>OZ219799.1:0-2844637 GCA_964291275.2 Rhodothermales bacterium
AGAAGATATATCCCTGAAGCTTGTATACCTTTACCCGAGCACTTTCCGCCAGGAGGATAGCTCGATCGGGGACCGTGCGGGCTTTCTTGCTCCGATGTTCACGCGTGGTAAAAACGGATTCAATCGGGTTTAGCCGGCTGAGACGCACAGTAAAGAATAAGAGAGTAGCAACCATACCGGAAATCACGCCCTCAATCAGGCCGAAGAATGTGATTGCCACGAAGATCAGGAGGACGATTGCGAATTCTGTTCTAGGCAGGCGTTTGTAGCTCTCTATAACTGAACTTCCCCCCTTATCCTAAGGTTTTTCTCTTTTTGTTCTGATTTTGGGACGTAGGGCCGAATATTTGGGCCTTATCGTTGAACTTTTCTTCTCATTTCGACTCTTTTTCGGGCTTTTTGTGGTGTATTTCTCTGTTTTCGGCGTGTTTTTTGGTGATTGGGTTTTAAACAGGTGTACCCATGTCATTATTTTGAATGTTTTCGGTTTTATGGCCGATTTACGGATATATTCCCATATTTTTCGTATATTATAGGAAACATACCCATGATATTGTACCCATGTATGTAGCGCGAATCCCCAACCGGAATTCCAATCCCACTTGGCTCATCCGTGAGTCCAGACGCGTCAATGGAAAAATCCAAAAAATCACCATCGCCAATATCACCAAACTTCCCCAGGTGTTCATTGATGGAATCCGGGTTCTCCTCAAAGGCGGCACCGCCGTCCGCTCGTTCGAGGAGGCCTTCGACGTGCAAAGCAGCAAGAACCACGGACATGTCGCCGCGGTCCTGGGCATCATGAGACAACTCAGACTGCCGGAACTGATTGCTCCGAAGAATTCCCGCTTCCGCCGACTGATCCTCGGCATGATTGCCGCACGCGTGATCAAGTCGGCAAGCAAGCTCTCGACCAGTGCCATGCTGGATGTAAAACACGCATCCACCACGCTCAATGAAGAGCTTGGACTCAAACGCGTGGATGAAGATGATCTCTATGATGCGATGGATGAACTGCTCAAACGCAAGACAGACATTGAGTGTCGTTTGGCAAAACGACACCTCAAGGAGGGGAGTCTGGTGCTCTACGATGTGACCAGTAGCTATGTGGAAGGCGAGAAAAATGAATGGGCGGCCTATGGCTACAACCGGGACAAGAAGCTGGGCAAGAAGCAGATTGTCTATGGACTGATGACCGATCAGGAGGGCTGTCCGGTGTCGGTCGAGGTGTTTCGCGGCAATACCGCCGACACCCGTACACTGCGCGCCCAAGTGGAAAAAATTCAGAACACATTTGAACTCAAGCATGTGGTGTTGGTCGGAGACCGTGGAATTCTGAAGCAGAAGCAGATTCAGGAGGAGATTCTGCCCGTAGGTCTGGACTGGATCACGGCGATGCAAAAGTGCGAGATTCGTGAGGTGGTCGAGCAAGAGGGCTATCAGATGAGTCTATTTGATGAACAGAACTTGGTAGAGGTCTGTTGTGACCTGTATCCAAATGACCGGCTGGTCCTGTGCAGAAACTCCTTACAGGCCGAAAAGAGTAAGAAAACGCGGGAAGACCTGCTCGTGAAGGCGGAGGAGAAACTTGACAAGATCATCGAGGCGATCCAAAACGGGCGACTCAAAGATGCAGGGAAAATTGGCGTGCGGGTCGGAAAGGTATTCGGGAAAAAGAAGCACAAGAAAAAATACTTTCAACTCGTGATCCGGGAAGGACACTTTTCATATACTCGCAATGAAGAGGTGATTCAGAAGGAGGAACGACTCGACGGCCTGTATGCCATCCGTTCCAGTCTGAAATCGGGGCCGAACGCCGCCGAGTTGGTCACAAATTATAAACGTCTTTCCACGGTGGAGATGGCCTTCCGTACGATGAAATCCATGTCGTTGCAGATCCGTCCGATTCACCATCGCACCAAAGACCGGGTCGTTGCACATGTCTTTTTGTGCATGCTGGCCTACTACGTAGAATATCATCTGCGTCGTAAGTTGGCTCCGATGTTGTTTGCAGAGGATGATCTGGAAGCAAAACGAGTGCAGCGCGGAGAAGTTGTCGAACCCGCCAAACCCTCGGAATCGGCGAAAAAGAAAGCCCAAACCAAGCAAACTGAGACGGGCGAAAAGGTTTGGAGCTTTGCGGAGCTGATGGAAGAACTTTCAAAGGCATGCCGCCTCGTTGTCATTCCGAAAATCAAGACGGATGCATCCCCCGAAGTCGTCATGGTCAAGGAGATCAGTCCCACCCAAAAGCAGGCATTCAAACTGCTGAATATCAAACTGCTGTAGTCCTCGGTTCACCAAACTGGACTCCCCAGACCGCCGTCCCTGGCGGTCAGTAATTTTTCAAAAAAAGCCTCAAATTTGTGGAGAAAATCGTGCCTTCGAAAAAATCAAAATAGGGGGAAGTTCAGCTATAAGGCCCTGGTCTAGCATACCAAGACCCGCAAAGACCAGTACGCCGCCGACAAACAGGGTTGGAACGAATTGTAGCATTCCGTCACCAAACAATAGCGCAGACCCGATGACACAGGCTACGATTATTCCCGTCATCCGGGTGCTAGCGCGGAGGAGCATGTGGCGGAGCGATATGGGAACGATGATGGTCGCTACCGTTCCCCCACCTAATCCAGCAAAGATGCTGGCAATGCCAGTCACCCGGAACTCGCGATTCCAGTCAAGATCCTTGCCCACGGCAACCTCTAGCCCGGCAATATTCATGACGATGGCGATCAGGGCGATCAGGATCAGCATGATCATATGCGGTATTTGCCCGACGATTGCAGACCAATCTATGTGTACAAGGTCGGTCGGCCAGATTGCCGGCCACAGGTTTCCTTGTGCAGTACTGGTAAGTAGTAATCCCGCCTCTCTGGCCTCGTCGTAGGAAATGCCAAAGACAAAAAGAGCCAGGAAGTATGCACCGACTAAAAACAAAGCGCTCACCGGCAAGATCAGAGAATTCTTCCAGTACTTTATAGCACCGTACAAGACTACCCCATATATCAAACCCGGTAGCCAGGTCCACAACACGATTGGTTCCAGCAAGTGCGTGGGCTGCAAGCCCAGATTTACTCCCATCAGAGACAGGGCCGCCAGGCAGGCAGCCCCCCCGATCCCGGCTACAAATCCAACCACTACTGGATACGGGATGAACCGCAGCAGATTGGCGAGCTGGAAATTTCCGACCAGGAGACAGAATACGCCCGTCGCCACAGCACTGAAGATCAGCGTACACACTGCGGTTACTAGGAGTGCCTCGCCATCCGCATCCACCGAGGCCACAACGGTTGCCATCACGAGTACCACCGCAGGGGAAAGTCCTGCAATCACGCCACGATACCCACCCAGAAGAGAGAAGAGTAAACACACAGCGAAATTCCCAAATAAGATCAAGCCGATTCCCTGCGAAGAATACGGAGACAGCACTCCAGAGAAGATGAAGGTGCCAAAGGCTACTTGGACGAGTAGCAAGCTAAGACCCGAAACGGTCCCGGCCGATAGCACCGGAAGTAACGACGGGGATGAGAACGCAGCACGAAGCTTGCCGGCAAGAACAAGGGGACTATGAAGCAATTTCATCCTGTGAAATTCCGCCCACCTCTGTCACTCGACTGACAGTGACTGCGTGAGGAAGGCTTGATTGCGGCGAGTCGTAGAGACTGGAAATGCACTGCTGACCTAAAAACAGCTAACCCACACGTGAAGAATATAACGTTTTGTGAATTCTCGCAGAACCTCACGAGACTGTTGCACTGAAAAAGTGATTCAGCTTTAATGGCTGACTTCGGAGCAACGCGCAGAGAACTGAGCAACCAATTGTAAGCACTAGGTGGTTAGGTTGACCTTTCGGAGTTTGAAGCACTGGTTTGGTTCGAGGAGTATGGAGTTAAAGGAATTTCAGAAGATCTATGCGAATCACATCAAAGGCGGTTTCGGCTGCCCTGATTATCATCGGAGCACCACACTGGGGCTTGTGCGAAACCTTGTCCGGGATGACATAGATCCCGCCGTGCCAACTCTGCCCGTAATTGTTGGCATGCCGCTGACGTTTAACATCGCCGATGGTCTCACAATGAAGCTAATTTCTTATTTCAGCACAAAAAATCCTGCGTGGGAGAGCGGCAGACATGGGATGGACCGTCCACCTATTGACTCGTTGGTGAAGCCTCACAACCAACAGATCTCATGGCCGGTAATTTTTCGCCCACCGGTGTGAGACCTGGAACAGTGCAGTAATGCATCTGTAGCACGTAGCCCGCTGTACGGGCGTATCATTCCCCCATGGCCTTCATAAACCCGCTCATCTTGTTTGGATTGATCGCGGCAGCCATACCCCTACTTGTACATCTTTTTAATTTTCGGCGGCCGCAGCGATTGGACTACAGTTCGCTTGCTCTCCTGCAGGCACTACAGCGTACGACTCTGCAACGGATCCGTATCCGCAACTGGTTGCTGCTCCTTTTAAGAATGCTGGCATTGTGCACCCTAGTTGTTGCATTTGCCCGTCCGACCCTGACGGACTCTTCTGGAACCCGATTGTTAGGGCGCTCCAGCGCGTCTGCGGTGCTTGTACTGGATGCATCGTTGTCAATGATGCAGCGTGATTCTGATGGGACGCGGTTGGAGCAGGCCAAGTCTGCCGCACAAGCTATCATTCAGTTGGCAGAACCGGGGGATGAATCGTTCATCTTGAGCGAAAAGGCACAGTATTTGGAAACGCCAGATGTTCTCGTTAATCGGGGCCCAACACCGGCAACACAGACTGCGGCGTCAACTATTCGCAGTGCTGGAAAACTGGTCGCCCAAGGGGCCTCACATCTCGATAAAATCGTCTACTATCTAGGAGACATGCAGGAATCGACACTGCTCGATTCGGTACAAATTCCCCTTGATAGCGGAGTTCGTGTAGTGCTCGTTCCTGTGGGCGCAACTGATATGCGACCCAATGTAGGCATTGCCGATGTGCAAGTAACAAGCCGGATTGTGGATCTAGATACCCCAGCCACAATAGAAGCTACGGTTGTCAACCATGGGAATTCCTCCATTGATGATTATGCTGTGAGCCTGTATTTTGGGGATGAACGTGTCGCTCAAACCAGCATTGCCCTTGCGCCGGAAGTGCCTGTTCGGGTAACGCTTCGAGGTGCACCAACGATGCGTGGATGGCTTGCAGGTTACGTGATGACGGAAGATGATGGATTTGAAGAGGATAATCGAAGATATTTTACGCTTAATGTGCCTGCGCGCAGAGATATTCTCTTGGTGCATGGCGCGGAAGCACGGACGGACCATGTAGAGTTGGCCCTTTCCCTTCGTAGTGAATCGGATGCTTTGCGTACGACCAAAATCCCGCAGCGTGCACTGGCAGCGACTTTGCTTAGTCCATATTCGGCAATCTTTCTGATCAGCCCGGATGATCTCAGTACCGGTGAAATGGCAAAGCTTGAACAATACATTCAAGATGGCGGTGGGGTGCTGATTTTTCCCGCTGCAGAACCAACATCAACCAACGCATTTCTGGAGGTCGTTGGCGCTGGCCGTGTGAGCATCCAGGAATCGGAAACATCTATTGATGAAGCAGATTTCAAGCATCCGTTATTTGAAGGGGTGTTTACAGCCTCGGAGCGCGTACAGAGACTCGAGGCGGTGACGGTCTATCGTTCCGCACGGTATGTACCTGGTGTGACGGGCGCGGAGCATACATTGATTACGCTCTTGGGAGGTCCGCCCCTTTTGCAGGAGATCCAATACGGCAATGGTCGTATATTTTTTCTGGCCGTGGCACCGGATTTGGGCTGGAGCGATTTGCCTGTTCGTGGTTTATTTGTTCCGCTGATGTATCGGGCAGCGCATTATCTTTCAGCAGGTGGGTCAGTGCAGGGTGAAGAGCTTCTGGCCGGCCACCAGACCTCCATAAGAATACCTGCTGTACAGGGGAATATCACAGTGAAAGCTCCAGATGGAACAGAACTCATGCCACCTCAGCGTCAGGTTATTGGCGCCAGCCTATTGGACCTTGATATGGATTCGCCAGGTGTAGCTGAAGTATTGGCTGCGGACGCTTCCGTACGGCTTTTAAGTGTTGGACTGGATCCCCGGGAATCACGTCTTGTGTACATGGAACCGGAAGAGGCCAGTAAGGTGCTCGCAGAGGCTTTGGGTGCACCGGTAGAATTGTTGAATGTTACGTCCGGAGAGGGAGTTTCGGCTGCAGTAAACCGGGCAAGGACCGGCTTGGAGCTTTGGCGGCATTTTCTTGTTCTTGGACTCGTCCTTTTAGCAGCTGAGATGATGCTTGCTGCGCGCTGGCAAAATCGTTAGCGTATGGGACGTAAACTGTATATCACTGGAGAGCCGCACGAGGAGACCGCACTGCTTGTGGGCGCTGTGCGCAGAGGAGGTAGAACACAGGATTCATTGGATGAGTTAGCCCAACTGGCGGAAACCGCCGGGGCAACAGTACTGGGACGCGTAACTCAGGTTCTGCAGAAACCGCATCCAGCAACATATCTTAGATCTGGAAAGGTCGGCGAAATTGCCGAAATTGTGCAGGAAAAGAAGATCGACACCGTTCTGTTTGATGATGATCTAAGTCCCAATCAGGTCCGTAATTTGGAGAAAGCACTCGGTTGCAAACTCATTGATCGCTCCCAGCTCATTCTGGATATTTTTGCAAAACGAGCGAAAACGGCAGTCGCGAAAACCCAAGTTGAACTGGCCCAACTTGACTATTTGCGCACGCGGCTGACAAGGCAATGGACGCACCTTTCCCGGCAGCAGGGCGGTATTGGTACACGTGGCCCCGGTGAAACGCAGATCGAGACGGATCGCAGACTGATTGGTCAGCGAATGGCTACGCTTCGGAACCGTCTGGAACGGATAGATCAACAGCGTATAACTCAAAGGAGGCGCAGAGCAAAATATCGCCGGATCGCACTTGTGGGTTACACGAATGCAGGCAAGTCTACGCTCATGAATGCTATGTCCCGGAGTGGGGTGCTTGCAGAAGATCGGCTCTTTGCAACCTTGGATGCAACTACACGCCAATGTGTTCTCTCAAGCGCAACCACAGTGCTTCTCTCCGACACCGTTGGCTTCATCCGGAAACTACCGCATAAATTGATTGAGAGCTTTAAGAGCACGCTCGATGAGGTCCGACAAAGCGATGTGCTGATTCATGTTGTCAGTGCTGCACATCCCAGTTTTGAGGGCCAGATGATGGTTGTACGTCAGACCCTCAAGGAAATAGGTGCACTGGAAATCCCTACGCTGCTGGTTTTTAACAAAATAGACGCTCTCGAGGAGCCGGAGTTGGCACTGCTGGCTCTGAAGCGCGATTATCCTGAAGCAGTACCTATTGCTGCCTTACGAGGGATTGGTCTGAGTACATTAACCGCCCGGCTTGAGACGATGGTGAAGGGAGCCCAGATTGAGGGAGCGGCGCTCATTCCGGTTACTGATGGCCGCACACTGGCGGGCGTCCGACACTTGGGTACAGTGATTGGCGAAGAATTGGTTCAGGTCAGCAATAACGGGCAACCTGCACAGGAAGCTCTGCATGTATATTACCATATTGCAAGTGACCGGGCCGATGAGCTTGCACACCTCTTGGCACCACACAAAGGGTTACGTCAGGTACCTGCAGACAAGACATACCCCCATAGCCATCAATTGTGATAATTTTGTGTGAAGCCCTAAAATTGTTTGGAATTAGATGTCGGTTTCGTACATTGGCCGAGTCTCTTTCTCAACTTCACATTTCGATGAAATACTTTTTAGTTTGGTTGCCGTGTGCATGTTTCTGTTTTGTGGGAGTGTTGTGTCTACTCACACCCAAGCTCGCGATTGGCTCTACTGCAACAATGGCTATTGTAAGACCTTCGTTAGTCACGATGAAAATGGTGATTGGTATATGATAATGTGGGTCTTGGGCCAATCTTGTGAAAACGCAATTTTCATTTCATTCTGGGGGAGAGGTCCAAGCCTCCGAGATGGAAGTAAATGGCGGTTGCAAATCGTTCATTATTTCGGAATCCGCGGGCGCGTACTTTGACTGTTTTTATTCGGCTGTTGATGCTTTCGGCCGGGCCATTGCTGACCTTGAGAATAATTGCATTGATGATTCCCCACAGGTGGTTTTTAATGGTTTTGGCGGCTTCCTTGACCGGCTCCAAGCGGCAGCGCATGGCCCAGGAAAGCCATCTTTTCCAGCCCTTGCGGGCCCAGGTGGGATGTACATAATGCCATAAATTTCGTGCCATCTCCTTGATGGCCCACGCCCGGGCGGTTTTCAACGAACTGTTCTTCAACGATTGAAACCGCGCTTTCTGCTTCTTGGACATATTTTCCCGGTTCGTTAGCCAGTCGTACTTACTTCCGGTGAGGGTCGTATCTCCTTCGGCGCGTAAAGCCTTGTGCTCTTGCCGACGCACTTTGTCCACGGCCTCCCCCAGATACTTCGCCACATGAAACCGGTCAAACGCAATCTTCTTCGCTGCATCAGCTACACACGCCAAGGTGGCAGAGATGTAGGCGGGCCACATGTCCATGCTAACGCTCTCAATCCCCGCCAATTGTTCTGGTGTGAGACTTAAATACCAGCGCTTTAGCACCGCTTTCGTGCGTCCGATCCCCACATACAGGACCCTGCCTGCCTTTGCATCGGAAACGACCGTAACGTATTTATGTCGCTTACGGAAGGAGGTCTCATCCACGCAAATGTGCGGAATAATCTCCGTTTGTCTGCGCCGAAGTCCTCGCTCTACCGCGTGCTCCATGATCCTTGAAATCACTTTCCATCCCACGCCGAGCTGCCGCGATACTGCGGATACACTCGCATCCCTAAGCCATCCAATTACCATCTCTTCAAAGTCAAAGGTGTGCCGGGAACTCGACGATGCCCAAGGAACCTGCACCGTCCGAACTCCACACGCTGGACACTTTACACGCGGAACCCGGGCAATCAACTCCGTACGATAGGTACAGGTATCTAAGTTCCGCCAGGAACGAGCCTCGCGCAAATCATAAAAGGAACAAGCCGCCTTACACTTCGGACATGACAGCAATGATGTATCCGTGCAGATCACCGTTACCCGCCGTACCCGATCCTTATCATCATAACGATCCTCTGAAATCTCCCAAGGCGATTCAAGCCCTATACTCCTATGGATACTCGCCTCATCCTTTTTCATTGTATTCGCATCTGTTTCAAGTGAAATTTTCCCCAGAATAACGACCAAAAATAGAGCATATAACCACTACTATCATGACCGCCTTATATCGAATTTTTCTGAATTTACAGATTTTATCATAATATTGGGTGAAGGCCCGATAATGTATTGCGATGGTGTGAGGTACGATTACTCAGGTACTGGACGCTGGGAAGGCACCTTGTGCGGTATGACCCTGGACTAGTATGGGTTGCTCATTGAGCAATCATACACATTAATCAGGTCCAGATGAGTTTCATTTCTCTCCTCCGCATACCTTTACCCATCAGATGGAGGTATGCGGGGATCCCGTTTCTTTTACTCTCCTTTAGCGCATGTCAGAGCGGGGAAACAACGCTTACTCGATTTGAAAACTCTCCGATCATTGACAGACTACTTGCTTCTGCTCCGCACTTTGTGGTCGATACGGACATTGGGGTGGAAAGATGGGGCGCAACGACCAGATTGGGGCTCCCGACTGATTCATTAATCCTCGGTGGACCCTTGCACATGATCTCGATAGGGGATAGCCTTTATATCTCTGAGGAGAGATCTGTAAATATCTTCGCGGTAGGAGTTGATGGTTACCCTAGCCGGAAAATTGGTAAGCCAGGAAAAGGCCCTGGAGAGTTTACTTATGCTGCCTTTTTGGGGGGACTACAGTACAACGGTTCACACGTATTCGTCAAGGATCTGGACCGTATACAGGTGTTCACAGACAAATTTGAATATGTTCATTCGTTCTTCGGTGCTACGCATCGGAAATTTTCGGTTTCGCCCGATTATATTTTTCTGGAGTGTCCTGGGGAAGACTGGTTAGTTTGTGCCCGTAGCACATCCCCCCCTTATAACTGGGTTCAGTCCATAGTATTGCTTCCTGTTTTGGATCTTCCTGGTCAATCGGGAGAAAACCACAACCTTGTAACGGTTTCCCCTGAGGGAGAACGAACTGCCGTGGCGTATGGGGGTCTTCCGTATATTTTTGTTTACGACGATCAGTTCAGACATCTGCGGACAATCCGGTTCGAAGGAAGGGATGTTCGTAACTTTAAGCCTATCGTCGGTCCCCCCGACGGAGTTCCGACCGGGTCGATGGAGCCTGGCACGCGCTCATTTATATTGACAATAAAGTTCATAAACTCCCAATATCTGATTGCTAGCGTTCCCAAAGGGAATTACGTTTTGGATTTGTCTGAAAACGACTACAAGCTTGCAAGAAAAATAATCTTCCGTCCCGTCAATGACATGGAAGAGAGAGAGGGTGTTCATCCTGAGGATTTCCTCCTGCATAAGAATCACTTGTACGTGTCTTCACCGTGGGAAGAAATATGTATACGGCTACGAGTTTGATCTGGAGTGAGGAGGAGTAGGGCGGAAAAGCAGAAGGCTGAGAGGGAAGCCATGCAGCAGTTTATTGACTCCATGAAAAACCAGTAACCGTAGGTCGCGATGTCGCCCCTCGGTAGCCCGCCCCATACGGGCAGGGAGCGTTCCCATCCAGTCAACCGTGCACGCAGGGAGCAGCCTGTTCACCGTCAGACGCACGGAAACGCCTCGCCCAGCCATTTGAGGCGTTTACAGGGTTGTGGGGAAGGGTAAGGGCCAGAGAGTGCGCTCAGGAGCATCTGAGCATACTTGGGTGCAGTCAAACGGCTTTCAGGCAAAATGAGGCGCCCCGAAATAAGGAAAATCGGGGCAAAATAGTGAACCCTATATCACGTAGACTCGAGTATTCGAAGAAATCGTGACAGAATCGTTACAGAGAAACAGTGAACAGAATCGTTGCAGACTGGTTGACTAGACAGGGTATTAATGCTGCGTGCTGTGGAACACGATAATCCCAATCCGCAGGTGTTTACTTCACGGTGTAGTGTAGAGGAGGTCTAATTATAATAGAGTCCCGTGTGCCTGCAACGGCTTTCATGGCGGAATTTTCATTGGGTCAACGGCACGTCCTCGACGGTATTCAGGAATCCAAGTTTAGTTACTGCACGGAATTCGGGACGATCAAGGCGTTGTAGAGCCGGAAACGAGAGACCATCAGGCAATGAAATTGCGTATATGAACCAGCCAGAGTACAGAGCAGAGGATATTCAAGTTCTTGATGGTCTAGAAGCAGTGCGCAAACGTCCCGCGATGTACATCGGGGACGTAAACGTACGCGGCCTTCATCACCTCGTCTACGAAGTTGTGGATAACGCGGTCGATGAAGCATTGGCCGGTCACTGTGACCATATACAAGTCTATATCCTGGAGGATGGAGCCGTTGAAGTCAGTGATAATGGGCGGGGTATACCGATAGGAATACATCCCGAACAGCAGCGGTCAGCCCTGGAGGTCGTCATGACCGTTTTGCATGCCGGTGGCAAGTTCGACGATAAGACATACAAGGTGTCTGGAGGACTCCATGGTGTGGGGCTGTCCTGCGTAAATGCGTTGTCCAGCCGCTTGGAAGCAAGAGTGTACAGGGATGGTTACCTGTGGGAACAGACCTATGAATGTGGTGTGCCCCTACGTGATTTGACAAGGGTGCGTCCCATGGAGGCGGAGGAGACCACGTGCACAAAAATAAGGTTTTGGCCAGATGCGACCATCTTTTCTGATTGTCGTTTCCGTTTTGGCACAATCAGCAAGCGCCTCCGTGAGCTAGCCTACCTGAATGCAGGGGTAAGGATTGAATTGGAGGATCTCCGGGAGGATAGCCGGGAACGCGAAGAGTATTGTTTCCAAGGCGGATTGCGTGAATTTGTCGAGTATCTGGACGCGTCGCGCACCCCTATTCATGATCAGATCATCAGTTTCGGGGATGACGAGAAAATCGTTGAAGTCGCGATGCGATACAATTCGGGATACTCCACGAATGTATTTTCCTTCGTGAACAATATTCACACGCATGAAGGGGGTACGCATATTTCGGGGTTCAGACAAGCGTTGACCCGTACACTCAGGAGCAAGGCCGAGCAAAACAATTTGTTCAGGAATTTCAAGGGAGAATTGACTGGTGACGATTTTCGAGAAGGGCTTACTGCTGTACTTTCTGTAAAAGTGGGTGACCCTCAATTCGAAGGACAGACAAAAACCAAACTTGGTAACTCAGAGGTCCAGGGACAGGTACACAGTATCGTTGCCGAGCGGCTTGGCCATTGGCTGGAGGATAACCCAAAGCAGCTGAAGACTATTGTGGGCAAGGTGATTCTAGCGGCCACAGCTCGGCAGGCTGCCCGACAAGCTCGAGAGCTTGTGCAACGCAAGAACACCTTTTCTTCCGGGGGATTACCGGGAAAACTGGCCGACTGCTCTTCACGTGATCCAGAGATCTGCGAACTTTATCTGGTGGAGGGAGATTCTGCGGGTGGATCGGCTAAGCAGGCACGGGACCGTCATTTTCAGGCGATCCTGCCACTGCGTGGCAAGATTCTGAATGTGGAGAAAGCGCGGCTGGACAGAGTGCTGGAAAATGAAGAAATCAGGAACATTATCACGGCGCTGGGGACCGGTATCGCCACGACCGAAGACGAATTCAACTCAGATAAGCTCCGCTATCATAAGATTTTGCTGATGACCGATGCGGATGTGGACGGTGCGCATATCCGAACGCTTCTGCTAACTTTCTTTTATCGCCATTTGCGCCCACTTATTGAAAATGGGCGACTCTTTATCGCGCTGCCGCCACTGTACAAGGCGAAGCAGGGTAAACGCGAACAGTATTGCTGGTCTGATGAAACGCTGCGTCAGACCATCGAGCAATTGCAGACCAATGGTAGAGGCAAGATTGTGATACAGCGCTATAAGGGCCTGGGTGAAATGAATCCCAATCAGCTCTGGGATACTACAATGGACCCCGAAACACGTCAGTTGAAGCGCGTTACGATAGATGACGCAGTAGCAGCTGATAAAATATTTTCAACTCTGATGGGGGATCGAGTAGAACCACGTCGCCAATTTATTGAGCGCAATGCACGCTACGCCACATTGGACGTGTAGAAGCTGATGCTTCCGGTCGTTGGTATCGTTGTTCCAGTCTTCGAGGAGGCTGCAACCGTCAGCTTGCTTGCTGACGAGATACGCGAGGTTTGTGAAGAAGCCGGATTAACCTTCCAGGTCTGGTTCGTAGATGACGGCTCATCTGATGACTCCTGGACTGAGATCGTACGCCAATGTGCAGTTGACAAGCGTAACAATGGTATCCGATTCCGTCGTAACTATGGCAAGAGTGCAGCCTTGGCAGCGGGGTTTGAGCACGTAAACGCCCGCATCGTGATTACTATGGATGCGGATTTACAGGATGATCCGCACGAAATCCCCCAACTCGTGGATGCCATAGACCAAGGGCTGGATCTTGTGAGCGGCTGGAAGAAGACACGAAAAGACTCCCTGAGCAAAACGCTCCCAAGCCGCTTCTTTAACCTGGTTACCCGCATTGTATCCGGTATTCCGCTGCACGACTTCAATTGTGGACTCAAGGCGTACAGGCTCGAAGTGGTAAAGGCGATAAAGGTCTACGGCGAGATGCATCGCTACATACCACTGTTGGCTAAATGGGAGGGGTTTTACCATATTGGGGAGCGTCCGGTGAAGCACCGGTCACGCCAGCATGGGCGTTCGAAGTTCGGACTCGAACGGTACATCCGAGGATGCCTGGATCTAATGACAGTGAGTTTTCTGACCCGTTTCGGTGCGCGCCCCATGCATTTCTTTGGTTCAATGGGGCTGCTGGCGTTTTTGGGTGGTTTTATAATCAGTTTGTGGATCACCATCGACAAATTTGTTTACGACAACCCCGTGGGGGATCGTCCAGCCCTCCTGCTGGGAGCACTGCTCATCATTGTTGGCGTACAGGCTATGTGTACGGGTTTTCTCGGCGATCTCATACTGCGCAGACGCATGGAGGAGCGGCAACCCTATATAATCGCCGAATTACAACAGAAGGTGGCCAGACCTCCTGACGAAACTGAATATCCGTAGCCTGGCCCACGGGGTATGGAGCAGATTTTCAGATCTTGACAGCTGCCCCTTACGCTCTTGAACCACAGCTTAATATAGGTTACGGAAATAGCCAAGATGTTAAAACGCCCCCTCAGAGGCATGCGTACACACTTCGCCACGAACAATCCAATGCCAAGGCGAACGACTCAATGGGAAGATCCAGGATAAAAACCATCGGGAGAGGTTGCAGAAGATTCAACAACCTCAAATCTGCAATTCTCTTCTTCTGCAGTAGCTGAAACCTCCATCTACTACAATCACGGTAGAACCTACTAATCTCTATAGCCAGATTGAAAGTATTACTGTTTCCGACCTCTTGTTCTTCTAAACCACTCCCTCAATAATAAACCCAAAATGCCTATGCCTCCAAGTGGGATTGACAACCAAGCTGGATCATACAATACCGCAAGTGCAGCTACTGCCATCGCGCTTAAAGATATCAGTGCGGAAGTGACTGTTTTGAGTATGGACCGAGTATGCTGCTTATCAAGCGCCTTACCTCGGAGTTTCGGGAGACTTTCAGCCAAGCCAAAAATACGTTCAGCTGCCCCGGGATACACCTCTTCATATTTGGCAACCTCGGATGCAGGAGGCAATGGACCACTGTATGAGGAGATCGAGGCGCTCTGAATTGAACTAATTCGTTGAATTATCTCACCCGGAGTCTCCGGTTTCAGCCATTGCTTGAGATCATGATCTGCCTCATCTATTGACCCAGGATCCTGAACCTTTGCAACTTTGGATTCATCATTGACTTCACCATCTCCATTTACCGTTGGGTCTGTCATCCTAGATCGTCGTCATACAAGGACATAGCTTCTGCCAAATAGGCTCCTACAAGATACCATACCCCCTGCATACTATGCCAATAAGCATCTTCACCATATTCTGTGTTCTGCCCCATGGGAGTACAGTTTACATCAATTAACTCATCCCAGAAAGTTTCTTTCGGGCCCCACCCTTCTCTCACTTTCCTTCTGGCCTCAGCGGCATACCGAAGGTGTTCAATGACTCTGTCTAATGCCTCTATCTGCTTCTGCAAATCGTGATCAGAGATGGGGATAGATTGAGACGCAGTATCGGCAGGCGTATTGTCAACCATAATGCAAGAATATTTCAGGCTTTTACAATTCCGAGAATATCATCCTAATCCTAACATCACCCTGAAACATCAATCCAAAGCCACGGTTCACTGCCCGGTTCATCGACGGGGATGCATCAAAGCTAGTGGAGATCTGGAAAGCTGTAAACCTCTACTTGTGCTAGTATACTGGTTTTGGGTTCGATTGTGTCGTTTCAGTGCTCGGATCAAGGTTTCCCATTGCCAGTCTAGGGGGATCGGTTTCAGAGATCGGTGTTCAATCTCCAGGCACGCTGCGGCAATCCATCGTTGACGTTGATCCGAGTTACACCATAGGGTGGCGATGCGTGCCAGTCGACTGTTGATGCTTCAATGATATTCGTGGTTCAAAGTTGATCTCGCAGTGACGAAGATGAGCAGGCTTGTGGAATGTGGGCGTTTCCTCGAGTGCTTCGTTTAAGCCGGCCGATCGGCAGATATTGATCTTCCAGGTCCGTACAGGTATTTTCTGGCAGGCACCGGGAGGCCAATCCCGAAAATTTTGACATTGGACATTGACACGTTTTTTGCTATCTCTGTGATCGCCTTGACCACAGTTTTCGCAGGGGCCCAGGTTACCGTTCGCGAAACTGTAACTAACAAACACACTGGAGAACCCCTGGAACTTGTGACCGTTTTCACTGATGGCACACAGATTGGAACAACAACCGCCCAGGACAGCATATTTGAGCTTGAAATGCCTCGACAAATTTTCAGTCAATCAAGCTGCTGGTTACTGCAACGGTCCTGTTCTACGGTATGGGGTATGGGTACAATAATGATATCTGATGGAGTATGATCCGATCAAGGATCGGCTTGGCAGCCTGCTTGACTCGCGTCCGAGATTGCTCCCTATCCTTTTTGGAATTCTGGATTTATTATTCCTCCGAACGTGGTATGTCCATCGTGTACTGCGAAAATTGAGCCTCGGCCCCGGCGCAAGACTTCTGGATGCCGGTACAGGATTCGGACAGTATGCCTGGTATGTGCTACGAAAGTATTCGGGAGTTTCGGTCACCGGAATAGATATTAAAAAAGATTACCTTGACCGGGCAGCCCGCTGTTTTCTGGCCTTCGGTTTGTCTGATCGGGTCGAGCTGTTGGTCGATGACGTGACGAAACCCAAAGTCAAGGGAGCTTTTGACTGCATCTTGGCAGTGGACATTCTAGAGCATATTGAGTCCGATGAGGTTGCGATCGGTCACTTTTCGCGGCGCTTGCTTCCCGGGGGGCGTCTTATTATTAGCACACCTAGCGACCAGGGCGGATCTGATGTCAAAGCCGATGGACAATCCAGCTTCATCGGTGAGCATGTGCGAGATGGCTACAATCTCGGAGAATTGACTCGAAAGCTCGAAGATGCCGGGCTGAAAATAGAAGAATCACACTACAGCTACGGACCGGTAGGATCGGCAGCCTGGCGTATGCTGATTAAGGTACCAATGCTGCTATTGGGTAAATCCTTGTTGTTGGCGCCGTTGGTTGCGATCTATTACATCCCTGTATTACCGTTAGGACTGTCCCTGAACGCACTGGATCTAAGTCGCAATAATGATGCAGGAACGGGCCTGATTGTTGTTGCTCGTCGGGAAACTTGATAAGGTCCAGCCAAAAGTCTTACTTTTGCTAGGCCCTAGTGCCATGGTTCAGACTTAGAATTAACCATCGTAATTTTTGCGAACTGAGGTGACAAAATATATTTTCGTGACAGGAGGCGTTACGTCTTCGCTTGGTAAGGGAATTTTCTGTGCTTCCCTGGGCAGGCTTCTTGAAAGCCATGGCCTGAGGGTTTCTATACTAAAACTGGATCCATACATTAACGTGGATCCAGGCACAATGAATCCCTATGAACACGGAGAAGTTTTCGTCACGAATGATGGGGCGGAAACAGATCTGGATCTTGGCCACTACGAACGATTCCTGGGTCACGAAACAAGCCAAGCTAATAACATCACCACCGGCCGCGTATACAGTGAAGTTATAGGCAAGGAACGTGCCGGTGAGTATCTGGGAAAGACAGTACAGGTCGTCCCCCATATCATCGACGAAATCAAAAGCTGGATCCTGCGCCTTCCTGAAGAACAGGACCTGGATGTTGTGATCTCAGAAATAGGCGGTACAGTCGGGGATATTGAGAGTCTGCCATACCTCGAGGCCATTCGACAGTTGCGCTACGAAAGAGGCGCAGCGAATGTCCAGATTGCTCACTTAACCCTCGTGCCGTTTCTGGCAGCGGCTGGAGAGCTGAAAACCAAACCGACCCAGCATTCAGTCAAAATGCTGCTTTCCTACGGACTCCAGCCGGATCTTTTGGTATGCCGGTCTGAGCGCTCACTGGATGCGGAATTACGACGCAAGATAGCACGCTTCTGCAACGTGGAGACTCGAGCAGTGATTGAGGCACTTGACGCACGCTCTATTTACGAGGTGCCGCTTCAGCTTGCAAAGGAAGGTGTCCAAAAACTTATGCTTGAGCGCCTGAGAATTACAGATAGTGTGGCTAACAGGCGCTTAACGGACGAGCCGGATCTGGCGAACTGGACGCGTTTCATCCAGCGGCTGCATGCACCGGAGCAGGAGGTTCGCATTGCACTTGTGGGCAAGTACGTGGCACATCAAGATGCTTATAAGTCAATCTCTGAGTCATTCATACTGGCGGGCGCAAAGTTATCCGTTCATGTGGACCTGAAGCTTGTGGAGAGCGAGAGCATAAGCGAACAGAACTGTGAAGCGATGCTCGGTGATGTGACAGGTATTCTGGTAGCGCCTGGTTTTGGAACACGTGGTATTGAGGGCAAGATTGAGGCAGCCCGGTACGCCCGTATCAATAACATCCCCTTCTTGGGTATTTGTCTGGGGCTGCAGTGTGCAATTATTGCGTTTGCACGTGATGAATGCAACATGGAAGATGCTGATTCTACCGAGTTTAATCCAGACTCCCCCTGGCCGGTTATTGATCTGATGGAGGACCAGAAGGGAGTATTTGATAAGGGCGGTACAATGCGGCTTGGTTCGTATGATTGCCGTCTAGTCGAGGGGTCTCTCGTGCATTCTATTTACAAAGAGACGATGGTACATGAACGGCATCGTCATCGATATGAGATCAACAATGCGCTCAGGCATTTTCTGGAAGCACAGGGGATCCAGTTCACGGGCATAAATCCGGCAAACGAACTCGTGGAGATTGCTGAATGGCCCACTCATCCCTGGTATATCGGCGTGCAGTTCCATCCGGAATATCGATCTACCGTTGGCCGCCCCCACCCCCTTTTCACATCATTTGTTTCTGCTGCGGCCGGCGCGTTTGCAGCATCCGGAAAATAGGACCCCTTAACTGCTTCCTGACCGGAATCCCATCTGATACGACAGCATGCATCCCACCTGACAGGATAGGTGCATTGGGCAAGGATATTAGTTCATATAGGGGAAATATCTTTGCACAATAAAGAAAAAAGGAGTATCTTGGGGAAAAAGTGGGGAAAAGTGGGAAATTTTTTCGTATCATATCCTCGCGAGGTTATACCCGGGTAACGCCGAATGTCAGGTTTCAAGGGACAGGCAACATATTCGATAGACGTAAAGGGACGCATAGCAGTTCCTGCGAAGATGCGTGCCTGTATGAGTGCAGATGCACGAGAGACATTCGTAATCACACGGGGGTTCGAGGAATGCATTTATGCGTATCCGCTCGACAGATGGAGAGATATTGAAAGTGACATTGAGGGACTGAATCCATACAACCGGCGGGACAGGGCTTTTACCCGTCGGTTCCTGAGATGGGCGGAGGAAGTGATTTTAGATAAAAAGGGTCGTATCGCGCTTCAAAGACCGCTACTTGAGTACGCGGGGATAAAACAGAATGCATTGATTCTCGGAAGTCAGAGACACATTGAAATCTGGGATCCCCAAAAATTTGACGAATATTTGGCGGCTGAGGAAGCGGACTATGAGACGCTTGCGACGCAAGTGATGGGGGATGGATGTTGACGGCAAAAGGGCCGTACGCAACCGCCTACCACACACCGGTTCTCTGTCATACTGTACTGGAATATCTGGTAACGGATACAAATGGCATGTACGTTGACGCTACTGCAGGAGGAGGGGGGCATGTTGAGGCTATCCTCTCTGCGCTTTCGCCCAACGGATGCGTGATTGCAATTGATCGGGATGCCGATGCTGTGCATGCCGTGGAGATGCGACTACCCGAGGCCATTGATTCGAAGCGGTTAGTGGTGTATCAAGGCGCTTTCAGCAATCTGGAGGCTCTTGTGCAGGATCACACGCCTATCACGGGGCTGCTGCTCGACCTAGGGGTCTCTTCATACCAGTTGGATCACGGCCCAAGAGGCTTCAGTCATCGCCAGACGGCTCCTCTAGACATGCGAATGGATGCGGAGTCGCAGTTGACCGCAGCCGATATAGTGAATAGGGTTACAGAGAATGCACTGCGCAAAATCCTACGCCGCTGGGGAGAAGAACCTCATGCACGACGAATAGCCCAACGTGTTGTGGCATGTCGGCCAATAGGAACTACGACGGATTTGGCTACAGCTGTTCGCAGCGCAGTCCCCTTGCGATGGGAATCACGGGCAGTGGCCCGCACATTCCAAGCACTGCGTATTGCTGTAAACGGTGAAATGGACGAGCTGGCACAGGTTCTGGAAGCCAGCGCACGGGTCGTGGCCGAAGGCGGACGCCTGGTAGTGATCAGCTATCACTCATTGGAGGATCGAATGGTGAAGCGCATTCTGAGGGATGGAGTCCTGACGGGCGAGCCCGAGCGGGATGTCTATGGTGTGAGGCTTGTACCTTGGCAACCGCTCACGCGCCGACCTGTGGTACCAGACACCACAGAGATTACCGTTAATCGTCGGTCCCGAAGTGCAAAACTGCGAGCCGGTGTTCGTTGCTCTTTTCCAGGCAGTGCATAGAAAAGTTTTGTTATGGCATATAGCCGCAATTTTAGGAATACAGGACCCCGCGACCGGACCCCGCGCACTCGACGTGCAGTGGAGGGAGCGATGCGCACTGTCCGCAGCTGGCAGGAGCTGACGGTCATAGATGAAATCTCTCCTAAACCGAGAGTTTTAGCGCGTATATCAACCCTGCGCTTTGGCCTGATGGTCTTCGCAATTGCGGGAGCACTCACAATCTATATTGGTCACGTTTATCAATCGCAGGATCTTCTGGAAGAAATAAATATCCAGCGCCGCGAAAACGTCCGGCTTCACCTGCAGCATAACCGCACCCTAGCGGAATACAACGCTGCTACTGGTCCTTCTGTTATTTACCGGCGTGCGCAGACACTCGGACTTCAGGAAGGACATGAATATGAGCATGTAGGAGCTATTCCTGCAGATACACTGGCTGAGATCCCCCAGCAATGAACATCAGAGATCAGATACTCGGTCGAATGTACGTTGTACTGACAGGTCTGACAGTACTTGCGTTCATTATTATTGGACAGTTGATCTGGTTGCAGATTGACCGCGGTGAAGATCTGCGTGAAGCGGGATTGCGTCAGACACAATCTCAAGAGCTATTGCCCCCCGAACGGGGAGATATTGTAGATGCCAGCGGGCGTGCACTGGCCGTAAACTCGCCGAGGTATGATCTTACACTTGATCCTACCGCACCTGGGTTCGAAGCACAGAAAGATGACTTCCTGTCTCGACTGGCAAAGATAACCGGAACGTCGAGCACGCAGCTGTACAGACGGATTGATCGCCGAAGAAGTGAACAATTTGTAAGACTGCTCAACCTGACCCCGGAGCAGCGCACAGAAATAGCTTCATGGAACATCCCCGGCGTAGTGCTGGAGGAGCGGTTCCAGCGTCGGTATGTCTATGGTAAAACAGCAGCCCATGTACTTGGGCACGTTGATGTTGACGGTGTGGGTAAAGCGGGACTGGAACTGGAATACGATGAATACCTGCGGGGTAAAGCGGGGAGGCGCACGCTCCTTCGCGATCGTCGGGGATACCGCCGGGTTGATGCAGACGGCATAGTTATCCCGCCCAAAGACGGACAAATGCTGGTGCTCACGATTGATCTCATCCGGCAAACCATCATGGAGGAGGAGCTGGCTACTGGTGTGGCTGATGCGCGTGCCAATCGAGGAAGCGCAATCGCGGTCGATCCTCATACCGGCGCGATTCTGGCCATAGCCAATGTTCCTACCTTTGATCCGAATGCCCCACTGAATGCCCCAGTGTATGCCTGGCGCAACAGTGCCATAACTGACCGGCTGGAGCCAGGGTCAGCCTTCAAACTGATAGGCGCCTCCGCGGCCCTGGAAACAGGAATTACTTCAATGGATCGCCTTGTAGATACCGGCGACGGTGAACTCGTACTCAATGGGCGCACGCTGAACGATACGCACAGCCACGGAGAAATCCCCTTTAGTGAGGTGATCTCAAAAAGCAGCAATGTGGGTATGGCGCTTACATCACAACAAATGCCGGCAGAGCAGTTGTACAGGTATGCACGTAATTTCGGGTTCGGGCAAAAAACGTGGGTAGATCTTCCGGGTGAGGTTGCGGGCCTACTCAAGCGAACCAACCGGTGGAGCAAGACTACGAAAGCTTCACTCATTATCGGCTACGAAGTAGATGTAACGCCATTGCAAATGGTTATGGCATACGCTGCACTGGCCAATGGCGGTCTGCTGCGTCAGCCATATATCGTTTCTGAGCGGCGTGACGTGACCGGACACGTGCTGTGGCATGCAGCGGATGATCCGGCAAGGACGGACTCCATTCGGCGTATACTCCAGCCGGAAACAGTGCAAACACTGTTGCCGGCCTTTATTAATGTGGTTCGAGAAGGAACCGCACGAAAAGCACAAACAGAAGAATTCACCATTGCCGGAAAGACGGGAACCGCACGCAAAGTGGTCCGCGGACGTTACGGCAGAGGCTATAGAGCAACATTCGTCGGATTTTATCCAGCGGAGGATCCGCAGGTGGCAATGATTGTGGTTCTGGATGAGCCCAGGACCAGTATTTATGGTGGAGAGGTGGCTGCGCCCATATTCAGGCGGATAGCCGAGCGCTGGATAGCAACATTTTCAGACCCAACCCTTCCGCCTCCTGCCTCCGATTCACCCCCACTGCTCGAAAAACTGGTGCGGCAGGCATGGGCGCAGCAAGAGGAAACTTCGAAGCGCTCGCCCGCAAGCACACGTTTGGTATCCGAACGCTCGCAGACCGTACGAACTGGAGACAACGCACCGGTGCTCTCGACTCCATTGACCCACACGTCGGAGATTATGCCCGATGTGATTGGCCTGGATGCGAGAGCTGCATGGTTCCTCTTGGCTGCAAATGGATTTCGTGTTCAGTTGAACGGACAGGGACGCGTAGTAGAGCAATCTCCAGAGCCGGGAGCTCTGGTTGATACAAAGGTGATACTCCGGTTGCAATAGAATGAACTGGTCTGACCTACATATCCGATTGACCAGCGCAGGGCTTTCTGCCGACGATACCGCGCATATGCCGGGAATAGCTGTGACGGGGGTTACTCAGGATAGCCGCAAAGTGCAGCCAGGATACGTCTTTGTAGCTGTGCGGGGACATCAGGTTGACGGACATACTTATATCCAGCACGCACTCGAGGCAGGTGCCCGGATCATCGTTTGTGAGGATGCACCGGATGAAGTCTCCAACGCTGTGCAGGTGCGTGATACACGAAAGGCTGCTGCTGTGATTGCGTCGGCGTTTTGTGGAGACCCAGCCCGTTCTCTGCAACTGACGGGAGTAACTGGTACAAACGGAAAAACAACTACGAGTACACTTATACGGCATGTACTGGAGCACACTGGTACGCCCACCGGCCTGGTAGGGACTGTAACCTGCTTAACCGGACAGGCCACGTATACGTCTACACTCACGACGCCTGATGCTACCGATCTTCAGCCGATGCTGGCACAAATGGTGGATTCCGGCTGCAAGGCTTGCGTGATTGAGGTTTCATCACACGCCCTGGACCAGTGCCGCACAGCCACACTGGACTTTTCGGTTGGTGTGTTCACCAATCTGATGCACGACCATCTGGATTACCATGGAACTATGGAGCGGTATTTAGCCGCGAAGAAACGACTATTTGATGGTCTGGACTCCAGCTCTGTAGCGATCTACAATCAGGACGATGCCGCGGGCGAGCGTATGATTCAGAGTACACGGGCTACTCGTTGCTCATTCGGCCAGGACCCGGATTCAGATATTCAATTCAGTGTCGTACAGGATACTCCAAGCGGACTCAGGCTGCGTCTGGACGGCCAAACCAGCACATTCCGTTTGACAGGTCACTTTAATGCTTACAATCTGGCTGCCGCATATGGTGCAGCCCGGGCAACCGGGTTACCCGGAGCAGATGTCATTGAAGCGCTGTCAGAAGCACATCCTGTTGCCGGCCGGTTCGAGCAGTATATGTGTGATGACGATACGCGTGTTGTGATTGATTTTGCACACACACCCGATGCCCTGGAACAAGCTCTGCAGGCAATCAGGCGTACTCGTGAAAGACATGCCCGTTTGTGGTGTGTATTCGGATGCGGGGGCAATCGGGATCAGATCAAGCGCCCCCTGATGGGAGCCGTTGCCGAACAGCTAGCAGATCGGGTTGTCGTCACAAATGATAATCCACGGGATGAATCCCCGGAGGCAATAGCTGAGGCTATTCTCTCCGGTATGCTGCACCCAGATCAGGTACGGGTGATTCCTTCCAGGCCCGAAGCAATACGCTATGTCGCGCAAACGTGCAAGGCAGGGGATCTTGTGCTCATTGCCGGTAAAGGCCATGAGTCAGTACAGATCGAAAAGGGCATCCAAATCAGGATGAGAGATCAAAATCTGGTCTTGGAGGCTTTTGCTCCACGTAATCCACAACCAGCCGGCTGAAGCTATGCTCTACTTCGTGCTACAGTGGCTGGAAACGTCGTTCAGCCCACCGGGATTGCAGGTGGTCGAGTTCATCACTGTGCGGGCAACGCTCGCAGCTATTACCACGTTCATCGTAGCTATGGTGATCGGACCGCGCGTAATAGACTGGCTCAAACGCAAACAGCTTGGCGAAGAGGTACGCACGGGATTGAACACCAACCTCGTGGATCACTCGCATAAGAACGGAACGCCAACGATGGGGGGGCTGATCATTATTAGTGCAATCGTGATTTCGACACTGTTGTGGGGAGATCTGCGTGAGATCTACGTCTGGCTTATCGTGATTGCCACCCTTTGGATGGGTGCATTCGGGTTCGCAGACGATTATGTGAAGACGGTTCGCAAGGATAAAGCAGGTCTGGCTCCACGCATGAAAATAACTGGACAGGCAGGGCTTGGACTGCTTATAGGAAGCGTGATGTACTTCCATCCACAATTTGCAGATACACGCGCTATGACAGAACTGCCGTTCTTACGCGATTGGCATTTCGACTACAACGTGTTGGGGAATCTGTTTCTGGAAGGAGCTGATCTAGGGTGGATTCTGTTCATTCCGATGAGCGTTCTGGTGATCACCGCGACCTCAAATGCAGTCAATCTGACGGATGGCTTAGATGGACTTGCAGCTGGTGTCACTGCAATCGTGGCGCTGGGATTGGTTGCATTGTGTTACGTAGCCGGACATGCAGGTTTTTCCTCGTACCTGGGTGTGACGCACTTGAGTGGTGCGGGCGAGTTGACCGTATTCGCATCTGCCATGGTCACTGCATGTCTGGGATTTTTGTGGTTTAACAGTTACCCGGCAACGGTCTTTATGGGAGATACCGGATCGCTTGCTCTGGGAGCAGCAATCGCGGTGCTGGCCCTAATGGTTAAGAAGGAGTTGTTGTTGCCACTTTTGTGTGCGGTCTTCTTCATGGAGACGGTATCGGTCATTATGCAGACCACCTATTTCCGCTATACCCGCCGAAAGACAGGTACGGGTCAGCGAATATTTCTTATGGCTCCCTTGCACCATCACTATGAGGGACAGGGGGTGCATGAGGCCAAGATTGTCACCCGTTTCTGGTTGGTAACCGTGGTCACAGTACTGGCTACTGTGCTTTCTCTCCGAATCCGATGATGCACGAGCGAACAATCAAGGGTAAACGAGTAACCGTTTTGGGAGCAGCCCGGAGCGGATGGGCGGTGACCAAATTATTGGTCCGGGCCGGTGCCCGCGTAATGCTCTCAGATAGCGGGCCGATAGATCATGCAACCATGGTCTGGTGCGAAGAGCATGGCGTCATCGTGGAAACCAACGGGCATACAAAGGCTACATTATCAGCGGACTTTCTGGTTGTGAGCCCGGGTGTGCCAAGTGCAGCGTCGCCGGTTCGGGGAGCATTGACCCTGGGAATCCCGGTATACTCTGAACTGGAGATTGCATCCTGGTACGCCAAAGGACAAATCGTCGCCATCACCGGGACCAACGGGAAAACGACAACAACCTCGCTCATTGGTCACATGATGAAGACAGCGAGTCGGCAGGTGATTGTTGCAG
Source organism: Rhodothermales bacterium (assembly GCA_964291275.2). GTDB lineage: Bacteria > Bacteroidota > Rhodothermia > Rhodothermales > Bin80 > Bin80. The sequence continues at coordinate 25,804 of OZ219799.1, forward strand.
GCAACGTTGGTACCCCGCTCTCAGATCATTTAAAAGAGTTACGGCGAGATACCGTCGTGGTGTTAGAGGTGTCAAGTTTTCAACTGGATCATATTGATACGTTTTGCCCAAGTGTGAGCGTAGTATTGAACATTACGCCCGATCACCTGGATCGATATGGTGGCAGCTTCGAGCGCTATGCCGAAAGCAAACTGCGCATTTGCGAAAACCAATCGGCCGGAGATGTAGTGGTTTACAATTATGACGATACGCTCGTGCGTGAGCGTGTAGAGCATTTTGTGACAACCTCTGACGTTCGGGGGGTGCCCTTCAGCAGACAGGTTCATCTATCAAACGGGGCCAGTGCAGTTGAGGGCATGATCAGACTGCAGGAAAGAACACTTCTGCGGACGGAGGAGCTGAGAATACCCGGACCGCACAATGTTGGCAATTCATTGGCAGCCGCCCTCGCAGGTCAGGCTGTCGGACTATCAGACGAAGTGCTGCGGGAAAGCCTGCGAGGATTCGCCGGTGTAGATCATCGGCTGGAGATAGTACGCCGGGTCGAGGGAGTCACCTATGTGAATGATTCCAAAGCTACCAACGTGAATGCGCTTTGGTATGCTCTGCACAGCTTCAAAGCACCAATCGTATTGCTGGTCGGTGGTCGGGATAAGGGAAACGACTATGAAATTCTCAAACCGCTCATCACCAGCAAAGTACAGGCCCTAATTGCATTTGGCGAAAGTGCGCCCAAGGTCATGAAGGAGCTAGGGCCGTGCAGCAAACATGCAATGACCGTGGAAACGCTGGACGAAGCGGCGCAGGCGGCACGCGATTGTGCCAAAGCCGGTGATGTAGTGCTCCTAAGTCCGGCATGTGCCTCCTTCGACCTGTTCAGTAATTACGAAGAACGAGGCATGAGATTTAAAAGCATTGTAGAGAGCTTCTGACGCATGATCAGTCCCCTCAAAATATTTCCCCGGCATGTACAGGATCAGCGTCCCTTGGACAAGTATATCCTGTGGATAGCGCTCGTACTCTCTGCAGTTGGGGTAATGGCCGTGTACAGTGCCATTGCTTTCCTGGCTGAGGTCAAGGCGGGTGGGGATACCGAACTGTTTCTTGTGCGACATTCATTGCGCGTGGTGCTTGCACTGATGGCGTTAGCCGTATTCAGCGTGGTAGATTACCACCATCTGGCACGCTGGTCTAGGTTATTCCTGATCGGCTCACTGCTATTATTGGTGCTCGTACGGATTTTTGGAGTGACGTATGGAGGTGCCACACGCGCATTCCAGTTTGGCATGCTAAGTGTGCAGCCCTCAGACTTGGCCAAGATCTCACTTATCCTTTATATAGCCGTACTGCTGGTGCGCAAACAAGAGTACATTCAGAGCTTCACACGGACATTTCTGCCGCTGTCATTGTGGATTTTTACTACGGTCGGTTTGATAGGTCTTGAGGACGTGTCGACAGCATTCCTCGTGTTAGTTTCGGTGATGCTCATGGCATATGTGGGTCGTTTTAGTCTGCGCTACATTGGTAGTGTGGCGTTTTTGGCTACCATCTGTGCGGCGCTGATGTTGGTTAGCTCGCCAAACCGGGCGCAGCGGCTGGAGTCGTATCTCGGTGTGAATATTTTCCCGAACTCGCAAGAGGTAGAGACTTTCAGTGTGCAGGGCGAGAGATATCAGGCCCGGCAGGCACACATTGCGCTTGCCATGGGAGGATTAACTGGTCGCGGCCCCGGCAAGAGTGTGCAACGAGATTTTCTCCCGGCTCCGTACAACGACTTTATTTTCGCTATCATCACCGAGGAATATGGACTGCTGGGGGGACTTGCGCTCCTGGCATTGTTCGTGGTCCTGCTTTTTCGAGGGTTTTTGCGCATTGCTCGGCATGCAACGGATCCACTTGGGCTCTTTGTTGCCGTCGGCTGTACGACGATCCTTACACTGTATGGTTTTGTACATACGGGTGTAGCTGTGGGATTACTGCCAGTTACGGGCCTTCCCCTTCCGCTGGTTTCCTATGGTGGTACATCAATGATTTCGGCAGGCATTCTTCTGGGGATTCTGTTGAATATTTCGCGACAAATAGAGCGATGATGAGAACTCCTCGCATATTATTTGCTGGTGGCGGCACGGGCGGTCACATTTATCCTGCGATAGCTATCGCTCAGGCAATACGTTCGCTTGCGCCGACGAGTGCAATTGCGTTTGCGGGGACACGTGATCATCTGGAATGGCGCGCTGTACCGGAGGCGGGGTTTGAAATCCATCCAATCACGATCAGCGGATTTCATCGCAAACAGCCACTGCGCAATATCAATTTGCCGTTAAAGCTGGCTGCGGGGCTGTGGCAGAGCTACCAGTTGGTGAATGATTTTGATGCCGATGTCGCGGTTGGAACCGGTGGGTATGTATCGGGACCGGTATTGTGGGCTGCCAGTATGCGCGGACGGCCAACTGTTGCCCAAGAGCAGAATGCATATGCAGGTGTGACAAATCGAATTCTCGGGCGTAGGGCAGCACAGATTCACATCGCTTTTAAAGAGGCCGAGAGTTGGTTCCCAGAAGGCCGCTGTCGAGTCAGCGGTAATCCCGTTCGACGGGAATTAACTGCCACCGCACGTGAAGCTAGCCGAGAGGCGCTCGAGTTGCCCAAAAATGCGAAAGTGTTGTTCGTATTCGGAGGTTCGCTGGGCAGCCAGGCCATCAATGAGGCAATGGGCCAGGTTGTGGATAAAATTCTCTCGGATCCGGATATTCACATCATTTGGCAAACCGGACGACTTTACTACAACCGGATGCGAAAAAAAGAACGTCCGAGGCTCAGAGTCGTGCAGTACGTGGATCGAATGGATCTGGCATATGCGGCCTGCGACCTGGTTTTGGCACGGGCAGGTGCTCTTACATGCAGTGAGCTTTTGTGCACCTCTACTCCTGCTATCCTCGTACCGTCAATACATGTCGCTGAGGATCATCAGACAAAGAATGCTCGCAGCATGGAGCGAATAGGTGCGGCAATACATATGCCGGAGGAGGAGCTATTGAGTGCACTGGTCACACGGGTTCCCGAACTCTTGGCTAATCCCGAGCAAAGACATAAAATGGCAGATGAAGCGCGAAAAGCTGCTAAACCTGAAGCTGCCATGACCATCGCAAAGGATATTCTGGCACTCGTTGGATGGGAGGGACAGGCATGAAATCAAAGCGAAGACAACCCATACTTGGACGTATCCGTCATGTACACATGGTGGGCATTGGGGGGATCGGGATGAGCTCGATTGCCACAGTACTTCTGTCCCGAGGATACCGGGTTACGGGTTCAGATTTGTGCCTCAGTGAACTAACGGATAAGCTCGTTGCCGAAGGAGCGACAGTGTATGAAGGTCATGACCGGAAACAGGGAGAAGGTGCGTGCGTGGTCGTCTACTCGTCCGCGGTGGATGTGAGTGAGAACCCTGAAACGCAAGCTGCGGCTGCCGCCCGCATTCCGTTAATCTCCCGGTCGGAAATGCTCGGAGAGCTCATGCGCATGAAGTATGGCGTGGGGGTCGCGGGCACGCACGGAAAAACCACGACTACCAGTATGGTGGGGCGCGTTGTAGCAGAAGGCGGATTTGATCCCACGATTATTGTTGGGGGCAAGGTAGCCGAATTAAACACCAACGCGGTCAGTGGTGACGGTGACATTATTGTGATTGAGGCAGATGAGTATGATCGTGCCTTTTTGCGATTAACCCCTGCCCTGGCAGTCATTACTACTATTGAGTCAGATCATCTGGACATCTACGGAAACCTGAAAGAAGTTTACCGAGCCTTTACGACGTTTGCAGCCAGTGTGCCCTTTTTCGGTGCTGCGATTGTTTGTCTAGATGATCCTGGCGTACAGGCTATCATTGGCGACATTGACCGCAGGGTGGTGACTTACGGTACAGCACGGCAGGCCATGGTGCGGGCCGAAGGGATTGTGCAGCAAGGTATGGCCATGCAGTTTGATGTAGTTGTGTTTGGCAGTCGACAGGGATCTATTACCCTTCGGGCCCTCGGACTGCACAACGTACGCAATGCTTTAGCTGCGGTTGCTGTAGGGGTGGAGCTGGAGATTGATTTTAGTCGTATCAAAGCGGGCCTGGAGCATTTCGCCGGCGTGTACAGACGTTTTCAGTTATTGGGTGAGGCGCACGATATCCTTGTGATCGACGACTACGCTCATCATCCGACCGAGATAACTGCTACACTAAATGCTGCAAATGAAGGTTATCCAGATCGACGGATTGTGGCGATTTTTCAGCCGCACCTATACTCGCGGACAAACGATTTCAAGGAGGAGTTCGCGCGTGCATTCTTCAATGCGGACGTGATGATCGTGACAGAAATTTATCCCGCTCGCGAAAAACCAATCGCCGGAGTGACTGGCACATTGATTGCGGACTTGGCCACAGCCCGTGGGCATCGTGATGCCCGCTACATGGAGAAGAAAAATATACTGCCTGTATTGCGCGACTTGGGTGAACCGGGCGACGTAGTACTGTTCATGGGAGCAGGAGACATTTGGCGCGTTGCCAGACAATACACTGAAGAGCTGTTCCGAGGTGCAGCCGCCTGAAATGATGCAAGGTAAGCGTAAACGAATTTTGACCGCACTCCTGGTAGTCATTCCGATCTGCCTAGGGGGCGTAATGGGCTGGAAATACCTGTGGGAGCGCCCCTGCGTTCGCGTTGATATTGTGGGCATCCAGTACGCTGATTCTGCCTCGGTGCACAGTCTAGTGGACAGTACAATTACTCCAGAAATGATTGTTGATCGATTGCGGAGGCACCCGTGGATTCACAGCGCGCGCGCTGTGTGTTATCCGACGGGCACAACACATGTGCAGATCCGTGAACGTGTACCGCGTCTACTCGTACTGACCGGGAATGGTGACACAGCTTATTATCTGGACGAATATGGCTATATGATGCCTCCCGCCACACATGTGGTATTTGATGTACCACTCGTGCGGGGGGTGCCCGAGCCTTATCACGCAGTGCGTCCAGTGAAGAATACAGAAGTGCGAAATCTGCTGGCACTCTTGCCGCGGATTGGCCCACGGATGGACATCCTCGTATCCGAGTTCGAAATAACAGAGAGCAGCCTGACCCTGATCGCGCGAGCGATGGGGGCCGATCACACAGCGGTTGTACGCCTTGGATCCAAAGATTGGGAAAAGCGTCTGGATCGTCTGTATGACTTTTGGGACAAGGAGGTGGAAAGACATGAAGATCGAGTCTTTGATGTCATTGATTTGCGGTTCGACGGACAAATCATAACGAGAGAAAAATCGGCGTAGCTATCTATAAAACTGCAAGCCATGGATGATCGAATAGTAGTCGGAATGGACATAGGCACTACGAAGGTATGTGCTGTCGTGGCTGAGTCTGATGAAATGGGCAAGATCAACGTACTTGGTATTGGTACTACTGAGTCTGATGGTCTGAACAGGGGTGTGGTGGTCAATATTGACAAAACCGTTGCATCCATCCAGAAAGCTGTAAGGGCGGCAGAACGGGCAGCGGACATAGAGGTCCAGAGCGTAATTGCGGGCATCGCGGGAGATCATATCCAGAGCTTCCAGAGCCGGGGTGTGATAACGATAGCGAGTCGTGAGCACGAGATTTCAGCGAAGGATGTAAAGCGGTTGATTGAGGATACGACGCATGTAGCCATGCCGCCCGACAGAGAAATCCTCCACATTATACCGCAGGAGTTTATCGTTGATGGCCAGGATGGTGTGCTGGATCCGGTGGGTATGAACGGTGTACGCCTTGAAGCAAACGTGCATATCATTACGGGTTTGGTCTCCGCGGCCAAGAATATTTACAGATGCATAGAAAAAGCGGGTTATCAAGTTGAGGATGTGGTACTTGAGCCCCTGGCCAGCTCTTTCAGCGTTCTGCATTCCGATGAAAAAGAGGTAGGTGTGGTCCTGATAGATATTGGGGGAGGTACTACAGATGTCGCGGTTTTTGAAGATCGCACGATCCGACATACGGCTGTCATTGCTGTGGCGGGCAACCATGTGACGGAAGATATACGGAAGGGACTGGGGGTTATGCGTAACCAGGCAGAGCAACTTAAGATCCAGTTCGGCTGTGCACAGGTAGATCTTACAGAGGACGGAGAAAAGATCCGCATGCCAGGATTAGGGGGCAGGCAGGAAAAAGAGATCAGCTCCAGCGCATTGGCCCAGATCATTCAGCCTCGCCTGGAAGAAATTATGGAGATCATTGCAATCGAGATAAGACGTAGTGGGTACGGAAAGCATCTCTCTGCGGGTGCCGTATTGACTGGTGGAGGATCAATGATTCGGGGAACCCAGGAATTGGCGAATGAGATACTGGGGCTCGAAACACGTGTTGGTTATCCAACGAAGCATGGAAGTGGACTCTGGGAAGAGGTTTCAGATCCAAAGTATGCCACTGGTGTGGGACTGGTACTGTACGGACTTCGTCCAGAAATGATGAGATCAATAACCCAGGACGGTGTGGATAAACGGCTGCCTGGTGCAGCGTCATACAGTGGAAAGAACAGCTCCTCCTGGGGACGGATCGTCGAACGTATGAAAGGTTGGTTCGATGAGTTATAGGGCAACTCAAACTGCTGCAAACATAATCAAGCAAAACTCTTAGGGTGACTCCATGGAAACTCAACAAAAAAACCGGTTTACTTTTGACGCCGAATATAGCGGTGTGGCAAAGATTTGCGTTGTTGGTGTGGGAGGAGGCGGAGGTAACGCCATCAACAGTATGGTCAACGACGGCTTGGAGTCTGTCGAATTCATGGCCGTGAATACGGATGCCCAGGACCTGAACAAAAGTCTTGCGACACACAAGATTCAGGCAGGTCGAAAACTAACCAAGGGACTGGGGGCAGGAGCGCGACCAGACGTAGGGTTGCAGGCCATGCTGGAATGTGTAGAAGAGCTTGAGACAGCTCTGCACGGATTTGACATGATTTTTATCACCGCTGGTATGGGAGGAGGAACGGGTACAGGAGGGATAGGGGTTGTGGCCGACGTTGCAAGGCAAATGGGCATCCTGGTAGTGGCTATCGTCACTAAACCCTTCGAGTTCGAGAACCATAAACGTATGAAATCTGCCAGGCAAGGCATTGAGCAACTGAAGCCGTGTGTGGATACACTCATTGTGATCCCTAACGAAAGACTGCTGGATATCGCGGACGAGAATACTGATCTTGCCGAAGCATTCAAACGTGTAGACGGCATTCTGTGCAATGCTACCCGTGGTATAAGCGATCTGATTACAAAGACTGGCTTGATTAACCTGGATTTTGCAGACGTGCGGACAACAATAGAGGATAGCGGAACGGCAATCATGGGAGTTGCCACGGGTGATTTGGGGGCGGGTGCTGCCACTGTTGCCCTTGATGCGATTTCTAGCCCGCTCATGGACGGTGTGTCCATAGCAGGAGCGCGGAACGTCCTAGTCAACATCACCGCTGACTCAATACCGATCAAAGAGGTGAATTCCGCTATGGTGGTCATCAGAGAGGAAGCTGGAGAGGGTGCCGAAATCATCGCTGGCGTGGTGGTTGACAGTGAGATGAAAAACTCCGTGCGGATTACTGTGATTGCGACAGGTCTTGGGCATGCCGAGGAACCCAAAGAGGAGCAGCAAAGCAGGCCGTTACTGAACGAAAAAGTTTTTGGGTACAAGGGAGAACAAAACCTCAAAACTTTGGATACGCCGGCGTGGGAGCGTCGTGGACTTGTCGAGTCCAGTAGGAACAAGTCGGGAGAAGAGTCGAAGGTTCTGTACTTGAGCGAAGATGAAGATAATGAGCCACCTAAATCCCGGGGACGAAAGTCTTCAGGAGATACGCCGGCTTTCCTGCGGAAAATGATGGACTAGAGAACAACATAATGTAGGTAATGGTACAAGCGTGTCGTATGTTGCCTGTATTCTGGATTCAAAAACACTAAAAATCAATGCCCCAGCACGCTTCTGCAATCAAGCGAGTACGCCAGAACGCTGCGCGCCGACTTCGCAATCGCGAACATCGAAGCCGAATGCGAACGATGGTTAAGAAGATTATGCAAACGGATGATGCTTCTGCTGCACAGTCTCTTTACCCTGAGACCCAGGCGTACCTGGACCGATTGGCAACGAAGGGAGTCATTCACCGCAATAAGGCTGCCCGCTACAAGGTTCAGCTCCTGCGGCATGTGAATGAAATGAACCAGTCGTTCTAGTTAGAACGCACGAACACGAAAAAACAACAGAGTAGGAATTCATGAAAAACTTAATACGATTTTCGACAACGATGCTCAGGCTTGTATCGCTAGCCCTGATTCTCGTGATTGTGCCTGGCACATTCGCGCAGGAGTATGCAAAAAAATTGCGCCCGGAGGGCACAATGTTCGTAAAGCCCCGCATAGGATTCTCCGGGTATTTTGGGGATAATGAACAGTCACCATTTAACTTCAACGGCGATGCTTTCGATGCGGGCAGTCCCTGGAATTTTGGACTTGAGCTGGGCTACCAGTTGAGCGTTCCCTTCGGGATAAGTCTGGCGTACGTTGCGGGAGATTATCCTGTGATCACACAGTTTCCGGCGCGTGTCAAAAATCTCGTAAATGTAGGAAATGACGACTCATTCCGGAGTTCCGTTCAGGCTATCGGACGTTATACGTTTGCTGAGGCAACGACGCGTAATGCCTTTTATGTCAACTTCGGTCTGTCGTATTCTTTTGGGAATGTGACTCAGGAAATGGCGCCTTACACGAGTGAGGAGAGTGGGAGTGGTTTTGGGCCACTCCTCGGCGCGGGTGTGGACTTTGCTATTAACCCACGCAGTTCACTTTTCGCGGAGCTTAATGCTGGTCTTCACTACGGTGATGAGGGCCTTGATGGCACGTCTGAGTACGGATTTGGTGGAGGGGACCTTCTGACAGCATTGGGCGTGGGCCTCAAGGTAAACTTCACGAAGGCGATTACTCCACCTGAGGTTGGTGCACTGACCTGTCCTACGGGGGCGGTAATCACAGATACGCAAGTCGATTTTTCTGCGGTCACCAATGCCGAGGTTGCCACGCAGCCGCTTGAATTGCGCTGGGAATTTGGGACTGGCGCAACAGCCACGGGCGATTCCGGCTCTCACACCTATACGGAGGCGGGAACTTACGAGGTAATGTTTGTCGCAACCAATGAGGGAGGAACAGTTAGCGGGGGCTGCACAGTTACCGTTATCGCTCCACCTGAGATACTCACGCTGACATCTGATAAGGAAACTGTGAGCATATGTGATGAGGATCCGAGTGTTACATTTACCGCGAATTCAAGTGGATCAGATCCACGCAATTACACGTGGGATTTTGGTGATGGCCAAAGCAGCACAGCAGCGAGTCCATCGCACACTTATGATCAGCCCGGTTCATACACCGTAACCCTTACATTGACCAACGATGCAGGCAGCGACAGTCGCACTACTGTGGTGAATGTGAACCAGGAGAACTGCTTTGACTGCGATATTTCGGAAATGAATACGGTCTTCTTTGATCGCAACTCGTCTGTACTCACGGATGCCGGCCGCAATCAATTGTTGGAGAACCTGGAGATCCTTCAGAACTGCGAGTTCAACGTGCGTATTGAAGGCTATTCTTCGCGTGATGAGCGGAACACACAGGGATTGAGCGAGGATCGCGCCCTGTCTGTCAAGCAATACTACATTGACAACGGCATTGATGAAGCCCGCCTATCCGATATTGGTATGGGTGCTGGTGGTCAGACCACGAAGAAAGGAGCAGCAAGTCAGTTCCGACGGGTAGACACGATCCCGCTGAACTAACGCCCACAGGCCTGGCGAATGCAAAGCGCCCCGACACGGTTGTGTCGGGGCGCTTTTTCGTTTATAATCGACGCTCATTGTAATCCGTACACCGCGATTTGGCCGAGCACGCTCCTGAGTGAAACTGGTATCAGAAAACTATTCTTAGAACCGCTCAGAATCGTTGTGACCGCGTTGCACAATGTTAGCCGAGGTAGTGTATGCCTGCCATGTATACGGAAGTTACTCTTGGTGCAGGATGACAGGTTTCACAAGAAGCGCAGATACACTATGTGTGTTAAACGGTTGAATTTGCTAGACCAGGAACCAAGATTGTATGTTGTCTTCTTGGTACCTTTCCAGCATGGGGTTTATTCGGACTGTGCCAACGTCCCCTGATATAAAGCGGGCCAAGTCTTTCGCTCAGCCGAGAATATGCTTCCCTTACTTCACAGATATCATGCCTGGGTTTGACAAAAACCAGCAGTTCGCACTTGCACAGCGTCTGAAAAAGGAAGCGGCAAGGTTGGGGTTTGATGCGTGCGGAATAGCGGAAGCCCAGCGACTGAACGAAGAGGCAGAGCGACTGGAAACCTGGCTTGCAAAGGGACGGCACGCGTCCATGGCTTACATGGCGCGGAATTTTGAGAAACGAGTAGATCCTAGAAAACTCGTCCCCGGTGCTAAACGCGTGATTAGTGTGCTGTGCAGCTATTGGCAGGAAGCTGAGCATGCGGAAAAGGCTGGAAAGATCAGTCGTTATGCGTGGGGAGATGATTATCATCAGGTGATGAAAGGGCGACTCTACGAGTTATATGCATGGCTGGAGAGTGAAGTAAAAACTTTGTCTGGCCGTGCTTTCGTTGACTCAGCCCCGGTAATGGACAAGGTATGGGCACAACGCGCCGGGATGGGATGGATTGCAAAAAACACTAATCTGATCAATCCACAAATAGGTTCTTGGTTTTTTGTTGGATCTTTGATTGTAGATGTACCATTGGCTTGTGATGATCCTTTCACACATGATCACTGTGGATCATGCACTCGGTGCATTGATGCGTGTCCCACGGATGCCATCTATCAGCCTTATGCGGTAGATGCAAACCGATGTATTTCTTACTGGACGATAGAGCACAGGGGAAATTCCTTACCCGAGGAAATTGTATTGGGACAAGAGGATTGGATTTTTGGTTGTGACATCTGCCAGGATGTGTGCCCCTGGAACAAGTTCAGCTATTCGACCAAGGAGTCTCGATTTCTGCCTCGTGAAGGTATCCGGGATACCCCACTTGAAGAATGGGAGGAACTGGATCTGGAGGCTTTCCGCAAACGATTTAAGGGAAGCGCAGTGAAGCGGGCAAAGTACGAAGGCTTCATGCGCAACGTGCGCGCAGCAAAACGATCCCGATCGCTGCGGAGCAGACCTTCGGTGGTTTCGTCAAAGCCCGATGAGGCTCCTTGATCAGGTGTGTAGAATTGAAAAGGGCATCACTTATGAAGTGGTCCATGGCCTAACTTGGGGTATACACCAGCCCAAAATGCTCCTGTATCTTGCATTCTGGTTTCAGATGTTTCATCTCAGGCTTAATGTACAGAATGACCCGAACTGGTCAGCAGCGTCAGCGACTCGCGTACCAGTAAAGTAGTAGGGCTCCGATCCTGTTCCGCAGGTACCCACTGAGTATCCATCAACATGTATCCCATGCTCTCAATTATGATATTTCTTGCTGATACCCCCGCTGGTTAATCAGGGCGCATGAGCGGAAACAGGATTACGTCACGAACGCTTTTCTGGTTGGTCATTAGCATGGCGAGACGATCAATTCCTACGCCCAGCCCGGCATTGGGCGGCATACCATATTCGAGAGCACGCAAATAGTCATGATCCATCTGCATGGCCTCGAAATCCCCTTCCTTGCGAAGACGTACCTGATCTTCAAATCGCGCACGCTGATCATCCGGGTCGTTAAGCTCACTGAAGGCATTGCATAACTCCTTGCCACCTGCGAACACCTCAAAACGCTCGACCAGCCCCTCTTTGTTGCGATGCCGTTTGGCTAGCGGACTGAGTTCAATCGGATAGTCCGTGATGAAAGTGGGCTGGATCAAATGAGGTTCGACCGAGGAGCCAAAAATCTCATCCAGTAGCTTGCCACTGCCCATAGAGGTTGAGATCTCGATATTCAGAGATTGGGCTACTTGGAGAAGGGTGCTCCTGTCTTGCCCGTACAGGTCGTGACCCGTACGTTGCGCTATCGCTTCTAGAAAGGGGATCCGGGGCCACGGTCGCTCGAATGAAATCACTTCCTCACCGTGCTGCACACGGGGTTGGCCATGCAGTACACAGGCGACGGACTCCATCATCTCTTCTACCAGATCCATCATCCAGACGTAGTCCTTGAAGGCCACGTAGAGTTCCAGCATAGTGAACTCCGGGTTGTGGAATCGGCTCAGACCCTCATTCCGAAAATCTTTGGCAATCTCATACACGCCGTCAAAGCCACCCGCAATGCATCTCTTCAGGTACAACTCATCGGCAATGCGCATGTAAAGAGGCATGTCAAGCGCATTATGGTGCGTCTTGAACGGCCGCGCAGAGGCTCCGCCATAGATAGGTTGAAGAACAGGAGTCTCAACCTCGATAAACCCTTTGTCGTCTAGGAATTTCCGGATAGCTGTTACCATACGGGCGCGCTGTACAAAAACCTCGCGTACGTATGGGTTAACGACTAGGTCCACGTAGCGCTGTCGGTAGCGAAATTCCTTTTCGGTGACCTCATTGAAGACAACTCCCTCCTGTTCCTTGATAATTGGAAGGGGACGTAGCGCTTTGGCCAGGAGTTCCAGCTTTGAGGCGTGAACGGTGATCTCGCCCATGCGTGTCCGAAATACCTTCCCTTCAATGCCGACGATATCACCGATATCAATATGGCGCTTGAAGACTTTGTTGTAGAATCCTTCTGGTAGGTCATCCCGGCGAACATATACCTGCATACGCCCCGTTGCATCCTGGAAATCGAAAAAGGATGCCTTTCCCATGATTCGCCGACTCATCAGCCGGCCTGCCATGGAAACCGTTTCCTGGGGAGCCGCCTCATCAAATCCCTCTAATACGGGAGCCACATGATCACTGACGGGCCAAGCGTATGGGTAGGGATTGACACCCAGATCTTCTAACGCCTTTCTGGACTCTCGGCGTATCTGTTCCTGGTCTGTAAGTTGGCGCGCGGAAAATGAGGAGCTATTTTGCATAGTCTGTTAGTGGACGGACCTCCATGGTGATGTCTAACATAGGTCTGTCACCGTTAGGGTTTCCGCGCTGACCGGCTTTGGAGGGCGTCAGTACCCGCGTGATCCGATCCAGTACATCATAACCCTCGACCAGTTCACCGAAAACCGTATACATACCGTCCAGCATCGGAGCACCACCTTCAGTTGTATAGGTAGACCTTGCCTCACTCGAGTATTCAAATGTTGAGTCAGGGATCATTTGCTGCAATCGATTCTGTACCTGATCTAGGAATTCTCCTGGATAAATACTACCATGCACGATATAAAACTGACTGCCGTTGGACTCCCTGTTGGGATTCATATTGTCGCTTGCGCGTGCTGTCGCGAGTGCACCGCGTTTATGGTAGCGTCCGGGGACTATTTCGGCGGGGATTGTGTAACCAGGATCCCCCATGCCGTCATTGTTCGGATTATCATCCTTCGAGTTCGGATCTCCACCCTGAATCATGAATCCCCCGATCACACGATGAAAGGTGGTACCGTCAAAAAAACCCTCGTTCACGAGTTTTTTGAAGTTATCTCTGTGGACAGGTGTATCGTCGTAGAGTTCAATGACCATCTCCCCCATGGGGGTAGATATCTCGAAAAAATTTGTTGCAGACAGGTCGGGGGTGGCCTGCATTGCGCATCCACTGGCAAGCATCACAGTAATTAGTAACAGGGTGAAGTAGGAAAATTGTTCAACAGGTCTCATGGGTTCAAGTAACGGTCAAAATAGCGGAGAATACCTGCGCGCAGCAGCAACTCTTGTTGAGAAGAACTCGGATTGTCGGGAAAGTCTTCATGAGGTTCCCAGATCCAGTAACCATCTGCCTCTTGGCCGATCCTCTCGAAACATCCCAGACTCTCCAACACGCAGTATGTGCCTTCATTGATGATACGTTGTTTTGAGGCTTTATCCAAGTCAGGTGTAAACTCCCGGTGCAATTCCTGCAAGCCGACCAGGAAAAGGACCCCCTCAAGGTCATCTCCACAGCCAAGCACCTCGTCTAGCCAAGCTCTCAGGGCAGGCCACCCTCGGGCGACAGCATCCTGATCTGGTTCAAAAATATTCGCCACGGGCACACACGATCCAAACGCTCCCGCCAACAAAGGGATGCGACCCTTGTTCCTGCAATTAAGTCCGACATATATGCAGCATGTACAGTATCTTAGACATTTTAGGGAAATTTGACAAAATCAATGAAACAACTACTACTTCTTATAGCTGCTGGCTTGCTGATCACGACCGGCGCACAAGCCCAGTCTTTCGGCGGGGCGCTGGCGATGACAGAGCAACACGCATTTGTCGGAGAAACCGGAAATATGGCGTTTCCCGGAGAGGTCTATGTCTACGCGCTAGATAACCTTGAGGGAGAGCCGACCATATTGTCGGTGAATGAAGAGCTAGAGCGGTTTGGCCGCACGATTGTAGCTGACGGAGAGACTTTATTGATCGGAGCGATCGATGCCGATGAAGCACGCGGGGCCGTCTACGTATTCGAATATGATGGCGCGTGGCAACAGGTTGTCCGCCTTACTGCATCAGATGCCTCGCCTGACGACCAATTTGGTTCTTCGATCGCGGCGGATGGGGATGTGGTTTTGATAGGGGCGCAGGGACGATCGGAGTCCGCAGGGGCAGTTTATGTTTTCACGAAAAACCCTGACGGTACAATTTCGGAAACCGGCATGTTGCCAGTTGAAGATATTACTGAGGGAGATGGCTTTGGATACGTACTGGCAATTGAGGACAACCTTGCGGTCGTTGGCTCACCTACACAAATGGAGAATATGGGTGCTGCACATGTATTTATGCGCGGAGCAGAAGGTTGGACACAGATCAGCAAGTTGGCGCCTGATTTTCTGACCGAGAGAAGCCGGATGGGCAGTGCAGTAATGGTGCATCAGGGACGGGTGTACGTATCTGCCCCCACGCAGAATTTGGTTCTAGAGTACGAATGGGATTCTGAGTCTAATCAGCTGCGCATGCGCAGTCAACTTACCCCATTCGATGCACAACGGGGATCTCAGTTCGGAGCCTCCCTAGCTGCCAGTGGCAATGAAATCTGGGTGGGCGATAGTCGTAGTGGACGGGGCAGAGGCGTTGTGTATCGGTTTATGTCCGGCGACGAGGGGTGGACAGGTGCGATGAAGCTGCTGCCTGAGGAAGAAATTGGTCGTAGCGCGTTTGGCAGCAGCCTGGCGCTTTATGGAGATTATGCTGTCGTGGGGGCCGTTCGCATGGACTCCAGAGCAGGAGGGGCAGTACTTGTGAATCGGAGCGAAGATAGATGGTCTGCAGTCGCCACGCTTGTCAACGAAGTCAAAGGTTATGAAGCGATCACGGGAGAGGAGGTGCGCTGTGCAGAGGGCAAAGCATCAAGATGGTCCTGCCAGGATGTCGATCTCACATCGTTCCTGCCACTGCCTCAGTTGGGCGGACAACGGGGCTCCAGATTGAATGATATCTGGGGATGGACCGACCCACAAACCGACCGGGAATTTGCGCTGGTGGGACGTAATGACGGTACCTCTTTTGTGGATGTAACCAACCCGGAAATGCCGCGATATGTGGGAGACCTGCCGATGACAGCGGGCTCCGTTGCAAATGTATGGCGAGACATCAAAGTATATGCCGACCACGCCTTTATAGTCGCTGATGGTGCAGGGCAACATGGTGTACAGGTTCTTGACTTGAGCCAGTTGCGCGAGGTTGAGGGTGAGCCGGTGACGTTCACAGAGACAGCACACTACGCAGGGATTGCAAGTGCACACAATATTGTCATTAACGAAGGAACGGGATTTGGCTTCGTGGTTGGTGCCAGTGGAGGAGGAGAAACCTGTGGCGGCGGCTTGCACATGCTTGACTTGCGTGATCCCCCCAATGTTTCCTTTGCCGGTTGCTTTGCTGACCCAAATACCGGTAGGCGCAAGACAGGTTATTCTCACGATGCTCAGTGCGTGGTGTATGCTGGTCCAGACTTAACCTATAATGGTAAAGAAATTTGTCTCGGATCCAATGAAACGGCCCTGAGCATCGCGGACGTGACGGACAAGGAAAACCCAGTAGCTATTTCTGTGGCTTCCTACCCTAATGTGGCCTACACGCACCAAGGATGGCTAACCGAGGATCACCGGTACTTCTACATGAACGATGAGGGAGATGAGCCAAGGGGGCTGGTAGAAGGCACGCGGACGCTCGTCTGGGATGTTTCCGACCTGGATGATCCGGTTCTGGTAGCTGAATATATTGCAAGTACGCCGGACACGGATCACAACCTCTACATCAAAGACAATCTGATGTATCAGTCCAACTATGGTGCAGGTCTGCGTATTCTCGATATCACAAATCCGGAATCTCCAACGGAGATTGGATTTTTTGAGCCAGGTCCAGGATCCTCATCCTGGAGCAACTACCCTTATTTCAAGAGTGGTACGCTGATCGTTACGAGCGGCAACGAGGGCCTGTTCATTCTTAAAAAGCGGAACGTGGACATTTAGTCTGACGATATCATAGTATGGCAGATTATCCGGTATCTGGAACCTGCCGCACTACACCAGTTAGTAGTGGCCCAGCTGAAAGCATATATAGCCGCATCAAAACTGTCAAAGTTCGTGCTCGTGAATTCCGAGACAAACAGCGGATTACCAATGCAATTCACTTCTATCTCGGAGGACTGGATCTGTACCCTGAAGGCTTCCAAAAACAGGCTAATCACTCATGAAAGTGAAGAGCCCAAAAATGTAGAGCAATCGATGGAGCCTTTGCAAAATCCCAAAAAATCCCCCGATTTGGGAATTCTGTAAAAGGCTCTACTTGCTTTTTCGTAGCCTGTGTACTGAAAAAATCAATTTTACAATCTTCAGTACCACCGTGGCGGAGGATCGTTGCTTGAAGGCCGTGCTTTTACTCCCGGTAAACGTTCATTGATCGCATTAGCTAGCTCAACACCGTGGTTACGCGTGTTATCAGTGATAACTGTTCTTGCTCCTGTTGCCTTAATATATTCTAGTGTTTCGAGAAAATCTGCGTGATTTGAGAGAGCAACACTGAAAGAGTTTTCGCTGAAGCTTAGCAACGGGCTACTAGTAGAACGCGTAGCCATGTAAGCACTGCATTTGATGCTCGTATCAACAAGATGTCCAAATAATCTCTGCAGAGTCTGCGCTAATCAACTCAGCTAAATGATATCTTGCCGTTTCGACAACTTCTTCTGCCATCCGTCCGAATTGATGAGATTGCGAAGAAGGATTCCCAAAAACACCTTCGAGCCCCAGATGTTGGGTTATAATATCAACAACAGATTGGTCAGCCGGAGTTGTGGCAGCATAGTCCAGATAGACTATAGGATGTCTATCCTTGCGGCGAAGCCCTGTTTCATGATGTCTACTCATAATGGTTCTACCACAATTCGTATGGAATGATTGATTTGGAACTCAACTAAATATAGATGTATTCTGATGGAAAAGATCCTCATTGAAGTGATGCAATACAGCTTAGGATGAGGGCACGACTGGCAGGTTGATAAGGTCCTGTTGGATAGGCAGAAGCAGCAGATTGATTTCTACATTTCGCATTCGGGGGCGGGGGATGCGTCAAATTTAGTGGGGGTTCGGGGGAGTAACGATAATGACTTAACCCGATCCTTCCTTGATGAACCCAGAATCTTCTTTTCCTTTCTCTCCACCAATTCAGGAGCCTGTTCAGGATCTGCAGGTTGAATTGGTTCGGCATTATGTGGATGTACTTCGCATGCTGACCGATCGGATTTCCTCCGTACCTGCGGCACCTGATCCTGCGGCGCCTGATCCTGTGGTATCAGCTCCTGAGGAGTCGGCGGCGGTCCCGGGGGCTCCTGCGCCGACTTTATGCTGGGAATCTGCGGTATCTGTGCTGGCGTGCCGTGACTGGCATACGGAGTCTCTGGTCCATTTGTGGCTTCGGCCCTCGTATGTGATGGGGCTGCATGTATTGTTTGGAATCGGGGTGAGTCTGCGGGGGCATCGTCGGATCGTGACTGTGACCGAATGCGGCCCCCAGGATCAGTCCGGTATGGAGGCGGTGCTGGACGATTTGAGCGTTCGTGGATTGGGTTCGGGGATGCTGTTGACGCTTCCTGGCAATGTCGCACTCCACGCGGCGGTGTCCCGCGTATGGGGAGGCCACGTGTGGGTGCAGCGATGTCTGAATACGGTCATGGCCGAAGCGCTGAGCGGACTGGATCCCGATGAGGCGCTGCGGTTTCGTCACCGCCTACGACAGGCATGGCAACAGTGCGATGCGTCCCAGGCTCGGACAGATCTTCAGCAGATCACAGCAGCGTTGACCCAGGTGAATCGCTCCTCTGGAAGCGTGCTTGCGCATGCGCTGGAATCAACGCTCACCTTGCAACGTACCGGACGATTGCTCCATAGTGACCGGGGACTGCGCGTGCTGAATTCACTCAGGACACTCTTGGCTCGTGCAGGACGCAGACTGACGGCTACGCCGGTCCACCAGCGCGAGATGCACCTGTGCGCGGCACTGTTGGAACTTGAACCCCGACTGCGTCGGGTGCGA
Source organism: Rhodothermales bacterium (assembly GCA_964291275.2). Taxonomy (GTDB): domain Bacteria; phylum Bacteroidota; class Rhodothermia; order Rhodothermales; family Bin80; genus Bin80. The sequence goes on from OZ219799.1 coordinate 44,453, forward strand.
CATGCGACGTATCTTCCGCAGTTGCATGCTGCACTGAAAACGTCTCTTCCTTCTAAACCATCGAACGCATGATTGCATTATCTTCTCTCTTTCCTTCCGCCGTTTTCCAACCGTTTTTGGCCAGGAATGCGGCCAAACTGGCTCGGTTGTTTCGTAGCCCGGATTGGTTCCGCTCTTGTTTCAGGCCGAAGTGAGCGAGCTTTGCGGAATTCGCTGGAAACATACCCCGACGAAGTGCCAGCGTTGGGGAACCAATCCCGGTTCAATTCGCTGGAACGGGGCGAAGGTGCCCGTTGAGGTCCCCCGGGTTCGTAACACCGAAACGAATCAGGAAGTGCCGCTGGAGACGTACAAACTGCTGCACCAGTCCGAACCCGGCTATGAACAGGAACTGGCACGCAGTGTGCTACTTGGACTCTCTCAACGCAAGTATGGGCAAGTGGCGCAACACCTGTCAGAGAGTTTTGGTCTCAGCGGCTCCACCACCGGACGCGTGTTTATCAACGAGACGGCCAAAGCACTGGAGACGTTCATGAGCCGGCGGTTTGATGAGACGGAGTTTGTCGCCATTCTCATTGACGGGAAGACCTTGCGGAGTGAACAGATTCTTTTAGTCGTGGGATTGACAGGACAAGGACAGAAGATCATCCTCGGGTTCATGGAGGTCAAAACCGAAGCCCATCCGTGTGTGGTTGCCTTACTGCAGAATTTGCAGGCACGCGGCTTCCAGGTTACGGGCCCATTGCTGGTGCTGCTGGATGGCTCCAAAGGATTGCGCAAAGGCGTACGAGAGGTCTTTGGAGATCGGGCGCTGATTCAGCGATGTCAGTGGCACAAACGCGAAAATGTCGTCTCCAAGATCCAGGATACCGACTTTGCTGAGCAGGTCAAGAAACAACTGGAAGCCGCCTATGCAACGCGTACGTATGCAGAAGCAAAAAAACGACTGACGACCTTGATTCAATCCTTGGAATCCCGCTGCCCAAAAGCAGCGGCCAGCTTAAAAGAGGGACTTGAAGAAACCCTCACCCTTCACAAACTGGGGCTCCCCAAGTCGCTACGCGATCGGCTTCGAACCACGAACATCATTGAGAGCATCAATAGCAGACTGGCACATACAACGCGCAGAATCACGCGATGGAGTAACTCGGACCAACGCCAACGATGGATTGCTGCCGCGTGCCTTGACATTGAACAACGATCCCTGAACCCCATCCCGCAAGATTGGCAGTGGGAAACTTTGCTACGGGGACTGGAACGACACGACCGAACCAAACATCAGTACACCGGTAGACTCTCACAACTTCCCCTAAACCCCCACTAAATTTGGGGCATCCCCCGGGGGCGTGTTGGTTTGCCACGAAACAGACGATACAGGGACGCTACATGATCATAGGAAAGTGCGGACATGGTACCCTTGGATTGGTTTGAACTCAAGTGACTTATCCATTGTCGGGTTCCACGGATCCAGTCTTCTGCAGGCGTGAAGACCATTGAGATACCTTGGGCGGGTGCCTCGAATCGGTTCACCCATGCGTCTCTGAGGAGTTTCTGAAGCTCTATGTCGCCTACAAAGCCGAGACCAACTTCGTAGGTATAGTGCCCCAGAAAGGTCGCCTCCGCCTGTCGCTCAACATGCAGTTTTACGAACTACATGATCCGAAAAATCTGGCGAAGGACATCACCAACCTTGGTCGTTGGGGGAATGGTGATGTAGAAGTGAGCCTGAGGAAGCCGGAAGAGCTACCATATGTGATGGGCTTGGTCAGGCAGGCGTTCGAAAGGCAAATGAGGAACGTAGATGCTGAAGCGTGAAAGAGACAGAAGATGAGACAAGAGAAGTACGCATTGCGGCCGACAGCCCGGTCTTCTCAGTTCGTTGGCGTTTTCGTTTTGGACCAAATGATCAGTCGGCAAGTTTCGCACCGAAACCTGGCGTTTCCAGAAGATGCATGTACCCATCAGACAAAACAAATCCGCCCAGTGCAGTGTCGCGAGAGAGATCGAAGCTCCCATCCAGATCGAGGTATCGCGTTCGGGGGCAGGCATAAGCAGTGTGCAGTGCGGCGGCAATACTGATTACACTCTCATCCATGCAGCCCCACATCAGGTCAATGCCGGCCAGCTGCGCTATATCTGAGATACCCAGTGCACCGGTAATACCCCCACATTTCATGAGTTTGATGTTCCAAATACCAAACGGCATGTCGATAGCCAACTTAAGGGCATCCTCTGGTCCATGCAGGCTCTCATCGGCCGCCATTAGTTTTTGAGCTTCTCTTGATAACCCGAGCATATGACCTTCTTCTCCCCTACCAAGGGGTTGCTCGATGAGTTCAAGATTCAATGCATGCGATTCATGCGCGAGCTGTCGGGCCTGTTCAATGGTATAGCCCTGATTGGCATCAACACGAATTTGTACATCCGCTGAGCAGAGCTTCCGCAGTGCTCGTAGGCGTTCAATATCCTCTTCGTAATTCAATCCGAGTTTGACCTTAAGGCATCGGAACCCGCGGCCAAGATATTCACGCGCCTCGCTAAGGGTTTCTTCCAATGGCAGGATACCAATGGTAATGGAGGTGGGTAGAGCTTTCACGCATTGTCCGAGCATAGCAGCTACGGAAATCCCCATTCCCTGCGCCAGGAGGTCATACACCGCCATATCCAGAGCTGCCATTGCTGAGGGGTACTGCACGCACTCCTTTCGTAATCGACGAGTCAGAGCCCTCAGTGATCGTGGGTCACTCCCTTTCAGTATGTCGTGCGCGTAGGCGTCCAGGGCTCCAAGGCACGCCTCCGCATTTTCGGCGGTTACATCGGTGGGTGCAGCACAACCAAGACCAAAAAATCCCCGATTACTTTCCAATCGAACAAAATGTAAATCGACTGTACTGACCGTTCGTGTTGCAATCACGTATGGGCGCGTCAGGGGCAGTCGGTCAGTCCAAGTATTTACACAGGTAATGATCATGAGAATAATTTTTCCCGGACCGTTGCAGCCAAGCGCCCTACCCCATCCTCCAGTGGTCGTACTACAGGCAAGCCATGACACGCTTCAAGCTCCTCCGCAATCTGCGAGGATTGCGTGTCATCAAGTCCACGTGTGAACAGAGAGATTGCCCATACCTGAGAGCCCAGCAGACGAATCAACTCAATCTCTTCAGACAGTGGAGGCAGAGGGCAATCAAGGCACTCGAAATCCTCAAAATGGCTTCGCGCAGGTGCGTGCTGTAAGATTACTCCGGCTGCTCGCGCCGAACAAATGAATTCAGAACCAGCCGGGCCAGCCGGGTTACGCAGCCCCGACTGCCCTTCCAGGAGAATGACGTCCGGATTCATTTCCCTGGCGCATGCCAGGATTGCACGTTCTAGTTCACCAGACACAAAATCGTTCAGCGTCGAATCAAAAATAAAGCCGTACCGAAGCCCCTGTAACCAGCCCGTCTGTCCTGTATAGATCATTTCGGCACTGATGCCCTGTGCTCGGAGCGCTGTTCGCAGAAGCATGGCCGTCGTACGTTTGCCAATCGCGCAGTCCATACCCAGAACAGCAATACGTGGGGAGCGCACTGAAAGTATCTCACCCGTCCAGAATCTCAATTCAGACGCACGCCGAGGCTTTCGCAGATCGATAATGCCGGCTGTGGCCTGTTCGGAAATCTCAGGGTCATCCGCAAGCAGATAATGGAGCCCATTTACAAGAGTCAACCCGGCAGATGCGGCGGCGAGCAGCTCAGTGCGGAGAGCATCCGGGAGCGCTCCACCAACCGTTGCGACTCCAACCACACAATGGGTTGGGCGAACAGATGTGACCCTTAGGGCCTCTGCAATGGAATGGAAAACCGGAATATCCCGATGCTGTCCGTCCAGAATACGACCGGCATCCTGACCTGCGTGGTTAGGATCAATCACTCCCAGAATGGTATACCGGCTGGGACCGCGTAGAAGCCCATGGGTAGTTTTTGCAAAGACGCTATCAAAAAGTCCGTTTGCAAGTATAAGCGCGCACTCACGCATAATTTTCGAGCCAATTAGATTTTGGGGTTGCAAATATTTCGGCTAGTCATATCTTTTGACGCACTAAAATAAGGTTACTCGCTGCGTGCTGCGCCATCCAGATATGGCACGCTATCAAAAACGAAAATGATTCCCAGACCAGTACATACTCTCACTACCACCCCGTCCCTCCCTCCTTGCCTCGAAAGGCTGCGGGAACTGGCCTATAATGTCCGCTGGGCCTGGGATGAAAATACGGTAGATCTTTTTCGGAGATTGGACGCGGATCTTTGGCATTCTTCCGGTCACAACCCGGCTAGAATGCTGGCGCAAACTTCTGCGGCCCGGTTAGAAGATCTTGCGAAGGATGAAGGCTTTGTCGCACATCTGAATGAGGTATGCGCGTCCTTCGATTCATATATGCAGGAGGACTTAACGTGGTACTCCCGTACACACAAGAGTGATGGACTCCTGGCAGCCTACTTCTCTGCTGAATTTGGCGTGACCGAGTGTATGTCAATTTTTGCCGGAGGACTTGGGGTATTGGCAGGCGATCATCTCAAAAGTGCCAGTGATCTTGGGGTTCCCCTCGTCGGTGTTGGCCTCATGTATCAGCAGGGATACTTCAGTCAATATCTGGATGAAAATGGCTGGCAGCAGGAATCCTATCTAGAGAACGATTTTGCCAGTCTGCCTCTGATCCTGGAGTGTGATACGAACGGTGTACCGTTACAAGTGCACGCCGAAATTGGTGCACGCAGGGTATATGCGCAGATCTGGCGTCTGCAGGTGGGCCGCGTGCCGTTGTATCTATTGGATACCAATTTCGACGCCAACGAGCATGGCGAAGATCGCAATCTGACAGATTATCTGTATGGAGGTGGCAATGAGCTCCGTATCCGGCAGGAAATTATACTGGGTATTGGTGGCTATAGAGCCTTGCAGCTACTGGGCCTCAGGCCTCAAGTTTTTCATGTTAATGAGGGACATTCAGCCTTTCTGACGCTGGAGCACACGAGGAAGCTGATGGGAGACCACCATCTGCCCTTCAAGGAAGCCTGTGTTGCTGCTGCTGCAAGTGTGGTTTTTACTACACACACGCCAGTGGAAGCAGGGCATGATCGTTTTCCACCAGAGCTTATGGATCGCTATCTCGTGCCTTACGCCAAAGATGTATTGGGCCTTGACCGCCGGGAGTTTCTTGCCTTGGGCCGTGAACATGCGGACAACGATAACGAGTTCTTTGGCATGACCAAACTTGCATTACGCATGAGTAGTGCTTGCAATGGTGTGGCCAGGCTGCATGGAGAGGTGAGTCGTGCCATGTGGCAAAATCTTTGGCCTGCACTGCCGGAAAATGAAGTACCGATCAGTCATGTGACAAACGGAATTCATATTCCTTCGTGGATCTCGGGTGCGATGAAGCAGCACCTCGACCGGTACGTAGGCCCTCAATGGCGTGAAAAGGCTATTAGTCTGTCTCAGTGGAAACAGGCAGAGCAGATCCCTGACGAAGTACTTTGGCAGACTCATTTAATACAACGGGAGCAACTTGTCCAGCAGGCCCGCAAATCCCTGCAGTCTAGGCTGCACCGATTGGATGCATCAGCGAAGGAAATTGATCAGGTGGCAAAAATACTTGATCCAAACGCACTCACGATAGGGTTTGCCCGCCGGTTTGCCACCTACAAGCGTGCAACCCTACTACTTCAGGACCACGATCGACTTGTACGAATTCTGGCCAATGAATCCCGGCCGGTTCAGATCATCTTCGCGGGCAAAGCACATCCCCGCGATCATCCAGGCAAGGAACTAATTCAGCAGATCGTTGCCGCTTCCAATAAAGCGTCTCTACGCAACCATATTGTCTTCCTGGAGGACTATGGTATGGCGATTGCGCGGTATCTGGTGCAGGGCGTAGATCTGTGGCTAAATACTCCCCGGCGCCCCAGAGAGGCAAGTGGGACCAGCGGAATGAAGGCTGCCGCTAATGGTGGACTCAATCTCAGCATTCTGGACGGATGGTGGGATGAAGGTTATGATCCGTCGATCGGCTGGGCTATCGGCAAAGGCGAAATCATGGATAATCATGCTTATCAGGATGAGCGGGAAGCTGCCCAGTTGTACGATCAACTAGAGTATGAGATAGTGCCGCTGTTCTATGATCGCTCCCCCGAGGGACTGCCCCGGGAATGGATAGCTCGAATGAAGCGCTCAATTGCGACTTACAGCAATTTCTTTAATACGCACCGGATGGTTCAGGAATACACCGAAAGCACTTACCTGGTCGCTGCTGCACGAGCGAAAGTGCTAGAGTCCGAAAATTTGAGGAGGGCGCGTGTACTGTCTGCCTGGCAGCAGAAGGTTCACGAGGCCTGGCAATGGGTCCAAGTGAGAGTTACTGACGATGCCCCGCAAGGGAGTCAGAAGGTGGGAGTGCCATTTACCGTTAGGGCACATGTGACGCTAGGAGATTTATCACCGGATGATGTTGAGGTGCAACTGTACTTGGGACGCGTCACCGCCAAGGGGGAAATCGTGGATGCAACCATCAACCCCATGGCTCTGGTAGAGATCGGAGACGGAGCGCCTCATCTGTATGAGGCCGCAGATGTAACCTGCACGAACAGCGGTTCAGCGGGATACACTGTACGCGTCTTGCCCAAACACCGAGACCAGGTTTCGATGCAGTGCTCGGGATTGGTAGCCTGGGCTCAGTGAGCAGATTCTTCCAGCGTCCCAAGGGAAGCAAGGGAAATCCAAGCTGAATCTTCAAAGACCACATCAGGCAGTTCCATATAGACGCCTAAATTCGAGAGTCTCCGGACGTTGGACTCGTCTCCAGGTACGGCACGGGTATCGGCAAGCATAATGCCACCATAGTATTCATATCCATCCCAGGTTCTGGTGAAAGATGGTTCTTCCTGATCGGCATTCGCATAATAGGACCACTGGGTTACGAGACCGCTCTCTTTATCGACATAGACATCGTAACCGTTTTGTGGGGTTAGTCCTACATCATTAAATCCGAGCGTAAGGATGTATGCCTCCCTACCGTCGGCCGTTTGGCCGTCCCCTTTGTAGCCCAGCGTGACCCCCGAGTCCTTAAGCTTATAGGGCATAAGGAACCAATAACCGGCATTTATCCAGTCTCTATAGGCACCCGCGAGCAACTCATCTGCAGGCATAACTTCCTCACCATTGGTGAAAGCACGTCCTTCCATTGTATGAACATTCATAAGTACGACCGTACTGTCTCCTTGCCACCGAAACCTGCCCGTCCACTTGTCCCACACATGATCCTCACCGAAAACGGTCCAGCTCAGATACCGGGCGTTATCCCATGCTGCACGCCCGCCCATGCTGGCCATGACCTGATCGGCAATGTCGATAGCCTGTGGGTCTGAGGCCTCCATGTTGAAGTCCTCCATCGGAGGGTTGGGGTCATCTTGGGCTAGGGATAGCCCAGGGAGAAGTAGGGATAGGAGCAAGAGATAATGTTTCACGAGATCAGTTGGTTTAAGTTATGGATCCCGGTTCACGTACCATAGTTTGCCGGGGTGGTCAATCACGGTAATGCAATGATCAGATGCACGTAAAGCTTTCAATATTGTTTTTGTTTCTGTTTTTTGTGGCACAGGTTGATGCGCAGATTACCATTACTGAGGAGGACTATGCCCGGGCAGAGTCTGTGCTTGGGACAACGACTCGAGGCATGGTTTACCACACAAGCGTACAGCCCAACTGGCTGGAGGATGACCGATTCTGGTATCTTCAAAGGATGCCAGAGAGCGACGAATTTGTGTTGGTAGATCCTGCCCAGGGTGAGCGTCGTCCATTGTTCGATCGTGCGCGCATGACCGAAGCAATTAATATTCACCTTGGAACGACAGGCGCAGAAGTGAACTTCTCACGCGCTTCGTACGACGATGAAACAGAACGACTCTTATCTCCCCAGGGAAATGGAAATCTCGCGTGCAGCGTGGTCACCTACACTTGCGAGTCGGTTGAGCGAACGAATGGGAGGGCTGTCCGGCCAACAGCAGCGCTTTCGCCCGATGGTAAATATGAGGCCTTTCGAAAAGAAAACAACCTTTGGATCCGAACCGTAGATACTGACGAGGAAAAGCAGCTCACCTTTGACGGCGAAAAGGACTTTGGTTACGCGACCAATAACGCGGGATGGGTCAGGAACGAACGTCCGGTCCTGCTCTGGTCACCCGACTCAAAAAAGATCGCAACCTTTCAACATGACGGTCGAGGTGTCGGCGAAATGTACATGGTCTCCACCGAAATAGGCCGCTCGGAGATGGAAGCATGGAAGTACCCCCTGCCGCAGGACAGTGTGGTGTTCATGATTCACCGGGTCGTCATACACGTGGATGAACCCCGAACTGTCCGTCTGGATATGGCGCCGGATTATCACCGCGGAACTACCACAGATCATATAGCAGATTGGGATGGCACCTTTTTGGATGTGCGATGGAGCGATGATAGCGGACAACTGGCATTTGTGTCCTCATCAAGAGATCATAAGGATGCCTGGCTGAGAGTGGCCGATCCAGAAACCGGAGCCGTACGGGAGGTGCTTCACGAAAGGGTAGACACGTATTATGAGTCCGGCGTCGGTGCGGAGAACTGGCAGGTATTTTTTGATACCGATGAAGTGCTCTGGTATTCTGAGCGATCAGACTGGGGGCACCTATACCTGTATGATCTTAGTACAGGTGAACTTAAACACCAAATAACGAGCGGAGACTGGGTTGTACTTCAGTTGCGTCGTACGGACCTGGATGCGCGCACATTGTATTTCACAGGAGCAGGTCGGGATGGTCCCGATCCATACTTCCAATATTTGTACCAGGTCAGTATGGACGGCGGAGAGCCGGAGTTGCTGACCCCTGAAGAGGCCAACCACGCCGTGTCCATATCCCCTGGAGGAAATTATATTCTGGACACTTGGTCTCGTCCGGATGTGCCTCAGAAGCATGCAGTCCGCAATCTTGACGGCAGCGTAGCAGTAAATTTAGGCGAAGCGGATATATCTGAACTTCTTACGACAGATTGGCGACCGCCAGAACCGTTCTCAGTCAAGGCACGGGATAATGAGACGGATCTTCATGGCTTACTGTACAAACCGAGCAATTTTGACCCATCCAGGCGTTACCCGGTGCTCAATTATCTTTATCCTGGACCGCAGAGTGGGAGTGTAGGAACGAGAAGCTTTGCGGCCGCCCGCGGAGATAAGCAAGCACTGGCAGAACTGGGTTTCATCGTTGTAGAGGTAGATGCAATGGGGACGCCAGGCCGTTCAAAATCCTTCCATGATGCCTACTATGGGAATATGGGGGACAATGGCATACCCGATCAAATTACTACGATTCGTCAACTCGGTGCAAAAAATCCATGGATGGACCTAGATCGTGTGGGTATATGGGGGCACTCCGGAGGTGGATTTGCCTCGACTGGTGCAATACTGCGTTATCCTGATTTCTACAAGGTGGCGGTCAGTGGTGCAGGTAATCACGACAATCGGAACTACGAAGATGATTGGGGTGAGAAGTGGCAGGGACTGCTAGAAGTGAGCCAGGATGGGACAACGAACTACGACAACCAGTCCAATATCCTCTTGGCGGAAAATTTGGAGGGTAAGCTTCTTCTCGCACATGGGCTGATGGATAACAACGTTCCGGCTTCTAATACGCTGCTGCTTGTGGAAGCACTCGTGGCCGCAAACAAGGACTTTGATCTTGCAGTTTTCCCTAATGAGTCGCATGGGTTCGGCCGGGGGCGCACCTATTGGATGCGTCGCCGGTGGGATTACTTTGTGGAGCACCTGCTGGGGGTTCCGCCACCGAAGGAATATGAATTTGGACGAGAGCGTGTTCGAGTTGCGCGACCAACGGGATAGAGACTAATGCGACACTTGCCCGTGCTTTTTCTGTTGGTTTGTGGATGTACGCAGGTGGCGGACTATGACCTTATCATACGTGGGGGAACCGTATACGATGGCACGGGAACGGCTCCTTACATAGCAGATGTTGCCGTTGCTGCAGACACGATTGCGGCAATTGGAGATCTGGCGGATGCGCGTGGCTCTGAAGAGATAAGTGCGGAGGGCTTGGCCGTGGCTCCCGGATTTATTAACATGCTGAGTTGGGCCACAAGAAGTCTGATCCTGGACGGACGATCGCTGAGCGACCTCAGCCAGGGCGTAACGCTGGAGGTATTTGGGGAGGGAGTCTCCAATGGACCGCTGAGTGCGCATATGAAAGAGGTGATGTGGGACCGGTTTGTCGCACAAGTCGGATCAGAAGAAGAAGCAGCCGCACTCTTGGGCGGCAGGCAGATTCCGTGGACTACGCTGGATGAATATTTATCATTCCTCGAATTAAAGGGGATCTCCACCAATGTTGCTTCGCTCATTGGTGCCGCCACAGTGCGTCAGCATGTGATCGGCGAGGATGATCGTGCACCAACAGCCGAAGAGCTTGCGCGTATGCAGGATCTAGTACGGGAGGCCATGGCCGAGGGCGCCCTTGGCGTAGGCTCCTCATTGATCTATGTGCCAGGAGTCTTTGCGAGCACAGAAGAACTGACTGCACTGGCGTCGGCGGCCGGGGAATTTGATGGTGTGTATGTGTCGCATATACGAAGTGAAGGGGGTCGCCTTTTGGAATCTATAGAAGAATTGATCCAAATTGCACGTGATGCAGGTGTGCGAGGGCATATTTATCACCTGAAGGCGGCTGGACGAAACAATTGGCACAAAATGGAGACTGTAATTGCGCGCGTGAACGAGGTCCGCTCGGAGGGCCTTGAGATTACAGCTGACATCTACACGTATGTGGCGGGAGCCACCGGACTTGATGCGGCTATGCCACCTGGTGTCCAGGCCGGTGGCATGATGGCGTGGCATGCACGGCTTCAGGATCCGATCGTGCGGGCCCGAATGGAAACAGAGATAATGACCCCGTCGGACGATTGGGAAAATCTGATGCTGGATGCAGGACCCGAGAACGTGATGCTAGTTGGATTCAGGAACGAGGCCCTGCGTCAGTATACGGGCATGCGACTGACCAAGGTAGCTGATTTGCGGGGTACCTCCATACCAGTGACAGTGATGGATCTAGTTTTAGAGGATACAAGCCGGGTAGATGCTATCTACTTTCTAATGGATGAGTCCAACGTACGTCTCAAACTACAGCAGCCCTGGATTGCGATTGATTCAGATGCGGCATCTCTGGCACCGGAAGGTGCCTCGCTGAACAACATGGTTCATCCGCGCGCTTACGGTTCATTTGCCCGTCTACTGGCAAAGTATGTGCGCGAGGAACAGGTACTTACGCTCGAAGAAGCCGTGCGGCGCATGACATCATTGCCAGCGTCTATACTATCAATCGACCGCAGGGGGTTGCTTCGGAGGGGTTATTTTGGGGATATTGCCATCTTTGATCCATCAACGATTCAGGATCATGCTACATTCGAGGCGCCCCACCAACTTGCCACAGGTATGCATTATGTATTTGTGAATGGCACCCAGGTACTGAACAATGGTGAGCACACCGGTGCAATGCCTGGTCGTGTGGTACGGAGATCAAACGGTGTTAACCAATGACAGATCGTTATTCGGACCTGGAACGCCGTCGCCAGGCAGCAAAGCTGGGGGGTGGACAGTCACGGATCGACCGGCAGCACGATCGGGGAAAGTTAACCGCGCGCGAACGGATCACCGTTCTCTTGGATGAGGGCTCATTCATAGAATTGGGCCAATTGGTCAGACACCAATTCACCGACTTTGGTCTTGCGGATAGCCGGCCGTACGGTGATGGCGTGGTGGCCGGCTATGGTACTGTTCACGGCCGGTTGATTTACGTATACGCGCAGGACTTTACCGTTTTTGGAGGATCGTTAGGTCGTGCACATGCTTCCAAAATTGTCCAATTACTTGATTTAGCACTGCAGAATGGTGCACCCGTGATAGGATTAAGTGATTCAGGTGGGGCACGTATTCAGGAGGGCGTGGTTTCTTTGGGCGGCTATGCGGACATCTTTCTGAAGAATACATTGCTTTCGGGGGTAGTACCGCAGATTTCCGCAATCATGGGACCATGTGCTGGTGGAGCTGTATATAGTCCGGCCATCACGGATCTCACTTTTATGGTGGAGGGCACCAGTTATATGTTCGTGACGGGCCCTGACGTCGTGCATACAGTAACGCAAGAGGAAGTGACCGCGGAAGATCTCGGTGGTGCAGCAATGCACGCTGAGCGCAGTGGTGTAGTTCACGCAGCCTATCCTAATGATGTCGTTTGTTTGGAGGCAATCAGAACTGTGCTGAGTTATTTACCTCAAAATTGTGAAGAACAGCCCGATATCCATACTTCCTACCAGCCGCCCGGCGGTGCGACCGACCTGGATACATTAATCCCTGAGAATCCCAACAAGCCGTATGACATGCATGACGTCATACGTTTATTGGTGGACCGGGGGACTTTCTTTCCGGTTCATGACCGGTTTGCGCGCAACCTGATATGTGGTTTTGCCCGCATGGGTGGACACGCAATTGGGATTGTTGCCAATCAACCTGCCCATCTAGCCGGAGTTCTTGATATTGATGCTTCCGTAAAGGGTGCCAGATTTGTTCGATTATGTGATGCATTCAACGTGCCCTTGGTTACGCTTGAAGATGTTCCTGGCTTTTTGCCCGGGACGGATCAGGAATGGGGCGGCATCATTCGACATGGAGCCAAATTATTGTACGCTTTTTGTGAGGCCACCGTCCCTAAACTCACGGTCATAACACGAAAAGCCTACGGGGGAGCGTATGATGTTATGAGTTCCAAACACATCCGGGGCGATCTGAACTACGCATGGCCCAGTGCTGAGATTGCTGTTATGGGATCCAAGGGGGCCGTCAGAATCCTGCATCGTGCAGCATTGAAAGGCGCAGAAGATGCAGCAGCGCTGGAGGAGAAGTTTTCTCGCGATTATAGAGAGCGTTTTGCCAATCCATTCGTTGCTGCCGAGCACGGCTATATAGATGAGGTCATTCATCCCCGGGAGACGCGGGATCGTATCATTACGGGTCTTCAGATGCTCAGGAACAAGGTGCTGAGCAATCCGCGCAAAAAGCATGGCAACATCCCCCTCTGATCACAAATAGCAATTCGCGGATGGCCTCCACGTCATTCTGTGGAACGCCAACGCCGAGGGCGTTGGCCATGCCCACCGCGAACTGCGCATCGGCGTACCCCTGCTCCGCGGCTTCCCTCCACAAAAAAAGGGGAATGGACCCTCTTTATAAGGAACGTACAATGGACACAAAGGTCCCCGATCGGTCAGGCTATCCCGAAAAAATGAGGTGAGATGAATATTGTGGGAGGGCCATGGGTGCTACGTCAAAAATCGACCGAGTACGCCACGAGCAAATACTCACCGGATTCACTACGCAGGGCGCCGTAAGCCAGTCCGTTGGCGGCATCAATCACGTACAATCTCAGGGTTCTTGGAAGCAGAACCTGGCCGATTATCCTGCCTTCAGAATCAAGCACTTGCCACCGCGCTTCGCTGGCGGGGGCCTCAACGTAGTCTTTGATCCAGATGTTGTCCTGATCATCAATTACGAAATAACTGTACGCAGGCTTGAATTCAGGGTACATCTTGCGAGCTTCCGCGTCTAATTGCGCGGGAATATCGTTGTGTGTCAAAGGCACACGATCGTGGGGCCGCCGGATAGTACGGACTGTATCACCGCCCAGTGATGTCACCAAGATGTCAATCTCCGCATTCAAACCCGAGTAGAAAAGCTGACTAGCACTCAATCTGAACACCGAGTTAGGGGCAAACTCGATTTCCTGCGCGAGTGGGCCGCCATCCGAGGAGAGACCAGAATACAGCCGTAAGTCTGGCAGGCGAGCGAGTTCACGGATACGCTCACCCGCCCAAGACGCAAGAACGGCGTAACTGTGTCGGGGCTTCCCTACGTTATCGGGTAGTATCATCGTGTTGTACCGCATGATGGGGCCATGATCGGACACCCCTACAGCTGATGAGGCGCTTCCCCAGTCTTCGTCGTACGGAAATTGGATCTGGCGCACATACGTGAAGTCTGTTGGGGCGTACACATGCAAGCGGGGATATCCGCTCCCATAAGGGTGATCCATAACATAAACTGAGTCGGACGGGCTCACAATAACGCCATGCACACCGATATACTCTCCTGGACCCTTACCCTCCCTACCGATAGAACCAAGCCATTCTCCGTCCAACGAGAAAACAGCTACCGAAGATGGTTGTCGGTCTGCAACTAGGATCCTACCCTCAGAATCCACAGCCAAGCCCACGATTCGACCGAATAGGTAGGCGCTTTCGTCCGTGTCCTCACCCAGACGAAGTATTTCGGTGAATGCTATTTCTGCCTCCTCTGCACGAGGCTGCCCGAATAAAGTGCTACTGGGCAGCACCGTGATGAAGAAGACGGTCAGCGCTACTTGGATTATCCGCAGACGCTGGCACAAACCACTACTCGTCATCCTCCGTGTTCCTTATGCCACAAATTTGGCAATAAGTGCTAATACAGCGATAAGTGATTTTACCATCTGTGTGCCTTGTAGCTTCAATGTCACAAGACCCCAGGTTATTATCAAATAGAATATCTCGGACGCATACACAGTAAAGTGTAGCTTCTTCCGTTTCCTCCTGAGCAGCCTGCAGGTCATACAAGAAGAGGGGTTCACCCGCACTGGATTTGCCCTGGTATTTGTAGCCCGGTGGCAACGTCACGTGAAGAGCTCCATCCTGCTTCACGGCGCTACTTCCAGCGGGCAGCGTGAATGTAGCACCGCAAACGGATACCTTATCGGGTGGGGATGTCGGCACCGGAACGGTATGCGTAGCCCCCATGATGGTGAGTAGGAGCGTAAGGCTTAGGCAATGCGAGGAGCTTGATTGGGTGCTGCAAAAAATTATTCATGGTAACTTAAGATTTGGTGAAGACTTTCGCCCGCTCCGTGCGGGCTATTCTTCGCGGGGTCAATATAGGGCAATCCCAACTCAAATCCAAATACGACCCATGTGTGCTGGGGCCCAGAGTGGATCGGATTGATCCGATGCAGCGGAACCACTTGGGCGTGGACTAAATCGGTCGAGCTGGTTCTGCCGTGCTACCACAATAGGCCCCTGACATTGTAATTCTTGCCGGTTAGACTTCCGGCTATGGCATCACAACAACCCCTATCGGCAACGCTTCGCCCCTGGATGGGTGCTTTTCAAGAATTATGGCCGAAAATGGAACCGATGTATTTTTCGTACATTAGGGAGTCAGTTGGCATAAAGTCCCATTGTTCAGGCATCTGAGGGTGAATATGTGAGGGGACACTTTAAGTAAGGCAAGAGAATTTTTTCGTACAGGCAGTTGATTTTTGGACGACGTGATGATGAAAAAGCTACTTTTGATCCTGCTCGTTGCAGTAACAGCCTCGGCTGAGACAAGTAAAGCGCAGGACTTAATGCCTCCCGAACCGGCGCCGGTGGAAGATTTGCGAGGATATGATTGGCATTTCTTTGCCCAGAAACTGGGCAATCCGTGGACCTCGCTGACAGATAATCAGATTATGTATCGCGTCAGCCGTGCATACCTGCTTCAGTCCCGTATTATTCAGGCGCAGGCAGTAGGAGACAAACGTTCCTTCGAGCACTATATGGACCAGGCAATGGATGAGCTTGTGGTGTTGTCTGATCAGTCCGGTTTTGTGAGTCAGCCCCAGTTTCGGGAGCTTTACAGAACGATAGTCCATGAGTATGAGGAATACTTTGGTGCAGATCTGGATGCGTTTCCAGAGTACAGGTCTATCCTCGCACGCCGAAGCGCCATGTTTGGTGCACGGGCCCAGACGGAAATCACAAATGATGAGATCACAAGATTATCCGAGATAACACCTGCGGCCACAACAGAGCGCACTACACGAGTCCAGGTCGTAGACCGTTCAGGTACGACGCAGAAATCAATTGTTCCGCGAGGGTATGACCGATATGCCCTATCTCAGGACTGCGGGGATCCGCGGGGTTCGCTGACTGAGGGACAGATTATGTGTCGAGTCAGTCGTGCATACCGGTTACAGTCCCGAACTATCCGGGCGCAGGCAGACTGGGATCGGTATTCTGCTGAACGCTATATGAATCAGGTCATGGATGAGCTTGCTGTTTTGTCTAATCAGTCTGATTTCGTGCGTCAACCCCAGTTCAGGGAGCTCTACAGAACCATCGTTCATGAGCACGAGACCTCTTCCGATACAAGTACGGATGAACCGCAAGAATATGGGGCGATCTATGCTCTTCGGAATGCCATGTTTGAGGGACAGTTTCGGATGGAAGCCTCCATGTCTGCGGCAGTAAACCTGCCTAAGATAAAACCCGTGGCTACGACAATACCGATGACCCAGAACGAGTTCGTGGAGGATGCAGTCGCTTGGCTGATGAAGAACCGCCGAGAAACTATCATCCGGTGGTTGGATCGTCCAGATACGTACTTCCCGATGATTGAGCAGATTTTAGCAGAGGAAGGCGTGCCAGACGAGCTCAAGTATCTTGCAGTGGTCGAGAGCGGGTTGAATCCGCGTATACGAAGCCGTGCAAGTGCTGTCGGAATGTGGCAGTTCATTGCCAGCACGGGGCGAGCTATGGGGCTACGTATTGATGAATACGTCGACGAGCGCATGGACCCTGTTAAGGCCACACGTGCAGCAGCTCGCCATTTGAACCAACTCTACGAATACTATGGGAGGGATTGGCAGGTGGCACTTTCTGGATATAATTGCAGTCCTAGATGCGTGCTGCGGGCTATTTCGCGGGCGGGTGGTACGCGCAAAAATCCGCCGTCATACTGGCAGATTCGGAGGCACCTGCCTTCGGAGACACAACGCTATATACCGATGTTTATTGCGTATGCGCTGATTATGTCCAATCCAGCAGAATTCGGGCTGCCTGCAGTTTCGAATGGACCAGAGTTCACCTATGATGAGGTAAAGGTTAGTGGGATGTTGAGACTGGAAACGATAGCGAGTATGGTAGGCACGACAACTGAGCACATTCAGGAATTGAATCCGGAGCTTCGACGTGGAATATTACCTCCTGACCGTACGCCATACACGCTGCGAATTCCGGTTAATACATTTTCACGATTTGCAGATGCCTTCGAGCAACTCCCGGATGAGGAAAAGGCGATGCCCGGAGAGCACCGCGTACGGAGGGGAGAAAATCTGGGCAGGATCGCTAGGCGATATGGCGTGACTGTCCGAGCGATCCAGAATGCTAACGGACTTGGGAACCGTACGCGGATTCATCCGGATGACCGGCTTGTTATACCGGGGATATCCGGCCGCGGTGTGGCTACACTTGAGGGTAATAATGCAAGACTGGTAGCATGGGGCAAGCGAGCCAATAGGCCAATTGCATTTGATGGCAAAATGGCCGAAGCAGTGCGCCGGACGCCCGTCAAGCTTGCGAGCAATACTAGAACCCGCCCTACAGAAAACAACTCGTCGTCAAACCAAACAACTCAGACTCAGAACGCTAGTTCACCGGAGAGCACGCAGTCGAACGTGACACACACCGTACGCCGGGGAGATACGTTGTCGCAGCTCGCTGCCAATTATGGAACTACCGTCAGTGCCATTCAACAGGCCAATGGGCTTCGTGGAACGAGGATCGGCCGTGGCCAACGGCTAAATATCCCCAGCGGAGGAGGTACGACACATACCGTCAAGTGGGGTGAGAACCTGGGAATGCTTGCCAAACGCTATAGTACAACCGTGCAAAACATCAGGAGCGCCAATAATTTGCGCTCCAGCACGATTTATCCTGGACAAAAGCTTTTGATCGGAGGATCCAGTGCACAAGCTACAACACATACCGTCAAGCGGGGCGAGAACCTGGGAATGATTGCCGAGCGCTACGGCACAACCGTGCAAAACATCAGGAATGCCAATAATCTGCGTTCCAATACGATTTACCCTGGACAAAAGCTTTCGATTGGGGGAACTAATGTACGCAGAGTGCACACCGTTGAAAGAGGTGATAACCTAACAAGGATTGCTGAGCGCTACAATACGACCGTGCGAAATATCAGGGATATCAACAATTTGCGCTCCAGCAGAATTTATCCAGGTCAAAGGCTTTCGATTGATCCATGAGTCTCTGTGGCTAATCAGGGCTGCCGGCGTGACAATTATTGCTCCAGGAGAGCAAGTGCTTTTCGATTCCGACCATGAACAGATGGCTCATTGCACCAGAGCCATCGTAGTGTAGCTACGGTTTCAGGTACATTGTCACCCGTCAGATCGAGCATCTTGAGGACCGCGTCGTCAATTTTCTTCCGTACTTCGTCTGTATGGGACTGACAGGCCGGGAGTAATGGCTGTGTAGACAGTTCATCAAATGCAGCCGCAGCTTGCCCTAAACGATTTTTCGGTATCTGATTAAGTTGCGGACAGGGAATGCGTGTCAATGCTTTCACCTGTGTTCTGGATCGCCCGCTGTGTGTCCGTTGGCCCTGTGTCCAGTGAATCAGAAAACCAAGCGTAGAGTTGGTCCACAGGGCAAAAGCCTTCAGCACATGTTTGTCATCGTGTTGCAGGGAAGTCCAAGTTGGCCCTCCCATTCCCGGATATGTTGTTACCGCAGCCAAAAGTGCTTGAGAGGTCCAGCGCATGTTTCGTGAATAAAACAGTGTACTGCGAAACTGCCGCATTGCCTCCCGCTTCGCCTCCGATCCAACCCCGATGGGAGACATCCCCTTATGAGTGAGCGATACGGTAAGATACTTCTGTGTGCGGCTATCGACCTTCCAGAGTGCGCGATCAGAACCAATTGCATCTACCGGACTGGCGACTGGAACGAATTCGAAAGCACCACGCGGGTCCCTGCCTGACAGGTGTCCTATCAGGTCGTGTGTGGGTCCAACTTCGAATATATCTCCGATTGTAGACATCGGCACGCCAATTGACGCGACATGCTCATCAAAGCGAATGATGCCTTCTAGGAGTGCGTTGGCAGTCAGAGCAAGGTTGGCGTGCAAAACCCCCAAGGGGTTCCAGGGAGCTCCGTCCGCCTTGGTTGTAAGGGTGCATATCTGTCCTACCTCGTCATCACCTACCCTGATAGAATAGGTGACTGAAGAAGCTTTGATTTGCTTGAGTGCCGATTGAATTGAGCGGGCAATTACACCGGCTTCTCCAGTGCGTAGAACGGGCTGACGCAGTGTTACACAGTATACGTTCGCCGCCGAAAGTGCTCCTTTGCGATCAAGGGTTCTCCGTTTAGTACCTACAAAAAGCATTTCTTCCATGCCCGTGTCGGCAGAGAGCGACCGCTTTCCCAAAGCCCGACTACTTGCTACAGTTATGACTATGATATCTTCGAACTCCTGCTCAATCATGCGCCGCGTAACGGCCCATGATTCCGCGAAGGCCGCAGACAGAGGCAGCACAAATCCGACCCGTCCACCCGGTTTGCATTTCTGGCGGGCTAGGGCAAGAAAAGATGCGGATAATCCTGCCCGATTATTCACTGCCTCATTCCTCACCAAGGTTTTCCAGCGCTTCTGGCAGTCTCTCCGTTCAGTTTCCGACAAACCTCCAATATCGAAAACACTTTGGCCTCCTCGGGTTCGGGAATAGGGTGGATTCATAAGAATCCAGTCGATCGAAGCATCGGGGACATAGACGGCATTTTCAGCGCCATTGTCCGCGAATTTCCCTGCCGCTACGCTGAACAGGTCGACCACGCGCTGCGTCGCAAAATATTCTAGAGATCCTGTTTGTCCTTTGTCTCCCCCAATACTAACCCACCCAATCTGCGTGTTTCCATATGAATCTCCATATCCCAACGCTGCCAGCGAAGACATTGTAAGATGGGCAGCGATAGGGCTTACATCTGTCCCGATGATGCCACCCTCCATAGCCGCCGTGTGTAGTCTGCGAAGACTTTCGTTATTGCCTCCGGCATGCTCGTGAAGTGTTGCCACACGATGGTAACCTGCACGAAGGAGTGTGCCAGTCCCACAGGACAAATCGCTCAGGTAGCGCTTTCTAAAAAGATCTGCATCTCCCCATTCCTCTTCGGTGCATAATGATTGGTCAATGGTCAGGTTGGCCAAAAGCTCGGCTGTGCCCGGTTGTGTATAAAAAGCGGCCGCCTCCTTCCGATCTTCACCCAGTTTCGGGAACAGCTCAGCACCAATATTGATATGCATTCCCAATCGTGCCGTCTCAATCTCCAGAGTAGCCTCGATAAGCTTCTCAAGCACTTGTGAGGTTTTCTCAGGGTTGAATTTACCGGCCAGTTGGAGTGCTTCAATCGCAGGCTCAAAGACAGAATTCCGGCTGTGTCTGTTAATGATGTGCCATGCCTCTGTCTGTTCAATCACATTCGGAGGGGATGCACTCATGGAGCTTATAATCGGGACTTCCTCTATACCCTGCTTGGCGAGTCTCTGCTGTGTTAACAGTGCGTTCAGCCACAGTAATGTTACAGTACGAAGTCCCCTAAGCGGTGAGCGTTGGGACAGATGCCGCGCAATCTCTTGCTGCTCTCCGGGCAATAGTATCGCTTCTAGTCCATCTGCTGCATCTTCCACGAGTCGAGCGACACGTTCTCCAACAGCGCCTATTTCTTCACGCGGTAACCTTATCAGGGATAAGAATGACGAAAGGTCAAATACATTGCCCTTAATAAATCCGCTTTGGGGCCATCGGCGCTGTTCCACATGGTAGGCAGAGGTTTGTTGAGTGCCTTCCGATAATTGATGGATCGCATACGTAATCAGGGCTCCTTCCCAAAGGAGATTCGTGATATTGGGAATGTGATCTTTTTGAAATCTTTGCGGGATACAGAGGGCGATGGTGGTAACGACTCTGGTTCGGTCTTTTCGCGTCTCTAGTCCGAGTCTTGCAACTGCGTCCCGATCTGCATCCCGTGCATAGAATGAGCATTCAATGACGATTGGTGGAAAAATATCATCATCAATCAGGATATCAGATTTGAATTCTGAGGTTTTGTTTGTGTGCAACAGATTGGATCCATTTACCCTCACACACTCAGTTTTTGTAGACCAGTGTGCGCTCAACCGCCGCAATGCTTGTCCAAGCGCCTGCGTAAACATTTTTTCAGCGGTTCGACCATCTACCATTACACAACCCGTTAGCTGAGGTTTTATGCTATTACCAAAAGTGGCTCTTCACTAAATATAGTGGAAGCAACCTTGGATTTGAAAATGCTTTGAATGGTGCGGTCTGAATTTTCAGTCTGACTTAGGAATGATTTTCCCAAGGTTATTCATCATTCTAAACATCTGAATCAGCGTAATGAAAACGGAGATCAAAGAGATCAAGGAGGTTCGTCACGCATACCGGATCGAGTCTCCTTGGGAGATTTCACGGATGACGCTGGAGCGTGAGACGAAAGAAATGGAGGTTCATGTTATTTGCACGGATGCATCTGTGCTACGGTGTCCGAAGTGTGATCAGGTTTGTTCTTTGTATGATCGTCGTCCTCGTCGGTGGCGTCATCTGGACACGGGGGAGTATCGCCACCTTCCTGGTGACCGAGATTGCCCGCGTGCAGTGTTCAGACTATGGAGTTCGGACGGTATTGGTTCCTTGGGCATCGGCAAAGGCCCGGGTGACGTTTGCCTATGAGGCCCTGGTAATTGGTGCTTGCCCGAAAATAGAAATATTGATTGGTTTAGCTTGTTTCTGTGGGGTTCTTTGGAGGGTTTTGGCCGTATTTCGGCCCATATGGTCTGTTTTTGGGGTCTGAGGGCCCTCTTAATAACCTCGGGGATTGTTCTGGCGAATGTTGCTATGTATTCAGATGAAATTGCCCACCCAGTGAGATTCAAATTGCTCACCTGAGCGGATTTTTCAGAGCTTGGGTTTTACATTGATGAAGAGCCAATAAACAAAGACATCCACACTGAATCTATAGCTCTCTAATAGTTGTTTACCCTGATTATGGCTCCGAACCCACTTGAAAAACGGAAGCCCCATTCAAAAGAGGTACCTTATCAACGGACTGCAAGACCTCTATCCACAACATTCGCGATAGAACCCGAAATGCCACCCGAAGAATACATATCGCCCGCAATTGGAACCTGCCACACTACACCAGCGGGGAGTTCAGACATTAAGGTTATGCTGTGGACTACATTGCTGTCACAGAGTTGAGAGACTCGGCCAATTGCAGCACGACCTATTGAGAGCGCACGCGGAATAGCAAACAATAAAATGCCGGCACGAAACCAAGCGTAAGAACGGTGGCGAAGACCAGCCCAAACAGGATTGCAACCGCCATTGATACGAACAGGGGATCGCCACCTAGCCACAAGG
The DNA here is from genome assembly GCA_964291275.2 of Rhodothermales bacterium. Taxonomy (GTDB): domain Bacteria; phylum Bacteroidota; class Rhodothermia; order Rhodothermales; family Bin80; genus Bin80. The sequence continues at coordinate 66,835 of OZ219799.1, forward strand.
GTAGCAGTCCACCAACTGTGGTCGCAGTCGTTAACATGATCGGGCGAAACCTTTGCTGAGCGGCTTCTAAAACGGCCGCCCCTGGAACGAGGCCGTTCTCGTCAATCTCAATCCGAATTCGATCAATGAGAACAATCGCGTTATTGATCACGATTCCGGCCAGCGAAATCACCCCCAGCAGCGTCATAAATCCAAAGGGCTGTCCCGTGACGAGGAGGCCGATCACTACTCCGATCAATCCGAGAGGAATGGTCAGTATTATAATGAGCGATTTGCGTAAAGAATTGAATTGTCCAACCAACAGCAGCAGGATCAAGAGGCCAGCGAGAGGCATTTTATCTGCAATAGAGGAGTTAGCTGCGGCCGAACTCTCGAAAGTCCCCCCAATTTCATAGCTGTATCCAGGAGGCCAGTTTTTCTGCTGTTCCGCGAGCCATGGAGTCATTGCCGATGCGATGCTGAAGGCTGAGACATTGGCATCAGAATCCAGGTCGGAGAGTACCGAGAGGGTTTTTGAGCGGTTTCGGCGAAGAATCTTGGATGGCTGAAAAGTGAGCTCAATATCCGCAACCTGTCGCAGAGCAACATTCTGTCCAGATTGGGCATAGACGTTGATGGATTCCAGCTTACCGATATCCTCGCGGTCTCCAACTTCGGAGCGAAGCACCACGGGAATGGCTTTGTCCCCCTCACGATATTCAGTTACTGCGGAGCCAGAGAGGGCCGTACGCAGTGAGATCGCAATATCCTGATTGGTGATTCCTGCCCGCCCTGCCTGGGCATCATTGATTTCGATGAGCAGCTTCTTGGTTTGCTCTCCCCAGTTGTCGGTGATATTACGAGTGCCTGGAAACGAGGCCAATTGAGCCTTGATTTGGTCCGACAGTTCGAAGAGGGTATTCTGGTCAGGGCCGAACAGGCGAACTTCAACAGGATTGGCATCTCCGGGGCCCGCCGCCAGTCGCTTCAGCGTTACGTCCATGTCGGGGTGATTATTCTCTACATAGGCACGCAGCCGATCCATTGATGGGCCCAATGCATCGAAGCTTGAGGCATTTCCAATAAAGGCGGTGTAACTGGGACGAGGTTGAGTTGGGTTGTAGCCCAGGGCAAATCGAGAGACCCCACCTCCTACGAAAATGGCCCAGTTCCGTATGCCTTCGCGCTCTTCATTCTCGGATAGTTCTTCAATCAGAAAACGTTCGATATCCAACATTGCCTCTTCAGCGTAGGCGAAGGAAGCCCCATCCGGAAGTTCAAAGTCACCAGAGAAAAGAAGCTCGCTACTGTCAGGAAAGAAGCTTTGTTCGATAAAGCGAAAGAGCACCAGTGCCACGATGAGTAATCCGAAGGCACCCGCGACCGTGATGAGAGGGCGTCGTAGGAGAAAATGGAGTATACTGCAATAGTATTGATAAAAGTGTGAGTCGAATGGGTCTTTAGAGGATTCTTCCGCAGGTTTTTCGGCGTTTGCCACATTTGTTTCGCGTGCACGCTTCACCTTCAGGAAGATCGCGCACAGGAGCGGAATCATCGTAATTGCGAGAACCCACGACGACAGAAGTGTAATGGCAATCACTTGAGCCAGTGGTGCTGTATATTCACCGACTGCGCTTTCAGCGAGAACAATCGGCAGGAAGGCAGCAATAGTAGTAAGTGACGAAATCAATAAAGGAACACGAAGTTCTTTGGAAGCTGCAAATGCAGCTGTACGCGCTTTTCCCCCCGCTTGCAAACGCACCAAGATAGATTCACTCATGACGATGGCATTGTCGACCAATAGCCCCAGAGCGATAATCAGGGAGGCCAGAGACATCTTGTCCATACCGATATCGAAGAACTGCATCAACATCAGCGTGGTCAGCATCGTCATAGGGATCAATGATGCGACTACTAGCCCCGTTCGCAGACCAAGGAAAAGGAGCATGCATATAAGCACAATTCCGACAGCCTGGAAGATTGAAGCAACGAAAGCAGAAACAGCCCGGTCAACCACCTCGGGTTGAAAGGCAATAAATTCGAAGGTAACTCCAACCGGGTACTGCTGTTCTAGATTAGCAACGGCCGCCCGAATATTTTCGCCGAGTTGAACAATATTACCGCCTTCTCGCATCGAAATACTCAGTGCCAGAGCGGGTTCCCCATTAGTCCGCACTTTCAACCTTGCAGGTTCTACGTAGCCTCGCCGAATCTCGGCGACATCGCCTAGGAAAACGGTTTCACCCGTGCCGGGTAATCTGATGAGGGTCTGACGAATATCATCCACGGATGTGAAATTGCCGCTCGGTTGGAGTGTAATCCGCTCATCACCGGTCTCTACAACTCCACCCGAGATAATGATATTGCTGGACTGAAGGATTCCCTGAAGCTGCGCTGCAGACAGGCCCAGCCCCGACAGCCGTGCATTGTCGAAGTCAACGAAGACGCGTTCCTGCTGCATGCCTTGGATTTCGACTTTCGCAACATCGTTAATCCTGAGGAAAACATTGCGCACTTGTTCGGCAATTTCTTCTTGCTCTGCGTAGGAGAATCCGTCTGCGGTGAGCGTGATCATGGTCCCGAATACTTCGCCTAGTTCATCATCGATGATCGGAACAACGCCCTGCGGCAGTTGATCAACCACCCCCTCAACCTTTCGTCGTAGATTATCCCAGACTGGACGCAATTCCGTGACACTCTCACGCACCTCAATGGTGATGATGGACTGACCAGTGCGCGATTCACTGATAATATTCGCAACCTCAGGGATTTCTTGAATGACTTGTTCGATTCGGTCAGTTACCAAGAGCTCAACCCGTTCGGGGGATGCTCCCGGAAATTGTGTGCGCACCATTGCACTCCGGACGAGAAAGCCAGGGTCTTCTGCGCGTGGGAGCTCTTGGTAAGCCAGGAGTCCAGATACGGCTATTACTGCAAGCGCCACGAAGGTGACGGCGCGGTTATTGACCGCGAGGCGAGTCAAGTCCATAGCGAGGAGGTTGCAGGAACGGTAGTTTAACGTATATCCAGAAGGCGAACTTGTTGCCCTGTAACCAGTGTCCTCAGTCCGCAGTAGCCACATATTCACCGTCGGTGACATCTCCAAGAATCTCAAGTCCATCGGGCGTCAGTGAGCCGACTTCGACTGAGCGACGCTCCGCGGTGGCAATATTCTCGGTGCCCGAGTGATTGAGTACATACACGAAGCGGCTCTTATGGTCTTGTCCTACGGCCTTTGGAGGAACCAATACCCCACCAGAGGCATCAGAGTCTCCCATGATCCTGAATGTTACTTCTGCTGCCATCCCAGGGCGAACTTGAGTTACATTCGCTCCATCTTCCAAGCGCACGATTGCCGGGAAGCCACCAGCACTCGTGGCAGCTGTGCCCACCTCTGTTACCACTGCCGTAAAGCCCCCATGCTCAATCGCACTAAAGACAACTTCTGCGGGGTACCCTTTATTCAGGCTTCCGATAAATACTCCTGGCACGGTCACCTGAACTTCAGGATTTTCACCAGTGTCAATGATCACGACCACTGGCTGTCCAGCTCCAACTGCCTCATTCACATCTACGGACACTCTGCTTACGGATCCATTGATAGGTGCAACCAACTGTGTATAGGAAACCTGCTGTTCGGCGAGCCGAAGGGCCATCTCAGCAGATACCTGGGAAGCATTGATTGACTCGTAGGATGCACGTGCCGCATCCATATCACTCATAGATGCATTCCCATTTTCATAGAGAGCAACCACTCTTTCATAATTTGCTTTCGCATTACGGGATTGTGCACGGACCTGTGCGAGACCGGCTTCGGCCTGCTGTCGCCGTAGCTCAAGATCGCCAGAATCCAGTTGAATGATCACTTGCCCCCTATGCACCATCGAACCGACACTGACTTCTACAGCGGTCACGGTTCCAGAAACCCGAAATGCAAGATTCTGCTCGGAAGCTGCACGGGCAACCCCAGGGAACGTCCGAGTCTGGTTGCTGCCAGCAACGAAGGCCTGTGCGTATCGGACGGGACGAATCTCAGGAGACGCTGCTTCCTCCTCGTTTCCACAGCCGGTTCCCAAGCCAACACCCATCAGGAACAACGCTATTATCAAGGTATTACCCCTCACTGTATGGTGGATCATGGTGCTCCGTCTATGCTTTGAATATATTCTTCAAGCCGCCCTACGAAGTTGATCTGTTCCTCAGGTGTTAGGAAAATCTCAAATCGTCCAATGGCACGCTCAACTCGCTTTAGGTTGATAAGATAATCGAAGATAGCATTGGTCACGTTCCGATTACTGAGTAGTGCATTTGTTTGTGCTTCAAGAAGACTGACGACCGTAACCAGTCCCTGCCCATAGGCTTCTGTGACCAAATCCAGCGATTGCTGCGCCGTTCGGGCGGCCGTTTCGCTCGCTTGAATAATCCCTAAACTAGCCCGAGCAAACTGGAGTTGGATGCGGACATTCTGTTCAATTCTTTGAACTGCCAATTCACGCTGAAACTCCACTTGGGCAAGAGTAGCAACGGTCTGATCCCGGCGCGCCGATCGATAACTCCCCTGAAAGAGAGGTAGACTAATAGACATTCCCGCAGACCAGGGAAAATCCGGGCTCTCGGTACCTGGAAGATTCAGCGGCAATGAAGCACCTGCCCCCTCCCGGAGTACATTAGTTGATATGTTCCCCCGAAGTCCCACAGTTGGTAGGTAGAATACTTGACGTGTTGCAGTCAGGAGTCTTTCTTGAGCCGAAATTACCGCGTTAAGGCTTTGAATCTCAGGTGAGAGGCGCAGTGCGGTCTCTACCAGAAAATCGCTTAAGTGCTCAAAGTGGTTGAGATTCGTCAAGTAACTGGTTGCAAGGGTTTCTTCCAGCAGTGCCCGTCCCTCCAAGTTGGCTTCTGGCGTCGCAAATTGCTCATCAAGAGGTTGGTTTAGGACTTGGTTAAGCGAAATTTCTGCGGCTGAGCGTACTGCGAACGCATCAATCCGATCCCCTCTCCTTCTTGCCAGTTCGCTTTCGAGTCGAAGCCGTTCACCTGGGCCTGCCGCTCCGATTCGTTCCCTCTGCCAGGCCATACGCAGTGAGACGAGTGTTAGGTCAAGGTTGTCTTGCTGAACCTGTTCCAGTGTCTTGCTCCGCAGAACATTGAGGTATGCTTCAGCGGCTTCAAGCCCTATATCCAGTTCAAGCATATTCCGGTTTTGCTGCCGAGATCTCTGGAGCGATTTCTGAACAGACAGGTTTGCGGTCGCTTCTGGAGAAAAGATCAGTTGTTGAAGAGAGAGTTCGCTGTCAATAGTGTGTTGAGTCTGTATCCCGAAAGAAGATTCTGCCAACTCTTTAGAGATCGTAGCTCCGGTAACGGAGGCTTGAAGGTTCGGAAGAAGTCTGGATCTGGCCAAGCGAACATCTTCGGCTCCCGATCGAACTTCCTGGTCTTCAATCATAAGTGCCAGATTGGCTTCAATTGCTTCTTCCATTGCACTCTTGAGCGTCACACTGCGGGCAAAATCTTCGCGAATCTCAAAAAGCCGCTCGGCCTCAAGTGTCATTTCCAAGGGCAGGATTGTACCCGATTCACGCACGGTACGCATGTTAAGTACCAATTCTCCGTCTGGCACCAAGGTGACCGGAAGCGTTTCTGCGGCATCGCCCATTAAAATTCTGTATGCATTCAGGGCAATTCGCCGGGCGAGCAGTGGCAGATCAAAAGATCCTAGTGAGGCCATGATGCCCTTCTGCACATCATCAACTGAGTAGGAAAAAGACGGTAAATGACGGGCGACAATTCCTCTGGAAAGGGCTTCAAATTCACTCGAATCCATGCGATATAGCGGGGTAACGTAAACTGCTTCAATATCATCGGGAATCCGGTCAAGACCGCTTGCTGCAGTTGCTCCCACTGGCACGGGTTCAAGTGTTATCCCCAATTCTGCGGATGCACTCAGGAGTTGGTCAAGAAACGTCTCAAATGTAACTGCGGCGGTCTCGTCAACCAAGATAGCGACCCGGGAAAAACTGATCAATTCTTGAAATCTGGTTAGATCACGGACTACGGGTCCAGGCGGGGGATAGGCAATGTAGGTCAGGTTGGATATACCACTGGTACCATTGCTTTCTGGAAAGCCTTGCAGTTCCGCGTCGAAGACATTGGACGCGATAACGGGCTTAGACCATGGCGCCCCGCGGGCAGCGATTTCTGAGGACAGGAAGCCCTGCGTGATGATCATTGTAACTTCATCATCAGAGACCAATTGCTCAAGGAGCTGGGCAGCATCTGTACCTAGATCGTTTAGGGTAATTACTAGCTCCTCCGGAAATTGAACATCGAAATCGTCACGGGTTAGCGCGAGTAGCTCTTGGTGAACAAGGGGCCGAATCTCTGCAGCGAACAAGTTTGATGCATCAGTGACAAACGCAATGCGGGCGACAGGTACATCTCTCAACTGCTGGCCATAGAGGGTCTTTGTAGGTACTCCAAGCGAAAAGAATATGACTGCCAGTAGCGTCAGGATGCACAGGCGACTAAGGCCGTTTATCATGAGATTCCCCTAACAATAGCTCCACGGAATTTCAACCTGAAAGGGTATTTGCAGTTCCGACGAATCTATCTCCCGAAACGGGGATTCTGTTAGCGCAAGATATAAATCACTTGAAATGGATGCGGCAGGAGACAGCGCAACCTGAAAATTATGCTGATTATTACAGAACGGGGGAGGTATGGACTTGATTTTGGACGAGTGCGTCCGTATGCCTTTTGCCTGCCGGAAAGATTCCCGCGAGTTGCAGTGTCTGGCGACAGTTAAAAATTAGGGGCTTCAACTAATTTAGTGAAACCCTTGTTTTTGAGACAGCATCTGGATATAGATCCAGTCCACCGAGATAGAAGTAAATTGCATTTGCTAACCGCTTGGTATTTCGAAATCCGCGGCAACGGACTTTGATCGTTTTGATTCGACTGTTGATGCTTTCTGCTGGCCCATTGCTGGCTTTGAGAATGGTCGCATTGAGAATTCCCCAAAGGTGTTTTCTGACCGTCTTGGCAACTTTAACCATGTCTTCAAGCCGGCAACGTGAGGCCCAGGACAACCATTTTTCCCAAGCTTTGCGTGCCCAGGTTCGGCTCTTATAGTGCCACAATTTCTGGGACAATTCTTTGATGGCCCAGGCACGGGCCGTTTTCAACGAACTATCCTTTAACGCCTTGAATCGCTTCTTTTGGCGGACCGACATATTCTGTTTGTTGGTCAGCCAGTCATACTTGGTCCCGGTGAGATCATCAATGCCCGCTTTCCGCAATTCTCGGTTCTCCTGCCGACGGACTTTATCCACCGCCCCTCCAATCTTTTTCGCCACATGAAAACGATCAAATGCAATCTTGGATGCCGCATCTGGAACATGTTTTTTCGTGGACTTGATATAGGCAGGCCACATATCCATGCTCACACTTTCAATCGCTTCCAGTTGCTCAGTAGAACAGCCTTCATAATAAGCATCCAGACTCGCATGGGTGCGCTTTTCCTTGACAAACAGCACCGTACCCGTTTGAGAATCTGAGACCACGGTGATATACTTATGGCCTTTTTTATACGAGGTCTCATCCACACACACATGGGCAACCGGTTGCGCCTTTCTGCGATCAAGCCCCCGTTCCACTGCGCGGTCCATAATCCCTGCAACCGCAGGCCAACTCATCTGCAGGAGCCGACACACTGACGAGATCGTTGACTCCCGAAGCAGATCAATGACCAGCGCCTCAAATTCATAGGTCATGCGTACACTCCGATCCGCCCAAGGGGGCGAAATCGTCACCACTCCGTGTTCTGCACACTTTACACGAGGTAACTGCGTCGTTACGATTGTACGATATTTTCCGGTATCCAGATGACGCCAACTCCGAGTCCGACGATCATACACCGGACTCGCTTGATCACATTTTGGACACCGAAGCTTGGATTCATCCGTACAGATCACATGGATATGGGCCTCCTCGGCATCATGATCCGCTGTTACCTCCGAAATTGACCAAGGTGACGAAATGCCATAAACCTTGTTTATTCCTCGTAATCTTCACCCCCATTACGATTCGTGATTGTCGAAAAAATGAAAGATAAAACCTTTGAGTAGAATGACGCATGACGCGATAAATCGTCTGAAACCTTAGCCCAGAATTGGATAAGATCAGGACTAATTCACTATATTTATTGAAGTCCCAAAAATTAAAGTCGGCGACAGTTAAAAAATACAGTTGATTTGCGATGAGATTTTCGAGTTAATCTTAGGGAGAACCCGAGCGAATAAGTGAGATTTCTCACTTACTTCACTCGTGCAATGATTACGGATTCGCAGGTGAAATTATTATTTAAACTTGTCAGGCGAAAGAGAATGACGATCAAAACGGCCGCAGCTAAGGCGGCAATGAGTGCGTCAAGTGCTCACAAGTATCTTCGTTCGGGTAAATTTCCGAGCGAGCTGAGGGAACCCCATAAGCCGCGTACCCATCGTACGCATGCGGATGCATTTGCGGGGGTGTGGGCGGAGTGTCTGCGTTATCTGGCGGGGAACCCTGGTCTGGAGGTGAAGGCGTTATTTGCGCATTTGCAGGGGAAGTATCCCGGTCAATTCAAGTCGGGGCAGTTACGGACCCTGCAACGGCGGGTCAAGCAATGGCGGGGCCATCAGTCGAAGGAGATTTATTTTGAGCAGGTCTACCGGCCGGGAGATCGATCCCAGTCCGACTTCACCTGCATGAATCATCTGGGGGTTACACTTCGGGGCGAGCCTTTTCCGCATGTGCTGTATCATTTTGTGCTGCCGTATTCCAATTGGGAGTCGGTGATGATCTGTAAATCGGAGAGTTTTAACGCGTTGAGTGCGGGATTGCAAAGGGCGTTATTTGAGCTCGGAGGCGTCCCCTGTTTACATCAGACGGACTCCATGAGTTGAGCGGTCCGGAACCATCGTGGGCGCGATCGGGGCAGTTTTACCGAGCGCTATCAGGCCCTGATGGATCATTTCGGCATGGACGCCCGCCGCACCCAGCCCCGGCGTCCGCATGAGAATGGGAAGATTGAGCAGCGCCACCATCGACTCAAGCGTGCACTTGGGAACCAGTTAATTTTGCGTGGCAGTCGTGACTTTGACGGTCGGGAAGACTACGCGCGTTTTTTGGACAAATTGATTGCCCAGTTGAACACTCCTCGGCAATCCAAGCTTAACGAAGAGCGCGCCGTGTTGGGCCCATTGCCCGCAGCGCGTCTGGACGGCTACCAGCGGATTCAAGTGCGCGTCTCCCGCGGCAGTACGATCCTGGTTCAAAAGAATCATTATTCGGTCCCCAGTTCCCTGATTGGCCTGCGTGTGGAGGTACGCGTGTACGCACAACGGATTGAAGTCTGGCATGCACAAGCGTGTCAGGATCAGATGCCGCGTCTCCACGGAGATGGGAAACATCGGATCCAATACCGTCATGTGATCGGGAATCTGGTGCGCAAACCGGGGGCCTTTGCCCATTATCGCCATCGCGCCGATCTTTTTCCCACCCATACGTTCCGAATGGCCTATGATGCGCTCAAACGCACGCATACGAGCGTGATTGCGGCCGATAAGGTGTATTTGAAGATTTTGTATCTGGCGGCAAAGGTATGTGAATCAGGGGTTGAGGCGGCATTGGAGCGACTGCTTGCGAACCATGCACCGATGAGCGGGGAGGCCGTCCAGGGCTTGCTGGATGCCTCGGGGGTGCCTGCGTCCAGCGTGGATCTGTGGGTCTACGACGCCCTTTTGATGCCACAACCAGCTACGGGGGACTTGCGATGAGGACGATGACGACGAAAGCGTTGACCCGTGAATTGCAGAGCGGCCTCAAAGCACTGCGTATGCCCGGGATTCGGACTGCATTCCAGGATGCGGTAGATTTGGCCCGGCGGGAGTCCCTGAGCTTTGAGCATTTTTTGCTCACCCTGGTGGAACAGGAGCAGCAATCACGCACACGCAATCGCATCCAGCGTGCGCTGCGGGCCTCAGGCCTGCCCTTGGCTAAAACCCTGGACACCTTTGATCGGACGCGACTGCCCTTGAAGATTGACCACCAGTTGCGCACATTGCTGGAAGGGGGCTTTCTGGACCGCAAGGAAAATGTGTTGGCCGTTGGACCAACCGGGAGTGGAAAGACGCATCTTCTGTGTGCACTGGGGCGGGAGCTGATCTTTCAAGGGCGCCGCGTGATCTTTTACAGTTCCAGTGCACTGGTTGAAGAATTGATCCGTGCAAAGCAAGATCAAGGTTTCCCCAAATTCATCAGACAACTCCTGCGGTATGAGGCACTGATTGTGGACGGTCTCGGCTATGTGCAACACAGTCGCGAGGAGATTGAAGCCCTCTTCCATTTGCTGGCAGAACGCTACGAACGCGGAAGTGTCTTGATCTCAAGCCACTTGCCATTTTCCCAATGGGGAAAGATCTTTCACGATCCGATGACCGCAACCGCAGCGGTAGACCGACTGGTGCATCACTGCGTCGTTCTGGAACTGAATCTCCCCAGTTACCGGCTTGAAATCGCCCAGCGCCGTAAGACGGTTGGGCAGCAAACCCCAGAAATCACGCCTTCCTGAAACGATATTCCCGAAAATAAATGCAATTGCAGTCAATCCCTGGAATCTATGTCGCGCAAATCAGCCTGCTGTTTGTCTATGTCCGGCAGGCTGCCAGACAGATAGACATGGGCAAAAATCGTGGAGGTTCAGTACCTGCATTTCGGCTTCGCAGCTCGCTGCTCAGCCTCAATGCAGGCGAACTTTCCATAGTGAAACTTTTAACTCCTGCGACTGTATTTTTTAACTGTCGTTGGCTCCATTTTCTAACTGTCGTTGGACATGCAGTTAAGTACATGATTCCCAACACTCGCGTATGGTAATAACGCAGTAATCAAGGGAGCATCCATTGTGAGCACTGGGCGCAGTACGGGATTGTGAGATCGAGTACTAACCGTACAGCAGACCAAGGAAGACTAGGAACCCAACGAATAGTCCTATTCCACCGGACAGCGTCAGTCGCTTTGAGCGCAACGTCCACAGTAGCGGCAGTGTCAATGCGACAGAGGCCAGGATGGAAGTATTGGCGGGCCCCGATGCAACGTCCGGGAGGGGGGTAATGAAGCCGCAAATGGCCATAATCAAGAACACGTCGAATATGTTCGAATGAAAAATATGACCGACTAGGAGCTCATGCCGACCGCGCCGGACAACATTCAGAGCTACAACAATGTCAGGAAGGGACGTACCAATTGCCAGTGCACTGGCAGCGAGAATCCCTGAAGCAATCCCCAAGTCCCCGGCAAGTGCTTGAAGTGCATGTACTACGATTACCCCGCTGAAATAAAGGACTACGATGCTGAGGCCCAAAAGAATAACTCCAATCCATGATGGCACTGAGACGATCCTTGCTGCTGGACTATTTGAAGACACTGATCCGGATTGGAGCCATGGAGCGTAACTCCAGACCTGAAGGATAAACAGCAGCACCAGCCCGCCGATGAAGCAGAAGCGAGCAATATCTCCTGTGTCTCTTGACATCTCTTGCAGCGTCGGCCACAGGGGAGAAATAAAAATCAAGAACAATACCACGGCGGAAAGACCAATTTTCAGCCATGCTTCTCTGCGCCGACTGCGCGAAGAAGCGGTTTGTTCGTTACTCTGCTGCATGATGGATTCCGCACTACTAATACGCTGGCGGCGGCTGCGGCGGAGCTCCATAAATATGAAGGCTGCATAACAACCGAAAAACAGCAAAGCATCCGTACGGCTGAAGACATTATCCAGACAGACTAACCAAGTTAAAAGCACAGATGCAGCGGCAAAACAAACAGGGCCAGCATTTTTTTTGCCGAAAGTCAGATGGCCTTGAGACAGTGCATGAGTTTTGGTGAACACATAAAACCGATCGTTCCCCGTCTGGACAAAAAAATAGAGTGCCAGTACGCCCAGCCCAAAACCTGCTCCTATGTTGGCAACTATCGTTCCGAAGACTGTCGGGGTTACCAGGGTCGGGTTACCCGAGTCTACAGCAGCAATTGAGGTGAACAACTCCGGCAGAGAGGTCCCGATCCCAATCAGAAAACTGCCAATGAAGTAATCATTCAGCCGGGCTTTATTTCCAAGCCCGCTGGCTATATCTACCAGTGAGTCACTCGACCGTAAAATGGCATAGATCGATATGATCAGCAATAAAATATCTGCTACCACGGGACTCATCCTATGGCACTGGTAAAAGGATTGTCAGGGAAAAGGGGGAAGGAGTCTATTTTGAAAAAACTCCCTTCATATAAGCCCGCCTCATACTGGCAATCCCAGCCACAGAAATTCCTTTTGGGCACACCGCCTCGCATTCGGCATAGTTGGAGCAGTCTCCGAACCCCTCTGCTTCCATCTGGTCCACCATGGCTACAACGCGCCGTGAAGCTTCCACCTGCCCCTGAGGAAGTAGCGCCAGATGCGCAATTTTTGCTGCTGTAAAGAGAGAGGCACTGCCATTAGGGCATGCTGCCACACACGCGCCACAACCAATACATGCCGCAAAATCCATGGCTTCCTCCGCAGCATCCTTTGAGATCGGAATGGCGTTGGCATCAGGTGCGGATCCGGTTTTTACAGAAACGTATCCATGTGCAGTGATGATACGGTCGAATGCACTCCGATCAACAACAAGGTCTCGAATGATTGGAAATGCCCGCGCACGGAACGGCTCCACCGTAATCGTATCACCGTCCTTGAAACTCCGCATATGCAACTGGCAAACTGCTGTAAGCTGTTGTGGTCCGTGTGCAATGCCTGCGACCATTACCCCACACGATCCGCAGATACCTTCACGACAATCGCTGTCGAACTCTACGGGATCGCCCCCGCTGGCAATAAGCTGCTCATTGAGGACATCAAGGAGCTCTAGGAAGGACATGTGCTCGCTCGCATTACTGACTGTATAGTCAACGAGCTTACCTGGGACTTCGGGGCCTTTTTGCCTCCAGATACGCAGGTTTATGGTCATATTTTTTGCCATAGAACTTACTTGTAGCTGCGTGTAGTTGGATGCACGTTCTCGAAGGATAATTTTTCGAGGTGCAAAACAGGACGACGGTCGGTGTGCTCCCAGGCTGCCGCGTCAGCGAACACTTCGTCATTGCGTACAGCTTCCCCCTCAGAGGTCTGAAATTCTTCACGAAAATGTCCTCCACAGGATTCTTCGCGACGAAGGGCATCCCGGGCCATAAGTGATCCAAGTTCGATGAAGTCTGCAACGCGTCCGGCAAATTCCAGATTCTTGTTAAACCGATCGGCGGAGCCGGGTACGCGGATCCGCTCCCAAAATTCATCCTTCAGGCTTTCTATAGCGCGTGTTGCTTCTTCCAGACCGGTGCGGTCACGCGCCATGCCTACATGATCCCAAAGGAGTCGACCCAGCTCCCGATGAAATTGTGTGGGAGATTTGTCCCCCTTGTTATTAAGCATTTGGTCAATACGTGCGCCGGCATCTTCTTCGGCAGCGGTAAAGGCCTCGTGCGATTCGGGGATACGGATACCCTCCGACTGGCGTATGCCGGCCACGTACGCTCCCAGTGTGTATGGAATAACAAAGTACCCATCCGCCAGTCCCTGCATCAAAGCACTGGCTCCAAGACGATTGGCACCGTGATCGCTAAAATTGGCTTCTCCAAGTACAAAGAGACCCGGAACAGTACTCTGAAGTTCGTAATCCACCCAAAGACCGCCCATTGTATAATGTACGGCCGGATAGATGCGCATTGGAGTTTTGTACGGGTCGTCTCCGGTGATGCGCTCGTACATTTCAAACAGATTCCCGTAACGGTCTCGAATCGTTTGAACGCCCAGACGCCGGATTGCGGCACCAAAATCAAGATAGACCGCGAGTCGGGTTTCGCCAACACCTCGCCCGGCATCACATTCTTTTTTCGCTGCACGCGAAGCTACGTCTCTTGGTACAAGATTGCCGAAGCTCGGGTAACGGCGCTCCAAATAATAGTCTCTTGCATCCTCGGGGATTGCTTCCGGTGCACGTGTATCTTTCGGATCTTTGGGAACCCACACGCGGCCATCATTGCGCAGACTCTCACTCATCAGTGTGAGTTTGGACTGGTAATCCCCGGAAACGGGGATGCAGGTCGGGTGGATTTGTGTATAGCAGGGATTGGCGAAGAATGCACCGCGTTTGTAACAACGCCAGGCGGCGGTCACATTGGAATTTTTGGCATTTGTTGACAGATAGTAGGCATTGCCGTATCCCCCTGTGCAAAGCAGTACTGCATCACCCGCATGGCGCTCAAGCTCTCCAGTGACCAAGTGGCGTGTAATAATACCACGAGCACGGTCTTTTGCCACCACCAGATCAAGCATTTCTCTGCGCGGCAGCATGGATACGCGCCCCGCGGCAATCTGATGACTGAGCGCCTGGTAAGCGCCAAGCAGCAGCTGTTGTCCCGTTTGACCTCTCGCGTAGAAGGTGCGTGACACTTGTGCACCACCGAAGGAGCGATTGGCCAACACCCCTCCATACTCGCGCGCAAACGGAACGCCCTGGGCGACTGCCTGATCAATGATATTACTTGATACTTGCGCGAGGCGGTACACATTCGCTTCCCGCGAACGGTAGTCTCCTCCTTTTATGGTATCGTAGAATAATCGCCAGATGGTGTCCCCATCGTTCGGATAGTTCTTGGCGGCGTTAATGCCACCCTGGGCCGCAATAGAATGGGCCCTGCGTGCAGAGTCCTGAATGCAGAAACATTTGACATTGTATCCCAGTCCTGCAAGCGTGGCTGCAGCAGAAGCACCTGCCAGGCCTGAACCCACTACGAGAATATTGTGCGAACGCTTATTGGCTGGACTGACCAGGGAAACCGCATCCTTGTATGCGTCCCACTTTTCCTGAAGGCGCCCTGCGGGCACTTTCGCGTCCAAGCGTGGGCTGTGTGATAACTCTGACATAGAATTAGCTACTTCGTCACTCATGCCGAGAAATAGATATAAAGCGGAACGACCAAGAAACCGATGGCCACCAGTGCGCCCAATACGGCGGCAAACGCGTAAAGATATGGCGACAGGCGGCGGCTCATCATCCCCAAAGATTGTAGTGCGCTCCATACGCCATGTCGCATATGCATACCGAGGAGGATCATCACAACAGGATATCCGAATGCATAGAGCGGCTCCTGAAATTTTTCGGTCATAAGACGGCGCAAGTCACGTACTTCCTCCCCGCTCTGCAGTATTGCAGTATAGCCTTCGGCTTCGCCCGGTCCAAACTTGAATGAATTTAAGTGCAGAATCAGAAATCCGAGCAGGATAATCCCTGTCAGGATCATAGAGCGTGCACTGTACCCTGATCGACTCGGGCTGCCTGCACTCTTGTACGCCTTGTAGCCTGTCGGGCGGGCTTTACGTCGGCGCACCTGAATAGAAATGCCTACAATGGCGTGTAAAAGAAAACAAAGCGCCAGGCCGATCTCCATGGTATAGAGTAGCCATCCCCAGCTCATCAGCTTGTGCGCATAGGCATTATAGGCTTGTGGGTCCGGTGACAGGTACGACAGGTTGCCAATCATATGAACGATCACGAACGCAACTAGACCAATTCCTGTAACGCCAGTCAAAACCTTGCGGCCAACGGGAGACATGAGGGCCGACATCAACGTGACATCCGGACGAGACATGATTTTAGCAGAGTAAACTCTATCGTTATTTATGAAGGACGATCCTGCAATATCACTGACCTTCCATTTCTATGCATCGACCGAGTCACCGGTTAACCTTGAGACCCATGGGGCCGGTGTAAGCCGCCCGTGGTCGAATCAACCGATTATCTTCCCATTGTTCCAGCACGTGCGCAGTCCATCCAGTGATACGTCCCATTACAAAAAGTGATGTGAAGAAATTTGCATCAATACCTAACAGGTGGTATATCGGTGCGCTGTAGAAATCTACATTAGCGTTGATGCCTTTTTCCTCTTCAACAACCTGGGTCAACGTACAGCATAGATCTACCCAGTGCATGGCATCCTGCTCGCGTCCAAGTTCCAAGAGCATTTGGCGGAGAACATTTGCTCTTGGATCCAGGGTTTTGTAAACACGATGCCCAAATCCCATAATACGCTCTTTTGCTGCGAGCTTGCGGCGTACGAACACTTCAGGATCCTCACCGCTTTTATGGAGCTCAAGCAACATAAGCATAACCCGCGTATTCGCCCCTCCGTGCAGGGCTCCCTTGAGTGCTCCAATCCCACCGGTGATGGCGGAGTAAAGGTCGCTGAGCGTGGCTCCGATGACACGTGCGGTGAAGGTCGAGGCATTCAGCCCGTGTTCTGCATGTAGCACCAGCGCGGCGTCTAGGGCCTCCACTGCACGTGGGCCAGGTTCTTCGCCGGTGAGCATAAACAGAAAATTCCTGGCGGTATTGCCGGTGGTGCGTGGAGCAACGGGTTCTTTGCCCTGATTCAAGCGTGCAAAGGCTGCAATCAGGACAGGGATCTGTGCAGTCAGACGAAGGGTTTTGCGATAGTTGGCCTCGGGAGACGTGTCATCGGCCTCGGGGTCATAATGCGCCAGCATAGAAACTGCTGTTCGCAGTGCACCCGTTGGATTATTCCCTGGAGGCAACCCACGAAGCATATCAAGTACCGCTTCCGGCACATCGCGTAAGCTGGTCAACTGGTCGCATAATTCGGTTCGCTCAGCTTCATTGGGAAGATGACCATGCCACAGGAGGTGCGCAACATCCTCGAAGGTACTGTTAGTTGCAAGGTCCTCTATTCTGTAACCGCGGTAGACCAGGATTCCTTTCCGGCCATCCAAGAAACAGATAGACGAGTTTAGGGCGATGACGCCCGCCAATCCTTTTGCATGACGATCCTGACCAGCTGGGGCTATTTTTGGTGAGTTCATAAGTGCGGTTAATGTGCGGTGCGGGCCCGCAGGCTCAAGGCACATCTAACGAAGAAACCCGAGTGATGTGCCTTAAAGTTTACTGCATAAAAATCTACTCAGTGGAAGGTTTCTGCAGTCGAGGTGCCAAAGTCGGTTAATTCTATTTGACTTGGATTGTGACCGGTTGGAACTCCAACCTTCCACTCATCTCAATTTACGACAGAACCATGCTTCGATCAGATGAGTTTTAAACTGGACCAGACACTCCAGGAGGCTGGGGAAGCCGGTCAGGCCCTGCGACTGACGCGCTTGCGTCATTTTGGCGAGTTGATCCGGGACCTGACGCACAATCTGGATACAGAGGCACCGCTTCATTCGACAGAGGAAGTAACTGATCCGACGAAGGACGGCATCCCGGATGTAAATTCAGATGACTTCCTTGCGCAGCTACCGGTTAGGATTGCGTTGTCGGAGTACGGGAATGAGGCGTCTCTGCATGCGGTTCGGATGGAGGCACTAGAGGTGTTTGAGACCACAGGTTGCGTGAGGCGGCATTGGTATTGTGGATTGATGTGGTTCAGTTATGGGGACGCCCGCTGGTGCTCTACTCGGTTGCAACACAGTAAACCCAACCCCAAGTTCTCATAAGCATCCAGGGGTTTCCGTCTGGATTTCAAGTGTTGGCTCTCCATCTTTTTGGATTCTACGGAAATTCTTGATCTGCGGTCCCCCTTTTCCTGCAACGACTTAATCCTCTTCCACACGAATCTCGATGGAATCCTAGTTTTGACGAATTACATTTGGGAAAGCATCAGGGACCAGTTGCTTCGCGTCTTCCCTGAGGATTTACTGCATTGTTCCTGCAATAGAGGCTCTCTGGGGATCAATCGGAACATATTTTCGTAGGGTAGGGGATTCGTTGTACATTTGCACTTCTGACGCGCCGTCTTGCAGGCGCGATTGACGTCTGGCAAGCTGCGACGTCCTCAACTCTATCAAGTTCCGCCTGTTTTGCGAGAATGTGCGGCAAGCACGTTCAATATGCACCCATATGACAAAAGAAATTATTATTAACACCACGCCCGAAGAGACGAGGATAGCGATCGTTGATGAGGGGCAGCTGGTGGAGTTTTACATTGAAAGTCCAGATAGTGAGCGAACGGTAGGTGATATTTTCCTAGGGCAGGTCGACGCGATTCGTTCCAATCTTCGAGCTGCTTTTGTAGATATAGGAGAGAATCAGCACGGGTTTTTGCATTTTTCCGACCTTACAGCGAATCTGGAGCGACAACTGGCTTTTGTGAAGGAGCGTAATCCACACGTGAAAGACTTCATGAAAGAATGGACTTCAAAGCAGGAGAAGAAGCCATCAAGTGGGGGTCAACCATCACGCCGCCGGTGGGGAGATTCGCGCCTGCTAAGCACTAAACAGAGTATTCTGGTTACGGTGACCAAGGAACCCTATCACAGCAAGAGTTCCAGACTCTCCACTGATATCTCTCTGGCAGGACGTTTTCTCGTACTAATTCCATTCGCGGACTACGCGGCCGTATCCAGGCGGATCGAAAGCAGAAAAGAGCGCTATCGTCTGCGTTCGATCGTTAGGAGATTGCGACCGTCAGGGTTTGGTCTGATCGCCCGAACAGTCGCCGAAGGCAGGAAAGAAGATGCACTAGAAACAGATCTTCAATTGCTTTTGGACCGGTGGCACAAGATCGAAAAGTCGTTGCGGGGACATCCAAAACCGCCACTGAAACTGTATGAGGATGTAGGTTTGGCTTCGTCGATCATTCGGGATTTGTTTTCTGATGATTTCTCCCGGGTATTGGTTGATAACCACCGGATGTACCGTGCTATCCGCGGATACGTTATGGCGGTCGCCCCCCATCTGGTTAACGTCGTTAAACAACATAAAGGTAAAAAAGCGGTCTTTGCGGCTGCTCGAATCCAAGATCAGATCAATGAAGTTTTTGATACCAAGGTGCGATTGCCTTCGGGCGGGTCGGTGATCATTGAAGCCACTGAGGCCATGCATGTGATTGATGTGAACTCTGGGCGAACCCGCGGAAAACAGAATGCAGAAGAGACAGCGCTGCGGGTTAACCTGGAAGCGGTCGAGGTAATTGCTCGCCAGATTCGGTTGCGTGATCTAAGCGGACTGATCGTGGTTGATTTTATTGATCTGAGGCATGAAGGTAACCGGAAAAAAGTGGATGAGGCGCTTGCGGCACGGCTGGCCACGAATAGAGTGACGTCAAACAGCCTTCCGATGAGTGACTATGGTATCGTTCAGATTACCCGCGAGCGCAAGCGGGTAAGTGTAACTGCCACACATAAGCTAACGAACAAGTCACGGGTTAATCCTGCGCCTCCACCCGATCCGGATACGGTTGCGAAAAACATTGAGCGCTGGTTGGGAAAACATGATGGTGGGGACCTGCACCTGCATGTGCATCCGTTCACCGCAGCTTGGCTGGAGCGCGGTCCATGGCGTCGCACCAGGAAGGCTCACTGGCAGCGTCAGTATAAGCGTCGTATTAGGGTGGTCGGGAAAAAGTCACTACGTCCGGACGAGTTCAGGTTCCTGGACGCGAAGAGCGAACACGATATTACTGACCTCAGCCCCCGGATGGTTCGCATAAAGGCAACCCAGGATCAGGATACGTCCGAGAAGCGAAAACCCGCAGCAAAGAAACAAAAGAAATCCAAACCCGCAGCAAAAGAACAGAAGAAACCCAACACCAATGGACTGGCCCAGCGGAAACAGCGGTCTCGGCAGACAGCAGACAAAGCCTGACGTATGTGGGTGAACAGGGCTCCATTCTTGGCAGTGCTCATCATGCTGGTATCTGTCGATGTAGTGGCGCAGGAACGGTTTTTCAAAACCGGCATGCATTCCATAGGACCCAGCGTCGGTATGATTGATTACAGACACACAGGCGACGCAGATGTCGCGGGAGGGGTTAGCTACCAGGGACCAGCATTCGGGCTTTCCTATACCGGTCCACAACTACGAACAACCGGGCTTTTCGCACGTTTTGACGAGACGCGTACGCTAGTCAACGTGTCCGGGATTGGCTGGCTGGTCCCATCATTTACGCTCAGGAATCTTGACAACACAATCCTAGCCGTCCCGGTAGGTGTATTGGTGGCGTGGCAGCGAACCAGTGGAGATGTTAACATTGCTCCACTAGGTACACAGGCAATCCTGCTGGGTGCAGGCGGGGTTCTTGAACATCAAATGGGTAGCCGCACGCGAATGAAACTGCGGGCAATGCCGCTCGCTGGCTTCACCAGTACCAATATAACTGATGCACTCGGCTTTTCCTGGGCCTCAGATGCAGAAGTTCGACTGGAGGTCAATGAATTTTTTTCGAGTCTAGGACTCAATATTAACTATATATTTCGTTACCAGGTATGGAATGTGAACGGATCAAGAGCCTTTTCCTCCGCTGTGGACGAGGCGTATGATTATACCAGTGCCATGCATATAATCTCCGTAGAACTCAAATTTTAGCTATGACCAAGAAGGATACCGCTGTATTGCGTGCGATGGAAGGAGTGGCAAAGGCGATCGGTTACATCATCCGATGGGACAGAGGGCCCTTTCGCGGCGGTCGCTGCACACTGGGAGGAAGGAAACTCATAATTTTGAATCGACTCCACCCAACGGAAGTACATCTTGGTGTGCTAGCGCGTATCCTGTGGGATGCACCGCTTGCAGAAATATCTATGCGCAAAGCAATGCGCAAGCGTGTGGAGTCCGTTATACGGCAACACTCATCTGAGTGAAGATGCATGCGCATCACACTATTGGGCACGGGCACATCCGTAGGAATCCCTATGATCGGCTGTGCCTGCGAAACATGTAAATCCGCAGATCCCAAAGATAAAAGGTTGCGTACCGCATGCCATATTGAGGCCGGGCACTTGAGCATTGTCATCGATACGGGCCCGGATTTTCGGCAGCAGATGCTGCACGCAGATGTGCGGCACATTGATGCAGTACTGTGGACGCATCATCACTTCGACCATATAATGGGGCTCGACGACCTGCGGCCGTACTTCTTTGATTGCAAGGCACCAATACCATGTTTTACCCATCCTGGGAGTACGAGTGTTTTGCGAAGTATCTTCCCCTATATATGGGGTAAGCGTAAGGCTTACCCGGGTACACTGAGACTGAATCCGGCAGACACTCCGTTCAGGATCAAGAGCCGCTACGACAAACCAGATACCATCAACGTCACCCCGATCGAAATCCTGCATGGCCAAATGCCCATCAACGGTTACAGGATTGGCAACTTTGCATATTTAACGGATGTGAGCCATATTCCAGACGCTGAGTACCGGAAACTGGAAAATCTTGACCTGTTGGTACTCAATGCACTGCGCCCGACAAGGCATCCACGCCATTTTTCGATCAGCGAGGCCAAAAACATTGCGAAGAGAATTTGTGCGAAACGGACTGTCTTTGTTCACATGTCGCACCAGGTACTTCATGCGAGAGAGAGCACCATGCTGGCCGAAAACATGACTTTGGGGTATGATGGCATGGTACTTGAAACATCTTAACGATTGAGAATTATGGAACACACGATTCTTGTCCTGAATGGACCTAACCTGAACCTGTTGGGTACGCGGGAGCCCGAGAAGTACGGCCAAACCACACTCGATGAACTCGAAGTCGAGCTACGGCGCGACTTTCCTCACATTCAGATTTCCTTTTACCAGAGCAATCACGAGGGTGAACTGATCGACCGTCTCCATCAGGCATACGAATCAGGCGTATCCGGAGTGGTTTTCAATCCGGGAGCTTATACGCACACCTCAGTTGCTTTACGAGATGCAATCAAGGCTATCGATCTCCCCGTCGTTGAGGTGCACATCAGTAACATTTATGCTCGGGAGTCCTTTCGACACTTCTCCTATCTGGCGCCGGTCTGTGCAGGACAAATTTCCGGGTTGGGTGTTGGTGGATACAATCTGGCTATTCGCTGGCTGGTGATGGAGTTTTAAGTTCGACGAGCAACGATGGGCTCCTTGCGCCCGCTCCCGAAAGCTTTCCTGCGGAGGCGGAGCACCGGTGCGGCCTGCTTTCGTTTGTACTCGGTCCGGTCTACCATGAGCATGATAGGCTCGACCAGAGCTTTTGAGTATCCGGTCTGTGCGATTATTTCGTCCATACTTTGTTGCCTTTCGATATAACCTTTGAGGACCTCGTCGAGTATCCTGTACGGTGGCAAAGAATCCTGGTCTACCTGATCTGGTCGCAGTTCGGCAGACGGCGGTTTGGTGATCGAAGATTCCGGGATAAGCTCACCGGACGCGTTTATCAGTCTGGCCAACTCGTAAACCTCGGTTTTGTAGAGATCTCCGAGAACAGCAAGTCCTCCGTTCATATCGCCATAAAGAGTTGCATACCCTGTGGCCAACTCGCTTTTATTGCTGGTGGCGAGCACCAACCCATTGAATTTGTTGGCAAAGGCCATGAGCAGGATCCCCCGTGTGCGGGCCTGGATATTTTCTTCGGCAACACCTGCGCCCAAGCCTAAAAATTGGTCTTTCAACGCATTGTTGAACGCATGGATGACACTGTGAATCGGGATTGTACGCAACTCGATTCCTAGGTTTGAGGCGAGTTGGCTCGCGTCTTCCAAGGATCCACTTGAAGAGTATTCTGAGGGCATTGCTACACCAACCACACGCTTTGGTCCAAGAGCCTGTACTGCGAGGGCAGCAGTCACTGCAGAGTCTATGCCGCCACTCAACCCAATAAACACCTGCTTAAAAATGCCAGTTTTTTCTACGTAATCCAGAATTCCCAGCTTCAGTGCTTCCAGTACTTGTTGGGTCGGGGATGCGGAGATTGGTTCTGAGCCTGAAAGAGGGCTGGAATCCCACATGAGCAGTGCTTCTTCAAAGGGTGCAGCTTCCAGCACCTGGCTGTTCTGAATTACGCAGCTTCGCCCGTCAAAGATCAGGCCTGTATTGGCACCAACCAGATTAGTAAAGACGTAGGGTCGGCCATACCGTTGCCAGACGGTCTCCATGAGCGCATACCGATCAAGATGTTTATCAATGGCAAATGGAGAAGCACAGAGGTTGATAAAAAGATCAGGGGTTTGACTAGCGAGGGTGGCGATGGGATCGTGTGTGTAAAGCCGGCGGCCGGACTCCCGTACGTTCCACAGATCTTCGCAAATATGTACGCCCAGCCTAAGGCCCCGCCAGTGAAGCACAGTGGGCTCTGTGTTCGGGGCAAAATATCGCTGCTCATCGAATACGTCATAAGTCGGTAGAAGCTGCTTATGGCATACCCCCATACAATCACCATTCTCGTACAGGTAAGCCGCATTGTGAAGAGGTTTCCCGTGTCCCGGGTTACGGGCCAGCCCTCCCAGAAGCACACCCAGATCGGCAGGAAGCGTCTGTGCAAGGTTCTCCCGTATTTTTTGTTCGCGCACAACAAAATCCTCGGATTCCAACAAATCCAGCGGAGGATAGCCTGTGAGCGTAAGTTCTGGAAAAACCACAAGGCTTGCACCTAGGTCCCGGGCTTTTCGGCAATAATCCGATACCTTGTTTGCGTTCCCGCGTAAATCGCCAACGATCGTGTTTATTTGTGCCAATGCCAACTTCATGCAGGATCCAGTGAAAACAGCTAAGTCGTATTTTCTGGAAAACTCAATTTAATTCTCGGGCAAACACTAGATTTCAACCCTCGTAGATCACGGTTCGACCCGTCCAAATTGGTTTTACTTCAATTCGTGCCGAAGGATTAAATTTGGGCTCCACCAATCTTGACTTGCGTACACGGGCTTAACTTGGAAAGGTTGCCCTCAGACTGTTACGGACGAACATCGTGGCTATAGCCTACAAACCACTTCGTCACTCGACATCTACGAAATCGGCGCCAGCCACCCAAATCCACCAGTGGTCCTGGGCCTCAGTAGTTCCTGTGGCCCATCTTCCTGGCGCTACGTCAAAAATCAACCGAGTACACCACGACCATATACTCACCGGATTCACTACGCAGGGCACCGTAAGCCAGTGCGTTGGCGGTGTCAATCACGTACAATGCCAGAGTTCTTGGAAGCAGAACCTGACCGATCATCCAGCCTTCAGAATCAAGCACTTGCCACCGTGCTTCGCTGGCGGGGGCCTCAACGTAGCCTTTGATCCAGATGTTATCCTGATCATCAATTACGAAACTCCTGTACGCAGGCTTAAACTCAGGGTACCTCTTGCGAGCTTCCGCGTCTAACCGTGTGGGAATATCGTCGCGTGTCAAGGGCACAGGATCGTGGGGCCGCCGGATAGTTCTGACCGTATCACCGGCCAGTGATGTCACCAAGATGTCAATCTCCGCATTCAAACCCGAGTAGAAAAGCTGACTAGCACTCAATCTGAACACCGAGTTAGGGGCAAACTCGATTTCCTGCGCGAGTGGGCCGCCATCCGAGGAGAGACCAGAATACAGCCGTAAGTCTGGCAGGCGAGCGAGTTCACGGATACGCTCACCCGCCCAAGACGCAAGAACGGCGTAACTGTGTCGGGGCTTCCCTACGTTATCGGGTCCTATCATCGTGCTGTAGTGCATGATCGGGCCATGATGGGAAATCCCTACGGCTGATCCGGCAGCTCCAGAGTCTTCGTCGTATGGGAATCGAATCTGGCGGACATACGTGAAGTCTGTTGGGTCGTACACATGCAAGCGGGGAGGTCGGCCCCCATCGCTATCCATAACATAGATTGAGTCGGATGGGCCCACATCCACACCATCCACAGTGACATATTCTCCTGGACCCTCACCCACCCCACCGACAGAACCGAGCCATTCTCCGTCCACCGAGAAAACAGCTACCGAAGGTGGTTGTCGGTCTGCAATTAGGATTCTATCCTTAGAATCCACAGCCAAGTTCGCGATTCGACCGAATAGGTCGGCGTTTTCGTCCGTGTCCTCACCCAGGCGAAGAATTTCGGTGAATGCTATTTCTGCCTCCTCTGCACGAGGCTGCCCGAATAAAGTGCTGCTGGGCAGCACCGTGATGAAGAAGACGGTCAGCGCTACTTGGATTCTCCGCCGACTGCTCGCACAAACCCTTACTGGTCGCCATTCTAGGGGTCGAAGAGGTCTCCTCTCCACAATGCCACATTTTGAGCAGAAATAGTTATCGCAGCGAAACTCGATCGTACCATCCGGGTCCTGTCGAGCGAAAATCTCACAATCCCCCCTCCCTACCATCATTTGGCTATCTCTGACGCATTCACAGTAAAACGGTTCGCTTCATAAAAAATCCCGATCAAGTTCCTTTGATTCAGGGAAAACTACAACGATAGTTAATTGATCACACGTTAGCGCTTATGCGGGAAACCGGGATCCCGACCCCGATATCAGACTGTTACGAACGAAACATCGTGGCTATAGCCTACAAACCACTTCGTCACTCGACATCTACGAAATCGGCACCAGCTACCCAAATCCACCAGTGGACTTGGGGCTTAGTATTTTCTTTGGCCCATTTCCCTAGTGCTACGTCAAAAATCAACCGAGTTCACCACTACCAGATCCTCCCCGGCTTCATTACGCAAGGTACCGTAAGCCAGTGCGTTGGCGGTATCAATCACGTACAGTATCAGGGTTCTTGGAAGCAGAACCTGACCGATCATCCTGCCTTCAAAATCAAGCACTTGCCACCGTGCTTCGCTGGCAGAGGGCTCAACCTCAACGTAGTCTTTGATCCAGATATTATCCTGATCATCAATCACGAAATAACTGTACGCAGGCTTAAACTCAGGGTAAATCTTGCGAGCTTCCGCGTCTAACCGCGCGGGGATATCGTCGCGTGTCAGGGGCACAGGATCGTGGGGCCGCCGGATAGTTCGGACCGTATCACCGGCCAGTGATGTCACCAAGATGTCAATTTCCGCATTCCAACCCGAGTAGAGAAGCTGACTAGCACTCAATCTGAACACCGGGTAACGGACAAACTTGATTTCCGACACGACTGGGCCGCGATCAGGGCTGAGACGAACATACATCTCTATGGACGGCAGGCGAGCCAGTTCGCGGATACGCTCACCCGCCCAAGACGTAAGAACGACGTAACTGTGTCGGGGCTTCCCTACGTTATCGGATAGTATCATCGTGTTGTACGTCATGATGGGGCCATGATGGGAAACCCCTACGGCTGATGTGGCGGCTCCCCAGTCTTCGTCGTCTGGGAATCGAATCTGGCGCACATACGTGAAATCTGTTGGGTCGTACACACGCAAGATCCTTTTCTTCCAATCCATAACGTAGACTGAGTCGGATGGGCCCACATCCACATCACCCACAGAGACATATTCTCCTGGACCCTCACCCACCCCACCGACAGAACCGAGCCATTCTCCGTCCACCGAGAAAACAGCTACCGAAGGTGGTTGGTGGTCTGCAATTAGGATTCTATCCTTAGAATCCACAGCCAAGTCCACGATTAGACCGAACAGGTAGGCGTTTTCGTCCGTGTCCTCACCCAGGCGAAGAATTTCGGTGAATGCTATTTCTGCTTCCTCTGCACGAGGCTGCCCGAATAAAGTGCTGCTGGGCAGCACCGTGATGAAGAAGACGGTCAACGCTACTTGGATTATCCGCCGACTGCTGGCACAAACCCTTACTGGTCGCCATTCTCGGAGTCGGGGAGCTTTTTCTGCACAATGGCACAGATTGAGCAGAAAACGAACACGCGTATCGCTCTCCTCTGCACGACGCGATGTCAGGAGCGTCCCAACCAGCATTCCTAACCTAAGAATTGAGTTCCATTTTATCTAAACGTACAAATAAGCCTAATTGACAGGATACGCCCCAACATTCGCTGAAACAAGCCCTGAGTCTAAAAGAATCCCCAAGACATCGAAAATAGGCCAAATAATCCGAGGGGACAGCTGAAATCCTACTGAACCCCTCCTGAAACACATTAAACTGACCTATATTTAATTTCCGGGCAAACACTAGACAATAAGACAGTCAGCGATGCATTATCCCCTCAGAGACATGAAAACACGAATAGGCCTGTTGTTTGTTGCCGCAGGGTTGTTTACCTGCGGCTTGGTACACGCACAGGAAATCACCGCATTCACCAATGTGACGGTGCTTCCTATGGACAGCGATCGGACGTTGGAAGCACATACAGTCCTTGTTGAGGGCGATCGCATTGTGACTGTTGGATCAGATGTTGAGGTGCCACTCGGGGCGCAGATGATTGATGGTACAGGCAAATTTCTTATGCCGGGCCTTGCAGAAATGCATGGTCACATACCACGACCGGACCAGCCTGAGCAGTACACCGAAGATGTGCTTTTTCTGTATGTGGCCAACGGAATTACGACCGTTCGGGGAATGCTTGGTGCCCCTGGACAGCTGGGACTTAAACAGCGTACAAACGATAGCGAACTTATCGCACCTACACTCTATTTGGCCGGTCCCAGTTTTAACGGTAACACTGTGAACTCACCGGAGCAGGCCGTCGCAATGGTGCGCGCACAGGTGAAAGAAGGCTGGGATCTGCTGAAAGTGCTTACTGGCATGACGAAGGCCGAATTTGATGCCATGGCACGTACAGCGGCCGAAGAAGGGATTCGTTTTGGTGGCCATGTGCCTGCGGATGTGGGATTGATGCACGCACTGAATATGGGACAGGAGACCTTCGATCATGTGGACGGCTATGTAGAATACATCCGTGCACAGGACCGCCCAGAGACCGAAGCACTGGAAGATGCTATTGCGCTCACCAAAGAAAAGGGCGGCTGGATCGTGCCGACCATGGCACTTTGGGAAGTCCTGTATGGGGTCATTGATTTGGAAGACCTGCGGGCGTACGATGAATTGAAGTATATGCCGCCGACGGTTGTGGGCAATTGGTTTCGTTCAGTTGAGAGGCGGCAGAATAACCCCCAATATGACAGAGCCGCGGCTTTGGATTTAATTCATACCCGCATGCGCGTGTTGCGCGCACTGCACGAGGCAGATGTGCGTATCCTTATGGGTACCGATTCCCCGCAACTCTTTAGTGTACCCGGATTCTCTTTGCATCGCGAACTTGAACGTATGGTAGATGCGGGAATGTCCAACTATGCGATCCTTCATTCAGGTACACGGGCTGTGGGTGAATATTTTGCAAACGAAGACACATTTGGAACCATCAGCGAGGGCGCACGGGCCGACTTGTTGCTAGTGGATGGCAATCCCCTTGAGGACCTCTCGCACCTGCAGGAGCTGTCCGGGGTTATGGTGCGTGGTAACTGGTACGCCCATACATTGCTGGACGAGCACCTGGAAAGCATTGCGGAAGCCCATCGTAACTCTAACTGATTTTTATGCGAGGTACTGGCTTCCTGTTAGTTCTTCTGGGCTGGACCCCCTTGGTTACACAAGCCCAAGACGCGGATGCTCTGCTGAATGAGGGAAAGTATCAAGAGGCGCGTGCAGCCTTCTCGGATAGCCTGTATGGTGTCAATATCGAGGGATATTTCGAGACCTACCTTCAAACCGGAGCTTTTGAAGCGGGACTTCGGAGGGCTCAGCAAATGCTTCGCAATACGTCCCAGCCGGAGTACGTGAACTATGCCATTGGCCGGCTACACAAAGTCACAGGCAATTGGGCTGAAGCTGGGGCGGCCTATTTAGCATCGATTCAGGCCAAGAACGACTATTGGCTCGCAGGTCTGGAGCTCGCGGAATTGTACCAACAACAAGGCAATTCGCGTCAGGCAGAGCGCCTGTATTCAGTGATTAACGCTCGACTGAGACAAGGGGGATTCACCACCGCCCAGGACCTCGCAGTTGGAGCACGGGCTGCGATGCGCCTCGGAGACTACCACGAGGCCAATGAAACCTTCTCGACGGCGCTTCGTCTGGATCCAGATAACGTTCAAATAATACTGTGGCATGGAGATCTGTACAGGATCACCCATGACGAAGCATTCGCGAAGGATCTTTACGAAAAAGCTTTAGGAATAAATTCACGACGCGCTGAAATCTATGTGAAGCTAGCTGCGGTCACTGGATCATATACTCAGAAGGAGGATCTTGCTGAACAGGCACTGCGGGTAACAGACGATTTTGTGCCTGCATTGGCACTTAAGGCTAAATTGCACTTGTTGGATGGAAATTATGCCGAAGCTGTAACCGTCGCGCGTGAGGCACTGGATCAAAATTTGGGGAGTATGGAGGCATGGGCGCATTACGCTGCTGCACAACATGTGCAGGGCGAGACTGAGGCCGTGAATCAAGCAGAGACCACTGTTCTCGAGCTCACTACCCGGCCCACGTCCTTCTATCGCATGATTAGTGAGGATTTAGCGTTACGGTTCAGGTATCCTGATGCCGCCTCGTATGCGCAAAAAGCAGTCCAGTCAGATCCCGGCAATGCTGCTGCGAACGCAGCCTATGCAACGGCACTCATGCGCCTAGGAGAAGTAGAGTCAGCGCGCGCATACATGGAGCGCAGCTATGATCGGGATGCCTTCAACCTGTATGCTGCCAATACTTTAAGCCTGTTGGATGCGCTGGATGAATTTGATACACTGACAAGTCAGCATTTTACGCTTCGCATTCACGCGGATGAGCGGGATGTCTTGGGTCCCGTTATGTTGCGCGAAGCTGAAAAGGCTTACGAAGTTCTGCAGAGATACTACGGATACGAACCCGAGGACCGGATCCTGCTGGAGGCTTATAATGATGCGGACGATTTTGCAGTTCGTGTAGCAGGAGTACCACATGTTGGTCTGCTAGGCGTGTGTTTTGGTGATGTTGTGGCCATCAACACACCCGCTGCGAGATCAGAAGCACGCTATAACTGGGCCCGCACACTCTGGCATGAGTTGGCACATACAATGGCCATCGGACTGAGTAATTATCGGGTACCAAGATGGTTGACCGAAGGCCTGTCAGTCTACGAAGAAGTACGTGCAAACCCAACTTGGAAACGTGATTTGGAACTCCAGTTCTTCACCGCGTACGATCAGGATCGGCTACACCGCCTGGAGGAAATTGACCGGGGGTTCACACGTCCGACATTCCAGGGACAGGTCCTTTTGAGTTATTACCACGCTTATCGAGTCATTGAATTTGTCGTTGCCGAATATGGATTTGATGCGATAACGAGCTTACTGAAGTCTCTGGCTAGCGGGCAAACAGAAACCGCAGCAATACAAAATGTGTTAGGCGTATCGCGTGAGGCACTGGATGCAGCGTTTAGGGTGCACCTGGATCAGGAACGGGATCGACTGGATCCTGTACTCCGGGGATGGCCGGATATGCTGACCGAAGAACTGCACGGTGGAAACCTGCGGGAGTATCTGGCCGGCAGAGGTGAAGGGTCATTCTATGATCTTTTGACCGAGGGGGAAGAAGCCCTTGAAGAGGGCAACCTCGACGCCGCCGAATCTGCGTATCGCATGGCTCTGGATATCTACTCGGGCTACACCGGTCCAGGCAGCCCTCACGAAGGTTTGGCAGAAGTGTATCGGCGGCGGGGACAGATTACTGAACTCGCTCAGGTCCTCCAGGATCACCTCGCAGGGTATCCCTACGGGGATACACAGGCAATAGAGCTGGCAGGTATCTTACTGCAGCGCGCGGATACGACACGAGCCGTGAGCTACCTGATGCGTTCGCGCTACACCCAGCCCTATGATCTGAAGGTTCTCGGGCAATTGGCTGAACTGTATGCTGATTTGGGCCAGTATGCGCAAGCGGTGGAAATGCGACGGGCAATATTAGCTCTGGATCCGGTAAATCGCGCAGAGGCACAATTCGCACTTGCTACCAGTCTGTATTACAACCGACAAATGACCGAAGCAAAACGGGTAATACTTCAGTCGTTGGAAATTGCACCGGGTTACCGCGAAGCACAAAGATTGTTACTGAAAATAGTGGACGGAGATGGGTAGATGCATGCAGACCATCATAGTAATGATGGTACTGGTCTTGTGCGGCACAGAAGTCATGGCGCAGGCCGACTATGGCTTTCGGTTTGTACGCGTACGATATGAGATACCAGGGATGGGCGGGCGTGGTCAGGGATGGGGTCGGGGCGGCGGCCCGATGTGGGCACATGATTACCCGGTCGCTGAGCAGAATTTTTACATTGCACTCAAGCGCACCACCACTATTCATGTCGAAGAGCCGTATCTGGTGCTGGATCTCATGGATCCGGAGATCTTCGAACACCCAATTCTATACCTCTGCGAGCCTGGGTATTGGCAGATAACAGATGAAGAGGTTGAAAAGCTGAGGGAGTACTTGAACAGGGGTGGATTCCTGCTTTTTGATGATTTTCGGGGGGACTATGAGTGGTATAATCTCTATGAGCAAATGCAGCGTGTGCTCCCAGGTCGTGAGCCGATGGAGCTTCCGGCGACACATCCGATATGGAGTATATACTTTGATGTTGACCCGGTTGCAGCCCCTTCACTGGTGAGCGGGTATCGGGGATCTTTTACCGAGGATCGATACATGGGGTACTTTGACGACAATGGTCGTCTTATGGCACTGGCGAACCATAACCAGGATATTGGAGATGGTTGGGAATACCCTGATCGGGATTTTGAGAACGCATCCACAATAAGCTTTCAAATGGGTATCAATTTTGTGATGTATGCGCTTACACACTGATCTGACAGCACAAAGGCAACTAGCCACATTTTATTCCGTAGTCGGTATTACAGCTTCACTTAGACCTTAATTATTTTGACAGCTTTAGAAGAGATGGAACAACCTGCACTCGCGCGTTTGCGTGAAGGCAGATCCCAAATTATGGCGCAGATACGCCGGCGTATTGTTGGACAGGATGACGTGATTGAGCAAGTACTGATTGCTCTTTTCTCAGGTGGTCACTGCCTGCTGACAGGAGTCCCAGGGCTTGCAAAAACGCTTCTCATCAAGTCGTTTGGAGAAATGCTGGATTTATCCTACAGACGCATTCAGTTCACGCCGGATCTCATGCCGGCGGACATTACAGGAATGGACATGCTGGATGAGGATCGCACAACCGGACGACGAACGATTGAGTTTGTTAAGGGACCTATCTTTGCCAATATCATTCTTGCAGACGAGATCAACCGTACGCCTCCCAAGACGCAGGCAGCACTGTTGGAAGCCATGCAGGAATATCAGGTTACAGCCGCCGGCGAAAGCTATCTGTTGGACAGACCCTTTTTCGTGCTTGCTACGCAGAATCCCATTGAGCTTGAGGGCACGTATCCATTGCCAGAAGCACAACTGGATCGATTCATGTTCAACATTGTGATCGATTATCTGTCTGCTGAAGACGAGCTGCAGGTCGCTTTGGAAACGACCTCACGCGAACAGGCCTCCCTTGATACTGCATTGTCCGGGTCTGATATTCTGGCATTCCAGAGCGAGATCCGCAAAGTGTTCGTTCCCAAAAACGTAGCACAGTTCGCTGTAGACCTGGTACGCAATACAAGGCCGGGCAGAAATGGAACACCAGAGTTTGTTTCCAATTGGGTGAGTTGGGGAGCAGGTTTGCGCGCCACACAGTACCTCCTGTTGGGAGGCAAGGTGCGTGCGGCTTTACGTGGCAGATACAATGTAGCCATCGAAGACATCCGTGCTCTTGCCTATCCAGTCCTTCGCCACCGCGTATTAACGAATTTTTACGCAGAGAGCGAGGGCGTAACGGTGGAATCGGTCATTGACCGACTCCTGTCTGTGGTCCCCGAGCCCAAGAGTGGGCTTTCGTAGTCCAGAGGGGAAGTACTACCCTGGATCAGATAGTGAACAGCTCGCCCTGGCCCGGTGTCAGGACGCGTGCATTGGGACATTTCTCTCGAAGGGTTGTTGCGAGCCATTGCCGAGCTCTCGTTTCGCCGTGCACCAGAATAATCTTTTTCGGCTGGAGTTGAACGGCAAGTTTGGTCAGCTCTTGTCGATTGGCATGCCCACTGAACCGGAAGCGATCTACTTCGCACACTATTTGTTGCATGCCACGTTCGCGGCTAAGCAGCACACCCTCTGCACCGCTTTGCGCTGCATGAAGAAGTTTCCCAGCAGGTAGATCTTCCTTCGCAAATCCAACGAAAAAGATAGCGTGTTTTTCATCTTCGAGAAGCTCCTGGGCCACCTGATGTGACAGCGTACGTTCAATCATCATACCACTGGCCAATACATGAATCCCGGGCTGATTCAATGCTTCGCGTCGTGCTTTATGCCTTCGGGGAAACTGTCTCTGTTTTACCCCATAGACCTTGAACTCCGAATCAATGCGTGGTGTAGAATCGGCACAATCGTCATAGACGCGCGAAACTTCGCGTAATCCGCCTGCACTGTAGATGGGCGTCTCCGGATCAATAATCCCACGACTCTTGTAGCGCCCGAGGAGTGCCAGTATTTCCTGCGCTCGCCCCAACATAAATACAGGTATGAGTACCGTTCCGCCTCGCTTCAGGACTGCAGCAAGTCGCTCACCAAAACGTATCTCCTCCTGCGCCCGCGTAATAGTTTCTGCCACGGGATCAGCGCCAAGGGTAGACTCCATGATGAGTACATCAACCGGCTCTGAAGGATAGCTCCCTCCCGGAACAATCGTCTGGTCCTGCACACATGTATCACTGGTGTAAAATATGCGCCGACCATCCTCAGTATCTAAGAGCACACCGGTAGCACCCAACAGGTGTCCAGAGTAATAGAATTTGGTCCGTGTGCGCCCAGGCTGCAAGTCAAACCATTCGTCATACGGGTGAGCCCGGAAGGCATCAAGAACATCATCAAGATCCTCTTTGTCAAATAATGCGCGAAAGGGAGATGTGCCTTCGTCAAACTTTCGTTGCTGAAGCCTTGCAGATGCATACAGCATGGAGGTCGACAACGTTCGTGTGGCAGGCGTGAGGTGCAACCGTGCCATAGGCCACTTTTCGTTCAGAGCGGGGAGACTTCCGATATGATCGTGGTGTGCATGCGTGATGAAGACATGATTGATTTCGCGATTAATTATCGGGACAAAATCCGGCAACGTAGCAGGGCCGTCCTCGTTCGGGTCTGCGCCAGCATCCAAAACAATTCCAGTGCCGTTAATGCCGAGGTAATGACAGCTTGCACCTATGTCATTGGCGTTGCCGAGTGAAATAAAATCCATAATTATGTGGGCTTAGCCCGCCTGATTTTGTTTGAAGGCATCCCAGTCGCCCAAGAATTTTGCAAGCCCAATATCTGTGAGAGGGTGCTTTAGTAGCTTCTTGATTACCCCCAGAGGCATAGTGGCTACATGCGCCCCCATGAGTGCAGACTGCGTGACATGCATTGGATGACGAATAGAGGCGGCAAGCACTTCTGTGGTGTAGCCATAATTCTCGTAGATCTGGATAATCTCCTGCAGCAGGTTCATGCCGTCCGTGGAAATGTCATCCACACGACCCAAGAAAGGACTGATGTACGCTGCACCGGCTTTAGCGGCCAAGAGCGCCTGTGTGGGGGAGAAACAGAGCGTACAGTTAGATCGAATGCCTTCCTGAGCAAGTGCATTAATGGCCTTGATTCCATCCAGGATAAGGGGAACCTTAACTACAACATTATCCCGGATAGCTGCCAGTGCGCGCCCCTGCTCCATGATCCCGTCAAAGTCAACTGCGGTGACTTCGGCGGATACATCCCCCGGAACCATGTCACAGATCCGGGCGATGTGTTCATGAAAATTCAGTGATTGTCCAGCGCGTTCAGCAGCAATTTTCATCAGGGACGGGTTTGTTGTAACGCCGTCCAAGACTCCCATCTCACTGGCTTCCCGGATTTCGTTCAGGTCTGCTGTGTCAACGAAAAATTTCATTTGATGATGTCTGGTTTGTGTCCAAAGTACAGTTAGCTCCAAGCTTACCGTCTACGTATCGGTTGCTTTCAGAATTATCAGGGTACGGTCGTCGCTAAGTGCTTCAACGGGCCCCGTGAAGTTCTCTATATCGTTTTGAATCAATTCAATAAGGGCAGCTGCCGAGCAACTGCAGTTTGCCAAGAGAAGGTCCAGAAGCCGCTGTTCGGTATACTCTTCCATCGCTTCCCCCATGGCTTCGGTTACACCGTCGGTAAAAAGCACGATAAAATCATTGGGTGCCAGAGTTATGTAACCCGGATAGTATGGTACGTTCGGAATGA
Organism: Rhodothermales bacterium; assembly: GCA_964291275.2. Taxonomy (GTDB): domain Bacteria; phylum Bacteroidota; class Rhodothermia; order Rhodothermales; family Bin80; genus Bin80. Next base: position 101,901 of record OZ219799.1, read on the forward strand.
TACCGAGAAGTGGTCCACCATCTGTGAGATGCTCAACCTCCCCGTTCGCACGAATGAGTAAAGGGGCTTCATGTCCGGCGTTCACAAACGAGAGAGATCTGTCTGGGTAATAAATGGCTGCAAAGGCGGTTATAAACTTATCTGCGGCCGTGTTTTCATATAAGACGAGATTGGTGCGTTCAATGGCTTCCTGGAGTGTTAGGTCCATTGGCAGCATAACGTGTGTACACGCATGGATGCTGGACATCAGGAGTGCTGCGGGCGCACCTTTACCGGTAACGTCCGCGATCATGACAAGAGTACGGTTTTTGGTAATGGACACGATATCAAAGTAGTCCCCTCCAACCTCCCGGCTCGGCAAAGCGAGTGTGGCAACTTCTAGTCCGGTGATCTCTGGGATCGAAGCTGGCAGCAGGTTACGCTGAATCTCTCGGGCCATGCGAAGCTCCTCTTGCAGCCTTTGCCTGGCGATACGTTCTTCTACAAGTTCGGCATTTTGAATGGAAGTCACTGCCAGACTGCCCAAAGCATACAGGAACTCAATGTCCGTGCGGTAATAAGGCGTCTGGTTCATTTTTGCTCCCAGGCATAATACTCCATGAACTGATCCCTGCTGCTGGATTGGCAGAGCAATTGCCATATTATTCTGATCCAGTATATCTCCCGGTTTCGCTCTGATGAGATCCTTAACACTCGACAGAAACTCGAGATCAAGGGCATCGGTACTGGTTCGGCCACTTGATACGAGTTCGAAAGTATACTCCGGGCGTTTCAGGTAAAACAGATGGTTTTGAACAACCATGTGGCCCATGAGCGCAAACGAAAAAATTTTCAACACACGTTCACGGTCTACAGTTGCATTGAACTCTTTGGACAACTCGAAAAGTGTATTGAGTTGCTGTACAGTGTTGTCCAGGTCCAGGTTCGTTTGCCGCAATTTTTCCACAATCAGTGAATTGCGAATAGCAGCCGTCGACATGTTTACCATCGACTGCACAAATTCGAGCTCTGTTTTTTCGAAGGATCCTCCGGTGAGCTTGCTGCCCAGTGCGATCGCACCGACTTCCTCGTGCTCATCGCGTATAGGCAGTAGCAGATGAATCCCCAGAGATTGCAGAGCGACCGGTAACGCGTCGCCCGATGCTAGCGCATTCTGTGTAAGCGGTGGTAGTTCAAGGTACGTGCCCTCTTTGACCTCTGGTATCCCTTTGACCACAACTGCATGCCATCTACTCTCCTCAGGATCGTGCAAGAGAGCGATCCCCCGAGTAACCAAGAGCCTACCCATAGCCGTCAAGAGCAGATTACCAAGAAAAGAATACAATCCCGAAGATCTGCTCAGCGCTTGGCTGGTCTGGAACAGCGCATGCAGGTCGTATCGCTGTTCCTGTTCAGCCCGGGGGGCTGTTTTATTCATGCGCCAAGATTAGAGATCAAATGATTCACCCGGTTTCAGTACGCGAGTAGCGAGACTGACGGCGTTCATGGATGATTGCCAAGCATCGGTATCCGCTTCAATGAGTGGATACGTGTCAAAGTGGACAGGAATCGTGAGGTTGGGTTTGAGCATGCGCGCTGCTCTCAATGCTCCCCGGATCCCCATAGTAAAGAGGTCGCCAATAGGCAGAAAGGCCAAATCTATATCATGGTCTTCACCGATCCAGGCCATTTCTGCAAAAGGGCTTGTGTCGCCCGAATTATAAATGCAAAGTTCTTCGGCGAAGAGAAGGTAACCATTAGGATTGCCACCATAGGTGCCGTCCGGGAAGGAGGACGAGTGTCGTGCATACGTCTGCGTCAATTTCCCCCATTCGAAAGTGCACGAACCTCCCGTGTTCATGGGCTGTACGTTCTCATGCCCTTGCTTGTATGCATACTCGGTGATTTCGTGATTTCCGACTATCAGCGCACCGGTTCGCTCTGCGATCTCCAGTGTATCGCCCCAATGATCAAAATGGGCGTGAGTTAAAATAATGACGTCGGGGGATAGGGAATCAGCAGTTGTAATTTTCTCCGCTATAGGATTTCCTGTGATGAATGGATCGAACAGCAAGATCTTGTCGTTCGTTTCCACTTGTAGCACGGAGTGTCCGAAGTAGATGATTTTCATGACTATTTCGTAAGCAGAATTTGTCGGGTTTGGACGGTCCCGTCCAAGCCTTGGAGACGTACAAAGTACGTGCCACTCGGCAACTCGTTAGCATCCCAGCTCGTCTCAAAGGTGCCTGGCTCATGTTGCCTGTCGACCAGTACCGTAACCAGATGTCCAGAGAGGTCAATAATGGAGAGTTTCAGATGCTGAGATTCCCGAACCTCATAGGTAATTGAAGTACGGGGGTTAAATGGGTTCGGGTAATTCCCTACGATTTCTGCAGGAGGTGGATCACTTTCTGGGGCCAGACCGAGTTTGATCGTTCCCACCATCCGCGGAGGCCGATCTCGAGTCTCTTGAATCAGACGGTAGAACACCACACGGTTGGGAACCTCGAGATCTGTGTAAGACCACGGAGTGTTCAGGGACGAACGTTCGATACGTGTGAGTCCTTCGAACTCCAAACCGTCTTCGGAGCGCTCAATCAGAAACGCCTCCGAGCGCGGATCCTCATCCTCCCAAGTGAGTGTTACTCCTTCATCAAAGGCGATCCCGCGAAAGCTGTGAACGAGTGGTCCAAATGAGGGCCCACCCGGAACGCGGTACCGGATTGCATTCCCCTCCCTGAAGGATCTGAAGCTCTCTCTGGATTCAAAATCAAGTACAAATGCACTTCCTTGCGGTGACTCCTGTTGCATTGTGGCATGTATCTGTAGTGCAGTTCGGGCCGTGGGCCACAGGCGCAGTTCATCAAGCTCACCGACGAATTCAGTCTCAAGCTCACCAACGCGTCCACCCAGAGCAACAGGATATATACCACTTAGATGAATACCGGCGGGATCCAACAGTGAGTCAGCAATTGAGCCGTCTATGTAGAGTTGCGTCCAATCTGTTTCGGCATCATAAACCAGGGCAACGTGGTGCCAAGTGCCATCGGCCACGGGAGACTCGGTAGCCAATGTGACATGATGTCCAATCGTATTGCGGTAATATCTCATGCGTCCCTGAGGGTCGATCATGAATTCTATCGGATAAGGACTGTCCGTTGCACCGTTCCAGGTAGATAGGATTACCACATCTAATGCAGTCGTACGGACCCAGAATTCAAGCGTATGGCTGTCCAGTAGTATTTCGAGTAACTGTGGCTGGATATGGAGGGAGTTGAATCCTTTCTCGAAGGCCAAGGCATACCCGGAATTCGTGCTGGATTTGGATCTTAGCTCACCGCGGCGAACATGGATTTCGTCGGGCACGTAGGTTGAACCAACCTTTACTGCGGGGGCTATCGAGAATCTGGAATCCCAGAACGTGTTACCCTCGCTGGTCACTACCTGCAGGATAATATCGTAGGTCCTCCGCAATGGTTCTGAGGGTAGCAACAGATATTGACCATTAGAAAGGTTCACCACATCAAGGGTGACGTGGCGATGGGCCTGGCGTACCCCGGTTGCAGTATTTAACACCCACTCGGCTGGCAGTGAGACTACGAACCCTTCCTCGGCTGATACACCGTTCCAGCTGGAAAACAGATTGATGGACGTTCCCGGTTCGTAGGTATGTGGATACCACATATCCGGTCCCTGTGCAGCAGACCCGGTCACCCGGATTAGAATCCAGGTGAGCAGAAGCAGCAATAAGGGACTTGTACGACGAAACATGCCCTCAAATTTTGAGGCAGGTACCCCATGTTTCTCACGGAGTAAGTGCGAAATAACAAGGTAGGAAGTAAATCACCTTCCTGCCATTTACGGGCTACTGCCAGCTGGCAGCGTTTAGGAGTGTCACATCCGGGATATTTGACCCGATCTGATCGTCGGAATCCGGATCCTGTAACAGATAGATAGCGACTCGGCCGGTATCATTCAGACTGTACTCGAACGCACTACCTGTGCGAGGAGAGTACATGAGAGAATCCAACAGGACGCCCATCCCGAAAATACTATCTGGGTTGGCAGAGACTACCGAATCGGCCTGGAGCCATATGACAAGGGAATCAAGAGATCCAGGGAAACGCTCTTCTGCACGCTCATAGCGGGTCAGAGCGTTTCTGACATGGGTCATCTGCTGACGCGTCAATTCTGTCAGTGCCTCCTGACGTTCGACGGCATCCCAGGGCTCCGTGATGGAACGGTAAAGCCATATCCCCAGCACCACGATCAGGACAGCCATCAAGGCCTGTATAGCGATTTTAATGTTATTATTAACCATTACCACAAACAGCTGTTTAAGGAGGCTTAATTTACGAAGCAGAGAGGAGACATAATTGCAGTTGGAGCACTATAACTCACCACAGCTCGTTTGGTTGAGTAGACGGTTTACCAAGATAAACAAAGAACAGGTTTGTATAAACCATCGCCTGTGTGTTTCGTTTGAGTAGAACAAATTGGTGGATCCTTGACAAGATTATTGATCAATATCGATCATGTCGCGACATTGCGGAATGCCCGCCGTGAGGCATTCCCCGATCCTGTGGAGGCTGCACGTTTATGTGAAGCATCCGGCGCGGACGGAATCGTGTTTCATTTGCGGGAGGATCGTAGACACATACAGGATCACGATGTGGCTCGGCTTAAACAGGCGGTTTGCGGAAAACTGGATTTCGAGCTCTCTACGAACGATGAAATGGTTTCGATCTGCTGCGCTACGCGCCCGGATCTAGCTACGCTTGTCCCGGAGCGACGTGAGGAGATCACTACCGAAAGTGGACTCGACGTTGTAAGGCTTCAGGTAATCCTGTCGAATACGGTTGATCGACTACAGCAAGCGGGTATCGATGAGGTTGCATTGTTTGTCGACCCGGATCCAGATCAGATACGTGCAGTCCGTGATACTGGTGCATCGGCTATCGAGCTGCACACCGGTGATTTTGCCAATGCGACTGTAGGCGAAGAGCAGTTGTATGAGATCCATCGATTAGCGCAGGCAGCAGATGTGGCGCACGAGTGTGGTCTCACTGTTCACGCAGGACATGGTCTGGATTTCAACAATTACGGTCTGTTTGCGGGTTCGGTGTCTCATGTACGTGAAGTGTCCATCGGGTTTGCAATCGTTGCGCGTTCGGTTTTTGTAGGTCTTGGTGCTGCCGTGACGGAAATGGCCCAACTAGTTAAAGGGCATCATGGCTCCTGAAGACTTCAGGAGTGGCTACGTTGCTCTGATTGGTAAACCCAATGTGGGCAAGAGTACGTTGTTGAACACCCTTCTTGGACAAAAACTCTCTATTGTTACCCCAAAAGCACAGACGACTCGTCACCGCATACTGGGAATCCTGACAGAGCAGGACTGCCAGATCATTTTCCTGGACACGCCGGGGATCATGCAACCGAGCACCAGGCTGGATCAGTCCATGATGCGGAAGGTGAAGGAATCCGTATCAGATGCTGATCTGGTCGTCTTTATGGCTGATGCGCGCTCAGCTAAACCTGATCTCCACAGTCTTGAAAGCATAGTACATCGCCCGGCTATTTTGGCAATCAATAAAATCGATTTGGTAAGGCAAGAGACCGTGTTGCCCATGGTTGAGGCGTACATGGATTTGAGATCCTTTGAGGCAGTAGTACCTATCAGTGCACTTAAGGAGAACAACCTGGCAGCACTTATGCAGGAAATTCAGGAACGCTTACCGCCGGGGCCGGCCTTTTATCCTCCCGGAATGCTCAGTGAGTATCCCGAACGATTCTTTGTGTCTGAGATTATCAGGGAAAAAGTTTTTGAAAAATTCAGGCAAGAAGTCCCCTATTCAGTTGCAGTGACAATCGCAAACTTTGTAGAACGCCCTGCACGAAAGGACTTGATTGAAGCTGACATTATTGTGGAGCGTCCTAGTCAGAAGGGTATCCTGATTGGTTCAGGAGGCATTGCACTCAAAGCTGTCGGGATTGCGGCGCGTCAAGACATAGAGATTTTTCTGGATCGAAAGGTGTACTTAAAACTATTTGTCCGTGTGCGGAATGATTGGCGCAACCGCGAGACCTTCCTACGCAGCTTTGGCTACTGACAGACAACACAAAGCCCGTCACGTACGGTTTGCAGGAGAGTAGATGGAATGCCTGTAACCCGATGTCTTCCAAAAGCCCGCCTCGAGGGGTAATTGCGTCGAAGCTGGCGGAATATTCGGGCTACCTGATCATCAGGCGTGTTGAGCAGCATCCGCATTCGAGCATCATCTGCCCGGATATCATACAAACACCGGACCAGGGTATCAAGCCAGTTGGAACTGGGCTCGGGGTCGGCTGAAATTGGAGGTGGCAGATCCTGCTGCAGTACTTGCTCAAAATCCCAGGTTGACTGGATTCCAAAGTAGTCTGTGACTGCCTTATAGAGCATTACCGTTCCTTGAATCTTTCCGTCTACTGAATGACCGGCAATATGGGGAGTCCCCAGTGTAACTTTTCGCAATAATCCCAGGTCAGGAGTGGGTTCGTTTTCCCATACATCAAGAACCGTAGCGCCAATCCTACCGGTATCAAGTACTTTGCTCAGTACAGCGTTGTCAATTACCGACCCCCTTGAAGTGTTCAGGAGCCATACTCCTGGCTTCATGGATTGGAGTGCAGATTTCTCGATGAGGTGGTAAGTATCCGATGACTTAGGTACGTGCAGCGTGATAATGTCTGACTCGCCCAGTATGGTTTCCAGGTCTACGAACCCCGAGTGGCCGGCATTTGCGAGCGGGGGATCGTTTTTCAGGATGTGAAGACCAAAAGCAGGTGCTCGCACTGCAAGCCTACCACCTATATTACCACAGCCCACGATCCCCAGCGTGAGCCCCGCAAGCGGACGCATCTGAAGAGCACTCAATCGAATGAGTGCAGACAGGACATACTCAACAACCGAGTCCGCATTTGATCCTGCTGCGTGCGTGAACTGAATACCTCGTTCACGTAAGTATGCCCGATCAATATGATCAAAACCGGCGGTTGCAGACCCTACAAACCGTACCCGACTCTGCGAAAGCAGGGACTGATCAACTCGGGTTACGCTTCTGACCAGCAGCACGTCGGCATTAGCACAAACCTTATCAGTTATTGATTCAGCATCCAGTACACGTACATGCCCTGTAGATGCAAAAGCTTGGCTAACGTGCGGAATATTTTCATCTGCAACCGTCAAAAACATGCATCTAACTATGAAAAATTACGTAGTACGGCGACCTGCCGTGTAATTCACACCCGTGCCTAAGCTTGGTATCAGGGTAGTCATGGCGGTTTATTTGCATAGGTGAATGAACATGTATATAGCTAGCAAAGCTTGTTGTTGGTGCTTGTTGTTGGTGCTTGTAGCGGCGTTTTTGCTGCCTGAGAGAATGGTTTTTGCACCGCCTTCCAGCGGAAATGTTTGTGTTTCCGGTGAGTCACCCTCACCGTTCTCCATACCTTCGTATGAGGAAACACGCGCCGCGCTTCTGAATCCTTGGCGCATTAGGCCTGTCCATTCCGGGAATATTGATGTAGGAACCATGTGGTTAGCTCGGGCAATGTTTTCGGAGAGCAAGAGGCGTGACGAGCAGGAACTGGTTGGTTGGGTAGTGCGGAATCGAGTTGAATCTGAGCATCGCGGTTGCAATTCCTACAGGGGTTGTGTACTGGATCCATTTCAATTTAGTGCTTTCATTGAAGGTCGTCCTATAGCGAGCTACTACACTGGTTTGGATTTGAGTCCGAGATCATTGAGAATACCTGGTTGGGAAAAGACCTTAGCACTGGCCTACCACATCCGGCATGCTGATGATCGATTGCGTCCGTTCCCCCGTACCGTTCTCCATTTTTACAGCGAACAATCCTTGGTGGACCCCGAGATTCTTCCTGAGTGGGCAGCGGATTGGATTCCGATAATACCTGCGCGTGATATCCAATTGGACGAGAAGCGATTTCGCTTTTACTCTGGTATCCCGTAGGGACTCTGTGGACTTCCAACCCTCCTGTTTGGGCCTTCATCTTTTCCTGTGAGAGGCTTACCTCTGGATACCCTCGGGATATAATCAAGTCCTCCGAGATAGAAGTAATTGCATTGGTAAACCGCTGTTCATTGCGGAATACTCGACACCGGACTTGCCCAACTTTGCCAATCGTAGTGCTATCAGTGATGCGTATCTCTTCTGATTCCGTTTTCGGGAGCAATTTGATGGGGTTATGGACTGCAAATGCTTACTGAGGAGAGGAGTACACCTACAAGGGCAGAATTTATGAAACACTCCCAGAAAAGGGGCACACATCCACTGGTTTCTGATTATAATTCCCTGACGTAACCATGTAAATGATGTCTGTTCTCCGCGCCCTTCTGACCAGTGTCCAACCTACGGACGCTGAACGCGAGGGAGCCTCGAGTTAGAGGCTCCACGATCGCAAAGGCTGCTTTTTTAGGGAGAACGGCCAGCCAGTAATTCGAATGGATTGTATCCGTGTCTATCGTAAAGGCGAAGGGGGCGAATGCACATGGGAGTGGGGAGGTGCCTGTTTCAAACCTGAGGGAGGTTGCTGTAACGAACAGCCCCCTACCAGTGCTGTAATGATTTCATCCGACTGAACCCAGCATAGTTTTCAACCAAGCTGACCTTCGCGCAATGAACCGCAATACGCTTCCTATTATCACGATTCTCTTGATTGCCTGCTCGACACCAGACGTATACGCGCAGGAGATACCACCTCCTCTTCAGTTCGAGCATTTTGAGAGAATTCGCACGATCAAGTTTGATAATCCAGATACGCTGCTAATAGCTACGATTGAGCACATTGATGTTGATTCAAATGGTCGGTTGCTCATAACCGACTGGCTGGGAAAGCAAACCTTATTGTTTGACTCAACTGGTACACTGCTGGCTTCGCTGGATCCATCAACTTGTCACCCGGCGTTTCCTTTTTCTCCTCGTGAGGCTACGTTTGGGAATGATGAATTCATTTTCGTCACAAACAGTTCGGCAGGCTATTGGGGCTACCAATTCACGGCCGAAGGAGTATGCCTAGGACGTGCTGATCCCAGTTTCAGCAGCCCTAGATCCTTTGACGTTGGCCCACATGGGATGATCTACGGTGTGGGTATCGGACCTCCGACAAAGAGAATGTTGACACGCATGAACTCCGCTGGAAAAGTACTTGCGGAATTTCCATTGCCACCGGTTAAGTTTCCCAACGCCGAATCTCGCTTTGATCAAGGTGGCCTCATTGCTGATGGAACGCATATTTTCTACGCTTCGGCCGGCACTCTTGATATACTGAAATTAGATCCGAACGGCACATTGGTAGATAGAATCTCCGAGCGTAATTCATGGTTCCGTACACTCAATAAAGATTTACCGGCTGATTATAGGCAAGTTTTTTCCGCTTTGAAGGACATTCGGGGTACGACCATATGGAATTTTTTCGAACTTACTGACCAAACCATCATGGCTCAGTACATTGACCGTGATAATGGAACCGGATATCAGGTTTTCACCAAGAACGGTGTGCTGATTGCTGAGGAACTCGGCCTGAATACGCTATTCCTTCATGGAGGAAATGGGGTCGTTTACACTTTGGTTCAGCCTGACTTGGACAGCCGTGGTGAGTTACCCAATCCAATGCTCGATGTCTATCAGTTTATCTCACCTTAATTTGGCAATTATGTTACGTTTAATCGGGTGCTAAACAAGAGGTAGCCCCGCGTTGGAGACACCCCATTCGTGAGGGTTGCTTTTGTAGGGAAAGCGGTCGGCCAGAAATTTGAATGGATTGCATCCGTGTCTATCGTGAAGACGAAGGGGGCTAATGCACATGGGAGTGGGGAGGAGTACCTGTACAAACCTGAGGGAGGCTACCGTAATAAATCGTATCCTGCCGATGCTGTGTATGGAAAATGGTTTCATCCGACTGAACCCAGTATAGTTTTCAACCAAGCTGACCTTCGCAAAATGAACCGCATCACGCTTCTCGTTATCACGATTCTCTCGATTGCCTCCTCTACACTAGACATATTCGCACAGGAGATACCACCTTTCCAGTTCAAGCATTTTGAGAGAATTCGCACGATCAAGTTTGATAATCCAGATACGCTGCTAATAGCTACGATTGAGCACATTGATGTTGATTCAAATGGTAGGTTGCTCATAACCGACTGGCGGGGAAAGCAAACCTTATTGTTTGATTCAGCTGGTACACTGCAAGCTTCGCTGGATCCATCAACTTGTCATCCGGCGTTTCCTTTTTCTACTCGTGCTGCTAAGTTTGGGAACGATGAATTCATTTTCCTCAAAAACAATTCGGCGGGCTATTGGGGCTACCAATTCACGGCCGAAGGAGCATGCCTGGGACGTGCTGATCCCAGTTTCAGGAGCCCTAGATTCTTTGACATTGATCCAGACGGGATGATCTACGGTGTGCGAAATCGGTCAAAGAGAACATTGATACGCATGAACTCCGCTGGAAAAGTACTTGCGGAATTCCCATTGCCACCGGTTAAGTTTCCCAACGCCGAATCTCGCTTTGCTCAGGGTGGCCTCATTGCTGATGGAACGCATATTTTTTACGCTTCGGCCGGTACTCTTGATATACTGAAATTAGATCCGAACGGCACACTGGTAGATAGAATCTCCGAGCGTAATTCATGGTTCCGTACACTCAATAAAGATTTACCGGCTGATTATAGGCAAGTTTTTTCCGCTTTGAAGGACATTCGGGGTACGACCATATGGAATTTTTTCGAACTTACTGACCAAACCATCATGGCTCAGTACATTGACCGTGATAATGGAACCGGATATCAGGTTTTCACCAAGAACGGTGTGCTGATTGCTGAGGAACTCGGCCTGAATACGCTATTCCTTCATGGAGGAAATGGGGTCGTTTACACTTTGGTTCAGCCTGACTTGGACAGCCGTGGTGAGTTACCCAATCCAATGCTCGATGTCTATCAGTTTATCTCACCTTAACTCAGGTAATTATGTCGTCTTCCGTAAAATCTGAAATATCGAAGATTGGTGCCTTAGCTGCACTCTCTCAGTACTCAGGAAGCATTGTTGTCACTCTTGTCCTGCTCCTCAGTGCCTGCTCCCAGCAAGCACCATCCGAAACCATAACCATTGACAGCTCCGGCGTGCAGATCATAACTAGCACCCCCGCAAATTCCGAGGCGACGTGCACATTCAGCGAGGAACCCATCTTGGTCATCGGCGATGACGAAGAAGACGACAACCAATTGTTCTCTACGATCCTGGGGATGGGACGTCTGTCAGATGGATCCGTTGCGGTGGTTGATAACCAGTCTGCCGAAGTTCGCATTTTCGACGCGTCGGGGCACCACCTGCGGTCGATTGGCCAGGGTGGCGAAGCCCCCGGTGAGTTCACGAGTCAAGTAGCCGGGGGGAATCTCACCCCCCGGCCCTCACAGAACCGTGCGTGAGCCTCTCAACTCACACGGCTCCTACCATGCAGCCGTTCGGAATTGAATAAAGGTGAACCATGAAGAAACTCCCAGTGCACGAACAATCCCGAATCCCGACGAGCACGCTCTATTAACCACGTAAACGCCCGAAGCCACCGACCACGGAAACGTTTATATTTCCGCATTAGCCACCGTGTTAGGTGACGGTCAATGCCTTCCAATGGCCGCCTTAATGCTGATTTAAAGAACGCACCGTAATAATCAATCCATCCACGTACCGTGGCATTGATCTTGCCCGCTATGTACGTAATCGGGTGTGGACTCATTCGAGCCAACCTCCAACCATGGATCGTCTCTTGTACGGCCTTCATCGCCTTCCGACTTATCGCCGGATTGAACCCAAGAAAATTCCTCCCCCTCCGACTCCGTGTCTTCCGCGGTCGAAACGTATACCCCAGAAAATCGAACGAAGTGTTTGGAAATGAACCCCGAAAGTATGCCTGCTTGCAGTATACAATCTTGGTTTTCACTGGGTGCAAGGTTAAGTTGCAAGCCTTAAAGCGTTCCCTCAGCACCTTCCAGAGGTAGCGCGCTTGCTTCTTTGTCGTGCAATGGCACACGATGTCGTCTGCATACCGCTCAAATGGAATGTGCGAATACCTCCGTTCCATCCATTTATCAAACGCGTAATGCAGAAACAGATTGGCCAGCAGCGGACTGATTACCCCGCCCTGCGGGGTCCCAACATCCCGAGCCTCTTCCGTCCCGTCTGGATGAATCACCGGTGCCGTCAGCCAACGCTCTATATATAAGAGCACCCACTTCTGATCCGTGTGTAGCCGGACCGCTTTCATCAACAGAGCATGGTCTATCGTATCAAAATAAGATTTGATATCCATGTCCAGTACCCAGGCCCGCTTCCAGCATCGCGTTCGCGTCTGCCGGAGTGCGTCATGGGCCGATTTGTTCGGTCGGTATCCATAGGAATCGGGATGGAACTCTCGTTCCAGTTCCGGCTCCAAAACCTGCTTCACCACCATCTGTGCCACCCGATCCGCAACGGTTGGGATTCCCAAGGGCCGGACGCCTCCGTCCGACTTCGGAATATTTACCCGTCGCACCGGCTGTGGATGATAACTGCCCGATGCCATTCGATTCCAGAGCTTGTAGAGATTATCCGCAAGCTTGGCCTCGAAATCTGCGATGGACTGCGCATCGATCCCCGCCCCGCCTTGGTTCGCCTTTACACGCTTCCACGCCTCCCAAACTTGTCGCTTGGTCACTGGAAACGGCTTTGCGTTTTGCGTTGAAGTCCTCCCTTTCGGTTGCTTCCTCGCGTCCTGCTGCATGGTTCACCCCCTTCGCTCCTCTCCCGTTACAGGAGTCTCATCACTACTACGAGGTGATCCGCCCGTGTGGAGTGCCTTGGTACTCAATGGCTTACAGGTACTGCCTGCTTGCCACGCTCCCTTCTCATCACTCCGACACGTTCCCACGTTCCGTATAAGGGCCCAAGTCGCATTCTCGCCACGTTTATGCCGGAGGCCGGTTGGCCAGTAAGCAGGTCCCCGCCAACCTCGTCCCGGGATCAGGAGAATACCCCGGTTTTGACCATCTTCTAAGGACTTTCGACACGTCATCCGTGATTCACTTGCGTTCGACTCTACGACTCTCACCTGACAGGTTCCTACACCTGCCTTTTCCCAGCACGCTCACCACCACACCTCTTTAGTGCAGCAGCTGTGGGCGGTTTGCAACCTCCGCCTGCACGGCGATTGCGGGGGGCCGTCCCCATAAGCGTTAACTTGTTTTAGTGACAGAAAAATATCGTTCAATTTGATAGTTTCTGAGTCTGGGTGGCTCTGCCAGCGACTTGGAAATGATAGGCCAATGCTGAATCATTTCCTTCAAGGCGTAGTGTGGCTCAATTGCCCGCACAACTTGATTCAGTGCAAACTTAAAGTCTCTCCATGCACTTCGTCTGCACTGGATAGCCCCAGGGGGAAAATGTCCGTGCATGTCGGATGATTTTTTCGGTCAACAGTGCAACCATTAGCTTCCCGTAGAGCCACGCCTGTGAACTTTCCTCATCTAATTTCGGCAGATGTCCCAGTTGGGCCAATGATTTGAATCGTTTGAAGACCAGTTCCACCTGCCAGCGTAATCGATACCATTCCAGGATATCGTTCTCCGAAAATTCATCGACCGGGAAGGTCGTAAACAGGATAACATAGCGCGCATAACGTAAGGTTTCATCTCGTGGTCGATGCCCCTTGCGCTTTGCCGTCTTTAAGATCCGATTCTCTGCCTCTTGGATGGCTTCGTCTGCTTTGCGCAATGCACAAATACGTCCTTGGATTGGGGGAAAGGTTTTGATGAATACCGTCCAGACCCCCGCCTTCCCTGCCTGTTTGATCGATTCCACGGAGGCTAATAAATCAAAGGGAATTATATACGATAGTACCCATGAAATTTCCCAGATTTCCCGGGAACGATTCATACTGATTTTTTCAGGGCTTGATCTTGTGGGGAGGCGTGGACAGGATCACACGCGCAAGCTCATCCGGCGTCGCCGGGATACTACCCTGCAAGTTCATGATGTCGTTCTTCACTGGACGACCGCGTGGCTTCTTGGTATACTTCTTGGTCCTGACGATGGGTTTCGAGCGCTTGGGTGGCTTCATGGTGGGGAAGTTCATTCTAGGAAAATCCTAACTAGTTCATTGGTTTGCCCGTATACGGGTCGTTCATAGTGGGCAATCTGGCAGGGCGTTGATCGAAATAATCCGCAATAGACCACATCTGCATCCGAGGAAATGAATATCCCGCTATGGAAATCTTGCCGATATTTACAGATTCTTTTTTTGCTTCGGTTGAATTAACCGGTTTGAGTGTCACGTAGCAACCTAATGCTGCGTCATCTCGCCCCATGACACCCATAAAGTCGCGTAATCCGCTTAGATTGAACTTGCCTCCTTTTACCTGAGCAAGCGCCAGTTTCGTATCCCAGTTATCTGGCTTACGTGTGATAGTTGCACGCCCATCTACTCCTCCGTCAGCCACCTGTCTGGTGTTGGGTGCAAATCCAGGTAGACGTGTTATAGCCCATGATTCAAAATAAAATGGGGACTCTTTTGCCATTTTCTCGGCAGCACGTAAAGACTGTGGGATACCATAGGCAGGAACCGTTTTGTCTTTCAACTTTCTGTCCACTACCACATCAATCGCGAAAGAGGATATATCAATTCCTACGAATTGACGATTAAGTCTTCTCGCAGCAGCAACAGTCGTTCCGCAACCGCAGAATGGGTCAAGAACAATATCTCCTTCGTCACTTGAAGCCTTGATGATGCGTTCCAACAAAAGATCTGGCTTTTGAGTGTCGTAATCAAGGCTTTCCTTCCCCCGAACTGCGCGCAAATCTGTCCAAATATCTTCTAATGGGACCCCCATAGCATCAGAGAGATATTTCTTATAACGGAATGGGCCACCTTCTCGTGCTTGGGTCAATAAACCATTATCCCACCTGCGTTGCATTTCTTCCTCATTAAAACGCCACGCTTCTGTAACCCCCCTGAATGTGTATGGCAAATTTCCGCCGGCCTTGTTGGTACATGGGAAGGTTGCATAACGACCACGGTGATCCTTGTGCTTGTACTCCTTGTTAATATAATCTTTGTCATAGGCGGTGTATTGCTTGCGGTACACCGCCTTTTCTGGATCACCATACCACAAAATAATGTCGTGGGCAGATCCCATTGTTTTTTTTGCTAGATTGTGTTTCTCCTGCTTTCGCTTCCAGACAATCTCATTTCTAAATCCCCCCCCCTTTTTTTTGCGAATATGGCATCCATTAGTACTTTAAGGTAATGGCTCGCCGTTGGATCACAGTGCAAATAGATGCTTCCAGTATCTTTCAACAATCGATCCATCACCTCTAGTCGCTCTGCCATATAAGTCAGATAGGAGAGCATTCCGCTCGGACGAAGTATTCGATTTAAGCCCATAATCGCGTTGTGTGCCTTTCTCCCCACCGCATTTTGATACATGTACAATCTATCCGCAGCTGCTTCATCCCAGGACCACATATCCGTAAAGGCTCGGTATTGTGCATCACCTCCACCATCCTTGTGAAACAACTGATTATAGTTTGCCTTTGAGTTAAATGGGGGATCCAAGTAGATCAAGTCTACGGACTGGTCATCCCATTTATTCATCCAGTCCAAGCAGTCCCCATAATATAGTGCGTTGGTTTCCATCATGTTCTTGCGACGTTACCAATTTTCCGAGTGAGCATATTGTACGTGAGCCGTTTCCCCACAAACCCCTCAGCTGCTTTTTCCATCTGCGTAACGGTATCGAGTCTGCGTACATTGTGGCGCCCCACGAACTCATCTACGTAGCGCTGTAGATGCTCGGGTGACATTTTGTGATAGGTGCCATAATAGCCACGTTTCAAGAGCGCCCAGAACGACTCCATGCCGTTGATGTGCGCCTGACCATCCACGTATTGCTTGACGGAGTGCTTAACGGTTGCGTGTGCGGCTCTCTTCAACGCCTGGTACGCTTTTGCGTCATCGGTATAGGTTTTGCGCCTCCTGCCGCGAAGTGCTGTATACGAAGCCTGTGAGCGTATCTGCGGTAGTATCTGATACGACCTTTGCCTGTACCTGCAGGGTAGAGCGATCTTTGATACCTACTACGGCCGTCTTGCCTACGGGGCCCCTGCCGGCGTTGAGCTTCTTATCGGCGTGCTTGTTATGTTCCTTGCCTCCAAAGAACGATTCATCCACTTCGACCGGTCCCGGGAATTGTTCAAGCTCCACATCCCACGTCTTGCGGATACGGTGGGCTAAGTGCCAAGCGGCTTTCTGCGTAATGTTCAAGTCACGGTGCAACTTCATACTGGACACGCCCTTGATGCCTGTACTCATCACATAGATTGCCACGGCCCATATCTGATAACTCAGATTCGATCCCTGCATAACCGTTCCAACACGTACACTAAACCGCTTACGGCAATCTCGGCACCTGTAAGGCATTGTTGGATGCTTCGCGCCGGACTGCACATTTACCGACCCACAATGCGGACACGCAGGCTCATTGCCCCAGCGTTTCTGTGCAAACCACGCTTCAGCGGTTGCATCGTCAGGAAACATTTTCAGTATCTCCATCCACGAGATACCCTTGCGATAAGATTTGCCTGGCCCCGTTCTGTGCTTACTCATGCTACTGTGTGATTATCGTACAGTATAGTACCCATAAGCGTATGGAAAGTTCCATAAAAGTAAGGAAAAAGTTGGTATTTTGGGGATAATCTGGGAAATTTCATGGGTACTATCGTATATAATTCCCAAATCAAAGGACTGGCCGGGCTTCGTCTCGAACTGCAAGGCTCCAGTATTGACCCGCACGGTCACATAGCCGCCAGATGCCTCCACATGCTGGATTCCCAGAGCGGTTGCATATCCCCGATCCACCAAAATATAGTCGTCTGACCGGATGGGAAATTGCTTCAAGGACTCCCCCGTCCCTTTTCCTTTCGTCGCTGTTAAATTGAAAAAATCGCAACCCAATGCAGGTAGGGTTATGCTGTAGTGGAGTCTCCATAGAGATCCCGTACGTCCCAGCTCACTGATGTGGGTCGCGTCAAACGCACGCATTTGACGTCCCACTCCCGCCGATACGCCAACTCCATGCTCCTGAAACAGCGCAACACACATCGCATGAAGCCACCTACGAGACTTCTTCAGGCGCTTGAACAATGCGACCGCAGATAGATCCGCAATCTGAGCCTGACGAACTCGTATGACCGTCTCTCGTAACGAATGACCACATCCTAAATGGATCAACAAGGTTCGAAGTAGGCATTCCGGCGACTTATCCTTACGTAGCCCGCGCAATGCACCAGATTCCTCGGCCAACTCCTGCCAATTTTTCGGTAAAAACGAGAGCACAACCGCCCAATCCTCTTCCTCGGGCGCGCGTGTTACGGTTCCCTTCATCTGATTACGATGGTTGAATGATCAATCACAGGTATATCCAACATTCTACCAAATCGGTTAGAATTCAGAATGCTGAAATCACGACAATTCCCGTGTAGAGATACCTAAAGATAATCAAATAGGAAACAAGTTAACGCTTATGGGGGCCGTCCCCCATCCCTTATACAGTTCGTACATTTCGGCTATGTCATTGACTCACCTCCGTGTACTTCGTGGCACACTCCCCTATTTCCTGTGGGTCGCCGCAGGCGACACGCTTTGGGTGGGAGATTTCTACCCCTGGCGCTACAACGTCTTCACGGCCCAAGGCCAATTTGTGCGGAGGATAGGGCTCGAGCCGATGTATATAAACCCGTCGATGGCTGGAGGCGTACTCGAAAACGGGTATACCGTGAACGCCAAAGAGGGAGGGATAGGAATGCGCACCCCGGACTTTGACGTTCCAGACACGATGATAGTGGAGATCCACGGTCCCGACGGGAAACTTGTCGGTAGCCTTGCCCGGATTCCCCACAGAACCTATGGCAAGGTCAGTGAGGCTTCCGAGTTCTTCTGGTTGCACACGCTCTTCGGAGCAGGAGCCAAAGTTGACGCGCTAGGGTCAACCATCGTGCTGGCACACGGGAGCAAACCCGAGGTACAGGTTCTGGACGATGAATCCAACTTACGGATGACCATCCGCTGGTCAGAACCGGACCGTGAGGTTACGCGTGCAGACGTACGCGCCTGGCGTGAGGATTACCGGGAGCGCCGTAGCCCGTCGGACTGGGATCAGGATGATGACGCCAGGATTAGCCCTGAGCGTCCGGTGGCTGACGTTTTCCCAGTTATATCCAATATCATAATCGGTCGTGACGGCCGCATCTGGATCCACCGATACGACCGACCCCGAGAGGATCGTGGATGGCTCGCCTTCAATGCTGAAGGCAAGTTCGCTTGTCACATGGCCCAGCTCCCCGGCGATGTTTGGGAATTCGGAGCCGACTACGTGCTCCTGCTCCATCGATCCGAGCTTGGGCTCCAAACCGTTCGGATGCATAGCCTCACATCACCCTCTTAGCCTGCTTCTGAAGGACAGCCGATGCAGACTCAGCTTCCTCGAAAGCACGTTCTTCTTGACAGCAGCCTGGTGGATCATGGCACCTCTCAATGCGACAGAACCGCGAAGTAGTTCGTCGCATCAATGGGCGTGGCAGGGAGAATGTCCTCCTCCAGCCACTCGCCAGTGAACCTAAAGTGGCTGCGTCGACTATGAGTGCAAATGAGCGCCAGATAGTCGATTCAGCATTGGAATTTCGGGCACGTATTCATGGGTGCCAAGGGTTGTCGTGACCCCATTCCGCCGGTCCGCGGCAAGTGCAACCTATGGCGTAATTTTGGCGTCTGGGAGCCTTCTTAACCTCATCAAGGCTTGTTCCGGCAAATGTTGAGTTGCATCTGGGGGATCGGTGATGATCTGGGGATCATTCCCGGGATTTCCATAAACTGGGGCTCTATTGGGGGGATTTATCTCTTGTCTGTTATGCGTAAGTCCGGTCGAAGACCCTTGGATTCTTCCGCATTAATTTCTCCTCTACTGAAATCCAAGATGTCGTGAGAACGCGACTTAGCAGATGTTCTCGTACATCAACCTCACTTGGTGAGGATTGATCTGCAATTGAGCGAAACGATCCGCAAATAAGTCCCTGTTTTGCATAGAGTCTGAAAATCCACTTGGAATACCGATTTACAGACAGAGGGAAAATCGACTAAAGTCCAACAGACAGACGTAACATTGCTGTATTCAGCCTTTGCGTATCACCGACAGCTAGGGAAATAAACTCAAGTACCAATTCGTCTTCAATGAAACGAGTCAACCCGAAGACGTAAGCAACTTCAGGGTACAGGCTTATTGGCCCCAGATCAATAACGAGGCCACCTCCGATCTCTCCCGCGTAAGAAAGAGCTGATAGATCGTTGACGAGTTGGTGATCAGTGTTGACTGGGATCCTAAATACCGGACCGGCAAAGACGTATGGACTCACTACTTGCGAAGGAAACCCTATTCGCAGCAGCAAAAAGAGCTCAACCAGCGAAACCTCAAAGTTTTCTCGGACCGATGGGAAATTGGCCTCCAATCCATTGAATAGCTGCCCGGCTGCCATATACCGGCCGCCGCCGCGCAGCGCAGCTGCCGGACCAAGTGGGACTTCTGCCCACAATCCTACATGCCAGCCGTTTTGGCTTGCGAATTTTGTTTCCAGCTCATTGAGTCTAATTTCACTCAGTTGCTGAAAATTGGCTCCGGCGCTAACACCAAAGGTCTGGGAAATTGCGGTAGGAGCAACAAGCGCACCTAAGACAAAAACAAGCACAAATCGGCGCATTTTATTGATCTTATACGATGGACAGTGCAACCTTGTGCTCACTGTACTGGTTTCCGTTTTCTACGATACAAACTATATCATGCGCATTGGAATCACTTGTTACCCTGTTTATGGTGGAAGCGGGGTTGTAGCCACCGAATTGGGCAGAGCATTGGCTGCTAGAGGTCACGAAATACACTTTATTGCCTACTCCCTACCCTTTCGTTTGAGCAAAATCACGGAAAACATCTATTTCCATGAGGTGAGTGTCACTCGCTATCCGCTCTTTGATTTTCCACCGTACGCGCTGTCTCTGACAAGCAAGATGGTAGATGTTGCTAAATACGAGGCGCTGGATTTGCTTCATGTGCACTATGCGATACCGCACGCGACCAGTGCTGTTCTGGCACGAGATATACTCGCAAAGCAGTCGATCTCCCTGCCTGTCGTTACGACTTTACACGGCACCGATATCACGATTGTTGGGCAGGATGCATCCTATGCACCCGTGGTAACTTATTCTATCAACGCGTCGGATGGTGTAACGGCGGTGTCAAACTTCCTACGCCAGGAGACTTATGATGCTTTCGGTGTGGAAGCTCCCATTAAAGTGATCCCCAACTTCATTGATACGGAAGACTTTCGTCGGCAGGACAAAAAGCATTTTAAGAGGGCGATTTGTCCGGCTGGTCAAAAAGTTGTGGTGCATGTATCAAATTTCCGGCGTGTGAAGAATGTCCCTCACGTCATTGAGGTGTTTCAGCGGATTCTACAGGAAGGATTGCCGGTAAAGCTTCTTTTGATAGGTGATGGCCCGGATCGATCCAATGCGGAGCAATGCGCGCGCAATTTGGGGATTCAGGATTCTGTGCGGTTTCTCGGAAAACAGGATCCGGTTGCAGAGATTCTGTCCATCGCCGACCTGTTTTTGCTTACCAGTGGATCTGAATCGTTTGGACTTGCTCCACTGGAGGCCATGGCCTGCGGCGTACCTGTCGTATGCAGTGACGTTGGTGGTTTACCGGAGCTCGTAAAAGGCAGTGAAGCAGGCTATTTATGTCCCGTAGGTGACATAGAAGCCTTCGCCAAGGCCTGCACCAAGATCCTTATGAACGATGAATTACACGCACGAATGGCTAAACGGGCCAGGGAACATGCTGTCCGCCACTACAATACTTCTGCTATCGTTTCCCAGTACGAAGCCTATTATGAGGAAATTGTTCAACGTAAGGGGAGGAATTTTGCACTACCTGAATGAGCATTGCTTGGTTTTGTGATACCGTACACGTCGAAAATCCTTGGTTACCGACAAGCGGGCCAATTTCAAGGGGTCTTTGAGGGGCTAATTCGGTCGTACGTAGCAAAGGTGAACCCTTCGTGTGGCCGCTCTTTTACGAGCGAGAACTCTGTTCCAATAAGGTGCTCGTAGGGCGGAAAAAAAGTATCTCCTTCATAGGAGCGGTGAATGAGGGTTAATTCAAGTCGATCTGCTATGGATATCCCCTCTTCATAAACCTTGGCGCCGCCGGCAATAAACACCCGATCAGCAAATTCTACATGCTTCAGTGCAGCCTCCAGTGAAGCAAATGGTTTAATGGATGGATGGATATCTGCATTGGGGTTACTCGTCAATACGAGCATACGCCTGTTTGGCAGTGGCCCACCAAAATCACGTACGAGTCCTTCGCAGGTTAGACGTCCCATGATCATGGGGAAGCCAGTCGTCAGTCGCTTGAAGCGCCGCATATCTTCGGATATGTGCCAAGGGAGGCGCAGATTGCGACCGATACAGCGATTCTCGCGAGCCAGTGCAGCGATGACGATCACGAGGGGACGTCTTACATGTTTTCCCAATATTCCTCCGGCATGTCTTCCGCCAAGCCCAAGGCCCCTTCGGCGCCACTGAACAGCGGATCTTCGATGGGTGTGATGGCGAAGTCCCCATACTCCCCCAGGGCAGAAGAGAGGGCTTCTGCTAAGCCGCGGATTTGGCTTCCACCACCTGCTAAGTAAATATTATTCCGAATTCGTTCCTGAAGCATCGGTTCATAGGTGCTCAGTAGATCAATGAGGGTCTCCGCGATGCCTGGTATCAACGAATCACAGGCTCGGCAAATCTCTTTGGTGATATCTTGTAACTGAAATTTGCCGGCGATCGGAAGTTTGACCTTAACGAGTTCATTTGCACTGGATACGCACGCGTGCTTCTCTTTCAATTCACGTGCTAGAGTCTCACTTACAGGGGTACTGACGAAGCGTTCCGATAATAGATCGTAAAGCTGCTGATCTATGTGATCTCCTGCGGTGCCCAGTGAGCGCTGATCCTCGTCGCTCGGCATTGTGCCATGCATGACACAGAAATCTATCGTACCTGCGCCAATGTCAACGATACAAGCATTATCAAGAGCACCAAGTCTGTATGCCACTGCGAACGGTTCCGATACCAGCATCAGCGTATCCGCCCATTCACCTACGGCATCGCGTATTGCAAGCTTATTGACTTGCAGAGCCTCTGCCGGCACGCCGACGGCAGCATATATTTTCTGCCCATCCTCTGGTTCCGCTAGCGATATCAAATGCCGAATCAGTTCATGAACAGCCTTTTCATCTCTGGCTGTTCCGTCCTTGATTACACCATGCTCCAAAGGACGAACCAGGTTGACTGAATTCCGATGCTCAATGGCATCCGCTCCAACGAGCACATCACGTTTGAGTAATTTGCGTGAGATAAAATCACGGGGCCAGCCGACATAGCTGTGAACCCACTTGCGCTTGCCATTATCGGCGGCAATAGCACTTCGTGAAGTTCCTAGATCGATACCGACGCGTAGAATATTATTGGATGTTTCAGATTGATGTGACATAAAACTAATTAGCAGTTGTTACAGAACTACCCTCTGCAGTAAGATAAGAGATAATACCAGACTCGAGGCCAATGGCCAACTGCTCACGGTAAGCATCATCCAGCAGGTTTTGCTCTTCTTCCGGCATGGAAATCGCAGTTATTTCAGCAAGTACTGCCGGCACTTTCGAGTTCAGAAGTACTGAAAAAGGGCCAGATCTCGTCCCCCAGTCACGAATCTTGGGATTAATTTTGTGCATAGTCGATATCATCGCATTCTGAACGTGTGTTGCCAGTCGTCGACTGTCTTCATCTCGCACTGTTCGCCCTAACGCCTCAAGGCTGTTTCGCCACTGGGCGACACTATAGCCGGAATTAAAATTCTCTCGAGCAGCCAAGGCTTCCACGCGGGCATTTCCACGCGGGCTGAAGTAGTAGGTCTCAATGAAAGCCAGTGTATCAACAGGGACTGAATTGACATGGATTGACACAAAAAGGTCTGCCTCGTGAGCCTGTGCATCTTCGACCCTTTTCCGGAGGCTTACGCTCATATCCTGCCGTCGTGTAAGGACCACGTTATAGCCATGAGACTTCAGTCGTCTTTCGAGACGCAAAGCAACATCGAGTGTGACTGTTTTTTCACTCAGACCCACTGGCCCGGAAGCACCAGGGTCATGGCCTCCATGCCCAGGATCCAGTACGATTGTTCTTACATCAAGACCGTAGATGCGGGATAAAGGTATATCTGTTGTGCTCTCGGACGCGGAAAATTTGTTCAGAGAGGCGAGTATGCGTTGATCAGGAGAGGTAAGTAGCTCGACGGAGCTTACTGGGTCAGCCGTACCGTCTTCTTCTGCACCGGCGAGCATTAAGCCAATCATAAGAACCAAAAACAATATGCCCACAGACCACCATGCTGTTGTTCTCCTTTGTTTTGAAACAGTCTGCCCGAAAAGTTTTTGATTATCCTCAAAAACACCTTGAAGTAGCGCACGCCGCTGACTCCCGGGATTACGCGATCTCATATGGTCAATTTTTCGCGATGATAGAGTTAAACAGCCACAGGGGCTTTAATGGCCGGATGACACTTATACTCCTTAAGTACAAAGTCAGCGTACTTATACTCAAACAGTGTTGGCGGCCTCCTTAAGATATGCAAAGTTGGCAGTGGGTAGGGGGCGCGTGCCAGTTGCTGCCTCACCTGATCAAGGTGATTCAGGTAAATGTGTGCGTCTCCAATAGTGTAGACTAAATCCCCCGGTTCAAGACCTGCCTGCTCCGCTATAAGATGGGTTAAGAGCGCGTACTGGGCAATATTGAACGGAGCACCCAGAAAAAGATCGTTTGACCGGATGTAAAGCTGACAGGATAGTCGGGTGTCGACAACAGAAAGCTGAAAGAACATATGACAGGGAGGGAGTGCCATTCGGTCTATTTCTCCTGCATTCCATGCACTCACAATATGGCGTCGGCTCCAAGGGCTTTGTTGCAGAGAATTCATAACGGATGCAATCTGATCTACACCGGAAAATGAACGCCACTGCTTACCGTACACAGGACCTAAATCCCCCCATTTTTCGGCAAACCCTTCTTCGTTGCGGATACGTTCTTCAAATTCTTTGAGACGCGCTGACCATTCGTCAGAGTCCGACGGTGGTACTGGGAGCTGATGATGCTCGAGATAATACTTCAGCGGCCATGCGGTCCAGATTGAGATTCCCTGATCAACCAGCGGCTTGATATTCGTCGAACCAGACAGGAACCACAGTAGTTCGCACGCCAACCCCCGAAACCAAACGCGTTTGGTTGTACAAATCGGAAATCCCTCCTGCAGTGGAAATCGCATCTGATACCCAAAAACGCTGACCGTTCCGGTTCCTGTGCGATCACTGCGCTCACGTCCGTTCGTTATGACATGTCGCAACAAGTCCAAATAGAGGTGCATCCGCAGAGGCTAATAAGAGTGGTCAACTTGCATCGTCTAAAAATGATCTTTCTTGTGACCGTGAAATCCGGAGATCGCTCACTAATGATTGCGACCAAATTAAATCCGGTTATACCAATATTGATTGGTTTTCCTGGCATAGGTGCCCATTAAGTCACCTCATCGGGGGCGTCCAGCAGCCGCTCCAAATCGTCTAGCCTGAATTCCCGGGGAGTTTTAGCCAAGCGTGTTTTCACGGAAAATCCTATGAATAGGGCCTGAAAATGGCTTTTTTGCACCTATATTCATATTTTACGTGAACTTACGAACAGTATTCCAATATTATAACATCATATCCTGTTCTGGTGTTGCCGCCGAGCTGTCCCAGCTCAATCCCTGCTCATAGCCTCTGAATTGGACATTTCGTCCGCTATTTCGTTGATTTTACTGGGTCTTTTAATGTATTCTAGTTCGTCGTTTGTTTTATAATTTTATTGTTATTATAATGGCTATTATTTCATAGTTCACGATATACAATGATCCGACGCTCCGATTTCTTTGCGCTGCCCGATGGCCTCCCCATGCGTCAGTATGAAGCCCTCCAAGCCTACCTCCACGAAGGATGCACGATTGAAGAAGCCGCCGAGCGCGGCGGCTATGCCCCCGGCTCCTTCCGTAACCTCCTCACACGCTTCAATAAAAATCCCTCCGCAGACTTCTTTTGGCCCCAATTAAAAAAATCCGAACCCCGCGCTAAGCCGACTGATCCCAAACGTGCCCGGATTCTTGCCCTCCGAAAACAACAGGGCTTAACCCTCTATCAAATTCAGGAGGCACTGAAAAAGGAAAACATGCCGGCCAGTGTAGGCTACATCCATAAGATCTTCAACCAGGAAAACATCAAGCGCCTGCCCCGCCGATCCGCCCAGCGGCCTGCTCCGCGAACCCTCAACGCAAACCGCAAAAAGCTTGATCTCAGTCCGCGGTCCTTTTCGACTGATTTTGCAGGATTGTTTTTATTCGCCTTTGATCTGGCGCGAATAGGTCTTGACGAAATTCTGGATCACGTCAAGATGCCGGGTACCCGTATGATCCCGGCCGGTTGTGCGGTTCGTTCGCTCTTGGCCCTGAAGCTCGCCGGGATCGGACGGCCCTCCCAGGTCATGGCCGAAACGCTGGATCAGGGCCTCGCATTGTTTACCGGCCTCAATGTCATCCCCAAACGCACGACCCTGACGGAGTACTCCATCCAGGTGGATTCGACCTTTTCGGGACCCTTGATGCACCGGTGGTATCATGCCGCTGCACAGCTGGCCAAGGTGGGGGGAACGGGCGCCTCCGTGGACCTGGATTTCCATACCATCCCCTATCATGAGCATCAGGCCCTTTTGCAGAAACACTTTGTCTCCAAGCGAAGCCGACGCCAACGCGGGATCCTGACCCTGTTAGCCCGCGATGCCGAAGCACATGTCTTCTGTTACGCGGATTCGACGATCCGAAAAGAAACCCAGAATGATGCCATTCTGGAGTTTGTCAGAGATTGGAAAGCCCGAACGGGGAAGCTCCCCGGTGAACTGGTCTTTGACAGTCGGTTTACGATCTATGCCAACTTGGCAGAACTGGATGCGCTCGGCATTGACTTTATCACGCTGCGCCGCCGCCACGCTTCCTTGATCCGGCGCATTCATTCCCTGGATAAGTCGGCCTGGAAGAAAATCCGACTCTCCAACATTGGGCGCACGTATCGGACCCCAAGCGTCGTGGATGAAACCGTCAAACTGCGTGCTTATCCCAAGCCCATTCGGCAACTGCTTGTCAAAAACTTAGGACATGACAAGCCAACGGTTTTGATTACCAATCAGATGAAACGCACGCCCCGGCAACTGATTGACCGGTATGCCCGGCGTATGGTCATCGAAAATGTCATCAGCGATGCCATTGACTTCTTTCACATGGATGCGTTGAGCTCGGCCGTTCCTATGCGCATCAACGTTGATGTGCAGTTGACCGTTATGGCCAGCGTACTCTATCGACTCATGGGCGTGCGCGTCGGACAAGGCTATGAAAAAGCCGAGGCGCGGACCCTCTACCGTGACCTGATGCGACACACCGGAAAGGTCACCATTACCCAGAATGAAATCCTCGTCCAGTTGCGTGCACGCGCCAAAGATAACTACCTGGTCGCTGCCGGATACCCCGAATTACACCAGAAAATCCCCTGGCTCGACAACAAAACCCTACGAGTACAGTTCTCTAAACGACCATAATCCTCACATGAGAAAATGAACGCGGGAATTCAGGCTAGGTTCGCCTTTTCTTGGGGCGTAAATATGTAGCCCTCGTGTGGCTTGGTTTCGGCTTGGTCGAGTGCTTGCTGAAGCTCCCGTTTCAAACGGGGGAGCAGCTTTTTCGTGAAGCCACCTTCGATCTTTGTTATGGCTTCGCTCAGTGCGTCGGAATCTGCCAACATCTCCCCAGGGGGAAGCTTGCGCTTCGACCGAATGACCAGGCTTACGGTTGCTTTGATTTCGATCGACCCGGTCGTGAACTGCGTTTGCTCAAGGCACGTCCCTGCGGGTCGTTCGTTCGTTTGATCTTTGCTCATTGCTTTGCTTGGTTTATTCTGCGCGGACGCCTCCGCCTTCCCGGAGCCGGCGTTTGAGGACTCGGGGGGCGCGTTCGATGCCGTGTTTGAGGCAGGCCCGCGCGGCGACCGCTCTACTGACCCTGAACCGGGCCGCCATGCCGTCGATCCGTCGCAGGTCGGTGTCGCTGACGCCGATGGTGATCGGGTTCGGCCAGCGGCTTCCGCGGTGCCGGCGTTGGGGAGCGTCTGCGGGTTGAATTTCGGGGGCCGGAATAGTTGGGGCGCTGGGTTCGTTGCTCATGCGAATTCCCTATAGTCTATCCCGCCTACTGGCCCGGGCGCGACGGGTTCCCCGTGTTGATGGTCGGTTACCGGGGCTGTTTAATGCTCGGTATTATGCCGTGTTTGAGGCGTTATTTGTTTATATGTTCGCCGCTAATGGGTATTATAGGAACCTTTGTGAAGGGGACCAGTTCCAGCCCAAATGTTTACCCAAAGCGGGGCCGGGTTTCTGGCTCCGCCCCCTGTCCTTATGAATGACTTATCTGCCCTCCCGCGTGCGCCCCTGGCTTCCCTCACGCTCACGCCCGAACTGAAATCCCTGGTACGCCAGTCCGTCGCCCCGTCGACCTTCCAGGCCTATTCGAGGGCGTGGGAACGGTTTGCTGCCTGGCTCGATCAGCAGTCCCTCACGGTCGAGGACCTGACCGATCACGTGTTGGCCCAGTACGTAACGGTGCTATTCTCACGGGGGCTTGCTCCCGCGTCCATCCACCTGATGGTGGCCGGGCCGAAGTTCGTCCTGCGCCTGGGAGGGCGTCCGAATCCAGCGGGCCCCCTTACCCAGCGGGCCCTGGCCGGCGTATCCCGCGCGGGGCGCGACCGCGGTCGGGGCCAGTCTGCCGGCGTGTCCTGGAAAGAATCGGACCGAATTGCGCAAAAGCTATTCGAGAATCCGAACGTGCATGCGCCCTCCGCCTCCCTGCGGGATCGTGCTGCAGTGTGCCTGGCGTCAGATTGCCTACTCCGCGTCTCCGAGCTCCTGGCCGTCCAGGTCGGCGATCTGACCTTTGACGCAGAGGGGGTCGGCGTCCTGTCCGTCCGGTCCAGCAAGACCGACCAGGAAGGCCGGGGCGCCGAGCTCTTCTTCGGGGAGGGCACTGCGAACGCCCTTCGTGCCTGGTTGCGGGCTTTGAGCGATGCGGTCGGTTCCACCAGTCTGCAGCAGCCCTGGGGGCTCCCCCCCTCTCAGCGGCTCTTCACGCGTGTCTGGCGGGGCGATACCGTGACCGGCGATCCGCTCTCCCACCGGCGGCTCCGTGAAATCCTGAAGGCGCACATGGCGGCGTACCTGCCGGATGACGGGCTCCGCCGGTCTTCCCACGCCTTCCGGATCGGTTCGGCGCAGTCCCTGGCGCGGGCCGGGGGCTCGCTCGTTGATCTGCAGACCGCCGGTCGCTGGCGCGATCCGTCGATGCCTGCCCGCTACTGCAAGGGTGAAATGGCGCGGCGCGGCGCGGTCGCCCGTCTGCGCTACGGCAAATCCGGGGGGCCGGAATAGTTTGGGCGCCCCGGTTGCCCTGGCGAGGCTTCGACAGGTCTCGGGGCGGTTTCACGGCCTACTTTGCCCCTGCTTTGCTCCGGACAGGCTCCGCCAGGCCGGGAGGCTATTTCAGGGCCTACTTTGCTCTGGGAAGCAGCGTCTAATTTCGCCTTAAGTACGTTTGATCGCGTCCTAGTGCGCTCCGGGCAAAATTAGACCGGCCCAGGGGCCTGCCTGGACGGGCGCGGCTTACCAGTATATCCCGAGCTGTAACTTGCCGTCCTCCACCTTCCTTCTTTTATCGCAGATCGAAAGAACATGCTCCAGATCTACCCCTCCAACCTTCCTACGGCCAAGCATAAAACCCAGCTTGCACCATTGCGACACGTTCGGACACCATCCCCCCGGGGGAGGGCCTGCCGATTCTTCTACCGGTTCTTGTACAGATCCAGCCCAATACGTTATGTTCGGAGTGTAGGGCTGTATCGAACACGGCGCCTCGGGCCGCTCACTTGACGCGAACAGGTTCATGACATAATCCTCACCTCCGGCACCGATTATCGCGCTCCAAAGGGACCTAGCACTAACGGTTTCGGTGCCATCCAAGGCCTCGTACACCTCAATCAATACATCAAGCGCGCGCGCATACGGAATTCCCACATCTGAAAATCTTGCTACCGATGCATCAGCCAAAGCGTTGAGGGCGTCAGTGGCTACTTTCCTTGAAGGACTTTCCAGTATAAGCCTTGCCAGCGCGTCCGCCAGCGCATCCAGCTCTGCAGCGGAACCCGGCCCCCCGAACTGCCCGAATACCTTCATCGCAGCGTCCTTTCCCCAGGGTTCTTCGGCCTGTATGGCATCCAAGGCAAACTGCGGCGTAGCACGCACCTTTTCTATCAACTCGCCGTTACCGTCCTTTACCCAGACCAAGGCACGCCAGCTCTCATCCGCTTCGGACTCGGCTGCTTCCTGTGCCAGGGCAACGCCCGGAATCAGAAGGGCCATCAATAAAATCAGATTTTTCATTTTTTCATCCTCACGGGCCGCTTTGTTTTCTAATGGATTGTTACGGCCATCCGGCGACGGACCAGCCCGATGTCCGCGCCGCCACCGTCCAGGAACGTCCGTGCATTCTCCTGGAGGATATTGACCCACTGGGCCTGGCTTTGGCTGCTGCGTGTAGCACCGGAACCCAGATACGGTGACAGAAGCGACTCGGCGAAGGCCCGGTCGTCTGCGATCCGCTCTACAATCTCCCGCAACTCCGGGTCTTTGAGCGCCATCGCGAGTCGCAGGGCCGCGATAGCGACAGTGTGATGCTGCGATCCGGAGAGCTGGTCCCGCACGACCGCGCGCACCTGATTCGCCTGCCCTGCAGTCAGCGTGCCGTCTTCGAGCATGAACCGGAGCGCACCCAGCCCCCTGCTGACACGGTAGGGGTATTCGTCGGGATCGGAGACGGCTTCGAGCACAGCCGGGAACGCCACCGCGCCGAAGTCCGCCAGCGCGTTCGGGGAGATGGAGCCATACTCCAGCGTCGCGACCAGGAACGGGATTCCGCGTGGATCCCCCAGCTTTGCCACGGTCTCTATATAGTCAAATCCCGCCTCTGATTCAGGCGGCGTGTCGGTCTCGCCGCGGTACTCCGCCCACGCCGCTTCGATGACGGCAAGCCTAAGCTCCGGGGACGCCTCCGTCCCAAGTTCAATTGCGAGCCGTACCGCCTGGTGCCGCTCCTTCCAGTCGCCCTCTGCCAGCAGGACAGACGCCTGCTGCTCCGTCACGGGCGCAGCCGCCCGCTCCTGCGCGGTGCTTACCGCCGGAATCGCCAGCAGCAACAGGGCCTGCGTGAAATGTAAATATCTTCCTAATACGTGCATGGTTACCTACCAATCTATGTGAATGTAGCTGCTGTAGTTCCAGGTGTGATTCCTGCCGCGCCTGTTTTCTGGCTTGCCGCCCTTGAATCCTGAAGTCTGGCTCGCCCCGGCGACGTTCATCGCCGCATACTCGAATTTTTCCCACATGTCCTCATCCCAGCCCGATGTGGCGGTGAAGTCCCCCGCCGTGCCATGCATGTGATCGCTGTTTGACACGCCACCCACGTGTCTACGCTGCCCCCCTCGGCGTTGATCCGTTGCCCGCCTGCGCTCCGCGCAAATCCGCGGGGGCCGGAATAGTTTGGGCCTGCCTGGCGGCGCCTCACGTCGCCTAGATTCCGTTTGATCGCGTCCTAGTGCGCTCCGGGCAAAATTAGAGGCGGCCCAGGGGCCTGCCTGGACGGCTAATACACCCTCGCGGGCCGCCTTGTTTTCTAATGGATTGTTACGGCCATCCGGCGACGAAACGGTCCAATGTCCGCGCCGCCGCCGTCCAGGAACGTCCGTGCGTACTCCTGGACGCTGTTGACGGACTGGGCGTAGTATCGGCTACGTGTAACGCCGTCGGACACATAAGGCGATACAAGCGTCTCGGCGAAGCTCCGGTCGTCCGCGAGCCTCTCTACAATCCCCCGCAGCTCCGGGTCTTTGAGCGTCAGCGCGAGTCGCACGGCCGCGTCCACGACAATGGCACGCTGCGATCCAGAGAGCCGGGGCTGCACGACCGCGCGTACCTGGTTCGCCTGCCCGGCAGTCAGCGTGCCGTCCTCGAGCATGAACCGGAGCGCCGTCAGAGCCCCGCTGACACGGGATTGATCTTCGTCGGGATCGGAGACGGCTTCGAGCACCGCCGGGAACGCCGCCGCACCGAAGTCCGCCAGTGCGTTAGAGGCCCCCGCCCCATACTTCAGCACCTCAATCAGGAACGGGATTGTGCGTGGGTCCCCCAGCTTTGCCACGGCGTCCAGATAGGTAAAGATCGCCTCTGATTCAGGCGGTGTGTCGGTCTCGCCGCGCAGTTCCGCCCACGCCGCGTTGATGACAGCAAGCCTGAGCTCCGGGGACACCTCCGCCCCGAGTTTGGTTACGAGCCATACTGCCTCGTTCCGCTCCTGCCAGTCGCCCTCTGCCAGCAGGACAGCCGCCTGCTGCTCCGTCACGGGCGCCGCCGCCCGCTCCTGCGCGGTGCTTACCGCCGGAATCGCCAGCAGCAACAGGGCCGCCGTGAAATATAAATATCTTCCTAGTACTCGCATGGTTACCTACCAATGTATGTGAATGTGCCCATCGTATTCGCCGCTGCTTCTATCTGGACCGTAGGGCGAGTTCCAAGTCTTTCCAGCGGCTATCGCCGCCCTCTCGAATTTATCCCACATATCCTGGTCGAAGCCCGAGGCGGTGAAGTCCCCCGCCCTGCCCTGCACGTGCGTGCTTTTCGGCACCGTGCTGCCCGCATTCACGTTGCCTGTCGGGCAGCGCCAGTCGGAGGTGATATCTATGCCGATTTGATGGTTGTTCGACATGTAGGATTGTACGGCATCCCTGCCAGACTTGAAACCGCCTGAGAGATAGCCCGCCAAATGGTCGTGTGTGCCCGTGTTCCCGTTGATATCTGCATCGACGAATGTTTCGCACGGCCAATCGCTCTCCGCCCAGCCATCTTTCTTATACTCCTCCGCGATCGCTTTCTGGTCCTCCGTGCACTGTGAATCCTCTTCCTCTTCTTCTTCCTCATCATCCTCATCATCATCTCCGCCGCCGTTCCCGCTAACACCTCCCCCCTTTCCGTCGTCGTCATCGTCGCCACCGCCGCCAGTATCTCCCCCTCCGTCGTCGTCATCAAAGCAGCCAGAAACGCAAACGCAGGTAATTACAACGCTTCGGGCCAATCTGTTACAACGCTCATATTCCTGATCCTGCCAACACACCTCAATCTTCCAGTCTTTGCTTACCCAGCAAGCCCACCTACTTGCGTTCGTCTTACCCATGCCGGTCTGTTCCTCCAGTTGCATCTCTACCGGTTCGGCGTTTTGCCTGGCTCATACATAAAGGCCTGCGTGGAGGCATACCCGATCGTGTACTCCGGCACCAAAATCCGCATACTGTCAAAGTCTCCCGAGAGCCACTGCACCACGTAATCCCTGAACTCGGACGCGTACAGGTCGGGCGCGACGAACTCAACCAGGCGTCCGGATAGAATCTGTCCGTTTTCGTCCACGTCGGCAACCAGCGTACGGACGACCAATATATCCGGATCGGAGGGCGTGCTTGTTGCTGGACCTAGCACGGTCGCGGCATAATAGCCCCCGATCCCGTTATCCCAGGTCTCCATCTGATCCCAGTCCGGCGGATACGCGCGCACCATCGCATCGAGTATTGCGGCAAGTGTGCTATCCTCGGAAATCTTTCCTGCGGCCCCCTCCGGCAGCTTTACGGGCGCGCTATGTTCCTCCGCTAACGCGGTTTTGTACCACGCCTGGACGGCCTCTACGCGTGGCGAGACGTCCGTTTCAGAGGGCGGCGGCTCTACGTACGGATCAATGCCGCTATCGCATTGGGTGAGTACCAACAGGCCGCAAACGGCCAGTAAAAGGAGGCCCCACCTGCTGCGGCCCGCTGATCTATTAGCGTTTTTCAGCTTCATGTGAGTTTGTGTAGGTACCCCCCCAAGATACGCATCGTTATGTTATGCGCGGTGGTTCGCCCTGGGGGCAAGTTCGATCAGGTCGTTTGGGCGCCTACTTTGCCCTGCCTGGCGAAATCTGTCCGGGGCTCCCTGCGTACGGCAAATCCGCGGGGGCCGGAATAGTTGGGGCGCCGCCCGAACGCTTCCGGCTTATGGCCAGTCCTGGTACTCGGCCATTATCCGCTATAAATGGCCGAGTGTTGCGCGGCTGACGCCTACTTTGTGCTTGCCAGAAAATGATTTTGGTTGTGGGATTATACGATGAGTTCGGGTATTTGGGGGCAGATTTGATCATTTTGGGTGGATTTGGTCAGGATTTAGCGTGTATTTGGGGCTCTGATCGCATAGGCGTCGTCCGAGCGGGAGGATGAATGAATTTGCGAATCTGGCGGCAATTTTGGGGTAGAAGGTCTGATTTGGGCGTTTAAGCGTGTACATTCGCCCCTTTGTTGCCATGCGTGTAGTAATGGAAGCCCAACGCGCGTTTGGGCAGGTCCCGATTGAAGAGATCGAGCTTGCCCCCCGCAGCCGGGATGACATTCCGGTGGTATTGCGTGGTTTGCTTTCGATTTACAAGAATGCAAAGACGCGAGCGAAGATTTTCGAGCTTTTGGAAGGGGGCGTGGCTTCGGGGGTCAGTCACAAATTGGGGCGCCGGGGGATGGATCTGTGGAGGATTTTTGTTCTGGGGATGCTGAAGCAGGCCCTGAATTGCGATTATGATCGACTGACGCATATGGCGAACAACGACAAGCTCCTGCGCCAGATGCTTGGGCATGGTAGTTGGCGCGAGGGATCGGAATACCATGTACAGACGATTCTGGACAATGTGAGTTTGTTATCGGAGGAGTTACTGGGCAAGATCAACAAGGTTGTGGTGGAGCATGGTCACGGGGAGCTTACGAAGAAGGCCCGTCAGGAGGGGTTACGTTGCAGGGTAGATTCAGCGGTGACGAAGACGCATGTTCATTGGCCTACGGATGTGAGTCTGCTAAGGGATGCGGTGGGTTTGTTGCTTCGGGAGTCTGCACGTATGAGCGGTGCGCACGGCCTGCCGGGCTGGCGCAAGGCGTCGGATTGGGAAAAGCGGCTTGATCGTTTGTTTCAAGGGGTACGCAGGTCACGGGGTTGGCATCGTCGTGATCGGGTGCGCAAATACCTGTGCCACTGCAGAAAGCTGGTGAAGAAGGCGTTGGCTTCGCAGCGGAGGTTGGGGGCAGATTGCAGTGATCGGTGGCTGCATTACCTGGGATGCAGCTTGACACTGATCGATCAGGTGGATCGGCGGTTGCTCAGGGGCGAAAAGATTCCGCATTCGGAGAAGATTTTCTCGGTTCACGCGCCGCATACGCGTTGGATCGTCAAAGGTAAGGCGGGGGTACAGGCGGAGTTGGGCCTCCCGGTCTGCGTCTTGGAGGACCAGCATCAGTACATTCTTCACTACCGGGTGCTCTACGAGGGGGTAGATTCGTCAATGATCGTGGATTTTTTACGGGAGGCCACGACGCTGTACCCGTCCCTGACTTCGTGCAGCATGGATACGGGGTATTCATCGGAACACAACCGGCGCGCATTGGAGCAAATTCTGGAACTGGTGATTATGCCGAAGCGGGGGCGTTTAAGTCATGCGGACAGGGAGCGCGCATCCGCTCCGGACTTTGTGGAGGGTCGTCGTCAGCATCCGGCGGTAGAATCCGCGATCAACAATTTGAACCAGCGCGGACTGGACTTGGTGCGTACGCATGGTAAGGAGGGGTTTGGTCGCACGGTAGCGCTCTCTGTGGTCGCGGCCAACGTACATCGTCTTGGCTTGCAGTTGAAGCGGAAAGAGGAGCGGCTCAAGCGCTGGCATCAGGCCCGAAAACGAGCGGCGTAGCGCCGCTGTAATCCTACCGAAGGAATTTGGACAGGCTCCGCCATAAGCGGAAAGGCAGACATACGTCGGGTTGGCACGCATGGTCGCGTCCCAGCTGCATCGGAGAGCAAAAAATGTCTTCCAGTGACCATTCAGCAAGCCGAAAGGCACCTGATTCCCCCGAAACTCCACCAACGACGCCACAATTACGGCCCCAGATTGTTATGAATATAGCAAGAATCGCAAAAATGACCTATTCTCTGACAAGCACTACTTTGCTCTGGTTTGCCCTGGACAGGCTTTGACAGGCCGGGAGGCCATTTCAGCGTCTACTTTGCTCCGGTCTGTCCTGGACAGGCCCCGACAGGCCGCGAGGCTATTTCAGGGCTTACTTTGCTCCGGCTTGCTCCGGGACAGGCTCCGCCAGGCCGGGAGGCGATTTCATGGCCTACTTTGCTCCGATCTGTCCCGGACAGGCTCCGCCATTCCCGGAGGCCATTTCAGCGCCTACTTTGTGCCGGTATTGCCCTGGCGAGGCTCTGCCAGGCTGCGAGGCAATTTCATGGCCTACTTTGTGCCGGTATTGCCCTGGCGAGGCTCTGCCAGGCTGCGAGGCAATTTCATGGCCTACTTTGTGCCTGCTTTGCTCCGGACAGGCTTCGCAAGGCCGGGAGGCGATTTCAGCGTCTACTTTGCTCCTACTTTGCTCCTACTTTGCTCCGGACAGGCTCTGCAAGGCCGGGAGGCTATTTCAGGGCTTACTTTGCTCTGGGAAGCAGCGTCTAATTTCGCCTAGATTCCGTTTGGTCGCGTCCTAGTGCGCTCCAGGCAAAATTAGAGGCGGCCAGGGGCCTGCCTGGACGGCTCGCAGGGTCCCACTCAGCCCCGCCGCATCTCTCGGAAGTATGATTTGTCGCCATTGCCACTCTCGAAGACGTATTGCGCTCTTGCCTGGTCCGTATGTTCCAAGTCGTGTAGGTTACGCACCTGGCACTTTGACGGCAAAGCCCGCATCAACTGCGGCAGTGTTCCCGTTTCGCTTGTAGCCGTTTCACCGGATTCTATGTGTGTCAGTGTCCTCATTTGATGGTGCTAGAACTCGATCGTGTACCGTCTGTCCGGCCCGTACTGGTAAGCGCATTTCGCGATCAGTCCGGTATCCTCCAATCGTGCAAGCGCGCGCCGAACTGTCCGGCCTGGTATGTCCAGGTCCAGCGCCATGCTGGTTACATTAACGCGGATTTCCCTGGTCGTTGTCCGGCTTTTCATAGCCAAGTAGACCAAGCATAGTCGTTGCTTCCATCGTGCGTTTTGATTGCCCTCAATCCGTCTCGTTTTGAGTGCCTCCAAAGTCTTTATATCCTGTACGCGCATTCTATGGCCAGTCCTGGTACTCGGCCAATATACGCAATAAATGGCCGAATGTTGCGCAGCTGCGCCGCGATCGCGCGCGACCGGGGAAACCTAATTGCTTCGTTTACTGAACGCTTCCGGGGCCGGGAGGCCGTTTCAGCGCGCTGTTTGCCCTCGGGGGAGCTCCGAGTTGATCCGTTGCCTGCCTGCGCCCCGGTAAATCCGCGGGGCCGGAATAGTTGCAGGCTACTGGGACCGCAGCTGGTCCAGCGCTTTCTGCGCCTGTCTGTGTCTCTGATCGGCGGCTTTCCTGTACCAGTGGGCCGCTTGCTCGGCGTCCTGCTCCACGCCCTCGCCACCGGCATATGCTACGCCCAGGTTGTACTGCGCCTGTCTGTGTCCCTGTTCGGCGGCCTTCCTGTACCAGTGGACGGCCTGCTCAAGGTCTTGCTCTACGCCCACGCCGTCGGCGTAGGCCCAGGCCAGGCTGTTCTGCGCCTCTACGTGTCCCTGCTCGGCGGCTTTCCTGTACCAGTGAACCGCTTGCTCAGGGTCTTGCTCTACGCCCTCGCCGTCGGCGTAGGCATTGCCCAGGTTGATCTGCGCTATTGCGTGTCCCTGTTCGGCGGCTTTCCTGTACCAGTGAACCGCTTGCTCAGGGTCTTCCTTGACGAAGACCTGGTAGCCGAAGCGGTAGGTCTCGGCCAGGTAAGCCTGCGCGTGTGCGTGTCCCTGTTCGGCGGCTTTCCTGTACCAGTCTACCGCCTGCGCGTAGTCTTGCTCCACGCCCATGCCGTTGGCGTAGGCATCGCCCAGGGCAACCTGCGCCTCCACGTGTTCCTGCTCGGCGGCTTTCCTGTACCAGTGGACCGCTTGCTCGCGGTCCTGCTTGTAGTCCCGCTCGACGACGTCCCCGCGGTAATAGGCTAGACCGAGTTTGAACTTAGCCTCGGTGTCGCCCTTTTCGGCGGCTTTCCTGTACCAGTAAGCCGCTCGCTCGGCGTCCTGCTCCACGCCCACGCCGTTGGCGTAGGCATCGCCCAGCTTGAGCTGTGCTGCGACGGTTCCCTGCCTAGCGGCTTTCGCAAGCCAGTGGAACGCCTGCGCGTAGTCTTGCTCCACGCCCTCGCCGTCGGAGTAGGCATCGCCCAGCATGTACTGCGCCTGTGCGTGTCCCTGTTCGGCGGCCTTCGTCCACCAGCGAACCGCCTGCTCGAAGTCTTGCCGGCGATAGGCGTGGCCCAGGGCAACCTGCGCCTCTGCGTGTCCCCGCTCGGCGGCTTTCCTGTACCAGTGGACCTCCTGCTCGCGGTCTTGCTCCACGCCCTGGCCGTAGCCGTAGACAGTGGCCAGTTTGTACTGCGCCTCGGCGTGTCCCTGTTCGGCGGCTTTCGTCCACCAGCGGGCCGCTAGCTCGTAGTCCCGCTCCACGCCGTTGCCGTGGCGGTAGGCGTTGCCCAGGGCAAACTGCGCGCTTGCGTGTCCCTGTTCGG
The DNA here is from genome assembly GCA_964291275.2 of Rhodothermales bacterium. Lineage (GTDB taxonomy): Bacteria > Bacteroidota > Rhodothermia > Rhodothermales > Bin80 > Bin80. Next base: position 139,860 of record OZ219799.1, read on the forward strand.
CGGCTTTCGTCCACCAGCGGGCCGCTAGCTCGTAGTCCCGCTCCACGCCGTGGCCGAAGAGGTAGGCATCGCCCAGGCTGTTCTGCGCACTTGCGTGTCCCTGTGCGGCAGCCTTCCGCCACCAGTGCACCGCTAGCTCGTAGTCCCGCAGTATGCCGTCGCCGAAGCGGTAGGCCCAGGCCAGGCTGTTCTGCGCCTCTACGTGTCCCTGCTCGGCGGCTTTCCTGTACCAGTGGACGGCCTGGGCGGGGGCCGGCTCCACGCCCACGCCGGTGTCGTAGGCTACGCCTAGGTTGTATTGCGCCTCGGCGTGTCCCGCCTCCGCCTCGGCGATCAGAACTTCTACCGATTGCGCCCTGGCGGTCCCTGTTGCGATCAGAAGGGCCAGTGCGACTAGTGTGGTTGCTTTGGTCATGGCGCTGGGACGTTGGTTTCCCTGTGTCAACGTTGCCCCCCTCGGCGTTGATCCGTTGCCCGCCTCCGCTACGGCAAATCCGCGGGGCCGGAATAGTTGCGCTGCAATGCCCGGCCTACTTTGCCCTGGCGAGGCCCTGGGAGCTTGATGTAGCGCTTGACCGCTGCCTAGCGCTTGCCTCCGGGGCCTTATTTGCAACGTCGCTAAAATCTCGGCCATTCCCGCCGTTTTCTGGCCCCAGCTACGTCTTAACGGCCGGTTTCGCCAGTCAGGTGCCTCTGGCTGCCGATTTCGCCCCTTTTTCTCAGTCTGTTTTGCCCTGGACGGGCCGATCGAGGGCTTAAAGTGGTTTCAGCGGCCTGTTTGCCCGGGGAAGCGGCGTCTCACGTCGCCTAGATTCCGTTTGATCGCGTCCTAGTGCGCTCCGGGCAAAATTAGACGCAACCCAGGGGCCGGCCTGGACGGGCGCGGCTTACCAGTATATCCCGAGCTGCAACTTGCCGTTCTCCACCTTCCTTCTTTTATCGCAGATCGAAAGAACATGCTCCAGATCTACCCCTCCAACCTTCCTACGGCCAAGCATAAAACCCAGCTTGCACCATTGCGACACGTTCGGACACCATCCCCCCGGGGGAGGGCCTGCCGATTCTTCTACCGGTTCTTGTACAGATCCAGCCCAATACGTTATATTCGGAGTGTAGGGCTGTATCGCACACGGTGCCTCGGGCCGCTCACTTGACGCGAACAGATTCATTATATAATCCTCACCTCCGGCACCGATTATCTCGCTCCAAAGGGACCTAGCACTAACGGCTTCGGTGCCGTCCATTGTCTCGTAAACTTGGATCAAGACATCAAGCCCTCGCCCATACGGAATCTGCGGACTATTAGAATTATCACGCGTTGCCCCAGACAAGACACTAAGGGCGGTCCTTGCTATCCTGCTAGAAGGGCTTTCCAACACAAGCCTTCCCAGCGCATCCGCGAACGCATCCAGTTCCGTAGCGGAACGTGCCTCCCCGAACTGCCCAAGTACCTTTCTCGCAGCGTCCTTTCCCCAGGGTTCTTCGGCCAGTATGGCGTCCAGGGCAAACTGCGGCGTAGCGCGCACCTTTTCTATCAACTCGCCGTTACCGTCCTTTACCCAGACCAAGGCACGCCAGCTCTCATCCGCGTTGGTCTCGTTTGCCTCCTGCGCCAGAGCAACGCCCGGGATCAGAAGGGCCATTACGATCAGTGTGGTTGCTCTAGTCATGATGTTGGGGAGTGGTTTCCCTGTGTCAACGCCGCCCCCCTCGGCGTTGATCCGTTGCCCGCCTCCGCCCCGGCAAATCCGCGGGGCCGGAATAGTTACAACCGTTATTGCGGCGCCTAATTTTGCCTGGATTCTGGCGGATAAGCCCACAAACTTCTGTCCGGAGGCCCCCAAACGCCGTTAATTTTCGACCTACGCCCATCACAAATCGGATAAACAAGATCGTATTCTCGAAGTATTGCGCCCACCTCGCACCACTGCGTCTCGTACGGACAATGTTCCTCTTTGGGGGGATGGCCTACTCTATTCACGACCTTTCCATCTATAACAACGCCGACGGTGGGTGCCACAAAGCACGCTTTCTCGGGGCGTTCGAGTGACGCGAACAGGGTCCTGACATAATCCTCACCTCTTGCTCCGGCATGGCGTATGCTTCTCAAAACGTAGTTATTCTTAGAAACGGCTTCGGTGCCGTCCATTGCCTCGTAAACTTGGATCAATACATCAACCGCGCGCGCATACGGAATTCCCGGTCCTCCAGAACTTTCTCTCGCTACATCAGCCAAGGCGTTGAGGGCGGTGTAGGCTACCTGGTGCGACGGACTTTCCAGTATAAGTCTTCCCAGCGCGTCCGCCAGCGCATCCAGCTCCGCAGGGGAACGCGGCTCCCCGACCTGCTTGAGTACCTTCCTCGCAGCTCCCATTCCCCAGGATTCTTCGGCCTGTATGGCGTCCAAGGCAAACTGCGGCGTAGCACGCACCTTTTCTATCAACTTTCCGTTACCGTCCGTTACCCAGACCAAGGCACGCCAGCTCTCATCCGCTTCCTGCGCCAGGGCAACGCCCGGGATCAGAAAGGCCAGTAATACAATCAGCTTTTTCATTTTGTCACCTTTTGTGTTTAGTTGCAGCTATGCTCAGTGGGCGTCTATTGTTAAAACACCTATACCCCACTTAAAATCGACATAATACCACCACTCATTTGAGCCTCCAAGGTACGCCGGAGCTTCTCCGCCCGCTGTATCGAGGGCTGTTATGAACTTAGTCCACGCGTCCGTTATGGCCCCATCAACCTCGCTACTCTTCTCCTTAACAATGGCTTCCAGTGCAGTAAAGAGATTACTGGCGGTGGTACTTTCCAGGTACCTATTGAAGCCCTTTTCGTGCACTCTTTCGTGATCTATGATGGCCCGCCTCATTAGATTGAATCCCGTCGAAGTCCTACAGTATTTATTGACACTGTAATAGGATTCTGATTGATCGCTCAGATCTTCCGCCGCTGTTCTACAGGTGACGCTATGAGCCCCACTGTGCCCAATTCCCGGTTCATCATAGTCGTCTGAAACGAAAAGTTTGGGATCAAGTGCAGAGACGTCCCCGACCATATAAGTCCCGCTCCAGGGGCCCGTGCCCGACTCAGCTCCCGGGGCCTGCGGATTCGTTCCGCGATCACCAAAAGAATATTCTCCATACTTTTTAAGTTGGCGCACCTCGGATGAATAAGTCACCACGGCAGTGAGTGGGGGATCGTTCCCTAGCTCGGGAGGGCCGTAACCGCTCCGGGCCGTTACGGTTATATCACTCTCAAATTTCTCTTCCCCTATGAGGACCGTGATCTTCGCACCTTCGGTTGCCACGCCGTCCCACGTGCTAGTGGGATTTGTATGCGTTTCGGACATCGTGGCAGCCTTATCCCTGATATTTATCGACGACGACCAGTCAAACTGATGCCTCTGCTTATCCATGCCTTCGGGGGTAGTTACGCTGGCGGTACAAGATACTGTTCCACCGCGGGTAACACTCTGCGGGGCGCACTCCATAGAAAACGTGATTTCTTCCTCATCTTCGGGATCGTCCTCTTCCTCTTCACCATCATCATCACCGCCGCCTGTGTCGTCACCGTCATCATCGCCTCCGTCATCCCCGCCGCCTCCGCCGTCATCGTCATCCCCGCAGCCGGAAAGGCAAACGCAGGTAATCTCAGCGGGCCGCCAGGTCTCGTCAGTGCAAACCGTTGATTCGGGGTCCCCGTCGCGGGTCGGTTCGCACAGCCCAACATCATACCATTTGCTTACCCAGCAATACCACCTACTTGCGTGCGTCTTACCCATGCCGGTCTGTTCCTCCAGTTGCATCTCTACCGGTTCGGGCGTTTTGCCTGGCTCATACATAAAGGCCTGCGTGGAGGCATACCCGATCGTGTACTCCGGCACCAAAATCCGCATACTGTCAAAGTCTCCCGAGAGCCACTGCACCACGTAATCCCTGAACTCGGACGCGTACAGGTCGGGCGCGACGAACTCAACACAGGCGTCCGGATATAATCTGCCCGTTTTCGTCCACGTCGGCAACCAGCGTACGGACGACCAATATATCCGGATCGGAGGGCGTGCTTGTTGCTGGACCTAGCACGGTCGCGGCATAATAGCCCCCGATCCCGTTATCCCAGGTCTCCATCTGATCCCAGTCCGGCGGATACGCGCGCACCATCGCATCGAGGATCGCAGCCAGTGTGCTCCTCGGCAATCTTTCCTGCGGCCCCCTCCGGCAGCTTTACGGGCGCGCTCTGTTCCTCCGCTAACGCGGTTTTGTACCACTCCTGGACGGCCTCTACTCGCGGGGGAAGGTCCGTTTCAGAGGGCGGCGGCTCTACGTACGGATCGATGCCGCTATCGCATTGGGTAAGTACCAACAGGCCGCAAACGGCCAGTAAAAGGAGGCCCCACCTGCTGCGGCCTCTTGATCTGTCAGGATTGTATGTATTCATGTGCGTTTGTATAATAGCGCTCCAGGATACAAGCTGCCGGGCTAATTGCAACTATCTACATCAAATAATTGCAATCATCATACCCCAGGGTTCTAAGGGTTTGAGGGTTTGAGACCTCGGAATCTCGCGAGTCCAAACCCGGTAACACGGTGTTTCCCTGGACGGCTCCCAGGGTCCCTACTTAGTGCTTGTCAGAGAATAGGTCATTTTTGCGATTCTTGCTATACTCGAGCTAGTTGCAAAACCCATTTTGTTGCAACTGGTGAATCGGCCAATTCGGGACATAAATGGGTCTGATTTTCTTGGATTACGTGAATGATTGGCCTGTGTTCACCGCTTTCTTCGAAGCTGTGGGTGATTGGCCTTCAACGAGGTGTTAACTTGGAGAATTTTGTCCACGATCCGTGCGGACTCTACGCATCGATCCCACGGCTTCTGTATTCCAGAACCCCCCAATTCTGTACGCGACCACTCGACGATCCGGTTTAGTGGACCATCCGCAGCAGTTGATCCACCGTGAGCACAACAATTCCAAACATCAGGTGACACATCACTTTGCTGTGCCCACGCACCCGTACATGGCGTCCACCAAACTCATCTTTGAGTCGTCCAAAGACCCGCTCCACGGTCGAACGTTCCTTGTAGCGCGCCCGCTCAGGTGGAATAAACCCGGCACTGCGCTGTGCCTTCTGCTCACGACGGTGCGCCGCCTTTCGATTACGCGGATTCGTGTCAATGATCGGCACATGTCCCGCTGCCGTACTGTGTGCGTGAATCTCCTTCGCGTCATACGCACTATCCATGAGATCATAGCAGTTGTCCACCCGCTCACCCGTCATGGTCGCCAATGGAATGGCCGCTTGGCTATCGTGCAGGGACGCGGAAGATAGCATACAGCTGATCGGAATCCCGCCGTCTGCTGCATCTATATGTAGCTTATATCCCGTCCAGGATTGCGTATGCCCTTTCGCATTTCGCTTGCTCCCCACCGTGCACGCCTTGGGCAAATCCGCCAACATCTCCGCTTTGTTCATGGTACGCTGGCGCTCCAAACGCGTGGGGACCTTTGGACGTTCCTCCCCCTTCCGTGGACGCCCACGCTTGCGTTTCACCGGTTCCGGCGCCTTTTTCTTCGGCACCGGCTTCTCTCTTGCCTCAATCGCCGTCGAATCCCGCGAAATATGGCCCACCAACGAATCCGCGTAGCTCTCCTGAATCAAGACTTCGTGGATCCGTGTCGGTAACTCGGACTCCGCAAACTCCTTGAACGCACGGGAAAATGTGGACGCACTGGGCACATCCCGCTGCCGCGACCAACCACACATCGACCGAAGCAATGGGTCCGAAAGTAGGCGCTCTCGCAATCCGGCAGTCGTCGGAATATTCAAGACCATCTTGGCCAAAAACGACCGTGCAAGCGAAACCCGAGACGCCAGCGGGCGCCCCGGCGTACGGAACGAGGTGCGGGACAGAAAATCCTCTACACACGCCATCTCGAATACCAACAACAACTTCTGGTACCGTTTGGGCAACGAACCAAATTCCTCCTCCACCCAAGGAAACAATTCTCGTTGGCAGACAATATAAAAACCTCGTATTTTCTTCCTAAGGGACATGGGAGACTCCGGTTTTCGTGGAAAATTTCGACACTGATTGATACGAAATCCGGGGGACTCCGGTCCCTTTTTTAGGCCTATCGAGGGATGTTCCTATGCTCGGGGCAGATACAAATCCCAATCAAAATCGCCTCCTCTACCCGGAGGCACCAACCAGAAACCATGACCTCAAAATTCCAAAAAATCCCCCGATTTGGGAGTTTTGCAACTGGCTCCTCATAACAATCTGGGCCCATAATTGTGGCGTCGTTGGTGGAGTTTCGGGGGAATCAGGTGCCTTTCGGCTTGCTGAATGGTCACTGGAAGACATTTTTTGCTCTCCGATGCAGCTGGGACGCGACCATGCGTGCCAACCCGACGTATGTCTGCCTTTCCGCTTATGGCGGAGCCTGTCCAAATTCCTTCGGTAGGATTACAGCGGCGCTACGCCGCTCGTTTTCGGGCCTGATGCCAGCGCTTGAGCCGCTCTTCTTTCCGCTTCAACTGCAAGCCAAGACGATGCACGTTGGCCGCGACCACAGAGAGCGCCACCGTGCGACCAAACCCCTCCTTACCATGCGTACGCACCAAGTCCAGTCCGCGCTGGTTCAAATTGTTGATCGCGGATTCTACCGCCGGATGCTGACGACGACCCTCCACAAAGTCCGGAGCGGATGCGCGCTCCTTGTCCGCATGACTTAAACGACCCCGCTTCGGCATAATCACCAGTTCCAGAATTTGCTCCAATGCGCGCCGGTTGTGTTCCGATGAATACCCCGTATCCATGCTGCACGAAGTCAGGGACGGGTACAGTGTCTTGGCCTCCCGTAAAAAATCCACGATCATTGACGAATCTACCCCCTCGTAGAGCACCCGGTAGTGAAGAATGTACTGATGCTGGTCCTCCAAGACGCAGACCGGGAGGCCCAACTCCGCCTGTACCCCCGCCTTACCTTTGACGATCCAACGCGTATGCGGCGCGTGAACCGAGAAAATCTTCTCCGAATGCGGAATCTTTTCGCCCCTGAGCAACCGCCGATCCACCTGATCGATCAGTGTTAAGCTGCATCCCAGGTAGTGCAGCCACCGATCACTGCAATCTGCCCCCAACCTCCGCTGCGAAGCCAACGCCTTCTTCACCAGCTTTCTGCAGTGGCACAGGTATTTGCGCACCCGATCACGACGATGCCAACCCCGTGACCTGCGTGCCCCTTGAAACAAACGATCAAGCCGCTTTTCCCAATCCGACGCCTTGCGCCAGCCCGGCAGGCCGTGCGAACGGCTCATACGTGCCGACTCCCGAAGCAAACAACCCACCGCATCCCTTAGCAGATTCACATCCGTAGGCCAATGAACATGCGTCTTCGTCACCGCTGAATCTACCCTGCAACGTAACCCTTCCTCCTGGGCCTTCTTCGTAAGTTCTGCGTGCCCATGTTCCACCACAACCTTGTTGATCTTGCCCAGTAACTCCTCCGATAACAAACTCACATTGTCCAGAATCGTCTGTACATGGTATTCCGGTTCCGATCCCTCGCGCCAACCACCATGCCCAAGCATCTGGCGCAGGAGCTTGTCGTTGTTCGCCATATGCGTCAGTCGATCATAATCGCAATTCAGGGCCTGCTTCAGCATCCCCAGAACGAAAATCCTCCACAGATCCATCCCCCGGCGCCCCAATTTGTGACTGACTCCCGAAGCCACACCCCCTTCCAAAAGCTCGAAAATCTTCGCTCGCGTCTTTGCATTCTTGTATATCGAACGCAAACCACGCAATACCGCCGGAATGTCATCCCGGCTTCGGGGGGCAAGCTCAATCTCTTCAATCGGAACCTGCCCAAACGCGCGTTGGGCTTCCATTACTACACGCATGGCAACAAAGGGGCGAATGTACACGCTTAAACGCCCAAATCAGACCTCTTACCCCAAAATTGCCGCCAGATTCGCAAATTCATTCATCCTCCTGCGATGACCAAGCCTATGCGATGAGAACCCCAAATACAGGCTAAATCCTGACCAAATCCACCAAAAATGACCAAATCTGCTCCCAAATACCCGAATTCATCGTATAATCCCACAACCAAAATAATTTTCTGGCAAGCACTACTTAGCCCCTATGTTTTTCACGGAAGTAAACCTGCGAGCCATCGCCAGGCTCATAAATCCATCCGCCCTGGACGAATGAAGTTCCATTGACATGGTCTTCAATTAATTGGTTCTTGTGCCAATTTATTTTCACCGCATTCTGGGGGAAAAAGTGCGCACAAACTTTTCTTTTCAGGTTCTACCGCAATTCGTGTGGAATGATTAAATTTGGGCTTCACTAATAATGTAGCACAATCAATGGAATCTTATCTGGATTTGACGCGGCTCACCTTGGGATTGGGGGATGACTGGAAGATTGACAAGGTACTACTGGATGAACAGATCCAGCAGATTGACATCTACGTTTCGCATTCAGGGGGGCGTTGGTTTGCCCCGAGACGGGAGAACCAGGGACGCTCTATGATCATCGGAAAGTGCGAACTTGGCGCCACTTGGATTGCTATGAATTCAAGTGTTTTGTTCATTGTCGAGTTCCCCGGATCAAGTCTTCCGTGGGTGTGCGGACGATTAAGACGCCTTGGGCGAGTGCCTCGAACCGGTTTACGGATGCGTTTGGGCGCTGGACGATTGACTTGCTGAAAGCGACCAAGAACCAAACGAAGACGGCAAAGTTACTTCGTAGTAAGTTTGACACGGTCAATCGCATCCTGCACCGCAGCGTAGCGCGTGGGGTGAAGCGGAGATCGCTGGACGATATTGCGCATGTGAGCGTAGATGAGAAGGCCTTTCAGCGTGGGCATACCTACGCAACCATTGTCAGTGATGCGGCGCGTGGCGTGGTCATTGTTGTTGGGGAAGGTCGGGACAAAGTCAGCACAAAAGTCCTGTTAAATCGCCTTTTGGCAGAGAAAAAGGGACAGGTTAGGACCATTACGACGGACATGTGGCAGGCCTACATCACCACGGTCCAGGAGTTATTCCCCAAGGCCCGTCTGATCCACGATCGTTTTCATTTGATCCAGTACCTCAACAAGGGGATTGATCAGGTTCGCCGCAGGGAAGTGAAACAGCATGAGGAACTCAACACAGTCGTTATGCGCTCTTGAAAAACGAACAGCATCGAACGCAAAAGCAAGACGAAATCTTCAAAGTCATCCAGGAAGCCAACTTGCAGGTGAGCGTCGCTTGGCGGTTGCGCGAAGAATTCAAGGCCATCTTTGAATGCGCTTCATTCAACGAAGCAAAGAAGTACTTTGAACTCTGGCTTACCAGTGTGAAAGCGGCGGCCGTAAAAGAGATCATGAAGGTGGCCGAGACCTTCAAACGACACCTCCAAGGCGTGTGTAATGCCCTTTGTCATGAACAATCCAATGCCAGAGCTGAGCGAATCAACGGGAAGATCCAGGAGGTTAAAACGATCGGCAGAGGATACAGAAAATTCGAAAACTTCAGATCTGCAATCCTTTTTTTCTGTGGAGGCCTAGACCTCTATCCACAACATTCGCGGTAGAACCTCTTTTCAAACGAGCCGGATGCGCTAGCGCGCACGTCCGGATCCGTGCGGGGGGCTTGACATTCTCTATTAATGTTGTTACTGCGCCTTCTTGTCACTAAAATTTCTAAAGGAGCATATTTTCTTAATGTTCTGAAGTACACTAGGGTGACCTTGACTGTTGCTGTAATCGCTGTCGGTGCATTCTTGGTGGTTGTCGGTACCATAACCACGAGCAACACGAAAGAACGAGCCCCCAAGATCGAAGGATGGGCGAGACGGTTTGTGAGAACCCAGACACGACAGTCATGTGCACTTATTACTTTTGCCTATTTGAGAGAAGTGAGTGTTCGTTTTGGGAGGGGGCTTGTTATTCTTATTGGGGTAGCTTCTGCAACGAATGAGTGACCTACGGAGTGTGAAAGCCCAGCAAGTCTGGCACAGAACTCTTGGACGCGGACTCTTTGCTCTATGGAGCTTGGTTGCGTTGATGGTTTGCGTGGATATCACGAACACACAACCTGTTGAGCAGATTGAGTTGGAGCATTTCCAGTTTGTGAAGACAATCACGTTTTCCGATCCAGAATCGGTTTACTCAGGGCCCTTGTTGATCGCACAAATAAAGAGCCTGGATATCGCTGTGGATGGCCGGATGCTTGTGGTAGACATGCTCGGCCGACAGACTTTTCTGTTTGGGCCGGACGGCAAGCTCTTGGCGGTGCTGGACCCATCCGTTTGTCACCCAGGGTTTGAGGTGCGTCCGGTGACCGCCAAGTTCATCGGAAATCAATCCATATTTCTGTCCAATGCTGGTCCTTGGGGGTACCGCTTCACCTCTGAGGGCGGTTGCCTAGGAAGCGTTGATCCAGATTATTCCTTGGTGGTCAACCCCAACGCTCTGGATTCTGACGCACAGGACGGTCTTATTGGCTTTTACAGGCACTCGGACAAGCAGGTTGTCAGGCACATGGACGCGAGCGGGAAGCTGCTCCAAGAGTATACGTTGCCTGCGAGCGACTTTCCCAATGCAACGTATAGGACTGATATGGGGGGCTTGATCGCAGACAAGACCCACCATTTCTACGCGGGTCCAGTTGAGCCGCATATCCTGAAACTAACACGAGACGGCACGGTGGTCGATCGAATCGCACACCGAACGTCTTGGTTCCGTGATGTTTCGCAGGACCTTCCTGATCGGGGCAATCTCGCGGCCATAATGCGAGCATCCGGCCGGCTGAGTGCATCCAGCACACGTGTAATTGGGTTATTTGAGTTGACGGATCAAATCATCATGATCCAGTACAGTAACGCAGACCGGGGGCGAGGCTATCAGATCTTCACCAAGGCAGGGCAGTTCGTCGCACAGGAACTGGGAATCAGGGTGCATTTCAAGTACGGTGCGTCCGGTCTGGTCTATCGTGTGGTCCAGCCAGACCTGGACGCTGGGGGCGATTTGCCCAACCCCTTTATTGAGGTCTACCGATTCATCACACCCTAATGGAAACTGACTGCTAAACAGACATCCGTGAGAATAGAGCTATTTGGGGCTTCAACTAATTTAGTGAAACCCTTGTTTTTGAGACAGCATCTGGATATAGATCCAGTCCACCGAGATAGAAGTAGATTGCATTTGCTAACCGCTTGGTATTTCGAAATCCGCGGCAACGGACTTTGATCGTTTTGATTCGACTGTTGATGCTTTCTGCTGGCCCATTGCTGGCTTTGAGAATGATCGCATTGAGAATTCCCCAAAGGTGTTTTCTGACCGTCTTGGCAACTTTAACCATGTCTTCAAGCCGGCAACGTGAGGCCCAGGACAACCATTTTTCCCAAGCTTTGCGTGCCCAGGTTCGGCTCTTATAGTGCCACAATTTCTGGGACAATTCTTTGATGGCCCAGGCACGGGCCGTTTTCAACGAACTATCCTTTAACGCCTTGAATCGCTTCTTTTGGCGGACCGACATATTCTGTTTGTTGGTCAGCCAGTCATACTTGGTCCCGGTGAGATCATCAATGCCCGCTTTCCGCAATTCTCGGTTCTCCTGCCGACGGACTTTATCTACCGCCCCTCCAATCTTTTTCGCCACATGAAAACGATCAAATGCAATCTTGGATGCCGCATCTGGAACATGTTTTTTCGTGGACTTGATATAGGCAGGCCACATATCCATGCTCACACTTTCAATCGCTTCCAGTTGCTCAGTAGAACAGCCTTCATAATAAGCATCCAGACTCGCATGGGTGCGCTTTTCCTTGACAAACAGCACCGTACCCGTTTGAGAATCTGAGACCACGGTGATATACTTATGGCCTTTTTTATACGAGGTCTCATCCACACACACATGGGCAACCGGTTGCGCCTTTCTGCGATCAAGCCCCCGTTCCACTGCGCGGTCCATAATCCCTGCAACCGCAGGCCAACTCATCTGCAGGAGCCGACACACTGACGAGATCGTTGACTCCCGAAGCAGATCAATGACCAGCGCCTCAAATTCATAGGTCATGCGTACACTCCGATCCGCCCAAGGGGGCGAAATCGTCACCACTCCGTGTTCTGCACACTTTACACGAGGTAACTGCGTCGTTACGATTGTACGATATTTTCCGGTATCCAGATGACGCCAACTCCGAGTCCGACGATCATACACCGGACTCGCTTGATCACATTTTGGACACCGAAGCTTGGATTCATCCGTACAGATCACATGGATATGGGCCTCCTCGGCATCATGATCCGCTGTTACCTCCGAAATTGACCAAGGTGACGAAATGCCATAAACCTTGTTTATTCCTTTAATCTTCACCCCCATTACGATTCGTAATTGTCGAAAAAATGAAAGATAAAACCTTTGAGTAGAATGACGCATGACGCGATAAATCGTCTGAAACCTTAGCCCAGAATTGGATAAGATCAGGACTAATTCACTATATTTATTGGGTCTTGGGCCAATCTTGTGAAAACGCAATTTTCATTTCATTCTGGGGGAGAGGTCCAAGCCTCCGAGATGGAAGTAAATGGCGGTTGCAAATCGTTCATTATTTCGGAATCCGCGGGCGCGTACTTTGACTGTTTTTATTCGGCTGTTGATGCTTTCGGCCGGGCCATTGCTGACCTTGAGAATAATTGCATTGATGATTCCCCACAGGTGGTTTTTAATGGTTTTGGCGGCTTCCTTGACCGGTTCCAAGCGGCAGCGCATGGCCCAGGAAAGCCATCTTTTCCAGCCCTTGCGGGCCCAGGTGGGATGTACATAATGCCATAAATTTCGTGCCATCTCCTTGATGGCCCACGCCCGGGCGGTTTTCAACGAACTGTTCTTCAACGATTGAAACCGCGCTTTCTGCTTCTTGGACATATTTTCCCGGTTCGTTAGCCAGTCGTACTTACTTCCGGTGAGGGTCGTATCTCCTTCGGCGCGTAAAGCCTTGTGCTCTTGCCGACGCACTTTGTCCACGGCCTCCCCCAGATACTTCGCCACATGAAACCGGTCAAACGCAATCTTCTTCGCTGCATCAGCTACACACGCCAAGGTGGCAGAGATGTAGGCGGGCCACATGTCCATGCTCACGCTCTCAATCCCCGCCAATTGTTCTGGTGTGAGACTTAAATACCAGCGCTTTAGCACCGCTTTCGTGCGTCCGATCCCCACATACAGGACCCTGCCTGCCTTTGCATCGGAAACGACCGTAACGTATTTATGTCGCTTACGGAAGGAGGTCTCATCCACGCAAATGTGCGGAATAATCTCCGTTTGTCTGCGCCGAAGTCCTCGCTCTACCGCGTGCTCCATGATCCTCGAAATCACTTTCCATCCCACGCCGAGCTGCCGCGATACTGCGGATACACTCGCATCCCTAAGCCATCCAATTACCCTCTCTTCAAAGTCAAAGGTGTGCCGGGAACTCGACGATGCCCAGGGAACCTGCACCGTCCGAACTCCACACGCTCGACACTTTACACGCGGAACCCGGGCAATCAACTCCGTACGATAGGTACAGGTATCTAAGTGCCGCCAGGAACGTGCCTCGCGCAAATCATAAAAGGAACAAGCCGCCTTACACTTCGGACATGACAGCAATGATGTATCCGTGCAGATCACCGTTACCCGCCGTACCCGATCCTTATCATCATAACGATCCTCTGAAATCTCCCAAGGCGATTCAAGCCCTAAACTCCTATGGATACTCGCCTCATCCTTTTTCATTGTATTCGCATCTGTTTCAAGTGAAATTTTCCCCAGAATAACGACCAAAAATAGAGCATATAACCACTACTATCATGACCGCCTTATATCGAATTTTTCTGAATTTACAGATTTTATCATAATATTGGGTGAAGGCCCTATTTATTGAAGTCCCAGCTATTTAAGATCACTTGCTTGATTGTGCTGCTCGGAGCAGGAGAATTATATATCGCCCATATCGGAGGAGCTGGTACACTATTTAACACTGATGCCTTTCCGTTGGAGTACCCCGGCGATGATCAAGCACTTAATCGCGCCTTTACGGGGCAGGCGATGTCCCTGCTGACAGCTCATGAGGCTTCCACTGGTGGGAAGGAAGTTGTCAGCTTCAATGCCGACGATATTCATAATTCTCATCACGGCACGCTCAATGACACATTGACAAGCTCGGTGGAAAAGTCAAGTTAGGCAGCAGCGGAAATCGGAAAATCGCCGACCAGTTGGGGATGGCCCGTGTCACGGTGACCAAAGGTAGGACGTAGCCTTTGTCTGGAGACATTGTGACCGAAGGGGTCTGCAAGCCCGGTGGAGGTCGTCAATGCACCAAAAACCTGGATTCCACGCGCATCTTGAACGCATAATGGCAGGCGATATCGCGGGAGGTGTATATCTAGACCTGATGAAAATGTATATGTATTTCATGTGAATATACACACGCACTCCACGGACGCCTCAGCGTGATGAATTGAATAAGGCAGAATCAACTGGAAATGTAGGTTGCGGTGCACCGGGAAGGTCAATCACACGCGTTATTTCTCCCGATTGCGTCAATACGACCTGTGGGATGCGAATTCCTAAGCGCCGGGGATTGAGGAGCGTGTCCTGCGAATTCAGAAAGGGATACTTTGGCCCGCTAAGTCGACGGAGCACGCGTGTCTCTTGTATTGCCCGCTCCCTCCCCAAGTAGGGATCTGCATGTACGGCTCTCACAGGGAAATTCTCTCTATCCAAATCTTCCTGAAGATTCCAGAAATGCTTCAGCAAATCTAATTGATTGCCCGAACAACTGATCCCACCAATCAACAAAATAATGGCAGTGTCGGATGCGATAATGCCATCACTGGTTGCGGGGTTCCCCCGTTTGAGCCTCAACTAGCAGATCTTTATTCAGGGTTAGTCCGACCAATTCAGTTGGATCGGACATGTTACTCGGATTCCGAGACTTCGTCGGAGAAATCTCTCAAGCAGCGACGAGTAGTGTAAGCGTAGCCAAGAACGACAATACGAAGCACACCACTAGTTGACATTGCTTATTCTTCATCGGATTGGGGCGGCATGAACCTGTATCTAATTAAGATGGAATTCCCAACCTCGCCGCCAGGCAACGATTCGTGTTCCCCTTCAGCGTAGAAATAACCGTTACCAGCGGATATTGGAAACACATTTGAAATCGCGCTGCGACCCGGGAATAGGTTCTCGTTGCTGACCACGCTTAGCCCAATCATGGGACCAGATTCTTCGCTCCATCTTGCCCACTCCTGGTCTAATTCAATGAATGCCATCATTCGCGTGGATTTGTCAAGTGCAAATACGGCGATGGCCGAAGGATACTCACGTATTCGCTCGGCCCGAATTCCAGACACATCATCTGGCCGCTGCCGGAAGAAATCCGGTTGATATCGAATCCGATTGGGGTTTACCCGCACTGGCCACGAATCCATGTCCTCGAGATAGAGATAGTGCGCACCATCATCAAAGCACTCAACAGATCTCCCCGGAAGTCCATTCGTGGTCGCGTTCAACATGACAAGCCGAGGCGAGCGGATCGGAATATCCGTCAAATTTTCTAATGCTGAATCGTACACGCTTACTGACGTTTTTCCTTGAGAAACCCCCTTATGCATGAAAATTGAGTCTTCCTGTGCACAAATAGATTTTGAGTACTTATCCCACATCCTAGTTCCAATCAGGCAATCACCCCCCGGTCAAATACTGCAGCTCCCAAACGACGGGACATAACCACAATACGCCCGCCACCAATAAAGCGTGAACTCTCAGGACGAAAATCAGCTTCGTCGGGGACACAATCGGGCACAGAATATGACGTCATGTGCACTCCTGTTGCGGAAAACAAATGGGTGATTTGCCCCACTCCGTCAGTGATAAGTAAATTCCCGGCTTCGTCAACATCAACAAAAGTGTAGTGACCAACGAGCACTGACGCATCCAGCCTAATGGTGTCAACCGGCTGAAACAGCTCACTAAACGACACAATTTGCGAACGTACCACACGAATCTCAGACCCCTCCGAACTGCACCCTATCCCAATCAGAGCAACAACCATTAGCGTGACTTGATTTCGCATCTGCTAACCTACTCGGTTACATAAATTAGACCGGCAGTAATTAACAGTGTCTGACATCCTCTTGATGACCAAAACTGCCAGAGTTGCTGAAGAGAAGTGTTACGTTCAGCGTTTGAGTAATTGTATCTAGAATTTATTGGAGAGGAGGAGGGGATGCGTCAAATTTAGTGGGGGTTCGGGGGAGTAACGATAATGACTTAACCCGATCCTTCCTTGATGAACCCAGAATCTTCTTTTCCTTTCTCTCCACCAATTCAGGAGCCTGTTCAGGATCTGCAGGTTGAATTGGTTCGGCATTATGTGGATGTACTTCGCATGCTGACCGATCGGATTTCCTCCGTACCTGCGGCACCTGATCCTGCGGCGCCTGATCCTGTGGTATCAGCTCCTGAGGAGTCGGCGGCGGTCCCGGGGGCTCCTGCGCCGACTTTATGCTGGGAATCTGCGGTATCTGTGCTGGCGTGCCGTGACTGGCATACGGAGTCTCTGGTCCATTTGTGGCTTCGGCCCTCGTATGTGATGGGGCTGCATGTATTGTTTGGAATCGGGGTGAGTCTGCGGGGGCATCGTCGGATCGTGACTGTGACCGAATGCGGCCCCCAGGATCAGTCCGGTATGGAGGCGGTGCTGGACGATTTGAGCGTTCGTGGATTGGGTTCGGGGATGCTGTTGACGCTTCCTGGCAATGTCGCACTCCACGCGGCGGTGTCCCGCGTATGGGGAGGCCGCGTGTGGGTGCAGCGATGTCTGAATACGGTCATGGCCGAAGCGCTGAGCGGACTGGATCCCGATGAGGCGCTGCGGTTTCGTCACCGCCTACGACAGGCATGGCAACAGTGCGATGCGTCCCAGGCTCGGACAGATCTTCAGCAGATCACAGCAGCGTTGACCCAGGTGAATCGCTCCTCTGGAAGCGTGCTTGCGCATGCGCTGGAATCAACGCTCACCTTGCAACGTACCGGACGATTGCTCCATAGTGACCGGGGACTGCGCGTGCTGAATTCACTCAGGACACTCTTGGCTCGTGCAGGACGCAGACTGACGGCTACGCCGGTCCACCAGCGCGAGATGCACCTGTGCGCGGCACTGTTGGAACTTGAACCCCGACTGCGTCGGGTGCGACATGCGACGTATCTTCCGCAGTTGCATGCTGCACTGAAAACGTCTCTTCCTTCTAAACCATCGAACGCATGATTGCATTATCTTCTCTCTTTCCTTCCGCCGTTTTCCAACCGTTTTTGGCCAGGAATGCGGCCAAACTGGCTCGGTTGTTTCGTAGCCCGGATTGGTTCATGGAATTGGTTCCGCTCTTGTTTCAGGCCGAAGTGAGCGAGCTTTGCGGAATTCGCTGGAAACATACCCCGACGAAGTGCCAGCGTTGGGGAACCAATCCCGGTTCAATTCGCTGGAACGGGGCGAAGGTGCCCGTTGAGGTCCCCCGGGTTCGTAACACCGAAACGAATCAGGAAGTGCCGCTGGAGACGTACAAACTGCTGCACCAGGCCGAACCCGGCTATGAACAGGAACTGGCACGCAGTGTGCTACTTGGACTCTCTCAACGCAAGTATGGGCAAGTGGCGCAACACCTGTCAGAGAGTTTTGGTCTCAGCGGCTCCACCACCGGACGCGTGTTTATCAACGAGACGGCCAAAGCACTGGAGACGTTCATGAGCCGGCGGTTTGATGAGACGGAGTTTGTCGCCATTCTCATTGACGGGAAGACCTTGCGGAGTGAACAGATTCTTTTAGTCGTGGGATTGACGGGACAAGGACAGAAGATCATCCTCGGGTTCATGGAGGTCAAAACCGAAGCCCATCCGTGTGTGGTTGCCTTACTGCAGAATTTGCAGGCACGCGGCTTCCAGGTTACGGGCCCATTGCTGGTGCTGCTGGATGGCTCCAAAGGATTGCGCAAAGGCGTACGAGAGGTCTTTGGAGATCGGGCGCTGATTCAGCGATGTCAGTGGCACAAACGCGAAAATGTCGTCTCCAAGATCCAGGATACCGACTTTGCTGAGCAGGTCAAGAAACAACTGGAAGCCGCCTATGCAACGCGTACGTATGCAGAAGCAAAAAAACGACTGACGACCTTGATTCAATCCTTGGAATCCCAATGCCCAAAAGCAGCGGCCAGCTTAAAAGAGGGACTTGTGGAAACCCTCACCCTTCACAAACTGGGGCTCCCCAAGTCGCTACGCGATCGGCTTCGAACCACGAACATCATTGAGAGCATCAATAGCAGACTGGCACATACAACGCGCAGAATCACGCGATGGAGTAACTCGGACCAACGCCAACGATGGATTGCTGCCGCGTGCCTTGACATTGAACAACGATCCCTGAACCCCATCCCGCAAGATTGGCAGTGGGAAACTTTGCTACGGGGACTGGAACGACACGACCGAACCAAACATCAGTACACCGGTAGACTCTCACAACTTCCCCTAAACCCCCACTAAATTTGGGGCATCCCCGAGGAGGATTACCAATCCTGATCAATTATAACACTTGCGTAGTGTGCCACGAAGCTGTGTTGGGCTCCAAAAGTTAAACTTATGCAATTTAAGTTGGGAGGTCAGAAAGTTGGAAGGCAATAAATCGTTTTTATTGCGTATCACTGGTGCTGTTTGAGTGAAAAACCTCATTTTTTCACGGCCTGTTAATCGACTGAAGTATGGATCCCAATCTGCATCAGAAGCAAGGTGTTACACACCTGAAGAAAGTTTTACAATACGCCCCGATGGTTGCCAACGGCAATGAGGCGGTGGTACATTTGACCGGAGAAGACTGGTACGTGGTCGCTGATACGCTTTTCCGGATGAACACACCGAGGGAGTTTTTACCGAATAGTATCACAGATTTCCGTCTGAGTGATAATCATCAGACTATAGAGCTGTACACGGAGGAGCTACAAATCAGGCTTGAAATGTTCTAAGCACTGCATAATAGGGACAGTTGTCGGAATAATGTTGCTACATTCACGTGATGATCATCCTAAGAGGCAACCGCCGTTATTTTGTTTGTAGCTCGCTAAGTTTTGAATTGGCATGACTGATTCCAAGTCTGTAAATATCCTTCTGGTTGGCACCTTGGACACCAAGGGGGCGGAGTATGCTTACGCCCGAGATATCATCCGGTCGAGGGGCCTGCATCCCATCCTGATGGACGCGGGGGTAATGGGACAGCCACAATGCGAACCAGATATTTCAGCAGACGAGGTAGCCAGAGCTGGTGGCAGCGATCTCTTAGCTCTTAGAGAGAAGGGGAGTCGCAGTCATGCCTTGGAATTATTGACACGCGGTGCTGTGAGTCTGGCAAAGGATATGTCCTCTCAGTTGGCAGGCGTTTTGGCGCTCGGTGGTTCTGGTGGCACTGCAGTGGGGACGGCTGTCATGCGTGCGCTCCCCGTGGGGCTTCCCAAAGTGATGGTATCTACACTTGCATCCGGTGATGTAGCGCCCTATATAGGCGAGAGTGATATCGCTATGATGTACTCTGTCGCGGATATAGCAGGGTTAAATCGGATAAGCAGGGTGATCATCAAGAATGCCGCTGATGCAGTTTGTGGCATGGCTGCACATAAAGTACCAACGCATGTTGACAAGCGGCCATTGATTGCGGCAACAATGTTTGGCGTGACCACACCGTGCGTCACGCGACTGCGTGAGCGTTTGGAAAGGTCAGGTTTTGAGGTGGTGGTTTTTCATGCGACAGGCAGTGGCGGGCGGGCAATGGAAAAACTTATTGCGGATGGATTTTTTGAAGGCATTGCGGATGTTACTACCACTGAATGGTGCGATGAGGTGGTAGGTGGTGTGTTGAGTGCTGGTCCCCAGCGACTGGAAGCTGCAATTGTCGCCGGCATACCCCAGGTGGTTTCCTGCGGAGCGTTAGATATGGTCAATTACTGGGCCCTTGAAACTGTGCCGGTTGCCTTCAGAGAGCGAACGCTGCATCCCCATAATGCTAACGTCACACTAATGCGGACCAGTCCAGATGAGTGTGTGCGGATCGGAAGGGAAATTGGAACCAGACTCAGCCGGGCCCGGGCCCCGGTAACGCTGATGATACCACTCAGGGGAGTCAGTATGCTGGACGCGCTAGGAAAGACCTTCTTTGCACCCGAATCTAACGAAGCACTTTTTGCATCACTTCGCGCAAACTGCGCCCCCTCGGTGACAGTTAAGGAATATGATCTCCATATCAACGATCCAGAGTTTGCGAATGCAATCTCGGTCGAACTAATCCACAATCTGCAATGGAAAAGATCGGCAAGTGCACGGTAACCTACCCTGAGAACGTCCAGACCCTGGCTTTTCCCTGGGGAGATATTTGTCTGCTTAGCGAGCCGAAGACCTCAGGCTCCAATACGTTAACTTTTGCATCGGTGGAAGTACAGCCGGGCACTGGTCACGAACGACACAATCACCCCAACGCTGATGAAATCATTTATGTAGTGGAGGGGGAAGCCATGCAAATGCTGAATGATCGTGAACCGATCAAGATCACTCCGGGTACTTGCATCTTTGTTCCGCGCGGCATTTATCATGGGACCGAGAACACGGGAACCTCTGTGCTCAAACTGATTGTAGTCTATGTGCCAGGGGGAGAGGAGTCTGTGCTGAGAAATCTGCCAGATGTAATAATGAGGGATCCGGTTGCATGAGCATGTTGTCGAAAGACAACTCTGGAATGTGTCTGCAAATCCGGGAAGTATTAATGGTTACTCTGGTGGAAACCTTGCGAATGTGTCAGTATACCCAGCAAGAGGCCGGTCCCCAAGTGATTCAGCAAATACACCCTTCGGGGTTATACATGTCGCCCGTAAATGGAACCTGCCATCCTAATCCAAGGGGTGACTTCCGATATAGAGGAATTTCATTTTGGGGGTCTTATCCCTGACCACAGCTGAACTTCACAGTACTCTGAGCGACTCCAGATTTAATAACGGTGCAACTGGGATTCTCGGTTTCGGAGCCCATATAAAAACATGCAGTAAGAATCCGCGTACGTACCACGGCATCTACCGTTACTCTATAGTATGCGCCAGATGACTCACTCGTGTATGCGTGAACAACGGTGGACTACAACGACGACTTTGAGGAACCTAACACAGACGAACAGAGCCTGGAGGGTGAAGACTCGACGTCCAACTGGACCCGTTTTTTCTGTTGGACCTCTCACAATAGAGGAGGAAACCTTTTTGTATGCTCAGCTACCCCGCCGGGAGCCATAGATATCTCTGACGTAACAACCGGTGATTATTAAGTACTCAATGCATCTGTTTTCGATGTGAGCTTTGCGATATTGGATGTAACTTCATTGGGGAGGCATTCGGGGTATGGAGGTGGCGTAGTAATGGAACGGGAGCATTTGAGTCGTAATGAATTCGTACTAAGTTCATTTCCACTCGTGTTGTTGAATCTGCTTACCTTGAGCCGATGGTGCGAGGAATTTGCTTGAACAAGGTTTGTGCAATGAGAGCTGGACGTACAATAGAGGAGACGTTTAATCAAGCGCTTGGCCGAGCGTTACGGAGTGCAAGTGCTCGGTGGTCAGCACAGCCGGAATGCATCAAAGTTGAGGAGACGCGGCTTCTGCATGCGGATAAAGGGGCGGGGTTGCGGCCCGACATTCTGATTGATGATGGTATTTTTCCCCCGGTCGTGATTGAGTGTTCGTTTGGGGCGTTGGATGCGGACCGGGACGCAGTTGTAAGGTTGGGGCTCGAGACTCGAAGGAGGCGCGCCAGAATCGGCACGGCCATTGCACTCCATATCCCGCAGCGTTTCCGAAAGGAACACGGATTCAACATCACGGATATTCTTTTGGAGGGTGTTCCGCTTGCCTATGCACTTCATCAGTTGTTGGAGAGTAAGGGGCAGACCACGATTACAGGGACGTATCAGCGCAGGTGGCCACAAAGCGGGTTCATCGAGGGAAGTGTTTTTGATCTTGTAGCCCTTTTGTCTGCGGCTGGCCTGCCGCGTGAGGAGGTGCAAGCTGTGGGAGACCGCGTCGCTCTGTTGGTAGAAGCGGCGGCCAATGGACTGGAAGCGGCATTACCGCTTGAAGGGCAGCAGAAGATTGCCGGTCATTTGCACCAGCGTTCGCCGCTCAAGGGTTTGCGAACTACGGTAGTGTTGTGGTTGAATGCGCTGTTAACGCAGCAGCGGCTTGCTGCACAGGGCGTCGCAGGTGCTCCGTTCATAGATTTCACCCGCCGTTCGACGCCGAACGTGCTTGCGCAGATAGAGATCTGGCGGACGATTAACCGACACAACTGGAATTCTGTTTTTGAGCCGGCGATTGAGGTATTTGAGTTGGCGAGCAAATTTGATCCTGGGGGAACCTCTCGGATGCTCAGGAAGCTGATTGAGGCGGTTCTGGAGATTGAGACGGCACAATTGGGACTTCACATCAATATTGGTGCTGAGCTGTTTCCGAAGCTGAGTGAAGATCGAAAGGCGGCAGCAGCTTTTTACACGCAACCGGCCACGGCCGAACTTCTGGCGAGTCTGACGATTGCGCCGTCAATGCTCACGGCGAAGGAGTGGGCAGATCCAGACCTTTTCAGGAAGCGGTGTCTGAGTGATTTGGCTTGCGGGACCGGCACACTTCTGCGTGCGGGTTACCATCGGGTGGCCACGCTTCACGAGCATGCGGGGGGCAACATGGAGAGTCTTCGGGATTTGCACGCGGCGGCGATGGAAGGTGGCTTGATTGGTGCAGATGTAAGCCCGATTGCGGCGCACCTGACCACTTCCTCCTTGGCCGCATTGGGCTATGGGGATCCGTATGGAGACACGCAGATTGGTTGGGTGAATGTTGGCGGGGAAAAAGGTCAGACGGGATCGTTGGAATATTTTGCTGCTCAGCAGGTGGTGGATTTGTTCAATGTTGGTGCAGGCAGATCTATGGGAAACGGCAATGGTGTGGAGAATTCTGTCAGTGTACCGGATATTTCGATGGATTGGATTCTGATGAATCCACCCTATTCACGAACGCGGGGTGGTCAGAGCGTTTTTGACATTGCGGGTTTATCGCATGCTGAACGCAAGGCATGCCAGCGGCGCTGGAAGTTTTTAGTGCGGGAAGCGCCGGTGAATAATCGGGCGGGATTGGCGGCTTCGTTTCTTGCCTTGGCGCGCCAGAAATGCAAGCCGGGCGGGCGAGTTGGGTTTGTGCTACCGCTGTCGGCGGCATTTGCGGAATCCTGGACTGTGACACGGCGGATGATTGAGCGGGAGTTTGAGGACATCGTAGTTATCGCTGTGGCGAGTGGTCAGGCTTTGGGGAAGCAGGCACTTTCAGCCGACACGGGGATGGAGGAGATGCTATTTATCGGGACCAAGCGGGCAACGAATCACCGCATGGATGAAACGCTTTCGGCAGCGGTGCATTGTGTGACGTTGCGGGCGCCTGTTTTACGGGCGGGTGAGGCCGGTGAGATTGCCCGATCAATCCGTTCCGCGGTCAGAAAAGCCAAAGCTTCTGGGAGCAGCTATGCTGTCCGGGTAGGCGATGATGAGATCGGGCAGGTGTGTACGTTTACGACCCGGGCAGATGGAGCGCCTTGGAGCCCCCTGGGCGTTCTGCACGCCGACCTTGCATTGGCAGCGAATGCACTTCTGGGAGGCACCATTCACTTGAATGGTCAGGTCATACCCATCGGTGTGCAGATGTCTTCGATTGGAGAACTTTTCGAGGTTGGTCCAACACATCACCTGATAGGTCATTTGTCAGGTCGAAGCCCAATTGGTGCTTTTGAATTCGTGCCAGTATTCAATTCAGTGGATGCAATTGGTTCTAATCGTGCGCTCTGGAGAGCCGACAGCCGCACGCAGAAGCAACTTCTTGTATCACTGACCCACAAGGGGATGTCTCCTGCCGGTGTGGGGTCGGAGGCGAAGCGCGAAGCGATGCGTGCGTCTCGCAGTACACTGTTCTATGCACGAAATATGCGCTGGACCTCCCAGTCGCTGTTGGCTGCAGCAACAACCTACCCGGGCATGGGTGGGCCAACTTGGACTTCCCTGCCACACCAGGATGAGCGCGTACGCAAAGCATTTGCCCTGTGGGCCAATTCTACGCTGGGTTTCCTGGTTCACTGGACACAGGGCCAACGGACGCACAGTGGGCGATCCAGAACGCAGGTGAAAGCATTATCCGGTATTCCCTGCCCACAACTGGACCAGATACCAACGAACCGTTTAGATCAGGCTGCTGCTGCATTTGATGAACTGTCCACACAGTCATTACTCCCGGCCTGTCAGTCCCATGCAGATGATGTGCGAAAGAAAATTGATCATGCTGTCCTTAAGATGCTCAATCTGGCCGATGGTGCTGCTCCCGCAATCATAGACACATTGCGCTGGCTCTGGTGCAATGAACCATCTGTGCATGGTCAGAACCAAAAAGCACTCGTCCTCCTTAAGCGGACGTTGTTATTCCGAAAAGCTTGATCCGTTTTCTGATATGACACATATTGATTACACGAATCCGGTCATGTTTCGCGAAACTGTGGAGTGCTGGCAGATTTATCGCTTAGCCTGATTTGCTGGCCCATTTTGCACACTTCTTATCGTGTCGTGTGTGAACTCACAGTACCTCCTACCAGGCGATGCCATAATCATCACCATGATCGCTTGCACCGCCCCACATCGTGCCGTGCTTGCGGTCGAACTCAATAGCGGTGATCGGTCCGCTGGTGCGCGAGCCGAAGGTTAATGTATAGTTCATGCCGCGGAGTTCCCGGCGCACCCAGTCGGGTACTCCGTTGTGCAGCAAAAGGCGTCCCGGGCGAATTTCATGCTCACCGAAAGATCCCCGCATCTGGAAACTGTTGATGTTGGCTGCTTCTACTGCTTCCTGTACATTCATGTCGAACTCAACAATGTTCAGAAAAAACTGGAGCAGATTTTGGTCTTGGCTGTCCCCACCCTGTACTGCAAAGGAGAGGCACGGTAGTCCATCTTTGAGTGCCATTCCTGGTGTGAGCGTCGCGCGCGGGCGCTTGCCCGGCTCAGGCAGGTTGTATGGATTTTCTGCAGGATCCAATACGAAGCTTTGCATACGTTGGCTTAGACCAATACCAGTTTCGCCTGCAATGACCGCAGGAATCCAGCCGCCACTTGGCGTGATGGACACGACCCAGCCTTCTGCATCTGCGGCCTGGATGGAGGTGGTTCCGGCGTAGAAGTCCGACTCCTGGGAAATATCACTTCCAGATCCATTTACATCTGCTGACCATTCTTCCAGATGATGCAGATAGGGATTCTCTTCTCCCTGGAATGGATATGGGTCCCCAGGCTTGACAGCGGAATCATTCGCTTCCCAATTGATTGTTTCCAGGCGTGCTTTAGCGTACGCCTTGGAAAGCAGTCCTTCAATTGGCTCAGCGGGAGGAAAGTAGGGGTCCCCGTAATAAAAATCCCGGTCAGCAAATACCATGTTCATGACCTGGTACAGTGCATGTATGTATCGTGTGCTGTTGTAGCCCATTCCCTGCAGATCCATGGTTTCGAGCATGTTGAGTGCTTGAAGCATGACTGGTCCCTGTACCCAGGAAGTGAGCTTATAGACCTGAATCCCTTTATAATCAGTCTCAACCGGTTCCTCAATGTAAACCTGCCAACGATCCAGATCCTCCATTGTGATCAACCCACCCTGTTCTTGGGTTCCACGTACGAGTTCTTCAGCAATATCGCCTCGGTAGAAACGGTCGTAGGCAGCATATATGGCTTCCTTTCGTGACTTTCCTCCTTCAAGTGCGGCCGCCTCCGCTTCGACAAGCTTTCGCAGTGTTTCTGCCAGATCGGACTGTACGAAGAGCTGGCCCTCTCTTGGTGCCTGGTTTTCGTCGTCCGTGTTCGGCAGGTAAACCGATTTAGAATAGGGCCATTCAGCAATGCGTTCGGCGTGACTTTCAATAGATTGCACAGCTGATCTTTCAATCGGGTATCCCTCAGCCATCTGAATGCTGGGTTCAAGTACATCCTTCAGGCTTAAGGTGCCGTACTCGGCAAGCATAACCATCAATCCGCCAGGCGTTCCAGGCGTGACGGCTGCCAGTGGGCCATATTCCGGGGGATACTTAAGCTCCTGATCTTTGAAGAAATCAGTTGTGGCACCGGTTGGTGCTACTCCCAAGGCATTTATGCCGAGTACTTTTTTCTGGTTGGGGTCATATATAAGCGCCTGCGTTTCTCCGCCCCAGCTCAGTACATCCCACATTGTGCTGGTTGCTCCCAACATAGCACAGGCAGCATCAACGGCATTACCTCCTCTTGCGAACATCATAGCCCCAGCGGTGGCCCCTAAGGGTTTTCCAGTGATGGCAACCCAGTGACGACCATGTAGAACAGGTTTGGCCGTGCGCTGTGCCTCCACAGGTACAGCGATAATGCAGCTGAGAACAAGTAGTTGGATTCGGCGAGTGAACATGAGCATGGGGCTGTGAAATGCAATAATCTATGCTGAACTAAAGTGAGCGGTCGAACTTGGAGATGACTAAAGCTGACTCATTTACACGGATCGGCTTAGACGAGATCAATAAACTCCTCGTCGTATGAAAAGCACGGTTATTCATTCATACTCGAACAGTAATGCGGTTACAATAGCATTTTTGGGTCTGACACTGCATAGCTACCGACTATGATTTTGGTATCGCCGCTCTGTAGAGCAGGGACAGGGTATGTGATGGCGACTGCGTCAGCAAACTAAGAGAAAATACACTTTAGTCTTGCCTCTATTCTGGCAAAGCGGTCAGCAAAGATAAAAACTGCTTAGATGTCCAATTACGCATTCAGCTGGAGCATACATTGGATCAGATGGGCTAGAGTTTACGCCGTGCTGGCTCAGATTGAGTCAGATTGGGTAAAACGTGTCCCATGCGGTCACGCTTTGTACGCAGGTAATTCGCATTTTCCTGATTGGCGGGAATTTCGATTGGCACGCAGTCAACAATCTCCAGTCCGTACCCGTCCAATCCCACACGCTTGGTTGGATTATTGGTCATTAGCCTAAGTTTGCGTATGCCCAGATCACGAAGAATCTGGCAGCCGATGCCGTAATCCCGGTGATCCATGTCAAAACCCAGCGCCTTATTGGCCTCGACAGTATCTAGTCCCTCCTGATCCTGCAATTCATAAGCACGAAGTTTATTCAAGAGACCAATTCCACGTCCCTCCTGCTTCATGTAAAGTACCACGCCTGTGCCTTCGGCTGCCACGCTTCGCATAGCAGTGTGCAGCTGATCCCCACAGTCGCATCGGACAGACCCGAACAGGTCTCCAGTCACACACTGCGAGTGTACTCGGGTCAGAACGGGTTCATCTTCTGTCCATGAGCCCATTATCAGGGCCAAGTGGATATCCCCGTTAGATGCATCTTCGAAAGCTACAAGGTTGAACGTACCATACTGTGTTGGTAGCCGAACAGAAGCTGCACGACGAATCAGGGAACGTCGCGCCATACGAAAGGCCACCAGATCACTGATGGTCACGATTCGCATGTTGTGCTCTTTGGCTATGCGCAACAACTCGGGAGTTCGTGCCATGGTGCCGTCCGAGTTCATAATCTCGACAAGCACTCCCACAGGCGGCATATCAGCGAGCCGCACAAGATCAACCGTCGCTTCCGTATGCCCCGTTCTGCGCAGGACACCGCCGTCGCGGGCGATTAGTGGAAAGACGTGTCCTGGTCGCGCAAAATCAGCCGCCGTTGATTTGGGATCCGCAAGTGCCCGAATAGTTGCTGCCCGATCAGCTGCGCTAATGCCGGTGGATGTCCCGTGAGAATAGTCTACCGACACCGTAAAGGGGGTACTGTAGAGACTGGTGTTTTCTTCCACCATCAATCCGAGATCAAGCTCGGATGCACGCTCTGCAGCCATGGGGGTGCAGATAAGTCCACGTCCCTCCCCGGCCATGAAATTCACGAGATCAGGGGTAACCGTTGAGGCAGCTCCTACAAAATCCCCCTCATTTTCGCGATCTTCGTCGTCGATCACGATTACCAAGCGGCCAGCGCGTATATCCGCAATGGCAGACTCAATTGAGTCAAAGGCGCTTTTGCCTGGAGACCCCATCGGGAATCGCTCAGGTTTTTACCGAGGCAACGGAATTCTTTTCGATACGAAGCTTGATCCCCCCATCCACGTCCAACAAAACGCTGCTTTCGTCTACCTGGTGAACCTTTCCGTGGAGTCCACCAGCAGTTACAACCTTGTCTCCTCTTTTAACAGCTTGAATCATTGCCTTGCGTTTTTTCTCGCGCTTCTGTTGAGGCCTGATGATGAAGAGGTAGAAGACGGCAAAGATGAGCAGAAGCGGCAGAAACATCCCGAGGCCTCCAAAACCAGGAGAGCCCGATGACTCTTGGAGTAAGAGTGCGATTGGCCAGTACATGAGTATTAGTAGAATCAAGGAGTTATAAAAAAGAAGGGTAAGCTACCCGCATCGCATCGCTTCGACCTCTTACCGCTGCTGCCTTCCGGCCCTGACGGGGTTCAGAGGGAGCTGACCGTGCGGGACTCACCCTTCGGGCTGGTTTACCATCCGACACTATGACGGTTCCTGCAAAATCAAACTTGCTCGAGCGCATCAACATTAATGGACACATGAAGATTGGACATAGATGACGGAGCCATTTTAATCGCCGTGCGCATATCCTCGTGTAGATTGCGGTATGTTTTTGGGGCTTTGATAACCAGAAAATAGCGATACTGATGTTCAACACGTTCAATGTACGGCTGCTCAGGCCCCAGTATAGACACTGTGGAAGGTAATTGCTCAAGGAGCAATTCCCGCCATTTTCCTGCCAGACGTTCAACCTTCCGCTTGGGCGCGCCTCGGACTTGGACGCCCATAATGCGTCCAAACGGCGGATAACCTAGCGTCTCCCGTTCCTTCATGAGATCCTGGGCGTAGCCATCAAAATCGTGTTCCTGCAAGAACGAAAAAATCGGATGTTTCGGGCGCCGCGTTTGTAACAAAACCTCTCCGGGTAAGTCAGCCCTCCCTGCTCTTCCAGCAACTTGCATCAGCAATTGAAACGTCCGCTCCTCGCTCCGAAAATCCGGAAGACGGAGCCCTATATCACAGTTGATCACACCAACCAGCGTTACGCGCCCAAAGTCCAAGCCCTTGGTGACCATTTGGGTACCAATCAGAATATCTGCCTGATTATCGGCAAAGGCCTTCAGAATTTCATGATGAGCATCTTTGCCCTGTGTACTGTCGCGATCCATACGCAGGATCTGGGCATCGCTGAACAGTTCGCTGAGCTCTTGGGACACACGCTGTGTACCACTGCCCAGGGGAGCAAAGGCCACTGCATCGCATTTGGGACAACTGACCAGCGGATTACGCACGAATCCACAGTAATGACATTTCAACTCCTGCTTTACCTGGTGGTAGGTCATTGATACACTGCAGGCTATGCATTGAGGCACAAAACCACAGTTCTGACACTCAAAGATTGGTGCGAACCCTCGACGATTTTGTAACAAAATCACCTGTTCTTTGCGCTCCAGACGAGATCCAATAGCTTGGATCAGGGGTGTCGACAAAGCGCCTTGCAGATCATTTTTATCGCGCTCCTCACAGAGGTCAATCACCCGAATACTTGGAAGAGCTGCCGATGGACGCCCTTTGGTAGGTACACGATCCGGCATAGTTAAGAGCGTGTACTTGCCCTGCTTTACGTTAGCCAGACTCTCTAGAGAAGGGGTTGCGGAACCGAGTATGCAGACGGCCTGACGCATTCTTGCACGCATGACGGCAACGTCTCTGGCGTGATAACGCGGAGCAGGATCCATCTGTTTATAAGATCCATCGTGTTCTTCATCCACGATGATCAGGCCAAGGTTCTGTATCGGCGCTAATATCGCGGACCGGGGGCCGATCACGACGCGGTAGCGACCAGCACGAATCTGCTCCCAAACATCGTAACGTTCACCCTGAGCCATACGAGAATGCAAGACCGCAACAGTATTTCCAAAGCGACTACGGAAGCGCTGCACGGTTTGTGGTGTGAGTGCGATTTCGGGCACAAGGACGATAGCAGACTGCTCGAGGGCAAACGTTTTTTCGAGTGCCGCCAGATATACTTCAGTCTTCCCACTCCCTGTTACCCCGTGGAGAACAAATGTGTGATACTTCTGTGTCTCAATAGCTTCGCGCAGCGCCTCTACGGCCTTGGCCTGGGATGTATGGAATACTGGTGCTTTACTGGGTGAGACGTCCGCAAGTCGCATCCACTCCGGGATCCTGAACACCCTCTTTTCAATAATCGAAATGATCCCCCGCTGTTCGAGTGTTCTAACGGTCTGCAGACCGGCATTACAATTCTGTTGTACATCAGCCAGTAGCGGTTCTGTCTGCCCGGATTCCACGCAGCGAATCAGTTCCTGAATGATAGCTTTTTGTTTTGTACCGCGAAGCTGGGGTAGCAGGTCACGCAATGCGGTGGTCGTCCTGAATGCGCGTGCGAGCGATATGAATTTGCCCATCTTTGCTCGCACCTTCGGGTTCACAAGTTCAACCGTCCGCTGTAGAGCCCCCTGTTTTTCTGCTTTTGTAAGCTCATCGTCGGAGATGCGTAGGCCTACCCGTTTCAATCGAGCGGGGGTTGCCTTGCGGTGCTTTACCATATGCGCATACAGTCTGGCAGAAATGTTCACCCAGGCCGCGGGCGATTCGGAGTCCAGATAAAAGGTGACTTTTTCTTTTGTTTGCATGCCCGCCGGAAGAGCTGCCTGGAGGGCTTCCCCCCAAGCACACAAATAGTAGCGGGCTATCCAGTGTGTGAGTGCAAGCAATTCAGTGTTTACGACCGGTTCGTCACTGACGACAGCCCTTACCCTTCTGAGGTTTACTTCCGGGCGGACTTCCACGTCCAGTTCCGTTACGATTGCTGTATAGACACGGGTGCGCACCGGAACCAGCACCAGAGAGCCTATATTCACCGACGCTTCGAGAGCCCCTGGCAGTTCATAGGTATACTCCTTAACTACGGGGATCGGTAAGGCAACACGAACAGTGCGCAACATTGGTGCGCTATTTCTGGGAGGGACCTTTCTTCGGGTCGAAAAGCATACCGGTGCAGAGGCACATTTTGCGCTTCATTCGCTCAAGTACATCATAGTTGGGGCAGCTTTGGCAGCCCTGCCAGAACTCGTTATCACTGGTAAGTTCGCTGAAAGTCACTGGTTCGTACCCTAGTTCCGAGTTGATCTTCATGACCGCAAGGCTGGTCGTGATGCCAAACAGCTTGGCTTCAGGATAAAGCATCCTTGAAAGCTCAAAGGCTCTACGTTTGATACGACGGGCAAGCCCCTGTTTACGGAACTTTGGAGACACAATCAGACCCGAGTTAACCGCGTACTTGCCATGGTCCCAAGTCTCAATGTAGCAGAAGCCAGCCACTTCGTCGTCTCCAAGTGCAATTACTGCCTTGCCTTCTGCCATTCTTGTCCGAACATATTCTGGAGCCCGTTCGGCTATACCGGTACCGCGCTGCGCCGCAGCCTCTTTTATCAGAAGGCATATATCATGGGCATAGCGGAAATGTTCGGGCGTAGCAATATAAATTTCGACAGATGCCGAAACTGTTACGACAGGGAGCTCTATGGGGAGGTTGCTGATCACTGATATATTCGAGCGTTAGCCGAGCGTCTAAGCGTAAGACGTGTATGTGTTCCATGTGAACGCAAAAGATTCATGATGCGTTCATACGCATTAACACATTAACTTGATTTTTGATGGAAGAGTGTCCGTCGTGTGCCCTTGAAGTGACCCGTAAGCTGAAGGCATGTCCCTATTGTGGTTATGAGTTCCCAAAGCAAAGCAACAGTCGCACACTCATGGCCTGGGTTATGGCAATTCTACTTGCCTGGCCTTTGTTCGAAATCATAAAATTGATTTTTTGATAATATTGTAGCACATAACCTTTGAAACTCGTATGTGTGGCTGCTGGCATCTGTGTACATTGGTGATTCGCTGCGCTTTTAAGGAGTTCCCGTTTGATAGAAAAATATTGGACTTGACCGCCCAAAATGAGTTTAATTCGTGATATTATTGATGTCCACACATCTTGCAAGAAAATCTCAAACCAACTAAAACTCACATGAACGAAATATCCAGAGCGAGCAGTTCAGAGATATTTGCATTTTTCTGGATGATTTGAAGGAGAATCACAGGGGTCGGGTATAGCATTTATGACTTATGTAGTTATCCAATTAAAGGCAGAACAATATGACGTGTCGATGGCACAGGCCATATACAGAGCGAAGGAATATCTGAGTGAAATGCATGATGCAATCATGAATGATATTAGAGGAGCAGAAGACACCACTATTGAGGGGGGCTTTGGGAATAATCACAATGACTGTTTGAGTTTGCGTCTTCGCAGGTCAACTATTGAGTTAGTCGTCAACAAAACCGGCCCTTCACCCAATATTATGACGAGATCTGTAAATTCAGGAAAATTCGGTATAAGGTGGTCATGACAGTAGTGTTTATGTGCTCTATTTTTGGTTGTTATTCTGGGGAAAATTTCACTTGAAACAGATGCGAATACAATGAAAAAGGATGAGGCGAGTATCCATAGGAGTATAGGGCTTGAATCGCCTTGGGAGATTTCAGAGGATCGTTATGATGATAAGGATCGGGTACGGCGGGTAACGGTGATCTGCACGGATACATCATTGCTGTCATGTCCGAAGTGTAAGGCGGCTTGTTCCTTTTATGATTTGCGCGAGGCACGTTCCTGGCGGCACTTAGATACCTGTACCTATCGTACGGAGTTGATTGCCCGGGTTCCGCGTGTAAAGTGTCGAGCGTGTGGAGTTCGGACGGTGCAGGTTCCTTGGGCATCGTCGAGTTCCCGGCACACCTTTGACTTTGAAGAGAGGGTAATTGGATGGCTTGGGGATGCGAGTGTATCCGCAGTATCGCGGCAGCTCGGCGTGGGATGGAAAGTGATCTCAAGGATCATGGAGCACGCGGTAGAGCGAGGACTTCGGCGCAGACAAACGGAGATTATTCCGCACATTTGCGTGGATGAGACCTCCTTCCGTAAGCGACATAAATACGTTACGGTCGTTTCCGATGCAAAGGCAGGCAGGGTCCTGTATGTGGGGATCGGACGCACGAAAGCGGTGCTAAAGCGCTGGTATTTAAGTCTCACCCCAGAACAATTGGCGGGGATTGAGAGCGTGAGCATGGACATGTGGCCCGCCTACATCTCTGCCACCTTGGCGTGTGTAGCTGACGCAGCGAAGAAGATTGCGTTTGACCGGTTTCATGTGGCGAAGTATCTGGGGGAGGCCGTGGACAAAGTGCGTCGGCAAGAGCACAAGGCTTTACGCGCCGAAGGAGATACGACCCTCACCGGAAGTAAGTACGACTGGCTAACGAACCGGGAAAATATGTCCAAGAAGCAGAAAGCGCGGTTTCAATCGTTGAAGAACAGTTCGTTGAAAACCGCCCGGGCGTGGGCCATCAAGGAGGTGGCACGAAATTTATGGCATTATGTACATCCCACCTGGGCCCGCAAGGGCTGGAAAAGATGGCTTTCCTGGGCCATGCGCTGCCGCTTGGAGCCGGTCAAGGAAGCCGCCAAAACCATTAAAAACCACCTGTGGGGAATCATCAATGCAATTATTCTCAAGGTCAGCAATGGCCCGGCCGAAAGCATCAACAGCCGAATAAAAACAGTCAAAGTACGCGCCCGCGGATTCCGAAATAATGAACGATTTGCAACCGCCATTTACTTCCATCTCGGAGGCTTGGACCTCTCCCCCAGAATGAAATGAAAATTGCGTTTTCACAAGATTGGCCCAAGACCCACAAAACCAAGGAGTCTATGACGACTGCAAAAGAAAGATTGATCAGGACGATTGACATAAACATGCCCGGATTTTGATATGATGAAACCACACTTCCATCGCGGGACTATCTGATGGCTCAGGGAAACTAATGGTGACCGAGGCCTTTTTCGAAGTTGAAAAAGAGTAGCAATGGATCGATTTTGGAATTGCACAGCGCGAAAGTATCTTGGCGACTTTAAGGTTTTCAAGGTGCGCCAGGACGACTGCGTGTCACCACGAACCGGGCGTACGCACAGGTTTTTCGTGTTGGATACGCCTGACTGGGTTACGATAGTACCTGTAACTAACAGAGGCGAGCTTGTTTGCATTAAACAATGGCGACCGGGCACGGGAACCATTGAACTAGAGTTACCAGGGGGTATCGTTGATCCGGGTGAGTTGCCCAGGGAGGCTGCAAGACGTGAGCTCCAAGAAGAAACAGGTTACGTATCAAAAACGCTCGATTCAATAGGCTCAATGGCCCCTAATCCTGCGATCACGACGAATCGGTGTCATTTTTTTCTGGCCAAAGATGCAACTCCGGCAGGCAAGCAAAAGCTGGATTCGGGCGAAGATATTATCATTAATCTGGTTGATGTGCGTGAGGTGCCAAAGCTCATTACTAATGGGACACTTCAACATGGCATTATCATAGCCGCACTTTATCACTACGAACTATACCTGAAAAGTGGAAGAACAGGAAAATAGGGCAGAGAAACCTGCACGGAGTGCGCGCCGTGTGTTTCTTCACAAAATTCTGTTTGAGTCCGGAACTTCACTGGGAAGGGGGAGCGACATCGTTCTTTTTATTCTCATAGTGGCAAGCGTAGTAGCCGTCATGCTCGAGAGCATTGATACGGTGCAGGCTCGCTACTGGGATTTGCTGATAGGTCTCGAATGGATGTTCACGGTGATCTTTACAGTGGAGTACGTGCTTCGGCTATACAGCTCCAAGAACCCCGGAGGGTACGCTCGCAGTTTCTTCGGTGTGGTTGATCTGATTGCGGTGATCCCGACCTACTTAAGCCTCTTTCTGCCCGGCGCACAAGCGTTGATCGTGATTCGGGTTTTGCGCTTGATGCGTGTCTTTCGGGTACTGAAACTGGTTCACTACAGTAGAGCCGGAGTCTATTTGCTTTATCTCCTTCAGGAAAGCTGGCAGCGAATATGGGTATTTGTGCTGGCACTGGCTCTTCTGGTAACTACCATTGGTGCCGTGCTTTATTTGGTTGAGGGCCCGGAGAATGGTTTTACCAGCATTCCTCTAAGTATGTATTGGGCAGTGGTTACATTAACGACCGTCGGATATGGGGATATCTCCCCGCAAACACCTCTGGGAAAGTTTTTTGCAGCTTTGGTAATGATTATAGGTTACGCGATCATCGTCATGTCGATCAGCATGGCTGGTCGACATTTTAAGCGAACAACGCCGTGCGTGCGTTGCAAGGAAACGAAACTGGAGAAAAGCGCAGCTTTTTGCAAGTACTGCGGACACAAATTCCATCAGCACTAAAGAACCACTTCTGTCGCAGGCTTGCGCATATTGTAGCTGGATGACATCACCCGGCCGTAGGCACCTGCCATAGCGATGAGCAGAACATCTCCTTCGACGGTTTCGGGGAGCCTTCGGGAGCGTCCGATAATATCGCCGGTTTCGCATATGGGGCCAACAATGTCAGCCGTGATGGTTGGGGGCGCGTCCAGTCGCGTTAAGTTAACTATCCGGTGATAGGATCCATAAAGTGCAGGTCTGATCAGCGAATTCATACCCGTATTCACGCCCACGTAATACGTGGGACCTTTTCGTTTGACCTGTGTGACGTGAGCCAGAAGCACCCCGGTCTCTGCAACGAGGTATCTACCTGGTTCCACCCAGAGTTCGAATTGCGGATAGGTTTCCCGGAATCGTAGCAGACTTTCCTCCAAGGTGGCAAGGTCCAGCGGTATGGCTCCCGGTTTTTCCGGCACACCGAAGCCCCCACCCACATTTAAATATGTAACTGCAGGAAATGTCTCTGCGAGAGAAGCCAGCGCGTATGCGGTGGTACTCCAAGTATTCGGTTTTAGAATGCCACTACCGATGTGTGCGTGCAAACCCACAACCTGGATGTTATGCGCTTCTGTAATCCGCCGGGCGGCTGGCAGACTGTCCGGCGTGATTCCAAATTTCGAGGTATATCCAGCAGTACGTACATGCCTATGATGTCCACGACCATGCCCGGGATCAATGCGCAGCGTGACAGCACGGTGCGCAAAAACATCGGGCCAAAGCTCCAAGGCCCGTACGTTGCCCACTGTCACATGGCCTGCGAGCTCGTAGCCCAGAATAAATTCTTCCTTTGCTACAAAGTTGGGCGTGAACAGGATGCGGTCGGGGTCGATGTCAGGAAAGAGCTTCCGAACATAATGAAGTTCGCCAGGCGATACACACTCGAAGCCGATCCCGCGCTCATATATAGTCTGCAGTACCTGTGGATTCCAACAGGCTTTCATCGCATAGAAGCAGCGGTCAGCACTATTAAGCGTCTGGATACGGGTTATCGTGTTGTGCAAGTTGGCCAAGTTATAAGCGTAGCATGGCGCGGATGTAGATGCTGTTTCGAGCAATTGAGTGCGCAGGCTTGTCCACCAGGGCGTAGCTATGGCAGGATCTGGGGTTTCAAATAACTCACGATGAGTGGAACCAAAAAGCTGATCCGGGCCAATCTGGCCAAAAATTTGGCTGTGCAGCTTGTTCGTCAGACGTTGCGCGTGCACATTGTCTACCACAAAAGTAAAGTTCAGATCGCTGGCAGCCTGCGTTACCAAGTACAGTTTTTGTTCGTCCAGGACCTCAAGCGCAGGCCCAAGTTCGTGCAGTACGCTCCGGATGTTTCGTCCCACCAGACTAACTGCGGCGCATCCACTGATACGTTTTGCCCGGCAAAAGCTGTTCAGATCGTCAAGAAGTGCATCAATAGTAGATTCTTCAAGCGGTAATCCATATACCGGATCGATCGAAATAGTAACATTGGTTTCCGAGGTCGCTACCATTCCTATGGAAAGGCTCTGCCGTTCAAATGCGCTGCATACCTTCGCTAGAAACCCTACCGAATGCCACATGCGCGGTGTTTCGACCGCGATCAGGGTGAGATCTGTGCGCGCAGCAATTGCTTTCACCTGCGCACCGTAACTCTGGAGGCCTGCACCAATCACAGTTCCTTCAAGATCAGGGTTGGCTGTTGAGCGAACGTGGAGAGGAATTTTCTGTGCGCGTAGCGGGTCGATGCAGCGTGGATGCAGCACTTCTGCGCCAGAGCTGGCCAATTCCTGAGCTTCGTCGTACTCGAGTTGCTTGAGTAGGCGTGCACCAAGCACATGATCTGGGTTGGCAGTAAACATCCCGGGCACATCGGTCCAAATTTCCAGACGCACGGCCTGAAGTTTACTTGCAAGATAGGAAGCTGACGTGTCTGACCCTCCCCAGCCCAGCAACACTGTTCTGCCGCGGGCATCACTGGCAATGAAACCTTGCGTAATGAAAATATCTGCATCAATCTGTTGAAGTTCGGGATCGGCTGCGTGGTCGCATTGTGCCGAAAGGAACTCTTCATGCGGCAGAATGCGCGCGATGGTTTCCGACTTTAGGATTTTGCGTGCATCCACCCAATCTGTACGAATCCCCTGAGCATTGAGGAATGCACTGCCGAGCGTTGTAGTCATGAGTTCGCCCATGGACAGGATTCGTGCACGCAGGGCCGGTCCGACATCACGAGTTAGTGAGATTCCGTACGCAAGGCGTTCCAGTTCCTGGAGAAACTCATTCAGCAGCACCTGACCATCTACTCCGAGTTCTTCGGCAAGTGCGAAATGCCGATCACGGATAACCTCTAGTGTTCTTTCATGGCTGCCCCGCAATGCCGTCTCAACGAGCTTTTCTAGGGTTCTAGATATCCCAGAGACAGCTGAACACACCAGACATACTCGTTCGTTACCTGTTCTGCGTGTGTGGACGATGCTGGCGACCGTGTCCCAGCACTTTCGCGAAGAGAGACTCGTTCCACCGAATTTTAGTACTACCCAGGGAGCCACTACCGTTCGTCTGGTTTAGTGAATGAGACACACATAATCAATACAGTTAGTTTAGCCTCCGCGACAAGGCTATATCATCGAATGTTATGAGGCACACATTTTCGCTGATCTATTCGCCGGCTGATTCCAGACCTATTGAACGTCCAGCGCCCCGAACTGTGCAATTCTGTGCAATTGCAGATCATAAAGTTGAAGGTTCGGTTCCAACCGGAAGTCGGTATCGGCACGGTTTACTGGATAAACTGGACCGCTAAAACAAGGTCGATCACTCGAAGACCACGATTTAATGGTTAACTCGGTTTCGAATAAACCACGGTTATTGGAAAACCCGCAACAATTCATCGATCGATCAAACGATCGTATTAAAATCTGAACATATTCCTTCCGACGGGAATCATAACTAAGACTTTAACCATGTTACATGGTGATCCTGGATCTATTTCACGGATCTTAGGGATCGTTAACCCGAGCGCCTCTCGCCGTGCTTGCCCCATTCTGATCGTAGAGTTTCCTCTCGTTAACGACAGAGTACACCGCCAAATCATCTGATCCTCGAGAGGATTGCTCTATCATGAAGGCATTCTCCCGGGTGATGTGATTCCAGCAATTCCCCAATCCTGTTGCCCCGTCTCCCAGCGCATACCGGCCTGACAGGCTATGTGGACGCCCCAGCACCCAGCAAACGCATCCGTTGACGCTTGTATTGGAATCCATGCTTATGGAAACGTGTGCGATAGCCATACTGGCAGGTCAAGAGTTCCAAGGGATCACGGTTATGTTGTTGACAACCATCAGTTAATCTTCGGATGTAGTTCGGGGCAATGAGGGCATACGGTCCAGAACATCCTGCAACCTACTCTTCGCTAGACGGGTAGGCTCATCTAACGTGGTATCCTCCAAGGCGTGTAATTCGTCAGGGTCCTCGGACCAGTTGACGAACTTACCACTTCCGTAAAGTTTCGAGGTGTGGTCCTGGGCCCATCGCGCGGGCGTAAATTGCCCCCACCGTGGATCGTAATGACAATATATCCAGTCGCGCGTGGTATCGGCCTGTCCGGTCAGCTGACCATAAAAGCTCAGTCCATCTGAAGTGAAATCATCCGGGACGGTACTGCCCGACGCTTCTAACACGGTCGGCAGAAAATCCGTAAAGTCCACCAGCGCATCACTGATTGCGCCCGGTTCAATAGTGCCGGGCCAATATGCGATTAGTGGCACACGAGTCCCGGCTGCTACAGGAAAGGCTTTCCTGCCTCGAATCACACCTGTTTCATGCTGCGAGAACACGTTCCGATGCGTTCCGTTGTCCGTCGTGAACAGCACCAGCGTTTGACGGTCAAGTCCCAGCTCATGCAACTTACCCGTTATGCGACCAACCAGTTTGTCTACATAGTTTACCATGGAAGCAAAATACACGGAATTGCTACGTGCCGTGGCAACATCAAGGCTATCAAAATCGGGATGGCTCGGCGGTGGCAAAAACGGATCGTGCGGCAAGGCCATTGGAAAGTACAAGAGGAACGGCTCGTTCTGATACCGCTCAATAAATTCCTCAATGTAA
Organism: Rhodothermales bacterium; assembly: GCA_964291275.2. Lineage (GTDB taxonomy): Bacteria > Bacteroidota > Rhodothermia > Rhodothermales > Bin80 > Bin80. The sequence continues at coordinate 179,486 of OZ219799.1, forward strand.
TCGGTATACAGATCCGGGCCATAAGCACTGGGGAATACTTCGGGCGTCTGTCCGGCGTAATATACTGTGGGTGATTTGTAACGGCTGCCGCGCTCTATGTATTGCCAAAGTACAAATTCTTCAAAGCCCGCTTCCTCTGGGGTCGAGCCACCGCGTCCTGCCAGCTCCCGCTGCCGTGCATTACCATACAGCTGCCACTTGCCCGCAACCGCTGTTTTGTAACCGACATCTTGCAACAGATGGGCAAACGTCCGCTCAGCCGGGTCAAGCAGACCAAATCCAATATAATTGCGGAAGTTGTACTTGCCGGACATCAGCTGCACCCTGGTAGGTGTACAGAGGGGTGTGGAGAAAGCTTGGGTAAAGCGCATGCCATGTTGAGCGAGCGAATCCAAATGTGGCGTATCGTAGCTCAAACCGCCATTAACACCCAGTGTCTCGTAGCCCATATCGTCTGCCATTATTAGTACGATATTGGGTGGAGGCTCAGTTGCACAGGCAGCGACGAGTAAGACTAAAGAAAGTGAACGGATTATCATCATAGGACGACATAGATACTATGCGTCCAAATTAAGAAATGCTGCCATGTAGTTATCCGGTCGGCGGTTCTGGTTTGAGGGTACAAGCTCACCCACACGTTGATATGGTCCAAACAATTCGCCAAGTGAGGCTTCTGCATCAAAATAGGGGCTGGAGATGCGATTGGTTCTCTTAGCCCAAGTTTGTCACGCTTAGTAGGATAGAAGACACAGAATTTTCCTAATCCCATTTTTTTGGCACTTTTTCGGGGCTATGGATGTCGGAGATTTACCTGATCTGTCTGTATTGATTTAAGGTGGTATTGCGGTCTGTTTTCCCCTTCTCCGCAGCCTATTCTGTTGTGATCTGGCCTGGCCTGTTGCACTTGGGCACAGCTCTGACTGCTCCATCTAGAGTTCACACTTCCAACCTTCATGAATCGCTGCACCTGCGTCATGAATCTGGAGATTTGTGAGACTTTGGAGGACTCGGCTTCTCAACATGCTCCTCCACGGTTTTGGTCGCTTAGGGATCATACTTCAACCCCAGGCACTGGACGACCTGCTCCAGAAACGGCGTCAGATCTTCATTCACATTCGTGATCAGATAGTGGTGTTTGGTTTTGGGGATCCGGTGGTAATCCGGTTGAACCGGGTTCGAAGCGTATTCCAGCTATCATGGATGTCATTGGTTTGAGCTTGGTCCGAACCAAATGGGCCGCATGATACGCCAGTACCGTGATGAAAAGATGCCCTTCAATGCGTTCATCCTTGCTGTGATTGATAGGCCGCAGTCCGAGATCCGTCTTCATGACTCGGAACGTGCGCTCAATCTCGGCAAGTAACCAGTAAGTTCGTGCAACCGTTTCCATGGACCACCCGGTATGACTGGTCCGAAGCACGTACCCTCCACTGGCTAGGGTTCGACGCACATGCGATGCAAGCCGGATCACCGTGATGGACGCGGCAAGCTTGGATCCCTTTTTGGGGTTCACCGTCGCCTCACACAAGTGAAACAATGGAGCGGGCCAAACCAAGGTGCTTGCGCCACAGTAGCCTAAGCGAGGGTAGCATTGGGATTCACCGAACTTCGACCGGGAGCCTACGCACCACCACGCTGGCCAAGTCGAATTCGTCGTACTCGATGAACACCGCCAGTCCGTCCGGGCCAAAGGCATCGGGCATCTTGGTCACGCCCGCAGAGTACGTGCCAACGTACTCGCCATCGGCGGTCAGAACATCGATAGGACCGTCCTCAAGAAGTTCGTCGCCCTGGCGCGTCACCCAGATCCTACCCTCCCAGGTGGTGCCAATCTCCTGGATGACCGGTATTTCGGGATAGAACCGGGCCGTGCCGACCGAAAAGGAGGCAGAACGCCCGTCCGTCTCGCCGGTCTGGTCGATCATCTTTTCCGTCTGACGTTTGTATTCCTCCTCGATCCTCGATGTCACCGGCTCCGGGCGAAACGGTCGCGTGATAGTACGGACCAACCCGCCACCATCGCTGGCAACCACCTTCAGCTCATACAACGAAGAGTCGGAGTAGACAATGCCACCGTCCGGGAGTATCCCCATTAGGGTCCTCGGTTCGAAGGTGCGGGGACGGGTAATTTCGCCAAGTATATCCTGCAGAGGCTTCGACGTACGGTCTGGACCAATGATGGTGACCGGGAGTTTGCCTGGAAGTTTGAACGCGTCCTCCTGGGGATCGCGTCGAGGCCGCCAGGCCCGTACCACTGTTTCCGTCTGGGCTTCCGTGCCGCCGAGGGTGTGATGGTAAATCGGACGATAGTCAGATGGCACCTCCCAAGTGCCGCTCAGGCTCGATACGAGTATCTGCGGTACTTCCGTTGAGTATACTGCTCCGCCGCGGGGATCCACTTGTATTTCATGCAGCACCGCCGCACCGACGGTCGTCGTCATGCCTTCAATCCCGCTGCCTTGCGGTGCTCCCATCCCACCACGGACCATGCGCACGAACCGACCAGAAGGGTCGAAGATGTGATAGGCCCGGTGCGCCATATCACCCACGATTGTAGTCCCGTCGCGCATGACACCGTAGGTCCGAGGCGATCTGAATTCGCCCGGCCCCTCACCCGCAGAACCGAACGTTCGCAAAAACGCCCCTGTGCGGTCGAACACCACGATGCGCAGATTCGAACCTGTTCCCTGGTCTGCGGAATCGAAGACGTAGAGGTTGCCTCCGGCGTCGAAGGCCACCTTGTGGATCCTTGAGAACATCTCCCAATCCTCGCCGTCGATTACTCCGACGCGGAAGACCTCCTCGAAGCCGGGCTCGATAGGCCGGTCCCGGTCCGGAATTTCGATGACTTCTTGGGCATGTGCGGTGCTGATCGCCAACAGCAGGCTCAACGGGAGGAGTCCAACGACAAGAATAGTTCTACGGCCGATCAATCTCAGCTGTGGTTTCGTCATTGGGATCTCCCATAGTTTCTTGTAATCGTTGCCAAGCATCAAGGTACGCATTCCTATGGATATTGAGATCCAAATTACTTACCTAATGAGATCCAAACGGGTGCGAAACCAGTCCAACACCTGTCGCTCCGGTTGATAGCGGCCTTAGCGTGTTATGGAGGTAACAACGTGGTATGAAGCATTAAGATTTAACGGGTTATGCGAATAGCTTAGCGGGCATGCGGGCCGGAACGCGCAGTGACCGTCAAGCAGACCTCGAAACGATTAATGTGAGTGTTGACCTTCCAACAATATGGGGAAGACCGATGTGTCCCGGGAAGCGAGCGACAAAAGCACCGTGGCGACTTACCGAGATATTGGTGCGGCACTCATGTAACATCAGGGAAATAGCAACACGGGAAGCTCTGTCGGTGCTGTTGCACGCAGCAAACGAAGACCTCGTTTTGAGTCGGGATTCCCTGGGATGACCCAAGGCAGCAGAAACTGTTCTGAGGTCGACCGGGCTTACGATAGATTGCTATGAGCCTATCTCCGTAAAAACTCATGAATCTGTATACTTATGATAGTGCGTTCACTAATATTGACCTATTCTTTCAGAAATAAGCGGAAGTATGCACATCGGAGTCGAAGATTGTTGCAGAATCAGTATATCAGTGATCTGTCGGGTTCAAACATGAGTGCAGAGGGGTTCCTTACAACGTGCGCCGGCCGAATTGAACGGGTGACGGATTTCTTCGGAAAACTCACATGGTACTGTATCCTTCTCATGGTGATAGCAGGTGCATACAATGCAATAATGCGCTCATTGTCAGGCTGGGCACACATTGATCCCGAGAGTGCAGGCACGTTTCAGAGAGCTTTGCATTGGATCGGTGAAGTGGCAAGGCAGGCGAGCTCCAATACTTTCATTGAGCTCCAATGGTATCTATTTAGTGTGGTTTTCTTGCTGGGGGCAGCTTACGCTCTCAAGACCGGTGCACATGTACGGGTTGATATTTTCTACAATCGTATCTCCCCGACGGGCAAGGCCTGGGTAAACATAGCAGGTACAGTAGCCTTCCTCATACCATTTTGCTTACTCATGATTTGGACTTCATGGCCGGTGGTTGTGGATTCGTGGATCCGGTTGGAGGGGTCGCCGGATCCGGGAGGTTTACCACGTTACCCCCTTCTAACCGTTGTGCCCCTCGCATTTATACTGTTAATGGTACAAGGGTTGGCTTTTGCAGCTCGCGAAGCTGTAACCATCCTTGATCTCGCGGAAACTCAACGCCAGAACAGACATGCCAGGACTTGAGTGGTTGGCACCGCTCATGTTTGCGGTAGCCTTACTTCTGATTTTTTCGGGCTATCCCGTGGCTTTTTCCCTTGGGGGTGCTTCGCTTATTTTTGCTGTGATTGGCGTTAGCACAGGCTACTTCGACTGGCATCTAATGCTGGCACTACCGGATCGTCTGTTCGGCATTATGTCAAATTACACGCTATTGGCGGTCCCCTTTTTCATTTTCATGGGGACCATGCTTGAAAAGAGTAATCTTGCACGGGACCTGCTGCATACGACTGGGCTTCTTTTTGGTCCGCTCCGTGGGGGATTGGCGATCGCAGTCATCCTTGTGGGGGTGCTTCTGGCAGCCGCGACAGGTATTGTAGGTGCGAGTGTCGTGGCAATGGGAATGATTTCATTGCCAATCATGCTCAAGAACGGTTACTCGAGGGAGCTCTCCGCAGGCGTGATTACAGCAACAGGAACACTGGGGCAAATCATTCCTCCCAGTGTAGTGCTGGTAGTACTGGCTGATCAATTGGGCGTATCAGTTGGTGACTTGTTTATCGGCGCGCTGGTCCCAGGCGTTTTACTTGCGCTACTCTATGGGATATATGCCACAGGAACTGCTGTTCTCAAGCCGTCCGCGGCGCCAGCACTCCCCTTGGAGGTAAGAAACGCAGAGCGAGAAGGACTGCTGCGGAAGGTCTTCCTGGTAATGCTCCCGCCACTGATGCTCATTTTTGTGGTGCTCGGCAGCATTTTTGCCGGCATTGCCACACCTACAGAATCTGGAGCCCTAGGAGCTGTTGGCGCCATTGGACTGGCAGCGTTGAACGGCCGTCTGGACAAAAAAGCGCTGCGGGGTACCATGGAAGAGACTGTGAAACTAACGGCAATGGTGATGATGTTGCTCATTGCCTCCACCGCATTTGCGCTTGTATTTCGGGGGCTGGATGGTGGAATCTGGATCGAGGATCTCCTCATCAATCTTCCCGGAGGCGTAATAGGATTCCTGCTTGTTGCTAACCTCGCGATATTTATTCTGGGGTTCTTTATTGATTTCTTTGAAATTGCCTTTATCATTATCCCCCTGATGGTTGCGCCCGCTGCCGAGCTCCTGAGCCCGATGCTAGGTGTACCTGCGAGCGTTGCTTTGGTCTGGTTTGGAGTAATGGTAGGAATGAACCTGCAGACATCATTCCTGACGCCTCCGTTCGGATTTGCTCTATTCTATCTAAGAGGCGTGGCTCCCCCGAGTATGCGGACAGAGTCGATTTATCGGGGAGTAATCCCCTTCATAGGAATTCAGGTCATAGGTTTGATACTCCTGATCCTATTCCCTGACCTAGTTCTTTGGGCGCTCTGAGTGCCTTAGGTACCTTCTTCTCTGCGGGCGTGCATGTAAGAAAACAGGGCGTATTCCGCTGTATGGATCCAGTCATCAGAGATCCGGCGCCATGCGAGAAAAGAATCATGCACGCGAGCAAAGGCAGGATCCGTACGTCCCTCCTGCAAGAGCTCTTCGGAAGCGGTGTATGCCGCATCCATCACATCCCTCGGAAACGCACGTAATTCGATATTGGAGTCAAGAATACGCTGAAAGGCAGGCGGGTTCAAGGCGTCATACCGTGCAAGCATATACTGGTTGGCTTCGGCCATGGCGACTTCCAATGCAGACTGATACGCTGGAGGGAGTTCCTGCATTGCCTGTTGATTGACAAAGAAGGAGAGATTGGCTCCCGGTTCCCACCAGCCCGGGTAGTAATAGTAGTTCGCAACCTGATTGAAGCCCAGTTTTTCGTCGTCATAGGGACCTACCCACTCGGCAGCGTCTATTGCTCCACGCTCAAGTGCGGGATAAATTTCTCCGCCCGGAATCTGCTGTACGGTCACCCCCATACGGTCCATAACCCGTCCGCCTAGTCCAGGAATGCGCATTGAAAGCCCGCGCAGATCAAGTAGGCTGTTGATTTCCCGATTGAACCATCCACCCATCTGCGCGCCAGTATTGCCGCCAGGATAGTTGAGCACACCATAGTCTGCAAATAATTCCCGCAGGATTGCCAGTCCACCCCCCTCATAGACCCAACTGTTAAATTGCCGGGCGTTGAGGCCAAAAGGAACCGTGGTTTCAAAAGCGAAGGCGAGATTTTTGCCTATGTAGTAGTAACCCGCCGAGTGCCCCATTTGCACCGTGCCTTTCTGAACCGACTCAAGCACCTCAAATGCAGGAACCATCTCACCGGCCGGATAAACACGGATGGTGAACCGTCCATTGGTCAGTTGACTGACGCGGTTGCTCATTACCTCCGCTGCCCCATAAATGGTATCTAGAGAGCGGGCAAAGCTGGATGCAAGACGCCATCGCAGCATTGGAGTGTCGGTTTGAACAGCCGGGGCATCACTACTCTGGGGGCCGCAACCGGTAAGGACAGCACCGGCTGCGGTGCCGAGGGCAGCTGATCGAATGAATCGTCTACGTTCCATGGTTATCCACGTGGTCGAAGTGGTCGCATTACCACCTCGGAAATCAAATAATTGTCAGAGGCCTCCAGTATATGGATGACCGTCGCTGCAATTTCTTCCGGCTGCATAGGGTTAGGGGCGCCCGAGGAACCTGCGACGCGACCAAACTCAGTTGCTACACTGCCGGGACAGACACAGCTTACCTTGATACCATGACCGCGCAGTTCCTTCATTGTTGCATCGCTAAAGCCGCGCAAACCAAATTTTGTAGCATTGTAGGCGCTTAGATTTGCATTGCCAACCAAACCCGCAACAGATGCAATATTAACAATATGTCCACCGAATCCCGTTTGCGCATTCTGCTCCTTCATGCGCGGCACCACCACATGTGTACAAAGATAGACGCCTGTCAGGTTTGTGTCAATTTGCGCATCCCAATCTTCTTTAGTCTGAGCATCAATTGCGGAAAAACGGCCGAGGCCCGCGTTATTGACAAGAATATCAATGTGATTCAAGCCCGAAAAAGCCAGCTCTACTGCCGTTTCGTCGGTCACGTCACATTCTACTGGTTTAAATTTCGTTCCCAGTTGGGACTCGAGCGATTTCAAACGGTCTACTCGTCGTGCGAGTCCGTAGACGGTGGTTCCATGACGCACCAAATGTCGAGCAAACTCGCTTCCAAGGCCACTGCTTGCGCCGGTAACGACCGCTACTTTCCCGCGAAGATCCATGAGCTGTGCTTATTGTTCAGAAGAAGTTGAACCCGACGTGTATATACCTGTTCGCCTGATTGGATTGGAGATTGAACAATGAAAGCAGATTTTGCCAGGCACATTGCCTGGACCAGTGACCACCCTCTTGGTTTAGAAATAGAGCGGGCAGAAGGACCATTTCTCGTGTTGACCGATGGACGCAAACTGATTGATTTTATCAGCGGGATTGCGGTTTCGTCACTGGGACATCGGCACCCGAGCGTATTGCGTGCGATTCGTGATCAATTAGATCGGCATCTTCACGTGATGGTGTACGGTGAGTTTGTCCAAGCTCCTCAGGTACGGTTGGCTAAACAGTTGGCAAGCGTTCTGCCAGCTGCACTTGATTCTGTGTACTTCACAATGTCAGGTACTGAGGCCAACGAGGGTGCGCTCAAGTTGGCCAAGAAGTACACCGAACGTAGTAGGATGGTGGCTTTTGAGCGATCTTTTCATGGCGATACTCATGGATCCCTGAGCGTTACGGGTAGGCGCGTTTATCAGGATCCATTCCGCCCTCTGTTACCAGATGTGACGTTTCTGCCGTTTGGGGACTTCGAAGCTTTAGAGGGCATTAATGACTCGGTTGCATGTGTGATCGTTGAGCCTATCCAAGGTGAGGGAGGAATGCGTTTGCCTCCACCCGGCTGGTTCAGGGCTTTACGCGCGAGATGCACGGCCATGGGGGCGCTGTTGATTCTGGATGAGATCCAGACCGGCTTTGGCCGGACGGGGCGCATGTTTGCGTTTGAACATGAAGGTATTGTACCGGATATCCTGACTTTGGCCAAGGCTATGGGAGGCGGCATGCCGCTGGGGGCTTTTATAGCCAACGCCAAAGTAATGCAGTCGCTGCGGCGTGATCCTCCGCTGAGTCACGTAACAACATTTGGTGGCCATCCGGTGTCGTGTGCGGCAGCCAATGCGACGCTACAGGTGTTGAGGGAGGAGGGATTGGTTGAGCGCGCATTATGGGTGGGTGAGCGTGTACGCACGAAGCTTAGGCATGCGCTCATTACCGACTTACGCGGCAGAGGGGCGATGCTTGGTATGGATTTGATGAATACTCGGGTTGCGGAGCAGGTTGTGGATAAATGCCTGCAGCGAAGGGTTCTCCTGGGTTGGACACTTCATTCGGAAACCGTCATCCGGATTGCTCCTCCGCTTAATATTCCCGAAGACACCTTGGATGAAGCACTGGAAATCATCACTGAGGTGCTTGACGTTGTGCAGGCAATGGATGCTTAGGGGTTTAGATACAGTCGAACGCTCCGAACAAAGGCAGCATAAGCCTCCTCATATTTGCGACGTGGTTCGAAAGTTTTGCTTTGGTGGGTCATCTGTTGGATAGCTTCTGGCAACGTTGAATTACAGGTGGCTGCAGCAGCCAAGATCGCTGCACCGAATGCCGCTTCCGTGCACGCGGGTCGGTGGTAGATCCGCTGGCAAAGATCCGCACGCAGTTGCATCCATATATCACTGGAACTGCCACCGCCTGTACTGTATACCTCCCCCTGACCAGGAGGCATGCCTAGTGCTTCGTCGAGTAGCGTATAAGCTATGCGTTCCAAGCATGCCGTTCCCTGGAGACATGCAGCGAACTTGCGTGCACCGCTTAGACCGGGAGGCAGGACCGCACGTGCACTGCTGTTTGCGAATGGGAATCGTTCCCCCTTGAGCGTGAGCGGATACACAATGTCTTTGGATGGGAGATACGGGAGTGCATCGACATCCATCCGTGGGAGGTCTGCATCAGGAAACCAAGTCTTGATCCACGAAGCCCCCGTGTTACTTGCTGCACCTGGCAGCCAGTAACCGCCAGGCAGTTTGTGGGAGTACAGAAGAGGATGTGATGAGCGGTGCTCAGATAAGGACTTAAAAACCAGGGTCGATCCGAGCGAGGTACTGTAATCACCGATTCGGCGCAGACCTGAGGCAATACAGCTGGCAACCCCGTCCGTGGTTCCCGCCACAAGGGGCAACCCTTCGGGTAATTGTGTTTGTTCGCTGGCTTTTCTGCATAACTTACCCAGGATCGTACCGGGCTCGACGACAGCTGACAGCTGTACACAGATCGCTGGATCAATCCACGTGTAGTATTGGCCTCTTCCCAGATCGTAACCAAATTTAAGTGCATTGCTGTAGTCGGTGGGTACTGCGCTACCAACCAGCTGTCTGCATGCCCAGGTAGCTTGGGGCAGGAGTTGTGATGGCGAGGGTTGAGAGTTATCATTCTTTAACCAGTAGGCAGTGCCCAGTGCAGACAGCGACAGAACTGCCGCGCTGTGTGTTCTCGAAAGCTCGGTCAGAAACTCTCGCCCGGAGATATCATCGTACATGATGGCAGAACCTGTGCATTGTCCATCACGATCGGTAGGTACTACCGTACCCGAGGTTCCGTCTATTGCTACTCCGCGAAGCTGACTTGCTGAAGCACCGCACCGCTTTAGCTGCGATATACATGTGCCGACCGTGCTGCAGATCGCCTCCCACCACTCTACTGGATTTTGTCGATGTAGTCCGTTATGTCGCTCTCCCTGGATTGGATAGCTTGCTTTTGCATGGATTCGCCCGGTTTCGTCAACAACCAGTGTTCGTATACCGGACGTTCCGAGGTCAATGCCAACAAACAGGTGTTCCATGATGGGGAAAGTGAGAATCCGGTTTTTTCATTAAACGTCTGTCCAGCCAGTGTTCGAAACTGACCCCTTTTATTAAAATAGCTGTGGCCCAAAAATAATAGCGCCCTATGTGGAGTCCACAAGATTGAAGCCATCCATGTAAACGTGCATAGAAGCACGATTTCTCATTCTATTATGCCGAAACAACTAGAGAAGACGGACTATGAGAGGGATCAACCATATAGCGTGGCATGGAGCTGGTGTAACAGCCATTTACTAACCATTTTTCAAATTCAACACCATATCTTGGATGGACGATGATGTGCGATGCAACCTTTCATCCAAGAGACTTAGAATAATCTCAGTCAAGTAGCCGGGGGGAATCTCACCCCCCGGCCCTCACAGAACCGTGCGTGAGCCTCTCAACTCACACGGCTCCTACCATGCAGCCGTTCGGAATTGAATAAAGGTGAACCATGAAGAAACTCCCAGCCTGAATTCCCGGGGAGTTTCAGCCAAGCGTGTTTTCACGGAAAATCCTATGAATAGGGCCTGAAAATGGCTTTTTTGCACCTATATTCATATTTTACGTGAACTTACGAACAGTATTCCAATATTATAACATCGTATCCTGTCCTGGTGTTGCCGCCGAGCTATCCCAGCTCAATCCCTGCTCATAGCCTCTGAATTGGACATTTCGTCCGCTATTTCGTTGATTTTACTGGGTCTTTTAATGTATTCTAGTTCGTCGTTTGTTTTATAATTTTATTGTTATTATATTGGCTATTATTTCATAGTTCACGATATACAATGAACCGACGCTCCGATTTCTTTGCGCTGCCCGATGGCCTCCCCATGCGTCAGTATGAAGCCCTCCGAGCCTACCTCCACGAAGAATGCACGATTGAAGAAGCCGCCGAGCGCGGCGGCTATGCCCCCGGCTCCTTCCGTAACCTCCTCACACGCTTCAATAAAAATCCCTCCGCAGACTTCTTTTGGCCCCAATTAAAAAAATCCGAACCCCGCGCTAAGCCGACTGATCCCAAACGTGCCCGGATTCTTGCCCTCCGAAAACAACAGGGCTTAACCCTCTATCAGATTCAGGAGGCACTGAAAAAGGAAAACATGCCGGCCAGTGTAGGCTACATCCATAAGATCTTCAACCAGGAAAACATCAAGCGCCTGCCCCGCCGATCCGCCCAGCGGCCTGCTCCGCGAACCCTCAACGCAAACCGCAAAAAGCTTGATCTCAGTCCGCGGTCCTTTTCGACTGATTTTGCAGGATTGTTTTTATTCGCCTTTGATCTAGCGCGAATAGGTCTTGACGAAATTCTGGATCACGTCAAGATGCCGGGTACCCGTATGATCCCGGCCGGTTGTGCGGTTCGTTCGCTCTTGGCCCTGAAGCTCGCCGGGATCGGACGGCCCTCCCAGGTCATGGCCGAAACGCTGGATCAGGGCCTCGCATTGTTTACCGGCCTCAATGTCATCCCCAAACGCACGACCCTGACGGAGTACTCCATCCAGGTGGATTCGACCTTTTCGGGACCCTTGATGCACCGGTGGTATCATGCCGCTGCACAGCTGGCCAATGTGGGGGGTACGGGCGCCTCCGTGGACCTGGATTTCCATACCATCCCCTATCATGAGCATCAGGCCCTTTTGCAGAAACACTTTGTCTCCAAGCGAAGTCGACGCCAACGCGGGATCCTGACCCTGTTGGCCCGCGATGCCGAAGCACATGTCTTCTGTTACGCGGATTCGACGATCCGAAAAGAAACCCAGAATGATGCCATTCTGGAGTTTGTCAGAGATTGGAAAGCCCGAACGGGGAAGCTCCCCGGTGAACTGGTCTTTGACAGTCGGTTTACGGTCTATGCCAACTTGGCAGAACTGGATGCGCTCGGCATTGACTTTATCACGCTGCGCCGCCGCCACGCTTCCTTGATCCGGCGCATTCATTCCCTGGATAAGTCGGCCTGGAAGAAAATCCGACTCTCCAACATTGGGCGTGCGTATCGGACCCCAAGCGTCGTGGATGAAACCGTCAAACTGCGTGCTTATCCCAAGCCCATTCGGCAACTGCTTGTCAAAAACTTAGGACATGACAAGCCAACAGTTTTGATTACCAATCAGATGAAACGCACGCCCCGGCAACTGATTGACCGGTATGCCCGGCGTATGGTCATCGAAAATGTCATCAGCGATGCCATTGACTTCTTTCACATGGATGCGTTGAGCTCGGCCGTTCCTATGCGCATCAAAGTTGATGTGCAGTTGACCGTTATGGCCAGCGTACTCTATCGACTCATGGGCGTGCGCGTCGGACAAGGCTATGAAAAAGCCGAGGCGCGGACTCTCTACCGTGACCTGATGCGACACACCGGAAAGGTCACCATTACCCAGAATGAAATCCTCGTCCAGTTGCGTGCACGCGCCAAAGATAACTACCTGGTCGCTGCCGGATACCCCGAATTAGTGCTTGCCAGAAAATGATTTTGGTCGTGGGATGATACGATGAATTCGGGTATTTGGGAGCAGATTTGGTCATTTTTGGTGGATTTGGTCAGGATTTAGCGTGTATTTGGGGCTCTCATCGCATAGTCGTCGTCCGCGTAGGAGGTTGAATGAATTTGCGAATCTGGCGGCAATTTTGGGGGAGGAGGTCTGATTTGGGCGTTTAAGCGTGTACATTCGCCCCTTTGTTGCCATGCGAGTAGTAATGGAAGCCCAACGCGCGTTTGGGCAGGTTCCGATTGAAGAGATCGAGCTTGACCCCCGAAGCCGGGATGACATTCCGGTGGTATTGCGAGGTTTGCTTTCGATTTACAAGAATGCAAAGACGCGAGCGAAGATTTTCGAGCTTTTGGAAGGGGGCGTGGCTTCGGGAGTCAGTCACAAATTGGGCCGCCGTGGGATGGAACTGTGGAGGATTTTTGTTCTGGGGATGATGAAGCAGGCCCTTAATTGCGATTTCGATCGACTGACGCATATGGCGAACTACGACAAGCTCCTGCGCCAGATGCTTGGGCATGGTGGTTGGCGCGAGGGAACGGAACCAGAATACCATGTACAGACGATTCTGGACAATGTGAGTTTGTTATCGGAGGAGTTACTGGGCAAGCTCAACAAGGTCGTGGTGGCGCATGGGCACGCAGAGCTTACGAAGAAGGCCCGTCAGGAGGGGTTACGTTGCAGAGTAGATTCAGCGGTGACGAAGACGCATGTACATTGGCCTACGGATGTCAGTCTGCTAAGGGATGCGGTGGGTTGTTTGCTTCGGGCGTCCGCACGTATGAGCCGCGCGCACGGCATGCCGGGCTGGCGCAAGGCGTCGGATTGGGAAAAGCGGCTTGATCGTTTGTTTCAAGGGGTACGCAGGTCACGGGGCTGGCGTCGTCGTGATCGGGTGCGCAAATACCTGTGCCACTGCAGAAAGCTGGTGAAGAAGGCGTTGGCTTCGCAGCGGAGGTTGGGGGCAGATTGCAGTGATCGGTGGCTGCACTACCTGGGATGCAGCTTAACACTGATCGATCAGGTGGATCGGCGGTTGCTCAGGGGCGAAAAGATTCCGCATTCGGAGAAGATTTTCTCAGTTCACGAGCCGCATACGCGTTGGATCAGCAAAGGTAAGGCGGGGGTACAGGCGGAGTTGGGACTCCCGGTCTGCGTCTTGGAGGACCAGCATCAGTACATTCTTCACTACCGGGTGCTCTACGAGGGGGTAGATTCGTCGATGATCGTGGATTTTTTACGGGAGGCCAAGACGCTGTACCCGTCCCTGACTTCGTGCAGTATGGATACGGGGTATTCATCGGAACACAACCGGCGCGCATTGGAGCAAATTCTGGAACTGGTGATTATGCCGAAGCGGGGTCGTTTAAGTCATGCGGACAAGGCGCGCGCATCCGTCCCGGACTTTGTGGAGGGTCGTCGTCAGCATCCGGCGGTAGAATCCGCGATCAACAATTTGAACCAGCGCGGACTGGACTTGGTGCGTACGCATGGTAAGGCGGGGTTTGGTCGCACGGTGGCGCTCTCTGTGGTCGCGGCCAACATGCATCGTCTTGGCTTGCAGTTGAAGCGGAAAGAGGAGCGGCTCAAACGCTGGCATCAGGCCCGAAAACGAGCGGCGTAGCGCCGCTGTAATCCTACCGAAGGAATTTGGACAGGCTCCGCCATAAGCGGAAAGGCAGACATACGTCGGGTTGGCACGCATGGTCGCGTCCCAGCTGCATCGGAGAGCAAAAAATGTCTTCCAGTGACCATTCAGCAAGCCGAAAGGCACCTGATTCCCCCGAAACTCCACCAACGACGCCACAATTATGGGCCCAGATTGTTATGAGTATAGCAAGAATCGCAAAAATGACCTATTCTCTGACAAGCACGAATTACACCAGAAAATCCCCTGGCTCGACAACAAAACCCTACGAGTACAGTTCTCTAAACGACCATAATCCTCACATGAGAAAATGAACGCGGGAATTCAGGCCAGTGCACGAACAATCCCGAATCCCGACGAGCACGCTCTATTAACCACGTAAACGCCCGAAGCCACCGACCACGGAAACGTTTATATTTCCGCATTAGCCACCGTGTTAGGTGACGGTCAATGCCTTCCAATGGCCGCCTTAATGCTGATTTAAAGAACGCACCGTAATAATCAATCCATCCACGTACCGTGGCATTGATCTTGCCCGCTATGTACGTAATCGGGTGTGGACTCATTCGAGCCAACCTCCAACCATGGATCGTCTCTTGTACGGCCTTCATCGCCTTCCGACTCATCGCCGGATTGAACCCAAGAAAATTCCTCCCCCTCCGACTCCGTGTCTTCCGCGGTCGAAACGTATACCCCAGAAAATCGAACGAAGTGTTTGGAAATGAACCCCGAAAGTATGCCTGCTTGCAGTATACAATCTTGGTTTTCACTGGGTGCAAGGTTAAGTTGCAAGCCTTAAAGCGTTCCCTCAGCACCTTCCAGAGATAGCGCGCTTGCTTCTTTGTCGTGCAATGGCACACGATGTCGTCTGCATACCGCTCAAATGGAATGTGCGAATACCTCCGTTCCATCCATTTATCAAACGCGTAATGCAGAAACAGATTGGCCAGCAGCGGACTGATTACCCCGCCCTGCGGGGTCCCAACATCCCGAGCCTCTTCCGTCCCGTCTGGATGAATCACCGGTGCCGTCAGCCAACGCTCTATATATAAGAGCACCCACTTCTGATCCGTGTGTAGCCGGACCGCTTTCATCAACAGAGCATGGTCTATCGTATCAAAATAAGATTTGATATCCATGTCCAGTACCCAGGCCCGCTTCCAGCATCGCGTTCGCGTCTGCCGGAGTGCGTCATGGGCCGATTTGTTCGGTCGGTATCCATAGGAATCGGGATGGAACTCTCGTTCCAGTTCCGGCTCCAAAACCTGCTTCACCACCATCTGTGCCACCCGATCCGCAACGGTTGGGATTCCCAAGGGCCGGACGCCTCCGTCCGACTTCGGAATATTTACCCGTCGCACCGGCTGTGGATGATAACTGCCCGATGCCATTCGATTCCAGAGCTTGTAGAGATTATCCGCAAGCTTGGCCTCGAAATCTGCGATGGACTGCGCATCGATCCCCGCCCCGCCTTGGTTCGCCTTTACACGCTTCCACGCCTCCCAAACTTGTCGCTTGGTCACTGGAAACGGCTTTGCGTTTTGCGTTGAAGTCCTCCCTTTCGGTTGCTTCCTCGCGTCCTGCTGCATGGTTCACCCCCTTCGCTCCTCTCCCGTTACAGGAGTCTCATCACTACTACGAGGTGATCCGCCCGTGTGGAGTGCCTTGGTACTCAATGGCTTACAGGTACTGCCTGCTTGCCACGCTCCCTTCTCATCACTCCGACACGTTCCCACGTTCCGTATAAGGGCCCAAGTCGCATTCTCGCCACGTTTATGCCGGAGGCCGGTTGGCCAGTAAGCAGGTCCCCGCCAACCTCGTCCCGGGATCAGGAGAATACCCCGGTTTTGACCATCTTCTAAGGACTTTCGACTCGTCATCCGTGATTCACTTGCGTTCGACTCTACGACTCTCACCTGACAGGTTCCTACACCTGCCTTTTCCCAGCACGCTCACCACCACACCTCTTTAGTGCAGCAGCTGTGGGCGGTTTGCAACCTCCGCCTGCACGGCGATTGCGGGGGGCCGTCCCCCATCCCTTATACAGTTCGTACATTTCGGCTATGTCATTGACTCACCTCCGTGTACTTCGTGGCACACGCTCCCGCTTCCCATGCCGAAGTTCACGTAATTGAAGAAACCGGTAGCCCACCTCCTGTCCATCCTCGGTTGTGAGCCAAAATTTTGCACCTTCTGATTGCCTAAACCAAAATCTACCAGTGCTGGACAGTTGGGATTGCCATCGGCCAAAATAATATTGTTCGGCTTTACATCACGATGAAAAAAACCATTGGAATGAACCACTCTAAGGATTTTGAGCACCGGTGGGATGTTTGATGACCACTATCGGTTGTTGCCCTAGTGCGATACGTGCGCAGCGTATCGTGCGTGATCCCCGTATTATTGACAGAATGAGCATCTGGCCTTATCCTATTCTGCATTGACGGCACATGAGTAATATTGGTAGAGTATCAGGTACGCCATTCGGATGGCAGAGCCCTACATTAATGACAGCATCCATAAATAACAGCGCCTGCGGCGTTGGGATCCGTGGCATGGAAAAACCAGATGGATTGGCGTCGAGTGCTTTGCAGCGTATTGACAGCTGGCAACAGCTTCAATCCTTCTGGTCAGTCTTCGTACTCGTGTTTATCGTACCCCTAGCGGCATCATGCCAGAGAGGGCCCGATCTCGTAAGAATTATTGATTCCGAAGTCATTGATTCGTTGCTGGCGGCAGTGCCGCAGTCATTGATCGACACAGATGCCATGGACGCACAGACCTGGTATCTGGACAAAGCAGTGGCCCAGGCGCAGGATTCGCTTGCACTGGGCCCCTATTTTTTTGGGTCTTGGGCCAATCTTGTGAAAACGCAATTTTCATTTCATTCTGGGGGAGAGGTCCAAGCCTCCGAGATGGAAGTAAATGGCGGTTGCAAATCGTTCATTATTTCGGAATCCGCGGGCGCGTACTTTGACTGTTTTTATTCGGCTGTTGATGCTTTCGGCCGGGCCATTGCTGACCTTGAGAATAATTGCATTGATGATTCCCCACAGGTGGTTTTTAATGGTTTTGGCGGCTTCCTTGACCGGCTCCAAGCGGCAGCGCATGGCCCAGGAAAGCCATCTTTTCCAGCCCTTGCGGGCCCAGGTGGGATGTACATAATGCCATAAATTTCGTGCCATCTCCTTGATGGCCCACGCCCGGGCGGTTTTCAACGAACTGTTCTTCAACGATTGAAACCGCGCTTTCTGCTTCTTGGACATATTTTCCCGGTTCGTTAGCCAGTCGTACTTACTTCCGGTGAGGGTCGTATCTCCTTCGGCGCGTAAAGCCTTGTGCTCTTGCCGACGCACTTTGTCCACGGCCTCCCCCAGATACTTCGCCACATGAAACCGGTCAAACGCAATCTTCTTCGCTGCATCAGCTACACACGCCAAGGTGGCAGAGATGTAGGCGGGCCACATGTCCATGCTCACGCTCTCAATCCCCGCCAATTGTTCTGGTGTGAGACTTAAATACCAGCGCTTTAGCACCGCTTTCGTGCGTCCGATCCCCACATACAGGACCCTGCCTGCCTTTGCATCGGAAACGACCGTAACGTATTTATGTCGCTTACGGAAGGAGGTCTCATCCACGCAAATGTGCGGAATAATCTCCGTTTGTCTGCGCCGAAGTCCTCGCTCTACCGCGTGCTCCATGATCCTTGAAATCACTTTCCATCCCACGCCGAACTGCCGCGATACTGCGGATACACTCGCATCCCCAAGCCATCCAATTACCATCTCTTCAAAGTCAAAGGTGTGCCGGGAACTCGACGATGCCCAAGGAACCTGCACCGTCCGAACTCCACACGCTCGACACTTTACACGCGGAACCCGGGCAATTAACTCCGTACGATAGGTACAGGTATCTAAGTGCCGCCAGGAACGTGCCTCGCGCAAATCATAAAAGGAACAAGCCGCCTTACACTTCGGACATGACAGCAATGATGTATCCGTGCAGATCACCGTTACCCGCCGTACCCGATCCTTATCATCATAACGATCCTCTGAAATCTCCCAAGGCGATTCAAGCCCTATACTCCTATGGATACTCGCCTCATCCTTTTTCATTGTATTCGCATCTGTTTCAAGTGAAATTTTCCCCAGAATAACGACCAAAAATAGAGCATATAACCACTACTATCATGACCGCCTTATATCGAATTTTTCTGAATTTACAGATTTTATCATAATATTGGGTGAAGGCCCATTTTTATTTCACGGTTGCACAGGACAGTTTCTACATTAACGACGTCATTAACAATCACATTTTTGTAGCCGGTCTGGATGGTCCGCTGCAACGGCGCGTGGGTAATAAAGGTGAAGGACCCTTGGAGTTTTCCTACCTGCGTGGCATTCTCTTTAACGGCGATCATTTTTTTGCCGTCGAGCCGTCCCGAATCCAGTTGTTGTCCAGAGAGCTGTCGTACGTGGCTATTCTGCCAAAGGGAGGAGACCAGTACCTGGCTACCGGAAGCGGAGTCAATCTGGCCGCTTCGCGTACCCATCTATATGCCTCGTGTGCGCGGGGGCACGCGTACCGTATATGTCCGCGCCGCAGCGAAGCGCCGTTTGAGGAGGAAGCACCGTTCTTGCGCTCACTGGATATTGATAGTTTGCAGCCCCCGCTGAATAACACGATGCGTATGGCTTCCACTGTAAACGGGCGGTATGTGTTGGCGGCGTTTGCGGGCCTGCCGTATCTCTTCGTATTCAATAGAACCCATGAACACGTGCACACGATTCGCTTCTACGGATCAGTCATAGATGAGCATGCCCGAAACTATGCTATACGAGAAGGTGGTCCCCCCGGGGCCGGTGTCGGGCTTAGGCTTTTGTGGAAAAGCGTAGCAATTTCTGGGGCAGATATGATAATGGCTTCGATTGGTAAGCGAGTCTTTTTTGTTCGCATACTTGAGGGGCAGCGATTTGAGCACGTAGCCACCGTGCAGTTTAGCACGACGCCGTCCGCTGATGGCGACGGGTCGGAGGTCGAGCCGGTCTATCCTGAGATGTTGTTCTTGCACAAGGACTACCTGTATATGAGTGCTTTCAGAGTTCCGCACATACTACGATATCGAGCAGATTTATAGGGCGGTGCAAATATGCGGATGTCCGAACATCATCTCCTTGAGACTGCGTCGTAGCGTTGGATATCCCCTTCCTCGGCGCCCCCAGTCACAGTGTGAGCAATTGGGATGATATATCTAGACAGGATACTGATCATGGGGGCGGAGTTGAAGCCATAAAGGAGCCATGAAATGCAGCTATCGTCTCCTCAATTCTTCTGCGGTCAATGAGGCAGAGTGCTCCGGCTAGGCGCACCCCCATTGAACTTACATTTTGAGCTGCTGTCCTGCAAAAAAGATGGAAAGAGATTGGGATCAAGAATAACGGTAAAGTAGGAGAATAGTACCGTAGTATTTCGGTAGTGAGCAGCGGATGTGGTCATCAAGGACTCCTAGACGCCGCACACCCAGCTATTTGAGCCCTAGATAGAGGTCTACGGAACGGACTCAGGTTATAAGCTTGATAGTGCGGAGGGGGAGGGATTCGAACCCCCGGTACCTTGCGGTACGCTGGTTTTCAAGACCAGTGCATTCGACCACTCTGCCACCCCTCCGAGATTCCATGTACGCCATCGTATAAGCCGAACGATCGTTCGGCCAAGAGCGGAGAGGGTGGGATTCGAACCCACGATGAGCTGTTAACCCATACTCCCTTAGCAGGGGAGCGCCTTCAGCCACTCGGCCACCTCTCCCAAGGATCGTATTCCAGCCACGTATGTTATGCGTGCCACGGAAATCACGTGCCCCCCTCCAACGCGTTAGCACCGCTAATGATCTCGAGGATTTCCGTAGTAATGGCAATCTGACGTGCACGATTGTACTGAAGGCGCAATGCGCGCAGGAGCTCCGTTGCATTTGCAGTGGCGTTATCCATCGCAACCATGCGTGCCCCATGCTCGGCAGCACAGGATTCCAGTAATGCACGCCAGATCGCAAAATTCACGAATAGTGGGACCAGTGTATCCAGAATCTGTGCCGAATCCGGCTCAAATATGTAGTCGGCCCGGTAACGCTCCTTTATCTCCGGCATAACGGTATCCTCCTGCTGCATCACTGGTGTCTGAAACCGCTCCGAGGGTATTGGAATTAGGGGTTCAATAATCCGGTTTTGGGCGATCGTATTCTTGAACTCGTTGTAAACGAGCTTAACCTCATCCCAGCGGCCTGCCATGAATCCTTCCGTGGCGAGAGTACCGATGCTCAGGGCCGTTTCGAAGCTCAGATCCCCGAATACACCGCTAAGGTCAGCAACCACATTGTAGTTGCGCTTTGTAAAATACTCGGCCCCCTTACGACCCACACCAATTATATGCAACAAACCGTTTGCGTGGAGTTCTGAATACTCGGAGGCAATCAGTGCCTCGGCAGTCTTGATAACATTACTGTTAAAAGCGCCGGCTAGTCCGCGATCCCCGGTAATGACAACAACGAGCGCGGCTTTGACCTCCTTTCGTTCCCGCAATAAGGGGTGCGCGTCTACGGCCCCTTGGCGTTTCAAATGCTCAATGATCTCGCCAATCTTGTAGGCATAGGGACGCGTTTTGAAAATATTCTCCTGAGCCCTACGCAGCTTTGCTGCCGCGACCATTTTCATGGCACGGGTAACTTGCTGCGTATTCTGGACAGATCCAATACGCGTGCGTATGTCACGCAGGGTAGCCATCAGGCTGTGTTAACGTAAAGGTCAACGAGTCGCTTAGCCTCCTCGCGAAAGGCGTCCTTCGTTTCATCCGACAATTTGCCAGTCTCTATTATGCTGGCTAATGCCTCAGGTACGCGAGCGCGAAGATTTTCGAGTAGCTCCTCCTCGAAGTTGGGGATGTCTGATACAGCCACAGCATCCAGGAGGCCTTCGCTGCCGATGAAAATGACAGCTATCTGCTCTTCGACGGGTACGGGCGCAAACTGGCCTTGCTTGAGCAATTCAACGAGTCGCTCGCCACGTCGCAGCTGTCGCTGCGTGGCAGGATCCAAGTCTGAACCGAACTTGGAGAATGCCTCGAGCTCACGATACTGTGCAAGGTCCAAACGCAACATCCCCGCGGCCGATTTCATGGCTTTGATCTGTGCATTGCCTCCTACACGGCTGACGGAAATACCTACGTTGATGGCCGGGCGCACACCTGCATTAAACAGATCTGGCTCCAGGTAAATCTGTCCGTCTGTAATCGAAATAACGTTGGTCGGGATGTAAGCATCCACTGCTCCAGCCTGGGTCTCAATGACCGGCAGCGCCGTGAGTGAGCCTCCACCCTTGATCCGACCCTTCAAAGAATCGGGCAGATCATTCATCTGGGCAGCGATCTCTTCGCTTGCAGTGATCTTGGCTGCACGCTCCAGTAAGCGGCTGTGCAGATAGAAAACGTCTCCTGGATAGGCCTCTCGTCCGGGTGGACGGCGAAGGAGAAGCGAAACCTGCCGATAAGCCACGGCCTGTTTGGACAGATCGTCGTAAATGACAAGGGCGTGTCTGCCGGTATCCCGGAAATACTCACCTATACAGGCACCCGCAAAAGGCGCAATAAACTGAAGCGGCGCAGCCACGGATGCCGGTGCATTCACAATCACCGTATAGTCCATCGCACCATTGTCCTCCAGAGCGCGAGCTACCTGTGCGACCGTTGAGGCCTTTTGCCCGATAGCTACATAGATGCAGTAGACGGGGGTGTCGGTCTCATGTGTTGAGTGCTGGCTGATGATTGCGTCAATCAGCACAGCGGTCTTACCGGTCTGACGGTCACCAATCACAAGCTCACGCTGTCCACGGCCGATAGGGATCATGGAGTCAATGGCCTTGATCCCGGTTACCAATGGTTCGGACACCGGTTGGCGATAAATGACGCTGGGTGCTTTGCGCTCGAGGGGCATTTCACAGGTCTCGCCTGTGAGTGGGCCTTTGCCATCAAGCACGTTGCCAAGTGGATCAATGACGCGTCCCAACATGCTTTCCGTCACCTGAATGGACGCGATTCGGCGTGTACGACGTGCGCGATCCCCCTCTTTGACTTCATGAACTTCACCGAAGAGTACCACACCTACATTGTCCTCTTCCAGATTCAGGACCATGCCGGTAACATCGCGCTCAGGGAATACAATGAGTTCACCTGCCTGCACTTTGGACAAACCGTACAGACGGGCGATACCATCCCCCACCTGCAGAACGGTGCCCACTTCGTACATGTCTGTTGCGGACTCAAAGCCACCCAACTCCTGTCTGAGGAGAGTTGTGACTTCATCCGGTCGTATAGCCGTTGTCATTTCGTGATCATTAATAATATTTAGGACTGTGCGTGCAGGCGGCTTCGAAGCAATGACAGCTGGTGACGAACACTGCCATCATATACCGTATCGCCAATCTCGAGCACGATACCGCCCATGAGTGCAGGATCTGTAGCCACGTCAAGTCGGACGGTTTTGTCCAGCCTATTCCCTAGCATGCTCTGCAGGCGATCTTGCTCGCTCTCAGATAACTCTGAGTACACCCGGACATGCACTTCAATGGTGCCCTGTGCCTTGTCCGTTAATGCCAGAAATCGGGCAACAATCGTACGAAGTAAAGCTTCTCTGCCGCGCTCAACCAGCATCAGCAGGAAGCGCAAGGTCAATTCCTGTACCCGTCCAGCAAACAAGCCTTGCAGTACAGCATATTTTTTGCGCCTTGGTACGACGGGGCTTTTCAGGCATCGATCAAGCTCAGCAAAGCCATCAAGTGTGCCGCTTAACAGCTTCACATCAGCCGCAACCGAGGGCGTACCTTCCGCCTCGTCGTATAGCGCCTGCGCATAACGTTGCGCAACCACTGAAGAGGTCATGCCTGATAGGGAGGCTGGTTGTGCTTCTGGACAGACAGTTCGTCTATGAACCGGTCCACAAGCACACGCTGACGCGATGCATCCAGGTTCTCCTGCAGAACCTTCTCCGCTGCGAGGATGGCCAGGTCAGCCACCTCACTGCGCAGGTCCTGCAGGGCCTTTGCTTTGTCCCGTAGAATGTCCTCCTGGGCCTGTGTTCGGAGAGCACTGATTTCTTCGCGAGTACGCTGTACTTCGCGATCCCGGGATTGCTGTGCTTCTTCCCTCGCCTCTCGAAGCAGCCGTTGTGCTTGCTGCTCATTCTCGCGACGAGCCTGGGCATTCCTTTCCTGCAGTCGCTTGCTTTCTTCCAGAGCCGCTTCAGCCCGATTGAGGGAGCTCGCGATAGTTTCCTCTCGCTGGGTCAAGGCGGACGTGATCGGTCCCCAGGCGTACCGCCGAAGCAACAGCAGTAAGACCGAGAACACCACAATCTGCCAGAAGGCCAGCCCGAGATTGGCACTAAGTAAGTCTGCGGCAAGCAGCATCCTCAGAGCCTACTTGAAAGCAAGGATAAAAGAAATTACCAGACCAAACAGGGCAACACCCTCAATGAGCGCAGCAGCGATAATCATCGATGTTCGAATATCGTTGGTTGCCTCCGGTTGGCGGGCGGTGCCCTCCATGGCGGGTCCGGCCAATCGACCAATGCCGAGTCCAGTTCCAATGGCGACGAGTCCGGTGCCGAGTCCAGCACCAAGATATGCAAGAGCTTGTGGGTCCATGAGTAAAAGGTTTCCTCGTTATACGCTTAATGTGCCTCACTGTGCGAATGGTCGGCAATAGCCATTCCAATGAACAATGCGGACAAGATAGTGAAGATGTAAGCCTGAATGAAGGCAATAAGCACTTCAAGGCACATCACGAATAAGGTGAAGCCCAAACTTACCGGTACCACGCCGTAGCCTACGGTTTCACCAAAGAGCTGTGTGAACGTAAAGATCATACCAATGAGGCTCAGTATCACCAGGTGCCCTGCAGTCAAGTTGGCGAAAAGCCGGATTGCAAGGGCAATCGGTTTGGTGAAGAGCCCCATGATTTCTGTCGGGATCAAGAGGAGTTTAACGGGAATGGGCATGTTGGGGGGCCAAAATACATGCCGCCAATGATCTCTTGATCCGTTCAGTTGGGTCAGTACAAATGTAAAGGCGGCCAATACTGCCGTAATGTTCAGATTGGATGTGGCGGTTGCACCGAATGGTACGAGCCCCAATAGATTACAGGTCAAAATAAAGAAGAACGCCGTCAGCAGGTACGGTAGATAGCGCTGGTACTTATCCTGGCCCAAATTTGGGATCGCGATGTCATCGCGCACGAAAATGACCAGCGTTTCAAACAGGTTTTGAAAGAGTCCCTGTGGAGCACTCGTCCGTCCAATGCCACGCTTATACTTTTCTGCCAGTTGAAGAAATATCGTCAGCAAAATACCCGAGGCAAGTAATGCAAAGATCAAATGTCGGGTCATGGATAAATCCAGTACAACTTCTCCCTCATTCGGTGCCAGTGTTGCATCCAGGTGATCACCGCTTGCAATCAATGCTTCGGTATCCGGCTGTTCTTCTGCATGGTCGTCTTCTCCAATCTCTTCGCTGTGGAGTGAGGCATGCATCTCACCAGAGCGAAGGGCTCCTTTGGTTGTCCAGTAGGTGCGTAGGCTATAGCCGGTAACCTCGCTGCGGATAATGAAAATCCGGGGCAACTCAATTTTACCGATAGGTGAAAAATCTAGATAGTGCCCGTCAGCGGTATGATGCACTGCGTCAAACTCGTCGTCATCGGCAGCCATGGCTGTCATCGGGACCAAAAAACCCAGTATACACCATAAGTAAAGCAGGCAGCGCAATGAATGCATCAAGCTTTTCGGCGAATAATCCACGTGAGTTCAGCAAATAATCCGATCAATACTACAATTAAAAATGCGCCCGTAAGGGCCAGAAGTGCGATCGGAAAAGGGAAAATGGGAAATTGAATAATTATAACCAAGGCCACCAAGGCCCCAAACATACGCAGCACCATACCGCCCAACACAATAGGCACGAACTGCGATGACCGCTGAGCGACCAAAATCACAAACACACTGCTTACTACGTAACACAACCCCAGAAGTACACCCACTACAGCACTCCACAACGCACTCTCAGTCATGGCAACGCTTCAACTACGAATTTACGAAATGGGTCTCGAATGAGAGCAATGGCGCGTGCAAAAGCCGGTAAACCCGCATCGCTAATGTTTGTTGACCGTCTTATTGCTGTTCGCGATGTGAATTAAACGCACGAAGATACAAACCATTCCGAGAATAGCACCTACCAGAATGAACCACGGCATCGTCCCCAGAAATCTGTCCAGGAAGTATCCTCCGACCACGAATGCAACCATGGTCATTGCTACTTGGGTGCCGAGGCTCAGATAGGGCGAGGCCTCACGCATACTGTCTTGCCAATTGCCCATTCCTTAGTCTTCACGCTCTACTCTCTGCAACTGGCGTTTGTACGAAGGTCAGTGGGGGGGACTCGGCTTTGTGTCCCATCTGACATTCGCCATTGAAGCAGGCGCCCTCTTCGATAACTAGACGATCCGTGCGTACGCGTCCTTGAATGTTGGCTGAGCCGGTCAACAGCACCTTCTTAACAACATTGATCTCTCCGTCTACAGTACCGGCTATATTGGCACTGTCAGCCTGTAGGGATCCGTTAACTATGCCTGATTCGGTGATGACTAGGAGACCGTCGACCTTAATATCACCCTCTACCCTGCCTCCCAGGCGGGTGTCGGAACTGGTGCTGAACGTGCCTTCAATAACTGATCCGTCTGCAATGATATTCAAGTTGGTAGCGCCCAGTGAGTCTTTCAAGTTACGCGTAAGGGGAGCTTGCTGGTTTTTTTTTGCCATGGGAATCAAATGAGGTAAGGACTAAATTTATGTTACGAACGGCAAAGAAATTTAAGCTTAGTATCCGAACAAGTAAGCGGTTGGATCCTGTGCTAAGCCATTGTTCCACAATTCAAAGTGAAGATGTGGTCCCGATGTATACTCACCGGAATCTCCGCTGACCGCAATACTTTCACGTACGCTGACCCGATCGCCTACCCGCTTCAGTAAGCGCTGGTTGTGTTTATAGACCGAAACGTATCCATCGGCGTGCTGAACGACGATGGTATGTCCTCCTTCATAGGTCCAATCTGCGAAGACGACATATCCATCACCAATGCAGCGAACCATTGTGCCCTCACTGGTTGCGATATCTATTGCATAATGCCCTTCTTGAGCGTTGAATCCTCGCGTGATCAAGCCTTGTACCGGCGGTAGTGCTGGCAGCGCAAGGCTTGTTAGGTAGCTGATGGAGACTGGTGAAGATGTAGACCCGGAGGAGTCATCAATTGAGAAGCGGGAAATCGGAATAGCTGGCTGTTCATGGTCCTCCCATTGAGCCGATATAGAAGCCGGAATTGGCGTGGTTGGTTCAATGGATAGAGCACCGGATACGGTTGTATCCGGTAAGATACCCGTGAGTACAAGATCCAAATCTCCGGTCACCAACCGCTGGATGTTGGTTATATACTGGGTTTGTGAATCAATGGAATCCTCCAGTGCCTGAAGGCGCAAAGAGATCAACATCGTATGTTGCCGGAGTTCGCGAATATCCAAGCCAGGGATTAACCCTTGATAAAACGTAAGGGCCGTCGCACCGACAATAAGGATGGTGTAAACCGCGAGCGTAACAAAAAATGCTGTCCGAGTGTGCACCCGTCTAGGACTAAACTCGTTGTAGGGTGTTTCCTCATCCGCACTCCGGTCACCTTTCCAGACAATAATACGGCGTCCTCGGCCGGACCGCCAGAAGACCTCAGTCCAGAGGGTTACAAGTTCACGCCACACACGTATCATTTCTGTTTAAGACCTTGACTCAATGAAAGCGGTTACCGAAAAACGATTTCATTAATGATACACTTGCCGATTTCTTCGTTCAGGCGATTGCGCCACTGAATGCGATGCATGTGCAACTCCTGACGCCAGGTTCCGGAGTTTAATTCCACATACATTTTTCCACGACTCACCCAGACCCTTTCGGTGACTCTCGCAATAATTG
Source organism: Rhodothermales bacterium (assembly GCA_964291275.2). Taxonomy (GTDB): domain Bacteria; phylum Bacteroidota; class Rhodothermia; order Rhodothermales; family Bin80; genus Bin80. The sequence goes on from OZ219799.1 coordinate 206,763, forward strand.
GCCCCGCAATATCATGCCAGACTTCAACTGCCCTCGACTGATCCACGCCGACTCTGACGCCGAGATCGTCGATAGCGACCTCAATCAGGTCGCCAAGGGCAAGTGAGGTACCTTGTTTTTGCGACTTCATAAAGTGTCGGGCAACAAAAAATACTATGACGTCTTACACCGTAGCAGTGTCTAGGATGCAAAGGGGATGATATCGTGAATATCCAATCAATGTGAAACAAGTCATCCTACCAAAGATACGTATATATGCGGCCCGCATCTGGCCGCATAATGGCCTCCAGAGTTGGGGCATTGGCACAGCGAGATGCACTGGCACAGGCCACCTGGATGACCTGTGAAAAGGATATGTGAGTAGCTGTATAACATGGGTGCTCCGGTATATGATTTCCATGCAAAACGTGTGCTACCATGGCCGATTCGCTCCCTCACCCACAGGGGGCCTGCATGTAGGCAGTGCACGCACTGCCCTTGTTGCATGGTGTGCGGCACGGCGTTCAAACGGCTTGTTTACGATAAGGGTAGAGGACCTGGATGAACCAAGAACAGTGCCCGGTATGCAGGATGCTCAGTTGAATGATCTGGAATGGTTGAGAATTGACTGGGATGCTGGTCCAAAAATCGGTGGACCACATGGACTGTACATACAATCGCTCCGCCATGAACACTACCAGGCTGCACTGGATCAACTGTACAGACAAGAAACATTGTTTCCCTGCAAGCTCTCACGAAAAGATCTACGGGAGCTAGCATCAGCGCCACATGGGCGTCAGTCGCCATACCCGCGTAGCCTGCGGCCTGCGCATGTGCAGCCCGGGTGGTACACTGAACCCCACAATGACGCAGCGATACGACTCAAAGTCCCTAATGGGCGTATAGCTTTTTATGATCAGGTATGTGGTACACACGAGGAAAATGTCGCCGTAGAGGTGGGCGATTATGTTTTGAAGCGCAAGGATGGGGTTTTTGCCTATCAGTTAGCTGTGGTTGTAGACGATTTGCACATGGGGATTACTGAGGTTGTTCGCGGCCAGGATTTGTTGGAATCAACGGCACGACAATTGCATTTGATTGATACCCTTGGAGGGGAACGGCCCTCTTATGCGCATTTACCACTGGTCCTGAATGCGCAGGGAGATAAGCTCTCCAAACGTGATGCTTCGCTCTCGCTTGCTACGCTTCGAGAACGCGGCATTTCAGCCAAATGCCTGGTTGGCTATCTTGCCTGGACGATCGGACTTTTACCGGAAGCCCGCCCCGTATCGCCCGGCGAGCTTGTAGACCATTTTGACTGGAGTTTAATTCAGGGGCGACAACACTGGATAGTCCCAGAGGATCTGATTGAAATGCTTAGTTCGAGTGTTACCCTCAGGCGTTGCAGTGCGACTTAAAATCGATATGCAAAAGAATTATTTGGTTGTCGGACTCTGGTGCTTCCTTGCGTTGCCCGCAGCTGCACAGCTGCACAGCGACACGTTGCACATTGACCTGAGGGCAGTACTTGAACAGACGCTCTCAATGAGCCCGGATGTTCGTGCTGCCCTGTCAGATTCTGACTGGGCCAGCGCTAGGTACGATCTGGCACGAAGCAGCCGCATCTTGCCGGAGGTAACAGCGACCAGTGCGTTCGCCGTTGTACCGGGGATAGAGAATCCCAACAGTACACCGCGTGATCAACTCTATCTGGATCCAGCTGTACGCAATGACTACAGCAATCTCCGACCCTATGCTCAGACTGAAATATCGCTCATCCAACCCGTTTATACATGGGGAGCTCTAGGAGGTACGATTAAGGCAGCTGGTGCAGGATCGGATCTGGAGGATGCACGCGTGCAGGAGAAGATGGCCATAGCCTCCCTGCGGGCAGCCTCCCTCTATTATGGCGTCTTGCTTGCCAATGAACTGTACCGGCTAACCGATCGGGCAGGCGAAGTAGTAAGTATGGCTAAGCGGGAAATTAATCGTCTCTTGGAAGAGGGGGATCCAGATGTGGATGATGCTGATCACTACCAGGTGCTCCTTACCGAGCAGGAATACGCGCGCCGCGTTGTGCAAGTGTCCCAGGAACGTCAGACCGCGCACTCTGCACTTCGTCGACAACTCCTGGCGCCAGATTCCATCATCATTGTTCCGGTACGGGATACACTTGAACCACTGACCTTCATTTTGGAGAACCTGGCGACTTATCAGCAAAAAGCACTCATGTATCGACCGGAAATTCTTCAGGCACAGGCAGGGCTGGTTGCCACAGATGCATTGATTGGTGTGGCAAGGGCAGACTACTACCCCCAGGCCGTCTTCGGGCTTACGCTAAGTGCCAGCGGTGCTTCCAATCGACACCGTCAACCCAACCCGTATATCAGTGATGGATTCAGAAGAACAAGTGCCCGTACAGGTTTTGGGTTGATTCAGAAATTGAACTTCAGGCAGACACGGGCACGGGTTGCACAGGCGCAGGCACAACACACTTCGGCGGGGCATCTGGCGGTTGCTGCGGAGCAACTGGTTCTGGCAGAGGTCGAACAAGCATGGCGTCGAGTGATCACAGAAAGAGCAGCGCTCGCCGCAGAAGATAGTTCGCTGGCGATAAGCAAGGAATGGCTTCGCGTAGAGCAGATCAACTTTGATCTGGATTTGGGCGATACGGAAAATCTCGTGAAAGCAGTCCAAACCAACCTCGCGCTGGAAGCCCGGTACTACGAAGCAGTCCGGCGGTATAACATGGCAATCCTGGAGCTCTTGGCTGCCGCGGGGGTGCTGACGCGCGAAATGAATGCATTCATTGAATAGCCAAACCTAATGAAACAGACCCTGCTAATTGTCGTAATCGGCGCACTGCTGTGGGTGCCCTCGGTCACAGCCCAGGATGCAGAGAGCGAAGTGCGCACACTGATCGTGCAACGTGATCGAGATATCAAGACGGCTGTTCGTGAGATGGAAAGTGATCCATCCCAGCGTGAGGTGGCGCGATCACTGATCAATGATCGGATTGACTTTGAGGAGATGGGCCGGCTTGCGCTTGGGCGCTACTATGAGGATTTGTCATCTGATGAACGTTCGGATTTTACCGAGACCTTTGGTGCGATTGTGCGCGCTCAGTCGCTGGGAGATTTATCAGTTTATGAGGCCCCAGTTACGATCAAGTCTGTGACGGTCACAGGCGAAAAGGCATCGGTAAGCACGACCGCAAGGGTGCGTGAGGCCGACCTTGATGTGGTCTACCAGCTGCATAGAAAAGATAGTGCCTGGTGGTTATATGACATCATTATTGATGGTGTAGGTACAGTAGAGGGATATTCAGTGTCTTTTCAGACTTTTCTGCGCAAGCGGGGATTTGAGGCATTTATGCAGAGTTTACGCAAGAGACTTGCATCAGAAGAGGGCTGATCAGATCTATCGTGCGGCGTATCTTATTGTCGACTAAGCGCCAAATGTTGTGCCCCAGGAAGGATACGTTCTGCATACCTACGGAGAAGAGACCTACCTGCGGCATGCAGTTGCCGCGGTTGTTACGCTTCGACGGTACGACAAAGTTCGCCCCGTAGCCCTCTACTGCCCAGCTTCACACGCTGAGGTCTGCCAACGTAATGGGTTAACCGATCTCTTTACGATCATTGAGCCACTGCCGGAAGAGAACTGCTCAATCAACGGGTTTAAGCATCATCTGCATAAATTCAAGCCCTGGGAGCGAAGCCTGTTCATAGACTGCGACATGGTCTGGTGCAGAAATCCGGATTCACTCTGGACACAGCTGTCTGTATACCCTTTTACAACTACGGGACTGGAGCGGGCAGACTTTTATTTTGGCGGCCCCAAGAATGCTGTGGTGATTCTGGAATTTTTGCGCGATCGCCGCCGCCGCACGCTCAAACGGTTCGGGTTAACGCATTTGCCGCGAGTGCAAGCCGGGATGATTTATGCCGCAGATCCGGAGGTGACAAAATCTGTCTGCGACACGGCAGGGCATTTTCGGGCACGTGTGTCGGAGACACACTTCAGGACACGATTACTGGAAGGGCGATCCGAAGAATCCTGTGAATGGAGCCTCGCCATGGCAATGAGCCACCTGGGGCTGCCGGTGTACCACTGGTACCAAGGCGCAAACAGTCCTCAACTGGATTATATACCCGGCATGACCGAGCATACGCCGGACTTCGAGAATGTAATCTGTGACTATTACACCGGCCGTTTCGTGTACGAAATTCGGGGCCTCAAGAATGCAAAGGTTCGTCAGTTCTGTTTTTGGTTGGCAGGTGCTCTGCTTCGAAGGCGGGATTACCTGAAGGTTACACCTTTTGCGCTGCATTTTAGCTGGCTTCACGCTAAGCAACCATTCCGTGACTTTGCAGACCGTATATGGGCCCAGATGACCGATTCCTCTACCCTCTGAAAATGAGATGCCAATAAAAATTTAGGTGATCTCTGGTGGCTGGAAGCATAAGCATGGTCACGAAAACCGCTGCAGACAGGAACGGCAGCACCAGAATCCCCACGGCGCTTCCGCAGGCCTGTCCGCGTCCAAAAATTGCGCAGTCCCTGGCACTGCAAACGATACAGTATACTTTCACTGCGATCCACGTCAGTACAAGGACGATGGCTAGTTGCTCAAACTGACCGACGTTCAGGCTAGGAGCAATCATCACCATTGGTGTCAATAATACCATGGGAATGTAGGCCATGGCATTGATGACAAAAATCTGCTCCATGGACGTATTTATTGCTCGACGCGCACCCAGTGCCCCGAACGTGGCAGACAAAAGTTGAAACATCAGGTAGGCGGCGACCATGACGAATGTTAAGAAGCCAGGACTGGAGGCTAGGTTCGCCATGCGATCCTGGATGTATGGGTTTAGTGAAGCCGCTATAGTCTCAATCAGGCGGAGCTCTCTGAATGCCTCAATAAGTATCAGTATTGTAGCAGCAGCGAGGAGCCCCTGGACGACAACAAAAGCAAATGATGGTCCCCCCAAGAGTGCACACTCACGATACAGCGCATCTCTGTACAGAGCCCGGCCCAAAAAATATCGTCGCAGGATTTCGGAGAACCGTCTAAACCAGAAGCACAGAATGACCACAAGGAAACAGGCAGACCAGGCCAGAATCAGGCTCCAGGCAGGTTTCTGGCGAGGGTGGTTGCCCAAGTCAAACGCAAAGATGTCCTGGGTATCCGTGTAGATGCCTTGCAGAACATTGTACGCAAGTCGTTTCTGGTCCACTGCATCAATCAGCCCCCACTGGGGACCGGTATCTGCAAAATCCTGCCATCGATAAACAAAGATTACCTCCACAGTGCTTTCAAGCAGTGGCGGCAGATGATTTTCCAAGTAACGTGCCTGGGATTCGGGTGAATATTTTCGGCGTAAGCCGAGAGTTTGATCATCAACTTTTTGTCCGATACTTGCGAAGCCAATGGGTGTCGACCCCGACCAGTTTTCCAGCACTGACGTGGGAGTAAACCCTTTGCGCACATCCACTAACACGAGATCAACGTGCGGGGAACACTGATCCCGGTCCAGAAAAGCGGTTGTGTAGTATAGGGTAAGTTCGGAAGCCTCTTTGGCAAGCTGCTCAAAATATTCGCAGGCGCGTGGGGTGCTGGTGTCGCTTTTGGTTGACACGCCAAAATGCTGCGCAGACGGATGGCGCAAGCTCACCAGCGTGGCTTGCCACACCAAGCGCTTCGCATACTCCAGGGAGTCCAACAGTACATTAGTGGGTAAAAATTCGAGGGGAAAGTCCTGAAACAATTGCAATCCAAGCGTATCTGCAACGTCAAGCAGAGTGTTATCTGTGACCAGGGGCAGTCGAACCGCTTCCACACCGGCTTCATGGATTTCCAGGAGATGCCGGACAGTGGGGGGCTCAGGTGCATCCCAAACTACGCCCCTGAGGGGCTGTGACTGGCTGTGAGCACGTTGAGTCCAGGCACATATCAGAAGCAGGCACAGAATCACGTATGTGCGGTTCATGGTGGTTCAATACGTCGCCACACTTCGTTGCCCTGCGAGGAAAACAGCATTTGCCAGCAGGAGTCGGCCACTGTAGTAAAAGCCCCGATAGATCGGGTTATCAACGAAATAGATGACTTCGCCCCGCCCGATCGATTCCATGCCCAGAACCAGTGAGTTGCTTAGAGCGTCCAGTGCTTCGGTACCTGCGAATCCCGCGACGAGGCTGTTCTCCCTGAGCACACCGACATTCCATCCATCTTCCAGCCAGGCGTAAGCTTGGCTGCTGCCCTTCAGCGTAAAGTAGTCCTGTTCGTAGCCGAATGCCAGGGGATGTGTCGTATCCAGCTCCGTGCGAAAGATCGCTCCGGTAACATCTTCGGTGATTCCATGGCGATGGCGGTCAGCGTAGGGTCGAAGCCGTACGCTCAGTGAATCTTCGTCCTCATCATCTTCGTCCGGCTTGATTTTCAGGCCGAAGCTGTCCTTGCCCGCAAGGAAGCGGGTTGCGCTGCCGAGTGCGATCAAGCGGCCGCCCTCCCGAAGCCAGTTTTGAACCTCTTCCAGTCGGCGCTCGCTCAAGACATCACTGTAGCTGCCGGAGGGTAATATGATCACGTCATAGCGAAACAGCGGCAGGCTCCCGAAATCATCACTATTAACCAGCGTAGTGCTGTACTCGAGTTGTTCATCAAAGAAATGCCACAGCTCCCCGAGGCTATACGAGCTGACAGCGGGCCCTGCGACGATGGCAATACGTGGCGCACGCATATAGACCACATCGCCTGAACCAAAGTCAACGCCCTCGGTGACGCGTGTTGTCTTGACTGCCTCAACATGCTGATTTGTGCGGCGGGCCGCCTGGATGACGAGGGAATCGAAGGCGGCCCCTGCTCCCTCGCGCGTCATAATGAGTGTACCCTCGTCGTAGGATTTATTGTTGATTTTGAAGGGTATTTCTGTGTAGCGCACCTTCACACCCTTCCGCATAAGTGCTGCAAGAAATCGGGCATCCTCAAAGCTTTTCCACTCGGCCAGATAAGCAACAGGACGAGATGGAAGAACGTGTGGTTCAGGGATGATGGCGGTGGGGGTCCATGTTACCTCATCCTCCATTGCATACGCTTCCAGACCGTAAACATAGGGCAGGGCCCAAGCTGTGATGTCATAGCTGAGCGAGTCTTCCAGTTCAGCCTCGGGTTCAAAAAGAACACTGGCCAGCACACCTTTTGGCTGTACAGCCGGAACAACAAGGTCGCCAGACTCAACACTTACACGTTCTGTGGAACCCGACTGATAAGCAAAGCCTGCTCCTGCACTCTCTGTGGTCGCAAACCCATAAGCAATACCGAGGAGATCCAGATGATTGGAGAGTACACGAACCTTATCCTCCTGGCCTGAGTGGCGAACAACATAGGCAGCATGTGCTCCATTTGGTCGGGATGCAGCATTCCGGAAATATTCGCCAAACTCGGTTGTGATACGGTCCCGCTGGTTTGCAGCAACCTCAATGGTAGACAGACTGGTCGTATAGTGATGTTCAATACGATCGGAGAGTGTCAGCGTATCTCCCTCAGCCGTAGTGATACCAAGGCCGGCACGTCCTGAGCCAGCCTGCTCATAGGTCATCCCAATTGCTCCATTGAACGTGGGCCACGTATCACCATAACCCGGATAAAAGAGGTCGAAAACTTGCCCCGTGAAGAACAGCCAGCCCTCTTCGTCAAAATAGCGAGCATGATTGGTGCCTATGATATCCTGAAGCTCACGCTGCCATGGCGTGACATACGCATGGTAGGGCACCGCCGCCGGAGCAAAAAAATAGGGGCTGTTCACGCCCTGCTCATGAAAATCCACATGAATATGAGGCATCCACAGATTATAGTGTGGAAGGCGCTGGCGCGTTTCGATTTGTGTTCCCCAGGCCCAATCCCGGTTCAGGTCGAAATAATAGTGATTGGTTCTTCCCCCTGGCCAAGGTTCTGAGTGCTCACGGGCTTCCCCGCGTACGTTATGTACGCGCCCCCGTGTTTGGCGGTAGAACTGGACATAGCGGGTACGCCCATCCGGGTTAATGCACGGATCAATTATGACGACGGTATTTTCGAGCCACGTCTGTACGTTGGTATCCGTACTGCTTGCCAGCGTATGAATTACTGCCAACGCAGCTTCCGTGCTCACAGATTCATTACCGTGAACATTATAGCTGAGCCAAACGAGAGCTGGGATGTCTTCTGCAGGAGTTCCTTCCAGGAAGCCGGCCCGCTGAAGGTTGGCAGTACGGATTTCCTCCAGTCTTGCCATATTATCGGGCGAAGAGATGATCAGGTACTGCAACACACGGCCCTCATAGGTATGACCGTACTCGATGCGATCCACGTTCCCAGCGGTTTCCACAACGTGGCGGACGTAGTCGGTTACGCGGTGATGAGGTGTAAAATGTTCACCGAGCTCATAGCCAAGGAAATCGGCAGGGCTGCGGAGCTGTGCTTCTGCACTGTGAGTGAAAGGAATAAGTAACAGGAAGCAAAGGAGGTAGCGTTTCATGATCAGTTATTCTTCGAGAGATGTTCACGTAGTGCCTCGATGCGAAGTTGTGTGGTTACTCTGCCGTTCCATCTGTTCTCCTCCACGTAGCATAATATATCCAGACCAGTCTGTTGTGCATGGGCTTTCTCGGCGATGGCATGATGTCGGCCCTGCCAGAAGCCGATGGCATCCATGGTCACATGAGACTGTGGATCTTTCAAGGTCATTTTCAGGTGCTGTCCTCTGCTGAGCAGGCGGACCGATACAGGCCGCAGGCCCTCCATAAAGAAGAGTGGGGCTTCATTCCCTTTGCCGAAGGGCTGACAGGATTTGAGCACACGTTCAAATTTCCCTGGGATCGTGGCCAGGCTCAACTGAGAATCGTACTCCAACTGCGGTTCGACCACCAGTCTGCCGGCTTGGGAGAGTACCTCGGCATTCAGTTGTTCTCTGAAAAGGAGGAGATCTTCTTCTTTCAAGGTAACTCCGGCTGCCTTTGCGTGGCCTCCGAATCGGATCAACATATCCTTACAGCCTGTTATGGCATTGAGAATATGAATATCGCCATGTGTACGAACACTGCCAAACACTTCTTTGCCGTCCGAGCCTGGAACGTCGGTGAGCATTACGGCTGGTCGTCCAAATTCCCTGACTATTTGTGATGCTGCCGGGCCTAGGATGCCTGGATGCCAGTCTGGATGGTGGAGTACGAGCGCGCTCGTGTGAGATCCAGCCAGTTGTGTTTGCGCAAGCTTCTTTGCGACTGGACGTAGCCGTGCTGCCAGTTTTTTTCTGTCTACGTTGAGTTCATTGAGCCGCTTGGCATAAGCCATGGCTTCGCTCTCCGATTCGACCATTAGCAGCGCGAGCGCCTCATCTGCATGGGCGAGTCGGCCCGCAGCGTTCAGGCGGGGGCCGAGCTGCATAGCGATATCGCCAGCCGTCAGGTGTTCTTGATCGCAGCCGGCAACGGATGAGAGTGCTCGGAGACCTAGGCGTGGCGCGGCACGTAGCTTTTTTAATCCCTCACGTACCAGGATGCGGTTCTCGTCCACCAAAGGCATGATATCGCATACTGTGGAGATCGCCACGAGATCAAGGTATTCGTCCGCCAAATGGGCAGGTTGATCAAGCTCTTCCAGCGTAACCTGAATCAGCTTATAGGCAAGAGCACAGGCGGACACATCTTTCAGGGGGTAATCGCAACCTTTCCGGTTGGGATTTACGTGCGCGCAGCAGAACGGATTATTACCCTCGTTCTGATGGTGGTCACAGATGACGAGATCTATGCCGGCCTCTTTTGCCAATGCTGCCGTTTCCTCATCGTTGGTGCCGCAATCCACGACAATGATCAGTGTGCTTTCCCGAGAACACGCAAGCTCAATACCACTCGCATGAAAGCCGTGATTCTCTTCCTGGCGATGAGGGATATACGATGACGTCGTAAGCCCATGGGATCGCAGGAAATGCACGACTAGGGCAGTGGAAGTGACGCCATCCGCGTCAAAATCTCCATAGACAAGCACATTTTCCTTCGTTTTAATAGCCTGTGCGATACGCCGAGCAGCAACGTCAATGTTAGCCAACAGATGCGGATCGTGCAAGGAAGCCTGAGTTGCCCGGAAATAGTGTTGTGCGGCATCCAATGAATCGACACCCCGCAGTATCAGGAAGCGTGTCAGTGGTTTCGGCAGTGAGTTCAGATCATCGCTGAGTGCCTGCACGACAGTTTCATCCCCTATGGGACGCTCGATCCACAGCATTTTTGTCGTAATATCCTAAGCTTAAAGTCGCAATATACATCCAGTTTGGCAGGTGTCCGGGAGATTTTGCAATAGACACAGTCCCTGCAGCTCGCGAAGCGGCCATTCAGGGGCTGATAGCGCCTTTCCTAGCCTCACCTGATAGATACTCAGCCCTATCCATTGCTCACTTGATAGATCCAGCAACGGCTCTGCAATACGCTGCTGAGTAAGTATGATTCAACTTCACCGTACGATTGACACGGTCGAAGCAGTCAAGATGGCGGCGGCTGTTTGCTCTCTGTACTTGTGTGATTGCCGGATAGACAGTTCCCGCGACTTGCTGTGACCGCCGGGAAATAATTGGTACTCAATATCTTGATGTGTACTAACATCATCAAAACTACCACTCCACGTCCATTTCTTCCCAGATATAATCTCGGAGTATGGCTGATTATAGCAACTCAAACTCAGCCATTGTTCTAGCACAACTTGTGCCCTCAAGAGGTTTGATTCACTTTCCGTAAGCTGGTGTTGTGATTTGCCGATGTCTTTTCGGTATAATTCGTTCACCTTCGCTGTGGGCTTGCGCTGCACTTGTGCGACGATGATTGCAGATCCGAGTAGCCGGGTATACTTCATCCACAATTCGTTTGAAAAAAGGGATAACTTCTCTCACAACTTGTTCAAACCTGTACTGTTGCCTTCATAATTCAAGAGGGAAGCGACTCACGCACTCAGCCTCTGATAAGGCAAGATCCGAGTTTGGCCCATTCCGAACACAGTACCTTTCCCAAGATGGCACCATTGTGCCGCTGCAAGAAGGGGCCAAAGGAAACCTGGACCATTGACCAATGAAACCGCCCCCGTAACGCCAAAGAGTTTGACTTCTCGCTGCTGCGCAGCAGACCATCGCACAAGATTGCATTGTTCGCCAACCCATGGTTGCGCCGATGTCTGGTTTGCTACGGATCTTGCAGCTCGCATCAGATCTCTGTACACGGCACTACGCGGCATGCCAGCCAATCCGGCAATTCTTCGCAACGAAGCTGTAATCAAGTCTGTGAATCCAGGTGATGTAATCAACTGGCCTCGTTTAATTAATCTGACTGGTACATCAAATCTCAAGAGGCACGGAACAGAACCCGGATCACCAGGCAGAGGCCACTTGACGTCTCCCAAGGTCCACGAATTCCATCCAGTCGGCCTGTTATCCTGCGTCAAGGACTTGCGCCGGCGAATACGGAAGGGCTCTCGATTCGACCCGAGTCCCATTACGCACGCCATCTCCCAAGCCTTCCACAAAGTCCGCTCGTGACGTTGATCCACATTGAAAAGAATCCAGTCAAGTGCTGGAGCTGTGTCAGGATCGGGAGGTGCAGGGCGCACAATATAGCGAGGTAAATTGTGGCCATGCTGATTCGAACCTGCAAAAACCTGATCATAGAGACTGCGGTCCAGATGCCTGAGCGCACGTCCCCAGACGCCACGAATCATCGGTGTCGTGGCGTGGGTATGTGGCGTGCGCAAGAGCAGCCGCCACGCACTTACCGTAACCTTGTCCAGCAGTTGTTGGAGCTGCTCTTGTAGTTTAGGGAACGAGTCATTCTCAAGATGATGCATACACAGCTGATCAAACATATTTGTGTAAAAAATAGCACTTTGGTCATTCTGTTGGCATGCGTTTAGCAAGGCTGGCAAGATCTGGGAAATGGTGCATAATGAATTGACAGTTTGTCTTTTCGAATTCAACTTCGTACCTTGATGCGGCTTGTTTCCACCCAACTGAACATCTTATTCAGCCCGTATGGACTGCACTGAGGAAACGGCAATCTGTGAAACCGACTGGCGGCGCGTGCTTCAGGCTTGGATGCACGATCCGGTTGACAAGGCTCTGTCGATTCGTGGCCACACGGAGCGTGCGAAATTTTTCTTGTCAGCAGCCTTGGACGGGGAGCAAAACGTTTTCGACTTGGAGAGATCGTCAAAGCCTGCCGACATTATCGCATCCGTGGCAGAGCGGATGCCCATGCCTAATGCCGGGCGAGATGGAGAACGTGCTGTAGGTACAATTGATGGTCCGCTGCAGATATTCCATCCAGTCAGTGCTCAGCCGGATGAACTCAACATTCCGAATGTGTCCGAGGACGAAGTATCGGACGTGATCAAGAATATTGTGTGTGGTTTACCGATGGATCCTCGCTTGCGCTTTCTGGCACTTTGGCGACTTCTGCCGAGGCATCTATGCCAAAATTTTGGGCTGGATTTTACGCGATTGCCGGCGGATACGCGGGTACCGGACCATTCTCTAATACAGCACGTAGACATCACAAGCGGAATTCAAGCAGCTAGCCAATTCGGACGTGATGGCTGGGCAATTCTTTCGGTTACGCTTGGTCCCGTCCAGTCGTTCATTGAAGCCGCAAGGAGTGTGCGGGATTTATGGTCAGGAAGTGCGCTGCTTTCCTGGTTGATTTTCCAGGGAATCCGCCCCATTATCAGGGACTTGGGCCCTACGGTAATGGTGTTTCCAGCACCACGCGGGAACCCGCTGGTTGACTTGTGGCTACGAAATATTCCGTGCCTTAGGCCCCTCGTACCAGAACCATCATCCCAAGCGCGCCGGGCCCCTTCCCTCCCAAACAGATTTGTAGCACTGGTGCCGAATGGCAAAGATGGCACTATCGCATCTGCCTTTGCAAACGCTAGCCGAACGGGCATCTGCACGGCCTGGAAACGTCTGGCAGACCAAATCCGCGATCATTTAAACCCCGTGTTCTCGAGTCTGGATTCTGGGTGGGCCAAACACTGGGATTCCCAAATCGGCAGTTTCTTTGAAGTGACCACTTCAATTTGTCCGGTGAAAGATTTGGATGAACCAACAATGGCGTCTCTGATTGGCGGTAAACAGAACTTTGGAGAAGTGTGGGGCGATGCTCGAAAAGTTCGCAGTTTGCACGAAGACATTCGCTTGGCGCATAAACCCAGATACAAACAACATAAGGCCGGTCAGTGGCAGGCGCAACTGGAAGTCTCCGCACGTATTGCCGAGGCGCAACGGTCCATTCGACATGTACCGCAGGTTCCGGCGGTACGACCTGCCGGCCCCAAGTGCAGCCTGCTGGGAACCTATGAGCAAATGGGACCTGCTGGCCTGCAGGATTCAGCTAAATTCTGGCGTGCCGCATGGGAGAGTGGTATTGAACTTCGAAAGCGAGAACGATTCTGCGCAGTTGCGCTGTGCAAGCGTTTTGCGCCCAAGCAATTCCTCCGCTACGAATTGGATTTATGCGAGTCAGACTTGCGATTTCCTGATACGGCAAAAATCGCAGCCAGCGAATGGCTCCAGCGGGTTGACTTCAAGGTCAAAAACGGACAATGGCTTCATCAGCGCCAGCGTTGTGAAGACGACGAATCAGTGCCGCCCGATCTTTGGAAAAAGATCAACAATACAAAGAAACCACATGCGCATGGCAGCCCTCCATCCTATTACGCCATCTTAGCAATGGACGCAGACGATATGGGCCGGTGGCTGAAGGGCGAGAGGGCCCCATGTGTTAAAGAAATAATTCATCCTAAACTGCGAGAATACTTTAAACAGCGGAACGCCGAAGGTCTTGAAGCAAAACGTCCGGTAGGACCCGCATTGCACGGGGCTATCAGCGAAGCACTAAATAATTTTGCCAGCTTTAGTGCACCAAGTATAGTCGAAGATCATTGTGGAACGCTAATTTACTCAGGCGGCGACGATGTTCTTGCGCTTTTGCCAGCCCGCAGTGCAATTCGGTGTGCACTCGCTCTGCGAAAAGCGTTCTGTGGTCAAAACGGTAGCGTTGACGGCTGGGCCAAGCATGAGGACAAACATGTACTGGCCATGGGGAATAGGGCCACACTTTCGGCAGGCATAGCATTTGTCCACTTTAAGGAGGATTTGCGTGGTGCTTTGCGGGCGGCTCGTGAAGCAGAAAAGAGAGCAAAGGATAAGGGCAGGAATCGCCTGACCCTGAAATTTATGCGGCGTTCGGGGGAACGCCCAAGTTGTGATCTTCCCTGGGAACTTGCATGCTGGTTTCAGGAGGCCATTGAAGCGTTCCGTCATGGGGTATCTGATCGGTGGATCTACCATTTGCGGCGTGAAGAGCCTGTACTTTCCAAGTTACCTTTCGAAGCCATGGATGCCGAAATTAGACGCCTGATCAAAAGACCCGAAGCAATGGACGATGGAAAAGCACCTGCTGATGCCATGCCGATTGACTGCTGGTGGTCACACTTTACAGACCATGCCGAGGATTACGGCCAACGGTTAAAGCACTTTATACATCTGTGCTTGGGGGCTTCATTCATAGCCCGTGGATTTGATGGCAGATAAACGTGTTACACAGAGACTGTTGCTGCGCCCCGTGGACACGCTTTCCTTTCGGGATGCGCGCCCATTTGGCCCGGCTGAGCAGGCGGACTCAGGGCTACCCTCTCCGCAAACATTGGCAGGTGCGATTCGGACATTTCTGCTGAAAGCACACGGTGTTAACTTGAAACAATTCGGAGATCTTGTCAAGAGGTACGACTCCTTTGACGAAGCACTTAGCGAATATGGATATCCTATTAAAGGGTTAAGGGATATGAAGATTGGCGGGCCCTGGTTCAGTATGAACGAAGAATTGCTTGTGCCAATACCCTCCAACCTGAAAATCAGCAAGTCACGAAATGGAGCGTTGACGTCGCAGTCAATTTTTCGTCTGGATCCGATACGGACTTCACCGCCTGGATGGCAACCCCGGGAGCAGGGACTACGTCCGCTCTGGCACCATGGGCGGGAATCGCTTAAGTCTGCATCCGGGTACATTAAACCGGCGGGGTTGTGCATTTTTCTTGAGGGAGACATACCGAGCGATCAAGACCTTGTAAGCGAGGAGGAGTTATACGCAATTGATCGGCGAGTTGGCATCGCCATTGATGCTAAGCGGAAGACCGTGGACGAAGGCATGATCTACACCGCTGGTATGCTGGCCCTCAAACCCAACGTAGCCTTCTGCGTTGAGTTGACCGGTAACCGTGCTCTAATTGACCCTCTTTGTCAGCCAGGAGTGCTCATGAAGTTCGGCGGAGAAGGCAAGTATGTCGAAATTTCAGTCCACAATCACGAAGCGTCTTTCTGGCCTAGTGTGTCGCCTGGAATTGGTGATGGGCGCTTACTGCTTCTTACGACTCCAGCCTGGTTCGATGGCTGGAAGCCGCGTAATGTCACGTGCATTGCGGCATCCGTCTCACATCCAGAAGGTGTATCTGGATGGGACTTGGCACAGGGTGGCCCTAAGCCGAACAGGTTTATGGTTCCAGCCGGTACTGTCTATTTCTTGCCGAAGGACACGCACATCCCCCAGTCCTTGGTCGAACACCATGATGCGTTAGTAGGATGGTGTCATTATCTAGAGGGTAATTGGAATTATGTCTGATCAAACAATCTTGTTTATTCACGCACTTACAGGGCTTCATCCTGGAGGTGGCACTGCGTTAGGTGTAATTGACCTGCCAATTCAGCGTGAGCGCCATACAAACTGGCCTATTATTCCTGGTTCTTCACTCAAGGGTGTGCTTCGTAATGCATTCAATCGCGAGACAGGAACGGACCCCGATGTCAGCCCTGAGGTACTGACCTTATTTGGTCCCCCAGCAGGATCGGCCGAAGACCATGCGGGTGCTTTGACACTTTCGGACGCACGAATTCTCGCGTTCCCTGTACGATCTCTGTCAGGAGTATTTGCTTGGGTTACCTGTCCTGCCGTACTAGATCGGCTGTCGCGTGATTTAGCCATCATACAAGGAGAACCGGTTCCAGAAACCCCGGAACTGGATCGAAATAACGCCTATTGCGTGCCCGAAAGTCCGCTGGTTTCGGACGGTAAAATGATCTTGGAAGAGTTCGAGTTTTCGGTCAAGGACAGCGGCTGTGCTTTGGCCGAGTGGATCGCGTCACAGGTGACCTCAGATGAACCGACAAAAAAGCGCCTTAGGAGTCACTTGGCTGTGCTGAACGACGATGACTTTACGCACTTTGTCAGCACAGCTACCGAGGTGGTAGCCCGTATCGGACTTGACTATAGGCTCAAGACCGCTCGGAACTCAGCTCTATTCTATGAAGAGTACTTACCTCCCGAGACACTCCTTTACTCCCTTGTGATTTGTCAGGGTAGTTATCGGGATGATTATCGGGCAAACGGCAGGGAGTTGCTAGAAAAGCTTCAAAGCATACTTCTTCCTTATGTGCAGATTGGTGGCGGCGAAACCGTCGGCAAAGGGATCTGTGCCATTCGCTTTACAAATCCGTCTTAAGGCACTGGCAGCTTCATGAGCAAACACATTACACTGGATCAGCTTCGGGCAAAGGACGCGTGGGATGCAGTTAAAAGAGTTCTCAAAGTAGGAGGCAATGTGTCGCAGGAATATAGCAGGGAAGTTAAACGCCTACCTATCAGGATCCAGACGGCAGGCCTTGGACAGGCATTAGGCTTCCTGTATGCGAAGTCAGACAAAAGAAGCATTGACGCTAAGAATCTACTTTTGGAAGATCTGGCCAAATGGTTGCTTGACGAGCGTGAGTTAGCCAATCGACCGGACAGTGCCTCTGATCGCAGCGCGATTCTCTGCGCGATCGTTGATGGCGACGCAGAATTTTTGCGCCGGGCCACCGGGGAAGCACTAATGTATTTGCAGTGGCTTGGCCGATTTACGGAGGCTGAAATAAAACAGACTAACGACATGGCCGGGCAAAACCTTGCAGGTCCATTTCTTCCCGAGACTACTCAAAGACTGGTGCGGTTAGACGGTGATAATCCACGCTTTCCTCTTGAACAACGCCAGTTGGGTCTTCACTTGGACAAGTTTACGAGAATTTCCGAAGGAAATGAAGAAGCGAAGAAAGAAGCTTTGGATGATGTCGTACAGATCGAGGGAAGCAATGAACTCCTAAAAAACCTTTTGGCAAGACGTACAACTGTGCTTGAAGAAATGGAGGCCTGTCGCGTGGAAATGACAACGGCCGGACCACTTGCCCTCCACATTTCTCGTGCAGGAGCCTGGGAGAATGCTGGTATTTGTCTCCATCCGGTTTACGGTTTCGCATACATACCCGGAAGCGGCATAAAGGGACTTGTGCGTAGCTGGGCTGAGACTGTATGGGCACAAGATCAAGAAAACAAGGAGACGACCTGGAACAGGATTGACGATCTCTTTGGCTACAGCACAAATTCTGAATCCCACAAATTTGCATCCTCCAAGAGAGACACGCCCGGTTGGCGTCCTGATGGCGTCAATCCGAAGCACCCTACCTCGACAGGTAGGCTGGTATTTCATGATGCATGGCCAAAGGTGTGGCCACGTCTGGAAGTGGATATCGCTAACAACCATCACACCGAGTACTATAAAGGTGATGATGGACCCGGTGACTGGGAGGATCCTGTACTGGTTTATTTTCTGTGTGTTCGATCGAATACACCTTTTGAATTTGCCATATCCGACCGTAAGCCTTGCGGGGATGACGCGATTGAGCTCGCTTCCTCATGGCTTTTAGATGCTCTGCGGACCAGTGGGGCTGGGGCTAAGGCTGCTGCGGGGTATGGCCGTTTCCTTTCGGCCAGTTCGCCAAAACTAAGTGTGCAAACTGTTCTGCGGAGCCGAGAACACGAATTGGAGCTTGTATCGCCGGCATTTTTGGCTGGTGCTAATCAAAAACAAGAGGATTGCGATTTGCGTGGGGCAACGCTACGCGGTCTGCTTAGATGGTGGTGGCGAGCGATGTATGCCGGCAAGATTGATCTTAAAGCGTTGCGGATGCTTGAAACGGCGATCTGGGGAGGAGTCAAAAGCAGAAGCCCAGTACACTCGCCAATCAAGAACCCCAAGAAGAAAGACGAAAGCGGAAGCCCGGTGCACATTGCAGTACGCCGTATGCCCGGCGACGAGCCACGTCAGTACACCGAATCGAAAGATTTTCTTCGAAACACAACAACATTGGGGCTTAACTACACTACTTATGGCATGGCCGAAAGCAAAGAGAATAGGTGGTACAGGCCCGAAAAGACCCGCTGGCAAATCGTATTCACAGCGCGGGACGCTTGGATTCACAGAGAAGCAAAGCCCGACATAAAACTGACGGCGAATGAAGTAGAACGGCAGGCTTCGACAGCATTATGGCTGTTATGTAGATACGGCGGTGTTGGGGCAAAATCAAGGAAAGGATTTGGTTCATTGGCGGACATCTCGCTTCCAGGAATTGAGTCATGGGAAGATTGCAGCAGGCTCGCAGAAGCCCTTGCAACGAAGTGCGGAATCCAGACTGCCAGACAAAAGCCCTACGGACCTTCACTGGATACAGCCTTGTTTGTAGAAGACCTATCCACCGAGTGGTATGATCCTCGGTTGGCCTGTAATATGATTGGCGAAGCTTTGAAAGCTGCGGTTAAGTCCCTAAGCAGGCGTGACCGTCCTGCGTTGGGGATGCCTCGTGAGCGTGCGGATCGAGAAAGATTCCGCCAGGAACGTCATGCATCGCCCGTTGTTTGGAGTCTCAGCCGTCGTTCAGACGGGAAGTTGTCTGTACGTCTTCTGGCTTTCCCATCTCCGAAACTTCCCAATGCAGATGAGAGCAAAGTGATTCTGGGTGATTTTGTCAAGCAGGTCAAAATCGAAGTTTTCAATCGAAGCAGGAAATCCGCCGCAGGATCACGGAAGATATCGCCCGAAAAAAAGCATGTCAAAACCGATTCTTCCAATCGAAACAGGAAGCCTGAACCAACACTTAATCTGGGCGGTCCTCTCGCTTGTGGCGAAGTAGTTGAAGCCGAAATACTGCGCGAGACCACCAAAAAAGGGAAACTGAAAGCCAAGCATCTCGAAAGCGGTTGGATCGGCCACATAATTGACACTACGTCTGAAGACGTAAAGCCCGGCCAAATAGTAAAGCTTTACGTTCAAGCGATTCATGAAAACACTGAAGGTGTCACATTCAAATGGATGGCTCCGAAAAAACCCAAGTCTGATAAATCACGGCCAAGTAAATCCAAGCATCCTCGTGGCAGCAGGAGGCGACACAGATGAACATGTCAAACGCGGAGTGTAAGGTCCTTGTACTTACGGTTGGAACAGGCCATACAGATAATCTAGAGGACACGCTATATGTGCCGCTGGCGAAAAGTATAGACACCGGCAGCTGGGATCGTATTGTCCTGTTACCATCTCAGCGCACTGTGGAACAGGCAAATGAAGTGCAGCGCCGAATTACCAAGTTATCCGCCGAAGTTCGCCCAATCCCTGGCGCGGGAAGTGAAAACGATGCTGATGCCAGTTTCGCTCATTTCGATATGATTCTTGGCGAAATCATTGAATCAGATGGTGTGGCCCCAGAAGCCATCACGCTCGACTTCACGCGTGGTACAAAAGCTATGAGTGCTGCGCTTGTACTGGCTGGGGTCGCAAGAAGCATTCCGGTGTTGCGGTATATCGAAGGTAAGCGCGGAAAACGGGGCAGCGTCGTTGCAGGCACTGAAGTCATCAAGGAGGTTCATACAGAAGTGGCCAGTGCGCGCCAACAGGTCAACTTGGCCGAACGGCTGTTGCTTCGGGGTGACTTTGAAGCCATCTGCACCATGCACATGGAAACGTCGTTGGTCTTAGAAAAATTGCCGGAACAGTTGCGTGGTAAGCTGAATGCTTATGCGCATGTGGCCGCTATTTATGCCGCGTGGGATCGGTTTGACTATTGTCGCGCATGCGAGCTGCTTGGGCATCACCGTGAGACTGTTTCCGCAGCCGGACAATTCAAACCGACACCAGATATGGAACAATGGATGGGCCGTCTTGCCGCGCATCCAGACCGAGATAGACATGAGGAGATGGCTGCCTATCTGAGGTACTTGGCGTGTGACTTATTAGCCAATGCCGAGCGCAGGTATCGAGATGGACTTTTTGAGGATGCTGGTCTTCGCTGGTATCGCCTTCTGGAGTTGATCGGGCAAGCTCGACTATTTGATCACGGATACGATAGCGGACGACTACCCGAGAATGATCCAAAGGTAAAAGGGTTTAATGATAAACTCAGAAAAGGGAATTCATCGCCACTTGCATCTAGCCGTAAAATAGAGGGTATACTTCAAGCCTCTCGGCTTCAGACTGCAAGATTCTTGAAGTACTTGGAGCTAATTGCAAAACCCATTTTGCTGCAACTGGTGAACCGGCCAATTCGGGACATAAATGGGTCTGATTTTCTTGGAATACGTGAATGATTGGCCTGTGTTCACCGCTTTCTTCGAAGCTGTGGGTGATTGGCCTTCAACGAGGTGTTAACTTGGAGAATTTTGTCCACGATCCGTGCGGACTCTACGCATCGATCCCACGGCTTCTGTATTCCAGAACCCCCCAATTCTGTACGCGACCACTCGACGATCCGGTTTAGTGGACCATCCGCAGCAGTTGATCCACCGTGAGCACAACAATTCCAAACATCAGGTGACACATCACTTTGCTGTGCCCACGCACCCGTACATGGCGTCCACCAAACTCATCTTTGAGTCGTCCAAAGACCCGCTCCACGGTCGAACGTTCCTTGTAGCGCGCCCGCTCAGGTGGAATAAACCCGGCACTGCGCTGTGCCTTCTGCTCACGACGGTGCGCCGCCTTTCGATTACGCGGATTCGTGTCAATGATCGGCACATGTCCCGCTGCCGTACTGTGTGCGTGAATCTCCTTCGCGTCATACGCACTATCCATGAGATCATAGCAGTTGTCCACCCGCTCACCCGTCATGGTCGCCAATGGAATGGCCGCTTGGCTATCGTGCAGGGACGCGGAAGATAGCATACAGCTGATCGGAATCCCGCCGTCTGCTGCATCTATATGTAGCTTATATCCCGTCCAGGATTGCGTATGCCCTTTCGCATTTCGCTTGCTCCCCACCGTGCACGCCTTGGGCAAATCCGCCAACATCTCCGCTTTGTTCATGGTACGCTGGCGCTCCAAACGCGTGGGGACCTTTGGACGTTCCTCCCCCTTCCGTGGACGCCCACGCTTGCGTTTCACCGGTTCCGGCGCCTTTTTCTTCGGCACCGGCTTCTCTCTTGCCTCAATCGCCGTCGAATCCCGCGAAATATGGCCCACCAACGAATCCGCGTAGCTCTCCTGAATCAAGACTTCGTGGATCCGTGTCGGTAACTCGGACTCCGCAAACTCCTTGAACGCACGGGAAAATGTGGACGCACTGGGCACATCCCGCTGCCGCGACCAACCACACATCGACCGAAGCAATGGGTCCGAAAGTAGGCGCTCTCGCAATCCGGCAGTCGTCGGAATATTCAAGACCATCTTGGCCAGAAACGACCGTGCAAGCGAAACCCGAGATGCCAGCGGGCGCCCCGGCGTGCGGAACGAGGTGCGGGGCAGAAAATCCTCCACACACACCATCTCGAATACCAACAACAACTTCTGGTACCGTTTGGGCAACGAACCAAATTCCTCCTCCACCCAAGGAAACAATTCCCGTTGGCAGGCAATATAAAAACCTCGTATTTTCTTCCTAAGGGACATGGGAGACTCCGGTTTTCGTGGAAAATTGTCGACACTAATTGATACGAAATCCGGGGGACTCCGGTCCCTTTTTTAGCCCTATCGAGGGATGTTTCTATGCTCGGGGCGGATACAAATCCCAATCAAAATCGCCTCCTCTACCCAGAGACACCAACCAGAAACCGTGACCTCAAAATTCCAAAAAATCCCCCGATTTGAGAGTTTTGCAACTGGCTCCTTGGGTAATCCTTTAGCTAAGAGACTTCTGAAAGAGAACAATGAGGATTACGTGAACGCCCGAAATGACGGCCTCTTGGTACATGGCTTTAACGCCCATGCCTCTCAGCTGACACAGGAGCATATTCATTCGGTTATTGAAAAACTTGAGCAACTACTGTACGCGGACAAGCATGAAGCCCGTGAATGGCTGATGGTGGCTCGTTCACTGGATTTTCGCAACCTCACTGAAACCTAGTTTATGCCCAGCTGCCTGCACAACAGCCAACAATCAAGAATTTCTAGCGATGCGTAATTTGTACAGACTGCCTCGGGGAGCAATGGTCGTGAGGCCGCCAGTATGGTGCCGCGGTATCAATTGAAACAGTTGTAATCTTGCGACAATGACGCTTACCCGCGACGGACTCGCTAATGCCCCTGGATTCGAGACTCCTCGCATTCGTATTTATCGCTGTGAATCCAGAAGAACCCGCCAGTGTAGTGGCATTTGGTTGAACGGGTTCGGAGATGCCTAAGTAACATGCCCACACTGTATATCACAGAGCCCGGTGCCACGGTTCGATTCTCTACGGGGTCAATCAAGGTGACGGTTTCAAAGGACCCGGATGGCCACGGTCCGCTACCAACACAAACCAGACAGCTCATTGAAGTCGAGCCACATCGCATCGAACTGATCGCCCTTGTCGGCCGTATTCACATCACAAGTCACGCTACACGCTTTTGTCTTGAAAATAGAATTCCAGTTGCTTGGTTCAAGCGAAATGGGGATTTCTTGGGTCGATTGGTACCAGAACTTTCCCGCACCGCAGATCTTAGGCTACTTCAATATTCAGCGGCTGTCAGAGCTGAAAGTGCGCTTCTGCTAGCAAAGGAATTTGTTGCTGGAAAGATTCACAACTCCGTGTCCATCCTGTCAGCAATACGGTCAAACCGCGCAAATCATCCATATCTGGGATCCGCTATCGGCCAACTAACCCGTCTTCAGACGCAGATCTTGAACGCGACAGATATCGAAGCCTTGCTGGGCTACGAAGGTACCGGGGCCCGCACATACTTCCGGGGTTTAACAGCGGGATTCGATGGTGGCTTATCTTTCAAAGGCCGTGCCCGAAGACCACCTCCAGATCCGGTTAACGCATTATTGTCTTTCGGATACGTCATTCTCGCAAATACACTGGCCAGTACGGTGGAGGCCCAAAACATGGATCCGTATGTCGGATTCTTGCACCAGCGCCGATCAGGTCGACCAAGTCTGGCTTTAGATCTGTTGGAGGAGCTTCGGGCAGCAGTCGTGGACAGATTTGTACTTCGTATGTGTAACCGTCGGCAGTTGCGTCTGGAACATTTTGAGGACGACATCAAACGTGGTGGTATCAGACTTACCCGCGGTGGCTTGCGTACATTTTTCCGAGAGTGGGAAGCGTTTATGGACAAGCCGCTGCCGGGGCTCAAGAGTGAGGAACCTCTTGAATCCCTTGTTCGGCACCAAGTCAACCGTTTAGCCGCCCACTTGCGAGGCCGATGCCAATACAAATCCATTCGACTTGGCGAAGTCTACGCTACCTGACTATGCCACGATACGCGATTGCTTACGACATTGCGGACAATTCTCGCCGTCGCAAGGTAGCCAACCTTCTTGACTCCTTTGGTGACCGCGTCCAGAATAGTGTCTTTGAATTAGTTGTAAGCAGATCAATGCTCGCACAGTGCCTTCGGTGCGTAAAAGAACTGCTGAACTTGAAAGAGGACAAGGTAGTAGTGTATTTTTTGTGTCGCACATGTGAATCAAAGCGAGTCTATATCGGTTCGGTTGATGGTATTACCGATATAGGGGATGAGCATGTTTTCGTTGTATAGCGTGCCGATTCGTAACCGTATGTTCCCACGAAACAGACCGGGGGTTACGAATTGCAAACCTGCCGTTTCGCGACTTTATCGATGTTTAACCGAACACTGGTTCGGTTTTGCCGCCAAACAACGTTGAGATGCCGAGCCCAAAGCGTCCAACTGCCATAGCCAAGTCAGTGGGTGCCTTTAATTTCTGCCCAGGAGTTGCCATAGGACCATATTCCTAACTCACGAGAGTGTCGATTCCACTGCAATAGGGTCATTTCTCCAATTGATGCTTTAAAAAGATGCTTTTCAGAACAAAACCTTCAGTTTGAGGTTGAGCCGTCGAGGAGTATTTGCACTGACACAGGATGCCCCGCTCATTAGGGGATTGCGACGACCCATGTGCCAATATCGTACCAGTTCATCTGGATTACTGACACAGGATGCCCCGCTCATTAGGGGATTGCGACGCGTTCTCCTTATTTGGATTGATCTCTGTTACGTAGGCTGACACAGGATGCCCCGCTCATTAGGGGATTGCGACATAACCTGGAGTGAGTTGTCGAAGTATATTTGTGACTGGTCTGACACAGGATGCCCCGCTCATTAGGGGATTGCGACTTGCAACGTCTCTGATTCTGTTATGTGTAGGCTTATGTCTGACACAGGATGCCCCGCTCATTAGGGGATTGCGACAAATTCTCATAATTAGGAGTTGCGTTATGTGCAGAAGATCTGACACAGGATGCCCCGCTCATTAGGGGATTGCGACAATGGCGTTGCCGTTCTGCCTGACGGCTTCGAGCTGCACTGACACAGGATGCCCCGCTCATTAGGGGATTGCGACTAGGGTTTAGATTTCTTTATATTTCTGGTTCTTGCAGGGCTGACACAGGATGCCCCGCTCATTAGGGGATTGCGACGTGAATGTTTTCGAATTCGTATCCAAGATCTTCCAGCTGACACAGGATGCCCCGCTCATTAGGGGATTGCGACACATAGATAAGTGCCGTCCGAACCATTCAGGATATACTGACACAGGATGCCCCGCTCATTAGGGGATTGCGACTTGCGTAAGACGCGTTCCGCGCCGGTTAGTGAGTGTGAGTATCTGACACAGGATGCCCCGCTCATTAGGGGATTGCGACTTGGTCCCGTAATACATCCCAAAAGTTTCAGAAAACGTCTTTACTGACACAGGATGCCCCGCTCATTAGGGGATTGCGACTCCGGTAGGATATATTGAAAGTTTTTGAGCAACTCTTCCGACACAGAACTGAACTTCCCCACGGGAATCCTACTTCAACTACTGAGGTCCAACCTAATTTTTGTCTCAAGGCACGTCGCAACATACACGACAATACATGTGAGTCATACTTTAAATTGACTGCTGAAAAACTAAATTGGCGTACTTTGGGGGTTGAGAGCTAAACTGATCTGTGTGCGGAGCACTCATCCCCTGACTAGGGGAGGCGCACCAGATAAAGTAGAAGGAGTCATAAGGAGGAGCATTCTCAACTACTGGGATTGGACCTTTTACTGTAAAGATGGCGTCGGCGTTAGATAGCGCATCGGTAGGAAAACGCAACGGCTTTTTGATCATTGCCCCACTCTGGCTGGCGGTTTTTGTCGTGAGCTGTCAGCTCTTTATTGTGGCTCCTCTCCTGCCACTCATTCAGAATGAGCTCCTCAATGCATCTCCCCCGACCGACTTTGCGCTGGGTTTTTTGGGTTCAGCCTACTCTGTTGCATTGGCAATTTCAACGCTGATTGTTGGTCCCGTGTCTGACCGAGTAGGACGACGCAAAGTCTTGGTTGTGGGTACAGCGCTTATCGCGGTGATGCTCTTTTTGCACAGTATTGCCAGACATTATGAATCGCTCTTTCTGGTTCGTGCGCTTGCGGGGATGGCATGCGGTGTGTACAGCGGGAGTATGGTGGCATTCGTAGGGGATTATTTTCCCTACAATCGCAGGGGGTGGGCCACAGGATGGATAATGACGGGAGTTGCGGCCGGCCAAGTCATCGGGACACCTGCCGCAATCCTGCTGGCAAATACGTACGGGTTTCAGGCACCCTTTGTGGCTTTTGGTGGATTGATCGCCATAGTGAGCGTGATGGCCTGGTACTGGTTGCCCCAGCCAGATGCGGAATACGAAACAGCACCCCTGTCAATCACAGCCGCACTTAATACCTACGGCCAACTTCTGCGGAGTCCGGGGCCGCGTGCAGGTGTGATACTCTATATTCTTCTTTTCCTCAGTATTGGGCTCTTTTTGTTCTTTTTCCCGAAATGGCTGGAGGAGGACATCGGTATTTCGGTGCGGCAATTGGCGTTGTTATTCGTGATTGGAGGAATAGGGATGATTGTGGGCACGACAGTTGGGGGAATGCTTTCAGACCGTTTGGGTCGAAAACCAATCCTGATTCTTGCGTGCCTGGCACTAGCTGTTCTGCTTCCGTTCGCAACCATGTGGGTAACCGGGCTTATGAGCGCGACGATATTCATTACGCTCGTACTGATTCTTGGGGCCATGCGAACGGGACCCATCATGGCACTTCTCACCGCACTCACAACACAAGCGCAGCGGGGGGCAATGATGGGGCTGGCGGTTGCGGCCGGCCAGTTTGGGTTGGGGGTGGCAACAGCTGTTGCGGGCTGGCTTTACGAGAACCCGGGGTTCCTATACAATATTCTGTCTGGTACAGTCGCCGTTTTACTGATGGCTGTGGTGGTCTGGCGTATGGTATCCGAGCCTACAGAATCCTGAACGAGACCCCAACGGTCAGGGCTTGTTTCCGCTGGATGTACGGTGACAGATCTTTGTCGAAGAGCGCCGTGTACTCCGCATTCACTTGAAGCCAGGAATTAACCTTCATGGTGACCAGAGTTTCCCAAATCGTGTCAGGGGACGGTTGATTGAAAGCAGCAAACAGTGTCAGCGTTGACTTCAGGTGCACATTCGTGAAAACGGTTCGCTCAACAATGACCAGCCCTGAAGCTCCGACCTGCCACCGCAAAAGGGCGTCCGGTGATACCTTATAGCGCTCGCGCAAAGCGCGAATAGTTACTATAGTTTGTTTCGCGGCAACGCCCAAGCGCAGGTCGAGCCAACTGTTTGCCTGATAATTGAGTCCCATGGATTGTGTGAGGATTGCAGGCGAGAGGAAACCGGATATCCTTAGGGTTTCCACATCCGATTTTTTTTCGTTGTACCTAAAACCATCGGCAAACTGGGACCGGAGCTCCAGTGTCACGGCAGGATCCAATTGACCGAAAATCGGCACACGGGAAAACTTGAATGAGCTACGCAGGTGAATAATATCCTCAGACTTGCGCAGATCGATACTATTCTGCCTGACTACACCAAATGCTAGACGTACTTCGTGCTGATGTTGCGCGGCGGTTGCAGTTTTTTGGGCTTCTCCGCTTACGCCAGCGCCCAGTGCCAGGGAGCTTATTCCACCATCATGCCATCGATAGAATCCCACTTGGTTAAAGGAGACCCTGCCATGCGCTTCGGTGGTCCAGGTCGAATCAGACTGCGCAGCACAGGGTGCAGCGCACATCAGCAGGATCAGAAACAAAGTGGATGTACGCATCTGTCCGCGTGGGTCCCTGCGCGCAAAAAACTTCTACACAAACCAATCAATCAGCCATGCTGATGCGAAGACGATTGCGGGCACGTTCAAGCGCCTGCTCTGCACGCACACGATCCAAGTCAGCAGATGCTTCCTCCAGGCGCTTCAGTGCACGCTGTTCAGCGTTTTTGGCGCGATCTGTATCAATATCAGTTGCGGGCTCGGCTGTTTCCGCCAGAATAGTGACCACGTTGCCAATTACCTCGACAAAACCCCCGCTGGTGGCGAACGTGAGTTTTTCTGTACCTGACATGGTCAGTACCAGTGGTCCCACGGTCAGGGATGCGATCATCGGCGCGTGATTGTAGCGGATCTCAAAACCTCCGTCCGCGCCAGGTGCACGTAGCCCTGTAGCGAAGCCCTGAAATACGCGCCTATCAGGTGCAACGATATCAACACGGAGCGCGCGGTGTACCTCAGCCGCCATTACCCTTCTGCAAGTTTTTGTTCACCATCCTCAATGACCTCGTCAATTGTGCCTTTATAGGTAAAGGCAGATTCGGGCAAATGATCCAAATCACCCGCAAGAATCATGCGGAAGCCTTTTATCGTGTCAGCAATCTTGACATACTTGCCCTTGCCGCCGGTGAATTGCTCGGCAACAAAGAATGGCTGGCTCATAAACCGTTCGGCACGGCGAGCACGCTGCACAACAAGCTTATCCTCATCGGAGAGCTCATCCATCCCAAGGATGGCAATGATGTCCTGCAACTCCTTGTACCGTTGCAGAAGCTGTTTAACGTCCTGCGCAGTGGTGTAGTGTTCATCTCCGACCACCCTGGGAGACAGGATTGTCGAATTCGAATCGAGCGGATCAATTGCCGGGTAGAGCCCCAGAGAAGCAATGCGACGCGATAGAACTGTAGTTGCATCAAGGTGCGCAAAAGCAGTCGCTGGCGCAGGGTCTGTAAGGTCGTCCGCCGGCACGTATATCGCCTGGACGGAAGTGATTGAGCCACTCTTTGTCGAGGTGATCCGCTCCTGAAGCTCACCCATTTCCGTAGCGAGCGTGGGCTGATAACCTACTGCACTGGGCATACGCCCCAAAAGAGCACTTACTTCTGAGCCGGCCTGTGTGAAGCGGAAGATGTTATCAATGAAGAGCAGTACATCACGGCCACCCAGATCACGGAAGTATTCGGCAATGGTCAGTCCACTGAGAGCCACACGTGCCCGTGCACCCGGCGGTTCGTTCATCTGACCGAACACCAGGCTGATACTGCTTTCTTTGATGTTGTCCATGTCCACCTTGGACAGGTCCCACTCACCTTCTTCCAAGGCTTGCTGGAACGCTTCGCCATACTGCATAACTCCACTCTCAATCATTTCGCGGAGCAAGTCATTCCCCTCTCGAGTACGCTCACCAACACCGGCAAAGACCGACAGGCCCTCGTGCGCCTTAGCAATATTGTTGATCAGCTCCATAATGAGCACCGTCTTACCAACACCTGCGCCGCCAAAGAGGCCGATCTTGCCTCCGCGTGCGTAGGGTTGAATGAGATCCACCACTTTAATGCCCGTTTCCAGCATTTCGACACTGGTGGACAGATCACTAAACGCAGGCGGTTCACGGTGAATGGGTAGATATCCTTCAGCTTCAGGCTGAGGCAAACCGTCGATCGCGCGTCCTACTACGTTGAACAGACGTCCACGGATATCCCGTCCGGTGGGCATTGCAATCGGCTGTCCTGTACCGTTGACGGGGACGCCCCGTGTCAGACCATCGGTGGAGTCCATGGCTATGGTCCGAACGCGGTTTTCTCCTAGGTGCTGCTGCACTTCAAGGACGAGAGCGTCCTGACCTTCCCGGTCGATTTCCAGGGCATCCAGGATATCCGGCACCTCACCGGCAGCGAAAGCGACATCAACGACAGGTCCGACTACCTGTACGACTTGACCCGTTGTGGTCATGTTTTAATTAAGACAGATTGTGTTAGGTGGAAAGTTACGCAACTCTGCAACAGTGCGGCTAATAATCGGGCCAAGCTTTCCCGAATCGCAGGCTTAAACGAGGCTCAGGGAAAATGGCTTCATTGGAAGTTTGTCGAGCGACAAACCCAACTAGATTTAACCAGTAAAGGGTTTTTACGGTATTCTGAACGAATCACTGCAGCCCGGTGTTTATCCGTTCGCTGGAGTGTTTGCGGTTCTCCATTTACACTAGATCGTTATAAATATGCGCCTCTTAACCTTATCACTACTGTTAGTTTGTCTGCCTGCGTACGGGCAGGGAGTCCAGTCCATTACCGAGAAAACTAAGGACATGGACAAACGGGATGGTTTCTTTCCCGTGTACTGGCACTCAGGTACAGGGGAAATCTACCTTGAAATTCCTGCGCTGGATCAGGAGTTCATCTATGTGACCTCCATGCCCGCAGGGTTGGGATCCAACGATATTGGATTGGACAGAAGCCAGTTAGGCAGTACTCGCCTAGTCCGGTTTGAGCGTAGCGGTCCCAAGATTCTTCTTGTTATGCCAAACCTACGCTATCGCGCTGATTCGGAATCAGCAGCAGAAAAAGCATCCGTCAGTGAGGCCTTTGCGGAAGCCATCCTCTGGGGGTTCAAGATTGAGGCCGAAGAGGCAAATAGAATCCTTGTAAACGCGACAGATTTCGTTGTTAGAGATGCTAACAGAGTTACCCGCAGGCTGCAAGGGGCGCAGCAAGGTAATTTCAGTTTGGATAAGAGTCGGAGCGCTCCCATTCCAGATATGCTTAAGGCATTCCCGCGAAATACAGAGATGGAAGCGCGAATAACTTTCACGTCTAATGCTCCGGGGCGCTTTGTACGTGATGTGGCGGCTGATCCATACTCGGTAACACTGAGCGTGCGACACTCATTCGTTATGCTGCCCGATGAGGGGTACACCCCCAGAGTATTTCATCCGGGAGCCGGGTACGGTGCAATAAGCTACATGGATTATGCTGTGCCCATCGGTGAGGATATGGTAAAGCGTTACATTCGGCGTCATCGCCTGATCAAGGCGGATTCAAGTGCAGCAGTCAGTGATCCCGTGTCCCCCATAGTGTACTACCTGGATCCAGGTACACCCGAGCCGGTCAGGGGAGCACTCCTGGATGGTGCCCGATGGTGGGCGGATGCATTTGAGGCGGCTGGCTTCTCTAATGCTTTTCGGATTGAAATATTGCCGGAGGGAGCGGATCCAATGGATGTGCGCTACAATACGATTCAGTGGGTGCACCGCGCTACACGCGGCTGGAGTTACGGGTCAAGTGTGACAGACCCCCGCACCGGTGAGATCATCAAGGGGCATGTGACGCTCGGTTCACTCAGGGTCCGACAGGACTACCTTATTGCCGAAGGACTACTTGCCCCCTACGGTGACTCCCTTGCAGCCGACGATCCAATGTTATCCATGTCACTCGCACGTATCCGACAATTATCTGCACATGAGGTCGGTCACACACTGGGTCTCAGCCATAATTTTGCATCCTCTGTCAATAGCCGGGCGTCCGTCATGGACTATCCTGCTCCATATGCTGTGTTTAATGATGCCGGGGAGATCCAGCTGGATGAGGCTTACTCGACTGGTATCGGTGAATGGGACAAAGTTGCCATTGCCTACGGGTATGCTCAGCCGTTACCGGGTGACGACGAAGGGGCGCTGTTGAGCGCAGTCCTACAGCAGGCGTGGGATAATGGCTTGCACTACATCACCGACTCGGATGCACGCCCTGCCGGTGCAGCACATCCGCTCGCCAATCTCTGGGATAATGGTGACGATATGGTAAGTGCCCTTCTCCACGAAATGGCTATCAGGGATGCTGCCCTGGCACGCTTCGGTCAAGAAGTCATTCGCAAAGGACGTCCGCTGGCAACCATGGAGGAGGTACTGGTCCCGCTCTACCTGCGACACAGGTATCAGGTGGAGGCTACAGTCAAATTACTGGGCGGAGTGACGTACACCTATGCGATGCGTGGAGATGGTCAGGCGCTGGTCGAACCGGTTACGGGTTCGGTGCAGCTGGCAGCGCTGGAGGCTTTGATGGAGGTGGTTTCGCCGTATGCGCTTCGCGTCCCGGAAAGCGTCCGTTCCGGTATGCCTCCCCGTCCACCCGGGTTTTCAGCACATCGCGAGTTGTTTGATCGCCATACGGGTCTGATATTTGATGCTTACACGCCTGCTGCTGCGGTTGCTACACTGGTATTTGCTCAGATTCTCAATCCAGCGCGCACAGCTCGCATGGTGTACCAGCGTGATCACGATGAGACTCTCCCGGATTTTCATGGCGTAATGGAAATAATTAGCGACGCAGTCTGGGGGGCATCTGTGGCCGACGATCCGTACGATGCCGAATTGCAGCGCGTGGTGCAGCAGGTGTGGATTGATGAGCTGATTGGATTGGCGAATGAGCGTAATGTGGCCCCTGCGGTGCGGGTAATGGTTATGGAACGACTTCGTGAGTTCGTGGAGTGGCTCGTGGAGGCTGAGATGCCCCAACGGGATACAGAAACTCGCTATCACCGCCGGATGGTACTGGACCAAATCGAGCAGTACCTGTTAAGGGAGTACAACCCTGATGATCGCCGGCCCCGCGCAATGATTCCACCAGGCTCTCCGATCGGTGCTGATGTACGTCGCCAGATGCAGCGCGCGTTACTCTCAGCTACTGCAATTGAGTGGTGCAGCCACTGAAACGTCCTGCGTTATGTCAAAATTGAAGAACCCGAGTAATCTAAAGGAGGTGGCGACCCGCTATCTCCGCGATGCGGTGAGGAACGAACAGGCGGAATTTCGTGACGGGCAGTGGAAGAGCATCGAGCATGCCATAAAGGGGGAGCGGGTTCTGGTTGTCCAGCGAACGGGTTGGGGAAAGACCATGGTCTATACCATTGCAACCAAACTCAGGCGGGAAAAAGGACTGGGACCGTCGCTGATGATATCTCCACTTCTGGCACTGATGCGTAACCAGGAAGAAGCAGCTTTTGCGCTTGGGCTCAATGCACGCAGGATGACGGGCGATAATTTTTCAGATTGGGGGGAGATTCAAAAAGAGCTCCGAAAAGATGAAGTGGATATACTCATGATCACGCCTGAGCGGCTGGCGAGCGGCTCTTTTACCAGGCGCACGCTACCGCTAATTACAGGGGGGCTGGGAATGCTGATCATCGATGAGGCCCATTGTATTTCGGATTGGGGACATGATTTTCGCCCAGACTATCGGCGCATTCGGAGGGTTCAACAGGCTATTCCGAAGGGGGCTGCCATTGTAGCCACGACTGCTACGGCGAATGATCGCGTCGTTAAGGACGTGCAGCAACAACTGGGGGGAGATATTCAGGTTAGTCGCGGGAGTCTGGGGCGGCGCAGCCTGCAGCTCCACAACCTCACGCTGCCCGATCCCAAAATGAGACTGGCCTGGATAGCACAGGTCATGCCACACCTGTCGGGGAGTGGGATCATTTATGTCCTTACACGCAAGGATGCGGACCTTGTCTCTTCCTGGCTTCGGTACAAGGGTGTCAAGGCGGCATCCTATTACGGCAACGCAGGGAAACGGGAAAAATTGGAGCAACAACTTCTGAAAAATGAGATCAAGGTTCTGGTTGCGACTATCGCCCTCGGAATGGGTTTTGACAAGCCGGATCTTGAGTTCATTATTCATTACCAAAGACCTGGATCAGTTGTACATTATTACCAGCAGGTGGGACGAGCAGGGCGGGGAATTGATAATGCCTACGGTTTTCTACTCTGGGGAGAAGAGGATGAACGTATTGTTGATTACTTCATGGACAATGCCTTCCCCCCTCAGAATGAGATCGACCAAGTGCTTGATGTGCTTGAGAATGCGGAGGATGGTTTAGAGATGGAGGAAATCATGGCGGAGGTTAATCTAAAAAAGTCCAGGATTGAAAAGGTGCTGAAGCTCGCCTCGCTTGAGTCGCCGGCTCCGGTCATTCAACAGGGATGGACGTGGTACGCAACTGGCGAAGCTAGTGGATTCAGTGTTAACCCAGGCTACGTTGCCCGGTTACGGGAGGTTCGTGCATCTGAGCAAGCGCAGATGCGGAAATACATGAATCACGATGGATGCCTCATGGCATTCTTGCAGCGAGCCCTTGATGATGATTCTGCGAAAGACTGTGGGCGTTGTCGGAATTGTACTAACAGGACCCATAGGTCTCACCAACCCAAGCCGGAGTTAGTAATTGAAGCAAAACAGTTCATCAGAAGACGGCCATATCCTATATCGTCCCGCAGTGAATGGCCAGTAGCCGGAATCTCGGATCATCCCATTCATGGAGACGATGTTACGATCGACAGGTGTCATCGTATGCTGCCAGGATTTGCACTTTGCAGGGCTTTTGATGGGGGACTTGGCGATCAGATTTTGAGGGAGCGCGATTATGAACAGCGATATTCAGATATGGTGGTTGATGCGCTCATTGATAGGTTACGGAAATGGCCCAAGAATAGGGGGATCGGATGCGTAACATATGTGCCGCCACGCAGCAACAGGCGACATGTGCCGCTCTTGGCGGCAGCAGTTGCTGAACGGCTTGGATGGTCTCTGATTCGTGCTGTTGCGAGAACCGGCATGGGGGCGCGGCAGAGTGAGCAGAATAATGAGGTGCAGCGCGCTCTTAATGCGGCAGATGCATTTACGATCGAACAACCCTGCAAACAGTCAACACTCCTGATTGATGATGTGAGTGTCAGTGGTTGGACGATGGTCACGGCGTCTGCTCTTCTGCGCCATGATGGATGTCCGAGTGTGCGACCAGTGGCGTTGGTCAAGCATAGCTTATCTGGGTGATCATGGCTTGGCCGCTGTCTGACGATACTAATGTGACGTTGCTTCTGTGTGCCTGGTTCGGTGGAGAACGGGAGCATAAACCGCTTACGCTAGCGGAATATAATCTGCTGGCAACGTGGCTTCACCATAATGAATATCGTCCACAGGATATGGTTAGCGTCTCATGTGTCGAGAATGCGGCAAAAGAGACGAGACTAGGCTACAATCGTATATCCGGCCTTCTGGAGCGGAAGATTACTTTGGGATTTCACCTTGAAGAGTGGCAGCGCAGAGATTTTTGGATTCTTGGCCGTGGGGATGCAGCGTATCCGAAAAAAATAAAACAGTCCATGAAGTCGCAGGCGCCACCAGTCCTGTTCGGTACCGGGGAAGTGACGATCATTGATCAGGGCGGCACAGCAATTGTGGGACCGGAAGGGGTGACGCAGCATTCAGCAGGAAGTGTTCAAATGCTGGCAAAGTTGTATGCAGAGAGCGGTCAGGCGATAATTGTTGCAGGAAGGCAGTCTATCGGAGAAAATGCGGCCAAAAGTGCTGTTGATGCAGAGGGAACTGTTATATGGGCACTCCAAGGATCTGAGCTAAATGTACCTTTAGAGAAGTCTCTTCGCCGATCGAGAGCGTCCGGGCAAACAGTCTTGTTATCTAGCCGCAGTCCAGCCGATGAACGATTGTTGAACAAAGAACCACGAGTGGGACGAATGCTGATGACGCTGTGTGATTCGGTAGTCTATATGGACAGCGCAGAGATCAGTACGGATCGATATTGCGTGGAATCAGCAGTGTTCGAATTTATTGGATCTAGAAAATGTTTTGTGCATGTTGGTGGAGAGCCCACAGAATCCGCATTCCAGTTAATCAATTATGGGGCGGAGAACTGGAAAAAAGAACGGCTAGAGGTTAACGGTGAGTCTCTGGACGTGCAGTCGGACGTGATCGAGGGCTCTCCAGAACACTCAGATGTAAGCCAGCCAGAACCCGTGCAAGCAGACGAGCCCGATCCTGAGATCGAATTGAAGGAAACGGCAACGCCGCAATCAGCGGATCAGGAGGGTAGCTCGGAAGGAGAACTCGAATCGGAAGCAGTACACACAAAACCCGATGACGAAGTAAAGCAGAAACCCCGAGAAGAGTCTGTAGCTGATCGGGAAAATTTTATCCCCAAGGTAGCAGGCATTCAGGGCGAACTATTCGAGTTGGAGGAGGGATGGGCAGATCCCTTAGTCGGTGATGTCAGAGCTGTACTCCAGCTGTGTGCGTTTCATAAAGACGAGACGATGTATTCTCCACTTGAGCCTGTGGAATACAGTCGGATAGTTTCGTTTCTGAATCAGAATCACAAGCGACCAAGATTCCTCCTAGACGATCACGCACTGGTACAAGAAGCTGCCAGAAGCGCAAACATTGGCGTTGATCGGATCCTGGGTTTACTGGGGCGTAGCATCAAACTAGGGTTCAGCCTGAAAGAATGGCAGCAAAAAGGTTTTTGGATCCTGGTCATAGGCGATGAGCAATATCCCGAGAAAATCCAACATGGGATGGGTGATGAAGCACCGCCATTCCTTTTTGGTGTTGGAGACACGAGCCTATTAAGCTCGGATGGGTTGGCTATTATCGGACCTGACAGTGTTCCTGCATCCAGTCTGGTCAAAGCCCGCAAAGCCGCAGAAGAAGCTGCTGACAAGGGACAGACGGTCATTGTAGCTGGACATCTCAAAATGGCAAAAGAACTTGTCGGGACGGTACAGGAGCATTCAGGCCGTGTCATTTGGGTATTGCATGACGGATCACTTGAGCAGGCTTTCAAAGAGGTTCATCATCGTCAAGCACTCAGCGAAAATCGACTGATTATCATTACAGCACAGAATCCCAAGGCTCCACGGAGATCCGGCAAAAAAGAATACGTTGGGTTCTTAGCAACGGAGTTAGCTAATGAGCTGCTTTATGTGGACGGCTTGAAAAGCAGCAGGGATCAGTTTGCAATGGCTGCTGTCGCTCTTGAACGGCCAAAAATATGCCGATTACTGACCAGTCCAAATATTTCTCAAACAGGCAGCCAGTTAGAGAAACTCGGTGCCCGATCTTGGGCTGACGGGGAAGAAAACACTGATGCCGGTCACGAAGACGACTCCACTCCGACCAACGGCTTGAGCTCTCGCGGCGACTTGTTTAGCCCCGGTACCAATGAATGATTTACTGACCGATGATGCCTGTGCAGTGCTTTTGTTATGTGCATTTCAGGGAGGTGAGGAGAAACACTATCCACTGGGGCTTGCGGAGTATAACCGAGTAGCTACCATCCTGTATCGACGTCAAGAGAGACCAGCGTTCCTCCTTAGCGATGCACCGGTGCAAGAAATTGCCACGAGTGCACAGGTTAATCCTGCCCGGCTTCAATGGCTCCTGGATCGTCGCATCAATCTAGGGTTCAATCTGGAAGAATGGCAGCGAAAAGGTTTTTGGATCTCTGCCCGAAGCGATAAGGATTATCTGAGGAAAATTCGAAGCAGGATGGGTATAGGGGCGCCGCCACTGATATTTGGTGCAGGAGATCGGATGCTTCTAAAGGAGGGGGGATTGGCCATTATTGGCCCTGATCGTATCCCACCAGCCAGGTTGAAAAAAGCCTTCAAGGCTGCGAGGGAGGCCGCGGAGAAGGGACAGACCATCATTGTGACGGGGCATCTCAAGGTGGCAAAAGACCTTGTGAAAGCAATACAGGAGCACTCAGGATGTGTCATTTGGGTATTGCACGATGGATCACTTAAGCAGCGTCTTGAAAAACCTAATCGCCAAGCACTTAGTAAGGGCCAAATGGTCCTAATTACGGTGCAGAGTCCAGAAGCTCCACAGAAATCCGGTGATAGAGGATACGTTGGATCTTTAGCAACGGTGTTGGCGGATGAGCTGCTCTACGTAGATGGTTCAAAGAACAGCAAAGATCAGTTTGCGACAGCTGCCGCAGCTCTTAGATTTGCAAAAACTGCCGACAATTCTCTGCGGTCGGAAGTGTGTAGGTTAGTGGTTGGGCGTAAGGTTTCTCAAACAGTTGAACAGCTTAAGGAGTTAGGTGCGAGATCGTAGTCGACTATATCGCACTGAAATGGTCGTGTCCTGCTGGCACCAAAGGTTCAAGGGAGCCATCAGCTCGGTGAAGCAGGATGTCTTTTTCCGTGATAGTTCCAATCGTGGCAAAGGATGCAGGGTTTGCATTCTTCAAGGCCTGTTCCGAGGCTGTGAAGAGTAATTCGTAATCATCCCCACCATTCAGAGCATAATCGACGGGTTCCCGCTCCAGAATGACCGCAGCCCTCAGTGCTTCGGACAGGGGGAGTCTGGATTCCCATATAGTAGCTCCACATCCCGATGCTACGCAAATATGATGTAACTCATTGGCTAATCCGTCTGAGATATCAATGAGGGCGGAGGGACGTATGCCTTGGGAAGCCCATTCTTTTACGAGATCCAATCGGGGGGTTGGCCGAAGGTGACGAGCGACGAGAAAATTCCAGGCCGTTGATCCAACCGCCTCGGGTGTAATTCCATGCCGTAGAACATCCAGCCCCGCAGCAGCATCCCCCAGGGTTCCACTCACGCATATCATGTCTCCTGGTCGGGCTCCGTTTCTATAAACGATTTCCGACGCCTTGGCTTCACCAATGACCGTAATGGTTAGCATGAGAACGGGTGCGCGCGTTGTGTCGCCGCCTGCAATCTGGACCCCGTGTGCGGAAGCACCAGCCGTGAGGCCTTGGTAGAGCGCTTCCAAGTTTCCCATGGACACGGATCCGGGTACACCCAGTGCTATCGTTGCCAGAATAGGATGGGCATTCATCGCGGCAATATCACTGAGGTTGACCGCCATGGCCTTATAACCAGCATCCTCCATGCTGTAGAATGCAAAATCGAAATGATATCCTTCAATTAGGGCGTCTGTTGTTACTACCTGTACCCTGTCATACCCGGTGCGATAAATCGCCGCATCGTCACCGATCCCCGCAATAATCGGCGGTTTAACGTTCGGTGAACTAATGGAGGTTAACCGGTGGATCAGATTGAACTCCCCGGCCTGCTCAATACTGGACATGACTTCTGGAGGTAATGATTCGCGCCGGCTATCACGGTGCAAGCACCAGTTTAAGGTAGGACGCTTGTTCCGTCCATTCATTTGTAATTACGGCCATGCCTTTAACGTTCCCTGGATGTTCAAATCTGTGCCAGGCTGATATGGCAGTTCAATATAAAATCTCGATTTGCAGTGCTTTCCAGCTAAATTTGTTCTTTTTTGGTTGAGGTTAATATCTCGGAATGCACCCACTGATCTGCCATCATACATATTTCTTTTGGAGGTTCTGCCACGATCCATGTGAAATTATCAATTCCCGGCGAACCTACCACGCTATTATATCTTTGGGATTTATAAAGCAAGGTGAATCATGGGAAACCTTCTACCGCGTTGTGTAGTATGAATCGCAAGACTTGAGGAAATTCAAGTGCATGGTTTGTATCCATGCGGATAATGCAGACCAAACATGTCTGCAAATAGATCGAGGCCTCCGGGGTTGGAGCATCTGCGCGGCGAGGGGCGTTCACGTTAGTGACCCCTATGACCCGTGAAATTGAAAGCAAGGTGCACCCATGTGGTTGCACCTTGCTTTATAATTCCCCAATAAACCCATTTTATTCATCACGATTTGGATCCGGGCTACAAAGTGTGAATTTGGTTGGGGGGATGTCAGAATTTCCGGTGCGGGATGAAAAGTGAGCTATAGCCTTGGCGACCAAGCGTCAAATGTAGCATTGCCACCTGTTTTTCAGCTTGGTTTGGGGAGATGTCAAGGGTGCACGTACCGCAAGTGCAGTCCAATCCCATGCATGTGTTGTGTTGCTCTCCGCCATTTTCGTGGGACACCCCAAATGAGGTGCACGGGTTTAGATGTCAGGCACAGACTGCCAGTGTAAGTGCCGAAGGTGCGCCCAAAAACGCTTCCATGCCTGCACCGCGGACCGGGCGATATAGAATGTAACATAGCGGGCATGACGTGCCAGGGTTGCACCGACCTTCAGCACTTGCAGTCTGAACGTGCGAAGGTGCAGGTGAGCTCGTTCAGATGCGGGCGAATCCGTGTCTGCGGCAGCACTGCCGTCCGCCTCCATCACCGTCTCCGAGAACACATCGGTTGATTCGTCCAACGCAGCTTCTGTTCCGGAAGACCGCGGATCCGTCTCGTGCAGTCCCTCGGCCAACGGGGCCATCTCATCGGGTTCCGCCCCCACCGGTGGAGGTGGACTATGCAAGAGGCATCGACTGATGTGAAGAAGCTGGTAGACCAACATGTAGACCTGAAGACGCACGGCATTCTCCGCCTGAACCTCGGCATCCTCATCGGTCTCCGCAATATCCTCGCGCTCAATCGGTACGTTACGGTAATGCGACTTGGCGCGTGGCGATGACGAAAACGACAGGGTACAGATCGCCTTGATCTCGCCCTGATGCATCTCCGCCTTCCCGCGCCGACTGTACAGGGCCGCCAGAACCTCCCCCGAATGCGTATCCGCGTCAAGATTGGTAACCAAAAAATGGAAATCATTGAATAACTCCCCCGGACGCGGTTTCACCACCAGGATCACCCGACGGGGCTGCTCCCAGGACTGCGCACCATACTCGAGTTCAATGTACGTCTTCCCCTCATACGAACAATCCTCAACGTACGGGGCAGCCAACGCCTCCAACACCTTGTTCTTGCGCAAACGCATCACATAGTGATGACCTTCTGCTTCCAGCCGTGTAAATACAACTCCACTGTTGAACCCTGCATCCAAACGAATAATGACGCGGTCAGCGGCGTGCTCGCGCACGCCATCGGCCATGGAAACCATGAAGTCTTCGCAGTCGGTGACCTCCCGCCGATTACCTGGACGCAACTGCGCCCCGAGTACATCCCCGCTCTCCCCGCATGAAGCAATCAGCGGCAAGAAAACCGTACGCTTATAGTGCCCATGATATGCGCTGCCAAGTTGCTTGCCATGTGCATCCACCGGCACCGCGTCCACATCAATCACCACTTCATCACGGCGCCGACCACCGTTGCGAACCAGCATATGCTCAATCGCCAACTTTTGAACCGCCGCCTCCAAGTGTGACGGATTGTCCGCTTTGCCGAGCAGCGTCAACAGACGGGACAGGGGCGGCTGCGATGCCAACGTACAACCCGCTTCGACCGCTCCCCGGTTGATGCTGGTGGACGCGCCAAATGCTGCATCGGTGTGCAACTGCGCTGTCCATTGGGCACTCCATCCCTGAATCAACTGCAGCAGCCACTGTAAAAGCAACTGCGCCAGACTATATCGTATACGATGCGGGTTCCGGGGATCGTACAGCCGCGCGGTCAGAAATTCAATGAGCCCCGTTCGCGCGATCACCGATCGCATCAACAACGCACCCGCATCAGACGTCGTGTGGTCGTTGCTGGCCGCCTTGATCCGAATCGACCGGTTGTAGGGAAGCACAAAAAAAGTCTCCGTTGACTTTGCCATGATCTCACCCACAAGGTGAATTTTTTAGATGACTTCGAAAGGTCGCTTGCGCAGGTGATCCACAGTAGAAATAAGTCTCTGTTCGGTCAAAATCCGCAAAAAAAGGGCAATGAGCCCTGCTTTATAAGGAACGTACAATGGACACAAAAGTCCCAAATCGGTCAAGCTATCCCGAAAAACTGAGGTGAGATGAATATTGTGGGGAGAAATAGGGGGGAAGTTCAGTCATAGGTGCTGCTTCCGTTGCAACGTGGACACTTGCGACCGTTCGCCCATAGAGTAGATTCAAACCACTCGATCGCTGCCTTCTCGTCTGGGAATTGTCTTGCCAGATCAAGTAAGCTGATTCTTTTGCGATGTGATCGTCTAGGTCCCTTACTCATCTTCTTAGCCCCTCTGGGCATTTGCTGAAATATACTATATTGCACGTCTGTGTTCCTATGAATAATTACAGTTTGGATTATAATTCCCCAAATTTGAACCAAAGAGGTTGGCTTATCAGAAACGAGGGATTCTCGTACGGATACAGTTCCACGCCTGCGACCACCCTTCTACCATACCATTACACGCGCCGAATGATTTTCCTTTTTTCTGCATGCGAACCGAGGCGCGGAAGTTTTTTCGTCTCCGCAGCCCTTCTACTAATCCTGGCCTTACTTGCGCCGACGACTCTGGCGCAGGAAGAGCCTATCAAGGACGATCACGCCCGCCGCAAGCTACGCCCCTTACTTGCGCCAACAGCCCTGGCGCAGGAAGAACCGTCGTATAAGGCAGGTGTCGTCGTGGTCCAGTTTTCTCCAGGTGTCTCCATTGCCAACAAGGCCACCCGTGCAGGACTGCAGGACTTTGATCGGCGGGCAGCAGGTTACGGCGTCCATCTGATTGAGCGCGTGTATCCGTTTCTGGACCACGTGGAGCCGACGCCGAAGACCCGTCGCAACCTTCTGGCACTCCGCCGCACGTACTACGTGCGCTATACTGCCGACATCCTACCGAAAGAGATTTCCGCCGATCTGGCTTCGGCGCCGGGCGTGGTGTATGCCGAGCCGGTGCTGATTAATCGGACGCAGGCGGACCGCGGGCAGCGCGTGGATCCAAACGATCCGCACTTTGGCGATCAACCGGAGCTTCGTCTGTTGCAGTTACCGGAGGCGTGGGATGTGGTCAGAGGCGAGGAGGGCGCGCCGCGGGTCGTGATAGCGGTTGTGGACGGGGGCGGCGAATGGCGCCACGAGGATCTTCGCGCCAACGTGTGGACGAATCCGGGCGAGGTCGCGGGCAACGGCATTGATGACGACAACAACGGGTTCATCGATGACGTGCACGGCGTCAATTTTGCCAACCAAGACGACAGGGACAACGATCCGACGGGGCTGCCGGAGACGCCCG
Source organism: Rhodothermales bacterium (assembly GCA_964291275.2). Classification (GTDB taxonomy): domain Bacteria; phylum Bacteroidota; class Rhodothermia; order Rhodothermales; family Bin80; genus Bin80. The sequence goes on from OZ219799.1 coordinate 248,961, forward strand.
GCAGTGCTCTTCACGGCACGGCGAGTGCAGGATCGGCGAGCGCCGTGACCGACAACGGCGTAGGCGTAGCCGGTGCCGCCTGGAACGCCGAGATCATGCACATTAATATCGGTTGCACTCATGACAGCGGCCTCTGCTATGGTTACGAAGGCATCCTCTATGCGGCTGCCAACGGGGCGGACATCATCAACGCGAGCTGGGGCGGTCTGCCAAGCACCGATGAACCAGTCACGTTCCTTGACCAGACGCTGGATTTGGCCACGGACATGGGCGCGCTCGTGGTGGCAGCGGCTGGCAACGAAAATGGCAGCAATGACCTGTTTTTGCGCTACCCGGCCCGGAATCCGCGCGTGCTGTCGGTAGGTGCCACGGAGAAGGCCACACGCCGGCGGGCGGGCTTTTCGAACTACGGGAAGCTGGTGAACGTCTTTGCACCGGGCGTGGCCATTCTGACGACCGGATCCGGCAACGGGTATGTGTCCATCAGCGGCACGTCGTTTTCGTCGCCTCTGACGGCCGGCGTGGCGGCATTGGTGAAGACGAGGTTTCCCGAGATGACGCCGGACGCGCTGCGGGAGCACATTCGGCTGACGAGCGACAACATGGATGCGGAGAACCCTGCTTACGCCGGGCAGCTGGGGCGTGGGTTTGTCAATGCGCTGGCCGCAGTTCAGACGCCGTCCTTGCCCGCGGTACGCCTCAAGCGCTGGAGCTGGGCCAACCGCGACGGCGACCGCCAGATTGCAGCCGGCGATGCAGTGACGATTACGGCAACGGTGGTCAACTATCTTTCCGATGCCCGCCAACTCACGGTTGGGCTCGTGGGGGCCGAGCCGTATCCGTTCATAGACATGACGGGTGCGGAAGCGGATGTCGGCTACTTGGCCAGCGGAGACTCGGTTGAGGTCCAATTAGAGTTTAGGGTGGCCACGAACGCGCCTGTGAACCAGCGGGTGCGATTCTATACGCACATCCGCGACGGTGCGCACGAGGACCAGGCGGACATGCTTTCTTTTCAGGTCAACCGTTCGTTGGAGGTGGTGCACCGGAGCCTGAGTGCGTTTTACACGGCGACGGGCGGCGACAACTGGACGGACAATGACAACTGGGACATCACGCGGGTTCCGACCGAGGAGGAGTTGGGTACGTGGGCCGGCGTTGATCTAAGCGAGGGATGGCTGGTCCAGTTAGATTTGCAGGACAACAATCTCACGGGACAGTTACCGCCCGAGCTCGGCGATCTTCCGCAGTTGCAGGTGCTGTCGCTATTGAACAATTCCCTCGCCGGGTCGATTCCGCCCGAGCTCGGCAACCTCACGCAGCTGACGTGGCTGGATCTGTTTGAAAATTCCCTTACCGGGGTGATTCCGCTCGAGCTCGGCAACCTCACGCAGCTGACGTGGCTGGATCTGTTTGAAAATTCCCTTACCGGGGTGATTCCGCCCGAGCTCGGCAACCTCACGCAGCTGCAGAATCTGGGGCTGGAGCACAATTCCCTTACCGGAGAAATCCCGCCCGAACTCGGCAACCTCACGCAGCTGCAGAATCTGGGGCTGGAGCACAATTCCCTTACCGGAGAAATCCCGCCCGAGCTCGGTGACCTCTCGCAGCTGCAGTCGCTGTGGCTAGAGCAAAATTCCCTTACCGGGGTGATTCCGCCCGAGCTCGGCAACCTCACGCAGCTGGGGAACCTGGATCTGTCCGACAATTCCCTTACCGGGGCGATTCCGCCCGAGCTCGGCAACCTCACGCAGCTGGGGAACCTGGATCTGTCCGACAATTCCCTTACCGGGGCGATTCCGCCCGAACTCGGCAAGCTCACGCAGCTGCAGACGCTGTGGCTAAAGGGCAATTCTCTTACCGGGGCGATTCCGCCCGAGCTCGGTAACCTCACGCAGCTGCAGCACCTGTGGCTGGAGCACAATTCCCTTACCGGAGAGATTCCGCCCGAGCTCGGCAACCTCACGCAGCTGACGTGGCTGAAGCTGTTTGAAAATTCCCTTACCGGGGCGATTCCGCCCGAGCTCGGCAATCTCACGCAGCTGCAGAACCTGTGGCTGTATGGCAATTCCCTTACCGGGGCGATTCCGCCCGAGCTCGGCAACCTCGCACAGCTGCAGTCGCTGAATCTGTATGGCAATGCTCTTACCGGGGCGATTCCGCCCGAGCTCGGCAACCTCACGCAGCTGCAGAACCTGTGGTTGGAGCACAATTCCCTTACCGGAGAGATTCCGCCCGAGCTCGGCAACCTCACGCAGCTGACGTGGCTGGAGCTGTTTGAAAATTCCCTTACCGGGGCGATTCCGCCCGAGCTCGGCAACCTCACGCAGCTGACGTGGCTGGATCTGCGCAACAATTCCCTCACGGCGATTCCGCCCGAGCTCGGCAACCTCACGCAGCTGGGGAACCTGGATCTGTCCGACAATTCCCTTGCCGGGGCGATTCCGCCCGAACTTGGCAACCTCACGCAGCTGCAGACGCTGTGGCTAAAGGGCAATTCCCTTACCGGGGCGATTCCGCCCGAGCTCGGCAACCTTACGCAGCTGCTGATTCTGTGGCTGTCCGACAATCATTTGACGGGTGTGCTACCGCGCAGCTTGATGCAGTTGGACAATCTCCAGTCTTTCCGCTTTGATGGTCAGGGACTCTGCGCTCCGGCTGACGATGCGTTTCAGAGTTGGCTCAGCGGTATCCTGGACGTAAAAGGCCCGACCTGTGGCCTGTTGCAATTTGCAAGTGGCGTGGATAACCGGACCTTTACCGTGAACCGGCCCGTTGCTTCGCTTGTCCTTCCCGAGGCCACCGGCGGTGCGACGCCGTACACCTATGCGCTGGAGCCTGCACTGCCCGCAGGATTGGGCTTTGACGCCTCCTTGCGGACCATTAGCGGTACACCGACGGCGGTCACGCCCGCTGCAAGCTATATGTATTCGGTCGCTGACAACTCCGGGAACGCCGCCAGCCTGACGTTCACGGTTGAAGTCGTTCCGGCCGTTTCGTTCGGGGGCATGATTGCCGATCTGTCCCTCGCTCGCGCACAGTCTATTGATCCACTCGTTCTTCCCGAAGCCGTAGGAGGCGTTGCTCCGGTAACGTATGCCTTGACCCCCGCGCTTCCAGTAGGACTGGCTTTTGACGCTACTGCCCGCACCTTGACCGGAACGCCGACCGTGGTCACAGATGCTCCAAAGCCGTACACGTACAGCGCCACCGGGGCAAACGGCTCCCGCGACAGTTTGCTGTTTACCGTGGAGGTATTCTCTCCGGTTGCAACCGAACACGAATCGTTGCCAGAATCTTTTGCCGTGCACGGCAACTATCCCAATCCGTTCCGGGAGTCCACGCACCTTGTGTTTGACCTTCCCTGGCCTGCCAGCGTAACGGTCGAGGTCATGGACATAACGGGCCGGCGCGTGTTTACGGTGTCGGCAGCCGGGAAAGCTGCAGGATGGAAGCACGCAATCCCGCTGAGCGGTCGTGCGATGCCCTCCGGCTTGTACCTGTATCGCCTGATTGCTACTTCACCGGAGGGAAGCTCCATTCACACAGGCAGCTTCGTACGCATAAAATGACGACACAACAGAACTCGTAAGCCCGGACTGCGGCTTCATGCGTATTCCGAGCCATGTGGGCCACCATTCCGAGCGAAGTGGGCCACCTTCACCTATATCTGAACTCCCCCCTGGTGTAGTATAGCAGGTTCCAATTACGGGTGATATGTATGTTTTAGGGGGACTTCAATAAATATAGTGAATTAGTCCTGATCTTATCCAATTCTGGGCTAAGGTTTCAGACGATTTATCGCGTCATGCGTCATTCTACTCAAAGGTTTTATCTTTCATTTTTTCGACAATCACGAATCGTAATGGGGGTGAAGATTAGAGGAATAAACAAGGTTTATGGCATTTCGTCACCTTGGTCAATTTCGGAGGTAACAGCGGATCATGATGCCGAGGAGGCCCATATCCATGTGATCTGTACGGATGAATCCAAGCTTCGGTGTAGAGTCAGGAGGCCGGCGCGGTGCTCTTAGGGTCCTGTGGCAATTCCATCGCTTTCGCTTTGGCCCTCAGTCAGGCTCCCATAAGTCGTCTCCGGCCCCCTGCTCTCCGAACCGGGCGTGCGGGTTTCCCGCACCCGGCTCTCCAGGTGGATCATGCGGCTCGTACTCGGATTACCATGCTTCAGTACAGTCCTGCCCGCTATGCAGACAATGGCACATTGCCTGCGGACAGCCCAACTTCGCATGGCATGCGGACGGGCCTCGCTACGCCCCGCCAGCACCGTCGCTTTGACGATCCCTTCACTTATGCATGTGCAGATGCCGGACGCACTGACATTTTTCCAGATGTTAGGCCTTGCCATTTTTTTCCGGTGCCCTTTGTCCTTATTATCTGCCCTCCAACCCTGCGGTCCCTTTCCTCAACGGGCGTTACCCCGCGTCTGCGGTACTACGGACCACTCCGCCACCCTGCCGGACCGGCCTGCTCCTTACGGAGTTCCGGTTGCCGTGTGCCTCAGCACCGACAGGGCTTCCCGTGTTGCTACTTCCCTGATCTTCCATGCGTGCCAGCGCCAATACCCCGGTGAGCCGTCTTGGTGCGCTTGTCGCTCACTTCCCATGACGTACCAGTCTTCCCCATATGGACGGAAGGTCGACACTCACATTATCCGTTTCGAGGCCTGCTCGACGTTCACTACGCGTTCCGGCCCGCATGGTCGCTAAGCTACTCGCGTAGCCCGTTAAACCTCAGTGCTTCATATCATGTCGTTACCTCCATAATACGCTAAGGCCGCTACCAACCGGAGCGACAGGTGTTGGGCGGGGTTCGCACCCGCCACAGGAAAGCGCCTTTCCACGGCGCACGTCCAAAATGTGATCAAGCGAGTCCGGTGTATGATCGTCGGACTCGGAGTTGGCGTCATCTGGATACCGGAAAATATCGTACAATCGTAACGACGCAGTTACCTCGTGTAAAGTGTGCAGAACACGGAGTGGTGACGATTTCGCCCCCTTGGGCGGATCGGAGTGTACGCATGACCTATGAATTTGAGGCGCTGGTCATTGATCTGCTTCGGGAGTCAACGATCTCGTCAGTGTGTCGGCTCCTGCAGATGAGTTGGCCTGCGGATGCAGGGATTATGGACCGCGCAGTGGAACGGGGGCTTGATCGCAGAAAGGCGCAACCGGTTGCCCATGTGTGTGTGGATGAGACCTCGTATAAAAAAGGCCATAAGTATATCACCGTGGTCTCAGATTCTCAAACGGGTACGGTGCTGTTTGTCAAGGAAAAGCGCACCCATGCGAGTCTGGATGCTTATTATGAAGGCTGTTCTACTGAGCAACTGGAAGCGATTGAAAGTGTGAGCATGGATATGTGGCCTGCCTATATCAAGTCCACGAAAAAACATGTTCCAGATGCGGCATCCAAGATTGCATTTGATCGTTTTCATGTGGCGAAAAAGATTGGAGGGGCGGTGGATAAAGTCCGTCGGCAGGAGAACCGAGAATTGCGGAAAGCGGGCATTGATGATCTCACCGGAACCAAGTACGACTGGCTCACCAATCAGAAGAATATGTCTGCCCGACAAAAGAAACGATTCCAGCAATTAAAGAAAAGTTCGCTGAAAACGGCGCGTGCATGGGCCATCAAGGAATTGTCCCAGAAATTATGGCACTATGTCAGTCGTACCTGGGCACTCAAGGGCTGGAAGCGCTGGTTATCCTGGGCCATGCGTTGTCGACTTGAACCCATGAAAAAAGCCGCCAAGACGGTTAAGAATCATCTATGGGGAATCATAAATGCGATCGTTCTAAAAGTTAGTAATGGCCCAGCTGAAAGCATAAATAGCCGCATCAAAACCATTAAAGTTCGTGCGCGTGGATTCCGAAACACAAAGCGGTTTGCCAATGCAATTTACTTCTATCTCGGAGGACTGGATCTGTACCCCGAAGGCCTCCAAAAACAGGCTCCCCACTCATAAAAGTGAAGAGCCCATTTTGTTATAATCTAGCCTGAATTTCCAACAAGCAACTTAAAGTGACATTATGGGGGTATTTGGCCCTCCATAGATACGATTTATCCCCTTATTGTCACTTGTTTTCGTGTTTATATTCCACTTGCCAATATATTAGAATATTTCTGTATTCGGTAAATATGTCTTGGTTTGTCCATTTTCTTCGAAAATATCCTGATTTAACCCCCATTACTGATTGTTTATGATTTTATGTATTATATTGGTATGTGGATTTTAACTACGTTTTTTTATGACATACACTAACCAGGAACTCGCAAATCTCTTCCTCAAACCCCAAACTTCACTGCAAAAACAATATGAAGCCCTCCGGGCACGATTCGTGGAGCAAAAACCCTGGGCTGAGATCGCCGAACAGTTTGATCTCAATCCGGGCACACTCCGGAACCTGGCTTCCAAGGTGCGCAAATCCGGAACGCTCAGTCCGTTTGAATCCCCGAATACCCAAAAACGGGCGCAACGAGATCAACGGATCCTTGAGCTACGCCTGAAAGAGAATCTCTCCGATGCAGAAATTGCTGAACAGCTGGCAGCCGAAGGAATCAAAGCGGGCACAACCCTCATTGGCACGGTGCTCAGAAACGCGGGCATTTCAAAACTCCCGCGACGGATGGCCCGCAAGGTGCCGAAGGTTTTGAAGGCTTCCGAGGCGGATGTCCGCCAATTCCTGCCCACCTCAGAGAAGTGGCAGACCCGATTTGGAGGACTGTTTCTTTTTGTCCGGGATCTGGAACAGGCGGGACTACATCAATGGCTCTCCAACTGGCCCGGCAGTAAGAAGTTGCCCGCCCCCACCCTCATCCGGGCATTGCTGGCCCTCAAACTCTGGGGCATTGGACGCCCCTACCAGGTCATGCCGGATATTCTGGATCGGGGAAGTGCGCTGTTTGCGGGACTCAATGTGATGCCGAAAAAATCAACCCTCACCGAGTACAGCACCCGCATTGATGCGCCGCATTTGCGCACGCTGATGGAGGCCTGGCATGGCGTGGCCCAAGGACTCCTGCCGGCCCCGAAAGAATCCTTTGACCTGGACTTCCATACTATCCCTTATCATGGGGATGAAGCCTTGATGGAGAAACATTTCGTCTCCAAACGCAGCCGAAGGCAACGGGGGGGCTTAGCCATGGTCGCCCGGGAGGCCAGTCAGCGTGCGCTGATCTATGGGGATACGAGGATCACCAAAGCCTCCCAAAATGATGCCATCCTGGAATTCGTGCAGCTCTGGGAACAACGCGCCGGGCAACCTCCCAAAGAGTTGGTCTTTGACAGTCGCTTTACCATCTACGCAAATCTGGCCGAACTCAATGAACGCAACATCTACTTTCTGACGCTGCGGCGGCGGGGCCCCTCGGTTGTGCATCAGTTAAACCAACGTCCACCTGAGGATTGGAAAACCATTCGACTCTCCAATATCGCGCGTAAGTATGCTAACCCCCACGTTCTGGACGAATCCATCTCCCTACGCAACTATTCGAAACCCCTGCGTCAGATCGCCATCAAAGGACTCGGTCACGATAAACCAACCCTCCTGATTACCAATCGCATGAAAGGAAAATCCGCAGCACTCGTCGACCGCTATGCCCGAAGAATGCTGGTCGAAAATGCCATTGAGGATGCGATTAACTTCTTCCATATGGATGCACTCTCCAGTACCGTGCCACTGCGCATTGACCTGGATTTACAACTGACGCTCATCGCCAGTACGCTCTACCAGGTCTTAGCACAGCGACTGGGCCCCCGCTATCAGACGGCCAAAAGCCGAACCATCTTTAACAAATTCGTCAATGCGCCCGCCACGATCATCTCACAAAATGACCAAATCGTCGTACGACTCACTCGACGAGCACATAACACAGAACTTCGTGCAGCTGGCTATGTCGGAGCCCAAGGCCCAATCTCCTGGATGCAGGATCGAAACCTCATCATTGAATATGTCTAAATCCTCATAGGCCTGGATACCGAACCCGACCGCGAAAAACTGTGGTTGGAAATTCAGGCTAGGACAGATAGCCACGAAGAAGGACCCTTGAGCAATTGCGACGGCTGACCAATCTGGTGTACGCATGCTAGGCCATAATGCTCAATATTTGAATTCGTCGGAGCTGCCATTATCTTTTTACTCGGGCTCGCAGTAACCGCTACCGAAAAGGGGGGACATGGGCTCTCCATCTTTGCTTGGGGATCCTTCCCCGTGGCTATTCTGTCGTATTGATGGCTCATGCAGTCTGAATGGGGGATTGCATGGTGTCTGGCGACAGTTAAAAATTAGGCTCTTCACTTTTATGAGTGGGGAGCCTGTTTTTGGAGGCCTTCGGGGTACAGATCCAGTCCTCCGAGATAGAAGTAAATTGCATTGGCAAACCGCTTTGTGTTTCGGAATCCACGCGCACGAACTTTAATGGTTTTGATGCGGCTATTTAGTGCTTGTCAGAGAATAGGTCATTTTTGCGATTCTTGCTATACTCATAACAATCTGGGCCCATAATTGTGGCGTCGTTGGTGGAGTTTCGGGGGAATCAGGTGCCTTTCGGCTTGCTGAATGGTCACTGGAAGACATTTTTTGCTCTCCGATGCAGCTGGGACGCGACCATGCGTGCCAACCCGACGTATGTCTGCCTTTCCGCTTATGGCGGAGCCTGTCCAAATTCTTTCGGTAGGATTACAGCGGCGCTACGCCGCTCGTTTTCGGGCCTGATGCCAGCGCTTGAGCCGCTCTTCTTTCCGCTTCAACTGCAAGCCAAGACGATGCACGTTGGCCGCGACCACAGAGAGCGCCACCGTGCGACCAAACCCCTCCTTACCATGCGTACGCACCAAGTCCAGTCCGCGCTGGTTCAAATTGTTGATCGCGGATTCTACCGCCGGATGCTGACGACGACCCTCCACAAAGTCCGGAGCGGATGCGCGCTCCTTGTCCGCATGACTTAAACGACCCCGCTTCGGCATAATCACCAGTTCCAGAATTTGCTCCAATGCGCGCCGGTTGTGTTCCGATGAATACCCCGTATCCATGCTGCACGAAGTCAGGGACGGGTACAGTGTCTTGGCCTCCCGTAAAAAATCCACGATCATTGACGAATCGCCCCCCTCGTAGAGCACCTGGTAGTAAAGAATGTACCGATGCTGGTCCTCCAAGACGCAGACCGGGAGGCCCAACTCCGCCTGTACCCCCGCCTTACCTTTGCTGATCCAACGCGTATGCGGCTCGTGAACCGAGAAAATCTTCTCCGAATGCGGAATCTTTTCGCCCCTGAGCAACCGCCGATCCACCTGATCGATCAGTTTCAAGCTGCATTCCAGGTAATGTAGCCCCTTATCACTGCAATCTGCCCCCAACCTCCGCTGCGAAGCCAACGCCTTCTTCATCAGCTTTCTGCAGTGGCACAGGTATTTGCGCACCCGATCACGACGACGCCAGCCCCGTGACCTGCGTACCCCTTGAAACAAACGATCAAGCCGCTTTTCCCAATCCGACGCCTTGCGCCAGCCCGGCAGGCCGTGCGAACGGCTCATACGTGCCGACTCCCGAAGCAAACAACCCACCGCATCCCTTAGCAGATTCACATCCGTAGGCCAATGAACATGCGTCTTCGTCACCGCTGAATCTACCCTGCAACGTAACCCTTCCTCCTGGGCCTTCTTCGTAAGTTCTGCGTGCCCATGTTCCACCACAACCTTGTTGATCTTGCCCAGTAACTCCTCCGATAACAAACTCACATTGTCCAGAATCGTCTGTACATGGTATTCCGGTTCCTCTTCCTCGCGCCAACCACCATGCCCAAGCATCTGGCGCAGGAGCTTGTCGTTGTTCGCCATATGCGTCAGTCGATCATAATCGCAATTCAGGGCCTGCTTCAGCATCCCCAGAACGAAAATCCTCCACAGATCCATCCCCCGGCGCCCCAATTTGTGACTGACTCCCGAAGCCACACCCCCTTCCAAAAGCTCGAAAATCTTCGCTCGCGTCTTTGCATTCTTGTATATCGAACGCAAACCACGCAATACCGCCGGAATGTCATCCCGGCTTCGGGGGGCAAGCTCAATCTCTTCAATCGGAACCTGCCCAAACGCGCGTTGGGCTTCCATTACTACACGCATGGCAACAAAGGGGCGAATGTACACGCTTAAACGCCCAAATCAGACCTCTTACCCCAAAATTGCCGCCAGATTCGCAAATTCATTCATCCTCCTGCGATGACCACGCCTATGCGATGAGAACCCCAAATACAGGCTAAATCCTGACCAAATCCACCAAAAATGACCAAATCTGCTCCCAAATACCCGAATTCATCGTATCATCCCACGACCAAAATCATTTTCTGGCAAGCACTATTTATGCTTTCAGCTGGGCCATTACTAACTTTTAGAACGATCGCATTTATGATTCCCCATAGATGATTCTTAACCGTCTTGGCGGCTTTTTTCATGGGTTCAAGTCGACAACGCATGGCCCAGGATAACCAGCGCTTCCAGCCCTTGAGGGCCCAGGTACGACTGACATAGTGCCACAATTTCTGGGACAATTCCTTGATGGCCCATGCACGCGCCGTTTTCAGCGAACTGTGCTTTAATTGCTGGAATCGTTTCTTTTGTCGGGCAGACATATTCTCCCGATTGGTGAGCCAGTCGTACTTGGTTCCGACGAGATCATCAATGCCCGCTTTCCGCAATTCTCGGTTCTCCTGCCGACGGACTTTATCCACCCCCTCTGAAATCTTTTTCGCCACATGAAAACGATCAAATGCAATCTTGGATACCGCATCTGGAACATGTTTTTTCGTGGACTTGATATAGGCGGGCCACATATCCATGCTCACACTCTCGATCGCTTCCAGTTGCTCAGCCGAACAGCCCTCATAATAGGCATCCAGACTCGTATGCGTGCGTTTTTCCTTAACAAACAGCACCGTGCCCGTCTGGGAATCCGAAACCACCGTGATATACTTATGGCCCTTTTTGTACGAGGTCTCGTCCACACATATATGGGGAACCGGTTGCGTCTCTTTACGGGCGAGTCCTCGCTTTACCGAGCGATCCATGATGTTGGCGATCATCGTCCAACTGACGCCCAGACGGGAGGCCACCGTCGAAATACTGGTTGCATCCTGCAACCAGTCAATAACCTTCGCTTCAAAAGCCATTGTAAAACGCACGCGCTCATCCGCCCAGGGTACCGAAACCGTCTTGATCCCATGCTCCGAACATTCCACCCGAGGAACTTCCGCAACCACCGTCGTCCGATACTCGCAAATATCCGTATGGCGCCATTGCCTGCGACGATGATCGTAACCCGGGCAAACTTTGTTACACGCAGGACACCGAAGAACCGAACCCTCCGAACAGGTTACATGGATCTCGGCCAACTGCGCCGCGTCATCTTGTTTGATCTCCGATACCTCCCACGGAGATTGGATCCCTATCAATCGATTGATATCTTGAATACGTACATTCATTGCTGATGAAAAATTTGACTTGTGCCAAAAACAGATCCAAAATAAACAAAGACATCCACTCTGAATCTATAGCTATCTAATAGTTGCTTACCCTGATTCTGACTCCGAACCCACTTGAAAAACGGAAGCCCCAAAAATTAAAGTCGGCGACAGTTAAAAAATACAGTTGATTTGCGATGAGATTTTCGAGTTAATCTTAGGGAGAACCCGAGCGAATAAGTGAGATTTCTCACTTACTTCACTCGTGCAATGATTACGGATTCGCAGGTGAAATTATTATTTAAACTTGTCAGGCGAAAGAGAATGACGATCAAAACGGCCGCAGCTAAGGCGGCAATGAGTGCGTCAAGTGCTCACAAGTATCTTCGTTCGGGTAAATTTCCGAGCGAGCTGAGGGAACCCCATAAGCCGCGTACCCATCGTACGCATGCGGATGCATTTGCGGGGGTGTGGGCGGAGTGTCTGCGTTATCTGGCGGGGAACCCTGGTCTGGAGGTGAAGGCGTTATTTGCGCATTTGCAGGGGAAGTATCCCGGTCAATTCAAGTCGGGGCAGTTACGGACCCTGCAACGGCGGGTCAAGCAATGGCGGGGCCATCAGTCGAAGGAGATTTATTTTGAGCAGGTCTACCGGCCGGGAGATCGATCCCAGTCCGACTTCACCTGCATGAATCATCTGGGGGTTACACTTCGGGGCGAGCCTTTTCCGCATGTGCTGTATCATTTTGTGCTGCCGTATTCCAATTGGGAGTCGGTGATGATCTGTAAATCGGAGAGTTTTAACGCGTTGAGTGCGGGATTGCAAAGGGCGTTATTTGAGCTCGGAGGCGTCCCCTGTTTACATCAGACGGACTCCATGAGTTGAGCGGTCCGGAACCATCGTGGGCGCGATCGGGGCAGTTTTACCGAGCGCTATCAGGCCCTGATGGATCATTTCGGCATGGACGCCCGCCGCACCCAGCCCCGGCGTCCGCATGAGAATGGGAAGATTGAGCAGCGCCACCATCGACTCAAGCGTGCCCTTGAGAACCAGTTAATTTTGCGTGGCAGTCGTGACTTTGACGGTCGGGAAGACTACGCGCGTTTTTTGGACAAATTGATTGCCCAGTTGAACGCTCCTCGGCAATCCAAGCTTAACGAGGAGCGCGCCGTGTTGGGCCCATTGCCCGCAGCGCGTCTGGACGGCTACCAGCGGATTCAAGTGCGCGTCTCCCGCGGCAGTACGATCCTGGTTCAAAAGAATCATTATTCGGTCCCCAGTTCCCTGATTGGCCTGCGTGTGGAGGTACGCGTGTACGCACAACGGATTGAAGTCTGGCATGCACAAGCGTGTCAGGATCAGATGCCGCGTCTCCACGGAGATGGGAAACATCGGATCCAATACCGTCATGTGATCGGGAATCTGGTGCGCAAACCGGGGGCCTTTGCCCATTATCGCTATCGCGCCGATCTTTTTCCCACCCATACGTTCCGAATGGCCTATGATGCGCTCAAACGCACGCATACGAGCGTGATTGCGGCCGATAAGGTGTATTTGAAGATTTTGTATCTGGCGGCAAAGGTATGTGAATCAGGGGTTGAGGCGGCATTGGAGCGACTGCTTGCGAACCATGCACCGATGAGCGGGGAGGCCGTCCAGGGCTTGCTGGATGCCTCGGGGGTGCCTGCGTCCAGCGTGGATCTGTGGGTCTACGACGCCCTTTTGATGCCACAACCAGCTACGGGGGACTTGCGATGAGGACGATGACGACGAAAGCGTTGACCCGTGAATTGCAGCGCGGCCTCAAAGCACTGCGTATGCCCGGGATTCGGACTGCATTCCAGGATGCGGTAGATTTGGCCCGGCGGGAGTCCCTGAGCTTTGAGCATTTTTTGCTCACCCTGGTGGAACAGGAGCAGCAATCACGCACACGCAATCGCATCCAGCGTGCGCTGCGGGCCTCAGGCCTGCCCTTGGCTAAAACCCTGGACACCTTTGATCGGACGCGACTGCCCTTGAAGATTGACCACCAGTTGCGCACATTGCTGGAAGGGGGCTTTCTGGACCGCAAGGAAAATGTGTTGGCCGTTGGACCAACCGGGAGTGGAAAGACGCATCTTCTGTGTGCACTGGGGCGGGAGCTGATCTTTCAAGGGCGCCGCGTGATCTTTTACAGTTCCAGTGCACTGGTTGAGGAATTGATCCGTGCAAAGCAAGATCAAGGTTTCCCCAAATTCATCAGACAACTCCTGCGGTATGAGGCACTGATTGTGGACGGTCTCGGCTATGTGCAACACAGTCGCGAGGAGATTGAAGCCCTCTTCCATTTGCTGGCAGAACGCTACGAACGCGGAAGTGTCTTGATCTCAAGCCACTTGCCATTTTCCCAATGGGGAAAGATCTTTCACGATCCGATGACCGCAACCGCAGCGGTAGACCGACTGGTGCATCACTGCGTTGTTCTGGAACTGAATCTCCCCAGTTACCGGCTTGAATCGCCCAGCGCCGTAAGACGGTTGGACAGCAAACCCCAGAAATCACGCCTTCCTGAAACGATATTCCCGAAAATAAATGCAATTGCAGTCAATCCCTGGAATCTATGTCGCGCAAATCAGCCTGCTGTTTGTCTATGTCCGGCAGGCTGCCAGACAGATAGACATGGGCAAAAATCGTGGAGGTTCAGTGCCTGCATTTCGGCTTCGCAGCTCGCTGCTCAGCCTCAATGCAGGCGAACTTTCCATAGTGAAACTTTTAACTCCTGCGACTGTATTTTTTAACTGTCGTCGGCTCCATTTTTTAACTGTCGTTGGACACATATGGACCGAAATACGGCCAAAAGCCTCTAAGAACCCCACAGAAACACGCTAAACCAACCAATATTTATATTTTCGGGCAAGCACTAATTCCTATTTTGTGCTTGCCAGAAAATGATTTTGGTTGTGGGATTATACGATGAATTCGGGTATTTGGGAGCAGATTTGGTCATTTTTGGTGGATTTGGTCAGGATTTAGCCTGTATTTGGGGTTCTCATCGCATAGGCGTGGTCATCGCAGGAGGATGAATGAATTTGCGAATCTGGCGGCAATTTTGGGGTAAGAGGTCTGATTTGGGCGTTTAAGCGTGTACATTCGCCCCTTTGTTGCCATGCGTGTAGTACTGGAAGCCCAACGCGCGTTTGGGCAGGTTCCGATTGAAGAGATTGAGCTTGCCCCCCGAAGCCGGGATGACATTCCGGCGGTATTGCGTGGTTTGCGTTCGATATACAAGAATGCAAAGACGCGAGCGAAGATTTTCGAGCTTTTGGAAGGGGGTGTGGCTTCGGGAGTCAGTCACAAATTGGGGCGCCGGGGGATGGATCTGTGGAGGATTTTCGTTCTGGGGATGCTGAAGCAGGCCCTGAATTGCGATTATGATCGACTGACGCATATGGCGAACAACGACAAGCTCCTGCGCCAGATGCTTGGGCATGGTGGTTGGCGCGAGGGATCGGAACCGGAATACCATGTACAGACGATTCTGGACAATGTGAGTTTGTTATCGGAGGAGTTACTGGGCAAGATCAACAAGGTTGTGGTGGAACATGGGCACGCAGAACTTACGAAGAAGGCCCAGGAGGAAGGGTTACGTTGCAGGGTAGATTCAGCGGTGACGAAGACGCATGTTCATTGGCCTACGGATGTGAATCTGCTAAGGGATGCGGTGGGTTGTTTGCTTCGGGAGTCGGCACGTATGAGCCGTTCGCACGGCCTGCCGGGCTGGCGCAAGGCGTCGGATTGGGAAAAGCGGCTTGATCGTTTGTTTCAAGGGGTACGCAGGTCACGGGGCTGGCGTCGTCGTGATCGGGTGCGCAAATACCTGTGCCACTGCAGAAAGCTGGTGAAGAAGGCGTTGGCTTCGCAGCGGAGGTTGGGGGCAGATTGCAGTGATAAGGGGCTACATTACCTGGAATGCAGCTTGAAACTGATCGATCAGGTGGATCGGCGGTTGCTCAGGGGCGAAAAGATTCCGCATTCGGAGAAGATTTTCTCGGTTCACGCGCCGCATACGCGTTGGATCAGCAAAGGTAAGGCGGGGGTACAGGCGGAGTTGGGACTCCCGGTCTGCGTCTTGGAGGACCAGCATCGGTACATTCTTTACTACCAGGTGCTCTACGAGGGGGGCGATTCGTCAATGATCGTGGATTTTTTACGGGAGGCCAAGACACTGTACCCGTCCCTGACTTCGTGCAGCATGGATACGGGGTATTCATCGGAACACAACCGGCGCGCATTGGAGCAAATTCTGGAACTGGTGATTATGCCGAAGCGGGGTCGTTTAAGTCATGCGGACAAGGAGCGCGCATCCGCTCCGGACTTTGTGGAGGGTCGTCGTCAGCATCCGGCGGTAGAATCCGCGATCAACAATTTGAACCAGCGCGGACTGGACTTGGTGCGTACGCATGGTAAGGAGGGGTTTGGTCGCACGGTGGCGCTCTCTGTGGTCGCGGCCAACGTGCATCGTCTTGGCTTGCAGTTGAAGCGGAAAGAAGAGCGGCTCAAGCGCTGGCATCAGGCCCGAAAACGAGCGGCGTAGCGCCGCTGTAATCCTACCGAAGGAATTTGGACAGGCTCCGCCATAAGCGGAAAGGCAGACATACGTCGGGTTGGCACGCATGGTCGCGTCCCAGCTGCATCGGAGAGCAAAAAATGTCTTCCAGTGACCATTCAGCAAGCCGAAAGGCACCTGATTCCCCCGAAACTCCACCAACGACGCCACAATTATGGGCCCAGATTGTTATGAGTATAGCAAGAATCGCAAAAATGACCTATTCTCTGACAAGCCTGAATTTCCATTCGGATTGTGCTGGTGACTGATTTTGCTGTATTCCTCCCTCTTACGGGCTATGACGGGCATAAATTGCCAACAATACGTCATCTCATGTCATTAACTGAATACTGTTAGCCACGATAGTAATATAATTGTTGGCTTCGTAGCCCAGGCCGTCATAGAGACATTATTATGCCCTAAGAGGGCCTAATATAGCACCAACTATCAATTTGTCGGGGGATGTACACGCATTTCTGAAAGTAATACGATAGATCTTGCATTTGTCAGAATTATTGTGTATATTGGTAATCAGTTTACGATTTATGATAAATGATGACTGATTACGCTGACTTCTTTCGCCAACCGGTCCTGCGCAGCCACATCCAATACGAGGCCCTGCGTGCTTACTTTGTTGGCGGGCTCTCGGCCAGAGAGGCCGCCGACCAATTTGGCTATTCCTATGGCTCGTTCAAAAATCTTTGCGTGGCCTTCCGAAAAAACCCCAACCACACCTTCTTCTGGCCCAAGCCCGAAACGCGCAAGGACAAACCGGAGGATCCGCGACCGGCCCGCATTCGCGCCTTGCGCGAGGCGCATCAAGCGTCCATCTACCAGATCGCCGACCTCTTGAAGGAAGAAGGCCTCAGTGCGAGTACGGCTTACATCCACAACCAGCTCTCCGCAGCCGGTTACCCGAAGCTTCCCCGACGCACCGCTACTGAGCGCAGTGTGCGGACCTTAAAGGCGGTGCGGGCGGACCGCCGGGCGTTAAACCTTGCCCCGCGCAAGTTCACCACCAGCTTCGGCGGTCTCTTCTTGTTCGCCTTTGATCTGGCCCGGATCAACATGGACAAGGTGTTCAGAGGCCTGCCCGGTTCAGCGCTGATTCCCACAGGCTGTGCAATACGGTCCATGCTGGCTTTGAAGCTATGGGGGATCGGGCGACCCTCTCAGGTCATGGCCGAGACGTTGGATCCGGGACTGGCCCTCTTTGCTGGCCTCAATGTCATTCCGAAGCGGTCTACGCTCAGTGAGTATACCGGACGCTGCGATCCCCACTTCACCGAGGCCCTCATGCATCGGTGGTACCATGCCGCAGCCGAACTGGAGGCCGATCCGAGCCCGGGCCGTTCGTTTGATCTGGACTTCCATACCATCCCGTATCATGGCGACCAGGCGCTATTGGAAAAACACTATGTCTCCAAGCGCAGCCGCAGGCAGCGGGGGATCCTGACCGTCTTGGCCCGTGATCTTGATGCCCGCATCTTTTGCTATGCCGATACCACCGTGCGCAAAGCAACTCAGAAGGATGCGGCGCTGGAATTTGTTACGTACTGGAGTCGCCTTACCGGCCAATCGCCCGTTGAACTCGTCTTTGACAGCGGATTTACCACCCATAAGACACTCGGTGAGCTCGACGAAAGGAACATCAAATTCATCACACTCAGACGCCGCCATCCCAGTCTGATGGCCCATATCCAGTCCATCCCCAAGCATCAATGGCGTCCCATCACACTCACCAACATCAGCCGCAAGTATCGCCGACCTAGTATCGTGGATGAACAAGCCGACCTGGCCGCCTATCCCAAACCGATCCGACAAATCCTCGTCAAGGGCCTGGGGCATCCCCAACCCACCGTACTGATCACCAACCAGGAGAAAATCTCGCCGGTCAAACTCGTCGACCGCTATGCGCGCCGCATGATCATTGAAAATGTCATCAGTGACGCCATTGACTTCTTCCACATCGATGCGCTCAGCGCGGCGGTACCCATGAAAATTAATGTAGACGTGCAGCTTACCGTGATCGCCAGTGTGCTCTATCGCTTGCTTGGTCGGCGCATCGGGGACGGATTCGAAGTCGCCGAAGCACGCACACTCTTCCGCCGACTCATCCCCAAACGAGCCGACATCAGACTGACCGATACGCATATAGAAGTCACCTTTCCACGCCGCGCTCACAATCCACACCTCATCAAGGCCAACTACCACCGATTAGAACAACCCATCCCCTGGCTAGACAATAAAATCCTCAAAATTAACTTCGCCTGAATATACATAGGGTCACAGCTCCTTAGGTGAATGGAAATTCAGGCAAGCACTATTTTGATACCCGGCCAATCTTCAGCATCTGAAGGAGATGCATGTCCGCGTACAGGTTAGACTGTTCTCTCTGTAAGAAACTCAGACCCTACGGAACACAAAGTTTGCCCAGCACGGCCGGACGATCAGCTCCGGTAACAGAGGGCATACTGGTCGGAATCCCATTTGCAGTTTCGTGAGCAAGAACTGCAAAACAAAGTGCTTCCTTGCTGTCCACGCCGATACCATACGAGCCTGAGGTCTCAATGTCTACCATGCATCTGTTATGGGCAAAACAATCTCTGAGCAGGTCCATGAGCGTTCGGTTGTGTGCACCTCCTCCAGATACGATGAGTCGATTGATTGCATGTTGGGGTTCCACAAAGGCCTGATAGGCCTGCCACACGGACATTGCCGTCAAGGCCGTAGCCGTAGCTATCAGATCCTCAGCCGGTATTCGACCCGACTGATCAAGCAATCGTCGCAGGAATGCATGATTCAGGTAGTCACGACCAGTCGACTTGGGAGGTTCAGACAGGAAATAGGTGTCCTGCAACAATTCTGAAAGCAAAGCCTCATTAACCATGCCGGATCTGGCTATATCCCCCCCTTCGTCGAAAGGCAAGCCCAGCAAACGGCTGCAGAGAGCATCAATAATCATATTAGCCGGACCAGTATCAAAACCGTAGACCTGATCAGCACGTGCACCGAGGGGCAGAACAGTCAGATTGGCCACGCCTCCAAGGTTCAGGCAGCCACGAACCTCCGTGTCATGCGTGAAAATTACATAGTCGAAATAAGGTACCAGCGGTGCGCCCTGCCCCCCACATGCCATATCTGCCAACCGAAAGTCTCCGATAACAGGTATGCCAAGGAGCTGGGCCATTGTAGAGGGATCACCGATCTGGAGTGTCGAGTGTATCTCCATACCTAGGCAAGGCACCTTGTCCGGGAGATGCCGAATCGTTTGGCCATGGCAACCCACCAAATCCAGGCTTTGCGTGGAGTCCTCTCTGGTTGCCAGTGTGCGAGTGATCGCTTGCACGTATTCGTGCGCCAGTCGCACATTCAGTTGGCTCAGTTCAGCCACGCCGATGTACTCTTCACTTGCGGCCTTTCCAAGGCTGTCAGCCAATTCTTCCGAAAAGGCAAAACTGGCACCATACCAGGCAATGACTCGGAGTTGCCGCCCGTGTCCCTGTAGATCCGCGATAACTACATCAGTCCCATCCAGAGATGTGCCACTCATTACGCCGGCAACACGACGGCGGTCCTTAGGCGGAATCACTATCTATCCTGACTTGGTTAAGGCTTCCAGTCTTTCGGCTTCCTGGAGAAAATGGTCTCGTTTATCCGAGTCCTGTTCACTGAGTGACCGGTAAACAGATGACGCTTTCTCGTACTGTTTCTGTGCTACAAGAATACGAGCGAAGGTTTCAGTGATCGTATCGCTAAACTCTTCTTCTTCCAGAGGTTCGTCAAAAGCACTGGCGTGTGAGCTGATATCAGGGCGCTCTACTGAGTCAAGTTGCGTGATCAGCCGCTGAATTTCGTCGTCATCCTCTTCCCCAATAATTTCGTCCAATTTCGCGGCTAAATTGCTGGTGTGCTCAAATGCGGGAGCACCACTCGGCTCTAGGATTACCGGGCTCTTGTCTTCGGTCTGCAAAAGGTTCGTGGTTTTCCAGACGGATTCCGCGCGAGTGTCCTGTTCGCACACTTCCAAGGCGTGCGCTAGAACATAGTTGGTAGCTACATCCAAGGGAGTTTGTCGGCGCAAGTCGTGCAGCTGGTCCAGGATTTCCGCTGAGCGGCCTTCTTCAATGGCGTTCAGCGCATCAATAAGTGTAAGAGAAGCCATACTAGGTTCGGTCGAGAAGCTCAATAATATTATACCGCGTAACGAAGATATAGGACATTGAAAACAATATTTGGAATCCAACAGCGACCCAAATACCATCCCACAGAAGATAACAGAGTCCAACGACAGAGTATACGGCCATCACTGCTTCAATTACTACGATTAGGGGGGAAGTTCGGACGCTGTACCTTCCCTTGGCCTTTGGAGTCCGCTCAAAGTCTGTGGAGAAACGCCTCCATGCTGTCCAAAGTGCTTTTGTGTTGCTTATGGCAAGTCCCATTGATCCAGCCATAAAGATGGGGAAAAACCACATTCGGCGGGGCCAGTCCGGGTAAAGGGTGCGCTGAGCAAACACCTGTGCAAGGAAGAACCCCAGTAAGCCCACTAAACCGAGGCCCATGACTCCAAAATAGACCTGCCCGGGGCCAGCTCCTTGTGCTTCCTGAAACAGCAGGAGCGGATGTAGCAGAGTTACAAGAACGAGACATGGATAGACTACATGTGCGGTCAGGTGAACAGTGCCTTGAATTTTAGTTTTTAGAGGCACGGCTGCCCGCCATAGCCTCCAAAGCAGCTTACGCGCGGCCTCTGCCGTTCCTTTTGTCCAGCGTGTCTGCTGCACCCGAAGTGCAGCCAGTGTTGCCGGCAGCTCTGCCGGGGCCTCCAGCTCATTGATGTACCGAAACTTCCAGCCGCAGAGTTGTGCACGATAACTCAAATCCAAATCCTCTGCCAGTGTATCTCCATGCCAGCCACCCGCATCTGCAATACAACTGCGTTTCCATAGGCCCGCTGTTCCATTAAAATTGATAAAGCAGCCCGAAGTATACCGTGCGACCTGCTCAACGGCAAAATGTGCATCCAGTGACCATGCCTGCACCTGGGTAAGAAGCGAGGTCCGAGCGTTCATATGGCCCCAGCGCATTTGAACCATACCCAGCCTATCCTCCTCCATCAATGGAACCAGACGCAGCAAAAAATCTTTCGAAGGCACGAAGTCAGCATCAAATACTGCTAAAAGTTCTCCGGATGCCGACTGCAGACCATTAGCCAACGCACCCGCCTTATAACCCTCGCGGTGGTGGCGCTGTATGTGTACGATGTCGAGTCCGCGTGATTGCCAATCAACGACACATCGCCTAGTTATTGCGACGGTCTCATCGGTTGAATCATCAAGAACCTGCAACTGCAACAGATCTCGGGGATACTCAATAGCTGCGCAGGCATCAATCACACGCTGGGCAACAAGTGCTTCATTGTAAAGGGGGATCTGAATAGTAACGTGTGGCCACGCACCATTTTTGCGGTTGATATCCGGCAGTGGGTCCGGGTTCGTGCCCTCGCTACGAGCAACCACTGTGCTCATCCAAAGCAGGTTGGCGCCATAGAAAGCGAGCATCAGCATAGCACCCGCGTACAGCACGGCAATCATACTGCTTACCAGTTGGAAGTGGCTGCGGTAAAGAGATCGTCAGCAATGTTTTCGAGGGCAGCCAACGCAGCGGCTTCTTCTGCTTCCAACCCACCCTCCAGGGGGTCGTAGTCATCAAAACCGCTAAAGGTCCGTTCCAGTACATCCCCGTCCACCTGATTGGCATACTGGGCAGAAACGGAAATAGCGATGCGGTTGTACTGAGCACGTTCTTGTCCGGTCACGGATGTGGGGGCATTGCTATAACGTGTAATCTGTGTGGTAAGCAATAGATCGGCCTCTGCTTCGTCTTCGGTCAGGATAAGTCTTGTTTGTCGGACAAACCGGTCAATCATGAGCTCTGTCAGGGACTCGTCCAGAAGCGTCAGGGGACTCGTACTCTGGTCTTCGGCTATCGGGATAGCAATCGTAGTTAAGTGAGCCGGGATGCTTGCTCCGCTGAAGCTGTAATATGAGCAACCATGCATACACAGGAGAAGCCCGAGAAGCGTGAAGTTAAGCCACCTCGTCATTCAGTTTCTGAAGCTTACGATAAAGTGTGCGCTGACTGATGCCAAGTGCGGCAGCAGCCTCCTTGCGATTGCCGTCAAAATGCTTCATTGCCTGCAGGATTAAATCCTGCTCTGCTTTCTCGAGTGTTAGAATGGTCTTTGGCTCATCTCCTGATTCTACTTCATAGACTACACTGTCCAGATCCCGCTTACGATCCGGGCTGGGCAACATAGGCACAGGACGGGAGCTGTCAATCTGTATCTCTTCCCGGTAGTGCGGCTCGGGCTCGCTACTGTGTATGCGTTCGCCGAGTGTCCTTCCAAGATCTTTTCGCAAGTCCTGTATACTTTGGCGGATTTCGAGTAATGCCCGGTAGATGACAGCAAGTTCAAGGGCGGATTCTTTGACAGGTTCACCCTTCACAGGCATAAGTGCAGTGGAGTCGCCACCTGCAGTCACCCCGCGCAAAAAAGGTCGAATGGCATCCGTACCTACGTCAATCCCACGGTGCAGTACAACGATCTGGTCAGCAACATTACGTAGTTCGCGCACATTTCCAGGCCAATGATAGGATTCAAGCAACGCGTAGGCATCCGGGGTTAACTTTCGGCGAGGTGACTGATATTTTTGGGTGGATGCATAAATAAAGGCATCAAAGATCGGCCTAATGTCTTCTCTCCGTTCACGGAGCGGGGGGACCCGGATGATTACAGTGCTGAGGCGATAGTACAGATCTTCTCTGAATCGGCCAGCGCCTACCTCACGTCCCAGATTCTTGTTTGTTGCTGCAACTACACGGACGTCCGTTCGCTGGACGGTGGTGGAACCGACACGGTTGAAGGTGCCGGACTCGAGCACCCGGAGCAGCCTTACCTGGGTGGGCTGTGGCATTTCGCCAATTTCGTCCAGAAAGATTGTTCCTCCGTCGGCTTCCTCGAACAGTCCGCGCCGGCGCTCGGTGGCACCAGTATATGCACCTCTTTCCGCGCCGAAAAGCTCTGATTCTATCAAACCTTCAGGAATAGCTCCGGTGTTGATGATTTTGAGTGCACTATGTCGACGCTGCGACAATTCATGGATGGCCTGTGCGATCAGCTCTTTTCCGACTCCGCTTTCTCCCTCAATGAGGACAGAAATGTCTGTACGCGCGACTTGACGAACGCGGTCTATCACGTGATGAATCCCGGGGGATTCACCAATGATTCCAAATCGATCTTGTACTGTTTGTCGGTCCATAAGACGGGAAATTGCCTGCTAACTTAGCCAAGGCAAATTATGAGAATTATATACGGCAGTAACCACAGTGGACGGCAGCGCGCATATCCATTTCACGGGTCATAGGGATCAGTAACCCGAAGGCCCCTTGCCGTGCAATTGCCCCAATCCCGAAGGCCATTATATTTGCGGCCACACTCAGGGCTTCATGAAGAGATACCCCTAACGGCATAATTTATTCTACACTGATTGGTTACTCAGGTGTACGATTCCCCAAATTATCCGGCCAGAACTTCACCGAAGAGCGTAGCGGATGTACATCCTGTAATACACACCTTCACATACATTCCTGCGCTAAGCGTGCCACGGTCGAAAATAACCATCTTGTTCGTATCCGTACGGCCACACAGTTGTGCTTCGCTTCGCTTGCTTGCCCCCTCCACGAGCACGGTATGGGTGAGCCCGATTTCTTTTTGATTATTTTCGTGTGAAATCGATTTCTGGAGTGTAATGATTTCACTCAATCGACGTTTCTTTACTTCCTTAGGCACATCGTCGGTATACTTGCGAGCTGCATAGGTCTCCGGGCGTTCCGAATACATGAACATAAAGGCATGGTCATACCGGATATCTGCCAACAGCGCGAGCGTATCCTGATGCTCGGCCTCGGTTTCGCCGCAAAATCCTGCGATAATGTCGGTGGAAAGGGATACTCCTGGACAAATCCGGCGTGTACGTTCAATGAGTGCTCGATACTCATTTGCTGAATAGCCTCGGCGCATGCGTTGCAGCACCCCCGAGTTGCCGTGTTGCACAGGGAGGTGGATAAAGTTGCACACGTTCGGACGATCCCGGTGGACTTCGAGCAATGCTTGGGAGCAATCTTTGGGGTGGCTGGTCGAGTAGCGAATGCGCAATTCTGGTGAAAGCAGACTTACGCGATAAAGTAGAGTTGCAAAATCTACAGGACCATCCCGGTATGAATTGACGTTCTGTCCGAGAAGGGTTACTTCACGGTAACCAGCATCAAAGAGCTCTTGACACTCACGAACGATTGTCCCTGCATTGCGACTGCGCTCGCGACCACGTGTAAAGGGCACAACACAAAAGGCACACATATTGTCGCAGCCCCGCATAATGGAAACAAACGCGCTGATACCATTGGAATCGTACCTGACCGGTGCAATATCCGCATAGGTCTCCTCACGTGAGAGCTGCACATTAACTGCACTTTGACCGGTTTCGTCTACCTGGTGGAGTAGTCGGGGAAGATCGCGGTAGGCGTCAGGGCCAACGACGATGTCCACTAGGCGTTCTTGTTCCAGTAGTTTATGGCGCAGGCGCTCGGCCATGCATCCAAGCACACCGATTTTCAGGTTGGTATTATGCTTGCGCTTGCGGGCGCGAAAGAATTCCAGGCGTCTACGTACCCGTTGCTCTGCGTTTTCCCGGATTGCACACGTATTTAGCAGGACAACATCTGCCTGAAGCGGGTCGTGGGTTAATCCATATCCGGCATCACGCAATACAGAAGCAACGATCTCCGAGTCAGATACGTTCATCTGACAGCCGTAGGTCTCGAGATACACGGACGCAGGACCATCGCACTCCGTCTGCGGCAGCCGGGCGGTATCTATATTTTCGAGTATGGGGAGCGTTTTTTGCACGACGATGTTGCCGGAATAGTTATACGCCCAAGCGAACCCCAGAAAACGCACATATACCTGTAATTGTTCGGAGAAGCCTTGTTAAGATGACTTCAGCGTCGTAAATTGGATTCTACCCAAAAACAGCCCTGTTTTCATGAAACGGTTTTTACTGACGGCAACTATTCTTTTTCTTCCGCTCGCTGCAATAGCTCAGATGAATCCTGCAACGCCTGATGGCGAGAACCTGGGGACCCCAGAAACCTGGAAGGTGCGCCTTGATCGCCCTGACCCAGAAGCGGTTATTGGTGCAGATTCAGATTCTGCGGATGTATTCTTTGTGAACATGACACCCGGCTGGCACATTACGACCGGCCCGGCTGGAATCTTCTACCACCCGGACGCCGTGGTGGAGGGTAACTATACCTTGGAGGCGACCATTCATCTGTTTGATCCGGGTGAGCGTCGTGAGGCGTACGGTGTGTTTATGGGTGGTCAGAATCTGGAAGGAGATGACATTTCGTACGACTATTTTCTTCTTCGTAACACTGGAGAGAGCTTGATCAAACGCCGCACGGGTGCGGAAACGTCCGTTATTCGGGATTGGACGGCGAGTGAAGCAGTAGGTACCTTCGGCCCTGACACCGAAAGTTCCGTCAAGAACCACTTGCTGGTTAATGTGGGAAGCGAGATTGTGACCTTTTCGGTTAATGGTACCGAGGTTGCAAGCACTTCTCGCGATCAGGTCATGACAGATGGTGTTGTGGGCTTACGAATCAATCATGCACTCAATGTGCATGTCAGCGACCTGAAGGTAACCGCCCAAGAATAGGAGGCTATTCAGGAAGCGTAGGGATACCTTTGTTTTTTGCTGAACACCCCAGGTGGTACGGCCGGGGGGGGGGTGTTTTCTGGCGAGAGCGTCTCGAAACGGGGAGACGAGGAGACAGTCCTCGTAGCCAGCATTATTAGATGAGGCCGACTTCTCTCAGTGCGGGGCCCTCCGTGTGTAGGCCACGCGAATGGCCGCCTTTTGGGCTTTCTCAGAAAACCTGCCAGGTCCGAGGTCGCGTGCCCAACTCAGTACGACGTATACTGCTTCTCGTATTGCTCTACAAACTCGTGTTTCATCAACCAGTAGACGCCTCCTTTTGCGCATGAATTGCCCTTCCAGTCTATACCCCTTATTCGCTCAATCAACATTGCGACTGGCACCTTGGCTTTCAGGTAGTGCCCCCTGTTGTTGGGTTTAGGATCTGTGATTACGCGCTTCGGCGAAGCTCCAAACACGAATACATCAAAGTCCTTCGCCGTTCCAAAGTCGAAATCCTTCGTACCCGTGACTTTCAGCGGGACACGCACACGTAAGTCCAGCCCCTCAGAACGGTCCAGCACAAAGAAGCTGGTGGGTACGTGGTGATCTTTCCCGTCCAACGTAAAGCAGTCACGGCCCAGATCTAGTATTGATGCGATGCCCCAGTCCTGCGGGATAATGCGTTGCCGAGTATGCTTGCGGTACACATTTGGCAGCATGAATGCAATTGTGCAAACATTCTCAAAGGACATTGCCCGCCGAATGAATGCGGACGACAGCTTATGGTATCGGCCGTACGGTGGATTGCCCACAACCAGGACGCGCGCATACTCGTCCGACACTTCATACGCAAACCAGTCAGCCCGGATAACCGATCTGTGCTGCGGGCCTATGTCAAACCCGATCTTGTTCTCATGCTCAATTGCTTCCAGAAATGCACCGCTACCCGCGTACGACTCCACGACAAGGTCGTATTTGGACAGGCTGCCCAACTGGACTAGGCAACGACGCACTACTTCATACTTGGTGAAATACTGATCAAGTGCTTCACCGTTTGTTGTGGGCGTGCGACGGCTGAGTTAGTGCATTTATAGGGAAATATATTCGTAATTGTACCGGTTTAACGGAACGTTGTGAATCAATTTCACGGGTCCCAGGGGTCGGTAACCCGAACGCTCCCCGCCGTGCAGTTGCCCCAATCCCGGAGGCTAACATGTTTGCGGCCGCATTCAGATCCGCATTGTCCATATGACCGCAGGCCAGATACTTGAATCTGCTCTGCGTCTTGTGGTTGTCCGCACCGATTGCAACGCTAACTCGCGTACGCCGTGGTTACCTTGTACACGATTGACATTTGTAGCCTAACATCTGCTCAAGTAAATGCTAACCCTTTTGCAGTATCGATCGGTTAAGCCCCGATTCTTGCTTCACTTGATTTCCCGGGTTCTCTTTGGTCCCTTTTGCGCTTGAACGTTATGCCTTTGGTTTTCAGGGCTTCAAGCACAATCGTGCTCGCAAGATCCACTATTCTATGATTTGCCCAATGGTTGGATATTTTTCAGATGTTTGATTTCTTGTGTTGGCATTTCGAAATTTTCAGTTTGGTTTTCCGGCATCGATTAGATTCTACATTTCGCCAGTTAACCTAGCGCTCAGGAACTTATCCTCTCAAACGAGTACGTAGCTACTATTCCATCGGCCGGTTATTTTGCAGTTAGAGGATGGAGGATCGTGCTTGTACTGTGATGGTTAGCCGTTTCGGCCTCCGACGATGACGTGGAGTGCTCCAATTTTTCCTGACCTGAGTCTGCGGATTATTCTGGCAGTTGCGATGTTGGTGGCAGCCGGCTGCGCCGCCTCTGATTCGCCATTGCAGAACACCGTTGAGTCGCCAATTGTGCCATTTGGTGACCTATTCGCTTCCCCGGACACGATTCGCTTGGACTCTGAAGTTGTGGTCGGAAGTGTCAGCTTCCTGGATGTGAGCCAGGAAGGACATTTGCTGATCGCCGATAGAATCTCAAAGAGCGCGCATCATTTTTCGGCTTCTGGGAAACACATTCAGACGTACTTAATCGGTACCTGTCAGCCTGATCACGCCGACGACCGCGTCAAGCTCGCGCGGTTTATAGGCGGCGGGAGAGTTATGCTTTTGGGTGGTAATGGGTCGGTGGCAGTCTTTGACGAGTCAGGAGGTTGCGCAGCGACCGAATTTCGCCTCCCCATTGGCTTAGAGGGGGCCTGCGCAATTGGGGACTCCGTTCTCATGCAGCTGGAGTATACACCGTACCACAAGCCCGAGGTCCATGCTGTAACACGCGACTTGGAGACGCTGGACAGGTGGCAGATTGAGAAGCCTGAATTCCCGCGGCTTAACGGACTCTATAAGGGCTTTGGGGGGCTATCGATGGCGTGCTTTGCAGATGGCCCATACTACAAATATGCCGAATGGTCCGATGCTTTGCCGGTGTTTAGCCGTGGCAATGTCGCCCAAGTTGATCCGGCATTTTTCACCAAGCGGGTCCGGGACATTGGGCGTGGGCCAGACGTGCTAGCCATGCGAGATGAGATCAATGAATATCCAACCAATTCGGGAATATTGGCCATCGATAGCACAACCCGCATGATCGTGTACTCCAAGTTACCGATAGAATGGCGTCTACCAGATGTATTACTGCAAACGGGCATCGCGGTAGTCAGCAATGTGGGAGCGTTCCCCGCCCGCACAGCCATAGTCCCATTTTATCCTATTGGGGCTGCTAACGGCTATGTCTACCTCCAGGCCGACTATGAGATACTGCCAGATGGAGACTTCGGCAATCCTTTAATCCTGCGCTATAAATTTGACCCGCCCCCAGATGCAAATCCGTAAGCACACGCACATTGCCCTCTGGTTCATCATCCCATTTGTGGTTGGGATAGGAGTGTTCACGGGAGCCAGGACATTCTTTGCTACGTCACCAACGGGTTCAGCCCCGAAGGATGGCACTAAAGCCACTTCCCCACTGCTGGGGCAGATAATTTCATCAGAGAACCTTATCGCCCCACGAACAAGGAAATACATCGCAGAGCAGGAGTGGTCGATGCCCGACTCATCCATTGTAGTTCTACTCGGCGGCGAGGGCTGTTCCGGCGACCAAGTGGCGACCCTGCGCCGATGGTCGAACCTGCCACCGGAGTCTGAATGGCAGGACTATGATGTCTTGGCGATTTACGCAGACCCCATAGTGGGTGAAGATAGAGCAGTGATGGAAACATTGATACTGCGGCGGGTAAGCCAAACCAACATCACATTCTTTGTATCTCGCGACAGTACATTTAGCCCAAGGGGATCAGGCTTACGCACCCCACAAGTGGTGCTAGTGGAGTCGGGTCGCATAACTGGTGTACTCGACACACTGGAGTCGCCCCTCGGTCCATAAACATGCCGATGGGCGGTGATATTCCCCATTCACAGTCCCAGCGCTTGATCCCTCCTCCGATCGCGGCCCATGTTGCATTCCAGCTCCCGCTGTTTCCAGAAATCCGCTGAGATGATGCGAGTTATGGCCGCGGTTTTGATGCCGAGCGTCTTGAGTTCTTTAGCCAGGGGCAGGCGTTCTTTTTCGGGGATGTGGTCGAGGAACATTTTGGAGAGGGTCTGCACGTGTCCGGTTCGGAGTTCACAGACGAATTTCCATTTTCCGCTCTACAAATTTGGCAAGAACATCGAATTCGACATTACAGCGCATACCTGTCTTCCAGGTAGACACATTCGTATGCTTGAAGGTATGAGGAATAATGGCAACAGAGATACGCAGATCACGGAGATCCGCGATCGTCAGGCTTATACCGTCCAGAGCAATCGATCCGCGCGGAATGACCAACCCGGCATACTCTGACGGAATCACGAGCTCATAAATCCGTTCGCCCCCTTGTTGAGATACTTGGGTAATCGGGCATGTTGTATCCACATGCCCCTGAACTATATGTCCATCCAGTCGGGTATCTGCGAACACTGCACGCTCGAGGTTGACCGAAGTGCCCGCTGACAGTTCACCCAATGTGGTTTTAGAGATAGTTTCAGGGACCGCCAAGACTGTAAAAACGTCTTCTGACTGGTCGGTCACACTTAGGCAGATGCCGTTTATGGCGATGCTTTGTCCAACGCACAGTTCAGAAGAAAGGGCAGCACCGATGGTCAGCTCCAGTCCACGAGGAGTTTGCCTGATACTTTTCAGTTGACCAATTTGCTCTATAAGACCTGTAAACATATTGACTTCAAGCCGGGATTGGGTGCTTGTATCCCGTAAATAGCTGATCTACGCCAACCCTTTCCCAGGAGTATTGTGCAAAAGCAAGGCTTTGGGCCAATTTCTCAACTCCCAGATCCCCAATAGCACGGAAGCCATTCCCAATCATTTTAGGTGCGATGAATAGTCGAAGCCGATCAACGAGGTTTTGGCGTAACAGTGCCGAGGCCAGTTCAGGTCCTGCTTCGACAAAAAGTGACTGTACCCGTGAACCGGATTGAGTTGTTTCTCCAAGTAGATGTATCAGTTTGGGAAGCGACACACGACCCGCCTCAGACGGAGCAGTCACGAGGCAACCTCCGTTGCGAAGAAGCTGGTCCGTGTACTCGGGCGTAACGCCCTCCGCAACGATAACCGTCGTCTTTGCACCCCATTGATCCGTAAAGAGCTTGAGCGTGGCGGGTAGCCTACCGCTTCCGTCCAGAACAATGCGCATGGGTTGCGTTCCTGAAACGTGCCGAACAGTAAGGCTTGGGTTATCCATGCGTGCTGTCCCCGAGCCTATAAGCACAGCATCGTGCTCTTTCCGCCAGACATGAACTTGCTTCCGGGCCTCCCCGCCGGTGATCCATTGGCTCTCGCCTGTTGCGGTTCCAACACAGCCATCTAGGGTTTGTGCAATTTTCAGGGTCACAAATGGGCGACCTCTAATGTGCCAATGGGCAAAAGCTTCGTTGAATCGATAGCATCTGTCCCTGAGGATGTCAGCAGTAACTGCAATTTTGTGCTTCCTCAGCATCGCTATTCCGCCCGCTGCTTTTGGATTCGGATCACGCATTCCAATCACAACCCGAGCGATGCCAGCTTGCAGAATACCTTGTGTACACGGTGGGGTGTGTCCCTGGTGATTACAGGGTTCAAGATTCACGACGAGGGTTGCTCCCTTGAGTGCCTTGGACCCATACATCGAACCAGCCTGTTCTATGGCTTCTGTTTCTGCGTGAGGGCCTCCGGCGTGCCTGTGCCATCCTTCTCCGAGAAGCTTACCCTCGGAACTCAGGATTACGCAGCCGACACGTGGATTTGGGCTCGTTGCACTATCAGCATTGGCCGCCAGAGAGAGACAACGTTCCATCCAGCGTGCGGCTGACTCTTTATTCATCAAATAAACCGACACTTAAATGGACTCGAACGCGAGAATGCGAACTGTCGTTTCCAGTTGAATGTGTATGGGAATCTGTCGCAGGAAATACCACCAAGTCTGTTGTGAAGGGTTGAATAAGAATAATCAATTGGAACCTGCCTATCACACCGAGGGTCAGTCCAACTGCGGCATCCGCCATTTGCCCAGACTGAATTTGGTCTATTACTCGCTACGTCGTATCGCAAGATATACTAGCGTTGCAGGTTCTGCAGCCGGGCCTCTTACGTTCGATCCAGATGCGTAACCGGAGCTCTCAGCCAGTGCTCTGTATAAAAAAGCACCCACATCTGATCCGTGTGCTGCCCGACCGCTTTCGTCAGCGGTTCATGGTCTACCGTGTCAAAATATGCCTTGATATCCATTTCCAGCGCCTATGACCATCGCCAGCAAGCACTCGTGCCTGCTGGGTCGCGTCATGAGCCGACTTGTTCGGTCGGTATCCATAGGAATCGGGATGGAACTCTTGATCCAATACCGGCTCTAATGCCTCCTTCATCACCATCTGTGCCACCCGGTCTGCCACGGTGGAAATCCCCAGTGGTCGAACGCCTCCTCTCGACTTCGGAATACGCACTCGGCGGGCCGGCCTGGGATAATAACTGCCCGATGCCATCCGATTCCATATCCTGTAAAGATTATCTGCACGAAAGACCGACCTACAAAGCATGTACGGTCGAGAGTGGTATCAGACACCACTGCTGAGACTCTCACAGGCTTTGTGTACAGCACCTCACGACAGAAAGCCTGAGTCTATGCCGATGACGCCAAAGCGTACCAGGCGTTAAGGAGAGCTACTCACGAGACCGTCTAACACTCGGTCTCAGAATATGTGGACGGCATGGCTCATATCAACGGCATGGAATCCTTCTGGGCACTATTGGAGGTAGGCTACATGGAACGTATCATCAAATGTCTCCAGAGTATCCACAACGATACGTAGATGAGTTTGTGGGTCGGCACAATATCCACAGACTGGATACAGTTGGGCAGATGGAGCAAATTGCAAAAGGACTGTTCGGCAAACTGCTCACGTACAAGATGCTTACCCTCAACGTTGGGAAAGTTGCACGGACGTGAGGATTTGGAGAACTCCTACAATCTTCAAGATTTTGTGTACCTGCTTGAAGGGGCAATCAAAGATCGCCCAAAGACCAATTGTGATCCCGTACAAATTCCGAGGGATGTAATAGACGGTCCCTCTGGTGAGGAGTCGGACAGCAAGAACGACAAATATACGGCACGATTGTTGGTTGAGTACCGCAACATGATGAGACATCTTTTCCCTTGCATCCTTATTTCCGTTTGCTTTGTGCTTACCTCATGCCAGAATTACAAGCATTTGAACAGGATTCTGTACAATCGGGGAGATTCGCCCCTAGAGATGGCCCTGATGAAGTACGACCGTTCGATCAAAATGGATGCCTACTCGAAGTTGCAGAAGATGAAGAGTCTTTGTGATGGACTTTTCGACTACGCAGGGGATGTTGACAAGAATGTGGTGGATGCGTCGAGGTGCAACGCTATTCATGCCACCTTGGCGGAGTTGTACAAAGATCTCTATACGACAGTGGGGTTTGACCATGCCAAGATCTCAGCGATACAGGCGGAATTGGAGGCTATCCCAGAGAATCCTACGGATGTTCTGGCGGAGTTGGAGAGTATCATGGCGGGTGTGGAGTTTGTTTTGGTCGCATGCGACGCTACTGTGTTGAATACTGCCGTGGAAGAGTTCGCAGCTACCGGGGAGAAGGTAGAGACCGTATGGGCAGATCGTGAGGCTTCGTGGGCAGAGATTGAGGCTGCATGGGTGGAGTACGAAGCTGCATGGGCGAAGTACGAGTCTGCCCTGAAGGAGACTCAAGTTGCGCTAGTGAAGTGTGGTGCTGTTCCCTCTTCGAGGAGAACCGACCAACTGCCGTGGTTATGGTTGGCGTTGGCGTTGTAGTCGTAGCGGAGGGGTTCTATGAAGTGGGAGTTCGGTCGTACTCCTCGCTGTACTGGGCTATGGTATCGGAACCGCACTTCGCTCTGGAGATTCTATGCTCCAAGCTGAACAGGTGGCGTGTAATGAAACCAAATGTATGCAGGCCTCGCCGATCCCGAAACGGGGGAGGAACGAGGCCTTTGCGCTTTCGAGGAAGAGGAGAACAATAATTGCAAGAATAACAGAGAAACATGGAACTGTGAGTACATTCCGTGTGACTGAATCTCTACCTAGGATGGCAGTACTAATTCTGGGGATCGCCTTGGCGTCCTGTCGGGGCACGCCTGATGTTATTCTCCACCCTACCGCAGGCAATATCCAGTCTGTTGCGGATCCCCGATTCGTGCTTCATGAGGACTCGTCGGATACTCTCCCCTACCTTGACGCATCATCGTTGGAGGGCGTATTGATTGGTCTAGAAGAAGGCGAACCCCTTGAAATGATCGGTAGGTCGATGGACTTTGATATCAGTGCGGACGGCCTGTACTATGTAGATTTTGTATATGGCCATGTGCGTGCCTATGATTTCCTCGGCATCCTGACAGCTGTCATCGGCAAACGGGGGGAGGGGCCCGAAGAATTCCCATTCGTGCAACAAGTGTCCTTTACCGAGACTGTGGACGGCCCGTTACTGGTTGTTGGTGCCTCATCACGCCGTATTTCGGTATTCATACAGGAGGGGGCTGCCTAGGTGCTGAGAAATTATTTTCATACTGCCCATAGCTTCGGGCATGGAGACCTATGCGCAATGCATGACCATGTGTATACCGTTGGCTATTCCGAAGAACAGCCCGGCGTGATCCATAAGCATACGCTGGAGGGAGAATTCGTCCTGTCTTTTGGTGAACCCTATGGCGATCCTGATCCTTTCATTCGCTCAAATCTGTCAGAGCGGGGCACCCTGGATTGCAACGAAACAAATCATACGATTGCTTACGCAGATGATCTTAATCCGGTGGTGACAGGCTTCTCGGATACCGGTGTGATTCGCTGGCGCGTTGAATTGGCGGATGCTAACATCGCTCCTACCCCACAGAGACGGACAGATGTTGGCCAGACTACGATAGGCTTCCCCTCTCATGGGAGTGGTGAAACCTCGTCCATCAGGTTCATTCCTGCAACAGATTCCGACCTCTTCTTTGTATCGTACTTAATCTATGGTTCGGAAGGTGCAGAACAGCAGCACCTGTACAGCGTGAATGCAGTCTCCGGAGACGGAAAGTATATCGGCTACCATCCTTTCAAAAGCAACAATACATCAGTGTGGGTGAAGGCTTTAGACGCACAGCGAATATACACGACGGTCTACAAAGGCTTTCCCCAAATAGGAATATATCCCCGTTCTTTCGCTCGTTGATGAAGGTCTCCTAAGAATTGTCCGTAGGCGTATCTGGAATCCTATAGGAGAGTACCATCACACCCATGGCACACATCAGCAGGCACCTGACATTCCCACCCTTCCTCTCGAACAGATTCCACCATTGCTTTTTTCACTTTCACTCATTCGCCTGTGTTGATCTGACGTGACCTCCAGCACCACAGGAGACAGTTGCACATCCTCTTCTTTGCACCGATTCAGCCTGTGTGTATTCAGATGAAATTGCCACCTATATTCAGATCAATGAAAGGTATGGCGAACTATTCTTGCTCTCTGGTGTGGTTAAGGTGTACGAAGAGACAGGACAGGCGTATGTAGTGAAGTGCCGCGAAATGATGTAACTTGAGCAGTGGGATTTGATCACAGCGGCGTTACTCCCGCCGTGTGCAGTTTTCCGAGGTTTTTTCGAGATCACATCAGTGGAACACATGGACAAACAAGCAATACTTTATCGATGGGACGACATGCCAATCGAAGAGGTCAAAACCGGCCTTGGTCGCCGAATCGTCACGGGCGAGCACATGATGATTACACACGTTTACCTTGATAAGGATAGCGTAGTGCCGTGGCATTCGCACGATAATGAGCAGCTCACGTATGTTCTGAAAGGCGCATTGAGATTTTGGCTCGGGGCCAATGGGAAGCAAGAGATTGTCGTACATGAGGGAGAAGTACTGGTCATCCCCTCCCATCTACCTCACAAAGCCGTTGCGCTTGAGGATACGTTAGATGTAGATGTTTTTTGCCCGCCAAGACAAGACTGGATAGATGGAACCGATGCGTACCTGCGTTAGCCTTCTCTTTGTGGCTTGCCTAGTTTCTCTAGTACAGGCTCAGACTCCTATCAGCGATCCCCCATCTTGGGCGGATGAAGCTGTTTGGTACCAGATCTTTGTTGAGCGATTCCGGAATGGAGATCCCGATAATGATCCGACACCAGAAGATATCCGTGGCTTTTGGTTTGGGCCACAGCCGGAAAACTGGGCCACGACACCTTGGACGCACGATTGGTACAAACAGGAGGACTGGGCCCTGGAAAATGAGATGGAATTCTATACTGCTGTGCAATACCGGCGCTACGGTGGAGATTTGCAGGGGGTACTGGATAAGCTGGATTACCTGAAAGAACTGGGGGTTACCGCACTCTATCTGAATCCAATCAATGATGCACCTTCCCTGCACAAATTTGATGCACGCAACTATCGGCATGTGGATCGAAATTTCGGGCCTGACCCTGTGGGCGACCGCCAGATGGCGGAGGCAGAGGATCCCTTGGATCCAGATACATGGCAATGGACTGCAGCCGACAGCCTTTTCTTAAAACTGATCAGGGAAGTGCATGCCAGAGACATGCGGATCATTCTGGACTACTCCTGGAATCACACCGGGGTGAGGTTCTGGGCTTGGGAAGATGTCCTAGAGAACCAGCAGGAATCCGTATTTGCTGACTGGTACGAGATCAATGCTTTTGACGATCCAGCTACGCCAGATACAAATGAGTTTTCGTATGACGGCTGGCTGGGAGTTAAATCGTTGCCTGAGCTGGCAAAAATAGATGTCCCGCCCGGTCATATCCATGGTGCTCATGAGGGAAACTTACATCCGGGACCAAAAGCTCACGTATACAATGTGACCAGGCGGTGGATGGACCCGAACGGGGACGGCAACCCGGCGGATGGCTTGGATGGATTCAGGCTGGATGTTGCTGAGATGGTTCCCCTGGGGTTCTGGCGTGATTATCGCGAATTCGTCAGAAGCATAAATCCTGAGGTATACCTTGTGGGTGAGGTCTGGTGGGATTCATGGCCGCATCATATGGCGGATCCTGTTCCCTGGGTTCAGGGAGACATTTTTGATGCGGTTATGAACTATCGCTGGTACATGCCAACGCGTAGTTTTTTTGCGCAGACCCCTCCGAACCTGACGGCGTCAGGTTATGTAGCTCATTTGGATTCCATTATGGCGGGTATTCCGACGCGTTTCTGGAACGCTATGATGAACCTTGCAGCGAGTCACGACACCCCGCGCATCAGCACCAGCATCTACAACCCTGTCCTGTACAAATACGGACAGCATCCCAGAGGTAACCCAGACTTCAAGGTGGAGCGCCCTGACGCACGGACGCGTGCTATTCAGGAATTAATTCTTGTGCAACAGTTCACCTGGTCAGGTGCGCCTCACATATGGAATGGGGATGAAATGGGCATGTGGGGCGGAGATGATCCAGATATGCGCAAACCGCTTATATGGTCCGATTACACGTTTGAAGACGAATTGACACATCCGCTTGGCCAGGAACGGAAACCCGATGTTGTGTCCGCAGACCTGCAATTAACCGGCTTGTATCGAGTATTGATTGCACTGCGCAAGGCGAACATGCGGTTATTCGTCGATGGCGAGACGAAATGGCTCACGGTTGACGATGATCGCCGCATATTGGCGTACGAGCGACGTCTGGGAGACGAACACGCATTAGTAGTCTTCAACGCCTCGGATGACACCCACGAGATCACGATACCCGAGGGAACCTACCGACAGGTATACCCGACGGGTTCGGTAGTAACGACGGCTACGCTGAGTCTGCCACCGCTTACAGCACGCGTGTATCTATCCAGTTCGAAGACGGAAGACGGCAATCAATAGACGGGTGGCACTTGGGGTCAGCCCACAAGCTTCGCGTCCAGATTTATCGTAGTGCCACCGTACAGTTTCGCTATAGGACAGCCTGTTCTGGTTGCTTCTGCGGCGGACTGGAAGCCATCTTCGTCAACCCCTGGCACGTCTGCACGAACAACCAAATCAATCGTGGAGATATGAAAACCTCCAGCCGGATCAGGTCCAAACATGACGCTGGCTCGGGTATCAACACGTTTTGCTGTGGTGCCTCGGCCGTCCAACTCATTGGATAGAGCCATGGAAAAACATCCTGAGATAGCTGCGGCAACAAAGTCTTCCGGTCCGACTCCCTGTTCGTCCTCGAAGCGGATACCGAAGGTAAAGGGCGTGTCTATGCCACCCCTGTCAATCTTAATTTGTCCGTTACCGGATTTAAGGTCTCCCTCCCAGGAGGCGTTGGCGCGGTTTACACTCGTTACAGACATAGGTACTTGGTTTGTGGATTTTCA
Organism: Rhodothermales bacterium; assembly: GCA_964291275.2. Classification (GTDB taxonomy): domain Bacteria; phylum Bacteroidota; class Rhodothermia; order Rhodothermales; family Bin80; genus Bin80. The sequence continues at coordinate 286,704 of OZ219799.1, forward strand.
GGAATAGTGCTGGCCGTTGATTGACCAACTCACAGTGATTGGCGCAGTTTTCTCAAGGATATGAGCCACTGAGCAGTATTTACTGATACTCAAATCTACGGCACGACGGACTTTTTCTGGATCAAGCGTCCCTCCAAACTCATAATGTACATGTAGTTTGGTAAACAGGGACGGCGTTTCGTTTTCTGCACGCTCGTATGTGATTACCGTATCGAATTTTTGCAGATCCTGCCGTTGTTTATTGAGAATTATGACAATATCGATTCCGCTGCATCCCCCCAAAGCCATGGCCACAGCCTGCATAGGACCCACCCCTTGGCCGCTCCCGCCCTCGTCAGGACCGGTATCCAGGTGCAACGTATTGCCACTGCTGTTCGTAGCAAGAAAATGAAACTTATCGTCCAAGCGCTGTAGTGTAACCTTGGGCATCGTATAGGCTTTTCGAAGTTGAGCCTGTTCAACAACGGTTGAGAGCACAGGATTCATATACCTGTCTGCAACCTGCCTCTGCAAATTCCGTAGCAAAATATGTATACCGGCTGAATCTACCGTCCAAATGAAACGAATCCATACTTATTCAGGGGTCGTAGGACTCATGATCATCCTGGCTGCGGTACTGGCAGCCTCCAAACCTGAGCCCATTGCCCGGGATGTCATCAAAAAAGAGTACGAGGTAGAACCGGGAGGCACACTTTCCCTGGATCTGGACAGAGGTAATGTCGAGGTGGAGTCTACACATGAGAATGTAGTCAAGATTGAGCTCGAACGTCGTGCTCGCGCGGACGATCCAGACGAAGCTGAGGAAATTCTTAAGTCGGGGCATCGCTATGAGTTCAACAAGCAGGGCGATGATGTCAGTATTCAATCACGAATTGAAGGGAAACAGCGCCAGATGCGCTGGCGCAGGGGGGGGGCGATTAAAATCCGTCTTACCGTGAAAGTGCCCAATGAATATGATGTCAGCTTCAAGACAGGTGCTGGAAATATTACCATTCTGGAGGTCTCGGGAGAGATTACGGGACGCACGGGGGCTGGCAATATCCTGTTAGAGGATATCGAAGGTGAGGTGGATGTAAAATCGGGAGCCGGAAATGTGGAAATTTCGGGCGATCTGGAAGAGATAGATGTGGCAACCGGGGCCGGAAACCTGACAATTTACGCTCAGGCAGATGAGATGAATGTTATGGCTGGAACGGGGAATGTGACGGTAGAGATGCAGGGACAACCCCGTGGTGAAAGCAACTTCAGGACCGGCGCAGGGAATGTATCTGTCTCGATCCCGGAAAATGTTCGGGTCGAAGTTGACGGCACTGCAAGTCTCGGGACAGTGACCTGTGAGTTCCCGATTGAGATTTCCAAGAAACTCCTTTCAAATTCGTTTTCCGGCGAGATCAACGGAGGAGGTAATGCTTCAATTTCACTAGTTGCTGGCGTAGGCAATGTGTCGCTGCTTCGCCACTAAGTATCAGATTGATACGCTCCGCAGCTTGTATACAGGAGCGGACATGCCCGGCGATGCCTGATGCCGAGGGATCGGGGGCCTAGAACCCGAAGCACGGGGCGGGGCTCAGCGCCCGGAAGGGGCCGGTTCGATGCCGCCGCCAATTGTCAGGCCCTAGCCGCGGACTGGATCGGATGCGGACGCATGGCCAGGGGGGCTCGTAGGGATACGATCAAACAAGGAGTTCAGAACAACAGAACTGCCCCAACGCAAGTTCGACATTGTAGTGGGATTTTTTGCTGAGATTCCGTGCTCCCTATTTTCAGGGGGTTCGAATGCGCGCTGTTCTGGGTTGTATTTTTACGTTTAGGCGCTTTCTTTTGTAGGGCGTTTTGTCTTGATTCGCTGGGTATTCCGTCCCAGTTTGAGCCCCATTGCCTGAAAGATTTGACGCTGGAATGGCTTGAGGTCCTGGTCTTGTTTGAGCAGGATCGCGTGGGCATTGTTCTGGGGAAGCACGGTGGTCACGCGCAGGTGCTCGTTGAGTTTGACCTTGAGGGTGGCCCAGCTCTTGTGGATCTGTTTTGCACCCAACTTGCTTCGAATCAGATGCACGACATGGAAGGCAAGGACGGACAGGAACAGATGGGCTTCAATCTGCTCATCTTTGCTGTGATAGATTGGGCGGAAGCCCAGGTCGGATTTCATCGTTCGGAAGGAGTGTTCAATTTCTGCCAACTGCCAGTACGTTCGTGCAAGCTCCTCACAGGACCACTTCGTATGACTGGTACGCAGGACGTATCCGCCAAAGGCTTCGGTGCAGGCATCATAGGCCGACCGACGCGTCAGGAGAATCTTTTCGGCGATCGCTGGCTGCCCCTTTTTCTTCACAACCTTGACCTCGTAGTGATATCCGACCTGTTGGTATTTCTCCATGAGTCGTCCTACCTTCCGCTCAATCACCGAATAGGTCTTCGGACGTCTGGGCAACGTGAGCCCCTCGTTCAAGTATGCAATGGCCGCTTCAAATTGGGCGCGCTTCGTGGTTATGATTTGATCGCTGACCGCCTGCCGGGCTTCACTGTGTAGGTATACCCGCCGCTCTCCGTCTTTTTCCCCAAGCTTCCAGGCGCGTACGTCCATCTCATGGGTGGTTTGAAAAACCTGGTCCGGTTCCCGGTTCGGCACCGGGGGCGTCTTTGTGCGCTGTACACAGATCCAGTTCAATCCTTCTTCCTTCAAATAGGCCAAATTCGCCTCGGTTGCAATGCCCGCGTCCATGATGACCGTCGGTTGGTCTCCGTTCAACTGCGCAATGGCCGTGCGCAAGGTCTGCGGCTCACTGGCATTGCCAGGGAGAATTTCTGCGGTGCGCGGGAACCCCGAAGCATCAAGGGTCATCGCCAGGGTGACCAGTGGACAATCGTTGCGCTTGTCCTTACTGCGCCCATAGCGCAAGCGCGCGCCTTTCTTGCGACCCGTGTAGTAGGTGTTGGTCAGATCATAGAACACGATCGTTTCTGTAAAACCCAATAACGCTTTCGTGTTGCCAAAGAGCGCATCCATGATCGCCTTCCGGTGCGCGTAGAGCCCGGCGGCAATGCGGTAGAGCGTCCGGTCACAGGGACGCTTGGCATGGAGGTATTCCAGGATTCCGGACCGCTCGCACATCCAGTCATAGGTTTGCCGTTCACTCCCGGGAGAAAGCATCCGTCCTACCACCAGGGCGATGGCCCAGTGGATCTGATCCCGGTTGAAGTTCAAGGTTTGCAGGATCTGCGTAAACCCCAGCAGATGCAGGGCTTTGAGCGCCACGCGCTCGCCGCCAATGGTGCGCGTGTCCGTATGATGGATCTCGTTGGTGAGGATGGCATCCCGATCATCCCGTGGATCATGGACATCATAGCCCTTGCGTTTGAGCTTCTCCATGATGTCCTGACTGGCCTGACGAAGGGCTTCATCTTCAAACGGCAAGCGCGCATGTCCGTGCAACCCGTCGTGCACGCATTGCATGAGCGTCGGCCATTGTTCTTTGGGGAGGTTGAAATCTCTGCCGAGGTTGAGCAGGGTTCGCTGCCTGGGATTTCCGTGGACGCGATAGGATTCAACGATGGAATAGTAGACGACCTTTTTGCCGGATTTGAGGGTACGGGGTTTGGCATAGACAAACATGGCGGGACGGGGATCATTTGGGGAGATTGAACGGTGGGGTTTGCGAAAAGATCCCAAAAAATCCCACTACATTGGGGTTATCGAACCATAATCATTCAAAAAGGGCGTATTTTGCCCGAAATTGACCGATCTTGCCCCAAATCCGAGGAGGATTGCCCCAAAAAACCTGAAATCAAGTCGAAAACTTAGACAGGTTGGAAGGGAAATGTCGAAGTTGCGGTAAGGTAGGTCTTCAGGTCAGATCAGACCCCGAAATAATTCGTGGAAACTGGCGTAAATCTGACTATTTGCACAGATACCGACCCAAATACGCCGCGACTAGGCCTTGACCCTTCGAATTGATACTTTAGACGTATGCAAACCTTGGCTGCAACGCTCTCAACTCGGCAATAATAGCTATTTTCCGGCCGACACTATATAGCACTTTTCAGTAAAAGTCCAGTGGGTCCAATGCCATCAGGCCTTTGAGCGAGGTGTTAAAATCAAGATCACCGGGCTCATGCTTGCGTGGTATAGAAGCTTTTTGGGAGTGGATGTGTTTGAGGCTCGGACGATCTCGCTCTCTACCAGACAGATTGACCATAAAAAACATGATTGAAGTTCCTGCCACGTCTGCATTTGTGTTGTCTTTTGCAAATCAGAATGTTTATCGCGGTGCGGCAGCACGCGCTTTCTTGAGTAGCATTGATTTATCGGCTGCTGAGCCGATTATAGCACAGTTCAAGGAGATCCATGAGGAAATCACTGTGGAAATTCTCAACAGAAAGTACGGTGTCGAAAAGTGCTGCCGTAAGTACCTGGATGAAAACCCCACTGCGCAGGTCATCCACTTAGGGGGTGGGTTGGATCCATTATCCATTGATCTGGCAGAAGGATATCCGAAGGCGCACTTTTTCGATGTGGATATGGCAAATATGTCGCTCAAGGAAGAGATCAATCGAAAGATCGGTGGCCCTGACATCCCATTTTTAACAGCTAATTTGGCGGATATTCCGTCTCTGACTGAAGTGTTGAGCAATGCGGGCTGGAATTCGGATGCCCCCACGCTACTCGTATCGGAGGGGATTTCGTATTACATTCCCAAAGAAGTCTACCGACGTACTCTGGCCTCACTTCAGACCTCCGGTGGCTGCCTCATATTCGAGTACTCGATACCGGACCACCTTCTGGTTGGTGTCCCAAAGGCGGAAATCGTCTTTGACTTCTTCGAACGTTTTACAGGTTTTCTGAATATGCCAATTCAGATGCAGCGCTATGAAGATACAGAGGTCAGGAATCTTGCAGCAGACATGAATGGAGAGGTTGTGGATATTCTTACGCAGCACCAATTGGAGTTCAGCCGTCTTGGCAGGAACGAAATGAGGGAAGACCCCAGAATGGGAGCAATCCGGGTAGCTTTGATCCAATTCCATTGATACTTCTCATGATCTGGTTTGCAAGCCACCTTGGCAGAACAGGAGTACAATCAAATGCGTCTGTGATTTAAGCAGGGTAGGCGCTCACGAGACGATCCTGGTAGGCGAAGTTCAGTTCTCCGGTAATTACTCAGACGACATTAATTCTGTCACACGCTCGGAATTAGTGACTGTCACACGAAAACGGCATTAGTGCGGACAGCCATGAATTGATGCACCTTACCCCCACCTTTACTCTCAGTCTGAGCCAACGCAAACCAACAATGAATTAAAGATCGAATGCGAACTGTTCTTGGGTTACGAGGTAAAGGATTGCGGCGATCCGTTACAAGTTGTGAGCATGGTTGGTCAATGTATATCTTACAAGATTCGGTTGTTTGATTGTGCCAACTTTGATGTACCAAACACTAGAACCAAAATATCAGCACAGGAAACAAGACCTACTATTCCCTACAATTTCTTCGAGAAACTTTTTGCCAGTTTGACTGAACATCTCTCAAACGCTTCGTGAGCACACTGGAGAATTTCCCCAGTAGAATGGTGTAGGTGAGCATTGATTAAGATCTCATAGATTGGTGCGGAACCGCATGCGTATTAGAATGATCAAATACTCCAAGCAGGTGTGAACCCTGAGATATCCAAATGAGAAGCAATTCTACGTATTTACCATTCAGGCGCGCAGCGGTAATCGGAGCAGGCACTATGGGGGCACAAATAGCGGCCCATTTGGCCAATGCCGGAGTCGAAGTATTGCTTTTGGATTTAGCAGCCCCGGAAGGGCAGGATCCTCGTGCCCTGGTGAAAAAGCGTTTGAAAGCTGTTACAAAGCTGAAACCTAATCCGTTCTTTACAAAAGCTGTCCACCAACGCATAAGTTATGGCACAATTGAGCATGATCTGGAAAAAATTTCGGGTGCGGAATGGATTATTGAAGCCGTAGTCGAGCGACTGGATATAAAGCGGGCTTTGTTGGAACAGGTGGAAATGCACGCAAGCCCCGAAAGTATCGTGTCATCCAATACCAGTGGAATCCCGATACATGCACTCGTTGCTGGACGCAGTTTGGGATTTCGGCAACATTTTCTGGGCACGCACTTTTTTAACCCTCCGCGATACCTTCCCCTCCTGGAGGTAATTACACACGCCGACACAAGCCCTGAGGTACTGGACAGAATAAGATGGTATGCCCGGATCTATTTGGGTAAGGATGTTGTGCAGGCGAATGATGTGCCCTACTTCATTGCCAACCGGATTGGTATTTATGGCATGATAGGAGTGATTGAACAGTTTGCCAGTGGTGACTACACTATCGAGGAAATTGACACGTTGACGGGTCCATTAGTTGGTCGCCCGAAATCCGGCACCTTTAGGACGGCAGATGTGGTTGGACTTGATGTGATGGAGCTTGCGTGCGCAAATCTGTATGAGAGTGTGCTGGAGGACGAGAGTAGAGAGCGATTCAGAGTCCCGAAGGTGTTGAAAAAGTTAGTAGCCAAGGGAGCGCTGGGAGCAAAATCGGGGGCCGGATTCTATCGGAAAGAGGGCCGTAAAATTCGCTCTCTGAACTTGGCTTCGGGGCAATATGAAGATCCCGCCCCGCTCAATCTAGGAGATCTCGGCAGGATCAAGGCAGCAGGCACACTTCGGCATCGCCTTGTAGCGCTGTTTGAGGATGAAGGACGCGCAGGCAGGTTCTTTCGGAAGACCATGCTTGACTGTATGGCCTATGCTGCGAGACGAATAGGAGAAATCACCGACAGCCCCGCACGGATTGACCGGGGGATGTGTTCAGGTTTCGGCTGGAAGATGGGGCCATTTGAAACGTGGGATGCAATTGGTTTCGCCCGGGTCAGAGACGCCATGGTCAAGGATGGGCTTGCCCTACCGGAGTGGATCCTGGATATGTCGGACGATGCATCTTTCTACATTGACTATCCATTGCGCGTCTATTTTCCATCCCATGGGGAGTACGTGGCTGAGGATATGCCAGCGGACGAACAATCCCTGGCGTCAATCAAATTGGACCCGGGTAAAGATCTGTGGTCGAACGAAGAGTCTGCACTGATCGATCTGGGAGATGGGGTGGCTTTGTTTGAGTTTCGTTCCAAGGCATGTACACTTGGGTTCAGGGTAATTAATGGATTGTTGGCGGCTATTGATTACGTCGAAAATGATCGCAACCTGTACGGATTGGTCATAGGCAACGAGGGGAGTCATTTTTCAGTGGGAGCCAATCTTGCAGAAATGGCCGGAACAGTCCAGTCGGGTGATTTTGGGAAGATTGATGAATACATCGCAAGGTTTCAGTCTGCTATGCAGCGCGTGCACTACGCACGTAAACCTGTAGTTGTGGCCGCACACCAGCGTGCGCTGGGAGGGGGATGCGAGCTCATCATGGCCTGTCCAAACCCGGTTGCCGCAGCAGAAACCTACGCCGGACTTGTAGAATTGGGAGTTGGATTGATACCGGCCGGTACAGGAAGTATGCGGTTTGCCGCCAAGGCTAGTAAAGAAAATCAGGGTTATTACGACAGCAATCTTTTGCCTGGTGTGATGAAATACTTTGAGACAGTTGCGACGGCAACCGTATCAATGAGTGCGGAAGAAGCTCGGGATCTGGGCTTCCTGCCCGACCATGCGTGTATTGTAATGAACAATGCCAGGCGCTTTCATGTGGCGAAACATGAAGTATTGAGACTTTCAAATCAAGGATATCGCCCACCTACACCTGCACAGGTTCGTGTGTTGGGTCGGCCAGGCGCAGCAGCGTTAAGTACGGCTGTTTATCAGCTACATCAAGGCAGATTTATCAGCGATTATGATCTGCACTTAGCCAAGAAATTGGCCTATATATTTACAGGTGGGGATTTAAGTGGGGCGCAGGAAGTGTCCGAGTCATACTTACTGGACTTGGAGCGGGAAGTGTTTTTGGGCCTTTTGGGACAACCCAAGACACAGGAGCGCATTGCTGGTCTGCTTAAGACCAATCGGCCTATTCGTAATTGAGCAATTCGAGAATGCAATCGTCAGCCGTTATCGTAACCAGTCTACGTACACCAGTCGGAAAGGCAAAGCGGGGAGCATTACGTTTTATGCGCCCTGAAGCCATGGGCGCTGAGGCGGTTCGGGCTGCCGTAAACCATACGCCTAATCTGCTTGCAGAAGATGTTGACGATGTACTTATCGGGTGTGCCTTTCCTGAGGGATCACAGGGCATGAACGTGGGACGCATCATTGCGAATCGGGCAGGGCTGCCCGATTCCGTGCCTGGGGCCACTATTAATCGTTTTTGTTCGTCGGGCCTGCAAACCATTGCCATGGCCAACCAGGCCATAGGGATGGGGCAGGCAGAGTGCATTGTAGCGGGGGGGGCGGAGAGTATGACGCTTGTGCCAATGAGCGGATATTACTTCCAGCCAGATCCCGGTATGACTGAAAGCAGGCCCGAAGTTTACGTTTCGATGGGTAACACGGCGGAGAATCTGGCACAAAAGTACAGTATCTCGCGTGAGGATCAGGATCGCTTTGCACTGAGATCCCACGAGCGAGCACTTGCAGCCCAATCTGGCGGACTTTTTGAGCAGGAAATCATCCCGCTGAAGGTGCAGCAAACGAGCTTCCAGAACGGGATTTCAAAAACCATCACCTACCAGTTTTCCTCAGACGAGGGACCACGGGTAGACACTAGTATGGAAGCACTCGGTCGTTTGCGTCCGGTATTTCGGAACAGAGGCAGTGTGACGGCCGGTAATGCCTCTCAAATGTCTGATGGTGCAGCGGCAACCGTGGTTATGTCGGAAGCCATGGCAACTCGCTTGGGTGCTGAGCCACTGGCACGCATGGTTGGGTTTGCAGTGGCTGGCGTAACTCCGGCCTTAATGGGTATAGGTCCTGTACCGGCCATCGAAAAGGTTCTTGCACAGACTGGTCTTAGCCGGGATAAGATTGGATTAATTGAGCTGAACGAAGCTTTTGCTGCGCAAGCGCTGGCGGTGATCAGAGAGGCAAACCTTGACGAGTCCATTATTAATGTCCAGGGAGGGGCAATTGCACTCGGCCATCCGCTGGGATGTACCGGAGCTAAGCTCACCGCCACTTTGCTACATGCCATGAAGCGCCAGAACATCCGTTACGGACTGTGTACCATGTGCATCGGTGGCGGTATGGGCGCAGCAGCAATTTTCGAAAATCTTAGCTAAATCACTGATAATTGCAGGCTTTATAAGAACAGTCGTCGCTCAAAACCAGTCCCCGCGGATACAATTTCATCTCCAGGTCGTGGTGATCCAAGACTACTCGTATTCTGTCCACCGTACCGTCTTATGTACAGTGTAGGTCTTTGACTTCAACGGCCAGTACATGACGGCTTAAATGGTTGAACATCAGTCTTGATATTCTACCAAGACTGAACTCGAGATTGTGCTTGGCTTAAGCTAACCATCTGTACTGCAGACTGCGTAGCTTTTGCGCCTGGAACTCCTGCCTTCTTGTTCTGTTGTTGTGTGTGTGGCTTTTGTGATCACGATGTGGATTGGATGGCTGCCCTATGTAAATTAGAAGATGAGACGGGTGGACGCATAACAGGCATTAGACTCAAATCAACTCATGAATTGGCCAATCGCCCTTGTTCTTGTGATCGTGTGTCTTGGCTGGTACGTGGGATTCATGTGGCGCCGCAACGCGTTTTCCAAGCGGGAAGCGCGTGTTGAGCTTGTGACGAAGACGATTGCGGCAGGAGTGTTAGCGATGCTGGTTCTGACGGAACCCGATGCAGGTCGAGTTTCGGCAAAAGTGTTCATGGTCGCTCTTATCGCATGGGGACTTGACGACTTGTTCAGAAAAAGAACCTCTAAAGGTGAGCTTGTGACGAAGGTGGTCGCGGCGGGAGTGTTAGCAATGCTGGTTCTGACAGAACCCGATGCAGGTCAAGTTTCGATAAAAGTGGTCATGGTCGCTCTTATCGTATGGGGACTTAACGACTTGTTCAGAAAAACAACCTCCAAATTGGACAACTCCCTGGACCAAGTAGCCAGCCCATAGACAAAACCCACCACTACCTTTTCTGGAAGAGGTGGAATGTGCGGTAGTCTTGCAAGAACCCCATAACAATGAGGCTTCTGGTGGATCCGGGGTCACGGGGGTAGTTGGTTGCTCCCGGGGAATTGACTCGCAACAATGCGACGCAAACCAAGCAATGCTGTGATGATCGTGATGGCCAAACCAAAATCAAAGATTTACTACAGCACCGTCGCAATCTCTGGTTTCATTGATCGTACTGTAGCGTGCCCGTTTTGCTGGGCCAGTATAAAATTCCACACAATCTGTACGTCCAGCTAGCCCAGCTTCCGCGTCCCCCCTTGACAGCTAGATAACAACCGGTATTCAATATTCGGGGGTTCGGCCAGCCCCCTGCAAAGCATAGGATAGCTTCCCCGCAAACCTAAAGGCAAGAGACTGGGAGCTACGAGTGGGTTGTTTTCATTGCAACAGGGCAGAGAAAATGGTGGTATCCATGTCGCTTAGAATGACGTATGCGGTTTCTGGATGAATTGCAACTGAAGCTTTTTCCGAGTGGAGGCAATGCTTGGCCCACCGTCGGGATGCCATCGGAAGTTTTTGTTGACTCTGGAATGTAGCACGTTTCCTGGCCGTTCCGAGGATCGCATACAAACCGTCTGCAGAAGCATCGTGCCGAGCTTGGCTGGGATTTGTTCAACAATGTCTGATTTTTCGTCCATCGGTAAACTTGCCAATGGTCAGAATGCATATCCTTATGAACATCAAAGAAGAGGTGCATTAATCTCGCTAATAAATGGCTGAATGCCGGAATCAGGGAAACCGCTAAACAGTATGCTGGTGTAACGCTTCCCGACAGCAACTAGACACCCATGGAACAGTACGGATATGATCTTCTGACAGTTTGGCAAAGTATTGGTGTCAGCTTAATCGCGGGCTTGCTCCTGGCCTACTTCGGTGCACGTATCTGGATCTGGGCAGTTGCCATTCTTCTTCTTTTTTGTGTCGCAGGATCCCCACTGTGGTTGATCATATTGGCGATAGTTTTTGGCGCAATCTCTGTCATACCGCCATGGCGCAGAACATTGTTTACGCGTCCGGTCATGCTGACCATAGACCGTATGGGATTATTGCCAGCTATTTCGGACACGGAGAGGGTAGCCCTAGAGGCGGGCAAGGTTTGGGTAGAGGGTGAATTATTCTCCGGGCGCCCAGACTGGGCACGTATTCGAGAGACACCCTATCCTAAACTGAGCTCGGAGGAGCAGGAGTTCCTAGACGGCCCGGTTCAGGAATTGTGTGACTTGGTAGACAACTGGAAAGTGTGGACGGATCGGCAGTTTTCCGATGAAGCCTGGCAGTTGATGCGACGCGAAAAGATCTTTGGCATGATCATTCCCACCAGGTATGGCGGCCTCGGATTTTCCGCGATGGCAAATAGTGCGGTCGTGGCGAAGCTGCAGTCGCATTGCAATCCGCTTTCAACAACGGTTATGGTGCCGAATTCTCTAGGACCTGCAGAACTGTTGATCCACTATGGAACGCAGGCGCAGCGTGAACATTACCTGCCGCATCTGGCCAACGGCAAATTTCTTCCTGCTTTTGCACTCACTGAACCAGCTGCCGGCAGTGATGCGGGAGCGATACAAGCGGACGGGGTATTATTCAGGGATGAATCTGGAGACGTGAAAATTCGGCTTAACTGGCAAAAACGATACATCACACTGTCTGCTGTGGCACAAATTCTGGGGATTGCATTCAAGCTCCGGGATCCAGAAAATATCCTCGGCCATGGGGAAAATCTAGGTATAACATGTGCGCTGGTTCCTTCGGACACCCCGGGAATCAAACGAGGCCGAAGACACGATCCACTGGGGGTTCCGTTCGTGAATGCACCCTTTGAAGGTCATGATGTTGTCGTGCCTCTTGATGCAATTATTGGCGAAGAAGAGGGGGCAGGAGATGGGTGGAGAATGCTTATGGAGTGCCTGGCTGCCGGACGTGGGATATCGTTGCCTGCATCTGCTGTTGGAAGCGCAAAGACGATCTACCTAGCAGCATCTGCACATGCTGCGGTCAGACGCCAGTTCGGACTTCCAATTGGAAAATTCGAGGGAATTGAAGAGCCCTTGGCGCGAATTGGTGGTTTTACCTACCTCATGGATGCGGCCCGTATATATACACTTGGAGCCATTGATAGCGGAGAGGCACCGGCCGTGGTCACAGCCATTCTCAAGTACCACCTGACTGAACTTGGGCGGAAAGTTATTAACGATGGAATGGATATTCTGGCGGGAAATGCGATCTCGTCCGGCCCACGCAATGTTCTATTACACTTCTATTTCAGCAACCCAATCGCGATCACGGTTGAAGGTGCGAACATACTCACAAGATCACTGATCATCTTTGGTCAGGGAGCCTTGCGCTGTCACCCTTGGGCTTACAAAGAAACTTCGGCATTGGCTGTAAAAGATGTTGGCCTGTTCGACCGTGCGTTCATTGGCCATATTGGACATGTGGTACGCAATGCTGCACGATGTTTACTGTTGGGGATTACCCGCGGGCATGCAGCTATGGTTCCTGGTCGAGGAATCGTGCGACATTACATTCGGCGGCTCACGTGGGCATCAACCGCGTTCGCATTCCTGGCGGACTTGGCCATGGCTTCCCTGGGAAGCTCATTGAAACGAAAAGAGAAGATTACCGGTCGCCTTGCCGACATCTTTTCCTGGTTGTATATAGCCTCAGCCACAATTCGTCGGTTTGAAGCCGAGGGACAGCGCAAAGAAGATATCCCATACTTCCAGTGGTCCATGGAGTATGCACTCGGCGAAATTCAACGGGCATTTGAAGGTCTGTTTGCGAATATAACCGTGCCAGGTTTCACATGGTGGATGCGTGGACCGGCGTTACTATGGTACAGACTGAACAGCTTCGGGCGGGGCCCATCAGATCGGGTGGGCCACAAGGTTGCTCAGCTTATGCAGGTGCCAGGCCCACAGCGCAACCGAATTGCGGCAGGTGTTTATTTGGGCGACGACAAAGCACGCGGGCTGCGACGTCTGGAGCACGCACTGGATCTGGTGGCAGCCGTTCGGCCGATTGAAGCAAAAGTCTCAAAGGCCGTACGTACCGGTCAGTTGGCCCGCAAACCGAAGACTACTCGGTTTGAGAGAGCCCACGCGGCTGGAATCATCACCGACGAAGAAGCAGCAAAGATCCATGAGGCAGCGGCAGCCTCATGGGAAGCAATACAGGTTGACGATTTTGACGAGGCGTCATACCTGCGTCATCACGCATCAGCATAACAGAATATGAGAATGAGTCCATGATCGTAACATTACTGATTTTACTCCATGTTTTGACTGCCTCAGCCTGGTTTGGGCTAAGCATACGGTTGGGCAGTCAAGCCAAACTCGCTGCGACTGGGCAGGCAGCTGTTTCCGTCGACGGTCTGCATACAGTCTCGCTGATGGGCATTATGCTCATAGCTACATTCGTGTTCTCAATGGTACTGCTTATGGTTGGAGGCGGATATCCCGGGCAAATTCAATACCACGCGGCCTCAGCTTTGATTGTTGTTCTGTTGGGGATACAGTTCGTGTTCCTGCGTCCGGCCTGGAGACGATTACACACCGCCGTCGAAACTGGGAGCAAAAACACGGAATCAGAAACAAATGGCAATGAGGCATCAACCCACGCCCGTAAGGTCTCCATGTATGCGGGCATCGGTCACCTGTTCTGGTTGATTCTGTTGGTTCTCATGTTTTGGAACAGATTGATCACTTAGACATATACCTACGCTGTGCACGGGGTGTCCACCCTGCGGTGCATTTCGGTGCCCTCATGTATTACATCTAATTCAGCGTTGATGGCGACTAAGCGTATGAACGAGAGTTGGCAGCAGGTCTGCAGCCAGATAGAGTCCATTTGGAGCGAGGCGGATTTTAATGAGAGAGAGATGAAGAAGGCGCGCGGCAATATGCGCAAGATGGTCCAACTCATTCACGATAAAACCGGTGAGCCAAGGAGCGAGATCTTTCAAAAGATCAGCGCCATTATTTAAGCGCGTCGCAGTGGCAGAGCCCCCAGGTTCGCCGAAAATCTGCGATGGCTTGGTGCTTCCTTATTTTACTGCTCTCACAGATCCTTCCTACGGATTTACAGGCGGCCCGTCAAGCGGTCGCTAGTCAGGAGTACGAGCGTGCGGTCCAATTACTAGACGAGTTTCTCGAATCAGACAGTAACCACATTGAAGGTCGCTACCTTCGTGGGATCGCATTACGTGAACGCGGCCGGAGCCCCACACTCAAAAATCGACTGCAGCGTCTACTGGCACGCAGTGCGGCTGATTTTGAATTTGTGGTTGCGCAGGATTCTGCATATCAGGATGTTCTTTTTCAGTACGCGATCCTTAAACGGTATAAGGAAGACTTGGAGGGAGCAATCACATTGGGAGAAGCCCAACTGAAGCACCAGCCAGATCTGGATTACGTACTCCCCCGTCTGTTGTCGTTTTACTGGCGCTATGTCGTGACGACCGCGCCCGAGAAGGCAAGATTGTGGTTACGGAGTCAATCAGGCCCTCTATCCCCGCTTTTTGTCGGTCGTGCATACGAACGACAGGGCATGTACGATACGGCGGAAGCAATCTATACCGAAGACGAGGATACAGCGGAAACTCCTCTGCTTCTTGCGCAGGCACGATTGAGCTTTGCACGAATGCGTCCGGAGATTGGGACAGAAACCATCGAAGAAGCGATTTCCAGCATAGATGCAAAGGTAGATGCGCTGGTCTTCTTCGAAGAAATAAAAACCATAGCCAGTCCGGCAGAGGTAGCTGCCTTTGAGCGAATTGAAGAGCTTGAAGAGTACCGCAAGTTTTTCAGGGTGTTTTGGACCAGCCGGAATCCCATGCCAGCTGCCGCTTATAACGCACGCATGGCTGAACATTACCGTCGGCTGCGTATTGCTGAGCAGAGTTTTCTGTTCAATGGGTTCCGTTCGTGGTTCCGAAGTGCGTTCACCCATGATGAAACCTATTTTCCGGTTACATACCAATTAAGCTCTGATTTCAATGATCGTGGTATCATATTCATGCGCCACGGAGAACCCGACGACTATACCGTAGGCGAAGCCAATTCCTGGCTATACAATGACTCGCTGCTAGTTTTCCACTTTGCTCCGACCTGTATGGGCCAGGTATGTGGAGTTACAGAGCATTTTGTGCCTTCGCCTGTTGGACCAACGTTCGAGCCGGCTCTTGTAGGGCTGGATGCACTGGATGCGGAACGGAAGAGTGCAGACTATCTCGTACATGGATTGAGCACAGACCGGCATCAATGGTCATCCGATATTCGGCACTGGGAGGTGCCATACGTCGTTGGCGCATTCCGTGGGCTTGACGGGCGAACCTTAGTGGAGATTTACTACGAAGTTCCATTGCACGAAACTGCGCGTGTGCGCGGCCCCGACTCGGTTGTTGTAGAAACTGGTTTCGCGATTCATACCGACGACTGGGAACGCATCAATTACGCACGGAAACAGTCGCAATATGGCCGTGGAGAGAAGGCCTTTGTCGACCGATTCCAAGTAGACTTATCCACAGATCGGTTCAATTTTGCACTTCATGCCCGTGTGCTGGATGGCGTACATCTTCGTGCGTACAGATTTGACTATCTCGTGCCCAGATATACAGATTCTGGTTTGCAGTTGAGTGATATGCTTTTGGCAGACAGTATATCTGCGCTTCCGGATGCGGTTGTGCGTGATGAGGTGATCCTACATGTGAATCCATCGGGACAATTCGAAAGATCTGTAGCTCCGTTTGTGTACTTCGAGATTTACAATTTGACACGGGAACCAGACGGGCAAACAAGATACCGCATTGCATACACACTCACTCCTGCCGACGCAGGTCAGGAGGAGGCAATTACCTTGCAGACGAGCGAACAGCGAAGCACCGATACATCGCCCCTTTCGTATGTAGCCATTGATCTGGGGGAAGCTTCAGACGGAAGCTATACCATAGAGGTGGAAGTGGAGGACCTTGTAACTGGTATGGCAGTCAGAACCGCACGGGTGCTGCACCTGGAATAGCAAGACTATTTTTTTCGTGCAATCACGTATTGGCTGAGTGCATGCATTGCTTGGCGGGCGTCCGAATCCGGAAAGCCCTCCAATAAGGTTTGTGCCTTTTTCACATGGTATTCCATGCGCTCCTGCGCGTAGGCCAGTCCCCCTGTGGTCTCAACAAAATCGAGAACGATTTTTCGATTATGCTGGCTTTTTTTACCCCTGCGTATAATTTTCAGCATTCGCCGGCGTTCAGCCGGGTTCGCGACTTTAAGGGCATGTATCAGAGGGAGCGTAACCAGTTTCTTTTGCAGATCGGCTCCTACGGGCTTTCCGATTCCGCCGGCTCCAAAGTCAAATAGATCATCTCGTATCTGGAAAGCCAGCCCTAGCTGTTCGCCGAACTCGCACATATACCGTACACTGGTTGCGTCAGTATTTGCACTCAGAGCACCACAGTGGGTACAAGCGGCCAAAAGAGATGCTGTTTTATCCGAAATGATCCGGTAGTATGAATCCTCATCAATATCCAGGTTTCGTGTTCGCTGCACCTGACGTAGCTCCCCTTCACTCATGCGCTGCACAGCATTGCTAAGAACACGAAGCATGTCAAAATCATCGTGTTCCAGGGCCAGTAATAGACCGCGGCTCAGAAAATAGTCGCCAAGGAGTACCGCTACTTTGTTGCCCCAGAGCGCATTGATTGAAAAGGATCCACGTCGCTTTTCAGACTCGTCCACGACATCATCATGCACAAGCGTGGCCGTATGGAGCAGTTCTACCAGTGCAGCAGCACGGTAACTACGTTCGCTGATGCCACCACAGGTTTTTGCCGCCAAAAGCACCAGCAGCGGTCGAACGCGCTTACCCTTTTGACGCAGGATGTACCGCAGAATCAGGTTCAGGAGCTTATGCTCCACGCGCACCGCGGCCCTGAAGTGATGATAAAACTCCTTAATGTCATCTTCCACAACCGACTGGATATCTCGCAGCACGATCGCAGGTTCTGCCTGGTTTGCCACCATCCAGTCTGACCTGATTGCAAGACGGTCGTAAACGATGACTTATTCAATGGTGTTCAATTGTGGACCATTGGGGTGAGCTTTGTAGTACTCCCCGGTGTGTTCGGGGCGCAGAGTAGCTTTTTAGCCCTGATTCCAAGACAAATGCCCCGATTTTGGGGCTTGTATGGACATGGCTCCCCTAAATCGTCTATTTACCCTCGTAATGCCGCTGTCTGTGTCCTTGTTTTTGGACCCAATAAACCGCCCTCCTTTATCTTTATGGCTGCTTTTCCCGCTATTTGTTGCACTTTTTCCCTCAGTCGTATCTCGAATCCCAAGAGCAAGTATGCCACTGTTTGTGCGCTACGTAGCGAAGAAGAAACCGGCAATCTGGAACAGGAACTCTGAATTTTGACTGTCCACTGCAGTAAGATCTCCGAGCGAGGGAAGAGCATCGAAAAAGAGCGTGCTGCCCGGCATCTGCGGTAATTCCGGTTAATCGTCAGTATCCGAAGCATCACTATCAGCTACAGTCTCTGCGAAGCGTCTTTCGGGCAACCTGACACCCCTTACCTCCATAAATTCTCGTTCTCCATTAATTAGGTTTTCTTGTCGACTGAGAATGAATTCTCTTCTTTCATTGCGTCTCAATGCCTGAATTGACTCTTTCGGGAAGCCGTGACTGGGCAGCAATTTCTCTAAAAAATCTTCGTCCAAACCAGCGAGATGAGTAAATATGTCACTAAAAGAGTCGCCATCCATGAACATTCGGTTTGCAGGAATGCTCGAGAATACTTCGCCTTCACTAGGATTATACGACACGTATCCAATAGCGCTTGGTCCAAAGGTGGATAGCAATTTGCCAGGCTCTAGCTTTTTCTGACGATTCTTTTTCTTTAATGAGAGAGGCTTAAGCGACACTAGATACAACAAAAAAGCACGTGCTCGAGCACTCCTGCCATCAAAGCTAGTCGGGAATGGTAAAGCCTGTTCATCAAGGTTCACGACACTGAATTCGCTTCTGGTACCATTAGCAAGTTCGCGAATTTCGTGTAAAGCATGCGTGGCTTTTGATGTGCTAACTGCGCCAAACCAGCCAGTAAACGACGTAACCCAGAACCAGCGCTTTAGTAGGCGGACCACTTCAGGTGTCGGCTGCGGACACAACCGATAAAACTCACCGAGTAGCACGAGTTGAAGACCATAGGGCAACAGCCTATCAGAGGTAACCCCCAAATCCTTGAGAAACCCCAGTGCACAATTGATTCCATTGGTGGCGGATCTGAAGCTGCCCGGAAGTCTTGATCGAACATCTGGCCTGACCACTAGGCCAGCCCAGTCTTTTGCATAGATATCCAGATCAAGGGCTGCCAACACTGCTCTGAACAGAAAAACACGATTAAGATTGCCAAAGCCTTTTTTGGCAATCTCGTTTTTAAACCCGTCCAACTCATTTGCAAGATGGAATTCACCTCGACGATAGGTCAACGCGGATACCATCTCAACGGCTGATATCTTGCGGCCCGTACGGTTGAGCCGGGCGAAAACTGTCACCGCGCTATCAAGATTTGCCCCACGGATACGGATAAGCGGAAGTTGATAATTCCGAAACGCGTTGGCAAGATGATCTGCTGCGTTCAACCAACGCTGACGCTTCTGCTCATCCCCAAGAATTACAATCTTGCGGGCCGCAGAAAGAAATCTTGCGGTTTCAAGCAAACTCGCCATGGGAAAGTACCGTGCCGTAACTTCCCCTCTAGGTGCTCGAACGAATTCATGTTTCTCAAGGTCGAAGTACACACGCCAGTCGATTTGATCAATAATCGACGGGCTTTCATCCGACAACCACAGGGTGCCAACCAGCGTCGATACTCGTTGCTGCCCATCCAAAAGGTAGTCAACATACCCAGATGGAGGATTACCTACGTTAATTGGTCCAACAGACCGGGCACTTTTGATGTCTCTTTTTTCTGTTTCCCAGACAAGGATAGCTCCAATAGGGAAGCCTTGAAATACGCTGCTAAGCAATTGGTGGAGGTCATCCTGCTTCCACACGAAAGGCCGCTGAAACTTCGGGATGCGAATCTTACCTGAAACTGTACGTTCCATGAGTCTCCCAAGAGGGACAACCTCTGGGACGACCTCTGTACGGATTTGATTACTAGTGATAATGGTCTACACCTCCTTGCGAATCAGGTCAATGCCGAGCTCTAAGTCGCCTTGTGAGCGGGTGCGTAATTGGGATTTAACATTTGTTTTGGAACATTCCCAACACTGGTAAATGTTCCGGCCGAACCCCTTGGTGAGGATTTTGTAATCAGCTTCAGACACTTCTTCAAACAGCCAATTCTCACTGTCATCACGATTTTCAGGTAAGCCCCCCTTCATATTGTAGAAATTCTTTTGGCTTTCACTGAGACTATTCCATGCACCAATTATCTGAGCATATCCCCCGTCATTCGGCTTCCATGCCTCTAAGAGGATCTGCGGGAGATAATTTTCCGCAGCCCGCTTGGCCAAGACCCAGCATGGGACTTGGTGTTTCTCACATTCTCCGCGCAACTCCTTGGCAGCGTCGCTCTCTTGATCAGAAGGATACTTTTTATCACTATCCGTGATAGCTACCAGTCGAGGCCTGCACGGTGTAGCATCTATCCTCTCTTGGAGCATCTCGGGCATTTGACCACCCCCACCCACACTGTCAATTTTAATCGGCTCTCCAGGCTGATCCCATAGGCGAAAAAGATGCCTATCAAATTCCTCCACGATTCGCTTCACGAATGGACCATCACTAAACCGATTCTCGACCAGTATCCAGAGAGGCATCTCGGCAAATCTGGCAGCATCTTCGGGATTCAATTCATCCTCATTAGCCGGACGAGTCGTCACCCGTATTCGTCTGTTATGCAGTCCAGAATCCCACGCATCTCGCTCAACTGATTTTCTAAGCAACTCGCGAATATCGTCGCCTTTATCTCTTCCTTGTGTAACCCATGTCGTGGCCTCAAAAGCGGATGGATCCGATTCACGAGTAGTATCCCAAAGATGCCATCCATCAGAGACCTTGTAAAGAATACAATCCAGCCACTTATGGACATCAGAATCGTTTGCTGCGCATACGTCAATTTCTATGCGCATCCGAGCTATCTTCCCATGTTGCGTACAGAAGCACGTCGGATGGCCAATACCTCCTCGTAGTCTTCAATAAAGACGCCGTCTGGCCAGCTACTCATTTCGCCACAATCGTTTATAGCAATTTTTTGCAACACAGACCCATGCTCTGGCTCGGTATTAATCCAGTATACAACTACATGATCGTGCGGTAGTCGCCCCTCTGCGATCCAGCGTCGCGCACGAAGCAAAATCATCTCCGAGTGCGTCTCAATGATCATGGGCCTATCAGATCCTGATAGATTGCTCAGCAAAAGTTCTGCAACATGAGCATGGGCAGCTGGGTGAAGCTCTGCTTCTGGATGTTCAATGATGTCAATACCCGGCCCTGCCTGTTTTGCAGTTAGCGCTGTCACCACGACGGGAAGAACCTGCGAAAGCCCTCCACCAGATTGGTCAAGAAGTACATCAGTGCCATGTGCCGGTGATCCCACCATTAGATCAAAGTATCTACCCTCGGTTCTAACGTCAAGACTCACTTCGAAAGCTTTCTTATACCACTTCCTGACGGAATCTCTCAGATCATCATCTGCAACTAAAATCATCGGTACCGCCGCTCCCTTTGCTTCATGCACGCTTGAGACTGGTTCTTCCATCGTGAAACGTGATGACGAAAAGCTACGTGGGCACTCCAAATAACGAACACCCCTAGCCCATTTTCTGATCTCTTCCGCTTGGGCATCAACCCAGTCTGGAAGCTGGTGGGGTTTCCGCGGCAGCAAACCTATCCAATTGAGCTGGTGCCCACTCGTCTCTCCTCCCGACACAATTACTTCGTAAGACGAATGCTGGTCGAGACTTTCTCTTGTTGCCTCAACCCGATCATCTCCCCTGCTAAAACTCCATTTGAGAATCTGGCGCTCGGATGGCTTGAATGGCCTTGACACATTCTGAACGGTTACCGATAGGGAAGATTCGCTGCCCTCATGCACAAGTACAGCAGACAAAGACAATCTACCATGTAAAAAACGCCCATTCACCAAATCCATGAAAGTTCTGCCATAGCGAACTCCACCCGAACTCATTAATAGCGGTTCGCGGATATCATCACCTGGAGAAGCTAAGCTACGTGCCAATAAATGGAACGATTGGGCTAGTGCTGTTTTACCAGAATTATTAGCCCCCACAAGAATGGTCAGAGGGGCAATTTCAACACTTGTATCCCCACGGTAACCCTTATATCGTTTAACACTTAAACTTCGAAGTTCCACGGCTTTGCGCACTCTACGACACGACGGCTGGCAACGTTGGACCGCCCCGGAAACGGTATTTTGCTAATATTGTTCCGTATTCCCACTCTATTCCGGCATCTCAAAGATCAGACTCATCTGGGGCCATAACAACATTCAGAGAATCTCTAATCAAGCATTGCTGGCCACCAAATCCACACAGATTAGGTACTCGTCCGAGAGTCCCATATTGATTTAAGCACGTTTGTGTTTGGGAATTATGTCAGGATAGTGTTGCCTTGTTCCTATAAGCAGGACCTGACAATGGCTTTCTTATTGGGTTCTACCGCGGTGTTGTGGGTCGAATTCTAAACCTCCGCGAAAAAAGAATTGCTAATCTGAAATTAAAATTTTCTGTACTCTCTGCCGATAATTTTGACCTCCTGGATCTTCGCATCTGGCCATTACGTCGTACTTGGTCACGGCGTGGCGAATCATGATGATGACACTTATTGGGCGCATAGTCGCGGACTTGGATGCAGAGATTCTTTTCAGGAGTCCGAGTTGCATATGATGCGGGTATACGCCCGCAATTATAGTCCCCCGAGTACACCAACTTAGCCTCGGCAATCTTGGCGGTGGCGACGATGGACGGATACATGAATATCACTCGTGACAGGGAGAGCTTCGTGCCCTTTCCCTCCCACACTACCGCGCGTACAGGTCCGTACACGGCAGTTCAATGGATTTTAGCGGTTTGGTTCTGGTGCTATCTGCAGAGTCAAGAGGCCGGCGCGGCACTCGTACTCATTGTATGTCCTGTGGATGTTCCGCTTCGTTGCGCTCATCCTTAGTCAGGCTCTCAAGTCGTTTTCGGCCCCCTGCTCGTCAAACCGGACATGCGGTTTTCAGTTGAACTCATGACTTCGCCCACGGAAGGTCTTTCGTCAGTCGAACAAGGTGGCGCAAATCATAGGTCTCCCATAACTTTGCATCTGAAAGCACACATACTTTCCGAGCCGAACCTGTGTTTCCGATAAAACCACTGTCGCAGCCGCTTCGTTGCGTGCATATCCATGGCCTGATAGGCGTCAATACCTGTCCCAAAGTAAAATAGTTCGCCCAACCAGATTCATCCAGTTGAGGCACTGAACTACTTCCTCTGCTTGAAGAAGCCCGTATCTCCGGCTTGTTTGATCGCTGATCTTGCGGCAGATGCTTTGAACATCCGACACACTCGGATGGATGCTTTGCAGGATACAAAAACTCTTAGAGTTGATTCTCGTGGCCTTTAGCGTACTACAATGTGGTCAAACGCGATTGACAGGACGAAAGAACCCCCTCATTGAGAAGATATGTAGCATTACCGCGCGATGGACAAACTCATGAGAGCCGTACTGTTTATCCACGCATTGATATCCTCGTACCCAGGTAGGGAAACGAAGTACCACGGATTAGATGGGCTGCAGGGTTCGCATGTAGTAGATACCTTTATAACACGAACCACCGTCAATCCTTCAAGGTATTTAATTGCATCAAGCGACTGCACAGGGTTTTGATCTGTGCCTAGCAGGACCGTGAGGTTTCCCTCAATTTTGTATGTATTGTTAGCCTTGAGTTCACTATATGCCACTGTGTTCGAGACACGCCCCGATGGGTGTTCACTTAATGGACGATAGATTTGCTTCTCCACCCCATAATCTCCAACGTTAACCAAAACGCGGATCGAATCTGATATATCACCAATTTCATAAGCCATGTCCGGCATGTGGGCTACACGCTCTTGTGAAGATATTGCCTCATTTTTCCATATATCATCGGAAACAGGGATTGAAAAAGGAGCAAGCCATTCCGAAAGGGAAGCATGCTCACTGAAATATGTTTCCGTGTACTCCAATGGATCACCCTCATAATCTAGCTCTATTTTCCCAGATACTATCTGATAGTATGCTCTGGTTACATAAACCCAGGTGCGCGATTGAACTGGCAAATTGGATTCTATCGAAAGCAGTAATGAGTCTCCGTCTAAACCTAAGTCAAAATCAAGCGGTGAAGTTTGGGGACTTTCTGTAGCCGGACTTGCGCGAATTGAATCGGCTCTCTCGGCGATTGCCTCCTGTACTTCTTGGACTGCCCCTCCTGTATCTCTTCATCATCCCCCACCAATACTCCTATCACCCAGAGAAACGCGAGAAGGACAAGTATCCATAGCAGTACTTTACGGGGTTTTGTCATAATTCTTGATATCATGTTTGGCGAGAGGGCCTAGTAGAGTCAAGGGGCCGTATCCACTCAACGCCAAAGTTAAAACATTGAATGCCAATAAAGCAAGGGCCTTTCCTTTTCATGGACGATATATGCATGGGTTACATTTTCTGAGTGTATTTCTTGGTTCTACCAAGATTTGTATGGATTAGTTATTGGCCCTTCACCGATCCGCACATGCGTCAATCGCCTGCAGTCTCCCACAATTTCACATGCTCAAACCGAATTCCTCTCGCAGCTTTTGCAACCGGGCGATCAGCATAGCGGGGCAAGAGGGTTTTTCGCAAACATCTCCGCGTCCCAAACCAGTCCGGAAATACAGCAAGTTCAGTTGGAGGAATGGACACCTATTGACAATCTGTAATTTGTTGAAGTAAGCAGCGAAAATTTCCGAAAGCTTGCTCATGTTTCACAGGCGTACCAGACAATGACGTTTCGTTCTATGACTCCACAAAAATCAGCCAAAGCCATAGCTACTGCGTCGCAGCAGGAGCAGGAAGAACGGTACCCCACAGAGGGCAGTTACAATGCCGACCGGCAGCTGTGCTCCTGGCAGGAGGGCTCTCGCTACAAGATCCGCCCATAAAAGGAATACCGCGCCAGCGATAAAGCTTGCTGGCAGCACGCGTCGATGAGTTACGCCGACTACGGAGCGTACGGCGTGGGGAACGATCAGACCAACGAATCCAATCGCTCCGCTTGCAGCAACGATAGATCCGGTAACCAGCGAAGCCAGGACAATCAGGATTCGCTTTATAGACTCAACCGGGACTCCCAGTGAGTGAGCAGATTCATCACCGGTTAGCATCCCATCCAAAGGGCGTGCCAAGACAATTAACGAGACAAAACCTATCAACACGGCTATTGAAGGCCAGATCAGTGCACTCCAGGTTGCCAGATGAAGTGATCCCAATAGCCAAAAAAGCACCGACCTTAGTTTATCGGGCTCCGGCGACGATAGGGTAATAAAGGAGGAGAGGGCACCCATGAGTGATGCAACAGCGACCCCGGCCAGGAGCAGGCGTGTAACGGATAAATGCCCCCGACCTCCTGCAACACTGTACACTATGAGGATTGCACACAAGCCTCCTGCAAACGCTGCCACCGGCATGGAAACCGCCTTAGAGATCAAGGGGGGTAGAAAACCCAGGTAAAACAGTGATGCGCCTGCTGTCGCCCCACTGGAAATCCCCAGGATATACGGTTCTGCCAAAGGATTACGTACTAGAGTTTGCATCGCTGTACCGATAATCCCTAACCCTCCCCCGACAATAAGGGCAAGCAAGGCACGAGGGAGGCGCAGCTGCCAGACGATGCGATCTGCAATGGGATCTGGAGCGATGCCGTATCCGAACGTAATATGATGCCACAGCACGGACAGTGCTTCGGAAAATGATACCTCATCTCCCGCGCTTACGGAGATGATTACGCTAATAAATGCCAATACCAGTAATCCAATTATCCAGCGATTCATGGATTAATCACCGCGTCAGGTTGCAAAACTCGTGCAAGAGTCCAGGCCCCGGACACAAGACGCGGTCCAGGCCGTAAATAGAGATCGGGGTGCAGTCCATAGATTCGGCCGGATACTACCGCGGGTACAATATCCCAGGTTGAGTGATGAGAAATAAGTTTCATGACATCGTACTGTGGACCGAATGAGCCCACAATTACGTCAGGTCCTGAGCTTAACACGAATTCGTCAGTGAGTACAGGGGCACGTGTTGTCAATGTTTGTGTGATGCTGTAACCACCGGCTAAATCAATCATATCGTGAATGTAACTTCCTTGCCCAAAAGCATAGAGTGTTACGTCATCGATCAGGAACAGTGTACGCGGTCGCTCAGATAAGTCGGCCGTGAGCACCGCCAGTTGCGCGAGCGAGTCTTCGAGTTCAATTGCCCGCCGCATCGCTGGCTCTGAGGTGCCGAGTAGGTCCCCCAGGGTTCGAATCGCCCGGGGTACATCCGGGAGCGTATTCACCGCAACGAAATACACCGGAATGCCTATCGATGAGAAGATGTCAGCCTCCTTCGGGCTGTTCACCTGCTCGCTTGCAAGTATTAGTTCTGGGTCAAGAGCGACAATAGCTTCAAAATCTGTTGGAATCATGCCATATTTTGGCAATGAGTCAACGGCTGGGGGATAGTCGTCGAATATTGTTACCCCCACTATTTTTGATCCAGCCCCTGCAGCAAATGCAAGCTCCGTAACACTTGGGGCAAGCGTTGTGATCCTCTCTATTGTAAGAGGCAATACCACAGTACGCCCCAAATCATCCTCGACAGTCCGTCCCTCAGGAAAATTGGACGAACAACCGATGAAGAGGAGGCAAAGCAGGTAGACTTGGCGCATGGATTGGGATGGAGGGTGTGGCACTGGTGAATGGGTCACAAGTTACACTAAGTTCTCTTATTGCTCTATCAAGTGAATCGCGCAGATGTCAAAAACGTTGCCTCAGAGAGCTTGAAATGGACCCAAGCCAGTTGGCTCAAATGATTGACCATACCAGGCTTGCTCCTGATACTACGGTGCAGGACGTGCACGTTCTATGTGAAGAGGCTGTCCAACACGGCTTTGCAAGCGTGTGTATTCCTCCATGTTATGTGGAGGAAGCAGCCCGAATGCTCGCGGAAGAATTACCTTTGGTATGCACCGTAGTAGATTTCCCGCTCGGGGGGAGCCGAAGTAGCGTTAAGGCTATGGAGGCGACGATGGCAGTTGAAGACGGCGCAACGGAAATTGACATGGTCATGGCTATCGGATTATTCAAGAGTGGGGCATACAAGTCGGTAACAAAAGATATTCAGACAGTAGTCCAAGCTTGCGAGAACGGGGCTCTGGTAAAAGTGATCCTTGAGTGCGTGCTGCTCACAGAACAGGAGAAACGCATAGCGTGCCTGCTGGCGCGTGATGCAGGAGCCGCCTACGTAAAGACCTCCACGGGATTCGCAAGTGGGGGAGCCACGGAAGCGGATGTGTCCCTCATGCGTAACACTGTTGGACGCGATCTTGGCATCAAGGCAGCGGGCGGGATACGCACCGGGACTTCTGCACTCGCAATGGTGCGTGCGGGTGCTGACAGGATTGGGGCCAGCGCTTCGCTGGCAATTATTCAAGAAATGGATTGAATGGTCAGGACGGCTAATACTTTAACCTTTATTTTTCTATTGTTTTTTGCAGTTGCTTGTTCGGGCCCGGCAACAAGGCCGCTTACGAACACTTCATCTGTAGAGGAAAATGTCTCAATTGATTGGTCTGAGCATGAGGATTTCGATCTGGAAGCTTATCGGGAGCCCCCCGTTGCCTCTTCGGTAGCGGTGGTGCACGATGTGCCCGAACTGCTGCTTTCCAGCAACAATTTACTGCGCTATTCCCGTGAAGAACAAGCGGGTTTTCGAATTCAGATTGTATCTACGCTCAGTAAACAGGAAGCAGATCAGGCGGTCGAGGATGCTCTTGCATGGTGGAGAGATTTTGAACAGGATGATTCACTCCGTGACCTATACCCACGATCCGAGCCTGAACCACCAGTATATCAGGACTTTCGTGCACCCTACTATCGCGTTCGGATAGGTAATTTTATTCGTCGTGCCGACGCTGAAATCCTTCTTGAAGTAGTCGAGAGAAGCTATGCCAGTTCATTCATAGCGCCCGACCAGGTGATTGTCGAATAGAGGACTACCGAAGGGCCGACTCGAGCTCTGTTGCCGCGTCAGTCCGCGCGTCCCTATACTTAACGATAACCGGCACATACGTGGCTATCCCGTGCTCTCGTGCAAAAAACCCGGGCTTATCGCGACTTCCTGGCACAACAACAGCCCCCGGAGGAACCTCTCCAGCTTCGATTACACGTTCGTGAACCAAATCGTACAATCGAGTAGCGTTTGTCAAAATTACGCCCGGAGCCAACACTGCACCTTTGCGAATTACGCAGCCTTCGTAGATGCCACAACCTCCGCCGATGAAGCTGTCATCTTCTACAATGACAGGTAGTGCGCCCGGGGGTTCCAGGACTCCGCCAACCTGTACGGCAGCGGAGAGGTGAACACGTTTTCCGATCTGGGCGCAACTGCCCACAAGAGCATGCGAATCGACCATGGTTCCTTCATCTACATATGCTCCGGTATTGATGTACATTGGGGGCATGCAAATAACGCCAGGACCGACGTATGCTCCGGTCCGAATGGATGACCCACCCGGTACGAGCCGGACTTGATCATTCACCCCAAGGGGTTTCAGAGGAAAGGTATGTTTATCAAAGAAGGAGGCCGGTGCAACAGTGAGCTCTTCGAGTTTACCTGTACGGAATCCATACAACAGCCCTTTCTTTACCCAGGCATGGGCTTCCCAGTCGCCGTCTGCATTTTGGGAAGCAGCGCGTATCATTCCCGTGTTCAGGCCTTCTATAAGGTAGTCGAAGCCAAGCGCCTGCAGATCAGGGTCATTAGATGCAAGGTGTTGTCGAATACTTGACCGGGAGGGAATCATTCAAGTATTGCGGCTGTGTGCGGCGCAGGCAGCTCCGATGATACCTGCCTCATTCTGGAAATGTGCTGGGGCAAGGCGTGCACTTGTTTTGAGTAAATGCAAGTAATTTCTTACACGCTTTGGCCTGCTAACACCTCCTCCAAGAATGATTAGATCAGGGTCAAGCAGGAACTCGACGTAACTCAGGTACTCCTGCAGGCGTTTAGCCCAGTCCCCCCAAGACAGATTCTCGCGTTTTCGTACACTATTGGCGGCCCAGGCCTCCGCAATCGTGTCGTGCATACGCAAATGACCAAGCTCGAGATTGGGCACAAGGATGGATCCCACGAAAAGGCTTGAGCCAATACCTGTGCCAAGTGTTAGTACAAGTGTTTTACCCGGGACACCCTTGCCTGCGCCGTAATGAATCTCGGCATAACCGGCAGCATCGGCATCATTGAGTGTAACAACATCAGAATCAGTGGTGCGTGAAAATAGCGCCTCTATGTTCGTACCAATCCAGGAGGGATCAATGTTGGCTGCTGTGCGGGCGATACCGTTATGAACGCGCACGGGCATTGCTATTCCGATCCTTCCGCGCCAAGAAAAATGATGAACAATAGCACGTACAGTTTGCGCAACCTCTTCCGGGCGTGCGCCCTTTGGTGTGGGAAGGCGAAAACGTTCGGAAGTCAGTTGTCCGGATGCTATGTCGACCGGAGCTCCTTTGATTCCAGTTCCACCTATGTCTATTCCGAGAACTTCCAACTCAAATGGGATAAGTGTAGCAGAAACAGAAAGATAGTACGTAACTTGCCATTATTGGCGTTGTGTACGCCATGTCGGACATTTACAGGAGAAAAATATTGGAAATTATATTGATGACCAGACTCTTACTTGCCATACTTATTGCAGGTTTTCTTTCCATAGGTGCCTGCCAGTGCTCCGAAAAGCCGGAGCAACCTCCGATTGCAGCTCTGCCGTAAAGAGGTGGATATGCGGATTCCTGAAAATGTTATAGAGCAGGTGCGTGATGCCTCAGACATTCTGAGCATTGCACAGGATTACGTACGTCTGAAGAAGGCCGGGCGCAATTATTTAGGGTTATGCCCATTCCACAGCGAGAAAACCGCGTCTTTTAATGTGAATCCAGCGAAAGGATTCTTTAAGTGCTTTGGGTGCAACAAAGGTGGAGACACGATCACCTTCGTGATGGAGATCGAACGACTAGAATTCTTAGATGCAATTCGATGGTTGGCAGATCGTGCGGGAATAGAAATTCCAAAGACAGAGGAGGAAGGAAAAGCCTACGACAAAAGGGAATCTGTGTATGCGGCTCTTCGCTTTGCATCCGAATACTATGTTCGGAAGCTCAAGGAGCCAAATTCCGGCGCGCGAGCACGCGAATATCTCCATGGACGTGCATTAACCGAGAAAACGGTAACACGGTTCAGTCTGGGCTATGCTCCTGATTCATGGGATAGCTTAATAAAGGCGGCAGCAGATGCGCACATCAAGCCCGAAACTCTGGAAAAGGCCGGATTGATAGTTAAGCGGGATGATGGTAGTTACTACGATCGATTTCGGGGACGAATTATGTTTCCTATTCGATCACATGTGGGAAAAATTGTTGGTTTCGGAGGACGGATCCTTGTGGACCACCCAAAAGCACCAAAGTACCTCAACTCATCTGAAACAGACGTCTATCATAAAAGCAATATCCTCTACGGTCTGTATCAGTCCAAACGGATGGCGCGCCAGGAGGAGAGTATTCTTCTGGTGGAAGGATACACGGATGTTCTGGCACTTGATCAGGCAGGTGTTGGATCAGCGGCATGCTGCGGAACTGCACTTACTCTTCAACAGGTTACACTATTGGGACGATATGTGAAGGAGATCCGATTACTCTACGATGCAGATCGTGCAGGTATGGACGCGACCGAGCGTGCAATTGACGTTGTTCTTGAGGGGGGGGTAGCTGCAAGCGTTGTATCGCTGCCGGAGGGAGAGGACCCGGACTCATTTGTGCGTGAAAAAGGTGCTGATGCATTCAAACTGCACCTTAAAACGGCTACCAAAGATTGGGTTGATGCTTTTATTGCTGCGTCTCTTTCAGGCGACGGATTTGGAACGCTCCACAAGAAGCGGCAAGCGATCTCCGGGGTAGCCAAACGCATTGCTTATATGAAGGATGATCTTCTTCGGAAGATGTACGCACAAAAGGCTAGTCAGCTGTTCGCAATCCCTGAGCGCGACATGGCGCATGAAATCACACGATACGCTAAAAGCAATCAACCACAACAACCCACCCAGACTCCACCGGAAAGAAGTACCAGCACCGAGCCCGTTAATTTTGATGCAATTTCCGAACCAGAAAAAGTGCTATTACAGTTGATGCTGGAAGAAGGTGGGCCAATGATAGAGTATATCCTCGGAAACATGGGGTATGACGAGTTTCAGGAAGGGCCATCCCGCAAGCTTGTAGACGCATTAATTAAGGGCTACGAGGCACATGGAGACGGTATACTGTCTGCGATTCAATCGAAGGGAATTAATGCTGATGAGATCACCCAGCAACTGGTTGCGCATGTTCTGGTGCCGCGGCACCAAATTTCCGAAGGATGGGGGGGCAAGAAAATTAATGTCCCTCGACTGAACGAAAACTCGAAACGCATTGCTCAGGATTGTATGATGCGCGTTAAGGGGAAGGTTGTCGAAAGGGATCTGCAACGCGTAAAACATGAGATGATGAATGCCCCTGGGGGTAGCGAAGAGCAGAGTAGACTGCAGAAGGAGTATCTAGGCCAGAAACAATACCTGCTCAAAATTTATAACAGGAAGCTCTTCGACGACTGAGTTTATGTAAGTTGTTGTTTTGGTGAGGGGTAGTCGCTAAAATAAACTCTATACGAATCGTGGTAGAGCCTACATCGGCGGTTACATGCACCTTCAAACCTCAGCATTAGCGTAGATACAAACTTCGTTTAGCAGTAGCTACTGCGAGTAAGAAGCCAGTTTCATAACACCCGCAACCACCAGCGCATCTACAACTTTTTGCCAGAGATTCAAGAGCTTAACATCATCCGCAGCGGAGCGTGTTTCTATTAGCCAGGTTGACAAGGGCTCTGTTCGACAAGCGTCACGGCAGCTATCTACAAGTACAAGCTTGGCCACCCACGGAAGTCCAGTTTGTACTTGATCCTCCGGCGCAAGCACACGGATAAAGAAAATAAGTTGGGAGACGCATCTGGGTTGGCCTACTGCAGATTTCAGCCATTCCTCAACCTCGGATCTCAGTGAAATTGGATCCCACCAGGCGATTGGCTTGTCCTGAATTTCCCGGTAGAGATATTGGATTTCATGAGCAGAATTGGGCAATAGGGAAGCGAGTGTACGATCACCATAAAAATCATCTTGAAACGGAACATGCCCTGCGTCTTCCAGTGCCAGCACATGACGTACAACGGCTGGCCAAATCCGGCGCGCTGTAGCCGCCCGATTCTGCGTCTCTTCCGCTGCTGCTGACAAAGCACGCAGCAGGGCACCAAGTAAGGTTGGGCGGTCTGCGTAGGCATCAATATGCGCGAACAAAGCTATATTGTCGCGATGCTCTGCCAGCGTCAGCAGGGCACGTGCACTCACCAAAGTGTGCGAACCCCGTTCATCAGCTGTGGAATTTCTGTGGAAGAGCAAAGCGCGCCGTTGAGCATCAAGTAATGCCGACAGTAACAATTGCGCCCGATCCGAGACGCAAATGTTGGCCATTGCAGCAGGGGCAAGTGCCCTAATTGCTGCGTCTAGGCGTAGTACTGCAATTGATTCTCCATTGAATTTGCCCAGCGATTTAGCAACCGGCTTTCTAAGCTTGATCACTGGACGCCTGTGACTTTTTACATCAAAATCGCCAAGTACACAGTCTCGCATCGTCTCCTTAACAAGATGCCATCCCACGTCATGGTGACAGTGCCCTTTCTCCGTGCATGGCGTCTTCCATACATAATCCAAACCACAAGCAAGGTGAAGCCGCACTTCATAGGAGGCGGTTCGGGCAAGTTTGAAACCTGACCGGATAACACGCTCTGATGCCGTTAACTCGGACCTTTTACCAATGATGGCTCGAAGCACTCGACCCACCCGAGTTATCCCACTACGATGCTTAATTAACAATCCCTCGGGATTGTCAACAGCTGCTCGAAGCGATGCGGCTGCAGGAAGGAGTAATAGCGGGATGGCCCGGGCTGCACTGCGATCAGCACCATCCTCGTAATACGAAATTTCGTTTTCGAGGGATGACATACCCGCTTCCCCTTCACCAACCCGAAGAACGGTGTCAACAGCGAAGAGAATAACTTCTTCAGAGAGGTTGGCGCCGTACAATAAGTGTGCTTTAAGTGCTGCAGCGACAACTAAGGCCGATACATCCCAAGAATATCGAAAACCCATTGATGGTGGGTTCTTGAGCAATTGCCGTGCGATAGATAGGTCGGACTCTAATTCGTCGTTTTCAACTGACTCCGAGGATGCTCGACCTAGATTGATGAAATATCGGGAACGCAAATTTAAGAGTTTCTGTCCTCGTTTCAGATCCTCGTCACTGTCCTGTAAAGCCTCCAAGACATCTTCTGGTGAAGCAATTGAGATCTCAACCAAACCATCCGATGTTGCCCGGAAATTGTATGCGCTGCGGTCAAAGTAACTCACCCATGCGCGTACTCCAGCCAGCTTCCGGTGAAGCGCTCCTGTTGCATCAGTTTCTGCCCCAACTCGCTCATGGTCCGTGGTTGGCCCAAATTGTCGATGTGCATTCTCAATAAGCTGCTGGCCGAGTTCTTGAAGTTCCCTTACACGTTGGCCATTTGCTCCCATTACCATATCTGCGACTACTTCACGCAACGACCAAGATCTACGCTCCCGTGCAACCACTCCATCTGAACTGGCCGCAAATCCTCTAACTTCAGCTACGACACGCTTAATCTCGTGGTCCCAGATAAGCGGTTCCGTGAGATAGGCATCAAGCAAACGCTCCGCCTTTTCAAGATGCCGTATCAGGAGTCCAACAACGAGCCCAACCATCGCGAGACTTTTACAATCATAAAGAAGGATTGAGATAACAGACTTGATGGGAATATCATTCTTAATCAGTTGATCACACACTCGCTCTAATGCTTGAAGTGCGCTGATGCATGGATCTGGTCCGACTCCACTACCGCGATACCAGCGCCAGATGTGCTCATCCCCCAAGTACAATCGACGCTTACCAGTGAGTTCAAGCGCCGTCTGGTATAAAGCGACATCATTACCCCCATGTGCTTGCGCACTCCGATGCAAGCGAGCTAGCTTGCGCACACGAATACGTGTCGCGTGGTTGAGCAAACGGTTTAGAACTGCGACGCCACTGCGAAAATTGCCTCGTAACAGTTCATAGAATGGACCGTTGTACCACGCAAAATCAACATATAAACCGACGCTTCGAGAATTGTGTCCACGGATTCCATCACCGTGGGACTCATACCAGGCTGGTTCATCGTCAAGATAATAAGCCTCGGTTAACTGAGCCAGCAGTCCCCGTCCATAGCTGGCAAGTGCGCGACCCGTGAAAAGCTCTTCCACCGCAGGGGCGAGTCTTGATGGGGCGTCTTGCGCAACGCGACAAAGAATTGCTTCACCTTCGATACCAAGATCAGGGCCCAGCAGCGCTAGTAATTCAAGAAAGATATCCTCTGTGATCTCGTAAGGAACCTCGGGGCGTTGATCTCCGCCGCCTTGACCGAACGCCGAAATGAATTTTGGGAGCGATTCTTCAATCCGATTATCTCGTTCTACCTCTTCTGGAGTTCGAGCAGCAAGCTTAGCCGCTCTATCTTCTTGCTCCTTGGTAAGGCGACGATCTGCCGTAGTGCATGCACACACAAGATGTTCTCGAAGCCGAATACGCAGTAGATCGCCAGCGGAAGTGTTTGCAACGACATGTCCATGCAACCAGTCTCGGAGTAGTTCTTGTGCATATTCTCCAGATTTCCATGGTACGCGGTCCTCAAGCAGTAATTCGATGATCGGTTCAATGGCAACCGTATTGATAATGCCATTGATATTACGCAATCGCTGGCCGACCAAACGAGTAAGCCGCTTCAGACCAGCGGCATTGTTGCTTTTTAGGTCAGGCCAGGCATCTTGTAGAATTGGACGAGGATTAGCGAGTGTAATCAGGGCTTCACCGGGCATGTCGGCCCAACGAGCACTATGGCCTTCCTCTACGAGCGCATCAAATGATGCCTGTAATCTGGCGAATCTGCCCCTCAGTCGATGATTGGACATATCTGGCTCTGCCAGCAATGCTTGACACGCAAGTCTTGTGGCAGAAAGAGACCAGCGTGGTGCCCCGGTCACCTTGATTTTCTCTGCCGGGGCTCTGTCCGCCAATAGGAGGCGGGCAACTGCGTAGCGACGCACCTCGTCGTGTGCAAACTCGGGGCCAATCATGAATGGATTGTCATCCGATGTCCGCAACAAGCCATCGCTGCGCAACCCATCAAGGGCAGTAGAGTTGAGCTCGTTGACCGTATTAAATCTTTCGTCGCCGCTAACACCGCGCAGTGCTTGATTTGCTAACTGCAGTAGTACGGATTCTCGCATATCCGACGTTCCCCTATTGGATATCTTGGGCCGACGGACCAGACCAGACCAGACCTTGTGCATCGCATCCGCATCGCTTAGCGGAACACCCCGAACATCGCTACGAACGAGTAGATCAACCACGACAAGCCGACGCAGGAGTTCGCGCGACTTTGGGTTAGAATTGAGTCCTTGCAGTTCCGTAAATGTTCTGACAATCTCGTCTATTTCGGTATCGGTCAACGGGACCACAACATGCTCCGTGACATGATTGCCAAAGCGCTCCTTGAGAATTTCTTGCACAGCTTGTCCACTGTCAATTGACGTAGACGTAACGGCGACTACTTTTATATCGCTTTCTCGAGCAGACTCAATCAAGTAGCGGAAAGCGTCATTCCTGCCCTCAACAATAGCGTCTGCGCCGTCAATAATGAGCACTCGTTGCGGTGCGCTCAGTTCATCCAAGAGTCTTGAAAGCTGAATATCAATATTGGCTTCTAGCTTAATCGGTAACTCAGGAACATGCCGCAAATTTATACACAATACCTGCATTTCGTCTGGCTTCTCCTCGGCAGCAGCAGTGAGCCCCCGTACCACAAGGGCACTTTTACCTATCCCAGACTCCCCGCTCACCACAACCGCCTGGGCTTCCGTTACCTTTTTGCTCAGTTCCATTGCTTGATCGCTACGATTAAGGCAAATGCAACGAGAATTGTCGTACGAGATAATTTTGCCACGAACTGCTCTGAGTGCCTGCCCATTTAGTAGGTCAAGCGTCTGCCAACCTTGCTCGTTGCGGCGGACGGTTGATTCAATAAAAACGTGCGTGTCACGGCGAAGTATGCGGAGGTCCACTCGTGCAGCTTTCACTGAATAGTCACTTGCAAGCTCAACGAGACGATTGCGAAGATTCAATGCTGCAGTAAGATTGGAACCTTGGGATACGGGCTTAAGGCTATTCGTAACAACCGACCAGTCCGTCTCGTCAGGGGTCTCAAGTCGCGGCATGGAAACGGTAAGATGAGAGAGCAACTGCCATGTGTACTGCTGTACCGATACCGTGCTAATTTCAACCGTACCAAGTTCGGTCAACGAATACTCTACTAGTTTTTCGAAGTGATAAAGCCGACCACGAATAGCTCTTTTGAACCTGTCCGCTGTGTGGATGAGATGGAAAAAGCCAGGAGCATCCATTTGGGTCGCGGCGTGCTCAGCCAAAGTAGAAAGTTGCTCGGCATGTTGCTGAGATCCTGCCACTACGAGCCCGAACCGATGTTCGGGTCCATTTGTTGGCGCATTGATCATGTCACGGACAAATGCAAGGAAAAGCTTGCATGTTGATTTGTCACTTTTCACGATCTTCGGCTTGCGCCGAACAGCGAGTGCGAGCACCAACGATGGCTGCATCTCATCAGGGCGCGCTGCACTCACGACGAGATCATCAACCGAACAATCTGGGGCCTGCTGAAATGCAACGCTCACTACGCGACGATCGTCGCCAATTCCAGAAGTAGTGTTGCCGACGAGTAGGTGGGTAAGGAATTTTACAGCCACCCTTCGCTCAAAGGTCACGCCCCCACCGCCTGTCGCATAGGGACTCATACCTTTCGGCAACTCCCCCCTTGCGGTGCTATCTCGATCGCTATCGGAATCACTCATTTTCTCTGGGTTGCCCTCATTCATCTGGATCCATTCATCCCTGAAAACAGAAACACGCATTAACGTTATGGCTTCTAAACACAGTTGGCGATTGCATGGTTGCTTTATAACAAAACCCAACCAATATCGAAAGCTCGAACGCTGGATGCTTTTGGATGTCCTGAACAAAGTCAAGGAGTTATCGTTTCGGCTCACCCTGTGGTTAGGTAAGGGCGTGAGTTGTATAATTTCGACTGTTGACCGAGTGCATCTATCGTTAGAAATCAAAGAGGATTGGTCAGTTTGAGTCGGCGGGAATTGACTATGGCACAAGACAATAATCAGCTTGTGCCTGGTGACATCGTTGAGGGTCTGGAAGCGGGCGAGTTTGTCGAAATTCAACGGACTGTTCCAGTCGGTTCCAAGATACTCGTTGAGGGCGTGGGGCTTGAGTCGGGACGGATAGTTCGCCGTCCTTTGACCACGGTAGAATTTTCAAAACTTGTCAAGGTTCGTGGAAACCAATGCAGCTTTGATGGTGACGCCGAGCTTTTTCTTCTCGGCATTGAGGCAGAACGCATCCGCATCGCACATCAGTTTGATCCTCTCTTCGCAGTCAATTCCAGTATCGTTGACCCATTACCTCACCAGGTTGAGGCGGTCTATCGCTACCTTCTTCCCCTGCCGAGAATCCGATTCCTGCTCGCTGACGACACGGGGGCAGGCAAAACGATTATGGCCGGCCTCTTGATCAAGGAGTTGCTCTTCCGTGGAGTCCTCCAAAAAGTTCTCATCATTACACCTGGTGGTCTGACGAAGCAGTGGGCGGAAGAAGAGCTGCAGGAAAAGTTTAATCTTGACGTGCGGCTGGTAAATCGAGCGTCTTTCGAAGCTGATCCAGGACAATTTTCACGCTACGAGGAAGGCATCTTCGTTACATCTGTTGATTTTCTTGCACGAAATAAAGGATGCCTGAGGGCTATCTCTGCAACGCAGTGGGACCTCGTGGTAGTCGACGAAGCGCATAAGCTCTCGGCCTATGAATACGGCAAGAAAGTGAAAGAAAGTGAACGATACAAAGCAGTCAAGGCACTAGCCGGCAAAACCGATCACTTGCTTTTCCTTACGGCAACTCCGCACCGGGGAAGGAAAGATACTTTTCGACGGCTGCTCCTGCTTCTTGACGAAGATCTCTTTCAGAAAGACGAACATGTTGACGACCGGATACTGCAGCAGGCGGCACCACATGAAACAACAATCGAAGAAGACTTTGAGGCGGAGCAGCCAATCAGTAAGGCGAAAAATCGGTTCTTCCTTCGTCGTTTAAAGGAGGATATGGTTGATTGGGACGGCCGTGCACTCTTCAAAAACCGCAATACACAGACAACTGGTTATCAGCTTACGCCGGAGGAAAAAACCCTCTACGACGAAGTGACAAGCTACGTACGTTCGAAGCGCAAGGAGGCCAAGGCGAAGGGGAATCGAAACGTAGAGCTTACACTCATGGTCATGCAGCGCCGTCTAGCCAGCAGCCTCTACGCTATCACGAGGACGCTGGATCGTCGGTTGCAGGCACTCACGGAGGTTCTCTCAATACTTAGAGATTCAAACCGATCAGAGCCAGAGAAAAAGCGATTATTCCGGGGCAACCTTGATCCCAGCGATCCGCGCGATATCACGGAATACGAGGACCTGACCGAAGAGGAACGAGAACATATAGACCAACGAATCTTCCGCCAGGTGTTAACGGATGATCCGGCAAAGGTTGAAGAGGAACGAGACGAAGTCAAACGGCTATTCCAGCTCGCCGACAGCCTGAAAAACCATAATGAGGCAAAGTTTGGTGAGCTTCTCGCCGTCCTGGATTCCTCTGATGTCATTCGTGCGGATGATGAAAAACTGCTGATCTTCACTGAACACCTAGACACGCTTAACAGCCTAGTTCGACGTCTTAGGGAAAAGGGTTATACCGTTGCCGAGATTCATGGTGGCATGGATGTAGACGCGCGCAAGCGAGCTCAGCGCCAGTTCCGCATGGGGGCCAAGATCATGGTGGCTACAGATGCTGCAGGTGAGGGGATCAATCTTCAATTCTGTCGCTACTTGATCAACTGGGATCTCCCATGGAATCCTAACAGGCTCGAACAACGGATGGGACGAATCCATCGATATGGACAAGCGGATGATGTGTGGGTCTACAACCTAGTTGCTCAGAACACTCGTGAAGGCGCTGTTCTGGAAAGAGTTCTTTTGAAAATGGACGTCATGCGTGAGCAGATGGGGTCCGATCGGGTCTACGATGTGATTGACGAGTGGATGGAGGGTGTGCCCCTGACACAGCTCATTGAGCAAGCCCTTGATTCAGATGATGAGGCAGAGAGTTCACGAGACACTGACCTGGCACTGGCATCGGCATCGGACAAAAAAGCGGAGCAACTTATTTCTCTGCAGAAGAAGACCTCACTGGCCTCACCTCTTGACCTGCGGTCCGCCCGTGAATTGCGTGATGCATCGGATGAGCGTAGATTGCAGCCTCTGTTCATACAGCGCTTCTTTGAGCGAGCGTGGGCGGCATGTGGAGGTACTCTCCACGCTGACGATAATTTCCCCGTCTGGCATATCGGTGCTACTCCTGCTGCAATTCTTGATCTTGCTCGGAAGCGAAGACGCGTGCTCTCGGAGAGCAACGACATTCCCTTCGTATTTGATAAGAGACTTGTCAGCGTCGCTAGCAAAGTGCGTGTTCCAGAACGAACGAAACTCATGGGACCTGGTCATTCCCTATTCGATACCCTGATCGCTTGGGCGATTAATGAAGCTCGCCAAGCCTTTGCAAAAGGAGCAATCCTCATGGATCCCTATATCGCAAAGCCACAGCGAATCTGGCTGTTTCGCTCAATCATTAAGGATGGACGACTGCAGTGGCGTCAAGACCATCGCAAGCCGACGGCCCACGAACGCTTGTCCGTCATCATGCACGACCATATGGGCCTCCGAACAACCTCGCCTTCATACCTACTGAGCTGTACTGCTCCCGAGGCAGACATGTCGATTCCCGATATACCACCAAGATCCACCGAGGAAATTGAGAGATGGGCCTATGAGCAGATTACCGAACGCCAACTTGATGAAGTAAAAGCTGCGCGGGCTGAGGAATGCGACCTGCGCGGGCAATATCTTAACACCGCCTTCACAGATCTTATTCTTGAACTGCAGGGAAAATTAAACGATCTCCAACGAGCTCAACTCTTCGGTGACGACAATGCAACAGAACGCGAACGTCTTCGACAGCGAGTTGAGGATCTGAATACCCGAAAAGCGGAACGATTGAAGGAATTGGACCTTATGATGAGGCTGTCTGCCGATCTTCCTGATCTGTTGACAGAGGCCATCATCGCGCCCGTCCCTATGGTTTCGATAGAAAGCGAGGACCAAGTACCGTCAAAAGGATTCCCGATGCGTCGAGATGATGAAGTTGAGGCCATAGCCATGGACATGGCCATGCGTTACGAGCGAAGCCGTGGGTGGGCACCCACAGACGTAAGCCTAGACGGAGAACACTATGATATTCGATCCGAAGGACATGATAGCGAGAAAAGGTATATTGAGGTCAAGGGCCGTGCGCGGTCAGGTCCAATCATCATTACAAGCCCGGAGTTGGATAAGCTGCGTCAGCTTGGCGACCGAGCATGGCTCTACGTCGTTACCTTTTGCAAGGATGATCGGCCACGATTGCACATTATCCAAGACCCGGGCTCTAAGCTGAAGCCAACAAAGCTTTACCGACAGATTCAGTATTTGGTTGACGAAGGTGACTGGATGCAGCGGGGCCAGGAAGCTGCAGTCCGAGAGGACCAAGATACATGAATCAAGAAGCCCCGTTGAGATGGGATCATGGTCTTGAGGGACCTGCGAAGAGAATTGCGGAGTTGGACCACACTCCGATTCGAGTCTTGGCTGGCCCTGGAACGGGGAAAACGTTTGCGATGATGAGGCGCGTCGCGCGCCTGCTTCAGGAAGGTTCGACCGCAGGCCGGATTCTGGTCTGCACCTTTACGAGAACGGCCGCTAAGGATCTTGAGAATGCATTAGCTAAACTGAATGCACCCGACATTGACGCGGTGTATGCTGAAACTTTGCATGCCTTCTGTTTTCGTCTACTGTGTCAAGCTGATGTTTTGGAGATCACCGGACGAATTCCGCGCACCCTCCTAAAATTCGAAGAGCGTTTCCTGCTTGAAGACCTGAAGCTTGGGGGTTATGGGAAGATCCGCGATCTCAGGAGGCTTCTTCGTGCCCGCAATGCGGCATGGGCGCGTCTCCAGTCCGAGACACCTAGCCAGCCAATCACACCCGAAGAGCAGTCCTTTAAGCAGGACCTTGACGGATGGCTGCGATTTCATGAGGCCATGCACATCGGAGAGTTAATCCCAAAAGCTCTGCAATATCTTCGGCAAAATCCAGCATCCCCTCACCGTGGCCTATTCGAACATGTGCTCATTGATGAATACCAAGATCTCAATCGGGCAGACCAAGTTCTTTTGGATTTGCTTGCCAGGGAAGGACAGCTTGTCGTGGTCGGAGACGAGAATCAATCCATCTACTCCTTCAGGTTCGCCTACCCGGATGGGATTGCCAAATTCGACCAATCACATCCTGGAACCCAAAACATCAATCTTGATGAATGTCGTCGGTGCCCTCGGCTTGTGGTTGAGATGGCAAACGCGTTGATTAGCAACAATCAAAGTAGAGTACCGCGCACACTCACACCAAGGCCGGAAAATCCTGATGGCAAAGACAAAGTGCACATACTTCAGTGGGATGATATGCATAAGGAGGCACAAGGCATCGCAAAGATCATTCACACCCGAATTCAGAGACGAGAGGTGAACCCCGGAAAAGTTCTTGTTCTGGCCCCACGTCGCCAATTCGGATATGAGATCCGCGATGCACTCAATGTCTTCGGGGTGTCTGCCCACAGTTTCTTTCAGGAAGAAGAACTCGATACAGACGATGCTCAGCAAGCTTTCACCTTGCTCACCCTTCTGGCGAATCCTGATGACCGCGTAGCCCTCCGCTGCTGGTGTGATTACGGCGTTTCTTCTTCGCGAAGCCCTGCATGGAAACGGCTGAGAAATTACTGCGAGAATACTAGACAAACACCTCGCGAGGCATTGGAGCACCTTGCATCGGATAAGATCCGCATCCCCTATTCCAATCACCTCGTCAAATCATTCCAGAAGCTTCAAACACGCCTTATTGAACTTGAAAATCTCCGGAGCCAAGCATTAGTGGATGTCCTTTTTCCCGGAAATCAGGGTTGGGCCCTCCCCTTACGTGACTTAGCTTCAACCATTGAGGAAAATGAGTTCGATGCCAAAACACTGCATAAAGGTCTCCGCACGCGGATCGTCCAACCAGAACTTCCGATGGATGTGGACTATGTTCGCGTGATGAGCCTTCACAAGTCGAAAGGGCTGACAGCAGACCTTGTCGCGGTGGTCGGATGTGTTGAGGGCCTTTTCCCCAGGCGAAATACAACTGGGGACACATTGACCAAACAAACAGAGCTACTAGAAGAGCAGAGACGCCTCTTTTATGTGGCTATCACAAGGGCGAGACAGTCTCTTTTCCTGTCAAGTGTGACACAGTTGCCGAAAGTCCTGGCCTTAAACATGGGACTGCCGGTTCGAAACAAAAATCGTGCCCATGTCCCCACCATCACATCAAGTTTTCTCAACGAACTCGGTCCTTCAAGTCCCACTCCCGTTTTGGGTACCACTTTCCTCGAAAAAGATTCAGCATGAGTGCGAAACGAAATAGCGCGTACGATTGCCCACGGCTCATTGAGGTGGCACTTCCAGTCAGAGAGATCTCCGCGGAAAGTGTGCGCGACAAGAACATGCACCACGCTCACATTAGCCATTTACACCTCTGGTGGGCTCGTAGGCCTTTACCTGTATCACGCGCCGTGGTCTTCGCT
Organism: Rhodothermales bacterium; assembly: GCA_964291275.2. Lineage (GTDB taxonomy): Bacteria > Bacteroidota > Rhodothermia > Rhodothermales > Bin80 > Bin80. Next base: position 329,135 of record OZ219799.1, read on the forward strand.
TCACTCGTACCAGATCCAGACGATGCTCGGTGTCCTATCGACTTCCGCGCAGCCGTAGAACGATATCTCAAGACGCATGTACCGGAGAGTCTAAAGAGCTATCGTCGTGGACGAGAGATTCATCGTAATGACGACCCCTATCGCCCACAACAGGGCATCCAAGACACTCTGAGAAATCGACTACTGGCTTTCATTGCGAATTGGTCACCGGAGGCACTGGCCTTCGAGGCCGGACAACGCCAAAATCGGCCTGATAAAAAACAACTCCTTGACGACCGCTCTCTCGTGAAGTGGGAAACATCTGATCCAAGCAACGCCCAGGGTTTTGAAATTCTCCGCATTGCTCAAGAACTCGTGCGGATTGCCCAAAATGATGATATCGCCACCTTGCTGGATCCCTTCGCCGGTGGTGGAGCAATTCCCCTGGAAGCAGGTCGGCTTGGTTGCCGTGCTATCGCAAACGATTACAACCCGGTCGCACACCTAATCCTGCGTGCGACCTGCGAATTGCCTCAAAAATACGGCAAGCCAGGAACGAGAATGAAGATGGTCAAGGAATTTGGAGACTGGATTGAATGTGAGACTTCTGTCCCGAATGTACTTGTCTATGACTTTGAGTATTGGGCAAATTGCGTCTTAGATCGGGTGCGACGGAAGATCAAGCATTTGTATCCCGCAGGGAGGGATAGACGGCCAGTTCTTGCGTATCTCTGGGCAAGGACGATTCCCTGTTCCAATCCATCGTGCCAGGCCCAGATTCCGTTGCTGCGCAGCCTTCTTGTGCGCAGCAAGGCACCAAAGGTTGCGCTAGCATTAGAAGTTGATAGGGAGATGAAGGAGATCTCATTCGGGATTGCCAGAGGCGATCAAATCAAGAGAACGCAAGGTACAAAGCGAGCGAGAGGACCAGCGTTGTGTCCTTACTGCAACCAGTCCACATCTGGAGAAGAGATTCGCATCGCCAGCCGTGCAGGCCAAATGGGTGAGCAGATGGTGTGTGTAGTTGTGGAGGGAGAAAAGGGAAAGGACTATCGGACGGTAGAAGACCTTGACCTCGTTGGATTCGTTCGGGCAAAGAAGGTTGAGGTTGAATTTCCTGGAGAACGAATCCCGGAGAATCAATGGAATGTTAGGCAGTGGTTGTTCGGCATGAACACTTGGGGTTCGCTCTTCAACCCTCGCCAACTCGTAGCAATACAGATGTTTGTCGCTTCTTTCCATGAAGTATTCAAAATGATGGAGCAAGCTATTCCTGACAAGAAATATCGCCTTGCGCTTGGATTATACCTTGGATTGTGGATAGACAGGGTTGCTGTATTCAACAACAGCTTTACGCGCTGGCGGTCCAGCCATCAAAAGAGTGAGACTCCCTTCGGAGGACAGTCCATCCCGATGATCTGGGATTACCCGGAGGTCAATCCTCTTGCCAACAGTTCAGGAACGGCCTCCACTCAGCTTCGGTACATGCTCAAGGTCATAGAACATGAGCGAACTACCAACGAGGGAACATATCAAGAGCCAACCGTCCTTCTCGGCAATGCTGCATCGTTACCTCTGGAGTCGGGAATCGCACACTGTGTCGTGACTGACCCTCCTTACGACGATGCCATTGCTTATAGTGATTTGTCTGATTTCTTCTACATCTGGCTCAAGCGGAGCATTGGATCACTGTTCCCAGACGTGTTCACCACACCCTTAACGCCTAAATCAGACGAAGCTGTGAGCCTAAGGCACCGACATGATGGCTCACAAGAGCGAGCACGCACACACTACCGGCAGCTTCTTGAGGAGAGTTTCCGGGAGACGCTGCGCCTTGTCCGAGAGCCCAAGCTCGTTACAGTTATGTTTGCGCATCAATCCACTGATGCCTGGACGGCACTGATTTTGGCTCTCTTTGAAGCGGGATTATCGCCCAACGCCACTTGGCCGATAGCAACCGAGATGCCGAAAACGGCCTTAGCTTTGGGCACTGCATCCCTGGAGACTTCGGTCACTGTAGTCTGCCGCCCTCGGGATGTAGGAAGTGCTATTTCATTCAAACAAGTTCGCGGCGAAATCGAAGAGAGCGTGCATCATTCCGTAAAACGATTCTGGTCCTATGGTTTTAGAGGCGCTGACCTCATTGTTGCCTGCTATGGCCCTGCAGTAGGCGTTTTCGGCAAATACGAACGCGTGGAAAAGGCGGACGGAACTCTAGTCGGTATTCCCGAGCTATTGGACCTTGCTAGGCGGACGGCCCGTGATACCATCGCAGGAGAGTTTCGCGGAGATAGTCTTTCAACGCTCTACTATGTGTGGGCAAATCTTTACGGTACGACGGAGCAGGCATGGGACGATGCCCGATTGGTAGTTCAAATCGGGGGAGACCAAGACAGCGCCATGGAAGTGGCCCGAGAGCATGGAATTTTCGTATTAGATGGCCCCAAGTGTCGGCTTGCCGTTCTTGAGGATCGTGCCGGTCGCCCAAGCCTTGGCCGTGATCAGAACCCTCCCCACATTGACGCGCTACATCAAAGCATGCTGCTTTGGAAGGAGGAAAAGCGACAAGACCTTGTCACGTACCTCGGTGAACGTAATCTCTTGGAAGATGGACCGTTTTGGAAACTGGCACAGGCATTATTCGAGGTTCTCCCCCGAGATTTGGAGGATTGGAAGTTGGTAAACGCCTTGCTCGGTGAGCGTCAAACACTGCGCATGGAGGGCAAGAGCACGATGTACAAGAGCACGCAGCAAGACTTGTTTTTCAGTGGAAAAAACGCTTAGAACATAATGAAGGAAGTACTCAAGCCTTGGTATGCGATTGCGACACCTCACGAGGACATTCGAGAGGGGCGTCTCGCCGAAGCGGTGTTCGCCGCTAACCTCTGGGCGGTCGTTCGGGGTACCGCGCCTGATATCTACCTTGATGCCGAACAGTTCTTTGGCAAGACCTACCTAACGTCAGGACTGTCCCGGGTGTTGAATCAGGTCACTAATGCGATGCGTAGTGGAGGTGAGACGGGAGACCGGATCATTAGTCTGCAGACTGTCTTCGGTGGTGGCAAGACACATACGCTCGTGGCTCTATGGCATTTGGCGAAAAATGTGGATCAACTGAATGGCTCACCACATGCTGAAGGCCTACGGAAAGCCATAGGTGGACAACTACCCGAGAAAGTAAAGGGTGTTGCAGTCTTCACAAACCAGACATGCGATGCGACACAGGGACGTAAGGAGACCGACGGCATTCATCTGCATACGTTGTGGGGAGAACTGGCGTACCAACTCGGTGGGAAGCCCCTCTACGAACGCGTACGGGCAAATGACGAAAACCAGCGGGTCCCACAGGGGGTCTTTGTTGAAATCCTTCGAGCTGCCTCCCCGTGTCTCATTCTTCTTGATGAGTTGGCCGACTATTGCGTTGGGGCGGCCGCGGTTCCCGTCGGACAAACAAGTCTTGCTGATCAGACCGTGTCCTTTATCCAGCAATTAACTGAATCCGTACAGCAAGTCCCAGGCGCAGTCGTAGTTGCGACGCTTCCGGCGAGTAAATACGAGGTCGCGCAGAGCGAAAAGGGACAGGAGGCATTCATGGCACTCGAGAAGCGTTTTCAGCGCCTCGGGGCCGATGTCAAACCGGTCGCAGATAATGAAATCTATGAGGTCGTCCGCGCCCGACTGTTTGAATCCATTGTGCCGGAAAGTGAACCGGACTACCCCAAACAGATCGCTCGTGTTTATCAGGGCATGTATGCAAAGCACTCCAGGGAGGTGCCGGCTGAAGCTGCAAAGAGCATGTATCGTGAGCAAATCCAGCGAGCCTATCCCTTTCATCCTTTACTCATTGATGCATTTTACACCCGTTGGGGAAGCCACCCCGATTTGCAGCGGACGCGGGGGGTTCTGCGCCTTCTTGCAAGCATCGTAGGGGATCTCTGGCAGCATCGCCGGGCAAGTAGCCAAACACAACATTTAATCCAACCGTGCCACGTCCGATGGTCCGTTGATGCAGTTCAGGCCGCGTTGACTCGCCTCTGGGGACCTCCCTACCAGTCTGTCGCCGCTGCAGACATCATTGGCGAGCGATCCAATGCTGGCCTTTTCGATGAAGAACGAGGTAGCGACTATCGGATAGAGGCTATCGGAGAAGGCTTGGCGTCCGCAATACTTCTTGGCTCCTTTGGTGGCCAGGGCGGCCGGAGCGGCTTTAGTTCGAAGGATCTGAGACTTGCATGCTCACGGTGGGGACTGAACTGGAACTACACGGATGGGGCCTTGCTCGAACTAGAGAACCGCTGCTTTTATCTGCATGTGACATCCGCCGGAAGCCTCGGAAAACGTTACTGGTTTGGTACGAGGCCGACACTCAATAAACTGGTTGTGCAGTACCGTCAGCAGAGTGCGAATGAGGATTTCGGTAGACAAATCATGGAAAACCTCCGCACCGAGTCCCACAGGGGTTCCGCAGCCGGGGCAACATGGCGTGTCATCGTTGACCCTGCCGAGGACCTGCCGGAGCAGAAGGCCCTAACTTTACTGATTTTGCCACCTTCGCTTGCTTGGAATGAAAAAGACGACGCCAAAGATCTCATTCGAGACCGTGTGCTATCCATCAGCACACAATGTGGTCAAAAGGATCGACTTTACCGTAACACGCTCCTCTATCTTGTAGGAACCAAAAACGGACTCAGTAAACTGCGGCAAGCCCACCGAACTTGGGCAGCTTTGGAGGGAGTGCGCACAGACTATTGGGATCAACTTGATGAAGATCAACAGCAGGACCTCAGGGAGCGCCTTGAAACGGCCCGTCAAGTAGCCTTTCGGGCACTGGGCCCGGCATACACAGTTGCCCTACGAGTGCGAGGACATGAGGTGGAAACCGTTTCTCTTCTGGATGCGCGCCGAACATTCCAGGAACATCTCAGCTATGTGTGGACGACACTGGTAGAGGATGAGGAGTGGATTTTACGTCGTGTTGGCTCGGTGACACTGGAGAGCACGGGCCTAATTCCGAAGGAAGGGGGCCTGCGACTGAAAGATGCCATTGACGCTTACCTTCGGTTCACTGATAAGCCCATGATCGCGGCCAAGGGAGCAGTAACTATCGGACTGACTCAAGCCTGCATTGACGGTCTCGTAGGCATTGGTCGCGGTGGTAGTCCTTCGACCCTACAGATCCGGTACTGCAGGCAGTCAGTGCCACTGGATCCAAGCGAAGATGGACTTTGGATCATTCCTCCATTCGAGCCCGAAGTGGAGAAAGTTCAAGGAGACGAGGAGATTATCAAAGCTGGGGACAATACGAGAGAGTCAAGTAATACTGACAAGAGCATCGAAGTAATTTCTGGGGACAAAATAAGCGGCGCGGGTTCGGTGCAAAGGTTTGTTATACAGGGCGAGGTTTCAGTTGGGCAATGGGCTGAGCTCTTCCGTTGCTTTATCAATCCTGGCGCAAATATGAACTTGCTGAAAATGGGACTCGGCGTGCAATTTGAAATGGTACTTCCCGAGGGCGAGGCATTGAGCGAACATGATTCGAAATTCAAAATGATGAAAGAAGCAGCAGGACAACTCGGATTGACACTTACGGTAGACAAGTAGTGCTCGCGCAATCTCGCACTGGAGTTTGCCGAAATCCACTGGTAATCAACGGTGATCATCCATGGCAACCAGCTCTACAATTGGCTGAATTTTAGAGCTCTTCACCTTTTCTTGTGAAAGGCTTACCTATGGACTCCTTCAGGGTATATATCCAGCCCTTCGAAATAGGAAGTAGATTGCATTCGAACCCACTGTTTGTTGCGGAATCCTTGACACCATAGTTTGATGGTTTGGATCCGACCGTTGATGGTTTCAGCAGGGCCATTACGGACTCTTTACGGAGAAGTACATCCAAACCAAACTGCATGAAAGATCCTGGTTCGATGACTGCAATGATCTCTATCTGTTTACCAGACAGGTCAGGTAGATGAGGTTGGCGCACACCAGATACGGTTAAGCTGTCGTAATGCACACGCTCGTATCGGAGCTGTTTCAGGTCTGGATACGGGGCTTGGCACAAGGAGTTATCATTACAGAGAGACCAGATTCGAGGAAGTTGGATGGTTGAAAAGAACAAAGAACACGGGATCTCTGAAGGCTTTACCCTGGAAAATGGTTATGTCAAACTGATCTCCCGGGCCGACCTCCACCGGGTCAGTTACAATCACCAATGCTCTGTTGGTGAGATCTGACTGCAATGTGATGCGTAGCAACCCCGGGTGCGCGGGGACGGCTCAACTCCAGTGCTGCAAGCTCCTAGTCCGATCAGAAAAAGAAAACTGAAAGCTTTGGAGAGAGGTGAGCGTTTTATTGATTGCACGGTCCCCGAGGCTGAAACCTCGGGGACCATCTCGTGAGCTACTTGGCCAGCGTCATGCTTCATGTCGAGATAAAATCACCGGCTTGAATTCGGTAGATGTACATACCGCTAGACAGACGACTCGCATCGAACCAGATATGCCGCGTACCCGCAGGTTGCATTCCGTCCAACAGCGTTGCCACCTTACGCCCAAGCAGATCGAATACATCAAGCGTTACGTGTTCGGCCACAGGCAGCTGGAATTGAATAGTGGTGGCCGGATTGAATGGATTGAGGTAGTTCTGCGACACCAAGTACACGGAGGGAACTTCTGCTGATACTTCTGAAGCAGTGGATATCAGCCCAAATGCCGCGTAGTTGTACGTTCTGACGTCGTCAGTACTGCCATCCAAGAAACCCCTGTCTCCGATATGTCCGATATAGGTCGACGAGAATGACGCTCCCTCATCGCCGGCTGCTGCCCTGATGGATCACACGTTTGCCAATGCTCGCCCAGTAGGAATTATGAGGACCTTTTCTATTGCCTTCAATTCGGAAAGAAGCCTGTCAAGATGCGCAGCGGAAAGAGGCCCCCAGCCCTCTTCATCCAAACCGTGAGCGTTGAAGATCAGCCATCCGCCGGACGAGGCCAGAAAACGATTAACCTCCTCCGTAAGAAATGTGTCAATATTCCCGGGACCGTGGCTGCTGCAAATCAGCTTCTTCTGCCCGGCGTGTGGCAGCGCATTAATCTGCGCATAACCCGTTCGAAAAGCCTTCACTTGATCGGAGAGCCATTCCTCTATGGCAGGACTTGAAGCGTTGTAGGGAAAGTTGAAAATGGCTTGCTTGGGTTCGAATCCATTCAGTGCTTCCCCGAAGTAATCCAGGCAGCGCATGATCAAATCCTTTGCGTCCTGCAGCTGCACCTCGGTCAAATTCTGGTGCTTATACCCATGAGGCATGACTTCATGGCCACGCGCAACCAATTCGTTCCACAGCCCAAAGTCACCCACTGGAAAATGGTGATAGTCGTTGGGCAGAACGAAGTCATCCTGGTGGGCCGTGGCAATAACGTTGATGCAGGCCGACAACCCGTGCTTCTCAAAAATCTTCGCTGTTTCTAAACTCGATTTACGGAATCCATCATCGAAGCTAAGCGTGATTACGTGTGTCTTCTGCCACTTGGTCATTGCTGCAAGTGCAGACAATCCCACACCCTTCAAAAAGCTCCGGCGGGTGATGGGATCCAAACGCATGGCTACTTCGCGGTTCGTTTTCGAGACTCCATCAATCGTTTCAGTCGAGCCAAAGTGTCTGCATAGATGGGATCATCGACCAGATTGTTGATCTCTATCGGGTCCACTTCGTAATCGTAAAGTTCGACGCCTGCATTTCCACTATTCCATTCGGTGTATCGGAATCGTTCAGTGCGAATCGAATATCCCATCACGCTCCGATCGTTTATTTCATGATGCATCCATGCGGCCCTGCTCCAGCCAACCGTAAAAGCAGTAGCTCTGCCTAGGCGGTCCGTGTCCTCCAGGATGGGTCGCAGGCTTGACCCCTTGAGATGCTCAGGTGCCGGCAGGCCTGCTATATCCACCAATGTGGGAAACAAATCCACTAACTCAACTAGTGCCTCTGTGCTAGAGCCTTTCTGCAGCCCCTCCGGAGCAGCGACAATAAGCGGGACTCGAACGGATCCCTCGAATAAATCGCCCTTCTGCCAGAGTCCGTGATGCCCCAAATGATATCCGTGATCGGAGACGAACACAACAATGGTATTGTCGTCCAAATCCAGTCGCTCCAGCGCATCTAGGAGGCGACCCACCTGCACATCCATAAACGATACTGAAGCATAGTAGGCCTGAATGATTTCGCGACGCTTTTCCATAGTCAGTTCGCGCTGCCTCGGTCGATCGGCCAGAGCCGCAATTGGGATATCAACTCGATCACCTGGCTGCTCGAGAACGGGATCAATCTGATCCAGCGGATACAATTCAAAGTAGGGGGCTGGAGCCACAAACGGCGTGTGCGGGCGATAGAATCCGATCGCGAGGAACAGGGGCGTGCCCGTCCGAGATGGGTGTTGCTCTTCCATGATTCGAATAGCTGCAGCCGCGCCTAACTCATCCGTATGAAATCCATCTTCCGGATCCACACTCAGCCAGCTTAGCGTTCCGCCATACTGGTTTGGAACGAGAGTATGTATGCGGTCGTGAACCTCGCGATCGATTCCGCGCGGATTCACGGTTTCGGACCACGACGCGGGATCATCCATACCGTCCGAGCCGATTTGGCTCGGAACGCCATAGTGGAAGATCTTTCCTACGCGGGCTGTATGGTACCCGTGCTCCCTAAACCATTGGGGAAGTGTAGGAATATCCGGAATGTGTTGACGGAAGCTGTCCCGATTGGTCAGTACGCCGGTTTGTTCCGGGTAGAGTCCGGTTAGAAAGCTGGATCGACTAGGGTTGCAGACCGGATACTGACAGTATGCACGATCGAATCTCACGCCGCGAGCAGCTAAGCGGTCGACATGAGGGCTGCTTACCAGATCGTGGTCGTATGTACCGAGGTCCGTGTTTAGGTCGTCAACGGCAATGAAAAGGACATTTGGCGGATCCGATTCTTGTGTACACGACGCAGCAAACAGCCCGAAGACAAGCATGATCGTCGGAAAAACCAAGTCGGACACGCAGCAATAGCGATGTCGTGTCTTGCGACTCATCTCCGCGACTGGAATTTGGTCATGTTCGCGCGATTCGGTCGAGAGTTATCAGACCGCGCGTAAAGTATGCGAAGCATATCTCCAACTGGAATGAAGTAAAGATATATAACTCGTGCTTGCCAGAAAATGATTTTGGTCGTGGGATTATACGATGAATTCGGGTATTTGGGAGCAGATTTGGTCATTTTTGGTGGATTTGGTCAGGATTTAGCCTGTATTTGGGGTTCTCATCGCATAGGCGTGGTCATCGCAGGAGGATGAATGAATTTGCGAATCTGGCGGCAATTTTGGGGTAAGAGGTCTGATTTGGGCGTTTAAGCGTGTACATTCGCCCCTTTGTTGCCATGCGTGTAGTACTGGAAGCCCAACGCGCGTTTGGGCAGGTTCCGATTGAAGAGATTGAGCTTGCCCCCCGAAGCCGGGATGACATTCCGGCGGTATTGCGTGGTTTGCGTTCGATATACAAGAATGCAAAGACGCGAGCGAAGATTTTCGAGCTTTTGGAAGGGGGTGTGGCTTCGGGAGTCAGTCACAAATTGGGGCGCCGGGGGATGGATCTGTGGAGGATTTTCGTTCTGGGGATGCTGAAGCAGGCCCTGAATTGCGATTATGATCGACTGACGCATATGGCGAACAACGACAAGCTCCTGCGCCAGATGCTTGGGCATGGTGGTTGGCGCGAGGGATCGGAACCGGAATACCATGTACAGACGATTCTGGACAATGTGAGTTTGTTATCGGAGGAGTTACTGGGCAAGATCAACAAGGTTGTGGTGGAACATGGGCACGCAGAACTTACGAAGAAGGCCCAGGAGGAAGGGTTACGTTGCAGGGTAGATTCAGCGGTGACGAAGACGCATGTTCATTGGCCTACGGATGTGAATCTGCTAAGGGATGCGGTGGGTTGTTTGCTTCGGGAGTCGGCACGTATGAGCCGTTCGCACGGCCTGCCGGGCTGGCGCAAGGCGTCGGATTGGGAAAAGCGGCTTGATCGTTTGTTTCAAGGGGTACGCAGGTCACGGGGCTGGCGTCGTCGTGATCGGGTGCGCAAATACCTGTGCCACTGCAGAAAGCTGGTGAAGAAGGCGTTGGCTTCGCAGCGGAGGTTGGGGGCAGATTGCAGTGATAAGGGGCTACATTACCTGGAATGCAGCTTGAAACTGATCGATCAGGTGGATCGGCGGTTGCTCAGGGGCGAAAAGATTCCGCATTCGGAGAAGATTTTCTCGGCTCACGCGCCGCATACGCGTTGGATCAGCAAAGGTAAGGCGGGGGTACAGGCGGAGTTGGGACTCCCGGTCTGCGTCTTGGAGGACCAGCATCGGTACATTCTTTACTACCAGGTGCTCTACGAGGGGGTAGATTCGTCAATGATCGTGGATTTTTTACGGGAGGCCAAGACACTGTACCCGTCCCTGACTTCGTGCAGCATGGATACGGGGTATTCATCGGAACACAACCGGCGCGCATTGGAGCAAATTCTGGAACTGGTGATTATGCCGAAGCGGGGTCGTTTAAGTCATGCGGACAAGGAGCGCGCATCCGCTCCGGACTTTGTGGAGGGTCGTCGTCAGCATCCGGCGGTAGAATCCGCGATCAACAATTTGAACCAGCGCGGACTGGACTTGGTGCGTACGCATGGTAAGGAGGGATTTGGTCGCACGGTGGCGCTCTCTGTGGTCGCGGCCAACATGCATCGTCTTGGCTTGCAGTTGAAGCGGAAAGAGGAGCGGTTAAAGCGCTGGCATCAGGCCCGAAAACGAGCGGCGTAGCGCCGCTGTAATCCTACCGAAAGAATTTGGACAGGCTCCGCCATAAGCCGGAAAGGCAGACATACGTCGGGTTGGCACGCATGGTCGCGTCCCAGCTGCATCGGAGAGCAAAAAATGTCTTCCAGTGACCATTCAGCAAGCCGAAAGGCACCTGATTCCCCCGAAACTCCACCAACGACGCCACAATTATGGGCCCAGATTGTTATGAGTATAGCAAGAATCGCAAAAATGACCTATTCTCTGACAAGCACTAACTCCCAAAAACATTCAGCAAAATCAGGACTCAGCTTCATCCATGGATTCCACGCTGCAGACCGAAAAGAGAGAATGTGTCCATTGTCCCCCCACTTTATCGCCAACACAGACACGGATGGAGAAACGTGGAGTACCGATATCAAATTGGAATTCCCGAAGGATACTCTGATTCTTGGTAGTCCAGGAAGTTCATTTGCCATCGGAGATAACATTTATGTTTCAGATCGCCAATCTGAGGCTATTTGCGCGGTGGGATCTGATGGCTCTGATGCGGCAGTTAGTAGGCGCGGAAAGCCCCAAGAAAGTTCACATGTTTGACTGAGGCTCATTACAACAGTTCTTATGTGTTTGCCCCGGATCAAGGCGGTGTCCAAGTATTCACGGAGGATTTCACCTATGTTATCTCAATCCCCCATTTGAGGAGGATACGGGGGATAGCGGCCTCTGCAGATTACATGCTTGTGCCCCGTCCCCAAAGCAGTAACTGGCTAGTTTGCACTCGTAGTACTTCACCTCCCTATGCCTGGATCGAGTCTACGAAACCACTCTCTGTTTTAGGCCCCAGCTGATCATGGCGTGGTGAATTAGATTATTCACCGGGTGAATGCGGACTGTCAGTAGAGGGTAAGCGATAGATCGCAATTGCATTTTCTCGAAGCGCATAAAGCATACCTCTCCCAATTGCCATGCCACTGGACATGCTGTGTTTTTCTCCGGGAAGTTCAAAAGAATACTCGTACGAACCATCCGAGGCTCTATATACATCAATTATCACTGTTCCCTTGATGTCCGACAGAATCCAAGCATCTATATAGAGGTGTCCATCGTAATGACCTATTGAACTCTTAAGCATCGGCATATGAAATAATGAGTTTCGCCCCTTCTCTTCAATAACAGATGCAGGAGCCTGCCCAATCGTCTCTCGTGCATAGATGATGTTTCCCTCCTCGTTGTAGCGTACAATAAATTCAAATCTTCCGGGGCTATAGAGAAGATCGTTATCAACAATCTCAATTTCTCCCGCCGCAGTTGTTAAATCCAATTCCGTAGCACCGAGGCGGGCAACTAGTTCGTCGTTGTCATAAAGGTGAAACTGCCCCTCCTGTAGGCGCAACCTATTTCCTCTGGGATACACATAGTATCGACCATCCGAGAGATGCTCCATTCTGTACACTTTATAGTCAAGCGAAATACTTCTCAGCCATTGCCCGGTCTCTTCGAAAATAATCAGCTTTTTTTCTTCAGCTACCCAAACATCGCCTTCTGGACTCAGCGACAGGGCTATAGGAGGCAGCCCGTGCTCGCCCAAAGCTTGCTCCCTTCCATCTCCATAAATTTGAACCAGCTCCCCGTCAGCGTCAATTTCTTAACTCGAGAATCCTCGTAATCAATGGTGAATAAATTGCCATGCTCATCATCAAATGCCTCCCGCGGACGCTGCACACCTGCATCGGCGTCCAGAACATTGACCGGTTCCATCTCCAAATCCTTCCATATGCGAGCCTTCACCTTCTGAGATTGAATCACGAAGGGAAAACCCTCTACTTCAAAGGTGTCCGTCTTGGAATTGCATCCAATAAGCAGAACTATCAGACTCAAAGCGAGGAGGAATGCAGTAACCGAAATTGAGTTGACTGTGACTTTACCCATTGTCATCAAGTTGAACGGCGTGGTCCCACCCAGCACACGTACAGGAAGATTCAGTTCAACAATCAACTAACTACTGCGGCCGCCTACTCACTGCTATTCTTGAGCTCTATGGGGGTGAAGACAAATGCCCGGGGCAGATCATCTACGGCCACCAACTCATAGAACTCTCCTCCTTCCTCCAAATGCAGGTCCCCGGAAACTTCCTCCCTCGCTAAAAGCTCACCCGAGTAAGCGTAACGAGAACGCATCCAACTGCCTTCATTTAGCGACCCTACAACGAAATGATCGTCAAACAGAAATATGTCCATCTCTAATTCAATCTCTCCCACTACTTCAGATATTGCCGCTATATCTTGGGAATTAGACATGTTGCTTATATCGGGAGAGTCGTGTACAAGATCAAAATGGGACACCTGATCTTCGAGAATGTTGTAAGCCCAAACCTTATGTGTCAATGGCAGAAGAAAGTATATAACACCATCCTTCTCCTTGATTTGCGCCAATCGGACAGTCCTTATAGGGGTCAGCAAAAGATCCACCCCAAGATCCGATTTTCGCAAATTCAGGGGCATAAAATTGCCCTGGGTATCCATCTTGTACAACAATACGGCTTCGGGATCGGTAGCAGCATTGACACTGTTCCTTGTGAAATAGAATGATGCCCCTACCCGGATGAATGCGGAAAACTTAATGAGCTCTTGAGAGATGAACTCACTCAGACACTCACCGCTTCTAATTGAGTATCCCAATAACCTCCCTTGCAAACGATTCAGCACAAAGACTGTATCGCCTACGACCGAAAAAGAGGTGACGCCTTGAAACTCACATGCACCTTCCCCCGAAGACCCCACACTACTTACTCGACGATCAGAAACAAGGAGGAAAATTCCCCTCCGCCTGTCAACAATCAACGCCGAGTCGGCCCCTAGCGACCTGTAGGCCCTGATATCAGAAATAGGTGGAGTCCCGTCATCAAAAATATATCTCTCGGGAGAATTCGATGGCGCCACGTCAGTCTTTGTGTCAGTAGTTGTGGATGCATTCTGGCCGCATGCCACCGTTAGCAACAAAAACGACACTACGATCACATAGGAAAAAAACCGCATCCGAGTATTTTCATCACTCCTGAAACCAGAATAAATGACTTGCAACATTTGCAATTTGAGTAATTTGACCCGGTTTAGACAACAAGGCAACCCCCCTCAGACAAGAAACCGAACCCCATCTGAACACCCCCTGCTGATACAATAGATTAAGAATACTCCTTGCACCTTTTACAGACGACTAGATCTAAGATGCGAAATTACTCATCGTCATCGACCTCGCAGTCGCACCCACAGATATCTTTGACGCTGCTTTCAGGGTCATAGTAGGGCCGCTAGGTGGTTTCACCCGTCTTTCTGTCGTATACAATACAAATACCGCAGGTATCTGGCCGCCCGGCAGCAGCTTCAACAGACGAAGTCATCTGGACCTGCATCTGCTGAGTGCCATTTGAACTCAAAGACAAGATCATCACAAACCCCAACAACACAAAAAATACTTTTACGAACCGCATGGAAAACCTCTAATTTTCGTTGAACAGGAAAATCAAGACTGAAACAACCCGGACCGAGTCTCACCACTTCTAAATGCCTCGGTCCAAGCGGGCCAGATATACAACATCTGCCGCAAAAGATACGCGTTAACTCAGTAAATATAATGGCGGCATTTCAGCTGCTGATTGAACCTCCCCCTTCCCGACGCTCCTAAGATAAAATATTTCCAACTCTGTGTATGGGGTGTGTTTAGAATCTCCCATCTTCCCCTCGAATGAAGGCCTTAGCTCCGGCAGCTCCGTAGATCTCCCCTTGTTCTCGGCGTTCATCACTACTATGCCCTCATCTGATTCCTCTATCTCGTTCATCGTAGGCTTCATCGTCCTCCGTCTTCCCCACGCAGTCCCAATGGTCTCAGGACAAGATAGAGCCCCCTCGGTCTCAGTAAAGTACGCGCATGAGTCCCTGGATTCTTAGACACCGTGGACCCGTAATCCCACTCACCATGGCGATGAATTACGTGTTGCTTTTGATCAGTATGAGAATCTCGGCAACCCAAATAATGTCCCTTTCAGTGCTCAATAGGCCCGGCCACCTGTGCCGCTGTCAACGCTTCACATCTGCCCTCGCGAACAGATGTGCATGACTCGCAGAAATATGTGCTCGGTTTAAGCTTCATTATTGCAGTACTTTCACCTGCTACATTTTGCCGGTCAGCCTGACACACCATTATTTGACTCTTCAACAGACCGGCCGGATAAGTTATTTTTCGCTGACCCTTAATGGCAGCAGGCCGAGTCCGAACTCGTACTACGGTGGCAAACACCAGCAGAATCAATACAGACGATTCTGAGGCTCTATGAGCGATACTGAAATGTGGTAATAGACGGCCCTGTATCTTTTATGAGATACAGGGAGAATTTACAGTCCCCAGCGGAGATTGTTTGGGGTTTTGCTTTGATTCCGTGAACTAAATGCCCGCAAAGGCTTGAAGCCCAGAAGTTTGAACGCCCTCTGTTTCGTATGATTGATCGTGCCCATCATGATCACTTCGTCTGAGGTGTCTGTGCTGATTTTTGAAGCCACAATCAGTCGACACAATCCCCAAGTTCTCGTATCAACCCGCAAGCGCGTAACCTATTCGCCCTCCTCGTTCCGTTTGGTGCGGGCTTTCTTTTTTGCCTAACCTGAATTTCCAATAATCAGCCTACGACGTTGTAGCGCACAGCCCACGCCAAGGTCAGTAATAGCGTTCCAGGCGTTCGCGGCTCTCAGGGTTATATTGCTTACGTATCCAGTACGTTTTCGCGTCGGGATCAAGTTTGCGGCGTAGCGGATCTCTGCCGAAAAGCCGCATGAACAAGCCAGTAGGAATAAACAGCAGCACGAAGATCAGGGTTAGCAGGACACGGGTCATTATGAACCCAAGAAGTACCGCCAGTGCAATCCATGGTTTATACAATAGCCTCAGAATTGCTGGGGCTACGAGTCCGGCTATTAAGAACGATACCCCAATACTAGATACCACAATTACTCCCGGAGCAGTGCGCCAGTAAAGCACGCCTGCAATGACGAGAAGCGCGATCCCCAGTGTGATGCCAAAGGAGCGCAGTTGACGCCGGTTTGGACTAAGTGAGTGCAGCTCTTCGCGCAGCATCCCGATACTCTGTGGCCTGTCGTGTGAGATTGCGAAATAAAGATCTTAGCCTCATCCGCTCTGGATGAAACTGTACGCCAATATGAATGCCATCCGTACGTTCTATTGCTTCGATGATACCATCAGTGCTTCTGGCGCTCACGATGTAGTTGGTTCCAGCGTCAAGCACGGCCTGGAAATGCCGCGAGTTCACCGTGATGAGATCAGATTCCCAAATGCGCGCCAAGTGGCTTCCCGGTACTATAGCTACAGGATGGCTCTGTGCTCCACGTTTCTCGCTATGCACAGAGGCGCCTTCTACTTGCTTTTCTACGTCAGCATACAACGATCCACCGGCCCGGACGCAAAGCAATTGCATTCCGTAACAAATACCGAGAATCGGCAGATTTCGTTCGACCGCGGTATTCAGTATCAGGTTGTCTGATTCCCATCGTCCTGGATTCACGGCTTGCAGCTGAGCGGGCATACTCCCCACTGTCCTTGCAGTAATGCCCGGTCCTCCTGGAATGATCAGCCCATGTATATGATCGCACAACTGCGCCGCTTCTTCAATTGTACTGACAAGCGGCATAAGCACTGATTGTCCGCCGGCATCTTTGACCGCACTCACATAAGCGTGGTCAAGCCGGTACTTCCCATCCTCAAAGGAGGTTGTTATGCCTATTAGTGGTCTCACGGGCATTTGATGTCGCGCAGAGTAATGCGGTTGGAGTGATGCCTGTTGCCTCCTTTGCGCAGGGCAACAAGCATGTGGCCTTCAGATCTGTACGTGCTGCTTACATGCAGAGACAACCGTCCGCTGTCGATCAGTTCGATTAATGCAGACTTGATGGTGTGTCTGTTGGAGCCTGTTGTAGACTTTCCGTGAATAATTCGCACCGAATCTCTGCCACGACGGGCAGACTCAGTAATCAGTGCACGACTCAAACGCAATGCCTCCTCAACAGAACATCCGTGCAAATCCAGCTCCGGGCGAACATTGTCGTCCGTAAGGCGCGGTTTCATGAGTCAGAAGGGTTGAAATATTCTTGGATCCAGGCCTGAATCTGGTCCCGTACACGTCTGAAGGCCGTACTTTTTGCTTGATCGGAACCAGTGGTTGCACGTGGGTCCTCGAAGCGTTGGTGTATGTTATTCTTGGCTGGAACATAAGGACAGTGCTCATGTGCAGAATCACAGACGGTAACGACAGTATCCAGATTTGCTGATAAAAATTCGTCAACCCCCTTGGAAGTATGGTGACTGATGTTAATGCCGATTTCTTCCATAGCACTGACTGCAAATGGGCTCACGCCACTGGGTTCGGTTCCGGCGCTGTGAACCTCGTAATGGTCTCCAAAAATTGTGTCTCAACAGCCCCTCGGCCATTTGTGAGCGGGAGGAATTGTGAGTACAGACAAACAACACTCTAGGTTTATGCATGGGAATCATGCATCATATTGATTATTTCTTCTCCATTCAAGGTAAACCCCTTTCACTCCGAACGTAGACTCCAGGGCAGACATTAACTCTGGAGTTGCCTCTACTTTTGCTTTTTCGCCGACCAATCTCAGATCTTGACCATTCACTTTAATCACGAAGTGAAGCTCCTTCTCGCCCTTGTTAGCTTTGCAAGCATCCACAAAACGGTTTAAGTCTTCATTTTTCAGTTGCTCAAAATCCGGAGTAATGACAATATTATCAAGGAGCTTATCCCGCAACGCAGCCAACGGGATTATGCGGTGACTCAGGATTTTTAGAGTCCCCCCACCATCCTCTACTGTGCCTTCTGCCATTACCATCGTGCCCTCGGTGAGAATGCTTTTTGCTTCAGCGTGTGTGGATGGGAAACAGACAACTTCAGCCTGCCCAGTATAGTCCTCAAGTGTGATATTAGACATCTCTTCTCCCTTGCGGGTCTTCCTGGTTTTTACTGCTGTGATGACGCCACAGACCGTACAGGAAGGTCTTAGATCTCCCTCAGCAGTCAAGGTGGGCAGACTCGCCAAGGTGTTTGTAGCACAGGAACGCTGCTCAATCTTCCAGTCATCCAACGGATGCCCGGAAATGTAAAACCCTGCCAGCTCACGTTCCTGCTCGAGTATTTCGGTATGTGACCATTCTGCACACTTGGGTAGCGCAGGTTCTGGATGTTTGGTCAGAGAATCTTCATCGGCAAATAAAGACCCTTGTCCTAGCATCTCATCCCTCCGTGCAGATTCGGCATACCGGATAGCTAGATCTAGGGCATCAACAATTTGTGCCCGATGCTGACCAAACTTATCCAAGGCGCCTACACGTGCCAGAGAGTCAAGTGTTTTCTTGTTGAGGATCTGGGAGTCAAGTCGCTTCACGAACTGAAAGAGTGTCTTTGCGGGGCCGTTCTTCTCCCTATTTGCTACGATTTCGTCAACCGCTCCCCGGGCAACTCCTTTTACTGATGATAATCCAAAATAAATGAACCCGTCTTCGTCGACCGAAAAATCCCCTGTGCTGTAGGTAACCGACGGGGGCTGAATCTTGAGGCCCAAGCGCCTCGCTTCGTTCAGCATGGCAATGAACTTCTTGGAGTCTCCTGATACATTCGACATTACTGCTGCCATGAACTCAGCGGTGTAGTGAGCTTTGAGGTACGCAGTTTGGTACGCAACAAGCGAGTAGGCGACACTGTGGCTGTTATGCACCACGAAGCCATTGGCAGAGTAATTATGGTCTTCTGCCACGCTCAGGTCGTACGTGTGTGCGTGTCCCGCATATACGATCCGTGCAATGCTCTCCCAAGTGATGCTGGTTTTGGTCCTTGCTGCACAGGCAAGGCCACCACCGAGGTCGATTTGCGGGCTAGTTTCTTGCGGATCCATGGTTGCCACCTTATCACCGGCGTGCAAATTCCCCAGACGCTGCCAGCCGCCCTGCACGCGAAACCGGTGTGTGGATGTTGCACGGATACGACGTCCGTTATTTGTAATCAGCTCAAGAACCGGCTTAAATCCATTATAATAGACGGCTTCCACTTTCCGGGGAGCTATATCCCCCTCATTTGTGAGTGCATAAACCAGAAAATCTTCACATCCCTGTTCGTGAAGTGTTCGAACAGTTACCTGTGCGCCGGTACGTGCATCGGTAACCAGGGTCGACTCTTCCACACATTTATTGAATCCGTAGCCCGCGAACTTGTCCATCATGTCGAAGACTTCATTCGCCACTTCATCGGAAACGCCGCGTTCGGCTGCTCCCTCAACGAAGCGGTTACGTTCGGCTCTCATCACGGATTTTTTCTTCTTGCCCATGGCTCGTCGCAAGACATCAGCTGCTCCGAGCGAATAGCCGCCCATGACCTGGGCTATCTGCATGACCTGTTCCTGAAAAACGGGGATTCCATAAGTGGCTTCAAGTACCGGTTTCAGGCTCGGATGTGGATACTGTATCTCTTCGTCACCGTGCTTTCGTTTGATATAGTTTGGAATCAGATCCATGGGCCCTGGCCGATAGAGGGCATTCATGGCCGTCAAATCATCCAGCGAGGTGGGCTTTAACTGGACAAGCCACTTGCGCATGCCTTCCGATTCGAACTGGAAGATGGCGCTCGTGTCCGCTCTTTGGAAGAGTTCAAATGTTTTGGGGTCATCCAGCGGTAATGCATCCATATCCGGTGCGCTGCCGGTGCGCTGCTTGATCAGGTTGCATGTATCGTCAATAATGGTCAGGGTTGAAAGCCCAAGAAAATCCATCTTGAGCAGGCCAAAGTCTTCTACCCAGTCTCCCGAGTATTGGGTCGTCAGTACCTGTTCGTCTTTGTTTTTTGTGGTTGCCACCGGAACATGGTCGCTGACTATGCCAGGTGCTATAATGACGCCGGCAGCGTGCACGCCGGTATGCCGGGCACATCCCTCCAAAGTCTGCGAAACCCTGAGAAGTTTCTGGATCTCCTTGCGCGTGGAGGTCTTGAGTTCTTTCAGTTCTTCAACGGAATCCAAAGCTGCGTCGAGACCGCTTTGGCCATAGGGGATTGCTTTGGCAATCTTGTCGGCTTCCCGAAGCGGGATTTTGAGGACGCGCGCCACATCTCGAATAGCTGTACGTGCTCCCATGGTGCCGAACGTAATTATTTGACTTACGTTGAGCCGCCCATACTTTTCGACCACATAGTCAATCACCTTGCTCCGACCGTGGTCATCAAAATCGATGTCAATATCCGGCATCGATATCCGCTCTGGATTGAGGAAACGTTCAAAGAGCAGATCATACTTGAGCGGATCTACGTTCGTGATCCCGAGACAATAGGCCACGGCGCTGCCAGCTGCCGAGCCTCGCCCAGGACCTATGGATACCCCCATTTTACGTGCTGCGGTCGTAAAGTCCTGTACAATCAGAAAGTAGCCGGCATAACCCATCCGAGAGATTATGCCCAGTTCATGATTCAGGCGAGCTTGTACATCCTCTGAAAAATCAGGATACCGCTCCGTGCCACGCTCAAATACCAGGTGTTTCAGATATTTGTCAGAATTGCTCCCAAATTCCTCAGGAATCTCAAAATGGGGCATAAGAAGCTTGCCAAGTGGTATCTCAAATTGGCACTTCTCTGCAATGGCCAGACTGTTCTCCATCCAGGTGGCTGCTTCCAAGGTTTTCCCCAGGACGGCATGCATCTCATTCGCTGACTTCAGATAGAATTCCTGCTTGTCAAAACGGAGGCGGTTGGGGTCATCAAGATCCTTGCCGGTCTGAAGACAGAGTAGAATGTCATGTGCATCGGCATCCTCCTTTGCCACATAGTGGACATCATTTGTAGCAACGACCTCAACGTTGAATTCCTGCGCCCACATCAGGAGTTTTTCGTTTACCCTTTTCTGTTCCTCAATACCATGATCCTGGATTTCCACGTAGTAGTCTTCTCTACCGAATATATCCAGATACTTTTTGAACCAGCGACGGGCCTCTTCCAGATTCCCGTCAATAATGGCACGGGGAACTTGTCCCTGCAGGCAACAGGTTGTTGCTACGAGACCCTCGTGGTAATTTTCGAGAAGTTCGAAGTCAATACGGGGTTTGAAATAGAATCCGTCCAGGAACGAGAGCGAGGACAGTTTCATCAGGTTTCGGTAGCCTTGCTCGTTTTTTGCCCATAGAACCTGATGGTACCGTAGTCGAGTATCGCGTTTTTGCATAGAGCCCGGGGTCACGTAGAATTCGCACCCTATGACGGGCTTTATTCCATTTTTACGGGCTGTTGCGTGGAATTCCGGCACACCGTACAGATTACCGTGATCAGTGATGCCCAAGGCGCTCATTCCCAGTTTGCGGGCCTGTTGCACGAGCGTATCAATGCGTGCGGCTCCATCCAGTAGAGAATAGGAGGTGTGGCAGTGCAGGTGGCAGAAATTAGGCATATTGGTGGAGCAGCTTGCCTGAAGAAGTTACGCCGAACGACGGAGATAGAATGCTATTGTGGTTATTCGCTGTGCTCATAATACTGCTCGCCGTGTGAGAATACAGCTCCCATCGTAACCATTTGTTAGCATAATCGCCGTGAACTTACTGCTATATGGCCAGATAAGGTGTTGTTACTCGGGTTTGGACAGTCGAAATACCGTGTCTCATTAAGTATGTCGAGTGATCATATAATCATGAATTACTCTGACCCCGCTGATGTGATTCATCCAGAAATTTCAGAGGATAATCTCCCTTCCTTACTTGTCCGGTAGACATAACTGACCGCAGTTCACTTAAATGCAAAAAATGACGCCCAAAATGAGCTCACATTGATGTCGGGCGGTAGCGTTGTGAGTCTCTCCTTGGGTTCTGCTTGGGATGAGCCATTCATGTGCACGGAGGCAAGTGCAATTTCAGCAAATTTGTACGAGAAAACCATACCATACGGCTATATTATGGACCATGAATGCCTTGCACAGTCGTAAAATTATATGGAATGCTGGTAAGACTATCCATCAATGAGAGGGTCTGTATTGGATTCCTAGTTTTTCTTGCCGCCTGTGCCGTGCCTCTCGGACAACTCGTTCCTGTACCCGGAGAACTGCGGCCTGCGGATTTTTATGTTGAATCCTCTGAAGTGCACAGTATTCAGCTCTACGCAGGTGTTGAGGAGGCGCTACCCATCTATCAGATGCGGAATGGACCTCCCCTGACCTTAGAGTTCGACCTCATGAACTGGAATGCCCGACCACTGTCGGCTTATTTCTACCATGCGGATCGCACGTGGAGGCGTGATCTGTTCCCGAGCGAATACCTCGAATCCTACTCACGGGGCGATCTTTTTGACTATGAGGTTTCTCGCAGTACGCTCAATCAGTACGTTCATTACGAGTATGACTTCCCGAACGAATCGATTGATTTTCGGGTGAGCGGCAATTTCATTGTACGAATAACAGAACAAGGACGTGAAAACGAAGTGCTTTTTGAACGCCCCTTTTTGGTGACAGAAAATATCACACGGGCCGAGCTCTCACTTGATTTGCACTTTGCCGGACGCAATAACCTGACGGCAATGCAGCCATTGCTGCGATTCATTCCACCCCAGCAAATTGGCCCGGCAGAATTCAATGTAACGGTTTGCTTTGTGCAGGACCGACATTTATTGACGCCCCGGTGCATAGAACGCCCTTCACTGACTGAACAACCAACATTGCTTTACTACCTCGAGCCGGAAGAATCTTTTGTAGCGCAGACCGGAAGGTACCTGGTGGACCTGCGTGACTTTCGCCCTGGGGGTGGTATTGAGCGCATCGATCGCTCGACAACGCCTTACAGTGCAGTGCTGGAACCGGATTACGCACGCTTTCCAGACCTGGAGGCAAGCCTGCGGTTGCGCGGACAGGCCGTGATATCTGATACGGAACCGTCCCTGGATACTAGTGCTGAGTATGTGGACGTTACCTTTGAATATGTACCGCCAAATGAAACGCCATTACCGGGCGATGTCTATGTTACGGGGGCTTTCAACGGCTGGCGTATGGATTCGGGCAGCTCTATGCAATGGGTACCAGAGACGGGACGGTATACGAGCACGAAGCTGCTCAAACAAGGTGCCTACGAATACGAATACACATCTACCGAAGAACAGACACGCGCGATACTTGCTTTACGACTTGCGCGCACAGATCAGTGGTACACGGGCCTGGTCTACTACTATGATGGAAGTCTGAACACTGATCGCCTACTCACCTGGACGCAGGTCCTATCCAGATAGACTGTGACGCAGATAAGGACGGTGTTGAGGGGGGGCTCTACGGGGTGGCACAACACCCAGCCGATTTCGTTACCCGGGGCAATTTGCAACCCTCTGGACCGCTAGTGCCAGCATACCGGGTTGTCAGTGTTCAACCTCCGCAAAGTTGTTGTAATCTTTTCCCCTTCGAGCGGAATCACCTTTTTGCCGTCGTGGGCTTCGGGAGAGCCTGTTTCCCCGGCTCGTAGAACAGAGCTTTGATAATCGTTCCTTTTGACCGGCCTAAGCTTCCCGTCTGGGTATCAGACAACTGCTTAACGACTTGGGTGTCGTCCGGCATCCGGTGGAGGTAGGCTTCGAAGTCTTCGGCTTGTAAATTATTGTAGAGAATTATACACATGGCAATGTTTGTTGGTGATGGCTTAGCGTGGCGTCACCAGTATGTATTTCGCTCTTGCCACCCAGCTGGGCACATTTGTTTGGCATTTTCTTACTTAAAATTGGCGTCAGTGCCGCATTTTTGCTGCCAGATAACAGCCTGTTGTGATATTGCGACATGTACTAGTCGTTTCGTTCATAAACAAACGGCCAAAAAATTCAGCAAACCGAGAATGGCCATGGCATCACTCCGAATGATGTTATGGTGAGCACTGAGTCGGACTGCCATCTAGCCCAGTATCTCTATGTACCCTTCTATCAGATAAAAGCTTAGTTCTTGGTACAGTACTTACGGTATATAATTCACTTTGATATCGTATCTTCCGGTCTACCTACATTTCACCTATTGCCATGAAGTCATTTCTCGGTGCACTCGCCGTACTATTCACACTGCTCCTAATTGCCAGCTGCTCATCTACGCGTCAGGCCGCTCCTCCTACAGACGAGGCCCCCTCTGAGTCCGAGAGCTCAGATGATGACGACTCAAAAAAATACAGTGATGTGATCACCGAAGATGCAGTGACCGATGACGGCCTCTTCAAGGTCCATGAGCTTGATGAGAAGCTGTACTTCGAGATCCCTGACTCACTTCTAGGTACAGAAATGCTACTGGTAACACGTACAGCGGCAACCATGAACAACTTGGGATACGGGGGCATGAAGACGAGCACACAGGTGTTGCGATGGGAAAAACAGGCCAAGAAGATTATGCTGCGAATCGTCTCATATGAGAATGTCGCGGACGAAGACGAACCCATTTACAACGCAGTGCGCAACTCAAACTTTGAGCCCATTTTGCGTGCGTTCGACATTGAGACACTGAATGAAGATTCAACGGCTACCGTAATTGAAGTGACTGACCTGTTTACTTCTGATGTACCATCGCTTGGACTGCCGTCATTCCGGCGTGAACTGTACCGCGTACGGCGCCTAGACTCGGACCGAACTTACATTTCATCGGCGAAAAGTTATCCGCTAAATATCGAAATCAAGCATGTGCTGAGTTACGATGCTGGACAGCCGCCTTCGAATGCTGCTACGGGGACTATTTCTGTTGAGATGAATCAATCCATGATCCTGTTACCGGCAAATCCGATGCAACCGCGGCTTTGTGACCAGCGTGTGGGATTTTTCAGTGTGACGATGACGGATTACGGACGAGATGCACAAAAGGCGGAGGAACGTTGTTACGTAACCCGCTGGAGACTAGAGCCCAAGGATCCGGAAGCGTACGCGCGTGGGGAACTCACTGAGCCGGTCAAGCCGATTGTCTACTACATTGATCCGGCTACGCCGATGAAATGGAGACCCTATCTTAAGGAGGGTATTGAGGATTGGAATAGCGCTTTTGAAGCCGCAGGATTCAAGAATGCCATCATGGCAAAGGATCCACCCAGTAAAGAGGAAGATCCGGAATTCAGCCCGGAAGACACTCGTTACTCTGTAATCCGCTACTTCTCCTCGGATGTAGAGAATGCTTTTGGCCCACATGTTCATGATCCGCGTACCGGTGAGATCTTGGAAAGTGACATCGGTTGGTATCACAATGTGATGAACCTGCTGCGCAATTGGTTCTTTGTACAGACGGCTGCCGTCAATCCTGATGCCCGCTCAGTCAAATTCAGGGACGAAGTCATGGGGCGTCTCATTCGTTTTGTGTCTGCACATGAGGTGGGACACACCATCGGTCTGCCACACAACTGGGGTTCCAGTTTTGCCTATCCTGTCGATTCACTCCGATCGGCCACTTTCACGGACGCCCATGGTACAGCGCCCTCTATAATGGACTATGCCCGGTTCAACTATGTCGCGCAGCCGGGTGATGGCGTGACCAATCTCATGCCTGACGTTGGGATTTACGACAAATGGTCAGTAAAATGGGGTTATACTGTGCTACCGGACGCAGAATCGGCGGACGATGAACGCGAAACACTGAATGCATGGGTTGTTGAGCGTGCAGGGGATCCGCTCTACTTCTATGGGCGCCAAGGCCCTCGTGTGGACCCACGCTCACAAAATGAAGATTTGGGAGATGATGCTGTCGTGGCCAGTAACTATGGTATCGCAAATCTCAAGATTATCCTTGATGAACTGATTGGCTGGACTGCCGAAGACGCCAAGGATTATGGAGATCTGAACGAGCTCTACGGACAGATTGTATCACAGTGGTATCGCTACGTCGGGCATGTGGCTGCCAATGTGGGGGGGCATCATGAAAATTTCAAGACCTATGATCAGGAAGGCGTTGTTTACATGCCCGTGCCGGCTGGAACTCAGCGTGGTTCCATGGAATGGCTTTCTCAGGAAGCATTTGCGGCTCCAACCTGGATATTGAACAGCGAGGTTCTGCGCCGCATTGAGGGAGTAGGCGCCATGGACCGTATTCGTCGCTACCAGGTCGGCGCAGTGAATACACTACTTGATCCGATTCGCATCGGACGTCTCATGGAAACCGAGGCACTGGCGAATGGCGAAGATGTGTATACGCTCGCAGAACTCTTGGAGGATCTACGCGACGGGATTTGGACAGAGTTGCCAGCAGCTTCGGCCATTGGTCCATTCCGGCGCAATTTGCAACGGGGGCATCTGGAGCGTCTCGAATATTTGATGACTCAAGAGGGACCATCACTTCCGTCCTTCTTTTCCAGTTTCGGTATGGCACCGGTTGATGTGAGTCAGTCAGATATTCGCGCTTACGTACGAGGAGAGCTTGAGTCACTACAGACGGCAGTAGACCGCGCTGCCCGAAGAACTGGAGATAGTATGACGAGGCTACATCTGAGAGATGTTAGCGCACGCATTGACGACATTCTTGACAACGAAGACTAGGCTGGTCCAGTGGGCTTGGCATATCTAGGTCCGAAAACTGCAGGATGCCGGCCTCGTTGATCATTCAGCCACGCGTGGTCGTTCACTGCCAAGGCTGCGCGCACGCCCGGCGATACTGTCGTACGGATCGTCTTGATTTGCACCTCCAAGAATACGGAAGACGCAACAACAGAATGCCCCGCTCATTCGGGGATTGTGATCTGGTATGGGTTCCATGAACTTCGAACCTCGAAATAGAGTCCGGGCGAATGGGAACCCGGTCCTTGCGTCCAAATGGTCCTCTGAGACAGGGGCAATTTCGAGCATATTTCCAGGAGGTCTCTAATTCTGAAATGCCCCTGATGACCTAATCGTAACTTAAACCTGATTTTACGGTAGGAGAGGAGACGCCAAAGTTCTCGTAGCTCCGGATAAATTCAGGAAATGAAATTCTTTACGGCGCTAATTTCAGATTCCATCAAAGGGGGGATCACAAACACATCCGTATGGGCCGGCGTGCGTTGCTCCACTGGGAGGCACAGCACCACATTCTGTCATCTCAACCCCATAGCGCGACAGGCTTATTGTCGGCTTGCATGTTTCTCTACTCTGGTCGCATTTTTTTCATTTCTGCTCGGCCCAGTTCTCGCACAGATGCCGGAGCATGCACCTTCCGGAGAGACTGACTTCAGAGAATGGGAGAACCTAGGATGGGCGAATATAGACCCGGGAAGGTCAATTCTTGATCAGGATGAGCGCTTCCGGCTGAAGATCTTTCAGTACAGGATCCACATGGAAATGACTGTGGCTGCAATTTCGGCAATGAAGCCAGTCGCACATGCGGGCATGAATATCTGTGATCGAACGGCTGTCGTAATGAGTGCGATCTTGAGTCAGATCCCCGGCACGAATGATTGTGCAGAAGTTACGAGTACACAACTAGCCGCAATCACAGGTCTCTCACGGTTAGACTCTAAAAACATTTCAAGCCTGAAGGCCGGAGATTTTGATGGTCTGATTTCACTAACTTCGCTCAATTTGTGGCGTAATAGTCTGGCTACGCTCCCCGAGGGCATCTTTGATGAACTGACCTCGCTGACTTCGCTTGATTTGAGCGAAAATGCTCTGGTCACGCTCCCCGACGGCATCTTTGATGAACTGACTTCGCTGGATGTGCTTGGTTTGGGCCGAAATGATCTGGTCACGCTCCCCGACGGCATCTTTGATGAACTGACTTCGCTGCATGGGCTTTACTTGAATGGTAATGACCTGAGTACGCTCCCCGATGGCATCTTTAATCCGCTGAGCTCGCTGCGTGTGCTTGATTTGGAGCGTAATGATCTGTACACACTCCACGACGACATCTTTGATGCACTGACCTCGCTGGAGGTGCTTGGTTTGGGCGGAAATGATCTGCACACGCTCCCTGGCGGCATCTTTGATGAATTGTCCTCGCTGGGTGGGCTTATTTTGTATGATAATGGTCTGGTCACGCTCCCCGAGGACATCTTTGATGAACTGACCTCGCTGACTTCGCTTGATTTGTGGCGTAACAATCTGGTCACGCTCCCCGACGGCATCTTTGATGAACCGACCTCGCTGACTTGGCTTTTCTTGGATGGTAATGCTCTGGACACGCTTCCCGAGGGCATCTTTGATGAATTGACCTCGCTGACTTGGCTTCGGTTGATCGCGGTAGGGACCCGAGTTTCCTCGGGCCCCCCGCACAGATCCGGACGGGCGCGCTAACGCATCCGGCTCCTCCCTTGGGTTACTCTCGCGTGCGTGACGGAAAATCGTCTCGCCGGCCAGTCATGGCGTATTTTCAGCTTCGGCCAGTAGCGCTCTGTTAGGCGCTCCAATTGCTCCCAGGTCGTCCGATCCTTTTGGGATCGTCTCCGCAGCACTCGCAACCAGATCCATTTCAAAGACTTAAAACACCTCCGTAAGTACCAATAACTCCATGGGACGGCATAGTAATTTAGCCAACCATTGAGTACTTGGCCGAGCCATTTGCCCGTCTCATGCACACTTTGGTGCATCCTACGCCATAGTTCGGTACGGATTCGTTTTATGAAGCGCACCATGCGCTTTGCTATTGGCTTGCGGCCCAGTCCAAATGTCCCCCCGCGGGTTTTACGGCAATAATGCGTAAATCCCAGGAAGTCAAAGGTCTTGGGCTTGCCCTCTCCGCGACTTCTACGAGCCTCTTCTGCCTCACGACCAAATTCAATCAGTCGCGTTTTCTCCGGGTGCAAACTCAATCCAAATTTCTTCAATCGGGTCCGCAATGCTTGTAGAAATCTCTCCGCCGCCGCCTTGTTCTCAAAACACACCACAAAATCATCCGCATATCGGATGATGTACGACTCGCCGCCGATCTTTTGTAATCTGCGCTGGTGTTGAAACCATATGTCCAGCACATAATGGAGATAGATGTTTGCAAGTATTGGAGAGATCACAGCGCCTTGTGGCGTACCTTGCTCACTTGCTTGCCACTCTCCATCCTCCATTATTCCCGCCTTTAAGAACTTTATGATGATGCGTAATAACCGCTCGTCTGCAATACGGTGGCGCAGAAAGCGCATCAGCCATTGCTGATCTACCATATCAAAGAACTTGCGAATATCCGCATCCACCACATAGTTCACATTCCGGCGTTCGATTACATACGCTAAGGCATCCAGTGCATTATGGGCACTGCGGCCCGGCCTGAATCCATAGCTGAACCCGCAGAACTCATGCTCATAAATGGGCTCCAGGATACACTTTACAATTGCAGTCTGGACGATCTTGTCTTCCAGGGCTGCAATCCCGAGCGGTCGTGTCCCCCCGTCTGGCTTGGGTATATTTACCCGCCGACTTGGGGTTGCTCGAAACGATCCACGGTGTACGCGCGTGCATAGATCCGCGATGCGCTGATCTACTTCCGCTTCGTACGCCTCCCATGTCACCTGATCCACCCCCGGTGATGCATCCCGCTTTAATGCGAAAAACGCCGCCCTCAGTGAATCCTCGCTGATATGGTGCAGTAACGTGGTAAGCTTCTCCTTTGGGTTCCGTTGAACGAATTCCCGTAGACGCGCAATCCCCTGGTGCACACGTGCCCATTTCTGCGCATGGTGTGTGGTAGAATCTTGCGCCTTCCCCTCGGGTGAGGGCCTTGGCTCCTCCTGCTCCGTAGGTTGCCCCTTGTTCGCAGGTCTCACGGCTACTATGCCCTCATCTGACTTCTCCATTTTGTGCATCTTAGTCTTCGGCCTCTTCCGCCTTCTCTAAACGGCCCCGTACGACAACAGGGCAAAATGGAGAGTCAAGTAGCCGGGGGGAATCTCACCCCCCGGCCCTCACAGAACCGTGCGTGAGCCTCTCAACTCAC
Source organism: Rhodothermales bacterium (assembly GCA_964291275.2). GTDB lineage: Bacteria > Bacteroidota > Rhodothermia > Rhodothermales > Bin80 > Bin80. The sequence continues at coordinate 358,850 of OZ219799.1, forward strand.
ACGGCTCCTACCATGCAGCCGTTCGGAATTGAATAAAGGTGAACCATGAAGAAACTCCCAGTGCACGAACAATCCCGAATCCCGACGAGCACGCTCTATTAACCACGTAAACGCCCGAAGCCACCGACCACGGAAACGTTTATATTTCCGCATTAGCCACCGTGTTAGGTGACGGTCAATGCCTTCCAATGGCCGCCTTAATGCTGATTTAAAGAACGCACCGTAATAATCAATCCATCCACGTACCGTGGCATTGATCTTGCCCGCTATGTACGTAATCGGGTGTGGACTCATTCGAGCCAACCTCCAACCATGGATCGTCTCTTGTACGGCCTTCATCGCCTTCCGACTTATCGCCGGATTGAACCCAAGAAAATTCCTCCCCCTCCGACTCCGTGTCTTCCGCGGTCGAAACGTATACCCCAGAAAATCGAACGAAGTGTTTGGAAATGAACCCCGAAAGTATGCCTGCTTGCAGTATACAATCTTGGTTTTCACTGGGTGCAAGGTTAAGTTGCAAGCCTTAAAGCGTTCCCTCAGCACCTTCCAGAGGTAGCGCGCTTGCTTCTTTGTCGTGCAATGGCATACGATGTCGTCTGCATACCGCTCAAATGGAATGTGCGAATACCTCCGTTCCATCCATTTATCAAACGCGTAATGCAGAAACAGATTGGCCAGCAGCGGACTGATTACCCCGCCCTGCGGGGTCCCAACATCCCGAGCCTCTTCCGTCCCGTCTGGATGAATCACCGGTGCCGTCAGCCAACGCTCTATATATAAGAGCACCCACTTCTGATCCGTGTGTAGCCGGACCGCTTTCATCAACAGAGCATGGTCTATCGTATCAAAATAAGATTTGATATCCATGTCCAGTACCCAGGCCCGCTTCCAGCATCGCGTTCGCGTCTGCCGGAGTGCGTCATGGGCCGATTTGTTCGGTCGGTATCCATAGGAATCGGGATGGAACTCTCGTTCCAGTTCCGGCTCCAAAACCTGCTTCACCACCATCTGTGCCACCCGATCCGCAACGGTTGGGATTCCCAAGGGCCGGACGCCTCCGTCCGACTTCGGAATATTTACCCGTCGCACCGGCTGTGGATGATAACTGCCCGATGCCATTCGATTCCAGAGCTTGTAGAGATTATCCGCAAGCTTGGCCTCGAAATCTGCGATGGACTGCGCATCGATCCCCGCCCCGCCTTGGTTCGCCTTTACACGCTTCCACGCCTCCCAAACTTGTCGCTTGGTCACTGGAAACGGCTTTGCGTTTTGCGTTGAAGTCCTCCCTTTCGGTTGCTTCCTCGCGTCCTGCTGCATGGTTCACCCCCTTCGCTCCTCTCCCGTTACAGGAGTCTCATCACTACTACGAGGTGATCCGCCCGTGTGGAGTGCCTTGGTACTCAATGGCTTACAGGTACTGCCTGCTTGCCACGCTCCCTTCTCATCACTCCGACACGTTCCCACGTTCCGTATAAGGGCCCAAGTCGCATTCTCGCCACGTTTATGCCGGAGGCCGGTTGGCCAGTAAGCAGGTCCCCGCCAACCTCGTCCCGGGATCAGGAGAATACCCCGGTTTTGACCATCTTCTAAGGACTTTCGACTCGTCATCCGTGATTCACTTGCGTTCGACTCTACGACTCTCACCTGACAGGTTCCTACACCTGCCTTTTCCCAGCACGCTCACCACCACACCTCTTTAGTGCAGCAGCTGTGGGCGGTTTGCAACCTCCGCCTGCACGGCGATTGCGGGGGGCCGTCCCCATAAGCGTTAACTTGTTTTAGTGACAGAAAAATATCGTTCAATTTGATAGTTTCTGAGTCTGGGTGGCTCTGCCAGCGACTTGGAAATGATAGGCCAATGCTGAATCATTTCCTTCAAGGCGTAGTGTGGCTCAATTGCCCGCACAACTTGATTCAGTGCAAACTTAAAGTCTCTCCATGCACTTCGTCTGCACTGGATAGCCCCAGGGGGAAAATGTCCGTGCATGTCGGATGATTTTTTCGGTCAACAGTGCAACCATTAGCTTCCCGTAGAGCCACGCCTGTGAACTTTCCTCATCTAATTTCGGCAGATGTCCCAGTTGGGCCAATGATTTGAATCGTTTGAAGACCAGTTCCACCTGCCAGCGTAATCGATACCATTCCAGGATATCGTTCTCCGAAAATTCATCGACCGGGAAGGTCGTAAACAGGATAACATAGCGCGCATAACGTAAGGTTTCATCTCGTGGTCGATGCCCCTTGCGCTTTGCCGTCTTTAAGATCCGATTCTCTGCCTCTTGGATGGCTTCGTCTGCTTTGCGCAATGCACAAATACGTCCTTGGATTGGGGGAAAGGTTTTGATGAATACCGTCCAGACCCCCGCCTTCCCTGCCTGTTTGATCGATTCCACGGAGGCTAATAAATCAAAGGGAATTATATACGATAGTACCCATGAAATTTCCCAGATTTCCCGGGAACGATTCATACTGATTTTTTCAGGGCTTGATCTTGTGGGGAGGCGTGGACAGGATCACACGCGCAAGCTCATCCGGCGTCGCCGGGATACTACCCTGCAAGTTCATGATGTCGTTCTTCACTGGACGACCGCGTGGCTTCTTGGTATACTTCTTGGTCCTGACGATGGGTTTCGAGCGCTTGGGTGGCTTCATGGTGGGGAAGTTCATTCTAGGAAAATCCTAACTAGTTCATTGGTTTGCCCGTATACGGGTCGTTCATAGTGGGCAATCTGGCAGGGCGTTGATCGAAATAATCCGCAATAGACCACATCTGCATCCGAGGAAATGAATATCCCGCTATGGAAATCTTGCCGATATTTACAGATTCTTTTTTTGCTTCGGTTGAATTAACCGGTTTGAGTGTCACGTAGCAACCTAATGCTGCGTCATCTCGCCCCATGACACCCATAAAGTCGCGTAATCCGCTTAGATTGAACTTGCCTCCTTTTACCTGAGCAAGCGCCAGTTTCGTATCCCAGTTATCTGGCTTACGTGTGATAGTTGCACGCCCATCTACTCCTCCGTCAGCCACCTGTCTGGTGTTGGGTGCAAATCCAGGTAGACGTGTTATAGCCCATGATTCAAAATAAAATGGGGACTCTTTTGCCATTTTCTCGGCAGCACGTAAAGACTGTGGGATACCATAGGCAGGAACCGTTTTGTCTTTCAACTTTCTGTCCACTACCACATCAATCGCGAAAGAGGATATATCAATTCCTACGAATTGACGATTAAGTCTTCTCGCAGCAGCAACAGTCGTTCCGCAACCGCAGAATGGGTCAAGAACAATATCTCCTTCGTCACTTGAAGCCTTGATGATGCGTTCCAACAAAAGATCTGGCTTTTGAGTGTCGTAATCAAGGCTTTCCTTCCCCCGAACTGCGCGCAAATCTGTCCAAATATCTTCTAATGGGACCCCCATAGCATCAGAGAGATATTTCTTATAACGGAATGGGCCACCTTCTCGTGCTTGGGTCAATAAACCATTATCCCACCTGCGTTGCATTTCTTCCTCATTAAAACGCCACGCTTCTGTAACCCCCCTGAATGTGTATGGCAAATTTCCGCCGGCCTTGTTGGTACATGGGAAGGTTGCATAACGACCACGGTGATCCTTGTGCTTGTACTCCTTGTTAATATAATCTTTGTCATAGGCGGTGTATTGCTTGCGGTACACCGCCTTTTCTGGATCACCATACCACAAAATAATGTCGTGGGCAGATCCCATTGTTTTTTTTGCTAGATTGTGTTTCTCCTGCTTTCGCTTCCAGACAATCTCATTTCTAAATCCCCCCCCCTTTTTTTTGCGAATATGGCATCCATTAGTACTTTAAGGTAATGGCTCGCCGTTGGATCACAGTGCAAATAGATGCTTCCAGTATCTTTCAACAATCGATCCATCACCTCTAGTCGCTCTGCCATATAAGTCAGATAGGAGAGCATTCCGCTCGGACGAAGTATTCGATTTAAGCCCATAATCGCGTTGTGTGCCTTTCTCCCCACCGCATTTTGATACATGTACAATCTATCCGCAGCTGCTTCATCCCAGGACCACATATCCGTAAAGGCTCGGTATTGTGCATCACCTCCACCATCCTTGTGAAACAACTGATTATAGTTTGCCTTTGAGTTAAATGGGGGATCCAAGTAGATCAAGTCTACGGACTGGTCATCCCATTTATTCATCCAGTCCAAGCAGTCCCCATAATATAGTGCGTTGGTTTCCATCATGTTCTTGCGACGTTACCAATTTTCCGAGTGAGCATATTGTACGTGAGCCGTTTCCCCACAAACCCCTCAGCTGCTTTTTCCATCTGCGTAACGGTATCGAGTCTGCGTACATTGTGGCGCCCCACGAACTCATCTACGTAGCGCTGTAGATGCTCGGGTGACATTTTGTGATAGGTGCCATAATAGCCACGTTTCAAGAGCGCCCAGAACGACTCCATGCCGTTGATGTGCGCCTGACCATCCACGTATTGCTTGACGGAGTGCTTAACGGTTGCGTGTGCGGCTCTCTTCAACGCCTGGTACGCTTTTGCGTCATCGGTATAGGTTTTGCGCCTCCTGCCGCGAAGTGCTGTATACGAAGCCTGTGAGCGTATCTGCGGTAGTATCTGATACGACCTTTGCCTGTACCTGCAGGGTAGAGCGATCTTTGATACCTACTACGGCCGTCTTGCCTACGGGGCCCCTGCCGGCGTTGAGCTTCTTATCGGCGTGCTTGTTATGTTCCTTGCCTCCAAAGAACGATTCATCCACTTCGACCGGTCCCGGGAATTGTTCAAGCTCCACATCCCACGTCTTGCGGATACGGTGGGCTAAGTGCCAAGCGGCTTTCTGCGTAATGTTCAAGTCACGGTGCAACTTCATACTGGACACGCCCTTGATGCCTGTACTCATCACATAGATTGCCACGGCCCATATCTGATAACTCAGATTCGATCCCTGCATAACCGTTCCAACACGTACACTAAACCGCTTACGGCAATCTCGGCACCTGTAAGGCATTGTTGGATGCTTCGCGCCGGACTGCACATTTACCGACCCACAATGCGGACACGCAGGCTCATTGCCCCAGCGTTTCTGTGCAAACCACGCTTCAGCGGTTGCATCGTCAGGAAACATTTTCAGTATCTCCATCCACGAGATACCCTTGCGATAAGATTTGCCTGGCCCCGTTCTGTGCTTACTCATGCTACTGTGTGATTATCGTACAGTATAGTACCCATAAGCGTATGGAAAGTTCCATAAAAGTAAGGAAAAAGTTGGTATTTTGGGGATAATCTGGGAAATTTCATGGGTACTATCGTATATAATTCCCAAATCAAAGGACTGGCCGGGCTTCGTCTCGAACTGCAAGGCTCCAGTATTGACCCGCACGGTCACATAGCCGCCAGATGCCTCCACATGCTGGATTCCCAGAGCGGTTGCATATCCCCGATCCACCAAAATATAGTCGTCTGACCGGATGGGAAATTGCTTCAAGGACTCCCCCGTCCCTTTTCCTTTCGTCGCTGTTAAATTGAAAAAATCGCAACCCAATGCAGGTAGGGTTATGCTGTAGTGGAGTCTCCATAGAGATCCCGTACGTCCCAGCTCACTGATGTGGGTCGCGTCAAACGCACGCATTTGACGTCCCACTCCCGCCGATACGCCAACTCCATGCTCCTGAAACAGCGCAACACACATCGCATGAAGCCACCTACGAGACTTCTTCAGGCGCTTGAACAATGCGACCGCAGATAGATCCGCAATCTGAGCCTGACGAACTCGTATGACCGTCTCTCGTAACGAATGACCACATCCTAAATGGATCAACAAGGTTCGAAGTAGGCATTCCGGCGACTTATCCTTACGTAGCCCGCGCAATGCACCAGATTCCTCGGCCAACTCCTGCCAATTTTTCGGTAAAAACGAGAGCACAACCGCCCAATCCTCTTCCTCGGGCGCGCGTGTTACGGTTCCCTTCATCTGATTACGATGGTTGAATGATCAATCACAGGTATATCCAACATTCTACCAAATCGGTTAGAATTCAGAATGCTGAAATCACGACAATTCCCGTGTAGAGATACCTAAAGATAATCAAATAGGAAACAAGTTAACGCTTATGGGGACGGCCCCCATCCCTTATACAGTTCGTACATTTCGGCTATGTCATTGACTCACCTCCGTGTACTTCGTGGCACACTATCCCAGGTCCCGACAAAGTGTGTACATGCGTCCATGAGTTCTTCGACACCGTGGGCCTGTATGCCATCTCACCATAGCGATGACATACATGTTGCCTTCGACCATTACCACGGCCTCGGCGACCCAGATCATGACCATTTCGATGCTCATTAGCTCTGGCCACACGCACCGCTACCGACGCTTCGCAGGGATCCTCGCAGATCACTACGCACGGCTCGCGGAAATATGTGTTTCGGTTAAACTTCATATTGCAGGACTTGCACCCGCTACACTTTTGCCAGTTAGCCTGGCGCACGGCAATAATGATCTGAGCATGCTTCCCGATGGCATCTTTGACGAACTGACCTCGCTGATTTTGCTTTACTTGAATGAAAATGATCTGGTCACGCTCCCCGACGGTATCTTTGACGAACTGACCTCGCTGACTTGGCTTTACTTGTCGCAAAATGACCTGAGCACACTTCCCGACGGCATCTTTGATGAACTGACCTCACTGAATGAGCTTTACTTGTCGCAAAATGACCTGAGCGCGCTTCCCGACGGCATCTTTGACGAACTGACCTCGCTGACTGAGCTTTATTTGAGCGAAAACAAACTAGTCACGCTCCCTGACGGCATCTTTGATGAATTGACCTCGCTGGAGGGGCTTTGGTTGTACGATAATGATCTGGTCACGCTCCCTGAGGGCATTATTAAAGATCTTACTGAATTGTACTCGAGTAATTCTGTCGGCTTACGTCTTCAAGGTAACCCAGGAGCACCCTTCCGTCCAGTGGTCGACGCAAGCGCAGACCTAACAGCACAGCCGGGAACTGAGGTTTCTATTCCAGGCAGCGTCACGGGGCCATGGGGGAGTTTCGTACGGTGGACTTGGATGCAAGTAGACGGTCCAGATTCAGATACTCCTAGTTCAGGGGCATTACCCTTGACGGGTGGAGACACGGCCATGCCCAGCTTTACAGCACCAATGACAGAAGGAGAAGTCCACTTTAAACTGGTTGCAACTCCGGGGCATAGGGGGACGCCGCCCGAGGCCTACGGATATGCGATCTCAGATCCTGATTGGATTACGATACGCGTGGGTGTTGCCACCAATGTAGCGGAAGTACCTCTGGTTGTGGACTTTGATTTGCTCGGGAATTATCCCAATCCATTCAACCCGTCTACCACCATTCTGCTGGATTTGCCGGAGACGGCCGCAGTATCCGTAGATATATTCAACATGCTGGGACAGCGGATACACTGGGAAGATTTCCCAGATGTAGCGGCCGGTCCTTCACAGCCTTTGCCTCTCAAAGTTTCTCACTTGCCTTCCGGCGTGTATGTCTATCACGTCACGGCGCAAGTGGGAAAAGAGATCTATCATGCCAGTGGGCGCATGACTTTCATCAAATAGAGCCAATGCGGAATATGAAGTGAGACGCAAACATAGGCTAGTGTGAGTGCTTGCAATCAGAATTATTTAATGTACTTGCCTACCGTAGTTTTCTCGTTTGGTCGTACCTAACCTGGATAACCTAGCATTAATGACAGCTGGGATACGATCCCCACCGAACTCAACAAGATCAACCGCGTGACCGCGGTGCTTCCCAAAAGCAATCCCAGACCCATCGTCACGAAGATTGATCAAGATTTCACACCGAGGGAGGTAGAGATCTCACAGAGAATGGGGTTCATTTATGCCCCCTATACGACCCAAACCAGACAGGAGTGCGCGGAGCGAAGATCCCTCCGCTACAACCCCCAGGCTAATGAATCATAGCCAGTCCCTCATTTGTGGCGCAATACAAAACTCGCTATGGAATACCAACCGGTGTATCCAATGGGCTGAGTTGAGACCACAGGAGGGGTGCCAAGGGTATGATTGGCCGGCAAAACGAAGCACCAAGGCGCCTTAGATCCGTTGATTTATTGCGCTTCATTTGGCGTAGTTGGGCAAGGAGGATAGAACATCAAATTGCAGCCATTTGAGGGCTTTCTTTCGCATGCAGTCGCATTGATGCAATCACACGTGCAGGCCGGAGCATCCCGAAGTCTTGGGCTATGCCTTGCTGGTGGGCCGCGCAGCCATTAGCCTTCCGACGGCACTTGAAGCTTTTGAGCTGTCGGCAAAAATCGTGATATCAACTTGCTGTATTCGGCATAGTACTGATCCCAGTGGAAGTCATCATATTCCTCTGGATTATTTTGAACGCGTTCGCTCACCAGACGCGCACACACCGCATCGGCTGTGATTTCTGCCAACATTACTCTGAAATGTTTTTCGTCCTGCCCCTGAAACCGTGGAGCCGAGCCCAAATACTGCTTAAGGGACGGATGGCGGGCTGCGATTTCCAGGACGTTTTGCCGCCAACGGAAGCGCTGGTTGGCAATCTTGATATCTTCAAGTTTAATCTTAATGCCCGCTCCGAGCGGCTGAAAGGTAATTAAGTCGGCAGTAGCTTCCTCACTCTTCAGCTTCGCCACAATTATGGCTTTAGCGTCCTCTGTTCCAGAAACACCAACTCGAATGTCACAGCTGGCCACGCCAAGATTTTTTTTCGGCACCAGCATTTTGTTGCCGGATACCTTGAACCTGCTGTTGTCGACTGAAATATTCAGCATGGTGGGCTCAGATACGAGCGAAAGCGGTGCCAAAATTCGAATGCGTTTTTTCGGACCGCCGATCTTGATACGATATAGTGATCTGTGAAAGCAGAGCTCTCCCAGCTCCCTGAATTCATCTGCTCTTGAATTGAGGACCTCTACGATACACTCTTCTGTGATGGACCCGATAGACACCTTGATACCAGAGGCTGTGGTCGGCTGAACGCCCGTCAACTTCCACGAGGCCTGTAAAACGTCATCCTCTGTGGGGTGGGATTCAACCGACACGAACCGTTTGTCGGTAGCCACCTCTTCTGTCAGGCACTCGATTTGGACAGTTGCTCCGTATTCGATTTCAGGAAAGGCTTTTTGCCGCACACGCAATGTGCAGGGGATCGACTGGCCAACCACAATTTTGGCAAACTTGGGGCTGAGAGAAAAGCCCGACTCCTGAAACAATCGAGTGCTGGTTCCACTCCCGTCACGGGACACATCATCTTCAGCACCCTCGTGCTCCAAGAACTTTGTCGCAGCACGCTCCAGTGCATTTAGGCGTTTGCGGGTGGCCCGATTCTCAATGGTCGCGCGCTCGCTATCTGCTTTTTTTCGCTCCTCTTCAATCAGCGGACGCAGCCGCTTCAGTCCCTCGGCAAAAAGGGCCTTGACAAATGGATGCGCCCGGGCCAAACCGGATCGTCGCGAAGGATCGAGCACGGGCATGGGATTGCTCGGGTCAGCGTCGGCACGTGCTTCTACGCGCTGATCAAATTGATTCCAGAGTTCATCAATACGGTTGCAAACCAAGCGACCAAAAAATCGCAGCGCATGCGGATCGGTCTCAAGATCTTTGTCAAATAGTGTAGCTTCGTGGACCGCATGACGAGACTTGATCAGTATGCCTCCGCGCCGGAATCTTGATGTTTCGCCCCCGAGTTGTTCGCTTGTTCGACTTATCGTCAGCTTTGCCCTTGCGCCCGCATAACCGGGCACGTCAAAGGCAACCTTGATCCGGTCTCGTCCAGCCAACACTGGAGGTTGAATCACCGTCCGCTCTTTGGCGCCATCCTTTAGTGTTATTTCGCGCCCCGGATCTTTAAGTATGTCCCGCAATGGCACAAGCAGGCGAACATTCTTCTTTAAATTTACGGAGGAGGGAATTCTTCGGCTCGCATTCAATTCGATGGTGACCACCGTGCCCGTACCCTCAAGAATACCCAACCGTTTTCGTTCGGCCTGGGTGACCTTTGTCGGCTTGTACAGTTTGAAATCGAAATACTCCGACACCTCACACGCATGTACGCTGCCATCGCCTGGAATAGACTCAAAGGTGACTTTCCCCAAGGCCGCTATGTCCTTTGCCCCTCGTGAATTGGTCCCGCGGACAGCAAGTCCCTGCTCCATGCCGCTCACCCGTCCACCTGTCCGGCCAATCTTTTGGCTCATGGCCTCCATGGACATACCGTCCGCAAAATCACGAACGCGCAGCGTTGACGACTCGCCCGCTGCACGGCGGCGGATAAGCTCAATATCAATTTGACCGCGGATTCCCAATATCTGGTAGCGATCATCGGCGTTGGTTATCAACTCTACCAACGCATCATAGATGTCGTGTATGGCCATGTTGGAGTCTTGGATTAGACGCCGCGTCCCGTCTAACTCCACCTTTCGCTGCTCAACTATTTGCCTTGTCATGATATCATCGTAGGTTGCTGCTCAGCGCTGGACCTCTGTACGCGCTGCAAGGTGTTGCGACTCGCAAGAATGGCGTACACCCTAGCCTCCCTTGCAAATATCCAAAATCCAAGACCTGGGGACTCCCTGCCATTTACGCAAATAAAATGTGGCATGATTCGAATCATTTCATTTTTTGTGGATCTGCCTGTGCGCGACGGATTGGCCTTCCATTGGGCCAATTGATTTGGTCATTTGTACGAGTTGATGGCCGCACTGCACTCGCCCTGTGAATACTGTGTGGCCAGTGGTTCATCACACCGCTAGAGACAGAATCTTCGTTAATATAGTAACGCTTCAAGTTTTTTTCCGTCAATTGTGTTCTGTATCTGTTTTATAATGGCACATAATTGTTATGTATTGTGAATTCATGCTGGATTGTTTTTTTTGGACCAAAGCATTGAAAAATCATCCAGTTGAGGAACATTGAAAGGGACCCTTATGAATACATTCGGCTTCTGGAGTATCACAAGATGTCAATGAGCACGATCAGATTTCTTGCCCTTATTGCATTCGCTGCCTGCTTGATAGGAGGATGTAATACCGAAGAAGATATTGATCCTAGAGCGACGGCTGAAACTTTTTCATCGACTGACGTCTTTACGAATCGGCGATGAGGCCGTCGTGGATACTGTTTATTTTGACTATATCGACGACATAGAAGTTGACGCGCAGGGGAACATCCTAGTAGCAGATAACGCATCTCCTGGTTTTCGCGTCTTTTTACCCGACGGTACACTTACTCATGGGATCGGGAGCGAGGGTGAGGCCCCGGGAGGGTTTCAGGATACTCCGTTGCTTACAGTCGGCACCAAGGACTCCGTATTTGTGTTTGACGAGGATAATGGCCGATTAACCGTGTATTCTCCAGGCGACTACCAATTGACCCGTATGGTAAACCTGGCCACAAATCTCCCTAATAACGTAGAGGCTGCAGATGTCCTGGCTATACTACCCGAAGGCATGATTGTCCAATTCGAGCATTACCCAGACGAAGACGCCACGGACGAGAATGATTGGCCTATGGAAGTCAAGTTTCTGGATCATTTTGGTGGGGTTTTGCGAGATTCAATCGCCCTGATTCCATCCTATCAACTTACATTGATCTCAGACGAGGTTATTGAGAATCTTCCCTTCCCGCGTATATGGGGACGGGAGTCATTTATTATCTCAAGTTCAGATGGACCAATCCACGCTGGGTGGAACGAAACCATTCAAGTGAGCACCACCTCTATTAGTGGAGTGGTTGGCGAATTTGTTATCCCCTACTCTCCCATACCCATCACTTTGGATGAAAAAAATGAAGAGGTGTCCCGATGGCCAGAAGAATGGCAGGTTCAATTACGCAGAGATGTGCCGGATACCAAACCCGCATTCAATGCAATGGTACTTGACGACGAGGACCGATTGTGGATGCAACTCATTTGGCCAGCGGATTCCGCAAAGGCCGCTTGGCTTGTAGTTGAATCGTCAACAGGTGACGTAGTAGCCAAAACCTCGCCCCCAGTGACTGCAACAATCATGAAGATTCGTCAAAGAAAAGCCTACGGCTCTGTGGATGACGGGCAAGACGTTGTGACGGTTTGGGAATCAATAGTTCACCGTCACACGGGGGTTGATATGAAGACCGTGCAGTTTCAGCGGTGAAGCACGCAAAACGCAGGTCAGTAAGCATATACCATTTGTGTGCAATACATGCTGCGCAACCATCTGGATTGACGCGTATGTTTGAGCATCCAAGGAGGGGCTGATTCGCGGATGATCCTACGCATAACAAATCGTGGACTCATTGGAGACATTTCTTCAGAATCTTTTTGTACAGTAAATTCCTTGGCAAGCAGTGCATCAATCACTATTGAAGTAAAACCAAGAGACTAAACCATGAATGATTCCACCAAATCAGTCACTTTCACGCTTCTGATCACCCTATTGGCTGCTGGATGTGGCACGGAAGCTCCTCGCTCCATCCAGCAGTGTCCTGGGGAGGCTCGTATGGACAAGCCGTCAACGAGGCGGTTAACATTCCCTTCGCCGAGGAAATGGGCATCAATGTTGGAGTCGAGGACTATAACGGAGGGCTCGCACAAATCCGCGCACAGGTTGAAATTGGCAATATTCACTGGGATGTAGTGGATCTGGAATTCGCCGACGCGGTGCGGGGATGCGACGAAGGACTTCTGGAACCGATAGACATCGACATATTACCGCCTGGCCCTGATGGAACGCCCGCTACTGAGGATTTTGTGGCCGAAACCCTGACTGAATGTGGTGTAGGTAATATTTTTTGGTCAACCGTGTATGCTTACAGTGAGGCGACCATTCCTGGTCCCAAGCCCACTACGATGGCTGACTTTTTCGACCTGGAGACCTTCCCTGGTCGCCGGGGAATGAGGCGAGCACCGCAGGTAAATCTTGAATGGGCGTTGATTGCAGACGGGGTGCCCCTAGATCAGGTGTACGCCACACTGGATACCCCCGAGGGAGTTGAACGTGCTTTTGCAAAGCTCGAATCCATCAGGGAAGAGGTGATCTGGTGGGAAGCCGGTGCCCAGCCGCCACAAATGCTGGCCGACGGTGAAGTGATCATGACCACAGCCTATAACGGTCGTATCTTCAACGCGCAGGTGCTTGAAGATCAGCCGTTCGTGATTGTTTGGGACGGACAGATGCTTGATGTGGGACAGATCGGAATTGTTCCTGGTACCCCGCGCCTGAAAGAGGCCTTGGAATATGTTGTCTCCGCAACCAGTGCTGAATCATTGTCGCGGATCGGAAGGCGGATCTCATATTCCTCCGTGCGGAAGTCCGGGATGCCACTGGTGACGACTCACATTGTGGCTGGAGTAGACATGGAACCACACATGCCGGCGAGTACCGCCAATACGCGGCGTGCCCTGCGTTTCAACTCAGCTTGGTGGGTTGACCACCAGGACGAATTGAACGAACGGTTCAGTGCATGGCTGGTCAACTGAGATTTTCTACTACATGGGGCGCTGCGACTGTAAGGACGTAATTGGGTTTCCTGTACGCAGAAGCCGTCATCCACGTTTCCTACGGCTAATTCCGCAAAATATCCAATTCAGTCAGGATTTCCTCGCACCGGTTCTGGTTTCAGGAAGGGGCATGTCAATCGTATCAATCGGGGACCACACACTCGACTTCCCAGGACATTCACGTCCTTTCAAGTGCTCCACCGAGAACAGGCACTGAAGATCAATCAACAGATTGATCAAGCCCTTTATGAGCGCTGTTGAGGTTGGACATTGATCCTGCCAGAGATAGGCCACGCCAATTCTGGAATCCAGAGATACTATCTGCGAACTGCTAGGCGGGCTGGTCCGCGTGTCCTGGGCGAAGCAAGACATCCATACGGTGATGCAGCATCATGAGCGCTGGTACCAACATCATCAAGATAACCGTGGCAAATAGTACGCCAACACCGAGACTTACGGCCATCGGGATAAGGAATTGTGCCTGTGTACTCCGCTCAAGTATAAGGGGAAGAACGCCTAGGAACGTGGTTACCAATGTAAGCAGAATTGGGCGAAAGCGTGCCTTCCCACCTTCCCAAATGGCTTTCTCCATAGGAACTCCCTCCCGCCTCCTCTCATTAACGAAATGAATAAGTACTAACGAGTCATTAATTACAATTCCACTAAGTGCCACAATCCCAAACAGGCTAAGCATGCTCAGGTTTAGTCCCATAATTATATGTCCAATCAGGGCACCAATAAATCCAAACGGAATCACGGCCAGAATAATGAATGGCTGGATATATGAACGAAATGGAATAGCCAGGAGTGCGTACATCACAAACAATGCGATGATAAATCCTCTTGTCAGTGCGTTCACAGAATCGGCTTGTTGCCTCTGCTCACCTTCAAAGCTCACACTGAATCCTGGAATATCTGTCTGAATAGTCGGTATGATTTCTGATTCTATGCGACCAATAACCGCCTCCAGTGTGTTTTGCTCTTCATTCACATCCGCTGTGACGGTTACAACGCGGCGGCGGTCACGTCGATGAATGGCGGATGGGCCAGTGGCAATGCGCGCTTCAGCGACTTCGCTGAGAGGGATCTCTGCTCCGGCGGGCGTTCGAATACGGAGCCGCTGCAGGTCGGCTGGGGTATTGCGTTCATCCTCTGGCAGGCGAACCATCACTCTGACATCGTCCCGGCCTCTCTGTATACGCAGGGCTTCGGCACCAAAGAAGGCGTTGCGTACTTGCAAGGCCATGTCCTCAAAAGTCAGTCCGAGAGGGCGTGATTCCGGAAGCAATTCCAACTGAATCTCGCGTTTCCCCCTGTCTTGATCATCGTCTATATTGGAAGTCCCCGCAATACTTGCAAGCTCCTCTCTGAAGCGCGCTGTTGCTTCTTCCAGCGCCTGTGTGGTAGGTGCGGCCAATTCTGCCCGAATGCTGCTTCCGAGAGAAATCAGTGCAGCCTGGAAAACGAGAGAGTTTACACCAGGAATCTCGCCAACCTTTTCACGCCATGCTTCTTCGAATTCAAGTGCAGGGAGCTTTCGTATTTCGGCGTTGACCAATTCAAGGCTGACCTCACCCAGATGGGATTGGATAATTCCCCATTCTAAATGCATAATCCACACCTATGCAACGCGGATATATCTGACACAGAATGCCCCGCTCATCGGGGGATTGCGACTCACACGAAATACGCCACAGAGCTTGACAACCCTTATTTGAGCAGGTGCGGCGGGAGATCTGGAGGCACCCTCTTGATCCAATACAACTGATTGGGCTTGACCTTGAATATGCCCCAGGTGCTGTAGGTTTTCTTCGCCTAACTTGCTTCAGACCGGGTGAACCACATGGAAAACCAGGATGGCGATGAAGAATTGCCGCTATTGAACAGAATCATTCCAGATATAGCTGAATACACACTCCAGCAACAGCTTTTCGGCGAATATAAAAATAATTTATTCTTCGCAAGGGTGGAAGCGCTTACAATTTGAACCAAGTCATTTTACAGCGTAAACGCGCCCTTCACCAAATTTTTCTCTTCAAATGATTCTAAAAAAACTCAGTCCTAAAGGACGCTCGATCCGTGTTACATTTGAGATTCCTCTGGAACAGGCCCAGAACAGTGTCAGCATAGCCGGCAGCTTCAACGATTGGGATACGTCCAAACATCCCATGAAGCGTGATTCCCGCAAAGGGGTCTGGACCAAGGTGCTATCATTCAAGCCGGGTTCTACGGTGGAGTTTCGCTACTTCGTTGATGGACACGAATGGCACAACGAGCCCCAGGCCGATGAATACGCACCCAATCCCCATTTCTCGGAAAACAGCGTCCTGGCACTCTAGCCGAAGAGTAACAGAACGACGTAAACGGCAGCCAGCATTGCAAAAGTGTCTGCGATAAGTCCCGCAGGTACGGCGTGGCGTGTCTTACGGATATTGACAGCACCGAAGTAGACGGCGATCACATAAAACGTGGTTTCTGTTGAGCCAAACATGGTTGCAGCCATTTTGACGAAGATTGAGTCTTCGCCGAAATGGTTGATCATGTCCAGGATAATGCCGACCGAGCCGGATCCGGTGAGGGGACGCACAATGCCCATTGGAATAACCTCGGCAGGAATACCGATCAATCCCACGACCGGTCGCAGGATGTCGGTCAGAAAACCCATTGCACCACTGGCGCGAAACATGCCTATCGCGAACAGAATTGCGATTACATAGGGAATAATCATTACGGCCACATTGAACCCTTCTTTGGCTCCCTCTACAAATACTTCATAGACACGCACCTTGCGAATCATTCCGTAGACCGGAAAGCCCACCAGGATGGCTGGCAGGACCAGTGCGGATGCGTAATCAAGGAATAACTGCAGTATGTTCATGATGTAACCTCACGGTAGCGTTTGAGCCGACCCAGCAGTTTTACGGCAGTAATGCCCACGATCAGGGAAAGCCCGGTCGTGATCAAGATTGCAAAGAACAGTTGATTGATCTGCAATCCCATGATTGCTACCAAGGTCACAGGCGGCATGATCTGTACACTGGCAGTATTCATAGTGAGCAGCATAACCATTGGATCTGTGGCAGTGTCTTCGGTTTCATTAAGAGTCTGGAGCTCCTGCATTGCCTTAATGCCAAGGGGGGTTGCTGCATTGCCCATTCCGAGCATATTGGCAGACAGGTTTAGCACGATCATTCCCAGTGCTGGATGATCTTTGGGGACTTTCGGAAAAAGAGGGCGGATGAGCGGTTGCGTAACTCGAACCAGCGCTTGCAGCATACCGGAGGCTTCTGCAATCTTTAAGAGCCCCATCCAAAGCCCCAATCCTCCGATGAGTCCGAGGGCTAGAGTAACTGCTGTTTCTGCAAAGCTTAACGCGGCAGCGGCAATCGCATTCATTTTGACCCAACGAACAGGGGCAAATGTGACCGTGGTTTGCCACTCAGAACCAGTGGGTGTACCCTGCAGTGCGCCCCTGCAGTCGCCTTGGCCTGTATCGTTGCAAATGGTTGCCAGGGGTTCGGGAAGCGAGGCCTCTTCTGCAAACCGGATCTCTCGGCCCGCGGAAGTTTGCAACAGCATACCTTCCCAGGTACTGCCGGTCATTGAGCTGTCGCCGTAATGAGCAATGAGGTCGCTGCCCGATAGCTCCACGCTCAGGTGTTGCCGGCGATCGGTAGCAGAGTATTCATCTTCAAATGTGACGGTCACAGGCAGGGGGATATCGTTGCGGTAGGTGTCTTGGACAAAATCATTGATGTCGCTCGTGAGCGCAAACACGAGACTCAAAACAATCAGACCGCCCCAGATATAGTTCAGCATGTCATGTGAGGTTTGGTCATTGAGAGGGACTAGTTTTAGGAGCGATGAGCGCAATATTGTCCATATTGCGCATGGTTAGCGTTTTGTTTGACTCAATCAGACTTGCGCGATACAGAAGCCATGCGGTCACGTTCAAGTAGTCCTCGTCGGATAGTATGCCTTCTGCACTGTAGGGCATTTGCTGCTGATTGTACGTGTACAGTCGAGCAGCGGTAAGCCGGGAAGCAAGGACCGAGGGGGGCAGCCTGGGGCCGGTTCCCGGGGCTTCATGACAGCTTTGGCAATAGATAGCATAGACCGTCTCTCCCAAGGCCCGCTGCGTTTCTGGGTTGGAACATGTGCAGGCAGATACAAGCAATAATACTCCAACAAACCTGAGTGCTGTGCGCATTATCCCGCAACCTGAATAGGATGGGGCAACCGCATATTGAAGAGATAGCCTTTCTGATTGAAAGGAACCGTCTCCGGTTGCTCAGCCCCCAGTGTATCAACAGCAGAGGTAATGAGTGTATGTCGGCCAGGTGTTGCCTCCCAATTGAATTCAAATCGGGTCCAGCCGTAGCGCATATGTGGCTCCAAAAGCTGCGCATCCGCCCAGGTGTTACCCCCATCAGCACTCCAGCGGACCCGAACAATCGGGCCGTCCGGGCCATAGGCATACCCATAGATGCGATATAAACCGGCTTGCAGCGTGGCTGGCCAGGACAAGGCCAGAGCACTTTTGAGAGATTGTTTATTGGCAACCTGTCCGAGGGCCTGCCCCTCAGGTGGATAATCGTCCCCAATCAGTACATAGGAAGAGGTATTGTTCCGACTCCATATTTCCGCATTCGATACTTCAATGCGTCCGAGCCATTTAACACTGCTGCTGCCGACCCATCCGGGCACTAGTGCACGAACTGGTGCCCCATGGTCTTTTGGAAGTAGCGCCCCGTTCATACGCAGCACAAGGAGTGTATCTGGATCCATTGCCTTCTCTACCGGCAGGGGTCTCCTAAATCCTCCTTCTGGTGCACCCTCATCCATCCCGGTAAGCTGAACCGCAACAGCAGACTCCTGGATCCCGGCGGCTTCAAGCACCTCAAGGAGCGGAACACCGGTCCACTCAGCCATTCCGACGGCACCACGTCCCCACTGAGTACCAGTTGCTGTCTGGTTGAGTAGTTTGCTGAAAAAAGCACGTTGATTTCCTCCGCACTCCAGATAGGAAAAAACAGTACGGCTGGGCATCGAACGCAGATCATTATAGGTCAGGCTCAATGGGCGCTCTATGGCGTTGCCTTCGACAATCAGGCGGTAGCTATCCACCGGTACGTCAAGGCTTACATCATTATTGCGTACAAAAAACTGATCCACCGGGGTTATGAAGCTTTCCTGATTCTCGAGTTTTGATTCCAGATTGGCTCGGCCGTGCTGGATGAAGGGCTCAGGGTTCTTGAAATATGCATCCGGTACACGCTCTGTGTTGGCACAGCCTCCGATAAGGCTTGCCGAGCCTAAAGTTTTCAGAAATTTTCTGCGGTCACTGGACATTGGGCTGTTTTGCAAAGTGTTCTTGAATACGTTTTGCCACAGACTGGCCCACAACGCCCTGGAGCGCCTCTTGGTCGACTTTTTTGACCTTCCGAACCGAACCGAAAGCTTTGATGAGTTTTTGCACTGTTTTGGGGCCTACTCCCGAAATGTTCAGCAATTCTGAATGCAGAAGCCGGCTTTTGCGTTGCTTTCGCTGAAGATTGACTGCAAATCGATGTGCCTCATCCCGAACCCGTTGAATCAATTGCAAAGATGCACTCTGCTTTGCAATATGGTGGGCTTCTTTATCCCCTGGGAAATACACTTCTTCCAATCGTTTGGACAGTCCTATGATCGAGAATTTACCATAGATCTCAATCTGTTTTAGTGCCTTGACCGCGCTGGAGAGCTGTCCTTTTCCCCCATCCACTACGACAAGGTCCGGCCAGGGCCCGTCCTCACTCCGAATGCGCCGGAATCTTCGCCGAACAACTTCTTCCATTGAAAGAAAGTCATCCGGTTTGCCGTCCGGCACACTGCGAATCTTGTAGCTGCGGTAGTCGCTTTTTCGTGGTCGTCCATTATGAAAGACTATACAGGAAGCGACCGTGCCTGTCCCACCCAGATGGGATATATCAAAACATTCGATTCGGCGGGGTAGCTTTCGTAGTCGCAGATCCTTTTGCAAGGCCTGCACTGCAAAAGGGATGCGATCTTCACCGCGCTTGAGTAAGGCCAGTTTGTATTCTCCAAGCAGAAGTTCAGCATTGGCTTGCACCATTCGCATGAGCTCTGCTTTTTGTCCGCGCTGAGGCATGTGCAGGATAACCTTCCTGCCCCGCTGCCCAGTCAGAAAAGTGGTCAGGGCCTCGGGTTCGGTAACTGGTGTACCAAGAAACACTTGATCCGGGAAGAAAGCACTCTGCGTGTAGTAATGTTCGAGATACCGCTGCATAAGAACGGGATCGTCATATCCCTCAATCTGGCGGATAATTTTGTGTTCGCGTCCAATAATCTTGCCCTCTCTGACCTTAAAGCAGACAGCTACGGCAGAGTTCTCTTCACGTGCGGTAGCGAGAGCAAACAGGTCCCGATCAATCGGTTCAGTGGTTACCACTTTCTGTCGTTGCGCGTACTTCTCCACTGCGCTAATCTGATTGCGCAGACGGGCAGCCTCCTCGTACTGTTGTAGAGAGCTGGCCTGCTGCATAGCTTCCACAAGTGTTTCTTTTAGTGCTCCCGTATGGCCTTTCAGTAGCGTTTCTATTTGACTGATGGTTGCCTCGTAGGATTCGGAAGACTGATTGCCTACACAGGGACCGGCACATTTCTGGATATGAAACTCCAGACAGATTTGGTATTTGCCGCGCAGGATCGGTTCCGGTGACAAATCCAGGGAGCACGTACGAATCTTGAATATTGACCTGATAGCTCCCAAGGCACGTTTCATGTTCGAAACGTCAGTGTATGGGCCAAAATACTTGGAACCATCTTTTACGATGCGGCGCGTAGGGAAAATGCGAGGAAAAGGTTCGTTTTTAATGCAGATATAGGGATAAGTCTTGTCGTCCCGAAGGTTGATGTTGTAGCGCGGGCGGCGTTCCTTGATAAGATTGTTCTCAAGTATGAGGGCTTCTGCTTCGTTGTCGGTTACGATGACCTGCACATCAACGGCCTTGGCAATCATAATCCGCAGGCGTCCATACAGGTGCTTATCCTTGCGGAAGTATGACCTGACACGGCTGCGAAGATTCTTTGCTTTACCAATATAGAGTGGACTTTCATTGTTGCCCAGAAATTGGTAAACTCCGCATCCCGTGGGTAGCGCAGCTACTTTTGCCAACAGGGCCTCCTTGTTGGTCGAGGACTCACTCATTTTCCATCGATGCCCAGAACTCCAGCAAAATTGCAGGCAGGTGCTTGAGCTGCAGGTTCTCGGGAAGGATTACCAACTGAGCCTCGGGCCATTGAGACTGCAATCGTTGCGCATGATGTAAATCTGTGCTGACCTCACTGATCAGAGTTGGTACCTGCGGAGCTTCAGTCTCTCCCTGAGATAACTCAAACGAAGCGTTATGTACAACGAGGCTCCTACATGTTTTGGGTAGTGCATTGCCGGTCACGACATGTCCAGATAATTGTTGGGTAGGTATACGACAATACCCTGTTTTATGCATGATCTCCTCCAACCCTGCACAATCCTCGAATAATACAGCATACTGCTTTGCTGATTGACAGAATTCTACCAAGAACCCATGGGTATCTGTTGGGTGCAGGAAAAAGATGCGTTTCCCGGATGCTCCCGGAACAGGGGTTTCAGTCAGCGGCTGGAAACCCGCCGCACGCATGCGATCAAGGTGTGTTTGCGCATCGGCTACTCTAAACGCGATGTGGTGAAGCCCCTCACCTCGTTTTTCCAGGTACTTTGCTACAGCGGATTCTGCCCCTAGAGCTTCAAGAATTTCCAGGCTTGTACCGGATCCATAGAACCGGACACGCACACCCTGCCTATCTACATCCTCCGGCAAGGCCGGTGCGGAATCGGCAAGCTTCACAAGTAAGCTTTCCACTGCCGCGCCGTCATTTACAGCTATGCCAACGTGGTCTACAGGCAGCATGAGGATTTGCGGATAGATACGGTATACAACTTAAACAGTAAAGTGTAACACTTTGCGTCCCAATCAGATGTGCGGCGTATACACGGCATGAGCACGGCGAAAACCAAAACTATTGCCAAATCATCTAATGATCGCAGGACCGCGGTGGAGCAATTACTGCGCATCACACGTGATGGAGCATATAGGGGTCTGGTTGATCGCGGGACAGGACCACGAGTCGTTGCGTTAGTGTCTACTGTAACCCGATGGCGACGTTATCTGTCGTTCCTGCTTCACCACTTCCTGAGGGAAAAATCCCAATCTCTTCCACCGAAGCTGGAGCAACTTCTTCTCTTGGGAATAGCAGAAATCATCCTCCTGCATGCACCACCCTATGCAGTCGTCAATGAAACCGTAAATCTGGCGCGGTCCATGCGGTTACATACCGGACTTACGAATGGGGTGCTCAGATCTGTGGTGCGCGCGCAGAAGATGCTACCTGAACCCGATACAGGAAATCCTATCCGTGATTTAGCGATTCGCTGGTCGCATCCAACTTGGCTCACACGCCGATATGTACAGCGTTTTGGCAGAAATGAGGCCCTTCGTCTTCTGCAGTGCAACAATAAGACGCCAACTTACAGCATCCGTGTGAACCGGACGCATACGGATGTGCAACAGCTGCTGAACGAGCTGAATACGCAAGGAATAGTGTTGCGCGCGTCACATTTCCTGGAGAATTACTTTTATGTTAACTCCTTGGGTCCACTGATCAGGCAGGGTTATATGGATCGTGGCCAATGCGCAGTGCACGACGAAAGTGCGGGATTGGTTGTAGAACTACTCAACCCCAGACCCGATGAAATCATACTGGATGCGTGCGCGGCCCCTGGGGGCAAGGCCACAGCCATTGCCTGCCGCATGCGGGGCACAGGAAAATTAAATGCCTGGGATATTCATGCAACCCGATTACAAAAACTAAGGGACTCGGCGCGCGCACAAGGCCTGGAGAATATTCATACACTCGAAACCAGCCTCCCGGACGGCCCGAATATACAAGCCGACCGCGTCCTCCTGGATGTGCCATGCAGTGGTACGGGAGTTATGAGTAAGCGGGCTGATCTACGCTGGCGACGGAGCAAGGACGATCTGGTGAAGCTGACCGAATTACAGAGCCAACTACTGGATGCGGCCGCCGATCGTGTGCGGCCTGGTGGTCTCCTCGTCTACAGTACCTGTTCTATTGAGCCGGAGGAGAACGATGTACAGGTTATTACCTTTCTTGAACACCGAACAAACTTTATCTTGGAGCACGCGGGAGATACTCTCCCTCCGACTATCGTAACTCCGACTGGGTACATGGTCACACTGCAGCATCAACACAATATGGACGGTGCGTTTGCAGCTCGTCTGCGTAGACAAGACTGAAGAATTCAATGAGCCTCCCATGAAAAACCTGTTTCCAATAGTAATTGTTGTTGCCCTTGCGGGTTGCACCTCCAGCGTAACCGAGATCACTCGCCTGAGGACATTAATAACTGATGATCAGGTTATCGTACTGAACGATGTGCGTGGGGATACCGCACTGGTGGTGCAGTCCGCGCGGGATTTCAGGCCATTCTTGCACCCGCTTCTGACGCCGGATGGTGCGACCTCGGTGACCCAGTTTAGTCCAGACCATCACCGGCATCAGACCGGACTGTACTGGGGCTTCACAAGGCTGAATGGACGGGATTACTTCCATCACCCGGAAGGAGATTATTGGCAAAGGGATACCGTGATGGTCACCAGAGCCGTCGGAGATACAATTGGCTGGGTTACCGTGTACGATCTACTCGACGAGAACGGCAACCCTGTTCTCCAGGAAACCCAGAACTGGACGATGTATGAAGCAGACAGTGCTGTTGTACTGGATTTGACCTGGACAGGCAAGGCCATAAGCGACATTGTTGTCAGCGACTACGAATACGGCGGGCTGTTTCTGCGGATGCCCTGGGCCCCAGGAATGGAGGGACGTGCAGTGAATGCTGCACGACAGCGCAACCATTTTGCTGAGGGCCAGCGGGCCATGTGGATGGATGTTGGTCTCATACTGCCAGGGCGTGAAGATATGGCCCATGTAGCCATATTTGATCATCCTGATAATGCGGACTTCCCGCAGCCTTGGCGTGTGGATGGTCAACTGGGTGTAGGGCCTGTTCGTGCCAGACTTGGCGACTGGACCATTGAAGCTGGCAATACGGAAACCATCCGGCACCGTTTACTCGTGTACACGGGAGAGATGAGCGACATTGCGATGCGGGCAAAATGGGAGGACTATGCTGATCGCTCCGGCGCAATGTATTCCACCGCATCTCTTTGGGGATTGGCTCAGCAGGAAGCGCGCGAAGCAGAATTCCTGAGCCCGGTGGCAGCAGCAGAGATGATGACACTGAAGGAAGGCTACGAAGTTAATGCCTGGGCCGGTGAACCACTACTCACTCAGCCCATGGCCTTTGCCTGGGATGATCGAGGACGATTGTGGGTAGCAGAGAATCGGGACTATGAATCACGTCAAACAGGATTCTCCGGATCTGGAGATAGCCGCATCGTGATCCTGGAAGACACCGATCGCGATGGCACCGCAGATGTTCGGAAGGTTTTTATGGAAGGGATCGCTTTTCCGAGTGCACTGGCCGTGGGCTTTGATGGTGTATTTCTTGGCGCCCCACCCCACCTGCTCTTTATCCCCGATCGAGATGGTGACGACCGTGCAGATGTCGGCGACGTTGAGATTCGTCTTACCGGCTGGGGTATTCGGGACAGACACGAAACAATCAACAGTTTTCATTGGGGGCCGGATGGGTGGCTATATGGTCTTGAAGGGTTTGCCACCTCGTCGGTTATAAGAAAACCAGGACCGGAGGCACGGCTCTACGGGCATGAAGATCCATTCCCGGAAGATCTACTGGAGGCCGACGGGGTGGAAATCAACGGCGGCGTATGGCGCTATCACCCGACAAAGGACAAGTTTGAAACAGTGGCACATGGCTTCAGTAACCCCTGGGGCATTGATTACGACGCGCATGGTGAACTCTTCATAAGTGCCTGTGTGATCCCTCATGTTTTCCATGTGATCCCGGGCGGGATCTACATGCGACAGGGAGGTACTCACTTAAACCCTCACATTTACGAAGATATCGCTCCCATTGTAGATCACCGACACCGTTCAGCGCATGGGGGTGCCCGCATTTATCAATCTGATGCATTTGCCCCGGAGGAAACGGGACGTCTGTTCATGGCAAACATTCATGAACACGCGGTCCTAAGTGATGTACTGCAGCCAAGTCGCAGCGGGTTCACAGCCAGTCATGGAGATGAGTTTATGATGGCACATAATGCTCAATGGGTTGGCTTCAGCATGGAAATAGGTCCGGAGGGAGCACTTTATGTTCTCGACTGGCACGATGCGGATATATGTGGCGGGGATGTTTTGGACAAAGATACTGGGAGGATTTTTAGAATTACACCATCAGAGTCTCATGCTGTAGAATGGGATGGCCGTTATGGGGACCTGCGACAGCTCAGCAACCTTGAATTGGCCGAGCTTCAGGAGAGCCGAAGCGACTGGCATGCCCGGCGCGCCCGTGTAATATTGCAGCGCCGCGCGAGCATGGGTGCACTGGATGCCTCGGCTTTGACACATCTGAATGTGCTTTATGAGTCTAGTGCTACAACGCCGCTCAGACTGCGCGCTATGTGGTCGCTGTATATAACCGGTAATTTCCCCATCGAATCCCTTTCGAGTGCGCTGCAGGATAATGAACCCTACGTGAGAGCCTGGGCCGTTCGATTGATAGCGGAGCAGGACTCGATTGGATCCGAGGCTCTACTGGGTCTTGAGGAGCTCGCCGAAAAGGAAGCCTCTCCAGTCGTGCGTAAATATCTCGCAGCTATGCTTCAGCAGATCTCCTATGAGCGGCGCTGGCCAATCATAGCGGCGTTGATGAACTATTCGGAGGACAGCGAGGACCCAAACATCCCAACTTTATTATGGACAGGTTTTGAGCCGCTGGTGGCGGAAGCACCTGAGCGAGCGCTTTCGCTTATCGAAGATGCGGAAGGCCATCCGCGCATGACGGAATTTGTTGGTCGGCGCCTGATTGAAGCCGGACATATGTCTCCGTTACTGGAAGCACTTCACTCGAACCGGGATGAGCACCTGTTGCGCGGGATGCTGGCTGGATTGGAAGGTATGGGAGATATAGAAGCACCCACAGACTGGGACCGCACCTATCGGAGGTTGCGACGCAAACGTGAAACCCGTGCACTAGCTACCGCAGTTGCCCAGCTGTTTGGTGATGCCGCCGCAGAACGTGCACTTATGAGTGAGGTGCTGAACACTTCCATGTCTCCGGAGCGGCGGATTGCTGCATTGAAATCACTTGTACCCTCACAGCCTGATGCGCTCAGACAAGCTCTGTTTGAGCTGGTTAATGACCCGAGTATGCGGACTGCATCAATCCAGGCGGTTGCAGCTTTCAGTGACCAGGAGCTTGGACAGCTTCTGCTATCAATGTATCCGGATGCCACACCCTCTGATAAGGAGGCAATCATTCAGACAATGGCATCGCGGCCGATTTACGGATGGATGCTGGTCGAGGCACTCCGCGATGGTTCAATCCAGCGGAATGCGATCCCTGTCTGGATTGCCCGACAGATGCGGCGTGTTGTGGGAAGCGGTTTTGTCGAAATCTGGGGGCCGATAGACGAGCTTCCGGGGGATAAAGCCTCGACTTATACCCGGTATCAATCTCTAGTAACGTCTGGGACGGCTGCGGACATCTCCAACGGACAGACTGTCTTTGCACAGGCCTGTGGGGCATGTCACCAAATGAATGGAGTCGGTGGCCTTCTGGGCCCGGACCTGACGGGATCCAATCGGACGAATGTAGATTACCTGCTCAGTAATCTCATCTACCCGGATGAGTTCATCCAGGATGATTATCGGATGGTACTCGCAACGACCCGTGGTGGACGTACGTATATAGGTACACTGGTAGGTGAGAGTGATCGCCAGGTTACGCTCCGGCCCGTGGGCCAGGAAGATGTTGTTCTGAATCGCACCGATATACAATCGCTGGAGATTTCCGAGGAGTCACTAATGCCGGAAGGATTGCTCTCTGTGCTGTCCGACGAAGAGGTTCAGGACCTGTTTGCCTATTTACGGACCGTCGAGACGTCAGTTCAATAGATTTGTGTGTATAAGCGTTGAGCTTACAATTCCGAATGTATTTGCGACATACAGTTTATCTCCTGGTGTTTATCACCATAATCTGTCCCCCTGCGTCGGCGCAGCGGATTGCCAAGTACGGGGCGGATTTCCTGGCGGGAGGGGTAGATGCCCGGGCGTTGGCCATGGGCGGAGCAAACGTCGCACATACTCAGAATGTGAACAGTGTATACTGGAACCCGTCCGGGTTGGCGCATACTGAATACCCCGAGATTGCATACATGCATGCGGAGCGCTTTGCCGGCATTGTGTCGTTTGATTTTGCTGCGGTTGCTTATCCGGTAAGTAGCACCTCTACGGTGGGGTTGAGTTTTTTTCGGAGCGGTGTGAATGACATCAAAAACACGCTTAATGCTTGGGATGCTGAGCGCAATCAACCCAAAGCAAACCCCGAATCACACATAACGAGCTTCTCAGCTGCGGATATGGCTTTCCTCGTCAGCTACGCAAGGCGTCTTAGTTCACGATTTGCCGTTGGCGCATCAGGTAAGATCATCAGGCGCACTATTGGGGACTTTGCCGATGCGTGGGGTTATAGTTTTGATGCTGGGGCACAATGGTACGGAGATCGGTTTATGCTTGGCGTACAGATCCAGGACTTATCGACGATGCTTCAGAGCTGGAGCGTGAACGTATCAGCATTCGCCATTGAGGGCACCAACCCGGATACCGGAGCACCCTATACCTTCACTGAAGTATTTGACCAGGAACTACCCACTGGGGACACATTCCTGGTATTGCCTGTGGTTCGCTTGGGATCAGGCTTGGTGTTACCCGTAGGTTCCCGGAACGCTGTGACCATCGGATTGGATTTGGACGTGGCATTTGACGGGCAGCAAGCGAATGTTTTGAATCTAGGGGATCTGTCGTTTCATCCGAGATTGGGAGCAGAGTTTTCGTTTCGGAATCTTGTCGCACTTCGGGCAGGACTCAACCGGATAGCTCAGACGGACAGCTACGGCGTGGATGTAGTGCCTTCTGTCGGTGCGGGTATACGCCTCAAAACATTATCGATTGATTACGGATTTGGGGATTTCGGAGGATTGGTCAGTGATTTGGGGTATTCCCACAGAATTTCTGTGCACTTTACCTGGAATCGGGAAAAATTTCGCCGACCGTCAGATTAAAGCAGATGAGTCCCCCATTGAAGTGGAACGACTCTACCTCAACGATCCAGTTATTGGACCAGACTCTACTTCCTGTGGAGGAGCTTTGGTTAGAGTTAACTGCCCCGGAGGAAATGGCAGAGGCTATCCGTGCACTCCGTGTTCGCGGCGCACCGGCTATAGGTATAGCTGCGGCTTACGGTTCGGTTCTGGCGCTGCGTGAACCACAGACTGATCCTGTGAATGCCGTTGAGGCAGCGATTGATCTTTTAGAGAGTACACGACCTACGGCGGTGAATCTATCCTGGGCGCTGAGGCGGATGCGTGGGAAGATCAGGCCAGAAGCCCCGCAAGCAGCACTGAAAGCATCCTTGTTGGCGGAAGCCCGAGCAATTGAGTCTGAGGATTTGGATGCCGGCAGGCACTTAGGACGGCATGGTCTCTCTTTGCTCGAGAGCGGAATGTCTGTGCTCACCCACTGTCATGCGGGCGGTGTAGCTACGTCGGGGTATGGAACGGCTTTGGCACCATTGATTATGGCCTCTGAAGCAGGCAAGCGCTTGTCAGCATTTGTAGATGAAACTCGTCCGTTACTGCAGGGCAGTCGTATCACAGCCTGGGAGCTTGGCCGGGCAGGAGTACCCGTAACGCTAATAACCGATTCCATGGCTGGGCATGTCATGGCTGCCCGGCGCGTGGATGCCGTCATTGTTGGTGCGGATCGAGTTGCAGCCAATGGCGATGTTGCGAACAAGATCGGCACATATAGCTTGGCAGTTCTTTCGAATGCACACGGCGTTCCGTTCTACGTTTCCGTTCCGCTTTCTACGATTGACTACAGCATGCCAGATGGTGATGGCATCATTATAGAGGAACGAGTACCCGAGGAAATCACACACGGCTTTGGGCGCCAGACAGCTCCGGTGGGCGTGAGCGTGTACAATCCGGCGTTTGACATAACTCCGGCCAGATTGGTAACGGCTATAATCACGGAAAACGGGATTGCGCGCCCACCATACGGTGAGTCGCTGGCCGCGTTGAGACATCAGTGAAAAACTGATCGTTAAAATCCTACTCCCGCCTCGCCTGGAGTCCTGAATTAGGACGAACCAACATTTCTGGTTTGAATAGCGAAACGCATCGCAATCTGGAATAACGCATGTGTTCGCGCCCCCGCGGGATGAGCGAGGTGTGGGTGGTCCAGTACATTTCGCATTGTGGCACTCAAGCGCAAGCGCTCACCCCAGAACCTTTTCTGGACGGTGAGATGCAGATACACTGTGCCAGGTAGCCGCATAGCATAAAAATCCGGGTTACCTGCGGCAGCATCTTCGAACTCAGGCCAGGTCGTCGCCCCAACATAGCGGAGGCGCATATTCAAGCTAAATCGATCATTGGGATGATAATTTTCTTGTCCTCCGATTTGCACGCGGTGGTACCGAACAGACACGCCTGTTAATTCGGCGATAGCAGATCAGCCTTGTTTGCTACAATTAATGATGCACCGGGACCGTCAACCGACGGAATCTTCTTGGGTATCTTATCTGCATGTTCGGGCTGTATTCCAAATGTTTCGAGGGTCGGCTACTATGTTTCGTGGGCAGCCATCGATGCCGCCATGAATCAATACATCACATTGCATGAGGATCAAGGAGGTTCATGGTATCGTTGAGATGAATGGCCGTCATCAGGCATCTTCGGTTGGGACAGGATTGTTGTGCCCCTTTGACAGGAAGTATCGTCCAAGGGATCTCCCCCGTTCTCAGACACGCTTGCCTGCGGCGCAGGCAACGTGCACTACGCTATGAGTAACTATTGTCCGACGTATCTGCTCCTTGCTCTGACGCTTATGGCACTAGGAGGAGCTCGCTCTGCCCACGCTCAGGATCAACACATCTACTGGATTGGAGCGGTCCAGGCTGAAGATACCCGGGGCAATACGATTTTTCGCTATGCACTGGATACCGGTACGGTAGATACCCTGGTGCAAGCAAAGGACCTAGGGCCGGAGGGATGGCATCATCTTTTCTATATAACCGTTGATTCTCTACACCGACAAATCTATTGGACCGATTCGGGTGGAGTTTTTGCAGATGGGTCAAGTTATCTCGGTGGGATTATGCGTGCGTCTCTGGATGGTGATAATCCTGAGCTTTTCTTGGGACCGGTCCAATGTGGTAGTGGGTCACCGAGCGATATTGAGCTTGACCTAATGGGAGGAGTAGTGTATTGGGGTCAAGGCTCCGACTGCCCCGGTGTCGCTCTGAATCGTACAGATTTGGAAAACCCCCGCGACCGTTCGGAGTGGCTTCCAGTAAACGGCAATTATTCAGTGTCGGGTATTGAGCTTGATATACACAATCAGATGATCTACTGGACGAACACCGATAATGTCGTTGTCCAAAGACCATCCGGGATTCTGCGTGCGCCTCTTAGCGATACGGCATCTGATGAATATATCGTAATGGATAGTGTTTGCGATATTGCCCTGGCTCACGCGCTATCCAAAATATATTGGACTGTCTGTAACCGCTACCGTCGGATTATCCGACGCGCCAATCTGGATGGCACCGAAGTCGAGGATGTGATTGTGAGCGAGGCCCTATCCACCAATTCAGACAGAAACAATGCAATCAACCTAGCAATAGACAACAAGGGGCAGAAGATCTATTGGACGGAACCCAGCGAAGGCTCAATCACCCGCGCTAATCTTGATGGTACCGAGGTGGAAGAGCTCTTGTCGGGCCTTGTCGTGCCTAGTAGTATAGCCCTTTCTTTCGGAGGAATCAGCACAGCCGTGGAGCCAGTAGAGGAGATTCCTGATGCTGTTGAGCTACACGGTCTGGTATAGTAGGACTCTCCAGATCAGGTAGAGCTTACACGGCGCTATGTTTCTTGTAAATCTACATCAAAAAATATATTTTGGCTTATGGAGAAGCGACTTGGCAGCTTCGACGGTTAATCAGTCTGGTATTCGCGTGCTTTGACCCCAAAGGGCTGTAACGCATGATTTCGGGTTCGTGCGGAGCTGCCACGATCTCTTAACGCGCACTCACCGGCAAGATGCCTGCTATCGCAAGCCGTGTTCGTGGGCCCTCCAACCGTGCCAATCGCTTCTCCATAAGCCATGATTCAAACCCTCGCACTGGTGGTGATCAAAGGGTTTTCCAAGCGCAGTGCTTCCCAGAGAAAGCCGACCAATTCGCGAGCGACCGCCGTATTGGCAACACACCGTGCTTTGGTCTGACTCAGTTTGTGAAAACGTTTGTACAGTCGACGCTGCGCTTTCCATGCAACGGAGATCACCTCAGCAGAGACCGCTTCTTGCCGTTGTCGTAGCACACGGCTGCGGCAGGGGCGATTTGAATACTTCCATGCGGCGGAGATGACCGCATTCCGCACATGGACATTCCCGGTTTTGGTGATGCCTCCCCGTTGCGTGTAACTGCCTGAGCTGTGCTCGCTTGGCACCAGGCCCAGATACGCCATCAACTGACGTGGATGTGCAAAACGACGGAGATCTCCCAACTCAAAAACCAGGGTTAACGCCGTTACCAGACCAATCCCTCGGAATGCCATCAAGACCTTGACGGGCGCTTGATAGGGATCTCGTTCGGCCTGCGCGGCTAAGTCCCCCTCAATTCTGCGTACTTCTTGCCCCAGTTGATCTAACTGGTGCAGATACGTCTGAAGGGTGATCTGGTCAATCTCGGTCATCGATAAGGCGCCAATCCATGTATGAAAGGTCTTGGTCCAGTTGGTCTTGCCTGGATACTGCAACCCGCGTGTCTGAAGGAAAGCCAGAATCCGTTGTTTGGTTCGGGTGATCGTTTCCGCCAGATCTCCCCGGCAACGCAACAAAGACCGGATGGCCTCCTGTTCCTCATCTGGAACACAAACAATCGTCAGTAACCCGGCAGCATACAGCGTTGCCAACTTTCGAGCATCTCGACGATCCGTTTTGATACGCTCTCCTGGACGACGCGGAATGGACGAGGGCGCAATCACTTCACACGAGATCCCGCGGGCCTGTAACGCGCGTTGCAAACCAAATCCACAGGAAGACGCTTCATAGCAAGATCGTACCTGACCATGACGATCCTGGACCTTCCAGAGATATTTGGTAACCTTCGGCAGATCATGCAACAATTCCCGCTCATCCATAATCACGCCTGTACGCGCATTGTAGACACACAACGCGATGGTCCTTTTGTGCACATCCATACCGACAGAGATCGTGAATGCAGAAGGGGAAGAGTTAATGTGAGATAGCATTGGACTGTTTCTGGTTGATGGACAAAGTTAATGCAAGCCCATGGAGCTCAACCAGTAAGGAGTCCTGCTATAAGATCTCTATCCCAACCCTGTGGAGGACAGAGCCAACTTTGAATTCGCTCTGACCGCGACGACCCATGTGACGCTGGAGATCTTTGACCAGCTAGGTCGCAGGGTTGAGTTTCTCGCTTCGCGTTCGTATCCGCGTGGTAACTTTAGCGTAGCATGGCATCCGACAGGTCAGTCTAATGGAGTGTACTTTTTCAGACTGGTGTCCGGCAACAGTTCGAAGACCATTCCGCTCGTATTGCGTCGATAGGACGAGTAGGCTCATTTAAACAGAAACCTACGGTTCCGAAATCCGCTTTCCCTCTATCCTCCTCAATGTAGTTGTATAAAGCAGGCTTGGAATGCCTCTGGTTGGGCAAATTTGCTTGATGGTATGCTCTTCGTAGAACTTAACCGCCAGTGCACGCCATCTTCTGGACAGTTTGAGGGGAATACATTCAGACTATGTAATTCAAAACAATCCTTTTGAATATCCAAGTGTCCGTCTTATAAAGATAGACGGTTAGTTATTTTGGGCGAAATCATTATGAGTGGGTGGTCTGTAAATTTTTTTCAAGTGCAGATGTCATCCAGCGACACTTAGCTGGCGCCCAGCAACGGTTAGTCTAACCGCGGATTAGGTTTGAGACTCCGCAAGGGGAGCGTAGAGATGAGGGAAATGCAAGCATCAGGAGGAACCAGCGTTTCTGGCTTGAATAGCGTAACGCATCGCAACCTGAAATAACGCATGTGTTCGCGCCCCCGCGGGGTGAGCGAGGTGCGGCCGGTCCAGTACATTCCGCATTGTGGCACTCACGCGCAAGCGCTCACCCCAGAACCTTTTCTGGACGGTGAGGTGCAGATACACTGCGCCAGGTAGCCGCATAGCATAAAAATCCGGGTTGCCTGCGGCAGCCTCTTCGAACTCAGACCAGGTCGTCGCCCCAACATAGCGGAGACGCATATTCAAGCTAAATCGATCATTGGGATGATAATCTCCTTGTCCTCCGATTTGCACGCGGTGGTACCATGCGCCGAGAAAGGCATCGGCATCGGACCATGGGTAAGCATAAGCGCCATAGAGTTTCATGGTAAATTGACCCGAGAGAGGCATATGAATGCGCACACTTGTCCGGGCGATCTGGCCATTGGCAGTCACGATGTCCGTAATTGTATGTAAGCGTGTACGGGTTGAATCGAGTGTGGCGTGCATGCGTGGTCGTGCGTGATCTGTTAGTTTCCGTACACCACCACTCAGGTACAGCTTTACTCGGTTGCCTGCAGTCCAGGTAATATCCAAAGAATAGGTTGACTTCTGTCTGGGCATACCCAGATGCATGAAGCGAAGCTCGGCATTTCCGGGACGAAGCCCTCTCCTTGCCCAGTCGGCGAATGTCATTTCGGAAACCGGTGCCCGACTTCTGAGCATGAGCCGCAGGTCAAGCCCAATCCGTTCATGCCATGCACGGGTGAACATTTCATAGCCCAAGATGCTGTCATCAAGTGATAATGCAGCCATAGTGCGCATGCGCAGCCGGTTTGGTGAACCTAGGCTGAGTGTGGCATTCCCACGGAATGAGCGAAGCGTGTGGCGTACCTGTTCAGTGCCAAACAGCGCCTGCGCCAATACGGTGCCTACCCCAAACTCGAGCACTGGTGTTCCCAAGGATATCGTTGTATACAGGCGCGCACGTGCCTGCCGTTGAACAAAGTCAACAGATACCGATTCCGGGTTTTCACGTGTAGTTAATCGTGTAGAACTGCCCGATACGGAATACCCAAGTAATTTTCGGGAGGAAGACATAGATGCGAACGTAATCTCCCGATCGACAGGAATCTCTCTTCCCATAATAGGCGTGAACAACAGATCTTCTGTCCGGCTGGTAGCTGCGCTGACCGTATGACCAAGGAAGTAGGCATCGAAGTCGAATGCACGATAAATAATGCGCGCATCCTTTTCACCTTGGTAAAGCTGCAGTACCCGCGATCGAATGCGAGGATCAGTTACATGATGTTCATCGACAGCAATCATCCCCCGAACATACCTGCTACTGGAGCTGCCGGCCAGAACACCATGAACCGTTGGGCCGGTACGATCTACGTTGGGCCCTCCGAGGTCCGTGTATTTGTACGGGCCAGGGTCACCGGTTTCATTGCCAGCACCGATTTGTCCCCTCAGGGATAAACCATTTGGTGGTTTACACCGAACAATCTGGACAGCCCCTCCATGTGCCAATATCCCATCAATGAGGACAGGGGTTGCATGCAGTCGCACTTCACATATTTCCGAAAGTGCTATGGGTAGGGTGTTAAGACTCTGGCGGTTTAATGCCCGCAGACTGATTAGCTGCTCATCAATGAACAGGCTCCATTCAGGACTGGCCTCCCAAGATGTCCCCAGCGGAGCAATATCCCAGTGGTATCCCTCAGTGGAACTGCCAACCCAGTCATCTGCAAGCTCTAGAATATCACTCAGTCTGAGGACACCGGCTCTGGTGAGGTCTTCCGCGGTCAGCACCTGGGCACAGACTCCTATTATTCCTACTCCGGCTGCAGTGAACAGACAGAATAAAGTCCTGCGCCAGCAAAGCATCATTCCAGAATAGCCTTGAGGAGTCGGCCTGTTTCCATCTGATAACCAATTCCGGCAGAGACAAACCAGAGTTGCATTAAAGGTCGGGTTTGCACGCGAAGGTACTCAGCCTGGCCAAAGAGAAACCATTTACGATTAATTCTTAGTGAAGCTTGCAGGCTTGCACTGCTGACGAAGTCGCTCTCGCTGCTTTCGCCCGAAAACGCTGTAACCGCAGCATCAAACGACATGCGGTAATTGCCTATACCGATCATCGGTGTCAGTGCAAACCGGTATCCAAGTGGTAGCTTCACACCCCAATCCGAGCTAATCCAGAGTGCCCCGAACCCGGGCACATCGCTACGGGCAGCGAAGCGGTGAGCACCAAGGCTGATCCCCCAGTCGCCAAAATAAAATGGCGTAATTAAGGACGCTTTCATTCCCCGACCGGAATGCCAGTGATCATGCAGGATGTTTTGGTTCACGTTCTGCGTTGCTTGGACACGTATTTCCAGACTACTGAACGGATCCTGTGCGACGCAGGGGGCCGCAACTGCAAGCAGAACCAGTATAGTCAAGGGGCGGCTCACTGGGTCCAAAGGTTTATAGCGGTGTCGAGCGTGAGTGTCACCCCGACGCTTATAAGCCCGACGAATCGATTACTGCCACTACTGGTTACGTTGTAGCCACCGTCAGCTGCAATCCACCACCAATGCATCGGTTGGTATGTTACGCCCATAGATCCGCGGATGGTTTGCTCTACGTCACCATCCAGAAGATTACGCACGCGTTCCAATTTGCCCGGGAATGGCTGGCGCATGTCCCGTTCTCCTTGCAGCAACAGATCCAGCTTTGGTCCAAATCGTAGTCCACGGACTTTATGGTCCATGTAAAACTCAGCAGACAATGAAGTGTGTACGTAGTCACTGAACTGTGTTGCCAGCCCCCGCTTGAGAAATATATATTGTCCTTCAATCTGTGGGGCATTATAGGCTCTTGATGTGACCGTTTCCAACGTTAACTTGAGGTCCGCTCTTGGCAGTGCATACGCTGCCGAACCGGTAAGTACAAATGTGATCGTCTCTGGGCCTGTATTGGCCTGCAGGCGAATATCGTCTACCATGAACTGCCCCTGAACAGTAAGACGTTTGAGCTGCGCCCACAGAAGCCCTGCCAAAAAACCGTTGTTGTCATCGTTTTTTGGCACATTGTCTACAACAAACGTGAACGGGTTCATTGGATTAAGGTACTTCAGGGATATTCCAGTGGTTGGTCCAGAATAAATGGCTGATTCCATAAAACTGATCACGAACTTTTTGGACGGACGGTAATCCCATCGATGTGCGGCATGAAATCTCCGTGTACTGCTGAAGGTAACTGAATCATCAGCAGCCCGCCCCGTGTAGTATCGCCCGTCCGTTGCACTGTCCAATTCACTCAGGACCGCGGTCACAGATGCACGGGGACTACCTATGCGCAGAAATATCTGGTCTCGACTGCGCGCATTATCGCTGACAATTGTGGCGGCATCACCTGGTGTGCTCCAGTGGATATCCCAACGTCCGGCATAGGCCGATACCCAGCGGCTGTGCCAGCCTACGTAAGTATGTTCACTTCGGGCCCATAAGCGTAGCGCGGTATCCAGACCATCAGGATCGTTTTCATAAAAGCGATTGTGCTGCAGGGATAACTCTGCCACAGCAGGTCCAGCTTCGAGGTAACCGGTAGCCCATGTGCCGTACCAGTAGAAATTTACAGCCTCCCCCTGGGGCCTGACGAGATCTTTTCGGTCACTGTTGATAATATCAGCTGCCGCCATGAAGACGTACCCCGCTGTTGTCGCGGTCTCAGGTTTTTCGACTGGTTGAAGCTTGCGGCGAAGCAGAGTTGTCCAGTGTTGCTCTGAACTGTTCAAGGCTGTGGTGTCCAGTCGACTCAGTGCATCCCACACATCGCCTCGGCGATACGGCAGCGATGTGGGGTTCAAGTCAAGTAGGTGCCCTCGACGCTGAAGCCGTACGATATACTCGTAAGCGTGGTCATTCACAGGCAGCAGGCGATTCCCCTGCGCCTGGACCAGACTGGGTAGCAGCATAAACGGGCTGGCGAGCAACACGCGTTGCAGCATGCGTTAGACAAATAGTGGAAAATGCAAGATAGGTTGTTGCGTACTATTAGTGCAAAGTACCGTCTATTTGTGGGAAAACCCCTTGTGTCTTCGGTCGTCAAAATGGGGGCATGTGTGCTTTGAACGTTCTACCCGAACCGTGAAGGGGCATTACTCGCGGGAAGTTTGGATATCATTCACGATATTTGCTGACGTGTTCAACCTATTTGTCTATGTGCTGCGTCGATCAGAACTTCAACTAACTCGACAACCAAACTACATAACTACTCTCTACTGGTATCAGCACGGTGCTGAACTATTCCAACTTACTTCCCCGCCCCAAAATGCAAACCCGAAACACTACAACAAGCCACCCAAACTTGGCGTGCCGCCTGAAAAGGAGAAGTTGTCGAGGTCACTTCATCGGTCATGATGTTAGGTCGGGCAACGTGACTCGGATTAGTGGTGTATAAGACGGCGCAGAGTTGTTCCAAAAATGTCCCGCACGGTTGAATTTATTGCCCTGATCGTCACCGATACCATTGCTGTTGCGGTGTCCTGCTTCGTGTTCCTGCGAATCAGGTTCCCTGATAGTTTCAACGTATTAGGCTTTGAAAACTCTGACGGGGAGCCGATTTACCCTTTGTATGCCTGGATACTACTTTCACTTTTTTGGATAGTGATGCTCCTGCTCGCAGGCATGTACCGTGAACGGCATGCCTCTAGCCGTATTGACGAGAGCGTGTCGTTGATCAAAGTGGTTACCGTTGGTTCTCTGATTGTTTTTTTTACCGTATTCATCCTCCCACAGGACCCGGGCGGGAGCCTGTCCATCTTCGCAATCTACTGGGCTTCGGTCCTGGGACTGATTGTCTCTGGTCGGATCCTTGTACGTTCTGTACAGAAAGCTTTGATCCTACGCGGCCACGGAACTCACCGTGCCTTGGTGGTAGGTTGGACTGATCAAGTAGAACGGCTATACCAGGATGTAGCCAAGTATCCAGCTGCAGGTCTTCAAATTGTTGGGGCAGTGCGATTAGATCAGAACGGACTTGCTTCCTCGAACGGACACGATACACAACAGCAGGAACCCGCGCATGCAATAGAGCAATTGCCTGATCTGATCGACGAATTGCTTGTGCGTGATGTATTGATTGCGCTGGGCTCCGAAGACCATAAAGAATTGGCTGAGGTGCTGCGTCTGTGCGACGGCAAGAATGTGACGCTAAAGATCGTGCCGGATTTTTACTCGGTGATCGGTGGGATGGCACGCACTGAACACATTTATGGCCTACCACTCATTGAGGTATTGCCAATACCTATGCCCGCTTGGGAACAGTACACGAAGCGATTGATCGATCTGATTGTAGCCCTGCTAATTCTGGTCATAGGATTACCACTTTGGATTGGGATCATTATTGCTATAGCAACCTCATCGGAAGGGGGGGCAATTTATAGGCAAAAACGTGTGGGACGTAAAGGGCGCACATTCACCATGTACAAATTCAGAACCATGCGTCAAGACGCTGAGGCACAGACAGGTCCGGTCTGGGCTTCCAAAGATGACCCACGCTATACCCCTGTCGGAGGCTGGTTGCGCAGGACGCGTCTCGACGAAATTCCACAGCTATTGAATGTACTTCGCGGGGATATGAGCCTGGTGGGGCCTCGTCCAGAGCGACCATACTTTGTGGAAAAATTGATCGGCAAAGTGCCACTCTATAATCGTCGTCATCGCATTAAGCCTGGTATTACCGGATGGGCCCAGGTAATGTGGCACTACGACAGCTCCCTTGAAGATGTGCAACAGAAGGTTAAGTATGACCTTTATTACATTGAGAATATGAGTTTGCGGTTGGATTTGAAGATTTTGTTTCGGACTTTTCGGGCGGTAATATCCGGAGGAAGCCATTGAGTGCCCTTGACCAGTTTTCGAACGAGGAACACCACGGGCTTCTCCGTGCGCTTCTTGTACCTCGTGTTATCGAGGAGCATATGCTCCGGCTCATCCGTCACAACCGGATATCAAAGTGGTTCAGCGGCTATGGACAGGAAGCCATTGCGGTAGGCTGCGCCTGGGCACTACGGCACGCCGATGTGATTCTCCCATTGCACAGGAATTTGGGCGTATGGACTACGCGGGAGGTGCCGCTCAAGCCCCTGTTCTGCCAGTTAATGGGACGGCAGGGAGGTTACACAATGGGACGGGACAGGACCTTTCATTTTGGTCTTCCAGAAAAGCGTATCGTGGGGATGATCTCCCACCTAGGGGCTATGCTGCCGGTGGCCTGCGGTGTAGCACAGGCAGCCCAACTCAAAAACAACGGAAATGTAGCGGCTGTCTTTTGCGGAGAGGGGGCCACGAGGGAGGGAGATTTTCATGAGGCCTGCAGTCTGGCAGGGGTCTGGAAGCTACCGGTGTTGTTCATAGTTGAGAATAATGGCTACGGACTCTCTACACCGACAGAAGAGGCGCTACCCATCACAGATCTGGCAGACGCAGCCGCGGGATACGGATTCCCGGGGGAATCGGTTGATGGTAACAATGTGCTCAGTGTAGTAGAGGCCGTGCGTACCGCTGCAGAGCGTGCACGTGCGGGCAAAGGAGCTACACTTCTGGAGATGAAGACGTTTCGGCGTAGAGGCCACGAAGAAGCATCCGGAACAAGTTATGTCCCGCAGACGCTGATGGAGGCCTGGGCGCAAAAGGATCCCGTAGATCGGTATATCCAAATGCTGACCGAAGCGAAGGTGGTCTCCTCCAGAGAAGTGGAAGATATGCGGGAGGAAATATCAGGGATCGTCAGAGCTGCATCTGACCACTCACTGGCTCAACCCTTGATGGAGAGCACCCCTACCCAGGAAAAAGCTGCTGTTTTCGTACCAAACAACGTACCCCCGCGGCCATCTCGTGGTACTCAGCCCGAAATACGGTTCGTCGATGCGATTCGTGAGGCTATGTGGCAGGCGATGGAGAAGGACGAACATGTGCTGTTAATGGGACAGGATGTAGCCGAGTACGGTGGGGTCTTCAAAGCCTCAGCAGGACTTTTGGAGCAGTTTGGTCGAGAACGTGTACGGAACACTCCCATCATAGAAAGTGGGGTATTGGGAGCGGCGTTGGGACTGGCACTGGAAGGTTTTCGGCCAATCATCGAAATGCAGTACGCCGATTTTATCGCCTGTGGCTTCAATCAGATTGTAAACAACCTGGCAACAACAAATTATCGGTGGAATGCACCGGTGAATGTGACTATACGGGCACCATTCGGTGGTCATATCGGGGCCGGGCCGTTCCATTCCCAGTGCAAGGAAGCCTGGTTTTGTCATGTTCCGGGATTGAAAGTTGTTGTTCCGGCAACACCGCGAGATGCAAAAGGACTGCTCCTCGCTTCAATAGCCGATCCGAACCCGGTCCTGTATTTTGAGCACAAGCGCCTGTATCGCAGTACACGCGGACCCGTACCAAACGATATTTTTGATGTCCCCTTGGGCAGGGCTGTTTGCGTGCATCCAGGTGAGGATGTAACGGTTGTTACCTATGGACTTTGTGTTCAGTGGGCTCTGGAGGAAGCCCAATTACAACGAGAGCAAACTGGTGCCTCAATTGAAGTCATCGACCTGCGAACCCTCGTGCCATGGGACAAGGATTTGGTTTTGGCCTCCCTAAGCAAAACCGGCCGACTTTTAGTGCTACACGAAGCTACCATGACCGGTGGCTTTGGGGCTGAAATTACTGCAAGGATCGTGGAAGAAGGGTTTGAGTACCTGGATGCGCCACCTGTGCGTGTAGCTGGTCTGGATACGCCCGTGCCCTTTTCGCTCAATCTGGAAACCGAGATATTTTCTGCCCGTGCACGACTCAAGGGAGCGCTTAACCACCTGCTTAGGTATTAGGTTGCCATCCCAGTGTCGCTCTCAACGGCTTGTGTTATCCGTATTTATCCGGAGAATAGAGTCGGCATTTTCTGGAAATATCAGTATAACCAGTAGGATTTAACCTACGCAACATGTTGGAGCTTGGAGATAAGGCACCAGATTTTGTAGGCTCATTAGGAGATGGCGGTCAGCTGCGTCTTAGTGATTTCTCAGGTCGCAAGATAGCCCTGTATTTTTATCCTATGAACAACACACCCGGATGTGTACTAGAGGCCTGCAGTATTCGGGACAACTGGGATCCTTTTGAAAAGGCGGGTATTGTCGTTATTGGGGTCTCCCCCAACAGCGTAAGGTCTCATTGGAATTTTGCCGCAAAGCATGATCTACCGTTCTTCCTGGTAGCAGATAGAGACAAAAAGGTCATTGACCTGTATGGTGTTTGGGGAGAAAAGAAAATGTACGGCAGGAGCTTTCTGGGACTTAAGCGGACTACCTTCCTGATAGACGAATCTGGCAAAATCGTGAAAATCTTTAAGCGTCCGAAGAACAGGATTCACGGGAAGGAAATACTGGATGCGTTCGCGGAGTTGCAATAGTCGCATGGATGCGATAAACATCGAGACACCGTACGAACCCGTAATCGGACTTGAGGTCCACTGTCAGTTGCTGACAGAATCCAAGACGTTCAGTCCTGATTCGGCAGAATTTGGAGCCGCCCCGAACCAACATGTAGATCCTGTTAGTTTAGGACTCCCCGGTACGCTACCCGTCCTGAACTCCAGGGTTGTTGAATTTGCAGTTCGATTAGGCCTGGCGACAAACTGCCAGATCACTGCGTGCAGCCTTTTGGCTCGCAAGCATTATTTCTATCCCGATCTGCCCAAGGGATACCAGATATCTCAGTTTGAATCCCCAATTTGCGTAGCGGGGCATCTTGATATCGGAGCAGAACGTCGAATCCGAATCACACGTATTCACATTGAAGAGGACGCAGGCAAATCGTTGCACGATCAGGACCCAACGAGTACACTTCTAGATTACAATCGTTGCGGCGTACCACTTCTGGAAATCGTTTCCGAACCTGATCTGCGTTCCGGGGCTGAAGCCAACCTTTACATGCAGAAAGTACGTCAGTTGGTCAGGTACCTTGAGATCAGCGACGGCAATATGGAGGAAGGTTCACTTCGCTGCGACGCAAATGTATCTGTTCGGCCGAGAGGGACACAAGCTCTTGGTACGAAGACAGAGATTAAGAACATGAACTCGTTCCGTCATGTGGAGCGGGCGATTGATCACGAAGTTCGTCGACAAATTGCTTTGTTGAAACGTGGAATTCCAGTCACGCACGAAACCCGACTCTGGGACGATGCCTCAGGCGAAACACGTTCTATGCGCTCAAAAGAGGAGGCGCACGACTATCGCTATTTCCCAGACCCAGACTTACCCCCTATTTTGGTTACCGAAGCCGCCAAAGCAGCCATCATGGCCGGGATGCCAAGACTGCCCGCTGTTCGCCGTAGTCACTATGTTCAAGAGTTCCAGTTACCTGAATATGATGCAAGTGTTTTGACAGAGGAGCGACCGGTTGCCGACTATTTCGAACAGGCGGTGAAAGTACTTGGATGTTCGGAGTCAAATGCACCCCTCCCGGTTCAAGCGAAGATGCTGTCGAATTTCATCATGGGAGATGTTCTAAGAACCTGTAAGGAGGACGGTATAGATGTAGCAAATTTTCCAGTTCAGCCTAGTCGCCTAGCGCAGCTCGCACATTTGCGCATAGAATCAGTTATCAGTTCAAGCGGTGCACAGCTCCTGTTTGAAGCAATGTTGTCTGATGATCGCGCACCAGGGGTTATTGCTAAAGAGCGTAACTTAATGCAAGTTTCTGATCGCAGTGCGTTGGAACCGATCGTCGATCGTGTATTGAATGAGCACCCGAAGCAGGTTACAATGTACTTGGAGGGTAAGCGGTCTATTGTCGGGTTTTTTATAGGGCAAGTAATGCGTCGCTTCGACGGATCACCTGATCCGAAGCTCGTGCGTTCCTTATTGATAGAAAGCTTAAGCTTTCGAAATCATGAATGAGCCAGTTGGCGGTGTAAGACGGGTGCTGTTGTATTGTGTCATCGCTACGATGTCTGGGCTTTCGTGCGCACGGGCAGAGCAAAGCCCGCCACAAGTGCAGAGTTCATTTGAAGGCACAATAAGTGTTCGCCCAGAAGTAGATCCCTCAAAGGACTACCGAGGGTTTGAGGTACTTGTGGCACAGAGTGAGGAGGGGGAGCCAGACACGCTGGGCTATGCTGTAACTGATAGCAGTGGCTATTTTTCAATGCAAGTGACTGCCCCTGTACGGGGAATGTACGGCTTGGTGATCAGCCGACTTGGACAAATTCTGGCGTCTGGCCGAATTTTCATTGCAGATGGTGACTCAGCTTCGTTGGTTGCTGCCTTCCCTTTAAATGGTCGGACCATGCGGATCCGGTCCTTGGAAAATTCGGCTTGGCAAGCGTATCAGAATACACTTGCTCAACATGAGCGGGAACTGGTTGAGTTAGTGCAGTCAGGAGCTTACGAAGAGGAAGCCGTAAACGCTCGTTTTTCACAGACCACTATGATTCTATGGGATTTGCAGCATACATTCCCAAACGCTATGGCAGGCGAATTAGCTGCAGCAGAGGCCATCGTAATGGGATCAGGTTGGAATGATTCCCTTGCAATCGCTCGCATGAGAGAGCTTTCGAGTTCGAATGCACGGTTTACCGACGCGGTTCGGTCAGCCAGGCATGCTCAAGCTCGCCTTGCCGGTCAATCTGCCGCGTTAGCACTGTTGGATGAGATGACGGAACGAACGGAATCATCAGTCCAGAGGGCAGAAATTGCATCGGAACGTGTGCTTGCCCATATGGACAGTTCACAGTTCGATGCGGCACTTGCCGTTACTCAGAGCATGCAGGAGGATTTCGCGGACACGCATTGGTCCACATGGGCCGAACGGGCCACCTACGAAATCCGGAATCTCCTCCCCGGAATGGAAGCCCCCAACTTTGCCGTCCGTGATGCAAACGGAGACTCTCTGAGCCTGCAGGATTTGAGGGGCAAACACGTAATACTCGAGTTCTATCGGCCCGAAGACGACCTGTACCAGCGTGAACTACCCGGTCGCAACAATATCGTTACTGTTCTTGGAGCCGATCGGGTGGAGATTGTTTCGATCTCCATGCAACCGGATACGCTGGTCAATGAAGGGTTTTTCGAGGAACGGATTGCACCAGGGCGTCATGTATACGGAGGTCGAGATGTTGCGCAGCAGTACAACGTGCACGTTCTTCCAACGCGTTACGTGATAGATCCTAAGGGCAATCTAGTGAACAAGTACGTCGGAGGCACCATGGCAGCTCTTTACGAGTACATGGTGGGGCTATCGGAGCAACAGTAATAATTGGTATCGGAGATGCTTATAGCAGGAAACTGGAAAATGAATACAGACGTGAGCTCTTGTGTGGAGCTTGCGCGTGGCGTGGTTCGGGAAAGTAAAAACGCGGGACTGGTAAGGGTAACGGTTTGCCCGCCGAATGTGTTTTTGAGTAGTGTAGGTGCAGTACTTGATGGCACCCGGGTAAGCCTGGGAGCGCAGAACATGCATGCACTTGGCAGTGGAGCGTACACTGGGGAGGTTTCCGGGGAGATGCTTCGTTCTTTAGGGTGTCACCACGTAATTCTTGGTCACTCGGAGCGACGACAGTACTTCAGGGAAACAGATGCCGATATCAACCGGAAGACCAAGAAAGCACTCAAGTTGGGATTGGTGCCTATCGTTTGTGTAGGAGAGAACCTGGATCAGCGCAGGGCGGGAAAGGAATATGAAGTTGTTGCCTTCCAAGTGAAGTATGCTCTTGAAGATTTGACTTTATTATCCTCGAATGCGTTGATTATCGCGTATGAACCGGTGTGGGCAATTGGTACAGGTGAGACAGCCACCCCAGCTCAGGCGCAGCATATGCACGCGTTAATACGTACACTAGTGCGCCAGCAATTTGGAACCAAAATCG
Organism: Rhodothermales bacterium; assembly: GCA_964291275.2. Classification (GTDB taxonomy): domain Bacteria; phylum Bacteroidota; class Rhodothermia; order Rhodothermales; family Bin80; genus Bin80. The sequence continues at coordinate 403,597 of OZ219799.1, forward strand.
GAAGTGAACTGCATATTCTTTATGGTGGGAGTATGAAGCCCGCAAATGCAAGAGATCTCCTGAGCGAGAGGGATGTAGACGGAGGCTTGATCGGAGGGGCAAGCCTCCAGTCTGATGTCTTCGGCCAGATTATCCAGGCTGCACGGGAAGTTGAACAAGGCAGTGGGACAGCAGGCGCCAACTGAATTTACTGGGCAATGCCTTTTTCTCCGATGTTGTCGGTTTAGTTTTTGAGACGCAAGTTTGGCTGATTGCTAAGCCGTTCAGTTATTGTGACGGGATGGACACCACACTACTTCGACGCCCCGATTTACTCAGCCGTGATTTTCGTATTTGAGTTAAGCGGGATTAGTTTTTCTGCCTTGTGGACTACTGCCCTTCGTGTTCAACTTGCGTTGACTTAACACCACAAAATTATAATGACTGACCTTGCTACATCCGTCACGTTGGGGAAAAGTATTCTGCATTTGTGGAAAAGTGGTTTTTGATCCGAACCGATGTCACATCCAAGCCCTCGCGATTATATCAGCATTAGGGGAGCCCGCCAGCATAATTTAAAGAACATTGATCTGACGCTGCCCAAGCGCCGCATTGTCGTTGTGACGGGACCATCCGGTTCAGGCAAGTCAAGCCTAGCCTTCGATACCATTTTTGCAGAAGGTCAGCGACGCTATATGGAGAGCTTGAGTTCTTATGCGCGCCAGTTTCTGGAGCGCATGGACAAACCAGATGTAGACCTGATCACAGGCCTCGCACCAGCCATCGCTATTGAGCAGCAGTCGCTATCTAAAAACCCCCGGTCCACAGTTGCCACGCAAACGGAGCTCTATGACCACCTGCGTATGCTCTACGCTCAGATCGGAAAAACCATATCTCCAATCAGTGGCAGCGTTGTCTCACGGGAAACCCCCCGTTCGGTGGCAAATACGTTGCAATCCACACTACCCGATGGTACACGGTTTTTTCTGACGTTCCCAATCCCAAGCTATCATCGCAGCTGGGTGGGTGTTGATGTCCTGGTCGAGAGGGGTTTTCATCGGCTACTTCTGATTCACGAGAAGCAATTGAAATTCGTGGATCCTGAAGAGGTAGGAACCCCTGCCGAGGAGGAGAGGATCGACCTGGATTCCGCCTTGATCCTGCTTGATCGACTTGTTGTCCGGCAAGGCGATGAGCAAACTACCAGTCGCATAGCAGACTCGGTGGAAACAGCTTTCCAGGAGGGCGACGGCTACTGCTCTGTCATAGTACCTTCGCCTGCTTCCAAAGACCTTGTGGAGTCTCGTCTGGATTTCAGTAGCTGGCTGGAATGCGACGGCATGGACTTTCCACTCTTGACGCCCAACCTGTTTTCGTTCAACAGCCCTCTGGGTGCATGCCCTGACTGTAATGGCCATGGACGCACAAAAGGCGTGACTCGGGACCTGGTGATTCCCAATCAGAGTCTGTCGCTTGCACAGGGAGCCGTGGTTCCCTTTCAGGGGAATGAGAATTGGCTTGAGTTCAAGGAACACATGATTGCCTGTGCCCAGACCAATGGGATCGACATTCATGCCTCATACCGTGACCTGCCGAAAGCACATAAACACATGATTTGGCATGGTCGCGGCTTCTACGAAGGCATCTTTGGCTTCTTCGAGTACCTGCAAGAGAATATTCGGCGCAAACACTTTAAGCGTCACCAAACTAGGTTCTTTGATTTTGGGGTTTGTGCCAGATGTGAAGGCACTCGCCTTCGGCAGGAGGCGCTCTACGTGCACTTGGGGGGCAGGAATATAGGCCAAGTCATAGAAATGACCATACGCGAGGCCAAGGAGTTTTTTGATAACCTCGCATTCACACAGTACGAACAGGATATCGGAGGTACGCTGCTTGACGAAATCCGTAAGCGCCTACGGTTTTTGGTCGATGTAGGGCTTGATTACGTAACGCTTGGACGGGCATCCATGTCTCTCAGTGGAGGCGAGAGTCAACGCATTCGTCTTGCCACAGCTTTGGGGAGCGCCCTGGTCGGCGCACTCTATGTTCTTGATGAACCCACAATTGGTTTGCATCCCCGTGACACTTTGCGTCTCATCCGGATTCTTGAACGAATGCGAGATCTGGGCAATACCGTCATCGTCGTTGAGCATGATGCAGACGTAATCCGAAGCGCAAATCATATCGTGGACCTCGGGCCTGAATCAGGGGCTCGAGGTGGTAAGGTAGTATTCGATGGGTCGCTGGATCAGATGCTTCAGCACAAAGAATCTACGACCGGAGCCTACTTGAGCGGACGGGAACAGATCCCTGTCCCGCATGAACGCCGCAAACCCGACTGGACGCGTCAGGTCGAAATCAAGGGTGCACACGCAAATAACCTAAAGCATCTGGACGTCGCGTTCCCCTTGGGATTGATTACCTGTGTATCAGGTGTTAGTGGTTCGGGAAAATCCTCGCTGGTCCAGGAAACACTGTACAAAGGACTTGAGCACAAACTGGGACCGCACCATTTGAATTCGGATACCACACCACACGAGTCTCTTAGCGTACATCCAAGTCTGTGGCACGTCCGGATGGTCGACCAATCACCGATAGGGCGCTCCTCCCGCTCAAACTTGGTAACCTATGTCAAAGCTTTTGATATCATCCGTGATATTTTTTCAAAAACTAACCAGGCACAGATTCATAGGTACCCGCCTGGACATTTTTCATTCAATGTTCCCGGTGGTCGATGTGAGGAATGCAGAGGTGAAGGTACGATCACGGTGCAGATGCAATTCCTCGCCGACCTCTACTTACCATGCGAAGAATGCAATGGTACACGGTACAAAGAGTCAACATTGGATGTGTTTTACAAGGGAAAAAATGTGTATGACGTGCTCAATATGTCAGTTGAAGAGGCGCTGGAGTTCTTTAATGACTCACCTCGCCTGTGTCAACTCCTCACTCCCTTCAAGACCCTTGGCCTGGGCTACGTAAAACTAGGACAACCGGCTCCGACACTTTCCGGTGGCGAGGCACAACGAATCAAACTGGCCAACTGCATAGCGCACCGCGTCGACCAACGTACACTGTATGTATTTGACGAACCAACGACGGGGCTACATTTTGTGGATATCCAAAAGCTTGTTATCGCATTTCAGCAACTGACAGGAGCCGGTCATACCGTCGTGGTCGTAGAGCACAATCTGGACATGCTCAAATGTGCTGACTATATCATTGATCTGGGGCCTGGGGGTGGAGCTGAGGGTGGATATATTGTGGCGGCGGGAACCCCTGAGGACGTTGCCCAGGTCCCGGAAAGCCATACCGGACGATTCTTGAAGTCACTTCTTGCATCCGAGGCGGTAACCGTCTGAGTGAGTCTGTTACCTTTTCTTATCTCATGGCGACTATCCTTGGAGTGCTCCCCTTAAAACTGCACCCTATGCGGCACCGCTATGACGCCACTTACTGAGATGACCGTCCATGCGCCGGTTTCAGGACGGCGAATTGCGTTGTTTGCGGGAGCATACAACCACATCTCGGATGGTGTTGCACTTACGCTCAACCGACTGGTTCTCTACTTGGAGAATAGGGGAGCCAAGGTCTTGGTTTTCGCTCCTACCAGCAATAAACACCCCCCTGCGGTCCGTCACACCGGTACGCTCATCTCGGTGCCCTCTATTCCATTTCCTGGTCGCAGTGACTATCGACTTACGGTTGGCATTTCACGAAAAGGTTGGTCTCGTCTGGAAGCCTTTGATCCAGACTTGGTACACATTGCCACTCCAGACTATGCAGGAGCACAGGCTCTCAAGTGGGCAAAATCGCGCGAAGTACCAGTTGTAACTTCCTTTCATACGCACTTTGCCGCGTACTTGAAGCACTTTGCGTCCTATAACCCGCTGTATCGAATAGACCTCCTTGAGAATACAGCATGGAAATACGGGCGCTGGTTCTATACTCAAGTTGAGCACATTTACGTCCCCTCACCCAGTATTGGCGACGAGCTTCGCGCCCAAGGCATTACAAACGGAATAAGGGTCTGGGCACGGGGAGTGGATGCGCAGCGATTTTCTCCCGACTACCGCAGCCATGAATGGCGTTTGGCGCATGGCTTTGCCGAAAAGGATGTTATTGTGACTTACGTGGGCCGACTTGTCTGGGAGAAAAAACTTTCTGTTTTTGCCGATGTAATTGAGAACCTCAAAACACAGGGCATCACGCATCGAAGCTTAGTGGTTGGTGATGGTCCAGCCCGTGACACCCTAAAAGAGCGACTCACAGATACCACTTTCACTGGCCCTCTGCAGGGAGAAGAGCTCTCGACCGCTTATGCTTCAAGCGATATTTTCCTGTTTCCCAGCGACACTGAGACCTTTGGCAACGTGACGCTGGAGGCCATGGCTTCGGGGCTCCCGACGGTGTGCGCGGACGCTGCCGGCAGTGACCTCCTGGTTATGGACGGCAAAACTGGTTACCTAGCCCCCCCAAGTGACACACCAGCTTTCCTCACGTATGTGGGCAAACTCATTGCTAATCCCTCACTGAGAACAACAATGGGAAAGGCCGCGCGCACACGTGCAGAAGCTTTCGAGTGGAGTAATGTTATGGGGCACTTGGCCAGTTACTATGAGGAGATCTGGGGTACGCGTGCCAGAGATAGTGGCAACGGTGTCGCGGTACCCAGCTCTGCCGTAAAAGTCCACGTACGAAAAGCTGTCGCTTAGCCGTGCGTCTACTCTTTGTTTCCCACTCGTTCCCTCCGGAGAACAGGCCCCTCGAAAGTATTGGAGGGATGCAACGCGTTGCTGTGGAACTTGCTGATGCATTGTCTGCCAGAGATGATTTGCAATATCAGCAACTGGTGCTGCGCAGCGCATGGAAATGGCATCACATGCAGTGTGCCCCCTGGCTTGTGAGTACTGCAGCGCGCCTGTACAGGATATCCACCCAGAGAAAGGTGGATGTGGTGCTGTTCTCTTCAATGGTTACTGGTTCACTTGCTACACTCATTCGCAGAACCTGTGACGCCGCAAACATTAAGTTGGCGGCTATTGCACACGGCCGCGATGTAACCCTTCCCGGCATTTACCAAGCACTTCAGGTTCGTCGTACACTAAGAGCCTTAGACCTTGTTCTGCCCGTCAGTCGAGCTACAGGTGCTGAATGCGTTGAGCGAGGTATGCCTCTTTCCCGCATTTGTGTGATCCCCAACGGGGTCGCACTATCAAGGTACATGGTCGGAACCGGCAGCGGGGAAGCGTCACTGCATCTGGCCAGCGTGGGTCGCTTGGTCAAACGAAAGGGTTTTGCCTGGTTTATTGACCAAGTAATGCCACAGCTTCCCTCTCACGTTCAATATAAAATTGCCGGCTCCGGCCCGGAAGCAGAAGCTATTCAGCGGGCCATCAACCGCCACGATCTTGAAGAGCGCGTACATTTGCTGGGACGCTGCTCTGATGAAGAACTCGTAAAACTTTACGGTGAGTCGGACTTACTGATCATGCCCAATATCCCTGTCAAAGGGGATATGGAAGGGTTTGGCATCGTCATGCTTGAAGCCGGCGCATGCGGAACACCGGCGATAGCAGCAAATCTGGAAGGCATTCAAGATGTGATCACTGACGGAGTAAACGGCCGCCTCGTTACAAGCAGTCACTCCATTGAATTCGCTGAGGCTATTCTGAATTGTCCAGCCACACCAGAGGCGCGAGCGCGTACCCGAGCGCACACAGCCGACAACTTTGGGTGGCCTAATATTGCAGAACTTTACCTCAGGAAACTCCGCGAGCTACATACCGGCGCACTCACTTAGCAACACGGCCTTATCCTCCTGGCGAGTCTGAGCATATGCCTGAAACAGGGCTGCGCAGATTTCCTGCACAGATCGGCCCTCTTCCATCTCGGCATACTCTTTGGCGCTCTCCAGTGGGCCAATCGAAGTCTCGTACAAGCCCGTACGAACTACTGAAAGCTCCTCCATCTTATCCAAGATACTCTGCTCCTCCTCTTCCGATAGCTCGTCACGACGCGCGCGCATATCGTCGTCCAGAGCCGAGATTTCCTGCTGAACGACATTCGCTTTGTTGATATAGGCCGCCCCTAGGTTGTAATAGGCATCAATGTATGCTTCATCTAGGTTCACGGCTTCCTGAAGCTGCTCTATGGCCTCGTCGAACCGCTCCTCCTGCAAAAGCAATGACCCATAATTGTAGCGATATATCGCGTTCACTGGATCATCCGCAACTGCTCCGGCATATTGCTCCAGTGCGCGCTCATTCTGTCCTGTTACGGCGTAGGTGTTGAGCAGATAATTTTGTAGATCTGGATTCTCTGGAAACGCATCGACAGCTTCCTCCAGCATTGGCAGAGCGTCATCTTCCATATCGTTGGTGAGATATACCCTGGCCAAGAGATCATACAAGATTTCATCGGCCCCCCCGTATTCAAGTGCCCGTTTCATGGGTTCGATCGCCTCCAGTTCGGCGCTAGCTCCAAGCAAGGCATACGCCCAGTTCACATAAGCCCCTACTGAGTCGGGAAGGGCCATTGCGGAAGCTTGAAAATGTTTTGCCGAATTCCTGAAATGCTCTGCCTGTAACGCGTCGTCATCTTGTACAGACTGGGCATTACTGAACTCCTCGATGCCCCTATTGAACGTTTGCATGTAGAAAATTTGCACCCTGTTTCCTATGTCAGTCTCCTCCTGAGGTCGGAGTTCAACGACTTTACCGTAGGCCTCTATCATTGCCTCTACATGCATCAGGTACTCGTCCATTGGGCTTGTTGAAGCCTGCGAAGCGTGAATACGCGCCAGCAGGTCCCAGATCCTGTGGTTATCTGGATCTTCTTCCAACGCCGTATTTGCCATACTAAGAGCCTCCTCGACATTTCCCCGATCCAGTTCCCGGTTGGCTCTGCGAAGCTGCGCCTGACTCTGGGGAACAACCCCCTGAATGACAAAGGCCAGCGCAACGAATAAAAGTAAACGTCTCATGGTGCCACGCTTATTGATGTTAGTTCGATCACCCTTTTGTGCAGAGGAGTTACAGAGTAAACGGGCCTGTGCAACACCGGCAATATACTCATCCCCTCCCCCTTAGACTGTAAATATACAGGAGTTTGGCTTTAGCGTTCCTGTAAAACCAAACGCAACAGATGGTTTACAGGAACCGCGATACCTCAATCCCTGCCACAAACTGAGTACTCTTGCGCAATTTTTTATTCATATTCCACAATAATATGGGCTCCCGCCATAGATTTGACCAAATCTAACAACGCCGTCGCCGAGTCGGGATTCGAATAGCTCTTGGTCGGTATTTTCCTGAAGAAAGAACTTGGAATACATTCGTCCCTTTCGCGTGAACACGTATTGATTTGGATATTCACGCATTGACCCGTCCAAGACCTCAAACCACAAGAAGGATCCTTCCAGATCGAAATAAGAGACCTCTCTGGTCATGTACTCAAACAGGCTCTTCCCCTTTGTTAGTGGAAAAGGTCAATTTCAGACTCCATCTGGATTTAGATTCAGTCCTCCGAGATAGAAGTAAATTGCATTGGCAAACCGCTGTTTGTTGCGGAATCCGCGACACTGGACTTTAATGGTTTTGATCCGGTTGCTCTTCCGGCTTCAAAGAAAATCTGTCCTGAAGTGTCTCAATCTATCGAATGGTTGTCCGGAAAGTTGCATCTATTCGCTAAAGTCAATTGCCCAAGCTACTACCATGGGCACGCCCGTTTCCAGACTGGTCAACCGCCCGTATGCGCGGCCTTCCCTCACGGCATACAACGTGACGTGCTCGGGCAATTCTGTGCGTGCCACAACCGTTCCCGTGCTATCCACCACCAGCCACTCCACTACGGTGACCTGCTCCGCGCGGCTCAAAGCAATCCAGAGTCGCCCCTCGTCATCCGGTACAATGCGGACAAAAGCCGGCTTCATCTCGGGAAGCCGATCCCGAAGCATTCGCTTGAATGCTCTCTCCTCTTCCTCCTGTATGATCCTGTCCCGCTCTGCTTTCAAAATGCTTACCGGAATATGCGATACCTCAATGGCTTCATTGGAAGCGCCATCCATTGCCGTTCGCACCAAGCGTATTGCGCTGCTTGAGCCATAGTGCAGCGTCTGATCGGGTGCCAAGACAAAGTGAGGTGCAGGACCAAACGGCAAATCCTTTCCCGACAACACTCTCCCCGTGGCATGCACAAGCATCTCCTGACCGGGCAAATACGCAACGGAATCCATTATCGCTGTGCCACTCCAGTCGAGGAGCTTGACTTTCGCCAGGTTCTCCATGCTGGCAGGCAAGCCCCAGCCCGGAATACCAATATACCGAATCAGAAACCCGCGATCAATAGCCCCCACAAAGCCGTGTGGAATCATCCTATCAGACGGCACCGCGAAGCTGTGAACATACTCATGTTCGTCAGGAGAGAATATGGTAATTCGATCTAGAGAACCGTCCCAGACGTAGACGGAATCCTGCGCGTCAATATGGACAGCGGACACTCTTTCGAATTCGCCGGGCCCTTTGCCCGCACGCCCAATAACATCCTCTGGCACCCCGGTATCCGAAAACACCAGCAGTCCGTCCCAGCCACTGTCGGCGACATACAACCTCCCCTGGGAATCGACCGCCATGTCTCTGGGTCTTCCCAAAAGCAGGCCGTCTTCTGCATCTTCATCTCCGATTCGAAATATTTCCGTTAGCGTTAACACGGGTATCCGAGCCTGCATCGCCTCCGCGGAGCCTCCAGGACGCAGCGATGCTATCAGAATTAGAATCGATGCCAGCAGGAGAATCACAGCCCCGGACGATCTGGCAATTGCAACTTCACGCCTCATCGGCAAGCGAATCATGGCGGGTTTCGTACTGTCCATATCTGGGGGCTTCCTTTTTTTAAGTGGCTAAGTTGTTAGAACTGGGCTGAACGAGTGAGAGGCGGAATAGTCCCACCATAAGATCTAATTAGCTTGGCGCACAAATTTATCTTTTCAAGCGAGATTGTTGTTGCCCTCCCGAGTATACAACAATCACGGTAGAACAGAATGTTCGTCAGGTCAGCTACGGTGTACACTGCTACGAAAGTACCGGATACCTGATTCAGGTCCACAGCACGCGCCATTGTCATGAGGGCTGACGAAGGACTTAATGGTTTGAACGCCCTATCGCAGACTTCTGCCGGCAACCGGGCGTGTGCATCTCGTGTGATCAATCCTCATGATGTAACGGGGATCATTGTCGCAGGGTTGTTATGACCGTCTGAAGCTCCTCCGAATGTATCAGGCTCAGACGGATAAGAGCTATGGGTTAAGCTTGTGAACCAAGAACTCCGCGATCTTCCTGCAACTGAATGAGTGCAGGAAGAAAGAGCAAAGCCGCCAAAAGTGTCGCTCCGATGCCCGCAACGGCAAGAGCACCCACTGTCCTCAATCCCGGATGAAAACTCAACAGGAGTCCCCCGAAACCCACCATGGTCGTTAATGCCCCCATGGTAACGTGTTCCCCGGTTGATCGCAACGTGCGCCAGATAGCACCGTGGCCCTCCTCCCTGTACCTGTGCACTAAATGAGCTCCCGCATCATTTCCAATGCCAATTATTGCGGGAATAACAAAAAGGTTGTAGAAATTAAGCCGCATGCCAAAGATCTGCATAAACAGGATCATCCAGATCACCCCGACAATCAGGGGCAACATGGCGAGCAGCGCCCAGCGCAACCTGCCAAAATTCACCCACATCAAAAGCATAACGATGATCAGCGTAGCCAATACCATGTACGGGCTCTCCCGTCGCATCAGACGTAATACATCCGCAGCCACAATTGATGAAGATCCAGCGTGATAGGCCTTGCCATCCGACGTCTCTATGCTTCCCACATCCTCAGCGAAGGCCATGGACTTACGGCCATCCGAGAGACCAACCGCAGGCAATATTGTGATATAGCCCCCCAGCTCACCCGTCTTGGAAATGAAACGTTTACTCAATATCTCGGGGACATCTTCTACTGCGATGGGGGTACGTGTCTGCGCAGCCCTCCGTACTCGTTCAAGCCCCTCATCCCCGACCAGAACAGGATCTGCCAAGAGCGTGTCTCTGATGTAAGCTATATGAGCAAGTTTGGCAATTTGCTCTTCCGGCTTCAAAGGAAATCTGTCCTGAAGTGTTTCAACCTCTCGAATGGTTGTCCGGAAAGTGTCTGTGTCTACTACGTGCAGCGTGGTGTCCGCTTCCATTCTCGCACGCAATATTTCCGCAACCGCCGGTGCCTCTTCAGGATCATCCACCACTATATATGCCGGATTCCTGCGATTGAAGTCGCTGTAGGCGCTCGCTACCTTCGAATTCACAGTCACCCAGTCATTATATACCGGCTCCAAGAGCGAAAACCTATATTCAAACCGAATACCTGGTGCCAGGAAAACAGCGAAAATAGTCACGGCAACACATCCGACCAAAAGTCCACGGGCACCAATCAATCGCCCACGCGCTACAGACTCCGTCGGCTGGTCCCGTTCAAAATGCAACAGCCCAACACGTTCACACAACACCAGAAGGGCCGGCAACACATGCAGCGTCAAAACCAGCGCAATCAATACCCCGGTCCCCGCCAGAAATCCAAACTCGCTGAATCCCTTGAAGTCTGCCGCCATCAACACGTACAGCGCTGCCGCCGTGGTCAATGCTCCCACTGCAATCGCCTGCCCTGTACTCATAAAGGTGCGCTCTGCTGCGGTCTCCACATCATGCCCCGCCCCCCGTTCTTCTATGTATCGTGCATAAAAATGAATCCCGTAATCAATCCCCAAGCCGAACAACACCAACCCGAGCGTTGAACTGAACAGGTTCAGAGTCTCGTAGACAAGAAACCCTATTCCCGCAGTCCAGGTCAAACTCATTAGAAGGGGAATCCCAATGAGCAATGTCGTGATTGGAGCTCGTGCGAGTTCTGCCCAGGCCGCCCTCTTTCCCCGCAAACGAACTGCTTTGGTAAAGAAGTAAACCATTAAAACGAACAGTACCGCAAGCACACCGACCCCAAAAGATCCTACAACATCATCAGTAATGGCACGCACCTCGATGCGCTGCCTCCACAACCGACCGGCAAGGTACGTCTTCAAGTCTGTATGGTACGAGGAGGGTGAAGTGTTTTGAATCACACCCTCCATCGCGCCGTAGATCATCTCAATGTAGTTCACATCCGAAGAGGATCCTGAGACAAAAAAGCGAACAACCAGAATGGTGCTGTCTGCATTGGTCAGATATTCGGGGCCCACAATCTGGTTGAATACAGACTCCAGCTCCTCCAAGTCTGCATCGTCATCTGTTTCTTCTTCATCCTCGAGATTGAAGAAAAATGGATTGGCTTCCAGTTTGACCTCTGTAATCTTGTCCTCCAGCCATATTTCGAGGGTTGACAGCTCCTCGTCCGTTGCGAAATACAATCCGTTATCCGCCAAGAATCTTGTATCCCGTCGCAGTTCCTGCCGCACAAACAGGCGTTCGCCTGTCAGCGGATCCTCAAGCGCCATGGCCCGCGGGACCAAAGCCTCGGCAAAGGCCAGGTTCGCCGCATAGGAGGGACTTTCGATTGCCAGATCCACCGAAACCTCGCCAGCGCCTATCGTATCCCGGATCTTCTCAATGGCCTGGACACTGGGATAAGACTTTGGGATCAGGTTGGCAAAATCCGGATCAATGGTCAACCTTCCCGCAAGTATTACGCTACCAACAGAAATTACAAGGGCGACAACCAGTACCAGCCCCGGATGTCGAACGACCATCTGGATCCACCCGCGTAACCGACGAAAGAGTGCTGTCATTCTTCAGCCAAGACTACAAGATCATCAAAGTACACATCCGCCACCCCACCCGTATTGTCACTGTCACTCCAAATCATGATGTAGATCGGATTGCCCGAAGGTACGCTTCCAAAAAGCTGTTCATAATCCCGGATCACATTGCGCTCAATGGTAACCCAGTCTCCCATTACGTCCAGCGCTGTCGTAACCACCCATGCGAAAAGCCTGCCATAACGGGTTCGAGTATCTGTTGGGAGCGTACTGCTGTACGTGTACTTTATCGTACACGGGCGTCCGAGCCAATCGTTGCAATCAAATGCAACGTACAGCGCCGCACCTGTATCATTCAAGCTTCGAGTATCCTCCCTCGCTCCATCCGGCAGTTCATCCGCTCGCCAACGCCAGCGTAATCGGGGAAAAGATTCCAAATCCCACGCAAGTTCATCCGCCCTTGACAACGCGACCTGTACGGACTCTCCCTCTGTGTACGCACGCAATACGTTTCCGTTATCCTCCGCAATTACATTAACAAATTCGTTGGGTCTAGCGTGGTCTGGAGGCAAAACACTCATACTTCTTAAATTCTTGTCTGGCATTCGCCACAGGTGAGGTAGACTGTTGACCTCGTACTGCTCAAAATCTTCAATGACCAAAATTTCTTGAGAAAACGCATTGGTCATACCCAAATTCGTCAAAATAATTAGTACCAGCAACAGAGTAACTCGCATTGATTCTCCCTACGACTTAATATCTGTTGACGCTTCCGCAGCTGCTTTGGTTACAGGTTCCTGGTCCCCGGCATTTGGCAACCGTACTGAGAGAATCGCAAAAAAGAGCAGATTTATCAAGCGATGAACCAATGCTACAGCGCCAAACAATGCAGCTATGTGAGCTTCTGATACGGTCATCGTCCCCGCAATACTTACCGCCACCCCCATTATCAGCAGATCCTGGTTTGAAATTGGAATGCGAGTTACAATAATTGAAAGTGCCGCGTAAGTAAACCACGTCTGTAGAGGCACTTCCGGCATTGCCAAGTGCCATATGCTGATTTCCAACACCTGCCGCAAAAGTACACGTGTGATATGAAGCCCGAAAACTATGCGTGTTGCTCGCCACGGCATCGAAAAGAGCCACCGCCGTCGCGTAAATATTACGAGAAGCAGAATGATCGTGAAGACCCCTGCCCCCACTAAAGCAAAGGCCTGTCTTTCTCCTATCAGATCCTGAATATTGATCCGACCTTCCAGCGCAAAAAATGCAAGAAGTAGCACCGCCATCAGGGTGGAGGCCGCCGCTGATATTATATTCATATCTCTAACGGATTCCAACAGTGCCCGGCGTGACAGATCAACATGTTTCTGTGCCCAGGCAAAAAGATATACCTCGCCCGAATAGCCCAAAACATCTTTGTTCAATATTCGCTTCTTTATAAAGGCTTTGATACCCGCCCCCAGACGAAAATCCCACACAGATCTGTAGGCCAGTATCTGTATAGTGGGTAACAGAAAGTATAGCGCAACCAAAAGCACGTAAAATCCCGGGTTCTTCGGTAGACCCTGAAGCACCTCTTGAAATTCCACGGCCCGCAATTTCCACACCAGAAACAGAACGATCCCGATCGTGAAGGCTGTCTGAACAACGCGCAGGATGCGCCTGCCGCGCGGCGTATTTCCGAAATGCTCTAGCCGCTCATGTATTTTCATTGTCCGAGGACCGTTGAGAAAGCATTTGGTTCGTAATAATACCCTCTCATGTTGTATCTTCGATGGATGTGTTGAACTCTTTCGTTTAATTTCTCGCTATGAGTCAGGCCGAACAGGAAGCATCTCACACTTTTGATTCGCTCACTACTGGCGACAGCTACGAAATTTGTCGATTCGTCAGTGAGCACGATGTACTGACTTTCGCTGAAATCACCGGAGACGATAACCCCCTCCATGTCGATGCCGCATATGCTGAAGAAACTCGTTTCGGTTATCGTATCGTGCATGGTGTATTCCTCCTGGGGCTGATCTCCAAGGTTCTTGGACGGGATTTCCCTGGTCCAGGGAGTGTGGCCGTATCCATCTCGTGTCGCTTTCTTCGACCCGTGCGGGTCAATTCGGAAGTGCGTGTTATGGTCAAGATCGCAGAAAAATTCGAAAATAGGCGGTACGTGAAGGCAGAGACATACGTCTATAACGACGCGAACAAGCTTGCGGTGAAGGGCGAGGCCACAATCATTCCTCCGACGAACTCAGACTGACCTCCCCGCAATGTATATGGATGCACTGATTGGGACTACCCCACCGCATCACATTTGTCCGCAATCTTACAGCATCTGCTGCCGTCAGTAGACTCTGACCGGTAGAGTGATCTTTCAACCAGTCCAGGATCACCTCAGTCCTTTTTGGATCCAGCGAATCGAATACATCATCCAACAGCAGTAGCGGCTTTTCTTCCAACCGGGAATCCAGGTAGTAATACTGGGCTAGTTTTAACGCAATTGCAAACGAACGGTGCTGTCCAGTCGAAGCAAAGCGCCGGACCTTCCGACCGTCCAGTTTGAAGACCAATTCATCCCGATGTGGTCCTACAGTGGAGCGACCCTGTTCCCTGTCACGCTCGATCGCTCGTACGAGTGCTTCCTTCAGTGCCTCCTCTGCCTCCCCCGGAGAAGAGCAGCTTGTACTTGGAACCGCTCCCTGATAGGCAATCATAGGCTCTTCAATAGCTTCGCTCAACCGCTCCCATGCACGCTTAAGCTCCTGACCAAACTTCTCAAGGAATGCCGCCCGCAATGCTATGATTCGCCCACCAAGCCGGGCCAGGATTGCGTTTAGAGTCTCAATCATGCCGTCATCTATCTGACGACCACGGTTATTAACCAAATATCCGTTTCGCTGTCGAAGTGCCCGCCGATAATTAATAAGATCCTCCAGATGTGCCGGCTGCGCCTGACTGAGCATACTATTCAGGAATTTTCGGCGTCCATCTGGTCCGCCGAGTGTTAGGCTCTGATCGCAGGGAGCAAATATGACCACCGGCACCAATCCAACAATATCAGCTAGACGCTCGAGAGGAGCACCGTTCACGAATACCCGTTTGCCTTCTCGAACGGCAAAAGCAATACGTATTGTAACCTCACGACGCAACGTCCCTGCGAACTCCCCCTCAATCTCGAAAAATTTTTCGCCGCGCCGAAGCACGTAACGATCCACACCGGTCAGAAAGCTTTTCGAGAGGCAGAGATAATGGACTGCCTCGAGGATGTTGGTTTTGCCTGCGCCATTTGGACCATATAATAAGTTTATACCTGGCGTCAGCGCCAACGTCGTGTCAGCATGCGCCCGCACGCTTCTAAGTCGGAGTGAGCGCAGGATCATAAATAAGGAATTCGCGACCAACCCCCATTACGCAGCTTTCGTGTATTCGTTCGCCGATTGGTTCCTTTACCTCGAAAAAGCGTATACCAACCTTATCAATCACTACCCATGTCCACCCCACCACCTCTTTTTGACAAGCTTCAAAGCTTAGTGACGGAACAGCGTAATCCGCGGTCGATGAATATCGACAAAGCTTCCGTAGAGGAAATTCTTACCATTATCAACACAGAAGATCATAGCGTTCCCCACGCTGTTGCGCAAGAGCTGCCCTACATAGCACAGGCTGTAGAAATTGTAACTGCCGCGCTTGAACGCGGTGGACGCCTGTTCTATGTAGGAGCGGGTACCAGCGGGCGCCTCGGTATCCTGGATGCTTCAGAATGTCCACCCACATTCGGAACCTCCCCCGAGATTATTCAAGGCATTATCGCTGGTGGAAAAGAAGCCGTTTTTCGCGCACAGGAGGGAGCAGAAGATGTTGCCTCACATGGTGTGGATGCTCTGTCTTCAGCCGGAGTGCGCCCTCAGGATGTAGTTTGCGGTATTGCTGCGAGTCGACGTACACCATTTGTCGTAGGTGCTGTAGGTGAAGCCCGTCGGATGGGATGCAAGACCTTATTCCTTACCTGCAATCCCCGTTCCACATTCGATATAGAGGTTGATGTGGCTATTTGTGTCGTGGTAGGGCCGGAAGTGATTATGGGTTCAACCCGCATGAAAAGTGGAACTGCACAAAAACTTGTTCTCAACATGATCACAACCGCTTCCATGATCCGTCTGGGAAAAGTGTATCAGAACATGATGGTCGACTTACAGATGACCGCGGAAAAGCTGACCCAAAGGTCTCGTCGCACCGTCATGACAGTAACCGGTCTCAGCTATGACGAAGCAACTGAAGCACTTGCAGCCGCTAATGGGCATGTAAAAACTGCACTGGTAATGATCCTTAGCAGCGTTTCAAGGGAAGAGGCAATAACGCGACTGGAGAAGTCCGGCGGGTTTGTGCGTGCAGCACTGGAGGCAAGTTTATAATCAATATTTCGCCCGTCCATAATCAATGGCTTACCTGAAAGGATACTCGACGTTTTTAGTGGGTAATCTAATTTTGAACTCCTTCAGGGGCTGGAAAAGTCCTCTGAAGCCCTCTCACCACTAAATTATACCTTTTCTCCTTGGATTGCCCACCAAAAAACGCGAAGCCCACATAAATGACTTCATTTTCTGCTTCTTGGTTTGACTGAACAACCGCTGCAAAAACTGTATTCAAAGATTGCCCGGGTTCCTGTTTTCGGGGACTTCCGCACATGGTGCTTGAAAAGCTGGGAGACACAGATGTGTCTGATTCAAGATGCACCCGGCTCATTACCTGCGTTTCTGGTTCGACATGCCTGGACAGCAGGTCGCCCCATTGTATGTCTACTGCCCGATTTGGAAGATGCCCGTTTGCTGCACGGTGACCTAACAGAGCTGGGCCTGCCGAGTCTGCTATACCCACCATTCGGGCATACGCCCTACGACAGAGAACAAGTCGAGGACACAGCTCCCACCGTACGACGACTTGATGTGCTCCAGCAGCTCGTTGCCTCTGACCGTACTCTGGTCACGACTGGTTTCCAGGCCGTCTTTGAACGCATGCCCGCACCGGAAAAGACAGCAAATGAGTCACTCACGATACATGCAGAAGAGCGTCTCCCGCCTGAAAAGCTCATTGACCAACTCACCGGTAAAGGCTTTGTCCGGGTCCCCTTCGTGCGGGAAGCTGGCGAAATTGCGTGGAGAGGCGGCATCGTTGATGTCTTTCCATTTTCCGGCGGCCTTCCATTGCGCCTTGAATTCTTTGGGAATGAAGTTGAATCAATTCGGGAATTCGATGCGATCAGCCAGCGCTCCATCAGTCGGCTGGAGATCGCGCGGATAGTTCCCCGTCCTACTGACGTGTCTCGGGATATCGCATGGGTTTCGTTGCTGGACTGTTTGCACGAAGGCACACTCCTTGTGCTTTTTGACGAGCCGCGTCTGAAAGAAATGGCAGAGACGTTATGGACAGAGACGCAGGAACTGTATACCGTCGCTTCCATTTCTGATCCTGACTGTCCTGTTCCAGAAACGCGCTATCTGCCCCCCCAGGCCTATCTTGGCATCTGTGAAGCCAACACTCGTATCTGTTTTGGTTCCTTCGGGTCGGCAACGACCACATTTCAAGTCAACGGCCGTGCTCAGCCCTCTTTCGGCGGGCATATGAAGACCGTTCGCTCGGATCTCGTGAATTCCGACCGGAAACACACCTACATTGTCTGTGACAGTACGGCCCAGCAGGAGCGCTTGCAATCCCTCCTTGAAGATGTAGAGGACACCGGCAGACTGACACTCCTGGTAGCCTCGCTGCACCGTGGATTCTCACTGCCGGACATAGGTCTTGCCATCTACACGGACCATGAAATCTTCGGTCGGTATTTCCGGCCGCGTGCCCGCAAGGTTTCGCGCACCGGTGGGATTCGCCTTCGGGAACTTCAAGATTTCAAGCCTGGAGACTTCATCGTACACAGAGAGTATGGCATTGGCAAATTCACGGGCTTCAGAACAATTACTGTCAAGGGGCGAAAGCAGGAGGCTGTTCGACTTATTTACGCGCGTGACGATGTGGTCTATGTAAATGTTAACGCGCTGCACAAGCTCAGCAAATATGCTGGCAAAGACGGTCAGGTCCCCTCGCTAACCCGGCTGGGTACCGGTCAATGGGAACGCACCAAGAGTCGGGCAAAAAAGCGTATCAAGGATATTGCCCGGGACCTGATTCATTTGTATGCACGCCGCAAATCCGCCCAAGGCCACGCCTTTGCTGGGGATTCGGTATGGCAGCGTGAATTCGAGGCTTCCTTTCCTTGGCAGGATACACCGGATCAACACGAGACTGCTGCAGCGGTTAAGCGTGATATGGAAGCCGCCGCTCCTATGGACCGTCTGGTTTGCGGTGATGTTGGCTTCGGGAAAACAGAGATCGCTGTTCGTGCCGCCTTCAAAGCAGTCCAGGATGGAAAGCAGGTCGCCATCCTAGTGCCGACCACCGTACTGGCACAGCAGCATTACCTCACCTTTTGCAAGCGGCTGGCCCTGTTCCCGGTACGGGTTGAGGTTCTTTCCCGGCGTATCTCTGGAGCAGCGGCCCGTAAACTTCTCGCGGATGTTAAGCTTGGAATGGTGGATATTCTTGTCGGCACACACCGACTGGTCTCCAATGATGTTGCTTTTCAGGATCTCGGACTCCTGATTGTGGATGAAGAGCAACGGTTCGGAGTGAGAATTAAGGAAAAACTGCGCGAAATGCGTGTCAACGTGGACACACTGACCCTGACCGCTACGCCTATTCCACGCACATTGCAATTTTCGCTCATTGGTGCACGTGACCTTTCAATCATGGGCACACCACCGCCCAACCGACAACCTATCCACACAGAAATCCACTCCACGAACTGGTCCCTTGTGCGTGATGCAATCTTTTACGAAATAAACCGGGGCGGACAGGTTTTCTTTGTCCATAACCGTGTGCGCTCCATTGGAGAGGTGCTATCCAGATTACAGGCCCTTCTGCCTGGTGTTCGGCTTGCTTCCGGGCACGGTCAAATGCCGGCAAGAGATCTTGAACGGACGATGACCGACTTTGTGAACCACAAATTTGATGTACTGGTCTGCACATCAATCATAGAGAACGGACTAGATATTTCGAATGCAAATACGATCATTATCGACCGCGCCCATATGTTTGGTCTCGCCGAGATCCATCAGCTGCGTGGCCGTGTTGGTCGAAGTGACCGAAAGGCATACTGCTATTTGCTGGTGCCCTCTGTTCATGATCTGAGTCGGGATGCGCGTCAGCGCCTGCAAGCGGTTGAACAGTTCAGTGACCTTGGGAGCGGCTTTCATCTTGCCATGAGGGATCTGGACATCCGGGGAGCAGGCAACATCTTGGGCGGAGAACAGAGCGGTTTTATTGCAGATCTGGGGCTTAGTACTTACTACCAGATGCTGGAAGAAGCTGTGCAGGAGCTTCGCACCGAAGACTTTTCTGGGGAATTCAAGGACATTGATACACCCCCGATAGGAGATACCCTCGTTGACCTAGAAATAAATGCCTCTCTTCCCAAGGCTTATGTCGAGAGTGATCTGGAGCGACTGGCCCTGTATCGGAGAATTGGTGAGGCGACAGACCAAGATGAGCTTTCCTCTCTCGAAGAAGAGCTTCGTGACCGGTTTGGACCACTTCCCAAGCCAGCCAAACACCTCTTGCTTGGAGCTCGCATGCGCCTGATAGGGCAGGCACTCCGACTTCCTCGGATTGCTTTCCGCAATCAGCGCCTATTCCTGCAGCTCCCTGACAGTAATACAAACCAACGGTTCTACACAAAAATATTCGAGCCGCTGTTACGGGAGCTGGACGCACTTACACATCCGCATGTCCTCAAAGAATCGAAAACCGGCAAGATGCGAGCTATCGTGCAGCGTGTACCTTCCGTTGAGGTCGCTCACTCAATCCTGCGCCGTCTGGCGGCTGCGAGTGTCTCACCTGAACTACAACCCGAGTTGTCTCTGGAACCGGCTTGATTTTAATCTGAACTCCTGAATAGGCCTTTCTTAACGCCTCCAGTTCAGCGTTCAGGTCTCCACCTTTCAGGCAATAGAGTTCCCCAACCCCACTCCTGTCCTGGATTGCCACACGTTCGTGCCAGCTCCAAAGCGTACAAAGGGGGGCAGTCGCACGCGATACACTGTTGTTGATCCTGTGTACAAACCCCTCCGCCCGACCATGCCAAGGTTGCAGATTGGGCAAATCAAGCTGTCGTTTGAAGGTGTTTATGGCAAATATTTTTTTCTGAACGGCATCCACCGCATGGACAGTAACTTCTGGAAACATGATTGCCAGAGGAATCGCCGGTAATCCGCCACCTGTGCCCCAGTCCACGAGCGAGGATCCGTTCTCGAACCGGTACGCCGCAAGCACTAAACACTCCTGAATATGCTGCATAAACCCCTTGCCCGCCGTACGCCTTGACAACAAGTTCAATCGCCTGTTGTACCGCTGCAGCAACTCGGAAAATGCAAGAAGTTTTTCACGTTGTTGTGTCTGGAGTGTCAAATGCAAATGTTTCACGTGAAACATTTCTGAGTCCCTATCCTCATGACCCATTATTTCCTGTCGGATTACGGGGATGCAAACGATCTCAGCAAAACCATCAAAACAGCTATATCCGCCGGGCTAACTCCACTGATGCGTGAAGCCTGTCCAAGCGTTTCGGGTTGGATTTTATTCAACTTTTCCCGAGCCTCCATACTGATGTTGTTGATCGTCGCAAAATCGAAGCCAGCCGGGATTTCCCGACTTTCCATACTGGCCATCTTTCTTGCTTCTTCCTCTTGCCGTACTACATAACCGGCATACTTCACCGAGGTCTCCACGAGCTGTTCCACCGGCTCCATCCCAGGTGCCAGAGTGACAATCCGATCGGCGACGCCAGCGGCCCGCAGGAGCTCCCGCAAATTGACCTCCGGGCGGCGTACAAGCTGGATTGCTTTCGTCGGTTCATTGATTGGGGTAGTTCCAATCTGTCGCAGATACGGATTAACGCTTTCTGGTGTGAGTGTGTCTTTCGACAACCTGTCAATGGTGAACTTTACCGCATCACGGCGAGCCTGCATCCGGTTACATCGAGCTTCTGACACTAATCCAAGACGCTGTGCCAGTGGCGTAAGCCGCTCATCCGCATTATCCTGACGAAGCAGCATACGATGCTCTGCTCGTGAAGTGAACATTCGGTACGGCTCGTCTGTCCCCTTGGCAATCAAATCGTCAATCAAAACGCCGATGTATGCCTCAGAACGCCGAAGAATCACCGGTGTAGCTCCTTCAAGCGTACGAACCGCATTTATGCCCGCAATTAACCCCTGGGCTGCTGCTTCCTCGTATCCAGTGGTCCCGTTTATCTGTCCGGCGAAGAATAGCCCACGTACGTTCTTCGTTTCCAGCGAATAACGAAGCTGATGGGGAGGGAAATAATCATACTCGATCGCGTAACCCGGACGTAACATATGAACCTGCTCCAGCCCCGGTATCAGGCGGAGCGCCTCCTCCTGCACATCTTCCGGCAGGCTCGTTGAGAAACCATTAACATACACTTCGGTCGTTCGACGGCCTTCAGGCTCAAGGAACAACTGGTGGCGCTCCCGTGAAGCGAACCGGTCAATCTTGTCCTCTATTGAGGGACAATACCTCGGACCAGTGCCTTCAATTCGTCCAGCAAACATTGGACTGCGTTCAAACCCCCTCCTCAACACTGCGTGCACATGCGGGTTGGTCCAGGTCAGGTGGCAGCTTAGCTGATCGTCTGTCAGAGAATCGGTCATAAACGAGAATGGCATGGGCTGCCCATCTCCGGGCTGCTCCTTAACCAAAGTGTAGTCGATCGTGCGACCATCGACGCGAGGCGGGGTACCGGTCTTCAGTCGACCACTTTCAAACCCCAATTCCTGTAGCTGCCAAGTCAATCCCGTACTCTGACGTTCTCCCATTCTCCCGCCCCCGAATTGACGCTCTCCCACATGGATAAGCCCATTCATGAACGTACCGTTAGTGAGAATCACCGCACCTGCATGAAAGACCCGTCCGAGGCGGGTCCGTACACCATGAATTCGCCCTTCTACGACCTCCAGGGACGTAACCATGTCTGCACGCATATAAAGCCCCGGTATCTCTTCCAGGGCGGCACGGACAAACGCGGCATACTCTATTCGGTCGGATTGTGCGCGTGGCCCCCACACAGCCGGTCCCTTGCGACGGTTGAGCATTCTGAACTGAATACCTGCTGCATCAGCAGCACGCCCCATTATGCCGCCACATGCATCAATCTCCCGCACAATGTGACCCTTGCCAATGCCACCTATAGCAGGATTGCAGGACATCCTTCCGATCGCCTCAAGACTCATCGTGATCAGGAGCGTGCGGGCCCCCATACGGGCAGCAGCAGCAGCAGCTTCTGTCCCGGCATGGCCACCACCAACAACAATCACATCAAACCTCGAAAACATAGATCTACTATTTACCAATACAAAACCTTGAAAAAATCGCCCCAAGTACGGTTTCATTTGTAATGACACCGGTAATCATTCCAAGCTCGCGCGCAGCAGCGTGCAGATCCAGCGAAAAGATATCCGGTGGCTTATGAGCATCCAGCGCAGCTTTAGCACCCAGCAATGCCTCGTGTGCGTGCTTAAGATGGTTTTTATGCCTTGCATTCATGACCGTTTTTGATACATCCGGGTTCCCGAAGATCTCAACAGCTCGTTTAACCAACTCACGCACAAGAGGAACGACAGCTTTTGGTCCATCCTTGGCACTCAACAGCAATCCCTCTCCTATATGCTGCTGTACAAGGTCTATTTTGTTACCCAATAAAATCGTCGACCCCTCTTCTATCTTTTTCAACACATCAAGGTCCTCTTCTGTTAACCCATGGACCAGATCATACACATACACCACTATATCCGCCTTCGCTATTGTCCCATGAGCCCGCCGAACGCCCTCCTGCTCAATTGCGTCCGTGCTTTGTCGCAACCCTGCAGTGTCTGTGAAGCGAAACCGGAACCCCTCAAACTCAGCATCAGCTTCCAAAACATCCCTTGTTGTCCCCGGTTGCTCACTGACGATTGCCCGATCCCTGCCGGATAGACTGTTGAGGAGTGTTGATTTGCCTGCATTTGGCCGGCCGGCAATCACCACACGAATACCTTCACGTACCACTGTTCCCAATCGAACTGAGCGAAGCAGCTCGTCTGTTTGACTCAATGCACTTTTGATCAGCTTTCTGAGCTCGGACCGATCGACAAATTCAACATCTTCGTCCGTAAAGTCTATTTCCAGCTCCGCCAACGCACACAATTCGAGGATAGCAGTCCGCAATTTTTCGAGTTGTTCTGAGTAATGCCCCTCGTATGCCGCAAGCGAAGTCCGGTGTGCTCGCTCGCTGGTAGAATGAATCAGGTCTGCTATTGCTTCCGCCTGCGCGAGATCCATTTTCCCGGAAAGGAACGCGCGCTGTGTGAATTCACCTGGACAGGCTAACCGGGCCCCACTCTCGATCATGCTTTGCAGTACAAGCGCCGCCACATAATCTCCCCCGTGACAAGTAATCTCAACCACATCTTCACCCGTTGACGTGCGGGGCGCCAGAAATACCGTAGCAACCACCCGATCAATCCGGTCTCCGCCCGGACTTACCCACATACCAATGTTTGCCGTATGGGACTCGACCGCCGTCAAGTCACGTCCAGTAAAGCAATCCGATGCTATCTGGCGAGCCTTGGGGCCGGAAAGACGAACAATTGCCAGCGCCGCAAGACCCGGTGCGGTCGCAATCGCCGCAATCGTATCCTGGGCGAACATTCTGAGTTACCTACGACCTTTCTTTCCCCGTCGCTTTCCAGTCATCACCCTGCTCACCGGTTTGCGCCCTGCCACCTTTTTGACGGTGCTCTTCTGAGAATCGGGGGTTTTCTTTACCGATGTATTGATGAACTGCTGCTGCACAGCAGAAAAAACGTTATAACAGAAATAGTACAAACTTAATCCCGACGGCAATCCGTTGAATATCACAAAGATTATGCCCGGCATCAGGTACATGAAAATTTTCGCCTGCGGTCCGGAGGTAGGCGTTGCTTGCAGTCGCATTTGTACAATCATAGACAGTCCCATGAGGACCGTAAAGCCTGCAACAAAGTCCCCGTAGAATGGAATGGAGAACGGAAGATGCAGAATCGCATCTGGAGCCGAAAGGTCGGCTGCCCACAAAAACCCCTCTTGCCGAATTTCGATTGACTGTTGCAAAAACTGCCAGAGAGCAATAATAATCGGGTACTGCAGCACCATAGGCAAGCAGGCACCGAGCGGGTTTGTCCCGGATTCACGATACATTTTGATCGTTGCCTGCTGCTGTTTTTCTGGATTATCTGCATACTTCTCCTTTATCTCCTGCATCTTTGGCTGCAGTTCGCGCATTTTTGCCATGCTCTTGTAAGAACTGAGCGTCAGCGGCAACAAAACCAATTTGATTAGCAGACAAAAAAGAATGATTACCAGGCCATAATTGGGGATGAGGCTGCTCAGAAAGGAGAATACAGGAATAAACACAGCTACTGCAAGCGGACGCGTCATCCACTCGAACATGTCCCAGCCATAGTCCACGATCCCGTATGCGCCTTCGTAGCGCTTGATTTTACCATACTCAAGTGGACCCAGATACAGTCGAAACGTGTCGGGTGTATCGCTGGGAGGCCCCATGAACAGAGCAGCCTCGAAATTGACCGCTACCGTCGGATCTTCTGTATCTCCGATGCGCTCGCCCTCAAGAACAGCCTCGAGGGCAGGCCTGTCCGTCACGACCACCGCACCAAAATATTTATTCTTGATCCCAACCCAAGACACGCTACCCCGCAGAACTCGCTCCTCCCATTCATCCCCCTGCAGCGTGATCCCTTCTACATCATTGCCGCTCCGTGCATATGCACCAACTTTGGTTATTTCTTCTTTCCGGTTGTGCTCATCTTCACTAAATGGAATACCACCATACCATACAAGCTCATACCCCTCTGAGGTCTGAAAACCCGCCGGGTTAATGTGGGTCACTTCCAGACCAACTTCGTAATCACCCGGAGAAAATGTATAGGAGAACTGCAGACTGCCATCACCAATACCGGCTTCAAACACCACCGTGGCCGGCGCTGTCGTAGCATCGATCACGTCCATTGAGTCCCGCTGCACGAACAGCAAATCCCGCGTGTAAATATTTCGCGATCCGGGAGATTGAAATTCAACCCCGATGGCGCCTCGGCTCGCACTGTCAACCAGTTGAACCTGTCTCACTTGATCAAACTGCAGAAACTCTTTCAGCTCGAAGCCTATGAGGGTTGCCCCCAAGTCTGAAAGTCGTGCGGTATACAAGTCCGTATCCACTACAATTTCACGTGCGGTGTGCACAGGTATGGTCTCCTGCACATCCTGCTGCTGTACAGGTACAGAGGCAGATTCCGGCAAGTCTACCGCGTTAGTCGAGTCTATCGAATCTGATGCAACCTGCTCCTCTTCAACCACTGGCTCTGGGGCCTGCGGTGGGGGCATCATAATCATCCACACGGCCATAATAGCCGTGATCATGATGATGGCAATAATCGTATTACGGTCCACTCTTTACCCCTCCTGATAGTTATTTAGTTTAATGCCCAGGCTGCGCATTGCCTGCACTATATCTTTTGACAGTTTTTCGACTTGCTTAGGGCTGCGCACAAGGATCATTAGTATTAACGACTCCGCCGAAGGAAAAGATTGGGTGTCTATCAGAGATTGATGCGTTCGCCAGACTTCGCGCATGCATCGTCTCAGTCGATTACGCTGAACAGCATTCCTGCACCGGCCGGGTGCAAATCCAACCTGCACCGGCATGACCGTCCCCGTTGCGGAACGAGGAACAAAACGATACAAGATCCGGACATTTCCTGTTACTACAGACTCCACGTCCGGGTTTGACCGGTCAAAAAGCGATTTGATCAGCCGACGACGCTTTAAGCGCATCGAACGCGGAAACCGCTGCACAGGCGCCGTTTCCATAAATTACTTACCAACATAACGATCGCTCACTGAGAGACTCTTGCGTCCTTTTCGGCGACGTCTCGCCAGCACATTGCGGCCGTCCTTATCTGCCATCCTCGAGCGAAAGCCGTGCTTATTGCGACGCTTTCGCCGACTTGGCTGGTAGGTGCGTTTCATGAAGCGCTACTATTTTTGAATTATGGAACCTTATGCCGTGCATTTCGCTTCAGCTGAAGCCTCCTAGTATAGGGTTTTTTTGCTATACTAGCTGCCCGGCGTTATCTTTAACGTCCTTAGTGTGTGTTTTGCTTCTTTTTCCTGCGGGAATAGCTCAATCGGTAGAGCGTCAGCTTCCCAAGCTGAAGGTCGCGGGTTCGATTCCCGTTTCCCGCTCCACCGGGCGGTTAGCTCAGTTGGTTTAGAGCGCCTGCCTTACAAGCAGGAGGTCGGGGGTTCGAATCCCTCACCGCCCACATCTTTACCCAATTCACAGCTCCTTGTTCTCTGCCCAGTCAGGATAGGGACCGCCTTCCGAACTGCATAGTACGCCTGTCTAAGACTTCTGCCGTAACCAGACACCTGCGTCGCGTATCTCTGGCATAAAAATCAGCCCCAGACACGCTTGCGAACCAACAGAAGGAGTTGTTATGAGAAAAATCCACTACCATGACAAAGATGCTGAAGGCTTCCCAGCGGAAGAAATCAGCACCATCAACTATGCCGTGGCTTCTTTTTCGGGTTGCGGTCTCGCACCCTCTCCTCCCGATCAGGTTGCATTCTCCGCTGGTTCAGTTCATCAATGAGCATAGCCATAAGCTCTGGCTCTTCTTCTGCCAATGCCTTGGCCATTGGAATGAATCGTGCCAGACGCTCGCGTTCCAGGTTGGTCTTGGTACGGAATTGTTCTTCAAGAACGATCGTTACGCGCTGTGTCGTGCGCACAGCGATCTCTTCGGGACTCGGCAACTCTCTTTTTTCCATGTTGATATCAAATCGATGAGCAAGGGCCTTTAGTCGAGCCTCTTCTTCCCAAGTTGCAAGAGTAATGGCTACACCAGCCTTTCCGGCTCGAGCAGTTCTGCCCGTGCGATGAATATATAATTGTGCCTCAAGCGGCACCTCAGCCTGTAACACGTGACTCAGTTCCGAAATATCTATACCCCTTGCCGCCACATCGGTAGCAACCAGAAGGCGGATTTGGCCCCTTCGTAACCGATTCATAGCCTTTTCCCGCGCATGCTGACTATAGTCCCCACTGATTGCTGCAGCACTAAAACCATAATTGCAGAGAAAATCCGTCAGAAAAGACACTTCGCGCCGCGTATTTGAAAAAATTATCGCTGAATCCGGGTTCTCGAACTCTATCAGACTGGCCAACGCGCGTGCCCGATCCATTGAGTTGTTGATCTTATAGTAACGATGATCAATCGTCACCACACCGACTCCATCAGCACTGAGCCCGAGAAACTGAGCATTCTCCAAAAACTCCCTCCCCAACAGTCGCACTTTCGGAGGCATCGTTGCACTGAACATGCATGTATGCCGTTTACCAGGCAGATAAGACTTCAGGGCCACCATAGCCGGATAGAAGCCCATGGACAACATCTCGTCGGCCTCATCAAGAACAAACAGACGCAGTTTAGTAAATGTGAATGTTCGGCGCTGCAGGTGATCCAGAATCCGTCCCGGCGTACCAATTACAACCTGACATCCTGCCGCAAGCCCTTTCGTCTGGGGCTGATACTTCACGCCCCCGTAAACCAGGGTAGCTTTGAGCTTCCCCGGAAATGGATTTAGTCGCTTGAACTCATCATATATCTGACCTGCCAGCTCTCTCGTCGGCGCAAGCACAAGTGCCTGCGCACCACGCGCTGACGGATCCAGTTTGTCAAACATGGGCAAAAGGAACGCCCCTGTCTTCCCGGATCCGGTCCGAGATTGTACGATCAAATCCCTGCCCCTAACCATGTGCGGAATTGCACGTGCCTGTACGGGCATCAGGCCAGGCCAATTGCTTTTCTCGAACGCAGCATGAGCCCATTGACCAAGAGAGTCGGCCGTCGACTCCTCAACCTCCGGATCCACTGTGTCAAAGGCGCGCTCTGCAGCGGATTCCCTGCTGGCCTC
Source organism: Rhodothermales bacterium (assembly GCA_964291275.2). Taxonomy (GTDB): domain Bacteria; phylum Bacteroidota; class Rhodothermia; order Rhodothermales; family Bin80; genus Bin80. The sequence continues at coordinate 431,493 of OZ219799.1, forward strand.
CTGGGCCCGCGAAGTGAAATCAAGATGTGTAGTAAAAGGTTTTGTCACAAGCTACATGGCTAAACCGCCGTCAACACTAAGAACTTGGCCAGTTATGTATGCTGCCTCCTTGGAGGCCAGAAATAATACCGGAGCTGCAATTTCCTCAGACACGGCAGTTCGACGAACGGGAATCGTACTAAGCATTTTCTCTTTCACCTTCTCGTTGAGTCCTCCCGTCATATCTGTTTCTACATACCCGGGAGCAACAACATTCACCGTAACTCCACGCGCGGCAAGTTCCTTGGCCAAACTCTTCGAAATACCGATAATCCCCGCCTTGGAAGCAGCATAGTTCGCCTGACCTGGATTTCCTGTAAGTCCAATGATTGATGAAATATTGATAATTCGCCCATAACGCTGACGCATCATGGTCCGATAAACCGCCTTGCTGTAATTAAAAACGCTTTTGAGGTTTGCACTGATAACGGCATCCCAGTCCGACTCACTCATACGCATAAGCAGATTGTCCCGGTTGATGCCCGCATTGTTAACCAGAATATCCACGCCCCCCCACGCCTCTACCACCTTTGCCACTGCCCGCTCCGCACTCTCAAAGTCCGCAGCGTCACACTGGAAGGCAAGCCCCCCAATGGCTTCTTTAAGCTCTTCCGCAACAGCCACACTGCTTCGATAGGTAAAAGCAACCCGTGCGCCTTGGCCTGCAAACGCCTCAACAATTGCGCGGCCGATGCCGCGGGTTCCTCCAGTTACGAGAATTCTGGACTCTTTGAATTCCATGACTTGTTGCTATGATCACTCAGACACAAACGTGGCAACGGCTTTGGCCGTACCAATGGAAGTGGCTTTTACCTTCCGTCCCAGCGTGCGTCGCACCAGACCACTCAGAACACGCCCAGGCCCCACTTCTATAAAATGCAGGTCTTCCGGCATATTCTGAAGTGACTGAAACCACCTTACTGGACTGGTAAGCTGCTCAAGCATGCGAGCTCGGATATGTTCCGGGTCCCGGGCTGGTTGTGCCGTCACATTAAGATATATCGGACACACAGGTGGCTTGAGTGTCACGCTGGCCAACTCCTGTGCCAGAGCCTCCCGTGCTGCCGAAACCAATGGGGAATGAAATGCTCCACTCACCGGCAATTGTACCAGCCTCCGTGCTCCTGCACTCTTTAATGCGCTTTCCGCCAACTGCAATGCCCCTTCATCACCGGAAATAACCACCTGTCCCGGTGCATTGTAATTCGCACACACAACTATGCTTTCACTGGTACTGACCTCTTCACATGCAGACTCCACTGCCTCGGCCGACAAACCAACGACTGCGGTCATGCCTGCAGGGCGCCCCTGACCAGCCATAGCCATAAGCTCTCCCCTGCGACGTACCAGACGCAGACCATCTTCAAATGAAAGGGCCCCGCATGCGTGCAATGCGCTGTACTCTCCAACGCTATGCCCCGCCACTAGGTCCGGCGACAGCCTCAAGGCCGCCAGTATCGCTATGGAGTGTGTGTAGAGTGCCGGTTGACAGATTGCCGTATGCGTCAACTTCTCAAGCGCCTGTGCACCATCCTCATCATTGCTCCCAAAACAGTAATCCGTGAGCGAAAAACCCAGCACATCGTTCGCAGTATCAAAAACGATCCTGGACTCTGGGATCGTTTCAAATAGGTCCAGGCCCATACCAACAACCTGCGATCCCTGTCCAGGAAACAATGTAGCAATTTTTATCTCAGCCATCGACCTCCGCTATTTCCGGGTTTCTATCTCAGCACTTTGGACAGGCTCTAGCAGGAACTGCATCGTAAGCCCAGCGCAGATAGGTTGCTCCCCAAGTAAAACCGCCACCGAAAGCAGCAATCACGATCCGATCTCCTTTTCTGAGTTCATGCTCCCAGTCGTGCAAACACAAGGGGATGGTTGCTGCTGTTGTGTTGCCGTACTTTGAGATATTAAGCATCACACGATCAAGGCCAAGCCCCATGCGTCGGGCTACTGCACCAATGATGCGTTGATTTGCCTGATGGGGGACCAAATACCGCACATCGTCGCCTGTGAGGTTGTTGCGCTCCATAATCTCTACGGCTACGTCAGCCATGCCCTTAACCGCGACCTTGAAGACCGTTCGTCCATCCTGATGAAGGTAGTGCATCTTCCGGTCCACCGTGTCATGGGTGGTCGGATTAAGACTACCTCCCCCCAACATGCATAACGACTCCCAACCCCTACCGTCAACATTCAATTCAGAATCTATGAGGCCATACCCTTCGTTGTCTGCCTCCAGCAACACACCGGCTGCACCATCACCAAAGAGGACACATGTCTTGCGATCGGTGTAATCGGTGATACCGCTCATCTTATCCGAACCAATCACCAATACCTTTGCTGCCCGGCCACTCTCGATCAGTCCAGCCCCCGTATTAAGCGCAAAAAGAAACCCGCTGCATGCGGCAGACAAATCAAACCCCCAAGCTCCTGTCGCACCGAGTTCGGCCTGAACTAGGCAGGCTGTTGCCGGAAACGACATATCCGGTGTCACCGTAGCAACAATAATCACATCCAGCTCTTCGGGCGCAATGCCCCGTTTTAGCAAAACCTCTCGCCCGGCGCGGGCCGCCATGTGGGAAGTCCCTTTACCCTTTTCCTTGAGTATGCGACGCTCCTCGATACCGGTTCTTGACCTGATCCATCGGTCATTGGTATCCACCATTTGGCTCAGATCCTTATTGGTCAACCGGGTTTCTGGCACATAGTGACCGACAGCCGTGATTGCTGCACGTGTTACATGGCTCATGATCGGAAAAGGTTTATCAGGGGGCCAGAGCTTTTCGGACCGCATTGGTCAGATTGACTCTTGCGGCCTGTGCAGCCCTGAGCACACACTGCTCCACTGCGCCGGCTGTCGTGTCCCCGTGCAGAATAAATACTTCACCTTCCACACCCAACAATGGGCTTCCACCTCCGTAGTGCTCAGGATCAAAGCGACGTTTGAGCCCAGAAAAAGCTTTTTTTAGTGTTTCGATGACGTCTGGATCCGGGTTTAACGATTGCAGGTCCTGCCAGATCATTTCTGGAACTGCCGTTTTGATGCTCTCACTCAACTTGAGGATAATATTGCCGACAAACCCGTCACATACAATGACATCTGCTTTCTTGTGTAGAATATCCCGCCCCTCAATGTTGCCGATAAAGTTCAAATCTACGGCATTAACCAATAGTTCGTGGGTGGTTCTGACCAACTCATTGCCTTTGGCCGGCTCTTCGCCCACGCTCAACAGACCAATTCGCGGCCGGGCAATATCCATCATAACCCCGGCGTAAGCCGATCCCATTTTGGCAAACTGCAGCAGATGTTCCGGGCGACTGTCCATATTGGACCCAACATCCAGAATGGTACAAACGCCACTGGTAGTTGGGTAGAGTGTGGGAATGGACGGCCGAAACACACCTGGCAGACGTCCCAGCACAAAAAGAGACGCGGCTCCGATGGCCCCGGTATTGCCTGCACTTAGGAACGCGTCAGAGCGACCCTCCTTGTAGCTCATGAGCCCAAGGTGAATGGATGAGCGTGGCTTCGTACGAACGGCTGAAACCGGAGAGTCACCCATTCCGATGACCTCGGGGGCGTGAACAATACTGACTCCAGGTGGGGCTCCCCAGAGATTGAACACCGGCCCAATCACCTCTTCAGGGCCGTAGAGCTGCACCTGCAACTTCCCCTCCGAGGCTGCAACGGCCCGCGTAACACCCTCAACAATCACCGCGGGTGCACGATCCCCGCCCATTGCGTCGACTGCTACACGAATCGCCATATATCTTCAACCCGGTGTCGTGGACAAGCACGTAACCCTCTATACGTCGTCTGCCGGTTCTATGATCTGGCGACCGCGATAGGTTCCGCAACTTGGACAAATACGATGTCTCAACTTTACGCTGCCGCACTGCCCGCATTCCGTCGTGGTGGGGTTATCAATACCCCCGTAGTATACCGCCCTGCGCTTGCGTGTGCGTGCCTTTGAGTTTTTTCTTCTGGGATTGGCCATTGTCTAATATTTGTGAGCATGCTCCTCTCGCATGGCAAGTAAAGCTGACCAACGATGATCAGCTTCCTCTGCGGGAGCACCAAAACTTGTTTGTATTTGTAATTCCTCCGCCTCTGGTGCCACCTTCCTGATGGGGATGGCCAGCATCAACGCATCACGAGCTATACTGGTTAAATCCAACACCCGCTGTCGGGGCTCCAGTTCAATATGCTCCGTCGTGCCATCCACATCCGGCTCTTGACCACGCGTCAGGAGGTGCAGTTCATGAGTATTGCTGATGGGCATTACGAACTCCTGCAGCGTACGATCACATTCCAGGAGAGCATCCGACTGAACCCCAATGATCACACGAAGGGTGTCCTCCGACTGCTTAAATTCCAAGTTCACCTGAATCTTGGAGAATATCGCTGGATCCAGATCCAAGTCCGAAGCAACAAGTTCAAATCTCCCACCTTGGGGTGCAGTTAAATCAATCTTCAACATGGTCTCGTCAAAAGACAGCAGGTGTAAACCTGACAATAGCCCTGCAGGTTTCCCAATCTCTATTCCTTGTGTTTCAACCGACAGTTTTGTGGATATTTTTGCAGATGGCCAATGTCATCGCCGCAAACCTGACTTATGATGATCTTTATGTGGATAACATGCAACTTTTTCCGAGGAACTAATGATCAAACTTCAACCTGAAACAAAGCTTTTCAGGCATATGACCCGAAAAATGCGCTTTAGCCGGTGTTTCTCACGTTTATAGACAGTTTCTGAAAATCTATCAAGAATAATGGTGTTGGTGTTTTTCGGCAAATTTTTGGGGATAAATTGTGGATAACTTTGGCAACTTGTTTTCGCAAAGCCCTTACCTTTATTGGTCTCGCAGTCTGCGCAATCGTACAATTGCACTATCTTCGAGTTATGTATTGCGTTTTGTTCAACCCTCATCCTGAATGCCTACCGCAGAATCTGCTTGGGAAGCGTGTCTCGAAGTGATCCGGGACAACGTAAGCCCTCAATGCTTCCAGACTTGGTTCACCCCCTTGGAAGCTGTGGCCTTGGCTCAGGAAGATGGTATCTCAAAGCTGACCCTCCGGGTACCCGGCCCATTTCACTACGAGTACCTTGAGGGACAATACAATCTGCTCCTTCGGACAACCCTAACCCGTATACTTGGCGAGAAAAACCGTCTGTATTACGAGGTTGTCGTCGTACACGAGGACCCGGGCCCCCATCAGACCCAGAGTACTTATCAGGTACCTGCCTCCGACAGCGTCGCTAACCGTACTCCTGTACTTCAGCCCGAGACGACTGCCCAACCTGTGGTAAAAAGCCACCTGATGGAAAGTCATACTTTCGACAAGTTTATCGTCGGTGATTGCAACCAGTTGGCCTACAGTGCTGCCCGGGCTATTGCTGACTTGCCTGGTGGTACCGCCTATAACCCGTTTCTCGTTTACGGCGGCGTTGGACTGGGAAAAACACATCTCATACACGCCATCGGGAACCACATCCAAAACTGGCGCTCGGACAAGAGTGTCCTCTACGTTTCGAGTGAGCGGTTCACAAACGAATTTGTACAAGCAATTCAGGAGAAAAAAGTTCAGAAATTCTCCAGATACTATCGAAAAATAGACGTCCTCATTATCGACGATGTCCAGTTCTTCGGCGGAAAGGAAAAAACGCAGGAAGAATTCTTTTGTGTTTTCAACGAGTTGCAGCAGAACGGCAACCAGATCGTACTTAGCGCAGATCGACCTCCAAAAGAAATCAAGGGGATTGAGGAGCGGTTGCTCTCTCGTTTTTGCTGGGGTCTCCAAGCAGACCTTCAACCACCGGACCTAGAGACCCGTACGGCCATTTTGATCCGGAAGGCTGATGAGATTGGCCTAGACCTGCCTCCGGGGGTTGTTGACTATATTACCCAGAACATTACAAAAAACATTCGTGAACTTGAGGGAGCACTTGTACGTCTGCTGGCACAGGCAACCTATACAACACAGGCGATTGACGAATCCCTGGCAAAAATTGCTCTGAAGGATTTCATCAGGCGACCGCATGCCATACTGTCCATCGACAGGGTCCAGCGGCTGGTTTGTGATTATTTCGGTATTGACCAAAGCCGCCTGTATGAAAAAACCAAAAAACGGGAAATTGTACAGGTACGACAATTAGCTATGTATTTTTGTCGTGAACTGGACTATACCCACAAAGCAATCGGCCTCCAGTTTGGAGGTCGCGACCACTCAACCGTTGTTCATGCTGTGAAAAGTGTCAACAACCTTATCGATACGGACATTAATTACCGTAACCGTGTAGCTGATATCCGACGTAAAGTTACTCTCCTGACTTAACGCAGGGACGCTCTGCTCTCCCCATGAAATTCTCCATCAACAGCAACGATCTTTCCAACGCTCTGGACATCGTTAGTGGTGCCTTGCCAAGCAAACCTAAAGCGGATATCTGGAACTGCATTCACTTACATCGACAGGGAGATGCTCTCCAGTTGAGGGCTATCGACTCCGATATTGGATTTTCCATTCGGCATAGCATTCCGATTGACTTTTCGAGCGAACCGGATGAGGAGCTTGACCAGATCGCCGTACCCGCCAAACGTCTCCTGGAAGCTTGTCGAGCTCTGCCAGATGTGCCGATCACTTTTGAAGCTCGGCAAGACTACAGCCTCGTTCTCGAACACAAAAACGGTAAATATGTCTGGATGGGCCACAATGGCACACTGTTCCCTGACTTCCCTCTGATTACAGATGGAGAACCCGTGAAGATCGAGCGGAAGCGCTTGAAGCAGGCTTGGGACTTGGTGGGCTTCGCCGCGAGTAAGGATACGTCCAGGCCCGGCATGATGGGATTTTTCCTAGAAATCGAAAAAGATATTGTACGCACCATTACCACCGACGGCCATCGGCTGGCAATGTGTGCTCTGAAGGGGTTTGATAATGACACAAATACGAGCGCGCTCATACCACTCAGGGTGTTCCAACAAGCAACCCGTATTGCCGGCGCGGACGAGTGCACCATACAGATCAGTAAGAACAGCATCAGTTTCTCTTTTGGTTCCACCTATCTGGTCAGCACTCTTCTTGACGCCCAGTTCCCAAATTACCGACGCGTGATCCCATCAAGCAATGATAAAGTGGTCCTCCTGCGCAAGGACGATCTGTACAACAGTGTCCGTCGAGTAAATATCTTTGCCTCGCGCGCATCACACCAGGTCGTCCTGGACTGCAAAGAGGCGGAGATCAAGGTCAGCGCTCATGACCCTGAGCGATCCAGCAAGGGACGTGAGACGATCCCCTGTGAGTACCTTGGAGACCACATGCAGATTGGATTTAATGCGACCTATCTCCAGGAGGCCCTAAGGTATGTCCGTGCGGAAGACATTAATCTTGCATTGGGCACACCAAACCGCGCTGCACTCATCACACCCGTGGAACAGGAAGAATCTTTTGAGTACACGATGTTGATTATGCCGGTCATGCTCAACACCTTCTAGTCCTAAATTTCTGAAGTGAACTTTGCTGTTGCATTCGGCGTACCACTCTGCTACGCTAGAAATGCGCCCAAGACTGCAAAGGAATGGAGATTCAAAGCTACAAAACACATAGCGCCAACGCGCAGACGGTGCAGCGGAAATGGTATGTCATTGACGCAGAGCAAGCCATAGTGGGACGTCTGGCCTCACGGGTGGCATCCATTTTGCGAGGCAAACATAAGCCGATCTTCACCCCCCATGTGGATACTGGGGACTACGTGATTATTGTCAACGCAGATAAAGTCCGCTTTACTGGTAACAAGGAGGATGCGAAGCTCTATTACAGTTACAGCGGCTATCCGGGCGGCTTGAAATCACGCACAGCACGTGCCGTGCGTGCGAAAAAGCCAGAACACCTCTTACGCCATGCTGTCAAAGGTATGCTACCGAAAGGTGTGCTAGGCCGACAAATGTTGACCAAGCTCAAGGTATACGCGAGTGCAGACCATCCCCATGGCGCACAAAACCCTGAAGAATTACCCTGCTAATCCCAAATAAATCCGAGTTGATCCGTTAATGGCCAACCTTACCGAGTTTGTCGCTATCGGCCGTCGAAAAACCTCAACGGCCCGCGTTTATATGCGCCCAGGCTCCGGTCGTGTGATTGTCAATCGCCGCCCGCTCGACGAGTACTTCAAGATGGAGACCAGAAGACGTATACTCCTGTCTCCCTTCGACGTCACCGAAACCTCAGGAATGTATGACCTGGTGGTCAACGTAAGAGGTGGCGGACTTACCGGACAGTCCGAAGCGATCCGTCTCGGTGCATCGCGCGCGCTTGTCCAAGCCGATGAAGAACGCCGGAAAGCTCTTCGAGCGGCCGGATTTCTGACACGCGATCCCAGAATGGTGGAACGCAAGAAGTACGGACAACCCAAAGCCCGTAAACGCTTCCAATTCTCTAAACGATAACCAACAATCCCGCACAGGCTCTGATGCACGGCTGGGTGCCTCCCCGGTTGGCCCTGCAAGTGATGATCCTGGTGGTCTAACCCAATCCCAAAAACATGAGCAATCCCGTAACCGATCACGGTTCAACCCAACACCGGGTTTCTGTAGAAGATCTTCTAAAGGCTGGAACACACTTCGGCCATTTAACCAGTCGGTGGAATCCCAAGATGCGCAGCTACATCTTCATGCAGCGCAATGGAATCCACATCATCGACCTGTTACAGACCCAAAACCTGCTCTCGCGGGCAGCCGATACGGCAACACGCTTTGCCCGGCAGGGTAAATCTGTGCTGTTCGTCGGAACAAAAAAACAGGCAAAGCAAACCGTTCGGGAAGCCGCAGAGTCCTGCAAATCTCCCTTTGTTGTGGAACGCTGGCTCGGAGGAACGCTGACCAATTTTCAGACGATCCGGAACAGTATCCGTCGTATGGAGAGTCTGGCCAAGATGGGCAAAGACGGAACATTGGATCAGCTCAAAAAGAAAGAGCGCCTGATGAAATCCAGGGAACTGGAGAAGCTTCAGCGAAACCTCGGCGGTATCGCTGAAATGCCCCGAACTCCGGGGTGCCTCTTCGTCGTGGATATGCGCCGGGAACGCATCGCAGTCAACGAGGCACGTAAACTTGGTATCCCGGTAATAGCCATGGTCGATACCAACTGCGACCCTGATCTGGTGAATTACGTCATTCCCTGCAATGACGATGCTTTTAAGTCCATCCAGATCATTTCGCATACGATTGCACAAGCCGTAAATGAGGGACGAAAACAGGCGGAGATCAACGCCGCCAACAAAAAAGCGGAACAGGAAAAGCGTCAGGAGGGACGAGGAAAGAAAAGACCACGTAAATAATCTGAACTCTAGTCCTGCCTGGGTATCCGGCAGAAACTGTTCAAAATACATAAACGGATTTAACTCCTACAAGCCTGCAAGAATCAACTATGCCACAGACTGGCGGCCTACTCAAAACTCCGTGCGAAACTGTGTGATAGTGATTGTACCCGGAGCATGTCGTTTGCTGCTCCGGCATGATGCTTTGGCTTAATGATCTCCTACTTTGGCAAACTGCTAAGATTTTAGCAACAACAAGACTACAACCAATGACTCAGGTCTCTATTTCAGCAAAGGATGTCAAGCGACTCCGCGACATGACCGGTGCAGGGATGATGGACTGCAAGCGGGCACTCGGTGAAGCAGGTGGCGACCTTGATGCTGCCGTAGACCTTTTGCGTAAAAAGGGGCAGCGTGTTGCTGCAAAGCGTGCGGACCGTGAAGCACTCCAAGGACTCATTCTAACCCGCATCTCCGATTCCCGTCACACCGGAATCATCGTTGAGGTCAACTGCGAAACCGACTTTGTCGCTCGCAATGATGAGTTTGATGCCTTCGCTAATGCAGTGGCAGATCTTATTCTCTCATCACGCCCTTCTGACCTGGATGCGTTGCTGGCTTTGCCCTTCAGGAATGGCCGCACAGTTGGCGAAGCCTTGACAGATCTTACCGGCAAGATTGGCGAGAAACTGGGTATTCGGCGTTTTTCGCTCCTCTCCGTCCAGGAGGGTCAAGTGATCGACTATATCCATCCCGGCTCCCGCTTGGGTGTGTTAGTCACACTCTCAGGTACCGGCTCGCTCGAGGAAACAGGACGAAATGTCGCTATGCAGATTGCTGCATTAAACCCGCTTGCCGCGCACCGCAAGAATGTGCCACAGTCCATTCAGGACAAAGAGTTCGAGATCGGTAAAGAAGCGGCAAGGCTTGAAGGCAAGCCGGAGAACCTCCTGGACCGGATCGCCAAAGGTAAGCTGGAGCGCTTCTTCAAGGACAATGTCCTGGTGGAGCAGCCTTTTGTTAAAGATGCCTCGCTGCGCGTTCGGGATGTGCTGAAAAAGGCCGGAGCAAACGTTGGTGAATTTGTGCGCTGTGCACTGGGTGAGTGACCCCGCATGCGGTCACGACTATGCCGAATCCTGTACCTCAAAAACCTGTCTACAAGCGCGTGCTTGTGAAACTCAGTGGCGAAGCACTGCAGGGAGGGCTTTCTTTTGGTATCGACGACAAGGTGCTTACTGCCTGGGTCGGAGAGTTGCGTGCTGTAGCAGAAACCGGTGTAGAACTGGCCGTTGTAATTGGCGGAGGCAACATTTTCCGAGGGGTTTCAGCAGCTACCCGGAATATGACCCGGGCGCACGGTGATTATATGGGCATGTTGGCCACCATGATCAATGCCATGGCCCTGCAGGATGCCTTGGAACAGCTGGGCGTGCAGACACGGCTGCAGTCAAGCATCAAGATGGAAGAAATTGCTGAGTCATTCATTCGCCGACGAGCTATACGCCACCTCGAAAAGGGGCGTGTCGTCATTTTTGGCGGGGGAACAGGCAACCCGTACTTTACTACCGACACTGCTGCTGCACTTAGAGCTTTGGAGATTGGCGCGGATGTGCTCATCAAGGCTACTCGAGTGAGCGGAATCTATTCAGCTGATCCAGAGCAACACAAGACCGCAAAACACTATGCGACGATTGCCGGCCATGAAGTCATTCGCCGGGGACTGAAAGTTATGGATAAGACCGCCTTTACGTTGTGCGAGGAATCCAAGATGCCCATCGTTATCTGCAACGTGAATGAACCGGGCAACCTGCAGAGAATCGTTCGCGGAACGAAAGTGGGCTCTTACGTACATTGGGGGTAGCCTGCCTTGCCATCACCATGTTAGACGAATTACTGGAATTAATACTGTCAGATGCTGTAGACCATATGGAGCGCTCAATGCAACATCTAGGCAAAGAGTTGCGAGCTATCCGGGCGGGTCGAGCAACCCCTGCTATGCTGCAGAATGTCAGGGTTGAATGCTATGGCAGCGTTTCCCCCCTGAATCAATTGTCCTCCATAAACGCGCCACAGCCGGATCTTCTGGTTGTGTCACCATGGGATAAGTCCTCTATTGACGTCATTGAGAAAGCGATCATGTCCGCCAACCTGGGACTGAATCCCTCCAATGACGGCGTGATCATCCGGGTACCGGTTCCTCCTCTGACGGAAGAGCGTCGGATAGAGCTCTGCAAACGGGTACGGCAGCTCGGTGAGCAATCGAAGATAGCCATCCGCAATATCCGACGCAGCACCAAGGACGAGTTAAAAACTACTCAGGAGGAAGAAACCCTTTCGGAGGACATGCGATACCTGGCCGAAGAGCGACTGCAAAAGGAAACAGATCGTTTCGTGTCAGCGATAGACAAATTTCTTCGCCAAAAGGAGAAGGAAATTATGGAAGTATAGGAGAGGTGCCGGAGCGGCCTAACGGGCTCGCCTGGAAAGCGAGTGTACCCTAACCGGGTACCGAGGGTTCGAATCCCTCCCTCTCCGCAAACCATGCAGGCATATGCAACAGACACTGTCTCTGCCCCTTGGAACCCCCATGCTAGGCTTGCCTGATAGGGTAACGAAGAACGTGGTTGGAAGCTTACCACCCATGTAAACCGGGGATCAAGCTGTTCACCTCCGGCCACAAGACATTTCTGCCCATGAGCCGTCAAAAAATTGTTGGCCTGACTGCTCCGAGCGGTGCTGGAAAGTCCAGCATTGCCCAGCGGGTCTTGGATGCATTTCCAAGTATGCACCTGGCAGTCTCGGTGACGACGCGTTCCCCGAGGCCATATGAAAAGCACGGCAAGGATTATTTCTTTGTCTCATTACCCGAGTTTGAGCGTCTCCTTGCGGAAGGAGCACTCCTCGAGTACGAGGAGGTCTACCCCGGCTGTTTCTACGGTACTCCACATTTCACCTCAATAGAAGCCGAGGGGCCGGTCCTCCTGGATATCGACGTTAAGGGGGCCGCGAATGTCCGCTCCTCTATCGGAGGGTTTTTTATCTTCGTAGCCCCTCCCTCTGAAGCTGAACTGGAAAGACGTCTGCGTGACCGGGGGACAGAAACGGACAAAACCCTGCTCACACGCCTCCAGAGAGCCAAAACCGAACTCGCTTACGCGGATCAGTTCGATGCCCTCGTTGTAAACAATTCTCTTGATGAGGCTGCTGCTGAGGCTATTTCCCTGATTGAGTCGTACCTCCAACAATGAGTGAGTCCAGTCGAATTCGTGACTTGCAGGGTAAGCGCCTGCTCCTGGGGGTGAGCGGTAGCATTGCGGCATACAAAGCCGCTGAAATCACCCGGGCCTTACGTAAACTTGATGCTGAAGTACAGGTTATCACAACCCGGGATGCTACTCAGTTTGTCACAAATACAACCCTGTCGACCCTTTCAGGCCGCCGCGTGCTTACAGAACTGACCGACAGTGGAGACGAGGATGCCTGGACCAAACATATAACCTTAGGGCATTGGGCAGACCTTTTCCTTATCGCTCCGGCCACTGCGCAAACTGTGGCAAAGCTGGTTCACGGGTTCGCGGACAACATGCTGACTGCAACCGCATTGGCCGCTCGCTGCCCTGTGCTTGTGTGCCCGGCAATGGATCATGATATGTACCTGCATCCTGCCGTGAAAACAAACATACTCGCCCTACAGGAACTAGGTTATAAGGTGTTGGAACCTGGCTACGGGGAGTTGGCCAGTGGCCTAGTGGGGATCGGACGCCTCCCCGATGTAGAGGATATCCTTGAACGTCTTGCTGAACTCCTGCCCGGAGAACTTCGTGGCAAGCATGCTCTGGTTACTGCCGGGCCTACCTATGAGCCAATAGACCCTGTCCGGGTTGTCTCCAACCATTCGACCGGGACCATGGGATTCACGCTTGCCAAAGATCTCGCCAAACGCGGAGCCCGTGTTACGCTGGTCACAGGTCCGACTTTGCTCAAGACACCGGACCGGGTCCACCGGGTTGATGTTCTCACAAGTGCGGAGATGCTCGAAGCCGTTCTGGTTCATCAGAGCGCGGACTTTGTATTTATGGCCGCTGCTGTAGCAGATTATACACCCGCTGAATTTCATACCTCAAAGATTAAGAAAGAGGCTGACCAACTCGTACTCAAACTGCGCCGCACCACCGACATCCTCGCAGAACTCGGAAAGCATCGCCAGGAGCATCAGACCCTGGTAGGGTTCGCCATGGAAACCGAAAACGATCTGACTAATGCCCGCCGCAAGCTGGTTGAAAAAAACCTGGACTGGATTGTGCTCAATAACCTGACCGAGGACGGTGCTGGGTTTGGTACAGGGACCAATCGAGTGACGCTCTTGGGAAAAGATGGCTCCTCCTACCCTTTATCTGTAATGCCGAAGGAGGAGGTTGCTACGGCTCTCCTTGATCGTGTTTTGGCAGATTGTGCATAATCTGTTGAATTTTAGCGGATAACTTCGCCTTTTTTCTTCGAGCATTTTGTCCTGGACAGGTTAAATTCTTGGGGCTTGCAACGCGATTTTTGTATAGTATGGTTGAGTTACTTCACGGCCTGAGGGACTGTCTGTATGCAGAGGCGGAAATGCACGGTCCTCTTGTGCCGGTCGAACCTCTTAGAGGCTTTGCTCAGAGGATTACAAACCTGATCCCCATAGAGAATCCCGTGCGGGCTTTCTCGTCTCTGGAAGATCTCCGGCATTATGTGGAGACATCTATCTTGGTTCCGATTGATGCCATGCGTACCAATGCCGTGTTTGGCGAAGGCAGTGCTCAAGCACGGATCATGCTCGTGGGAGAGGCTCCTGGTGCTGACGAAGACCGCTTGGGTCGACCTTTTGTCGGCAGGGCGGGAAAACTTCTGGATAAGATGATTGCCGCCATTCAACTATCCCGGGAAGAGCTCTTTATTGCAAACATTCTAAAATCCAGACCTCCCAAGAACAGGAATCCTGAACCACAGGAAATAGCGGCTCACTTGCCGGTGCTATACAAACAGATGGCACTTATCCAGCCCGATTTCATACTTTGCCTAGGCAAGGTTGCCGGAGAAACATTGCTCAATACCAAGAGCACATTAGGTTCACTTCGAGGAAAAGTTCACGATTATCACGGCATCCCTCTGCTTGTAACGTACCACCCGGCAGCCCTCCTGCGTAATCAGCGTTGGAAGCGGCCAGCCTGGGAAGATCTGCAGCTACTGCAAAAACTATACATAACGGGCCCGGCCCTTCAGTAATCTCCCCTTACCATGCAATACGAAGCCTCTCGCCCTCAAGGTCCGGTACTGGTTCAGAACCTGCAGGACTACTCCGGGCGCGTTCCACCCCAGGCTGTGGATGTCGAGCAGTACGTCCTAGGCGCAATGCTGATTGACTCTGAGGCCGTAAATATTGCATCCGCAATCTTGCCTTCGGACTCATTTTATCTGCCCAAACACGCGCGGATCTATCAGGCGATCTGCGATCTTTTTGAAAAGGGACAGCCCACGGACCTCATTACGGTTGCGGAGCAGTTGAAGAAATCCCGCCATTTGGAGATGGTAGGTGGATTCCCTTACCTGGACGAGCTCACCGAGCGCGTTGCAACTTCAGCAAATGCTGAGCATCACGCGCGTATCCTAAACCAGAAAGCGCTTTTACGAAAGGTCATCGAAACGATGAGTAAGCGCATCACTCAGGCATATGATCCAGCAACCGATGCCTTCGAACTTCTCGACCAGACTGAAACAGACCTTTTTACAATCTCCGAGAGTCAGGTGCGACGCTCGGCAAAAAACCTGACGGATGTCGTGCGGGATACTATCAATCACCTCCAGAATATCACTGGACATGACGGAAAACTCACCGGTGTAACGAGCGGCTTTAGCGAACTGGATGCGTTGACGGGCGGCTGGCAGGACTCGGATCTGGTAATCATTGCCGGACGTCCTTCAATGGGGAAATGTGTTGACGCAGATACGCCGATCCTGCAGTCTGACGGGAGACTCGTCCGCATAGCTGACCTGTATGATCAACAGAATGCACGCTTACTCACACTGGGGGAAGATCATCGTTTTTCCATAACTGCGCCCTCTGCGTACATAGATGATGGACTCAAGCCCGTCTACCAGGTCACGACTCGTCTTGGCCGCTCCGTTAGCACGACGCTCACGCACCCTTTTCTCACTCCCCGAGGCTGGCAGCCTTTGGGCGAACTCGCACCTGGCTGTGCCATAGCGGTTCCGAGTGAGCTTCCGGTATTTGGAGTCAAAACGGTTCCTGATGCTCATATCTCACAACTTGCTGCATCTATTCTGTACCCACATCGCGTGATGCGCCCAATGCCGGACACTCGTGGAACACTTGTAAAATCCCGGGGATTGCAGCAACTGCCTGACTGGACCTTTGCACTTGACCATGCCTGCCTGAAGAGCTTTGTCCATCAGCTGCTTGCACTAAAAAAGGCGATCAATGTGTCCTCCCGGCAGCTCGCCCTGCAACTGGCTCATCTGCTGCTGAGGTTCGGTATTCTGGCCCGAGTCCAGCACAAGGCAGAAAACTGGACCGTGACCCCCTTGGGGTCAGGCCAAGGGCGTGAAAAAAATCGACAGATCGTTTACGACGAAATCACGAACATTGAAGCTCGTGGCCTCCGGCCGGTGTTTGATCTAACCATTGATGAAACACATAATTTTGTGGCTTCCGATGTCTGTGTGCACAACACGGCCTTCGCGTTATCTTGTGCACGTAACGCAGCAATGTATCCTGAAAAACCGGTGGGTTGTGCGATCTTCTCTATGGAGATGAGTGCACGACAGCTGGCCCAGCGTTTGCTGACATCAGAGGCCCGCGTCAACTCGCAAGCCGCACGCACCGGCAAGCTGCGCCAGACCGACTTCGATGCTATTGTGCGGGCGGCAAACAATTTTACCCATTCACGAATTTTTATTGATGACACCGCCGGCCTCGGAGTGCTGGAGCTGCGTGCCAAATGCCGTCGTCTAAAATCCGAACATGATATCGGCCTTGTATTGGTTGACTACCTGCAGCTTATGCAGGGCCGATCGAAAGACAATCGTGAGCAGGAGATTGCGAACATTTCCCGATCCCTCAAAGGACTTGCAAAAGAGCTGGATATTCCTGTGATCGCACTCAGCCAGCTGAACCGGAACGCAGAAGACAGGAAAGATAAGCGACCACAATTGTCTGATTTGCGAGAAAGCGGTGCAATAGAACAGGATGCCGATGTCGTTGCGTTTATCTACCGTGCATCATACTACGGAATTGAGCTCGACAAGAACAACGAGTCAACGGACGGTGTCGCGGAAATCATCGTCGGCAAACATCGTAATGGGCCAACAGGAACGGTGAAGCTCTCCTTTCTCAAGGACTACGCCCGCTTTGAAGATCTGGAGCAGTACCGTAAACCGGAGGAGCAGGACCTTGTGTTTTCTGATGGAGATCAGGCTCCTTTGTGAGAGGTGACGGACGGATTCGAACCGCCGTACAAGGCTTTGCAGGCCTCTGCCTAGCCACTCGGCCACGTCACCATGTGTGTGCACGCCCGGCAGGACTCGAACCTGCAACCTGCGGATTCAGGTTTGTGTCGGTTTCCCGACTCCCTGGACTATCCCTTCACCTTTTTCAGTAACTGAACGAAGGTGGTGGCCGTCTAGTCTCTACACCTTCCCTCTTGGGGCTTGGCTCGGGATTACCGTAAGCAGAAGCTCCGTAGGCTTCCCCGAATTTGACCACTTACACGCCAGCTGTTTCCGGCCAGCGGCCCGCTTTTTTGCAGAAGTCCGCTGCTCTATCCAATTGAGCTACGGGCGCCTGTATGTAATAGAACTGATTTATCCGCACCAGTCGGGGCGGCCGGATTTGAACCGACGACTTCTGCGTCCCAAACGCAGCGCTCTACCGGGCTGAGCTACGCCCCGAATCGGGCCATTCAGTGGGTAGCGGCTTTCAATTCCGCTTGTACGTTCTGCTGAGGGACCATTTTTTCCCTGAAGCGAAAACTCCCGTTCGGCTTTTTCTCCGCAATAATAAGTTTGGCCATCACTTGGTGCTTTTGACGGCGTTTGCGGACCTTGTCCCCGAAAGATTGCTTCTTGGCCATCCTTACTTGATTTCTTTGTGCAACGTGTGTTTGCGCAATACAGGATTATATTTCTTGAGCTCCAGTCGACCAGACGTATTGCGCCGGTTCTTTACCGTGGAGTACCGGCTCGTGCCTGGCGCCTCCGTACACTGGAGGATCACATTGAGCCGAACATCTTTTCCTTTTCGTGCCATTATCGCAATCTCTCTATTTAAATGCGGATGCCCTGCTTACGGGCTTCACGCAACACCGCCTCAACACCTTTCTTGTTGATGGTTTTTATTGTACTTGCCGAGACCCTTAAGGTCACCCACCGTTTTTCTTCCGGTAGGAAGAACCGTTTGGTCTGCAGGTTTACCCCAAAGCGCCGACGCGTTTTATTGTGCGCATGTGAGACATTATTGCCTGACATGGGCCCCTTGCCTGTTAGACGATCTTTTCGTGCCATCACTGCCTTTTCTCTTTTGGGCGGCCCGGTTTTATGTATAGGTACGCCAGACGTTCCCGCTAACGATCCTGGGCTACCGCCCTCGCTGGTTCAATCCGGGCAGCGCGCCATGCTGGATACAGCGCTGCCAGCAGGCAAAGGCCAAAAGAGACTGTTGCTATCAGCATCAGGTCCAGAGCCTGGATAGAAACAGGATAGGTCTCAATAACGAATGACTCCGCTCCCTGCAATGGTACAAGCTCAAAGTACTTCTGCACTAGCACAAGTCCTAGCCCGATCACGAACCCAGATCCAGCACCAAGTGCCCCGATCAGCCCGCCCTGTATCAAAAAAATCCGGCGAATATCACGAGCGGATGCTCCCATCGCCTGCAAAACCCCGACATCCCTCCTTTTCTCAACAACTACCATCGAGAGTGATCCCACAATATTGAAGGCCGCGACCACGCTGATTAATATCAATATGAGTGATGCCCCCCATTTTTCCAGACGCATTACGTCATACAGAGATTGTTGAAGGTCATACCAGGATTGAACCTTCAGTTCCTCTGGGTACAGTGCTTCCAAGCTTCGCTTGACTGCGCTGGCATGCTCCAGATCAGAGAGGCGCAGTTCCACCCCAGTCACTGCGTCGCTCATGTGAAAGAGGCGCTGGGCCTCCTCCAGCCCAATAAACACATGCGTGTTGTCATAGGTCTCTTCCAGTTTATACAGACCGCGAACATCAAAGGGACGGATCGGCGGCGGTGAAAACACACGGGTAAGCATCAGTCCCAATCCTTGCGCAGAAAAAAGTGTTACCCGGCTGATTTCCGGCCCTGGAGAAAGTCCCAGCCGCTGACCAAGGCTGAGCCCCATGATCAAGCCTCGTTCAGCGGTATCGAACTCCCCAATCACGATGCCCTCTCTTACCGTGTTTCCCATTACCCCCCGTACGATCACAACACGATTGACCTCTGTTCGACCGGTTGGTACCAGGAGTGCTTTGCCTTCGACATAAGGCTCTGCACTTATAACCTGGGGTAGCTGCAAGGATTGATCTACTATTTCATTTGCTTCTACCTGTTGCAATCCACTCCCTGCCTCGGCAACTATGCGAACATGCGGATCCAGGGAAACGAGTAGATCACGTACAACATCATAGAACCCATTCATGACCGAGAGAACCACAATCAACGCAGCAACCCCCACGGCCACTCCGGTGACCGAGATACTGGAGATCACGGTGATCAGACGAACACGCTGCCGGCTGCTCAAGTACCGCCGTGCGATAAACAGCCGGTAATCCATCACTGTCTCCCCGCCCCTGGCGTCAATTTAGGCTCTCCTGTGGTAAACCAGTCATCGGGGACCTCCTGGGGCACCCGAATACCACCCGTAACAATCTCATATGGACGCCCAAGCGCACGTTTGCGGGTTGACAGCACCAGTTCACCAACGGGTGTTACGTAACGCGTATAGTCTCTCCACTCGAATGCACGGAGTGGTGCATCCGGCCCATCTGCAGGAGTGCGATACTTCCATTGAACAATTCTCCCCGTCTCGCGGGCAACGTACAGATACACCTCGTCTGTCGGTGCGCGATCCGGTAAGGTGAACCGGATGCGTAGTACATCCACGATTTCATTAGACGAATCAGGCAGGAATGCCCGATCAACCCCTGCATCAAACAGTCGCAATGGTGTCAAAAGCCAGAAGGAGTCATTTACGAACCGCTGGAAAGCATCTGCAACACGTGTTGCCGTTTCTTTATTGCCGACCTCTGCACCACCCCAATAAACCTTTCCCTGTCGCGTATCCACGTCAAAGAGGATAACGTAGGGTTCTCCCGTCGGTCCTGGTGTTTCCAAGCGGTACTGGTTTGTCTTTCGATTCCACAGATGGCGAATCACACGACCGGGCAGGCGATTCACTTCTGTGCCGTAACTGAAAGCCAGATAGGGCACCCTCGACCACACATCTGGTCCTCCGGCTGCCTCAAACACTCTCTGGGCGAGCGAATCTGCGACGGGGTCCTCCTGCGCCCAAACCGTAACGGCAATGAACAGGCTTAAAACAAGAACTACTGCTTTCTGCATTTTCAATCCGTTTTCCGTCTATACGTTGAATCGAAAGAGAATAACATCACCATCCTGAACTACGTATTCTTTACCTTCCGAGCGCATGATGCCGGAGGTTCGAGCCGCTGCTTCTGAGCCTACACGAACAAAGTCCTCTACGTGTACGGTTTCTGCACGAATAAACCCGCGCTCGAAGTCACTGTGTATCTGGCCTCCTGCCTGCGGTGCACATGTTCCTGCCACAACCGTCCATGCACGCGATTCTTTTGGCCCATGTGTAAAGAATGTAATCAAATTCAGCAACCTATAAGCCGCTTGAATCAGGCGTTGCAGGCCACCGGACGAAAGTCCTTCACTTTCCAGGAAAGCTGTTTTCTCAGTATCATCCAACTCGGCTAGCTGCGCCTCAAACTCTGCGCTTAAAATTAAACATTCTGCCTGTTCACTGTTGGCAATGTCACGGACCTGTTCGGCCCATGCGTTCCCTTTGGGTAAATCCGCCTCTCCCACATTGGCAATATAAAGAACGGGACGTCTGCTTAGCAAAAACATTTCGTCGATGCAGCGCTGCTCTTCTCTGGTGAGCTCTGTCAGCAGCCGCGCCGCCTTTCCCTGGGCCAAATGAGTCGTTAGCCGCGCACCCAATGCTGCCGTCATCCCCGCCGCTGCATCCCCGCCTTTCGCTGCTTTCTGCCATTTTTCCGTGAAGCGCTCCGCCGTCTCCAGATCCTTCAGCAACAGCTCTGTATTGATGATTTCTATATCCCGCCCGGGGTCTACATCACCGGCCACATGCGTGATTCCCTCAGACCCAAAACACCGTACAACATGCACGATGGCATCTACCTGCCGGATATGTCCAAGAAAAGCATTCCCGAGGCCTTCTCCCCGTGAGGCGCCCGCCACTAAACCTGCGATGTCCACAAACTCTATCGTCGTGGGAATAGCCCGAGCAGACGAGTTCGTGGCAAACAGTCGGTTCAGTCGCTCATCTGGTACTGGCACAACCCCACGATTGGGATCAATGGTGCAAAATGGGTAGTTCGCAGCAACAGCGCCTGCACCGCTAAGCGCATTAAAAAGCGTGGACTTACCAACATTAGGCAGTCCAACAATACCACAATTGAGGGGCATCACCGAACGACAATTGAATCTATAGGGGAATCATATACATGATCCAAACCTGAACCGCTCTGACCTTGATGCTCGGTTAGAACATGTTCGGCCCGACACCTACACGGGGCCCGCCTTCAATGATCCTGAGCTCTGGTCGGAGCAGCGTCCTTATACGTCTCAACCGGCATTGGTGTGCATACCCGTTTGATCCTGGGTCTTTGCAAGCCTCCAGAGCATGTTTGACACATCCCGATCTGTGCACGGCAAGTCCCTGATGGTGCTCACAGCAACATTGTGATGTAAGACGAGGTCGACCACCCGGAACCTACCTTCTCGTAGTTGGAATCAATTGTATTGGATGGGCAAGTCGCGGCACCTGCGCCACGATTCGCGTTAAAGAGCATGGACTTTCCAGCATCTGGCAAACAAGCCGTCATAGCGTGCACAGACTAACAAACCATTGAATCTGTACAGGACCACCAGTTGCCTGCTTATAACTCTGGTTCTAAGCGGATTTTCCGCCTTAGCACAGACCTCACAACTGCAGGTCGGGCTTGGCGCATGGCCAGGTGCTGGACTTCAAGCAGGACATGTTCAAACCCGCAGTGTCTTCTCGCTTGAAGTGATCACTTTCGTTGATACTGAACTCTGGGAAGAACGAACGCCCGTGCATATCTCCGCGGGCGTCGGGGCTGCACTGCGCCCTTTGGGGATCCTGCGCGTTATCGGGCGGGCAAACTACGCGTATGATCTTTACCTCGGTGTGCGCTTCGGCCCTGCACTAACTTTCCTGCAAAACGCCACACGTGCGGAAAAAAACCGTCAATTCAGCCTTTTTCTCGATCCATATATTCGATACACCGGCTCAGTGGGCCGACAAACCGTCTTCGCTGAAATCGGCTCACAACGCCCGGCGTTTCGCTTTGGTATTTGGGTTGCTTTGTGATTTGATTTCCTTCGACGAGTTTACATTCATTTCCTGCGTATTATGAGCAATCTTTACGAATGATGTGCAGAGGAAGCGACATAACCTGATGCGTCTATCTTGGAATGAGATTCGAACCCGTGTTGTTGCGTGCGTTGCCGAGCACTGGCAAGAGGTGGTATATGAAAAGATGCTGCCCCCCTCATGGCGGGGCTAAAAGTAAGCGTCGCCGAAGATTACGATTGAGCCACGGGCACGTGGATAGCCTGTGGTCGGGCCAACGTGTACGGTTAGCGATCCTTGCGAGTATACCTGAACCGATCAATGGATAAAGCGGCTAGTATCCCCCGATAGGGTCACCAGATTTCCTGAGGGTCAAGCCCTTTAGCTGAACTCCTGGTTGGCAACCGCAATCACCTCGCGCTCGGGCAATCGGATTGCGGTCAGGCGTCCCTGCCCAAGACGTTCCGGAAACACACAGCCCGTATCAATGCCAATCATCCGATCGGTCAATATCGGATCCGAATGTGGCGTATGCCCAAATACAACGCACTTTTCCCAAAAGGGCGCCGCTACTCGAAGATGGCCCCGATAGCGGAGAAATACTTCAGCATCTGCGCGACGGATGTTTTCCTGGACCGTACAGTCTGGGCGAAGCCCCGCATGAACAAAGAAAAACTCCGATGTCTCCAAGTATAGTGTGGTTGATTGCAGAAAGGATAGATGCGCCGCTGGCATTTCCATCGTGCCTCCCTGCACGTAACTCTGCCGGGTTTCTTCTCCTCCAAAATACAACCAGTGAGTCCCCTTCTTTCCGCTTAACCAGTCCAGCATCGCCTGCTCATGGTTGCCTCGCAAGAAGGTGCATTTGACCTGACTGGACAGTGCTATCAGCTGATGAATAACACCTCGTGTGTCCGGTCCACGATCCACGTAATCCCCCAGGAAAACAATATGATCTTCTGGTCCGGGAGACAACGCCTTTAACAGAGCCTTCAGCGTCCGCGAGCAACCATGAATATCACCGACAGCAATGAGTCCCATTCATACGCCGTGTTCCGACCTCAAGTATCACACATAGACTTATCAGATGGCTGGGTTCTGGATGCTAACTCCAAGCATCCACCTTACGGGGAGTTGGATCTGTGTAGACAGCCTCAGGAAACTGAGATCCTAGATAGCTCCGTGAGTTCCATGCTGAAAGCATCCCTTGATCGAGTAGGTGATCTACCGCAGGTGTACCATCACGATTTGGTCTGGGGAGAATGTACCACCCAGCCATAGCAACCAATATGATTGCAATCATGGCGATGTCGGTCTTAACTCCTCTAGCCATTAGTATTGATCTGACCGAGTTGGCGGGGAATATCGGTATACCTCCAGTATAGGATTAGTTCTACTGCCATCGGTTTCCGTGTGCCATGTTGTCCGATATGTCAAGCCGTGCTTCGCAAATAACAGCCTCCCAGCATCTCCTGTGCTAATCTCTTCCTCAATCAGGGGATTTCCCATTGTATCCATTATCATCAAGCCCATGTGTTCCTCAGGTTTGGTACCTAATTTGTACTGATTTAGGTACAGCACAAGTAAAACATTTTCGGTCAGCATGAAGATTTTACCAGAAGTTGATGCCGCCCTCATCCTTTTTCTCAGTTCCTCCATCATCATTGGATCGCTATCGTGGAGCCCGACATAGCTGACCTCTCGGTAGTATGATGGCTGTTGGCCGAGCAGTCTCACGAGCTGCCCGCTTAAATCATACTTGTAAACGTGAGGAATAAATGGATACAGTACATAAACAAAGTCCTGGTTATCCGTTAGGAGTCCACCGGCTATCATACGGCTTGTTATTCCGATCTTCTTTTTGCTCCCACCAAACCGGGTTAATTCCTGTCCGGATGGATTCATTGTCGCAATGTAACTTTCTGGCGGATATATATACAATCCCAAAAGGTTGCCCTTCGAGGTAAAGTCAAGCAGTCTGGGTGGCCAGAAAGTATCATCCATTCGTTCGATACACACACCACTCCCACTGAAATAAAAGCCTGGCTGGCCGTCAAGGACGACCAAGATTTTCCCGGATGGCGTAAACCTCGCCATCATAGGTACCCAGTTAATCCCCGGATGGCATGGTTCTGTGGATAGCTGTTTGAGCATCTGGCCATTCTCTGCAAATAAAACAACCTCACGAGACACCATGTCCGTAACAAGGAGGTTGCCATTAGGACCTATGTCCATACTGCTTATGCCTGAGAGCAATACTTCGTCTGATAACGGTGGTATCCGTACGAAAAATAGAGACCATGATCAATTCTCAATCCCGTTCCATCGAGCACTCAAGAATCTGCACGGCAAACTTTTTCTTACTCGGACCGCTGGGTGTTCTGCCTATGCACCATCTCCTCCCAACCTTGAAGGCCTGCTGTACTCTTGACGAGCCTGCCTTCTTTTCTTAATCTGAACGCAATCGAATCAAGTACGCCATTCACAAAATCTTTGCTTTCCTCGGTACTGAACATTTTGGCGAGTTCAATAGCCTCGTTCATGGTCACCTTGGGAGGGATCTGTTTGAAGTACAGGAATTCACAGATAGCCATGCGGAGAATGATCAGATCGATCCTGAGAATGCGCTTCAAATCCCAGTTTTTGGTATTTGTGGCAATTATTTCATCCAGCAGATCATGCTCACCAATCACCTTGCTGAATAGTGCTATCCCCAGATCCATGGCCCCCTCCTGCCGAGGCAGCCGCGGCAAAAGAACAGTATTATTAACGTGAGACTGGGTATCTCCACTGAGCGCGTATGCGTAAAGCGCTTGCAGCACTGCGCAACGTGCTCGGCGGCGAGGTGGAGTCGCCATCAAACCTGGCGGTTATGCCAGAGGCTAGGCCTCCAGCCACATGGGGATATTGACCTGGTGCAATAGACTAGCACTCGTTGATCCAAATGCAATCCGGGATAACGGGGAAACAATATGTGCACCGGCTACCAGAACATCTGTCTGATGGCGCTCCAGCGCCTTTACGATTTCCTCGCTCGGATCTGTTCCTTCAAGAGCAAGGGTATTAACAGAATATCCGTGCGCTTCGCCATACGCTTTCACATGCGTAAGCGCGAGCAATGCACTGGCACGCTCCCCCTTGCTGTACACATTGATTACTTCTACAATTACATCACTCCCAAAGGGCTTGAGCTGGAAAAAACTGCGCATGGCACGAACCGAGGCAGCACTGCCGTCATAAGCAACCATTACTCGCTCAACCTTCCTGTATCTGCTGGGGATCACGCAGGTAGGACTCACCACATGACTGACAATCTCTTCCAGTGTCGTGGGGGTTTCGTCAGGGTGGCTATAGAAGAAATGTGGCTCCTTGCCAATAACCAACAAATCCCGGTAGTTCATGTCCTCAATAATGCGTTGAAGTGCCACCCCTTCCTCAATGACAACCTGTGACTGGACTCCGCTTTCGGCCACAGCGTTCCTAAATGCCCTCGTTAACGTCTGGGCGACCTCGCGGGCCTCAACCGTAAGGCTTTCCTGAACCTTTGACATGAGATACATGCTGCCAATACCTCCACCTTTCGAAGATGCCGAAATGCTAGCCATATCCACGACGGCCATTCCTGTCAGTTCAGCATTGTGTTCGCGTGCAATCTCTGTTGCATAACGCGTTGCTACTGGGGTATCAGTATCAGCATCCAGCGCGACAACTATTCGCTTAATCATTGGAACTATTCAAACTACGAAGCTTTTTGCAGCGTGCCATACACCCGGACTTCAATCACGCCTAAATATCTAAGCACCTCAGTACCAACTTCCGCCCGAACCTGTAAAATAACTAGATCAGAAGAATATCCAACCAACAAGGCTATCTACCGGAGCGGTCAACCTACAGGAAACGGAAACGTTCACTGTGCCGGCAAAAGCAGTGCTGTTGTCCAGACTGAAATAGACAGCAGATGCAGTGACGAGAGTGAGAGAGAAAATGCGCGGCTGCAGGGTGTTGGGAAAGTTATCCACAGCATCCGATATGTTTCTATTACGTAATGTTTTTAATCAAAAAGCATAATCTATAGTTGGGGCTGTGAATTTGTGGATAACTCAAAGCATACCTTGGCTAGGAACACCTATATGTGCCTAAATAGGCAATATTTGCCCCTCAAAGGGGTTCGTGTGTCGATTCCAAGTCTGTGAGTAAAACGTGAATAACTACGTTTATGTCCACAATATTGAAGTTGGTATCCGGAGCGTTGAAATAAATCCAGTGGATCTAACATCTTATCCACGAGATAATGCAAAATAGAATCACTCCTGTGGAAGCATTGCGGAGAATTAATGCGGAACTTCGATTACTTCCGACCGAGCGAGTGTCGCTTTCAGCGGCGTTGGGGCGGGTACTACGCGAGGAAATCATTGCTCGGGAAGCAATACCCCCTTTCGATAATTCGGGCATGGATGGTTTTGCGGTTCGCATGGAAGACCTTACGAAAATTCCTGCGAGCCTGCGTTTGGATGGAGATATTCCTGCAGGGAAGAACCCGGTACGTGAAGTAAAGCCAGGAAGCTGTATACGGATTATGACGGGGGCGAAAGTCCCCCCGGGCACAGAAGCTGTGGTTCCGGTAGAGTGGACAACCGAAATTATACCGGGTTTGGTGAACATTAATCGGTGTCCAAAGAGGGGAGCTTATATTCGGCGTGCAAGTCAGGACGTGACGGAGGGCGCATCGGTAGTAAATAGAGGCACACAAATTACACCGCCTGTTGTGGGTATGATAGCGGCGGCCGGCTACCAGGAAATAAAGGTGGGAGGGATTCCGCGTGTGGCAGTTATTGTGACAGGTGATGAGTTACACCTAGAGGCAAATATACCTCTACCTCCCGCGAAAATTCGCGATGCTAATGGTCCAGGCCTCGCAGCACAGGTGTTGGACGTTGGTGGCTTGGTGACTGGTCCGCTAGTTGCCCGGGATAATCCTGATAGCTTGATTCAAGCGCTTGAGACTAGCCAAGGAGCGGATGTGTTGCTTATTAGTGGAGGCGTGTCCGTGGGGACACATGACCTAGTTAAGGATGTGCTTGTGCAGTTAGATTTTCGGCGGTGTTTCTGGCGTGTACGTCAGCGGCCAGGTGGACCGATGTTGTTTGGTACGCTGGGGTCCCAACTGGTTTTTGGTTTGCCAGGTAATCCGGTCTCAGCGGCGGTATGCTTTCTTCAATATGTACGCCCCGCATTGCTCACACTCATGGGAGCTGCCGAGATAAGACCACCCTTCTTGTGTGCAAAGCTAGAATTCCCGGTGCGAAAGGCAGCTGGCCTGCATCACTTCGTCCGTGGTAAAGCAGTCCGTCAGGCAGGAGGGCAGTTGGTTGTACAGACCACCGGACCACAGGCATCAAATCTATACTCTTCGCTGCAGCACGCCAATTGTCTCATTCACCTTCCAGAAGACTGTGTCGATCCATCCGGCGGGCAAGAGGTGAAGATCACATGCCTGCCGTGGTCAACTATCGACTGAGAAGAGCTAACTCCTCGGCTTCAGACCAGAATAACAGACTCTCCTGGAAGGTTTCGTCGATAGCATTAAATAGTGCTTGTCAGAGAATAGGTCATTTTTGCGATTCTTGCTATACTCATAACAATCTGGGCCCATAATTGTGGCGTCGTTGGTGGAGTTTCGGGGGAATCAGGTGCCTTTCGGCTTGCTGAATGGTCACTGGAAGACATTTTTTGCTCTCCGATGCAGCTGGGACGCGACCATGCGTGCCAACCCGACGTATGTCTGCCTTTCCGCTTATGGCGGAGCCTGTCCAAATTCCTTCGGTAGGATTACAGCGGCGCTACGCCGCTCGTTTTCGGGCCTGATGCCAGCGCTTGAGCCGCTCTTCTTTCCGCTTCAACTGCAAGCCAAGACGATGCACGTTGGCCGCGACCACAGAGAGCGCCACCGTGCGACCAAATCCCTCCTTACCATGCGTACGCACCAAGTCCAGTCCGCGCTGGTTCAAATTGTTGATCGCGGATTCTACCGCCGGATGCTGACGACGACCCTCCACAAAGTCCGGAGCGGATGCGCGCTCCTTGTCCGCATGACTTAAACGACCCCGCTTCGGCATAATCACCAGTTCCAGAATTTGCTCCAATGCGCGCCGGTTGTGTTCCGATGAATACCCCGTATCCATGCTGCACGAAGTCAGGGACGGGTACAGTGTCTTGGCCTCCCGTAAAAAATCCACGATCATTGACGAATCTACCCCCTCGTAGAGCACCCGGTAGTGAAGAATGTACTGATGCTGGTCCTCCAAGACGCAGACCGGGAGGCCCAACTCCGCCTGTACCCCCGCCTTACCTTTGACGATCCAACGCGTATGCGGCGCGTGAACCGAGAAAATCTTCTCCGAATGCGGAATCTTTTCGCCCCTGAGCAACCGCCGATCCACCTGATCGATCAGTGTTAAGCTGCATCCCAGGTAGTGCAGCCACCGATCACTGCAATCTGCCCCCAACCTCCGCTGCGAAGCCAACGCCTTCTTCACCAGCTTTCTGCAGTGGCACAGGTATTTGCGCACCCGATCACGACGACGCCAGCCCCGTGACCGGCGTACCCCTTGAAACAAACGATCGAGCCGCTTTTCCCAATCCGCCGCCTTGCGCCAGCCCGGCATGCCGTGCGCGCGGCTCATACGTGCGGACGCCCGAAGCAAACAACCCACCGCATCCCTTAGCAGACTGACATCCGTAGGCCAATGTACATGCGTCTTCGTCACCGCTGAATCTACTCTGCAACGTAACCCCTCCTGACGGGCCTTCTTCGTAAGCTCTGCGTGCCCATGCGCCACCACGACCTTGTTGAGCTTGCCCAGTAACTCCTCCGATAACAAACTCACATTGTCCAGAATGGTCTGTACATGGTATTCTGGTTCCGTTCCCTCGCGCCAACCACCATGCCCAAGCATCTGGCGCAGGAGCTTGTCGTAGTTCGCCATATGCGTCAGTCGATCGAAATCGCAATTAAGGGCCTGCTTCATCATCCCCAGAACAAAAATCCTCCACAGTTCCATCCCACGGCGGCCCAATTTGTGACTGACTCCCGAAGCCACACCCCCTTCCAAAAGCTCGAAAATCTTCGCTCGCGTCTTTGCATTCTTGTATATCGAACGCAAACCACGCAATACCGCCGGAATGTCATCCCGGCTTCGGGGGGCAAGCTCAATCTCTTCAATCGGAACCTGCCCAAACGCGCGTTGGGCTTCCATTACTACACGCATGGCAACAAAGGGGCGAATGTACACGCTTAAACGCCCAAATCAGACCTCTTACCCCAAAATTGCCGCCAGATTCGCAAATTCATTCATCCTCCTGCGATGACCACGCCTATGCGATGAGAACCCCAAATACAGGCTAAATCCTGACCAAATCCACCAAAAATGACCAAATCTGCTCCCAAATACCCGAATTCATCGTATAATCCCACGACCAAAATCATTTTCTGGCAAGCACTAAATAGCGGTGCAGCAATGCGGGACCCGTATAACTGTCGGCCAAGAAGTGCTTTGAAGTAAAGACGGATCGTTTCACTGTTTTCATTGAGTTCACCGAAAGTGAACTGCAGTTCTTCAGTCGAAGGATCAGCGACCACAAAAGTTACAGGTACTTGGGCCGATGCTCCAGAAACCCACAGGGCATCCCATTGCGCAGGTGAAAAAGCAAAATCGTTCACGAAGTCATCTGTTCGATCTTCCCAAGTGGTTCGCAGTGCCTGTTCGTTACTTTTGAACCAGAGACGGAAGGTTTCGAATAGCGCACCGCCATAGAGTGCGTGCAGTATGCGAGGTCTAAGGGAATCGCCCTCAACAACACGATCCGGCATGATTCCCCCTCCACCAAAGATGGTACGCCCGTGTGTAGTGGTGAACTTTAGCGAATCCGGAATGCTTTCCGCATATTTTTCGGGATCTCGATAGGCTTCGCTCAGGCCTTCCAGTTTAGTTGCCAGGTACCCCTCGTAATCCCCCTCTTCGTACGGAGTTTGTATTAATCGCCCGGAAGGGGTATAGTAGCGGGCAGTTGTAATCTGCAGACGGCTGCCATCGGGCAAAGGAAACTGGTTTTGCACCAATCCTTTCCCGAAGGTTCGCTGACCAACGAGTAGCGCACGGTCATGATCCTGCAGGGCCCCAGCCACAATTTCACTTGCGGAAATAGAGTTACCATTAACCAAAACAATAATGGGTTGGGTTTCGAAGCGGCCGGTACGTTGGGCAACGTAAATTTCGCTTGGCACGCTGCGGCCGATAGTACTGACAATGTGTCCATTACCGGCCAGCATTTCGTCCACAATTGCAACGGCAGCCTGCATGAGCCCACCACCATTATCCCGAAGATCCAAGAGCAGACGCTCCATTCCCAGCCCCTGAAGTTCGTCGAGGGTTTGAAGGAATTCAGCATAGGTGCTTTGGGCAAATCGACTGATTCGGATGTACCCTGTGATATCATCCACCATGTAGCTGCTGGTTATCGAGTACAGCGGAATCAGGTCACGTGTAAGGGGCACTGTGAAGGGTATTTGAATACCCAATCGTCGTATAGTTACCTCTACTTGCGTACCCACGGGCCCTTTTAGGCGTCGCTTAACTTCATCCTCGCCGACACCAACCACCGAGGTATCGTCAACGGCAATGATTCGGTCGCCTGCTCGGATTCCGGCCTTTTCACTGGGACCATTCTCTATTGGCGAAACCACGCGTGCAGTGTCGCCGTCAAGTACTTGGAACCAGATCCCAATGCCACCGAAGGAACCCTGAAAAGTCTCGGCCACTTCTTTAAATGCTGAAGCATCGATGTAGGAAGAATGCGGGTCGAGTGATTTGAGCATTCCTCCAATCGCATGTTCGGCGGCTTGACCGGGATCTACGGAATCAACATAGCTACGGTTGATCAGGAGGAAGGCTTCTTCAAGCTTGCGCAGGTCTTCCGTTATGTCGTTGAAGTACCGACCAAAAGAGGCTCCCAGCAACCCTCCCGCCAAGAAGAGCAGCGATATCGGCAGGAAATAGCGCAGTTGAATTTTCATAAGAACACGCGTCATAAGCGGTCTGGACAGAGCGGAGGACCTCTCGGAGAAGATAATGATAGGAGAGCACATGAAAAAGCGCTCAGATCGCCCCTTATTCAGCTAGCCAAGAGAGCCTGTTTACCAAGATAGGGATAAGACAACAACTTGCGTTAGGGTCTTCCAGAACTTGGTGATGAGATTCTGCCGCCAAGAGACCCGGAGCCTCCCGCTGGGTTGTAACAGAAGGATTTCACAGACGCCGCGAATAAAGTATATTATGCCGTCCAGGTTGAGGATTGAAGCAGGATTTGGTGGAGGACCGGGGTTTCAGCCGGTTGCTCCAGAGTAGTGTTTTTGGACCGAAACCGTGATCGGCAAATCATATACCAGAAATGATGCCAGTTGAGCGCTATTCAGGAGTGCAAGTTTTGGAAGGGGAAGGATCGTGTTGATCTAATACGGACAACGGAAGACAGGTCGCCCAAACGTCATAGAACTCTCTCGAAGAGACGACAATCATAAGAGAAAACCAAATGAATAGTGCACGTGAGCTCTTTATCAGACAATCACAGAATCTGTTGCTGAAAGACTATTTGCCGAAGATCGAGAGGTGTCTGGAGGTTCTTCCCAAGGCGGATCTGTGGTGGAGACAAAATCAGGCCTCAAATAGTGTGGGGAACTTACTTCTTCACTTGGCCGGCAACCTGCATCAGTGGGTTGTTGCCGGGGTAGGTTGTGAGGAAGACAACCGCCAGCGGGCACAGGAGTTTTCCGCTGACGGCAGGAGTAATGCAGCCGCACTGCTTGAAGAACTGAGATCTACCGTACAGCAGGCAGTCCAGGTGCTGCACGAACTGGAGCAGGACTTACTGGAGCAATCCCAGACAATTCAGGGGATCCAGATAACAACCCTGGGGGCGATCTATCACGCGGTTGAGCACTTTTCGATGCACGTCGGCCAAATCATCTACATAACCAAGCTCCGAACAGGCAGAGACCTGGGGTTCTATACCATCGGAGAGGATGGCGCCGTGCAGCGAGGTTGGTGCAGCACCTAGCGGAGCGGGATCGTATCTGCCCTGCGGAACTGGTCTGTCCCGCTCTTCTTGGACGAGCCATCTGCACTCCCAACACCAGCCGTTGTGATACGGTTAGCGTCGATCCCGTTCGCGATATAGTGATCACGAACGGCCCGTGCACGGTCTTCCGACAGTGTCTGGGCGTTACGTTCCAAGGCGCTTGCCATGCCTTCGACGCGCACTTGGAGGTTTAAACATTCGCCCAGAATCTCAAGATTGTCGCCTAGTGCCCCCTGAACGGAGTCGGTCAGCAAGCTCGAATTACGCTCGAAAAAGACCGTGCTCATTTCCGCGAGATCTGCGCAATAGGGAGGCTCATACTGCTCCACTGTGATCGTTAATGTACGGGCGTCTCGTCCGTGTTCATTGGAGACCTCCAGCGACACACCATACTGTCCCTCTGCCATAAAAGTATGCTGAGGTCTGGGAGAAGCGGAAGAAGTGCCATCCCCAAAATTCCAGGCATACGTCAAAGGAGCGTCACCCTGGACGTTTGCAGAGAATTCAACGGGTGTGCGGGTATCCACGTTCGTAGAGCTGGCTAGGAGGGCCAGGACCTGTGCAGGCACTGGAGGATCCATTACCATAACATTTGCGGTCTCGGAGATCGAGAAGCGTCCGTTCCTGTTGCTTGCCGTAACGGTTACCGTGTAGGAACCCGCTTCGCCGTAAGCATGTGCGGCATAGGAACTATCAGCAGTGCTGCCATCTCCAAACTCCCAAGCGTACATAACCGGAGGACGGGCTTCTTCATTGGCCGCTGCCGAGAAGTCACCACTCTGATTGGTCTCGAGGGTTTCAGGAGCGTTCAGGGTTAGGGTTTCAACGGCTCTTGGATTACATCCGGTAAGCACGATGGCAAAGATTGCTGTGAAAACCAGGAGAGAATAACGCATAAAGATCAAGACTACTATTTTTTGAAGGTGATCATATTTGCAAGAACACGACGGCTCAGAACCAAGATACCAATTACTGACCAATAAGGGGAGCATTTACGGTAAAACCCAACATCATACCGGACTGAAGGTGTTCAGCGATGTGACAATGTGCCATCCAGTCACCCGGATTAGACATGTCCACCAGAAAGTCCACCGTTGAACCAACCGGAACGATTGCTGTGTCTTTCCAGACTAAGTGCTGATTACGAATGCCGTCCGTTTCCAGGACCAGGAATCGTTGACCATGGAAATGGATGGGATGCTGCATCGGATGGAAGCTTCGGGGATCGTTAAAGATCCGCACCTTAACCACGTCGCCAACCTGAAAGTCCCAGTGGATGGCCATATTTTCGAGTCCGGTATCCGGTTCACGCAGAACCCATTCTACCTGCGCACCAGTAGACAACCAGTTCATCATCGGCATGGCATCGTTCCATTCAACGGGCGGCACGTAGAGGGTGTCTATTTCCATTGAGAGCATTATGGAGATCGGGAGATTCCGCACGCGGAGCGAAAGCGTAAGTGATTTGTCAGGCGGACGGTCAAAATGCTCGCGAAAAGAAGCAATGTCTGCCGAAACATCGAGGTTTGCTCTTAGCTCTGCGAAAGACTGGCTGTAGTCCGGGGAAGCAGGTGTTTCTCCCACCACCGCGAGGGCAAGCGTGTCGACACTGGTATAAAATACTCCCCGAAAGTGATCAATAGCCTGGATGGTGTTCGTAATGGCTACGGGTCCGGATTCAGGAAAAAGGACATCAACAACGTAGCGTTCGGCAGGGGAAATAGCGATGCTGGACACCCATGTTTCCTGCTCAAACTGGCTCAGATCGGATGCCACGACCTTTATGGGTAGTCCCCCAAAAGTAACATTGAAAGAGCGTGCATTGGCCACATTAGTGAGGTGAAAGCGCACAACATCGCCACGATTCACCTCAAAGCGGTAGTCAGTCACACCGTTGGTCAGCATAACATTGCCGAATCGCCCCATGAGCGCATGGGTCGGAACGTCCTTTCCGTACGGGATCAAACCATTTTCGTCGAGAAGAATGTCGTCCAGTAAGAGCATCTCGTCCCTGTTTGCCGGACCGTAGTAGTCGGGCGTTTCGGGGAGGACCAGCATATTGCCATAAAGGCCAAGGTCCTGTTGCACATCCTCGCGAATGTGTGGGTGGTACCAGTAGAGTCCGTTATCGGGGAAGCGCAGTTCGTAAATAAAATCGTTGCCCGCTTCGACAGGTAGTTGTGTCATACCGGGAATCCCGTCGAACCGGTTATCGAGCCGGAGGCCATGCCAGTGCACCGTGGTAGGTTCGTTTAGAGCATTCCTGAATACGACAGTTATGACCGAGCCTTTGGAAACCTTCAGCAGGGGACCGGGATACTGCCCATTGTAGCCGAACATCACAACTTCCTGTCCGGCGACCTGACGGCGAACGGGGGATGCCGTCAGATACAGGGTATCCCCGTTAGCGAGCGACAGCACTTCACCGGGGATTGCCTGGGGAAGTTCCAGGTCCAGCAAAGGTAGGTCCGGGGGTGTCGGGGGGAGTGCGTTCTCCAGGCCGGGTAACATCGGCATGGTCATATCCATTGGGGGCATCCGCCAGACCACGCTGTCAGGGGAGCCAGCGGTCATTGTGTGACCATGATGTTGATGCTGTGAGAGCGCACACGGAACAAGGCTCAGGGCAGCCAGAAGCAACGAAACAAATTTCATGGCTCAATAATACCCATAAACGGTGCAAGGCTCTTGCTGAAACGGTCCATGTCCTGCCATGGTGTGCATCAGTCCGCTGCGCGATAGGCCCCGCATGACCACCGGGCCCGTCCATCGGGCAGGATCACTTCCTTCCGGCTCAAGCGTGATAATCACAAGAAACTTGTTCCAGGAAACCGAACCGGCTATGTGGCCCTCGCGCGAAAGAGGCCCAAGACGCACGACCTCTTTCAGGTCAGGAGTGGAGAGCCAAGCGGTATATTCATGCCCGGGTATGGATCCCAAGCGACTCACTTGAACATCAAGATTATAGCGGTAACTCCCTCCCGGATCAACTGAAACGCAAAAGGGGATGGAACGAAGGTCAATCTCGCTGAGCCCTCCGCTTGGCGCGCGGCGGGGACCCGACGAGTGGGAATCAGGTCGATGACATAATAGTCATCCGTGCATTCACCCGGTTGAGTTGGCGAAGGCAACGCCAGCAAGACTAGGTAAACCACGCTAATCATTGAAGACCGTCCCAGTCCTGTGCACTTGAAATATTCGGTACTCCCCAGTTATCCCCGTGCCAGCCCCGGAAACCATCCATCCTGAATGTCCAAAAACCGGTAGACATATCACTAACGACAATAAGTCCATCAGCATTACGCACATCCACGCCGAAGGCCCCGTTGAAAACGGGGTTGCGGTCCGTGTTTGGTGGACCTAGATAAGTGTCGTAGTAGGCGACGGTTGCGGGGCGTTCCGGGTCTATGAGTGTAAAAACTTGCAAACCATCCAGGTAGCCGGATACGAAAACGTACGGCCAGCGGACTTCATGATTGTGAACCAGGTTACGCCAGTCTGCGGTCCATGCACTGATGGGGCTGTTGATATTAGACACTTCGCCGTCCAGAGCAGGTTTCAGGTCGAAGATGCGCAACGGTGCGTAGCGATA
Source organism: Rhodothermales bacterium (assembly GCA_964291275.2). Classification (GTDB taxonomy): domain Bacteria; phylum Bacteroidota; class Rhodothermia; order Rhodothermales; family Bin80; genus Bin80. Next base: position 467,240 of record OZ219799.1, read on the forward strand.
CTCGGTTTCGGCGATAACATACCGGCCATGCGGGCCGGGGGTAAAGGTGTGCCCGCTGCGAACCCCGTTAATGCCGGTCAGAGTTACCAAGAGAGACGGCGCTTGTAAATCGGTGATATCGTAGACGAAATATCCTCCGATGCCGCCGCCGTAAAAGCGGTCCTGGCCGGTTTCCGTGTGAAAACCAACATAGAAGTCGTGATATCCACGCGTACGGCCGCGGCCAAGCGGGGATTCTGGAACGGGCACGCGGGCAACCAAGCCCTCTTCTAGATTGCCCTCGACTATCGTCCCGAGATCATATACGTGTGCAAAGGGCCCGGAAACCGTACTGAAGAGCAGCGGGCGACCACTCGAATGGGCATACACGAAAATATTATGGAACCCCCCTGGCAGTTCAGGTTCGTGAATGCGTGCAACCTCACGCACCTGTGTGGAATCGGGTAATCCGGTTACATCCAGGATTACAGCCCCGAGGTCGTTGTTAGGTCCACCAGCACCAAACTCCAGAGACTGGACGACATAGTAGCGATCCTGCCACTTAAAATATTTTACATCCATCCCGCCTCTCCTCAAATGCAGGTCCTGCTCTTCTATTCTCCACCGGTAGATCACACGGGGATTCGAAGGGTCGGAAACATCAATAATATCTGTGCCTTTGGATCCTTCGTCCCCATACACCATGCGGGAGACATACACAAAAGGTCGGGACAGCTCCTGTTCCATATCGAGATCAGCAACACTGAGCCGCGGCCCTAGGGGAATATGCCCCAGAACAGTGAGGTTGTCACTTCCGGGGTTTTCAGCGGTCCACTGGGCGGTGGCTATGCCAGGCAGCAGTAGCAATAAGAGGAGTACAGGCAAGCGTAGCATGATCACAAAATCATTTAGAAGCGGGACCGGAGTCCCAGTTTTGGACACTGGAAATATTTGGAACGCCGAAGTCTTCGCCATTCCAACCATCAAAACCATCCATGCGGAAAGCCCAAAATCCGGTAGACATGTCGCTAACGACGATAAGGCCGTCATAATTGCGGACATCTACACCCCATGCCCCATCGTAGACATTCCAGGTGTAGGGGCTTCCCATACGGGCGGCCGATTCGTCACGGTTGTTATGTCGACCATTGAAGGTATCATAGTAGGCAATCGTATGGGGGTTGGTAACATTCTCCATATTAACGACGCTGAGCCCGGTCTCATAGCCGGCTACGAAGAGGTATGGCCAGCGAACTTCGTGGTTATGCGCGAGGCTTTTCCAATCTGCGTGCCAGGCTCCCTCTGCGTGATCGATATTGTCAACGTCGCCATCCAAGGCTGGTTGCAGGTCAAAGAAGCGCAGTGGTTGATGTTGAAACTCGGTTTCACCGACAGCAAATCGGCCGTCAGGTGATGGTGTAAAGGTATGTCCCCAGGATACGCCAGGCACTCCAAGAATGGTTAGAAGCAGTTCGGGATTGGACAGATCCGTCACATTGTACACGTAATACCCGCTACCACCACCACCATAGAAGCGATCCTGTCCGGACTCAGGATGGTAGCCGATATAGAAATCGTGATAGCCGCGAGACCACATGTTTTCACTCTGAGCGATGGGAACGACCCCAACCAAAGCATGATTTTCATCCTGGATTCTGGCTTCCACCTCGGTCTGGTAACCTTGAAGAAAGCGACCCAGATCAAATACCTTGGCAAATTGTCCACTTGTAGCAAAGAGGAGGGGCGGGCCCTGGGAGTGTTTGTAAGTAAAGATGTTGTGGAAGCCGCCGGGGGTTTCGGATTGACGGATTCGGCCCACTTCCCTCGGTGCTTCGGGCAGGTCTGTAACGTCAAAAACAATAGCACCGACCTCAGAATTGGGTCCTCCCTGCCGAAATTGTACGGACTGCACATAGTAATAGCGTCCGTCATGTTTAAAGTAGCGTCCGTCCATCGCGCCACCCTGATGCAGGTCCTCTTCTTCAATTCGCCAGCGGTGAATCACGCGGGCTTGGGATGGATTACTCAGGTCAATAACATCAAACCCTTTTTCGTGTGCCCTGCGGGCCACGTATGCATAAGGCCGGTCGGGATCCTGTTCAACTTCTATATCGGAGACACTTCCGGGGATACCGAGGGGCAGATGTGTCACCACTGTAATATTTTCACTCCCGCGCTCTCCAGGCGGGGGAGGATGGGGAGGGTGCTTCAGTCCCTGTGCGAGTGTGAGAGCAGGCCAAAGAAGCAGGCAGCACAGTGCAAAAAAGAGACGATTCATTGATCTGGTCCGTTTACCCAATCCTGAACATCGGAAACATTGGGGAGCCCCCAGTTTTGGCCGTGCCATCCTCCAAAAGCTTCCAGGCGAAGAATCCATAGACCGTGTGTACGGTCTGATGCCACAATCAGTCCGTCGTGATTGCGGACGTTTACGGCCACGATACCATGCCGTGGCCGCAATAGCGGAGCGGTCTCACTAGGAGAATCCGGTCTGAACCAGGCATCGGTATAGGGTTCGGCAGGATCGAAAATGTTAACCACATAGAGCCCGGCCTCCAATCCCGCAACGAACGCGAATGGCCAGCGCACGAGAACGTCTTCCAGCTCGGTTTGCCAGTCCTCCATCCATGCTCCAACAGCGGTTCTCACCCGCTCACCGGCAAGGTCAAAAATGCGAAGCGGGGCAGTACGATAGCTGGCCAGCGTGAGTGCGAAGGCTCCGTCCGGGGAGGGGGCAATTGCACGACCCTGTTGGACGGCCGCAGAGATCACACTGGTTTTGAGCACAGGTTGCTCGAGGTTAGTAATATTATAGACATAGTACCCGCCCTCGGCAGCCGAAAACAAACGATCCTCTTGGGTTTCTGGATGAAAGCCCGCAAACAGGTCCCCAAAACCTTCACGGATTCCTTGATGAGGAGGTGTGGGGAGGGAGGCCTTGACGGATACCGCCCCGGTAACAAGAGCGGACATATCAAGGGCAATGGCCTGTGAGGAGCCGGCGCCAAAAAGAAGAGCTGGGCCTGTACTGTGCTTGTAGGCAAAAACACGCGAAAAGGGCTCCGGGGAAAGGTGCCGTGAGAGAATTACGGCTTGTGATGCTTGGGTGACTTCGATCACCGTGAGACTATCTCCTGCGACAATCACGAATACCCGGCCCTCTGCAACGAACGTGGTGAGGTCATGCCCACCGGATACAGCAACCCGGGAAGCGACAACAGGAGTCGCAGGATCGGAAAGGTCAACTACATGCAGGGCAAACAGGGTATCCAAGGCGTAGGCGAACGGGCGATCTGGGTCCTGATCCAAAACCGTTGCCAATAGGCCCCCTTCCATGGACAGTTGCCCGAGAACCTGCACATTCCGGCTGCTTTCCTGTGCCTGGCATATGCTAAGGCAAGAAAAAAGCAGCCACGCAGATATTAGAGAAATGCGCATTTAAGCGGGAAGAAGAACCGGGTCTTGGGCCAATCTTGTGAAAACGCAATTTTCATTTCATTCTGGGGGAGAGGTCCAAGCCTCCGAGATGGAAGTAAATGGCGGTTGCAAATCGTTCATTATTTCGGAATCCGCGGGCGCGTACTTTGACTGTTTTTATTCGGCTGTTGATGCTTTCGGCCGGGCCATTGCTGACCTTGAGAATAATTGCATTGATGATTCCCCACAGGTGGTTTTTAATGGTTTTGGCGGCTTCCTTGACCGGTTCCAAGCGGCAGCGCATGGCCCAGGAAAGCCATCTTTTCCAGCCCTTGCGGGCCCAGGTGGGATGCACATAATGCCATAAATTTCGTGCCATCTCCTTGATGGCCCACGCCCGGGCGGTTTTCAACGAACTGTTCTTCAACGATTGAAACCGCGCTTTCTGCTTCTTGGACATATTTTCCCGGTTCGTTAGCCAGTCGTACTTACTTCCGGTGAGGGTCGTATCTCCTTCGGCGCGTAAAGCCTTGTGCTCTTGCCGACGCACTTTGTCCACGGCCTCCCCCAGATACTTCGCCACATGAAACCGGTCAAACGCAATCTTCTTCGCTGCATCAGCTACACACGCCAAGGTGGCAGAGATGTAGGCGGGCCACATGTCCATGCTAACGCTCTCAATCCCCGCCAATTGTTCTGGTGTGAGACTTAAATACCAGCGCTTTAGCACCGCTTTCGTGCGTCCGATCCCCACATACAGGACCCTGCCTGCCTTTGCATCGGAAACGACCGTAACGTATTTATGTCGCTTACGGAAGGAGGTCTCATCCACGCAAATGTGCGGAATAATCTCCGTTTGTCTGCGCCGAAGTCCTCGCTCTACCGCGTGCTCCATGATCCTTGAAATCACTTTCCATCCCACGCCGAGCTGCCGCGATACTGCGGATACACTCGCATCCCTAAGCCATCCAATTACCATCTCTTCAAAGTCAAAGGTGTGCCGGGAACTCGACGATGCCCAAGGAACCTGCACCGTCCGAACTCCACACGCTGGACACTTTACACGCGGAACCCGGGCAATCAACTCCGTACGATAGGTACAGGTATCTAAGTTCCGCCAGGAACGAGCCTCGCGCAAATCATAAAAGGAACAAGCCGCCTTACACTTCGGACATGACAGCAATGATGTATCCGTGCAGATCACCGTTACCCGCCGTACCCGATCCTTATCATCATAACGATCCTCTGAAATCTCCCAAGGCGATTCAAGCCCTATACTCCTATGGATACTCGCCTCATCCTTTTTCATTGTATTCGCATCTGTTTCAAGTGAAATTTTCCCCAGAATAACGACCAAAAATAGAGCATATAACCACTACTATCATGACCGCCTTATATCGAATTTTTCTGAATTTACAGATTTTATCATAATATTGGGTGAAGGCCCGAAGAACCAAGTTTAGACTACAGGGCTGTGGTCGATGCATTCCGAACGGGGGGGCTAGGGTTTTGGTTCCCTTCCTGCCGCGCAGCGAAAAAAACGAAGATCGCAATAAAAAGTAACACAGGATTAAAGTTACGAAAAAGGGGCATCGGAACAATCGCGATGACGGCAAAACCTACGGCAAGAACTTGCGCCGTCCACACGGTGACGCGTGTAGCCATACGAAAAGACATGCGCATGGCTAACAGGGCCCGCAGCACACGCCCCCCGTCCATGGGGAAGACCGGGAGCAGATTGAAGGCCGCGAGCGCGAGGTTCAGCCACAGCAGGCTCACCGGGAGTGGAGACTGCACAGAGATAGAGGTTACGGGATTGTGGCCGTTGACGAGAGACCAGACGAAGAATCCCATGGCGAGTAGCAGGTTGACCAAGGGGCCTGCGGCGGCTATAACGAGCTCCTGGCGGGGAACACTAGGCATACTCTCCAAGCGGGCGATACCTCCTATAGGGTACAGTGTAACGTCCAGTGTGCGAACCCCAAACGTCCGGGCGGTTACGGCGTGGCCAAATTCGTGGCATAGCACACACAAGAAGAGTAGTCCGGTAAGCAACAGGCTGCGCAGGGCTAGGAGCAGGTCAGCACCTTGCCAAAGGAGTACTCCGAACAGGCCGATCAGGAATACAATAAGAGACCAATGTGCTGAGGCTTTGATACCTGCCACAGCGCCGAGGGGGATTGTGCCGCGCATATTTATAATTTAGTGCTTAGTTTAGCCAAATTGAAGTACGGGTGATTGATCATCTCGTAGCTTGTCTGTGTATGTAGTATGGGAACGAATCCATCGTGAATTGATTGCAGGTCCGCATGCGGGTCCTATTATTTTTGTTGGCAGGGATTATACTGATTGCCTCAGGGTTCAATGACGTGCGTCTTCGCTACTTCAATGCGGAGTACGATGGGGGAGCTATGATAGTTACTTGGGAAGCAGAGGCCGAGCCAGGGGTCCGAACATACGAACTTCATCGAAAAACGGGACAGGCAGATCAGTTCACGCTACTTGCGGAACTCTCGTCTCACGGTGCGAACTCCCCTTATATGGTGCGGGATGAGCAGGTCTACAAGTCACCGATGGCTATGGTCGACTATCGATTGGAGGCTGTGCTGACCAGCGGATTACGGCAGCGTGTGGCCGAACGCAAGGTTAATTATACGCCTACTGCCACCTCAAGAAGTTGGGGCAGCATCAAGGCTATGTTCCAGGATTAGTGCGCACGGCCCCGCCATGCGAACACTGATCCTTGGAAAGGAGCGAATGGAACGAACGCTTGCACGACTCGCGTGCGAGCTGGATGAACACAATCGTGGTACTGGTGATCTGGTTCTGTTTGGGATAGTCCCGCAGGGGATTCTTGTAGCCCGGGCGTTGGCGCGACACATCAGTGAAATTGCGGGACGTAAAGTGGATCCCATCCCGCTTGACCTGGGAGAGACCAGCAGGGAAGCAGTGGAGGTGTCAGGTAAGCAGGTCGTGGTCGTGGATGATGTGCTCCATACTGGACGCACCGCACACCACGGTGTTGACGCAGTATGCAAAATGGGTGAACCAGCCCGTGTTCAGTTGATGGTCCTGATAGATCGTGGTCACCGCGAAATGCCCCTTCAGCCGGATTATGTTGGACGCAGGATACAAACCAAGCACCGCGAACGAATACAAGTAGATGCGGGAGAGGGGTTGTCGGTATACCTGGAAGAATAGCACTCCGGTCGGGAGAGCTAGGTCTGAGGCGTCCGAATGATTCGGTGACGGTCGGGATCTCGGGGCGAGAGCCTTGTCGGATCGGAGCAGTCGGCCTCGTAGGTCACCTCCTTGTCAGCAGGATACAGTGAGGGCTTCGTTGTCCTTGAGGCGCTCGCGCTATCTGTCGTCAACGCGACTGGAATCGGCAAAGAGTCGAATAGTGGATCCCTGAGGTACGTGACTGCCTGATTCAGGTGATTGTCGAGTAATCAGGGGGTTGTCCTTTTTGTCGTATCCAAGCGGTGATGGCCATAGATGCAGTGGGCGGAGGATTTGCTCGGCTGCATTATGCTCCATTCCTGCTACGTTCGGTACTTCAACAGAATGGTTTGGGTTGAGGCCGAGGCCATACCAGATTCGGACGGTATCTCCTTTTTGCAGGTGCACCCCCGCAGGCGGCTCCGTTCGTGTAACCATATCCGGAAAGGGGCTCCGGGTTGTGTCGGGGAGTTCATCAGGATGAACGATCAGCTCCGCACGCCTTAGGTCCGATCGGGCGTAACGAAGAGACGCCAAGATGACGTCAGGCACCGCTATGGGTTCGGGAAATCCGCGGTAGATGGTCAGATGAACGCGTCGACCGGGTTTGGTTTTTGCCCCGGCGCGGGGGTTTTGACTGCGAACTAGGCCCTGTTGGCTCTCCGTTCCATGGTGTGCGGTGCTGTCGCCGAATACGAGACCTGCGTCTGCCAAGGCCTCCAGGGCTTCGGGCAGGGGTTTGTTGGATACATCGGGAACAGTGATTTCTGTGCCATGGCGGGTAACCCGAGGCATAATCAGGTTGTCGACCGCGAAGTACAGCAGTGCAACCAAGACAAGCAGCACTGCAAGGCCCCACTTTAAATAGATGTTTTTGAGAAGAGGGATATCCGTCAAGGCAGTGGTGAAAAAAATAATTGTAAAAAATTTTGCGAAATCGGGGTTTATTGGGAACAGCAAGTCGAGCAATGTATATAACTCGGTCTTGCTGCAGCTGACAGCACGGTTTATCGTGTTTCTGCAGCTCCTGTTCTCCTCATTTGAGGCCCCTCTTTTACGCGCTGTGTGAAGACATGATGCGTGGCGGAGAGATTGAAATTCTCCATGAAGAAGGGCCGAAAAGGGTAACAGGGGTTGACATGAATAGTATAATTGTCGTATGTTAGCTGCCCTGCCTTTTACGGCAGTCAGTTCTTTGACAGGATGAGAGTATAGCGAGTCCTTTGTCGATTTTTTGACAAGGATGGTTGTTGGTCGGTTTTTGGCCGGCAACAACCGATCCAAATTTAGTCAGGGAGAGCGTGGTATAAGCGCTCACATTAGTTTTTCAAACCTCTAATCACGGAGAGTTTGATCCTGGCTCAGGACGAACGCTGGCGGCGGGCTTCATACATGCAAGTCGAACGAGAAAGTGTCCTTCGGGATGCGAGTACAGTGGCGCACGGGTGAGTAACGCGTAGGCAACCTGCCCTTGAGTGGGGAATAACCATCGGAAACGGTGGCTAATACCGCATACAGTCGTGCATCGCATGGTGCACGATGAAAATCTTCGGATGCTCGGGGATGGGCCTGCGTCGGATTAGTTTGTAGGTAGGGTAACGGCCTACCTAGGCAACGATCCGTAGCTGGTCTGAGAGGACGATCAGCCACACTGGCACTGAGACACGGGCCAGACTTCTACGGAAGGCAGCAGTAGGGAATATTGGGCAATGGGCGAAAGCCTGACCCAGCCACGCCGCGTGGAGGAAGACACCCCTATGGGGCGTAAACTCCTTTTATACGGGAAGAACCCCTCCCTCAGGGAGCCTGACGGTACCGTATGAATAAGCACCGGCTAACTCCGTGCCAGCAGCCGCGGTAATACGGAGGGTGCAAGCGTTGTCCGGATTCACTGGGTGTAAAGGGTGTGTAGGCGGGACGGTATGTCAGAGGTGAAAGCCCACGGCTCAACCGTGGAATTGCCTTTGAAACTGCCGTTCTTGAGTCTCGGAGAGGTCGCTGGAATTCGTGGTGTAGCGGTGAAATGCGTAGATATCACGAGGAACACCAGAGGCGTAGGCGGGCGACTGGACGAGTACTGACGCTGAGGCACGAAAGCGTGGGGAGCAAACAGGATTAGATACCCTGGTAGTCCACGCCGTAAACGATGGATGCTCGGTGTTGGCCCTCATTGTGGGGTCAGCGCCCAAGCTAACGCGTTAAGCATCCCACCTGGGGAGTACGCTCGCAAGAGTGAAACTCAAAGGAATTGACGGGGGCCCGCACAAGCGGTGGAGCATGTGGCTTAATTCGATGCAACGCGAAGAACCTTACCCAGGCTCGAACGCGGTCGGACAGGTCTTGAAAGGGATCCTCCTTCGGGTCGGTCGCGAGGTGCTGCATGGCTGTCGTCAGTTCGTGTCGTGAGATGTTGGGTTAAGTCCCGCAACGAGCGCAACCCCTGTTACTAGTTACCAGCGGATAATGCCGGGGACTCTAGTGAAACCGCCTGCGTAAGCAGTGAGGAAGGTGGGGACGACGTCAAGTCATCATGGCCCTTACGCCTGGGGCTGCACACGTGCTACAATGGGTGATACAACGGGCAGCCACCTCGCGAGGGGGAGCCAATCCATAAAATCACTCCAAGTTCGGATTGGAGTCTGCAACTCGACTCCATGAAGCCGGAATCGCTAGTAATCGCGTATCAGCAACGACGCGGTGAATACGTTCCCGGGCCTTGTACACACCGCCCGTCAAGCCATGGAAGCTTAGGGTACCCGAAGTCCGTGACCCAACTACGGAGGGAGCGGCCGAAGGTAAACTAAGTGACTGGGGCTAAGTCGTAACAAGGTAGCCGTACGGGAACGTGCGGCTGGATCACCTCATAAAGAGAGCCTTGAGACAACGATCTCCTTAAATCGAGAGGGCTTGCTATACTCTTCCCTGGTTTTGCACGTGGAGCAAAACCCGCACTTCAGGGGCTGTAGCTCAGGTGGTTAGAGCGCACGCCTGATAAGCGTGAGGTCGGAGGTTCAACTCCTCCCAGCCCCACTCCGCAGGCTCAGCGGCCCTTAGGTGCCAGGGGTTATAGCTCAGTGGTAGAGCATCGGTTTTGCATACCGAGGGTCGCCGGTTCGAGTCCGGCTAACTCCACATGGAACGTGCAACGTTCCAAGTTCTTTGACTTGATGATATTCGCCAAATGAACAACGCGCAGAAATGACGGAAGTCCGTGCGGCTTCCGTCCGAGCGTAAACGAGCGCAGAGAACCCCCCACCGGGGTTCTCGCGAACCTGACTTGTGTAAAATCTCAGAGGTTTATAAGCAATGAAGGGCGCATGGTGGATGCCTTGGCACGGGCAGGCGATGAAGGACGTGATAAGCTGCGATAAGCTACGGGGAGTTGCAAATAAGCATGGATCCGTAGATTTCCGAATGGGGCAACCCGGCACTCGCAAGAGTGTCATCCTTGGGCTGAATACATAGGCTCTTGGAAGCAAACCCGGGGAACTGAAACATCTAAGTACCCGGAGGAAAAGAAAACAACAGTGATTCCCCAAGTAGTGGCGAGCGAACGGGGAACAGCCTAAACCGGTGTGGTCTCGGCTACATCGGGGTCGTAGGGCTTGCAATATGGATCACGCGTCGAAGTGGAAGCTTTCTGGAAAGTGGCACCATAGAAGGTGATAGTCCTGTACGCGTAAGACAACTGATCCTAGCGATGTCCCTGAGTACCACGGGGTCGGAGAAGCCTTGTGGGAAGCTACCAGCACCATCTGGTAAGGCTAAATACTAGTCCGTGACCGATAGTGAACCAGTACCGTGAGGGAAAGGTGAAAAGAACGCCTAGTCGGCGAGTGAAATAGTACCTGAAACCATGCGCCTACAACCAGTCGGAGCCTGTCTTTCTACACTTATGTGCAGATAGAACGGGTGACGGCGTGCCTTTTGCATAATGAGCCTACGAGTTACACCTCACTGGCAAGGTTAAATGCCTCAGGCATGGAGCCGTAGCGAAAGCGAGTCTGAATAGGGCGTCATAGTCAGTGGGGGTAGACGCGAAACCGAGTGAGCTACCTATGGGCAGGGTGAAGCGTGGGTAAGACCACGTGGAGGCCCGAACCGCAGTACGTTGAAAAGTGCCCGGATGACCTGTGGGTAGGGGTGAAAGGCCTATCAAACTCGGAAATAGCTCGTACTCCCCGAAATGTATTTAGGTACAGCGTCGCAACAGTGTATCGGAGGTAGAGCACTGATTGGGCTAGGGCCCTTCACCGGGTACCAACCCCAGACAAACTCCGAATGCCGATACTACGTTTTGTGGCAGTGAGGGCATGGGTGCCAAGGTCCATGTCCGAGAGGGGAACAACCCAGACCGACAGCTAAGGTCCCCAAGTTCAGTCTAAGTTGATCAAAGGAGGTCGGATTGCTGAAACAACCAGGATGTTGGCTTGGAAGCAGCCATTCATTTAAAGAGTGCGTAACAGCTCACTGGTCGAGCGATCTGGCATCGAAAATTTGCGGGCATTAAGACTGGCACCGAAGCTCCGGGTTTCCAATGGGAAGCGGTAGGGGAGCATTCCAGCGACGACGAAGCAGCCTCGTGAGATGCTGTGAAGTTTCTGGAAAAGAAAATGTAGGCATGAGTAACGATAAGACAGGTGAGAAACCTGTCCGCCGTAAGCCTTAGGGTTCCTGTTCAACGTTAATCGGAACAGGGTTAGTCGGGTCCTAAGCCGAGGCCGAAAGGCGTAGGCGATGGAAAACGGGTCAATATTCCCGTACCACCAGAAAGCGATAATGTAAGGCGTGACGCAGAAGCGTAAGGTCCGCGCACAGACGGATGTGCGTTGAAGTGCGTAGGCTGGACGAGTAGGTAAATCCGCTTGTCCGTTAAGGCTGAACCACGACAGTAGCGGGAGTCTCCGGACAAACGCATAGAGGCCCCAAGCATGCTGCCAAGAAAAGCGTCGTACATTGCCAAATGGTGCCCGTACCGTAAACCGACACAGGTAGGCGAGGAGAGCATCCTCAGGCGCTCGAGTGATCCGTGGCTAAGGAACTAGGCAAAATTGCTCCGTAACTTCGGGAGAAGGAGCGCCTTCCCTTATTAAAAGCGAGGGGAGGTCGCAGTGAAAAGACCCAAGCGACTGTTTAACAAAAACACAGCTCTCTGCTAAATCGCAAGATGATGTATAGGGAGTGACACCTGCCCGGTGCCGGAAGGTTAAGGAAGGGGGTTAGCTGCTTCGGCGGCGAAGCTCACGACTGAAGCCCCGGTAAACGGCGGCCGTAACTATAACGGTCCTAAGGTAGCGAAATTCCTTGTCGGGTAAGTTCCGACCTGCACGAATGGTGCAACGACTTGGGTACTGTCTCGGCCACGGGCTCGGTGAAATTGTGGTGCCGGTGAAGACGCCGGCTACCCGCGGTGGGACGGAAAGACCCCGTGCACCTTTACTGCAGCTTGATATTGACATTGGTTAAAGTATGTGTAGGATAGGCGGGAGGCTATGAAGCTAGGGCGCCAGCCCTGGTGGAGCCACCCTTGAAATACCGCCCTTGTTTTAATCGGTGCCTAACCCACGACCGTAGATCCGGTTGGGGGACAGTGTCAGGTGGGTAGTTTGACTGGGGCGGTCGCCTCCTAAAATGTAACGGAGGCTTTCAAAGGTACCTTCAGCATGGTCGGCAATCATGCGTAGAGTGCAAAGGCACAAGGGTGCTTAACTGCGAGACATACAGGTCGAGCAGGTGCGAAAGCAGGACTTAGTGATCCGGCGGTTCCTTATGGATGGGCCGTCGCTCAAAGGATAAAAGGTACGCCGGGGATAACAGGCTAATCTCCCCCAAGAGTTCACATCGACGGGGAGGTTTGGCACCTCGATGTCGGCTCGTCGCATCCTGGGGCTGAAGAAGGTCCCAAGGGTTGGGCTGTTCGCCCATTAAAGCGGCACGCGAGCTGGGTTCAGAACGTCGTGAGACAGTTCGGTCCCTATCTACCGTGGGCGTTGGAGACTTGAGCGGATCTGCTCCTAGTACGAGAGGACCGGAGTGGACGAACCGCTAGTGTACCTGTTGTGGCGCCAGCTGCATCGCAGGGTAGCTATGTTCGGCAGGGATAAGCGCTGAAAGCATCTAAGCACGAAGCCCACCGCAAGACTAGGTCTCCCTTATGGGCCGTTCGAGACGAGGACGTTGATAGGCGGCAGGTGTAAGCATGGTAACATGTTCAGCCGAGCCGTACTAATTGCCCATTAGGCTTTTTCCTCTGATATTTTACAGAGATCAGACTCGTCTGCGTATTGCGCGCAGTTCATTTGGCGGATATCATTTTGTCAGGATTTTTGTCGCGGTCACGCGATGACAGACTTCCTGGTGCTTATAGCGCGGGGGATACACCTCTTCCATTCCGAACAGAGTCGTTAAGTCCCGCAGCGCCGATGGTACTGCCCTTCGTGGTGGGAGAGTAGGTCGGTGCCAGGAACCCTATTGACGGCAGGGTCGTTTCCGACTGGATCCGGCCCTGCCTGTTCTTTTTATTACCAGACCGCTTGGGGTGCTTCCTAGTAGGGAGGCTGAGATAAAACCCATTGTACCTGATCCGGGTAATGCCGGCGTAGGAAATCGCATCGAAGTGCTGCTACAGCTCTCCAAGCACGCTAAAACCAGCTGTAACATGTTACTTTCGTTGCTCATCTACGGTACACTACTTCTCAATTCCCAGCTGACTGGCACAGTCCAGTCGACAGCAGGCGAACCGCTTGGCGGGGCGACCCTGCAACTCTTTCCAGATAACTCCTCCGTCGCCAGCTACTCCGGGACCACAGATGCGGACGGCAGCTTTACGCTTGAGGTTGATCCGGGAGCATATACGCTTGAGGTTCGCTTTCTTGGCTATGAAACACTTCGGCAAACCCTGCAGGTGGGCGACTCTGAGCAGCATTTGATACTCACGCTGGATCAGCGAGTGCTCTACGGTGGGGAGGTGGTTGCCGAAGCCCGGCGGGCTCGTGAACAACTGACTCCGCTCACGCACAGCAATATCACGGCCCGTGAGCTAGCTGTGCTGCCGTCCATGCAGGATATGCCAGCCACATTGGCCCGGTCGGTTTCGATCACACACTACAGTGAGAACGGCAATGATATGGGGTACACCTATCTGCGATTGCGTGGGTTTGGGCAGCGACGCGTCGCCGTATCTATCAACGGAATCCCACAGAATGATCCTGAAGAACATAACGTGTTCTGGATCAACTTTTTTGATCTGCAGGGGTCAATCCGAGACATCCAGGTGCAGCGGGGTGCAGGGGCCGCCTCTTACGGCTCGACAGGTATCGGCGGCGCCATAAACATTGTGACGGATCCGTACCGTGCCAACCCTGATGTACGCTTGGAAGCAGGCTACGGAACCTACGCCACGCAGCGCTACACTCTCCAGGCTAATACAGGACTTTTAGGTGGACGCTTCGCAGCCTATGCGCGGGTCAGCCGGCTAAAATCAGATGGGTACCGCGACTGGTCATGGTCCGAGTTCTGGCGGTACTTTGTGGGAGTCCGGCGCTACGGAGAACGACATACGTTTACACTGCAGTCCTATGGAGGCCCACAGCGGGATGGTCTGGCTTATGGGGGTATCCCCAAAGAAGCAAACACCGGTCCGGTTGATGACGGGTTTGGAGGAACGATTGACCGGCGATACAACTTCAGCGCGTTTACCGAAGATGTTGAGCGCTTCCATCAGCCTCATGTGGAGCTTTTACATACGTTCACACCCAGTTCGAATCAAACATTTGAACAAGCTCTTTTCTGGATCAAGGGTATTGGGGAGTTTGATTTTGGGGGCACCTTCCGAAGTGCAGACTATCTGCGTATTCCGACGGGCTGGCGGGAGTTGAGTGATGCCGAACGCCAGGAACCGCTGTACATCAGCGCACCGGACGCAACGGTGCTGTTTAGAGCTGCACTGGACCAGTGGCAGGCAGGCTGGATGCCGCGCTATAACGTAAGGCGAAGCAAGTCAGAAACAACACTTGGCGGGGAATTGCGTCTGCACCGGTCTTTACGGTGGGGGCGCGTTGAGGAAGCCAGCGGGTTGCCCGCACAGGTCGTAGGAGCGGATAACGATTACAGAGTTTACAGTGTGCATGGGGAGAAAGTGGTAGGTTCGTTATATGCCAGTCACATCATGCGGCCCGTCAGTCGGCTGGCAATCCAAGCCGATTTGCAACTCACCTGGCGGCAGTACCGGATTTATCAGGAAGAATTATTCGGAAATTCCTTTCGTGTTCCTTATCTGTTCGCAAATCCGCGCCTGGGCGTAACCTTGAACCCGGAGCAGCCGCTGAGCGCTTATATGAGCATATCGCTGGCTAATCGCGAACCCCGAATGAAGTCGCTCTATGATGGGGAAGAAGCGGGGGCCGGATTCACGCCCCAGTTTGATCGGCGTACTGACGGGAGCTTCGATTATGACCGTCCGATCGTGAAACCGGAACGACTGACCGACATTGAGCTGGGGGGGCAGCTGGAGCATCACAACATTCGGCTTCGCACCACTGCCTACTGGATGGTGTTCAGGGATGAGATCGTTCCAAGTGGAGGCCTGGATCAATTTGGGGTTCCACGTACCGGTAATGCAGATCGCACGCAGCACATTGGCATTGAGCTGGAGGCGGCGGCCCGTCTTTTGCCGGGTCTGAATGCGTTTGCGAATGCTACCTTCAGCCGTAATCGAATCGTGGAATTTGTGGAGTACGTAACGCTGCCTGATTTTTCGGTTGCCCCCATTGACAGGTCCGACAATCCGATTGCCGGCTTCCCTGCACGCAGTGGGAGTATAGGGGTTACGTATGAGCGATCGGGCCTTACGCTCCGGACAGATGCACGATTTGCAGGCAAGCAGTACGTTGACAATGGAGGAGGACGCACCACAGACGGTGTGGTTGCAGATAATCTGGAAGTGGATCCTTACGCATTAGTCTCTGCGACAATACAGTGGGCGTTCGGTGAGCAATCACCGCTGGACGGACTCACACTTTCGCTGGATGTTAATAATGTACTGGATTCAAAGGTGCTCCTGTACGGGAACGCAGGCTTCGGGGCTCCCCAGTTTTTTCCTGCAGCTACCCGTCATTTATTTCTCAGAGCGCAGTACAGATTGTGGTAGCTGAGGAGCAAAATAGTTTGGGATCATTTTGAGGTAAGTATGCAAAGCATCTGGGGGAAGCACGGGAACGGGGCGTTGCTCTATCCGCGATACAATCCCGGCCATATCGGATCTCTCGCGAATAGCAATGATCAGCTCACGTTTAGGGTGCCTCTTGCCTTTGTAAATACAGAAAAATTGACATGTCTTGATATGCAAATTTTTCTACGGCAACCGTCCTCTAGCCACAATATTATGTGATAGAATCTAAGAAAAACACTTCCTGGAACGGGTAATCCGTGACACAAGTTTGCATGCTGCGTGATATCGAAAAGATAACCTCGCTGCCAGCAGCTTTGAAGTACTTAAGCTTGAACTTAACTCCCTTAACACCACCCAGAAAACCGTACAACACAATCGTTACCGTTCCAGACGCAGAAGTGGCAATAAGTACGGGAGGGGCATTGCACCGGCAGCCCTGTGAAGAAAATAAAGGGCGGGTTGCGGTTGTTACCCGTCACTCTGCTAAAGCCTAAACACCGGAAGGTATAGCTGATCTCTCGAATTCGTCAAGAATATCCTGTGATGGGGCAAACGTATCTGTATAAGACGGTATATACCCAGACGTAGAAGATTCAACAGGCCAGTGTTTCTCTATGCTCAGTGTTCCGGGGAGCCCCCCTCTGGATCCAAGCAAAAAGGCCACGATAATAATTGCCGCAACCGACAACCATCGCCATCGTCCATTTTCATGACCTGCGCCGTCTGGAAAATCGAGGGTTTTCCCGGCTCATTGCGATTGTCGAGGTTTGTAAACTCGGATTTGCGGAAAGCCCTCGTTTTGCGTTGTAGTGAAACGATATTCACCATCTACCGCCAACAGATGTTCACCAGGTTTCGGACCGGTACCCAGATAATGTCCCAAACCCGTCCGTGCATCAACACGAAATATGTGATTTTCCATGAATTTGAGAGGCGGTATATTTCCCAAATCTCTTTTTACAAAACTGTAGGTTACGTAGAAATAATCTCCATTAGAAAAGAGTGATTTGAACACTGACGTATCGTCCTCTTGCAGAACAGTGTGATATCTCAGGCCGTCCTCCACACTCTCTAGTACTGTGTCAATACGGTAATCTGAAAACGTAACCTGCCAGAGCTCTTCTCCATCCTCCGAATATCCTGTCACTGCAGGAATATGGTTGATAACCTGGGCAATCACACCGTGCTTTGCGTTGCACGCAAGCATGGCGTCACCGGTAATTTTAGATACAATGAAGCGGTTTTCATAATTGTAGGGTTTCCCAGAGGACTTTTCCCAGTTACCTCCCAGCGTGTATTTGTGAATCACACCATCGTGTTCCTTCCCAACATAACTCTGGTTATAGTAGGATCCATTCATGGCACAGAGTGCCTCCTCCTGCCTGTACTCAGGATGATTTGTAGAAATCAGATTGAATGTATCTCCTTCACGTTGAAACACATGATCCACGCCGGCGCCGGTATCACCTACAATTATCTTGCGACCGCCTTCTGTAACTGCGAGCCCCGCAGGTTCTCCGAACTCGCCCGGGCCGTAACCAGCAGTGCTCACATCAGCAATAAATTTGCCATCGTAACCATAGGCACGAACTCCTCCACCCAGTAGATCGACGTAGTACATGGTACCCTTGTGATCGACATCAAAATCCCACACCACCCCAATCATTTCGTATGCCTCTCCCTCGTCAACACCTACCGTTGCTAAATCCATCATGTCCCAACTCCATTCCTCCGCGTTATCATTATGCCCCAACTCGAAGCGAGGATCCGAGGAGACAGGAATGTTTTCCTTCGTCGGATGAATTACTGACTGAGCAGATGTTGTCAGCGGAAGCAGCAGAATCACGCCCGATAAAACAAGGTTACGCCTGACGTATGGCAAAATGTCCAACATAAGGGAAGACATGGTTAGTGTGGACTATTACAGAATTGCTGAAAGACAACTTCACTGCGCAAGCAACTTTCAGATTAGAGCCGAGGACGAACAGGCATGCGCCGGATCTGTTCGCTCCCCGGTTCAGTCTGGACGATCGAACTGATATCAAGATTCAATTCGTGATCACACGCGCTGCCAAACAACCGGCTACGGGAATCTAACAGATCTGTGCCCTCTTCCAGTTCCAGGTCCATGTCAATTGGGCACGTACCCGATCGGCTTTCCACCATCCAGTCTAGTTGCCCATCTAGGCCTCCTCCAAGTTCCACATTTTCAAAGAAACCCTGGATAGTTATAATGGTGAGGAAGTTAATACTCTGTTCGGCATCCAGCGTGAACTCTGTCCCCTCGCCCCCCGTGATTTCACACCCGTTTGGAGTGAAGTCAATCCCAACAGTTAGACGTGCTGTGCTATCGTTGGGCATCTCATCAATAGCATCAATCGACACACGGGCCTCCCCCCCTTCAGGGCATGCGATGGTGACTTCTTCCGGGCCGTGAACAGCAGTAATCTGTGGCATCGTATCTGACACCACCACCATCATTGCCATCAGTAACTCCTCTGTTTCGCGCTCGCTTAACGGGGTATTGTCTGGTTCAGTACTGGCACTGTCACACGCCGCGACCAAGACGATAGCTGAAAGGAGAACAACTTGAACTAGGGATTTCATGGTATTTATGTCTGGTTTATGATTAGACGCGTTTTATCCGATACCGGTCACATTGTTTTGATGATTCGGTTTATCGGAGATCCTGTACTCGAGTTGGTTACATGTTCTCGAAACGATCGATTGTCCATGACGAAGTGGCCCCATTAATTCGGGATCACCGCCCAGATCCAACGATGGTTCCATTCTGTTTTTGGGGTATGGCTTGGTACAGGTCTGAGCATCATTCAAAGGCGTGGAAGCCCAGATCTTTAGACGCTTCGCCTGTCTATGAAAACATTAGATTTTGGCGCTTCTGGGACTGTTTCCCCGTCGGCCCCCGAAAACGAGTTTCCCTACTAAAATGGAAATAACCATTGCTTCATGTGTTCAGAACGCTGTAAAAACATGAATACGGGTCTGGGTTACTTGGAGAAATTCGAGGGACTAAACGAAAAACCTGGGCAAGGCACGGCAATTTCACTGGAAGCAGATGCAGCCAAGCCATGTCGTGCAGTACTGCCGGAGTCTTCTTCCAGAAGCCGTTCGGGTTTATAAGTTTGGCTCTTCACTTTTATGAGTGGGGAGCCTGTTTTTGGAGGCCTTCGGGGTACAGATCCAGTCCTCCGAGATAGAAGTAAATTGCATTGGCAAACCGCTTTGTGTTTCGGAATCCACGCGCACGAACTTTAATGGTTTTGATGCGGCTATTTATGCTTTCAGCTGGGCCATTACTAACTTTTAGAACGATCGCATTTATGATTCCCCATAGATGATTCTTAACCGTCTTGGCGGCTTTTTTCATGGGTTCAAGTCGACAACGCATGGCCCAGGATAACCAGCGCTTCCAGCCCTTGAGTGCCCAGGTACGACTGACATAGTGCCATAATTTCTGGGACAATTCCTTGATGGCCCATGCACGCGCCGTTTTCAGCGAACTTTTCTTTAATTGCTGGAATCGTTTCTTTTGTCGGGCAGACATATTCTTCTGATTGGTGAGCCAGTCGTACTTGGTTCCGACGAGATCATCAATGCCCGCTTTCCGCAATTCTCGGTTCTCCTGCCGACGGACTTTATCCACCCCCTCTGAAATCTTTTTCGCCACATGAAAACGATCAAATGCAATCTTGGATTCCGCATCTGGAACATGTTTTTTCGTGGACTTAATATAGGCGGGCCACATATCCATGCTCACACTCTCGATCGCTTCCAGTTGCTCAGCCGAACAGTCCTCATAATAGGCATCCAGACTCGTATGCGTGCGTTTTTCCTTAACAAACAGCACCGTGCCCGTCTGGGAATCCGAAACCACCGTGATATACTTATGACCCTTTTTGTACGAGGTCTCGTCCACACATATATGGGGAACCGGTTGCGTCTCTTTACGGGCGAGTCCTCGCTTTACCGAGCGATCCATGATGTTGGCGATCATCGTCCAACTGACGCCCAGACGGGAGGCCACCGTCGAAATACTGGTTGCATCCTGCAACCAGTCAATAACCTTCGCTTCAAAAGCCATTGTAAAACGCACGCGCTCATCCGCCCAGGGTACCGAAACCGTCTTGATCCCATGCTCCGAACATTCCACCCGAGGAACTTCCGCAACCACCGTCGTCCGATACTCGCAAATATCCGTATGGCGCCATTGCCTGCGACGATGATCGTAACCCGGGCAAACTTTGTTACACGCAGGACACCGAAGAACCGAACCCTCCGAACAGGTTACATGGATCTCGGCCAACTGCGCCGCGTCATCTTGTTTGATCTCCGATACCTCCCACGGAGATTGGATCCCTATCAATCGATTGATATCTTGAATACGTACATTCATTGCTGATGAAAAATTTGACTTGTGCCAAAAACAGATCCAAAATAAACAAAGACATCCACTCTGAATCTATAGCTATCTAATAGTTGCTTACCCTGATTCTGACTCCGAACCCACTTGAAAAACGGAAGCCCCATAAGTTTCAGTTTGAGATTATTTCCCAAAGTTTAACTCGTACCCTTCGCCTACCCGCTCACTCACTACATGGGAACCCCCATCTCTCCAAAAACAGGCTCTGTGTCCGTTCGGATTCTTTACCTGTCTCATTATCCCGAACAACCAGGGTTAGTGTGTATGGTCCTGTTTTCTGGTCACTGACATCCAGAATCTGGTACAAAGATTCTTCGCGCAGTGAACCGTTCTCCGTATAGCTTACAGACACACCCTCTCTGTTCCGCTTCTTACCGAATATGCTCCTTATCACACGCCGTATCCGACGATCAGTATTCTTGGGTTCCAATGTGATTTCTACATCATAATCAGTTCTCCCCTGAGCATTTAGGGTTAACCCATAGATCTCGAAGTACAGATAGATCGGCAATTCAGTAGAATATAGATTCCGTGGTGCCGGCAGTATAGAGAGATCATTACGAATAAATTCATTCGTGCTCAGGGTCACACCATTTTCAGCTTGTTCGACAGAATAAGCAAGCATAATATCGCTCAATGTGACGCCGATCTGATCATAATCCGGCACCGAAATCTCCCGAGTCCAAACACCGTGAGTCTTTTTGCTGTCCATCTCGAGTACGACGAAGAGTTCATATGTGCCTGGCTGAAGTTGCATCTGCTGTGTACCAACCAATAGATTCTGATCAGGAAATGCCACAATCTGATTGGTAGAGAAGCCATCAATGTTTTTCGTACGCTCAGCGTGGGTTTCTCCTTGATCGTCACTGAGATACGACGTAACCTTTGCATTTACCTCTATTGTTCCGTTCGGGTAATCAATGATGGAGTCCAAAGCTGCGTAGGTGTGAAAGTCCGCACTTGCTATTGTTGTTTTCGGCAAATCAGGGATGGATTCTGGAGGGATTCCATAATTGATAAACAGATCTGTTTCCTGTCCATCTCCCTTGAACGAGTTGACCAAAAATGGTGTCTCAATCTGGTGACGGGGTTCCTTACTGCCTGGACCCATAGTCGCTATTTCTATACTAGCTAGGTCTGGACTTATCTGGATCTTGTGGTTCAAATTGCCAGTTTCGCAAGACTCTACAATTCTATCTCTCCAAATCTCGTATGTTAAATTATTGATTTTGACCCGCAGTGGAAAAGAACTGTCAGAATACAAAGAAAAACCCCGCGGCGGGACTAGATCAGGCAGGTTTTCGGGTAGGTTACTGGATTCTATTATCCTGCCATTCACGCTTAGCCGCTCTTTATTAGGGGTCTTGGGCCAATCTTGTGAAAACGCAATTTTCATTTCATTCTGGGGGAGAGGTCCAAGCCTCCGAGATGGAAGTAAATGGCGGTTGCAAATCGTTCATTATTTCGGAATCCGCGGGCGCGTACTTTGACTGTTTTTATTCGGCTGTTGATGCTTTCGGCCGGGCCATTGCTGACCTTGAGAATAATTGCATTGATGATTCCCCACAGGTGGTTTTTAATGGTTTTGGCGGCTTCCTTGCGGCAGCGCATGGCCCAGGAAAGCCATCTTTTCCAGCCCTTGCGGGCCCAGGTGGGATGTACATAATGCCATAAATTTCGTGCCATCTCCTTGATGGCCCACGCCCGGGCGGTTTTCAACGAACTGTTCTTCAACGATTGAAACCGCGCTTTCTGCTTCTTGGACATATTTTCCCGGTTCGTTAGCCAGTCGTACTTACTTCCGGTGAGGGTCGTATCTCCTTCGGCGCGTAAAGCCTTGTGCTCTTGCCGACGCACTTTGTCCACGGCCTCCCCCAGATACTTCGCCACATGAAACCGGTCAAACGCAATCTTCTTCGCTGCATCAGCTACACACGCCAAGGTGGCAGAGATGTAGGCGGGCCACATGTCCATGCTCACGCTCTCAATCCCCGCCAATTGTTCTGGTGTGAGACTTAAATACCAGCGCTTTAGCACCGCTTTCGTGCGTCCGATCCCCACATACAGGACCCTGCCTGCCTTTGCATCGGAAACGACCGTAACGTATTTATGTCGCTTACGGAAGGAGGTCTCATCCACGCAAATGTGCGGAATAATCTCCGTTTGTCTGCGCCGAAGTCCTCGCTCTACCGCGTGCTCCATGATCCTTGAAATCACTTTCCATCCCACGCCGAGCTGCCGCGATACTGCGGATACACTCGCATCCCTAAGCCATCCAATTACCATCTCTTCAAAGTCAAAGGTGTGCCGGGAACTCGACGATGCCCAAGGAACCTGCACCGTCCGAACTCCACACGCTCGACACTTTACACGCGGAACCCGGGCAATCAACTCCGTACGATAGGTACAGGTATCTAAGTGCCGCCAGGAACGTGCCTCGCGCAAATCATAAAAGGAACAAGCCGCCTTACACTTCGGACATGACAGCAATGATGTATCCGTGCAGATCACCGTTACCCGCCGTACCCGATCCTTATCATCATAACGATCCTCTGAAATCTCCCAAGGCGATTCAAGCCCTATACTCCTATGGATACTCGCCTCATCCTTTTTCATTGTATTCGCATCTGTTTCAAGTGAAATTTTCCCCAGAATAACAACCAAAAATAGAGCACATAAACACTACTGTCATGACCACCTTATACCGAATTTTCCTGAATTTACAGATCTCGTCATAATATTGGGTGAAGGGCCTTTATTAGCAACAAAGTAAACTTGTGCTGAAACATCGGCAGTCACAAAAAATGTGAACAGCAAAATGATTGAGGCCCGTATGGATGTCTCACGGTTCATCATAGAAACTCAGTGTTTGGTTACAGAGGAAGTGTTTTGGCAGATTCCATTCCAGATAGGCTGGCGTTTAAGTTGCCGGCGAGTGAATCCAGACTCATGACCGGGGGTTCGCCCCATAAATCGGGGCTGTCCGTGGTGAACTATACGAGAGTTTGCTGAATTTGGATTCATAATTGTGTGTCATCCTTCTTCATCAGCTTCACTGGATGGAGGGGCTTTATTTGCAGTTACAACCGGCTCCTACGCCTGCTTTCTGGAAGGGCGTAAAAGTATTCTCCTGCCTGCTCCCGAGCTTTCCTAAGATTACGACCGGCATTCTTTTGCTCGACAATCAGCACGCCAGGCCAAAACAGATCAATGAAGCCGGAGCGGTTGTCCAGTTTAGCTACATGTTCTTCATAACGGGCAACACTGCGACGCTGCACTCCAAATACCTCAAAGAAGTCCTTGTAAAAACTCTGAGGTTTCCCCCTTCTCATGTACCGTCCCCTGCCACTGATCAGCGAATTTGGCTGCACGGGTTCGGATCTCATTCCAATTCCATGAAAGACGCATCAGATTATGCCTACTACGATTCGAGTCAAAGAGTCCGATGAGAATGCGGGAATCATGCATAGAAAAGGGGACATTTCTCACCTGAGGAAAGACAAAATCATTTTGAGCTTTCCCGTACTGTTTTGCCGGCCCCGAATCAAGTCCTGAGGTAGCATTGCAAATTATGTTGTTGCAAAACTCCAATTAAGAACAGGTTGTCGGATTCCTGGGAGACCGCAGTAGTCTCGAAATACGACACACTGGCGTCAATAGTGCCAGCACTGTATCAACACTTTCGTATATAGTGTGGAAACCCTCCATATTGAGGTAACTTATCGCAGTAAGTGGTAAAAGAGGCACCAGGCAAAAAATTGATGAATACCGAAATCATTGTTGATGAGGCATTGGCCGCTGAGCACGGACTCACGGACCAGGAATACAGATGGATTCTGGAGCGGTTGGGAAGAACGCCAACGATTACCGAGCTGGGAATCTACTCGGTCATGTGGAGCGAACACTGCTCGTACAAGAACTCCATTGCAATGCTGAAAACTTTGCCTCGCGAGGGAGGCGCCCTGCTGGTTGGTGCGGGAGACGAGAATGCGGGACTGGTCGATATTGGTGATGGCTTGGCCGTTGCGTTTAAGATTGAAAGTCATAATCACCCTTCGGCCGTCGAACCCTATCAAGGAGCTGCTACCGGTGTAGGGGGAATTCATCGCGATATCTTTACCATGGGTGCGCGCCCGATCTGCGCACTTAATTCGCTGAGGTTCGGGTCCCTTGAGCATAGCAGAGTGCGGTATCTGTTTGACGGTGTTGTTCGCGGGATTGGTGACTATGGGAATTCGTTTGGTGTCCCTACCGTGGCCGGAGAAGTGTACTTCGATCCGGCTTATGAGGGTAACCCGCTAGTGAATGCCATGAGTGTGGGGATTGTGAAAGTGGACGGCACTGCGTCCGCTATTGCAGAGGGTACCGGCAATAAGGTCTTTATTGTAGGTTCGGCAACAGGCCGAGACGGCATCCACGGAGCTACTTTCGCGTCCGAGGAAATATCCGAAGAGAGCGAAAAAAAACGTCCGAGTGTGCAGGTAGGCGACCCCTTCACGGAAAAATTACTCCTAGAGGCCACACTGGAGGCGCTTGCTGCAGGTGTAGTCGTCGGCATACAGGATATGGGGGCAGCGGGCATCACGTGTTCCTCGTGTGAAATGAGTGCAAAAGGTGGCGCCGGCATGCTCCTGACCCTGGACCATGTGCCGGTTCGTGAAGCCGATATGACCGCCTACGAAATTATGCTGTCTGAAAGCCAGGAGCGCATGTTACTGGTTTGTGTACCCGGTAAAGAAGAGGAGCTGCAGGCTATCTTTGTCAAATGGGATCTGTACGCGGTATGTGTGGGAGAAGTCACGGATACGGGTCGAGTTCAGGTACAGTACAGGGGAGAGCAGGTGGCTGACGTGGAGGCCGATCATCTGGTTTTAGGGGGAGGCGCCCCAGTCTATCATCGCGAAAGTCGTCGACCGGGCTACCTGGATACGACCTCTGTGCTGCCTGCAATAGAGGATCTGCATGTGCACGAGGTGGAAAGCGCCCTCCTCAGTCTGCTGGGGTCCCCCAATATCGCATCCAAGCAGTGGGTGTATGAACAGTATGATACCATGGTGCGCACCGGTACCATCAACGCTCCGGGGCCAGGGGATGCAGCTGTGGTACGGATCAAGAATTCAGACAAAGGCCTGGCAGTAAAAACAGATTGCAACGGACGCTATGTCTATCTGAATCCGTACAAAGGAGGCCAGATAGCCGTTGCGGAAGCTGCTCGCAATGTGGTATGTACTGGTGGGCGTCCACTGGCAATCACCAACTGCCTCAATTTTGGTAATCCGTACAAGCCGGAGGTGTACTGGACTTTCAAGGAGGCAGTGAGGGGTATGGGCGATGCCTGTAGAAAGCTCAATACTCCAGTAACCGGTGGTAACGTTTCGTTCTATAACGAAAACCCGGGGGGAGCCGTCTTCCCGACTCCGACCATAGGGATGTTGGGGCTGGTGGAGGATGTCACTGCTCACGCGACACAGTCAGGATTGTGCACACCAGGCAACACGATCTATTTACTTAGTCCGAAAGCTTGGAATTTTCGCACGCAGCATTGCGAGCTCGGAGCAACAGAATACCTGTACACACGTCACGGGCTCACCTGTGGAGATGCCCCCCATCTGGATATGACAGAGGAGTGTGCGGTACAGGAGTCTGCCCTCGCCATGATTCAGTCTGGACTTATTACAAGTGCACATGATGTTTCTGACGGAGGGTTGCTTGTGGCTTTGGCGGAATGTGTTCTTTTTTCAGAAAACCTGGGCGTGGATATTCGACTGAACCCCGAGAGCATGGCCCGCCTGGATGCTTTACTTTTCGGCGAGGCACAGTCTCGGATCTTGCTTACGGCAGCGCAGTCAAAGGCGGATCAGTTAGAGGCGCTTGTTGCCGAGCATCCAGACGTACAGTTAACCGTCCTGGGGGCCGTTTCCTCAAATCCGGCACTATCGGTTACTGTCGGAAGTAAGAGTGTATTGCACTGCACTACGGATGCGATGAGGACGGTCTACTTCGGATCTATTCCGAAACACATGGCGCGCCGAGTTGCTGCATAATTCCCATAACTTGCACACCAGTTCTGCGTACAATACACTATCTAAACAATACTCGAGAATCATGGCTGCTATTGAGCTTACTGATACTAACTTTCAAACCGAAGTGCTGGAATCCGATGTTCCTGTACTCGTTGACTTCTGGGCTGCCTGGTGTGGTCCGTGTAGAGCTATAGCTCCAATCGTATCCGAACTGGCCACTGAATATGCCGGCCGGGTGAAGGTTGGCAAGGTTGACGTAGATGTAAATCCACAGACCGCAATGCAATATGGTGTACGCTCAATTCCGACGCTGCTCTTTTTTGTCGATGGGCAGGTGCGTGATCAGATGATAGGGTCGGCCAGGAAGCGGGAGTTTCAGAAAAGGCTTGACGCGCTTATCAGCCAGACAGCCTAACAAACCGAAGTCTTTCGGGAAACAACCGTTCCAGTTTATTGCACGGTATCGCCTAGTGCATGTGCCTTGTATGGAGTGAGTGAACCCAGACAAAATGTCGTCCATTCCGATTCCCCACGAAATTTCGTTTGAGGGTGCAGCACACCACAGGGTGCTCATAATTGGTTCCGGTCCGGCGGGATACACCGCGGCGCTCTATGCGGCTCGAGCAAATCTTGCTCCGGTTGTCTATGAAGGACTTGAGCCCGGAGGACAGCTCACAACGACCACGGATGTAGAGAACTATCCGGGTTATGTGGACGGAGTTCTTGGACCGGCCATGATGGAGGACTTCAAAGCTCAGGCAGTTCGCTTTGGGGCCGAAGTGAAGTACGGCGAGATAACTCATCTTGATCTTTCCCAACGTCCACTGAAGGCTGTGGTGGATGAGGAAACGGGGATTCTCGCAGACACCGTCATTGTTGCCACGGGCGCCTCAGCCCGTTATCTGGGTTTGGAAAACGAAAAACGCTTATTGGGGCGCGGAGTATCTGCGTGCGCAACGTGTGATGGTGCGTTTTTTCGGGGGGTAGACTTGGCTGTGGTCGGTGGAGGTGACACCGCAATGGAAGAATCGCTTTTCCTGACGCGTTTCGCGTCAAAGGTCTGGCTGATCCACCGAAGAGACGAGCTGCGTGCATCAAAGATCATGCAGCAACGCGTGAAGGAGCATCCGAAGATCAAGATCATCTGGAACACCATCGTTACAGATATACTGGGTGCAGACGAAGTGACCGGTGTTCGGCTCAGGAATGTGATCGATAACTCCGAACGGGATCTGGCAGTCCGTGGATTCTTTGTTGCGATCGGACATACACCGAACACGACGCTTTTCAGGTCCTGGCTTGACGTGGATGAGCAGGGATACATTGAGACTCGGCCAAGATCAACTCAAACCAATATCCCCGGTGTGTTTGCGTGTGGAGATGCGCAGGACCATGTCTATCGACAGGCCGTCACTGCAGCGGGGACCGGTTGCATGGCAGCAATAGACGCGGAGCGGTTTTTGGCAGCGGAATCCGGATAATCCGGTCAGGATCGCAGAAAATTGCGCAGCAGGAAGGAGACGTTTTCGGGTCGTTCACGGAGCCGACGTGTATAGTAGGGTAGCCACATGCGACCATAGGGCACGTAAACACGCATGTTGTATCCATCGCGGACGATACACACCTGTGTTTTTTGGCGCAGACCGTAGAGCATCTGGAATTCAAATCTCGACGTGTCAATGCTTTTTTCCAAGGCGTACGCTTTGGTGCTTTCAATGAGCGCGTCATCGTGCGTGGCTATGGCGGGGTAATTGCCGTCTCGAAGCAGGATGTGCATACAGCGGATGAACTGTGTGCGGATTTTAGGCATTGGCCGCCAGGCAATCGTCGAGGGTTCACGGTATGCGCCCTTGCATAGGCGCACGCGCGCGCCCAAACGGCACATACGTTTCACATCCTCTTCGGTACGCTTCAAGTACGCTTGCAGCACAATACCCACATGTGCGCGATACTCGGGCAGTACGGATTCGAAAATGCGAAGACTTGAGTCCAGAACCGAGCTACCTTCCATATCGAGTCGCACGAAGGCGTTCAATGCCCGGGCTTCATCCAAGAGAGTACACAGGTTGTCGTGGCAAAAATCCTCATCGATCACCTGTCCGATCATGGAGAGCTTGATGGAGATATTACGCTCCAGTTGAGGCTCTGAGGCCAGTGTCTGCAATAGATGGATGTAGTTGTCACGCCCCAGCAGTGCCAGATCTCGACGCGTTACGTGCTCGCCGAGTAGGTCCACCGTTGTGAGCACTCCCTTGTCATGCAGCTGCCGTATTACAGGGATCGCGCCAGAAAGGGTTTCAGCAGCTACAAAACCGCGGGCAAGAAAGAATGGCAGCCGTAACATGGATCTGCGATACAATAAGTGTGACGCCTTCGAATCCCCAACAACACATGCAACCTCCGGCAAAAAACTTCCGTAGGCTAGGCTGTCTTCCAGTGAGTGGAAGCCAGGGACAGGGCATCGCACGACATTTCCAGGTGTTTGCGGTGCCTTTTTTGTGGCTATACTTCAAAAATTTCTCCGGCCCAATCATTCGGCCAAGATACTTTTTCGGGAAGACTGTTTGGGTCAGTTACAACCAAATGTGCTCCGCGTTCATGTAAGAGGGGTTCGTGTGTCTGAGGGTTCAAGTGTGGGGGCACGACACCGATAGAGAGCATTCCTGCCGCACGTGCAGCAGTCATATCGTCTACGGAATCTCCGATGTAGGCGGTCCTTTCGGCGGTGACTTGTATGCCGGCAGCATTAAGGCGGCCGAGCGCAAGCAACAACGGGAAAGGGTCCGGTTTTTTACGATTACCCTGTCGTTCCCGACCAACCATCAGTGGAAAAAACTCCCGCCAGCCCCATCGATCAAGCGTCCAGTATGCTTCGACTTCCGGGCGGCCGGTTACAATCCCGAGTATATGACCCAGCTTCTTGAGCTCTAACAGTGTCTCGACTTGAATGAGAGGGTGTTCTTCCGTGATGAAACCGTCCCAATCCTCGCCACGGTAGCGGCGTTGGAACTCGGTTACCACGCGAGCAAACGGGGCCTCCATACCAAAGTCCCCGATAATGGTGTGTGTGAGTTCCCAGTCATCATTGAATCCTCCACGATCCTTGTATCGCTGGATCATTTCCGGCTGAATTTCCCGGCCAGTGAAATGGTAGACTGTTTCTTCGATAGCGCGTCGATAGGATCCAGATACATCCACGAGGACGCCATCCATATCGAACAACATTACCGGGATTAGTGGAGTGACTGCCATCTAGTTGGGTATTGCAAGAGGCAATCGCCGACAGGTGCTCTCAGGAGTTCATGGTAACCAGGAATTCGTCGTTGCTTCTGGTGGTGCGCATCCGGTCAAGCAGAAAGTTCATTGCTTGAATCGGATCCTGATCAGCCAGAAGTTTTCGAAGAATCCATATACGGGCTAGCCGTGCTTTCTGGATCAGCAACTCCTCCCGACGGGTGCCGCTCATAACTACGTTTAATGCAGGGAAGATACGACGATCTGCCATTTCTCGGTTCAGCACGAGCTCCATATTGCCCGTTCCCTTGAATTCTTCAAAAATCACGTCATCCATGCGGCTTCCCGTATCAATCAGAGCGGTCCCGACGATAGTTAGCGAACCGCCTTCTTCGACATTGCGTGCGGCGCCGAAGAAGCGCTTGGGCCCTCGCAGCGCGGTGGCATCCAGTCCGCCTGAGAGTGTACGTCCAGAGTCCGGGCACACGGCATTGTGTGCACGGGCCAGGCGGGTGATTGAGTCCAGAAGGATCACCACATCCTGTTTCATTTCTACGAGGCGTTTGGCTTTCTCCAGTACGATATTGGCCACCTCTACATGTCGAGACGGTTCCTGATCGAAGGTGGATGCAAGTACTTCCCCTTTAACATGTCGCTCCATGTCAGTCACTTCCTCTGGTCGCTCATCAACCAGAAGGATAATGAGGTGGGCCTCCGGATGGTTGGTACTGATAGCGTTGGCAATTTTTTGTAGAAGAATGGTTTTGCCGGTCTTGGGTTGGGCAACGATCAGTCCACGCTGTCCCTTTCCGATAGGTGCGAACAGGTCAAGGATCCGCATGGACATGTCGTGCGCGCGTGTTTCCAGGCGAAGGTGTTCCTCTGGATAGAGAGGAGTCAGGTACTCAAAACTCTGTCGCTCTTCTATTGAGGCAGGATCACAGTTATTGATTTTCCTGACTTGAATGAGAGCGAAGTACCGTTCACCATCCTTTGGCGGGCGGACCTCGCCTTCAACGGTGTCCCCAAGCCGGAGACCAAAGCGTTTAATCTGACTGGGCGATACGTAGATGTCGTCAGGGCTAGGCAAATAATTGAAGTCAGATGACCTCAGGAACCCGTACCCGTCGGGCAGTATTTCCAGGACGCCCGTTTTTTCGAGGACGGTGTTCGGGTCCAGGTTCTTGATGTCAGAGCGAGGTGCGTAGATTGGGGGGCTCTCGGGTGCACGCCGCCGTCGTGAATCTCTTGGCCCCATTCGTGAATCACGCCTCCCGCGCTTTCCATGAGACTGTCTCCTCGAACGTCCTCCCTGACGCGTGCGCCGCGGAGGACGGCTCTCAGGGTCGTGATGCATTGATTGCTTCGCGGTGGGCTCGTTTGAAGGAGTGGCGCGAATGTGAACCACCTTGTTATCTGTGCGGCCATCTTTCTCGGAGCTAAACAAGGGAGATTCTTTGGATGTGGAGGCTGTCGGGGGACTTTTCATTGTATTCGAGGAGCGGGTCGCCGCCGGGCTGACAAGCTCAGACTGTTTTGCCATGCGGGGACCTCGGTTAGTAGTTGTACGGGTTTGATGTTCAAGGATAAACTCAATCAGATCTTTTTTGCGTAGGGTCGTCCACCCCCCAACGCCTAGTTGGCGGGCAATATCCTTTAGTTCGGGAAGTTTCTTTTGTGCTAGTTCGGGTTGATTCATTGAAAGAGGGTTCATTAACGTGCATAGGGCTGCAATGAGCCAGGATCACGGGATGGTTTCCGCAGGCACGGAAACCTCATGCAACTAGGTAAGCGTAAACAGACAGGAAGATGTGGACTAGAAGAACGGAGCAGCGTTGATGCCACTGCAGAGATTGAACAAGGGTTACGGCGACCCAGGCTCCTAAGTTATACGACGTTTGAGCGTCGGGGTTACCTGAGACGCACGCAAGTTAAGCAAATTCGAGATCACTCACAAGTGCACTGAGCTAAGGAATGCACCAGCGAGGAAGTGTGAACCGCACACCAGAATGGACTCCTGTTGTATCACACGACCCAAAGCGAGTTCCCACATAGCGGCTACAGATCCAGTGCCAGCTACATTAATTGCGTACTCTTCGAGCATTCTGGCCAAATCGGACGCAGGCACAGCACGCTGGAGAGCGAGGTCACACACGTACACTTGCAATGAATGTCCCTTCAACACACGAATGACACCGGTGAGTTCCTTGTCCTTCATGAGCGAGAGCAAAAGGTGGACGGTTCCATCGCGTGGCATGTAGTTGAGCGCGGCTGCGATACCTGCAGGATTGTGGGCCACATCCAGGATCGCCAGCGGTTTTTTGTTGAATACCTCTAGGCGGGCCCTGAGTCCGGTGAGCTCGCAAACCCTTTCAAGTCCTTTGAGGATGAAGAGGGGGTCATGTCTTGCTTCCGGGAAAAGAATTTCGGCACTTCGGGCGGCCAAGAGAGCATTGTGGGTCTGGTGTTCACCGGCGAGGCCGCACGAGTGCAGGTCGTATGTGCGCAGGGGGGTCTGCAAGTAAGTATCGGTCGCGATACCCGGTTCAACCCAGGGAGCATTTAGTCTGATGGCAGTTTCCTGCATCACTTGCTGTGTAGCGGCCTGTCCTGTTGCTGCAATGACGGGCGTATCGTCCTTGATTATGCCAGCTTTCTCACGTGCAATGGAGGTAAGCGAATTGCCGAGTGTCTGTGTGTGATCCAGATCTATCTGAGAGATCACTGAGAGCTTGGGTCTAAGGATGTTGGTTGCGTCGAGTCGGCCTCCAAGTCCCGTTTCAACAACGGCAAGATCTACGGATGACTCCGCGAAGAACAGGAAGGCCAGTGCGGTGAGGGCTTCGAAGAAGCTTGGTTGCAGGCGGTCAAACAAAGATCCATAGCGATCCTGAGCATCCTGCATCCAGGTATCCGGCACGGGTATACCATTTAGCCGAATCCGTTCGGATAGATGGAGTAGATGGGGAGAGGTGTAGAGGCCGATACGGTATCCGGCCGACTGGCCGATGGCAGCGATCATGCTGGCAATGGATCCCTTTCCATTTGTGCCGGCGATATGAACACTGGAGAACTTCTGCTCTGGATGACCCATATCCGCAAGAAGGTGCCCAACACCGCGCAGACCAGGTTTCATTGCGGCATTACCGAGTTCTGAGTAACGCGGAAGGCTCAGAAGACGGTCGGCATAATCTGCAGCCATTACGTATTGCGAGGCCGTAAAGTGATCACCGGAAGAATCATCTCCTCCATAGAAGCACCGCCGTGTTGCATGGAGTCGTTGTAAAGATTCCTGTAATGGTTGAAGTTGGTCGGATAGACAAAGTAATAGTCTTCCTTAGCAATGATGTAGCAGTTGCCGGCTCTCGTGGAAGGTAAGCCATAGGCGCGTGGGTCCCGAACGACCATGGCATGTTGGGGGCTTACCCGAAGATTGCGACCATACTTGTAGCGCAGAGCCGTAGATGTATCGCGGTCTCCACGCACTTTGGTCCCGTGCAGACTGCGCACAGCTCCGTGATCTGTTGTGATAACAATCGTACAATTCTGTTCAGATAACGTCTGCAAGGATTGGTAGAGCCAGGAATGTTTGAACCAGGTTCTTGTCAACGCTCGATAAGCCCGCTCATCTGGAGACAATTCCCGGATAATATCTGAATCTGACCGGCTGTGAGCAAGTATATCTACAAAATTGACCACGATGGCGTTCAGGTCGGCCTGCAGGTAGTGATTCACATCCTGCGCGAAGGAGCGGCCGTCCTCTTTGCCGATCAATTTCCGATAGCGCATGGTGAAATTGCGCAGGTTCAAACGCCTAAGGCAATCGGTCAGTAACGGTTCCTCGTACTGGTTACGACTATACTCATCTCCATCTTCACCGTGCCACATCGTGGGATGACGGCGGGCAATCTCGTCCGGCAGAAGGCCGCTGAAGATCGCGTTGCGCGCGTAGGGTGTGGCCGTCGGTAAGATACCGTAGTGGAAATCGGTCTGGATAGAGAACAGTGGGGACAGCAGGGAAGAGAACTCCAGCCACTGGTCATAGCGCATACAGTCAATTACGAGAAACACCACACGTTGATTTGCTTTCAGGAGCGGCTTAACCCAATGCGATACGATCTCATGCGAAAGCAACGGTCGATCGGTATACGTACGGGAACGACAGGCCGATATCCATTTGGGATAAACATCTTCTATGTATCGGCCGAATTCCCGATTGGCTTCCCGATATTGACCTGCCAGTACCTGGCGCGCGTCTTCGTCGTTTTCCAGTTGACGGTCGTGATGAACGAGCTCCCGGTAGAGGCTTACCCACTCCGAGTATCCGATGCGATCGCTGAGAGCAGAGGAAATGGCACCGAAGCGCTGCAGGTAGTCCTGGGAAACCCGGGCGTTACGCAGTGGTACCCCCTCAAGCAGCCGCTTGCAGGTAAGCAGGATTTGGCTGGGGTTGACGGGCTTGGTCAGATAGTCGCTGATCTGTCCCCCCAGGGCCTCCTCCATGAGGTGCTCTTCTTCACTTTTGGTGACCATGACCACGGGAACGTCCGGGCGTTTCCGTTTGATAGCCGCGAGTGCTTCAAGCCCTTCCATTCCCGGCATATGCTCGTCCAGGAGGACGACATCTACTAAATCATCCTGGCTAACTGCTTCGATAGCGTCAACTCCGTTGGTTACACGTGTAACCCGGTATCCCCGGCTTTCTAGAAAGAGGACATGGGAGCGAAGCAGGTCGATTTCATCATCTGCCCAAAGTATGTGGCCGGCCGTTGACATCGTCTGATGTAGGTTTAGTGAGTCGTAGCCGTAGGTTCAGATAATGCGCTTGTTGAGTCGATTGCACCAGATATACCCATTTGTACAGTGTCATGTTCAAACAAGAGATGACGAACAGGATCGTTGCCAATCGGTTTACGCCCGTTGAAACAAAGTTTGATGTAACCAATGTTTGAGAGAGGGTTGTCTGATCGTATGCAGCTTGCGCTGAATGCCCAGATCAAGGCCGAATTCGAGTCCGCATATTTGTACCTGGCGCTGGCAGCCGAAATGGAATCCCGCAACTTGAAGGGCTTCGCCAACTGGCTGCGGAGGCAGTGGGAGGAAGAGCTGATCCATGGCCTGAAACTGTATGATTTTCTGCTTCAGCGTGATGCGGAGGTAGATCTACATGCCCTGGACAAGCCCGAAGTGGATTCAGCACAGTCTACACTGGAAATTTTCACTCATGTGTTGCAACACGAACAGTATATCACAGCACGGATCCATGAGCTGTATGCTTTATCTCTGGAGGAGAAAGATTACGCCTCCAGGACGTTGTTGCAATGGTTCGTGGATGAGCAGGTAGAGGAGGAGGACTCCGCCCGGGAGATCATGGAGAATCTGCGTCTGGTCGGTGAAGAGGGGGCAGCGCTGTTTCTGCTGGATCGCGAACTCAGTCAGCGTCCGGAAATTAGTACGGAGGATGAATAGTGCAGTGGCCTGCCTTGGGATAAAGAGATTAGACTACACCGGTTGATGTCCGTACTGAACTTTCTAGCTCCCGGGGCTATCCCGCAGGAGGAGTTTGATGCAATTGAAATTGAGATTCATGAGGCCGCTCCAGGCATCCTGATGTTGGTTGGACAGGGGGGCAACATCGGGATATCTTATGGAGAGGATTCGGTATTTATGGTTGACACTCAATTCGGACAACTCACCGAAAAGATACTGGCAGCAATAAAGACACGAACAGACAAACCTGTACAGGTTGTACTGAACACACACTGGCATGGGGATCATGTGGGTGGCAACGGCAGATTTAGCGCGATGGGGGCCCTCATTGTGGCCCACGAAAAGGCACATGCACGCCTGAGTGTAGATCAATTCCTAGGTGCATTCGGGGAAAAAGTACCTGCTGCTCCGAAGGAAGCCCTTCCTGCAGTCACATTTACAGAAACCATCTCATTTAACTGGAAAGAGGATGTGATAGAGGTTTTTCATGCCCCCGAGGCCCATACCGATGGAGACGCCATTGTGTGTTTCCATAAAGCTAATGTGATCCACATGGGGGATACCTATTTCAATGGGATGTATCCGTTCATAGATGTGGATACCGGTGGATCAATTGGAGGGATGATAGCCGTTGCGGACGCCGTGCTTGCCCGCTGTGACGAAAATACAAAGGTCATCCCCGGGCATGGACCACTGTCCAATCGGTCTGAACTACTAGAGTATCGGGAAATGATGGTCGCCGTTCGCGACGCAGTTACAAAATTGGTAGGCGTGGGCAAATCGAGAGATGAGATCATTGCGGCAAAACCCACGGCCGCACTGGATGCGGTTTGGGATGGAGGTGTGCTGGACCCGGATACTTATGTGGGTCATATCTACGACTCGGTCACAGCAACTAGCGAACTGCTCTGATAGTAGGCATGAATGCTAACCGTGCCTTGCGACGAATTTGTGCTACGCTTGCCATAGGCGCTAGCATGCTGGTCACCGCGCAGGCTCAGGAGTTGTCTTTCACGCTTCACGAGCACTTAATCATTGGTGATGACGAAGAGGCACCATCCGAGTACCTCTTTTATTACCCCGAAATAGTACGCACGGACTCGCGAGGTAACATCTACGTCAAAGATGCAAGAAGCGCGGCCGTTCGGGTTTTCGACGCGAATGGCCGATATGTAACTACGGTCGGCAAAAGAGGCGAAGGACCAGGCGAATTGCGGGAAGTCTTCGGCATGCACGTAGATGGCAACGACCGGGTAATTGTGGCCGACCGAATGAGCCGGCGTCTCACGATTTTCACGGATATGGGCAAGAGCTTCGCAACAAAGTCTCTTGCAGAAGACGGGAGGACGATCGCGCCGAGGCCAATCCTGTCTCTTGACAATTCCTTTGTGCTCAAGTACGTGAAGCTTTTTGCAAATCCTGCAGGAGGCCCAAGTATCATGGACGACAGGGTTCTCCATACATATGATACGGATTTGAACCGATTGGAGACTTTTGCCCAATTGGAGGATATCTACGACTTGGACGATCCATTCCTGAACGCGTATTCCACTTCGCCCAGGGCGCTGAATGTGGCAACCAATGGGACGGACACCATAGTCTTGGTTCCTACCGTGTACGGTGGGTACATTTACCGATTCACACGGTCAAATGACGAGTGGGTCTTGGCAAAGCTAAAAGGGGGGCCTGTCCCCACGAGGGCATTCATACCCGTCAGCGAGAAAGATATAGAGGAGAACCAAGACATTTATAGGGGTTCTATTTCAACCTCAGGCCCCACTGGGACGTACCGTGCGAGGATTTTCAGCCATAGTAGCGGCGTGGCTATCCTGAGCACAGGCGAGATCCTTCATTTCCCTCGTCGGACCCCACTGAAACAGGATTTTGAGCCACGAGCGGAACTATTTAACCAGAATGGGGACTTGGTTGGCTATGGCCAGCTGCAATTCGACAACCCTGAGTTAAACGGAAACGCTCGCGTAATGGAGTCCATCAGCATCCAGTGGATTGACACGGCTGATCGTCTATACCTTGCCCGGAAGAACGGTGAAGGCTTCTTTGTGCTCAGTGTTGCGAATCTAGAAATCGGTTCAAAATGAGTCGCGAGTATTGCTGCAACACGAACAGTATATCACAGCACGGATCCATGAACTGTATGCGCTGTCTCTAGAAGAGAAAGATTACGCCTCTCAGACATTGCTGCAATGGTTCGTGGATGAGCAGGTAGAGGAGGAGGAATCCGCCCGGGAGATCATGGAAAACCTGCGCTTGGTCGGTGAAGGGGGGGACTCCCTACCATTAATGCAAGTCAAAAACGGGAAAATTTGATTGATTTCAAATTTTTATTTGACTTGAGATTTACGTGAGTCCTCTGGAATTACATGATGCGGATTGATTTTTCGTTTTTCATTCAATTCGGAGATCGTTCTTCGATCTGTTTATCCTTCTCGTCTTCTGCTGCCATTTCATTTGTTACCCTCCTGGGCTAACCGGCTGGTTGGAGCAATTTAGCTGCGGCGGTTGCTCGACTGCGATCAAAGCACGTTTGGTCGCGGAGCATCGCACAAGCGATGGCCAACAGGCGGTCTGCGACCGATCGCAGGGCTCGGCCGTGACTATGGCCTCGCGCACGTAGGGCTTTGTACTTCGCTTTGCTGATGGGGTCGTGCTGGACCGCCACACGACTCCAGTGGTAGACGGCATTGACCAGGCGTGCTTGACAGGCTCGTCGCCGGACCACCCGCCAGGATTTTCCCGAACGTCGCGTGACGGGGGCGACGCCACACAAGCAACGGAGGCCCCTGTAATCTCGGTTCTGGAACAAACTGGATGCCTCCGAGAGGAGCGTGGCCAGCACCGTTGTTCCCACGCCGGGCATGGAGGAAAGAATTGCTACATCCCGCGACGTACATCCAGAAGAGGACGGTTCACACCCAGGATCGGTCTCCTCTTCTCTGGAAGAAGCAGGGATTGGTCTCTGCTCGGTGGAGAGCGATGCGAGGAGCGTTTCCATGGCGTGTTTCGCCTCGCTGATGTGTTGCTCGATCAACGCAAGCTGCTGCAGAAGCAACTTGACGCGTGTCGTTGCCGCCTCCAAGACGCCAGCAGCCGTCGTGACCGGTCGTGTCCGCAAGCGTTGGAGGACCTGCTCCGCATTCAAACGCCGAATCCGGTGTGCTTTGAGCACCTTCTCCACGGAGGAAAGGCGTACCCGGCGGGCGCGTGTTGGGGTGGGAATGAGCGTCCACAGGGCCATCATCACCGGAGAGGACAGCGAGAATCCGAGTTTCAGGAACTGCGGGAAGTACCGCCAGAGCTGGTCTCGGACCTGATGCGTGAGTCGGGTACGCTGGTGGGTCAGTTCCTCGTGCATCCGTGACCACTCCCGCAACTGGACGATGTGGGCATCCAGTGGATCAAGTTCACGCAGACAAGCCGGATCGGTACGGAGCGCGTCCGCAAGCACACGCGCATCCCGACGATCATCTTTCGCCCCCGCCGGCGAAAACCGATCCCGGAAGCGGTCCAGCTGTTTGGGATTGATCGAAAAGACCCGAAGGCCTCGATCCAACAGACTGTCCACAACGGGACCATGCGGAATTTCAATGGCGACGCCAACGTAAGCCGCAGCACAGCCTGCACATGCAAGCACCCAATCCAGCAGTTGACCGAGTCCCTCCCCGGAGTGGGGAAAAGCGCGCTCCCCGAGAACCGTGCCCTCCAAGTTCAGGATGCAGACCTGATGCAACTGGGAGCCCCAGTCAATCCCCGCAAAAATGATAGATTGAAATTTCGTAGACATGATTAAGTATCTTTTAGGTTGAAGGGTTTGCGGGTCACCGTGACGTTCCGTCTGTCCCTGTATCGGTGCTCAATGGCACATACTCCCTACGGGGCGTGGATCACGGTACTCCCTGGGGCACAGTTCCCCCCCAGGCGCTCGAGACGCAGGGGGCGGTTGGTTGCTCCCAGGGAGTCACCCGCGCTTACGCGATGCACAACACAAGCTCAATGCATTTGTGTTCTCGGAAAAATACTCCTGCACCTAGTCAAAAATCTTCGGCTGTGCCTCCAACCTTCAACTTCACCAATCACTCCAAAATTGAACTCAGTTAAGCATCGCGTTTAAGATACAGGGAGTCACCCGCGCTTACGCGATGCACAACACAAGCTCAATGCATTTGTGTTCTCGGAAAAATACTCCTGCACCTAGTCAAAAATCTTCGGCTGTGCCTCCAACCTTCAACTTCACCAATCACTCCAAAATTGAACTCAGTTAAGCATCGCGTTTAAGATACAGGGGGTCGCGTTGTTTCTTCTGGATCGTGAACTCAGCCAACGTCTGGAAGTCAGTGCAGAGGGTGAATAATCCAACGGCCTTCCTTGGAACAACGAAGTTAGACTACACCGGATAATGTCCGTACTCAACTTTCTAGCTCCCGGGGCTATCCCTCAGGAGGAGTTTGATGCAATTAAAATTGAGATTCACGAGGCCGCTCCAGGCGTCCTGATGTTGGTTGGACAGGGTGGCAACATCGGGATATCTTACGGAGAGGATTCGGTTTTTATGGTTGACACGCAATTCGGGCAACTCACCGAAAAGATACTGGCAGCTATAAGGACGCGAACAGACAAGCCGGTACAGGTTGTACTGAACACACACTGGCATGGGGATCATGTGGGTGGCAACGGCAATTTTAGCGCGAGGGGGGCCCTTATAGTGGCCCACGAAAGAGCGCATGCACGCCTGAGTATTGATCAGTTCCTGGGTGCATTCGGGAGTAAAGTGCCTGCTGCCCCAAAGGGTGCGCTACCTGTGATCACTTTTACGGAGAACATCTCTTTTCATTGGAACGGGGACACGATAGAGATCTTTCACGCACCTGAGGCACATACCGATGGAGATGTTATTGTACATTTTCATGAGGCTAACGTGATCCACATGGGTGACACCTATTTCAACGGGATGTACCCATTCATAGACGTGGACACTGGAGGATCAATCGACGGGATGGTAGCAGTCGCAGATGCGGTGCTTGCGCGTTGTGACGAAAACACCAGGGTCATCCCTGGGCATGGTCCGCTGTCCAATCAGTATGAACTACAGGTGTATCGGGAAATGATGGCGACCGTTCGCGAAGCCGTGGCAAAATTGATGAGGGAGGGCAAGTCCAGGGAGGAGGTCATTGCAGCAAAACCCACAGCCGCCCTGGATGCTGCCTGGGACGGAGGAGTACTGGATCCGGATACTTATGTGGGTCACATCTACAACTCGCTCACGGGAACTAGCGCTGAATAAGCCCGGCAGCAAGTGCGGCCTGATAAAGAGTTTGGCGATCTGCAGAATTCATGGGACTAATGTTGAGGTTAATCAGCAGATCTCCCGGTCGCTTTTTGTTCGATCGGACACCGTGTCCCACGAGTCGCAGTCGTGTCCCTGGTCTAGAGTTCGGTGGAACATCGATCGTAAGAATGTCCCCGTATGGATCGGTTACGGTTTGAGTACAGCCTAGCAAAGCATCCAGTGCGGTTACAGACAGCTGCATCAGCAGGTTATTCCTTTTTCGGGTAAAGACGGGATGCGGGAGTATTTTAAAGGTAAAGACACGAGAGCCGGGCTCGTCAGAAGCACGGATCCGAAACTTGTTTTTAATACCGGGGGGTAACACAATCCGTGTGAGTGAACCATCCTTTCCCCGAATCATAACGGGGCCTCCCCGGAGCGCTCGTTCGAGTGAAAGGTGCACGACATTACCACCGCTACCAAAAATCTCTTCAAAGAATTCGCCGATACTGGAGAAGAAATCGTCCATAAAAGCAGGAACAGGCTCTGGATTGCTGGCGGCCCGAATTTGGTCGTACTTCGCCCGCCGTTCAGGATCCGAAAGAATGCTATAGGCCTGTTGGAGTCGCTTAAATCGTTCTTCCGCCTGATCATCGCCCGGGTTACAATCCGGATGATGCTGTTGGGCGAGACGTCGATAGGCGATCTTTATATCTTCTGCAGAAGCAGAGTGTTCGATCTCCATAACGGCGTAAAGATCATCTGCAATAGTTAAACGGGACATGAATGAATACGTTATTATCCAAACATACGGGAATACCTGTTCGAAGGTGCGTGCAAACTAATGGGAAGAATTTCTAAGATACTTATTGCCAATCGAGGTGAGATCGCGCTGCGCATTATGCGTACCTGTAAAGTGCTCGGGATCCGTTCTGTGGCAATTTACAGCGAGGCCGACCGGGTAAGTGCGCATGTGGTCTATGCAGATGAAGCATATTGTGTTGGATCTGCACGATCGGTGGATTCGTACCTGAACCTGGATCGTATTATGGAGGCCATTCATGAAAGTGGATCGGATGCGGTTCACCCAGGGTATGGCTTTCTGTCTGAACGGGCGGAGTTTGCTCAAGCCTGTGCTGAACAGGGTGTAACTTTCATCGGTCCTTCCGCCAAGGCGATCCGTGCCATGGGCGACAAGATGCTGGCCCGTCAGCTCATGCATACACATGATGTGCCGGTTGTTCCGGGAACAGATGGGGCGGTTACCGACCTTAATCAAGCCCTTGAGGTTGCTGACCGGATAGGCTATCCTGTACTCGCAAAAGCTGCAGCAGGGGGTGGCGGTAAAGGGATGCGCAAGGTACACAGTGCACAGGAGATGGAGCAGGCCCTCAGTCGGGCGCAGGGTGAGGCGGGTTCGGCCTTTGGCGATGCCCGCATCTTTATCGAGAAATACCTGGAAACACCTCGACATGTGGAATTCCAGGTTCTTGCGGATACATATGGTTCGTGTGTACATCTATTTGAACGCGAGTGCTCGATTCAGCGCCGCCACCAGAAGGTGATTGAGGAAGCACCTGCCGCATGCATGACACCAGAATTGAGAGCAC
This sequence comes from Rhodothermales bacterium, assembly GCA_964291275.2. Lineage (GTDB taxonomy): Bacteria > Bacteroidota > Rhodothermia > Rhodothermales > Bin80 > Bin80. The sequence continues at coordinate 509,109 of OZ219799.1, forward strand.
GAATGGGTTTAGCGGCCGTGCGTGCAGCGCAGGCCTGTAACTATGTAGGCGCGGGCACCATCGAATTCCTGGTTGATGAAGCGGACAATTTCTACTTCATGGAAATGAACACGCGCCTCCAGGTTGAGCACCCTGTGACTGAATACATTACGGGCCTAGACCTGGTAGCCGAACAGATCAGAGTAGCAGAAGGAAAGGCATTGCCATTCACACAAGACGCACTTACCATTAATGGACACGCGATCGAATGTCGGATATATGCAGAAGATCCGGCGGCTAATTTTGTCCCGAATCCGGGTACGGTGACGTTACACCAGGTGCCTGTGGGGGTAGGTATTCGTGTTGATGCCGGGTTACAGACCAGGGGAGAGATCCCGGTCCATTACGATCCAATGATTTCGAAGGTGATCACTTGGGGGCGTACGCGTGAGGAAGCGACCCAACGGATGATCTTTGCACTGGAGGACTACCATATTGCAGGGGTAAAGACGACACGAGGGTTTTGCCGTCGGGTCATGGAGAGTGCAGCCTGGCAGGAAGCTCGCTTGAGCACTCATTTCGTGGACGAACATCCAGAGCTTCTGGCAGAGGAACCTGTGCTTCCAACCGATGCAGCAGCCGTGGCAGCGGTCCTGTTGCAGGACCACAGCACAGCAGGCCCTCTGACAAATGAATCTGCCTGGCGAACCCTACGCAAGGGCTGAATTCCACCAGGTAACAGATCCGGTACAGGCGTGCGATCCCGGATAGGCGGTAAGGTGAAAATCTCGTATGACACCTGACGGAAACGACTCCATTTCAGTGAGGAGACCCAGAATTCGGCTAGACCTCAATTTTTGTAAAGCAGGGTTACCCCGTCCCCAATAGGTACCAAGCTCAGATTCACTCTGGGATCTGTGTGAAGTTTTTTGTTCAAAGCTTGGATGGACTGCGTGTCCAAACTCTTTGTTGCAGAATCAGCTGAATCTCCACCGCGCAAGACATTGTCAATCATGATCAGGCCGCCAGGCCGAACGAGGGCCAGAGATCGTTCGAAATACAGATCGTAGTTTTCTTTATCCGCGTCAATAAAGGCGGCATCAAAGGTGTCCGCCCGACCCTCCGCAAGAAGATCGTCCAGAGTTTGGGATGCCGGAGCCAAACGGAGCGTAATGCGATCGGCAACACCTGCCTCTGACCAGTACCTGCGGGCAATTTTTGTGTAAGCGTCACTTATATCGCAGGCAACTATATGACCATCTAGAGGAAGTGCGAGGGCCATGGAGAGTGCAGAATATCCGGTGAATGTACCAATCTCCAACACCGATCGCGCTTGCATGAGACGCAGGAGCATGGCCATAAACTGTCCTTGATCTGGCGATATTTGCATTTTCGCCTCGGGCAACTTTGCAGTTTCTGCTCGGAGAGACTCCAGGAGTGGATGCTCCCGCAGTGACACACTCAGGATATATTCTCGGAGGTCGTCAGTTATTGCAAGTGTAGATCGTGACATAGATTGTGTTGGAAACCCGTTGTTGTTGGGGCACTTGTGTTCGTTAATGGACAGGCAGTGTACTTATGGTCTCAGTAGTAGGTGCCACAGATAGTAAGGCCCCGCTGAGTCAGCCAGCGACTGACCACCTGTACGGCTTCGCTGCTTCCACGCGTTGCGAGTGGCTTTCCAAGATTCATGACGCTCAGCAACAGATCTGCCTGAGCTCGTCTTGCGGGGCGGAGTTGTATAAAAAGCTCCTGTACCAGCTCAGGTTCGTGTGTCCGGACTATAAACACCAGGCCCTCCCGACCGATCATGCGCATCACATCAAGCACGATGAGATGACCGCTCTCGAAATGGTGAACTACCTTGTCGAATTCTTTGACTGCTGGAATTGAGCCGTTCAAGAGTGCGTGATGCATGCCGAGTTCTTTATGAATTTGAGGCGGGATTGGCAGAGTATGCCCGGTGTGTTTTTGAATAGATCCGTGATAAAAACTACGCCCTGCTGCGTGCCACTTGGTTGCATACTTCGTATGGAGGATAGTCGATGGGGGCGTCGTTTCTGTTATCCTGTAGTACCCTGAGTTGCGTGCCAGGGTTATGGTCTGGTTAAAGTAGGGTTCACTGTCTGTGGTAAGGAGCAGTGCACCGCCAAGTTCAAGGCGTGCGGACAACAATTCAAAAAATGAGGCCTGAAACAATCGACGTGATGCATGCCGCTTCTTGTACCAAGGATCAGGAAAATTCACATAAACTCTGAAAAGACTTCCGTCACACAAGACATTCCTCAGAAGAAACAAACCGCTCCCGTGGTAGAGACGAACATTGGATAATCCCGCACGCCGCACCCGCTTGAATGCCCGTGCAGCCGACCCATGGGCTATATCTGCTCCTATAAAATTCCATTCCGGATGTGCCTGGGCAACAGATGTTACAAACCCGCCGTCCCCGAACCCGACTTCCAGTACCAGTGGTGCCTTTCGCTGAAAAAACTCTGCGTTAGCCGCCGGAAAAGACAAGCTTGGCAGATCTAGCAGTATTGACATGCACAGAATATCAGGCGTATAGGTACGCCATGTCTATGTGTCTGGACCCGTTCGCGTCTGCGACAGCCATTCGCCCTTTGCCTCGAATGCGTGCCCCTGCCACCTCACCGGCTTTATTGAGTGCATAGAACGACACATTGAAGGCAGGTTCTCCCGTTTCATTTTGCAGTCGGGCTAGGTGTGTATGTTGTGCAATGCGCTCGCATGCATACAGGCACGCTTGCTCGGGACTGTCTCCCATACGCATACGCTCTACAATCAAAAAGCTGCAGCAGTTCTCTAAGTTTGCCTCACCCCGTCCGGTGGAGCCGGCCGCTCCGACTTCGTTATCGCAGTAGAGGCCTGCGCCTATAATGGGGGAATCGCCTACACGCCCCGGAATTTTGAAAGCCAGACCACTGGTTGTGGTGACACTGCTGATATTGCCCTGCAGGTCGATAGCTGAGCAATGTATGGTTCCCCAGTGGTCATAGTTACGTCGCATTGCTTCCCCCAGATCACGGTCCCCCGGACCATGCGGTGGCAGATAATCATCCCGGTTGGAGAGGTTTTCTCGCCAGCGGACCCAGATTTCACGAGCACGGTCAGTGAGCAGGTTCTCAATGGGGAATCCGTGCATATGAGCGAATTCCTGAGCACCTTTGGCTACGAGCAACACATGATCTGTACGTTGAAGAACATGCTGCGCAACCTTGGACGGATACTTGATTCCCTGGATGGAGGCCACAGCTCCAGCACGACCGGTTGGACCATGCATAACGGCAGAGTCCAACTCAACGATTCCGTCTGCATTGGGGAGACCGCCATAACCTACAGAGGTATCGTTTGGATCTTCCTCTACCAAATTAACTCCCGCAATGACGGCGTCGAGTGCATCTGCTCCGGCGTTGATTTCCTCAACCGCACGTGCCACGGCCGCGAGACCATTACCACTAGCAATAGCAACGGGGCCCGCAAAGAGGCGGGTTTTTGGTCTGAGGACAGCCGCGGCACTGGCTGCTGTACCAGTCCGGATAAAATCACGTCGGGTTATAGGGTTTGTTGGCATGGGAGGAAAAGGTGAACCTGACCGGTTAAGTTACCAAATGTAGTTATTGGCTGAGAGCAAGCTGCACAAAATCTTCGGCTTTGTTGACTTCGGGGTGGGCGCGCGCGACCTTTCGCAGCAGTTGTTCGGCTTTATGACGGGAAAGCCCCAGCGTCTCGAGAGCCGTGCGTGCATCTGCACGGGCCGTTGCAGCCCCAGTCCTTTCTGTTTCTGCCAGATCCAGTTCGTTCATGCGATCAATCAGTTCTACTACCAGGCGTTCGGCAGTCTTGCGGCCGACCCCGTTGATGCGTTGCAGCATAGTAGTCTCTCTCAAAGTAATATGTTGCACCAGTTCAGCTGGGGTCATAGTTGAAAGGGCTGCAATGGCAATCCGTGGTCCCACTCCAGATACACCAATGAACAATCTGAAAATCGCTCTTTCCCCCGAAGAAAAGAAACCATATAATTGCTCATTGTCTTCCCGGACATGATGATACGTGAGCAGTTGTACCTTATTGCCAGTATCAGGTAGTCGTTCAAAGGTGGACATGGGTATAAAAACCCGGTACCCTATCCCGTGTACGTCAATGATTGCATGGGTTGGTCCTTTGCGACTTAGTGTACCCTTAACGTATTCAATCATGATACTCGCAGCATACGACCAAGATACGACAGCTCCCCAAACTCAATTGCAGCATGGCTAATCCAGTGAAGGGCTCACGAAGCAATCGGGCTATTGTGGTAGCGCTTGGTATTATGGCAAGCCGGGTGTTGGGCCTGATTCGATGGAGTCTTACAGCACGTTATTTCGGCAGTGGGGCGCACGCAGATGTCCTGAGGGCTGCCTTTCAGGCACCGAACGCACTGCAAAACCTGCTTGGTGAAGGCACAATGTCGGCAGCGTTCATCCCGGTCTACAGCAAAATGCTCGAGGAAGGTAGACCGGAGGCAGCGGGTCGGTTCGCCGGCAGTATTCTGGGTCTACTGACCGCTGTCGTTTGTACCGGAGTGCTTCTCGGTATATGGTTAGCCCATCCTATCTGCTCTATACTTTTTCGGGGTTTTGTGGCAGATGCGGCCGAAGTAGCAATAGGGGTGCGGGAGGTGGATCGGCTTCTACTGTCTGTGGATATGGTTCGTGTGGCTTTTCCTATGGCGGGAATATTGGTGCTATCGTCATGGGCGCTGGGAGTACTTAACAGTCACCGGCGTTTTCTTATGCCTTATTTCGCCCCAGTGCTGTGGAATGTGACCATTATTGGGGCGTTACTTGGTGTGGGCAGTCTGATTGGCCTGACTCCGGGTGATCTCGGCGGGGAAGCGGATACGTCTATATTGCCGGAGGAACTCACCCGATTACTCACGGCGGTTTTTGCTGGTGGTTTAGTTGGAGGGCTGTTCCAGTTTCTGTTCCAGTTGCCGTCCGTTTTTTCGGTGCTAAAGGGGTTCCGGTTCAGTCTGTCCACGAGTGTAGCCGGTGTGCGCGAGGCGCTGAATGCGGTGGTGCCTGCTCTGGCCGGCCGCGGGATTGCCCAGCTTTCGGCCTATTTGGACATATTGCTCGCAACCCTTCTTATGGAGGGGGCCGTAGCAAGTATCGGTTACGCGCAGGTAGTCTACATCCTGCCGATTTCGCTTTTCGGTCTTTCCGTTGCTGCTGCTGAGCTGCCCGAACTTGCTCGAATAGGAAAGAACAGTTTGCCACGTATGGCTGAGCGCATTAACGCGGGGTTACGCCAGGGGCTGTTTCTGGCCATACCCACGGCGCTGGGATATATGGCACTGGGGTATGTAATCATTGGCGCCATTTACCGCGGTGGTTTATTTGGTGTGGACGACAACTGGCTTGCATACTTCATATTGGCTACCTACAGCTCGGGACTTTTGGCAACAATTAGCAGCCGGTTATTACAAAATGGCTTTTGGGCGCTCGGCGACACACGCACACCAGCCCGTATGGCAATGATCCGTGCAGTGATCGCATTGGTGGTTGCAATACCTGCAATGTTTGCGTTCGATAGATTATCGGTGTCACTCATTACGGGGTCTGAGACGTCAACACTTTATCTCGGTGCAATTGGGTTGGCCCTTGGCAGTGCGGTGGCCTCTTGGTTTGAGTGGTGGTTACTGGGGCGTGTGCTGAAGCGCCGCTTGGGCAAGACATTCATTCCTTGGCGGGATGTGGGAGCAATGGTACTGCTCGTCATAGCGGCGCTTGTACCTTCTGGGATCCTTTGGTATTTCTTGCAAAGTTGGCAGCCAATCTGGCTTGGCATTACTGTCACTGCTGTTTTTGCTGCGACCTACCTGCTACTGGCCCACCTGCGTAGACGTCCGGAGCTATCGGCTTGGCTCGGGCGTCTCAGGTAGATGCTCAAATGTCCCGCGCCCACTCCGCCAGGACGGTAATTGTCCCTAGTTGGAGTTTTGGAGATTGGAGTATTTGGTGTACATCTTCGGGCGACAAATAAATTTTCTCAAGATGAAGTTTTACGAGAAATTTTGCAGTAACTCAATTAGTATGCCTATTAGACAATCTTTGTGGATAATGACAATCTATACGATAGAGCAAGAATGATCCATAGTTATCGCCATGTGATTTTTTCTGTTCGTTTTGTTTCGTTTTGTATGGTTGCATATGCTTCGGTATACTCGGAGGATATTACGAGGATTTATTCTGAACCCTAGAGGGAGGCGCATTCAGCATGTTTAAGCGGGTAAATGTTTCATTCCTGATTGCTTTGTCATTCGGGTTCTTAACTGGATTGGATCATGCGAGCGCCCAACTCGATGACAGTCTTCGACTGGGGCATTTTCAGAAAGTGAAGACAATCACGTTATCTGATCCCGATGGAAAACTTTCTGATGAATTGCTGATCGCAGAGATTAAGAGCTTGGATGTGGACCCTGGAGGACGGTTACTCATTGTAGATCTATCGGGGGGACAAGCCTTTCTTTTTGATCCAGACGGGAATCTTATAGCCTCATTGGATCCGTCCCTCTGTCATCCAGGTTTTGAAGTCCGACCTGTAACTGCCGTATTTGTTGGCGATCAATCCATTTTCCTTGCTAACGCCGGTCCGTGGGGATATCGCTTCACGTTCGAGGGAGAGTGTTTAGGAAATGTTCATTCGGATTATGCTCTGACAACTTGGGGGTATCTTGATTCAGACGAACAGGGAAATCTTGTCGGCTATTACCGCAGACCGACTCCATCAGTCAGATTTATGACTTCCGAGGGTCAAACGATCCGTGAGATTGAATTGCCATCCAGCAAATTTCCCAATGTAAGGAGAAGGGTAGCAATGGGTGGTATTGTAGTTGATCGAACGCATGTGTTTGTTGCAGAAGCTGTGGAACGGGAAATCCTGAAGATAGCCCTGGATGGAACTATAGAATCTAGAATCTCGCATCGGACATCTTGGTTTCAGGACATCACAAGAGACCTCCCGGACTTTAACAGTGAAAATCCTACAGAATTTATGAGAGCATCTGGTGAGCTATACGGTAGTGCTACGCTTCCGAGTGAGATCTTTGAACTCACTTATCGAATCATCATGGTGCAGTATCGGGGGCCAAAAGGTCTGGGGTATCAATTATTCACGAAGGACGGCTTGTTTGTCGCGGAGCAGTTAGGTGTGAATTACTATTTTAAGCAAGGAAAAAATGGATTGGTCTATCGAGTAGTACAACCAGAGCCAAATGATACTGGCTTACCCAATGCCTTCATTGAAGTGTATCAATTCGTCGAACCCTAATTCACGTTCAGGAACATTCAAATCTCGTCAGCAAAAGCAGAAATCATCATTTCAGTAGGATAAATGTTATAACAATTACCTGGAATGCAGATTATTGGGGCGGGGTTTTGAAGGCATTATTAGGGAATTCCAAAGAATGACCGAAAAAAGTTTTTCTTCCATCGGGCCTGGCGATTTGCTGGTTGCACCACCGAACCAGCTCTCTCCACCATTTGATCGTGCGCTTGTAGTGATATGCATGCATGATTCGAATGGTAGCCTGGGCTTCGTGATAAATCGCAAAAAAGATTTTGATTTGGGCAGGTTGATTGCGTGTGATCGTCCTCGTCAAGGGGTTTATTTTGGTGGTCCGGTCGAGGAAAATTCGTTAGCCTGTCTGCATCAACATAGTTCTTTCGTGCAGGGCGCCATACCTTTTACGGACGAATTATCCTTCAACTTGGACGTAGGCGCTGTATTGGGGGCGCTTAGAGACGAGATTATCCAACCGTGGCAGGTTCGATTTTTTGTGGGATACGCTGGCTGGGCGCCCGGACAACTTGAGGAAGAACTTAAAGCTGGTTGGTGGTTCGTGACGCGTGGAAATAAAGAATTGGTATTCCACCCCAAATCCAACATATTGTGGCGTACTGTTCTGCGAAAAATGGGAGGAGAGTATGCCCTCGTGGCAAACTTTCCAGATGACCCGATGCTGAACTGATCCGACGCCTATTTGGTGTTCACCAGTCGCATGAATTCCGCACGTGCTGTGCCCCGGGACAGGAAGATGCCACTCATTGCACTTGTAGCAGTGATCGCATTTTGTTTCTGCACGCCGCGCATGGCCATGCAGAGATGAGTGGCTTCGATTACAACAGCAGTTCCAAGCGGTTGAAGTACCTCATCAATGACATCCCTGATCTGAACTGTCAGGCGCTCCTGCACTTGCAGTCGGCGCGCAAAAGCATCAACGACCCGTGGGATCTTGCTTAGACCGACAATGTGACTCTGAGCGATATAGGCGACATGGGCTTTACCAACGAAAGGAAGCATATGGTGCTCGCACAGGCTGAACACGTCTATATCACGAACGAGGATCATCTCGCTGTATTCTTCCTCAAAGATGGCGGATTCCAGAATGGCTTTTGGATCTATGTTGTATCCCTGTGTGAGGAACGCAAGCGAACGTGCGACACGTTCAGGAGTCTTTAACAGCCCCACGCGCTCGGGATCCTCGCCAAGCAGGTGCAAAACTTCGGAGATATGCTCGCCAAGGACTTCGATCGGGGGTTCTGCTCGACCAGCCGGTTCTACGATAGTGGAGTTAAGGGTGGTTGGATTACCCATCTGGGCCAAAGTATTCGGCGGAGTTTCTTGGTGTTTCATAGAGTTGGATGCGATAAAGTCTACCTGCTGGCAAGGCCTCTGCCAGTCGATCCCAGATAGCAACGACAAGGTTTTCGGTAGATGGCAGGATACCGTCCAGGAAGGGAACGTCCAGGTTCAGGTTTTTGTGATCTAGATAACGGATGACGTATTCCTCTATAATGTGTTTCAGTTCGGCCAGATCGATTACGTAACCCGTATCCGGGTTTGGTTTACCCGCAACGGTAACCGTCAGTTCGTAGTTGTGTCCATGCCAGTTGGGATTGTTGCAGGGGCCAAAAGTCGAACGATTCCATTCCTCTGACTTCTCGGGATTATGCAACCGATGAGCTGCATTGAAGTGGGCCTTGCGAGTAACATAAACCGTTGGCATTGCGGGATGCAGTAGAAAGGTCTAAAGTGCTGCTGCACACGGCCAATCAGGAACGAAGCGGTTTGCGTATTGTTCAGCGAGGACAACAGGGTTAAGCCCCCATGCCAACATTATTCGAACGCATAATTTCCGGGGAGATCCCCGCGGATCGCGTGTATGAGGATGAAGTCTGTGTCGCGTTTCGGGATATTGCCCCCCAGGCGCCGGTTCATGTGTTGGTGGTTCCCCGTAAACCGGTACCGGCCTTAAATGAGGGACTTGATGCTGCGCTTGCAGGACATCTTTTGATGGTAGCCAGCAAAGTAGCCCAACAGGAAGGGCTTACGGAAGGCTATCGCGTAGTCATCAACTGCGGACGCGATGGAGGGCAAACAGTTGATCATCTTCACATCCACGTCCTTGGTGGTCGTTCACTTACGTGGCCGCCGGGCTAGCGCTGAATGGACCAATGCGGTGGGCCCATTGTTACCGGTGGCTTCTGATCGTGTGGGCTTTGGTATTGGCATTCTCGAGTGACGATGCCGAGGCGCAGTTTTCGTTGCAGAAGACCACCGAATTTTCCAGAGAAGTGAATCAGTACCGCTGGAACTCAACAATAGCATGGAGCGCAGAGATTGCTCGCTGGCAGCTTGATTTGACCAATCGGTTTCTCTCAGATGCGTATATCCAGTACGACGATCGCCTGCGTTTCCGGGACGAAAATCGATTGCAGTTCAGGGCTTTTCGCCCTTTAGGGAATCGCTATGGTACCAGCATTCGTGGTGATCTGGACTGGTTTGGTTCTGGACGCGCATCTTCTCAGGCCCTTTTGGCTGGAGTGCAGATAAGATCTATTCCGGTATTAACAATCGAACCGGCGGTGGGTGTGGCGTCAGATCGTCGACCAGGAATCGTACAGACAGAGGGTGTGGTGCCATTGCGGATTGATACGGGACCGGCAGGATCCATCGCCATTGACTTGGCTCCGCAAGAGCTTCAAGGTTATCGTATTTCGTTTAATTCTAGCGCAGCATGGCAACGCATTGCGCCGCGTCGGGCCGGAGATATAACAGTAGCAGGCACTGCAGCACGTTCGTTTGGGGCCGCCAGCCTGGAATCAAGCGCACGTTTTGTCAGTCGTCGACGGGACACCTATCAGGCGGCATCTTTCCTGAACCGGGGGCAGGCGCGGGATCCAGAATCAATTGAATCGACAACCAGCGATACGCTCGACGCGAACCTGTTGGTCTGGATTCCAATCACGAGAAGCCTGCGGGTGATTGCACAAACGAACATCCGATCGAATCAAAGACGTATCCGCACACCGAAATCCCCAGAAGAATCGGTTACCTTCGAGACCAATTTTGCCCGTCAGGCATTTGCGGGACAGGTTGGTTTTAATTATGAGAGGGATCGCATTGACGCACAACTACGTGCAGAGTATGGGGCGGTGAACGAACGTCGGGTACTCAGCAACAAAGAGGAACTGCCGGTTTCGGAAGCTGTCCAAAAGACAACGCTCCTGCATCAGGCAGATTATGACGAAGGGGTATTATCTCTTAGCGGGAATGTTCGAGCCGATATTTTATCAACGCTCTCAGTTCTTTTCACGGGGAGCTCCCGTATCGTCCGGCATGATACACCTATAGTTAATCTTGATGACCGGGACGAAATTTACCATACAAGCATGCTCGGGCTCAGATACCGTCGCAGCCGTTATCTCTCAACCGAGGTGAGATTGTTTGCCTCTTACCACCACACAGTATTCCTGAACGCTGAGCGCTCGGCGGAAAACAATATCCAGCGCTCACTTCGATTGCGCCCGGCGATTAACTGGACACCATCGCCGGGGACACGCGTACGGTTGGCGAGCGAGGTGCGAGCCACTTATACCACGGACGATTTTGTGTTGCCTGGGCGCAGATCCACTGATCAGTCTGCACGGGAGATGCGGTTAGAGTCAGAAATAGAAAAAAATCTATTTGCTAATACGGATCTGAGGTTATCTGCCAGTTTCGCAGATTTACGTCTGGGACGACTGCAGTGGGAAACCTTTACTGAAGTACCATTTGATACGCTCAGAACCTACAGTGCCTGGCTGCGCGTACAGTCAGGGCGCCGGCTTCGTGGTGAGGTTGGCTGGCGTACATTCCTGCGGAGCGACTACGACAGGGCAGTTTCCGTGCGGTATCAGTTTTTCAATGAGCAGGGCGCAATAGCCCATGGAAGCATTACTAGACCAGGTAGACGATGGATTATACAAACAGGGCCGTCCAGTGCGCTTTACTGGATACGTCCCCGGAGCTCCTTGCGTCTGGAGGCTTGGGCCAACTGGCAGCAGCTGAGGTATTGGCTGTACGGCCAACTGCCACCCGCAAGTGAGGATATAATTCGACGAGCGGCTCGCAGGGGGACGCGGCGACTGCTTCCATTGATATCCTTGAGTATGACGTGGCAACTGTAGCATTTGGATGTTAGAAGCTAGATCAATTTCTGGTGTGAGGACTCTTGGAGTCACGGGTGGAATTGGAAGCGGTAAGTCTATCGTGTGCGCATATTTGGGGGAGCTAGGGGCTGAAATATTCGATGCGGATCTGATTGCACGGAATCTTATGGAATCCGACGGGGAGGTACGCCAAGCGGTGATCCAGACTTTTGGGAGAAAAAGTTATCGGGCGGATGGATCATTAAACCGGCCATGGTTGGCGAGTAAAGTGTTTGCTGACAACACCCGTCTGGCTCAACTGAACGAAATAGTACACCCGAAAACAGTCGAGGCTTTTGGTGTCCTCCGAAGTTGCCTTCAAACCGGGTTATTGGTCCATGAGGCTGCACTCATATATGAAGCTGGGTTGGAAGATCATCTAGATGCGATCTGTGTAGTAACCGCGCCGAAAGATGTGAGGATTGAGCGAGTGATGGCCAGGGATCGTGTAAGCGCAGAAGAAGTACTTGCAAGAATGCACAGACAGTGGCCTCAGGAAGAAAAAGCACGTCGCGCCGATGTTGTGCTTATCAACGACGGCGACATGGCAACAGTACGCCGGAAATCCCAAAGACTGTATGAGCTAGCTGTGAGTGGAGAGATGCTCAGCTCCGATAACTTCCGGCTCACTCGTCAGCTGTAGGCAGGGTAAACCCGAATGTAGATCCGCTTCCAAGAAGGCTTTCGATCATGAGCTGGCTGCCGTGTGCCCCAAGAATATGTTTCACGATAGCCAAACCCAATCCTGTTCCTCCAAGTTTGGAAGAACGGCTGGCTTCTACCCGAAAAAAGCGTTCGGTGAGGCGAGGGATATGTTCGGGTGCGATTCCAATCCCATCATCAACAATGGATATTTTCACCGACCCCTCAGGTAGCGGTCGTGCAATTACCTCAACCTGACCACCCTCGAGACTGTACTTAATGCCGTTATCTATCAGATTGCTGAGTACTTGACTTATCCGACTCCGATCTGCTATGATCGGGGGTAACCCAGCTTGCACGGCAGATCGTAGCGTGACATTCCTGTTTGCAGCCAGTGATTCAAGAGATTCAATGACTTCTTCGGTAAGTTCGATTAGGTTGAATGGTTTCAGCACCATGGAGAGCTCCCCCATCTCTATTCGGGCAACCGAGGCGAGATCTTCTGCCAGATTACCCAGACGGGTTGCATTCCGGAGCACTTTGCTTACGAAAGAGCGCCGTACGCGCTTATCCTCCAAAGCTCCATCCAACAAAGTTTCCGCGAACCCTAGAATTGCAAAGATTGGTGTTTTGAGTTCATGCGATACGTTGCCCAGGAATTCGCGTCGATAATGTTCGACACGTTCCCGTTCCTGCATTTGGTACAGGATACGCTGGTTTGCTTCAAGCGCAAGCTCATTCAACTCATCAAGCTCATCGCGCAGCGGCGAAGAGTTGTTGGTGAAGGGAGTGGCATCGTCCTCACCAATCTTGGCAAGCGTTGTTTGCAATCGGGCTACACGTTGCGCTACAATCCGGTGGACGAATAGAAATGTGCCGAAGCCCACGAGAATACTGACGCACAGCACCACCCATAAAGGTAGACGGAACCCTACCAAGGCGGTCAGGAACAGGGTTATCAGAACGAGCAAGCTGACACGCCAAGATAGTCGAAAGGCTAATTTTCCATGGTTGGGGCGGAATGCAGGCTTCATGCGAGAAGGTCCGGGTTCATTCTACTTCGAGAAAGCGGTAACCTACCCCCGCGACGGACATGATGTAATCGTTGCCATGGTACTTTCCTAGCTTTTTATTGACCTTACTCACGTGCACATCAACGGTGCGCTCTCCTACTTTTGAAGTCCGCCCCCAAACTTGTCGTATCAGTGTTTTCCGCTTGAATACCCGTCCGGAAGTACTGGCCATGAAGTACAGAAGTTTGAACTCTTTGCGAGTAAAGCGAAGCTCAGACCGTGTTCCTTGACCGTTACGGAAGACCCGAAAGCGCTCCAGATCAATTTCCAGGTCAAGGATGGTCACGGTTAAGTCGTTGGTAGAGATACGTTGTGTTCCGCGCAGGAGCGCTTTAATTTGAGAGACAATTACACCGATGCCGAAAGATTTGGGCAGATAGCTGTCGGCACCGGCATCCAGGCCTCGGATGTGATCTTCTTCCTCAGAGCGTGCGGTAAGAAATAAAAGGGGAATAGTTTTGAACTTGGAATTGCTTCTAATACGTTGGCAAACTTCCAGGCCATCGATATGCGGCATCATAATATCAAGGACGACCAGATCAATGGATTCAGTTTCAATGGCAGATAAGGCTTCTATTCCATCATTGGCCGTAATAACCTGCATTCCTTCTTTCTCAAGATTGTAACGCAAGAGGTCAAGAATGTCATCCTCGTCATCGACAATCAGGATCGTACACGAATCCGGTCCGGTAGCAGTGGGAGAGGTCATCGGTATTGAGAGCGCAGGTTGCTTAGATGGAAAGTCAGGCAGTTTTAGCAGGTGCTATAAAATTAGGCAATCAGGCTTGTTTCATTGAAAGGTACGCAGTGTAGCAATTCCGTTGTTCGGTATCAGCATCTTTTATACATACGAGCGGCCGATTTTTGACGCAGTAGTTCATTCCTCAATATTCACGATATTGCTCGTCCTGAGGGTGCTCAGTCTGGGGTAATGATGCGACAGCGCAAGATCAAATGAGTCATCCCTGAAACTGGGGTAGCTGGGGAAATATCCGGCTACTCAGCATGGGATAGCACTTTGTACGGGGAGTCAGGACAGACCTATCCGGACCCCGGTTAAGTGTGACTATACAGATAATTTCGTAATTTGGCGAGGGGCTATAAACGTCGTCCCGGAAGCCGGATCCGGTCATGATCATAACTGCAAAGGGTCTCATTCATCCGGAAGAGTACTGTACAATCTGGGCTGCTATAGATGGTTTAAGCAGCAATCGTTTCTTGTAGGGTCATTGTGGCGGCCAGTCACCGTGAAGGCCAGGCTGCTAATCAGATCTCAGGTGGTCGATGACAGAACGTGGTTACGGGTTCGGCACGCTGCCTGTGTTCCTCGCGGGGGTCAGCACGATCCTTGGGGCGATCATGTTTTTGCGGTTCGGCTATGCCGTAGCCCACACGGGCTTACTGGGCATAATCGGCATTATCTTCCTAGGTCACCTTGTGACCATTCCGACGGCTTTGGCCCTCGCAGAGATTGCGACCAATCGCAAAGTAGAGGGAGGAGGGGAGTATTTCATTATCTCCCGATCATTTGGACCGACAATTGGTGGTGTGATCGGGATATGCCTGTACTTGTCCCAAGCGATCTCTGTCGCTTTTTACATGATTGCCTTTGCCGAGGCATTCACCTGGTTGGAGCCAGTGCTGGCTGACCAGCTCGGCATAACCTTCGACCCGCGTTGGATCTCAATTCCTGCCCTGATTATGCTCTTAGGTCTGGTGGTATTGAGAGGGGCAGACCTTGGCGTCAAGATGTTGTACGTTGTTGCGGCGACACTCCTAGGATCACTAGTCATGTTCTTTTTGGGCTCACCCCTGGAGGGATTTGATCCCGGTGCAATCAGCTTAATGGACAAGATTGAACAGCCGGATTCTTTCATCGTGGTTTTTGCAATTGTCTTTCCTGCATTCACAGGCATGACAGCAGGAGTAGGATTATCAGGAGATTTGCGTAATCCACGTAAATCTTTGCCACGAGGAACATTGTGGGCGACGGTTGCAGGGATGATTGTCTATGTGGCTGTTGTCTTCAAGCTTCACATCAGTGCTTCGCCTGAAGCTTTGGCGGAGGACCAATTGATTATGGCGCAGATCGCTGTGTGGGGTCCAGCAATCCTGATAGGTTTATGCTGTGCGACTTTGAGCAGTGCAATTGGGTCGGTGTTGGTGGCTCCTAGGACATTACAGGCGCTGGGTGCAGATAATACGTTGCCAGGGAAGCGAGGGAATACATGGGTGTCGCACGGGACGGGGGCTGCTAATGATCCTCGTCATGCAACAATAGTCACAGGTGTCTTAGCATTGGTTATTGTGATAGTGGGCAATGTGAACCTTGTTGCAACGCTGATTTCGATGTTTTTCATGGTAACCTACGGGTCACTTTGTGCGATCAGTTTTCTGGAGCATTTTGCTGCACGTCCCAGTTATCGTCCCAGTTTTCGATCACGTTGGTATATCAGTTTACTGGGAGCAATCATGTGCTTCCTGCTGATGTTCCAGATTAGTTTCGTCTTTGCGATACTTGCTATTCTGGTGCTCGTAGTGCTGTATCAGGGGTTGCGCATAGCGAAGGGGGGAGAAGGAGATCTAGCCTCGCTCTTCCATAACGTGATTACCCAGGCAACGCGTTACATGCAGATTCGATTGCAGCAGCGCCGTGTAGATCAAACCTCTGAGGAATGGCGTCCCAGTGTGATCATGGTGAACGACCGCACGTTTGATCGGCGCAGCCCATTGACTATGCTGCGATGGCTCTGCCATCGATACGGATTTGGAACCTATGTACATTTCATCAAGGGCATGCTCACAGAGACCACCTTTTCTGAGAGCAATGCTGTGAGGTCTCGACTGTTGGATTTGGCTAAGAGACAGAACAGCACGGTGTATATGGACACGGTTGTGAGCCCGTCAATCATATCAGCTTTGGCGCAGACACTTCAGGTTCCGGGCGTATCCGGCATGTCGAATAATTCTATCCTGTTCGAATTCGCACAGCGGGATTCTCTGGACGTAGTTAAGAGTGTTGTGGATCAATGTCAATTTGCAGCCGACACAGATATGACATTAATGGTGCTTCGTCACAGTGAAACCCACTTTGGTAGCAGAGATTCCATCCATGTCTGGCTGACATGGAATGATAAAGCCAATGCCAACACGATGATTCTGCTCAGCTACATTCTTCTGGGGCATCCTGATTGGCAGCAGGCACAAGTGCAAGTTTTTGCTGCCCTACCGGGGGCTGAAGTAGAAGAGACGCAGCGGGAATTTGCACAGTTGATCAACGAGGGAAGGCTGCCGATTTCCGAGAAGAATATAGAGTATATCGAAACCGATACTGCTGAGACATTTAGAAAGCTGGTCATTGAAAAGTCCTTTGATGCGGATTTGACGGTTATCGGCTTTGATATGCATGGACTCAGAACACGCGGGCCGGAAGTGTTCACCAATCATGACCAACTCCATGATGTGTTGTTCGTGCGTGCTCCGAGGCAGATAAAAATTGATTGAGGACACAGAGTGAATATCACCATTTTGACGAATGAGTACCCGCCGAATATTTACGGTGGTGCAGGCGTACATGTTAAGTACCTCGTACGTGAACTGGCACGTTACAACCCGGTGCAGGTCTATGCATTTGGAGAACAGGAGCAGGCTACGGATTCCTTGAGGGTACAGGGTGTGTCGGATGTCGGGGCACCTAAGGGCACGGATCCTCGCTTCAACAAGTTTTTTGGTACGTTGCAGCGAAACCTGGCTATGGCTGCAGCAGCGGAAACCACGGATATCGTTCACTGTCACACGTGGTACTCTCACTGGGCCGGCTGTCTGGTCAAACAGCTCACAGGCGCTAAACTATTGTTGACAACCCACAGTCTGGAGCCGCACAGGCCGTGGAAGGTAGAGCAACTGGGACGTGCATATCACGCAAGTTCTTGGATCGAGAAGACGGCTTACCAGGCGGCAGACGCTGTGATTGCAGTGTCCCCCCAGATGAAGGAGGATGTAGTCTCGCTGTATGGTATTGATCCGGATATAGTTCATGTGATTCCCAACGGAATAGATTTGAACGAGTACCGACCAAAGTACGATGATGCCGTGCTGCACAAGTATGGTGTGGATCCCGACTTACCATATGCCTTGTTCGTTGGGAGGGTTACCCGGCAAAAGGGAATAATTCACCTGTTACATGCCATCGCCCACCTTCGTCCCGGCACGCAGGTGGTTCTGGCCGCCGGTGCGCCGGATACACCGGAGATCGACGCAGAAATGATCCAGAAAGTCACTGAACTGAAGAACACAGGAAGCCATAATGTGATCTGGATCCGTGAAATGATGCCGCGCCCTGAGTTGGTGGTGTTGTATTCCCATGCCCAAGTGTTTGTATGTCCTTCGGTGTACGAGCCATTTGGGATCATTAATCTTGAAGCGATGGCTTGTGAGACAGCTGTTGTAGCGTCAGATGTGGGAGGTATTCCGATGGTGGTGATAGAGGGAGAGACGGGACATTTGGTGGAGCTCGAGGGCGAAGGCTTTGCGCGGCGGTTGGCGATCAAAATTGATTTGTTAATGCAAGACGTTGACCGAAGTCGCACAATGGGGCGTCGGGGGCGCGAACGTGTAGAGGCGAATTTTAGCTGGAGAGCTGTTGCAAAGCGAACGACAGAGCTCTATCAATCACTCCAATAGACCAGTTTCGATTGACCATTCCCGTATGAGTTTTTCTTCAAATTCGCGATAAGCCTGCTTTTCAGCCAGTCGACCACGCGGCTCAGTCCACACTTGGGTCAGTGCGCTTAACTCATCCTGTGCGGGTATGTTATCCGAGCGGTAGTCTGCTATGTGTGCCCAAGCGTGTGCCATAATTGATCAGCCAGTATCCGCTTCATAGTACAGGCAACCGAATGATGTGCTGAACTGACTGACAATGTTTAGATCCGCAGTGCCCAATAGGGTAATTGACCTCCAGTATCATCGTCCAGTCCAACAGAGCCTTTCTTATGTCCGTCGGGCTGGAACCGCAACGTTCAAGGCATGTCGGTCATTCATTCCGTTTGGATAACGACAAGGCAGCCAAATCCGCGAAATTGCGTGTTAGGTACATAGTCAAGGCTAAGAGCAAGAGCAAACCAATAGTTCCTGCAAAGAGTGCATAATCCTGCAACTGGAGGAGCAGGAATATGAAGGTGTACAGGATCACAAGGATCCCTGCTGTTAATACTCCAATGTTGCTTGAGCGGTAAATCGTGCCCGCATAAAGTGCAGCAAGTCCTATCGTCGCGACGCCGGATATTATGTAAGCGCTGTTGAAGGGCAGGTGCTCGCCGAGCGAGAGGAGCATTAAGAAGAACAGGCAAAGATCAAGTCCTATCAATATGTATTGGAACGGATGCGCTCGCAATCCCATTCGCAGCTCAATCAGAAAGAAGGCCAGCAAGGTCAGACCTACCAACAGGAATCCGTAACGAGTGGATCGTTGTGTCTTGCGGTATTGATCCACTGGGGGATGCAGCGAGAGTCCGAAAGCCGAGTCTAACAAGAGCGTTGTTTCGTCACGCCATGATTGTCCGAACGGGCGGTTTAAGTCCAGAACCTGCCAACTGGCAGAAAAGCCATCGTCTGTAACGGTTCTTTCGTCCGGGAGGAAAGCCCCACCGAAGCTGGGGGCATCCCACGAAGAACTAAGCTCGACATGGGTCGTCTTGCCCACCGGGACAAATAGGAGTTCATCGTTGCCGTCGAGTTTAAGGTTAAAGCTGAACTCGCTAGGCGTATCTGCTGCAATCCGAGAACTTATACCAGCAGGTACCAGTCTGCCTGCTTCCTGCATGCCTGAACCGAAGGCCAAGGTGGTGTCGGACCAGTTCAGCAGGATTTCGTCTTTGATCCCCCGCATATCTGTGATGCCAAAAGCTATAAAGGCCTCCTGCCATCTTATCGCATCCTCTTCGACGGACCAAGTGCTGAAATCAGCGCCGGGGAAGGTACCACTGATGGTTAGATCTGCTGTGTACAGGATCGTTTGGTATATGCCCCTGTAGCGGATTTCAGGTTCGATCGTACCTGTTATGTTCAGCGTTTCGGGCAGGAAGAATGCGTGTCTCAACGTTGTAAGGCGCTCGGGGTTATCGCCGCTCACATACTCTGAACTCAAAAAGGGAACTACAACCACTGGTCCCAAGAGTGTTTGCGGTCCACTCCATTCGTTTCCTATATCGAAGACAGTATCGTCGTGCCTAATGCTGCGATCGTTGACCAGCTCGCCAACTATCGCAAGGGGGATCATCAGGATCAGTGTTAACACGGCCATGGTAGCCAGCCGCAGCCCCACAGACTGACCTAAGCGTTCAAGAAATTCGTTTGCCATGAAGTTATGTCTAGTATTCTTCTATCGGGTGGCATGAGCAGACCAGGTTCCTATCACCATAAGCTTCATCTATCCTGCGAACCGTAGGCCAAAATTTATGGTGGCGGATCCAGGGTGCAGGGAAGGCTGCCTGTGTTCTAGTGTAGGGAAGATCATAGTCATCGGCGCATATCAATGCCATAGTATGCGGTGCTTGCTTCAGAAGGTTGCGTTTATTGTCTCGTTGACCTTCCTCAATTTCCTTAATCTCAGCCCGGATTGCAATCATTGCCTCACAGAAGCGGTCGAGTTCATCCTTGGATTCGCTCTCGGTGGGCTCGATCATCATGGTGCCAGTAACCGGCCATGACATGGTCGGTGCATGGTAGCCGTAATCCATAAGACGTTTGGCGATATCAACAGCATCAATACCTGCCGTGCGCTTGAGTGGCCGTACATCCAGAATAAACTCGTGTGCGACGTGGCCCCGTCTCCCGCGGAACAAGACTTCGTAGTGTTCGGACAGGCGGTGAGCAAGATAGTTGGCGTTAAGGATTGCAATTTCTGAGCAGCGCCTGAGTCCGTTGGAGCCCAACAGTGCGATGTAAGCCCAACTGATGAGCAGTATGCTTGCACTGCCATACGGCGCAGCCGCGACGGGATCAATCGCCTGTGTTCCGCCTGTTTGGATGAGTGGATGTCCGGGCAGGAAGGGGGCAAGATGCTCTGCAACACAGATTGGGCCAGCTCCCGGGCCTCCACCACCGTGCGGAATCGCAAACGTCTTGTGGAGGTTCAGGTGACATACGTCGGCACCAAAATGCCCCGGCTTACAAAGCCCCACTTGTGCATTCATATTGGCTCCGTCCAGGTACACTTGGCCGCCGTGGTTGTGGACTAGATCACAAATGTCACGTACTTGCTCCTCAAACACCCCGAACGTGGTCGGGTATGTGATCATAAGTGCAGCCAAATTATCGCCATATCGTGCAGTTTTGCTCTTCAGGTCGTCGTGGTCAATATCCCCGTTATTCAGGGTTTTGACGACCACGACTTTCATACCAGCCATGACTGCGCTGGCAGGATTGGTGCCGTGTGCAGAATCGGGTACAAGGCACACGTTGCGATGAGATTCCCCCTTACTGGCGAGATAGGCACGAATAACCAACAACCCAGCGTATTCACCACTGGCCCCGGCATTGGGTTGCAGTGACACGGCAGAAAAACCCGTCAGTTCGCCCAACCACTTTTTAAGGTCACGGAAAATTTCGTGGTAGCCGATCGCCTGATCAATGGGAGCAAACGGATGCAGCCCACTGTAATTGGCCCAACTGACGGGCGCCAATTGTACTGCTGCATTCAATTTCATGGTGCAGGAGCCGAGTGGGATCATACTAGTCGTGAGCGATAGATCACGAGAGGCGAGGCGGTGCAAGTAGCGCATCAACTCTGTTTCAGAGCGATACTGGGTGAAGGTTGGATGTATCAGATAAGGCGTATCCCGTGGCAGTATCCCGTCGTAAGATGCGGATACCTGTGCAACCAGCTCTGCTGCACTGGATGTATTTGCATCAAAAAGGTTGAGCAGATCATCGACATCCTTCCCTGTTGTGGTCTCGTTTAGCGAGATACACACTGCTCCATCGGTCAAGTACCGGAGATTGATTTCCTGCGATTCTGCCCGCGTGCGAAGATCAGCTGGTGGATTCTCTATACAAATTGTGTCAAAAAACTCTGAATGACGAAGTTGGTAGCTGTTTGCGAGCAGACCATCCGCTAATGCACGGGTCCACATGTGGACGCACAGGGCGATGTTTCGGAGTCCATTGGGGCCATGAAAGACCGCATAGGCACCGGCCATTACGGCAAGCAGAACCTGAGCCGTGCATATGTTGCTGGTTGCGCGTGCGCGCTTGATATGCTGTTCGCGCATTTGCAAAGCCATGCGCAGAGCAGGTTGTCCGTCCATGTCGACAGTTACCCCAATCATCCGTCCGGGTACCTGGCGCCTGAAGGCGTTCCTTGTGGAGAAGAATGCTGCGTGGGGGCCCCCATACCCAAGAGGAATACCAAACCGCTGGGAGTTACCGATCACTGCATCTGCGCCGAATCTTCCAGGTGCCCGAAGCAGTGCCAGGCTAAGCAGGTCAGCAGCAACTGCTACGTAAGCGCCAGCCGCATGCGCTAGGTTGCAAAGATCTTTATAGTCGTGAATGACTCCATCCGTGCCGGGATATTGCACCAGTGCGCCAAACACGTCGGGCGTGAACTCGAACGACCTGTGATCGCTAACGACCACCTCAACCCCCAATGGAGTTGCACGGCCTTGCACAACACTGATTGTCTGAGGATGACAACCGGAAGAGACTAAAAACTTCTTACGTTTGCGTGTGAGACGAAAGAACATCATCATAGCCTCTGCCGCTGCGGTACCTTCATCCAGGAGGGAGGCATTGGCAATCTCCATCCCGGTGAGGTCAATGATGGCAGTTTGGAAGTTCAGAAGCGCTTCTAGGCGTCCCTGAGAAATTTCAGCCTGGTACGGTGTGTATTGTGTGTACCATGATGGATTTTCCAGCACTGCCCGCAAGATCGCTCTTGGCGTGATGGTGTCATGGTATCCCATACCGATATAGGACCGAAAAATTTTATTGCGACGTCCGATGGCCCGGAGATCGGCGAGGACTACATGTTCCGGGCGTGCTTCAGGAACATCAAGTGGACGGTCATCAAAAATTGGTGTGGGTATGGTATTGCTGATCAACTCGCTTAACGAATGTAGACCGAGCATTTCTACCATAGTCTGCACATCGTCTTTCGACGGACCTATATGGCGAGCAGCAAAGCGATCTGCGTGCGGTAAGTACGTGCTCATTGTACAGTCTTGTATGATTTTGGAGCAAAAACCGGCCGAGGGTTACGAGCAGCACTCAGGCTTCCATTATTGGATTACTTCCTGTCGGAAAAGAATTGCAGAGCCTGACGGGCAGCGCTTTGCTCTGCTTTCTTTTTTTTCCTTGCTTGACCTCGCCCGCGGCGATGCCCTTTGACGTAAACATCAACGGTAAAGATACGGTTACGGGGAGGGCCATTCGTTTCTGCAACAATGTACGTTGGTTGCTTCCATCCCCTGGACTGGGCAAGCTCTTGGAGCGTGCTTTTATAGTTGTCGTTCCTGTTTGCCAGTTCGGGCAGATCTACTCCGCCCAGTACGTGTGTATGAATAAATTTTCGGGATGAGCTTATACCACTGTCCAGATGAATGGCCCCAATTATGGATTCCAGGCAGTCGGCAAGTACTGAGTCAATTTTACGGTCGTTTTGCAAGTCCAAGCGCGGACCTAATTCGAGAAAATTAATCAATCTAAGATTGTGGGCAATTTTTGTACAGGCATCACCACTTACGAGCTTGGATCGCAGAGCGGTCAGAAATCCCTCCATCTGGTCGGGGAATTCCTGGTACAGGTGTTCGGTAACGACTGCGTCCAGGATCGCATCACCTAAGAATTCAAGCCGTTCATAGGATCGCAGTAATCCAACTGTTCGGTCACTTTCAGCAGAGGGGTGACGCAATGCTTTCTCGAACAGTGTGAAGTTATAAATGCGAGTACCGAGGGCTGCTTCGAGTGCAACCCAGCGTGCGTTTCTCCGGCGGTACAGGATTCGGTGAAAAGTTCGAGTCAGGTTCCTGATCATGCAACCGTACACTCAGAATTGAGTATCCCGATAAGAAGAAGTATTTGAGCTAGTTGCAAAACCCATTTTGTTGCAACTGGTGAATCGGCCAATTCGGGACATAAATGGGTCTGATTTTCTTGGAATACGTGAATGATTGGCCTGTGTTCACCGCTTTCTTCGAAGCTGTGGGTGATTGACCTTCAACGAGGTGTTAACTTGGAGAATTTTGTCCACGATCCGTGCGGACTCTACGCATCGATCCCACGGCTTCTGTATTCCAGAACCCCCCAATTCTGTACGCGACCACTCGACGATCCGGTTTAGTGGACCATCCGCAGCAGTTGATCCACCGTGAGCACAACAATTCCAAACATCAGGTGACACATCACTTTGCTGTGCCCACGCACCCGTACATGGCGTCCACCAAACTCATCTTTGAGTCGTCCAAAGACCCGCTCCACGGTCGAACGTTCCTTGTAGCGCGCCCGCTCAGGTGGAATAAACCCGGCACTGCGCTGTGCCTTCTGCTCACGACGGTGCGCCGCCTTTCGATTACGCGGATTCGTGTCAATGATCGGCACATGTCCCGCTGCCGTACTGTGTGCGTGAATCTCCTTCGCGTCATACGCACTATCCATGAGATCATAGCAGTTGTCCACCCGCTCACCCGTCATGGTCGCCAATGGAATGGCCGCTTGGCTATCGTGCAGGGACGCGGAAGATAGCATACAGCTGATCGGAATCCCGCCGTCTGCTGCATCTATATGTAGCTTATATCCCGTCCAGGATTGCGTATGCCCTTTCGCATTTCGCTTGCTCCCCACCGTGCACGCCTTGGGCAAATCCGCCAACATCTCCGCTTTGTTCATGGTACGCTGGCGCTCCAAACGCGTGGGGACCTTTGGACGTTCCTCCCCCTTCCGTGGACGCCCACGCTTGCGTTTCACCGGTTCCGGCGCCTTTTTCTTCGGCACCGGCTTCTCTCTTGCCTCAATCGCCGTCGAATCCCGCGAAATATGGCCCACCAACGAATCCGCGTAGCTCTCCTGAATCAAGACTTCGTGGATCCGTGTCGGTAACTCGGACTCCGCAAACTCCTTGAACGCACGGGAAAATGTGGACGCACTGGGCACATCCCGCTGCCGCGACCAACCACACATCGACCGAAGCAATGGGTCCGAAAGTAGGCGCTCTCGCAATCCGGCAGTCGTCGGAATATTCAAGACCATCTTGGCCAAAAACGACCGTGCAAGCGAAACCCGAGACGCCAGCGGGCGCCCCGGCGTACGGAACGAGGTGCGGGACAGAAAATCCTCTACACACGCCATCTCGAATACCAACAACAACTTCTGGTACCGTTTGGGCAACGAACCAAATTCCTCCTCCACCCAAGGAAACAATTCTCGTTGGCAGGCAATATAAAAACCTCGTGTTTTCTTCCTAAGGGACATGGGAGACTCCGGTTTTCGTGGAAAATTTCGACACTGATTGATACGAAATCCGGGGGACTCCGGTCCCTTTTTTAGGCCTATCGAGGGATGTTCCTATGCTCGGGGCGGATACAAATCCCAATCACAATCGCCTCCTCTACCCGGAGGCACCAACCAGAAACCATGACCTCAAAATTCCAAAAAATCCCCCGATTTGGGAGTTTTGCAACTGGCTCATTTGATAAACTTTTTTGGTTTGAGTCATGATTTGGTTTATAGTTCCCGTTGTTGCTATTATAGCTCCTTTCCTTTACTTCGCATATTCCCAGTGGGTAGACCTTAAGAAGGCGCAAGTTGGATCCTCCTATACGGAGGACCATACTGCGCGTCTGATTGAAACCGAAGACGCACTCGCGGCCGCGCAGCGGCGTATTGAGAATCTGGAGACAATCGTAGTCAATCGGCTATTGGAAGCCCCATCCTCGGAGGACGGCGTGGTGCAAGCAGATGCATCTGAACTCATAGCGCAAAACACTCCAAGTTAAGTGTGGGAATTATTTAATAGGTTCCACCACGAATATTGTGAGTAAAGGTGAAAAATTTAAAAAATGGGCGCGTATTTCATCAAACCTTAGGCTCTGCTGTGTGGGAGCCCGAGTTTGAGGATACCATCCCGACCTTCATGCCCCGTAAGGCATTAGCGCCCATCAACGGGACGCTCATCAACGAGTATGGTAGCTGAACAGACGCTTTCTCCCCCGTCTTGCATATCCATATCGAAGCAGACCAAAGCACAGCACAGATATGGATAACCAATAGTAGCCTACGTCATAAACCACCCCGGCAGGATGTGCCCTGCAAAATTCCACACAATTGCAGCAGATTGACAAGTCTTGGCCTTGACTGCAAATCGAGTCTCTTGCAGCAGACAGCAGCTATTGTGCAACATTCAATAGTATTTGCCTTATAATGCATACCCCGTCATGTTGCTAGCAACCGATGTTAATTCTGGAACCCATATACTGCAAAACTCGTGGGGAAGCTCGAAAAGAGATGGAGCGGAGACGTGCGGCAGATTCAGAAGGCGTAATTGTTAAGTGTGATAAGTCTCCGTACGGAGGATTCCGCGTGTACAGTATCCCTGTTGACAGCTATGTCGACGACTTGTTAGACCCCATCCTAAAGCCTCCTAAGTCTGGACGATATGCAGCGCATCTGTGATTATGTCTGACAAAAGCAACGACGACGGCACTGGTAGCAGGGATCAGTCCGTCCAGCCTTACACCGACGACTCACGCGTACAAGAATCGTCCACCGAGGTTGCGGCCTTAATTGCGCTTGAAGACAAAAGACTGGAGAGCCAGAACTTGCGCATGGAGGTCACGGCGCAAGCCATCGCGGCTGGCGATGCCGCAGACCAACGCCAATATGAGTATTCTCTAGCAAGACTAAATCTGAATGCTGAAAATCGTGACAAGCAGCGGAGAATCCTATCTCAAGTATTGTGGGCTGGCATCATAATCCCCTTTGTCTTTGGGGGTATAACTCTTGGAATGGCATTTTGGGGAACTGAAGCACAAAGCGAGACCGCATCTAGATTTCTAGATACTATAGTTAAGGCAATAGGTGGAATAGGCTTTTATCTTGTAGGAAGAGCCATATACCGGTATACCACGAGAGACACGCAGGGCAATTGAATTGCAAAGGGATTGTCCCACTAGAATATCTCGCGCTGACTTAATCCCCACGTTGCCCGCGAAGGTGTGTTGAATCGTTTGCCGCCCAGAATCTCGGCCACGGTGAGCATCCGTATACGCGGATAATCGCGACCTAAGGCCTCAAACGATCCGGCTTCGGCCATGAACCGGCCAAACGTTGCGGTCTGAAGCACAATCAGTCCGGCCATGCGAGCGCGGTTATCTTCCAGCAGGCCCCGCAACTCGCGCAACACACCAAGGCCCACGTGCTTACCGCCCAAACGTTGCGGTCTGGCGTTTGCCGGGCGGGTTAAGCACAATGATGCCGGTTATCTTCCAGCAGGCCCCGCAACTCGCGCAACACACCAAGGCCCACGTGCTTACCGCCCTTGACCTCTAGAATCATGCTCTGCAAGTTTTTTCTCGCCGTACATGGGAAAGTATATGCGCCCGTCAACGCCGCCGTCTGCGTCAGCGGAAGGGTGACCTGCCTCAGCAACTCCTCTAACCCAGCACGGCATCAGCCGGTGCCTCTCCAGACAGCTACAGGAGCGCGTCAAACAGTTTTCGCGTTGATTGGCTATTATTGAGCCCGCTGCAAGCAGGTTGTTGCGTGCGAGTGCGCCGACTTTGCATTCACTGGGCGCACCTTATTCATCAACCGAAATGGGCCACTTGGTTTTCTTTCCGAAATGAAGCGAGCGCTGCTCACACCGCAAGCCGTAATTACTAGCGTGAGATCGCTTGTGTGTCTAGTTGCACCAGAGATCCCAACAGGTGAAGGTTGGCTGCCAAGACAGCAGTCGCAACGGCATGATTGAAATCTTCCTTGCTCATCCACATGCCAAGTATCTGTCCGAGAGTGTCACTCAGACTCCATCGCGTAGTGCAGCATGAACTGCACGTGTGATAGAAGCTCCTAGGGCAGCAGAGTCCGTCCCATCCTCCAATCCCTCAATTAAGATGATCAGCACATACGGTGGGGCGTTGTGTGGGTATATGATTGCGGCATCGTGGTGGATCCGGGTGATCTGTCCGGTTTTGTGGGCCACGCGTGTATTTTCCGACAGTCCGGCAGGAATCATTTCGTTGAATTGCTGATCCAAGAGTATGTCGATCATACTGGTGTCAGCTGTCGCATTCACCGCCTGGCCTCGGCAGATGGCTTCCATGAGGGTTGCGAGGGCACGAGCTGTGGTCGAATTGCTGAGGCCTAGATCGAATGCTTTAAGGTCCTCAACCCCTCGGAGCACCCGCATGCCGGGAGCACCGAGAGAGTCGACTGTTTCCTGAATAGACTCGGCTCCTAGGAAATCAATCAGGAGGTTAGTGGCGAGGTTGGACGACACGGTGATCATTTGGTAGACCAATTCCGAGATCGTCATGCGATCGCCCAGACGCTCATAAATGGCATCATCGGTATCCTCTTCGATGCTGTAGAGTGATCCATCTACGATCGAGTGAAAGGAGTTTTGAATCTCAAGGGTTGAATCTAAAACCAGGTGTCCTGCCTGCACTCTCTTCCAGACTTCAATCATGACTGGCACCTTCATGGTACTAGCAGCATGAAAAGAGCGATCGCTAAGGATGTCCAGAGTAGTCTGCGTACTGGCATCCCGAACGGCTACGGCAACGGTAGCACCAGGGTATTCGCTGATGACCGATTGCACCGCATCTTGCAACGTGGTCGATTGGTTGCATGCGGTTGCAGACCCACAGATCAGGGCCAGCACCATGAGTTTGAGGTGTGGATGAAACACAAATTTATCAGATTCTACAGGTTCGAATATCGGTAACTAAAATGCCTTTTGCACCGAGTTTCTCAAGATCGTCCATAATCCGGTTGGCGTCCTTGCGATTAGCCATTGCTTTAACTGCGATCCAGTCTGGCTTACTTAGTGGAGCAATGGTCGGGGATTCAATACCGGGCGTAACCACACAGGCCTCTTTAAGTGATGTGCGTGGACAATCATACTCGACCATAACATAGGTTCTGGCGAGGAGTATTCCCTGGAGCCGTCGCACGAAAAGATCCGCAGCGGTCTTGGCTTCAAGAATTCCTGCACGTCCAACCAATAATGCTTCAGTTTCCAGGATAGGTTCGCCAATCATGGACAGTTGTGCTTCTTCCAGTGTACGTCCTGTCTGGACAAGGTCAGCGATCACATCTGCCACCCCCAACTGAATGGACACCTCGACTGCCCCGTCAAGCGGCACAATCTCGGCCTGAATATTTCTTTTTGCCAGATCAAGAGAAACCAAATGTCTAAACGAAGTAGCAATGCGTAGCCCGGCGAAATTATTAGGGCTAAGGTTTTGATTGCGGGGGCCTGCGTAGCACAGTCGGGCCATTCCAAAACCTAGGGGAAGAACTTCTTCAAGGTTGGCCTGCTGTTCAATCAGAAAATCTCGACCAATGATCCCTAAATCCAGGACACCGTTGCTAATGTAGGTTGCAATATCACGTGGTCGCAGGAAGTAGAACAGGGTTTCGTTATTAGCATCCCGGACACGCAATTCACGCCCTGATCGTTGGCATCGGTAGCCCGCTGTCTTAATGAGCTCTATCGAGTCGTTAGCAAGGGCGCCCTTGTTGGGTAATGCAATTTGCAGCATTTGGATACTGTTGACCTAAAGATGGCGATAAACGTCTTCCAACGACAGATTGCAGGCCAGCATCATGACTTGAATGTGATATAGCAGTTGGGAGATTTCTTCGGCAGTGCACTCACGGGTCTCATGGTTTGCGGCCATCCATACTTCTGCTGCCTCCTCCAGAATTTTTTTGCCAATCTCATGAGTCCCCGCATTGACTGTCTGTACCGTGCCAGACGTCGGATCCTGTCGACGTACCTTATCCTCCAGTTCCTGGAAAAGATCTTCGAATCGTTTCATTTCAACAATACTGGGCTGGCTTGCTTTGCTTGGAATGTAACGCACCAATCTGTGTGGAGCTTATTGTAGGGCTTCCGTGATTGAAATGCAGCTTGTACGCCAGCTACCAATATTCGGATCAAACGGTGGAAGGTAAACAAAAGGGCCAGATCACACGATGCCGGCCCTTGGAATCAAAAACTTTTGGTTTATACCCACGAGGAATGGGCATGCAACCGTCAGCGGTGTCTGTATTGTAGAACCGGTATTCCGGCTATGCCTTTACCGTTTCCGCAAGTAAGCGATTGAGGTGAGGTGCTGAGCGGCCGCCTGTGCCTACAAGAGAATCATCGAAAAATGCAATGAAGGCAGAGCGTTCCAGCGGATTCGACTCGAAAGATTCCAAGGCGGAGAGGAATCGTTTCCAGAGTGGCTCCTCAATCTGGCCAGCCAAGTATCGTGCAAAAAGATGCACCATCGGGTTCGAGTGTTTGGCTTTCTTGTTTGGCATTGTATCAGTTAAATGTCAGTGCTTGGAAATCTCTACAGCAAAAATCGGGCCAAAGTTGCGTTTTACGTTCACGAGGTTGAAACACCTACACAAAACAGGCAGGATATACGCAATTAATAGGGATTATAGCCTCAAAAGGGAGGCTCAAAGCCGGCTTTGCCCTCTTCAAGGGTTAATCCATAGTCATCTAAGCAAAGGGCGAGTGTATGTCGCCATGCGCTGTATCGCTGTAAGTATTCGTGTGGCAGAGACGTCAGGTCACAGCCGAGTTTTTGTGACATGATGTTGAGGGCGTCATCCCGCGTCATGGCTACAAACCTACCCCTGTTGAAATGAAAAGCCTGTGATACGAAACGCCCGACTCCGGTAGAAACAAGTTGCTCAGCAAACTTTATTGGGTTGTGCAGCCAAAGTAATGGTGTCAGTGTGACGCAGGTTGAAATTCCATACGATGCCACTGCGCTGATTGCTTCTAGCCGTTGATGATTCCCGGGACACTTCGGTTCGAACGTGCGCCGCACAGATTCGTCATCCGTAGTGATGGTCATGTTTATCTGTACGCTGCCGCCGTTTTCAACGATAGCCTGATAGAGATCCAAATCACGGACTACATCCGGGCCGCGTGTTTGAACCACCAGTTTGGGGCGCGGCTTATGGTCAGAGTTTGTCTCGGTGTTTGTAGCTTTTCCAGCCAGTATTTCCAGGACTGCACGAGTGAGCCCCAGCTTGCGCTCAAGAGGTTGATAGGGGTCCGTGACACTGCTCATGTAAATCCGTTTTCCGTCCAGGCAACGGCTATTGCGGCGAAGTTTTCGGTTGAGGTTATCTGCTGCATTCTCCTTAACACGAACCCAGTAACCCCAATTGTCCCGGTGGTATGGACTCCTGGAAAAGAACGCTGCGTAGCAGTACGTGCAACCAAAAGCACAACCGGAGTATGGGTTGAGGGAATAGTCATAAGCTTCGATAAAGCCGGTTGCCCGTGTCAAAATGTTCGAAGTTTTGCCATAGGTGATGTCGTCCAGTTGCCCTAAGCGTTGGGGTTTGAGGTTAGCGTCCATCGAAAGTAGTTGATCCTCAGTTGAGCAGATAGGCGGGCATCGCCGAGGTGCCCAAGTCCTCCTCACGCTCGACGAAGATGTGCGCAGACGAGCAGCATCTATGAGCCGGAGCGGCAGACAAGACTAAATCGAATAAGAGAGTGTGAGATAGAAATTACGGCCCGGGTTGGGCAGGTTACCGTAACTCAGGTGTTCGTGGTAGTGAATATCGAATACGTTGTCTATGCCGATGCTTAAGTCGGTACCGGAGCCAAGCTTTGTGCCCCCGCGAACGTTGACTGTAAAATAGCCATTCGTTCCGTCCTCATCGGCAAAAATGCGGGCTACCCGGTTTTGAGGCATGGCCATTCGGGCTTCAAGTTCGCTCCACCATTCATTGCGCATGGCACGAAGACTAGTCCAGCCGGTAAGGGGAGGGATCAGATACATAGGCTCATCAAGCTCCAGGTTCTCCCCCCGTGTATACGAAGCAGTACCGGTCAACTCAAGCCATTCTCGGAGGACCACTACCACACTCACTTCACCGCCGGCGAGGAATGCAGCAGATGAGTTGTGATAGGTTCTGAATCTTAGCGCTGATGCATTTTCGAGCAGATCTGCATCATTTCGGCCGCCAATGTAGTGGAGTACGTAATTGGCAAACATGCTGGCACGAAGCCCTACCTTTGACGTCCATCTCTCGAATCCCAGCTCTGCCTGCGTACTTCTTTCGGGTTTTAGGCGAGGGTTACCGGTGTAGAAGTAGCCGTCGATGTAGTTGTATACATAGTGCCCGTAATTCTCAACATGTGTGGGGAGCCGACCAACATTTGCCAAGGATAAGCGCAATCGCCCTCTTGAGCCCAGCACTTGCGTTAGGCTGAGACTCACATTTCCAAGAGTATAGGATCGGGCCAAATCATTAACGCCCCAACGTCCCTGTAACACAGCAACAGCTTCTTCCCGCTGTACTTTACGGGGTGAGTGATCCAAGCGAAGGCCCAGACGTGCTGTCAGCCCAGTGCGTAGCGGTGCGATGAAGTCTGCGGCTATAGCTCCGTGGAGTATACGTACGTCCCCCAAATTGAGGAGGTACATGTCCGGGATATTGTCAAAAACACTGAACATCCACATATCCCCGAAGCTCTTTGTCTCATATGCGTCCAATGTGATCTCTAATCGGTACGCGTCATGTTCCAGTTCCAAAGTGCTCAGTGCACCGGTCGTACGTGTTTTTCCGAACATCGGCATGTTCATGGCACGCATCACCGTACGCTCCCGAACATCTCTCTTAAAATCACTCATCCAGTGATCGACGCGGTTGAAATACACCTTTGTTTCCCATCGTGGGATGAAGTGCGTCTCAGGACGCCATGTGTGGGTCAGGCTATAGACCTTGGCTTTGGCCAGCGCGGCATCCATTAACAATACAGGATAGCCTACATCCCACGCGTTATCTCCCAAATAGGAGGCTGTGAGTTCGTGTTGCCCACCAATCCGCTGTGATAGATCAAATTTGTAATTATTCTTTTTGAAGCCGGAATTGGGAATAGGCTCTGCACCTCCCGGGCTAAAATTGCCCGCTGCCTTATATGAAAAACTTCCACGTACACTGGTGTTTCCACGGGTAAGTCCACCAGATACACGCCCTTGACGCAATGCTGCGGCAGAGCCATAGCTTAGTTCTGCCTTCGCATATGGGGGTTGGTCGAACCGCGGTTTTTGGGTTATAAGATTTATTGTTCCGCCAATCTGAGACGATTGTGTCAGGTCAAATCCACCTTTGGTAAGCT
This sequence comes from Rhodothermales bacterium, assembly GCA_964291275.2. Taxonomy (GTDB): domain Bacteria; phylum Bacteroidota; class Rhodothermia; order Rhodothermales; family Bin80; genus Bin80. The sequence continues at coordinate 541,700 of OZ219799.1, forward strand.
CCAGTTTTTCCAGATTCTCGATCTCAACATAGGAGGATGACGGATCCATCTTATCTACACATGCACCAATAATTTTTATGCCGTCGATTACAAGACCTACCTGTCCACCACTGAGTCCCCTGATAACAGGCTCCCAGGCAAAATTGGCGCGCTGAATAAAATCAGCACCGGGCACGCGGTCCAGTAGATCCTCAGTCGCCTTCAAATGGTGTGAAGCCGCTGCAGGATCATTGATTCGGGGGGCTGCACTTTGCACCATTACTTCATCTACTGCGATAACGGCAGGCAGGAGGTGGATTGTCAGAGGGTCTTGGGAGACAGCTTGTAAGGAGAGTGCAAGCTCGGTCGATGTGTACCCGACAAAGGAGATACGCAAACGATAATCGCCGTTCGGCAAAACCAGCTCAAAATGTCCATGGTCGTCAGTAGTTGTTCCTGTTTTGCTCCCCAGCACCGTTACCGAGGCAGACACGAGGGCCTCACCAGTCAGGGCATCAACGATGTGTCCGTGAACAATATTCTGTCCATACACTTGCAGGGGGCAAAACCCGATGCATGTGGGTAGTAAAAGCCAGAGCAGAGTAATTCTGAATTTCAGCATCAGTGCACGACAAATCCGTTGAAGTCGATGGTATCCCGGGGCATTCCCGGACGCTGTACGAATACGGTCATATCCCAACCTCCCGACATTATGAAATTCACAGCGCCCCTGTAACGTCCATTCCGCACGTGAATAGGTGCCTCATAGGGTGTGCTGTGGCCTTGTCCGGCCCCCATGTCCATCCAGGGGTAGAGGTCGAGCGTGGCATCCTCCAAAGGCATAAATCCTTCATCGGTCAGACGGTGCAATGCAAATTCGATCTCGTCAAGCCCGGTTTCTGGACGTAAAGGCAGCACCCACGAGACATAGTATTCGCCGGTATACTGCACCCATACGGACGGTTTTATCTGAACTGGCAGGAAAGCCTCGCCGGATTCACCTCCCGCAGTGTAGGTGATTTGCAATTGCCAATGGCCTTCCTCACCGTGTGGCTGTATGAATAGCGGAGTGCTTCCAAAGCGCCCGGGCGTATCGGTAATTGTAAGCTTCCCCGCACTTATGGGTGACCCTATGGTTCGTCCTGCTGCAATCCATTGAGGCGAAAGGGCAAGATCGGCATCATAAACCGGTGACTGGTCGACCGTTGTCTCGACCCAAATAGTATTGATGCCTGTGTGGAGCGAATCAGATGCAATTAGACGCATTGCTAAACGCCCATCTTCGAGGACACCAAGCTCCACGGAGGTTTCCACGGGATCGGTCTCTATCGGATGTTCGCGAAAAAAGTCGGTCTCTGTTATATCAGGCGCACAGCCCGCAACTAGGAGCATTACAAATATTGCAGTCCGGATCATGGTCGCTCCACCCCCGCAAAGGTACTGGTGTCTGTCAGCGAGTGCAGGAACGCTTCGAGATCGGTTCGTTCATGCTTGTTTAGCTTCAGAGGTCTGATCAGCGTGCTCTTTCCGAACACATCGTTGCCTCCCTGATCATAATGCTCTATGACAGCGGATAACGTTGATAGTCGACCGTCATGCATATAGGGGGCGGTTTGCTCTACGTTACGCAGTGAGGGCACCTTGAATTTTCCGTGATCCTCTCTTAGTCCCGTAATCCGTGCACGTCCAGAGTCTTCTGCAGTGACATAGAGTCCGTTGTTTTCGAACGCAAGGTTGGTAAACAGGAAACCATGGTGGCAGCTAATACATCCAGCTTTCCCCTCAAACAGTGCCAAGCCGCGCTTTTCTGAAGCGCTGAGCGCTTTGGTCTCTCCCGCTTTGTAGCTGTCATAGCGCGCTCCCCCACTGCGCAGAGTCCGCTGATAGGCCCCGAGTGCCTGGGTCAAACCCCGCAGACTGGGCGGCACGCCAAACACATCGTCAAAAGCTTCTCGATAAGCCGGTGCAGACTCCAGCCGGCTTAGAACCGAGGCTAGGTCCAGTCCCATTTCGGCCGAGCTCTGTAGTGGCCCGAACACCTGGTGCTCCAGTGTGATGCTGCCCCCATCCCAGAAAAACAGCTTCTGATAGGCCACATTGATAAGAGATGGAGTATTACGGGTCCCGGAGCGTCCACTTAGCCCTTGGCTAACCGGTTTTCCATCAGAAAAGAAGTTTTTTGGGATATGGCAGGTTGCACAGGATACTGTGCTGTCGGCCGAAAGAATCGGATCAAAAAACAGTTGCCTGCCGAGACGGACCTTAGCCTTGGTCAGAGGGTTGTGAGGAGGCACCGGTATCGGGGCAAAACCAACAGGCACCACTAGGCTCAGTTTTTCCTCTGGAACTGTGTCCGGGGGCGAGCAGGCTGACATTGCCAGCACAACAAGAACCAGTCTGATGGTATTGCGGAGCATCTCTTGTTTTCCGCAATCAGGGAGTATGGATTGCATCCATGACAATACTGTAGGGTCTACCTAATGCCATCTAGCCGGTAGGCAGAGGGTATCTGGGCAGCTACTGCACGGGCTACCGGCAAATTGTTCATGGTGTGGCAGATTCTCTGATCTGGATCAGTCAAATCCACGTCTTTCAGGAACGCTCCGTAATCAATACTGATGTCAAGAGTAGCAGGGGTATCGTCGTTAAGCGTAAAGCTCTGCATGAGTGTGATTTCCCTGAGAAACTGTCCTGTACCAAGGTGCACGGCCCAATCATCATCAGGGACACCATCATCGTCAGTATCCACTTTGCCATCGATTCGAAGAAAGAGGTATCCGGCATTCCAATTCCAGTGATTATTGCGATCCGTTTGTTTGGCCAGCGGATGTGTGGCAGGCACTTGTGAGGGGTCGATGCGATTGTTCACACCAGCAATGCCAACCTTGAAACGAATGCCTTCGTACTCGCCGGACGGCCAAGAACCAAGGTCATAAAGGTTTATGCCTGCATCCTGTTTGACGAGGACAATCTTATCCAGCACCGTGTGGGAGATGTCTTCGTCATCGTCATTCTTGGCGGGGACTGTAAGGGGCTCGTCCTGGGTAGTGACCGTTGTGGTTTCATTTTGCAGGAGAGTTATTTCCGAAAGATACATACGGGCGGAGGTAAAGGAAATTGTTGCTCCGTTTACATCGTAGTTGGTATTGGAATTTGTGGAAAGTGCCGAACCGTTTACTTCGGGTTTCAGGTTGAGTGTGAGGTCGGTTTGACCACCCCCTACTACAGAAGAATCACATCCGGCGAGCAAAAGCAGTACAGCTGTTGCCATGCATAAGCTATTGAGGTATCTCATTGATGATCATGTCGATTAAACAAGCACAACGCACAGGTGCACCGCTATCTGCGTGCACGCCGTCCGGTAAGGAGATGGGAGGTGTAACGTTACTCTTGTTAGCTCTGTACTAACGAGCAATTACTGTCAGCACCGGTGCCCTCGAGAGAAATACTGGAAGACAGGATGGAAAGCACAGGTTCCCAGCCTACTTGAAGTCGAAGGTATAATTCGAGGGTTAGGCGTTGTGTGGCGGGCCTCGAGCCGAATGAAACTTGAGGAAGGTTGTCGGCCGCTGGATACTGGGGGGATTGAGCAGCGGTTCGGCGGTTTGATCTTTTTCTGGAAAAGTTACGGGCTCCGCCAGGTCACCAGTCAGGGGCACAGCAAAGAGTGCGAGGTACGGACATGCGGAATGTGCCTCATGGGCATCATGCAGGCATGCCCCGGACGCTTCTGTTCGGGTTGGGTGGTGCCCAGCAGCAAACATGCCGTCTGCTGCCATATAGATCATGTGCGAGAGAGGAGCCAGCAGGCTTCCACCGACAAGCACACTTGCTAACAGGACCGACGCCACCCGCCGGGAAAAATACATTTACAGAATCGCTAAAAACTGCGACGCACAGGTTCGGAGTTCTCCGGAAAATATTCAACCAAGAAACGGTCGTCTATTGCGAAGATGCTCCAAGCACACTCAATTTCGCAAACACCACAGAAAACATCAATTGCACGTACCATAACAACGTACAAAAAAAGCCCCCATGGTCGAGACCGAACTTACAGGTGATAGTTTTGATCCCGGATAACCTACGTCCGGTGCCGAAGTTCGGAAAGCAGACGCACAAGCAGATGCCATTCCATAATGGTGTGATTCTTTCGCTCCATCGCACTCGCTGTTTCTTTTTACAGCAAGTTGGGATTTAATCTAGTTTCTTGCATGAGACTTCAGTTGATAGAGTATGATGCCTGGTTGTTTGACATCAATCACACTCAATGTGCTCGTTGCATGAGTCCTGTGAAACAGATTCCAGACAGAAATCAGGATAAAACGATCTCTCTGCGTAGTCGGGCAACGGGCAGCCCCAGTTGTACTCGGTACTTGGATACGGTGCGTCTAGCGATTCTGTATCCTTTCTCCTTCAGGATAACCGTAATAGCCTGATCCGTCAGTGGATCTGTCTTGTCCTCCTGCTCAATGATGCCGGAAATAATAGCTCTGACTTCCTTGTTCGACACATTGACACCGGACTCAGTCGCTACCCCCTCGGAGAAAAAGTATTTGAGCTCGTAGATACCAAAATCGCACTGAACATATTTTCCACTCACAACACGACTGACAGTCGAAATGTCCATGTCGATCCGCTGGGCAATATCCTTGAGGATGAGCGGGCGCAGATGCCCCTCTCCCAAAATAAAAAAGGCTTCCTGGAAAGCGACGATCTCACGCATGACGGAGAGCATGGTTTGGCGGCGTTGCTGCACTGCGTCAATGAACCACTTTGCCGATTCAAACTTGGAGCGAAGGAATTGCTTCGTTTTTACATCGGAGGGTTTGTTTGAGCCAGTCTGCTTGTCAGCGGCCATCTTTTCAATCATTTCCCTGTACGGTTTGGAAACCGCAAGCGTTGGGAAATTGCCGGAGTTAAGTTGAATGACAAACGAGCCGTCAGTATTGCGAACCAGAAAATCAGGAGTCACATAGTTTTCCTGCGGAGTGAACGTGCCCTCTCCAGGTTTGGGGTTGCACGATTGGATGAGGTCTATAGCAGATTTGAGAACTGTATCATTAATGCCCAGCCGCTCCTCGATGCGTTCGTACTGTCTTCGGGCGAAGGGAGTAAACAGATTGCCAACCACCTGGAGAGCGATATCTCGACTGGGAGTATCTTCCGGGATCAATTCCAGGTGGATCAGCAGACATTCCTGCACACTGCGTGCCGCAATTCCAGGCGGATCGAGACACTGGATAAGGCGCAACACGCGAATCACATCTTCTTCTGTCAGTTCCTCGCGACAGTTGAATGTGATATCATCTACAATTGAGGGAATTTCTCTTCGCAGGTAGCCATCCTCGTCAATGGAGCCTATGATTTGCTCCACGATGAGCGTGTCTCGTCTGTCAAGATTCAAGAACTCTTTTGTCCGCGCAGATGATCAGTCGGAGACTCGCCGGCCGCAAGGGGGATCTCTCGGTCTACCTGGTTATGGTCCACGCGGGCTTTATATCCGTACAGATCGTTTGCGTCCGGTAACAGATCCTCCAGGTCAAATTCTTCGTCATTGGCGTTGTCAGTGGACTCCTCCCCCGGCTCCGGTGATACCTCGTCAGGTGATCCCTCTTCAAGTAGCGGATTATCCACCAGCCCCTGCTGAATGCGCTTCAGCACCTCAGAACGAAAAATCGCCGGTTTTTGCAATTGTCTGCTCACTTTTGGAGCACACTAAACATTCCTTTCCCAACCTACCCACGCTTACCGATACAGCAACCTATGCACCACAACGACCGTATCGCGAAGTTCATATGCTCTCTCGTCAGTTAATAGTGCAAATAAACCATCCGGCAACTTTACTGATTCATTATAATTCCCACTCTCCGCTTCATAATAGTCAGCAATCATCTTCACGCGCGGATCCTTATTATCCCTCACTAACACAACAACTTGATCGTCGATCACAAACATCGAATAATTCAGTGGAGGTCCGGGCCATCTCATGCCATTCTGCTCGACCATCTCCTCAGGCGGTTCAAACCCAATTGCTCCAATAGTCCTACGAGCGTACTTCACTTCTCCGTCACTGTTGTACCTAATTAGCGTCGGATACAAATCTGGTACGAAAAGCACATCTTCACCGTAAGCCCTCAAATTTCCCGGTAATAGATACTTGTTGCGGACATGCAAGTTTTCGTCCAACAGCCTCCCAAACGTCAGTGTATCAACCTTTGAAGAGGTCACAAAGAATTCTCTATATCCGTAGTCCGAAGATATCAACCAATACTTTCGTCCACTGTTTGTTATGACCATTCTCCTAAAACGATTATCGGGTTCCTCAATTGACAATAAAGAGCCATCTGGCTGAAAATACGTCAGTCGCCGGTTCATGCTGTCGTATACAAAAACTACCGAATCTCCGATAGTTCCTAAATTTCCCATTTGCAGCACCTCTCCTGGTGCCGATCCAATGCCCTGACCATACGTCTTTATGTGTCGCCCCAAACTATCGAATGCTTTTACACTCATGTCTCCGTAATCTCCAACGTACACGTTCTTTCCCGGACCCTTCAAAACACTGCCTGGGAGATAAAGCACCACGCTGTCATCAACTGGCAAAAAGTGCAATGAATCCAGCGTCACGTTACGCCACGCACGACTCGTTGCATCTTGTTCGATCAACGGAATTTGAATTTCGACTTGTAGCCGATCAGGCTTCCCACATCCCAAAGAACTGATCAACAAAACGCCAACACCGGCAAGCTTCAAGAATTCACTCATATCACCACCTTCTACTAAACCAGGGTGTTATCAATAAGTAATTGCTCGATTTGGCTTTCCTGTTTCGCATCCAGCATGCCAATCCATTTATGCTGTACTCTGCCTTCACCATCGACAATCAATATGGTTGGTACATACTCAACATTATAGTCAGACACTGGAATGACCATTAACGTATCTACCCGTACTTGATACTTGGCTAGCACGCGCTCTTGAAGTCGGCGGGATTGACTGGTATCAATGACAGCAATAAAAGCGAGCCGCCTATTCACTTGGCTGCCTTTCAATGTTTTCTGAAGTGTTTTGTAAAATGGCATAGACTGGATGCAGTAAGGGCCAGCACCACCGCACCATCATACTTAGCCCAGTCCTCAAATAATTTGACTTCTCCGACCTTTTGTGTGCCAGCTCTAGTATCAAGATCACTATTTCCCCAGTCGGTAAAAACCGTGAACACAACAAACACAATGATAGCTAGCAACAATGTGCTGTGGGCAATGATTTCCAATTTACCCATAGGTTTAAGCGTGCGACTGCAATACGCAAATAATGTTTTCATCTTATAATCCATCAAAAACACTGTGGGTGTTTGATAGGTGGCGTTTCTATGCGGCTAGACAAATCGTGCCTGTATACTGTCACTGTGGTGTCTGTATGAGCGGCAATCCGTTTTGCAGATAAAGTGATCCATCCAATGAACGGTATCTTTACCGATCCGATATAGTGTCCGGTCGCAATGCTGTAAACATCTATGGCACGCTCACCATTTGGACGTACATTTATTAACAGCCAACCATTGACAACATTTATTCCGTAATGTACTATGCTGGAGAACTGAGCTGTAAATACCGGTGAATCTTTATCCAACATTCGAGTCTCTATTTGTGCTTCTCCGGTTTTATAGGCTGTCATGGTACGTTGTGCATACAGTAAACTGCCGGTTGAATCATACACTGCAAACATTGGATAATATGCGGACGCAAATGTCATGCAGTTCCCGTATGTGTGAATCCATCCCTCACGACCTAGGGCTGTTGCCATGTCATTTTGATTTTCGAAGACCTTGCCAAAATGACGCCTGCCCGTATCGGTTACAACTGTAAATAGCGATTCTGAATCCAAATAGAAATAGTATGAAATACCGGACTCGGTGCGTGCTTGGCGAAGCGGGTTATCGAGTCGTTGCTCTGCCCAAAAGCGATTGGTTTGGGTTTCGAAGGTATATTCAAAAAGTAGGGCGGTTAGAACTATTAAGGAGTCACCAACAATGATTAAATCGGATACAGGCGTACGTATCTGTCCAGGGGCACTCCCAATTCCGCGGGTGTGTAATGCTGCGAACACCCCCGTTGTATCAAATTCCTTTACGTGCCTGTCTCCTACATCGTAAATATATAATTGATCTTGTGTGTCAAAACGCTTGGCAAAGGGACCGAATACCGGCACAGAGTCAGTGTATGAAATCTGAAACAGCGAATCCGTGGAAAAATTGATCCATGTGCGTTCCGCAGAGCGTCTGGGGTTTAGTGTTAATGCTATTCCTTTAATCACTTCGGTGTCAGTTTTTTCCGCACACGAAGTGAGCGCGGCAGCCAGCATGATGGCTACGGCGTAGACTACTCTAATTGGAATCTTCGATTCTGCAGTCAATGCTGCTCTCGGACTGTCAAGGCTTGGACAATAGGGCATACGGCAATCAGGCAAGCGGCTTGAGGCCCCTTAGTGAATGGGCCAGCAAGGTCCACCGCGCATGCATCCCGTTTTCTGGCGATTGCAGTGTGCGTGAAGCATCGGCTAGAATCTCGTGCAGTATGTCAAGGATTGGGAGCACCCAGACATTGATTTGGGAGCACCCAGACATTGATTTGGGAGCACCCAGACATTTTGCACGGATGTAACGGCAGCCGAAGTCATTTGGTTCTTTCATAACCAGTTGGCACGTGAAGGTCTGGTATAACTTCCTTCTCCAACCACTTAACCCCAACCTCTGAACCTAACCTCGCCAAATTCCATGGCGAAGTTGCGCTAAGCGATTATATCTGAACTTCCCCCCTTATCCTAAGGTTTTTCTCTTTTTGTTCTGATTTTGGGACGTAGGGCCGAATATTTGGGCCTTATCGTTGAACTTTTCTTCTCATTTCGACTCTTTTTCGGGCTTTTTGTGGTGTATTTCTCTGTTTTCGGCGTGTTTTTTGGTGATTGGGTTTTAAACAGGTGTACCCATGTCATTATTTTGAATGTTTTCGGTTTTATGGCCGATTTACGGATATATTCCCATATTTTTCGTATATTATAGGAAACATACCCATGATATTGTACCCATGTATGTAGCGCGAATCCCCAACCGGAATTCCAATCCCACTTGGCTCATCCGTGAGTCCAGACGCGTCAATGGAAAAATCCAAAAAATCACCATCGCCAATATCACCAAACTTCCCCAGGTGTTCATTGATGGAATCCGGGTTCTCCTCAAAGGCGGCACCGCCGTCCGCTCGTTCGAGGAGGCCTTCGACGTGCAAAGCAGCAAGAACCACGGACATGTCGCCGCGGTCCTGGGCATCATGAGACAACTCAGACTGCCGGAACTGATTGCTCCGAAGAATTCCCGCTTCCGCCGACTGATCCTCGGCATGATTGCCGCACGCGTGATCAAGTCGGCAAGCAAGCTCTCGACCAGTGCCATGCTGGATGTAAAACACGCATCCACCACGCTCAATGAAGAGCTTGGACTCAAACGCGTGGATGAAGATGATCTCTATGATGCGATGGATGAACTGCTCAAACGCAAGACAGACATTGAGTGTCGTTTGGCAAAACGACACCTCAAGGAGGGGAGTCTGGTGCTCTACGATGTGACCAGTAGCTATGTGGAAGGCGAGAAAAATGAATGGGCGGCCTATGGCTACAACCGGGACAAGAAGCTGGGCAAGAAGCAGATTGTCTATGGACTGATGACCGATCAGGAGGGCTGTCCGGTGTCGGTCGAGGTGTTTCGCGGCAATACCGCCGACACCCGTACACTGCGCGCCCAAGTGGAAAAAATTCAGAACACATTTGAACTCAAGCATGTGGTGTTGGTCGGAGACCGTGGAATTCTGAAGCAGAAGCAGATTCAGGAGGAGATTCTGCCCGTAGGTCTGGACTGGATCACGGCGATGCAAAAGTGCGAGATTCGTGAGGTGGTCGAGCAAGAGGGCTATCAGATGAGTCTATTTGATGAACAGAACTTGGTAGAGGTCTGTTGTGACCTGTATCCAAATGACCGGCTGGTCCTGTGCAGAAACTCCTTACAGGCCGAAAAGAGTAAGAAAACGCGGGAAGACCTGCTCGTGAAGGCGGAGGAGAAACTTGACAAGATCATCGAGGCGATCCAAAACGGGCGACTCAAAGATGCAGGGAAAATTGGCGTGCGGGTCGGAAAGGTATTCGGGAAAAAGAAGCACAAGAAAAAATACTTTCAACTCGTGATCCGGGAAGGACACTTTTCATATACTCGCAATGAAGAGGTGATTCAGAAGGAGGAACGACTCGACGGCCTGTATGCCATCCGTTCCAGTCTGAAATCGGGGCCGAACGCCGCCGAGTTGGTCACAAATTATAAACGTCTTTCCACGGTGGAGATGGCCTTCCGTACGATGAAATCCATGTCGTTGCAGATCCGTCCGATTCACCATCGCACCAAAGACCGGGTCGTTGCACATGTCTTTTTGTGCATGCTGGCCTACTACGTAGAATATCATCTGCGTCGTAAGTTGGCTCCGATGTTGTTTGCAGAGGATGATCTGGAAGCAAAACGAGTGCAGCGCGGAGAAGTTGTCGAACCCGCCAAACCCTCGGAATCGGCGAAAAAGAAAGCCCAAACCAAGCAAACTGAGACGGGCGAAAAGGTTTGGAGCTTTGCGGAGCTGATGGAAGAACTTTCAAAGGCATGCCGCCTCGTTGTCATTCCGAAAATCAAGACGGATGCATCCCCCGAAGTCGTCATGGTCAAGGAGATCAGTCCCACCCAAAAGCAGGCATTCAAACTGCTGAATATCAAACTGCTGTAGTCCTCGGTTCACCAAACTGGACTCCCCAGACCGCCGTCCCTGGCGGTCAGTAATTTTTCAAAAAAAGCCTCAAATTTGTGGAGAAAATCGTGCCTTCGAAAAAATCAAAATAGGGGGAAGTTCAGTTATATTCGTGAGATCTCAGTTGAAGGGTATGAGGACCGGTTTTTGACATTGATCACACTCGAGGTGCTCGTTGCGCAACCCCTTCGAGGCAGATTCCAGACAGAAATCAGGATAAAACGATCTCTCTGCGTAGCCGGGCAACAGGCAGCCCCAGTTGTACTCGGTACTTGGATACGGTACGTCTAGCGATTCTGTATCCTTTCTCCTTCAGGATAACCGTAATAGCCTGATCCGTCAGTGGATCTGTCTTGTCCTCCCGCTCAATGATACCGGAAATAATAGCTCTGACTTCCTTGTTCGACACATTGACACCGGACTCTGTCGCTACCCCCTCGGAGAAAAAGTATTTGAGTTCGTAGATGCCAAAATCGCATTGAACATATTTTCCACTCACAACACGACTGACAGTCGAAATGTCCATGTCGATCCGCTGGGCAATATCCTTGAGGATAAGCGGGCGCAGGTGCCCTTCTCCCAAAATAAAAAAGGCTTCCTGGAATGCGACGATCTCACGCATGACGGAGAGCATGGTTTGGCGGCGTTGCTGCACTGCGTCAATGAACCACTTTGCCGATTCAAACTTTGAGCGAAGGAATTGCTTCGTTTTTACATCGGAGGGTTTGTTTGAGCCGGTCTGCTTGTCAGCGGCCATCTTTTCAATCATTTCCCTGTACGGTTTGGAAACCGCAAGCGTTGGGAAATTGCCGGAGTTAAGTTGAATGACAAACGAGCCGTCAGTATTGCGAACCAGAAAATCAGGAGTCACATAGTTTTCCTGCGGAGTGAACGTGCCCTCTCCAGGTTTGGGATTGCACGATTGGATGAGGTCTATAGCAGATTTGAGAACTGTATCATTAATGCCCAGCCGCTCCTCGATGCGTTCGTACTGTCTTCGGGCGAAGGGAGTAAACAGATTGCCAACCACTTGGAGAGCGATATCTCGACTGGGAGTATCTTCCGGGATCAATTCCAATTGGATCAATAGACATTCCTGCACGCTGCGTGCCGCAATTCCAGGTGGATCAAATCGCTGGATATGGTGCAACACGCGAATCACATCTTCTTCTGTCAATTCCTCTCGATAGTTGAATGTGATATCATCTACAATTGAGGGAATTTCTCTCCGCAGGTAGCCATCCTCGTCAATGGAGCCTATGATTTGCTCTGCGATGAGCGTGTCTCGTCTATCAAGATTCAAGAACTTTTTTTGTCTGCGTAGATAATCGGTCAGAGATTCGGCGGCTGCAAGGGGGATCTCCCTGTCTACCTGGTTATGGTCCACGCGAGCTTTGTATCCGTACAGATCATTTGCATCCGGTAACAGATCTTCCAAGTCAAATTCTTCGTCATTGCTGTTGTCAACGGACTCCCCCTCCGGCTCAGGTGATATCTCGTCAGGAGATCCTTCTTCGAGCAGCGGGTTCGCCACCAGTTCCTGCTGAATGCGTTGTTCCAGTGCAAGCGTTGGTAACTGCAGCAGCTGGATATACTGAATCTGCTGCGGGGACAGTTTTTGTTGCAGCCTTAATTCTTGACTCAGATTCAGCATATGCCGGATACTCGTTTCTTAGATTAGTGCTTGCCAGAAAATGATTTTGGTTGTGGGATTATACGATGAGTTCGGGTATTTGGGGGCAGATTTGATCATTTTGGGTGGATTTGGTCAGGATTTAGCGTGTATTTGGGGCTCTGATCGCATAGGCGTCGTCCGAGCGGGAGGATGAATGAATTTGCGAATCTGGCGGCAATTTTGGGGTAGAAGGTCTGATTTGGGCGTTTAAGCGTGTACATTCGCCCCTTTGTTGCCATGCGTGTAGTAATGGAAGCCCAACGCGCGTTTGGGCAGGTCCCGATTGAAGAGATCGAGCTTGCCCCCCGCAGCCGGGATGACATTCCGGTGGTATTGCGTGGTTTGCTTTCGATTTACAAGAATGCAAAGACGCGAGCGAAGATTTTCGAGCTTTTGGAAGGGGGCGTGGCTTCGGGGGTCAGTCACAAATTGGGGCGCCGGGGGATGGATCTGTGGAGGATTTTTGTTCTGGGGATGCTGAAGCAGGCCCTGAATTGCGATTATGATCGACTGACGCATATGGCGAACAACGACAAGCTCCTGCGCCAGATGCTTGGGCATGGTAGTTGGCGCGAGGGATCGGAATACCATGTACAGACGATTCTGGACAATGTGAGTTTGTTATCGGAGGAGTTACTGGGCAAGATCAACAAGGTTGTGGTGGAGCATGGTCACGGGGAGCTTACGAAGAAGGCCCGTCAGGAGGGGTTACGTTGCAGGGTAGATTCAGCGGTGACGAAGACGCATGTTCATTGGCCTACGGATGTGAGTCTGCTAAGGGATGCGGTGGGTTTGTTGCTTCGGGAGTCTGCACGTATGAGCGGTGCGCACGGCCTGCCGGGCTGGCGCAAGGCGTCGGATTGGGAAAAGCGGCTTGATCGTTTGTTTCAAGGGGTACGCAGGTCACGGGGTTGGCATCGTCGTGATCGGGTGCGCAAATACCTGTGCCACTGCAGAAAGCTGGTGAAGAAGGCGTTGGCTTCGCAGCGGAGGTTGGGGGCAGATTGCAGTGATCGGTGGCTGCACTACCTGGGATGCAGCTTGACACTGATCGATCAGGTGGATCGGCGGTTGCTCAGGGGCGAAAAGATTCCGCATTCGGAGAAGATTTTCTCGGTTCACGAGCCGCATACGCGTTGGATCGTCAAAGGTAAGGCGGGGGTACAGGCGGAGTTGGGCCTCCCGGTCTGCGTCTTGGAGGACCAGCATCAGTAGATTCTTCACTACCGGGTGCTCTACGAGGGGGTAGATTCGTCAATGATCGTGGATTTTTTACGGGAGGCCACGACGCTGTACCCGTCCCTGACTTCGTGCAGCATGGATACGGGGTATTCATCGGAACACAACCGGCGCGCATTGGAGCAAATTCTGAAACTGGTGATTATGCCGAAGCGGGGGCGTTTAAGTCATGCGGACAGGGAGCGCGCATCCGCTCCGGACTTTGTGGAGGGTCGTCGTCAGCATCCGGCGGTAGAATCCGCGATCAACAATTTGAACCAGCGCGGACTGGACTTGGTGCGTACGCATGGTAAGGAGGGGTTTGGTCGCACGGTAGCGCTCTCTGTGGTCGCGGCCAACGTACATCGTCTTGGCTTGCAGTTGAAGCGGAAAGAGGAGCGGCTCAAGCGCTGGCATCAGGCCCGAAAACGAGCGGCGTAGCGCCGCTGTAATCCTACCGAAGGAATTTGGACAGGCTCCGCCATAAGCGGAAAGGCAGACATACGTCGGGTTGGCACGCATGGTCGCGTCCCAGCTGCATCGGAGAGCAAAAAATGTCTTCCAGTGACCATTCAGCAAGCCGAAAGGCACCTGATTCCCCCGAAACTCCACCAACGACGCCACAATTACGGCCCCAGATTGTTATGAATATAGCAAGAATCGCAAAAATGACCTATTCTCTGACAAGCACTAGATTAAGTTGCACCTACCACCGAAACGTAGTGAGCAGTTACGGGGGTTGCAATTGTATAGTCCAGTATCTTACGATCTTACGGTGGTTCGGTTAAGTACCGAAGGTTAATACATGTTGCATCCTGTTGATGATTAAGCGCCAAAGCATAGCCGCCCCTAGCTCTCAAGACAAAGACTTTGAACGTCGGCTCCGCCCGCGTAAACTGAAGGATTTTATCGGACAAGAGAAAATCAAGGGCAACCTCAGCATATTTATGCAGGCTGCTCTGGAGCGAGAGGAGAGTCTCGACCATGTACTTTTATCTGGTCCTCCGGGGTTGGGCAAGTGTGTAACGGCAGATACACAAATACAGACTCCCCAGGGCTGTGTGCCTATGGGGCGCCTGATTCCAACCAATCTTAGTCCCGGTGAATGCAGAAACCATACTGTAACAGTCACTGGAGCGCTCGGCGCAGAGCGTACATCACATGTGTATGCCAGTGGATTTGGTCCTACGATTCGTCTCTTTACAAGCTGCGGGCAGTCTGTAGAGGGTACCCCGGCACATCCCGTACTGGCAGAGGCCCAAGGCTATATGACCTGGCGACCGCTTGCGTCGATTGAGCTCGGAGACCGGGTTGTAGTGTTGAAGAAAGAGTCTGTGCAGGGTTCTGTCGAAAGAGGAGGATACCAAGATCTCCGGTTTACAAAGCAGCACTTGATTGCCCTGGAAGCATCAAGTGGAAACAGACCGAAAGCAACGGGTGACTTTAAGTGGAGCACAGTCACGCGACTCGAGTCTGCGGAGGCAGAAACGTTCGATTTTGTGGTTCCAGGCTCGCATTCGTTCATCGGTAACGGATTCTGCAATCATAACACGACACTGGGACACATTATTGCAGAGGAAATGGGGGCATCCATCACGACCTCGTCTGGCCCAGTCCTGGATAAACCCGCAGATCTAGCAGGCATTCTGACCAAACTGAAGGAAGGGGATGTTCTCTTCATCGACGAAATGCATCGTTTGTCGCCACTGGTGGAAGAGTATCTCTATTCAGCCATGGAGGACTATTACATTGACATTGTCATTGATAGTGGCCCGAATGCCCGAAGTGTGAAGATTCCGTTACCCCGATTTACAATGGTGGGAGCTACTACACGAAAGGGGCTGTTGACCGCGCCTTTGCGTAGCCGGTTTGGAATAGATTTCCGGTATGATTATTATAGCGCTAAGCTGCTTAAGGCCATCCTTACGCGTTCGGCGAGAATTCTCGATGTTCCAATTGAAGAGGAAGGTGCGTATGAGATTGCTCGTCGGAGCCGGGGGACCCCCCGTATAGCCAATCGTTTACTGCGCCGTGCCCGGGACTTTGCGCAGGTGGAGGGAGATGGCTGTATAAGCCTTAAAATGGCGGATCGCGCACTGACAGCACTGGATGTAGATGCCGAAGGATTGGACGACATGGACACGCGTATATTGCTCAGTCTCATTGATAAATTCAATGGCGGACCCGCCGGACTCTCTACCCTGTCCGTATCGGTTGGAGAAGAGTCAGGAACAATAGAAGAGGTCTATGAACCTTATCTGATTCAAGAGGGATATATGCAGCGTACGCCACGTGGGCGTATCGCCACCAAAAAGGCATATAGACATTTTGGGAGAAAATCCCCAGGCGAAATGCCGACACTATTTGATACTAAAGACGAAGAAGAATGAAACAAGCCCTTATAGCCTCGTTGCTGTTCGTGGCAGCCTGTACAGTCGAACGCCCCCTTGAGGTTGCCTGTGCAGAAGGAAATGATGGCTTGATGCTCCCTGACGAGTTCTGTGCGGTGGTCGTGGCAGACTCATTGGGGAGAGCAAGGCATTTGACGGTTCGCAATAATGGTGATGTGTATGTAGCGCTACGTGCGCCGAACGATGAAGGTGCCATTGCAGCTTTGCGTGATCATGACGGAGACGGAAAAGCAGATCTGATCGAATATTTCGGGACAATAGGAGGTACGGGGATCCACTGGCGCGAAGGCTCGCTTTATTTGGCTGCGGATACGGTTATTTTGCGGTTCGTGTTGGAGGAGGGCGAGTTGACGCCCACCAGTGATCCAGAAGTAGTTGTATATGGCTTCCATGATCAGCCCAGTCATGCAGCTAAACCCTTCGAATTTGACGATACAGGCAATCTCTACATAAATATTGGTGCACCTTCCAATGCCTGCCAAGAAGTGCATCGTTCGCTGGGTTCCCCTGGGATCGACCCTTGCCCGCAACTAGACTGGTATGGCGGTGTATGGCGAGTGAGTGCAGAAGCGGAGCAACAGCACATCTACGACGACGGGATGCGCTATGCGACGGGAATTCGGAACGGCATAGCACACGCCTGGCATGAAGGTCGACTGTACGTCGTACAGCACGGTAGAGATGACCTGCATCGATTATGGCCGGACCACTTCACAGAATCACAGAACAACGAGCTGCCGGCGGAAGAATTTTTTGCCGTTGAAGAGGGTGAAGACTACGGTTGGCCCTACTGCTACTACGACCATTTGGAGGGTACAAAAAAACTTGCTCCAGAGTATGGCGGTGATGGTGATCTAATTGATCGATGCGCGGACACTGCACTGCCAATCTACGCATTTCCGGCCCACTGGGCGCCGAATGATTTGCTCTTCTACACAGGTACGCAGTATCCGGAGAAGTACCAGGGTGGAGCGTTGGTGGCATTTCATGGAAGCTGGAATCGGTCACCGGTCCAAGCGGGGTTCCAAGTAAGTTTTTTGCCGATGAAGGGGGATGAGGTTACGGGCGAAGCGGAGATGTTTGCGGGGGGCTTTGCCGGTACAGATTCTCCAGCCAGCCCCGGATCCGCCCGGTCAAGGCCTACCGGTTTGGCGGTGGGACCGGATGGTTCGGTTTATATATCCGATTCTGTGAAAGGCAGGATCTGGAAAATCGTTTACACTGGATCTTGAGTTATTGATGCCGAACAATGATTTGGCACTGACAGATTTTCTGCACGCGCTTCAGAAGGAAAGTCAGGGTGAGGTTCGAACTGATGATTACAGCCGCGCGCTTTACAGCACGGACGCCAGTATTTACCAGGTGATGCCGCATGGCGTCTTTTTCCCGGCTTCACGGGAGGATGTGCATGCTGCGGTTACGCTCTCAGCCGAATTTGGTGTTCCTCTGCTTCCTCGTACCGGAGGTAGCAGTCTAGCCGGGCAGGCGGTTTCGGAGGCCCTAGTGATGGATTTTACCCGCCACTTGAACCGAATACTGGAAGTCAATGAGGCTGAGGGTTGGGTGCGCGCTGAACCTGGTCTGGTGCTCGACCAGCTAAATGAAAGTCTGATGCCTAGTGGTTTACAGTTTGGTCCTGATCCGGCCAGCAGCAACCGTGCAGCTTTGGGCGGCATTGTAAGCAACAACTCGACCGGAAGCCATTCCATTTGCTACGGGATGACCGCCGATCACGTCCATAGCATGAATGTTGTGTTGAGTGATGGTACGCAGGTACATCTGGGGGCATTAGAGGCAGAGGTACTCGATCAGAAGTTAAAGCTGAGTGGTCTGGAAGGCGGTTTGTATCGCAGAATGGTGGAGCTCACGCGATCGCCTGATCACCGTAAGACTATTCTCGAAGGAACGCCGCGTCACTGGCGGAGGTGTGGCGGCTACAACCTTGATCGGTTTATAGGTGAAGGGCCCTCTTTCAAAGTGCCCCAGGATCACCGCTTTAATCTGGCAAAATTGGTGTGTGGAGCGGAGGGGGGCTTGGCGGTTATTCAGGATGTGACGCTGAACCTGGTACCGGTCCCTACGGCACGCGCGTTAGCAATCGTCCAATTCAGCAGTACACCAGAGGCGCTTGGACGAGTTCCGGACATTCTGGAGGCTGACCCCAGTGCAGTAGAGTTGCTGGATAACCTGGGTCTGCGGTTGTGTAAGGAGGTACCCAAGTACGCGCGGCTGCTTCGAACTTTTATCGAGGGGGATCCAGACTGCATTCTGATTACGGAGTTTTATGGAAGTGGTGAAGTAGAGCTGCGCTCGAAAATCGAGAATTTGCGCACGCTCCTTGTCAGGCGAGGACATAAAGGAGGTGTGCTACCGGTCTTGGATCCGGCCCGACAGGCAAATGTATGGACAGTTCGCAAAGTGGGTCTGGGGCTGTTGATGAGTATTAAGGGAGACCACAAGCCAATACCTTTTATTGAAGACGCAGCAGTTCCAACCGAGCACTTAGCGGAGTACGTACAAAAGGTTGATGACTTTTGTACGGAAAGGGGGACGCGTGTGGCCTATTACGCGCACGCAAGTGCAGGCTGCATCCATATTCGTCCACTGATCAATGCAAAAGTGGCAGCAGAAGTGGCCAAGATCCCCGAGATCATTGATTTTTCGGTCGAGCTACTGCAGGGTTATGGAGGTTCACTTTCCAGTGAGCATGGGGATGGACGGGCGCGAAGCTGGATAAATGAGCGATTTTTCGGGCCAGATCTGTACCGGCTATATCGGGAGGTAAAGGAAATTTGGGACCCCGGAAGATTACTGAATCCCGGTGTGGTTGTGGATGCTCCCGCAGCGACCGAAAATTTGCGCTATGGCTCAAACTACGAGGTCGTACCGCTGGAACTGAACCTGGATTTCAGTGCGGAGCATGGTTTTGACCGGGCCGTTGAAATGTGTAACGGGGCTGGGATTTGCCGCAAAGACATAACGGGTGTTATGTGTCCCAGCTTCATGGTTACCCGTGAAGAGGAGCACAGTACCCGGGGGCGTGCCAATGCGTTAAGGGCTGCACTTTCGGGGGTTCTGCCTCACGAGGAACTGACCAGCGCACGCATGTACGAGGTCATGGATCTATGCGTGGAATGCAAAGCATGCAAGTCTGAGTGTCCCTCGTCCGTCGACATGGCCAAGATCAAGTTTGAGTTTTTGGCTCAGTACCACGCAAAACACGGTACGCCGCTGCGCACGCGCCTGTTTGGAGATATTGCAAAACTTTCCCGTTTTGCCAGTGGAGTTCTCGCGCCTCCGATTAACGGAATTTTGGGCAGTATGCCGGTGCGGTTTGCTCTTGACCGTGGATTGGGCATTTCTCGACGGCGCAAGTTGCCGGCTTTTGCCCGGAAATCTTTCACCAAGTGGTTCAAACAGCGACCACAAAGCACTCAGGGAAGGGAACGCGTTGTGCTCTTCAATGACACCTTCAACACGTTCAACGAACCGCATGTAGCGATAGCAGCGGTAGAGGTGCTTGAGGCAGCAGGCTTCGAGGTTGTACTTCCGGGGCACCGTTGCTGTGGGCGGCCGCTCATTTCAAAAGGTATGGTAAAGAAGGCGCGTGCTGCGGCGAGGGATACGGTGGAGCGGCTGGCACCGTATGCAAGAGAGGGATTACCCATTATTGGTTTAGAGCCGAGTTGCTTGCTGTCAATGCGCGACGAGTATTTATATCTGCTGCCTGATAGCAGGGAAGCGAGGGAGGTTGCTCAGCACGCGGTGCTTTTTGACGAGTTTGTGGCCCGCCTTGCGGAAGAGGGGAGATTGTCTCTCTCCTTCACCAGTGCAGCACGCGAGCTCCTCCTGCATGGGCATTGCCACCAGCGTGCACTTGCAGGTACTGAATCAACATTGAAAATCTTGGCGCTTCCTGAAAACTACCATGTGCGCGAGGTTGACACTAGTTGTTGCGGAATGGCGGGCTCCTTCGGTTATGAGAAGGAGCACTATGAAATATCCAGAAAGATGGCTGAGCGCCGATTGGCACCTACGATGCGCAGCACAGCTGCCGACACATTAATTGTAGCGCCGGGTACCAGCTGTCGCCATCAACTGCAGCACTGTGGTATTACGCACCCGCTACACCCGGCAGAAGTGCTTCGGGACGCAATAGCCCAGAGTGTTTCCTGACTTTTTCGGATTACAACGATCAGTGGCTGCCGAGCTTTTCGGCTCGATAGCCGCCAGCGCGAAGATCTTTCAGGAGTAGGAGTCCAAAGACAACGATCAGTATGATGCCGAAGGGCGCGAGTGTTCGGAAAGAACGTCGACCGCCCTCGTTGTCAGCGGGGTTCAGTTCAGCCTGTGCCCGGCCTATAATCTCTGATTCGACACCGGATCCGCCAACGGCCCTGAGTGCCTGCATTGTACTGCCACGGGGTAGTTCTCCACTGCCTTCGTACTCTGCTAACACGCCCGCCACTGTAGAATTAACGGCCATAATGTCAGCTTCCTGTGGTCCAGAATCTTCTGCGATACCGGGAAACTCCATATTGACATCCTCAAATATCTGGATGACAGTCTCATTGTCGAGCGTGTCATGTCCTCGGTCATCGGCTACGCCTCCCAACCAGGGCGTTACAAAGAAGGACGCAAGCATTCCCACAGCCCCCATGACCCCGAGACCCAGCGCACCACTCCTGGGATTTCGTTCAGAAACATAGCCCAGCATGGTCGGCCAGAAGTAGGCGATTCCGGCTGCCCAGATCGCGGCGGTCAGGAAAGCCATCAAGGTTGTTTCCGCCATGCTGAACAGGAAAAGACCTAACGTGGCTAATACAGCGCTTCCGAACAGGATGCCGGTCGGTGTAAGGGCTCTGACCACCGGGCCGGCAAGTAAGCGGAGTGTACCCATGATGCCAAACACAAACCCGAACACGAGCAATCCATTAATTCCTCCTGCCTGAAGGACAGAGGGGACCCAACTTGAGGGTGGAAGCTCCATAGATGCTGTGAGCAACATCATAGGCATCATAATGAGCATTATAGGAGCGAAGAGTGCTTTGAATGACTCACCCACAGATACGCCCGCTGAGACTCCTTCCGTTTGTGGAAAGGGGGCGGTGAACATCATGACGCCATAACCCAGTGCAGGTACCAGAACCAGTATAAGTTGCGAGCGCCACCCGGCTCCGAGCTGTGCAAAGATGAAGGTCAGGAGGATGGCTGCGATCAGATTTCCGTATGGAAACCACATGTGAAAGTGGTTCAGTTTGGAGGTCTTGTTATCTGGATAGAGTGCAGCAACAAGAGGGTTGCATCCGGCTTCAACCAATCCCGCCCCAAGTCCGGCACAAAGGGAGCCGGCAACAGCCGGCACATAGCCCTGGGCTGTCATGATCAGGATGGCACCGGCCACATGACCAACAAAGGCTCCTCGCACGATCCATCGCATACCGATCACATCGCAAAGCGGAGAAAAAATAACCTGGCTGACCGTAAAGCCGATGAAAAACACACCGGTGAAAACACCGAGTTGTGCGTTTGTGAGAATGAACTCGGATTTTACGGAGAAGGCAATTCCGGCAATGACCGTGAAAGCGAATGCTGTCGTTAGTAGAGCGAGGCAGCTACCGTAAAAGAGGCGATTGCGACTAATCATTTAAGTAGGCGGAGGTTTGGCGGTTTCAGAATCAGTTAGTAGGTCGTGCAAGATATACCGACATAGAATATACAATGGAGATTTTGCACATGTGCGGGGTGTCAGGATTTGTGAGACATCTCCAGTTTACGAACGCAAACAGGAGTTTTCAGGAGACAAAAAAGATTTGGTCAACGTGAGTGCGTACGAGGGCATGGTAATCTCATAACGTTGCCAGCGGTCAATTCTCCGTGTCACCTGTAACGCTGATGCCCACGAAATAACACGGATCGTCTGGCCTTGCGATACTGTCACCCATCTATTCGAAGGTGGTAATCATAAGGGTTTGACTGTTCAATGCAAAAAGGTCGGATATTCTGGAATACCTCATCCGTACAGGCCGGGCGAAACAGCCGAAGATGCTTTGCGTTAATTGCCGCCCTGAGATTTTTCTTTTCATCAGCTTATCCAATTGGTCATGCATCGAATCAAAACCACCACGCTCTTCTTCGTACTCCTCCTGATTGGAGCCGATTACGCATATGCTCAACGTCCGGCTTCCCCACGCGGAGAAGCTTCGACCCAAATTGGGGAGGCTTGGATATTTGTTGACTATGGACGCCCAATTCTTCGCGGTCGGACAGGAATATTCGGTTCCGGTGAGGAATATGGGACGACGGTGACGGGCCCTGCACCAGTTTGGCGTGCAGGCGCAAACAAATCTACCAGGTTACATACGGAAGTTCCCCTTATGATCGGCGGCACAGAAATTCCTGTCGGTGAATACAGTGTCTTTGTAGAGCTGGACCAAGGTAACTGGACATTGATTCTATCTACGCACGAAGCCAAGGATTCCGGCAGAGCTCCCGGCGATGGCTTGTGGGGGTCCTACAACTACACGTCGGACAAGGATGTGGTACGTGCTGCTATGATGGTCGAAGATGTTGGGTTCAGTATCGATCAATTCACGATCTCGTTTTTTGATGTGACTGAGACGGGGGGGACGCTCGCCATGGCGTGGGATAGTACTATGGCAACGATACCCTTTACGGTAGTTCAGTAGTTGTCCACGTGATTGACCAGCGCTCATTTGGTGTGCGTGCGTGTCTCATCAGTTCTACCAGGCTATCAGCCAACCCGGGCATCTGGGCCGATAGGTCGATAGTTTCGCCGAGGTCCTGTTCCAGGTCGTAGAGTTCTGTGACACCGCTTTCATGAAAGTAGACAGCTTTGTAGTTGTCACTGCGAATGGCCTGCTTAGGGGCTGCACCTTCGTGAAACTCCCAGTATAGGTGGTCATGCGCCTCCTGGTTTTCTCCGGCCAGCGCAGGGAGATATGAAAGCCCGTCCGTTTCCGGTGCTTCAACGCCGGCTATTTCTGCTGCCGTCGAGAGGAAATCCCAGAATGCTGATGGGTGGTCGCTCACTGTGCCTGCTGCAATTCGTTCGGGCCATCGGGCTATGAGGGGCACGCGTATTCCGCCCTCGTAAAGAGCCCGCTTGATACCACGCAGCGGGCCACTGCTGTTGAATAATTCTGGATCGCGTCCGCCCTCACGGTGCGGACCATTGTCGCTCGTGAAGACCACCAGTGTGTTGTCGTCAATCCCCTGCGCCGCGAGATGGTCCAGTAACCGACCAACATCCCTGTCGAGGCGGCTAATCATGGCGGCAGTACCTTTGTGTGCGTCCTCCCAGTCCATGTCGGCGTAGATGCCATAGTCGGGGACTTCCATGCCGTGTAATCCACCGTGACGGCTTTCATTGTTTGCGTGGGGGATCGTATAGGCTAGGTAAAGAAAAAACGGGCCATCCGTGTGTCGGTCGATAAACGCAAGCGCTTCCTCTGTGAATAGATCGTGTGAGTAGTCGACTCTTTTAGTTGCGTATCCGCCGAAGTTGCCAACGGCGACCACTTCGTTTTGGAGAGCCACCTGTGTGGTGTCACGCCATAGAAATTCGGGATAGAAATTGTGTGCATGGACCTGGTTCAAGTATCCGTAGAAATAATCAAACCCCTGACGGTTTGGAATGCCTGGAGATCCAGCTTCCCCCAGTCCCCACTTACCAACGAGGCCTGTCGCATATCCAGCCTCCTGGAGCACTTCGGCCACGGTTACGTCTTCGTCCTCCAGGGGAAGCCGTGCGTTCCCGCGAATTCGGCAGTGACCGCTGTGAAGGCCGGTCATGAGCACACAGCGCGATGGCGCACATACCGTACTGCCTGCATAGTGACTTGTAAACCGGATCCCTTCGGCAGCCATTTGGTCCAGTCGCGGGGTTTGGATGGTTGCCTGACCATAGCTGCCTAGATCTCCGTACCCCAAATCATCGGCCATGATGTAAATGATGTTGGGGGGCACGTCTGCTTTCTGGTCAGATGTAGAACATCCGGCAATAACCAGGATGAGCAGGGTCAGCAATAATGTGTGACGAGGGCGCTTAGCGCATGAATAGTCCACCATTGACATCTATAGTTTCGCCGGTAATGAAGGAGTTCTCAATCAGAAATTCTACTGCCTGTGCGATATGATCGCCTTCGCCGTTGAAGCCCACAGGCGTATCGCTGGCAATAGCAGCCAACTTTTCCTCAGTAGAATATCGGTCATGAAACGGTGTAAGGATAACACCGGGAGCGATGGCATTGACGCGGATTTCGGGCGCAAGCTCACGAGCCGACCCGCGCGTAAAAGAGTCCAATGCTCCCTTTGCCGCTCCATACGCTGTTGCTGTGGGTGCACCATGCCGCATAGCAATGGAGGTCATGTTTACGATACTGGGCAAGGTGCCTTTCCGCAAGAACGGAATACACAGCTGTGTAAGCAGGATTGCCGAAAAAGTGTTCAGTGCAAAGATGCGTTCCATTAGTGACCAAGTCAGGTTCTCGACCGTGTGACGCTCTAACAGGCTGCCCGCGTTGTTGACCAGTACATCAAGGTGGTCCGTAACGCGGACTACATCCCGCATGAGCGCGCGACAGCCAGATTCGTGCATGAGATCAGCTTGGGAGGTATACGCAATCCCTCCCAGTTTCCGCACATCTTCTGCTACTGTCTCAATAGGAGACTGGTTATGGTGAAGAATAAGCGTGTTATTCTTGGCTAGACGGCAGGCTGTAACGGCGCCTATGCCCGTACTGGCCCCCGTGATCAGGATTGTACGTTGCATGATTCAAAGAAGTAAGCTTAGTTTTTCTGACTAATTCAATCAGCTGTAGGTGGCTGTCTGAAGTTCAAGGTTCAGCATGAGGATTGAACTCGTTCTGGCAGGGATATATCCGAGAGTATTGATTTGTGTGCGTGATAGTGCGTGTAGGTATTCAGACTGGATCAATTTTTGCGAACTCCGATAGAGTCTGCCCAGGCTTCCCAGCGGCGTTGCAGGTGTGAGGTGATTTGGGGAACCTCCGATGCAAGGTCGTAGATTTCTGTCGCGTCTGTCGCTAAATTGTAGAGTTCCCATTCTGCGCGGTTGCGGTCCCACACAAGCTTCCAGTCACCTTGACGGATAGCTCGATTACCAATGTGTTCCCAATAGAGCGTGCGATCCGGCCAGTTATATTGCTGCGTATTCAGGAGTGGCAGTAGGCTGGTTCCGTCGGTTTGAGGCAGCGTGGCATGGCTAACATCGGCGATAGTTGCCAGCAGATCGATTACATGCCCGGGTTCATCTACGATGCGACCTGGTCCATCAATACCAAGAGGCCAGTGTGCGATAAGGGGGGTTGCAATCCCGCCTTCATGTGTCCACTGTTTATACAGCCTGAAGGGTGTGTTTGAGGCATTGGCCCAGGCTTCCTCATAGGCCAGATATGAGCCACGCTCGCCAACAGTTGTGTTCGGATCATGCAATCGACGCCCATTTACACTTTCTGCACAGCCACCATTATCCGACAGAAACAGGACCAGAGTATTGTCAAGCGTCCCCATGGTTCGCAGCTGATCAATAACCCGTCCAATGCCCTGATCCATCCGGTCGACCATGGCGGCATAAACTGACATACGCTGGGACCAGTCTTCCTTGTCAGACTGATCCTGCCAGGCAGGCAGAGCAGAGGGCCGGGGAGTGAGAGCATAATTTTCGTCGATAACGCCCAGCGCCTGCATTCGTGCATAGCGTTCCTTGCGCAGTGCATCCCAGCCGTCATCATAGTGATTTTCGTATCGGGCAATGTCCTGAGGTAATGCATGCAATGGCCAGTGTGGGGCGGTGTAGGCCAGGTAGAGCAGGAAGGGTTTGTTGGATGTATGAGACTGCAGGAACTCAATTGCGTAGTCCGTGAACGCGTCTGTCATATAGAAGCCTGAGTCGGGTGGACTCCAGGGATCGTCATCAAGTGCCATTTGCCGCTTACGCGGTTGGTTTTCGATGATCTCGTAGTAGCTGCTTGCACCGCTGATGAGGCCGAAATAACGCTCGAAGCCACGCATGCGCGGCCAATGCTGAGGGCGCTCTCCTACATGCCATTTACCGGACATATAGGTACTGTAGCCTGCGTCCAGAAGCATTTCTGCGAGGGTCACAGCTGATTCACTCAGGTAGCCCTGGTAGGGACCAGTCGTAAGCTCACTGCCCACACTGGATACCATAGCTCCCATGCCGGCCCCGTGTGGGTAGCGGCCAGTCAGGAGTGAGGCTCTTGTGGGGCAGCAGCGTCCCGTGTTGTAAAACTGGCGGAAGCGGACGCCGTTTGTTGCCAGTGTATCGAGATGGGGAGTATGGATTTCTCCTCCATAGGCACCGATATCCGAATATCCCAGATCATCTGCCAGAATAATCAGGATATTGGGGCGTTCAGGGGACGTCTCGCAGCCAACGGTGTTTACCACCAGAAGCAGGAGAAGCATTCCTCCGAGACAAACATCTTTGTGCATCATGCTCAAGCCTGAGAAATCTTTGGGATACTCGTCCATAATCTATTACTTTGGGAATGGATTATTCTATATGTTGAACCATTTTCACTCACAAGATTCCTGATGGAGGACGCATCACAAGAGCGCCTGCTCACGGAAACGGATATAGCCCGAATCCTTGGACAGGGACTGCGAAGCAGGTTTGCACACAGCGATCGGGTTTTGGTCATTATTCCGGACGCTACGCGCACAGCACCCATTCCGCTCATCTTTCGCCTGATATGTGATCTCCTCTTGGAGCGGGTAGCTGCATTGGATTTCCTGGTTGCTCTTGGCACCCACGCACCTATGAGTGAGTCAGCACTCCTGGCTCATGTGGGGATTTCGCGTATGGAACGAGTTGGGAAATATTCGCGGGTGGGTCTCTTTAATCATGTTTGGGATGATCCCTCAGCACTTGTGACACTTAAGACGATACCTGCCGAGGAAGTCTTTGCAATCACGCGTGGACTCATAAAGCAAAAACTCCCTGTGACAGTAAATCACAAGGTGCTGAACTATGATGCGGCCCTTGTGTGCGGTCCGGTCTTTCCCCACGAAGTGGCAGGATTCTCAGGAGGAAATAAGTACTTCTTTCCTGGGATCAGTGGTCCAGAGGTCATTGACTTAACACATTGGGTGGGTGCTCTTATGACTAGCCGTGCAATTATCGGGACCTATGACACCCCGGTTCGGCGACTGATTGACCGAGCAGCCCGGGATATTCCTTGCGCCCGTTATTTCGTGAACATGGTCGTGGATGGAAGTGGTTTGGCAGGAGTGTATGTAGGATCTGAAGGAGACGGATCCTGGTTAAGGGCAGCCAGACATTCCGCTCAATTACACATTACCTGGTTGGATACGCCGGTCAGTCAAGCCTTTGCAGTCGTGCCATCCATGTATGATGATCTATGGACGGGAGCAAAGGGGATGTACAAACTGGAGCCGGTAATCGCGGACGGTGGGGAGATACTCTTATATGCTCCTCACATTTCTGAGCTTTCGTACACGCATGGCAAATTGCTGGACGAAATCGGTTTTCACGGCACCGAGTATTTCAAGGCGAACTGGGAAAGGTATAGCCGATATCCCTGGACAATTCTTGCACACGCGGCACATGTGCGGGGAGTGACGACCTATGAGCGAGGTGTGGAGGTACCCCGCATCGGGCTCACACTAGCCAGTCAAATTCCCCGGGAACGTTGCGAAAAGGTTGGCTTGGGTTATCGGGATCCCAGGTCCATTGACCTTTCCTACTGGAAAAAACATACGGAAGAGGGCTATCTGTACGTCCCGAGTGCCGGGGAGCATCTCTACAAACTCCGCGCAGCAGGGGTTGGATCTACTGCAGAAAGATGAGTTCAGACATGGACCAACTCCGTGCTCTGCAAGTCAACCCTTTTTGAACATGTGTAACACAACATCAGATAGGACGTACCTACAAATAATCACGAATGCCAAATTTCACCTGACTTTGGCGCTACGCTTTTTCAACTATAGCCCATGTAATTATCCAACGCCACTCACGCAGCCGTCCGCCTACTACTCCAATAGCCATGCAGTCTACTACTCCCATAGCCACTGTTCTCCCTGTCTTGACATGTCTATTGCTTGTATTCGGATGCGACTCTGCGCGCTTCGATGCTTCCGACGGATCGTCTGGCACAATCGATACGCTTTCCTCCGATGAGATCGTAGTACGGAATACTGATCAGCCCCTCTGGGCACCAGATGAGGGCTGGCAGATCGTGGAAGAGATGAGATTTGGAAGCGACACGGGCGATGATGCCATTCTGTTCGGCAGTATTCGCTCGTTTGATGTAGATGCGCAAGGACGGGTGTACGCGCTCGATAACCAGTCGCAAGAAATCCACATTTTCGGCCCGGACGGCGTTTGGGTGCGCACTGTCGGAAAAAGGGGAGCCGGACCGGGGGAATTCGAAAACGCCGCGGCAGTAGACATCAGCCGTACCGGTGAGATCTGGGTCATGGAAATGCAGAAAGGCCAGCTCAGTATCCTAGATTCCATGGGTAATTACCAAAGAACGGAACGGATCAACAGCACTGGCTGGGACTCTTGGCCCTACCCAGGTGGCTTCGACCAGTTGGGGCGCTACAATGCCCTCGTGCTCTCCTTTGAAGCCGGGAAAACAAGCAGGCTGTTGGCCCGTTATTACCAGTCCCTTGCTCCACTTGATACGATTGCACTCCCGGTGAGTCCCGTGAAAACTGAACGCTTCGAAGTAGTCAATGAGGGCGGAGGCAGTATCAGGACCAGCATTCCATTTCAGGGATCCTTCAACTGGCGATTCTCCTCAAGTGGTAACTTTTGGACGTTGCTTACGAGGCCATACGAGCTTGCAGAAATCACGGCCGATGGCAGGGTACTTCGGAGGATAACCAAGGAATTCGAACCGCTTCCAGTCACCAGCGCAGACATGAAAGCAGCCCGCGAGGATCTTACCTGGTTCACCAACCAAGGCGGGAAGGTTGACGAGTCAAGGATTCCGAGGACGAAACCCGTTGTCAGTTCTTTCTTCGGTGATGACGAGGGGAATCTTTGGGTAAGGCGGGTTGAGACGACTCCCGAAGATGAGGAGAGTCTGTTCGATGTGTTCGGCGCCGAGGGACATTTTCTGGGAGAGGTCCGGTTCCCGTTTTCGCTTAGGACAAACCTCGAACCGATAGTACGAGACGGATTGCTTTACGGCACCACTACGGATGACCTTGGCGCCGATCTGATTGTGAGAGCGCGGATTGTAAAGCCCTAAGGCACCGCCATTCTGTGATGGCAGTGGCGGCAGGAGACCAATCCGTGACATCGAATCGCTGCGTGCCCCAAGTGCAGGCTCCGCCCGAGTGAAGTAAGTGAGAGCTCTCACTTATTCGCTCGGGCACTCACAAGGATTAACTCGAAAATCTCATTACGAAATCAACCGTATTTATTGTTGTCGCCAGACAAAGGTAGTAGGTTCAGGAGCCAGCTGCAACTTCAGATGAGTTCCCAAATCCAGTAGAGTTGGTGAAACAATGCCACATATAGAACCGTACCGAAGTTAGGCAGACGCATAATATAGTTCGCCAGCGGACCAACTCTGATTCATGGGACGAGTCGCGATGTGAGGCTGGGTTCACACGCAGCAATGCCAGCCCATCTTGAGTGGAATCTGCCACGACACTACCTCTGTAACTAGACGGCTACGTATCGAAGATGAAACGTGCGACATTCATACATGCTTTAACCGCGGTGCTGTTCGCATTTTTTGTCATTACCGATGTTTCAGCACAAATTCGCTTTGCAGGTAATAAAAATGGGTTGAGTGTGAATGGGAAGATTATTGATTCCAGTGGGATGCCCGAAAGCCTGTATGATATAGTCATGGAGCATATGCTCATACAGCAGTCATCACTAGGATTTAGTGTCTACGAATCAGACGGTTCTTTTCCAATGCGGGTCAAAATTAATGACGTAACGTACGAGATTTGGGGAGATAGAATTGTAGAGTCTTGCGAAACTCGCAGCGCGAGTCACGAGATCCAGATACTACCAGACATAGTCGAAGCAGGGCCTGTAGGACCGAGTAGTAAGGCGTCCAGTCGCCAGATTGAGCCGTCATTTTTGGTCAACTCATTCAAGGGAGATGGACAGCAAGTAGAACTGATTGTTAGTTATGGGATTCCTGTGGAATTCGCCTATGATCGCTCGGACAAAATGATAGCGAGAAAGGCGAATGTCAGGACGTTCCTCTTCACTGATCAGAGAGAGATCATCCTCGTTGAGCGTACCCGGAACTTTGATTATTCAGCCAATCAGGGGATGGTATTTTCAGATCAGCATCTATGGGTTGATACGCAGCAGATGCAAGTGTCATCAGATGTACATGGACTCTCGATGAAATTCGAGACGGACAGCGGAAAGACCGTAGCTATTCAGCGTCAGGAGGTTACGCTACCTGATTATGATCAGAGCGGCGTCATATTAAGCGACATTATGCTTGCTTATTCGGTCGAACAAACGGAAAATGGGATCCCCCTGAGCGAAGATGAAATTCTTCGGAAAGATCTCTCTATACTGCCTGCACCACGGAATGTATATCTGACTGAATGGCCAACCTATCTATATTTCGAGGTCTATGGGTTAACCCTGAATACCCGGGGGAAAACCGATTATGATATAGAAATTAAACTGGAACCCGAGGATACTAGTCGCGGGATCCGTCGTTTATTCGGGGGCGTATTCAGGCGGAACAGGGACAGGGAGGGTGTATCTGTGAGCTACAGGGCGAGCGGCTCACAGTCGGAAGAATCTCTGTACCAGATACTCGATGTTGGTGACCAGAAAACAGGACCGTACGTGCTGACTCTGGTCGTTCGGGATAACGAGACGGGTGAAGAGTCCAAGCGGACACGGAGTCTGTTTCTGGAGAGATTACCATGTAGTGAGTAAGGGGCAGAGATAAGATGTGCCCGCCTCTGCAGCGCGGCGAAGATAATTACGTACCGTTCCCGGGGAAAGCCCCAGGCGGATCGCGGTTTTACGCTGAATGCACTGATCACCGTAGTAGTGATGCAGCAAATCTCGATGATTTTCATGGAAATTCGTTGTTGTGGCATGAGATGGTCTGGTTAGTCCAGAGCCGCTAAGCCTGGAAATAAGTCCTGCTCCAACAACAAATCCTGTCTCGAAATTCAGGCTAAATCTGATTTCTGATTGCTCCCATAATCGTACATTACGGAGCATGCATGGCAAAAGTGCTATCACAAGGACAGTCGCCTGGAATCAAGATACATGGCTGGCTCCATGAAGGACATGTTTATCTGCAGATGAAAGAAACCATTGGGTTTATCGGCTTGGGCATTATGGGTGGAGGCATGGCCCATAACCTGCTCAAGGCCGGGTTTGATGTGTACGTCTGGAACCGGACGGCGAGCCGCATGGCGCCTTTAGTTTCTGCCGGTGCACAAGGAGGCCCAGACGCAGCGGGCGTAGCTGCCAAGTCTGACATTATTGTTGTCTGTGTGAGTGAAACCCAAGATGTGGAAGAAGTATTGTTTGGAGAAAGTGGGGTTGTAAAGGGGGCCAGGCCGGGTTCACTCGTCATAGATACCAGTACCATAAGTCCTCAGGCCACGATCAGTATGGAGACCCGGCTTCGCGCAGCAGGGCTGCGGATGCTGGATGCTCCCATCAGCGGGGGAAGTGAAGGTGCGGTCAACGGAACGCTAAGTATAATGGTTGGAGGTGATGCTGATGACGTTGAGCGGGCGATGGGCGTTCTGAATGCTATGGGTAGTCGCATTACGCATGTAGGCTGCTCAGGGGCAGGTCAGATGGTAAAACTTGTCAACCAGATTCTGGTGGTGGGTACGATGCAGGCAGTTAGTGAGGCACTTCTATTTGCACAAAAAGGCGGCCTGGATCTGTCGAAGACACTGGAAGCCGTGGAGCATGGGGCGGCGGGTAGCTGGATGCTCAGTAATCGGGGTACGCAGGCAATTGCAAGAGATTTCAGGCCCGGTTTCACAATTGATTTGCAGCAAAAGGATTTGCGCTTGGTCCTGGAAGCAGCAGATGCTATAGGTGTACCGTTGCCGGTGACCAGCCAAATATTTCAGTCGTACCGCACGCTGCAGGATCGGGGGCTTGGAAGCGAAGGTAACCACGCATTGATCATGGCGCTTGAGCACCTATCCGGTGTGCAGATTGGTCAAACGAATTAATGGCAACAGTATTTGTAGGCACATATACAGAACCCTTGGACCATGTTAATGGGCGTGGTGCAGGCATCTATATCTATTCATTTAATGAGGGGCGATTGCGCCCTGAGGGTGCGGTTCGGGGTCTGCCGAGCCCATCCTATCTGGTTATTGATGCTGCTCGTTACAGGCTCTATGCTGTGAGCGAAGCCCTGGAATTTAATGGGTTGGCTCAGGGAGCTGTACAAGCCTGGGCATGGGATTCAGAGCCGGTCGCACTCGAATCGCTCGGTCACGTAGGCACTCGGGGTGGTGCTCCATGCTATATCAGCATTCTTCATAACCATCTTCTGATCGCCAACTATGTTGGTGGGTCTGTTATTGCTGTAAGTCTGACCGAAAACGGCGGACTAGGACAGGTCACAGGATATGTGCAGCATACGGGTACTGGCCCGAATCCAGCGCGCCAGGAGGCCCCGCACCCGCATGCGATCGTACCGGATCCCACCGGAGAATATTGTATGGTTCCGGATTTGGGCACAGATCGTGTGTACATCTACCGAATGGATAGATCAAAAGCTGATCTGCGAAGCGCCGCGGAAGCCGTAAAAATCCACGCAGGGGCAGGACCAAGGCATTTGGTGTTTAATCCCGCAGGTACAGGTATGTACCTGATGAATGAGCTGGATTCAACCATTTCATTTCTTGAGTGGAAAAACGGGCGTGCAACACTGTTGCACACGCTAGATGCACTTCCCGAAGGTTATGCCGGGATCCGTTCCGGTGCGGATATTCATATCCACCCAAGTGGACAGTTCCTTTATGCGTCGCTGCGGGGTCTGGCAAGTATCGTCTGTTTTCAAATAGATACGGGTACCGGACGCTTGGTACAGCCTGCCTGGTTCCCGACCCATGGCACTACGCCGCGCAATTTCACACTCGACTCTGCGGGAGAGCATTTAATTGTAGCCAACCAGGACTCGGACACGCTGGTTGTTTTTCGTATTGACAGCAGATCAGGACACCTTGTCGGCCCCAGACAGATGGTGAATGTGCCCAGCCCGGCCTGCGTGAAGATCGTTTCATAAGTGGTTGGGGATGCTTCCCGATTTATTGATGTGATTTTATGTACATTTCTTCTCCCGAATAGAGGAATTTGTCAATGAAACGATTTGTTCGTCGTGGGCTTACCCGCCGCGATTTTCTTAAAGCGACCGCAGGCACAACTGCGATTGCGTTCACGGGTTTTGCTTCTTCCGATGCGCAGCATTTTACCGAGGAGGTTGAAGCTGGAGGCAAGGTTGGGAAGGCTTCTACAAGTGCTGTTCCTGTCGGAGTACAGCTGTATTGCTTCCGACACCTCTTGGAAGAGGATTTCGAGGGAACACTGGCGGAGGTTGCAAAGCTGGGGTATGACGGTGTTGAGTTTGCAGGCTATTATAACTATGCAGATGACCCTGCCGGTCTTCGCAGCCTGGTGGAGGGGCACGGGCTTGGAATCGCCGGGGCGCACATTGGACTGGGAGCAATAACCGGGGAGGAACTCCAGCGGTCTATCGACTTCCATGGTGAGCTTGGCAACCCGCGCCTGATTGTTGCAGGCATCGGTGAGGAAACCCGAGGGGAGGACACCATTATGCAGACGGCGGAAATTTTCACCACAGCCCAGGAAGCACTTCGACCTCACGGAATGAGCACTGGTTATCACTGCCACGCTTATAGTTTCCAGGAAATGGTTATGGGCAAGACCGTTTGGGACGCGATCGCGGATAACACGCCTGAGGACTTCATTCTGCAACTGGATACCGGTAATGCCAGTAATGGTGAGGCAGATAATCTTGCGGTAATTCGCAACGATCCGGGAAGGATCAAGTCAATGCACGTCAAGCCGCACACCCCAGGTGCTGAGCATCCGTTCGCGCCTTTCATCGGTGATGACTCGTTACCTTGGCAGGAAATTTTTGACCTGAGTGAGTCGGAGGGAGGGGTTGAGTGGTATGTGGTCGAATATGAAGAGGAGTCGCATCCACCACTGGAAGCACTCAAAACCAACAGGGAGCGCGTTCGCTCATTCGGGCGGTAGCTTGTCATGAGGTCAATCGGTGTCGCTGTTGCAGGTACGGGGTTTATTGGCCCGGTGCATGTAGAGGCCCTACAGCGTCTGGGTATGCCGGTGCGGGGTATCTTGGGCAGTCGTCCGGAAAAATCAATGGCTGCCAGCGAAGCGCTGGGCTTGCCGCGGGGTTATGCCAGTTATGAGGAGGTCCTTTCAGATTCGACCGTACAGGCCGTGCATTTGGCAGTGCCAAACGTGATGCATTATGATTTTGCACGTCGAGCGCTTCTCGCCGGTAAGCACGTAATGTGCGAAAAACCCCTGGCAATGAATGCCGCGGAGGCGGACGAGTTAGTGGCATTGGCCAGGGAGGAAAATTTACATGCCGGAGTATGCTATAACATTCGGTTCTATCCGCTGAATCTGGAAGCGCGTGCGCGCGTCCAGGGGATGGGGCGAATACACAGTGTTGTAGGTCGCTATGTTCAGGATTGGTTGCTCCATGATACTGACTACAACTGGCGTGTGTTAAGTTCTGAGGGCGGTGCACTACGGGCAGTATCAGATATTGGCACGCATTGGATGGACCTGATCTACTCTATGACCGGGTTGCAGGCCGAGGCGGTGTTTGCAGATCTGAGCATTGTTCACCCTGTTCGCAAGAGGCCCGTGGGCGAGGTTGCTACGTACGCGTCTACGGAAGGACAGGAGTTGGTGGATGTACCCATCGAAACGGAAGACTGCGGTTGCGTGATATTGCGCATGAAGGGTGGCACGCGGGTGGTACTGTGGGTATCGCAGGTCACAGCGGGGCGCAAAAATTACTGCAGCTACGAAATCGCAGCAGAGAATGGCTCGCTTTCCTGGTGCAGTGAGCATCCGAATGAACTGTTCATGGGTCATCGATCAAAACCCAATGAAGTACTGACACGCGACCCAGCCCTGCTGAGTGACTTGGCTACGGGCTTCAGCAATTATCCAGGTGGTCATAACGAGGGGTTTCCGGATACATTTAAACAGTGTTTCCGAGCCTTCTATGAGGATATTGCGTCGGGTACAGATCCGCAGGCGGCACACTATCCGACTTTTGCGGATGGTGCCCACGAAATCGTTCTTTGTGATGCTATATTGGAGAGCCACCGTACAGAGCGGTGGGTTCACCTTTAGGCATAAACGCTCATACAATAAAACTCTACGCAAATGAAAGCAGCATTCTTCTTACTCACTCTGGGGTTGGGTATCATACTGGCGGTTCATCTGGCGATGAATGGTCGGGTTGGTGCAGCCGTTCAGAACACGCAAATGGCCAATGCTCTCTTCTGGTGCATCGGTGCAGTCACGGCCATTCTTGTTGGCTTTACAGCCTGGGAGCCGGAGTTTTTTGGTCGCCTGCAGGACGTTAATCCGTGGCTGTTCACGGCCGGCATTATGGGCGCACTTTTAGTGTTTGCTATTGCCGCTCTTATTCCAAAGGTTGGTGCGGGCGGATTGTTTATGTCGCTCTTGGCCGGGCAGGTGATTACGGCCATGGTACTATCACATTTTGGCTGGCTGGGTTCACCAGAACAACCAATAACTTTAGTGAAGGCACTTGGTGTAGTGCTCATGCTGGGTGGTGCAGCCATGGTAACCTTTGTTGACTGATGGATAAAGTGAAACTTGGAGGCACTGAGGTAGAAGTCAGTGCGCTCTGCTACGGAACAGATCTGATTGGCAGCCGCGTGGACGAAAAGCAGTCGCACGTGCTGTTGGACGTCTTTGCTGATCACGGAGGTACCTTCATTGATACCGGCAACTTTTACGCGAGTTGGTATCCGGGATGTGTGGGTGGAGAAAGCGAGAGTACAATCAGGCGCTGGATGGCAGCACGAGGTAATCGTGCCCGGATGGCGATCAGTACCAAACTCGGATTTGACTATCCGGGCAGCAAAGGTGGGTTGAGCGCTTCCGAGATTGAAGCAGAATGCAACAAGAGCCTCCAACGCCTTCAGACGGACTACATTGATGTGTACTATGCGCACAGAGATGATTTCGACACGCCGCTTGAGGAGACCATGGAGGCATTCCATCGCCTGATTACAGCCGGCAAGGTCCGCGTACTGGGGGCGAGCAATCTATGGATCTGGCGGATAGCAGAAGCAAACATGGTGGCAGCGCTGAGTGGCTTAACGCCCTACAGCGTGGTTGAGCAGCGATATACGTATTTCCGGCCGCGGCATGGCGCAGATTTTGGGCCGCAGATTTACATCACCGAAGACATGAAGCGGTTCTGTGCCCATCATGGCATGTCGTTGATTGCGTATTCTATTCTTCTACAGGGAGCTTACTCACGTGATGATCGTCCAGTGCCTGCCCAGTTTGCAGGTCCTGAGACCGACGAACGTATGGAAGCACTGCAGGCGGTGGCTTCGGAAACCGGGGCGACCGTGAACCAGGTCATTATTGCTTGGATGCGACAGAGTGCTCCACCTGTGCTTCCGATTATTGGGGGCAGTAAGCAGGAACAGGTTTTAGAAAACCTTGCAGCGTTGGAGGTGGTACTGTCTGACGATCAGATGGAGCGTCTGACACGGGCAGGGGATCCCGATGTAAAGAAAGCATGGCTAAGGTAGTTGATGCGGTAGATGGCGGGGATTGCTAACTATGACTACATTGAACAGGAAAATTTTTCGGTAGCAAATAGTTTTCGAAATAGCGATTATGTGTGTCTCACACTAAGTGGACATATTTGAGAATTCTTCTTTCAAGCTGAACGTTCCTGGCGTGTATCAAGCAACCTCAATACTCAGAATCAAGCGTAATGTATGATCGATTTTCTTGAGTGAGTAGCATGAGCAGATGACGAGTGACATGGACTTCTGGTATGGGCGCGCCATATTTGAGGCACAACGATCAATCTCAGACGCAGCGCTGCAGAATGGTTGACAGAGTACACTACAGTCGACTGCGCGCAACGGTGGTGCAGTAAGGCATTGCTTAACAAATTTTGCTGAATCATGACACATTTCTTCCGTACAGGTTTCTTGCTTTTGAGTCTGCTTGTGGCAGTGACCGCGCAGGCTCAGGAGACCATTTTTATACCCGTCAAGATTGATGGGCCCATACACGATCCAATCCAGAACAGTTACTGGTTTGGACCATTCTCGGAAACCGCCTCAGTGGCTGATCTCGATAACGATGGTGACTATGACATCGCAGCGGGCCGGAACTGGTACGAAGCCCCACTTTGGATCAAACACGAAAAGTATCGTTCAGGGGCCGAGCCTAATGGCCCGGAGACGGAGAGCAACAGTGAGTTTGCACTGGATGTTGATTTTGATGGATGGGAAGATATTGTAAGCAGTGGGTGGATGTTCATGAAGGGAGCTTACTGGTATCGTAATCCCGGTAGGCCACTAGAGCCCGGTGAGCAGTGGGAATCGCATAAGATCCATCAGGCTTTCAATATGGAAGGTGTCGTCCATGGGGATATCGATGGTGATGGTGATGAAGACATACTAGTCAATCACTGGAGTCTAGTTGAAGGGCAGGGCATGACATGGCTTGAACATATCGATCAGGCACCCTTCTGGGTAGAGCACATTGTTGGGACGGATGGAGATACGCACGGCAATGCGCTCGGGGATGTGAACATGGATGGTCGTCTCGACATTGTGACTGGACAGGGTTGGTACGAGCAGCCGGATGAGCCGCGTGGGCCGTGGCCATTCCATGCTGATTGGGATTTTGAGAGTGCACTCTCCGAGAAAGCTGGATCAACTGCGCACCCGAACATAGTACATGATGTTAATGAAGATGGAATTAATGATGTGATTCTTGGCAGCGCACATGCGTACGGGTTGGCTTGGTATGAGCAGTCTGTAGATGAGTCTGGCAACCGGTCATTTACGAGGCACTGGATTGAAACCGATCACAGTGTTTTTCACACCTTGGCCATGGCGGATCTGAACGGTGATGGAAAGGATGATCTGATTGCGGGCAAGCGCTTGTTTGCGCATTACGGGGGTGACGTTGGTGTTGGGGATCCCTCTTTCGTATTCTGGTACGATATAAAGGGTGGCGAATTCAAGCGTCACATACTCTCTTACAACCATATCCCTTACTATCCAGAGGAAGGCGGTATCAGCCCACCGCCCAACAATGTTGTTGGCGTGGGAATGAAGATTAATGCCAAGGACATGGACAAAGATGGGGACGTCGATGTCGTCTTGGCAGGCAAGACGGGACTTTATGTGTTCTACAATCAGGGTACCCCACCAAAGCCCAAGTATGCGAATGAACTCCCACCCCGTTACACATATCCGACCTGGCGCCAATGGCCCGAATACCGGACGCTTTTCAACGGAAAGGATTTTTCAGGATGGAGGGTGCCGGAAGGTGACGGAGGACACTGGACGGTCAAGGAGTACATGATTGATTATGATGCTCTGTCCGAGGCGGAGGAGAAGAGCCTTTGGACGGAGGCGGAATTCGGGGATTTCCAGCTACACGTGGACTGGAGGTTCAAGGGAGCCAGTGGCATATATGATATGCCAACCATACTTCCGGACGGTTCTTACGAGGTGGACGAGGATGGCTCAACGGTGACTAATCCTACTCCTAACTCGGATTCAGGTATATTCCTGCGCGGTACTACACAGCAGGTGAACCTATGGAACTGGGGAGTCGGCTCTGGAGAGCTTTGGGGCGTGCGCACCAATCCCGAAGCAACGCCTGAGCAACGCGCAGCAGCAGTTCCACGCGTACGCGCAGACAATGCAATGGGCGAGTGGAACTCAATGGACATTACGCTCATTGGGAACCGCATTTGGGTAATGCTCAACGGAGAACAGGTTATTGAGAATGCTGAAATCCCCGGTCTGCCTGAGCGAGGCGCCATTGCACTGCAGCATCATGGAGGATGGGATGAAGCACTCGGTGCAATGAACCCTACAAGCTCAAATATTCAGTTTCGCAACATCTGGATTCGGGAGCTTGATGAGCCAATGGCCATCGAAGATCCGACAGAGAACCCCGAAGGCTGGGAAACACTCTTCAACGGTGAAGATCTGAGCGGCTGGCTTACAGGAGACAACAACAAGTTTGTTGTCGAGAACGGGGAGCTCACGGTGAAGCGCGAGAATCCGGATGGGGAGGAGCACAACCTGGATTATCTATGGACCACCGAGCGGTATGGTGATTTCATACTGGAATTGGATTTCAAGGTGATTGAGGGTACCAATAGTGGTGTTTTCTTCCGAACGAGTAATATCATGGATCCAGTTTACACTGGATTGGAAGTACAGATTGCTAATTCTTATGGACGACCTGATTTGAGTCGTACAGGGACCGCGGGAGCGGTCTACGATCTGCAGGCACCTGCCAAAAACGCCATCAACTCTCCGGGAGAATGGAACACGTACCAGTTGATCTGCAGGGGTAGTCGGATTCAGGTGAGCCTGAATGGTGAGCGTGTAGTGGATATGGATATTGCACGTTGGCGGACCCCCCACGCGAACCCGGACGGCTCCTGGAACAAGTTTCCGACCGCTGGGACCGCATTTGCCCGTGAGGGACATATTGGCCTCCAGGATCATGGTCAGCCCGTGTGGTACCGCAATATTCGCGTTAAGAGATTGGACTAAAATGCAGAAGCTGCTTGCAGCAGGCCTTATAGGGTTGATTGTAGTTGCTGGAACAGGACTGGATGTCGAGGCGCAGCATCGTTATGAGGTGCTGGTTTTCTCCAAGACCGAAGGATTTCGGCACAACTCCATCGAGGCTGGCGTGGCCGCCATCAGAGCCCTTGGGGAAGAAAACAGTTTTGTGGTGCACGCAACTGAGGATGCGGATTATTTCCATACGGACTCTTTGGTACGTTATGAGGCCATCGTTTTCTTAAATACAACACTCGATGTCCTTAACTCCGGGCAGGAAGAAGCGATGGTGGACTATATCCAGTCAGGAGGAGGATGGGTCGGTGTACATGCCGCTGCAGATACCGAATATGACTGGGAATGGTATGGCGGGCTCGTTGGCGGGTATTTTGTATCACATCCTGCTGTTCAGCCAGCGGATATTGTCTTTACCGACCGCCATCATCCTTCCACAGAGGATCTGCCGTTGGTCTGGAATCACACGGATGAATGGTACAACTACGAGCCTAATCCGAGGGCCAATGTACATGTGATGGCCGTGATCAAGGAATCCTCCTACGAGGGGGGGACCATGGGTGACGATCATCCTATCACATGGGCGCACCACTACGACGGTGGTCGTGCCTGGTACACAGGTCTTGGGCATACGGTAGAGAGTTATGCTGAGCCATACATGCGAGCTCATTTGTTGGGTGGAATAGAATGGGCTGCAGGTTTAGTAGAGGCCGATGTTACTGCAACGCTCGCGTCCGCCTATGATGAGGTAGTTCTTACCACCGAGCTAACGGATCCTATGGAGATCGATATTACC
Source organism: Rhodothermales bacterium (assembly GCA_964291275.2). Classification (GTDB taxonomy): domain Bacteria; phylum Bacteroidota; class Rhodothermia; order Rhodothermales; family Bin80; genus Bin80. Next base: position 582,536 of record OZ219799.1, read on the forward strand.
TCTGATGGGCGTGTTTTTATTATAGAATGGGCAGGTTCGATCAAGATATGGGAGCCCGCAACAGGAGCTATGCGGGTGATTGGATGGTTACCGGTAGATAAGAATATTGAAGACGGTCTACTAGGCCTTGCGCTGGATCCGCAGTTCGACGAAAACCAGTGGGTATACATCTATTACTCGGTCATTTCTGATGGGCCGAAGAAAGTGAATCGCTTATCAAGGTTCGTCTACGACGGTCACCTACTTGATATGGACAGCGAAATCGCGATGCTGGAGATACCCGTTCAGCGCACGACTTGTTGTCATTCTGGTGGTTCGGTGCAGTTTGATAAGGACGGGTTGCTGTACTTATCTACGGGGGACAATTCTGGAGGTGACCGGAATTCACCAGATCCAGACCTGAGACGGATGGCAGACCAAGGTCGTACTTCTGCCAACACAAACGATTTGCGCGGCAAAATTCTAAGGATCAAGCCGGAACTGGATGGAACTTACAGTATCCCGGAAGGCAATTTGTTTCAGGCGGACTCTCTTCATCGCGGCGAGATTTACACGATGGGGCATCGCAATCCTTTCAGAATCGCAATTGACGACTCCACGGGTTGGGTATACTGGGGAGATGTAGGCCCGGGACTTGTAGATGGTTGGGATGAGTTCAATCAGGCACAGGTACCAGGTTTTTATGGCTGGCCGCTGTTTACGGGCTACAATGATCCGTTTCCGCATTACCATCTGGCAGAAAAGGAGTATGTGGAGCCGAATGCTGCTGCGCCGCTGAACGAGTCAGAATACAATACTGGTGCACGCGAGCTTCATGAGGCTCGTCCGGCCTGGATTCGGTATTACTACGGGCCCAGTGAAGAATATCCAGAACTCGGGGCGGGAGGCCTGAATCCAATGGCGGGTCCAACCTTTCATTTCGATGAGGTGAATGCGTTTGATACGGCTCTGCCCCCCTACTATAACGGGAAGGTCATGATCTACGAGTGGATGCGCAACTGGGTCCAAATCGTTACGATTGATGAAGACGGGAGCGTGCTGGAAATTGATCCTTTCCTCCCCGGAAATGACTATATCAGTCCAATGGATATTGAAGTCGGGCCGCATGGCAGGCTCTATATCGTAGAGTGGGGTGACGAATTCTGGGGCAGCAACGCAAATGCACAGTTGGTGCGGTTGGATTATTACGGTGCTTCGGGTCCGCCGGAGACAGAAGTTCCAGAGATGCCTCCGGCATTATCATTGAGTCTCGACTGGCCTCCCGACGGTGGTGTATTTGATTTTGATTCGACGTACACCTATCGCGTTACTGTGAATGATCAGGCGCGCGCGGACGAAGTGATCGTTCGTACATACACAGGGTTCGACACTTCCCCGATACCGCTGGCAACGTACACGAGGCCGGAGGGTGAATTCTCGATTACACGGGCCTATACACACAACCCGGATCTTCATTATGCGGATCGGTTTGCGATTATAGAGGCATGTCTGGATGTTTCGTGTGCACGTGCGAAGTTGCATCCACGTCTAAAAGAGGCGGAACACGTGACCAGCGCGGATAAGTCCGTTCGGGAAACTTATTCTGCTCGACCTGCGAGTAAGCATTGGGGGCGCACCGCACTCAGCGCTATGCCACTCGAGAATGGCTCTAAGCTCACGTATGCGCCCCTAAATCTTCAGGGGATTAACAGGCTTACATTCCGCTTTCGGGCGACCGGAACGGGGACGATCTTACTCTCTGCAGAAGGTAGTGAGGTAGCTTTACCGAGTATTCCAATTTCTCCCGACACAGGCCAGGCCGTCGTACCGCATCAGGCAGATTATACAGCCGGAGTGCCGCCGGATTTTCCAGGTATGGGATTATTGGCGGAGGATGCTTACGATAACTGGCGTGAAGTATCGGTGGAAATCCCCTCCATCCCAGAAACTATCACATTGATGCTTATCTTCGAGTCCACGGAGGAAGATCCTGTCGTGGAACTTGATTGGATCCGATTCGAAAATACGGATTCCATATATTGATCATAGCTAAACCAAATTCAAAATGCGTACATCTCGTCGTGAATTTCTGAAAACAAGCGCACTGGCTGCGGCTGCGCTTCCTTTGTCCACCCGGGCATGGGTTGCACCGAAGAAGATACTATTTGATATTTCGCTCGCTCAGTGGTCACTGCATCGTTCGATTTTTGATAAAACGATCGACAACCTGGAGTTCGCTTCTGTTGCAGCGGATAACGGAATTTTGGGCTTGGAGTATGTAAACCAGTTCTTCAAGGATAAGGCGGAGGATATGGACTATCTGAATGAAATGAAGGCGCGTGCAGAGGATGTAGGAGCGACGAATATTCTCATCATGTGCGATGGTGAAGGGCGCCTGGGTGATCCGGATGCAGAGTTGCGGCGTGAATCCGTGGAGCGGCACTTTAAATGGGTGACTGCTGCCAAACATTTGGGATGCCACTCAATTCGCGTGAATGGATATAGTGAGGGCGACTACGACGAGCAAATGAGGCTGGTTGCCGATGGGTTGCATCAGTTATGCAATTTTGGGGATGAGCATGGTTTACACGTGATTATTGAGAACCATGGGGGGTATTCGAGTAGTGGGAAATGGCTTGCGGACACGATCAGGATGTCGGATCATCCACGGGCTGGTACGCTGCCAGATTTCGGCAATTTCCGCATTGATGACGACAACACTTATGATTCGTATCGCGGGGTAGAAGAACTAATGCCTTATGCAACCGGCGTCAGTGTAAAGCCAACGGTCTACGACGATGACGGCAATACCAGTCCACTGGATTATGAGCGCATGATGCGGATTGTTCTGGCGGCTGGTTACAATGGGTACTGTGGCATTGAGCACGGACCTGCTGGCCGTGAGGTGGAAGGCATTCTGGAGGTTAAGGCCGCATTGGAGGCTGCACGCGAAACGCTCGCGGCCGAGATGGAATAGTGTTCTGGATCGGTAGAGTGTACGGTAACCCTAACTCTCTCGTCCACTTCCATAATTCAGTGACCGGGGGAGTGACGGGGATTTTGTTCGGGCACAGGCGTGCTATAGCTTAGCCTGCTTGGTGGTGGGTGACTGGTGCTTCTTGCCAGCGGATCGGATTGGAGCAAAGGTAACTGGGGAAAGTGATCCGAGGATTGTCGGCGTTAGAGGTGCGCACCGTGGAGCGAGCACAAGTATCTCTCGGTTCTTTGTAGGTTGGATCATCAACAGCCTCCACGAAGACCTGGAATGAGGGCAAGTTACTCTGGAAAAATAGCCGCCAACAATCTTTTGAATATCCAGGACCGTCTTCTATTGTTATGCTCCGCGACCAGTCTCACAGAATGGCACAACTTGGTAAAAGTGAGGCTATGATAATTGTTACCTGGCCGAGCCGCCAACCCAAGCGTAGTCACGACGTTCTGTGCCAGTTGTCAGGCGATGCTGAAATGCTCTTAGAGAAACTGGAGCCTTGGGCTAAATGTTATTCTTGTGCACAATGCGACAAATCAGCGAACTCCGGCGCAGATTGCAGATGGAGGATCCATCTACATAGTCGTGAAGTGTACCCGCAAGCCACGCAGCCAGAGACACTCTTCAAAGATCAAGGGCTTCTTTCGCGCCTCCATAGCAACGATGTATTTACGCGGTCAGGCTACGATGCCCGACCGCAGTCGAACGTTATGGCTGCTCATTGACTCGTGACGCCATAATGGTCAAAATCAGTGTCATAATCCATTGGACACCATAGACAAGCAGAGAGACCCCCACAGTCAGCATGAGAATTACATTCGCTGCTGACAAGGCGATTGACCACACTTCGGATAGACCAAGTCCGGGTATTAATAAATAACCAGGGACCATGTTGAGAACAAACGCAAGTCCGGCAATTAGGGGTAGCCAGTGCCTAGGGCGATATGCGGATAGACTTTTCATGATTTCTCGTATGCAAGAAGATAGTTAGACTGACTACGAGCGACAATTACTCTGACGTTCAGTGCTGGTTAAAAGTTTTGTTGAAATGGATGTACTGAGTCACACGATTTTTCCCATGTCTGACCAGACTGGTCGCCTGCCGGACATGTGGTTCTTGCACGGCGGGCAATGGCAGATTTCTGAATATTTTGTTCATGTCGTTGTACTTTGGCCAAATTGGCCGCTATTGGAAAATCTTGAATATACCGCTTAGCATAGCTATACCAGCCCCCCCTGAACGGCTGTGAAAATGCTCTAACATGTTGGGCCATTGCGGGGCTGTTCAGCACTTCTTGCAATGTTTTCAGGTCCACACTTATTCGGGGTTTAATGCAATAGCCCGAATAAAACAGTGTGTCAGGGTCATTGCAGATCTGAAAATTTGGTTGGCGGTTCATGCTAGAGGTCAAAATCTTATGACCCAGAGCGCTTCGTATCCCGACTTTTCGTCCATAGCCGTACCACTTGGATTCGCTAAATGTACCCTTATCACGGGCAAGCAGGCGATCTTTGTTCGCGGCTAGCCAAGTATAGGTACGGGGAAACTTGTCCTCAAAATCGTCCTCAGGTATCAACTTGCCTTTGTTGTCATATGGGTAGATCGCGACGCGGTCTACCTTGTCCTTGCCGTCCTTCAACACAGATGCTTTCAAGATGCGGCGCACGGCCCCCTCCTCAATCGGAAACTTGGTGTCATCAGCTTTAACGAAAACAAAACCTTCTTCCCAGTAAATCACCGGCAAGATGAACACTTTGTCGGCCAGCGTCTGAATGCCTACATGAATGTCAGCAATGTCAGATAGTTTGACCGAACCCTCCTCGTTCGCTTTGTCGACGGACAAAGCTATCACAGCCCATCTTGAAGCAGACCTTGCAAGCCTGCAAGAGTTAGCAAATGCTTCTCCGTCCCATTGGAACACTTCTTCCTTCTTGCCGCCACTGCCCTTGTGGATGTGCGCAATGCAAGTATAGGTACTTACACCTGGAAACACTTGCCAATCCCGGAAATCCTTCAGCGATACAATGCCATGACTGGCTTCCAAGTCTTTGCGCATCGCTTTTCCCGCCCCGTTGCGAATCCAGCCGCTTGGCGATATGAATATGAGATTGCCTCCTTCCTTCAACAAGCGCAGTCCAAGCTCAAAGAACACAATGTAAAGGTCACTCGATCCCTGAAAGTATTTCCAGCCGGCACGCCTGATCTTGTCTCTGCGTTTGGCTTCGAGATGTTGAATGCGCACATACGGAGGATTGCCAACAACCCAGTCGAATTTTTCAGTGTCGCACAGCCACATGTCCATAGCGTCAGCCTTGAAGATGCGCCAGAAATCGACGGGATAGTATTGTCCAAGCCCCTTTTCCACAGCAGCTGACAGCCTTTCCCGGCAACGCCTGACGGCTGTTCCGTCAATGTCGTATCCAGTTAGCTGCTTCAAGGTCGTGAGATATTTGGCATGATCCTTGTCATGCGCTTTGATTGCTCGTTTGCATACTTCTTCGACAATCGGAACAAGGAAGTCTCCTGATCCACATGCAGGATCGCATACATGAACGTCTGCGAGCGATCCCTCAAACATGGGGGCCAGCATATGATCTACAATCCACCCGGGCGTGTAAACCTTTCCGAAGTATTTGGCTTCGTCCATTATTTTGCCGTCAATTCCGTGAATTTCAGCCGCTTGCCGACCATTTCCTCAAGGTGAACTGTCGTTCTCTGTAAACGTGCTTATCCGCATTGAGCGAATCAACAGAGTGCTGGTGATGCCAGTGATCAGGACTAGAAATCAATACCGCGTCAATGTCATTGCGGTTGAGGATTTCTCGGTAATCCGCCATGACGTCAGCTTTTGCATGGTTATTGTAGCTGGGGTTGTTTATGCTCCCCCTGTAGTTCGTCGCAATTCCAACCATCGTCTACACTGATATGTCAAAACTTTCACTGTTCCACCAATTTATAACCGGTCCAATGAGTCTACGCAGACGCTTTGCGAGCGTTGCCTTGGGTGTGCTGCTGGCCTTTCTACTTGCCGGATGCATCCACGTCACCGATTCCCAAGGTCAGTCCACCGTCGAGCCGTCAACGCTTGTGCAGTTTGAAGAGTTGTTTGTGCTGGCAGACACAGTGGTCCTGGACCCATCTGTCTTGTTGGGACCGATCTCGTTCATTGACGCAGACATGTCAGAACACATGCTCATCACGGACTTCTCGTCTGGATTCGTTCACCTGTTTGAGTCCACAGGAGATCATGTGTCAACGTTTGATCAAGACGTGTGCCATCCACCCGATTTCCCACACTCCGTGTGGGCCGCTCGGTTTGCGGATAATGGCAATATCCTGGTGACCACCAGGGAGGGGAAGATGGTTGTTTTTGACCGATCAGGTAATTGCCTGGCGGCCCGGCTGGATCTGACACCATCACCGTTGTCCTTTTGCACTTGGGGCGATTCGCTATTCACCTACCTGGGATTGCAGGGTCCAGACCGGAAGACCGTAATCGAAGTCTATTCAATGGATATAGAGTTCCAGCGGGCGATTGAGCTTGCACCTCCCGAATTCCCCCGGCTTAATTTGAGCTACACGGGAGATCGCGGGCGTAACATGGACTGCTTCGGTGACGGACCGCTCTACAAGCATCACGAGGATATGGACGCCACGCCGGTATTGGACCAGGAGCCCAGGACCCAATTCCGGCCGGAGTTTTTCCTCAAGCGAGATAAGGACATCCCAGGAATTCGAGACCGTGCTGCCCGGAACAAAGCAATGAACGCTTTTCCGCTGTTGAACGGGCTATATGCACTTGATGAAAATGTCCGGATGATGCAGTTTGACGGAATTAGCGAGACCTATCGTCTGGAGGGCTCTACGGGTCGGTCCGTTTCTGGATTCAGTATCGTCAGCAACAACGGTCAATTTGAAGCGGTGAGCACGGCGCCCCCCAAGTCTCCTTATACGGCCCGACATGGACACCTCTACTTCGTGGGCCCCATTGTGCTAACACCGGACGGGGATGCTGGAAATTCCTCCATCATCCGCTATCGGTTCATACCCCCGGGTATGCCTGAGAGAATACGGTCTTGTGGATAGTTATACGCCTTCGGCGTCATATAGGAGGCATTGTGCGCAGCGTTTGCGGTTTCGCTCACCGGTGCCGTGCGGGAAAGCGAGGCAGATATAATCCTTGATCACCTTCCTTGCCTCACCTCGCCGCATCACGTTGCCTTCGGTGAGATTATCGCTGCGCCTAGTCTTCCCTCGAGTTGCTCACAGCCGTAATAACGGAAGTTACCCCCTACTATACCAGGCTAGTTGGCCGTCAAATTTTGCCCATCCCAGTGGACGGCCTTTTCCATTTCCAAGGAAGTATTGATCATGTGTGCACATGCGGCGGCATGATGTCCTACTTCTGAATTTTCCTTGGTGGCACTGCCGTTTCGTATCGCGTCCAGCCATTCCTGAATATGAGCAAGGATGGATGCCTGCCCTTCCGGGTAGTAAACTTCTTCACCTACGACAGTTGCCTGAGGGCGACTGGAGGGCATTTCCTCAAGGCGAACGGCTGGATCGGCAATATAGGCGTCAGCCAAGGCCTTTGGCCAGCTGTCAGTAATCCAGCCATTGCCTTCGTTAACATGCTCAGGGATGAAGCGCAGTCCTCCCCCAAACACCAAAGAGCCTTCCGTACCCAGAACTTGCATACCACCGCCGCTGCCTCCCTGATTATTGAAGGTGCCGCTCAGACTCACCATGAAGCCATCCCGGTATTTCAGTGATGCGTTAATGGTGTCGGGTACATCGCGGGAGCGCGTCCATCGATACAACCCGCCCATAGCCATAACGCTCTCAGGAATTTGTGCACCCATAACATAATTGATGGTCGTGCACGTGTGGACGTACAGATCAGTGGACATGCCGCCTGAGTAGTCTTTGTAGCAGCGCCAGCGGAAGAAGCGTTCAGGACTGTACGGCCGCCTGGGTGCTGAGCCAAGGAATAGATCCCAGTCTACGGTTCTCGGCGAGGCATCCGGTGGTATCGGGTATATCCATGCGCCGGAAGCAGTATTGCGATTCATGCTGGCGCGTACCATTGTGACTTGCCCAAGTTTTCCCTCCCGGATCATTTGGCGTGCTTTTTGGACAAGCACACTGTTTGGTCCGGGGCTACCCACTTGTACGGCAAGGTTGTGCTTCTTTTGCGCTTCAATGATGTCCAGACCCTCCGTAATAGAATAGGTGAGCGGCTTTTCTATGTAAGCGTGCTTGCCCGCATTGAGCGAATCAACAGAGTGCTGATGATGCCAGTGATCAGGACTGGAAATCACTACCGCGTCAATGTCATTGCGGTTGATGATCTCTCGGTAATCCGCCATGACGTCAGCTTTTCCACCTGTGCGGTCCTTCATACGATCCAAGCGCCCTGTATAGGCGTCGCAGGCTGCTACGATCTCCACTTCAGGGAATTCCTTGAGAGCCTCGACCAGCTGATGTGCCCTGGCCCCTGCACCAATCATGCCGATCGTGATACGATCACTAGGAGCTACGGCAGCCGGACGCGCCGCGCCCATGGCAAATCCGGCAGTGCCAATTACACCTGTGCGCATAAAATCACGCCGGGAAACTAAAAAACGCTGAGCCATTACTGAGAAGGTTACATGATTGGGGTTAGTACGAGATTTCGGTACAGCACACGACCGTGATCCCCCTGAAGATAAATGGGGCCAGGTGAGGCTTCATCAGCCGTCATGGCACCGCCAGTCACCCCGAGAACAGGCTCATTATCAATGATCGTTGTTCCATTCAAGATCACCGTAAGGTGACGCTGGTAGAGTGTAATGTCCATTGATTGCCATTCACCGGCGGGCTTTTCCGCGCTAGATGATGGTTTAATTCTGCTGTAAAGAGCCCCCATGTGATGACTGTCCAAGTCTCTTCCATAGGTGTCTGCAACCTGAATTTCGTAGATACCGCGGAGATAGACGCCGCTGTTGCTACCCTCGGGCACGTTCACATCCAGGGTCAGACGAAAGTCCTCGAAGGTGGCAATGGTACGTAGGTTTCCGTAACTGATATGTTCACCATTTTCTGATTGTACCGGATCATTAACGAGCATGCCATCTTCTGCTTTGAAGCCGTTGGTCTGCTGATCGTTGATTATACGCCATCCAGTAAGATCTTTGCCATTGAACAGCTCAACGGGTTCTCCATAGGTTGCCTGTGAGAGATCCGGTGCAGGGGGCAGTTCAGGAATCCGCTCTGCCTCGAATTCTATTACACGGGTACCCATTCCAGATCGGCTCGGAAAATGTGCCGTTCCGGTCAGGCGGTCGCCGTCAGGCTGGAAGGTGAGGGTGTTAGTAAGGATGTGACTCCGCGTACTTCCGTCTTCGAGGTCTCTGTTGACGGCCTGTGTTCTTGTGACGGTCAATACATCACCGGTAACGTTCACACTGGACACGGGGAGTACGCTACCACCGTACCAAAGCAATGATGCATCTACAAAGCCCTGATCTTGGGTGACTTCGAGCCAGCCAGCCCCACCAGGCAGGTACAGGGTCCATTTACCTTCAAAGGCGGAGATATTATCCTGAGCATTGGCTGAGACCACAATCAGGGACAAGAAAATCGAGAGGATTAGTCGTGAAAGCATGGCTTTATCGTTAGTTTAGGATAATATAATTGAGAAACCAACATGATTGTCTGCCATATGGGCCTCCGTCCTTACCATGGTGTACAATCTCGAGTCCATAGATATCCCCAACATGGGGAGACGCCAGCGAAGATCACTTTCCCCCGGCGTGGGGGTCATCCTAACACATGCTTCCAGCACAAAATAGGCTTCCCCTGTACCCCACAGGGGTTGAATTGGAAGGCGTATGACACGGCCTCTGACGGGATTGGCCCCACCGTGTATCGCTGTTCGGCAGTTCCATGCCGCCACCACGCCGCGTAATCCGGTCGGGATGCGTCTGCTACAAAGCAGAATGCATTACCACCCTGGCCAAAATATTCTGGAGCTTTGTCCCAGGGTGCTTCGACAAAAAACAAGTACTGTCGCGCCAGCACTACGCACGCGGCCCCGCCGACTTAAATTCTAAACGTCACCGGCTTAAACAACAATTGTCGCAGAACAAAATCCTACAATAACAGGATTTGCTTTGACGCAACGAATTGATCCTTTACCGTTTTGACCACGTCGCGAAATTCCCGCAAAAGGAATACGTCATCCATAACCGGTTTCGATTTCTGTACGTGATCTCCGAAACGGAGCAGATATGTGAGGCAATCTTCTCCACCGGGCTACTATAATGGACCACGTGTTGATCAAGGTCCTGCTCCAGGATGCGATCCAGGGTTAAATTTCGTTGGTCAATTGATCACCAGCCCCAGACCCCGGCCACATCATGCATACATATCAGACGGTTTTCGATTAAACGGCTCTGCAAGTCGATTGGGCGGTGCAATCAGTAATAACTGGGCACAACAGCCCCGAGCTCGTATTCTGTCATTCTTTGGAAGCTAAAAGTGCCTTCAGAGCTCCGCACCAGTGATCCGCATTCCGGGTGATTGTCACAACATTGACCTGATGAAACCGTGGAAATAACTCCATCAGCATACCCGGGATCTTTCCCCATTCCTCCCTGCAGATGAGTAGCTCAAGATCATCCGCCGCCTTCCTACTCCAGAGCCAGTCGTTACGAAGAGCCTCTGCCCGCTTCCAGTAATTTCGCTCATCCCACACATCGGCGCTACTTTCAATCGTCGCATAAACTCCTCGCAGCGAAAAGACAAACAATGCAGCCATGTCCTTGGCCTCATCATCGAAGTGATCTTTTTCCGCCAGCAGGCGAAGTAGTTCTGCACAGGTCCGAATGTGAGCATTCCGTTCTTTGGCTGGCGTGTTCCCTGTGCGAATAACCCGTCCCATCTAGTAATACTGCTTGATTAACAACATCTGACAGCCAAGAAACGAGCCAACCGGATTGAACTCACGTCGATTACGGTGTACATCGGACGGGCTGTTGTTACCTTTGATCTGATAAATTAAGATGTATTGAGGCTGGATTGACCGTGCCCATCACAATCTCGCATAAAAATACGATCCAAAATATCAGCGCACAAAGAGCCAGGTGCACAAATACGATCTACCTTCGGGACTTAATCGACTAATAGTTGACTCCACACCGGCCCGTCACGTTTGATTGCCAGTTCTTCCTTGGACGTGGCGATTGCCAGTTTGGTGGTGCGATTCCAAATCCTGCAGCAATCCTCCTTAGGACGAGCCGGCGATTGCAGGAGTTTTTAGGGGCAATCAACTGAGACAGAACTAGTTATTCATTCGAGTACACAGCCCCGTTCTTACTCGCAGGAACACACATTAGGTTTTTGTGGATGGTGGTTATGTATGTTTCCTCTATATTTTCGTCTCAATTCCAACCATTGCCTACACTGACATGTCAAAACTTTCACTGTTTTACCAATTTATGACCTGTCCAGTGAGCCTACGCAGACGCTTTGCGAGCGTTGCCTTGGGTGTGCTGATGGCCTTCCTACTTGCCGGATGCATCCGCGACACCGATTCCCACGGTCAGTCCACCGTCGAGCCGTCAACGCTTGTGCCGTTTGATGAGTTGTTTGTGTTGGCAGACACGGTGGTCCTGGACCCGTCCGTCTTGGTGGGAATGGTCTGGTTCATTGACGCAGACAGGTCGGGACACATACTCATCACGGACATATCGTCTGGATTCGTTCGCCTGTTTGCGTCCACGGGAGACCATGTGTCAACGTTTGATAAAGACGTGTGCTATCCGAATGACTCTGGTCACTTTGTGTCGCACGCTCGGTTTGCGGATAATGGTAGTATCCTAGTGATCACACAGGAAGGGACGGTGGTTGTTTTTGACCGATCAGGTAATTGTCTGGCGGCCCGGCCGGATCTGACCTCACCATTGTTGTCCTTTTGCACCTGGGGCGATTCTCTATTCACCTACCTGGGATTGCAGGGTCCAGAGCAGAAGACCGCGATCGAAGTCTATTCGATGGATCTGGAGTTCCAGCGGACGATCGAGCTCGCACCACCCGAATTTCCCCGACTCAATTCGAACTACCTAGGACTCAGAGGGCGCAACATGGACTGCTTCGGTGACGGACCGCTCTACAAGCATCACGAGGATCTGGACGCCACGCCGGTATCGGGCCAAGGGTCCTGGACCCAATTCCGACCAGAGTTCTTCATCGAGCGGGATGAGGACATCCCAGAAACTGGAGACCGTACTGCCCGGAACAAAGGAATAGACGCTTTTCCATCGTTGACCGGGCTGTATGCGCTTGATGAAAATATCCGGATGTCGCTGTTTTCTAGAATTAGCGAGAATTATCGTCCTGAGGGCTTTACGGGTCGATCTGTTTCCGGATTCAGTATCGTCAGCAACAATGGTCAATTTGAAGCGGTGAGCACGGTGCCTCCCAAAGTTCCTTATACCGCCCGGCATGGACATCTCTACTTCGTGGGTCCGAATGTGCCAACACCGGACGGGGATGTTGGAAACTCTGCCATCATTCGCTATCGGTTCATACCCCCGGGGGATGCCTGAAAGAATACGGTCTTGTGGATAGTCACACCCTTCGGCGTCACCCTGCTGTTGGTTTCGGTGTTTCGGTCCCGTGCGCTGCCGCCTCAATACCCGATTCAGGAGGTGAATGCAGGGCAATTAGTTGGTGCTTGCCCGGAAATTAAGAGTTGGTCGGTTTGGAGTGTTTTCGTGGGGTTCTTCAGTGGGTTTTTGGCTGTATTTTGGCCCATTTGGCCTGATTTTGGGTGACTTCAGGCTAGTCCCACTAGGCAGGTACAGAGTCCATTGACCTTCAAAAGGTGGAGATGTTATCCTGAGTATTGGTTGAGACCACAATCAGGGATAGGAAAATCGGGAGGGTTAGTCGTGAAGCGTGGCTTTGTCGTTGTTTAGGGTAACACAATTGAGAAACGGTCAAGCAACTATTCAGCGCGTCGCTCAATGGGTGTCTGAGCACCAGTAAGGACCATGCGCCCCCATGTAGCATCGTCGTCACCGGTTCCGTAAATCATGAAATGTCCGCCATATGGGCCTCCGTCTGGATCACAGTGTACAATTTCGAATCCATAGACATCCCCAACGTGAGGAGGTGTCCAGCGAGGATCACTTTCCCCCAGCGTGGGGGCCATCCTAACACGTGCTTCCAGTACAAAATCGGCTTCTCCTGTACCCCAGGGGTTGAATTGGAAGGCATATGACACGGCTTCTGACGGGATTGGCTCCTCCACGTATCGCTGGTCGGCAGTTCCATGCCGCCACCATGCTGCGTAATCCGGTCGGGATGCGTCTGCTACAAAGCAGAATGCGTTATCACCCTGACCAAAATATTCTGGAGCTTCGTCCCGGGGTGCCTCGACAAAAAAACAAATACTGTCGCGCAAGTACCACGCACGCGGCTCCTGTCCGGGAGCATCAACATCGTTGACGTTGTCTTTCACTTCGGCCCCAAAGTACAGGTACTCAGTATCCCAGGCCACATAATAACGGGCTTGCAGATCGTCTTCCGGGTGTGGTTCATTTCCATGGTCAGTGAGCCGGTTACGTCGGCCATCGTCGTACCAGAATGTGTGACGAAGACGGTAAATATCCCAGATGCCATCCGTGAACGCCAAGTCTTTCCACTCGGATAGGCTCCCATCTATATCGGGTGTGGTTTCCAATTGGGGGACCAAGAGTTGGACGGTTTGTGTTGGACGCGGGGCATCCTGGCTGGCTGCCAGATATGCAGGCATTGTTAGGAGGAGCAGGAAAACTGTGCGCTTTATCATGATCGGGATAAGAACAGACTGTAGGAACCGGAAGTTAGCGGTTGTGCGCGTATTGTGCACAATTTACTCATACTCCCATTTTAGAATCCAAGGATCGTTCGTCTTCTGCTGATATGCGCGCAATCTATTCTGATAGTCTTCCAGAATGGGTTGGTGGGCAGGATCCCCGGAAAGATTATGGATTTCGTGCGGGTCATCCGCAAGATCGTACAATTCGAACCTTGGCCGCTCAAGGTAATCCTTGACTGGACGTTTGCCGTAGTGTGTCAGTTCTCTCGCAAGTGTGCCCTGCCAAGTGTCCGAGGCCCAGAGATCAGTGGCAAAGGGATATGGTAACCCGTGAGCGATATTCCAGATGAGTTTGTAGCGGCGTCCACGGATCACTCGCATGGGGTAGTACATCGTGACCTCATGGAAGGTATGTGAAGCAAAGACCTCATCCCATCCCTCGGTCGAGCTTTGAGTCATTACGTTCTTGAAGCTGCGTCCGTGCATGGCGGGTGCTTCCGAGCCCGCTCCTGCCAAGTCTAGGAGCGTTGGCGACAGGTCGGCCCATGTTATCATAGCATCACAGACCCCAGGAGTTACTTCAGGTCGTCTAATAACGCAAGGCAGACGCATACCGGGATCGTAGAGCGTGGTCTTTGCTCCTGGAAATGCTACCCCGTTGTCTGAAATAAATACCACGACCGTATTCTCCCACGTACCTGAGCTCTGGAGGAGCTCAATCAGACGCAAGAGGCCGCGATCAGCACGTTGCACAGACATATAGTAGCGTGCGAGCTCTGTTCGGGTTTCGGGCAGATCGGGTAAATAGTCGGGCACTAGCACCTCATCCGGCGATACAGGATCACTTCCGCCTCGCACGAATGGACGATGGGGTTCGCTTGTGCAGAAGTACAGGAAGAATGGACGGCCATCCTCTCGATCAAAAATGGGTGCACAGGCCTCTGCGCGCTCCATGGGTGAGGCACCAGTAGCCGTAATTTCATCCTCAAACGCATAGACTGACGGCGGTGCAACATGGTATTTGCCAGTTCTCACGGTGCGGTATCCCACGCGGTGGAGAAGTGTTGGCAGTGATTGCACATGGTCGAAGGTTTTGAAGTGATGGAAGGCATGCATGTGACCGTACTGTCCGTTGGCATGATTATAAAGACCGCTCAATATGACTGATCGGCTGGCACTGCAGGATGCCGTGGTGCAAAAGCCATGGGTAAAACGTGTGCCGTGCTCGGCCAGAAGGTCCAGACCCGGCGTCTTGATCACGGGATTGCCGTAGCAGCCCGCGTCATTCGTTCCCTGGTCGTCCACCACAACCATGACAATATTTGGTCTATCACGGATGGTGAACCTACTCGCCAGTATCGCACTGGCAGATATGGTTTGAATGAACGATCTGCGTGTGAAGTGTTTATCTTGCATTGCTGAAAGGTTTGGTAAGCGTCTGTCTGTATCCGCGAGAACACCTGATAGCGGAATTCTATAACTTGGAAAAAATCCGTAAAAAATGTGCACGCCCGTTAAAACATCAAAGATGACCTTACACAGGGGAGGGGTCAGTGCTGTACTTGTACTTATGGCATTCTGTGTGCAATGTGGATCTTATCCACCGGGGCCAACGCTGTCGATCGATGAAGGAGATCACATTGTGCTTATAGGTAACAATTTATGCTCGCGCATGATGAATTTCGGGCATTTTGAAACGGAATTGCATCAACGGTTTCCAGAGCACAGGCTAACAATCCGAAATATGTGCGATGGAGGTAATACACCGGGATTTCGTCCGCATCCAGGCCGTGTTTCTCCGTGGGCTTTTCCCGGAGCAGACAGCTTCTATACGGAATTGGCGCAGCCTTCCAACAGTCAGGGGCATTTCGAGACTCCAGATGAGTGGCTGACGCGATTGCAGGCTGATGTGATTGTGGCTTTCTTCGGCTTCAACGAATCATATGCAGGTCTCGGGGGAGTAGACGCATTCGAAGCAGAATTGGAAGCGTTTGCCCAGCATACTCTGTTCCAATCTTACAATGGGGAGGGCGCGCCTGATCTGGTACTGGTATCTCCAATAGGATTTGAAGACCTATCGCATTTACTAGATGTTCCTGACGGTAAGCAGGAGAATATCAATCTGGCGGCCTATACGGAAGCTATTCAGCGCGTGTCGCAGCGCCATGGACTCCCGTTTGCTGACGTCTTTTCGGCCTCCCGAAGCTGGTATAGACGCACGACGGAGCCCCTTACAATTGATGGTTCACAGCTCAATGAAGAAGGATATGCCTTGTTGGCAGAAAGTCTGGCGGATCAGTTATTTGGGGGTAGTCGAGTACTCGACGATCGGGAACGTTTTCGTCTGCTAGCCGCTGTGAGAGATAAGAATTGGCATTGGCATAATGATTATAAAATTCCCAACGGTGTGCATGTGTATGGGCGTCGTTACAATCCGTTTGGACCAGATAATTATCCAGCGGAGCTGGAAAAGATTCGACAGATGACCGCTATCCGGGATACCGCAATCTGGCACGTTGCGGCGGGAACTACTATGGATATAGATGCAGCCGATGTACGGACACATGAGCTTCCTGAGGTGGTTACCAACTATGTACCGAGCAATAAAAATGGGGACCCTGCTTACCGCTATGGAGAGGAGGCCCTAGCGACCTTCACTATTGCGCCTGGATACGAGATAGAGTTATTTGCATCCGAGGTAGAGTTTCCGGACTTAGCGAATCCTGTTCAGATGTCATTTGATAACCAGGGGCGTCTGTGGGTATCGGTTATGCCCAGTTATCCGCACTGGCGGCCGGGAGATCCGCTTCCCAACGACAAACTTCTGATCTTTGAAGACACAGATCAGGATGGAAAGGCAGACCGGCAGATTGTATGGGCCGACAGTCTGCATCTTCCGGTTGGCTTCGAATTTGCCCCGGAAGGTGTGTATGTAAGCCAGGGTACCAATCTTGTATTGCTTTCAGACACCGACGGTGATGACCATGCAGATACACAGCAGATCATACTGAGTGGTTTTGATGATCACGATACACATCATGTAATCAGTGCATTTGTGGCAGATCCATCTGGTTCGATTTATATGGGGGAAGGGGTCTTTTTGCATTCGAACGTGGAGACATCTTATGGTCCGGTTCGAGCAACGAATGGGGGCTTCCTTCGCTACAATCCGCAGCGCCGCCATCTTGAACGTACTGCGCAGCTGTCCATTCCCAACCCCTGGGGAATTGCTTTTGATGAATGGGGACAGCCTTTCTTTGCTGAAACTTCCGGTCCAGATGTACGGTGGATGTCGCCTGGAACCGTGAAACCACGTTATGGCGTGGCTACACATAAGTCCTATAATTTGATTGAGGATGCCCATCGTGTGCGTCCAACTTCGGGGTTGGAGTTCGTGCACAGTCGACATTTCCCTGACGAAATGCAAGGAGACCTATTGATCAACAACACCATAGGGTTCCTAGGGATGAAGCAGCACACTATGGAGGACGACGGGACTGGATACATCAGCACGCATCGTCAGGATCTGGTTCAGAGCACCGATGGAAACTTCCGGCCTGTGGATATGGAGTTCGCCCCGGATGGTTCGCTTTACTTTGTTGATTGGCACAACGTGCTGGTTGGCCACATGCAGCACAATGCACGTGATCCCCTGCGCGACCACGAGCATGGCCGGATCTATCGAATAACTTATCCATCAAGGCCACTGGTTGAGCCCGCTAAAGTGGCAGGGGCCACCATTGAAGAATTGCTAGAGAATCTGACGTTACCGGAGTATCGTACCCGTTACCGTACGCGCCGGGAACTGCGGGGTCGTGATCCTTCAGAGGTACTGCTTCGCCTAGAGGCCTGGATAGCAGATCTGGATCCGGATGACGAGGGGTACGAGCATCGTCTTTTGGAAGCCCTTTGGGTAACCTGGGGGTTGAATCAGGTGGATGAAGTGCTTTTGGAGCGGCTGTTGAACGCGACAGACTTCCGGGTTCGTGCTGCCGCTGTTCGTGTACTTCGATACAATCCGCAGCTAGGAAGGCAGAGAGAACTGCTTATAGAAGCAGCAGGTGATCCGCATGGTCGCGTTCGGCTTGAAGTAATGGCGGCTGCTTCTTGGCTGGATCCAGAGCAGGGGCTGCCAATCGTTGAAGAAGCAAGTCAGCGCACACTGGATAGGTGGAACATGAACGTTTCCGTAACGGCTATAGCTCACTTGAGAGATCAACGTGTGCAGTCCAACCGGGTCGAAGAAGAGACGCCAGAGCTGGAAGGTTCGGACTTGGTGCAGTACACGACGGGTAAGGGGATTTATGCGCGCGATGGATATTGCAGTACCTGTCATAGGCCCGATGGCAAGGGATTACCGGTATCAGGTTTTCCTCCACTGGCCGACACAGACTGGGTATTGGGCGATTCCGAGCGTCTGATCAAGCTTACACTGGATGGTCTAATAGGACCGATAGAGGTACTGGGCGAAGATTATCCGGGGCAGGTGCCTATGACACCATTCCGGGGTCTACTGAGTGACGATGAAATTGCCGCAGTGCTAACCTATGTGCGCAATGCATTCGGGAATAGTGCATCAGTGATCACCCCCGCCCAGGTAGAAGCTGTTCGTGCCAGTACAGCAAACAGGCAGGGGTACTATACAGCAGATGAGCTTTTACAAAATAGATAATCTATTGCACGGTCAACATGAGATTCGTTATTCCTATTATCTGGGTTGTTGTGATTGTTTTGGGAGGATGTCAGACATCAGATGATCCAACACGTCCCAATGTCATTCTTGTTATCACTGACGATCAGGGGTATGGAGATATCGGTGCACATGGCAATCCCGCAATCAGGACGCCGGTACTCGACCGCCTGCACAGCGAAAGCGTACGTTTAACCGATTTTCATGTGGATCCAACGTGCTCCCCGACGCGCTCGGCACTCCTTACAGGACGGTATTCTACCCGAACTGGAGTCTGGCACACCATAATGGGGAGATCCCTGATGGCTCCGGAAGAAGTTACGCTGGCCGAACTATTTGCCGGAGCGGGTTACCGGACGGGTATGGTTGGTAAGTGGCACCTGGGTGACAACTATCCACTTCGTCCGCAGGATCAAGGGTTCGAAGAAGCGTTTTACCATCCGGCGGGCGGCGTTGGGCAGGGGCCCGATTATTTTGGGAATGATTACTTCGACGACAAGTATGTGCGTAACGGAGTCTTGGAGGAAACCGAAGGGTACGTGACGGATGTCTGGTTTGATGACGCTTTGCGTTTTGTTGAGGAGCACCAGGATGAACCATTCTTTTTGTATCTGACGACGAATGCCCCGCATGGCCCATACTTTGTGGAAGAGGAGTATGCGGCGCCATACCGTGAGATGGGATTTCCCGACGTCATGGCACGGTTCAGTGGCATGGTAACGAACATTGATGACAATATGGGTAGGCTGCTGGCACAGTTGGACTCCCTTGATTTGAGTGAGAACACAATTCTCATCTTCATGACTGACAACGGTTCAGCGGAGGGCTGGGCTAATTGGCGCGAGCAGGAGGGAACATGGGAGGGCTTCAATGCAGGTATGCGCCAAGGCAAAGGATCCGAGTATGATGGTGGGCATCGCGTACCGTTCTTTTTACGTTGGCCGGCTGCTGGTTATGTTGGATCACGGGAGGTGGATGCCCTTACAGCTCACATTGATGTCTTACCCACGCTGGCCGAGCTCTGTGATCTACCCGTACCCGCAGACATAGATGGTATGAGTCTGGTACCACTGTTGAGTGGAGAAGAACAGACGGACCGCACTTTGTTTGTCCATTCTCAACGTGTTCCATACCCGATCAAGTGGCGTAAGTCAGCCGTTATGACTGAACGCTGGCGGTTGGTTAACCAGCATGAGCTCTATGACATTCAAGAGGATCCGGGGCAGGAAAATAATATTGCTGAACAGTTTCCCGAGGTGGCCGATGAATTGCGTGCAGCATATGAGCAGTGGTGGAATCATCTTGAGCCTTCGTTCGATGGATATGTACGGATTGTTCTTGGAGTTGATGCGGAGAATCCAGTGGCACTGAATCCGCATGACTGGCATGTGGTTGACCAGCCCCAATCAATCTGGAATCACAGGCAGGTTGAGAACGGCAGGATAGGCAATGGCTACTGGGCGGTTGAGGTGATCGAATCCGGCAGATACACTTTTGAGCTGCGCAGATGGCCCAGACACATGGACGAACCTTTGGAGAGTACTGAGGCACGTATCAAGGTGGGAGACCAGGAGGCACGAATAGTAGTTGCTGAAGATCAGACTGCCGCAACGTTTGAGTTCGATCTCGTTGCGGGACCCACTACCGTGCAGACTTGGCTTGTCCAGCCGGATGGGCAGGAACGGGGTGCCTACTTTGTGTATGCGGAGCGCGAGTGACGGTATCTGTTTTACTGGAAACGTGGCATCCTTGTAGAATCCGCCTGGATGTGACTCTAGGTCACGTTGTTTAAGATCTCGTGGACTACACTGCTAAGTCTGAGATGTGTCCCACGGGATCCATCCCTTCCCCTGATGTCCGAAATCGAAACAATCTGGATGCAGACATTCTGCGAGAATCTCTGCTGATTCCACAACCCTTGGACCGGGGCGATTGAAGTATTGATTGCCGTCCGTGACATAAACACGTCCGTTCTGCACGGCGGGTAAATCTATCCACTGGGGGTTTGAGGTAAGTGGTGCCATTTCGCGGATAGAACGATCAATGCCAAACCCGCAAGGCATTATGGCAATCACTTCGGGTTTAGCTGCAAGAAGTTCATCTATCGAAAAGTATTCTGAATGACTTCCAGGATCACCAAAGAGATTGATTCCTCCAGCATAACCTACTAGGTCGGGAACCCAGTTAGCTGCAATCATGAGTGGATCAATCCACTCAATACAGGCTATTTTAGGATGGTAATCCAGTTTTTGGGTTTGGTTGCGTAATGATAGGAGTCGACTTTTGAGACTTGAGACAAGTGCCTCTCCACTTCCTGAATCACCCAATGCATTGGCAACCAGTTGGATATCTGTCCAGACATCCTCGAGTGACATTGGTTCGAGCGAAACAATTTTTGGGGCTGAGTTGACCAATCTGCACACAGCTTTTTCTACATCGCTGAGACTTACAGCACAGACTTCGCATTGGGTTTGTGTAATGATGACACTTGGTGAGAGCTTATCCAATAGCTCGGAATCGACTTTATAGACAGACAAGCCTTCACTCACAATAGCTCGCACCTGATCGTCAATCTCGGCACTGGAAGATTCAGTTATTATTTTTGAAGACGAGCACACAGGGATGTGTGTAGTGGTAGTTGGGTAGTCGCATTCATGTGATCTACCGACAAGATTGGACTCAAAGCCCAAGGCACATACGATTTCCGTAGCACTTGCAATTAGAGATATGATGCGGTGATTCATGATTTTCGATCTTCAAATCGGAATATACCTTTCTATGTGAATGCTTCGACGAGGAAAAATCACGGTTAATCTGCTAAATGGATTGTTGTGCTTTCTCTTGTGGTTTAAGCCGCATTCTCACCATCCTCGTTACGCAAAATGACATCCGCAAAGATGAATCCATTTCTTTTGACCACATCACCGGTAGTTACGTTAATTGGGGCAGAGAACATAGGCCCTGCATGCACAAATGTGTGAAATTCGCCATTCTCACCACAGGGATCAACGGTAGGTGGAAGACCCGATAGGAATTCAGAGTCAAAAAACTTCCCCGCAGAGTCTACGACCATTTGTGTTGGGTCAATACATGTAAGTGTTGCGCGTAGGCCGGAAGAAACCATTGATTCTGCTAGTTCCCGAGTCGGTTTACCCCAGAGGGGGAAAATAGGATCAAGTCCTGTACGTTTGAGGAGATCAATCCGGTACTGACGAACATCTTCTAAGAACAAATCTCCAAATGCGATGATCTGTATGCCGCTGTTGATCACAGCCTCCCAGACATCTTCCATTGCACGTTCATACAATTTATTGGAGCAGGGCCAGGGGATTTTGGCGATATGAACTGGAAGCCCCACCCGGTCGGCCTGAGCTTCCAATAGATCTATTCGAACCCCGTGCATAGATACTCGAGAAAATTGCTCCGTTACGGTAGTAAAGAGACCTGTTACTTCATACTTTCCCTCCATTCTGAGCGTGTGGAGTGTCCATGCGCAGTCTTTACCTGTACTCCACGAGAGCCAGATCTTTTTCATATGGTGGGTTACGTTTCTCAATGCAGACCCGTATACTAATCACAACATCAAAAGTCGAATAGGTTCTACAACCCGTTGATAAGATCAACCTAAGATTTTCTGGCTTGATGGGATATAGATAGTGCAGGTGATATATGTCAACTTGACCAGTACATCACTGACTCTAGAGCCGATTTCATATTTCCTGGCAAGGCGCAGTAATTCGACGAGACATTTCCCGTCGGCCGGTTGACCATGCTGGCCGCCAAGTCCTCCTGCAAGGAGCGCTGGTCACAGGTTCTGTCGGAAGCCAACCGGATCGGGCACAAGCATCTCGCGACACTGGAGCCGGGCATTTCTGTGGCCGGGACAGAGAGGATGCAGCAGGCCCGGCTACAACTCGTTGTGTCTGGGCACATCCAGGGAAGCTACACACCGAGGCAGCGGGAATGGCTGATGCTCGTGCGGGATTTCGTGGACCTTGTTGCCGAACGGCAACAGTAAATGTAGTCCGTATTTTCTGGACATGATTACCATGCGGTTTGGTGGAGTGAAGTTCTCGAAAGATTGCTGGAACCGATCACGCCACCGGCGACAACCGAATCTGCTCACGTTAAGCCAGCGACCGCCCTTCCTCGCAATACCGAGTGATTCTGGTGGGAAACAGAGTACCCCTAGCGCAAAGAGTCCGAAATTCGTGGACTAGAACATACTTGGATGTGATCAACGCGGACAAATTGTCTGATAATCGACTCTAATGCCTCCAATCTCATCGCCCCAAGCCTCAATCTCTTGCTCCCAAATTGCTAAAATAGCCGATCGGGGATAGCGGCATAATTGTTGTCGCACGTGTTGTCCATGTGCAACAAACGAAAAAGGGGCGAACCATGAATAATGCGTTAAAACAGATGTTGAAGTCAAAGAAGGCCATCGCTATGATGGCTGGGATAATCGTGGCGGGGTTAGGATATGTCTACCGGCATAATATGGTCGTGGTGATTTTAGCCAGTCTTGCGTTATTGGCTTCCTGTGGTCGCGATAGCAGTGCTGATCGCGACTTATATAGCAATCTTGTACAAGGTCGGCTTCATCCTACAGAGGAGAACTTTCCCCAGATTACCAACGAGCGGCATGCTCTGAGGGAGGATAAAACGATGGGTAATCTGCAATTGGTAAACGAAGTTGATTTTTTGAAAACGAAAGTGTATGGCATTGGGGTTGTTGAAGGAGACCACCATGAAATGATAGGCTCCATTAGTTCTATAGCGATCGTTGACAGCACACTATTATACCTGGATGGCGAATATGGACAGCTGCGAGTCTACGATCACCAGGGTTCGCTGAAGCAAATCGTCGGCTCATCTGGTGTTGGGCCGGGTGAATTTACTCATGTTGCAGGGGTGGCTGCAACGGGGGATGTTGGTCAAATTTTTGTGGCGGATCAGGGCGGATACAGAATCCAAGTTTTTCACAAGAATGCAGAAGATTTGTACGAGCTGGAACACGCGTTTTTTACTTCCCGCTATGTGGCTTCAGATATTTGTGTAATGGGAGGGCATGTTTACCTTGCTGGATACTCAGAGGAGCTGGATCTTGTTATCCATAAGCTGACCTATGCCGGTGAATACGTCACATCTTTTGGGCAACCTTACCTTGCGGATAACCCGTTTGTTCGAACAATCTTGTCAGAACAGGCCAGCTTGGTATGCAATGAAAAAAACCGAATCGTTGCTTACACAAATGTGACTGTTCCCGTACTCAAAGGATATGATGAATTGGGATCACTCTTATGGAGCGTTACATTTCCAGACCATAATCCAATGTATAAGATAGAGACAACGCGCCCCTCAATACGATATCCACCGCAACAACCTGGCGAGAGTTCGTTTCTGCTGATAGCGACAGACGCGGTTTCTGATGCTTTTGTGGTTAGCTATAACACTGCTGCTCTCGGCGATTATGATGATGACACACCAGGCATGCCGCTCGAGATGACTCGTCACTACTTCAGTGTGCCGGTAGTGTCTGGGGAGGGAGCGTATTTAGGGTCACATTATCTGGGGGACAGTGCCCAGAACATTCCTCACATAATGGCTTGGGACAAAGATTATGTGTATGCCAAGAGCTCGTCTCGCTTTCCGAAGATTGATATTCTTGACCGGAGCCGAATTTTCAAATGATCAAGATCATTGAGAAAAAAACAGGATTTGGCTCTTAATTGTCGTCCTGCTGACACCTTTTGGTGCTTTTATGTTGGGAAGAGTTGGAGGTGTGTCTGTGTTTTCAGACCGGAATCATTCGACAGAATACATATCTTCTCGTGCCTCCATAAAAGAAAAGGGAATCGTGATGGTGTACATAGGAGCCTCAACCTGCGGGTTTGCGAATGATCCTGTCTAGATAAGGGGATGCGTAAGTATAAGTTGAAAGTATTATATCCCATTCTCTTGACCAACTAATATTGGGCATCTCCATCTCCGTGCTATATCTGTACGGGAGGTGACCTCGGTAGAATATTCTTTCTCGAAATCATACATCGAAATCTCACTAAAAACTGCTATTTAGGCATCTGGGCACGGAAACAAAGAAAGGATATGATGATTTCCTTTCTTTACAAATCCTCTAAAGAAAGTTTTTGCTTATCGGATGCAGTTCCATGAATTTCCATCCCGTCTCGGGGAGTGGATCAATGTGTCTACCATTGGCAATAAAGTGCAAGCATACGTCCCACCACCGTTACCGTTCGAGCCACCGATTGATCTGGGGAAGCTAAGCTTCAAAATTGAGCGGGCTAGTCATGCGATCGGTCGACTGGATGGATTCATTGACATTTTGCCGAGCGCTCCTGTATTTCTGCATTCATACGTCAGACAGGAAGCAGTACTGTCCTCCCAGATAGAGGGTATACAGTCATCGTTGTCCGATTTATTCCTCTTTGAAGCTGGACGTATACCGGAGGTATCCTTGGAAGATGTACAGGAGGTCTCGAACTATGTTAAAGCTCTGACACATGGTCTTTCAAGGATGAAGAATGGATTCCCGCTAAGCCAGCGTTTGATGCGGGAGATGCATGCAATCCTACTGTCTACCGGACGAGGAAGCAAAAAACATCCCGGTGAGTATCGTCATTCTCAGAACTGGATTGGGGGTCCACATCCAGAAGATGCTCAATACATTCCACCACCTCCAGGGTATATTCTGGACCTTATGAGTAATCTGGAGCGGTTTATCCACCATGATCACTCGGATATTCCAGTCTTGGTACAGGCGGGACTGGTTCACGTCCAATTTGAATGCATTCACCCATTTCTGGATGGGAATGGCCGTCTCGGCAGATTGCTGATCACACTTCTGCTTTTTGAGCGTGGCATACTGAGAGAGCCCATTCTGTACGTTAGTCTTTTCTTCAAGGCTCATAGATCGAGGTATTACGAACTATTGCAGCAGATTCACACCCATGGAGATTGGGAGGCCTGGCTTGAATTCTTTTTGGATGGGGTTTTTGAGACTTCTGATCATGCAATGAGGACTGCTGGCAAACTTCTGGATCTTTTTGACAAGGATCAGAATCGGATCAAACAACTGGGCAGACCTGCTTTGTCAGCACTTCGCGTGCATCACGCATTCCAGGAGCGACCATTTCTTACAGCTTCATTTGCAGCAGAGCAGGCTGGTATCTCACCACCTACTGCACGAAAGGCGATACAGCATCTTATAGATCTCAAGATCCTCAAAGAGATCACCGGGAAAATTCGCAATCGTGTATTCGTCTATGAGGAATGCATGAGGATTTTGATAAAGGGGGGAACACTGGACCTGAATGATGCGGTGGATGTCCGGTAAGGAATATTTTGCACCTCTCATTGGCTCCCAAGATAGTCAACCGCAATGCAAAATGACAAAGATTGAGCAGGGGATATCAATGAGCTAAAAGGCTCTAACGCGGTTTGTTATTGTATCGACCATGAGTACTCTTACCCTTAGATTCCTTGGAGAGTTGGTAGAATAAAATTATACGGGCACAGATCGAATGAACAATAACAAGGAAGTCGAACGTGCGGAGCTTCATAAAACCATCTGGCGCATTGCCAACGATCTGCGTGGTTCTGTGGACGGCTGGGATTTCAAGAGCTACGTACTAGGTATGCTGTTCTACCGCTTTATCTCCGAGAACCTGGCCGGCTACATCAATGGATATGAGCACAAAGTCGGTGATACGGGTTTTGACTATGCGAAATTGAGTGATGAGCGTGCAGAGCGGGGTCGCGGCGTGATTGTGGAGGATAAGGGATTCTATCTCTTGCCTTCCGAACTCTTTGTGAATTTGAGAGCAAGGGCGCGGCATGATGACAATCTCAACGAAACCCTAAACCGCATTTTTAAAAATGGCTCTTCACTTTTATGAGTGGGGCGCCTGTTTTTGGAGGCCTTCGGGGTACAGATCCAGTCCTCCGAGATAGAAGTAAATTGCATGGGCAAACCGCTGTGTGTTTCGGAATCCACGCGCACGAACTTTGACGGTTTTGATGCGGCTATTTATGCTTTCAGCTGGGCCATTACTAACTTTTAGAACGATCGCATTTATGATTCCCCATAGATGATTCTTAACCGTCTTAGCAGCTTTTTTCATGGGTTCAAGTCGACAACGCATGGCCCAGGATAACCAGCGCTTCCAGCCCTTGAGGGCCGAAGTACGACTGACATAGTGCCACAATTTCTGGGACAGTTCCTTGATGGCCCATGCACGCGCCGTTTTCAGCGAACTGTGCTTTAATTGCTGGAATCGTTTCTTTTGTCGGGCAGACATATTCTCCCGATTGGTGAGCCAGTCGTACTTGGTTCCGGTGAGATCCTCAATGCCCGCTTTCCGCAATTCCCGGTTCTCCTGCCGACGAACTTTATCCACCGCCTCTACAATCTTTTTCATCACATGAAAACGATCAAATGAAATCTTGGATTCTGCATCTGGAACATGTTTTTTCGTGGACTTGATGTAGGCGGGCCACATATCCATGCTCACACTCTCAATCGCTTCCAGTTGCGCAGCCGAACAGTCCTCATAATAGGCATCCAGACTCGTATGGGTGCGCTTTTCCTTGACAAACAGCACCGTGCCCGTTTGGGAATCCGAAACCACCGTGATATACTTATGGCCCTTTTTGTACGAGGTCTCGTCCACACATATATGGGGAACCGGTTGCGGCTCTCTACGGGCGAGTCCGCGCTTTACCGCACGCGCCATGATGTTGGCGATCATCGTCCAACTGACGCCCAGCCTGGTGGCCACCGTTGAAATACTGGTTGTATCCTGCAACCAGTCAATTACCTTTCTTTCAAAAGCCATTGTAAAACGCATCCGCGCATCCGCCCAAGGGACCGAAACGGTCTTGATCCCATGCTCCGAACAGGCCACACGGGGAACTTTCGCAACCACGCTCGTCCGATACTCGCAGATATCCGTGTGGCGCCATTTCCGAAGACGATGGTCGTATCCAGGACAAACTTCCCCACACTCTGGACAGTGCAATACCGAACCCTTTGAACAGATTACATGAATCTCAGCCGTAAAAGCCGTCTTGTCTTGCTTGATCTCCGAAATCTCCCAAGGAGATTCAATCCCTAAAAGATGATTTATGTCTTGTATACGTTGTTCCATCGTTGGTAAATGATTGTGATTGATTTTCGTCACAAAAACGCAGCTAAGATAACAACGAAATCAATCCCGAATCTATTCCAGCACTTACTTGTTCAGCCTAATTCTGACATCAAACCCACTTAAAAAGCGGAAGCCCCTTAAAAATATCGAAGGCTCCGCCATCGGTACGGAGAGTGAAGACGACTTGAAAGGATTGTTTGACGACCTTGATGTCAACAGCAGCAAGCTGGGTCCCACAGTAAGCAAGCGCAATGAAAAGCTGGTGAAGCTCCTAGATGCCATTGGTGACCTCCCGTTGAGCAATGATGGTAGTTTTTCTAGCAACACCATTGATTTGTTCGGGGATGCGTATGAATATCTGATGATGATGTACGCTTCCGCGGCTGGCAAATCTGGCGGGGAATTCTTCACTCCACAGGAAGTATCCGAACTGCTTGCACGGATCACCGTGGTCGGCAAGCGTGACGTTAACAAGGTGTACGATCCCGCTTGCGGCTCCGGTTCTTTGTTGTTGAAATTCGCCAAGGTGCTTGGCCCGGGCAAGGTGCGCGGAGGTTTCTTTGGTCAGGAAATCAACCTCACCACTTACAACCTGTGCAGAATCAATATGTTTTTGCACAACATCAATTTCGAAAAATTTGATGTTGCTCATGGTGATACGTTGATCAGTCCGGCCCATCCAGACGAGGCACCATTCGAAGCGATTGTTTCGAATCCGCCCTACTCGGTCAAATGGGAGGGCAAGGATAATCCCCTATTGATCAACGATCCACGCTTTGCGCCTGCTGGCGTCCTTGCGCCGAAAAGCAAAGCAGATCTCGCTTTCACCATGCACATTCTCAGTTGGCTGGCGGTGAATGGCACGGCTGCGATTGTTGAATTTCCCGGTGTTCTCTACCGGGGCGGGGCAGAGCAGAAAATCCGTCAATATCTCATAGAAAACAATTTCATTGATACGGTTATTCAGTTACCAGCCGACCTGTTCTTCGGGACGACCATCTCCACCTGTATTATCGTACTGAAAAAGTCCAAGCACGACAACGCCGTTCTGTTTATTGATGCATCGAGCGAGTTCATACGCAGCGGCAACAAGAATAAACTTGAATCAAATCACCAGCAAAAAATACTTGATGCGTTTACTGCGCGCCAGGATATTGAGTACTTTGCACGACTGGTGGGCGGTGACGAGATAGCAAAGAACGACTACCAAATTTCTGTTTTGTCTTACGTTGAAAAAGAGGATACCCGTGAACCTGTGGACATTCATATCCTGAATGACGAGATCGCCCGTATCGTTGCTATGCAAGCACAACTGAGGACAGAGATTGATGCCATCGTGGCCGACCTGGAGGGGAAGCAGGCATGAATCGAATAGATAAATTAGGGAATTATATCCGAAAGTAACAATCGGTAGGTCAAGAAATCCTCCAATAATAACCGTTTGATTTTTCAATCTTGGGCTTCTTGGCGGGGCTTTTGTTCTGCGTCTGACGTACTCGCGGGCTGGAAAAACGCCTGCCGCAACGTTTCCATGCTTGCCCCAGGCATATCATGTTCCTGATTCATCTCCTGCCTAGACGGTTGGTACGTTGGGGGCTTCATGCTTGCCTGTTTTGTAGTCCCTGATTTGGTGTTTCCTGTCTTTTTCATTTGGCCATGTACCCTCGTTTCTTGTTTTCTCTGCGCAATCCAGACAACGTATAGATATGGGACTTAAGCTGGTTACAAGGCCCACAGAGTAAAATACGGTTGGAAACATGATTTATTCCACCATCTGCTCTCGGTGTATTATGATCAAGTTGCAGGTAGCGGGGATCGTCAAATAGTCGATCACAGCCCTGGCATTTCATGCCATTATGAGAAAGAAGAACCTCGTACATTTCGGCACGGCTCATCTTGGGACCATTAGGCTCCTTCACCCTGAGTTTAACCTGTAAGAACGGAACGGCTTCTGCATTATCGTCGGTGCGTTCAGGAACCTCATTTGTGAACGTAATATCCTTAGGAAATAACCATCCCTCTTGTACCTGTTTCCCTCCTACCAACATTCCCTCTTTATCCATTCTGTGAAGCAAGACCTCCTTGGCTTTATCCCAAATATCAATTCCAACCCACTGTCGTTCCAAATGCTCAGCGGCTACACAGGTTGTTGCACAACCTGCAAATGGATCGAGTACTATATCGCCCGGATTGGAAGATGCTTTAACAATTCGTTCGTAGAGTACAAGAGGCTTCTGTGTGGGGTAGCCAGTTTTCTCTTTGGAGCGAGATTGTAAGCCTCCAATATCATCCCACAGTGTATCTACTGCTGTACCAGGCATTTCATCCAAGTATCTGACGTATCTGGGGATTTTTCCGTTTTTAGGCCAATAAATACGACCAATGGAGTCCAGATAATCCAATTTTTCCTGTGATGTGGCATTGATCAATTTGGTGGGAAGAACTCCGTTTGGTACAGCCCAGTGACTGCCACTTTTATTGGGGTCTACGCCACGCCAAGGCATGCCAGAACTGCCATGACGAACGCCAGCCCCTTTTAGATCACCTATTTGGTACCTTCGCCCCTTCTCATCAACATGACGATAGGCCTTGGATATGTAAGCATCAGAATGAGGTTGGTAAGGCTGATGCCACGTAAAGGTTTGTCCATTAACGTAATAAAGGACATGGTCTGCATTATTCGCAAATCGATTTGTGCCTCGACCCGTACGGTTAATTCTTCGCCAGATGATATTGCTACGGAACTGTTTCCATCCGAATATTGCATCCATTGCAGCTTTCAGATAATGGCTTGCAGTGGGATCGCAATGCAGATAAATACTACCAGTTGGTTTAAGAACTCGGTGCATTTCCAATAGTCGAACCGCCATGAAGCACAAATACGCTCCCATGCCATCGGAGTGGGCGTACCGGGCCGATTCAATCGCTTCAATCAGTTTGGGGTAATCATCGGTGAGTTGATCAACCCATTCCTGGTGCACGTCCCTTTCCCAACTCCATCGGTCTTGAAACTTGGCTCCTTTTGCAAGACTGTCCGGTGTCGCATGGAAATCCCGACCTTTATTGAATGGCGGATCAGTAGCAATTAAGTCAACGCTTTCACTGTTCATTGCTCGCAGAAATTTCAGATTATCACCTTGGAAAAGTGTTCGATTCTTCCAATTTGGTTCTGACAAATTTGGGGGGGGGGGATTTGGTCTTCATTACGACCTTGCCCCTGAACTTAATCCATTGTCTGCAATCAGTTGCACATAACGGAGTCGCTTACCCTCCATACCTGTGACCACGCTGGTCATCTGATCAGAGGTATCATAATCGCGGATATTGTGCCTTCCCGAGAATTCGGTAACGTACCGATCCAGATGCTTCGGGCTGAACTTGTGATAGGTCCCCTTGTGTGATCTTTTCAGCATTGCCCAAAATGATTCAATGCCATTCGTATGAGCCATGCCCCTGACATATTCTTTGGCGGAGTGCTTCACTGTGTCATGATCTCTGTCCAAGCTATTATACGACGTGCTATCGTCGGTATAGACCTGTGCATCCTCATTTGTCGAATTCACAACGAACTCCTGCAAGGTTGCTGCTTTTGTGTTTGGAACGGGCTTTGCGATTACCTGATTGGTCTTGCGATCTTTGATCCCAAGCACCGCAGATTTCCCTACCGTTCCCCGTCCAGCGTTGAGTTTCTTGTCATGATGCTTGTTTCGTTCTTTCCCTCCTACGTACGTTTCATCCACCTCAACCGGACCCGCAAACGGTGCTATCGCATTTGCTTCAAACGCAGTACGAAGACGATGTAACATGAACCAAGCAGCCTTTTGGCCAATTCCCAGCTCACGGTGTAGCTTCATGCTGGATATACCTTTGAGATTGGTCGTAAACAAATAGATTCCGATTGCCCAATGGCGGTAGCTGATCTTTGAACCCTCCATAACTGTTCCTGTCTTTACGCTGAACATTGGGCGTTTTTCACAATCACGGCACCGATAATCCATTCTTGGATGTTTGATGTTGCATTGCACATTGAGCGTTCCGCAGTGCGGGCAGCAAGGCGTTCCTTGCCAGCGTTGTTCAGCAATCCACGCCTTTGCCTTCGCTTCGTCATTGAACATTTCTGCAATCTGCAAAAGCGTGAGCCCTTTGCGGTGAGATTTGCCTGGTGCTTTCATGGGGAATATCCTTTGTTGTAATACAGTTTACTACAAAGTAACAATTAGGTTCCATAATTACCGGAAAATTGTTACTTTCGGATATAATTCCCATAAATTAATTGTTCAGCTGTGCCCGGAGGGTGTTGAGTTTGAAATTCTCGAAAATCTCGGTTCAACCTATAGTGGATTGAAAGGAAAAAGCAAGGTCGACTTTAATGATTGGGGTGCACGTTTTGTCACCTACCGAAATATATTCAACAATATCTCTGTGGATCTGGAATCAAATAATTTTGTCC
Source organism: Rhodothermales bacterium (assembly GCA_964291275.2). Taxonomy (GTDB): domain Bacteria; phylum Bacteroidota; class Rhodothermia; order Rhodothermales; family Bin80; genus Bin80. The sequence continues at coordinate 614,661 of OZ219799.1, forward strand.
GCGTTGCAAAAGGTGAGAGGCAAAATTATTTAGAGGTTGGTGACGTTCTATTTACCGGTTCATCAGAAACGTTAGACGAGGTGGGGATGTCATCTGTAGTTCTTGATACTCCATCAGAAGAAATCTTTTTGAACAGCTTCTGTTTTGGTTATCGATTCAAAGATAAAGCATTACTAATACCAGGTTTTTCGAAGTATGTGTTCCGCAGCGATGTTGTCCGAAAGCAGATTGTCAAGAGCGCGAGCGGAGTGACACGATTTAATGTTTCCAAAAAGCGATTTTTGAAGGGTATCCGCATCCCCCTTCCTCCACTCGAAATACAGCACGAAATCGCTAGGATACTTGACACCTTCACAGGGCTGGAGGCAGACCTGGAGGCAGAGCTGGAGGCACGCCGTAAGCAGTACCAATACTACCGAGATGCGCTCTTGAGCTTCGATCGACTAGTCAGAATCGGGGTGAAGTTTCAGGAAATTGGCACGCTTACTGAGAGGACTCACAACATTCGTTGGCAAGATTCCCAAGGCGAGGAATTCAAATATATTGATCTCACTTCGGTGGATCGCAGGACTCATACTATAGGTCATACGAAAACCATTAACAGTAAATCGGCTCCATCTCGGGCTCAGAGGGTAATATTGAAAGACGATGTTATTTTTGGCACAACTAGGCCGATGCTTAAACGCTACTGTCTGGTACCGCAACGGTACACCGAGCAGATTTGCAGTACCGGTTATTGTGTTCTGCGGCCGAAAACTTGTTTACTTCATCCTCATTTTCTACTTCACATTCTCGGCACTGACAACTTCTATACTCACGTAGAGGCCTATCAGCGTGGTACAAGTTATCCGGCAATTTCCGATAGCGCAGTAAAAAAATACCGTATTCCTCTTCCCCCACTTGAAGTCCAGCACCAAATCGTCGAGAAACTGGATAAATTTGATGCAATAGTGAACGATCTGTCGATAGGCCTACCCGCGGAAATCAACGCACGCCGCAAGCAATACGAATACTACCGTGACCGGCTGCTAACCTTCAAGGAAGCTGCATGAGTGAAAATTTTAGGCCCCGGCATTTTGGGCCGGTTGCGCTATCCAGCGAGAGCACCGTTGTCGCTGAATTCGAGCACGACAAGGTTCGGGAGACGTCCTATCAGTCCGAAGCTGAACTGGAAAGGAGGTTCATCCAGCAACTTACATCGCAGGCGTACGAGTACCTTCCCATATCTTCTGAATTAGAATTAATTATCAATCTGCGCCGCCAACTCGAGAACTTGAATAAACTCAAGTTTTCCAATACGGAATGGGAACGCCTTTTCCAGACCAGTATTGCGGGTGCAAATGACGGCATCATAGAGAAGACAACACGCATCCAAGAGGATCATGTTCAGGTGCTCAGGCGTGACGACGGTACATTCAAGAATGTCTACCTCATTGATAAGAAAAATATCCATAACAACACACTACAGGTTATCAACCAGTACGAGGCAGAGGGGAAACGTACCAATCGCTACGACGTGACAATGCTGGTCAATGGCCTGCCGCTGGTACATGTGGAACTCAAGCGCCGGGGCGTAGACATCCGCGAGGCCTTCAACCAGATTAATCGTTATCAGCGCGACAGTTTCTGGGCTGACCGCGGGTTGTTTGAATATGTGCAACTATTTGTCATCAGTAACGGCACCTTGACCAAGTACTACAGCAACACGGTGCGCGATGGTCATCTGGCTGAGCGCAGGAAACGTTCTCGCCACAAAACATCCAACAGTTTTTCCTTCACTACCTGGTGGGCCGACGCGAAAAATCGACGTATTGGCGACTTAATCGGTTTCACCGAGACCTTTTTCGCGAAGCACGCCTTATTGAACATTTTGACCCGGTATTGTGTGTTTGACGCGGAGCATAAGCTCCTAGTCATGCGCCCCTATCAGATCGTGGCGGCCGAGCAAATTCTGCAACGTATAAAGACCGATACCAACCTTAGAAAACTTGGTGAGATAGCTGCCGGTGGCTATATCTGGCACACCACTGGCAGTGGCAAGACGTTGACCAGCTTCAAGGCGGCGCAATTGGCAAGGGACTTACCGGAAATAGACAAGGTGCTGTTCGTAGTTGATCGCAAGGATCTTGATTACCAGACCATGCGTGAATACGACCGATTTGAGAAAGGGGCGGCCAATTCCAACACGTCAACGAAAGTGTTGAAAAAACAGCTTGAAGACCCGAACGCTCGAATTATTATCACCACCATTCAGAAACTCAGCCGTTTCGTGACGAGACACAGGAAGCATCCCGTCTATGGAATGCGTCTGGTTTTGATTTTTGACGAGTGCCATCGCAGCCAATTCGGTGACATGCATGCGGATATTACCCGAGCCTTCAAGCGCTACCATCTGTTCGGTTTTACTGGTACACCCATCTTTGCCAACAACGCCAGCACTCACGGGAACCCGCGAACCCGCACGACTGAGCAGGTATTCGGTGACAGGCTCCACGCCTACACGATTGTCGATGCGATCAACGACAAGAATGTACTGCCCTTCCGGATGGACTATATCAACACAATCAAGACCTCGCCGGACATCAAGGACGAAAAGGTCTCCGCCATTGCCACTGAGCAGGCCTTATTGGCCCCGGAACGGATCAGGCAGGTGGTAAGCTATATCCGGGAGCACTTTGAGCAAAAGACCAAGCGCAATGCCAGTTCTGGCTACTATCATTCGGGCAGGCAGGTACGCGGATTTAACTCTCTATTCGCTACCGCTTCCATCAACGCGGCAAAAAAATACTACGCAGAATTTGCCGAGCAACAAAAAGAACTTCCTTCTGCACAGCAACTCAAGATTGGCTTGATCTACAGCTTTGCTGCCAACGAGGAAGAATTCGACGGTCTGCTGGGCGAGGAAGGCTTCAAAACCGATGGACTAGATCAAAATTCGCGTGATTTTCTCGAAGCCGCTATTCGAAACTACAACAACCTGTTTGCTACGAATTTTGATACCTCGTCCGAGAAATTTCAAAATTACTACAAGGACGTATCGCTGCGTCTCAAGAAGCGCGAGTTGGATCTGGTTATCGTAGTTAATATGTTCCTGACGGGTTTTGATGCCACAACACTCAATACCTTGTGGGTTGACAAGAACCTGCGTGCCCACGGCCTGATTCAATCCTATTCGCGCACCAATCGAATTCTCAATTCGGTCAAGACCTATGGCAACATTGTGTCCTTCCGAAATCTCGAACAGGCAACCAATGATGCCCTTGCCCTGTTCGGCAACAAGGATGCCAAGGGCATCGTCCTGTTAAAGCCCTACACGGAATACTACGACGAGTATACAGACCTGATTGCGAAGATAGTGGCCGATTTTTCGCTTAATGAGCCCCTTATCGGTGAAGCGGCACAAAAGAAATTTGTCGAGCTCTTTGGTGCGATCCTTCGGCTTAAAAACATTCTTACGGCATTCGATGACTTTACGGGAAATGAAATCCTCAACGACCGGGCTTTTCAGGACTACCAGAGCTTGTATCTCGATCTGTATACCGAGTATCGTAGGACATCGGATGCTGAAAAAGAATTGATCAACGACGATCTCGTGTTTGAGATCGAATTGATCAAGTCCGTTGAAGTCAACGTGGACTACATCCTCATGCTGGTGGAGAAATACCTGAAACAAAAAGGCGAAAGTGCAGGCAAGGAAATCCGCAGCACCATAGAACGCGCTATTAATGCAAGCCCAAGTTTGCGCAGCAAGAAGGATCTCATTGACCAGTTTGTAGATTCTGTGTCCACGAAATCCGAAATAGATAATGCATGGGTCAATTTTATTGGCACCAAAAAGCGCGAAGAGCTTGATCAGATCATCGTGGACGAGTGCTTGGATGCCTCCAAAGCGAGAGAGTTTATGGAGAATGCCTTCCGCGCTGGCGCAATACAGGTCGCCGGCACCGCCATCACAAAAATTCTGCCGCCAACCTCAAGATTCAGACCAAACAACGACCACGCCATCAAGAAGCAAGCGGTACTTAATAAGCTTGAGAGATTCTTTGAGCGTTTCTACGGTTTGATCTGAAGGTGCCCGCTGAACTGCGTGGCAAGGGAGAGGTGCAATCTATCACATATTGCCCCCGGCGATTGTGCAGATAGCCGTTGGTAGTTGCATCGTGACGTTGGCAAATGCTAATGCCCAGTCTTCATGGGACATGTGGTGATTTTTCCCAGGTAAGATCGAAAGAGATCAATTTCCCGTGAGTGCCTCAAGGAAACCCTCATAGGCCGGCTTGGGTCTGTACTCTGCATCGAACAGTAGACCCCACTCTGGATTACCCCAGAAATCAATCAGCCAACTCTCTGGATCACGTAACCCCCACCACGTGATTGCAAACTGATTGGCTTCAGGCAAGTCCATGAAGGCGGTGACGATGTCCTTTACGCGCTGCTTTTGAAGTTCGCTCCGTACACTCGTGAACTCAGACAGATCACCCTGGGGGTTGACGCGGACATCCATTTCAGAGATATGAACCAGAAGGCCACGTTGAACTACGGCATCCATTACTGCAACAATGTTGCTCAAGGGAGGTGTGTTGTAGGTGATATGCATCTGCAGCCCGATGCCATCAATCGGTACGCCACGGGTTTGAAGGTCATCTACCATGGACAACATCGCGTCTCGCTTGGCTGTATCCCAGATCGTACCATAATCGTTATAGAAAAGCAGCACATCGGGGTCGGCATCTCTAGCATACTGGAACAACCGGGATATGTAGTCCGGCCCCATTCGTCGGCGAAACACAGAATTGCGCAGCGCCCCTGATCCGTCTTCGAAAGCTTCATTGATCACATCCCAGCTTACGACATCGTCTTTATAGCGCCCAACGACGTTAGTGATGTAGTTCTTAACGGCGTCCTCAAACTCAGCATCGGTCCCACTGAAGTTTTCCAGCCAGGATGGTGTGGATTGGTGCCAGACCAGCGCGTGGCCGTGGACCTGCATATCATATTCCTTTGCAAAGGCAATCAGTTCGTCGGTGGGGTCCCAGATGTAGTCTCCCGAAGGACTCGTCATGTGCCGCATCTTCATCTCGTACTCAGCAGTCACACTGTTAAAGACTGTGCGGACGAGTTGTGAGTGGGGTCCAGAGCTCAAACGGCTTGATTGGAGAGCAACCCCCACAGGAAATGGTGCCACAGAGCGCAGCGGTGTGTACTCGTTATTGGGTTCCTGTACTGCGACTGTGCTATCGTTGCAGCCGAGGGCAAGTATGGTCCAAAGGAGGAAAAGAAAAAATCGGGAGTGCATGCACTTGGTGGTATATTCCATTGCTTTTCGCAGTAATTTATATGGTTGTGTGTGCATTAACCGACTAGTGTATGAATGGTCGACTGATTTACTGCCTCACTGTCTGGATTGTTGCCGCGTTTGCAATCTTGTTGCAGGGGTGCGGTCGTTCAGACTTAGGTCAAGATCTACCTGACCAGGTAGATTTCAATTATCATGTACGGCCCATTCTGTCTAATACCTGTTATGTATGTCATGGGCCTGACATCAGCACTAGGGAGGCGGAGTTACGTCTAGACACCTATGATGGCGCCACTGCCCGGCGTGCTGGCGGGCGAGCTATTGTTCCGGGTAATGCAAAACGCAGTTTGCTCATTCAGCGCGTCAGTGCTCACGATCCGGAGGAGCGCATGCCTCCGCCTCAGATCAACAAAATACTTACTGAATACGAAATCGCGCTTCTTTCCAAATGGATTGATCAGGGTGCGGAATACAAGACCCACTGGGCATTGATTCCGCCGGAAAGCCCGTCGGATCAGGCTACAATTGACGCATTTTTGCAGGCAAACATCGAAAAAAGCGGCATTGAGCCTGCGGCCTTGACGTCGAGAGCCAGTCTGATTCGACGCGCGTCTTACGTATTGACCGGATTGCCTCCTTCTCCAATGGTCGTCGAGGCATTTGAGAAAGATGAATCCCTCGAGGCCTATGAACGGGTATTGGATACCCTCTTGGCTTCTCCAGCGTTTGGTGAGCGGTGGGCGCGTCACTGGATGGACCTTGTACGATATGCCGAGGCAAAAGGGCATGAGTTTGATTTTACAATCCAAGGTGCGTGGCAGTACAGGGATTACCTGATCCGGGCCTTCAACGAGGATGTTCCCTACGACCAGTTTATCCTGGAACACCTTGCGGGAGATGTTCTAAAGGAGCCCAGACGCAATTCAAAAGAGGGGTTTAACGAGTCTGCTATTGGGACCGCGTACTTGGCACTCGGTGAAGGAAAGCACAGTCCGGTTGATACGCGCATTGATGAAGCTGAGCGCATAGATAACATTATTGATGTGACCACTAAAACATTTCAGGGGTTAACAGTAGCCTGTGCTCGTTGTCATGACCATAAGTTCGATCCAATTCCGACCACGGATTATTACTCGTTGTATGGCATTATTGAAAGTGCGCGCTTCACGCCTGTCCCCATTCTGTCGGAAGACTATGTGGCCGGACTGCGCTCGCTGATTGATTTCAATAAGACGTTGCGCCTGGATATAGCTAACCGATGGCAGTCATCCTTGGACATGGTTCCAGCCATTCCGGCCAGTATGACAAAGAATCTGCCGACCGACCGGGATACAACCGCATCATGGGAATTACTGGGCGATTTTCGGGAGGGAGAGCTTGACGGGTGGTTTGTGGACGGTGCAGCATTTGAAGGTGGTACCTCTCACGGTCCCCCCGTGATAGAGGATGCCCGTTTGGTGCAGCTTTCTGAGGGAGTGGCGAGCAGCCGGCATATATCAAAGGGTATTCCAGGGGCACTGCGCTCACCCACTTTCACGATAGCCCATGATACGATCACGGTCATGGCAAAAGGCTATAAGTCAGCGCTGCGACTTGTGGTTGATAATTTTCAGCTTATACGAGCTCCGATTCACGGCGAGCTTGATCAAGAACTCAGCAGTGATGAGTTAAAACCCTATCGGTTCCCTTTAGATTTGTGGCAGGGGCATAAAGCCTATATAGAGTTACTTGTCGGGACCTATGACCAGACACAATTTCTTACCGATCGGCACATGCTGGTAGTTAATGATTCGTCCTACTTTGAAATTGCTTATGCCGTAGCCCACAACGAGGATGCTCCCTCACTGCCGCGCCGGGAATTTGAAGAGGCCCCACTCCCGCAATCTGTAAGTGCCTGGGCTGCACAGAAAGCTAGTCCTGCACAGGTGTCAGCCATTAACCAGGCTTTGGAATCCGGTGAGCTGGAGCGGCCACTAGTTAATGATGTGGTTCGTCAGGAACAGGAGATCAAGCAGGCCATGCCCGCCGCGGAGTTCTTTATCGGTATGACTGAAGGGGATGTGGTTACGAGTGCGGTCTTTGGGCGTGGCAACTATAAAGCCCCCGTGGGGGACCCAGTACCGCATAGATTTTTAACCGCACTTGATCCTACCGGTAGTACTTTTAACAAGACGCCCAGCGGGCGACTGGAGTTCGCCGAGGCAATTATAGATCCTGCCAATCCTCTCACTGCACGTGTAATGGCAAACCGCCTGTGGCATCATGTTTTCGGGAGAGGGATTGTAAAGACCGTAGACAATTTTGGGGGGCAGGGGAGTCTTCCGACGAATCCAGAACTGCTTGATTATCTGGCATTGCGCTTTGTGGAGCTGGATTGGTCAATCAAATCCATGCTCCGGGAGATCCTGCTTTCGGAGGCTTTTCAGCGTTCTACTCAGGTCCCTGAAAATGCCGCTGAACTTGACCCCTCGAATCTACTGTTGTCGCACTATCCTGTACGGAGGCTGGAGGCCGAGGCGATTCGTGATGGTATTTTGGCGGTGTCGGGAGCGCTAGACACCACCATGTTTGGTCCGCCGGTACCAATTCATTTAACGGAATTTATGACGGGTAGAGGACAACCCGCTGTTAACGGACCATTGGATGGAGATGGTCGGCGAAGTATCTACATTGCTATACGCCGAAATTTTCTCTCGCCGATGATGCTCGCCTTTGATATGCCGATCCCGTTCTCTACGTTCGGGGCTCGTAACTCCAGCAATGTGCCTGCACAGTCCCTTACGTTGCTCAATGACGCGTTTGTTGCCGAGCAGGCTGTTCACTGGGGAGACGCACTGGTGGAGCAACCCCATATTGACATTGCGGATCGCGTGAGGCATATTTACTTAAGGGCGCTGTCCAGACTTCCAGACCCGAATGAGTTGCAGGAAGCTCAGGCCTTTATAGGCACAGAGGCCGAGGCACTTGGCCTGCGGTCCATAGAGATCATGCATTCCGCAGAGCTCTGGGCGGCATATTGCCATGTGGTGTTCAATCAAAAAGAATTTATTTACATGATCTGATGAAAGGTCCACACAGGTTAACGTGTCGAATGACACGACGAGAAATGCTTACCATGTGTCGCAATGGGTTCGGCGGTGTGGCACTTATGGGGCTTATGGGAAGTTCTGCCTTCGGTAATATCATTAAGCAAGTTGCCCCATCAGGGCCTCACCCTTTGCGCCCGCGCCCGAGTGATTTGGTCCCCAAGGCAAGGAGCATCATATTCCTGTACATGGACGGTGGTGTGTCACAGGTTGACAGCTTTGATCCCAAACCGCGCCTTGCCAAAGAGCATGGGGACAGTCCGTACGACAAGTTTACGGTTGATGCCACTCAATTCAACAGCATTGGCACAATCCTGAAAAGTCCATGGGATTTTCGGCGCTATGGCGAGAGCGGTATAGAGGTGAGTGATCTCTTCCCGCATGTAGGTGAATGCGTGGATGATCTTGCAATCATCCGATCTATGGTAGCGGATTTTCCAGAGCACACGAATGCCAACTATTTTCTTCACACAGGGATAGGGATCCAAGGACGCCCTTCCATGGGTGCCTGGATAAACTATGGGCTTGGGACGGAGAACCAGGATCTGCCAGGTTATGTAGTTCTGGATGGTGGACTGATTCCGCCGGGGGGTCTGGATAATTTTAACAGTGGATTCCTGCCTGCGTCGTATCAGGGATCTATTTTCAGGGCCGGTGATACTCCCCTGGCGAATATTGAGCCCAAAGAGCCGACTTCGGAGCTGCAGCGACGCAAGTTGAATCTTATGAGCCAAACGGACAAGCATTTGCTTGGTCGTATCGGTAATTCTGATCAGGTGGAATCAGCAATCACCAATTATGAGTTGGCCTATCGGATGCAGGTTTCGGTTCCAGAACTGACCGACCTTTCAGGGGAATCGGAAGCGACCAAGAAGTTGTATGGGATGGATTCAAGTGAACCTGACACACGTATTTACGCTGCGCAGTGCTTGCTGGCCAGACGACTGGTTGAGCGCGGCGTGCGGTTTGTTGAGTTAACCTGTCCAAATGTGAAGGCTGATAGATGGGATCAGCACGCAAATCTCAAAGAAGGCCATGAGCGCAACGCCCTTGCCGTAGATCAGCCCATAGCAGGCCTGATCAGAGACTTAAAGGCACGTGGTATGTTTGAAGATACTCTCGTGATTTGGGCAGGGGAATTTGGACGAACCCCCTTTGCGCAGGGTACCGACGGAAGAGACCATAACCCGTCGGCATTCAGCATTTGGCTGGCGGGGGCAGGAATCAGAGGAGGTACTGTGTACGGTGCTACCGATGAGTATGGCTATCGGGCTATTGAAAATGTGACCACGATCCATGATTTACATGCAACCATGTTGTACCTGTTGGGTCTGGAGCATGAGCATCTCACATATCGCTTCAGTGGACGCGATATCCGGCTCACAGATGTAGGTGGAAATGTCATCAGAGGGATTCTCGCGTGAGGTTGGCCATGCAACGGTACAAGAAGGTTGAAAAGAGAATTATATACCACACTACCCGTACATTGCGGTAGCAGGTATGCCAATTTCACGGATCAGGGAGGTGCCAAGAGCAAGCCGCTCGCCGTGCGGCTCTGTCTAGTCTGTAGGATTCGTGTGGCTCCTACTCAAGTAATAATCACTCCAGGGCCGTAACAACTGAACAGCTCCAAAGATGGCAAAATTGCATTAGTTTACCCAAGAAAGAGAAAGAACACTTCGTAAATGAACCTGGAAGGGCGTGTAGCACTGGTTACGGGCAGTACAACCGGTCTTGGTAAGGCGATGGCGCACGCGCTGGCTCGTTCGGGAGCCACCGTTGCCCTCAACTATGCGAACAATGAAGTGCGAGCGCTAAGTGCCTTGGCCGAGTTTGAGGCTGCGGGTACCCGGGCAATGTTGTTCAGATCAGATGTATCGGAAGAACACGGTGTTCGTACGCTGGTCTCGCAGGTCTCTCAAAAACTCGGCCCTATTGATATCTTGATACCAAACGCGACCCCCGATCAGCCGCAAAGGCGGATTGAGGATTACTCCTGGCAGGATTATGAGCGGATGCTGGATTTTTTTGTCAAGAGTCCATTCTTACTGACGAAAGCCTGTATCCCCCATATGAAGCAACAGCGATGGGGGCGCATTATTAATATCATCAGCGAGGTTTTTTCGTTGGGGGTTGCTCCGTTTACGGCTTACGCAGCTGCTAAAGGAGGGCAGGTGGGACTTTCACGTAGTCTTGCAACCGAGCTGGCACCGTTTGGGATAACGGTGAATATGATTTCTCCGGGATGGATTCCGGTTGAGCGCCACCAGTCGGAGTCACAGTCAAAGAAGGATATTTATCTGCGGACAGTGCCTGCGGGTCGCTGGGGGACTCCGGATGACATATCCGCCGCAGCCTGTTACTTTGCAAGTAATGAGGCTTCTTTTGTAACGGGACAATTCGTTACGGTGAATGGCGGACGCTCCTATGGCCTATAGTCGATGATATACCAAATTCCAATGTTGCAACGAGCAAGCCATTACGTTCATTGTGTGCTGATCGGGTTCCTGGTACTTTTCCTGGCTGCTTGTGGATCTTCGGACGAAGCCGATCGTCCCGAAGTTGGCTTTGTCACAAATGGTATCGCATCCTTCTGGGTGATTGCGGATCGCGGTGCTAACACAGCCGCAGAAGAGTTTGATGTAGAGGTATCGGTCATGATGCCCCCGGATGGCCCGGCGGGGCAGAGCCGGATGGTCGAGAGCCTTTTAGCCCGAGGTGTGGATGGGATTGCAATCAGCCCATCTGATCCCGTAAATCAAGCGGGACTCCTAGATGAAATCGCACAAAACACTCATCTGATAACGCATGACTCTGACGCTCCGGAAAGCCAGCGCTTGGTGTACGTGGGGATGGATAACTATGAGGCTGGCCGGATGTGTGGTCAATTGTTGAAGGAAGCCATGCCTGAGGGAGGTGAAGTTGTGCTTTTTATTGGTTTGTTGGGTCAGCTTAATGCAGACCTACGTCGTCAGGGTGTAATTGATGAACTCATGGACCGCAGTCATGATAACAGCCGACGCGATCCGGTTGATCAAGTGATAGCAAATGAGCGCTATACAATCCTGGACACGCGAGTTGATCAGTTCGATTTTGCACGGGCGAAGGGACAAGTAGAGGACGCATTGGCGCGATATCCAGAGCTGGATGCAATGGTTGGTCTTTTCGTGTACAATCCACCTCAAATATTGGAAGCCGTACGTGAGGCTGGGAAGCTGAATGAGATAACAATTGTCGGCTTTGATGAGGACGCTGCAACATTGCAGGCCATCCGTGATGGAGAGATTGTTGGAACCGTGGTTCAAAATCCTTATCGGTATGGGTACGAGTCTGTTCGTGTACTGGCGTCACTTGCACGCGGTGATCAGTCGGTGATTCCCGAAAACCAGTTTATAGACATCCCCGCACGGCGTATCACCGTTGATAACATTGATGTTTTTGAGGCCGAGCTGGAGGATCTCATCGGCAACTAAGTAAGATGCGTGTGCCCGGGGAGATACCGCTACTTGAGGTTCAGGGGATCACAAAGCGGTTTCCTGGGACGCTCGCTCTTGACTCCGTAGGCCTGCGTGTCGGGTATGGGGAGGCTGTCGCGGTTATTGGCGAGAATGGCGCTGGTAAGAGCACACTAATGAACATCTTGGCAGGTGTGCTCTTACCCGACGAGGGTACGATCCATGTGGATGGTCAGGTTCAAGCGTTGGCATCCGTAAAGCAGGCACATGCTGCAGGTATTGCGCTGATTCACCAGGAGCTCAGCCTGCTTCCAAATTTAAGTGTTGCCGCAAACCTCTATCTGGGTCGTGAGCCAGCCCGTGCAGGCTGGATCAACAAGCGGACACTTCGCACACAGGCATTGAGATATTTGGAGCGTGTGGGTCTCAAATGCGATCCACAAACTCTGGTTGCGGCACTCCCGATTGGGCAGAGACAGTTAGTAGAGGTGGCCCGTGCATTAGCGTCCAACGCACGGCTTCTGATCATGGATGAACCGACTTCAAGCCTGGCAGAAGAGGAAGCCGAGGTGCTGTTTGGTGTGATTCGTGAGTTGCAGGAGCGGGGGGTAAGCGTATTGTACGTATCTCACCGATTGCGGGAGGTGATGTCGATTGCTGATCGTGTAGTTGTACTTCGTGACGGACGAATCACCGGAAGACTGGCACAAGAATCTGTCACACGGGATGAAATGGTGAGGTGCATGATTGGGCGGAAAGTGAATCGTATTTATACTCGGAAGCGCAATGAACCAGGTCCCGTGGTTATGCGAGTGGAAGGCCTTGTTACAAGGAGCACAAAAAAACGTAGCCTTTCTTTTTGCCTGCATGAAGGCGAGATCGTCGGATTGGCTGGTTTGGTTGGATCGGGACGTACGGAGTTGCTCAGAATACTCTTTGGAGTGGATATTCCGAAGAGTGGACTTGTGACTGTAGCCGGCCGACCCGTTGAACTGAAATCCCCTCACCACGCCATAGCAGCAGGTATCGCACTGGTACCCGAAGATCGGGCGAAGCAGGGCCTAATACTGGACATGTCCACACAGCCCAATCTTAGTTTGGGAGCATTGTACCGACATTATTTGGGTTGGAAGATGTTGGATCGTACGTGGGAGAATAGTGTGACAAATGGAATGGTTGGTCAACTGAATATCCAGGGTGTACAGGCAGGTAAACCAACGCGTCACTTATCCGGTGGTAACCAACAAAAGGTCGTACTGGGCAAATGGCTTACTCTACATCCACACGTTCTGCTACTAGATGAGCCTACGCGTGGTATCGATGTGGGAGCGAAACAGGAGACCTACAAAGCCATTGATGAGCTGGCTGCTAGAGGGATGGCGATCCTGTTAGTTAGCAGTGAATCTGACGAAATCATTGCACTTTCCGATCGCGTGCTGGTAATGCAGGATCACATCATAGTCGGAGAACTGGACCATACCGAACTCACTGAAAAGGCATTGATGCAATTAGCTACCGGATCGGTTCATGAGTCACCCACTGAAGAGGAAAGTATTGGGGAAGCGGCATGAAAAAATTATTCGGAATACTTGGAGTGTTAGTGGCCGTGTTTGTGCTCACAGCGATCCTAGAGCCGAACTTTCTGACCGCCTACAATCTGCAGAATACGCTGCGATGGACAGGTCTCTTCGGAATCATAAGTATCGGAGCTGCCTTCGTCATTATTACTGGGGGGATTGATCTGTCCACTGGATCTGTTATTGCCCTTGTTGGTGTTCTTGTGCCGATGTTGTTGGTCGATGTTGGCATGTCATTGGTACTCGTTCTGCTGATCTTGTTCGGTATTCTCTTGGCTATGGGCGTTATTCACGGAGTTTTGGTGACTAAGCTTAATCTGCAGCCGTTTGTTGTGACATTGTGTGGATTACTGATTTACCGTGGGCTTGCCCGTTGGCTTGCTGGCGATCAAACACAGGGTTTCGGTTCAGCATTTGATGGTTTACGACAATTGGCTATTGGCCGAATTCCCATCGTAGGTGATTTTGGACTTCCGATTCCGTTCGTGATCCTGATTGTATTGGCTTTTTTATCCGCGGGGTTTCTGCACAGCACTGTTTGGGGGCGCTACCTGTTGGCACTTGGGCACAACGAGGAGGCCGCGCGCTTTAGTGGTATCAATACGAGCCGCATGATCACGGTAGCCTATGTGATCGGCGTTATGACCGCCGGAATTGGGGGGTTGCTGTTTTCACTCGATGTAAATTCTATTCAGCCTGCCGTACATGGTAATTTTTACGAACTGTATGCGATAGCAGCAGCGGTTCTTGGAGGATGCAGTCTGCGAGGGGGCGAGGGATCCATTTTTGGTGTGGTGATCGGGGCAGCAGTGTTGCGACTCCTTTATAATGCAATCAACATATTGGGTATTCCAACACAGTTGGAGTTCGCAATCATTGGCACGGTCATTCTCGTGGGCGTTAGTACTGATGAGATTGTTCGCCGATTGGCGGCGCGCCATGAACTAAAGACAACGCGTGACACATAAGTGCAGACAGCTAAGCCTGGAGTTGTATTTTTGAAACACACCTGATTGTTAACCCGAAAATAAAATGCATCTTGCGATTCACAACTGGATGAAAGTCGAACCGATTGAGGTTACCGTTGAGCGGTTAGCCAAGTACGGTTATAAGGCCCTTGAAATTCAAGGAGAGCCCTATAAATACGATACCGGCAAGGTCAGGAAGCTTCTAGATGACTATGGGGTGCGTTGTTGGGGCAGTGTTACCTTGATGCTGGATGAGCGCAATCTTCTTGCAAAAGACGAGGATCAGCGAGCGAAATCAGTGACTTATGTGAAGGATTGCATCACGATGGTGGGCGAATTGGGAGGAGAGGTTATTTCGGTGGTACCAAGCACGGTCGGCAAAATCGTTCCAGACTCAACTCAAGAGACAGAGTGGAACTGGTGTGTTGCTGCTTTGAGGGAGATCAATGAGCACGGGCGTCAGTGTGGGGTTAAGATTGGCATTGAGCCCATTAATCGATTCGAGACCTATTTCATTAATCGGGGGGCTCAGGCATTGGCCCTGGCTGAGGCTGTGGCCCCGGATTGTGGGGTCTGCCTGGACATCTTTCATATGAATATTGAGGAGGATGATCCGATTGCCGCAATTCACGAGGCACGAGATCGCCTGGTGAACTTCCATGTTGCAGATAACAACCGCATGGCTTGTGGCATGGGTTGTTTAGATTGGCCGGCAATAGTACAGGCGCTAAAAGAGGTTGGTTACGACGGTGCGATCTCGGTTGAATTTTGTCCTCCACTTGATCGTACGCCAGCGAACCGATTTCCGGGCAGCGTAGATTCCAACCCCGAGGGGATATCGGATTCGGAGCGTAAATTCCTGGAGGATCATGGTAGCAGCGTATTCAGTGCCGATTTTTATGATATGCATGTACGCCGTTCTGCCGAGACGTTGCTGCCGCTAATTTGAGGCATATTGACAGACCGCTTATGTGGCGTCTGCTCTTGATCAGTGAGACACGATCAGCGGACGTACATGTGTGCATGCCCCGGTTTCAGTGTCAGGACATACATGCCTGCTGAAAGATGGAGCGGTCGATATTAATTCGGTTCTGTTATCGCCTGCACGCTGGATTTCATCAGTGACGGGGGGTACCTCTCTGCACAGAAGATCACGAACAGACAATAGTATTAGTCTGATGTGTAAGATTGAATGGGAATTATACAATTGTATACATGAGTAACCAATCAGTGTAGAACAAGTCATGTCATCAGGGGTATCTCTTCATGAAGAGATCGACGAAGAAAAGTATGTCTGATTCTGTCGGTGCCTATTGCAATCTTACGTACAGGTTGTTGCTTGGCAGTCAGGGCAAAGCGAAGAGGCCGGTTGGTTTAGCGGGGGCATGCAGATTTGTATGGAACGCCATACTCGCACAGCAGAATGAAGCGTATAAGCAGGCGAAAGAGCATGGAGATCAACCGCCCTCAGTGAGCTCTTTTTCACTTGGCAAACGATTCACGGCGTTCAGACACAAGTTTGAATGGTTGCCTGAATACTCATTCAAAATGGTTCGTTACCCGCTGAAATATCAGGCGGATGCATGGATGGCGTTCTTTAAAGATGGTAAGGGCAAGCCGAAGCCTCATTCTAGACATGGTAGCATGTCCTTCTTCACGATCCCGGACAAGCGCTGGCACTACGGTGTCCTGCCAAAGGGCAACGTAAACGTCGCCTGGGTGCAGCATACTGTTCACCACCTCACACCGAAGGGCGTCTCAAGGTTCAGGCTGGTCAACAGATCAATGTCGTCAAACCAGTCCAGCGAGGGTGGGATCCGTAGAAGCCTGATCAAGGGGGAACTGGTGGACTGTATGGTTACGCCTCCGGGTCAGCTCTTCTATTCGACTCAGATTCCAGTCCGTCTTTGGTTTTTGGCGCGTGGATGCCGATGTCAGGGAGGGATCCTGTCCACTGATGCTAGAAAGTTTTGCCGGATGGTGGACCGGACGCACCGTGAGCTGATCAACAAGGACATCGCTAGAGGTATCTATCGTGTGTGGAGAACGGAAGAGTGTGGCTACGACGCGGATGTGGCAGGTTTCTGTAAAGGCACTCCGCTGAACGAAGTGCGTAAGCACGGTCATGTGCTCACATCGGACGGTATGTGGGCGTGGAACCACAGGAGGGTAATGGCAAACTATTCGAGGACAAGATGAAGCGGTTGATGTCTGAACTGAGGGAACAGCACTCCGAGGGCACCAAGTTTGGTGCCTCCATTACCGGGAACCTCAAAGCGGCGGATTTCGGGGGTGGCAGGTGATGATGCGCGACGAGGACATTCAGCAGCGGCTGAAACTGGGCGAGGACAGCAGATGGGAGTTTAAGCGGGTGGAGTTCTCGGGCAAACGTCCTACGAGTCCCAGTCGCAATGATCTCGCAGCCGAGATGATCGCGTTTGCCAACGCGAACGGCGGTCAACTCTTGATGGGTGTGACGGATGATGGGCTCCTTCAAGACTTGACTCGCGAACAGATGGACGCGCTTGACAGTCTAGTGGTCGAAGTGAGCACTGACGCCATCAAACCGAATCTGCGCATTGACGTGTATCGCCGGAAGCTGGATGGCAAAGCTTTCGTTTTAGTTGAGGTGCCCCGGGGCGACTCGCTGTACGAGTGTGGCGGTCGAAGCTGGATCCGGGTCGGGGCAAGCAAGCGCCGATTGACTGGTGACGAACCAATGCGATTGGCGCAGCGGCGCGCACAAGGCCGGCATCTGTCGTTTGACGGGAAGCCGGTGGCGAAAACCGGGTTCGACACGTTGGATCCCGCACTATGGAGGCCGATGCTGAGCGCCGAGGGTGCCACCGAGCCGGAGGTAGCACTAGCGAAGCTCGCGCTGCTCGCGTCGGATGAATCCGGGGTCCAATGCGCAACCGTAGCCGGTGTGCTGTTGTGCACCCGACATCCCGAGCAATGGCTGCCTAACGCCGCCATCTCGGCAACCCGCTATCGCGGAACGGATCGCACGACCGGCCAAGTGGACTCGCAAGAAATCGCCGGTCCGCTCCAGCACCAGATTGCAGATGCACTAACGTTTGCGGGGCGGAACACGCAAGTTGCCGCTCGCAAGACTCCCGCACGGATCGATATGCCGCAGTACAGCGAGAAGGCAATCTTCGAGGCGGTTGTCAACGCCGTGGTGCATCGTGACTATTCGATCCGCGGCAGTAGAATTCGCCTGTCGATGTTTTCCGATCGCTTGGAAATCCAATCGCCTGGTGCGCTCCCCAACAGCCTGACACTCGAGAGTATGGCTCTGAGGCAAGCGACGCGAAACGAGATCATCGCCTCCGTAATGGGGCGGATGGGAGTGGGCGACATCCGCGGCTCTGCGGATCGACGCTACTTCATGGAGCACCGCGGAGACGGTGTGCCCACAATCATTCGTGAGACCCGCGAGCTTTCAGGACGGGCGCCGGAGTACCGATTGATCGACGATGCGGAGGTCTTGCTGCGAATCCTCGCCGCACCGCAGGATTCCATCTCATCCTGCGTAGTTGTCACTGTCAGAGTTGACGGACAGCCCCTGCCCGGAGCGAATGTTTTGGCATTGTTTCCGAACCGGGCCTGGAAACAGGCGGTCGCGGACGAGAACGGCGAGGCCACTGTGGATCTGTACACGACCGAGCTGCCGATGACCGTATTCGGAGCGGCACCTGGACATACAGCCTGCCTAGTGCGAGAATGGCTACCCGCTACAGGTGCTCTCGCTCTTGATCTGACTCCGCTGCCGCGGGGTGGAAGTGTCATCTTTGCTGAGGCAACAGGCCATCTTCCCGGGTTGAAGGGGCGTCTAAATCCCATACGAGATGCGCTGGATCGTACCTATCTGTACGCTTCGAATCTCTCCGTTGATCGGGGGCGGCCGCAGCCCGTTCCATTCGTTCCCGGCGAAGTACTCCGGTTGACCGACTCGGACGGGGTAGAGCGCCATGTGCGCATCGTCGAAATAATTGGCCGTTCAGCGCTCGTGGAGCATTGGGTGCCGGGACCGCAGGAATAGTACCAAGGCAATGGCGATTGATGTGGTTATTCTGCGCTGGTGCGGCGTCTCCTCAAACGCTACCCGCGACTTTCTCATTTGAGTTGCATATTTCAATCGGAATAAGTGGTGGCCCGCTTCGATTGGAACACACATTTTGTTTAGTCGCAACCAAACCCATTCTATGCTCCTTTATTTCCAAGATACATCTTTGCCAAGTCGAGTTGAAGCGAAGCCACCAAGCACTCGTATCCCATCTGATTATCAGAGATAGATTTTCCGGTTCTATATGACCGGGTAAACTCGCGGATGTGGCTCCTACAATCCTGAAACTAAAGGGACTGCTGATACCAGAAACGATGACGGAGAGTGTTCTGGTGAATATTTGACGCTGATTGGCCCCCAGAACGCCCCTATACGGCCTGGGTTGGCGGACGGGTTCGAGGTTGCCGAAGTAGCTGATTCATCATACGTAGCTATTACGACTTGACGCCTTTGGTCATTTTGTTATCGCGCTGGCTGAGTTAGCCAAAACCGAAACGGGTATTCCTCCAAGACAGGGTTGGTTATACTGCCATCCGTTTTCATGCCCCGGATCACGCGACACCATTTTCAAACGAATTGCCGTTAAAATTCTGTCTCGCTCCAATGCTTAATGCCGAGTTGCGCGTGCTTCCCCTCCTATGAAACTTTTAAGTGTCGCCGGTGAAAAAATGACTGTCGCTAAACAACAACGAAAGTGCCGGGATGGTAGATGTATGGACATTTAGGGAGGGCGTTAATTCTGAACACGTTTTCCACTTCCTGCGGTGCGTTGACGAAATTATTGATGCTGCGAGCGACCTCAAGGATATCGACAAAGACATCGCGGGGATGAAGCTGATCTCGTCAACATGGCGCATATCCGTACAACTTCGGAAACTGCTATTGGACGGAAATGGACACTTATTCAAGAATTGCTTAGTCGATCCGAATTTTCATCCGCTTAAACGTCCTTCTCCCCATGACCAACCGATCACATTTCTCCAAAAGTACAATAGATGTGCCTGGAAATTCGGCTTTGCAGACGGGAAAAAAGCCATCATAGAGATTCCAGAATACGAGCAGAGAACGACAATACACCCGTTGTATGGCATGCGCCACAACGGTGATCAGGTTTTCGTATTCGGGATGCCGTTCAACCGTGACGCGCATCCAATCAAGTTCAAGGCGTGGATGAACACGAAGGTTCTGCAAGTTGACGAAATAGTATTCACTGCCAAAGACTTGCTGCGGGAAGTGGTAAACAGGGAAGGGGCCCACATTGAGATCGAGGACGGCAAAAGGCTTGCGATGCCAGATGCGAGCAGTCTGACGCTAGACAACGTGACGAAAGAGAGATACAAAGCTGTCAATGCTGTGAAGTTCGGCGCGGTGTCCTACGCTCAGTATTTCGTCTTCTGCACTGGAGTCTATATTGCGGGCCGCTCCAAGACACTGATTAGCGGTATTCCGTTGGACAAGGAAAACAGAATTGTCGCCAACATCTGCAGGAAAATTCATGGAGCTCCTATGGAGTTCGCTGGTCTAGGGTCAATGGAAAACCAGACATATCACGGGTTTGTCCTCGGCTCCGACAACAGGTTGCGTCAGGAGTCCATCGGGGACTACTCTATCCTAATGAAAATTCCCTAATACCCGACTGACGCATCTCAACAAAGCGGCATGATTGAGAAGATCAAGAGTCGATGGTTAGAGTACGTGTGTTCGAAAAACGATTGGGGGACTGAGGCTTGAGTTGTCCAGAATGCAGTAGCGGAGACCTTGTAGAATAAGGATATTGGGGCCCAAACGTGTGCGAATTGCTCATATAGTGGAGGGTGCACGGGGCGGGAAGCCCAGCCGGACCAGTGGGTGCAAACAAGGCGACGCAATGAGGGCAATAGAACGGAAGGTACGTGCCTAATTGGTTGGATATTGGATTCGAAGTTCCGCAAGTGGAAAAATGCACATGTCACGGTTGCCAGTTTTGGTATTCCCGCGGTTCTCCCTTTCCGCCCAAGTTGCGGCGCGAACAGCCCATCCAGTCGGCTGACGGCCGTCTGATATTCAGCCAACCCCCGACACGGCGCCGTGGATCAATCTTGTACGCGCGTCGGACGCGAACATGATCGAATCAGTTATGGGTACTCAACGCTGGCTCGGTTGACATAGTGCTTAACGTCGAACCTCCCCCCGTGGTGTAGTATGGAAGGTTCCAATTGCGGCTAATTGTTAATGACAATAAGAAGCTAAATTGCTCCAGCAGGAAGACAGGCAGGACATACGAGACATCCCCTCCAACGAGGACGTTGAGGAGCATTTGTATACCTTCCACTTTGAAGATGGTACCGCGTCAACCTAGGTAGAGCGGCGTGGTGTCAAAATTAGCTGAAAGTATCTGTCTTGGATTGACGGGGGGAATTTTTAGGATTCTGTGTGGGGATCAGCAATATAGTGATTCGGGGGAGCAGCGTGTTTGTTGTATGAACACAAAATGGAAGTACTGAGATGTACGTCACATGACACGATCCACGAAGGCGCGGGTGTGTACTTCGACAGGTACTTTCATGAGTTCCAATACCCCGCGGGCTACGTGTTCGGAAAGCCGACGGAATGCTTCCTCTCCCTTCTCCTTAGTGGCGCGTAGTGGATTGCCTATAACTCCGCTCTCAATAAACTCGTGGTGATCCATGGGGAAATTGAAATAGTTGTATCCCTCAAACTCTACGTCAGGCATTCCATCTTTCTTGGCAAAGGATCGTGGCAGAAAATCAGGGATATGCGCCTTGGTGTATGCTGCTCGATCCATTCGAACCAGTTTCTCATTCCATGCGAGATCCTGGGAGGTTTCCAGCTCACTGGAATGCCAACCGGGGGTCTCCTCGGGTGGGTTTTCCATCAGTCCCTTCAGAATCCCCGTGTAGCGCTCCATGTACGGCTTAACAAAGCTGATCAGAGCACCTGTTTCATAACGGAGCTTTCTCAGGACTGGGTCAACAACCTTAACATTTGAACCATGGCCATTGATGAAAATGATGCGATTGAACCCGTGGTGAATCAGGCTGCGTGCGACATCGTGCATCACTGCTAAAAGCGTTGTACTTCGAACCGTGATTGTGCCGCGTCCTTGACCGGGTTCATGCATATGCTGCGGTGAGTAGCCCATCCAGATGGGCGGCGAATGCACAACGCCGATCAGGTGTGCCACACGTTGAGACATGTGAATTGCAGTTATGGTATCCGTATAGAGCGGTAAATGTGGTCCGTGCTGCTCTAGGCTGGCCACAGGTACCAAAACAATATCCTTGTGCTGCAGATAATTTTTGATGTCCGTCATGGTCAGGTCTCCCATATCCCATGACAAGAATTGTGTTCGGAAGTCGTCGTCGCCGGAGGTCAACTTCGGCAGGTGACTAAGGTCATTAGGTGATGATGCGATCATGTTTACTGTGATTCCATTAGTTGGATGAATAAATCTGCCACGGCGACCCCAAAATCAGGGTCGTTCACATGACAATCGTAGAGTTCTATCGGAATATCTGTCCGCAAGTGCTGCTTTAGCTCGCCAATGAATCGGCCGTCAGCTTCGGGATCCCAAAAAACTCCCTCAGGCACGTTTGGGATAGACAGGCCTCTCAGGGGAATGACCATTTTGATGGGGCCCCGAGCAGGATTCAATTTTCGGGCGAATATCTTTCCAAGCTCAGCCATCTCATCGCTGGAGGCACGAACAAGTACGTATTCGGGGTTATGGTCATACTTGGGGCGACTGCGCAGGTTTTCAGGGACAGTGCCGGCGTTCCAGACGCTGAAGTCAATGCATCCTGGGACGACGACCTGAGGCAGCCCCAGGCGGCCGATAACTTCCAGACGGTTGGGGCCTCCGTCGTGAATGCCTCCTACAAGCGGGTCGTAGACCTCGTTGGTGGTGAAGTCAATTACACCAACGAATTGGTTTTGCATTGCAAGTTCCTCCATGGCTGGGCCGCCCACGCCATTGGAGTGGAAAATAACGGCTTCGTACCCAGCATGCTCCAAGCGCTCTTTTGCCGCCATGATCGAAGTCGTGGTGTTGCCCAACATGGTGATCGCGACGTTGCGTCCTTTAGGTGCAGCTAGACCGCGGCCGTGCAGGACCATTCCATACAGTGCTGCGGCTACGTTGTCAAAGATGCTGCATGCAATAGGATTCAACCCCAAAATGTCCACCACAGAGTGAACAATCATCATGTCTCGGGTACCAACCAGCGGTGCAAAGTAGTGGTATCCTGAGGCAATAGGGGATACCAGTACTTTAGGCACGCCAACTGGAAGTACCATCATGGCTGCTGCTCCCATAACCGCCCCTTCGGCACCGCCCATACTCACGATTGCGTCAAGCCGCCCTTTGCTGTACAATTCCGACACGAGATTCTTAAGCGACTCACGCATCAGGTCAACGGCTTTCCCCCGACTGCCGGCGGTGCGCATGGCTTCCAGGTTGGAGCCCGCGTAGGTTGCCGATTTTTCATGCGGGATGTCCGGCACGATTTCCAGTGGTTCTCCAAGTATGCCGGAGTCAATCACAATTGTGGATAGCCCGAGTGCCTGAAGCCGGTCACGCAGATAGGCCATTTCTGGACCTTTGGTGTCCAAGGTGCCAATAAGTACGACCGTCTTGGCCATTACGAATGACGGGCTAATTGTGCAAGCAATGTCTCGTAGAGCCCCTGTACACGCAGGTTACTCTTATTGCGGAGCCGGAGTTCATGGAGCGTTGCGGGATCATCACACACGATAGATTGCGCTCCACGATTGATGGCATCCTCCAGCCGTGCTTCAGTCAGTCGGACTCCAATATCAGGCCGGGTAAACTGAATTGCTGTGCTTCCAACCGGGTGTGCACGATCTTGCCGCCAAAAGAGCTCCAGAGGAGTATAGCCCAGAGCGACTTCGCAAAGTGTGCGCGCAGCATCAAAACGTCCAGGAAGTCGAACCGCATGTGTAGGGTCGACGTAGGCCGTGGCGTTATCTGCTGTGCCGTCAGGGGGTATCATTTTGAAGTTCGGGACTTGACCGCCCAGAAAATCAACCAGATCAATAATTACAATCTCCTCAGGCCACGTAATATCCAGTCGTTCCCGGTACATCTGGCGAAAAGCGAAGAGGTCCTGTGGCGAAAGCACTAGGAGCTTTTTAATACTGGTACGTTGAACTTCTTCTATGCACAGGGAGGCCTGCGCATGTGCCGTCTTGGGATATCCCAATGAACAAGGAATAAACCCACTGTCAAGTCCACAGCCCACAGGTACGACATCCAGGCCGCAGGCCTCAAGTAGTTGCAAGGCTGCATGCATAGTCTCCCGAGAGAGGTTGAAGCCCGCATCCCCTACGAACAATCCCCACTCTCCCTGCTCATTAGCAGGCTCATAGCTTCCAAAGACTGAATGGTTCTCAACAATCCGGTCATGTGCACGGACCACTTCAGGAGGAGCGAGCCCTTTGTCAGCCACTTCTGCACGAATGGCGGCGATGGCAGCGGGCAACGGCTGATCAGTCACACAGTGCGCTCGACAGTTGCCTCCGTCAGGTTCAGCATACAGAACACTAAGTGTACTGGTATCCCAGGTCAGTTGCCCTCGGCGTTGCATAGCTGCCACTAGGGCGATACCGTGCGGAGTAACAGACTCATTGTGAGTTATATGACCTACTGGTGCCACATGTCGGCACATGAGGCAGAAGCGACAATTCTCGATGGCGCCAATGGCGGTGTTCATTTGCTGTATGCTATTGTCCAAACCCAACTTTGCCCGGGTTCATGATTCCGTTTGGGTCCAGTGTTTTCTTGATCCGCTCCAGTAACGGCCATGCATCCCCATACTGGCGACGCATGAACCGGGAAAGCTTTAACCCGACGCCATGGTGCTCATTCACCATTCCGCCGTTCTCCAGGACTGCCGTCATGGCCGTATTCCAAACCCGATTATGAAGCCGGACGGCTTCTTTTGCATCATCGGGAGGATTGCGGATGATAAACCGTGTGTAGACCATCACCCCCCAATGGAACCAGTGGGAAAAATGACCAATGAAGTCGATATCCCACTCTTTGAAGCCTTCCTCGACTGCTTTTTTTTCTGCGAAATATAGTTTCTCAATCTTGTCGTATGTCGTTACGGTTTCAGTAGTCCCGTACATCCATGGCAACTTGAGGCTTTGCGGAGGATAGTAAAAGTCGTAGCGATGATTCCACCAGGCTTCACCGGGTTCGCGTCCGAGGTCACGAGCCCCGAACCCATTGATAATATCCATAGCTTTCTCTTCCTGCAGGGCTGCGATTTCTTTATCGCCATCAAAGCCCAGCACCATGTAGGCACCTTCAAGCTCGTATCCCAGAATTTTTTTCACTCGGGATGCGGTTGAACGGGGATCGTACAGGCGAATCACAAAGGGATCCAGCCGGCGTGTCATGATTTGTCGGCCCGCCTCAATCGCGTTCGTCAGGTCGTCGAAAAGCACTGCACGAAGCAAGCGGCAGTCGGGTAGGTAGTCTAGCTGCATGGTTGCTTCCGTAATCACACCGAAGGTTCCCTCGGAGCCTAGGAATAACCGATAGAAGTCAGGTCCAGCCGCATGTTGGGGCACAATTGGTGTGCGCAAAATGTGCCCGTCCGGCAGGACAACCTGCATGCGCAGTACCAGGTCCTCAGCCTTGCCGTACTTGGTACTGATTGTTCCTGTACCACGAGGAGCCAGATATCCCCCCAGCGTCGCACAGTTTGCCGAGGCAGGATAGTGTGGGAGCATGAGACCCTTCTCATTCACAGCCCATTCCAGTTGCTTGCCGTTGATACCGGCCTCGGCTGTAACTGTGAGAGACTTCTCGTCAATCTCAATAATCCGGTTCATCCGCTTCGTATCAAGGATGATGCCCCCAAATACGGGCAGTGCACCTCCCTGAGAACCGGATCCGCCTCCCCAGGGAATGACTGGAATTCGATAGGCGTTGGCAACCTGAAGGATAGCCGAAATTTCCTCCGCATTCTTGGGGCGGACAATATAGTCAGGCTTACGTGGGGTTTCACCGCGGTCCAGCCACATCTGTGGTAGCCAAAACCAATCGGTTGCATACACGAGTCGGTCCGCATCGTCGGTCGATACATGTGCATCGCCCACAATCTCTGATAGCTCGCTGCGTACCATTTCGGGTTGAAGGCCCGTCCACTCCATCCTAAGCACCAAGGTTAAGAATTACGTTGGAGCTTGCGGTAACGCAAGCCACGATTGAACTTTAGATTCGTATTATGGACGGTAAGATACTCACTCGCTGAAAAACACAGTCATGGTTACCGCATTGCATCTGATATGGAGCCTAATATTAATCTCTGGGATCCCAAACCAGTCTTCTGTGCTGATCGTGTCAGGACAGAATAATCATGACTGGGAACGTACCGTAGAGCATCTTGAGCGTACACTCCTGGATGTTGGGATATTTTCGGTCGATGTGACACTCTCTCCGGGAAGAGAAGCCGATCAAGAGGCTTGGGATGGTTGGCAGCCGGACTTCGGTGCGTACGATGTGGTGGTGTTGGCCTATAACGGAGAGTCGTGGCCGGAGCGTGTGCGTGAAGATTTTGAAGAGTATGTCTCGGGGGGCGGCAGTGTTCTTGTTCAACATGCAGCAAATAACTCGTTCCCGGGATGGGAGGCCTATGAGTCCATGGTTGGACTTTTATGGCGAGGGAAAGATGCTGGTCACGGAGCATACTGGGATGAGGAGCAGGGCCTGGTGCGCATATCTCCTGGGGACGATCGCGGTGCTGGACATGGGCGGTTACATGACTGGCAAATCACGACACGAGACGCCGAACACCCTGTTATGGCAGGTTTGCCAACGGTGTGGATGCATCCCCATGATGAACTTTATCATGGCCAGCGCGGTCCAGCGGAAGGAATGAATGTGCTGGCAACCACATGGAGTGACACTGAGTCTGGCGGGACTGGAAGGCATGAACTAATGGTCTGGTGGACACAATTTGGCGAAGGTAAAGTCTTGACACTTTTACCAGGTCATCTTTGGGGAGGGCAAGAAGATGACCGTGCCCTTCGTTGTGTGGGGTTTAGAACACTGTTGCAGCGCAGCGTGGAATGGCTGGCCACGGGCGAAGTTACATTGCCTGTACCGGAAAATTTTCCGACGGCAGAACAAGCTGTGGTGATTGAGGAATAATTTTTTCGCAAGGACCGTGCATCGGCCTCTTGTCAAAGAAGTCACGAGTTTTCCGCCTATTTGCCTCAATTTTTCCGTGTACCAAAGTAATCGTTCAAGACTGAAGCGCAGTCGCAAGTGTGACAGGTCTCTTCCGGGAGTATGTTTCCTAGAATGGAATCGTCCGCCTCGTATGCAATCAACTGCATATCGCAATCAGTACTGAGTAGAACTGTTTCTGCTCCATTCTGGTGCCGGGCATGGCGTCAGAATCAGTCAATCCCTGGTATTCGGGTGGACCCATATTTCAGAGATGGCAGTAGAAGTCTTGGATTGGGTTTGGGGTTGTAGCATTTCCTGAAAACAGTGCAAATCTGACGCAATAAAAGTTGAGGCGTGGGTATATCTCCTTGCAAAATTGAAAATTGATATGTTCAGCAAGAATACAAGATCCCAGCAAGGCATTGCGTTACTCTTTGTCTTGGTGGGAGGTCTCTTTGCAAGTAAATGTGCGACTGAGCCAACCGTCAATCCTGGCGAGGAGGCGGAGAATCTAATTATGACAGAGGTTTTGCGGATTGGGGATGAAACTGCTGGAGATACCATTTACTTTGGGTATTCTGTTTTGGATATTGAGACCGATTCCCGTGGGCAGATTCTGGTGACAGATAGTTCTGAACCGGGCTTTCGTGTCTTCACATCCGAAGGGGTGCTCATTCATCAAGTCGGCAGTGAGGGCATGGCTCCCGGGGAATTTGAGGAAACGCCGCTGTTACTTGTAGGTGAGCAGGACTCCGTATATGCATTTGACTTAGAAAATAATCGCCTTACCACATTTTCTCCATATACTTATGAGTTCATTCGCACAGCTAGGCTGATGAGTGAAGACCAAACTTCCATAATCCGGCCTACGGAAGTACTGGCTGTCTTGCCAGACAGGTTTGTGGTCCAATATGAAGTCATCAAACCAAGGGAACCAGAAGCGGCAGACAACGATGGGATTCTTGAAGTTAAGCTTCTGGATCGTTCAGGAGAAATTGTACGTGATTCGCTGTTGCAGATCTCGAGCTATCAGTCAACATGGATTCCATCCGAGTCCGAGTCAATGAGAGGATTTAATATGTCCCGTATTTTTGGACGAAGTAGCTTTGTTGTATGGAGTTCAGAGGGCACGATCTATTCCGGCTGGAACGAGAATATTCATATTCGTGGCGTTACGCCGGACGGTGAATCCGTCAGCGAGTTTTCCATTCCGCATTTCCCCATCCCGGTCACCCGGACGGAAAAACAGCGAGAATCGTCCAGTTACATTGAGGAATGGACGGATCATCTGTCCCGGGACACTCCAGATACCAAGCCCGCCTTCAATGCCATGGTACCAGATGAAATGGGACGGTTGTGGATACAACTTAGTTTACCAGAGGATTCAACGCAGAGTATGTGGTTGATTGTTGAGGGCTTAACGGGGAAAGTTGTGGCGAAGACCTCATTGCCAGCGAATCTAGAACTGATGCATGTCCGTCAAGAAAAAGCCTATGGCATACTGGATGAAGAGGAGAATATGCTAACGGTTTGGGCGATTGTTCCCATGTAATAATCCAAGATGATTAATCGGGCAAGATTTCGGTCTTCCTAGCGCTTATAGGCCTTGGTCTGTGGTCGACAGTTGCCTTTTGCGCAGCAGAGTTCCATAACCGTCAGCGGAACTGTAACAGATTCCGAAACCGGTGAATTGATCGTTGGAGAGGCATTGTTTGTGGCTGCCCAGGATGTGGGGGTGACCACAAATCAGTTTGGTTATTACAGCCTAACACTCCAAGGAGGCAGTGTGAGGATGGTGGTGAGCCGTGTTGGATATATTCCACAAGTGCTGACATATTCATCGCAGGAAGACCTAGTCCTTGATAACTCAATGGTCCCGGCTGCCGAAAACCTTCCAACGATTCTTGGAGAATCCGATGTGATACATATTATCCAACAACTGCTTGGGATTCAGTCGGGCGTTGAGGGATCTACTGGACTTAATGTTCACGGCGGAGGTTCAGACCAAAATCTTATCGGCTTGATGGAACCTAAGTCTATAATCCAAGCCACTTGTTGGGTTCTTGGGGACCTTCAACTCGGATGCCATCAAGGATGGCCGTGTTCCTAAGGGGGATTTCCTGCGCGTTATGGTGGGCGATTTTCATCTGTGATTGATCTGACGATGAAGGAGGGAATCATGAAACGATTTGCCGGAACCGGCTCGATTGGTTTTCTTGCCTCACGTTAACACTGGAGGGGCCGATTAAACGGGATCGTGCTTCTTTATCTGGTTTCTGCCCGCCGACCCCAAGCAGATCTGCTCATTTGTCCTTTTCTTCCTGATAAGGAAAAATTTGGGTATTACTTCTCGGATCTAAATCTGAAGACCAATGTGGCCCTAAACAAAAATAACTGGATCTATCTCAGTGGCTATTGGGGGCGGACCGCCTCCAGAAAGCATCCTTGGTAAACACACAGCTTGAAGTCCCAACGCAAACGCTTACAGCCACCTATCTCCACAGGGATGCATCCCAGTGTTTGCCCTTATAGATCCGCCGGACGCATACCTGATTTGAACTTATCTCCGAATCCGGAATTGTTTGGTTCGTAGGGGGAGGCGAGCTCTGCATTGGCACCTGCCTCGGGGATATCGTGTCCCAAAGCCCACAGGATGCCGTTCAATGCTAACTTTCGCATGGAGACCTCCTTGAAGTCGTACGGATGTCCCAGTGTCGTGAAGAATACTCTTGCAGGGGTTCCGCTTGTTCCCGTATATGTTTTGGTCCAAGCCACGGGGTTCGTAAGCGGAAATCGCTCCAGACGACCTGCATTGGCATGGCCTGACTTTAGCGCCGTACCGCTGAGTAGCGGTTGACTGTCTCCGTATAATGACCATTCGCCACCGTGCACATGGTAGAGCCAGGAGAAGGCATCAAACCCTGCAACTCCGTTTAGAATTGAGTGCGTCTGCATGTCCTCAATAACTTCCACACGCGTCAGAGGAGCGTTGCCGTCGTCGAAATGACCATGATGAGTTATCCATTGCTGTCCAAAGACACGTGTGGGCCAGTCGTTATTGAGGTGTTTACGTTCTTCGTCGTCCTTGTACAGGAATGCATGCGTTGTCGTACGGAACCCTGCCATTGGTTTTCCGGATTCTGCAAACTGCAGGATGTAATGTGCCTGCGAGTCGGGTAAAGCGCGAAACCGGGTGAAAAGCACCATCATATCTGCATTCTCAAGTTGCTCCAGGCCCTCAATATTGTCCAGCACATTAGGATCAATGTATCCTTCTTCATTCAGCGCATAGCATACGCTGACATTAAAGCCATAGTCCCTTTTCAGAATCCTGGCCAGCATTGGCATGGATTCTTCTGATCGATATTCTTCATCTCCGGTCACGAAGACAATATGTGGAACGGAGGGCGTCTGTGCTGCACTGGTTCCAACAAGCAGCAGGCCAATAAATGCAGCGAATAGGGAGCGCATGATATTGAAAGGATGGTTCTTGACCGTAAGGTACGATGTTTGTCGGCAAGATGGGATCGATCGGTTGTGTATTTTAGGGATCCCCTTTGTAAACGTCTTGCCGATCATGTATAGATTGATTCCCGTCTTACTGCTTATAGCAGCCTGTAATGGCCCCCAGGAGAGTCCGATCAACGTGTTAGTATTGTACACGGACGATCAGCGATTCAGCACGATTGGTGTGCTGGGTAACGAGGCCGTGCAAACCCCTAATCTGGATGCGCTGGTACAGCGTGGTACGGTATTCACGCATGCACACACTATGGGCGGCCAGCATGGTGCACTTTGTGCTCCAAGCCGGGCGATGCTCATGACGGGGCGACCACTTTTTCGATTGCATGCCAGAGGGGACAGCATCCCGCCAAACCATATCATGATGCCGGAGGTCCTTGCGGAAGCGGGATACATGACCTTTGGCACCGGCAAGTGGCACAATGACCGTTCATCATTCGCCCGCGCGTTCCAGACGGCGGATAATATCTTTTTCGGGGGTATGCACTGGCCCAACCAAGGAGGACATGAAGCTCCACAGCTCAATGAATATGATTCTACGGGTGCTTATCCCAGATCGACTCGTCGACAGGTTGAGGGGTATTCGAGTATGCTCTATGCGGATGCAGCAATAGATTTTCTGGCCGAGGCACGCACGATGGATCAGCCCTTTTTGGCCTATGTATCCTTTACGTCACCACATGACCCAAGAACCCCACCCGAGCCGTACGCCAGCTGGTATCATCCGGACTCGGTTTCTTTGCCACCCAATTATCTGCCGGAGCACCCGTTCGATAATGGTGAATTGTACGTTCGCGACGAGAGGCTTCGCGAGCATCCGCGCACCGAAGCTATTGTGCGGGAGGAACTCGCACTATACTATGGAATGATCAGCGAGCTGGATGCCCAAATTGGACGAATCATAGCCGCGCTTGAGGCCAACGGACAGTTGGAGAACACACTCATTGTAATGGCAGGCGATAATGGGTTGGCTGTCGGCAGCCATGGACTTCTTGGAAAACAGAACCTGTATGAACACAGCATGCGGGTTCCGCTCATAGTGGCAGGGCCCGGTATTCCCTCGAATGAGAGACGCAGCCAACTAGTCTATATCTTTGACATTTTCCCGACCATTGCAGAGTACTTGGGTATCGCATCACCCTTGACGGTTGAAGGTGAGAGCCTGCGGCCCATCATTGAGGATCCTCAGTTGCCGGGCCGAGCGGCAGTATTCTACGCGTACCGTCATTTTCAACGTGGGGTGCGCACGGCAGATGGCTGGAAGCACATTCAGTATCAGGTGGACGGAGTTCATACCGAGCAGCTTTTTAACCTCAATACGGATCCACATGAGACGCAAAATCTGGCCACGGACTCCACACATGCAGCGCAACTCCATGAACTGCGTGGGCTACTCAGGACGGAAAGTGTGCACTGGTCGGATCCGTTGGATCTGACTGCCCCCAATTGGGGGCGCTAAGGCCGAAGGTGCGTCTCAAAGAGCTTCAGGATCCGACGATATTCATCTGTCCAGCTGGATGGTTCCTGGAAACCATGCCCCTCAACAGGGTAGAGGGCAATCTCCCAATTCTCTTTGCCAAGTTCTATAAGACGTTGACCGAGCCGGACAATATCCTGGAATTGCACGTTCAGATCCACCATACCGTGCGGCATGAGTAGTGGATCTTCCATTCCTTCTGCAAAATTGATTGGCGAACTGCGGGCGAAAGACAATGAGTCAGTCGCAGGTGTATTCAGAATATTGGACGTATATGTGTGGTTATAATGCGCCCAGTCCGTAACGCTTCTCAGCGCTGCTCCGGCGCCGAAGTATTCCGGAGCGGTGAAGAGTGCCATGAGTGTAATGAAGCCGCCGTAAGAGCCTCCATAAATCCCAATTTGATCGGGACCAATGCCATAGGTCTCTGTGATATACTTGGATGCATCCACATAGTCCTGCAGATCACGACCGCCCATGTGACGATAGATGGCTGTGCGCCAGTCGCGGCCGTATCCTGCGGAGGCTCGATAATCAAGTTGCATGACTACGTAGCCTAAATCAGCTAAGAGATTGTGAAACATGTATTCCCGATAGTAGCTGGACCATCCGTCGTGGACATTCTGCATATAGCCTGCTCCATGTACAAAGAGTACCGCGGCGTTGTTGGGCTCCGTTGGTTCAAAGACATGAGCGGGTATCATGGCACCGTCTGATGCTTCAAACCGGCGTGTTTCGGGTGCACGCCACGGATAATCAAGCCACGTTTCTGTTTGTGAGTGTGTCACTCGTGTGGCTTCTTTCATGGGAACCTGTACGAACACCTCTGGTGGACGCGTTGAGATTGAGTTCAGGACGCCAAGCATGTCTCCGTCGGGGCTGATGACCGCCGCATTACGACCGGCGAGTGTTGTGAGTCGCTCGCGTTCCCCACCCGCTACTGCCATCTGATAGAAGTGGCGCACAGAGGATGAACCCTCGCTGCTGGTGAAGAACCACGTACGCCCGTTGCGGGAAAGTACGGGATCAAACACCTCGAACGGACCATCGGTGAGTTGTGTGACGTTGCCAGATTCAACGTCAACGGTATACAGGTGACTGTAGCCACTTGCTTCGCTCTGGAAGAAAAAATGTCGATTATCCGGCAGCCATCCACCGGTACTGCCACCTCCGAACCAGGAGATCCCAGGGCCGGCAATCCATGCTTCATCATGCTGACGGCTCAGGAGGTCAAGTGTGCCTGTAACTGGATCGAGGCGGGCCAGCCATCGATCCTTGTTATCGTCGGCGCGAACTTCCAGAATCGCATGCTTACCGTCTGCGCTCCAGAATGGACCGTAGCTAAACAGTACACGCTTGGACTTGGATGAATCCACAGCTACTCCCTCCTCACGCAAATATTCCGGCACGTCGTAGGCCCCTTCCAGTTGGTGCAAGTCAATCTGATAGGTGGTATCTCGTTTCAAATCCTGAATGTAAAGTGCACGGTTTTGTGGTGTAACCCCAACCTTGGCCCGGGCTGTAAGCATTTCTGCATATCCGCTTTCGGTGACCCAGTCTATTGCCCGGGTACGCTTGTTTTGTGTGGGGGAGGAAGAGGTTACAAAGGATACATAGCGCTCAGTGGGGTCCAGATTGAGCTGAGATATGGATCGTGATCCCACATACCATGTCGGGGGTGGATCCAAGGCCTCTTGATCCCGCTCGCGGGCGGATTCGCGCAGCTCGTCCTCTTCCTGTTCCTGACGAATGGCCTCGAAGAGCTCGGACTGTTGTGTTTCAAGAAAAGCGTCCTGATCATCAGCTTCTGAATCACTCGGCTCCTGCCCGTTCCTAAGGTCGGTGAGCTCCATCAGTGCACCTGAATCGAGAAACAGCTTGTAGATGTTATCGTCACGTACGAAAATGACAGCATCCCCTGCCAGCGCAAACCTTGGCGATCCCTCAAGATCAAATGTTTGAGTCAGACGTGTTTGTGTGGTGGTAGCGTGTTCAAAAAGGTATAAATCTCCCCCGCGGGCGTAAACCTTACGGGAAAAATCGGCGTCATAAACATGTTCACCATGTTGCCAGCCCGTGAATACAGGTCCCCGATTGAGTCGCTCATCGCGGGATACCTGTTGAGGGGTCAGGTCATCGCGCGTGATTTTGAAGAGTGAATCACTCTCGAAAGCTCCCATCGGATTCCAATTGAAGTAGAGTGTTTGCCCATCTTCGCTCCAGTATGGCATGGATGGCCAGTCCCCGATGTACGTAGCGGGGTCCTGCATAATGGTAGCAACAGAAAGTTCTGACTCCTGCGCAAACACAGGGAATGCAAGCAAAAGGCTCAGAAACGATACACCGATATGTTTGGAAGAATGCATGTCAAAAGTCTAGTTCTAGGGTGTTCAGGGCACAGAGTGCGTTCACTAGGCGGATTTGGTGTGTAGTTTTGCAGCTTGATGCCAGCAGGCGCGGGGATGCAAAGACTAGGCTCAAAGCTTTCGCACGGCTCAGAGCCACGTTGATACGCTCTCGGGACAATAAAAAGTCCATACCCCGGGGGGTGTCCTCGGCTGAGGTTGAGGTCATCGATACTAACGCTATGGCGGCCTCCTGGCCCTGGAATTTGTCTACAGTGCCAACTCTGATACTGTTCGGAAGTATATCCCGCAGCATATTCACCTGGGCATTAAACGGGGCCACGACAATGAAATCTGTTGGATCGATGGAACGGGTGTTTCCTTGGCGATCCGTCCATGTGCTTTTAAGCAGACGTTCGATGATGGACAAGATGGCTATGCCCTCCTCCTCACAGTGCTGCATACGGGGTTCCCGATGTGTGACCGGGACAAGATAAGCGCCCGCCTCCGGGACGTCGGCGGCATGTATAGCTTGGCGTGCGGTGGCCCGATTCGCACGGAGACGTCCCTCGTAAAATTGTACAGAAATATACTTGCACAGCTTAGGATGCATACGCCAGGTTTCTCCCAGGAAGATGCCTCGACCGGGCTGTACGAGTCGATCGTTTCCGAGCATCCACTCTAGGCAGGAAAGGTTTGCTGGATCCGGATGACTGGCCTGAATAACCTGAGGGAGTTGGCAGGGATCGCCGATCAGTACAATGTTGTTGGCACATGTGGTCATACCTAACAGGTTGGCCAGGGATACTTGGCCGGCTTCATCAACAAAAAGATAGTCGAACTTATTGGCCATTTCCGGGCGGCACAGGAGCCATGCGGTCCCCCCCACGATACTCGCACTGAAGAGTGCGAGGTCGTCGTTTTTCATCACAGATTTAACGCTGCGGTGTGCACGTGCACTAGCTTTGCTGGATATTTTGTGCACAATGGTCGGCATTCGGGTGTACTTCCGGTGCTTGACTGTATCGGCACATCCGATAAGCACATTACGAATCGCTTCGTGGCTGTTGGACGACACGGCAACCCGGTATCCTTGCTGAACCAGTGATAGGATTGCCCGGGCCGATACGAAAGTTTTACCTGTGCCGGGAGGCCCCTGAACCGTAAGTACAGTGGACTGCATCCCACTCACGGCCTGCTGCATTCGGACTACTGACGAACGTTCGTCATCATCCAGGACAGACATGTCTAACAGATTCGGAGCGTTGCGATCAAGGAGATCTTTGACTGCGGGAGGTATTTTTCCAGCGCATATGTTTCTAACCAGACTGCGAATGGCATTTTCGATAACCGCGGTGGAAAGGGGCATAGGCGGAAGCAGATCCAAGGTACGATCAAGACAGCCGGCTGATTTTTTACCGATCCTTAGTTTCATGCGACGTGTCTTTACGTCAAACTCCTGGATACTGACTGTCTTGATATCTCCATTGCCCAACGCAACACAGGCGTTCTTCTCAGCGGTCATTTTCGTGAACTGTGGGGGAAAGGAGTATGCACGTTCAACTGATCGCTGCACAGGGCGTACTCTTCCAATAGCTCGGAGACCAGCCATACAATCGGTGTCTTCAAGCAGTTCTTCGGTGGATTTTTTGGATGCATCGTACACCAACCAGGCTTGGGGTTTCATTTCGCGGTAATGAAAGAGTCCTAGGTCAATCAGTGTTTTTTTCAGCCGGGCAGACACAGAAGAATCATAAACATTGTCTTTGAAGTCTTCGTTGCCCTGTGCCCGTTCGAGCGATCTTTGAGTTTGCGCCTCAACCAACTGTGCCGGCGCTGACTCGACGAGATTGGTGCGTAGTGATAGCAGCCAGTCACGGAGTTTCTCAGTGGACTCGCAATCAATCCGATTATAGCTCTCAAGCTCCTTTAGGTCCTCGTGAGCAGTTGGATCCCCCGCGTCCCGTTTGAGTCTCCAGTTATTGTAAGCAATGATTGATCCGGTTGCAGTCGTAACGCTGCCTGTTCGGCTTTCCATATAGAAGGCTTCCAGGCTTTTGAGCGAGTAGTTTTTTTCGGATGTGAAGATTCCGCCGCGCACTACGGCGTAGAGATCAACAAACCTTTTCTCACGCTGCCAACCGTCTAGTGTGTCTTCTCCGAAGCTATACTTGGTTGTCAGACGGCGGAGTGCGGTGAGTTCGTACGGGGCATAGTGGTATATGTGTGCGTCTGGGAATTGCTCGATTTGTCGTTGAAAAAATTCAAAGAGATCCTTGAGTGCCTGTTGCTCCTCAGAATGATTGTGGGCCCAGAGTGCTTTGAATTTCTTGCGATACCAGATTCCATGGAGGTATTCTAGTTGTTCCTCGTCGTTTTCGCGGTAATGTGGATTGCCTTCTATGTCATAGAAGAGATCACCTGGGGCTGGTGCGGGCAGCAGATCAAACCCTTTCCCTTTAACATGGGACCGAAGAACGGTAGTTGGCGTGCCTCCTTGATTGCGCGCTACTTGAAGCTGGGCTTGAGTACGTAGGGTCTGGAGTGTTTTTGGGGCCATCTTGGCTACTTTGTCCCCCTCTTTGAGGGCTGCCAAGTCTGCCATGGTTTTTATGCCTGCATTCTCGAGACGTACCACCTGTTGTCCCCGGATGCCTGCTACTATATAGAGGCTATCTTCGTCTATCCACTGATCGTTACAACGTGTCCTCCAGTGACAAAGGACACACTCGGAGCAGCGTCTTGGACGTGTGTCTTCGGGATCTTCTACAAATCGTACGAGGCGGTCTCGAAGCTGGCGCACGTAGTCTGCGCATTCCGCCAACCTGTGAGTAGACCGATTTCCCCGCCCAAGCTGGAGGTGTCCATATTCGGGTTTTTTTCCTTGGATTTCTGCCAGGAGGTCTGAATAAATGACCAGTTGCAGTATGTGCTTGGGGTCTGGAGTACGTTTGAGCTTCGTATCAACGACTTCATAGGAGAAAGTCCCAAACGCAGAAGGTTTTTCGATGCGTTCTAAAAAGTCCACATAGCCCTGCCAGTTACCACCTTTGAGTGCGCCCTGGTAAACAACATCGACACCATTCCTGAGTGCTGCGATAGTTTGTTTAAAAGCATTGGGGCCGCGTTTGATGGAAACCACTCTCTTACCTGCATCCCGGAGGGCATCCAGGTATGCCTGCTCATGTTCATTCCCCAGTTGACTGAGTAGCTTTGCGTCTGCCGAGTCAGGCTCAGGCTCTATGCTTTCACCACGCGCTTTTCTTAGATCAAGATGCGTGGCATGTTTGCATGCGGAAAACCGTTGCAGGTCTGATGCGTAAAGGTGGGGGGTGCCATCTGGGCCAAGAGTCATGATAGGTGTTTTGTCATCGTAGTACAAAGTTAGGGCCAGTATTGTAATTTGGCACACGTTAACCAAGCAAATCTCAAATTGTCCATGCGCAAAATATTTTTGTTAGCCCTTGCAGCTTTACTGTTCGTCGCTGCCTATATCTACTGGCCAGATGACCTTCCACTGGATAAAATCAGTCTCCCGGAAGGGTTCACCATTGAAGTATACGCGGACAGTGTGCCGAATGCGAGACAAATGGCATTATCGCCGAGCGGTGTATTGTATGTTGGTTCGCGCAGAGACGGCACTGTACATGCGGTCGTAGATTCGGATGGTGACATGAAGGGGGATGAGGTACTCATGATTGCTGAGGATCTTGAAATGCCGTCAGGGTTGGCGTATCGGGAAGGGTCGCTGTATGTTGCGGCTGTCAGTCGCATCCTCCGATATGATGACATTGATTCACGTCTGCAGGATCCGCCCGAGCCGGTGGTCATCGTGGACGACCTGCCAACGGAGGGGCACCATGGGTGGAAATTTATTGATTTTGGTCCAGATGGAAAGCTCTATGTCCCGGTAGGTGCGCCCTGCAATGTTTGTGAGCGTCCTGATCCTTTTGCCACAGTCTTACGCATGAACGCGGACGGATCGGAACGCGAGGTTTATGCACGTGGTATTCGAAATTCCGTTGGCTTTGCCTGGCATCCGTCGACTGGTGAATTGTGGATTACGGATAATGGCAGCGATAACATAAGTGATGATCCTGCGATCACGGATGATCTACCGTCATGTGAGTTGAATCATGCGCCAGAACCGGGTATGCACTTTGGGTATCCCTATTATCACCAGGGTGATACACCGGATCCCGAATTTGGAGAAGGCCGTACAGCGGATGAATTTACCCCACCCGCAGTCTTGTTGGGCCCCCATGTGGCTCCCTTGGGGATTGATTTTTACACGGGGACGATGTTTCCAGAATCATATCAGAATCAGGCATTTATTGCTGAGCACGGCTCGTGGAACCGGAGGGAAAAGATTGGTTATCGGGTTAAGCTGGTTCATTTTGACGAGAACGGCCTAGCTACAGGTCAGGAGGTGTTTGCAGAAGGCTGGTTGGAGGAGGACACCAACTGGGGGCGTCCGGTCGATATCGAAACACTTCCAGACGGCTCCATTTTGATCAGTGATGATCAGGCCAATGCCATTTACCGGGTTACATATTCAGAAGAGGAAGGAGAATAAGAAGCGTCGGGTTAACGTCGCCTGTCCATCCAGTTCTTTGGGTCTACCATTTAAATACAGTGACCTGATGCCTGATACACGCACTCGTGCGATGGGCGAGTAAGTACATTGTTGCCCAATCAGACTGTGGAGTCTGCGTAACTTGTCTCGGGTCGGCTTTTGGAGAACTTCAAATGTGCTGCAGACCAAGATTAGCTGTTTTCCAGCTCTTCTACATGATCTCTCAAAATCTGCAGTGACACATCTATATCGTCGAGATGCGTCCGGAATGAACCAACGACCAACCGCAAGACTGTCATGCTATGAATGCGTGTTGAAGTCATAAAAACTCGGCCATCTGCGTGCAGGTTGCGCACCAGTGTCTGGTTGAATTCGTTGACATCTCCTCTTTTGGGGATGTATCGATAAGTAACGATAGATAGGTCAGGGCGTGATCCTACTTGAAATCCGTCAAAGCTTTGGATGCGTTCGTAAGCGTATCGAGCCAAGTGGATTTTCTCCGATAGCGCAGCACGGAACGGAGCTACTCCAAGAAGCTTCAATGGCAACCACATGCGCAGCCCACGAAAATGCTTTGACAACTCAGGTGACACGTAAGCTGGTGAAGGCTCGTGTACATCTGAGTCCAGATCAAGCATGTAGACACCACGGCTTCCGTGAGCCGATCCAAGAACATTCCGGTCGCGCACCAGAAGAGCGCCCGTACCGAATGGTAAAAAGAGCGTCTTGTGTGGATCCAGAACAAGCGAGTCGGATTTATCGATGCCGGACAAAACTGTTCGACCTTCTGGACAAAGTGCAAAGAACGCACCGTAAGCGCCATCAACATGTAACCAGAGGTTGTTTGCACGAGCAATTGAGGCGATGTCTTCCAATGGATCGACCATCCCCGTATTGGTTGTACCGGCAGAGGCTACAATTAACCATGGATTCAATCCAGCTGCTTTATCAGCGCTGATCCTTTTCTCGAGTGCATCGGCTGACATTCGGCAGTGACCGTCCTCGCCAACTTTACGCCGCACACAATTTTCCATACCAGCTATCCGAAGTGCTTTATCAACACAGTGGTGCGTGTGTTTGGTCAGGTAAACAATCGACCGATCATAGTCAGTGCTCCGGAGCCCATGGGCTTCACGTGCCGTGACGATGCCGGACAAATTGGCAATACTTCCACCAGATGCAAGGTATCCCCCAGCGCTCTTTGGATACCCAACAACATCCGCCATCCATCGAACAAGCATGTTCTCCATGCGGACTGCACCCGGGGCGGAATGAAATATACCGGCATATCGCCCCCCAATGGCTGCGAGAAAATCTCCGAATGCAGAATGCACCAGTCCACCAGACGGGATGTAACCGAGGTAACGGGGGGATCCTGAATTTATTCCTTCATGATCGACGTGATCATACAGCAGCTTTAGTACCGCTTCCAATGAAATCCCCGTCTCTGTAATGGGCGATGACAGCAATCCGATGCTTTGGTCTTTCGATTTAACGAAGGCGGGGGTTTCACAAACATTTGCAATATGCTGGCGGGAATATTCCTCAACCTGGGTGAAAAGGTCGTCCAATTGCTGTGAGTTGGGCTCGAGTGCGCCGGCTCGACGTTCGAGCTCAGCCAGTAGCTCGTAATTAACTGAAATGCCAGCATTGGTATTGGGTTGAGTTTTCGTATTCTTTACAGATCTTAGCATGGTATTCTTTATGGTTGGTATGTCTTTGTGTGAAGGCCTACACTCCGAGCCAAATGGCAGGGGGACAGTACGGGGAGTAAGCCCTAGTACCTGCCGGACAGTTTGGCTTCCGGGGGATAATATCAGGCAAGTGACGTGTGAGAACTCCTCATGTAGCGAGGCTCATCTTTCCTGGGATACTGCTAGATCCGTCGGGAAAGAGCGAGGTGGTTCAGCGGGAAGCATCCCCTCATCCGACGATGGTCCCGTATACGTAAATCAGGACGAAAAGCTTCAGACTTACGAACAGAGATTTTGATGAATAGAAAGATCCTTACCAGTAGGATAGTTGAGGCCGGTGCGGTCGCTATCGTGCGTATTAAGGAAACGTTACCGCTCGAGCCTGCGGCGGAGGCCTTGGTACGCGGTGGGATTGAAGTACTCGAAGTCACGTGTACGACTCCGAATGCGCTTCCCACAATTCAAGCCCTGAGGCGGTGCTACGGAATGGATGTATTGATTGGGGCAGGATCGGTGATTACTGAACAGCAGGTGAAAGATGTTGCTTCGGCAGGTGCATGCTTTGTGGTTAGCCCGGTTACAAAGAAAAGAGTTATCAAAGCTGCACATGCCCTTGATCTGCCAGTTCTGCCGGGCGCATTGACGCCCACGGAAGCACAGGTGGCCGATGATCTTGGAGCAGATATGGTAAAAATTTTCCCCGCGGGACAGCTGGGTTTTAGTTATGTGAAAGCACTCCTGGCCCCGTTACCACACTTAAAATTGGTGCCGACCGGAGGTGTTACGCCCGAGAATGCCGGGCAGTGGATTCGCAGCGGAGTTGCGGCAGTTGGGATAGGAAGTGCGCTTGTTGACGTAGCAGCGATTCGAAGTGGGCAGCTTTCCGTGCTTACCGAACGGGCTTCCGTTTTGTGTGCAAGTATCGCGGAAGCCCGGGAATGAGCCTGATTCGCAATATTACTCCGCTCGTATCCGAAGGAAACGGTCGAGCAATAGAGGCCGCGACAGAACCATAACCCAAAGTGAGGGCCCAATATTCATGGAATCAGACATCGCGCAACGAGCGGCGAGCTATGAGTCCATTGATCCCGGACGAGTCAATGCTTGGCTTGAGCCCTATATCCCGCGAGAGCCCGCTACTATTCTGGATGTCGGTGCCGGTAGCGGTCGGGATGCTGCTTGGCTTGCGTCACGGGGGCACCAAGTGATAGCAGTGGAACCATCATGCGATATGCGCAGGCAGGCCGAGCGATTCCATTCCAAATCCGCCTTCACATTGGTCGCAGACCGACTGCCCGACATCAAAAAGACCAGCCGGTCCGGTGTGTCGTTCGACCTGATTCTTCTCAATGCTGTCTGGATGTTCATTCCTGAGACTGAACGAGAACGTAGCTTCCGGAAGCTGATCGCACTCCTTAAACCTCGGGGCGTCATAGCGATTTCGTTCCGCACACCATGCGAGAGGCATCGAGGGATGTACCCTGTTTCCGTACCAGAAATCGAGCAACTCGCTCTGGGACACGGGTCCTATGTAGAATTAACCAAGAAATCCGGCGATTTCCTCGGACGACCTGACGTGGAATGGCACCAGATGATCGTCCGTTTGCCCGACGATGGTACTGGCGCATTGCCCCTAATTCGGCGAATCGTATTGCTTGACGACAAGTCTTCAACCTACAAGCTCGCTCTATTGCGGTCCCTGTGCAGAGTGGCCAGCATATCGCCCGGTTTGGCCCGTGAACCTGGATCCGATCAGGTGACCATTCCCTTGGGAGCGGTAGCTCTTTCCTGGATCCAGCTTTACCTCCCTTTATTGAACGCAGATATGCCACAAAATCCGAGAAACAGATTTGGCGGTCAATACATCGGATTTGCAAATAGTGCTCTTGACAAGCTCATCCCAAACCAACAGGAAACTGTCAACCTCTGACCGGGGGCGTCATTGTACGCGGATCGCGGGAAAAACTTGACAAGCTCTCTCCAACATGCCGCCGCAACCATCGAAAAAATGCCGGTGCGATACCTCTACTATCCTGATGGGCAACCAATTTTTAAGGTGACGAGGAGGCGATTCAAGGTTAGTCGCTCCATCATTGTCTGACGACATTTATAATTTAAGTTGGCGACAATTAAAATTTAAGTCAAAAGTTCCATTGGAGGAGGGCGCGCAACGAAGCGGAGCAGCGAGCTGCGGAGCGAAGTTGCGCGCGATAAATCCCACGAGTTTCGTCTGCGCCCGAACTGACAGATTGTCAGTTCGAGATGGACATGAACCAGGTGCGATGGAGGTGAATTTATGTTCGAGAGATTCATCAATCGTAGATTCAGGAGGACCCGATTTCAAGCGGTTCCTGCTTTGCCTTCTGCCGCTGTTGCGCCGATTCAAGTCGGTAGCTCGGCAGGTTGAGTTCGAGGATCACGCTGTGATGCACAAACCGGTCCACGGCTGCCGTCGTGACCGTGGGATCCTGGAAGATCTTCTCCCACTGGGAGAAGGCCAGGTGACTGGTGATCAACAGGCTTCCGCGTTCGTAGCGCTCCGCCAGTACGTGAAAAAACAGGTCCATCTCCTGGCGACTGTGCTGCATATAGCCCAAACCGTCCACGATGAGGGCTTCGTAGCGCAGGAGCTGTTTCATGAACTGCGACAGACGCTGCTCACGCTTGGACTGGACCAATTCCTCCACCAGCGTACTGCATCCATAAAAGCGTACGCGCCGACCTTGAAGCACCAGCGCATGTCCCAGCGCACATAACAGATGGGTCTTTCCACTGCCCGGCGGACCCACGGCCAACACGTTTTCCCTTCGATCCAGGAACCCGCCTTCCAACAGCGTACTGAACTGATGATTGATCTTCAGGGGCAGTCGGGTGCGATCAAACAGGTCCAAGGTCTTTTCCAGCGGTAAGC
Source organism: Rhodothermales bacterium (assembly GCA_964291275.2). Taxonomy (GTDB): domain Bacteria; phylum Bacteroidota; class Rhodothermia; order Rhodothermales; family Bin80; genus Bin80. Next base: position 657,840 of record OZ219799.1, read on the forward strand.
CGGAACTTCGAAGTCCGCGTTGGATGCGATTGTGGGTACGTGCTTGCTGCTCCCGCTCCACGAGGGACAATAAAAAGTGCTCAAAGCTCAACGACTCCTGTCGGGCGAGCTGGGCCGCATCCTGGAAAGAATTCCGAATGCCAGGCATCCGGAGCTCTTTCAGTCCAGTCCACAAGGCATGCTCCAGTTCTTTGGTTGTTTGCGTCTTCATTGCACACCTCCCACCGCCGCAGGTTGATCCAACAACTGGTCATATAAGGCCACATTCACAACGGATGAGGCCGGAGTCGGGGCACATAACCACGCCTGCACCTGCGTCGTGGTCAGGGGCTTCTTGTCGTTCAGCAACCGTTCCAGGGCGTGGGTCACCCCGGATTCGCTCTGCGTTGCAGCCAGATATAAAATGGCCAGATAGCCTCGGTCGGCCCGAATCGGGGCCGTATGCGTGCGTCTGAGTGCATCATACGCCCTGCGAAACGTTGAATTGGGGAATAACTCGGCACGATAGCGGTAGTCTGCAAAGGCCCCGGGCTTACGGACCAGGGTATGCACGATATGGCGATAGTCAATCCGAACCTGGTCCGCTCCATGCAGACGCGGCATCCACGCCATCTGCTTCTGGGCGTACCACACCTCAATCCACTCACAGTACACGCGGACGTTTACCTGAACCCCAATCAGTCGGCTTGGGACCGAATACCGGTTCTTCTGTACACGAATCGTGCTGCCGTTGGAGACCCGCACCGTATAGCGCCGATGGAACGTCAAAGGTCGCGGAGGCAATGCACGCAAGTGCGCCTGTTCTTCCTTGAGACGTGCTTGCCGGGACGCATTCAACTGCTGAAACAGTGTATCCAAAAATGCGGTGTACGCCGCCCGACTGGCAAAATCGCGACTCCCACGCAGAATGAGCTGATTCTCCAGCGCGCGCTTGAATCGATGGTGCCGCTGTTCAATCTTGCCATTCTCATGCGGACTCCGCGGCTGCGTATGTCGCACCTCCATGTCGTAATGACGCGCCAGCGCTTTATAGTACGCCGTGAAACTGCCGCGTTCATTGCCTCGGTGATTGCGTACCGCACAGCTCATGGAGTCCGTCTGGTGCAGTCGGGGCACACCACCCAGCTGCGATAGCGCCTTTTGCAGTCCTGTACTGAGTGCCTCAAAACACTCGGAATGGCAGATCATGCCCGATTCCCAATTGGAGTAAGTCAGCACAAAGTGATACAGTATATGGGGAAAGAACACGCCCTGGATGGTCACACCCAGACGGTTCATGCAGGTGAAATCGGACTGGGCCCGATCCCCAGGTTTATACACCTGCTCGAAATAAACCTCTTTCGGGGGACCTTCCTGCGCCCTCCATACCTTCACACGACGTTGCAGGGTGCGTAACTGTCCAGACGTAAACTGATCCGGGTACTTGCGTTGCAAATGCGTAAACAAAGCTTTCACTTCAAGCCCCGAATTCGCCTGCAAGTACCCCACGACTTCGTCCCAAACCTGGGCAAATGCGTCTACACGCGTTCGATGCGTGCGACGATAATCTCGCTCGCTCGGAAGCTTCCCCGAACGAAGATAGGTGTGAGCCGTCGGCTCGCTCATGCCCGCCTTCACAGCGGCTGTTTTGATTGACATCTTGTCCTTGTTTACCAACTTGTCTAAAAGTTTTGCTTGCTGATCCGTGATCATCGCCAGAGACTGAATGGAAAATAATTCACGCGTTCACGCGCGAAAACTCCATCTGTCCCGACTTAAATTTTAATTGTCGCCGACTTAAATTTTAGTTGTCGCTGGACACATCATACTGAACGAGGACTATTTTTCAGAGTTTGGAGAAATGACTGTCCCGGTCCATCTCTGGCGTGCTCTTCAACGTTATAGCATATGGATTGAACCCGCCTTGGTTGAGGAATGGATCAGACTGATACGCAGATATGCGGATAGACAGGACAGACCGTTGAACGAATTGAAATTAAGACGTCTGATGCGGCCCTATGAACCCGAACGCAATCAAGGGGAGGTTCGTAGCCGCGCCCTGAAGCTGCTGCGCACGCAATCGATCTATTGCGTATGGACCGGCAAGAAGCTGGACGCGAAGGGCATGCATATTGACCACTGTCTCCCTTGGGCAGCATGGCCGTGTGATGATCTCTGGAATTTAATGCCCGCTAACAAGACCTCGAATCTAAGTAAGAAAGATCATTTGCCCGACAACCTCACCATCCGGGAAGCTCAGGACCGCATCATGACTTGGTGGGACGATGCCTACCGCAGGGAAGAGGCAACAGGTGAACGGTTTCTTTTAGAGGCAAGGGCCCGGCTGCCCGCACTGAAGGAATCCGTCCCGTCACTTGATGACGTATTCTTCGCTTTGGATCTGCAGAGGACACGTTTGTACAATGATCACCGCATTCCTGAGTGGTCTGGACCTCGCGGGTCATTTCCAACCCTTCTTTCAATGCGAGAGTAAATGAGTAATCGCCATCATCGGGACCTCGAACAAGATTCTTCTCTTCGCGCTCAGAATACAGATATCAAGGGGCACTACGGCGTGAGCGCCATCGCTCCAAGCACGCCGGCCCTGCTCCCAAGCCCAGGTGGGACGATGTACTGGTCAATGTGACTTATCAGTTCCTTCGCCCTCACATACCCATTCAAGTGTGACTGGACACGCGTACGAACGGCAGGAAATAAATGCTCCTGCTGCATCACTCCGCCGCCCATGATGACCCGTTCAGGTGAGAGGATCAGGATCATATTGGTTACCGCAAACGAGAGATAGTGCGCCACAAAAGACCATGCAATATGGTCCGGTGGAAGGGTCTCGGCAGGAGTCCCCCAATGTGCCTGGATCGCAGGCCCGGCCACCATTCCCTCCAGGCAGGCGCCATGAAAGGGACAATTCCCCTTGTAATCATCTCCGTCAGCACGCGGCAAAAAAAGATGTCCCATCTCTGGATGTACCAGCCCATGAACAGGCTGACCATTTACTAGCGCTCCACCCCCGACACCCGTTCCAATCGTAAGATATAGAAGGTTCTGCGTCCCCTGACCCGCTCCCCATAAGTATTCGCCGACGGCAGCACCATTGACGTCCGTATCAAAGGCAATAGGTCGTTGCAACTCTCGTGCAATCCGTCCAGCCAAGTCTGTGTTCGACCAGCCTGTTTTTGGGGTACTGGTAATAAAGCCATAGGTCTCTGAGTCCCGTCGCACATCAGCGGGACCAAATGTGGCGATGCCAATGGACTCCGGCAGTTGGGGTTGTGCACGGAAGAAGTCCACGGTTCGACCGATCGTCTCCTCCGGTGTTGTTGTGGGGAATCGTTCTACGGCATGGATGTCGTCTGGCGGGTGACCAATTGCGCAGACGAATTTCGTTCCCCCGGCTTCAACACCTCCAAGGAGAGAGTCAGTTTTCACGGAACAAGTTATTGAGTGCGGGTCGCATCTACGAGAATGCGTGTCATGCGTGCTACGAATGCAGAGGGTTCTGAGAGGTTGCCATCCATTAAGAGTGCCCCTTCATACACTTGTTCAATAGCTTCCTCAACCAAGTCGTTTTGGTTCTCGCCGGATTTCAGTGCTAGAATATTTTTCATGAGGGGGTGCTCCACATTGACTTCCAGGACCTTTTTTGTTCCCTCATAGTCGGGATTCATAGATTTCATCATGCGCTCCATCTGTGGATCCATCCCATCTTCGGTTGTTACCAGTGTTGCAGCAGAATCCACTAGGCGTTTGGATGCAGCCACATCCTGTACCCGTTCGCCCAACTGAACGCGGAAGAGCTTGAGGAGGGTATCGGTGTTATCATCGGGCAGTGATACCTCTTCAGAATCATCACCAAGATCGAGATCCGTCCCAGTTATACTCTTGAAAGATTTTCCTTCAAAATCCGCCATATTTGGCAGTGTTAGAGTATCAACGGGGTCCGGAAGAAGTAATACCTCGATACCTTTGCGAGCGAAGACCTCGAGATGAGGGCTGGTGCGAGCGGACTCGAGGGAATCAGACAACAGGTAGTAGATGGTTTCCTGATCCTCCGGCATACGCTCGACGTAGTCCTTAAGCGTAGTTAGGCTCTTGTCGTCTGAGTGTGTTGAGTAGTAGCGCATGAGCTCCAAGAGCTCATCACGTCGAGAATAATCACTCCAGAATCCAGCTTTGAGTATTACCCCGAAATTGCTGAAAAACCTATCATATAGCTCCTCATTCTCTGAAGCCCAGTCCTTGAGAAGACCGAGAAGCTTGTTGGTAAGCGTAGAGCGGATTCGCTGGGCGGCACGACTGTTCTGGGTAACCTCTCTGGATACATTCAGTGGAAGGTCATCCGTATCCACAATACCCTTTACGAACTGCAGGTAATCCGGCAACAACTCCTGTGCATCATCCCGCACGAATACTCCTGAGCAGTAAAGGTGGAGGCCGCGACGATTCTCTTCCTGGAAGAAGGATACAGGGGGTTGTGAGGGGATGAACAGGAGTGCACCAAACGAAATCAGTCCCTCAATCTGCAGGTGTAAATGCCCGATGGGCTCCGCGTAATCGCCTGTTAGGAACTTGTAAAACTCATTGCGCTCTTCATCCGTGACGTCATCTTTGCGTTTCCTCCAAAGAGCTTTTATTGTGTTAGCTTGGTCGGAGCCTAGGATGATTGGGAAGTCCACGAAATTTGAGTATTTCCGAATTATCGACCGTACGCGAAGCTCCGTCGCAAAATCTTTGGCGTCTTCTTTTAAGTGCAGTTTAATACTGGTCCCCTGCTCACTGCGTAAGCCCGGACTTATTGTATATGTTCCTGCACCGTCGCTACTCCAATTCAATGATTCGGCTTCCTCGTCGGCATGCAGCGTTTCAATCTCTATTTTATCGGCTACCATGAAGGCAGAATAGAAGCCCACACCAAACTTTCCGATCATCCCAGCATCCACCTTTTTGCCGGCTGCTTTCTGCTCCTCAATAAAGGCCAGCGTACCACTACTGGCAACAGTTCCCAGTCGGTTGATCAGATCATCGCGCGTCATACCAATCCCAGTATCCTCTACGGACAAGGTGTGGGCATCCTCGTCCACAGTGATCGTAATCTGGAGATTTTTTTTGTCACCTTCGGAATGGTCAGTCAGCTGACGAAGGCGGGCCTTGTTGAGTGCATCCGATGCATTGGAGATTAGTTCTCGTAAGAAAATCTCCTGGTTGGTGTAAAGCGAATTAACTATGAGATGCAGCAGCTGCTGCATCTCGGCCTTGTACTCGAATTGTTGAGATTGTGTGGTTTCTGTCATCAGAATATCATCAGTTACTCTCCAGTCAATGACGATGGGTCAGGGAAAAGCTGGTCCAATCGATTCTCGAATACCCTGTAGGTAAATTGACTGCCGCCGGATGTGACAGCTATCGCAGACTCGGCGGGCATTGCCTGGACAGATGAGGTCGTGTTCGTGCTGGTTGAAAAGTCAATACGATAGCTTGGATCTGCCAGGACCTGTACCGGAATATCATCAAAGAATCCATCCGCACTCAGCGGGGCGAATCGTCGAATCCAGTTGGTTACCTGCAGGCTGTCTCCCGGCTGGCCATCCACCATCCAAACTCCATTAATAAGGGATACTTCGTAAGAGTGGTCCGGGCGAGTCACTCGCGCCGACGTCACGGTGCCAATCCCAAGATCAAGAATCTGCCGGTCTCGCCAACGGTCCATATCCTGGTTCACGGTTACTCTTCCTTTCGTCGAATAAACATTGGGATCATCGCCAATCCTGACGTAAATCGACAGGTAATCTCGCCCCTGCCTCGAAATCACAATGTCCTCAGCACCGCCGGGCCATGTCAGGCTCACGGTGGAGGCGGTTGAATCGATGCCGTAAATGCCGTAGCGCTCAGGGTTGCTGGTCGCCCGGTTGTTGAGCGACACATCTCCCAACTCATTCAGTAAGCGTGTGACGGTTGCCGAGTCGGCGGGCATATCCACGGGTTCACGCATGAACCATCGCAGGCTTCGTCTTTCCAGTGTGAGTATTGTATCCGGTAGTGTGACGGAGATCTGTGTGATTTCACCGGTTGGGAGATCAAGTTCGGGTACATGAACATTGCTCGGGTTCCGATCGAATACACCGGATATCCAGGCAATACCGAGGAGCACAACCAGTGTGCCACCGAGCACAAGAGTTTGCTTTTGCCGCATGAGTCAGGTTACTTCAATACTACGATTTGTCTTGCACGCCGCTTGCGCCAGCGCGCAACTCCAAAAATGACAACAATCAGCAACGGCCCGAGCATGTTGGCATATTTGATGAAAGGCCGTGTGTCTTCAGATATATCCCGGAGTGTGCGTGGTTCGATAGATTTTGAACGAATGCTCAGGAGTGCATCATCCTGGGCGAGCCAGTCCACCAAGTTCAGTCCAAATTCAGCATTACCTCCCTGTGGGGGTATGAGTGACTCGTTCACGAAGTCGCCATCTCCGACAACGACCAGGCGCGTTGGCAGACCTGTCCGACCCGGCTCGTAAGCACTGGGAAAATTGCCGGTAAAGGCAGCGCCCAGCAGGTAAGGGCCACCGGCCAATGTTGCGGTGGTCTGCGTTGGCTGCAACATAAAGAACCCTTGTTGTAGGCCACTTTGAGGGGACGAATATATGAGTGGTTCGCGTGTCACTCCACTTGGCAATACTGCGCTTGTATCTACAGAGCTCACAAAGTAAAACATGATCTCCTGCAGACGATTGACCATCTGGTTATCTGTATTGAAACGAGATGCAACCGGGAAGAGTGGGTACTGTATTTGCTGCGCTATATTAAAGAAGCCTTGGCGCTGCTGCACAGTGACGACGGAACTTTCCTCATCCATAATGAGGTTGGGTGTAAGCACAATGCCGTAATTGGCGAGGAGTGGCTCAATACCGGTATTCAGTTCGACAGCCTGTCCGGCCTGTAAGTTGGCGGCCACGCGATTGAGCAGAAATCCAACGCGCCCACCGTCCATGATGTAACTGTCCAACGCCCGCAGGTGAGATTCGGGGATCGTATCGGTTGGTGCAATTATGACCAGCACGTCGGGCCTGTTTTCCCCTTGCAGATCGGCTTCTGTTACTGGTTGCACATCGTAATTAGTTGCAAGGTTCTGTTGCAGTCGTGGCATATTCTGCATCAGATCAGGCTCTCCGTGGCCCGTCCAGAATCCAGCTATCGGTTTTTCCGTACGTGTCAGTCGCCGAATGGCGCTCGTTAGATCGTACTCAAGTTTCGAAAGATCCTGAACCACCGGAATTGACTCACGGTTGTTTTCATACTCAATAGCCACACCCATATAGGCGTTTTTGAGTTGTACGTTATCACTTTCGATGACCTGAATCTGTACAGGTGGAATACCTAGGCGGGCTGCTTCCCCACGGATATCGTCATCCTCTCCTGGATCAATGAATTCGTATTGTACATTCTGTCCGCCGTAAGCGCGGTAATCATCCAGCTTATCTCTTAGAAATCGCCGATTCGATGCGAATTGAGCGGGCAGGTCTGCACTGAAGAAGGCTGTGATCGTGACCGGATCTTCCAGGTTTTCAACGATATCTCTGGACGCACGCGAGAGTGAATACACGCGGTCGTCCGTTAGATCCAGGCGTCCGAAGATATTCAGGCCGATCAGGTTTACCACTACCAGGATCGCAGCAGCAAGTAATAATGTAGTCTGTGAGGAAAAATCTCGTTTCATGACTCGGCAGTCGCAATCAATACTATTCAGGCCGCTTGGCCAAGGTGTATGTTGTCAGTAGGAAAGCAAATCCTGTTAGAGACAGGTAGTACAGAATATCCCGCGTATCAATGACACCACGCATAAGATTCTGGAAGTGATAATCTGCTCCCAGATATTGCATGATTACACCCAGTTGACCGGGCACAAAATCTGTGATTTTGTCGAGCAGAAACAGAACGAATATGATCGCAAAACCAAGGATGAATGCAACTATCTGGTTGCGGGTCAAACTGCTGGCCCAAATGCCGATGGCACCGTAGGTGATGCCCAACAGGAAGAGCCCCAGATAGCCTCCAACTGTTCCACCTAAATCCAAATCGCCAAGTATAGCCAGTGTGAGCGCGTATACGAAGGTTAGTGCGATAGCTAATAACAACAGGAGTGCCACAGAGAGAAGTTTACCCAGAATGACCTGCCAGTCACGTATGGGCAGGGTCAGTAGCAATTCCAATGTTCCTGCACGACGCTCTTCGGCAAATGACGCCATAGTCAGGGCCGGCATGAAGAAGAGGAATATGAAGGGGGCAATTGAAAAAACGGAGCGAAGTGAGGCCACGTTCTGCAAAAACAGGGCGTTGCCGAAAAACCATCCGGTAATGGCTAGGAATACGCACAACACAACGTAAGCTGCCGGCCCGTCAAAATAGGCCCTTAATTCACGCTTCGTGAGAGTCCAGGTTTGGTTCATAATTGATAGTTAAAACGTCGTCCTTGGAAGTGGATACCTTAGGTGTTTACCTGCCGGTTAGTTGGCGGAAAACGTCTTCCAGGTTTTCATGTCTTCGGTGAAGGCCGGTGAGTGTCCATCCATTGCTGACAGCTAACCGGAACAGATCGGCTCGAATATCACTCGAGGAGTTCAGATTGAAGTATGCTTCTCCATTGACATCTGTGCCGTGCTCCACAACTTCGGCCATGTCCCAAGTGCCGAGAACCCCGGCAACGTCTTCCTCATTATCCATGAGGGTGATTGAAACATGCTCGCCAGCCGAGAGATTTGCTTGGAGTTCTTCGGGAGTCCCGTCGGCCACCAGTACACCGTTGTCAATGATGATAACACGGTCACAGGAAGCCTGCACTTCGGGTAAGATGTGTGTCGAAAGTACGACTGTCCGCTTCTTCCCAATGGTTCGAATGAGTTCTCGAATTTCTACAATCTGATTGGGATCCAGACCACTTGTTGGCTCGTCCAGAATCAGGATCGGCGGGTTATGAATCATAGCCTGGGCGAGGCCAACACGTTGTCGAAAGCCTTTGGATAAAGCATCGACACGCTTTGAGAGGACTTCCTGCAGACCGCATGCGTTGGTCATTTCTGCGATACGTTCGGCACGATCATCTTTTTGAACGCCGCGCATTGCAGCAACGAACTCCAAATAATCGTACGTGACCATATCCGAGTAGAGCGGAGTATTCTCGGGCAGGTATCCAATCTGCTGACGCACTTCAATGGCGTTTTCGCGGATATCCATGCCATCAACAAAGACCGTTCCCTCATTGGGAGGCAGGTAACCAGTCATTACTTTCATGGTTGTGGATTTCCCAGCGCCGTTTGGGCCCAGAAAACCAACTACCTCTCCCTGGTTCACTTGAAAGGATATTGAGCGCACGGCCTGAACGGGGCCGTACGATTTGCTGAGATTTCTAACCTCAATCATTGGTCAAGTCAGATCAAACGCTGCTTTTACGCTCTTCGGCGATTGCTGTGCCAAGAAAGCATGTGCGCACGAAAACGTTTGAAGGATCGCGTTTAGTACATAACTGAAACACTCTCCGGAAAAAGGGCAAACGGTCTGCAAAGATCACGCTGGGGGAGCATAGGTCTACTGTTGAGCCGTTCTCAGCCGGTATGGCAGGGGAGTGAACAGAAGGCACACCCATTCGCCGAGCTGTATCCGAGACTTTTTGCTTTCCAAACCGCGCCGTGACACGTGACGTGATGCCCCAGGGGCACTTGGTTAGCAGGGTGGGGGTATTGCGGACTCCTGCAATACAAGCCTGAGGTTGGGATTATGTGAACTTTATGGTCCCCGTTGGATTGGGCATTATTGTTGACGATGTAGTAGGGCATCTGTTGTCCTCAAGACTTGGGAGGGCCGATGCGTTCCCACTTGCGCCCCGGCTTCTGGGTCGGCGGTAAGGGCTTATCTCCCGGTTCAATGGTGACTTCGCGTGGGGCCGGAACTTCGCCCCCACGGGGTCCTCGTTCGATGTATTCACCGGGCATTGCCGGGATCTCGCCTGGTTTCTGGAGTGATGACATTGATTTGGATTAATTTGAAATAACCGGCCAACTCAATTCGGTAGCGGGCGTTTCTGGTCGACGGCGAATTGACGCGAAGTTTTGAGGGACCGATAGGAGCAACCCGGAAGGGCTATCGGGCCGTGCGTGCTTTCCAGGCAGTTCCTTCAGTGGCGGATGTTAGGCGGTGGGGATGGCGTGAGTAGTGGATTCGGTGATCTTGGAGTTGCCAGCAGAAATAGCCGCTGGATATATAATTTTGGTGTGTCCGGTCTCCAGAGCTGATCTACCCATTTCAGCCGCGAAGCGTGGTTTTGTTATATATCGGACAATTGGCGGTCGCACTGCGGAACCTGCAACGCCCTGAATTCGTCCAAACTGCATTATGGCACAAGACAAGGACCACCAAGGTCCACTCACACGAGCTTCGAAGCTGCTTCGCAAGAAGGAACTCACGGCGGACGAAGCAAACGAACTCACGGAAATTATCAGTGAAATGGCGTCATCAAATATAATTGCTCAATTCGAGGCCAAGCTGGATGCCCAAACATCAAAGATCAATGTGCTGATCTGGGTGATCGGATTTGCGACGGTAATCCTGTCGGCGGTGATTACCCTGAACAGCATTTTCAGTTAATTCCCTGTAGTCCCTGGGATCCTCGGATCCCGAATCATCATCAGATCGCGTCAGAAAGCAGCTGGGTAGGTCAGATCACGGCGGAATAGGCCGCGAGAAGGAGAAAAACAGACCGCAATACCACCTTGAATCAACACGGACAGATCCGGTAAATCTCCGACATCCATAGCCCCGAAAAAATGCTCAAAGTGGGATTAGGAGAGTTCTGTATTTTCTATATCGCTACGCGTGACAAACTTGGGTAAAGTTCAGTTTCGAGTCACAATGACGATGGCTCGACCACAGTAAGCTTCGCTACGTTTTGACTAGTTGCTCAGGTTATCGACCAATGCCTGACCGAATTGGCTGCAGCTTAGCAGGGTTGCTCCCTCCATAAGACGGTGGAAATCATAAGTAACCCGCTTCTGGCCAATCGTCTTTTCGACCGCATTAATGATAGCGTCGGCGGCTTCTTTCCATCCCAGGTGCCGCAGCATCATTTCTCCAGAAAGCAGTACAGAGCTCGGGTTGACTTTATCCAAACCTGCGTACTTGGGGGCGGTGCCGTGCGTTGCTTCAAACAGGGCTAGGCCCGTATCGTAGTTGATATTGGCTCCAGGAGCAATTCCGATGCCCCCAACCTGGGCTGCCAGCGCATCGGAGATATAGTCTCCGTTGAGGTTCATGGTGGCAATCACGCTGTACTCTCTGGGGCGGGTCAGGATCTGCTGCAGGAAAGCATCTGCGATCACATCTTTGATGATTATCTCGTGTCCGCTGTGATTAAGTACATGCCAGGGACCACCATCCAAAGGTTTTGCACCGAACTGGTCTGCGGCAATGCTATATCCCCAATCGCGAAAGGCACCCTCGGTGTATTTCATGATATTGCCTTTATGCACCAGAGTTACACTGGGCTTGCGCTCAGCAATCGCGTACTGGATAGCAGCGCGAACAATGCGTTCAGTGCCTTCTTCCGAAACAGGTTTTATTCCGATCCCGCTGCTTTCTGGAAAACGGATTTTGGAGAAACGTTCAGGGAAGGCCGCTCTGAACAGTTCCAGGAATCGTTGATTGCCGTCGGTTCCTTGCTCAAACTCAATACCTGCATAAATATCTTCGGCGTTCTCGCGGAAGATGATCATGTCAACATACTCAGGGTTCCGCACGGGGGAGGGAACGCCGGAGAAGTAGCGTGTTGGGCGAACGCAGGCATAGAGGTCAAGTTTTTGCCGTAGGGCGACATTCAGGCTGCGAATTCCCCCACCAACCGGTGTCGTTAACGGGCCTTTGATAGCAATCCGGTAGTCTCGAATGGCCTGCAGCGTATCCTCGGGGAGCCATTCGTTGAACTTGTTGTGGGCTTTGTCTCCGGCGTAGATTTCAAACCAGTGGATTTTACGTTGACCGCCGTACGCATGTGAGACAGCACGGTCAAGCACGTAGCGGGCAGCAGACCAGATGTCAGGCCCAATCCCGTCTCCTTCAATAAACGGAATGATGGGCTCATTGGGAACTTGCAGTGTACCTCCAGAAAATTGGATGGGGTTGCCCGATTCGGGCAGAGAGAGATGTGTGTAGGGCATCAGTTGAAGAAATTGTCAGGTGGTGCTAAAATTATTATGCGAATAAATCCCATCGGACCTACGTCAGAGTTTTCCGAAGAGAGAACGAAAACGCAACTCCCAAACCTTGAGAGCGGCTTCACGAACGATGTCCGGGCTCATCTTGCTTTGGCCTTCTGTGCGTTCGGTAAAGACAATAGGAATTTCGGAAAGGCGGAAGCCTTTCTTCCATGCACGGTATTTCATTTCTACCTGAAAGGAATACCCGTTGCTGCGGACTGCTTGTAGGTTTACGGACTCTAGAACACGACGATGGTAGGCCACAAAGCCAGCGGTAACATCACAGACCGGAAGGCGTGTTACGATTCGCGTGTACCATCCGGCGCCATAACTGAGTATGAGTCGAGTAAGCGGCCAATCTACAACACGAACACCGTGAACATACCTGGATCCAATGGCAAGATCACACTGATCAGCCGTAATGGCTTCAATCAGTCGTGGCAGGTCATCCGGGTTATGCGAGAGATCAGCATCCATTTCACAAATGATTTGGTACTCGTCCTTAAGTGCGTGTGCGAATCCGGTTAAGTAGGCTGTTCCCAAGCCTAATTTCCCCGAACGCTCCAACAGATCAATGCGCCCAGGGTATTTCAGTTGAGTTTGACGAACGATGTTTGCTGTACCATCCGGCGATCCATCATCCACGACCAGGGCATTCAGGTTGGAAGGTTGTTCCATCACACGTCTCAGTGCCAGCGCCACATTTTTAGCTTCGTTGTACGTTGGGATAATGACGAGAACCTCAGACATGAGTTTCAGGAAAGAACCTGTGGCTGTTCAGGTGTATGGATCCCAAGCGCTTTAGAAGGGTAAACCCGGGCTGTACTTGTATCGCGAGCACATGATATTCCAAACATCCCGGTAGTATGTCTTTGAAGGCAAAAGAAGTGGCAACGCAAAACGGCCAGCCGGAAGCATCTTACGACGTGATTGAGACTAAGCTCACCTTCCGACAATATCCAGGAGATCGTTTTTCCCATGAGAGTTTGGGGTTGAGTGTGGAAGATGTCGCTGATATTTACCGAAATATGCTGTTGCAGCGGCGTTTCGAGGAGCGTTCTGCTCAGATGTACGGCAGGCAAAAGATCGGCGGTTTTCTACACTTGTATATCGGCCAAGAGGCCATTTCAACAGGGTCTGTCTATGCGCTCAAGCCCGGATTAGATTCAGCGATTACGGCATATCGTGACCACGGCCTCGCATTGGCACTCGGGATGACCTCCAACGAATGCATGGCCGAACTGTTTGGACGGGTGGATGGTTGCTCCAAAGGCAAAGGAGGATCGATGCATTTTTTCAGCAAGGAAAAGGGTATGTTCGGGGGACACGGTATCGTTGGTGCTCATATTCCTGTGGCTACAGGCATTGCTTTTGCGCATATGTACAAGAACGATGGGGGAGTATGTATATGCTACTTAGGCGATGGTGCGGTGTGGCAAGGTTCTTTTCACGAAGCAGTGAATCTGGCTTCTCTGTACAAGTTGCCGATTGTCTATGTGATTGAGAACAACCAGTATGCAATGGGTACTGCGGTTGATAGGGCCACTGCCGAGACAGATCTTTTCAAGCAGTGTGTCTCTTATGCAATGCCGGGCTCATTGGTAGACGGGATGGATGTATTCAGTGTTTGTCAGGCCATGCGTGATCATGTGGACATGGCTCGCGAGGGGCAGCCATCGCTTGTGGAAATCCGGACCTACCGCTACAGGGGGCACTCCATGAGTGATCCCGGTAAGTATCGGACTAAGGAAGAGTTGGAGGCCAAGAAAAACGAAGATCCAATCCTTCGCTTGAAAAGTTACCTCATACAGGAAAACCTGATCAGTAACGAAGATCTAGATGTTCTAGATATGGAGGTGAAGGCCGAGGTGGCCGCATCCGTTACCTTTGCGGATGAAAGCCCGTTCCCGCCACCGGAGGCCATATATGATCATGTCTACACGCAAGAAGACTATCCCTTTCTGACTTGATTTGAGTTATGGCAGAATTGCAAATTCGGGAGGCCATCCGTGCTGCGATGGTTGAAGAGATGGACCGCGACGAGGATATATTCCTCATGGGTGAGGAGGTGGCTGAGTATAACGGCGCCTACAAGGTCAGTGAAGGCATGCGTGACCGGTTTGGCGACCGACGCGTGCTTGATACGCCGATCAGCGAGAACGGCTTTGCAGGGTTGGGGCTTGGGGCGGCGATGAATGGGCTCCGGCCTATTATTGAGTTCATGACCTGGAACTTCGCATTCGTGGCCATCGATCAGATTATAAACAATGCGGCCAAGATCCGCTACATGTCAGGAGGACAGTTTTCGTTTCCAATTGTGTTCCGGGGACCGAATGGTGCGGCTGGACAGCTAGCGGCGACACACAATACTTCGGTTGAAGCGCTCTATAGCTGCTTTCCAGGGCTGAAGGTGATCTCGGTGTCGAATCCCGACGATGCCAAGGGGCTTCTCAAATCAGCAATCCGGGACAATGATCCAGTGGTTTTTCTGGAAAGCGAGTTTATGTATGGCATGCGCGGCAAAGTTTCAGAAGCGGAAGACTATACCATCCCGATTGGTAAGGCACGGATCGCGCGTGAAGGTGACGCGGTAACCATTATAGGCTATAACAAGAGCTATTGGCGTGCACTGGAGGCCGCCGAAAGGCTCGAAGCAGACGGTTATGCTGCGGAAGTTATCGATCCGCGTACGATTCGCCCGTTTGACTGGGATACTGTGATCGCTTCCGTAAAGAAAACCAACCGGTGCGTAGTGGTGGATGAGAGTAATCCATTTGCAAGCGTCTCCTCGGAGATCGCTTTCCAGATTCAGTCACAGGCCTTTGATTACCTTGATGCACCGGTTCACCGAATCACCGCCAGAGATACGCCGGCCCCGTATGCTAAAAATCTGATGGAGTACTATCTGCCGAGTACGGAGGATGTATACCGAGCCTGCCGTGCAGTGATGTATCTTGATTGACCGTATTCTAAGTGGTACTGACCATGCCGATTTCAATAGAAATGCCAAAGATGACGGACACCATGGAAGAGGGTGTCCTGGTTGAGTGGTCCGTTGAAGAAGGAGATAAAATTGCTGCTGGTGATGTGATTGCACAGGTGGAGACGGACAAGGCAACGATGGATGTTGAGGCATATGATGATGGTATCCTACTCAAAAAAGTTGCTCAGGCTGGTGATGCTCTGCCGATAGGAGGGCTCATTGCTGTTCTGGGCGAGGCTGGCGAGGATGTATCAGCAATACTGTCTTCGCATACGGCTGTTGATGGTGCACCACCTCCTGCGCCTGTAGAAACCCCAACGGAAACGCCCCCCGCCCCGACAAACATTCGTGCTTCCGCGGCGACATTCACAGGGCGGGTCAAGGCTTCGCCACTCGCTAAGCGGATGGCGGCTGACCATGGGCTCCAACTGACTAATTTGACAGGATCCGGCGCGGGAGGGCGCATTATTAAGCGGGATGTTGAAGCGCAGATGTCTAGGCCTCAGCTTCCCGTACCCACTGGCGCTGATCGTGGCTTTGAAACGGTTCGGATCTCCCAGATGCGTAAGGCAATCGCGCGCCGTTTGGCTGAGAGCAAGTACACCTCACCACATTTCTATCTGAATGTGGACGTAGATGTGACTGCACTTATTGCTCACCGAACTGCAGTGAATGAATACCTGGAAAAATCTGATCGCCCCAAGGTTTCCTTTAACGACTTTGTGACAAAGGCCAGTGCAACTGCTTTAGTACAACATCCAGATGTGAATGTAACATATGCGGCAGATGAGGGTGTGATTCGCAGGTACAGTTACGTAGATGTGGGGGTAGCTGTGGCCGTAGAAGATGGATTGGTCACGCCCGTTGTGCGGGATGCTCATCGAAAGAGCGTGGCAGCTATAGCTCAGGAGACTCAGGAACTGGCAGCACGTGCACGAGACCGGAAATTGACCCCGGAAGAAATGGAAGGGTCAACGTTTACTACCAGTAATCTGGGCATGTTTGGCATTGAATCATTTACGGCAATCATCAATCCTCCGAATGCCTGTATTCTGGCCATTGGCACGATTCGGGATACACCGGTCGTGCAGGACGGCGTAGTTGTTCCGGGTAAACGTATGAAGCTCACACTATCGTGTGACCACCGGGCGGTGGACGGAGCAGTGGGAGCACGGTTTTTTGCTACACTCAAAGAGTTGCTGGAAAACCCAATCGGCCTGTTCTTAGAACAGGCTTTGGCGACCTGATTATAAGTCGGGTTCGAAGATCGGGCGTGATGATCACCACAGAAAGGGGGCGGGGTCTCAGGCGGTTGCTGGAAAGATCTATTCCGTTTGATTACTTCGATCTAAGCGCTACGCTGTTGTTTTTGTAATCCAACCAGGTCTTTATGCGGCTGGCACATGTAAGCGATCCTCACTTTGGCCGGATTGCTTCCCTTCATGTACAGGAAGACCTGATTGAAGATATCCGTGTGCATGGATGTGACGCGATTCTGATTACAGGTGATCTGACCCAGCGGGCAAGAAAGGGCGAGTTCAAAGCTGCACAGGAGTTCCTGAAGGCACTTCCCCATCCATACATCGTGGTTCCTGGGAATCATGATGTGCACGCGTGGTGGCATCGTCCGGATTTACGCATACTTGACCCATTACGTCGTTACAAGCGGCAGATTACCAGACAGCTTGAGCAGTCAATCACCGTTCAGGGTTTGGCTGTACTGGGACTCAATACCGCATTCGGATTTACGGTCAAGGGGGGGCGTTGCACAGCCCAGCAAGTCAAGAGAGTACAGAGTTTTTTTTCTGAACAGCCACCGAACACACTCAAGGTATTGGCGGTTCATCATCCACTTTCCGCACTCAACGTATCCGAAGAACTGGATCTGGCCCGCGACGGGGACAAGCTCTTTGCAGTGGCTGCAGAAGCTGGCGTTACGGTTGTCTGCGCAGGGCACTGGCATTGTGCGCATGTGGAGGTGTGCATTGAGCGAGGGAATGAACTGATAGTTTCAATTGCGGGAACAGCCACATCAAACCGTTGGCGCGCACCGCAGATAGGAATGAACTCCTGGAACCTCATTGAGACAGGTGATCGTAGTTTAGAAGTCCAGATCCGTACGTATGATGTGCGCACACGCACTTTTTCGGTGTACGAACGAGTAACGCACTCTCTGAGCCAGACAATAAGTTTCGATGATTGATACGAGAGAATTCATTCCGTTGGGGGTTTTCAAGAAACCCATTGCCCGCATGTGGGAGATTTCGGGTAAAAAATTACAAGTGATTGAAGAGAGGCTACTCGAAGACGAAGATAAAGCGTTGGTGTACACCAGAAATGGGCGTTACACTTCCCAAGGTTGGACGGATTGGACGCGTGGCTTCCAAGTAGGCTCAATGCTTCTGCAGGCTGAAGCGACAGATTCGGGTTTTTTTCTTGAGTGGGGGCGTGTCGCTACGATGAAGCGCATACAACATCACCTGACGCACTTTGGTGTTCATGATCATGGATTTACCACAACGAGTACTTTTGGAGCGCTACTTCGACTTGTGGATGAGCACTTTATTGAGTACAACGAATGGGAGCGCAACTGCTATGTGCAAGCCCTGTTAACAAGTGGGAGTGTTCAGGCACATCGCTGGACTGAACTCGGAGGAGGGTATGGGTTCATTCACTCCTTTAATGGTCCGCATTCTCTTTTTGCGGATACAATTCGCTCACTCCGGGCGCTCGCTATTGCATACTTACTGGGGGGCGTATTGCGGGGCGAACAGGATAAGGAGTACAGTTTGCTGGAGCGGTTGTTGAAACACGCACAGACCACCTCGAAGTACATTGTTTTTCGCGGTTGGGGTGAGAAAACAGATGGGTATGATGTCCGTGGTCGGGTTGCTCATGAAGCGATCTTCAATGTACGTACAGGCACGTATCGGTGTCCGAGTACACAACAGGGGTACTCACCATTCAGCACATGGACGAGAGGATTGGCGTGGATAATTTTGGGGTGTGCTGAAATCCTTGAATTTCTCGAGATACTGCCTAAACGTGTTATGCGTCCGTACAGAGAGGCGCAAGCAGAGATCCAAATGGCGGTGTTGGCTGCAGCTGATTACTACTTAGAAAGCTCTCCAACATGCGGGGTACCCTACTGGGATACAGGTGCACCAGGTTTGAAAGATTTAAACAATTGGTCTGAGCGCGATGCGGATCCGTTCAATGATAAGGAGCCCGTAGATAGTTCTGCTGCGGCTATTGCAGCTCAGGGGTTATTGCGTCTCGGAAGAATAATGGGCAAAGAGGGCAGGAAGTATACCATAGCCGGGCGCAAAATTGCCTTGACGCTCTTGCATGAACCATACCTGAGTTTGGATCCATCACATGAGGGCCTGCTTCTGCACAGTGTATATCATTGGCCACGCCGTTGGGATTATGTTCCAGAGGGAGCAAATATCCCCTATGGAGAAAGTGTAATGTGGGGAGACTATCACTTGCGGGAACTGGCGCTCTATTTGCAGAGATTGTCACCCAAAAGATCGTATTACAGCTTCGTAAATTTTCACTGGAACGTTCCCGTGAGCTAGCAATCGTCTATCAGGGACAGTATCCTGGTACAGATAGCGTTGATCGCTGCCCCGGCAGAGTACGGTACTTCGGATGAGAAGTGTGTGTTACTCTAGTAGGCGAGATGGGCGACGGTTGGTTCCATCCGCACCGGTGAGTGCATCGCCCAGATCTTTTCGCATGGTGTCCACGTATTCGAGCAGTCGATCAACGATTGCCGGGTGCGTGTCTGCAAGATTGAGGGTCTCCCCGATATCTGACTCCAGATCGAACAGAGATAATCCAATTGAGTCCCGCCAATAGGCACCTTGGAAGGTCGGTGTCGAAAGTGTGGCACCGTGAATGCTGCGGTAGTGGTGTGGTACATGTAGTTTCCATCGGCCGGAGCGGACAGCGTGGAGCTGATACCCTTGGTAGAAGAATAATGCATCGTGCGGCGAGGTGTCACCTTTGATAACATTCACTAGTGATTTCCCATCAAATGAGAACGGTCCGGGTGCAGCCCCGGTAACCTCAGCCACGGTCGGCATAATGTCCATAGCAGAAACCATAGCATCTGTGACCCCCGGTGCAATCGTACCGGGCCAAGACATAAGCAAAGGCACGCGGTGTCCTCCCTCGAATGTAGTTCCCTTCCCCTCGCGTAGTGGGCCGGTGCGTCCACTGTGATCTCCCTTCACTAACCATGGACCATTGTCCGATGAAAAGATAATGAGCGTATTCTCCGTCAGATCCAGGCGATCAAGTGTATCCATGATTCGGCCTACCGACCAGTCGATTTCCATGATCACATCTCCGTATAATCCGGCGTTGGATTGTCCGGCAAATGCATCAGAAACAAAAAGCGGGACGTGCGGAAACGTGTGTGGAAGGTAAAGAAAGAAGGGAGTGTCACGGTTAGATTCAATGAAAGCAACTGCCCGCTCGGTATAGCGTCGGGTCAACTGAGATTGGTCCGGTTCCAGTTCAATGGTGGCGAAGCCTTCAACAAGTGGCACTGGCGGATGTCGTCTTGCGGGTGGATTCGGGTTCTTTACGGCATCCGGTGTCATGTCGTTGGAATAGGGGATACCGAAGTACTCATCAAATCCGTGACTCATAGGGAGGTGTAGTGAATCGTGGCCCAAGTGCCATTTTCCGAAGCAGGCAGTGGCATATTCCAGCTCTTTGAACATTTCTGCCATAGTGCGTTCGTTCGGATGGAGTCCACGGCGGGATTGGGGCATGAGTACTCCTGGAATGCCTACACGCTGCGGATACATGCCGGTCATAAAGGCTGCGCGGGAGGGTGAACAGGAAGCAGCAGCTGTGTAGAAATCCGTAAAGCGAAGGCCATGGGCAGCTAATGAGTCAAGATGTGGCGTTGACAGGTCGGAGGATCCATAACTTCCAAGATCAACCCATCCCTGATCGTCGGTTACGATCAGAATCACATTGGGTGTTTGCGTTTTTGTATGGCAGCCAAAAGATAGCAGAGCTCCGGCAATAAGTGCCCACCAGATTATCGAAAGATGATTCATGGAACCAAAAGACATGTCTAATGCAAAAAGAGTCTACCAACCGCAATTTAACGAACAATGCCAGGCCAGGAAGGTGTGATTCGGTTCAACTTGCAATTTGAACCTACAGGGCCGATCAATGAAGCGGTATTGGGTACACTTGCACATTGGCGGCAACGACTTATGGCGGCAGGTTTGGTTGGCCAGGATCCCGATCGTTACGATGGTTATGGGTTCGGCAATTTGAGTTGCCGTGTTCGGCCATTCAATGCATTACCCAATCAAAGGGCTTTCATTATCACGGGCTCGCAGACGGGATATAAGCAGTTCCTGACGGGTCAGGATTATTCCCAAGTGCATTCGTTTGATCTTGCGAAAAATCTGGTGAATGCACGTGGGCCAACTCACCCCTCAAGTGAAAGTTTGACACATGGCGCGGTCTATATGGTCGATCCTTCTATTCATTGGGTTTTTCATGTGCACTCGCCGCTTTTGTGGAGGAATGCAATAAATCTGCATCTTCCAATAACACAATCTAACATTCCGCAGGGGACCCCGGAAATGGCCTACGAAATAGCACGATTGTTAGAGACGACAGCTGTTCGCCAGACTTACATCTTTGCCATGGGTGGGCATGAAGACGGAATGGTGTCAATCGGCCGAACTGCCGAAGAGGCAGGCAATGCGGTAATGCACGCACTGAAGCAGATAACGAGTCGGGGTGGCGGGATTTGAACCCACGACCTCTTCGTCCCGAACGAAGCGCGCTACCGGGCTGCGCCACACCCCGAGGTGAGAGCCACTAACGCGTGACGGGACTATGGGATCCGATGCTGAATCATTACCTTTGGAGGCATGGAGCAACTGAGTTTTCCATCGTACAATTTTGAGATACGGAACGAGGCCGAAAAAGTAGTAATACTGGATCGGGTCCGCCAGCGTTTTGTGCCGTTAACTCCCGAAGAGTGGGTGCGTCAGCACCTGATCCAGTACCTCATTGATGCCTTAGACGTACCTCAGGGGTTCATTGCCGTGGAGGCCCCCATCCCAATGCATGATCGTTATTATCGGGCAGATATTGTTGTTTACGACCGAAAGATGCGGACGGTACTGATTGCCGAGTGCAAAAATCCATCTGTTAAGATCAAGCAGGATGTATTTAACCAGATTGGCCGTTACAATACAGTGTGTAAGGCTCCTTATCTGTTAGTGACGAATGGTTTGCAGCACCATTGCTGCATGGTAGATCATAAGAATCGTGAATTCCGGTTCCTGAATGAACTTCCGTCGTATCGGACAATGATAACATCCTCAAGTAATGCTGAGTAATACATATACGAAGGAGACTTCGGTCGTTCGTGCAGCGCTTGGTGCAGCGGCCGAGCTGTGCAGGAATGTTCAGGATCGGATAGCTATTGCCAAGGAGGATCGCAGTCCGGTCACGGTAGCTGACTACGGAAGCCAGGCATTGGTGTGTCGGGCTGTTCGGGAAGCTTTTCCAGATGATCCGATTGTAGCAGAGGAAGACAGTACGCTCTTAAGGGCGCCTGAGCAGTCTTCACTTCGGGGAATGCTCGCTAAACATCTCGTGAATGTTCGCCCGGGTTGCTCTTTGACCGATGCGATGAAGTGGATTGATTACGGTAACGCAGAGGGCTTCAGCGATCGATTCTGGACGCTTGATCCGATTGACGGCACCAAGGGTTTTTTGCGGAAGCAGCATTTTGCCGTGGCCTTGGCGCTCATTGTGGACGGTGAAGTAGTGGTGGGTGGACTCGCTTGCCCGAAACTGGACGGCGGAACGCTTGTAGCGGTGCGCGGGTACGGAGCAGAGCAAGGTAAGCGCCCAATCAGTGTGAGCACAGTTGATCGTGTAAATAATGCAAGGTTTTGTGAGAGCCAGGAGTCCGGGCATAGTGCACATGGGGATGCACAGCGGGTTGCCGACTACTTAGGAATTAATACTGAGAGCAGGCGATTGGACAGTCAGGCGAAGTACGCGGTCGTCGCGCGCGGAGAGGCAGAAATTTACATGCGTTTGCCGACACGAAAGGAGTATGTCGAGCGCATTTGGGATCACGCGGCGGGAGCTCTGATCCTGAGTGAAGCAGGCGGGCGCGTTACCGATTGTACGGGCAGAAAACTGGACTTCACCTGTGGCAAGGGACTGACACGTAATCGCGGGATCATTGCAACCAACGGTAAGCTCCACGACGAGGTGATCCGTGCACTGAAAGCACTGGAAATAGGACAGGAGTTGCCGGAGGCATAGCGAAGTCTCTCATGAAAACACGAGCAGCAGTATTGCACAGAGTAGGAGAACCATTGGTTATTGAGGAGTTGGAGCTTCAGCCGCCGAAGGCCAACGAGGTTCTTGTTCGGGTGCATGCAGCGGGTGTTTGTCGTAGTGACCTCCAGGTGATGACCGGTACAACGCCACATGTTCTGCCGGCAGTGCTCGGACATGAGGGCGCAGGGGTCGTCGTCGAATGTGGCAGCAGGTCAGAAAACCTGCGGCCGGGTGATCGCGTGATATTCAATTGGGCGCCGGCATGTGGTAAATGTTTTTACTGTGATCTGCACCGTTCTGCCCTTTGCAGTGTCACTAAGGATGCCATTTGGGCAGGAGTCATGCAGGATGGAACACCACGCATGTATTCGGGGAGGAATCCGGTATATCAGTATTGTGCACTCGGATGTTTTTCGGAGTATGTGGTGGTTTCCGAAGCTGCATGTGTGCCACTCCCAGCGAACATGAAGATACCTATGCCTGTTGCTGCACTAATAGGTTGCTGCGTAACGACCGGTGTGGGGGTAGTACTGAATACTGCCCGGGTACCGGCAGGGAGTGACGTCGTTGTTTATGGGGCAGGCGGGGTTGGTCTATCGGCAATTCTCGGTGCACGATTGGCTGACGCGGGGATCGTTTTGGCTGTTGATCCTGTACGAGAACGCCGGAATAAGGCTGCTGAGTTTGGCGCAGACGGGACTCTCGCCGGTAACGATAAGGATGCCTCCATAGTCCGGGAGTACACTGAGAGTCGAGGTGCTGATTTCGTTATTGAGGCAACGGGTATTCCGAGCATCCAGGAAGCCTGTCTGGATGCTGTGCGACCGGGAGGTACTTTGGTTTTGGCTGGATTGGCGCCGGTTGGAAGTAATACGAATTTTCCTGCTGCCCGGATTACCCGTAGAGAGATAACGATCAAGGGATCATATTACGGCACTGCGGTGCCCAAAGACGATTTTTTGCGATATGCTCGTTATTACTTGGAGGGGAAGCTTCCATTGACCAGCATGATAACCCAACAGTATTCCCTTGAAGAGGTCATGCAGGCATATGAAGACCTTGAACAGGGTCGTTTAATACGGGGTGTAATACTGATGGACGGATAGCGCCTGTCGACCATCAGTTGTTGGATCAAAACCGTCAAAATTCGATGTAGGGATTTTCAAAACAAACAACGGTTTGCCAACGCCGTTACTTCTATCTTGGAGGATTAAGCTATACCCCGAAGGAGTCCAAATTAAGTTCTCCACTAAAAAGTTGAAGAGCCAATAGGCAACTCCCTTGAATTGGTTGCTACACGCCATAAATGCTATTTTCCTTTAACTTTAGGTGTCAGAGGATGAGTTGGGCGCAGCACAGACACTGGGGGTGACCGATTGAGTACGGATGGTGTAAGCGCCCATGCGAACTGACGCATCGATAATTCGAGACATGGCCTGATACCGTATGTGTGATCAGATGTCATACACTGGCATAATAATTTCTCGCGCGTATAGCTGACATGTGCCTATTCGGCAAACAAGGTACCTGTGTTACATTTCTTGATGACGAGGGCGTTTGAATGAAAGTCATGAATTTTCACGAATCAGTTAGGGGGCAAAAGATGGCGTTGCGATCGTTGATGCTGATAATTTTGTTTTTTGTAGCCACATGGCCAGTATTTCTGCAGGCTCAGGATGTGGATACACTGGACACTGTTGCCATGGACGAAGTCGTTGTTACGGCAGATCGGTCCGAGTCCATGCGTTCGCAGTCCACCGGGGCAGTGAGTGTACTAAAAAGTGCCACGCTCGAAAAATTGGCCGGTATCCGGGGCTTGGCTGGTGCACTGCAGCAAGTGCCTGGGTTCGCTATGCTCCATCTGGATGGCATAGGGTATGACGCACAGCCTATTGTGCGGGGATTTTATGGAGGCGGCGAAGCAGAATATGTTCTGCTGATGGTGGATGGGCAACCAGTAAATGCATTGGAAACAGGATTGGTAAATTGGGACCAAGTCCCCTTGGCAGCTATCGAGTCCGTGGAAATCCTTCGTGGTGGTGCTTCATCGCTGTATGGTGATGCTGCGATTGGGGGCGTCATTAATATCGTGACAGACGCTGAAGCCTCTCCACGCTATGAAGCATCTGTTGCGGGTGGTTCGTTTGGTACGTTCAAAGGAAGCGGATCCGTTCGAACATCGCTTGGTGTCAGAAAGCTTTCTTCCTATGGCAATTTTGAAACGATACGCGGATATCGGGAGCATGCCAATCGTACCAAAGGAGGCTTGGGTGTAACTTTGGACATATTTCGCTCGAACCGGGCCAACATTACGTTTTCCGGGTCTATGCATATGAGGAGTTATGATGTTCCAGGTCCGCTAACAAGCGAGCAGATAGCCAACGATCGTGTGCAGCAATCGCCGTTTTTTCAACTTGACGATACTGACGAGCGCGTCCAGCGATTAGCGCTGCAGAGCAGGATGTATTTTGGTGAGCAATCAGAATTGCGCGCTTCTCTGGTTGGTAACAGGCGTAGCTTGAAAGGTACACGTACCCTGCCCCTGAGTGCAGAATTCGCAGATGCGAAGTGGCGGGATTTTGGAACGTCGAGATTGTTTTTTAGTGCGCAATGGATAGCACCATCATTGCTCGTGAAAGACCGTCTGACGCTCGGAGCAGACTTCCACAGTGGGAGACTGGACGTAGAATGGCGTAACGTTGTTACAGGGACTGCTGAAGTTTTTCAGGGTCACGATGGCACAATTGGTGATTTATCAAGCGCGGGTAGTGGTACTCGTCGTGCACTGGCTGCGTACATGCAGTATGACATTGAGCCCCTCCGGCGATTGCGCGCTTCAGCGGGCATTCGTTACGATCGCATCAGTGATGCATATTCGCCGGAACAGAGCACCGATCAGGACGCCGTTCATACTGCATTGAGTCCCAAGGTCGGGCTGAACATTCGCTACGCGGCAAGTACTCGGCATGTAGGTAATTGGTATGCCAATGTGGCGCGCTCATTCAAAACGGCCACCTTGGATCAGCTCTTCGGCCAGAGACTGATCCCTTTACCTTTTCCGCCATATGCTACATCCATATCGAACCACGAGCTGAAGCCCCAGCGTGGCATCAGTTTTGAAACCGGGCTATACCACCGTTCAGTGCTCGTACCGGGAAGTTTGAGTGGAGAACTCACATTGAGTGTGTACCAGATGGACATGAAGGATGAACTAGATTTTCAGTTCGAGACGTTCCAGTATGCAAATATTGCCAGTAGCCGACACAGAGGATTAGAAACGGGTTTATCCCTGGAAGCGGAAGACATAGCGTCATTGAGGTTCAATTATACCCTCCAGAATGTGACCTATCGTACAGGAGATAACGAGGGAAATTTTGTCAAGGCTATCCCGAGAGATTATATCTCGGCTGCGGTGAGTCTGCCTATCCTGAATAGGATTCAGGCTATGGCTGCCTTACGTAGTGCCCGACGCATCTGGTTGGATGATGCCAACACAGTTGAATTGGAGAATTTCTCCTCGATAGATTTCAAGTTCACCTATGCAGTAGGTTGGCTCGTGATCGAGTTTGAGACATTCAACCTCTTAAATAATTTTTTCAGTACGACAGGATTCCTTGATCCGGGCGGTTCAGAGACAGTATTTGTTTATCCCGCGGCGGGGCGTGCCATGCAGGTCGGAGTCAGACTCGCATGGTAGTAAGTGACCATTAAACAAGCAGCTCAGTGAAAAGAATTATTGCGGTTATAGTGCTTGTTGGCGCGCTCTTCTTTGCGCTGTGTGCATACTGGCAGTTGAATGATCCCGACGCGCTTTGGTGGGTCGCTGCGTACGCAGCAGCAGCCTTGGCAGGTTTTGCGGCTATACTGAATCGGCTACCGTGGCAACTCGCCGCACTATTCGCGCTTGCGGCTTTGGGGCTTGGTCTATACTACACTTGGTTGGTTGTGAGCCAAGACCTCCATTACTTCGAGGACGAAACCGGCCGCGAAATGATGGGCTCCCTGATGATCTTCATCTATATGCTTATTCTGACGAGGCTTGCTCGTCTGAATCGGAATTAGTTTGCGCGTCGTACTTCACGACCCCTCCCACGATTGTATAGAGTACCTCGGCCGAGAGGATTTCTTCATCGGGTACGGTCAGGATATCTTTTGAAAGGACGGTAATATCCGCCAGTTTGCCGGGTACGAGCGAGCCTTTGATGTCTTCCTCAAACGCTGCATAGGCATTATTGAGCGTGTACGACTGCAGGGCCTGCTCTCGCGAGAGTCGTTCATCAGCATAAAACACAGAGCCGTCGTTTAGTACGCGTGTAACCGTGGCATAGTAGCTCGCGATGGGATCTATATCCTCTACAGGGGCGTCGGTCCCATTGGTGACTACTGCACCGGTCTGCCATAATGTTTGCCAGCGATATGCGCCATTTTGAGCCCGCTCTTCACCCAAGCGGCGAAGAACCCACGGAGCATCGCTTGTGGCGTGAATTCCCTGCATAGAAGGGATAACCCCCAAGATTCCAAACCGTGGTATGTCATCTGGGTGAATATGCTGTGCGTGTTCAATCCGCCAGCGTAAATCGTGATCAGTGTGGCCGTAAAGTGATTCGTAAATATCCAGAACTACACGGTTGGCCCGGTCTCCGATGGCATGTATATTCACCTGGAAGTCATTGGCTTTTGCGATTTCTGCTGTGGCCCGGACTTCGTCTGTTGCGGTGGTTTCGAGGCCTCTTGAGTTAGGCATATCTGTGTACGGTTCAAGTAGCCAAGCGCCGTGAGAGCCGAGTGCTCCATCAATGGAGCGCTTTACACTGCGTACGGTCAGGTGATTATTTCCGTAGCCAATTATCCGATAGGACGCTAGTCTTTCCTCCAGTGCAGTGCTGTTTGCAAGAATCATCACATAGAGGCGTACAGGAAGGTTACCTTCATCTGCGAGTTTCTTGAAAAGATCTACGGTAGAGAACCCTACTCCAGCGTCGTGGAATGATGTTATTCCGTTAACGAGGGCTTCTTCGGCGGCCAAGTGCGCCATTGTCCGTAATTCCTCGTCGAGTTCTTCGGGTGTCATACTTTCCCGCGCCTTTGCTCGTGCAGCGCCCACGAGACCCTCGGCGGTCTCGCGCAGAAGTCCGGTCAGGTCCCCACGTAGATCCCTTACGAGCTCACCACCATCGGGGTTTGGTGTTTCCGGGCTGATTCCAGCCGCGTCCATTGCAGCTTTGTTGGCAAAGCCTGCGTGACCGCTGGCGTGGCGCAGCAGTACAGGGTTATCGGGGGATACTGCACTCAGGGTATGGTGTGTGGGTACACCTTCCACGGATCCAGGAGGGACTGAGTCCCATTTTTCCTGATGCCATCCACGGCCGGTAATCCACTCACCGGATTCGGCTTCAGCAGCAGCTGAGTCGACCAATGCCACAATTTCTTCCCAACTCTTCACTGTTGTCAGGTCGAGAATCATTTTGGCTTCACCAACTCCGAGGAAATGGCCATGTCCCTCAATGAAACCGGGAATTGCCAGCTTGCCGTCCAGATCAATGACACGTGTTTGCGACCCGATATAGGCTGCAATTTCTTCGGCGGTGCCCACGGCCACGATGGTATCCCCTTTTACAGCCAAGGCTTCTGCCTCTGGCAGGGATGGATCCACGGTGACAATTTTTCCGTTCGTCAGCACGAGATTGGCAGATTCTTCGCTGGAACAGCCGAAAAATAAAAGAGCAGATAGTGAAAGCGCGATGAATATAGAGGAAGAGAACTTCATGAGGTCAGCATTTGGGGCGTAGGTGTACGAAGATAAGAACTGAATGTCGCACGTACGATTTGTTTGGTCGATTCTCTGGGTCACACTTGCAACAATTCTCCGCATAGTGGTAGGGAAATCTTTTTCGATGTTGGAATGGGATTGTTTACAGGACCTTATTGTTTGATTGGTTAAATGGACACGGAGGGTGCTAAATCAACCTGTCAGCAGGAGTGGGGAAATATGGGGCTTCCGCTTTTTAAGTGGGTTTGATGTCAGAATTAGGCTGAACAAGTAAGTGCTGGAATAGATTCGGGATTGATTTCGTTGTTATCTTAGCTGCGTTTTTGTGACGAAAATCAATCACAATCATTTACCAACGATGGAACAACGTATACAAGACATAAATCATCTTTTAGGGATTGAATCTCCTTGGGAGATTTCGGAGATCAAGCAAGACAAGACGGCTTTTACGGCTGAGATTCATGTAATCTGTTCAAAGGGTTCGGTATTGCACTGTCCAGAGTGTGGGGAAGTTTGTCCTGGATACGACCATCGTCTTCGGAAATGGCGCCACACGGATATCTGCGAGTATCGGACGAGCGTGGTTGCGAAAGTTCCCCGTGTGGCCTGTTCGGAGCATGGGATCAAGACCGTTTCGGTCCCTTGGGCGGATGCGCGGATGCGTTTTACAATGGCTTTTGAAAGAAAGGTAATTGACTGGTTGCAGGATACAACCAGTATTTCAACGGTGGCCACCAGGCTGGGCGTCAGTTGGACGATGATCGCCAACATCATGGCGCGTGCGGTAAAGCGCGGACTCGCCCGTAGAGAGCCGCAACCGGTTCCCCATATATGTGTGGACGAGACCTCGTACAAAAAGGGCCATAAGTATATCACGGTGGTTTCGGATTCCCAAACGGGCACGGTGCTGTTTGTCAAGGAAAAGCGCACCCATACGAGTCTGGATGCCTATTATGAGGACTGTTCGGCTGCGCAACTGGAAGCGATTGAGAGTGTGAGCATGGATATGTGGCCCGCCTACATCAAGTCCACGAAAAAACATGTTCCAGATGCAGAATCCAAGATTTCATTTGATCGTTTTCATGTGATGAAAAAGATTGTAGAGGCGGTGGATAAAGTTCGTCGGCAGGAGAACCGGGAATTGCGGAAAGCGGGCATTGAGGATCTCACCGGAACCAAGTACGACTGGCTCACCAATCGGGAGAATATGTCTGCCCGACAAAAGAAACGATTCCAGCAATTAAAGCACAGTTCGCTGAAAACGGCGCGTGCATGGGCCATCAAGGAACTGTCCCAGAAATTGTGGCACTATGTCAGTCGTACTTGGGCCCTCAAGGGCTGGAAGCGCTGGTTATCCTGGGCCATGCGTTGTCGACTTGAACCCATGAAAAAAGCTGCTAAGACGGTTAAGAATCATCTATGGGGAATCATAAATGCGATCGTTCTAAAAGTTAGTAATGGCCCAGCTGAAAGCATAAATAGCCGCATCAAAACCGTCAAAGTTCGTGCGCGTGGATTCCGAAACACACAGCGGTTTGCCCATGCAATTTACTTCTATCTCGGAGGACTGGATCTGTACCCCGAAGGCCTCCAAAAACAGGCGCCCCACTCATAAAAGTGAAGAGCCGGAAATATATAGGATGTTCGGCGGGGTGCACGGACTTTTGGATAGTGCAAGTGGACGGGGAATGATCCAGTAATGATGATGAACAGATGCGAGAGGAGGAGGCTCATATCGGAACCAATTCGAACAACATGGAATAAACGGTTCCCACTGCCCTGTAGCTCAATTGGCAGAGCGCCTGGCTCTGGACCAGGAGGTTCCAGGTTCGAATCCTGGCGGGGCAACTACTCCTTTTTTCGAGTTACCGCGAGAAATCCAGCGCAAGTCTCCTCCGAGACACTAAAATCCCCAGGTGTATAAAGTGTGCTGATTGCTCCGTCTAGGTAGAGCGCATCAACCACTCCCGCAGTGTCTCGGAACCAGGTCGCAAAGTCAATAAAGTTGACTGCACCGTTGCTGATTGCAAGTACCGCCTGTCCATTTGGGGATACCCCGATTCCGCTGCGCAGGCGACAGTTTTTAGAGCCTGGTGTGAAGGCCGGATGGATCTGGTTGTCTCGCAGAAGCAGTGGACCTGACTGCAGTGCAAAATCTACGTCAGTTTCTTCTGTGCTAAAGTGCGTAGTCTCCTCAATACCGAACTGGTTATGTTGGACAAAAAATACACCGTTGGGCTTCAAGTAGAAATTTCCATATCCGTCGTTAAGGTTCAAGGGCCGAAATTCGTAGCCGTTTTCCACGTAAAGTCCTGTGGGTGCAAGTTCCGGTTCGAAAATGCCGGCATTGGTTATTGCAACAACTGAGTGCCCCGTACTCTCGAGCCATTCAACCAAGTTACTTATGGTTTTGAAGGGCTCGTTAGTGTCCGGGTTTTTCCAGTGCAGCGTGATGTTGTGCCGTGCAGGGTTGATGTGCACGGTGTCATAAGGCTGCGATGCGTCCAGGACACAAGGCTGGTTTTGTACTGCCTGCCTGAGTGCACTACAGCCCGTTAGTAGCAAGGCCACCAATACGAGAATACATATCCATGACGATTGATAACGCATCTACCGTCGTTCGTATAACCTCACACTCCACAGGATGGATTTGTCGGATTTTACAGGGACAAAGCCATTGTCTACCAGACACTGATCTATGTAGTCTGGGGTGTGGTAATAAACTCGGAATGCGTGCTGTCGCACGCGCTGGATGAGATTGAAGGACCAGATTGCACCTTGTGACCACCACTCTCGACGAGGGAAAGACAAGCAAATACGCCATG
The DNA here is from genome assembly GCA_964291275.2 of Rhodothermales bacterium. GTDB lineage: Bacteria > Bacteroidota > Rhodothermia > Rhodothermales > Bin80 > Bin80. The sequence continues at coordinate 689,006 of OZ219799.1, forward strand.
TTGCTTGCGTACACGCTTGATTAAGTAGGTCGGTAACATTGTCATAACAGCAGACCACACGGTCCATTGTAACAACATCTGCCTTTGGCAGGGCGGGTGCTATTTCAGCAAAGTCGCCATGATGCGTATTGATACGCTCTGTGTAACCTTGTCGACGGGCTTCCTCGAGCAAGGTTTGCAGGTAGGCGTGAGAGGCATCGACGACCGTCACATGTTTCGCACCAAGCAACAAGACGCCATGTGTGACGGCACCTATGCCGGCACCGACATCGATAAAGGCCTGATCCTGAACTTCGCCCAGGGCGTGCAATATCTTGCGTGCCGTGGGGAGCGGGCCGAAGCGTCTATACCAAGAAAGGTCACGCTTCGCGTGGGAGGCACTAAAGAAGTCGTCAGCAGCTGCACAGCAGGCCATCGGAGTGTGTGATATTATGGAAAGTTACGCAAATGAAAGGATAGGTCACCTCCCAACATGATGAAGAGGGTGGGACGCGGAGAGTACCTAGATGGTATCCTGATCCCCCGAACGTCTGGGGGAACTCTTGCTGCACAGGTAGAAATTCTTTCGTGAGATCCCGACCTCCCTTGCACAGATGGAGTAATGATCCCCAGGATCGGTCTGCATCTGCCCCAGTTGGAAAGCCCGCAATCGTTCAACTCGTATGATTCACTATACGGATTAACCCTCGAAAGCTACGTTGAATCGACTCAGGTTTGGACTAAATATGTCTCGTTATCAGGCGGATACTGAATCCTGTATCGGAACGTTCTACCACATGCAGAAGTGACGAGAGTGACAAATGATGACAAGCAAGTCGATGGGGAGATGCGACCGTTGACATTGAGCGAGGTTCTTCAGCTGTTTAGTAAAAAGATTAATTTGGGGGATTATCCGTTTAAGTGAACGACATCCGCGCATTCTCGACCAACCATGTCTGCGGGCCATTTGTCGCTGTTTTGGTGTGTGAATAGCGAATTCACCGTGGTTGCTTGCGGGTTCGTGCGCAGCTAATACTGTGGGGTTTCGCTAAACGCTCGCATGCTATGAAAGAGGACTTCGCTCTCACCTGCACCAAGGGCAGGGAAAAGATAGAGTTTTACCAAGAGGGCGATGGGCTGACAATGACTCCGTGTAAATGTGGGAGAGATATTGGGCCGGATATTCGCCAAGCTCAATTTGACGCCGTTGTGAAGTCGCTGAAGAGGCTGAATTTGAAGGTGTCGAAGTAGCTGGGCATGGAACCCCTCAGGCTGCTTCGCTTTTCGGAGTGGGTGGAGGCTAATCCGATTGCGGCTCTTCCTGTGTTATTGGCCTTATTGGCATTTTAGTATTGAAGTTCTCAATCCCAAATTCAATTCGATTAAGTTGGTCCAAACCTCTGGCGGCGGCTCTTTCAGGTACATGAAGAGGATAGTGAGCAGGAGCACGAGGGCGAGTAGTTTCAGGGCATACCCGTGTTCTGGATCAGAAAGTGAAAGTGTGCGGATACCCCGGCGAACTCCGTCGACTTGCCGTGGCTGAATAACAAAATCCTCAAAATACGGTACACCTAAAAGTCATCGGAATTATTAAATGGGAATTCAGGCGATGATTGGGCGGATAGCGTGTCTGGATCGCTAGGGTCTGAAGTCTCGGGCCGGGAGGACTGTGAAGTCCAAGGCTTCTGCTTTGATTACAGTGATTTGGGAATTGTGTGCGGCTTTAAGCGCATATCCATGATTCCAGACTGACGTTGTTTCTTCGGTCCTATGAAGTCCCGGCACCGAACCAACTCCAACTTGCACAATTCACAAATCTTTCCTAGTATGTGGACTAACCCATGAAAGCAGCCCGTTTTACTCCACTCCTCGTAGCCGCCCTGCTACTGGCAGGGTGCGAAGCCGTAGTCCACGAGCCTGAGCCTGACTTCCCGGCAGAACTCGAAGAGTTGTTTTCTGACAAGTTGCCTTTCAATGGAACGCTGTGGCTGTCCAGAACCGACGCAGCCATTGAGGCAGTCGGGATCAAGGTCGAGGGCAGAACCCCAAGCGGCGTGCGCTACGCCAGTCTAACCGCTTTCGAATCTGGCGCAACATTCTTCGGAATCGGCTTCACAAGCGGCAAAATGGCCGAAGCGGCCGAGGTGGTGCATTGCTCAATAAATGTTCATAACCCCCTAGGCTGGGTAAATTTCGGTAAGTGCGTTGAGAATGTTCTGGAACACTGCGAGGGCGTCTGGGGCCGAATGAATGGAAACAGGTTCGAGGTGACGAGCTACAATAACGACGGTACAATCCTGCTTACGCCCTGCACCATTCCAGACCCGCACAAAGGGTAGCGAAAGGTCAATTATGAATCCTTGGCGAGGGCGCAGCTTTGGTCCTGTCGGTCGTAGTTCTAGCCATGAACTTAGCAGAGATATACCGACGCTTTCTGAATCAGGGATCTTGCGTTGCGCACTTGGAAAAGTTGCGCTGGGGGGACTCCCTACCATTTATGCAAGTCAAAAACGGGGAAATTTGATTGATTTCAAATTTTTTTGACTTGACATTTACGTGAGCCCTCTGGAGTTACCTGATGCGGGTTAATTTTCGTTTTTCATGCAATTCGGAGATCGTTCTTCGATCTGTTTATCCTTCTCGTCTTCTGCTGCCGTTTCATTTGTTACCCTCCTCGGCTAACCGGCTAGTTGAAGCAATTTAGCTGCGGCGGTTGCTCGGCTGCGATCAAGCACGTTTGGTCGCGGAGCGTCGCACAAGCGATGGCCAATAGGCGGTCTGCGACCGATCGCAGGGCTCGGCCGTGACTATGGCCTCGCGCACGTAGGGCTTTGTACTTCGCTTTGCTATGGGGTCGTGGTGGACCGCCACACGACTCCAGTGGTAGACGGCATTGACCAAGCGTGCTTGACAGGCTCGTCGTCGGACCACTCGCCAGGATTTTCCCGAACGTCGCGTGACAGGGGCGACGCCACACAAGCAACGGAGGCTCCTGTAATCTCGGCTCTTCAACAAACTGGATGTCTCCGAGAGGAGCGTGGCCAGCACCGTTGTTCCCACGCCCGGCATGGAGGAAAGAATCGCCACATCCCACGACGTACGTCCAGAAGAGGACGGATCACATCCAGGATCGGTCTCCTCTTCTCCAAAAGAAGCCGGGGTTGGTCTCTGCCCAGTGGAGAGCGCTGCGAGGAGCGCTTCCATGGCGTGTATCGCCTCGCTGATTTGTTGCTCAATCAGCGCAAGCTGCTGCTGAAGCAACCGGATAGGATGCCCGGACCAAAACCACCGCCCAATACCGATTCCTCGGCGAGAATCTTCAGGTCAGTGATTGAGTGGTTGGTTACACCCCAAATAGTTACGGGCTCTCGATAGGTACTTCGGGCCCGAACCCTTCATCCGCTCAAACAGGTGAAACCCTTTGTGCTCTCCAAAGCGTTGGTAATTTTGCCAGTTCAGTTTTGCCATTTGAATAATATAGATTCTAATCCGAATGACGCGCTTAACTAGCTCGCTCATCATCTTGATGGCATCCAGAGGTAAGCCTCTCACAGAAAAAGAGGAAGAGTCAGAAATTAGGTCCCTACTCTTTCAACGGTCTCTAGGGTGATCAATACGAACGGTCATAATATCCGCTCCGTGATATTGTTGATGGTGAATCGAGGACGCTAAGTAACGCAAGAGACGGAGTGATATTTCTTTGTCAAACAGATCTTCTTCGACCTGGTCATTCAACAGAGCAATTTGGTCTTGGAAATTCTTCCCCTCACCTGTGGTGGAGATGAACACCAATACTGCCCCACTACTCACCTTGCGTGCGAGCAATAGAAGTTTTCGTTTTCCGCTCTGCTTGTCTGCTTCGTACTGCTGGACAAGCATGATCAATACTTCCTCCGCAACAGCATCTAAGCGGTCATTCATCTCCTGACTCCATTTGCGGCGAACCGTAAATTCATTAAGGAATGTTCTGAGTTGTGGCAGAGCTGAGAGATCAAGTGCTACCGTGAGACGTTTTGGACGCGATTCTGTGAGTTTCACGAACAGAGTCATCAGAATAGCTATCAGACCGCCTGCCGTCATCCCATTATTCAAAAGGCCTCCCGCAAACTCGGAAACAATATCTGGAAAGATTAAGCGACTTTGGAATCCCAAACCGATCCAGAATGAGACTCCGGCGATGAGACTTTTGCGATAATCCAGTCCATCTTGGACGATCATCTGAACGCCAATCATGAATAGCATCGCCATGAGTATTACCAGATACGCTGCAAAAACCGGCCCCGGGATTGCTAACATCACCGCGATCAGTTTGGGAAGGAAGGCAAGTGTTAGCAACAACAAGCCGGTTGCGATTGCAACATGGCGGGAAGCCACCCCCGTGAGTTGTGTTAGGGAAGCCCCCATCGAGTAGGCTGTGTTCGGTATTGCCCCAGAAAGCCCCGCAAACACATTGCTGAGTCCATCCGTAGCGACTGCCCCCTGAACCAGACGATAATCTATGGCTCGTGGTTTACGCCAGGAAACCCGTTGAGCGGCAACGGCGCTGCTCATCGTGCGGATGGAACTAATGGTAGCTGCCAGAATGAATCCGGGAAGGAGCGTCCAGAAGGCCGGTCCAAACTGAAGGTTGAGTCCGGGCCATGCAAACTCAGGAAAACCAACCCATGAAGCTTCCGCAATCTGGGATACGTCGTAAACTCCATACATAGCAGCAATGAGCACGCCTGCAACAATGCCAATGACCGGTGCCCATAAACGAAGCACCCCTCGAGCCACGAGATAAACTCCGCAGATCACGGCGGCTGTCGTGAGGGCAATCAGCGGAGCTGCCTGTGGGGATCGATCAATCGGCACATCTTCAAACAGGTTGAAGACAGCTGACATTACCGAAATCGGGATCAGCATGAGCACTGTTCCCGAGACTGTCGGGGTTAAAATCTGTCGAAATAATGAAAGTTTTTGGGATACTGCAAGTTGAATCAGCCCTGAAACAACAACGAGGATGCCAAGCATGCTGCCACCCCCGACGTTGAGGGCATCAATACAAACGGCAACGAATGTACCTGAGCTTCCCATGAGAAGTATATGTCCCATTCCAAAGCGTCTCCCTCTCAGGGACTGTAGGATCGTAGCTGCACCTGTGATCGCAATGGCGGCAAATACAGCCCAGGCTAAGTAGGTCTCATTGGCTCCACTGGCCCGAAATACAACCGTAGATATTAAAACGGTACTAGAGATACCTACAACAGTCAACTGAAGCCCCAGGCCAAGAGAAATCGACACCGGTGGCTTATCGTCGGGTTCATAGCGAATGTCCAACAAGGGGCGGGAAGTATTTGAGTGCATACTTTATCGCTGGGAATTATACCAGAAAAGTACTAGATCCTCTCCCGGAAAAGTACATCCATCACTCCCTTGGATTTGTATTGTCGGAGATATAATGGAATATACCCTACATGGCTGCATCAACGGAACGGTTTGAATGCAATCATAAACCTGTGAATGAGGAAATCCTGACCCGCATTCCCATCAGGCTATGGGATTCCAGAGGTTGTGGTGCTCCAAAAACGCACGCATTGTCGCAACACATTCCTCCGGTTGTTCGAGTTGAAGCAGATGCGTTGTTTCTGGGAGGAAGTCATAATTCGCTCTGACCACATTAGTCAGATCAAAGGTGGGCAGGTAGGAAAACGGCAACGTAGGATCAGCTCCGATGACTTTCATCGGACAGCGAATCTCTAAAAGATCTACCAGCACAGCAAAATTGCTGGCATAGTCTATAATCTGTGCCTCATATTCAGGAGGACAACAAAGCTCGTACCCTTCGCCACCGTCTGCAGATTTGCGGAGCGTTGTCTCCGAGATAAGCTTGTAGATGCCCGGCATCACATGCCGGAAAGTGGGTGAGTAGGGGAGCAGCTCTTCGAATTCTCCCTTATTCCGAAAATGAGACGTGCGAATTCTGGTTAAACTCGCCATGGATTGAGCGGCAGCTTCAAAATCTGCATAGCTGCGGCCAGGGCTGCAAATGGGTGGATCAAACAGAACCAGCGCAGAAAACGCCTCCGCTTTGGTAGGAGACAGGAGTGCTGTCATTGCCGAAATTGAGTGAAATATTCCTATTTGGAGCTTCTTCCCGTAGTGCTTATCAATCTCCTTGGTGATGTGGTCCTGGTCTCTGATAAACATCGGGACGTTATGGTGCCTGATGCTGCTGCTCGGATTCCACCCGTGATTTCTAAGATCGTATATGATGAGGTCAAAATCATCCATCAGCATACACCAGAACGGGTAATACAGATCCGAGGCAAGTCCATTACCGTGGCACAAAATGAGACGTATGCCTTCCGGATTCCCATGACGCCGGAGGATGATTTTGGCACCATCCTTCATTGAGATTTCGTGAACAGAAAGCGGTTCTGGGATTTTCCAGACTTTTTCAGGAATTTCCATTGGCGATCGCCTCTATGAGCAATCTGTAAGCGACTTGGATCGTCGGCCAAGAAGGGAAGGTTGAATAAGGTCAGAATTTCCGCCCTTACAACGAGGATCCAGATAAAACATTTCCACACGAAAAGCGCCCGTTCACTATGGGGTATCCCAGTAATAAACGGAGCCGCAGGCCTTCTCTCCGAAAGGAATTCAATCTACCCCCGCGCCCGCTCATCAGATTCAGAGGCTATCTGTCGTCTAGTTCCCGTCAAGCACAAGGCAGAATCATCCTTCGGAGATTATGAAAGATGTAGGTTCAAGCAATTGGCCATTCTGTGAAGACTCAGTTAACAAGGGTCTTGACGTGATCTATAAAATTCTGTAATGTAGTGAAACTGGGTGCCTCTGACGGAGAGACACTAATGCTGAATTCCTCATTAACCTTTTTGAGGAAAGCAACAAGAACCAGCGAATTAATTCCTAGCTCACTAGATTTGGCGCTCAGGCGGGTGTGATCCGTGATCCCCAGATGTTCTTCTACGAGATTGCTGATCCGTTCGTCTACAGAAGCCATAGTTCAAGTGTTTGTCATTTAAAGGTGAACCGTCGAAATATAATCAATGGTAATGAAATAATTGAACGAAACTAGAACCAGAACGGTTTTTTCTGGAAGGGATAGCACGGCACCGAAATCCGACGCCTGTTTTCTTCGGCGAACAATCTCGAAAAATTGACCCCTGCTCCTGCTTCATACGCTTTTGCTGCAGTTGCAATGAATGTCATTTTTCGAACGTCTCTATCCCCTGGCGTTTCTCCCAGGCTGGCCAGTACTACGGGAGATCCGGTTTGACCGTAAGCCCCCTCCGCCACAGATCGTGGCCAAGCCGCAGCAATCTTGTTCCCCATCATTGTGTTCGAGCTGATCTCGATGATCAGGTTCACATCCCGTTTAGCGAGTGCCTCCGCAGAGGTTTCCCAGGCTGCTGATTCACGTATTTGCCGACTCCAGTAGGCGGGATTACGTAAATCAGAGGTTTTGACCAGGTGTCCTGTACAACCACTGATCATGGATGTATCCGGCTGCAAGAAGTCTATGTTTGTCAGTACCTCCTTAAGATTTTCGAATGCACCTTTGTCCTCTTTTTCATTGAAGAAAGCTTCCTGCAGTGCACTATATTGCATAACTAGACGTAGCCCATCCTCCAGGGAGAACATTCCTGCCGCATAAGCTGCTGTGATTTCAGATGCTCCCATCCCGATTACTGTTCCCGGCTTTATTCCGATGCGTGACCATAGTGCTATCAGTGCACACTCAAGCGCATACACTGAAGCCTGCCTCTGTGCAGGATGGATTTGATTTGCAGGAGGGTCTAGCCTGAATTCCCGCGTTCATTTTCTCATGTGAGGATTATGGTCGTTTAGAGAACTGTACTCGTAGGGTTTTGTTGTCAAGCCAGGGGATTTTCTGGTGTAATTCGGGGTATCCGGCAGCGACCAGGTAGTTATCTTTGGCGCGTGCACGCAACTGGACGAGGATTTCATTCTGGGTAATGGTGACCTTTCCGGTGTGTCGCATCAGGTCACGGTAGAGGGTCCGCGCCTCGGCTTTTTCATAGCCTTGTCCGACGCGCACGCCCATGAGTCGATAGAGTACGCTGGCCATAACGGTCAACTGCACATCAACGTTGATGCGCATAGGAACGGCCGAGCTCAACGCATCCATGTGAAAGAAGTCAATGGCATCGCTGATGACATTTTCGATGACCATACGCCGGGCATACCGGTCAATCAGCTGCCGGGGCGTACGTTTCATCTGATTGGTAATCAAAACCGTTGGCTTGTCATGTCCTAAGTTTTTGACAAGCAGTTGCCGAATGGGCTTGGGATAAGCACGCAGTTTGACGGTTTCATCCACGACGCTTGGGGTCCGATACGCGCGCCCAATGTTGGAGAGTCGGACCTTCTTCCAGGCCGACTTATCCAGGGAATGAATGCGCCGGATCAAGGAAGCGTGGCGGCGGCGCAGCGTGATAAAGTCAATGCCGAGCGCATCCAGTTCTGCCAAGTTGGCATAGACCGTAAACCGACTGTCAAAGACCAGTTCACCGGGGAGCTTCCCCGTTCGGGCTTTCCAATCTCTGACAAACTCCAGAATGGCATCATTCTGGGTTTCTTTTCGGATCGTCGAATCCGCGTAACAGAAGACATGTGCTTCGGCATCGCGGGCCAACATGGTCAGGATCCCGCGTTGGCGTCGACTTCGCTTGGAGACAAAGTGTTTCTGCAAAAGGGCCTGATGCCCATGATAGGGGATGGTATGGAAATCCAGGTCCACGGAGGCGCCCGTACCCCCCACATTGGCCAGCTGTGCAGCAGCATGATACCACCGGTGCATCAAGGGTCCCGAAAAGGTCGAATCCACCTGGATGGAGTACTCCGTCAGGGTCGTGCGTTTGGGGATGACATTGAGACCGGTAAACAATGCGAGGCCCTGATCCAACGTTTCGGCCATGACCTGGGAGGGCCGTCCGATCCCGGCGAGCTTCAGGGCCAGGAGCGAACGAACCGCACAACCGGCCGGGATCATACGGGTACCCGGCATCTTGACGTGATCCAGAATTTCGTCAAGACCTATTCGCGCTAGATCAAAGGCGAATAAAAACAATCCTGCAAAATCAGTCGAAAAGGACCGCGGACTGAGATCAAGCTTTTTGCGGTTTGCGTTGAGGGTTCGCGGAGCAGGCCGCTGGGCGGATCGGCGGGGCAGGCGCTTGATGTTTTCCTGGTTGAAGATCTTATGGATGTAGCCTACACTGGCCGGCATGTTTTCCTTTTTCAGTGCCTCCTGAATTTGATAGAGGGTTAAGCCCTGTTGTTTTCGGAGGGCAAGAATCCGGGCACGTTTGGGATCAGTCGGCTTAGCGCGGGGTTCGGATTTTTTTAATTGGGGCCAAAAGAAGTCTGCGGAGGGATTTTTATTGAAGCGTGTGAGGAGGTTACGGAAGGAGCCGGGGGCATAGCCGCCGCGCTCGGCGGCTTCTTCAATCGTGCATCCTTCGTGGAGGTAGGCTCGGAGGGCTTCATACTGACGCATGGGGAGGCCATCGGGCAGCGCAAAGAAATCGGAGCGTCGGTTCATTGTATATCGTGAACTATGAAATAATAGCCAATATAATAACAATAAAATTATAAAACAAACGACCGAACTCGAATACATTAAAAGACCCAGTAAAATCAACGAAATAGCGGACGAAATGTCCAATTCAGAGGCTATGAGCAGGGATTGAGCTGGGATAGCTCGGCGGCAACACCAGGACAGGATACGATGTTATAATATTGGAATACTGTTCGCAAGTTCATGAAAAATATGAATATAGGTGTAAAAAAGCCATTTTCAGGCCTTATTCATAGGATTTTCCGTGAAAACACGCTTGGCTGAAACTCCCCGGGAATTCAGGCTAGTGTCTCATTAAGCAGCGATCTGGAATATTTCTCCTTAATAACTTCGCCACAGCGATCCAGGACTGTACGTGCGGTCGGTTCAGTCTCATACAAATTTTGGCCGATCCCGTCCCAACAGGTCTTCTCTCCGGTGCACAGAAAGGTTGCTTTCCGTGACGTTGCAAGAGGGAGCTTGTCTGACGTTGCAACCTCATCCAACGCCGCTCGCAGTGAGGAAGGATCCTGGAATACAATCCCTGCGCGGTGTGAGAAATGGCTTCTGCCAACTCCTGCGGTCCATGCCATGTCCGCAAGCAACTCTGGGGCTATTGTGCTTGTATCCGCTAGTTTTTCGGCGTGCTCGTCAAGCCAGTATAGATACTGCTTTGCAAGTTCACGGAGTGCCTGATCCGATTTACCTGACAACGGCAACAGCCGCACCAGCTGCTTGTTGGGAGAGCGCCTCTCTTCTGGCATTGAGTACCCCTCCACTACGACATGTGCATTTGTTCCTGAGAAGGCGAATGCACTGATCCCTGCTCTTGGCGGACATCCGGGAGTCAATGGCCAATCCATCAATTCCGAAACCACCGTAACAGGTAACTCATTCCAGTTTATGAGTGGATTAGGGGTCTTAAAGTGCAGTTGCTTGGGAATCACCTGCTGCTTCATCGCAAGCATCACCTTGATCAGGCCGGCAATGCCTGCAGCCCACTCCAGATGACCGATATTTGTTTTTGCTGTTCCGAGTAAGAGTGGTCGATTTACCGCCCTGTCTATTCCGTATACTGCCGCAGCCGCCTGAATTTCAACTGGATCTCCCAACTGTGATCCTGTTGCGTGGACTTCGAGGTAATCCAATTCGGAGGGCTTGATACCGGCCCGAGTAAGGGCTTTTTCGAGAACCTGTTCTTGGGCGATCCCGTTCGGCACGGTCAGTGCCGCACTCTGTCCATTCTGATTTACTGCCGAGCCACGGATGAGGCCCCAAATCCGATCTCCTGCGGATTCCGCATCCTTCAAACGTTTTAGAACGACCATACCACAGCCTTCCCCCCGGGCAAATCCATCCGCATCTGCATCAAACGTGCCGCAGTACCCCCTTGCTGATAACATTCCAATTTCGTCCATGAAGTTTGTGAATGCAGGAGAGAGCACGGCATTCACGCCCCCAACTAGGGCAAGGTCCACATCGTCCTGTCGAAGGCCAGTTACCGCCTGATGAATTGCGACCAGTGAGGATGCGCAGGTCATGTCTATCGGCACTGCTGGTCCCATCAGCCCCAGTGAAAATGCAATCCCGCCAAGCGTAGAGGCCGGGGACGTCCAGAGATATTCCTGTTCCTGACCAGATGCTCCGATCAAATCCCGATATTCACTGGTTCCCAAGCCAACATAGACACCCGTCTGACTGTTTTTCAGAAGGTCGGGATCAATCCCGGCATCTTCTAATGCGTGCCAGCTTGTTTCCAGCAACAACCGTTGACGCGGGTCCATCATTCGAGCTTCGATGGGAGTTAGGTTGAAAAAATCTGCGTCGAATTGATCAATCCCTTCAATAAACCCGCCTCTTTGGAAGGGAATCTCTTTTGCGGCGGAATCTCCAACAATCCCACTCCAAGCCCCAGTATCTGGTCGCCCATCCGACACCGCATCTTTTCCCTCTACGAGTACATTCCAATAGGCGGAGAGATTGGGGGCCCCGGGAAACCGGCAAGCCATACCAACAACCGCAATGGCATCCTCGCTATGCAGCGGTACCTGCTGCTTTTCTGGCTCTGACGGCGTTTGGGAGAGGGGTAAAGGTTTTGCTTCTTCCAGCTCTTCTATAAGATGATTTGCAAGACTGGTGATATTTGGATAGTTGAACACCAATGTGTTTGACGCCACATATTTGCCAGCAAACGTGCGATTCAAACGATTTCTCAATTCTACAGCCATCAGCGAGTCCATACCTAGGTCGAAAAACCCTATCGAGGGTACTGGTGGATCTGATAGCCGAAGCAATGTCTGTAATTCCTGTTGCAGGAATGATATCATCAGATCTGTGCGCTCTGATGCAGAGGTTTCCCGAAGCTGGGTCATCAGGTCCACAGTTGTAGGCTGCGTCTCGGCCTTAGCTTTGGGGAGCAAATCTTCGAATAGGGGAAGTCGGTTACTGGGGGTCTCTGCAAATACGGACCAGTCCATCGCCATTGCTGCACTAGCCACCAAATCCTGGCGCATGAGCCACTCCAGCATTTTGAAGCCTTGCCGCGGAGTCATCCAGTGAGCACCTCGGGCTGCCATATGTTCTTCGATCCGATCTCTATGTTCCTGAGCTTCTCCGATGTTTGACCATGCTCCCCAGGCAATTGCCTGGCCCGGCAGCCCAATTGCTCGCCGGTGTGCGGCAAGTTGATTCAGGAATGCATTCGCTGCTGCGTGATTTGCCTGGCCGGGAGTGCCTAAGATGCCAGCAATGCTTGAGAATAAAACGAACAGGTCCAAGTCGCGTGCTGCCGTGCGGCGATGAAGGTGCCACGCTCCCAGAACTTTTGGCCAAAGGACCCCTTTGAAGTTCTCCCAACTTTGATTGGTCAGTGAAGCATCCGCCAACACGCCTACGCTGTGGATGACTCCGCCGAGTGATGGCAATTCTTTATCCACTCGCGTGAGCATATCGTCCACTGCTGAAAAGTCAGTAACATCTGCGATCTCCACCCGTACGGTAAAGCCTTCTTCATGTAACTGATGGATTTCCTTTTCAATCTCAGGGTCTGGAGCCCGACGCCCGTTCAGAACGATGGCACCGGCACCACGCTCCGCGAGCCAACGTGCTAGAGCACAACCGATTCCACCAAGTCCCCCAGTCACCAAGTAGGTTCGATCCTGGCGCAATCGCCCCGTTTCCAGCGGCGAACCAGCAAGTATGATCTTGCCAATATGTTGTGCCGCACGCATAAACCTCATCGCGGAACGAGTTTCGGCGAGTGACCACCTGGAGTAAATCAGTGGCTCCAATTGCCCGGATATCACCTGCTTCATTACGCTGGTTAGGGGCCTCGTTACCTGCTCTGGACAATTCCTCTTTAAAGCGTCCAGATCCAGTGTGTGATAGACCACATCTGGCCTGATCTTCAATAGTTCTTCCTGACTCAAAATGTTTATCCTGGATAGCTCCACAAAATGGCCACCGCGTTTCAGGCAGGACAGGCCGGCTGAGATAAAGCCGGGGCCGGTGAGACTGTTCAGAACCACATCAACTCCGTCATCGGCGGTTGCTTCAAGGATTTCTTTGGAGAAATTTGTGTTCCGACTGTTGAATACATGCTTCACGCCTAATTCACGGAGTTTTGTCTGCTTTGCTGGACTTGCAGTCGCAAACACTTCGGCCTTTACCATATGTGCCAATTGTACTGCGGCCATTCCTACACCGCCCGCAGCTGCATGAATCAGTACCCGCTGCCCTGCTTTCAGTCTCGCATATTCGAATGAAAGAGCGGCAGTGGTGAAGGCTGTCGGGATTGTCGCAAGGGTAGCTGGCGAAAACGTGTGGGGCACGCGTACTAATAACTCTTCCCGTACCACGGCTTCTGAGGCCAGCGTCCCGAATGCCAGTCCAGCGACCTGATCACCTACGGAGACTGTGGTAACATCGGCCCCGATCTCAAGGACCTTTCCACACAGTTCTCTGCCCAATAGCCCGGCATCAATCAGTCCAGATGTTCGCAGAACGTCCCGAAAGTTAAGCCCCGTTGCCTTGATTGCTACGCGTACTTCCTTTGCTTCCAGGGGCACTACGGACAGAACATTGACCCGTAGTCCCTTGATCGAACCGCTGGAATCAGGCTCCAGTCGCCACTGGGTCTCATCCGGCAGCGTCAATCGCTTGGCGTTACTGCTGCTTCGGATCAAACGGGCGCATTGACGGTGACCATGGCGATACGCAATATGGTTTTCATTGTCGGGAGAAAGAAGTTCATTGAGGAGGTGGCTTGGGAAATGAGGGTCAGTGGGATCCAGATCAATGAGTTTTGGATTCAACTCTCCGGCTTCTCTCGCAATCACCGTTCCCAGTCCCCATAGCGTTGCTCCAGCCAGTTGTCCAGTGCTCTCTTTTTCCAGGATCTGCGCGCCACGCGTAACCATCCAGACGCCCTGTTCAGGGATTACCTGGGCATCCATAATCCCCTGTACCAGTGCCAAAGCACTTGCGCACACGCGTTTCACATCCTCCGCAAATTCTTCCATCATGGCCTCAATACCACCTCCACCAAGAGCTGCCAAGTTTACTACCCCCTTCAAGGGTACATCTTTGGGAAGATTGGTGAGCAAGGATTGCCATGCTTGACGTTTTTCCGTATTCAGGGTTATTCGGGCAAGTCCCTGCTCGTAGACGAGCAGTTTAGGAGGGGCGGAGATTTTCCGAGAATTATTGGGTGCAATTTCTTGCCCGGAGGGTAATACTTCCTCATTGTTTGTGGATTCTGGCAGAACCAGTATACAAATCTGGTCTCGCGATGCTAGATTTATTGCCAAGTCGGCTGCGATACCGTCCTGATCTGCCATCAGAATCCATAGGCCGGCAGGTTGCGTTACCTCTGCTGGGCCACGCGCCACAATCACCCCGCGATCTGTACCCGCGATCGGGTTGGATTCCTCCAACCCCAAGAGGGTCACATCTTCAAAGCCAACGTCTCCAAGTACCCGTCGCCACACTATAGGATTTGCTAGGGCATGATGTGGACGACAGGAGTCGGCAAATCGCCACCAACCATCCAGCTGCCCGAAAATCAAATCTGTCCAACCCTGAATCCGTAAATTCTCCAGTGCAATCAGGCAACCAGATGGGGCAAGCAGCATCCGGCAATGTGCAAGTGTTTCGTCCAAATAACGTGTGGCGTGCAATACATTGCCAGCAATTATCAGATCATAACTGTGAGCAGCGAATCCTTGTGATACCGGATCTTTCTCAATGTCTAGCACACGGTACTCTATTGATTCGTATTGGCTGCTGAAGCGCACCTCTGCCTGTGCAAAAAATCCAGCCGAGATATCGGTATATACATAGTCGAATCGGCCGTCTGGTAATACCGGCAGCACCTCAGCCGTCATTGACCCGACGCCTGCTCCTACCTCCAGTACCCGCAGTTTCTCCCCATCCGGCCATGTTTCCAAGAGCGCCGCAATCGTGTCTCCAAATACTTGGATTACCGCGCGTGATATTGGTGACTTGGTGTACAGGTCGGCTGCTTTTGGTCCGTCTTCACTGAAGAGCACGGATAGTGGATCCTCGTCCCCGGTCAACACGCGCGGCAAGGCCTCTGCACATTTCTGAAGCAATCCGATCTCATGCCTCCCTTGGGGGTAGTGATCAATCATCTGAGCCGCAAACTCGACGATGCTTCCAGGAATTTCGGACGACAACGAACTATTGTCCGCTACCACGAACTCGCCATCTGCCTCCAAAAGCAGCCCCAGTTGAAGCAACATATCGAGCATTCGACGGAGCAGACGCCTGTGTTTTTCCTGAATATTCAGGCTCTGACGAAAATCTTCCAAACTGAAAACCATGCCGGCTTCACGTTCCCATCCCAACGTCTCTAGTGCTGCAAGTACATACGCGTTTGATAACCTGTTCAGATCCCTATGTAACCTATCTCTGGTCTCGGGCTTCACACCATTGGCCGACAAATAGTGGGCAAACGGTTGCAAGCTGGCAGCAATTTTATTGGGATCCTGGAGCGAAATGGCTGTCCGTCTTCGCGAAGGCAGGGGGGCTTCGCGCCATGCAATTTCGTACAGAAAGTCATCTAGGTCTTCAACTGCTGAGAGCAGCGAAGATCGTGTTGCGCGCTTTACCAGAAATCCGTTACACTCACCGATTTGTGTACCGTCTGGATCATAAAGATGGAGATTCCCAGCAACAATTTCCGGTGATCCAGAGTTGCCCTGTGCCTGGTTCTTCTCCTCAATGCGTGCAAGGCAGTAAAAGTGATCAGGCAATCGATCTGGTATCAATAGCTGTTCCCAGGCGAACGGCACATAGGTAATTTCTTTATGATTCCATAAGGAACTGCGCGCAGCCCCCATCACCTGGAAACAACCATCCAGAAGCAGCGGATGCACGCTGAGGTCGTTGCGACCAATCCCTTCTGGTAACACAATCTTCCCCAGAGCCTCCCCTTTACCCATCCAGATAGATTGTACTGTGTGGAAGGAGGGACCAAAACCAATCCCTGTGCTTGCTTTGTCACGATAGAATGCCTGAACATCGCCCGGTGACATGGAGCTCTTCAATCTCTCTAGATGAGCGCGCTGCGGGGGCTGGAATGCAGATGCACCTATTGGCACCTGACATTCTGCGTGCAGGGTCCAATCCTGTTCCCCTTTACTCAGAATCCGGACGGTATAGGAAGTTGAATCCTCAGATGCTTGTACGATCGTCTGCACCTTGCGCCCTGTATCATGGGTGTCGGCATTTTCAGGAATTTTTTCAGAGAAAATCAACGGGGCATGGAACTGCATATCCTTCACGATTCCTAGTCCGTTCTCGGAGCGGGACACAGCTGTCGCTAGGGCCCCGTAGAGAGCACCCGGAGCCAGAATCCGCCCAAACACTTTGTGATCACTCAGCCATACGGGGTCTGATGGGAACAGCTCTGTTTCGAAGAAGATCTCACCACTGGCTGATTCATGTCGGTCTCCCAGTAGCGGATGACCCGCACTCTGCCTCCGCCGTTTCGGAGCATCAATCCAGTGATGCTCAAGTTGAAAAGAATATCCCGGGAGCGAAATACGATTCCGGGTTTCTCCGGCAAACAATCCCGCAAACGAGAGCTCTACCTCTGCCTCATACGCGCTAGCAACGGCATTCAGGAACTCGGACTCTGGTTGATCTGCTGAGGCTGCATCGTTTTTTAATGGTCTTCTGAGGCTTGAGAGTACCTGAGGAGGGGCTACGTTTTTCAGGAGTGGATCTTCATCCGAACCGGGCCAGGCGAAAGAGAGCATAGGGCCCAGTACAGCATGCGGCCCGACCTCTATCACCAAGTCAATTCCCAGATTTGCCATCGTTCGAACTCCGCGGCTGAAGGAGACAGCCTCTCTAGCATGCCGACGCCAATATGTCCCGTCAAGGATCATGTCCGGTGCTGCGACCTGACCGGTTACATTACTCACAAACGTCAGTGAGGGGGTGGCAATTTCTACGCTATGAAAAATTTCTTCCAGCGCATCCAGGCATGGTTCCACTAAAGGACTGTGAAATGCTTTGTCTGTTTTCAGCAGCGTTACTCGGACTTGTTTGGTTTCAAAGTGGCTTGAAACCACTTGGACGGCATCCACTGGTCCGCTGATTACCTGATGTGCCCCATTGTTAGCAGCGATCCCCAATCTCTCGCTACGAGATGTTTCATTGTGAGCGCGCACGGCAGCTTTTACCTGAGAGAGTGGAGCGAATATGGCAGCCATGGCCCCCGCTTCCGGGATTGAAGTCAGGACTTCACTCCGTTTCATCATGATTCGGAGTCCATCTTCGAGACTGAATATGCCCGCAATGTGTGCCGCGGCATATTCCCCGACGCTATGTCCTATGACTGCCTCAGGATGAACCCCCAAGCTTTTCCAAAGCTCAGCAACGGCACACTCAATTGCGTAGATTGCGGGTTGTGCCCAGGTTGTGTCGTACAGATTTTCCTGGCTCCGTCCGAAAATCACATCCAGCAACGATGTCCCTCGTTCTGTTTGGACAATTTCGTCACAGCGGTCAAGTACTGCGCGCACCACAGGCTCGGTATTGTACAAATCTTGTCCCATCCCGAGCCACTGGCTTCCCTGACCGGTGAATAGGAATCCGATTTTTTTTGCTGCACGCGGTTCCGGTCCTCTGCCAGCCCCTATGAGTGAATCCAGCTGTTCACGCAGGTGGACGGCATTATCGTACACAAGTCCCGCACGACATGAAAAATGACTGCGTCCAGTGCAGGCAGTCCATGCCATATTTGATAGTAGAGATTCTTCCGCCTCCGGATCAAGTCCAGTGACATGTTCGTCGAGCCATGCCCGATACTGTTTGGCAGCATCTATGAGTGCTGTCTCTGATTTTCCTGACAGAAGCAGTACACGGGTCTTGCGTTCTGGTTGATCCAGTTCTGCAGGTGCTTTGCGTATGACTGATTTCGGCAGTACTACCGTAATCTGGTGCGGAGACCCCAATACGCCATCTCCCGGTCTCTTATGTCGGACAGCTTTGTCCTGTTTTGCATACCCCTCCAGAATGATATGTGCGTTCGTCCCCGACCAGCCGAATCCGTTCACTCCCGCGCATGGTAGCCGATCATGAACATTTGGCCAATCGGTTTTTCTGGCAGCTACCTGCAGGGGAAATTTTTTCCAAGGGAACTTCGGGGTCGGTTTCTTGAAATGAAGATGTCGAGGAATGACTCGCTGGTTCATTGCGAGTACCACCTTAATGACCCCGGCTACCCCCGCTGCAGGTTCTAGATGGCCAATATTTGTTTTTACGGAGCCGATTAAAAGTGGTTGATCCGTATTGCGACCCCGACCATAGATATTCCCGACTGCCTGCAATTCGATAGGATCACCAACCTTGGTGCCTGTTCCATGAGCTTCCAGATAGTCTATCTGTGCGGGTTCAAGCCCCGCCTGCCGCAGGGCGGACTCAATCACATTTTCCTGCGCATTTCCACTTGGAACAGTTAATCCGGGACTGGCTCCATCCTGGTTAACTGCTGTAGCCCGGATGACTCCCCAGATACGATTGCCATCTGCTTCCGCATCAGCGAGCCGCTTGAGTACAACGATTCCGCAGCCTTCTCCCCGTACGTATCCGTTTGCAGCCGCATCAAATGTTGCACAACGTCCGTCCGGTGACAACATCCCAGCATTTGCGCGCAGTTCCATCACTCGTCCAGACAGGATTGTATGGACCCCTCCTGCAAGAGCAAGATCCGATTCTTCCCGTTGCAGACCGGATACCGCCTGATGTATTGCGACTAGTGATGAGGAGCATGCAGTATCAATCGAAACTGCTGGCCCTTCCAATCCAAGTGCAAAGGAAACCCGTCCGATAGCGGTATTATATGCATTGCCAGTAGCCGTGTAAAGATTGACAGCCGGATCGACCGCATCAATATCAATTACATCTAGGATCAGCCCCAAATATTGGCTGTTGCTGATACCGGCATAGACACCTGTACGACTGCCTTTGAGCGTTTCCGGCACTATCCCCGCATCTTCAAGGGCATGCCAGCTTGTTTCCAGCATCAACCGCTGCTGCGGATCCAGTAGTTGTGCTTCGACAGGTGAGATACGAAAAAAAGCCGCGTCGAACAGCTCAAGATCGTTGAGATATCCCCCAAAACGACAAGCGGGTTTTGGATCGGGATCGGGGAAAAGTCTACCGACACGCCCAATACCTGAGCCGGGAACCCCCTCTGTGATAGCATTCGTTCCAGATTCAAGTAAATTCCAAAATGCAGAAAGGTCTGTTGCGCCTGGAAAGCGACATGCCATCCCCACGATTGCGATTGGGCATTCAGGCCGAAAAGCTCCTATTGTTGAGTTTGGGGTTTTCGGGTTCGTTAATTTCATTTCGGGGTTCTGCAATGATTTGGGGATTCTACCATGAATGTTGTGGGTAGAGACTCAAATCGCCGCAGAATAAAGAACGGCGGACCTGAAGTTATTAAATTGTTGTACCCCCTCCCGACCGTATTGACCTCCTGGATGGTTCCGTTGAGTCGTTCTGCTCTGGTGTTGGATTGTTCATGGCAAAGGGTATTGCAGATGCCTTGGACGTGTCGTTCGAACTTCTCGGTCACCTTCATGATCTTCTCTACGGCAGTTTCTTTCACACTTGTAAACCAGAGTTCAAAGAGCTTCTTGCTTCGGCGAATGGATCGCATCCAAAGATGGCCTTAAATTCTGCGCGCAACCGCCAGGCGAAGCTGACTTTCAAGTTCGATTCTTGAATGACCTTGAAGATTTCCTCTTGCTTTTGTATTCGATTCTAGTGTTTTCAAGAGTGCAAATCGTCCAGCACTTAAACGCATAGGCAAACCGATTCGAGGCATCCGACCAAGGAATCTCAATGGTCTTCACGTCCGCAGAAGACTGGATCTGCGAAACCCGACAATGGATACTACACCTAAGTTGAAACCAATCAAAATGGCGCTAAGTCCATGATTTCCGATGATCATATAGTGTTCCTACCTCGGGGCAAACCAACGTATCCTCCGAGTACGAAATGTAGTGGTCAATCCGCTGCTTCTGCTTATCCAGCAGCAGCTTGTCAATTCCCCAGTCATGCCCTAATCCTAAGCTGTATCGCATCATTACAACGAGAATCGGCTCCATAGCCTAATTTCGCCATCCAGTCAAAAAAATACTGATTTTCGCCTCCAATTTCCTCGTTTTCCCCACTAAAGGATCTATTTCGGCCCAAATCTGCCTTATTGGGGCCGATTTTCTCCGAATTGTCTTAAAAAAGGCGTTGTGGTGCTATTATGGCGTTCGCCGGAGCCTCCCGCTAGCACCTGCGTAGCCTCCCCCAGCATGCATCTATCCCTTTCATGTTTATTCGAACCCGACCCTATAGCGTGTGGAGGAGGCGAGTCCACTGGAAGGTAAAGAACCTCCAGATTCATGACGCATGGCCCCTTCAAAACAGTTGAGATAATGCACTCCGATGAAGCCACCAGGGCTGCGTCCGATGGAACGATACGGGGTAGATTGCAGCAAAACACTAGGAAGACAGGGGTTCAACCACGCTAAATCAACCCCAACCGATCCGGTAAATCTCAAAACCCATCGCTCCCGAAAAAACGGTCCAAGCATGGACCGGGAGAAATCCGTGATTTAAAGCACTGTGAAATGGCAAAATTAGGATAGAATACATATCCTAATCGGATCACAAGTCAATCATTCTACATGAATCGCGATAGAATTAGTTTTCAAAATTTTGTGGCCGGGGTCATGTTGTTATTGGCCAGCTCCATTCTATTTTCTTCGAATTTAGCTTACGCACAGGCACCGCCGAAGGTCACCGCTAGTGAGGTGGTGGATCGGGAGTCACTCAAAGCTTTTGTAACCTATGCCGCATTCGATTTCGCCAAGGTGACAACTCTCGATGAAGGACTTGCCTTTTTGCCGGAATTTCGCAGAGAAGGTGGCGACTGGCATGTGGGCAATGTGTACCTGATTTTATTGGTGCCAAATGGCCAAGTGCTATACCATGGCACGGATCCCAGCATTGATGGTAGGTCTATAATAGGAGTGACAGATGATGATGGTACCAAGGTCGTTGAACAAATGCTGACCGCGAATGACGTTAGTGCCACTTTGGTAGAGTATTGCTGGGATAATCCGGTTGACCTGACAGATCCCCGATGCAAGGACAGTTTTGCGATGCGCTATTATTCAGCTGTAGCCCAAACGGATATAATTGTGGTGGGTGGATACTACCAGGATTTAAGAGGTGTGGATGTGCCACTGCCCGATATTCCATTCCCAGAGATTTCCGCCTCTGAGGTAGTGGACCGGGAAACTTTAAAGCAGTGGGTGGAAGGATCAGCTGAATGGACCCAGAAAATCCTAGAGAGTCTAGAGGTCACCAGTGGTATTTTTGGATGGAAGAATATAGTGAGGGAGGATGGCGGACACTTCAGGTCCGGCGCCACATATCTTTTTGCAGTGACTTCCGACGGGTATGTGTTTTTTCACGGAGCCGATCCATGGAGGGAGGGGCGTCTTGTTCTTGACAATACCGATTTTCGAGGTACACCCTTTGTGAGGGACCTCATCGCAACAGCTCAGTCTGGAGGAGGATTCATAGAGTATTTTTGGGATGATCCTACGATAGAGGGAGATGAGGACACTGGTACTCCAAAAGTGACCTATGCGATATCATTCAAAAATACAGTCCTTCATGATTTTGGCACGGACATAATTGTCGCCGGCGGATTCTACCGGAATTTCTCGACTGCCGAGGCAGAGACGGCAGCGTCAGAGTGGCTGGGCCAATTTGGCCGCTCAGTGGCAAGTCAGGCTATGGAAATGATCGGTGACAGGGTTTCGCGAGCACCCGCAACAGAGAATCATATAGAAGTGGGTGGAGGGACTCTGGGAGTCAATACGCTTCTTAATCTGGAAACACTTGCTGCTGTTTCGACTGGGCCTTCAACGCTATTGTCCTACTCACGAGAGAGGTTACTCAATGGTAGTTCTTTTCAGGTTTCACCAGGAGGAGTCGCAGGCGGTCAAGGCTACGCTCTGTGGGGTAGTGGAGACTTTATGCGATTTAGCAGCGAACCAGGTGAAGGGAGCAATAGTGGTGAAGTAGGGACTGTCGCGCTTGGTGCCGACTATTCATTCGGATCAACAGTAGCTGGTCTTGCAGTTGCTTATAGCTCAGGTTCGGGCGATTTCGAACTGGGGCGTCCGGGACAGGATGATGTTGGAGAGATATCAACAAGCCTCACTAGCGCGTTTCCTTATGCCCGATTTACGGTCAGCGACCGGTTGCTCGCATGGAGTGTTTTGGGCTATGGTGTTGGTCAGTTAGAAGTAACGGGAGGAGGCGAAGAGGATCCAGAAAGTGATATCACAATGCAGATGGCGGGCTTGGGCCTAGAAGGGGTGATTGTGAAGCCTGACAATCCTGGTGGTATTGACCTATCGCTCCGCTCCGATGCTTCGATTGCCCGCGTGAACTCCGAGCCTGTTGAGGGACTCAGTGAGTTGACTACGAATGTTAGCCGCATACGGTTGGGGCTTGGAACCGGGAAACGGTTTATGCTGGGAGACGGGACGAGCCTCAGAACCGAATTGCGAGGTGGCCTGCGATATGACGGAGGAGGCACCGAAACCGGGTTTGGGATGGAAATTGGTGGTAAAGTAAGATTGAGTGCCCTCGAACGGAGACTCACTGTCAGCTTGAATGGTCGCACGCTTATCGTTCATGAGGCAGAGGGCTACAATGACTGGGGATTTGGCGGGGTCATTGGCTTCAATCCCGGTGGTCAGAGGCACGGATTGTCTTTAAGCCTGAAGCCAAAATGGGGCTCAACGGCAAACCAGATGACGCGTCTTTGGGAGCACGGTGTAGCAGGGATGACGGACGCCGTCTACGGCAACCGCCAAGTGGATACAGAAATTGGTTATGGGATTAAGGCTCTAGGAGGTCGTGGCCTGATCATGCCGTATGCAAAGCTTTCACTGCTGCGACATTCAAGCCCCACCCATCTGGGATTGGGTAGTAGTACGAATCTATTTACATACATACCATCAGGGTTGGGGAGCCGGGGCCTGTATGGCTACCAGTTTGGCGGTCGTCTAACGCTTACGCCAGGATTATCAGCAAACATTGAGACGGGGCGGAGCCTCTGGGGATTTGGTTCAGGTCCGATAAACACTGCTACGGTTAATTTGGCTGTGAATTGGTAACCAATTCACAAGTTGGTACCGTTTGCAGAAAGACAAGCCCGCGCACTCCCACTGCCAGATATTTCTTGGCGCGAGAATGCGCGGGTCCTTGATTATGGGCACTATGATTGTGGGGAAATTCCCGACTGCAAGCACAAGGTGTGTGAAGAAGAAGGAACCGAATGTCATCCCGGTGACCGCAGACCATGCTTAAATTCGGAAGGCGAATCATGTGTCCAATGGTCGTTGGCAGCTGGGCGTTCGTTCATTACCATACAACCACAAACAACTCCGCACACCAAACTAGCCGCTTTACGCTCCTTGGATGATAATTTATTGCTGGTTTAGCGAAGGCTTTTCAAGTCCATGCTAAGCGGTTCAAAGGTGTTGACTCTGCAAAGTCGTAAAACGGATAGCTCAGTATGTAACATCCTCCTGTGCGCTCTGTTGTTAGCGCTCACTACGCATTCCTCCAGTACTTATGGTCAAGCATCTGGTTTATCGGATTTCGAGTCATACGTAAGTGCTGTCTTTCAAAAAACACGCACCATAGTTTTTTCTGGCAACGATACACTTCTGATCGGCGAAATATCAACGATTGATGCGGGGAATGATGGGCGGTTGGTGATCACTGACAGAATAGGTAATCAGGCTATTCTGTTTGAGGGCAATGGGACATTTATAGCACATTTGGACGCTCGCCGATGTAATCCTGAGGTTCGTGTTTTTACTACCGGCGCAAAGATCAGGCCTGATTCCCAAGTACTAGTGCTGGGTACCAGTCCATGGGGTTTCTTGTTTGATGGGAACGGGATATGTAAGAACGTCATGTCCATAGACTTTTCCGGTACTAAGCATAACAACTTGTTTCTGGATGGTGCCGACAAAATGATCGGCTTGTACCATACGGGGACTGGCCAAGTCTTGCGCTTCATGGATGGTCTTGGTCAGCGAGTAGGAGAGGTCAAACTTCCTAGAAGTCCGGCTCCGGGCGTTGATTTCAGATGGGTAGGAGGAGGGTTGGCCAAGACTGAAAAACACATCTATAATGCAACACTATCCTCGGCTCTTACACAGTTGGATTTGGAAGGTCGCCTGGTTCGGAAATTTGAGTTTAGAAACCCTTGGTCTCGCCAGATCAAGCAAGATATCCCCTATCCATTTGATCCTGACATTCCCCGCTTAGATAGACATTTGACGAGAACCGTAAGGAATCGATCTAGAGTAAATAATTTGTTGTTACTTGACCGTGATTTAATAATGATTCAATACCGTAATGCCGATCGCGAATTTGGGTTACAGGTGTTTGATGATATGGGAAATTTAGTTACCGAACTCCTGGGAGGAAAGGGTTATTTTGGCTACGCTCGGAACGGTTTGGCATATCGTGTTATTCAGCCTGACGTAGATGACTCAGGTTTCTTGCCAAACCCACACCTTGACGTATATAAGTATAGGGGAAGATGATCAATAGAAACACCCCACGCAGTGAGTTATTGCAAATAACCGCAGTGATCCTTGCCCTCTTGGCCGTTGGAATGATCTCTTGGATGGGATGGGGGCAGAGAATTCAGAACTTTTTAGGCGGGAACACTACACCAATAAGTGCTTCGTTTGCATTCCTGAAAATAAAGAAAGAGTCATTTCTTTATTATAATTCTGCTGACTGCCACTCTACCATATCCAGGGACGGAGGAATGATGGGTCCAAGGTCCTGCTCCAAAGGCAGGATCATGGCTTCACGGAGACAAGGAGAGTCAAACAACGATGTTATAAGCATAGTTAAGAAATTTAGTTTTGATTGTTGAAAACAAAGAAATCCGAATATTCTTCGTTTTGAGATTAGATGTGATACTGCTCGGTTACATTGTGGGGTCAAAATCCATACGACTCGGGCCTGTGTCGCAAATCAGCAGGCGATGCTACTTACTTCTATCCCGGAAGACTTGATTTACACTGAAGGTCACCAGAAGGAATTGTCCACAAAAAAAGATGAAGAATTACTGCGTGCAACTGCAAAGCACGTACCTAGGTAGATAACACCTCTAATAATCCGCCAAGTAATACACAATGGGTTATACTTTGGCAGTTCAATCGGTAAAATTTAGGAAAGTATAATGGTTACCATTGGAAGTGTAGAGAATCCTGCCAGGATCGCCATAATTGGAGCGGGACCTGCAGGATTTTACGCAGCGGGGCACCTGCTTAGGCAAAAGTCTCAGGTTGTTACGGTAGACTTATTCGATAAACTACCGGTTCCCTATGGACTAGTTCGTAGCGGCGTTGCTCCTGATCACCAGAAGATCAAAAACGTCACGCGTGTTTATACGAAAACTGCAGCGCAGGATGGCTTTCGTTTTTTTGGTAACGTAGAATATGGGGCTGACATCCACTTGGAAGACCTGAAAAGACATTATCATCAGGTCTATTTCTCTACAGGTGCACAGGTTGATCGTAGGCTCAATGTTCCGGGGGAAGACCTAGATCGCAGTTATTCAGCAACGGATTTTGTTGCCTGGTATAACGGTCATCCTGACTATCGTCACTTGGAGTTCGATCTTTCGAGACGTTGTGTGGCTGTGGTAGGCGTGGGGAATGTGGCTGTGGACGTTTGTCGCATATTGTGCAGAACAATTGATGAACTGAAAAAAACGGATATAGCAGATTACGCCCTGGAGGCACTGGCTGAAAGCAAAGTACGCGAGGTGTATATGTTGGGTCGACGGGGCCCCGCTCAGGCTGCTTTTACACATCCAGAGGCCAAGGAACTGGGACAGTTACCTGGGGCAGATATTGCTGTACCTGAGGCGGAGGCGCAGTTGGATCCGATCTCTGAAGCGTGGATGTCGGCTCACGGAAATCGGTTAACAACCAAAAAAGTCGAAATCGTTCAGACCTTTGCGAGGCAGTCTGGTGAGGGAAAACCACGCCTCCTAACATTGCGATTTTTGGTTTCCCCGGAAGTGCTGCACGATGATGGTTTAGGTGGAGTGGGTAGCTTGACGCTTCGACACAATGTACTTATAGAGCAGGGGAGCCGTTTGCGCCCTCAGTCAACAGACATCACAGAAAAGTTACCCGCAGAAGTTGTGTTTCGATCGGTAGGCTACCGGGGGATCGCATTACCCGGTCTACCATTCAGAGAAGATTGGGGTGTGATCCCGAGCGATCAAGGTAGGGTAAGTGGAGATGGAGTTACCCGTGGTGTTTATGTGGGCGGTTGGATCAAACGTGGTCCGACGGGTGTGATCGGCACAAATAAGCCTGACGCGCAGGAAACAGTTCGCTGTATGTTGGAAGACTTAACGGCTGGGCACCACTTCAATCCTGAGTTTACAGCCCCCGAATCGGTGGATCACATGCTTCAGCACCGATGCGAGGGCGTGTTTTCCTGGGAGGATTGGGCGGAGTTAGACCGCCTGGAAGTCGCTGCAGGCAAGGTGCAGGGGCGTCCACGAGTTAAATTCATCTCGACTGGAAGTATGCTTAAAGCACTCGGTCGCTAAAACTCAAGGGACTGTGTGGATGTCCTTTTACAGTTCCCCTTCGATCCGGTCATTCAGTCGTGCGAGAGCGACAAACAGCGTTTCTAGCTCTGCATAATAGGCGTCGGTGCCCATTTGTGATTTGCGCGATTTGAGTGTGGCGATTTGGGTTTCCAGTGCAGTGCGTTCGCTCGCTAGGGTTGGGTCTCCAAGGAGCACTTGACTACGTCTAAGCCAGGTTACGCCAGCGATGTATCCATCTCCGGACTCGTCAAGAGTTTCTACGCGCGCCCCCTCACCATCAGCATTGTCGTCGAGTAAGCTGTGCTCAGTTGCCAGATGGCCTTCGGTTTCGTAGTGCAGTGCCGTTTGTTGGGCAGCGTATTGAAACACCTCCTTCACAGACAGGCTACCATCACGATCCAGATCGGCGGCCGGCTCGGTCAATGACTCAACTAGGTACGTTGGGAATATTGTCTGATTGCGCTGGGTACCTGATCGCGTCGCAGTAATGACGATTCTGTCTATTCCACTGAGCGCTTGAATGAACGGACCACTCGAGCTCATCGTACAGATCCAAATAATGCGTGCAGCGGTTAATTCATTTGACAGCGCAGCATAGTCGTTTCCGGGAAGGTCTCGTCGAGGAATATTGAGCGCCGATTGCTCTCCGTCATAGCTCCCATGACCGAAAAGAAGAATGTAGATTTCATCCTCTGGAGTCAGGCGCCCGCTGAGTTCCGCAAATCGTGCACGGATGCCGTCGGCTGTTGATTCTCCACTCACATAGTCACTGCCTGCGAGGGCACGCTCCGCAAGTACAATGACGTTGTCCCGGGCAAATCCCAATGGCCCAGTAAATGCGTTGTAAGTGTCTTCCAGATGCGAGGCGATACGACTCGTTTGATCCGGTGCACCACCCAGTCCACCAATCACCAACGCATACCGCTCCTGCGCGTTGGCGAGATTTGCAATACAGGCCAGGATCAGTCCTAGCGCAATCCTTGTCGCCTTCGATAAAGCCACTCTCCACATAAGAGAAGTACAGAAAGAATAAACAACAGGGGCATGTCCCACAGGTAAGCCGCCCGGTACACCGAAGTGCTGGTACGGCGCGATCGCAGGTTCATCAAAACATCGGAGGCTTCGGCAGGGGTATAGTATACCGTGGCCAATTGCTCCAGAAAGTCCCGCTTCAACGTAGCATCATAATACTCCATTGGTTGATGGCGCGCCAGATAACTGCGTTGATCCTGTCCAATCAGCTCATTTCCTATCGCTGCCTCTACGGTGACTTCATAGACTCCCTCACTGCCTGGTGTCAAGCGCATCTCAAAGAGTCCTTCGTCAGAGAGGTCCTCTTCAACAACCATAGGTTGTACGGTGCCATCAGGAGTGCTGACGAGTGCGCGCAGTTCAATACCTGTTAGGGGCAGGTAATCCTCGCCATAGACACGCACGTCCAGTTGATGAGTCTCTCCGGGAGTAAGCCGATTGCTAGAAGTTTCTATATCAACCTGCGCAGGTGCGCTGGCCGCCAGCCAACGTGCAAACTGCTGCCAAAATCGCTCATGGCTTTCATCGTCTGCTTCCATCAGCATTTGCCAGCGCCACGTACTGCTGGTAGCAAGGGCAGCGGTACGCCCCTTGCCATATCGCTGAATAGCGAGGAGCGGCTCCTCCGGGCCAAATGCATCCTCTGGTTTCACAGCGAGCACTTGTGCACCGGGTTTAGCGCCACCCAACAGGTTGATACTAGTTAATTTTGGTATTCCACGCCAGAGGATTCGATTGATAGAAGGGTCGGGAGAAAGCTTCATGAATGGGTGCTCCAGACCCTCGGGCGTAGGCTCAAAGACAAACCCGCGGTCACCGTCTTCACCCTCAAATCGTATGGGAAGAACTTGTGCACGAGTAAAATCAAGCCGCACCGGTAGCATGTCCGCAATCGGTGTGCCTGCGTAATCGCTTTCGGAAAAAGCATTGCGCCCTCCCAACATTACGAATCCTCCACCACGAACACGCACAAATGACTCGATAAGCTGAAGTTGACGCAAAGAAAAAGCGGAAGCTTCTACATCACCTAGAATTATGGCATCAAAGCCGTAGAGAACATCGGCTTGGGTCGGGAAACCTCCCATTAGCTCATCCGGCGAACGAATTCCCTGGCGGTAATATTTTCCGGTTCCCGTACGCGTGATAGCTGCAAAATCGATCACCTGATCGGACTCCAGCGCACGTTTGATGAATTTATAGTCCTGTCGCAAATGTCCCTCGAAATACAATACGCGAATCGTGTCCGTGCGGGTATCGATTAGTAAGGGTAGGGAGTTGTTGAGTGTATTGAGTTCGTTTGCAGTGGGCTCCAATGTCACATGGTATTCCCGGGCACCAGTGCTCGGCGGTTCAAAAAAGAATTCCAGCTGATCGACCAGTCCATCTCCTTTAAGCCGTACAGATTTGGAAAAGACTTCTACATCCCCATCGTAGACGGAGATCGTCGCAGGATCAGTTTCCTGTGAAGCACTGCGGATTTTGACTTCCACTTCGGCACCAGCCTGTTCACCAAGCCCCTTATGGGCGATCACTTCGAGCAGTTCTCGTTCGGAGTTAAGGGCAGTGTTGCCTAGACCCAGTATGTGTACGCCGATCCCGTCGTTGCGAAGGGTTGCTGCTTGCTGGAAGGCTTCGTTGCGATTTGTTGTATTGCCATCTGTCAGAATGAGTACCCCAGTCAGGGGTAACCCCCGAAAATCCACACGCAGGCGGTTCAAGGCCGTTGCAAGGTCTGTTTCGTGGGCGGGTACGGCCTGATGAATGCTGTCGACCCTCGTGGTAGTAGAGGCAAAGGTATAGAGGCGTACCTTGAAGGTCTCCTCCAAATCGCTGATGATTCCTTCCTGAGCGTTGTTGAGAAGATATTTAGCTTGTGTGAATCGGGTTTGGCCATCCGGTGCGTCCGGCAATAACATGCTGTCAGAGGCATCCACAACCACAGCGACAAAGTTCTCATCCGGGACAACTTCCGGCACAATCAGTTGAGGTTCAAAGAGTGGAAAAATTAGGAGGAGTGCGGCCAGAGAGCGCAAGACCAAGCTTATTCCCCGGACATGCAGCGGGGCTTGGCTGCGCAGGAACGCAATTACTAGAATTATCAAGATGCCTGCTAACACACTTACCGCAAGCGCACTGATCTGCAGGTTTACCGTACCTTCGGCGAACTGCACAGTATCAAACTTGAACATCCACCACTACTGGCTTGGCCGTCGGGAGAGTGATTCATAGTACTTTTCCACCAGGCGTTGATACTCAGTGGGTACCTCGCCTCGGCGGCTGCCGTACAGCTTGGATTCCAATTTAACAGCCTCCAAAGCTTGAAGCAGTTGAGTTTCGAGTTGAGAGAGCGGTGCATAAACATCCCGATCGAAGAATGTTTCAGCCGACTCCTCATCCAGTAACACACCCGTATGATCTGCTCTGGTGAGTGAGTTCTGGATTCCAGTGGCAGCGCGTTGACCATCGCGGACACCCTCTTCAAGGTTGCGTGCCGCTTCCCTGGCCCGGTTCATCTGGCTTTCGAGACGTGCTTGTTGTGCTGGTGAAGCATCCCCTTCGCGCATACGCTCTGCCTGAGCTTCCAGATCCTGCAGCTCATTTCGAAGCTGTTCAAGGTCATCAAGCGCGCGGCTCAGTGCTTCTTCCTCGGTAACAGGCAGGGACTCACTCAATTCACGCTGGATAGCTTTCAGGCCTTCCAGGTCTTCGGTGATCTCTTCCTGGATTCGCCGGGCTGTTGGAATCCAGCCATTACGAAGTGCTTGCTGCGAGTTCTGCATGTCTTGCTGTAGTGCGCTGCGATGCACCTCCTGCCTAAGATTCCGTGCTGTCAGTTGTGCTTCCGAGTTGGAGGTTTCGAGCATCTCCGCCTGCTCCATAATGTCTTCTAGGTCTTCCAGGGTATTGGTGCGACGCTCCTCCAAGTCGTTCAGGGCCTCTCTGGAGGGTCGATCCCCTTCCTCAGCCAGATCTTCGGCAAGATCCTGCTCTTGCTCAATGAGTTCAGTGAGATCTTCGTTCAGTTGTTCAAGTGCGCGCCGGTCCGTGCCCCGGGTTTGAAGTCGCAGGGCGTCCTCGAGGGATTGCAATGAATTGGCTGCCTGCTGTTGCCGTCTGGCTGCTTCTTCCATATCCCCCCGCCGTAGTGCACGCTGCGCCTCTTCCATGTTGCGCAGGGCCTGATTCATATCATTTTGTGCCCTTTGACTGGACTGTTGTTGCTGCAGAGCTTCCAAAGATTGTTGCAGTTCCTCCTGGTTACGCCGCAGACGATCGACGAAGCGTCGACGATCCTCTTCGGTCTCAGGAGGACGTTGCTCCGCCAGCTCCTGTTGTCGTTGTGCAAGGTCTCGCACGCGCCGTAAAGCATCGTTCTCTTCCGCACTTGCTTGTGCAGCCGGTGCTGATTGTGGAGACTCGTACTTATCCTTAGTGATGTCCAACTCCAGATCCATGAGCTCAGACATGCGTTCCTCCGTGGCACTGGCTCCACCGCCACCCGGGCTTCTCTGCTGTTGTCGTGCGACTTGTCGCTCGGTATTCAGGGCATCAGCTCTGAGTAGTTGATTGAGCGCCCGACGCTCGGGCGTAAGCGCCTCACGCAGGCGTCCGGCAGACAGATCATCAATGGCCTGATCCATTTCAGTGACCGCAGCTTCCAGATACTCAGCTACTTTTTGTTGCTCCGGGCTACTGCGCAGCTCTAGCGAAAATGCAGTCGTGCGCAGACGCTCCTGAATATTCGCCTGTAGATTGCGTTGCGCTTGCGTGAGCGACTGGAGGGCTTCATCAAAGTCTGGAATATCGTTCTGCTCTCGCAAGAGCCGCCAGGTGGCCGCGATGATATCCTGTTGGCTTACGACCAGGCCGCCTTGTCGTCCCTGCATGCCACCTTGCCCGCCACCTGCATTCGCCAGTTGTGTGAACTGCTGCTCGAATGGCACAATCTCCACGAAGTACATATCTGAAAACTCCGATTGCAGTGCATCCGCAGCCTCAACGTAATAGGTAATTACATCTCCGGGTTCCAGTGTGTAATCTTCCAGGAAAAGCAGGTGCTCTCCAGTTGTCTCCGTCACATTTGCGGTTTCAAGCAGGTCGATACTGACTTCGGGTTCGCCATTGACAGAGTACTTTAGGTCAAAGGAGTTGATACCGTAGTCATCACTGGCATCAGCCGCAATCAATACTTCCTGAACTGCATTGGCCCGCAAATCCCGTCCGGGCTCCTCGAGTGTGATACGTGGTCGGGCATCCTCAACCGGAGTGATCAAATATGCTCGCGGGAAGCGGTTTTCGCGTGTTTGTTCATCTCGCAGCTGCACCGTGTATCGATCTTCTTCCAAGAGGTCAAACCTGCCCCTGAACTGGCCGGGGCTCACTCTAGAGAGTGCTATTTCGCCTCCGTTTTCAAGTGACAGTAAGGCCGACTTTGCTACGTCATTCGTCCGCACATTTATGGTTATGCGTGATCCTTTCAAGCCCTCAATATCTCCCTCATTTTCCTGTGTGCGCACCGGAAGGTTCGCGTAATCCGGTGACTCGTATGTTACGTCAATTTGAGAAACTTCGGGAAACAGGTACACAGACAAAGTGAACGGGTCTGTGCGATGGCGTCCAGCTTCAATGTAGTATTGCACGTCGTGCTGTATGTTCGAAATTTCAGCGAGGTAGGCACCAGATTCTCTTCCGGCGGTCATGGGTTGACGTACCCACTCCCCACCCTGATCCTGATGCACAAGCAACATATCATCCCGTTCGCCTGAGCGCAATGTCGCAATGACGGGTACGGTTGCTCCCTGGTCTACCTCAACATTACCCGGAGAAACTGTCATGTAGGGTGTACGGACACTGATTTGCGGGGGAGTATCCAACTGCAGCCGGTCTAGTTTTGTAAGTCCGACCACCAGACAGGCGCAGGCAATGGTTAGCGAAGATGCAATCCACAAACGTGCATGCAGTCGTCCGATCATGGAGCGCGGCGCCAAGTTTTTAACCTGCTGTGCGGCGTCTTGCAGGAGGGCTGCTACGACTTCCCGGTCGGCTTTGCCTGGTGCTTGCACGGCACTGTTAAGGCGGTCTTCCAGATTGGGGTGATTCTCTTCAATAAAAAGTGCGACCTGTGCGTCAGTTATGTGCACCGAGCGTTGCCGAAGCAGCAGGAAGATGGCTGCCGGGATAAGTACGGCCAGCGCCAGCACTCCAAAGAGCATCCATCCCCCGAGGTAGGGTCGGAACCACAGGACAGCGAAAAGAAGCAGGCTACAAGCCGCGATACACATCGCCAGATGTTGCCGCAATGCTCGTCTGCTGAATTGTTTCCGAACCTCGGCGACGAGGAATCGGACAGAACGATCATCCTTGGACATATGCTTATCGCCTTGAGGCAAGTATAGTTTCAAGTGCAATTACTCCAATCATTACCAATAGCACAACTCTCCAGAGTTTTTGTTCTTGTTCAGCCGCCGCCAAAGGCTGTGGCTCGAGTACTGATTCCGTGGATCGGCTTGCAAGGGCCGCATATACTTCTTCGAAGTCTCGGGCCGAAAGGTTGCTTTCTGAGGGGCTGATATTTACCGAAAACGGTTGCAATGTTCCGTTTAACCTAGCGTCATAATGGCCAGGGAGGTCCGTGTTCTGGAAAGTACCTAGTCCGGTCGAGTCAAAAGTCACTCTGAAGATATCCCCATCCGGGTTTGCGATTTCCATTTCACTCTCTGGTATACCACTGAAAATAACAGCTTCTCCGATATCAAATTCGCGCCCGATATTAGATTCAGGGGTTGCATACTTTGCGATCTCGTATAGGAGAGGTAGGAATACCTCGCTTAAAGGCAGGTCATTCCAACTGGTGCCAAGACTGGACGTGAAAACAAGAACACGCCCACGCCCGAGTGGTTGCTCTATAAGGAGTGGATCTCCCGTGTCGAAGGTTGCGAGTACGTTTGCGGTGGAGTCGGGAATGACTTCTACATAACGTCGGAACCGGGGTCGAAGGACAGACCCGGTGCTGTGTTGCGCCAGCGATGTGAAGATTGGATGTTGATGGTCGATTTCCGCGATGATTGCGTCAGAGCCCTGGCGGTCGCGTGCATTTACTGGTCCGACGGCTGTGCCTGCCCCCAATAATGATGTCTGTTGCAGGCTCCCCTCATCAAAGGATAGAAGGACCGTGCCGCCGCTACTTGCAAAATTCTCAAATACCGAATAATCGCGTGCAGACGCTAGGCCGGTGGTCGTTACGATCAACAGGTTCGCGGCACTTAATCGAGCGGGGCGCGGTCCTGCATCAAACCTGTACATACTTGCGTCTTGCAGATCAAATGCGCTCTCAAGAAAGAAGGCATTGCGCATACCTGGACTCCCATCCACCACGAAGATCCCCGAACGTGTTCGAACGCTATAGGTAAAGTAATGCCGGTCATCAGGCCCGGGCACCGGGTCATCCACGTACAGATACCCCTGATAGAGACCAGGTCGATCTACGAGTTGCTGGAACGTGGGGACATCCCCGGTATAGTTGTCAATATTTTCTTCGTCGATACTTAGTGTTACAGCTCCTGTTACCGGCATGCGGGCGTTGAGTCGCACGGAGACCAGATCCCCGCGGCGTTGCTGGCTAAGTTCGAAATTTTCGAAGAATTTATTTTCTGAAACTTGATCCCCCACTTTGATGGGTTCGACTGTGATATCTCCTGGCAATTGCAGGTTTTCCAGTGCCGGACTGAATGCCGATTGCTGGAAATCAGAAATCAGCACGATTTTACGATGCTCGTATCTAGCATCTTGAAGGATCTCTACACCGAGACGCAGTGCAGGGTAAAGATCAGTTTTGCGGTAGCCGGGGTATTGTACACGAAGGGCGGTTTCGTGCACTGACACATCACGCCCAAGTGCAGTTAATTGCTCAGCGGCATCACTAAATGTTACCAGGGCCCATTCATCTCCCGTTTCCAGCTCTGCGCGGGCAAGTTGCATCCCTTCTTCAAATCTGGAATCGTGTTGCATACTGTAGGATACATCCACCAGGATGACTACGGACTCGCGCTCGGCTTCCAGGAGAAATGGTAGTTCTTCGGGAGGAATGAACGGGCGTGCGAACAGGAGTGCCAGCAGTACCAGTGCAGCTGCTCTAAGCAGCATGAGAAGGATATCCTGTAGACGTCGCCGGCGAACCCGCTGAATGGGCGTGGCTTCCAGAAACATGTGTGTACTGAAGGGCACTTCACGGGCTCGCAGTCTCCTCACAAGATGCAGCAGTACCGGTACCAGAGCAGTTAGTCCCGCGGCCAGAAAAAGGGGAGTTATGAAGGACACGGCGGTTTAGGTTCAGCCTCTGCGCTGTGAACGGGCAGAGAGGTAGTGAAAGAGTGCGGTATCCAGCGGTGCGTTCGTCTGAAGCACAGCATAGTCTGCCTGGAGAAGCCCACAGGTACGGCGTATGCGATTCTGGTGTGCCTGAAAATTCTTTTGGTACTGGGTCTTTGCCGCCTTGGCATCAATCAGCATTTTTTCATCTGACTCGAGATCTAAAAGCTCTACAACGTCTTTGAAGTCAAAATTAATCTCCTGCGGATCCAGTACCTGGAAAACCAGCACGTTGTGACCGGTAAAATGAAAATGTCGCAGTGCGCGCTCGACGGTTTCGATATCTGTAAAAAGATCGCTGATCAGTATCACGAACCCGCGTTTACGGTGGCGCTCGGCCACCGCATGGAGCGAGCGCTCCAAGTCAGTAGCGGATTCCGGTTTTGCGTCTTCCAACGAGCGAAGCAGGAGGTGCAAGTGCGCACGGCTGGATCGCGGAGGTAAATGTTTTCGGACTTGTGTGTCGAACAGTGTCAGACCGCAGGCATCCCGTTGACGGTTGGCCAGCCAAGCAATAGCTGCTGCGAGAAACCGTCCGTAGTTGAGTTTGCTTTGCCCGCCAGAGGAATAATCCATTGAACGGCTCATATCCAGGAGGATGTGCAGGCAGGTATTGGTTTCGCCTTCGAATTCTCGTACATAGTAGCGCTCTGTTCGTGCAAACACCTTCCAGTCCACCTGTCGTATGTCATCACCGTACACATATGGACGATACTCCATAAAATCAACACTGAACCCTTTAAAGGGACTTCGATGGAGGCCGGCGAGAAAGCCCTCGACCACAGAGCGAGCCAAGAGCTCCAGCGACGAGAGCCGGGCCAGTACCTCGGGGTCAATAAAGCGTGTTGCAGCTTGTGCCATGCAGTTAGTCGTTCATTTTCCAGAAGGCAATACCTCCGGTCTGTTGTCCTGCCTGCAATGAAGCTATACGGGTTGCAGTGGTCAGGTCGATTACGTCTATTGCACCAGGTGTAGCTCCAATTCCTTCCGAGGTAATAAATGCATACTGGTTATCGGGAGCAATTATCACGCCATGCGTAACTGGTTGAGAGCTTGGAACCCGGACTCGCTCGGTGCCTGTTGATAGGTCGATTATACTGACGGCTTGCGCGCCTTTCAACGTGGCAACGAGAGTTTTTCCATCTGGGGAAACAGAAAGATTGTATGGAGCTCCTGGAGCATTTAGACGCTCTGTTATTATTCCGGCTTCCATATCGACGATCAATATTTGATCTGCGCCATTGGCTGCTACGTATGCCAGTGGTTCATTGGGGTGGATTGCTACCCAGGTCGGTTTGGCTCCCTCTCCAAGCGGGATGTTGCGTATGACGCTCAAATTCAGCGCGTCGAGCTCAAACAGCGCATCGTTCATCATTGCCACAGAGTAATGTCGTGTACCATCGGGGCCAAACGCAGAACCGTGGGGCATGATACCTGTGGTAATCCGACCTACTTCCAACATGGCGTCCGGATCAATCACGGAAACTGAACTGGGCTCCGGGTTGCCGTGGAGATTAAAATTTACCACGTACAGCAGGCCTGTGTGCGATGAAATGGCCATGGAAGCGGGAAACATTCCCAACGTCACCGTACCAGTGGGACGGTTATTGGCGGTTGAATAGCGTACAACTTTGCCAAAGGGTTGTCCATGTGCGATGGATACGAACCAATGGCTGCCATCCGGGTCGACAGCAAGTCCATGTGGTCCTTCGATTTCGGTATGGATACTGCCGACGGTAATAGTTTCGATGATGGAGAGTTCTTTGCCGTCAAACTGGATGAGCATGACAGTATCGTCAGACTCATTGGCCACATACATCGTGTATGTCTGTGAGAACACTACTCCTGTTTCCCAGAGCAGTGCGGTAAGCACAACAATTGCGAGCGTGCGCATCATGACCGGCAGTGGGGGTTTAATACCGGTTGGTGAACGGATTGGATGCAGATTTAGTCGAACAGTGATGTTTCCAGCGTACATGATGTAATCCTATGGCGAAGGACTTACTGAGGTCGGGCGCTCTCGTTCCGGTTGATGGACAGCATATTGATCTGCTTGGTCTCAATTATGTCAGATGGCAGGACGTTTTGCCTACCGTTACCTCCGTCTTATGGGTTACGGTTGAAATATGCCGGGAGAGTAAGAATGTGTACGACACAAAATAGTGCCTCCAATAGATTTTCGGCTCTTGTGCCAATTTTGTGAAAACACAATTTTCATTGCATTCTGGGGGAGAGGTCCAAGCCTCCGAGATGGAAGTAAATGGCGGTTGCAAATCGTTCATTATTTCGGAATCCCCGGGCGCGTGCTTTGACTGTTTTTATTCGGCTGTTGATGCTTTCGGCCGGGCCATTGCTGACCTTGAGAATAATTGCATTGATGATTCCCCACAGGTGGTTTTTTATGGTTTTGGCGGCTTCCTTGACCGGTTCCAAGCGGCAGCGCATGGCCCAGGAAAGCCATCTTTTCCAGCCCTTGCGGGCCTAGGTGGGATGCACATAATGCCATAAATTTCGTGCCATCTCCTTGATGGCCCACGCCCGGGCGGTTTTCAACGAACTGTTCTTCAACGATTGAAACCGCGCTTTCTGCTTCTTGGACATATTTTCCCGGTTCGTTAGCCAGTCGTACTTACTTCCGGTGAGGGTCGTATCTCCTTCGGCGCGTAAAGCCTTGTGCTCTTGCCGACGCACTTTGTCCACGGCCTCCCCCAGATACTTCGCCACATGAAACCGGTCAAACGCAATCTTCTTCGCTGCATCAGCTACACACGCCAAGGTGGCAGAGATGTAGGCGGGCCACATGTCCATGCTCACGCTCTCAATCCCCGCCAATTGTTCTGGTGTGAGACTTAAATACCAGCGCTTTAGCACCGCTTTCGTGCGTCCGATCCCCACATACAGGACCCTGCCTGCCTTTGCATCGGAAACGACCGTAACGTATTTATGTCGCTTACGGAAGGAGGTCTCATCCACGCAAATGTGCGGAATAATCTCCGTTTGTCTGCGCCGAAGTCCTCGCTCTACCGCGTGCTCCATGATCCTTGAGATCACTTTCCATCCCACGCCGAGCTGCCGCGATACTGCGGATACACTCGCATCCCCAAGCCATCCAATTACCCTCTCTTCAAAGTCAAAGGTGTGCCGGGAACTCGACGATGCCCAGGGAACCTGCACCGTCCGAACTCCACACGCTGGACACTTTACACGCGGAACCCGGGCAATCAACTCCGTACGATAGGTACAGGTATCTAAGTTCCGCCAGGAACGAGCCTCGCGCAAATCATAAAAGGAACAAGCCGCCTTACACTTCGGACATGACAGCAATGATGTATCCGTGCAGATCACCGTTACCCGCCGTACCCGATCCTTATCATCATAACGATCCTCTGAAATCTCCCAAGGCGATTCAAGCCCTATACTCCTATGGATACTCGCCTCATCCTTTTTCATTGTATTCGCATCTGTTTCAAGTGAAATCTTCCCCAGAATAACGACTAAAAATAGAGCACATAAACACTACGATCATGACCGCCTTATACCGAATTTTCCTGAATTTACAGATCTCATCATAATATTGGGTGAAGGGCCAGATTTTCAAGGGGCTTCTAACTGGCCTTAATGGCATCTCTATTGGACCCCTGCTACAGATTATAGCCCTTCATAGGACTTTTGAGGATTTTAAATGGGTCTTAATAGTGCCCTCTATTTGGATACCACTCATTAATCAACTCACTGTGACGGTTCGGATACGCTTCCATCTAGCAGCCATCCCAGGTCCCTCAGGTTTGGTGGCCCTCGTTTGCGCGACGCCTCCAAGCCCTGTCTCATTGTCGGGCGCTTGTACCGGGGGTCTAGGGAGAACTTTCAATGAGTTTGGAGGTTTTCAATTCGCAGCCAAATACTAAAGGCACTCAACTGCGAGTGACTTCATAGATACCTCAATAAACCCAACGATGGAAGCTTTACGGATTAGTCATCAACGGCAAGAGTGTCCAGACTGGACATAGCTTCAAGGTCCTAAATCCTGCTACCGAAGCGGTGGCTGGGCTTGCATCTCTGGCAGGCAGTGAGGAACTGGACGAAGCCGTACGTGCGGCAGAGACCGCTTTCGAGAAATGGAGTGAACTGCCCGAGTCTATAAGGCAGACAGCATGTCTGGACATCGCCTCGAAAATCGAAAACAACGCCGACGAACTTGCTCGTCTACTTACCGTCGAGCAGGGTAAGCCGCTAAATGGATTCGGTGCCCGCTGGGAAATCGGTGCTGCAGTTTTATGGACTCGTTATACTGCCAGTCTTTCCCTGCCGGTCAAGGTCCTTCAGAACAACGATGAGGGTAAAGTTGAGCTTCACCGCAAGCCGATTGGCGTCGTTGGCTCAATTACTCCCTGGAACTTTCCAGTATTAATCGCGGTCTGGCACATCATACCCGCAATTCTTTCGGGCAATACAGTGGTGTGCAAGCCGTCCCCCTTCACGCCTCTTTCAACGCTTCGTCTGATCGAAATTATGAACGAGGTGTTGCCACCTGGCGTGGTCAATTGCGTCGCTGGCAAGAATGAGCTCGGTGCCGAAATGACAGCACACGCGGGCATCGGAAAAATCGTATTTACAGGCTCCTGCGCAACTGGCCAAAAGATCATGGCGAGCGCAGCGAAGACTATGAAGCGGCTGACTCTGGAACTCGGCGGAAATGACGCCGGAATTGTTCTTCCAGATGTAGATCCGAAGCAAATCGCCGAAGGGTTGTTCTGGGGGGCATTCATTAATAGTGGCCAGACCTGTGCGGCGTTGAA
The DNA here is from genome assembly GCA_964291275.2 of Rhodothermales bacterium. GTDB lineage: Bacteria > Bacteroidota > Rhodothermia > Rhodothermales > Bin80 > Bin80. Next base: position 728,991 of record OZ219799.1, read on the forward strand.
AAGGCTTTACGTGCACGACGACGTATACGATGAAGTCTGCAATGAATTGGTAGAAGTTGCCCGAGAGGTAAAGGTAGGCGTGGGTGTGAATGAGGACGTCATGCTGGGTCCGATCCAGAACCAGAAGCAATACGATATCGTGGACAGCTTGGTACAGAGTGCGGAGTCCAAAGGACGCGTGCTTTTAGGTGGAAACCCCGACGAGATGCGGAAAGAAACTGGGGGAAAGGGATACTTTTACCCTCTCACGATAATTGCTGATCTAGAAAATGGAGACCGCTTAGTCGATGAGGAACAATTTGGCCCGATTCTTCCGAGCATCCGCTATCACTCTATTGAGGAGGCCATCGAGAAGGCAAACGACAGTTCTAATGGTCTCGGTGGTTCGGTCTGGAGCCGAGACATTGAACGGGCGAAAGAGATCGCGAACAGGATGGAGTGTGGTTCGGTCTGGATAAACAAACACGGCATGATTCAGCCCAATGCTCCGTTTGGCGGCGTCAAGCGTTCCGGTTTCGGAGTCGAATTTGCAGAAGAAGGTCTGTTGGAATACACGGATATCCAGGTTGTCTTTTCCTGATCTGTCTGGACGCTTTCCTGTCTGGGAGATACTCTTCGCCCTGATCGCGGGGCTGTCCGCGCAAGTCAGAGCTGGAGCGGAATGGAGCACTTCAGTTCAATATTTGCGTCCTCGTGCCCAGTATGCATAGGAGTACAGGAGTGCTGGGCGCACCGAAGAGGCTGCTCACAGATTATCTCCCCAGCTGCGGAGATAAGGTGGTGTTTTCGGCATCTTGGTAGCTGGTCTGTTGACCATATTTGACACTTATTTGGCGAGTTCAGACCAAAGGCATGCAGTAACCTGACAGATCCGCACAGCCATCTGATGAAGACCAAAACATGGGACTCGGGCTGTTCAGTAGTTACCACGACAGGGTTGGCATCATGAGCTAGTGGCTGCTGGTATGTGGTGCGCTCGACATTACACACATGACTGCACTCAATCCGGCCCGAGTGTCAAACGCACTGCGAAGTAGCTGCGCCGTCTCCGTCTGGTTCTTCGTCGCTTGAACAAATTAATCGCCCACCGCTCAAACGCATCCGTATATCGATTTGAGGCACTCGCCCGGGCGTCTTAATTGTCCGCACCCCCACATCTACCCGGGGAACGCGACAATGCACAAAACACTTGAATTCATCCCACAATATTCATCTCACCTCAGTTTTTCGGGATAGCCTGACCGATTTGGGACTTTTGTGTCCATTGTACGTTCCTTATAAAAAGGGCTCATTGCCCTTTTTTTGCGGATTTTGACCGAACAGGGACTTGTTTCTACTGTGGATCACATGCGCGAGCGACCTTTCGAAGTAATCTAAAAAATTCACCTTGAAGGTGAGATCATGGCAAAGTCTACGGAGGCTCTTTTTGTGCTTCCCTACAACCCGTCGGTTCGGATCAAGGCGGCCAGCAACAACCACACGACGTCTGATGCGGGTGCGTTGTTGATGCGGTCGGTGATCGCGCGAACGGGGCTCATTGAATTTCTGACCGCGCGGCTGTCTGATCCCCGGGACCAGCATCGGATACGATATAGTCTGGCGCAGTTGCTTTTGCAGTGGCTGCTACAGTTAATTCAGGGATGGGGTGCCCTATGGACAGCGCAGTTGCGCATCGATGCAGCATTTGGCACGTCCACCAGCATCGAACGGGGTGCGGTCGAAGCGGGTCGTCCGTTGGCATCGCAGCCGACCCTGTCCCGTCTGTTGCGTCTGCTCGGCAAAGCGGACAATCCGTCGCACTTGGAGGCGGCGGTTCAAAAGTTGGCGATTGAGCATATGCTGGTTCGCAACGGTGGTCGGCGCCGTGATGAAGTGGTCATTGATGTGGACGCGGTGCCGGTGGATGCGCATGGCAAGCAACTTGGCAGCGCGTATCATGGGCACTATAAGCGCACGGTTTTCTTGCCGCTGATTGCTTCATGCGGGGAGAGTAGGGATGTACTCGGGGCGCAGTTGCGTCCAGGTAATCGGCGCGAGGTCACCGACTGCGAGGACTTCATGGTTTCCATGGCCGATGGCGTGCGCCAGCACGCCGCTGAGCGTGTCATTATTCGTTTGGATGCAGGGTTCAATAGTGGGGTTGTATTTACACGGCTGGAGGCAGAAGGTCTTCACTACGTGATGCGTTTGCGCAAGAACAAGGTGTTGGAGGCGTTGGCTGCACCGTACGTTGAGGATTGCTCGTATGAGAGGAAGACGTACGTTGAACTCGAGTATGGTGCGCAGTCCTGGGAGAAGACCCGTCGGGTGATCCTGGTGGTAAAACCGCGTCCGGGGGAGTTATTCAATGATTGCCACTTTTTGGTCACCAATCTTGACGCGGATACGCATTCGGGGGAGGTTCTGGCGGCCCTGTACAGTCGGCGCGGAAAGGCGGAGATGCATCAGGGCGAGATCAAAGCGATCTGTACCCTGTCGTTTTCGTCATCACCACGCGCCAAATCGCATTACCGTAACGTACCGATTGCGCGTGAGGATATTGCTGAGGCCAATGAGGATGCCGAGGTTCAGGCGGAGAATGCCGTGCGTCTTCAGGTCTACATGTTGGTCTACCAGCTTCTTCACATCAGTCGATGCCTCTTGCATAGTCCGCCCCCACCGGTGGGGTCTGAACCCGATGAGATGGCACTGTTGGCCGAGGGACTGCACGACACGGGTTCGCAGTCTTCTGGAACAGAAGCTGCGTTGGACGAATCAACCGATGCGTTCTCGGAGACGGCGATGGAGGCGGACGGCAGTGCTGTCGCAGACACGGATTCGTCCTCATCGGAACGACCTCACATGCACCTTCGCACGTTCAGACTGCAAGTGCTGAAGGTCGGTGCGACCCTGGCACGTCATGCCCGCTATGTCACATTCTATATCGCCCTGTCCGCGGTGCAGGCATGGAAGCGTTTCTGGGAGCACCTTCGGCAATTACACTGGCAGTCTGTGCCTGACCTCTAAACCCGTGCACCTCATCTGAGGTATCCCACGGAAATGGTGGAGAGCAACACATCGCATGGGATTGGACTGCACTTGCGGTACGTGCACCCTTGGCATTTCCCCAAACCAAGCTGAAAAACAGACGCAATGCTACATCTGACGCTTGGTCGCCAAGGCTATAGCTTGCTTTTCATCCCGCAACGGAAATTCTGACATCCCCCCAACCAAATTCACACTTTGTAGCCCGGATCCAAATCGTGATGAATAAAATGGGTTCATAGCAGTCCAAGTGGCGCCATGTCCGCGCCTTGCGATGATCATAGAGCGTCCAGGTCTCTCCCGTCTCGGGGCAAACCAACGCACCTCCAAATGCGAAATGTAGCGGTCTGCCCGCTGTTTCTGCTCATCCAGTCGCACCCTGTCAATCTTCCAGTCGTCCCTCAATCCCAAAGTGAGTCACGTCAAATCCGGATCAGATTCCATTGAATGTGCTATATTCGGGCGGAATCAGAAATAATCGTTCCACACGAATTGCGATAAAACCTTTGATACAACAAGAGCTGAAAATATGAAGAGCCTGCACTGGATAGTTTTGTTACTGGCGTGCCTCGTGTCCGCGGGCCCCGTGGATGTCTGCAAGAAAGGGGAGATTTTGGACACTGTGAGGATCGGCCTAGTGGCAGGCGGGGGGTCGGTGAGCACGAATCTAACGTGCCATTTCGCGGTGGCGGACATCCCGACGCTGACGTTGTCTGATGCTGTGCCGGGGGTTGTTTCCGCGAGCCTGGACAATGGCACGCTGACGCTGAGGCCGGACTATGTAGAGTTCACAGCGCCGTTACGAGACACGGTGACGGTCAGCGCGACGGACACAAGCGTGGCCGTGATCGTGGCAGTAGAGAGTTGTGTTACGACCGCGAGCGCTTCGTCCCCCCAGGTGGAGCTGGTGGCCGGCGGTACGCTGGAGCGCAGCATAGCAGACTATTTCCATAATAGCGAAACCGAGGCCCTGACGTATACGGCCGAATCGTCGGATGAGGATACCTTTACCGTATCACTCTCGGGCGACCAGATGACGCTTACGGGCAGGGCGCTTCCTGAGGGCACGAGCAGGTCCGAGGCCGAGCTCAATCTGACGGCAAAGAACAGTTGTGGGGCGGCTGTGGATACCGTGGCGGTGGTGGTGGCGGTGCCCACGACCAACCGCGCACCGACCTGCAGCAACATTACGGTCACGCTTACCGTCAACGATGACGACGCAGAGCTCGACATGGACGACTACTGCAGCGATCCAGACAATGACGAGCTAACGTACGAGTTGGGGCCTGTGACGGGTTCTGCGGCCTCGGTCACGTTGGATGACAACGACCTGACGATATCACCGTTAGAAGCGGGCACCACGACGGCCACCGTGACGGCAGATGACGACAACGGCAATACGGCTACCTCCAGTATCAGCGTGACGGTGCGCGCGGCCAACGTCGCACCGACCTGCCGCGACATTACAGTCACGCTTAAAGTCAACGATGCCGACGAGGTGTTCGACATGGACGACTACTGCAGCGATCCAGACAATGACGAGCTAACGTACGAGCTGGGGCCTGTGACGGGTTCCGCAGCCTCGGTCACGCTGGATGACAACGACCTGACGATATCACCGTCAGAAGTGGGCACTACGACGGCCACCGTGACGGCAGATGACGACAACGGCAATACGGCTACCTCCAGTATCAGCGTGACGGTGGATAGCGCACCGACCTGCAGCAACATTGCGGTCACGCTTACCGTCAACGATGACGACGAGGTGTTCGACATGGACGACTACTGCAGCGATTCAGACGGCGACGATCTAACGTACGCGCTGGGGAATCCGACGGGTTCGGCGGCCACGGTCACGCTGGATGAAAACGAACTGACGATATCACCGTCAGAAGTGGGCACTACGACGGCCACCGTGACGGCAGAGGACGACAACGGCAACACGGCTACCTCCAGTATCAGCGTGACGGTGTATAGCGCACCGACCTGCAGCAACATTGCGGTCACGCTTACCGTCAGCGATGACGACGCGGAGTTCGACATGGACGACTACTGCCGCGATTCAGACGGCGACGATCTAACGTACGCGCTGGGGACTGTGAGCGGTTCGTCGGCCTCGATCACACTGGACGGCGACGACCTGACGATATCAGCGTCAGAAGTGGGCACCACAACGGCTACCGTGACGGCAGAGGACGACAACGGCAACACGGCTGCCTCCGAAATCACCGCGACGGTGAATAATCTGGCACCGGGGACGGTGGGTACTATCGATGACATCGTCGTACATCCGGACGACGATGATAAGAAGTTCAGTGTGGCGGATTACTTCTCGGACCCTGAAAACGAGGCGCTGGTGTACACGGCCCGCTCGTCTTCCCCCGACGTAGTTGACGTCAGCATGGGGGAAGGAGAAGACGCGGGCAAGCTGACACTCTCGGACTATTCCGTCGGCTCGTCGAGGATAACGGTGACGGCCACGGATCCGCATCGGACCACGGCAGATCAGACCTTCCAGTTTTCTGCGGTCTGCAGCGTTCCCACATCACGCACGATTCCCGATCAGTTCGTCCTGCTAGACGCCGATGCAGATATTGCTCTCGATGACTACTTCTCGGATCCGCGCGACGACGAATTGTCCTACACGGCCACCCAGACCGGTGTGCTCCTCACCCTGGACATCTCGGATGACAACACGCTGACGATCGAGCCCGAAAATGTCGGCTCGGCAACCGTTGCCATTACCGCCGTGAACGCCTGCGGCGGTACAAGCGCCCCGCGGTCCTTTGGGGTCACCGTTCGCGGGAAGCCGGTCGCCTCGGGCTCCATTCCCAACCAGTCGCTGGTGGCCAGCGGCACAGCTAAAACGCTTGATGTGTCCGACTACTTCAGCGAGCCCGACGGCGACACCGTGACCTACTCCGCGCGCGTAGTGACCTCGCCTCTGCGCATTCCGGACTATGTGTCGGTTAGGATGTCCGGCAGCACCCTCACCATGACTCCTGGCACCACGCCCGGCAGGATCAATGTTGAGGTCACCGCCACTGACGACGACGGCAGCGCAACACAAACCTTTACGGTCTACGTCACTCGCAGCAGCTAGCCGGGCCGCCCCCCGGGACAGCTGCCATTCCGGGGGTGTGCGTCCAGATTCCGACACGTTCACAATCCATGCACAACCATTTTGCCATTACCGACTCCAATAAAATGACCCTGTCACTACAACCGTTCGGTCTGCGTACCTTCTGCATGCTGCTGGCCCTGATCGCCGCGCCACAGCTTGCCAATGCGCAGCAACAAGTCCGCTACCCGCGGCTCCTCGAGCACGGCGGCAAGCAGTTCGCCGCCTACGTCAACGAAATCAACGGCACCCCGACCTGGATCATCGACACCGACTCGCTGGACTTTACGCTCGGCTCCTCAATCAGTCTGACGAGCGAATTCGAAGTCGAGACCAAGGCGGACGCCTTCGTCGAGGCCCACAAGGACGTATTCGGCATCAACCCCGAGAACCTTGACGGACCGACCATTATTCGAAGCGGCGAGGTGTGGCTGCTCAGCTATCAGCAGGTGTTCAGCGAGTTGAACATTTTGGGCGCCCAGCTCGGCCTTACCGTCACGCGCCAGGGTCGCCTGCTCGCGGCCGGCGCCCGCCTCTTCCCGAAGGTGGCGGTCAACACCACCCCCGGCCTGTCCGCAGAAGCCGCCATGCAGGTGGTCACCGGACACGCCTCCATCCCGAAGCCAGACGTGTCGGCCAAGGACGAGCTCGTCATCCTGGCTGTCGAAGAAGACGGCGCCAACGTTTACGGCCTCGCTTGGGAAATCACTGTCTCCAACCATAACCTTAAACCGCCGCGCAGCAAGACCTTTCTCGTCGATGCCCACTCCGGGAAGATCCTGCAGGAGTACGATAACGTAAGCCACGGCGGCCATCTGGCGCTGGCGGAACCGGATCGGGCCGACAAGTCCGGCGGGGGCGCCAATCCAGCGGCGAGGGATGAGCGGGCCGCTGCACAAAGCACATGCGAATCTATTTCAGGCGCAACACACGGCATTGAAGGGCACATATCGCTGAATCATTACGTGAGTCCCGCTGATTCCACGCTCGCGTTGGACCGCGTAACAGGCACCGGCTTTCCTTACGCCAAGTTTTCGGTGTCCGGCGGCTTGCTCACCGGTAGTTGCGATGATCACGCCGATGCAAATGGCAACTACAGTGTGGGACTGCCAGGTAGCGGAACTTACACCGTCACATTCTACATGAAAAGCGATTCCGTATATATTCAGAAATGGACCACAGACACCGGGGAGCTCTCAAAGGAATGTCAGGAACAAACCTCGTTCACGATGGATGTGGACGCTTACGAAAGGCTGGACTACGACTGGGGATGGGGGCTCAGCGGAGACGGCGGCACGTCGTCCTTTATGCTCAACGGCATCTATAATATGCTCGCGATGCGGGATTACTTTTTGAACACTCACGAGGTCAACAAACCCGAGACCGTAGAACTTAGCGTTTATCCGGGGAACTCCCCCAATGCCGTTGCAGAAAGTGGAAGAGTCGGCATTGGTGGGGCCTCGGCCATGTCCAATGAGGTCATCATGCACGAATACGCGCATCTTATTGTGAACAAGCTTGTGACTCCAGGAGAGGGTGATCAACTCAAACCTGTGCGGGAGGCCGCTTCGGACTATTTTGCGGCAGACGCGACCGGGGATGCACTCTTTGGTGGACCCGTGCCGGATCCTGGCGTTGATCCGGGCTTGGACAGAGCAAACGGCAATCTCGACAATTTAATGAGGGACTTGAACAAGAAGTGCAAAGCGGATTGGGAATGTGGTAACAACGTATACGAAAAAAGCCGCGTTCTGTCGGGAGCCGTCTGGTCACTTCGCAGCAGTCTGAGCGGGGGTGCGACGCAGGCCACGGATTTGTTCTATAGAGCACTGGCAATGAAACCGCAGCCTCCGGACTTTAAAACCGTCGCCTGGCATATGCACGCACAGGCACCTAATAAAGCTGATTCTAGTGCTATACATACCGAATTTTTTACTCGTTACGTACTTGGCCCTCAGCCGGTAACCGACCTAGTTGCCAAGTGCAGCACATCGGGCAACATCAAGCTCACCTGGTCGGACGAAGCTTCAAACGAAGCCGGCTATGAAGTCGAACGCAAGACCGGCGAAGGCGAGTTGCAACTGGTGGTACGCCTTGCGGCAAACACCGAAACCTATTCTGACACCGGCGCATCATGCGGTAGCCAGTCAGATCCTGTGTATTCCTACTACGTTACGGTGTTCAGCACCTTCGGATCGGCGAACTCCGATACGCTGCGGACGGTATCCGTGCCCGCCGTCGTTCCCGCAAGCAACAGCCGGAACAAAGCCCGGGTCGCAATACTCACGGTGCCGGAAGTATTTCAGTCGGAAGAACCGGCCACGTTTGATACGGAACTACACGCTGTGTACCCGAATCCGTTCAATCCCGTGACCACGATTGCGTACACGCTGAGGGAAGAGGGTCATGCGAGACTCGTCGTTTACGATGTCTTGGGACGGAAAGTGGCGGTGCTGGCGGACGGTGTCCAGGCGGCCGGAGCGCATACGATAGCCTTCGATGCGATACGTCTGCCCAGCGGGCCGTATATTGTGCGCATGGAGACTTCGGCGTATCGGCGCAACCAGATGATGATGCTGGCCAAGTAGCACCTTGTCAATCTTCCAGCCGTCCCCCAATCCCAAGGTGAGTCACGTCAAATCCAGATAAGATTTCATTGAATAGGCTATTTTGTTGGTGGAATCAAATTTAATCATTCCACACGGATTGCGGTCAAACCATGCAAATAAAGCAACCTGGCCTGCTGGTACTGGGATTGTTTGCCCTGCTGCTGCTAAATGCGCCGGCAGCAGCGCAGTCCTTTGGGCCTGCGACATGGATTCGGCAGGCCTGGATTGCAAAGGAAGATCTCGTTCCAATGGATGTCGCCGTCGGTCCACAAAAAGAAGTCTTTGTGACGGGATGGCTGACACGCAGCACGGATGCCTGGTTTGAGGGTTCGTCGGATTCGTCAGATATCCACATGCTGGACACGCCGCGTTTCGGATCAGGATTCCTGGTTCGCTACGCTGGGGATACCGGGGAACTGAGGTTCGTTCAGCCTGGAAGCGTTCTCCCTGCGGAGAACGCCATTTTGGCTAATGACCATAGTACCGGCCACTCCATTGACGCAGTCAACGGCCGTCTGTTCCATGGCGAAGGTCTCCCGCCAAATCAGAGTTACTCTACAGGGTCGGCCATGATTACCGTGCGTGATTTCGAGGGGGCGGTGCTGCGGAGGTTCGGTCCGCGTGAAGTCTATACGTTTTTCGGGAGCATATACTTCCAGGGGATACGCTTTGACGCGCAGGGTAATCTCTACATGGCCGGCACGTACCGGGACACGCTCTTCTTTGCACCGGATGTCGTACTGGTCCCGTCCCGGAGCCTTCACCATGCAACCTGGGACGTGTTCGTGGCCAGCTACGCGCCGGACGGTGCCGTGCGCTGGGCACACCAGGTAGAGGGAGGCACGGATGACCTGTGGATTTCCAATGGCTGGTACGGCAGAGCGACCTTTGACGTGGATACAAAAGGCAACCTGACACTCGGAGCGGTCGCCGACGGCGTGCCCCCCCCTGCGTTCAGCACTGCCGAAGACGGGGTCGTGCTGGCCAATTACGGCAGCGACGGCGCGCCACAGCGAATCCAGACACTACGCGATCTGGGAATCTCCTACATCCCCTCGTTCAGTACGCTCCGCAATCATATGGGGCCGCTATACCGCCTTTTTGCGAATACCTACGTCCCGCGCCCTAGGAGCGTCCGCCGCGACAGGAGCGGGAATATGTACGTGTTGTGGAGAAAAACAAAGACTACTGATCGCCCCACGAACACGCTGACCGTAAGGGATACGACCTTTTATGCCCGGGCAGAGGTCAGTCAGTCTGTCCTGACCAAGTTTGACGCGCAGGGATCGCTCCAGTGGGCCCGGAATCTGGAGCATGATTTCATATCATATCCGACTGGTATGGAGGTCACCGACGACGGCCACGTATATGTGTGGGGCCATTTCTGGGGGGGCTACCTGATACTTGAAGATGTCGAGTTGAGGCAGAACGCGTCAAGGGAGTCATACGAGTATGACGGCTTTGTGGCGCACTACGACGAAAACGGCCACCTCTTGCGAGCGCTGCATCTGCAGGCAGCCGGAGACGGGGTTCATTCTATAGAATCGTTGGCCATTGGCCCTTCGGGCGACGTGTACGTGGCCGGCAGATTCGCTTCCGACATGGCGATCCTGGGGACGGACACCCTGCATGCCCGGGGCGAGAATAACATGTTTGTGGCTAAATACAGCGCCACGTCTCTGTCCGCAGAGCCTTCCGTGGAATTCCCGTCCGGCGTGGTCGAGACCTTGAACTATCCGAACCCCTTTCGCGACGCGACGACGATCACGTACAGTGTCCTGGTTCCGGGTAGGGTACGGCTGACCGTATACGACGTGCTCGGGCGTGAAATGGCCGTACTCCTGGACAAGCAGCAAAGTGCGGGATTGCACTCGGCACGGCTGGACGCATCCGCCTGGCCAAGCGGCCTATACCTGTACCGTCTGGAGGCCGGCAACTATTCCAGTGTAAAAACCATGATGGTCGTGCGCTGAGCATGAGGCAAGGCCCCGCTTGGACTGAAGATTCCATTTAATAACGGCCGCGTCACACCTTTGATCGCCGTCAGCGAGTGCGGCTTGGCAGACTCTCGTTCCGGTCTGCAGTGCCAACGCTACCCAAATCCTTTGTCCAGAGGGTTCTACCGCAAATGTTGTGGATAGAGGTCCAGATCTCCGCTACTTGTATGATCTCCTGCACGCCCTTGACGCTCTCCAGCGAGTCAGGCGTCGAAATTGCCGCGGATGCCTTCGTGGACGCCCACAAGGGTGTCTTCGGGCTGGACACCAAGCAGCTGGGAACTCCGAGGATTGCCACCAACAACAGGATATGGTTTGTCCGGTACCCCCAGGTACACGACAACCACCGGGTCTGGGCGGCGGATCTCGTCCTTTCGGTCCTCAATAACGGGACGCTCGTTGGGGCAGCGGCCGCGCTGTTCCCAAAAGTCCAGGTCAACACCACCCCCAGTCTCAGCAGCTCGGCCGCCCTCCGGATCGCGCTCGGAGCCGCCTCGGTCGAGAGTGCGCAGGGACGCGTGAAAACCGATCTGGTCATCTTCCCCGTGGAACTGGAAAACGCCTACACCTTCGGTCTCGCCTGGGAAGTCGTCGTCTACGACTATGGCTACGAGCCGCCGCTGAGCAAAACCTACCTGATTGACGCGCACGAGGGGAAAATCCTGGAGAGTATGACAATATCGGCGGGGTAACGCATGTACCGGACGAGCGCCGGGCGGAGGCTCCCATGGCGTCGCCGATCGTCGCGGCAGCCCCCATGCCGCTGTTCCAGCCCGACGTTGCGGTTCGCAAACAGGCTGGCGCAGGCACCATGCCGGCGACCCTTTGCTCGGACAGTGGGAGCGGGTCCACGATATCCGGCCAAGTGTCCCTGAACTACCACGAGACGCCGGACGATAAGGATAGCGCGCTCATAAAACACATTTCCGAGGGGTTTTCGAAGGCGAAGTATTCGATTACCGGGGTCGGAAGCACGAGTTCCTTCTCCTGCACCAACTACGCAGATGACGGCGGGAATTATGCGGCCACTGTACAGGGCCCGGGCACCTACACGGTGACCTTCACGATGGCAAACGATGTCGCGTTCGTGGAATCCACTGTCCTGTCATCCTGTGATACCACGCAGAGCTTTACGCTGAGTGTCAATGGAGAAACCATTCTGAATTACGACTGGGGCTGGGGCGTTGACGGGGAACATGGCCATACCGCCGTGGCGCTGAACGGACTCTATCATGCCCGGGAAATGCACAAATATTATGCGGGTCTGGAATATGAAGGATTGAATGGCGATCAAATCAAAATCAAAGTCCTGGATGGGGACGAAGCGGGTGTAAATCCAGGCAAGGAACGGTTCACCATACGCACGGGAGGCAAGTATGGAAGGTCAAGCGAAGTGATCTTGCATGAATATGGCCACGTAGTGCAGTTTGACATACATGGTTCAGATGACGATGGTAGAGCTGACCTCGGCGCAATCAGAGAGGGAGTAGCTGATTTTTTTTGCTGCGGACAAAACGGGCCATGCGCTATGGGGAGGACCGGGAGCGAGCAGTCCTGACGGCCCGGTCCCGTGGAGAGAGCTGGATCAGGACTGTCCCTGGTTGCCATCGGATGACGATAGCTATTGGGATAGCGAATGTGAAGACGATATCCTGAGTACAGGAATACATCATCGTTACAAGCAAGCAATGGCGCTGGCTGCGGCTGTGTGGAAAATCAGGGAAAGCCCCAGGAGCAATATCAATGCCGCATCACTTCTGATGACGGCGCTCCGAATGAGCTCTACCGACACAAAAATAATTGATTTCAGAGCCGCATTCACCAAAGAACGCGACGCACAGTCTTCGGCCATCTTTGAACCCGCGTTTACGACACACAGGATCGGAGGCCCCAATATGCCCAGGAAAATTGCAGTCACCTGTTCCACCACTGGAAATTCCAGACGTCCTCAGCTCACGTGGGCCGATAATTCCAGCCAGGAAACCGGCTATTTAGTAGAGCGGTCGCCGAATAATACAGACTGGTCCCAGATTGCAACTCTCCCCGCAATCGCTACCGGAAACGGCTCGTACACAGGCATGGGGGGCACCTGTACGGGCTATTACAGAGTGGCAGCCTACAAAGCCTACACTGATCCTGTAGATACGCTTAAAACCTACTCGGTGGCTGTGAAATACCCGTCGGATGGTGGCGGGGGCAATGCCGCCCGGTCTATGGTCTCACTTTCGGATCAGGTTATCGGCTTACAAACCGATTCAGTGGCGACCCACACAGAGGCTTCGCTGCACGGGGCGTATCCAAATCCCTTTAACCCGATAACGACGGTCCGTTTTTCGCTTGCTGAAGCTGGGCCGGTGCGGCTGCGGGTCTACGATGTGCTCGGACGCCGTGTCGCCGTGCTGGCGGATTCCGACATGGTAGCCGGAGCCCATTCGGTAAAGTTCGAGGCAGCCCACCTGCCGAGCGGCATGTACCTGCTCCGCATGGAAACCGCCCGGCAGCATTGGACCCACTGGGTATCTCTGGTCAAATAGGTGTATGTTGTATTGAGGATCTGCAGGGAATCTCCGATGCGCCGAATCATTTTTTCTTTCTGGTTTCCATGGTCCTGCCCCGGCTGGACGCTCTCCGGGCGCAGTCCTTCGAGCCGGCCACCTGGATCATCGAAGCGGAGGATGTGATCAGCAATTATGGTCTGGACGCAGATGCGGGGGGCTCCGTATACATGTCGGGCCGCGTTCAGCATGGGAACGCAATCCGCTGGTCCGACGGAACCGTCTTCGTGCCGGAGCGCAACGAAAATTTTCTTGCGCGGATTGCTGCGGACGGAAACGTGCGCTGGGTCAGAGCGGGGGCGCTATCTGTAGGCGATTATCCCCCCATATCCATCCACACCGTAGTGGCACAGGGCCCGTACGTCTGGACAAACGAGGGGGCGTTAAGGGGAGTTAGTCATCCGGCCAGCCGGTGGGGACAGTATGGGGGAATACTTATCAACCGCTATTCAGATGCCGGAGATTCGCTGCAGGCCACCTATCTGGCCGGACCGGTCGACAATATGTTTGACGCGCCGGCCTACATCCTGGGGCTCGGCGGAGACGATGCCGGCAACATGTATGTGACAGGCTACTATCTGGATACGCTCCGATTGGGGCCTGAGCACCTGCTTGTGCCCTATGTTCCCGTCGTCCTGTCATACCCCGTCCGCTCTGTATTTTTGGCCAGCTATTCGCGTGAAGGCAACGTGCGCTGGGCACACCGGATGGTAAGTCCCAGCGATGGTCGTTATACTCCTCGCAACTATATAAACTACGACAAGGCTCCGGCCAAGCCCAGCTTTGACGTGGATGCCACGGGCAATACCTATCTGGGCGGCTTTTTCTCAAGGGGCACGGTATTCGCGGAGGGACAGCCGGACAGTGTGCGGCTGGAGGAATCCGGCGCTGTCGTCGTGTCCTTCGACGCGACCGGACAATTGCGCTGGCTGCGGACGGGGAGCGATCTTGGTGTGGAAGCCGATTATCTGGCATTTACCGACGATAATACTCTTGACGCCAGAAACACGGCCGTGCCCTGGATTCTTACGGCACGTGACGACGGCGAGCTGGCGCTTGACTGGGCGGTGGGGTACGGCTGGCGCGGTATCGAAGTGGCCGTCGGAGACACGACCTTCACGGTGCCGTTCTACTCTGAGGGTGGGTACCTTGAATTTGTGACGCGCCATGCCCCGGACGGGTCGCTGCGCTGGGTGCGCCGGTTGACTGCTAGTGATTTCGTGGAGCTCACCGAAATCGAAATGGATATGCACGGACACGTATATGTGGGCGGCTACTATTACGGTCACCAGGTTCAGATTGAAGACACCGTGCTGACCAATGGCACGGCCGCGGGCTCCAGAACCGTGACGGGCCTGCTCGTCGAATACGATGCAGGAGGCACCCTGGCCCGCACCCTGCAGGTGACCGGGCCGGATTATTCCAAGGTCACCGGGATAATGCCCATGCCGGGCGGCGAACTGTACGTTGGGGGATTTGCGCGCAATTGGGGTCGGGACGGGCCGGATCAGGTCATCGTTGGGGTGGACACGCTCGCGATGCCTCCGCGCGGTAGCAAGGCGTTTCTGGCAAAGTATGGGCCAGTGACAACAGCGCGCGCAGATGAGTACGCACGGCCTGTGGGGAATCTGCGGACTGCGCATTATCCCAACCCGTTTGCGGGAGCAGCCACCATTACCTACGAGTTACCGGAAGTCTCGCACGTTCGCTTGCGGGTCTACGATGTCCTCGGGCGCGAAATGGCCATGTTCGTGGACGAATGGCACAGTGCCGGTGCGCATTCCGTGCGGCTGGATACGTCATCCTGGCCCAGCGGCGTATACCTCTATCGCCTGGAGGCGGGCAATCAGGTCGCAACGGGCAGTCTGGTGCGCCAGAAGTGAGCCGCCCGCTGAGCGTGTGTCTTCGAGCGATTGAAGCCTGCCGCCTGGAATCAGTCCGACTCTTGCAGCACCGTATTGCGGAAGGCCTTCGCAGTCCATGTCTGCAGGGTAAGGAGCCTCGCTGAACTCTACAATGCCGCGAAATTGCGCCGTGGTCAATGGGTGACCTCCTTACCCTTGGAAATACCCGGACACCGGAACCGCCGAGGTGTATTAGGAGACTTCATCGTCATTTGAAAGCTGAACCAGCTGGGGCGATCACTCAGACACCTGATCTCGCTGGCAGCCAACCTCAGTTACCGTTCCAGCAGCCGTGCCACGGCATTCTGCCCGGCCCGAGCGCTGCTGGCAGAAGCGTTTTGCGTGTCGCTTCGAAGATGTCCTGTGCCGCAAGGGATAACGTCGCTTCCGACGGGGACGCCGGTGCAAGAGGTTTTTCAGTCGATGGATCCATGGCAAATCCCGTCTCTGACGGCGGGTTTCATGCGTGCGAACGAGAGACTGCAAGGATCCGTTAAGACCATTTAACGAATGTTTATAAAAGGCGGTAAATGCGAGTAACTTATGAGGCGTCGCGAAGCCGTTTACGGCTCCATGTACTGGGGCATTTGTGACGAGTACAGGGGGAGTGTCTAACGAGTGAAGATTTGCTCTTGGTAGTCCATTCCAGGTCGATCATGCCATGATTCAAGCAGTCGTCGCGACCGCCTGAAATGCGAAACCGTATCCCCAAAACCGCTTGACATGAACGTAAAAGCCCTGTCCAACTAAGTAGTGCTTGCCAGAAAATGATTTTGGTCGTGGGATGATACGATGAATTCGGGTATTTGGGAGCAGATTTGGTCATTTTTGGTGGATTTGGTCAGGATTTAGCCTGTATTTGGGGTTCTCATCGCATAGGCGTGGTCATCGCAGGAGGATGAATGAATTTGCGAATCTGGCGGCAATTTTGGGGTAAGAGGTCTGATTTGGGCGTTTAAGCGTGTACATTCGCCCCTTTGTTGCCATGCGTGTAGTAATGGAAGCCCAACGCGCGTTTGGGCAGGTTCCGATTGAAGAGATTGAGCTTGCCCCCCGAAGCCGGGATGACATTCCGGCGGTATTGCGTGGTTTGCGTTCGATATACAAGAATGCAAAGACGCGAGCGAAGATTTTCGAGCTTTTGGAAGGGGGTGTGGCTTCGGGAGTCAGTCACAAATTGGGGCGCCGGGGGATGGATCTGTGGAGGATTTTCGTTCTGGGGATGCTGAAGCAGGCCCTGAATTGCGATTATGATCGACTGACGCATATGGCGAACAACGACAAGCTCCTGCGCCAGATGCTTGGGCATGGTGGTTGGCGCGAGGAAGAGGAACCGGAATACCATGTACAGACGATTCTGGACAATGTGAGTTTGTTATCGGAGGAGTTACTGGGCAAGATCAACAAGGTTGTGGTGGAACATGGGCACGCAGAACTTACGAAGAAGGCCCAGGAGGAAGGGTTACGTTGCAGGGTAGATTCAGCGGTGACGAAGACGCATGTTCATTGGCCTACGGATGTGAATCTGCTAAGGGATGCGGTGGGTTGTTTGCTTCGGGAGTCGGCACGTATGAGCCGTTCGCACGGCCTGCCGGGCTGGCGCAAGGCGTCGGATTGGGAAAAGCGGCTTGATCGTTTGTTTCAAGGGGTACGCAGGTCACGGGGCTGGCGTCGTCGTGATCGGGTGCGCAAATACCTGTGCCACTGCAGAAAGCTGATGAAGAAGGCGTTGGCTTCGCAGCGGAGGTTGGGGGCAGATTGCAGTGATAAGGGGCTACATTACCTGGAATGCAGCTTGAAACTGATCGATCAGGTGGATCGGCGGTTGCTCAGGGGCGAAAAGATTCCGCATTCGGAGAAGATTTTCTCGGTTCACGAGCCGCATACGCGTTGGATCAGCAAAGGTAAGGCGGGGGTACAGGCGGAGTTGGGCCTCCCGGTCTGCGTCTTGGAGGACCAGCATCGGTACATTCTTTACTACCAGGTGCTCTACGAGGGGGGCGATTCGTCAATGATCGTGGATTTTTTACGGGAGGCCAAGACACTGTACCCGTCCCTGACTTCGTGCAGCATGGATACGGGGTATTCATCGGAACACAACCGGCGCGCATTGGAGCAAATTCTGGAACTGGTGATTATGCCGAAGCGGGGTCGTTTAAGTCATGCGGACAAGGAGCGCGCATCCGCTCCGGACTTTGTGGAGGGTCGTCGTCAGCATCCGGCGGTAGAATCCGCGATCAACAATTTGAACCAGCGCGGACTGGACTTGGTGCGTACGCATGGTAAGGAGGGGTTTGGTCGCACGGTGGCGCTCTCTGTGGTCGCGGCCAACGTGCATCGTCTTGGCTTGCAGTTGAAGCGGAAAGAAGAGCGGCTCAAGCGCTGGCATCAGGCCCGAAAACGAGCGGCGTAGCGCCGCTGTAATCCTACCGAAAGAATTTGGACAGGCTCCGCCATAAGCGGAAAGGCAGACATACGTCGGGTTGGCACGCATGGTCGCGTCCCAGCTGCATCGGAGAGCAAAAAATGTCTTCCAGTGACCATTCAGCAAGCCGAAAGGCACCTGATTCCCCCGAAACTCCACCAACGACGCCACAATTATGGGCCCAGATTGTTATGAGTATAGCAAGAATCGCAAAAATGACCTATTCTCTGACAAGCACTAAGTAATAGGGCAAGCCCTCGCACCGCCAATAAAAGGAAGTTTTCATAAATTGCATGCCGGGTGGCTACACGTTGCTTGGCTTCCACTTCGAGTACAGTTCCGCAAGAGACTCTTTCTTATGAACGACAATGAGCAGAATCCGAGAGTAGCAAGTGACGCAGACTTTGATCTTCAGATGTCATCCCAGCAAATGCTCAGTTTGGCCAGCAAGGCGGCTGAACTTATCGTTGACCGCGTGACAGGTCTGTCTAAGGAAAAGGCGTGGGACGGGGAATTCCGTCAGAGTCTCGCGCAGCAACTAATGAGCGATCCGCCAGAAGAGGGTACCTCTGCTGCCGATGTACTGGAACGTGCCGCGCATGAAATCCTCCCGTTTGCCCTTCGACTTGACCATCCGCGCAGCTTTGGATTCATTCCGTCGTCACCTACTTGGCCTGGAGTTGTATCTGACTTCATGGCTGCCGGTTTCCATATAAACCAATGTACTTGGCTGGTTGCCAGCGGCTCCAGCCAACTTGAACTGCTTGTTATCGACTGGTTCAGGAAGTGGCTTGGGTATCCAGAAAGTGCAGGCGGGCTTCTGACCAGTGGTGCTTCAGCGGCCAGTGTGGATGCGCTCGTAGCGGCCCGGGAGTCAGCCGGCTACCCTGATAACGCCACCGTGTACATGAGCGACCAAAGCCACAGCGCTCTCCCGCGTGCCGCGAAAATCATTGGTATTCGACCTCATTGCATCCGTTTGATACCGAGTGATGCTCATTTTAGGATGGACATGACTGCCCTCGCACAAGCTGTGGCTGGCGACCGCAAAAAGGGTTTCAATCCTATTGCTGTGGTAGCAAACGCCGGGACCAGTAGCACGGGTGCTATCGATCCACTGCGAAAGCTGGCTGCTTTTTGCGAGAAGGAAGGCATCTGGCTGCATGTGGACGCTGCATATGGCGGCTTCGCTATTGTGACCGATGTCGGCAAACAACTGCTTGCAGGCATTGAGCGCGCCGATTCCGTGGGGCTCGACGCACATAAATGGTTTTTTCAGCCGTATGAAGCGGGCAGCCTTTTGGTCAAGGATGCCACTTCTCTGGAGCACGCATTTGCGTTTCGACACGATATTCTTCAGGACACGGTCTGGGGTGCGAATCACCCAAACTTAGCTGATCGGGGCTTGCAACTCAGCCGCTCAGTACGGGCATTAAAAATCTGGGCGTCTGTCCAAACTTTTGGGATGGCCGCCTTCCGCAGGGCGGTCTCAAAGGGTATGGAACTGGCTACGCGAGCTGGAGAATATATTCGTCACAGTTCGATGCTCGAGCTACTAACACCCGTTTCCTTGGGAATAGTCTGCTTTCGGGTCAACCCGCAAGGCATTAGCTTGGATGATGAATCTCTGGAAGGCGTCAACAAAGATGTACTCGCCCGAGTTTTCTGGGATGGACAAGCTTTTTATTCTTCCACACTCGTAGGGGAAATTTTTGCGTTAAGACTTTGTATTGTCAATCACACCACTACCTGGGAAGATGTGCGCGCAACACTTGAATCCACCGAGCGGTTTGGACAGATGGCCGTGGATCGAGTTCAGCTCACGCCAGAACGTTAGGCACTATAAGTGGGCAAGTGTTCAGCGTTGACAATCCATGATCTCGTTGGATAACGTACGATTGCAGGAAGGTGAATATGTCGCAAAAGCATAACGATTTGCAGATACAGCTACGTTATCCAGGCCATGAATTCGTTTTTCATCCCTGCGGGCTTGACAACCTAGGTCGTGCATCCACCACTGGATTGACCAAACCACTCCTGTTGGGAAATTTGAGCATTGCTCAGCGGCTGGAAACCGAGGTCATTCTTGTTATTGATGTCCGCGCGCTTGGCGATGTGCGGTCGGTTGGATCTGCATACCGTACGGATATTGTGCCACCGGAAGCAATCCTGAATGCGAATCCATATGCTCCGCCACGTACGGTGTTAGCGGCAGGTGGTATTGTTCGACATAGAGATACAGGTGAGGTGCTATGTATCAGGCGCCACGGAGTCTTGGATCTGCCGAAAGGTAAACTTGAAGCAAATGAATCCATTCCGGCATGTGCAATGCGAGAAGTACGGGAGGAGACCGGAATTACCGACTTGTGTCAGGGAAGGTTGCTAGGTACCACGGTGCATGGATACCATCGCGCGGGACGTTTTGATGTTAAAACCACTTATTGGTATGCCTTTACGTCCGAAGCAACCCAGTTTGTGCCTGCAGAAGAGGAAGCGATCAGTGCCGTCTACTGGGTGCCTGAGGAACGGGCAGGAAGAACGCTAGGCTATGTAACCCTGCGCAGTTTTTTGATCGAACTTTGAGCTGTCATGCACGAACGGGGCAAATCTTGAGCACGCCATCAGTTATTTCCACTGAGGACTCACCTCGCAGGATTCGTAGCAGGTCTCTACCCACTACCTCCCACCTCCAGCCACTAAGCAGAGGGTTAGCCTTTTCCTCGGGGTACTGGATCAGCTGTTGTAGCGTCGCGGAAGTCGCAATCAGCTCTGCGTCTATTTTGTACTCAAAAGTGCGGTGGGTAACCACCGCCTGTAAGAGTCGAAGGTGAGGCTGTTTTTTGTTTGGGAACGGGTGGGTAATGACTGGTTTGGGACATGCAGGGGTTGGTGTATCGAGCGCTTTAGCGACCACATTGGTCACCTGGGGTACATAACGATGCGGCAACGAGGAACAGGCGTTCTGTACAGCACCTGGTGTTTTACTCCGTCTTTTGGCCAGACGGAGAATTTCTTTGTTACTCAACAGCTTTTTAAGGGAAGTTTTGGTTTTTAGGGAGGTATGAAATCGCCAGTTTACAACTGCGGCCACCACTGCACGCTGCTGTGGCTTGAAGCTATATGCCTCTGGTGATCTCAGGATACGTTCAATAGGTGATGGTTCCAGATAGTGATGCGGATCGTCAAAACGAGACATCTCTTCTTCAAGCCATGCCGTGCGTCCTTTTTTGTGCGCCCGGGACAGGAATGCTTTTCGAATCTGGTGCAAGTACAGAACGTCCCTCTCTGCATACCTTATTTGTGCGGCTGACAATGGGCGACGCCGCCAATTTGATTGCTGTTGCTTTTTTGAGATCTTAACCTTACAAATGTGTGCAACCAACGCAGACAACGAGTGCCGCGAATCTATACTAAGAAGACGAGCCGCAATTCTTGTGTCGAAAATATTCCTGGGTGTGGCTCCCGACGCCCTCGATAGCAGCACAAGATCCGCAGGTGCGTCATGCAGTACCTTGACGATATTCTGGTTTTCCAGAACGGAATTGAGCGCACTCAGATCATCAAAAGCCAGCGCGTCAATTAAATAAACTTCCCCGGTACTGAGTCCAACCTGTACGACTGCCAGTGTGAATTCAGGTTGTTTGATGGCAATATATTCGGTATCCAGGGCTATGCAGGAATCGTTCTCCATTTGTGAACACAGCTGCGACAGGGCCCGTGGTGTGTCAATCATACTGTCGGAGCAGACGGAGATCCAGCGAGTTCAAGCATCGGTCGGTCAATTTTTCTTGTCAAATATCGATTCGATCCGTAAATTCCCAAATTATTGAGGAAAAGTGAGGAAAAGATATGCCATACATTGTTGCTGAACCGTGTATCAACTGCAAACACACTGATTGTGTTGAGGTGTGTCCTGTGGACTGTTTCTATGAGGGCCCGAACTTTATGGTCATCCATCCGGATGAATGTATAGATTGCAATGCGTGTGTTCCGGTATGCCCGGTTGAGGCGATCTTCCCGGATGATGAGCTTCCGGAAGAATGGCAGCACTACGAGGAGTGGAATCTGTATCTGGCGGAGAAATGGCAGGAACAGGGCTACAATATAGTGGAGCGCACGGATCCACTGCCGGATGCCGAGGAATGGAAGTCCAAGGAAAAGTCTGAAGAGGATATCCTTGAGTGGGACGTTTAGGTTGGAAATTATATACGTGAGTAACCCATACTTAGTGCTTGTCAGAGAATAGGTCATTTTTGCGATTCTTGCTATATTCATAACAATCTGGGGCCGTAATTGTGGCGTCGTTGGTGGAGTTTCGGGGGAATCAGGTGCCTTTCGGCTTGCTGAATGGTCACTGGAAGACATTTTTTGCTCTCCGATGCAGCTGGGACGCGACCATGCGTGCCAACCCGACGTATGTCTGCCTTTCCGCTTATGGCGGAGCCTGTCCAAATTCCTTCGGTAGGATTACAGCGGCGCTACGCCGCTCGTTTTCGGGCCTGATGCCAGCGCTTGAGCCGCTCCTCTTTCCGCTTCAACTGCAAGCCAAGACGATGTACGTTGGCCGCGACCACAGAGAGCGCTACCGTGCGACCAAACCCCTCCTTACCATGCGTACGCACCAAGTCCAGTCCGCGCTGGTTCAAATTGTTGATCGCGGATTCTACCGCCGGATGCTGACGACGACCCTCCACAAAGTCCGGAGCGGATGCGCGCTCCCTGTCCGCATGACTTAAACGCCCCCGCTTCGGCATAATCACCAGTTTCAGAATTTGCTCCAATGCGCGCCGGTTGTGTTCCGATGAATACCCCGTATCCATGCTGCACGAAGTCAGGGACGGGTACAGCGTCGTGGCCTCCCGTAAAAAATCCACGATCATTGACGAATCTACCCCCTCGTAGAGCACCCGGTAGTGAAGAATGTACTGATGCTGGTCCTCCAAGACGCAGACCGGGAGGCCCAACTCCGCCTGTACCCCCGCCTTACCTTTGACGATCCAACGCGTATGCGGCTCGTGAACCGAGAAAATCTTCTCCGAATGCGGAATCTTTTCGCCCCTGAGCAACCGCCGATCCACCTGATCGATCAGTGTCAAGCTGCATCCCAGGTAGTGCAGCCACCGATCACTGCAATCTGCCCCCAACCTCCGCTGCGAAGCCAACGCCTTCTTCACCAGCTTTCTGCAGTGGCACAGGTATTTGCGCACCCGATCACGACGATGCCAACCCCGTGACCTGCGTACCCCTTGAAACAAACGATCAAGCCGCTTTTCCCAATCCGACGCCTTGCGCCAGCCCGGCAGGCCGTGCGCACCGCTCATACGTGCAGACTCCCGAAGCAACAAACCCACCGCATCCCTTAGCAGACTCACATCCGTAGGCCAATGAACATGCGTCTTCGTCACCGCTGAATCTACCCTGCAACGTAACCCCTCCTGACGGGCCTTCTTCGTAAGCTCCCCGTGACCATGCTCCACCACAACCTTGTTGATCTTGCCCAGTAACTCCTCCGATAACAAACTCACATTGTCCAGAATCGTCTGTACATGGTATTCCGATCCCTCGCGCCAACTACCATGCCCAAGCATCTGGCGCAGGAGCTTGTCGTTGTTCGCCATATGCGTCAGTCGATCATAATCGCAATTCAGGGCCTGCTTCAGCATCCCCAGAACAAAAATCCTCCACAGATCCATCCCCCGGCGCCCCAATTTGTGACTGACCCCCGAAGCCACGCCCCCTTCCAAAAGCTCGAAAATCTTCGCTCGCGTCTTTGCATTCTTGTAAATCGAAAGCAAACCACGCAATACCACCGGAATGTCATCCCGGCTGCGGGGGGCAAGCTCGATCTCTTCAATCGGGACCTGCCCAAACGCGCGTTGGGCTTCCATTACTACACGCATGGCAACAAAGGGGCGAATGTACACGCTTAAACGCCCAAATCAGACCTTCTACCCCAAAATTGCCGCCAGATTCGCAAATTCATTCATCCTCCCGCTCGGACGACGCCTATGCGATCAGAGCCCCAAATACACGCTAAATCCTGACCAAATCCACCCAAAATGATCAAATCTGCCCCCAAATACCCGAACTCATCGTATAATCCCACAACCAAAATCATTTTCTGGCAAGCACTACTTACGTATCGATTTCACGGGTCATAGGGGTCGGTAACCCGAACGCCCCTCGCCGTGCAGTTGCCCCAATCCCGGAGGCCAGTATGTTTGCGGCCGCATTCAGGTCCGCATGATCCGCATGGCCACGGGCCATACACGTGAATTTGCTTTGCGTCTTGCGATTACTCGCCTCGGTATACCCACAGGCATAACATCGCTGACTGGTATAGGCTGGATTGACCTTGATCACCTCACGGCATTTATAGTCCAGTATCTGATCCAGTTGCCCCCAACCCGTTCTTCGTATCTCGCGATTGAGACCGGACTTCGCCTTTACGTTCGTACCCGGAGCCGCTGCTGTTCCCTTTGCCGAACGCGTCATCCCCGAGATATTCAAGTCTTCCAGCACGACCGTTGAACTATGCCTGGCTATACTCCGGCTTACCTGATGGTTTGCGTTCATGAGAATGTTGGCGCGCTTGCGGTGTATACGTGCGATTCTGTACTTCCGCTTATTACGCCGGCCAGAGCCTTTCTTATGCCGAGCCAGTCTGCGTTGATGACGTCTTAGCTTGGCATTCAAACGGTTCGTCTTTTGTTGAGATATGATCTCTCTCTTCCCAACAGTTGACACCGTAGCCACCTGTCTGCTGTTACGGTCAATGCCCGCAGCAACACCATTATCCGCTATCTCCGGTACATTAACCCTGAAGCAGATGACGGCATACCACTTACCCGCTCGTTTCTGGATGACCGCTTTGATGGGTTCACCATCAGGATATGGGTTGCCCCCCTTGCGGCGAATCTTCATGTAACCCACTTTCGGGATATACAACTTGTTATCTCGAATCTTTACATCCTCCGGGATCGTGAACGAAGGGATGCTGCCATGTCTGGAATGAAACCTCGGCCTACCCTTACCCTCCTTGAAGAATGCTTTCCATGCGTCTGCCTGATATTTCAAAGTGTAGCGAACGACATGAAAAGAATATTCAGGTAACCATTCAAGGTTGCGTCGTAATTCCGTGAACCGCTTTCCCAGTGAAAGGAAGCTTGCAGAGGGCGGCTTCTCGCCAGCCTCCTTTGCTTTCTCATAGGCCTCGTTTTGTTGTGCCAGCATCACGTTCCATACATACCTGCATGCCCCTGCCAAACCTGCAAGCTTCTTCGCCTTGCCCCGGCTACTAGGCAACAACCTGTAGGTTATGTTGCGATATGCACTAACCGTCTCCGTCATGGGTTACTCACGTATATAGTGTGCCACGAAAATACATATGAGGTGAAGCGATGACTTAGCTGAGATGTATTGAACTGTGCAAGGGATGGGGGTCGCCCCCATAA
The DNA here is from genome assembly GCA_964291275.2 of Rhodothermales bacterium. GTDB lineage: Bacteria > Bacteroidota > Rhodothermia > Rhodothermales > Bin80 > Bin80. The sequence goes on from OZ219799.1 coordinate 754,080, forward strand.
GCGTTAACTTGTTTTAGTGACAGAAAAATATCGTTCAATTTGATAGTTTCTGAGTCTGGGTGGCTCTGCCAGCGACTTGGAAATGATAGGCCAATGCTGAATCATTTCCTTCAAGGCGTAGTGTGGCTCAATTGCCCGCACAACTTGATTCAGTGCAAACTTAAAGTCTCTCCATGCACTTCGTCTGCACTGGATAGCCCCAGGGGGAAAATGTCCGTGCATGTCGGATGATTTTTTCGGTCAACAGTGCAACCATTAGCTTCCCGTAGAGCCACGCCTGTGAACTTTCCTCATCTAATTTCGGCAGATGTCCCAGTTGGGCCAATGATTTGAATCGTTTGAAGACCAGTTCCACCTGCCAGCGTAATCGATACCATTCCAGGATATCGTTCTCCGAAAATTCATCGACCGGGAAGGTCGTAAACAGGATAACATAGCGCGCATAACGTAAGGTTTCATCTCGTGGTCGATGCCCCTTGCGCTTTGCCGTCTTTAAGATCCGATTCTCTGCCTCTTGGATGGCTTCGTCTGCTTTGCGCAATGCACAAATACGTCCTTGGATTGGGGGAAAGGTTTTGATGAATACCGTCCAGCCCCCCGCCTTCCCTGCCTGTTTGATCGATTCCACGGAGGCTAATAAATCAAAGGACTGGCCGGGCTTCGTCTCGAACTGCAAGGCTCCAGTATTGACCCGCACGGTCACATAGCCGCCAGATGCCTCCACATGCTGGATTCCCAGAGCGGTTGCATATCCCCGATCCACCAAAATATAGTCGTCTGACCGGATGGGAAATTGCTTCAAGGACTCCCCCGTCCCTTTTCCTTTCGTCGCTGTTAAATTGAAAAAATCGCAACCCAATGCAGGTAGGGTTATGCTGTAGTGGAGTCTCCATAGAGATCCCGTACGTCCCGGCTCACTGATGTGGGTCGCGTCAAACGCACGCATTTGACGTCCCACTCCCGCCGATACGCCAACTCCATGCTCCTGAAACAGCGCAACACACATCGCATGAAGCCACCTACGAGACTTCTTCAGGCGCTTGAACAATGCGACCGCAGATAGATCCGCAATCTGAGCCTGACGAGCTCGTATGACCGTCTCTCGTAACGAATGACCACATCCTAAATGGATCAACAAGGTTCGAAGTAGGCATTCCGGCGACTTATCCTTACGTAGCCCGCGCAATGCACCAGATTCCTCGGCCAACTCCTGCCAATTTTTCGGTAAAAACGAGAGCACAACCGCCCAATCCTCTTCCTCGGGCGCGCGTGTTACGGTTCCCTTCATCTGATTACGATGGTTGAATGATCAATCACAGGTATATCCAACATTCTACCAAATCGGTTAGAATTCAGAATGCTGAAATCACGACAATTCCCGTGTAGAGATACCTAAAGATAATCAAATAGGAAACAAGTTAACGCTTATGGGGGGCCGTCCCCCATCCCTTATACAGTTCGTACATTTCGGCTATGTCATTGACTCACCTCCGTGTACTTCGTGGCACACTCCCGTACGTCCCGGCTCACTGATGTGGGTCGCGTCAAACGCACGCATTTGACGTCCCATTCCCGCCGATACGCCAACTCCATGCTCCTGAAACAGCGCAACACACATCGCATGAAGCCACCTACGAGACTTCTTCAGGCGCTTGAACAATGCGACCGCAGATAGATCCGCAATCTGAGCCTGACGAGCTCGTATGACCGTCTCTCGTAACGAATGACCACATCCTAAATGGATCAACAAGGTTCGAAGTAGACATTCCGGCGACTTATCCTTACGTAGCCCGCGCAATGCACCAGATTCCTCAGCCAACTCCTGCCAATTTTTCGGTAAAAACGAGAGCACAACCGCCCAATCCTCTTCCTCGGGCGCGCGTGTTACGGTTCCCTTCATCTGATTACGATGGTTGAATGATCAATCACAGGTATATCCAACATTCTACCAAATCGGTTAGAATTCAGAATGCTGAAATCACGACAATTCCCGTGTAGAGATACCTAAAGATAATCAAATAGGAAACAAGTTAACGCTTATGGGGTCGGCCCCCCGCAACCGCTGTACAGGCGGAGGTTGCAAACCACCCACAGCTGCGGTATTTAAGAGGTATCGTGGTGAGCGTGTAGGGAAAAGGCAGGTGTAGGAATCTGTTAGGTGAGGATCGTAGAGTCGAATGAAAATGAACCATGGATGACGTGTCGAAAAGAATTAGATGATGGTCGAAACCGGGGTCGTATATTAATCCTGGGACGAGGTTGGCGGGGACCTGTTTACTGGCCAACTGGCCTCCGGCATATACATGGCGAGAATGCGATTTGGGCCCTTGTATGGAACGTGGGAACATGTCGGAGTGATGCGAAGGGAGCGTGTCAAGCGGGCGCCCCCCGTGAGACATTGAGTACCAAAGCACTCCACATGGGCGGATCACCTCGTAGTAGTGAGGAAGCTTCTGTAATGGAAGTAGAGCGAAGGGGGTGAACCATGCAGCAGGACGCGAGGGAGCAACCGAGAGGGAGGACTTCAACGCAAAATGCAAAGCCGTTTCCGGTGACCAAGCGACAAGTTTGGGAGGCATGGAAGCGGGTGAAGGCGAATCAGGGCGGGGCAGGGATTGATCAACAGTCTATTGCGGATATCGAGGAGAATCTTGCGGACAATCTCTACAAGATTTGGAATCGGATGGCATCGGGCAGTTATCATCCGAAGCCGGTGCGCCGCGTGAATATTCCGAAGTCAGACGGAGGGGTTCGTCCCTTGGGAATACCCACGGTGGCAGATCGGGTGGCACAGATGGTGGTGAAACAAGTTTTGGAGCCGGAACTGGAACGCGTGTTCCATCCGGATTCCTATGGGTACCGACCGAACAAATCGGCTCATGCTGCGCTCCGGCAGACGCGAAGGCGGTGCTGGGAACGGGCCTGGGTACTGGACATGGATATCAAGTCCTATTTTGACACGATAGACCATGCGCTGTTGATGAAAGCGGTCCGACGACATACGGATCAGAAGTGGGTGCTCTTGTACATAGAGCGCTGGCTGACGGCACCGGTGATTCACCCAGACGGGACGGAAGCGGCTCGGGACATTGGGACACCCCAAGGCGGGGTCATCAGTCCACTGTTGGCCAATCTGTTTTTGCACTACTCGTTTGATAAGTGGATGGAGCGGTATTACCCGCAGATTCCATTTGAGCGATATGCAGATGATATTGTGTGCCACTGCACGAGTGAGGAATAGGCGCACGAACTTTGGCAGGTGCTCAAGGGACGTTTTACGGCCTGTAACTTAAAGTTACACCCGGATAAGACCCGGATCGTATACTGCAAGAGTGCGCGCCGAGAAGGCACGTATCCGGAGATTTCCTTTGATTTCTTGGGCTACACGTTTAGACCTCGAATGACAATGAGTCGCGGGGGCAAGATCTTTCTTGGGTTCAATCCAGCGATAAGCCGAAAGGCGGCGAAAGCCATACGGGAGACCATTTACAGTTGGGGATTGGCTCGCATGAGTCCATTCTCAATGGCACACATTGCAAGCAGGATAAATGCCGTGGTGCGGGGATGGATTGCCTATTATGGCGTATTCTTCAAATCGGAACTGAAAAAGGTTTTGAGAAGCATTGACCAACACCTCATCCGATGGATGATGCGGAAGTATAAGCACTTCCGGGGACATTGGAGACGGTCGTGGCGATGGTTAACGAGAATTGCTCGTCAAAATTCCGGTATATTCGTGCATTGGGCGTTTCTTTACGGTTCACCTTTGTTCAATTCCAAACGGTTGCATGGTAAGAGCCGCGTGAGTTGAGAGGCTCACGCGCGGTTCTGTGAGAGCCCGGGGGTGAAATTCCCCCGGGCTACTTGACATCCCCTTTAGGTTCCGGCTGAATAATCTATCGCGTAAGCTTCCTGCTCGGGCGTTAGTTTATCGATTGCGAGTCCCATTGTACTCAGCTTTAGGCGGGCGATCCGTTCGTCTATGGAGGCGGGCAGGTCTATGACCGTGCGGGGCAACACTGTACCGCGCTCCTTGGACTGGATGAGGTTCAGATGAGTCATGAATTGATTTGCAAAGCTCATATCCATTACCTCTGAGGGATGACCCTCTGCTGCGGCAAGGTTGACCAGTCGTCCATCAGCAAGCACATAGATTTTGTTGCCGTCCGTGCGGGTATACTCTCGATTATTTGGGCGGATATCCCGTGTTTTTGTTGCGATCTCAGCTAACTCGGTCAGGTTCAACTCCACGTCGTAATGTCCGGTGTTGCACACGATTGCTCCGTCTTTCATGGATGCAAAGTGGTTACCGCGGATCACATCCTTCATCCCTGTGGCGGTAACAAATATATCTCCTATGTGCGCGGCTTCATCCATGGGCATCACACGCATTCCATCCAGTGTAGCCTTGAGTGCCGCTGCAGGTCGTATTTCTGTCACAATCACATTGGCCCCCATCCCGCGCCCTCGAATGGCGACGCCCCGGCCACAGTGACCATAGCCGGCCACAACCAGGTTTTTCCCAGCTAACAGTACACTACTTGCACGCAGAATGCCGTCAAGCGTCGATTGTCCGGTTCCGTAGACGTTGTCAAAGTCCCACTTGGTTTCGGTATCGTTCACGGCATAGACGGGATAGAGCAGTTTCCCATCCTTCGCCATGGCCCGCAGGCGCTGTACGCCGGTTGTGGTCTCTTCACTACCACCGATGATGTGATCTGCCAAGTGCGGGAAACGCTTGTGGATCGTGAAGATGAGGTCAGCTCCGTCGTCCAGTGTAGTGTCCGGTGCTTCGTCAATCGTACGGTCGATGCTCCAGTAGAATTCTTCAACATTCTGCCCGTACCAGGCATAGATTTCGCTCCCGCCAAGTGCGAGGGCTGCGGCAACCTCGTCATTGGTGGACAGAGGATTGCAGCCGCTCCAGGATATTTTGGCCCCGCATGCGGCCAAGGTTTCAATCAGGACGGCGGTTTCCTTGGTCACATGCAGACAGCCGGTAATCTTATAACCTGCAAATGGTTTGGATTGGGCATACTCTTCGCGCAATCGCATGAGTACGGGCATTCGGCTTTCTGCCCATTCAATACGCATTCGGCCTTTATCAGCCAGGCTCAGATCGCGGACTTTGTACCGTCCCTCCACGTGATTCATTGGTTTAGCAACTTAATTGGCGGTGGGCGCTCAAACCCGTATGGTCCTTACTCGTTCGTTTAGCGGACAAGCGTCATTGATTGTTGGTATACGTCGGTGCCAGCTTCCATTCTAATCCAGTACGTCCCCGGTGCTAGACGACTCATATCTACGTTTACCGCATATCCTCCGGCCTCGTGTACACGATCGACGACGCTCTGCACTTCCTGGCCAAGTATGTTGAAGATTGTGATACGCACCGGCATGGTTTCCGGCAGAACGTAGCTGATGTTGGTCTGCTCCCTGAACGGGTTTGGGAAATTCGGGTAGAGCACAACATCCGTGGGTGTGGGGATAACCGGTGTATCTCCCGACAACAGATAGTACTCGGCATTCAGTATTTTCCAAAAGCTTCCGTTCGCCTGTTGACCACTGTTAGTTAAATCCAGGCGAAGTTGATAGGGTTGCTGAAGGGATCCAAGATCAAACCAGGACTCTATCATCGACGGAGATTCGCCTGCAAAGACACCTTCTCCGCTTTGAGTCATCGCCGGATATCCATTACTGGGTACCAGTCTTGTCCAGATATAACCGCCATCTTCTGTCACACTTACATGTGCCGAAATTCCCTGGTTGAGGTGGTAGGTATGCAGCAATAACAGCATTGTACGCTGCGAATTTTCTGAAAAGTAAACGGGCCTGAGTACTATGGCGGATTGCTGTTGCGATGTACCCGTCGTTGCAAGGTAACCGCTATCAGAAACCTCCCAGTCGCCGCTAGTATGTGCGTCATACAGTGCCGCAACGGGGCTGTGTGTAGTGAGATATAACCTCAACAACGTTCCGGGGGGATCTCCGCCGGGGGTACGAATATTGCCGTCAAAGTCCCTGACCGTTATGTGATATCCCAGTACTCCACTCTGTTGAAAACTCGGCACAGGGACGTCTGCGTAAAACCAGCCCGGGGTTTCCAGTGTCGGTCTGAACCGGTACATTCCCAGGGGCTCCAGATGTGAATCCCTCACTTCGTAGAGATTTAGCCGGATAGATTCTATGCCGGTGTCATCTTCGACAGCCATTTGAATATGCGTACTGGGTTCGCCGTATTTGACGAAGCGGTGCGCAAACGGAGCGTACAGAATCGTTGGGGGTGATTGATCCGCAGGGGGATCCGCTAGGACGCGTACATCCCGGACCGCCCATCCTGCAAAGTTATGCGTGGTGGATTCCGAATTTCCGTTTCCTGTACCGAATGCCAGCCGCGTGCTGATCTCAAACCGAAAAACATCTTCAGGTGCATCTGGGAGCGGTACGCGAACACGACGCCAGCCAAAGCTGGAGCCCCCAAAGGCCGAGGTCCCTGACAGCGGGTTCCCACGCGTGTCGTCCACCACTCCGTTATAACCCCACTGTGGTTCGGCTACCGTCCAGGATTTACCACCGTCCGTCGAAATCTGAATTTGACCGCCATCATAAACCACACCATCAACGTCTCCTGGGCCAGACACACCGGTATGTTCAAAATCATACCAGTGCCAGAATTCCAGATGTGCGTCAGGGTATCCGGCAACGTTGACCTCAGGCATAGACAGCAGGCTTAGTGCAGACATATCACTGTAGGGAGCATCCGGCACGGTTACCCAGAGTGGACCCTTATACCCGAAAATAGAATCATCTGGCGCCCATTCGCCGGATGTAAGTCCAGCCCATTCCGATGAATTCCATGCTCCGAGCTCATTGGGTCCAGGAATCACATCAAGTCTCAGCTGAGCTTCTCCCACAAGTGGAAAATGAGCGATGTTGGGCGGATCGGCTTCGTCGTAAGCCAGTATCCGATACTCCATCCAGGTTCCGGGTACAGGCTCTCCTGTATTGTTGGTCAGCGATAGTATGCCGGAATATGTGTCATCTACATCGTGTTCCAGGAGGAGGGTCCCGCTTTCGGGATCCTGATCGTTGGGGAGGGTCTTTGTGTATTGGAGCTCCACCTTCGATACGGCTTCATTATCCGTTACCTGGACAGAAACGGTCAGAGGGATCTGCTCCGGCGTTACATGTGTGACAGGAGTATAGAGGATCTCAGGTGCCTGCGTGTCTGAGCCCAATTTTATGCTGAAAAGCTCCCGAGGCGCAGACACGGGGAGATTAACAGAAGCGATCTCGGTTGACGCTTCGATATAGTACTCCAGGGATTGAGCGTTCGAGAACAATGTTGCCTCGGCTTTCCAGGTCTTCTGGCTTTCGTTGATCATGTCTGCAGTCAGAAAATCCCCTGAATCCAGACGGTAGACCACCGCTGCATGGGTGATCGAAAAACCAGATGCTTCAATGTTAGCTTCAAATTGAACGGGAGTACTGAGGTCGTTATGGCGCCGAGGTGGAGTATGTGTGATTATGGGTATGCCTACGGTAGATCCGAAAAACCCTTTTCGCGCGAAGATATCATAAATCTGGCCAAAGTAAAGTTTGTCGTACAATGCGTCATCTGCCAGAACTAGCGCCTGAACCATATCTGCAAGCGTAAAATTGCCAGCCAGGTAAGGAAAGGCTGCAATATGCAGGCGATCAGTTGTCTCGCGTCCGATACGTTCCCAGAGCTGCATCATGAGCGCGGACCATGTTCGCGCGTAGTTGTAAAAATTGCAATTGTCGCGACAATCTTGTTCGATAGTATCATAGTGATCATCACCATCGGCGCGTCTTCCGCCCCAGAAGACGCCATCCCAGGGAAAGACTTCTCGCCAGTCACCCATCGGAACCTGTCCAGACTCCATGAGATGTCTACGATATGAGACAGCCCAGTAGTCCGAAAATCCTTCGGCCAGTACTCCCTGCTCCCCGGAGATCAGGGTGGGGAAACCCATATGCTCATACATAACTGCATGACCATACTCGTGAAGAATCACGCCGGCATCCTCTGCGTCGTCGACGCCACCGTCTCCGAAGTGCAGTGAGTTAGTCCAGTACTGGAAGTAGGATTGATCTTCGGGAATTGCGTGTGGATCTACCCTTACCGGGGTCGACGGTACGGGATGTCCAAGGTTCAGATCTTGTATGTAGCGTTGGCTCTGGTCAATGAAGTAGTACGACATAACTGCCTCAAAACGCTTGTCGTTTCGCGTGTACTTGAAATTGTTCTCATCGCTCTCTTCGGGCGCATAAGGGCCTACGATTCTCACCCATGGTCCATTCAGCCGGTATAGGCCATCGTTGGAGTTTTGATCAATATTCCAAAGCGTTTCGGTTGTGAGTAGGCCGGTCAGTGCGTCGCTGTCTTGGTCGTTGTTATCTACATAGTCTCCCCCGTAAGGTTTGCCGGAGGCGGTCAGGGGGTCATACATCCATATCCATCCGTAGCCTGATGGGCGCTTGTTGGTTACTTCTGGATCCGGGAGATGGGCCTGTTGGACAGGTAAGTCCTCTGTATGTGCACGAGAGAACACGCGCAGATCCATCAAATGAATCAGTGCTCCTGTGTTCGCATCCAGTACGACCTCCCATTCGCCCGGATAGGAATCCGGCCAGACGATAACGCGCCAGACCAAGCGGGGTGGATTATCGGGGAGTATGAGGAGTTCGGGGGCCCTTGAACTTGCACCTGTTTCAGAAACCGCACGTTGTGCTAGGGATTCGGCTTGTGTTGCGTTTAATGCAGGTACAGGATTAAAAGAGGTGATACCCTCCAGGTGAGGGGCATAGCCGCTGATTGCCATAACAGGCAAGCCCGTTTTATCCAGATTTACGTGCACGAAGCGCCCGTATACTTTGACACCGGCCAGTGTTTGTTGAAAGGTTAGATGCTGTGCACCGAAGGACTGTTTTTCATTGACCAGTTCGAGTACATCAGGTGTGCCGATACCGAATCGGGTGCCATCGTCGGCCAACCATTTGCGCGCGGTTGCCTCAGCAGTGGCTTCTGGGGTGATCGTCGGGTTCAGCTGATAAACTGCTCGAAAAATCCCAAGCTCTTCATCAATCCTGCCGTTTTGTACACGTGTACTGGGTATATGCCCCCAGATGTTCTCAGTTACGACGGCAGCCTGGGAGGTTGTCGGGAGCGACTCTATTGCTCCGCGACGATCCTGGGCCTCTGCGCGAATAGTGTAGAGGAGTATGAGTGCTAATACAACAAGGGACTTGTATCCCATACTCAGGTGTTGGTCATTTATGCGGCTGCAGACTTCGTGTAGGCGCGGAGCTTCTCCACCGCATCCAGCTGTTCCCATGGGAAGTGGCTGCGACCAAAATGGCCGTAGGCAGCAGTTTTCTGATAGATGGGCCGTCTGAGACCGAGGTGATTGGTGATGCCCGCGGGGCTTAAATCAAACGTATTCCGTATGATTTCCGTCAAGTCGGTATCCGAAAGACCGTGTTTTACAGTGTCGGATGAGTTAACGTAGATAGACACTGGCTGAGGTTTGGCGATTACGTAGGCAAGCTGGATTTCGACCATATCGGCTAAACCGGCTGCCACTACGTTCTTAGCTACGTAGCGTGCGGTATACGCAGCTGAACGATCCACCTTCGATGGATCTTTCCCGCTGAAAGCACCGCCTCCATGTGCCCCCCGTCCGCCATAAGTGTCCACGATGATTTTGCGGCCGGTCAATCCAGCGTCGGCATGCGGTCCGCCGATCACGAACTGTCCTGTACGGTTGACATAAAGTATTAGCTCATCGTCAATTAAACGGGGATGAATAACACGCGGCAACAGGTGGTTTTTCACATCTGCCCTGATCTGGTCCTGTTCGATATAGGCATCATGCTGCGTGGCAATAACTATAGTGTGGATCCTCTGCGGGATCCTTCCTGTGTGGTCATACTGAACGGTTACCTGACTCTTCGAGTCTGGTCGCAGATATGGCATAATGGATTCATGCTTACGTATCTGGGCCAGTTCATATACGAGTTGGTGGGCGTATATGAGGGGCATTGGCATCAGTGAAAACTCATGCTCACGGCAGGCAAACCCGAACATCATGCCCTGATCTCCTGCGCCCAGGTCTCCGACACCATCGAATATATCGTCACTTTGCTCATGAATGTGATCGGTTACACAAACCGAGTCGGCAGCAAAATCCAGATCAGTATAGATATACCCGATGCGGCGAAGAACTTTACGGACCACTGCCTCGTGGTCCACCTGTGCCAAAGCGCGGGTTTCGCCGGCTAAGATGACGTTGTTGGAGGTAACCATTGTTTCAACAGCGACACGGCTGTTTGCATCCTGTTTTAGGTATTCGTCCAGGATGGCATCCGAGATCTGGTCTGCGACTTTGTCTGGATGTCCTTCTGACACTGACTCAGATGTAAATAAGTAGGCCATTAAAAGTGATATAACCAAGTGTGGGAAGACTCGAACCGTTATGCGGTGTGGCTGGTTCAATGAGAGAATTTACGGTTCAACTCACGAAACAGTAAAAAATTCACGATTTTGCCGTAATTTGGCGCTGCGCGAAGCAGTATGCTGTGCATTCTTAACATCAAGACATAACAAAAATAGCAATGGCAGGACTGGAAGATAGGGTCAGGGCAATAGTGGCCGACAAGTTAGGCGTAGACGAGGACAGCATTCAGGACGATGCCTCCTTCACCGACGACCTAGGAGCAGACTCCCTTGATACCGTCGAACTGATCATGGAGTTCGAGAAAGAGTTCGAAATAAGTATTCCGGATGAGGATGCTGAGACGATCGCTACCGTTGGAAAAGCGATAGAGTACCTCGCCGAAAAGACCTCTTGAAGACTCCTTACCGGACGCTTTAGGCATGGCCATTCCACACAAATCGCGTCGTGTCGTAGTGACGGGGATGGGGGCGCTGACCCCTCTTGGACACTCTCCAGATCTCTTCTGGGAAGGATTGATGGAGGGTAGGAGTGGTGCAGCACCGATCACCCACTTTGACACAGAGAGATTCGTTACCAAGTTTGCTTGCGAGGTAAAGGGATTCAATCCTTCCGATCATTTTGATCGGCGGGAAGCGCGGAAGATGGATCCTTTTGCTCAGTATGCAGTGGTTGCAGCTGCGCAGGCGGTGGAGCATTCGGGCCTGGAACCGGATAAGATGTCCCAGGATGAGCGGGACCGGACTGCTGTGATCATTGGTAGCGGGATTGGGGGGCTCCAGGTTTTTCATGAGCAGACAGAGAGCTACGTTAAGCATGGTCCACGACGTATCTCCCCGTTCTTTATCCCGAAGTTGATTCCGGATATTGTCAGTGGACATATTTCGATTCGTTATGGATTCCGCGGTCCCAATTACTGTGTAGTTAGTGCCTGTGCTACGGGTAATAACAACATCAGTGATGTTTTCATGATGATGCAGCGTGGTATGATTGATGCGGCGTTGTGTGGTGGAGCGGAAGCTGCAATCAGTGAGTTGGGGATCGGAGGCTTTAACGCCCTCCGGGCGCTCTCAACACGTAATGATCATCCTGCGACAGCCAGTCGACCGTTTGACAAAACTCGCGATGGGTTCGTGCTTGGTGAGGGGGCCGGGGTTCTTGTAATTGAATCGCTCGAGCGTGCACAGGCCCGCGGAGCAAACATTTATGCCGAAATCATTGGGATTGGTATGAGTGCTGATGCCAACCATATCACGGCACCCGATCCGAATGGGCATGGAGCAATGCTCGCGATGCGCAATATGCTGGCCGATGCGCATTTGAAACCCGAAGATGTTGATTACCTCAACATGCACGGGACCGCTACACCCTTAGGAGATATCGCAGAAACCAAGTCCGTAAAACAGGTCTTTGGTGCGCACGCCTACGAGATGAATGTCTCTTCCACCAAGAGCATGACCGGACACTTGCTGGGTGCGGCAGGAGCGATTGAGGCGATCGCAACGATTCAAGCGATCTGTAATGACATCGTGCCTCCGACAATAAATTTCGTCACACCAGATCCAGATTGTGATCTGAACTACACGTTCAACAAGCCGCAAAAACGTCGAATAGACGTAGCGGTGTCCAATGCATTTGGCTTCGGCGGCCACAATACTTCGGTAGCTTTTCGAAAATTCGTGGCCTGAGTCGGGCACCAAACCCGACCAATAGGTTCATGAATATCCGTCCCTGGTTTTTCTCTTTCCTGATTGGTTTGATCTGCGTTACCACAGCGCAGGCACAGAAGTGGGATGTTTCGGCCGAGCATGGTCCAGCCAACATTGTCCAGTTCACGGTCAGCGAAGGAACATGGATGAACTTGGATGTGAGTCCGGACGGACAAACCATCGTGTTCGATCTTCTGGGAGACCTGTATACACTGCCGATTGGGGGCGGCGAGGCCCAGGCGCTTACTGGTGGACCTGCGTTTGATGTGCAGCCACGCTTCAGTCCAGAGGGTGGCCGGATTGCATTTACGAGTGATCGGGGTGGAGGGGATAATTTGTGGACGATGGCTGCCGATGGAACCGATCTGCAGCAGGTTACCAAGGAAGATTTCCGCCTTTTGAATGGACCTGCCTGGACTCCCGATGGGGAATATTTGCTCGGACGCAAACATTTCACCAGTACGCGTTCACTGGGAGCAGGTGAGGTCTGGATGTATCATATTAGCGGGGGTGCGGGCCTGCAACTCACAAAACGCAAGAATGACCAACAGGACCAGGGCAATGATATTGCTGTGAGCCCCTCCGGCCGCTACGTTTATTTCAGCGAAGATATGAGTGGTGGCAGTACGTTCCAGTATAACAAGGATCCTCACGGGCAGATCTATGTCATTCGACGGTTGGATCGTCAGACAGGGCGCATAATCAATCTAATTACCGGAAGTGGAGGGGCCGTACGAGCACAGCCGTCGCCGGACGGGCGGTGGATTGCCTTTGTGCGCCGCGTACGCTCCAAGAGTGTGCTGTATCTGTATAACCGTCAGACAGGTGCCCAGCGCCCCCTTTTTGACGGGCTCAGTCATGATCAGCAGGAGGCCTGGGCGGTTTTTGGGGTTTATCCGGGCTTTGACTGGACACCAGATTCCAAGAGTATCGTAATCTGGGCCAAGGGCCACCTGTACCGGATTGGGGTTGAGTCAAGTACAGTGACATTGATTCCGTTCACGGCTAATGTAGAGCAGCGTGTAGCGGCTACAGTGCGTTATCCCCAGTCTGTGCATGCGGAATCGTTTGATGTAAAGATGATCAGGCAGGCTGTTACTTCACCGGATAAACAGACGCTGGTCTTCAATGCATTGGGCCAGCTGTGGAAGAAATCATTGCCGGACAGTGAGCCCGTACGGTTGACCGACGATGATCATTTTGAGCATGAATCCGCATTCAGCCCGGATGGCCAATACGTCGTTTACACCACGTGGAGCGATGCTGCATTCGGACACATCTATCGTGTTCCCTTGAACGGTGGTGCTCCTGAACTGCTCACAGAGCGTCCAGGCTACTATCATACACCCCGTTACAGCCCGGATGGTTCGAAGATTGTTTATCGTCGAGGTACAGGGAATTCGCTTCTGGGTTACCTGCACGGAACAGAGCCGGGACTGTACTGGATGCCTGCTGCAGGAGGTGAACCACAGCTTGTCCGGGAAAATGGGAGAGAGCCCCGCTTCGATGTTACCGGTGAGCGGATATATTTTTTGTCTGGAGGTGGTCTGAACAAGTCCTATCGTAGTGTTCAGTTGAGCGGCGCCGATGAGCGCACACACTATACGCTCAAATACGTGACTAACATAGTGCCGAGTCCAGATGGTAATTGGGTAGCGTTCTCAGATCTTTTTAATGTGTATATCGCCCCTCATGTTGAAACCGGCTCTGCGGTTGCATTGAACAAAGAGACAAAAGCCATTCCGATCTCCAGGGTGACTCGAGATGCAGGTACTAGCTTACACTGGTCCGCAGACAGTCAGGAGCTCTACTGGGTACTGGGGCCGGAGTACTATACGCGCGACTTGGCTAACAGCTTTTCTTTTGTGACCGGGGCTCCGGACTCCTTACCGCCCGCAGACACAGTCGGGATGGCGATCGGGCTGCGCTCACAGGTGGATCAGCCGTCCGGACGGATAGCATTTACAGGAGCCAGGATTGTTACGATGCGGGGAGATGAAGTGATTGATCAGGGTACAGTGGTGGTAGATGGGGCACATATTGTCGCGGTTGGTGAGAATGTGGAAGTGCCAGACGATGCACTGGTTGTTGATGCATCGGGGAGGACGATTCTTCCCGGTATTATTGATGCGCATGCACATGCAAACCACTTTGTGAGTGGGCCGCTCCCAGAACAAAACTGGGGATACCATGCGAATCTGGCTTTTGGAGTGACTACCGCCCATGACCCATCTGCCAACACAGGAACGGTGTTCGCACTCAGCGAGATGGTGCGGGCCGGGCGCATTGTCGGGCCTCGGATTTATTCTACCGGAACCATTTTGTACGGAGCCGACGGCGATTTTAAGGCGGTGATCAACAATTTGGATGATGCACGATCCCACCTGCGGCGTATGAAGGCCGTGGGGGCGTTTTCGGTCAAGAGTTACAATCAGCCCCGTCGGGAGCAGCGTCAACAGGTAATGCAGGCTGCCAGAGAACAGGAGATACTGGTTATGTCTGAGGGGGGATCAACCTTTTTCCACAATGTGACCATGCTTCTGGACGGGCATACAGGCATAGAGCATAATCTGCCGGTGGCTCCCCTGTACGAAGATGTGCTTCAGTTATGGCAGGCCACAGAGACGGGCTACACCCCTACGCTGGTCGTGAGCTACGGTGGACTTTCGGGCGAGTATTACTGGTACCAGGAGGATAACGTGTGGGAGAATGAGCGGCTGCTGCAATTTGTACCGAGATCAATTGTAGATGCTCGTTCGCGGCGACGGATCACAGCTGCGGAGGATGACTACTATTACATTGAAGTTGCCCGGCAAACGAAAAAGCTGATTGATCAGGGCAACATAGTGCAGGTCGGAGCCCATGGTCAGCTTCAGGGCCTGGCGGCACACTGGGAGTTATGGATGCTGGAGCAGGGGGGCATGACGGCACACGAGGCCCTGCGCAGTGCTACGTTGCATGGTGCGCAATATCTGGGACTGGAGCAGGAACTGGGTTCAATTGAGCCTGGAAAACTCGCCGACCTTGCGATCATTGACGGTGATCCACTTCAAGATTTGCGTCAGTCAGTAAATGTGTCGCATGTAATGGTTAACGGCCGCCTTTACGATGCATCGACCATGAACGAAATCGGACATCATCCGCGGAATCGCAGCCTATTTTATTGGGAGCGCCCGGAGGTCGATGATTCATCCGTGTGGAAAGATTAGGGAATTATAGTACGACGAGTGTGGTGGAGCTGGGGGTGGCCAATTCATGCAGGAAGCTGGTGAGGTGGTTCTCTACTCACGCTGCTGCGCTGCGGTTGGCACAGTCTGTACGTTGGCAGTGACCGTAGAGGTTAAGTGCATGGCGCTTTATTTCGAAAGCATATATGTCTGCAACCATTTCCTGGATACTTTGGATGCGTGGATCACAAAATTCCATGATGTGGTGACAATCCAGACAGATTAAATGATCATGCTGCCAAAAGCGGAAGGAGGGTTCATATTTGGCCTGTGAGTTTCCGAACTGATGACGGACCACGAGGTCGGAATCTAGAAGCAGACTGAGCGTATTGTAGACGGTCGCACGGCTGATAGAGTGTTTATGCTGCTTCAGTTGAAAGTGCAGCGTATCTGCATCTATGTGACCTTTGGCATCGTATATGGCATCAAGAACGACAAGTCGTTCCCGGGTTTGCCGCAAGCCTCTACGTTTTAGAAATGCTCGAAAGCGGTCGCGGACTTCCCGGCGCTGATCTTTGGAGAGTCTGGACAATGCAGTATCGTGTGAGTTGACGTATACCTTACACCGGGGGATCCAGCGTGTTCCGGCTGGCAGAGTTACAGAATAGCTGGAAATCAGGTTTTTCTGGAGCAAAAAAAAATCCTCATACATTTGAAGTTTCGGGCGTATTTACGTAACTTGCAGCATACGCTTGATAAGCAGCCCATTGAGGTAGTTCAATGAGTATTTATTATGATTACAGAGACGACGATTCGTCTGAGGGTCAGAATATCAAGGCCTTGATCAATGCTTTTGAGCGCAGGAGCCCTGGAACGTATTTTGATGTTGATTCGCTTGATAAAATAGCATTCCATTACTTCGAATCCGGCCGGTTTGAGGAGGCTCTTTCTGCAATAGATCAGATTCTGACAGTTCAGCCTTTTTCTGCATATACCTGGCTCAAGCGGGGTGTTTTGTTAGGGAACCTATGCCGTTATGAAGATTCGCACCAGTCATTGGAAAAAGCGCTCAGTCTAAATCCCCAGGACAGCGAGATTTTGCTCAATATGGGACTAACGCTTGAGGCACTTGGGTGTGTCGATGAGGCCATGATGCGTTTTGATGAGGCTGTTCGTGTGGATCCGCTTAATGAGGATGCTAACTTCCATTTGGGTTGTGCATCAGCCCGGCTTGGCAAGATTGAGGAGGCCGTTGCCAACCTGCAGATGTGTGCAGATCGAAACCCGGAGCACCCGGATGTTTGGTTTGAGCTCGGGTACTGCTACGATCTTCTTCAGGATTCAGAGGCTAGTCTGGATGCCTACTCTCGCCAAATTGATTTAGATCCGTATTCGTGTGAGACCTGGTTTAATAAAGGAGTCGTTTTGACGAAACTCGGGCGGATGGAGGAGGCCTTACGCTGTTACGACCTCACCCTGGATATTGACTCGAGCTTTATACCGGGTTACCATAATCGAGGTAACACACTGGCACTGTTTGGGCGCTTTGAGGAGGCGATAGAGTGTTATCAGGAGGTTCTTGATCGTCTGGGCGATGATGCACAGGCGTATTGCAATATGGCGCTTGCTGCTGCAGAACTGGATGACTTGGATCGCAGCGTTCGCTTGTTTCGGAAGGCGCTTGATGTTGAGTCTGACTTTGCTATGGCCTGGCATGGACTCGGTTGCTGCTATACGGCGATGGGACGGCACCGTTTAGCCGTTAAGGCTCATACCCGGGCTACCGAGCTTTCTGATGATAATCTGGATTTCTGGTGTTGCAGGGGCGATGCCGAATTAATTGCAGGATACACACGGAAAGCGGCGAACTCGTTCAGGAGGATGACCGAGTTACTGCCTGATGATTATCGAGTCTGGATGGAGTATGCATCAGTGCTGTCCCAAAACAGAGAGACACGCAAGGCATGCAAAGCTTATGAGCGTGTAATCGAACTCGATCCAGAGTGCTCAGAGGCATGGTATCAGTATTCTGAACTTCTGTTTATGCTCGGGAAGGTTGATTTGTGCCTAGATGCGCTGTCAAGGTCCTTTGAGCTAAACCCAGAGTACAAGAAGCAGTTCAGGGAGCATTGTCCACCGGAGATATACAATCATCCGCGTTTCAGAGAACGCGTCGGGATAGAGTAGGTAGTCTTGCATTGGATCAGGCGGCTATATGATTGGGTACTCGGCTGGGCCGAGTCCCCCTATGGTGCGGTGGCGCTGTTTGTGCTGGCCGTGGCTGAGTCGGTGTTCTTTCCTATTCCCCCGGATGTACTTTTGATTGCGCTCGCACTGGGCCAACGCAGGAAGGCATTGTACTTCGGGTTCTTGTGCAGTGCAGGTTCACTTTGTGGCGGGATGATTGGATACGCACTGGGTCATTACGCGTGGCTGACCCCCGATGGGTTTACGGCGCTCGCACAGTTTTTCTTTCACAATATCCCTGGATTCAGTGAGGCGGTTTATGCGGATTTGGGGCAGAGATTTGAAGAGTGGGGTTTCGTGATCATCTTTACCGCAGGATTCACGCCCATTCCCTATAAGCTCTTCACCGTCAGTGCCGGTGCCTTTGACACATCTTTTCCACTGTTCCTCCTAGCCTCAGCCACCAGTCGCACAGCACGGTTCATGCTTGTGAGCATCCTGATCTGGCGCTTTGGAGAACCAGTACGCAGCTTCATTGATCGCTACTTTAACTGGCTCGCAATTGCTTTTGCGGTGCTCCTCGCAGGGGGCTTTGCCCTGCTTAAGTTTCTTACTTGATCAATATGACCTTCGTGCCGGTCACATATCGATCTGTCTGAACCCGGATATAGTAAGTTCCGCTTGGCAGATTCCCTGCGTCAAAGGTCAGCGTATGCTCGCCTGCAGGTAGTATCCCGTGGTGTATCACATCGACGGACCGCCCAAGCAGATCAAGAGCTTCTGCACGCACCTCAGCCTGTTCAGGGAGTGCGAGCACTGTGGATGTAGAAGGATTGAAAGGGTTCGGATATGCAGACGAGAGCGAAAAGGATTCAGGGATTTCCGCCGACCCGTCCGTACTCGTATTCATGCCCGGCATCGGATCTAGAACGAGTAGACCGTCCGGATGACTGCCAACTACTGTAGTGCCACTCTCAGGAAAGCGAAATGAACTCCAAGCTCCGTCATAACCTTTGGCATCAGAGTTCAGATGTGTGTCGAAGTGTGCCACTTCCCAGGGTTTCTTGATATCTGAAATATCCACGATGCGCAGGCCGGTGGTATAGTTAGCTGCGTATAGGTAGTCGCCGTGCACGTAGAGATTGTGGTCGATTGATGTTGTCGAGTGACTGAACGAGGAGTGGTAGATTGGGTCATCAAGGTCGGACAGGTCCCAAATAATTGTGCGCGTGTTAGTAACCAGATTCTGCGACTCATCAAACTCATCATTCATCAGGAAATATTTATGGTCTTCGGTGAGCCAGCCCTGATGTGTATACCCCACGTGCGGGTAGTCCGCTGCTGCCAATGCCACGGGGTTTTCCTTGTCAGTCACGTCGGCTATGCTAATGTGGGTTTCGTTCGATCCGATACAGATTTCTCTGCCTTGATACTTGAGATGCGGCCCGCGGTAGATTACGCATTGAACATCGTGTGTGTACCCGTTGTGGCCTCTGCCGGTGAGTAAATCTGCAAAACAGCCGGCGTAGACCGGATTGACCGGATCCCGGATGTCCACGATATGCAGTCCCATCCCACCACATGTATCAGCGACACCACCCCCCAAATGCGACAGTCTGTACCCCACGACGTATGCAAAGCCGGTCTCCTCATTTATAGCAATGTTATGCGCAGTTGTGATCGCGTTGTAAACGGCAGTTTCCTCGAAGTTGATGGGGCTGCCACTGTAAGAGCGCAGTTGATTTAGGTCAAAGATCTGTACACCATTCATGCTGCCCCCATCAACCGTTACATACATGTGATCCTTGTAAACCTTCATATCACGCCAAAGGGTGCTCGCCTCTGGATCATGGCCTGGTAGTTGGCCCAGGTAAATGGGGTTCATGGGATCAGTAACATCAACAAAAACCACTGAAGAGTTCGAACCTAGGAGGGCATATTCACTTTTTGTATCCGGGTCAACCCACCCCCAAATGTCGTTAATGTACTCAATCCCCATATCCTGCATCGACAAGTGGGACAGCATGTCAACGTTGCTGCATGCGTGGCCGGCGGCCGTGTTGTCAGTACATTGCACGCGTGACCCAATCATCGACTGGATCTGTTGTGCATCGGCCAAATGCGTGATAAAAAGGGCGAGGGCAGCGAGGCAGATATAATGTTTTATTGTGATCTCGTCGATTAAGTGTACCCAACCTGTGGATGTCACCACTGTGGTGCGCCTTTGGGTAGAGCCATAGTCAAGAATTTACCTAAAAACTCGCTAACAAACACAGCCATGGTTTGTTCCCTTATGGAGCCCACCACAAGTCCGAAACTGCAGCGAGGAGTTTTTTCGGATGTTCGTGCGTGATAGTTCCTACGGCAAAAACGAAACAATATCATGGGAATTAGGGGCACATTTTGGAGCAATCCAGTGTGGCGTTTGCATTACTCGCAGCGACGCGGTGCTGCTGCGATATCAATGATCGTACAGGCTATGTTAGTAGTATTCCGCAACTTGTCAGACTCGGCGTTTTGCGATTACAGATTGTTCGCACAATTTTGACGCATTGATGGACAATATGGTAACGGTGACCGGTTTAGCGAATCTGTAACCAGTCAAATCGTGGTAGAGTAGAAGAGGAAGCGTATCCATGGTTCAATTTTGACCTGCTGAGGTACAACACTGCTAATCTCGAGTGCATCCGGTGGGGTGTGTCGATCGAACAAATGCTGCCTTTTTGTGCAGCATCGAGGATGCTAAACAATTATTATCTGTTACGCCGGCTTGCTCGCGCCTGGAATGAGATTCTTCCGGGCAGCAAAGTTCTAGATGCTTGGTCCCATTCACCGGGGGAATTGACCGTAGCACTCGAACAGGATGGTGCTGTTACGGCGGCGTCATTCCTGACACACGCGCCAATTATCGGTGCATTCAGGCGTACAGAGGTAGGGCGCCCAAGACGCAACGTTAAGCCCCTGCTACGATTACTACGCGGGCGGTCAATTATAGAGATCATGGTTTCGGATAGTGATCGCGTTCTAACTTTGAAGTGTACGGGAGGTATTCAGCTTCAGGCGCACCTGTATGGGGCTCGCGCCAATGTGCTTCTGGCAAACAAGAAAGGTCAGGTACAGGAGGCGTTTCGTAAACGCGCTCCGGCGGAGCTTCCCCCTTTGTGTGCTGCCCCAGAGCCCACGAATGTTGTGGAGTTTGCCACGCGTTGGAAGGATGCACGCGGCAGTGCAGTAAAGGCCATACAACGTGTTTTTGTTCGTTTCAATAGGGATCAGGCCAGGGAAGTTATGCAGTTGCAGGAGTTGAAGGGGCGCAGCGCAGAAACACTTGATGCGGCTCTGGTATTTGAAGTAGCCCAGACATTGCACAAACGGCTGCTGAGTGCACAAGGACCCTTGTATGTGTACCAGGATCCAGCGGCGATCTCACTCATCCCTCTCAAGGCGCGAAGTGGGGAGGATGTACGTGTGTACAGCGATATAGATAATGGGCTGCATACTTATGCGCGACATGCGCTCTCAGAGAGGGCCTATCGCGCACAGTATGAACCTCTACGAAAAACTCTCGTGCGGATGCTGGACAAAGCTGAGCGTTCAGCCGAGCGAATGAGGGTTGAGCGGTCTCGCCCCTCGCGTGCAGATGAATATGAACGATTGGGACATATTTTGATGGCCTCACCGCCGTTGCCGGCAGGTAAGCACTGTGTGCGTATCCAAGATGTTTTTAACCCCGAAACACAATTGACCGTTTCACTGGATCCGGCCCTGAACTCTCTGCAGAATGCTGAACGCTATTACTCGAAAGCACGCAAGGCACGCACATCCCGTGCGCACCTGGATACACTCATCAGACAGGCCGAGGAGAAAGCGGAGTCATTGAAGCAGCAGTTGCAGGCACTCGAAAAAACCCGAACGCAAAAGGATCTCAAAACCTTCCAGAAGACACATAAGCAGTCTGTGCGCCCCAATCAGCCTTTCAGGCGCTACCCTCTTGTTCCTCCCTATGAACTGTGGGTTGGTCGTAATGCAAAGGAGAGTGAGGTCCTAACACTCCAGTATGCACGTCCATTTGATTTATGGATGCATGCACGTGGGGTAAGCGGGGCGCATGCGGTTCTAAGGTTGCCTGGGCGTGATGCGCAGCCAAGCAATCATCTAATAGAGCAGGCGGCGGCGATTGTGGCTTGGCACAGCAAGGCACGAACCAGCAGTGTGGCTCCGGTTATTGTTACCCCACGCAAGTATGTTCGTAAGGTGCGGGGTACTCCAACTGGTGAGGTTGCCGTGAGTCGTGAGGAAGTCGTGATGGTTGAACCCGCCTTGCCATGAGATATCTTCAGTTGCGTGACAAAAATATTTATTCATGACGTGGTGGCAAGCGGTGATACTGGGACTATTGCAGGGATTAACAGAGTTCCTCCCTGTTTCCTCCTCTGGGCATCTTGTTCTCGCGCAGCATGTGCTTGGGATTCAGCTTACGCCGGATGTGACGTTCGAAGTTTTGCTTCATACAGGCACGGCATTCAGCATCATGACGGTGTACAGGCATCGGTTGGGGGCGATTGTAACAGATACCGTCCGCACGTTTCTGCATACCCGAAAAGCCTATCGCACTAATACAAACGTGCGGACAGCGTGGTTGATAATTTTCGCGAGCATCCCTGCCGGTATGGCGTATGTGTTCCTTGATCTACAATTGGAATGGACCTATGCGCGCCCTTGGTTTGCGTGCATGATGTTGATCGTGACGGGGGTATTGCTTGGATTTACGATACTGGCACGGTCGCAAGGTGGCCAGGTCACACTATGGAAGTCTCTGTTTATGGGTGTTGCACAGGCGGTATCACTACTTCCGGGGATGTCCAGATCGGGGGCCACGATCAGTACTGGGTTGCTGTTCGGCATTAAACCTGAAGCTGCTGCAGACTTTTCATTCATAATGGTTCTGCCGGCTATTCTCGGAGCGACGCTGATCAAGGGGATGGCTCTTTTACAATCTCCAGAAGCAGTGGACTGGTTGCCGATACTGCTCGGTACGGTTATAGCGTACGGTGCAGGCATTATTGCTATTCGTGTGGTTCTTGACTTTGTTCGCCGTGGACGCCTGCATACATTTGCGTTCTATTGCGTAGGAGTTGGGGTACTGGGTCTGATATTGCTGTAGGAGGTTACATTGATCACACTAGGCTGAATTTTACACGTTGTTATGCAGCTTACATCTTACGAAAAATCTGCACAGAAGGAAGTCGATGCGTGGTTGCGCGGCGATGCTTCCCTTGTTGCTCGAGCGATGGACTGGGTCATGCGTCCGGTAGACTGGGCGGTGGAGCAAGGAGTCCCAACCAGTCTCGTAGATCAAATGAGTGATGCTATTGGCGTCTTTTTATCTAAGCTCAACGATGCCACCAAGTGGGCCGTTGACTTGAGCAGTATCCAATCTGAGGCGCGCAAGAAGGGTCTGGATATCGAAAACGTAGAAGATTTACGCACCGCACCTCTGGAAACACTGGACACTATCGCCAAGGGCCTGTTCACCCAGAATACCGTAATGGCTGCGCTCAGTGGGGGTGGAACAGGACTGGGTGGAGCAATGCTTATCGCAGCGGACATTCCGTTGCTCTTCGCGATTAATCTTCATCTCATTCAGCGGATTGGGGCGGCATATGGATTTCCGATGATGGGGCCTGAGCATGGGTCGATCGTATTGTCGATCTACAATGCGGCAGCAGCCAATTCCCGGGAGGCCCGCAGCGGTGCCTTGCACGAAGTGGGCATAGCCGCTGCCTCTTATGCGGGTGGCGGCACTTACCAGGGTCGTGTGCGTGGGGTATTTTCGGACCAGTCCAGGCATGTGCCACGTGAGCTGGCAAAGAATTTGGTCGGCCGAAAACTGTTACAGACCATCCCGTTGGCTGGTGCGGCGGTCGGTGCAGGTGTCAATTACTGGTTCACGAGAGAGACCGCTCAAACGTCGTACATGCTGTTTCGGGCGCTCTACATTGAGCACAAAGACCGCCTTCGGTAGCCACATATTGGGGCGGCCTCTGATAGTAGCGTAATTGTCCCTAGATCCTTTTTGACAAATAATGGGTGGCTGCGCGTGGTTTGCGTATCGGGAAATCGTCGGGCCTAAACTTCCCCCCATCTGGGGGACGCCACGAAAAAAGGAAGTTGAGGCTTCAATGAAGAGATTTGATCCTCAAAAACAACCGATTGGGAGGAGAATAGGGAGGGGTTAAACTTAAGCTGCCGCCAAACTAATTCAGGCTAGACAACTACACCATCTGGTACCTGGGCATAGACTTTTCAATGTGGGAACGATGACACATTTATAAAGACGAGGGCCTATTCTCCTTTACCTCCTTTTCGACATCCAAAATCACCTTTTGCAGAACTTCGAAGCTGCATTTGTGTGGAGAGAGCTTTTTAAGAGAATTCAAACCAATCGTTTTATGCTGAGGAACTTCTTGATCCAAGACTCTGGTAGCAATGACATAAAAGTCCCATTCACTCATATCAAGGCAGTCAAGAGAGTTCTTTCCCTTAAACACGCAGAAAACATAGATGTCAGCCCACCGCCTGTTTTCTTCTCTGAACTTTCCAGTCTCCGCGTTCCAGCTTCTGTGAGGTGCTACCCCAAACCGGATCGTAGATGGTTATACTGTTTCCATGTCTGATTATAGGCTGCAGATTTCACTTCTATTAAAGTATTAGATGTCGTGCGAATATCACACTCATCCCATTCCCTCCTTACCTTTTTGTGAAGTCCCAGTGCCGCCGCAACGAGAAACTCAGCAAGAACTCCTCGAGTGGTGTTATCTGAAAGCATGGAGCCCGACCAGCGCCAAAAGTCAATCAGTTGGAGCGGCGGCAGGACTTTCTGCCCGTGAAACGCTTCTTGGCCGGTAAGCAGTTTAGTTTCGTGCTGGGAAAGTCCATCATTCATGAGTTACTCTCTCGCTCGGATATATTCCATAATTGTTTTTCTGCCAGTGGATTCGTGCTCGTGAGTATACGCAACGAATCAAGGCAAGGATAATCAAGTTTATCAAATACGTGTGAGGTTGTTGATTTTGCTACAAATTAATGTAGCTTGTAGTGCCGCGCATTTTCAGGCTACATTCCGGGTTCAGTCACCTTGGACGCGTTTGAAGGATGACAATCCAACAGGCAAGAGGTGATCAAATCGGAAGCCGACATATTCGACTTTGCGTAAAATCGCGCGCTGGAAATGGTGTACTGATTCTGTGCACAACAGGCCAACGCGAAAGGCGAGGGCAGTGCCAGGTCTGATGTGCGTGAGTTTTTGAATTTCCTGCCCATACTTGCCTATGATGATGGGAAACAGACTGAGTTAAATGAATCAGATTCTGATGGATATGGCGACATCTGATGTTGGTTCTGCCATGTTGGCTAAGCGGTGGCAATCCCCGCGCATGATAGATCTTAGTCGTAATGTACTGGAGGGTATCCTTAACGATGAGGAACTCCTGCGATCTCTGGAAAACAATGAAGCTTTTCGTGCCCTGCGCAAGCACGCAACAAAAATTGTGGGACTTCAATAAATATAGTGAATTAGTCCTGATCTTATCCAATTCTGGGCTAAGGTTTCAGACGATTTATCGCGTCATGCGTCATTCTACTCAAAGGTTTTATCTTTCATTTTTTCGACAATTACGAATCGTAATGGGGGTGAAGATTAAAGGAATAAACAAGGTTTATGGCATTTCGTCACCTTGGTCAATTTCGGAGGTAACAGCGGATCATGATGCCGAGGAGGCCCATATCCATGTGATCTGTACGGATGAATCCAAGCTTCGGTGTCCAAAATGTGATCAAGCGAGTCCGGTGTATGATCGTCGGACTCGGAGTTGGCGTCATCTGGATACCGGAAAATATCGTACAATCGTAACGACGCAGTTACCTCGTGTAAAGTGTGCAGAACACGGAGTGGTGACGATTTCGCCCCCTTGGGCGGATCGGAGTGTACGCATGACCTATGAATTTGAGGCGCTGGTCATTGATCTGCTTCGGGAGTCAACGATCTCGTCAGTGTGTCGGCTCCTGCAGATGAGTTGGCCTGCGGTTGCAGGGATTATGGACCGCGCAGTGGAACGGGGGCTTGATCGCAGAAAGGCGCAACCGGTTGCCCATGTGTGTGTGGATGAGACCTCGTATAAAAAAGGCCATAAGTATATCACCGTGGTCTCAGATTCTCAAACGGGTACGGTGCTGTTTGTCAAGGAAAAGCGCACCCATGCGAGTCTGGATGCTTATTATGAAGGCTGTTCTACTGAGCAACTGGAAGCGATTGAAAGTGTGAGCATGGATATGTGGCCTGCCTATATCAAGTCCACGAAAAAACATGTTCCAGATGCGGCATCCAAGATTGCATTTGATCGTTTTCATGTGGCGAAAAAGATTGGAGGGGCGGTAGATAAAGTCCGTCGGCAGGAGAACCGAGAATTGCGGAAAGCGGGCATTGATGATCTCACCGGGACCAAGTATGACTGGCTGACCAACAAACAGAATATGTCGGTCCGCCAAAAGAAGCGATTCAAGGCGTTAAAGGATAGTTCGTTGAAAACGGCCCGTGCCTGGGCCATCAAAGAATTGTCCCAGAAATTGTGGCACTATAAGAGCCGAACCTGGGCACGCAAAGCTTGGGAAAAATGGTTGTCCTGGGCCTCACGTTGCCGGCTTGAAGACATGGTTAAAGTTGCCAAGACGGTCAGAAAACACCTTTGGGGAATTCTCAATGCGATCATTCTCAAAGCCAGCAATGGGCCAGCAGAAAGCATCAACAGTCGAATCAAAACGATCAAAGTCCGTTGCCGCGGATTTCGAAATACCAAGCGGTTAGCAAATGCAATTTACTTCTATCTCGGTGGACTGGATCTATATCCAGATGCTGTCTCAAAAACAAGGGTTTCACTAAATTAGTTGAAGCCCCAAAATTGTAACCGCAGAAAAGTCGTTGATGAAGGCCAGAGCGGAGGGTAGGCGAAAGTCAGCTGTTAGCAGGGAAAAGCGAGAAATGGCTAAACACCGCAAGAAGATTGAAGAAGCGCTTTTGCAATTTCTCGCCAGAATTCCAATTTTCATGTACTTGACAGACTACCGGGAGGAAAGCCTCGTAGATGTGGTTCATAATGTTGAGCCGGCCCTCTTCACGAAAGTCACGGGTCTTAAAATTCACGATTTCGACACTTTCTGTAAACTTGGTGTATTCAACACACAGGTACTGAATCGATTGATCTATGCCTTCAAGCGGCAGGAAGCTTTCAGCTTGAGGGGTCTGGTGTTTTTGTCGGATCCGGGGAAGATTGACGAAGGACAAATTTCGTAATTTCGCTGGGTCATACTTGGTTCATGTATTTTTTCAGCAACAAGAAGGTTGTGGTAGTTGCCGGATGTGGCAGCTTGGGTCTTTGGACCAAATTTCTTTTTAGTGGTAGTTCAATTGATATAAATGGAAGTCACATTAATAAATTTTCTCAGCTTATTCGGCTCCAATGTCCAGTATTCTGTGCCTAAATGGCAGCGTAGATACAGCTGGGATAAGCGCGCCCTCCAACGGTTGGTGAAAGACCTTGAAGCCATTGCGAAGGCGGACGACGAGAACGCCAGACATTTTGGTGGTACACTCATAACCTATTCGGAGAGTACACCGCCGGGTACGGCCAGTATACACCATGTTGTTGATGGGCAACAGCGGCTTACGACTGTCAGCATTCTACTGGCTTGCATTGCGGAAGAGTTGGGGCCAAATGGCAGTGCAGGGCAGTGGAAGTCCGAGAGTATCAGGTCAGTTCTGTTAAAGAATACTTTGAATCCACCAAGGAAACTGGACCTTCATGATGTTGATGATGAAGAGTATGCGCAGGTACTTCGGGGTAATCCTGGCGGAGAAGGCAAGGTCGCTGCGGCGGGAAAAATTTTACGAACAGAAGTTGCCAAAATTGGGCCCAGCCGACTGATGGAGGGGTTGCGTCGGTTCAAGGTTATAAGTTTCACATGCAAACCATCTGATGACCCACAGCAGATATTTGAGAGTCTGAATGCGACGGGTGTTCCGCTGACGGAAGGAGAAAAGGTCAAAAACTGGCTCTTAATGGGGCTGGACAGGGAAACCCAGGACGAAGTATACCGAGATCACTGGTGCGCATTAGAGAGGCATTTGGGAGCTGTTGAAGAACCCAAGCGCATAGACGAATTTCTTCGGGATTTCCTCCGGTGGAAGACGGGAGAGAATTATGGTATAAAGCAGACCTACGAAAACCTTCGGAGGTGGTGGCACGTTTCGAACGCAGGAAACGACACAACCTGGCTATGCAAGGAGTTTGCCGGATTAGCTGTGCTCTATGGGATGATAACTGGTAGGGGCGGCAAGCATGAAGATGGGTGCGTCAACCAATTACTGGAATATCTGAGAGGTCTTGGGATTGATGTCCATCGTCCGTTCACACTCCGTCTTTTGGATGATGCTACAAGACCTGATAGCACTGGGGCAACGAAAAAAGAGCTTATTGAATCCCTGGAGGCAATCAGTACTTGGCTGACGCGGCTTTGGCTTGCAGCTAAGCCGAGCAATGCGCTCAATACGGAGTTCGCGGTTTTTGCTCACGACAAGGGCCCTCAATTTACTGAAGACTTCAGTGACCATTGGACTGAAAAAATCCGAAAACTTTGGCGGTCACAAATCGCGATGCCCAATGCTGAAGAAGTTGAAGAGGGTATAAGAAAGAGAAAAGCGTACGGAGGTAAAGCTTCAGATGCAGCCAGAACCATCCTGCATGCTATCAACTCGAAAAAATGGAAAAACCCAGCCCACCTGAGGATTGAGGATTTATCCCTGGAACACATAATGCCGAGAACGCTGAGCGAGGAATGGGAAAACTACTTGGGGCATGACCAAGATGAGATGCATGAAAATTACTTAAACAGTCTTGCAAATCTTACACTAGTTGGGCCAGAAATCAATTCAGAAATCAGCAATAGACACTATAAAGAAAAGCGTGAGCTCTATAAGAATAGCAACTTTACGCTTACGCGGAAGCTGGCTGAACGGCATGTGGATTGGAAGAAAGATAATTTGCTCGCATATGGCAAGGACCTCGCTAAGTTAGCCGTGAAATATTGGCCTTGGGAGGATGGGATCTTTCCAGGGCCCCGTTGGCGCATAAACTCCGGCGAGTGGAAGAGAGAGAAAATTTACAATAAGGTGCTATTGAATGTTATCGCGGCGCTCTTGGATAGCGACCCGGAAGGAAACGCTGAGCGGTTGCGGGGTGAAAGGCCTGCAAGAGATATTCTCGTTGCTGATTCGGTACCAAAGGGAAGTGGACGATTCATCCCAATTCCCAGACATGGCACTTATGCGGTTAATGTACGCTTTGACCGGAAGTCCATTTTCAGACTCTGCGTAGAAATGGGCGAGCGATGCGGAGTCAAGGTTGATGTTAAGGAGTAGTAGGGATCATTGTCCAGATATGTAGTGCTTGCCAGAAAATGATTTTGGTCGTGGGATTATACGATGAATTCGGGTATTTGGGAGCAGATTTGGTCATTTTTGGTGGATTTGGTCAGGATTTAGCCTGTATTTGGGGTTCTCATCGCATAGGCGTGGTCATCGCAGGAGGATGAATGAATTTGCGAATCTGGCGGCAATTTTGGGGTAAGAGGTCTGATTTGGGCGTTTAAGCGTGTACATTCGCCCCTTTGTTGCCATGCGTGTAGTAATGGAAGCCCAACGCGCGTTTGGGCAGGTTCCGATTGAAGAGATTGAGCTTGCCCCCCGAAGCCGGGATGACATTCCGGCGGTATTGCGTGGTTTGCGTTCGATATACAAGAATGCAAAGACGCGAGCGAAGATTTTCGAGCTTTTGGAAGGGGGTGTGGCTTCGGGAGTCAGTCACAAATTGGGGCGCCGGGGGATGGATCTGTGGAGGATTTTCGTTCTGGGGATGCTGAAGCAGGCCCTGAATTGCGATTATGATCGACTGACGCATATGGCGAACAACGACAAGCTCCTGCGCCAGATGCTTGGGCATGGTGGTTGGCGCGAGGGATCGGAACCGGAATACCATGTACAGACGATTCTGGACAATGTGAGTTTGTTATCGGAGGAGTTACTGGGCAAGATCAACAAGGTTGTGGTGGAACATGGGCACGCAGAACTTACGAAGAAGGCCCAGGAGGAAGGGTTACGTTGCAGGGTAGATTCAGCGGTGACGAAGACGCATGTTCATTGGCCTACGGATGTGAATCTGCTAAGGGATGCGGTGGGTTGTTTGCTTCGGGAGTCGGCACGTATGAGCCGTTCGCACGGCCTGCCGGGCTGGCGCAAGGCGTCGGATTGGGAAAAGCGGCTTGATCGTTTGTTTCAAGGGGTACGCAGGTCACGGGGTTGGCATCGTCGTGATCGGGTGCGCAAATACCTGTGCCACTGCAGAAAGCTGGTGAAGAAGGCGTTGGCTTCGCAGCGGAGGTTGGGGGCAGATTGCAGTGATCGGTGGCTGCACTACCTGGGATGCAGCTTGAAACTGATCGATCAGGTGGATCGGCGGTTGCTCAGGGGCGAAAAGATTCCGCATTCGGAGAAGATTTTCTCGGTTCACGCGCCGCATACGCGTTGGATCAGCAAAGGTAAGGCGGGGGTACTGGCGGAGTTGGGACTCCCGGTCTGCGTCTTGGAGGACCAGCATCGGTACATTCTTTACTACCAGGTGCTCTACGAGGGGGTAGATTCGTCAATGATCGTGGATTTTTTACGGGAGGCCAAGACACTGTACCCGTCCCTGACTTCGTGCAGCATGGATACGGGGTATTCATCGGAACACAACCGGCGCGCATTGGAGCAAATTCTGGAACTGGTGATTATGCCGAAGCGGGGTCGTTTAAGTCATGCGGACAAGGAGCGCGCATCCGCTCCGGACTTTGTGGAGGGTCGTCGTCAGCATCCGGCGGTAGAATCCGCGATCAACAATTTGAACCAGCGCGGACTGGACTTGGTGCGTACGCATGGTAAGGAGGGGTTTGGTCGCACGGTGGCGCTCTCTGTGGTCGCGGCCAACGTGCATCGTCTTGGCTTGCAGTTGAAGCGGAAAGAAGAGCGGCTCAAGCGCTGGCATCAGGCCCGAAAACGAGCGGCGTAGCGCCGCTGTAATCCTACCGAAGGAATTTGGACAGGCTCCGCCATAAGCGGAAAGGCAGACATACGTCGGGTTGGCACGCATGGTCGCGTCCCAGCTGCATCGGAGAGCAAAAAATGTCTTCCAGTGACCGTTCAGCAAGCCGAAAGGCACCTAATTCCCCCGAAACTCCATCAACGACGCCACAATTATGGGCCCAGATTGTTATGAGTATAGCAAGAATCGCAAAAATGACCTATTCTCTGACAAGCACTATGTAGCAGTTGTGGAAAGCTTCGTGAATTGATTGGTAGAATCTCAATACAAGAAATGCAATAAGCCATGGCGCTAGTTGCGATTGTTGGCCGTCCGAATGTGGGTAAGTCTACGCTGTTTAATCGACTGACGGAATCGCGCCAAGCGATTGTCCATGACGCTCCTGGCGTTACGCGGGATCGCATTTACGGTCAGGTAATCTGGAACGGAAAAGAATTCGCACTCGTGGATACGGGTGGGTACGTGCCGCGAAGTGCAGACCGTTTTGAGCGTGCAATACGCGAACAAGTACAGATTGCGCTTACAGAAGCGGACATCGTTCTATTGGTCACAGACGTCATGGCAGGCGTGACTGACCTGGATCAGGAAATGGCACGGATGCTCCGGCGAAGCAACAAGCCTGTATTCGTCGTTGCCAATAAAGCAGATAATGAAAAGCGTCAGTGGGAAGCGGCATCCATGTACAGTCTGGGTCTGGGCGAAGTCTATTCCGTAAGTGCTACGAACGGGATGGGGACAGGCGATTTTCTGGATGCTGTTGTTGCTGCACTACCCGAGAAAGAACAAAGTGAAGATGACGATGGAGTGAGGATTGCGCTTATCGGACGGCCGAACGTCGGAAAATCCCAACTCACCAACACCCTGCTGCGACAGGAACGCTCTATCGTAACAGAAATCAGTGGCACAACGCGAGACTCCGTTGATGCAGAGTTGACCTATAAGGGAGAGGCAATCACATTGGTTGATACGGCCGGGTTAAGGCGTCGCACCAAGGTTCGTGAGAACATCGAGTTTTACGCTACACTGCGCACAGAACGCGCGATTCGTAGTTGTGATGTAGCAGTACTACTTCTGGATGCGACAGTGGGCCTGGAAGCCCAGGACATTAATGTTCTCAAGGAAGCGGAGACACTGCGAAAAGGTTTAGTGATTGTTGTTAACAAATGGGATCTCGTTGAAAAGGAAACAAACACCGCCAGGGATTCTGAACGTGCGATCCGGGAGCGTCTGAAGACATTGGATTACGTTCCTATCCTGTTTGTTTCTGCACTTACGGGTAAGCGCGCGCACCGAGTGCTGGATATTTGTCTGGAGATAATGCGCAATGCAGCACATCGCGTGCCAACGTCCGAGCTCAATCGAACGGTGCAGCAATCGATCGGGCGCTATCATCCTCCCACTTGGCGTGGGCGGTATGTGCAGATCAAGTATGTCACTCAAGTCGGGGTATCTCCGCCACTCTTCGCTTTTTTCTGCAACCATCCCCAGGGTGTTGGGACCGGTTATGCTCGTTATCTTGAAAACCAGCTTCGCGAAGCGTATGGTTTCGCGGGGGTTCCGATTACGCTGGCTTTTCGGCGTAAATCTCCAGAAGATGAATAATGGAACAATAACTATCCGGTTTGATATCCAGAGGCCAAGCGGTAGATAACCCCATGCCTGGCGTACCGAAGAACACCAAATCTGAGAACGAACGCAATCTCAATTTCTGGGAACGGCTATACCTCCCGGAAATCTTCAAAGGGCTCAGATACAGCTTCCGCAAAATGGTTAAGGAGCCGTCCTATACGACAGAGTATCCGGATGAACTCTGGGAGCCACCTGACTCTTATCGTGGGCGGCCCGTTCTTGTAGAAGAGGAAGGTACGCCGCGCTGCGTTTCCTGTAATCTTTGCGCGAAGGCATGCCCACCCATGGCAATATCGATGCAGTCGCGCGAGGTGGATGATCCGCACAGCAGCAAAGAGCGTGAACCGGCCTGGTTTGAGATCAATATGCTCCGCTGTATCTATTGCGGATTCTGTGAGGAAGTTTGTCCGGAGGAAGCCATCGTGATGTCGAAGGAGTACGATCTTACTTTTCATGGACGGGATGAGGCAATCTTTGGGCTTGATCGTTTGTTGGTACCCGCAGAGCGGCTCACAGACCGGCTTGACTATCTGGAGGAAGCCCGTAATAAGCAGGAGAATGCGGATGCATGGCAGCACCGCACGGATAACAATCTGCACAGTTTAAGGGATCGCCATCATGTGCGTGAGCTGGCTGAGACGCAAATGCCGGAATTGAAGAACACGCATTTGCGCTCGGAAACCCCCATTGCCGCTGGCAATACATGGGAGGGCCGTCCTTCTTCAGACGATGACTGAGCCAGATCCAGCGCGCCGTCGCGGCGCAGTACTGGATCAACTGCGCTACCTAATAGACGAGATTGCCGCACTGCGACAGATCTCCCCACGTCTGCATGAGTCGCAAATCACCAATACTGACCGCGGACCGTCAGTCAAACAGTGTTACGGCGCTATCATCACGCGGGACCGAAACAAAATTCTCCCCGCTCTGAAAAATATGTCCGGACGTAAGATTGCCCCGAAGGCCTTGTCCGTGGATTGGAATAGCATACCAATGAAGGATATTCTTGTGCAGGTTGAATCCGCCCGGAGATCTGTCATTGCCGCTGCAGAACATCTTAGTATGGAGGCCTGGTCACAGCAGATTACAGATGGTGCGGATGTCTACAAATTCCTTTTAACCGCCTTGCAGCATGATACGGATACGCTTCGTACTGTAGCAGAAAGGCTTTATCGTTCCTGGTGATGTCTGCAGCAGGCGGGAGACGCAAAAAAAAATCTTCGCTCGATCTCTATAGGGATCTGAAAAAAGATTTTGAGGCGGGACACTTTAAACCGGTCTACCTCTTCTATGGAGCGGAGCCGTATTTCCCCGATCAGTTGCAGCAGATTCTGATTGATCATACTCTTCCCCCGGAGGATCGTGATTTTAACCTTGATGTAGTTTACGGGCCGGATATAGCCGCTAAAGATGTACTAGGTATATGCCAAATGGCACCCATGCTGACTGAGCGGCGTGTTGTCATCATACGGGCATTTGATCAACTCAAGGGAAACAAACTGTTTACAACGCTGGCTAAATGGCCAAATC
Source organism: Rhodothermales bacterium (assembly GCA_964291275.2). Taxonomy (GTDB): domain Bacteria; phylum Bacteroidota; class Rhodothermia; order Rhodothermales; family Bin80; genus Bin80. The sequence goes on from OZ219799.1 coordinate 787,970, forward strand.
CAGCAGCAATTGTGTTCCTTGTTTGCGAAACTCGCCCAAGGTTCAATGCGGATCCTTATCGCACGCTGAAAAAAACCCCCAAAATCGCAAAGGTTGTGGAGTTTGCTCCGTTGTGGCGCAGTCAGGTGGGACCGTTTTTGCGTGAATATGCCAGTTCTCGAGGTTGCAAACTGGAAAAGAGTGCCGGACAACTACTGATAGAATTTCTAGGTACCAGACTAGCGCTATTGGTCCAGGAGATTGAAAAGCTCATCACTTACGTGGGTGTGCCTGAGACGAGAGTGATTACGAAACAGGATGTTCTGCAGGCCAGCGGACAATCTCGTGAGATTAATATATTTGAGCTACAGGATGCCATCACGGATCGCAGACGGGTTGAGGCGCACAGGATTGCAGAGCAGTTATTACTCGGTGCTTCTTCGAGGCGGGGCGAAGTTTTAAAAATTCTGGCCGTACTAAACAGCCATTTCCTTAAGCTCTGGAAATTGCACGGCTGTCCCTCACATGGCCTCAAGCCGGCAGATATTACCGAGCGGACCGGCATTCCGTACACCATGATCTATAAGTACAGGCAGGCTGCCCGCAACTGGCCGCTACCAGAAATCGAACGGGCCATGCAACTGTTTTTGAGTGTGGACAGCGAAATTAAAGGCTTCTCCAAACGAAGTCCACGTGTGATTATGACACTTTTGATCACACGGCTATTGTCTGAACCTTTGCGGCACTAATTGCGTTGGCACTACACGGAGGTTCCGTGAAGATCTTTAGCAAACGCTTTCATGCGTATGAATGCCCGAAATGCTTTGATCTGGTTCAAATCAAGAAACATTCGTGTTTCGCCTTCATTACGTCATGTAGAAGGAGTCAACTTCACCCCGGAAACTGATCGTATGGATGGTATATAGCTACTCTCGCTCATGTTGAGTAAAGCCTCCTGGATGGACGAACTCCTGTGTGAGTATGTGGACGGAACAATGGATCGTGCCGTTCGCGCCGCATTTGAGGAGTGTGTGGAATGCGATACAGGACTTGCGCGCCAAGTCAGGTATTTGCGTTGCACACGACGCTTGTTATGTGAACATCGTTTGCGAACTCCAACGGGACTACGTGCATGTGTTCGTAGGAGACTGTCTCGTCATTTGCCGTTTGCCAGTCCGATCCGTCCACCACACACCAGTATTTTGGTCGGCACGGCTGTTGCGATTATTTTGGCAGCGGGGCTTGTGGCCGGTGCTTCGCGACATGCATCCACTTCGGTAGTGGGGTTGAGTGGTGGGATTCGACTTGTTTTAGAAGCGGACCCTTGGTCAGTTAAAAAGGTTCATGGTCAGCCCCTAAGGGAGTATCTGTCTGGTTAAGGGCTCTTAGCTCAGTGGTTTAGAGCGCTCGCCTCACACGCGAGAGGTCACAGGTTCGAATCCCGTAGGGCCCACCAACTCTTACGCTATATAAGACTCCTACATCGCAAAATGATACGAAATCTTTCGGTTTTGGCCATTTTGGCCGCATTGACAGTGCCCGTTACTGGAGCACCTCCCCCTGAATCACTGGCTGCTTTCGGCGGAGCGATTGTTGCCGGAGATAGTCACCTCTTTGTAGCTGAGTCCCGGGGTTTCAAAAACCCGGGAATGGTTCATGTTTATTTGCGTGATGCAGATCAGAAGTGGTTATTGAGCAGCTCACTGCGTGCTCAAGATGCTCATGTTAATGATGGATTTGGTAGTACGATTGCGTATGGAAACGGAACATTGGTTGTCGCAAGCGCAACAGCCGTTTTTATTTTCGAGCAAGAGGATGGAACGGGTAACTTTGTTCAAACAGGAAGACTTGAGTCAGAGCACCTCCTAACCTTTGGCAGTGCACTCGCAGCAGATGGGAGATGGATTGCTGTAGGTGCCGGGCTGCCCAACGGAAGTACAGGCGATGTATCTGTTTATTATCGCAACTCGGATGACGTTTGGGTTGAGGGTGCAAAACTTGTCGATCCCGGTACGGAGGCTGTGTCAATGTATGGAATGACGCTTTCGATGGATCAGGGGCGTTTACTTGTAGGATCTCCTGGGGCCTGTAGCGCGTATTTGTACGAATACGGCAACGATGAATGGGGGCTTGTCGAAACATTTTCATGTGGAGAGTTGGGCACGGAGTCGGCGTTTGCAGCCTCCGTAGATCTAAAAGGAAATCGGGCAGCCATTGGTGCGCCTCGGCACAACAGTGGACTGGGTGCAGTGGCTGTCTGGCGCCTGGGTGATGGCGAAGATGCGACGTGGAGTGAGTGGGAGATTCTTACCCCGAATGATCCATCAGGACGCCAGTTTTTTGGTGCACAGGTCCAGATCCGGGATCCTCGCTGGATTGTTGTTGGTGCGCCAATGGCCTCAGATATGGATGGGGAAGTACTCGTATATCCGGTGCAGGAAAATGGATATGCTGATTCTGACAACTATACTCCCGTTCGCGGGCCCGGCCCAAGATTTGGATCAGTTTTAGCAATTGATGGGTCAGTTATTGCGGTGGGTGCGCCAGGTGCAGCCTATGGAGAAGGCAGTGCTTCACTGGTGGAGTTCGGGAATGATACCTGGGAGGTAACACAGGAGATTTTTAATGCAGGGGAACCTATGCCAAGTATTGCCGGAACCCAGGCGACTTGTGCCGGAGGACAGGCCGAAAGCTTTGGTTGTGGCCTAGTAGATTTGCTGGCGTTCCTGCCCAACCAGGAAATGGAGATGAATCGCGGTGTGCGCCTGAGCGATGTGTGGGGCTGGACAGATCCCGAAACCGGTACTGAATATGGCTTGATCGGTCATTTGGAGGGAGCGATTTTTATTGATTTAAGTGATCCGTCCATGCCGAAATACCTGGGTACACTGCCGCGCACAGAAGGCTCGCCGGGAAGTACCTGGCGGGATATCAAGGTGTATAAAGATCATGCGTTTATTGTCGCCGACGGTGCACGGGAGCATGGGATGCAAGTCTTTGACTTAACGCAATTGAGAGAGGTGACGAATCCACCGGTGCAGTTTGAGGGAACTGCGCACTACGACCAGATTCACAGTGCTCACAATATTGTAATCAACGAGGACACCGGATTTGCTTTTGCTGTTGGTGCTTCCGGCGGAGGCGAGACATGCGGAGGCGGTCTCCACATGATTGATATTCGTGAGCCCCAGGCTCCCGTTTTTGCGGGTTGCTTCGCAGATGAAACGACCGGACGCCGTAAGACCGGGTACAGTCATGATGCGCAGTGCGTGATCTACAATGGACCGGATGTCGAATATACCGGACGTGAAATGTGCATTGGTGCCAACGAAACTGCAATCAGCATCGCGGATGTCACTGATAAGGAGAATCCGGTTCCGGTTGGAACAGGTTCTTACCCCGATGCCGGATATGTGCACCAGGGCTGGCTTTCAGAAGACCATTCTTACTTCTATCAGAATGACGAACTGGATGAAATTGCTGGGAAAGTTGATAAAACACGCACGCTGGTTTGGGACGTCAGAGACCTGAGTGATCCAATAATGGTCCGTGAGTTCTATGGGCCCACTTCGGCTACGGATCATAACCTCTATGTACACGGTGATCTGATGTATCAGACTAATAATGCGAGTGGTCTGCGACTCGTAGATGTATCAACACCCGATAATCCGGTGGAGATCGGATACTTCGATACAACACCGTACGGAACCGATGAAGCTGGATTCAACGGAACCTGGAGCAGTTATCCGTACTTCAAGAGTGGCATTATTGTGGTGACGAGCCGGCGTGAGGGAGTGTTTATCCTTAAGAAACAGGCGGTCGATATCTGATCAACGGATCATAGATGGCATCAACTGTGTAAACTGTTGGGTTGCGTTAAAGCCCAGCACGTAATCGAAACACATTTACCGGAGTCGCTCACATATGTACGTCCCACGTCGCCAGCGAATGCTGGATCAGTATCTGAAAGAGATAGGTCAAATTGATCTTGTGACGCCAGCGGAAGAGGCGGAGTTAGCACGGAGGATTAAACAGGGCGATGAGGAGGCGCTTCTGAAGCTTACCCGTGCCAACCTACGCTTTGTAGTTTCGGTTGCGAAAAAATTCCAAGGGCAGGGGTTGCATCTCACCGACTTGATCAACGAAGGCAATTATGGTCTCATCAAAGCTGCCAAGCGGTTTGATGAGACGCGTGGATTCAAGTTCATCTCTTATGCCGTGTGGTGGATTCGCCAGTCTATTCTGCAGGCACTGGCTGAACAGGGGCGGGTGGTGCGTTTGCCTCTGAATCAGATCGGCACGATAAGCAAGATTCGTAAGAGCAGTGCACGGCTGGCACAGGAGCATGAACGTGATCCAAATCTGGAAGAACTGGCAACTGATCTCCAGATTGATATCGAAAAGGTTCGCAGTGCGATGCAGCGCACTGCCAGGCATTTGTCCATGGACGCTCCCTTTAATGAAGAGGACGAGAACAGCCTGTTGGATGTGCTGCCCAGCAACGAAATAGCTCCACCTGACGAACCGCTGCGCGGGGAGTCCCTGAAGATTGATATTGAGGTGGCGCTAAGCAGCCTGTGTCCGCGTGAGGCGGAGATCACCCGTCTATACTTTGGAGTTGGTCGCGAGCATCCCCTGACACTGGAAGAAATCGGTCTTCGTTTTGATTTAACAAGAGAGCGAGTGCGACAGATTAAAGAAAAAGCCCTCCGTAAACTTCGCCAAAAACACCGACGCGAAGATTTGAAAGTGCACGATATGTAAAATCCTTGCCTTCATAAGGCGCCGGAGTGAATACAGAATACTGGTCGTCTATGAAGGCGGACGCGACTATTGTGATCAATAACGCCCGCATGTATATCGTTTTGTGTGTAACAATGGCAGACACTGTTTCGTAGGCTCGAATAGCCGATTGCAGTATCGCCCAATGAAAATCGTAAAACAAATTCCTCCCAAACTTCTTTGATGAGCACGGTCATGACCATTCGGCTCCCTTCACTGGTATCTTCGCACATGTTTTGTGTGAGTTTGCTGGCCATCTTCACACTTACTGCGTCAGCCCAGGTACCGCAGGAAATTACATTTCAGGATGCAATACGCATTGCATTGGATCAGAACACTCAGCTGCGACAGAGTGCCAACCAGTTAAGACTCAGCGAGATTGATGTTCGGTCTGCGCGTGCGGCATATCTGCCAAGCTTTAACGTGAGCACAGGAGGCGGGACAAGCTTCGGGTTGTCCTTTGACACAAATGTTGGTGAGCTCCGCACAACGGCCAACTCACGATTCAACGTGAACGCTGGCACGTCTGTGACGCTGTTTGACGGGTTCGAGAGACAGTCGATTCTTCGTCAGAGTCGACTCAACGTGACTGCAAATGACTTTGATCTTGAGCGTCAGCGGCAATTGGTAGTGTTCCAGGTTGCAACTCAGTTTCTCGCCTATATCCAGGCGAGTGAGCAGGTAGCTTTTCAGCAGGAAAATCTAGCCGCTGCTCAGCAGCTTCTGGCTCAGATTGAGGAATTTGTACGGGTTGGTACACGCCCGGTATCGGATCTGTACCAGCAACAGGCTGCAGTAGAATCAGCAGAGCTGGGTATACTACAGGTCGAGCAGCTGGCGCAGGTGGCTATGGCCAATTTATTGCAGATTTTACAGTTGGACCCGCTGGGCAGTTACGAATTTATGGTGCCGGAATTGGAGGACGAATACTTGTTGTCAGAGGAGTTTGATCTAACTGATCTCATCACGCGCGCACGGCTGCAGCGAAGTGATTTACGCGCACAGGAAATTTCCGTCCTGGCAGCTCAGCAAGGGCTTCGTGCAGCGTCCAGCAGCATGTTACCTCAATTAAGCTTTTCGGCTGGCGCAGGTACAAGTTATAACAGTGGGATACAGGCATTCAGTTTTGGCGGGCAGTTGGAGCGGAATCGTTCTGAGCAAATCTCGCTGTCGGTGAGTGTGCCAGTCTTTAATCGTCTTCGCACACGCACTCAAAAGCAGCGAGCGCAGATATCGTATGAAAATGCACGACTCGGCGTTGAGGCAACCCAGCAGCAGGTCGGCGTTGAAGTTCGGCAGGCTTATCTAAATTACGTGATCGCCGAAAAAGAACTGGAGGTAACCGAGAGACAGTTGGTTTATCGGCAGCAGGCGTTGGATGCTGCTCGTGAGCGTTACAACGTTGGGGCGGCTACCCTCGTTGAACTTACGCAGGCGAATTCCGAATTTGTGCAGGCGTCACAGGAGGCAATTGCTGCACGATACACCATTTTCGTGCGTAAACGATTGATTCGTTACTACACTGGTGAGCTGGATCCAAGCCAGCCACTATTTGATTAAGATTACCATGGCAAAGAAAAAGAAAAAGAATCGTACTCGCAATCTTCTGATATTCGTTGCGGTAGCAGTGATCCTTCTGGTGATTTTGGGTCTTGCTGGGCAGCGTTTCTTCGGTGGTCCCAACGCAGAAAGCGTGGAGATTGTTACAGCGCAATTACGAACAGTCACACAAACGGTGACTGCGTCTGGACGCGTGCAGCCGGAAGTAGAAATCGTGATTAGCCCGGACGTCTCCGGTGAAATCGTGCAACTACCTGTCGTTGAAGGTCAGCAGGTTCGCAGGGGAGAGCTTCTGGCACGTATCAAACCGGACTATTACGAGGCTCAGGTAGAGCAGGCAGAAGCACAGCTTTCACAGTCCAAGGCGAACTTGTCACAGCGCGAAGCAAGCCTCCTGTTACAGGAGCAGACTCTCGAGCGGCAACGTCAGCTGTACGAAGCAGAGGTCATCCCTCTCGAGCAATTTGAGCAGAGCAAAACTGAGCATAAGATAGCTCAGACAGATCTGGACGCGGCAACGTTTAATGTGGAGAGCGCAGAGGCGCGTCTGCGGGAGGTCAAGGAACAACTCAGCAAGACCGTACTCTATGCACCGATGTCCGGAACGGTGAGCCAATTGGATATTGAGTTAGGTGAACGTGTGACGGGCAATGAGCTTCAAGCGGGTACTACGGTTATGAAGGTGGCACGTTTGGAACAAATGGAATTGGAAGTGGAGGTCAGTGAGAACGACGTGGTCAATGTTATGCTTGGTGACACCGCCTCTATTGAAGTGGATGCCTATCCTGAGCGCTACTTTAAGGGGGTCGTTACAGAAATCGCAAACTCGGCCCGGCTGCAAGGAAGTACATTTCAGGAGCAGGTGACGAACTTTCCGGTCAAAATCCGCATCCTGGACCCCCACAATCCTGCTGCACAGTCCCCAGGTATCCTTAACGAGACTCCCTCGATTCAAGACTATCCGAGCTTCAGACCGGGTATGAGTGGAACAGTTGACATCTTTACAAGCACGGTTGCCGAAGTCGTTGCTATTCCAATTCAGGCCGTGACCGTAAGGGACTTCAGAATTATCAATAGAACTCGTGCCCGGCGAGCCGCTACCGCCAGCTCAGATTCAGACTCGACGGCAGCGGCCGACAGCAACGACAGTGAGATTGGATCGGTTGCGTCGTCGGATGAAGAATATCTGCGGAGGATGGTTTTTGTAGTTGACGACGAAATGACGGTTGTAGCAACAGCAGTCGAAACTGGAATTTCGGATGATCAGTACATTGAAATCAAGGCAGGTCTGGAAGAGGGACAGCGGGTAGTGAATGGTCCGTACAGTGCCGTAAGTCGTGAACTCAGCGATGGAGACTTGATCAAGGAACGTTAAGCCCGACAATTTTAGATGAATAATGGAGCAAGCGGTCATCCGCTAATTCAGTTACGCGATGTTAGGAAGCTCTATCCTATGGGCACGGAGATCGTCCGCGCATTGGATGGAGTAAGCTTGGATGTGTACCCGAATGAATACGTGGCGGTCATGGGACCCAGTGGTTCTGGCAAGTCCACACTCATGAACATGATTGGCTGCCTTGATACACCTACGGATGGGAGCTATCTCCTTCGCGGACACAATGTGGGCGAGATGGTTGATAATGAATTAGCAGAAATCCGTAATCGCGAGGTCGGGTTTGTTTTTCAAACTTTTAATCTATTGCCGCGCGTTAACTGTATGCAGAACGTAGAGCTTCCGCTCATATACAGTGGTAAGACACGCGGCCAGCGTCGCCAAATGGCTGCGCATGCGTTGGAACAGGTTGGATTGTCGGACCGGGTAACACATAAACCAAACGAACTGTCCGGCGGACAGCGCCAACGGGTTGCCGTTGCGCGTGCCTTGGTAAATAACCCGGCGTTGGTCCTAGCCGATGAACCAACCGGGAACCTCGATACCAAGACAGGTCAGGAGATCATGCTTCTCTTCGAGACGCTTTATCGCAGGGGTAACACTATTATGGTTGTGACGCATGAAGAAGAGGTCGCGCATCATGCACGCCGCATTGTTCGTTTGCGGGATGGTTTAGTAGAAAGCGATGTCCGTGTTGAAAACCCCATACTGGTGAACCAGGATACATCGACTGAATTCTCTTGAGAGAAGGTATGTCGGCCAGTGGAGAGAGCAGCCGCCGGCGACCAGGTTGGCGGTGGATTTCGATCAGGATTAAATCGATTCCAATACTGGAGCTCCTGGCTTAATCCTGAGTTCGGGGTACCCGAAGCGGCATACCGTTCACCGTTACAATTCAGTGACACGGCACTTGTTTTTCCAGATCCCAATGCAGGGTTTGTTTGCGGCCATTACCTCATTTTAGTCCGCAGTCCAGTGCTTCTTCGATTTGCACGAATCTGATCGCATTCTGTGTTCGTTCGACTCGAACAGCCTCAAAAGCAACTCCGGTGGAGAAAGATGGACGACAATCGGAGCCTGGGGAGAACAGCCGATAGGTTGCGACCACCGTATCCCTAAGACTTTCGAGGAGCTCAAAACGCAGGTCATATCCTCCAGAATTAACATCAACGGCGGCGAGTAGGACCATCTCTGTTTCAAAGTCTACGGATGTGAAGGGCATCAGTGGCTGAAGTGAATCCGCATATGCAGTCCACGTATCCACATCTGTGATCACACGTACAGTGGTTGTGTCGAGTGAAGCTTGTAGTCCGCGGCCGAGTGATACATAGGGGAGCAGTTCGGCCAGGTCTTCTTCCGTCAGTTCAGGCAGTTGTGCAGTCTCACAACTTGCGGATAGCATGAGTACGGAGATCAATATTAAGCAGGAACTAAATTTTTGCATTAGAGTGTCATTGGTTCGTTACGAATTCGTGCTTATAAACTACTCATGCCGCTTAAAACAGTCGATATTGATGCGCTGGTTGAACAAACAGGTAACCTGTTTGAAGTCGTTGCGATCCTTTCGAAGCGTTCGCGCCAAGCTGCAATCAAAATGAAGTCGGAACTTGATACGCGTCTCGCGTACTTTGAAGGGTTCGATCCCGAACTGGAAGATCCGCATTTTCAGGAAGAACAGCGCCGTATATCCATTGAGCACGAGGAGCGACCCAAGCCCACTGAGGTTGCAGTCGAGGAAATGTTCAGTTCCGAAATCTACTTCCGAGATCCCACCACGGAGCCGGAAATCTAGGGAGAGTAGACTGGCCTGCTAATGGATGGCCAAAATGGAGAATGCAAGGACGAGTACATTCTTGTCAGAGGTGCGCGTGAACACAACCTGAGGGATGTAGATGTGGATATTCCGCGCGACGAACTGGTTGTTGTAACAGGTCTTTCGGGTTCGGGAAAGAGTTCACTGGCTTTCAATACTGTTTATGCCGAGGGCCAGCGACGGTACCTGGAAAGCCTGAGTGCATATGCACGACAGTTTGTCGGGATGCCTGAACGCCCTGATGTTGACCACATTGAAGGGCTCTCCCCAGTTATTGCAATCGACCAGAAGACCGTCACCAGGAGTTCACGGTCGACTGTTGGTACGGTTACTGAGATCTACGATTTTCTGCGGCTACTTTATGCACGCGCAGCTACCTCTTTCTCAGCGGAGTCGGGTAAACCGCTTATCAGGCAGTCTACGGGTGAAATTATTGAAGCAATCCAGGAGTACCCCGTTGATTCAAAAATCATGCTGCTTGCGCCTGTGGTTAAAGGTCGCAAAGGACATTATGGGGAGCTCTTTGAAAGTGTGTCTCGTCAGGGCTATACAAGAGTCCGCGTCGATGGTAAGATTCATGCGATCAAGCCGGGCATGAAGGTTGCCAGGTACGGCACACATAACATCGAGATTGTTGTAGATCGTTTGCGTATTGAGAATGGTATGGAGGCCCGCATAGCTCAATCGGTCAAGACGGCATTGGAGTTGGGGAAAGGAGCATTGATTCTAGCGGAGACATCCAAAAAGGATCGCATCTTTAGTCGTCACCTATATGATCCGGAAACAGGAAAATCCTATCAGGAGGCCTCGCCGAGGACCTTTTCGTTCAACTCGCCATCCAGTGCCTGCAACGTGTGCCGAGGCCTTGGGATGCAGGATTCCTGGGATGAAGATTTGCTTGTGCCGGATCGCTCACTCAGTATCGAGAACGGTGCAATCTTGCCTCTTGACTCTTGGAGGGATTATCACCTCATCAGGGAGATAGAATTGGTGTTGAAGGAAAAGGGTTTTTCGCTAGCTACACCAGTGGAGAAGATCAGCAAACCTGCGTGGGATGAGGTGCTCCATGGTTCCTATCAATACCTTGATACGAGGAGGGATAGCACCAGGTACGTCTTCAAATCTCCGGATGGGCGGGGCCTTTACAACTTTTTGGACACCCGATACAAAGTTGCGGACAAAAAAGGTCAGAGAGAACTTGAGCGCTTCAAGGTAAGGCGACCTTGTACTGAATGTAAGGGAGGACGTCTCTCCAGTGAGGCACTTTCGTACAGAATTGCGGGAAAAACGATTGCTGATCTGGCACAGATGGATCTGGTTGGCCTGCGTGAGTTCTTGAATACAGTTCGCTTTGGTAAGCGACAGGCCCAGATTGCTGCTCCCATTGTTAAGGAGGTTCAGGAGCGCCTGATGTTCATGATTGACGTAGGTGTTGGTTATCTAACGTTGGACCGACCGGCCGTCACATTGTCTGGCGGAGAAAGCCAGCGTATTCGCTTGGCCACACAGATTGGTACACAGCTAACGGGGGTCTTATACGTTTTGGATGAGCCCTCCATTGGGTTACATGCCCGGGATAATCGACGCCTTATAGAGTCCCTGCGCAGATTACGTGATCTAGGTAATTCGGTTCTGGTCGTTGAGCATGATCGTGACATGATTGAGTCAGCCGACCATATCATCGACCTGGGTCCTGGTGCCGGTGATCAGGGTGGGGAGGTTGTATATGCTGGTTCTCCTGCAATGTTACGGCAAAATGGCAGTTCCAAAAAGGGATTGACCTTACCGTATCTCTTGGGGCAGCGTTGCATAGAAATTCCAGAGAAGCGTCGGAAGATATCAAAGAAAGCCCTTGTGCTTTCCGGGGCTACAGGCAACAATTTGAAGAACGTTACGCTTACACTACCCTTAGGGACATTCATTTGCGTGACTGGTGTTAGTGGGTCGGGAAAGAGTTCGCTCATTAACCAAACTCTTGTTCCTGCATTGATGTCCCGGAAAATTCCGCATGCCGTGACACGAGGGTTACCGTATGATAAACTGGAGGGGCATGAGTTCATTGATAAGGTGATCAACATCGATCAAAAGCCAATTGGGCGAACGCCCCGGTCCAATCCGGCTACGTACATTACCTTGTTCACGGCAATTCGGCAGCTGTTTGCTGGCTTACCTCTGTCTAGAGCACGGGGTTATATGCCGGGGCGTTTTTCGTTCAATGTGAGAGGTGGGAGGTGCGAGACCTGTTCCGGGGCCGGTATTGATCGTTTGGAGATGAATTTTTTGCCTGATGTGTATGTAGAGTGTGAGACATGTCAGGGTAGACGCTACAATCAGGAAACATTGGAGGTGTCCTACAAGGGCAAAACTATTTCGGATGTTCTGAACATGCGTGTAACCGAAGCGTCTGCCTTTTTTGCCAATCTGCCCAAAATTGCCAAGAAGCTGGATACGCTCCTCTCGGTTGGTCTGGGGTACATACGCTTAGGGCAGCAGTCAACTACGATTTCTGGTGGAGAGGCGCAGCGAGTGAAGCTGGCCAAAGAACTTTCACGTCCGGGAAAAGGGAAGATACTGTACCTATTTGATGAGCCAACGACCGGACTGCACTTCGAGGATATTCGGTTATTTCTGAATGTTTTGCAGAAGCTGGTGGACAGAGGCAATACCGTGCTGGTGATCGAACACAACCCGGACGTAATAAAAGTCGCTGATTACATTGTGGATATGGGGCCGGAGGGAGGCGAGGCAGGTGGGGAGATTCTTTTTGCCGGTTCTCCCGAGGAAATGAGTCGTCAAAAAACTCATACAGCAGACCTGCTCAGAGAGATATTTTCGGGTAAGCAAGGTGAGCAGGTTTTCGATGATTCACCAATTTGAACCCGAAACCGCAATCCCCAGGATTACTCAGATCTGATGTTTACTGTATCATATCAATGCCCTGCACGCCCTATATCTCTCTCTATCGCTGGTTCTTTAAATGAATGTTTTCTTTTTTCCTAAAAACTACTCCCATAAAACTGAAACAACTTAAGAAAGGAATTCTGCTTCTATTGTTATTCCCATCTGTGAAGCGATTTTGATTACTAGCTGCTTAAAATCTTTTTTGGCGTCTTGTACAGCATTTGCGTGCGAACCTATTGCTCCATCCGCCGAAGTCAGGTTGAAAATGGGTTTACGATGCTCTTGAGCCATGGGAATCAGGCTTCGGTAATGTTTTACCGTCGCTAGACAATGATCTTCCTCCAATTGTTCATTAACATTCGGATCCTCATTTAATACAGATTCGCAATAGATTTCCGGTATGCGCTTTACCCATTTGTCATAGGCTTTTACGGGTCGGTCTAATCGGACGCTATGCTGCTGGCACAAATATCCTATCGGCTGCATCTTTCCTCGAGGTAATTGAAAATCCTCCCATGAAGACGCTTCTTCACTCTCTTCCCAGTTATCTAATCTTTTCTGCCATAGTTTTTTCCATCTTCTTAGCGTTGGACCAAGATTCTTCAGTCCCTGCAGGGAAAAAAGATCCGCTCCCATAGGTATCACTACATAGTCTGTAGCCACAAGCGCCGACCGATTGATTGCACCAAGATTGGGCCCAATATCAATCAGAATAATATCGGTCCGTACTTTGTTGGCAGCCATCTGCATTACCTGCCAGAACGAACTCAGTATACGCATAGGGCGATACAGATTACTGTCCCCCATGCTTTCAGGCCATTCTTTCGATAAAACACTTTCATAGTCCGACAGTCTAATGTCGCCTGGAAGAAGGTAAAGGTCGGTTGTTATATTCTTGAGTACAGGTTCTGCAATATCTCCAACACCGGCTAATGGGTTAACGCAATTATAAATTGTGGAACCTTCATTCTGCTGATTCCAGACCGCATCAATCTCATCTTCATTTAAAAATGCTGCTGTCAAGTTGGACTGTGGGTCTAGGTCGAAAATTACCACTCGTTTCTCTAAGCTGGCGAACATCCAGGCCAAGTGATAAATCATTGAGGTTTTCCCCACACCGCCTTTATTATTAAAAAATGTCAGAACAGATGCGTTCACGTTTTCACCCTCAGTATACAGACAACTGAACTTTGGTTGACTTCAAATTTGGGTTCAGGGTTGCCATTTTTTTTCATCGCCATTCTGGTTGTAGCTATACCGCGACCGAATGCCTGAACAAATCCGAAAGTTTTCAACACATCACATATATTCGGATTACGGTAGTCGGTAACGCCTGGACTACCAAAGTTCTCTGGTGTGACGTTGCCGTAAGGACCACCCGGACTGTTGATTTCAATACGGTCGTTAAACCAGTAGACACGCACCGGTGCATGGGTGCTCTCGTATGTCCTGTGAAGCACAGCATTGTAGAGAACCTGCTGAAGAGCCACATGCGGATATGGTGATTCTTCTATGTGTACTGGTGTCGAGGTAATATCTATTGCAGTACGATTATGAGCTTTAAGCTTCTCTTCCGTGCGGCGCAGCATTTCAACCAGAGCACCACGTATATCTTCTTCGTCGATCACTGGTTCGTGTAACTCCCTGCCATCAATACGCAGAAATTGTATAGAAGCTCCTGGAAGGAAATCCTGCGGGGTTTTACCGATGGACAGTAGGCCGAGCAAGGTAGGCGTGGTGTCTGTAGGCGATACGGTAAATTTACACGATGTCAGTTGTTCTTCATATGTCCTTTCATTGTTTTTCAATACATCCTCAGCAAATGCGGCCGGGAGGTATTCATTTTCAAAGATGGTCTTTGAAAGATCTGAAACAGTGCTGGTTGGAATAATGCTAATATCGAAAGGCAAGTTTCTTGTTCTTCTCTTTTCATTGAGAATGCGTTCCTCCTGATGATTCGCAACAGAGCGTCGTGGCCCTGTACGAATCCATATCCGTCCCTTATATTTAACCGGTGGCATATCTGAAGGCATGACCGTCACTACTGCCATTTCGGCACCCTTAAGGAATCGTTTCTCTACCGTGAGAGCGGGCAATGGGAGAATATTGCCATCGGTTTTCATATCAGCCAAGCTCTGCAAAAGCTCGTCACTGATGGGCTCTCCTGATGGAGAACCATCGTCTTGTGCACCGACAAACAATATGCCTGGTTGGTTATGATTTGGGAGGTCATTGGCGAAGGCACATACGGCCTGCCGAGCTTTTTTAGGCGTGTCTCCCTTGAATGAACGCTTCCTCTCAATCCGGTCAGATTCCGTGTCGTTTAAAAGATCGTCCAACTCGGAATCAGTAAAATTTTTCATTTAAGTTAACGACTCAGCAGTAGACGACTTGGTCAAGTTACTTGATTTTTCATACAAAAGACGTCATTGTTTCAACTTTTTGCGGGGCATGCCCCCCCTAATTGCCACTAGGCGCGCTTTGCCATACTTAATCCTCGAACTGATAAAAAAGAGGCCACGCGGGAATGAGCGATATTGGAGATACGATCCCGAAATGAGTGCTTTATCAATGGGCTGCTAGGTCCGTCACTGACTGAGGTTCCGGCGTCGTTAATGTCTGTCTTTGCCTGATTTGGCCTAGTAGTGAACCTCTAATCAGGCCGTAGTCGATTCACCAAATTCCTCGCCAGAGTTTCCCCTATGGCAAGTGACGCGGTTGCGCTTGGAGAACTTGCATTTAATACACTCAGCACTCGTCGACTCTCTTGGATATACATGCTTCGAATCATTGTGCCATCAGCTCTGACTGCCTGTGCGCGCACTCCACTTCGTGCAGGCCTAAGATCAGACAGTTTGACTGCGGGAATCAGACGTTGTAATATCCGTAAATAATACTTTTTGTTGAGACTCTGCAGAATTTCTCGTATGCCAGTTCGCCACAATGAGCGTGCGAGATGCCAGCTGCCAGGCCAGAGGACTGTATCAAGGATGTCTTCTGGTGCAACGATGAAGCGTTTGTATCCCTCCCGGGATAATGCAAGAACGGCGCTTGGGCCACAAAATACGCGGCCGTCTGTCATGCGGGTTGCATGTACACCAAGGAAGGGGACGCATTCATCTCCCGCGGGATAAATGAGATGGCGGCAATACTGTCGGGGTAGGAGCTCGTAGTACTCCCCTCTGAACGGTAATATACGAACATGTGGTTCCTGCCCCAGAAGTCTGGCTACACGGTCAGCATACAGTCCGGCACAGTTAAGAACATGCCGTGCGTGGATTGTGAGATTGTCGGTCTCCAGAACAATATGTTGATTTCCCTCGTGCGCTCTGTACACGTACGCATTGGTCAATACGTCGGTGCCTTGTTCCTGTGATAGCGATGTCAGGCACCGCACAACGCTCGGAAAATCCACGATGCCGGCATCACGCACCAGAAGTGCTTTATTACCGGCAGCATAGGGCTCACGTTCGAGGAGTGCGTCTCGGTCTATAATTTGACATTGCACACCATTTGCACGCCCCCACTCGTATAGCGTATGTAGGCGGGCCAATTCTCGGGAGGTACTGCCTATGATCACTTTGCCGCAGAGTTCGAATGGCAAGTGGTTGGTGCGGCAGAAGTTTTCCATTAACCGTCGCCCTCGCAGACACGTTTGTGCCTGATTCGACCCTGGTCGATAGTAGACTCCTGAGTGCAGCACGCCCGAATTACGGCCTGACTGATGTGTTGCAACGGCGCATTCCTTCTCCAGAACTAAAATTCGACACTCACAGTACTGACTCAGTTGCCAAGCCGTTGCAAGGCCAACAATCCCTCCCCCAATGATTGCTACGTCACACTCCACCAGTAGGACTAGGAGCTCTCTGTTGCAGGTAAACCATCACGCACAACCTGTTCCATGGCGTCTACGAAACGGTTCAGTTCCTCCAAGGTCGTGAACAAGTTAGCCGTAACTCGCAGGCCTTCGAACTCTGCGTGTTTGATAGGTGTAGCGATTATGCGGTGTGTATCCCAGAGATGCGTACCCAACTCCGCTGTATCAACGCCTTCGATTTGGACAGTGCCGATGCAACAGGAGAACTCGGGTTTGAGACTGGTATGCAGACGAACGCGATCATGCTGCATGAGAGGCTTTGCCCAGTAGTCACGCAGGTAACGCAGGCGGTCCTCTTTGCGTTTGGCTCCAATGCCCTGATGAAAGGTCAGTGCTTCGGCAATAGCTACGTAGTTGGCTGCCGGGTGCGTGCCAATCTCTTCGTATTTGCGAATATCCTCATCCATTCCCTCGGGAGCTGCCATGAGCGGCCATAAGTCCCGGATTTTATTCTTGCGCACGTACAGTAGTCCCGTTCCATGTGGTGCTAAGAGCCATTTGTGCAGGCTGGAGGCGTAGTAGTCACAGTCCAGATCTTCGTGCTTAAAATCAAAATGACCAAACGCGTGTGCACCGTCCACGATTACCGGAATTCCCTTGCGTCGAGCCATTTGGACGATCGGCTTCACAGGCAGGATTTGACCGGTAATGTTGATGATGTGGCACATGAGTATTGCACGGGTGCGGGGCCCAATGTTTTCCTCGAACAGGCGTACGATCTCTCCAGGGTCTTCGGAAGGTATTGGTATGGAAAACTGTTTAAGGACAATTCCGTCACGGCGTTCTCGTTGTTTGAACGTTGTGATCATGCGTCCATAGTCCTGCGTGGTAGTTAACACTTCATCACCAGGCTCAAAATCCAATCCTAATTGGCAAATTTGAAGCCCCTCACTTGAATTGCGTGTCAGTGCGATCTCCTCGGAATCACACCCAAACTCCAGTGCCAGGCGCTGTCGGACCCCCTCGCGCTGAGGTTCCAGGATGCGCCACATGGTATACACTGGTGCTTCATTGGAGTAGTCCAGATGTCCTTTCATAGCTTCCTGGACAATCCTTGGAGAAGGACTCACGCCGCCGCTGTTGAGGTTGATCAGGCTGCGATCAACCGTGAAGGCTTGTTGTACGCCCAGCCAAAAAGTTTCATCACGTGTTACGTCGCCAGTTACACCTGCTATGTGTTCGAGTACAGCCGGGACACGTTCAGGAAGTAGTGAACCGTACGTGAGAGCTGCGGCTGCGGGGGCCCCGATCTGGTGAAGAAATTGCCTGCGGTTCGACATGAGTAAACCCTTTTTTCATTGACCAGTAAACAAGCAAGATATTTCATTCAGTGATAAAGAGTTTATTGTGCGATCTGAGACACGCATGTTTTGTTGGATACTGGTCTGTTTACTGATTGCTAACTGCGACGCAGCAGACCGACAAGACGATACGGGCATCATGATCCGAGCCGTTACGCTTGATGCTCGGAACGAGCCCTCAGCGGCAATGCTACCAGAGCTGAAGGAATCCGGGTTCACGCATATAACGTTGGTGCAGTTCGGTTTTCAGCGGGATGCTGACGTTCCTGAGATCCGCATGAATCCCGATGCAAGATGGTACAGCGAGAGTGACCGAGCGGCACGGGAATTGTCTCAAAAGGCTGACAGCCTCGGAATGAGAATCATCCTGAAGCCGCATCTATGGCTTGGTCGCTACAGTGCTGAGGGTCAGTCGAGAAGCTCAATTGGTTATTCTGAGGAACACGATTGGCAGACTTGGGAGACGCAGTACACTAAGCTACTCATGCATTACGCACATCTCGCGGAAGAGATTGATGCGGCAGTGCTTGTGGTTGGTACGGAACTTGCGAGAAGTGCGCATGAGCGCCCGGATTATTGGCGCGGACTCATCAAAGATATCCGTTCTGTGTACCAGGGTGATCTGACCTATGCGGCTAACTGGTGGGAGGAATACGAAGAAATTGAGTTTTGGGGTATGCTGGATTATATCGGTGTACAGGCATACTTCGAGCTTACCGATGAACCGAACCCAACCAATGTAATGCTGGCACAGGGCTGGGAGCCTCATATTGAGGCACTTTCGGGCCTTTCCAGACGCATGAGTCTCCCCATTCTTTTTACCGAGATTGGCTACCGGAATGTCCCTGATGCAGCGGCCAAGCCATGGCGTTGGCCCTCACGTGGCGAAGCGGATTTGGTGGAACCTGATGATGATCTACAGGCCCGGCTGTATGAAGTATTTTTTGACGAGTTATGGAATAAATCGTGGTTTAGTGGTGCCATTTTATGGAAATGGCACGGTGATCACGACCGGCCTCGCGCCTATCTGGATTTTACTCCACAAGGTAAACCGGCCGAAGAAGTTATCCGCTCCTGGTTCATATCTAACCTATAGATACATGCGAACGCTCTGTTCGTTATTCTTGGTTTTTTTATTGGGCTGTGATTCGTCGGGCCCGGACTCCAACGGTAAGCTGCCTCCGATCAGAGGTGACGTCGTTAGTGTTACCACTCTTGAGACCTACACAGCTGAGCAGGTTTCACAACTGGTTGGAGTATATGGGATACCGTATTCGGCGAGGTATGGTGTCTCATTCAATGTTATAGAGTACCTGACCGTGGATACGCACGGGGAGATGACGACAGCTTCGGGTGCAGTTGCCGTTCCACAGCCTTTTCTGCGGTCGCTTCCGATGGTTTCGTTTCAGCATGGGACAGTCGTTCGGCGCTCATCTGTGCCTTCGAGAGGTGACACGGATGAAGCTGTGGTGGGCATGTTTTTTGCCGCAGACGGGTATTTATCAGTTATGCCGGACCTGATTGGGTTGGGACACTCGTCGGGATTACACCCTTATTTGGTAGCTGACGTATCTGCTTCGGCCATAGTCGACATGATGCAGGCTGTGGTGCGCTGGTCCCTAACACAGACTTGGGGAACTTCGGGCGAAGTTTACATGGCGGGATATTCGGCCGGTGGTTACACGGCCACGGCAGCGCATCGTCTTTTGGAGGCTGAATATTCGAGCGAGTTTACTGTAAAAGCGTCCGCCCCGATGGCAGGGCCTTACGATTTGAGCGGAACTATGCTGGACCTCATGCTGAAGGGAGAACCATACCCCCAACCGTATTATCTCCCCTATTTGTTGTTCAGCTATAACGAGGCTTATGGCTTGTTCGACAGTCCGTCTGATTTTCTTGCAAGTCCGTACGACGTTACGTTGCCTCCATTATTTGACGGAATGCACGGTGGTAGCGACATCAATGAAGCTATGCCAAATATTCCGATTCAAATTGTGCGGTCAGACGTACTTCAGGCCATAAAGGCTGACGTAGCCCATCCGTTTCGTCAGCGTTTGCGTGAGAATGATCTGATCAACTGGATACCTCGAGCTCCTACGCGGCTATATCATTGTGCGGCTGACGAAATCGTGCCGGTTGAAAATTCCGAGATCGCTGCACAAACACTTGGTGACGCCGCTACATTTTGGGATCCGAGCCCGCAAAGTGAACATGGTCGTTGTGCTCCCATCGCGATTGCAAGTACACGCACGTGGTTTAATTCGATATCTACGTCGGGGCAATAGTATCCGGCACCAGCGTGGCATGATCTGGTTTTCTTCCTCCTGGGGAGCCGGGGTAGGACGGATAATAACTTGGCCGCATTTCAACGGGCATTAAGTCGAGGGTTGGTATTAGTGCAGACAGGCCATCAATGATCCCCGGTCCCACCAGAGTCACTGGACTAGGAGCTTTCCATGAGCGATCAGCGAAGCATTCTGTTTGGTCACGATGATACGGTACAGATATAATCCTCCGGGGAGCGTGCTGGTCGGTATGAGGATAGATCTTTGAACTGCCGGAGACATGATTTGTGGAGGTATTGTAGTAATGTGGCGCCCAATCAAGTCATGCAACTCTACTGATACGGTAGCTTGCTCAGGCAGGTCAAAAACGACCCGTGTGTCACCGGACGAGGGACTGGGATAGTGGCCGTGAAGAATAAAGCTAGCCGATGCATCATTGCTCTCATTGCTCAGTGATTCATGTACGGAGAGTTCGAACTGTAACGCCCCTTGCAGACCATTGGTGTCCACAGCATGGAGCGTATAAGTAGTTGCGCTTGAAACGATAGTGGCTGTTCCCTGCAATGTGCGTGTCGAAGCATCAAAGGACAGCCCCGTGGGAAGAGAAGGAGAAAGTGAATATGTGAATGATCCGCTCCCTCCTCGGGCAGCAGGTAGCGTAGTGGTTGGGATTGGGATGCCCAGTGAGAATTGCAGGTGTTTGCCAAAGGATTCAAATCCCAGTGACCCGCCCGTTGCCGAGAATCTGTAAATTCGGCCATTTCCAGCGAGCATATAGACTTCGTCTTGGTGATCTTTACTGAAAGACAGAGGAGACAGGAATGTGTCTATTAGCAATGCGCTCTCCAGCAGTATTCCCCCGTCGTAGAGCAACCCCCAAAATCGGCCATCTACGTAGTCCCCAAAAACATACCAGCCTGTAAGGTCAGGTACACCAGGGCCGCGATAAACGTATCCGCCTGTTACGGAGGCAGGCCCGCTTGAGTGATCATACTCAAAAATCGGCAGCACCAGTCCACTTTGGTTACAGTTCACAGTCGGCCGAAAACACTGCGTTCCTTCCATAATCGGCCACCCGTAATTCTTGCCTTTTTCGATGATGTTGATTTCCTCAATCATGTTTTGACCTACATCTGCGGCGTAAAGGACGCCCGTCTTGAAATCGAAACTGATTCTCCACGGGTTACGAAGTCCCCAGGCAAAGATTTCCGGCAGGCCGGCACCCCCGCTGGCAAAGGGGTTATCCGGCGGGATTGTGTATGGAACATCATCCACGTTGATTCTGGAGATGGTAGCCAGAAGCGAGCGTATATTCTGACCGTGTCCGAATTGGTCATTTGCACCACCTCCATCGCCAAAAGCAATGTACAGAGAGCTATCCGGCCCGAAAGCCAATTGTCCGCCGTTGTGATTACCGGCCGGCTGGTTTACCTCCAGGATCACGACTTCGCTGTTCGCATCGGCTCGGTTCGAATCACTGCCGAGCGCGTTGAAACGTGCGATTACGCTCCGCCTTGGGTTTGAGGCAGTGTAGTAGACAAAAAAGTACCCATTAACGCCGTAGTCTGGGTGGAAGGCCAGTCCAAGCAAGCCTTCCTCGTTATTGACTGATCGAACGCGGTCCCGTATGTCCAGGAATCTGTGACGATCGGTTACATCCTGTTCATTTTCAAAAGTCCAAATGATTCCTTGTTGTTCTACTACAAAGAGCTGTTCTCCGAAGTGCTGCATATCCACCGGCCGATTGAAGAAAAGGTTCGGAAATGCGTGTTCGAGAGTGACCTGGGGTTGGCTCCAGGCAGGAGCTACAGTAAGAAGTATTGCAGCGAGAATAAGGATGCAATTCCTTTGCATAACTGATTGAGGCTATGAGGGGATGCGCAGCACACGGGGGATGCTTTCCAGGATCGATCCTCTCAGCTTACCCGTTTCTCACAAAGACGTTCTGAACCCTCTTAGGTTGCGATAATCGCAGGGGATGAGTTGGTGAGACGCTCGGGTTTAGAAACTACCCTATATTCACAACGATTCAGGACTGCCTGCAGAGCTGGTTCGGGGAGTTTGAAGCGAATATCTTGTAGTGTCCCCAAAGAGTTGGTCTCAATTTGCAAGTTTCCCATGAAAACATTCGCAAGCTTAGTTGTTTTTGTCGTAATTACAGTTAGTGCGCAGGCGCAGGACCGGATAGAACTGGTGCAGTATTTGGACATGGAAACGGTGTCCAATCCGCAGTTGTCTCCAGACGGAGCAGAAATCATTTATACAAGAGGCTGGATCGATAGGATGGAGGATCGGAGAGCATCGAGCCTCTGGATCATGGATGCGGATGGTACGCACAACAGGTTCCTAACCCATGGCTCTTCTCCTCGTTGGTCTCCGGACGGTACACGCGATCTCTATCTTGCGGAGGGGGAGCCCAGCGGGCGACAAGTTTTTGTGCAATGGCGGACCATTGCTGGACCAGCCACACAAGTCACGCGCCTCGAGCAGGCGCCCTCCAATGTGCGATGGAGCCCGGATGGTAAATGGATTGCCTTTACAGCCCTTGTACCGGGAGATAAAGGCTGGGGCATTAATCCACCCGGCAAACCAGACGGGGCCAAGTGGACAGCTTCCCCGCGAGTCGTAGAAGATTTGGTCTACCGGCGTGACCGCGTTGGATTCTATGAGCCGGGATATATGCACGTGTTTGTGGTTTCCGCCGAAGGAGGCACAGCACGGCAGCTCACTAATGGTGACTGGCACCATGGACGGGGAGGCATTGCTTGGACCCCAGATGGATCCGAAATCCTGTTTTCCAGCCTTCGCATCGAAGATGCACCTTGGGCATGGAGGGAGTCCGAAATTTATGCGGTTAATGTTGCCTCGGGTGATATTCGCCAGCTTACCACACGTAAGGGGCCCGACAGTAACCCCGTAGTATCTCCTGATGGGCGCATGGTTGCTTACACGGGATATGATTTCTCAGATGATACATACATCGCGCAGAGCCTTTATGTGATGAGTATTGATGGCAGCGGCTCAAGGGTGCTGACTGAAAGCCTTGACCGTTCGCCCAGAGGATTGATTTGGCAGACTGACAGTAGGGGGTTGTATTTTACGGCCAACGATCACGGTACGCGTAACCTGTATCACGTCGATCTGGAAAGTAAAGTGAGGCCCATCACGCAATCGAATGCTATGCTAAGCATCTCGAGTGCGGTGGGAAGGCGGTTTGTCGGTACGCACAGCAACCCACACAATACTTCACAACTGGTTACTTTCAGTGTCGATGAAGCTTCTCCCCAAGTGTTGCTTGATGTTAACGTGGATGTTTTGGGGCATGTTGATCTAGGCGCCGTTGAAGAAATAAATTACTCTTCCATGGATGACTTAAGTATTCAGGGGTGGATCATCAAGCCGCCGGATTTTGATGCTGATAAGAAGTATCCGTTGATCCTCGCAATCCATGGTGGCCCGCATGGCATGTACAGTGTCGGTTTCAATTTTGCCTGGCAGTACCATGCCGCCCAAGGATATGTCCTACTGTATACAAATCCACGTGGGTCAAGCGGCTATGGCAGTGCCTTTGGCAATGCCATCAAGCGGGCTTACCCCGGCAAAGATTACAATGATCTGATGCGTGGAATAGACGAGGTTATTGCACGCGGGTACATAGATGAGGATAACTTGTGCTTGTCAGAGAATAGGTCATTTTTGCGATTCTTGCTATATTCATAACAATCTGGGGCCGTAATTGTGGCGTCGTTGGTGGAGTTTCGGGGGAATCAGGTGCCTTTCGGCTTGCTGAATGGTCACTGGAAGACATTTTTTGCTCTCCGATGCAGCTGGGACGCGACCATGCGTGCCAACCCGACGTATGTCTGCCTTTCCGCTTATGGCGGAGCCTGTCCAAATTCCTTCGGTAGGATTACAGCGGCGCTACGCCGCTCGTTTTCGGGCCTGATGCCAGCGCTTGAGCCGCTCCTCTTTCCGCTTCAACTGCAAGCCAAGACGATGTACGTTGGCCGCGACCACAGAGAGCGCTACCGTGCGACCAAACCCCTCCTTACCATGCGTACGCACCAAGTCCAGTCCGCGCTGGTTCAAATTGTTGATCGCGGATTCTACCGCCGGATGCTGACGACGACCCTCCACAAAGTCCGGAGCGGATGCGCGCTCCCTGTCCGCATGACTTAAACGCCCCCGCTTCGGCATAATCACCAGTTTCAGAATTTGCTCCAATGCGCGCCGGTTGTGTTCCGATGAATACCCCGTATCCATGCTGCACGAAGTCAGGGACGGGTACAGCGTCGTGGCCTCCCGTAAAAAATCCACGATCATTGACGAATCTACCCCCTCGTAGAGCACCCGGTAGTGAAGAATGTACTGATGCTGGTCCTCCAAGACGCAGACCGGGAGGCCCAACTCCGCCTGTACCCCCGCCTTACCTTTGACGATCCAACGCGTATGCGGCTCGTGAACCGAGAAAATCTTCTCCGAATGCGGAATCTTTTCGCCCCTGAGCAACCGCCGATCCACCTGATCGATCAGTGTCAAGCTGCATCCCAGGTAGTGCAGCCACCGATCACTGCAATCTGCCCCCAACCTCCGCTGCGAAGCCAACGCCTTCTTCACCAGCTTTCTGCAGTGGCACAGGTATTTGCGCACCCGATCACGACGATGCCAACCCCGTGACCTGCGTACCCCTTGAAACAAACGATCAAGCCGCTTTTCCCAATCCGACGCCTTGCGCCAGCCCGGCAGGCCGTGCGCACCGCTCATACGTGCAGACTCCCGAAGCAACAAACCCACCGCATCCCTTAGCAGACTCACATCCGTAGGCCAATGAACATGCGTCTTCGTCACCGCTGAATCTACCCTGCAACGTAACCCCTCCTGACGGGCCTTCTTCGTAAGCTCCCCGTGACCATGCTCCACCACAACCTTGTTGATCTTGCCCAGTAACTCCTCCGATAACAAACTCACATTGTCCAGAATCGTCTGTACATGGTATTCCGATCCCTCGCGCCAACTACCATGCCCAAGCATCTGGCGCAGGAGCTTGTCGTTGTTCGCCATATGCGTCAGTCGATCATAATCGCAATTCAGGGCCTGCTTCAGCATCCCCAGAACAAAAATCCTCCACAGATCCATCCCCCGGCGCCCCAATTTGTGACTGACCCCCGAAGCCACGCCCCCTTCCAAAAGCTCGAAAATCTTCGCTCGCGTCTTTGCATTCTTGTAAATCGAAAGCAAACCAC
Organism: Rhodothermales bacterium; assembly: GCA_964291275.2. Taxonomy (GTDB): domain Bacteria; phylum Bacteroidota; class Rhodothermia; order Rhodothermales; family Bin80; genus Bin80. The sequence continues at coordinate 813,104 of OZ219799.1, forward strand.
GCAATACCACCGGAATGTCATCCCGGCTGCGGGGGGCAAGCTCGATCTCTTCAATCGGGACCTGCCCAAACGCGCGTTGGGCTTCCATTACTACACGCATGGCAACAAAGGGGCGAATGTACACGCTTAAACGCCCAAATCAGACCTTCTACCCCAAAATTGCCGCCAGATTCGCAAATTCATTCATCCTCCCGCTCGGACGACGCCTATGCGATCAGAGCCCCAAATACACGCTAAATCCTGACCAAATCCACCCAAAATGATCAAATCTGCCCCCAAATACCCGAACTCATCGTATAATCCCACAACCAAAATCATTTTCTGGCAAGCACTAACTTATTTGTGTATGGTTGCAGTGGGGGAGGTGTACTAACTTCATGGGTTGTTGGGCAGACTGACCGCTTTGCTGCTGCGAGTGCCAACTGTCCGGTAACCAACTGGCTTTCGTTTGTGGGGACGACAGACGGTGCTTCCTGGTACTATAACTTTGACCACTTGCCTTGGGAAGATCCCTCGGAGCACCTGCGTCGCTCTCCACTCATGCACGTCGGTAATGTCTCAACACCAACCATGCTCATGACGGGTGTCAATGATTTACGTACGCCTATGTCACAGACGGAGGAGTACTATCAGGCTCTCAAGCTGCTCAAGGTGCCAACTGCCATGATCCGCTTCAATGGGGAATATCACGGTACAACCTCCAAGCCTAGCAACTATCTGCGCACGCAGCTTTATCTGCACACTTGGTTCAAAAGGCATGCGCGTGACAGCGATAGGCCGCAAATGTAGACTTCTGGATGATTACGCATCCCATAGCTGTATTCCTGATTCTAGCAGTTATCGTTTGGGCTGCGGTGTGGCTGGAGTCCCGCGTAGCGCTCTTCAAGGCGCTCAGCGCCGCGCTGGTTGGCATACTGTTGGCTATGGTATTGTCCAATGTGGGGATCATTCCGGCAGATAACAGGGCCTACGATGTCCTGATCAATCCCGGTATCAGCCTGGGCATTGTACTGATTTTGCTGGAAGTAAACGTCAAAACCATCCGCAAGGCGGGTGGGGCAATGCTGGTTGCGTTTGGTCTGGGGGCGGTCGGCACAGCTACGGGAGCATTTGTCTCAGCATTGGTATTAGCGCCGCTCGTTGGACCGGAGACGTGGAAATTAGCTGGTCAATTTACCGGCACCTATAACGGAGGTGGTGTCAATTTTGCAGCGTTGGGACGTGCATTTGATACCAGTAGCGAGCTTTTTTCTGCTGCGATTGCAGCAGATGTACTTTTGACAGCTCTATGGATGGTCGCTTGCCTGACGGTTCCGTTACTGTTCAGGCGAACGCAGGTGCAGAAAAATACTCGGACTCAGGATGGCCTGACACAATCTTTATACAAGAGTAAAGAGCGCATAAGATTGCAGGATACCGCCCTTCTAGTGGTGATCGCGCTGGGCGCCGTATGGTTTTCTGAGCAATTGGGGAGTATAGTTCCGGGTATTCCCGAGGTGCTGTGGTTGACCACGATTGCACTCGCGGTAGCACAGGTACCTCAAGTACGTCGGCTTTCAGGTGCGGCCATGTGGGGGTACTATTTGCTCCTGCTCTTCCTCACTACGAATGGGGCACAGTCCGTAGTGCGTAATATTGTGGCTATCGGTCCAGGTGTGCTTTATTTTGCGATTGGCACAGTGATATTGCATGGAGCTTTCGTATTTGGCTTTGGAGTATTACTCAGGATAGATCCGACTACGCTGGCAATAGCGTCACAGGCAAACGTGGGCGGACCTGCGTCGGCAATGGCATTAGCCACTGCACGTGGCGCGACGGATCGGGTATTGTCAGGTGTGGCGGTAGGATTGCTTGGATACGCGATCGGCAATTACACTGGTTTCGCGATTGGTATGCTGGTGCGCGGAATCCTTGGGTACTAAGATGTGGACTGTGTCAGGTGTGTGTGCTGAAAAAATCAAGATGAAAGCAAGCTGGTCAGGTATAACGGAAACGATGGGATTTCGGCCGGATCAATGTATGTTGTGAAGGGAATAAATGTCGTCCTCTATACCGCAATAATTTCGTGATCGGTAAGCGCCGTAAAATCACTCGGTCGGCTTGGCACCAGGCACGGCGTCTGATGTGGAACTATCGAAAGATTCTTGCCATAGGCATGGGTCTTATGGTGGTCAATCGTGTGAGTGGGTTTGTGTTACCGGGCAGCAGTAAGTGGTTAATAGACGACGTGATCGGTAACAATCGACTAGAGCTCCTTGTGCCGCTGGCGATCGTGGCGGCTTTGGCCACAGTTGTCCAGGCGGGAACCTCCTATTTATTATCGAACGTGATCAGCATAGCAGCCCAGCGCGCTATAATGGATATGCGTCGCCGGGTCCATGAACATGTGATACACCTGCCTGCACGTTTTTTCGAGCGACACAAGAGTGGAGAACTTATATCACGCGTAATGAGTGACGCTGAAGGGATCCGCAACCTAGTGGGTACGGGCGTTGTAATGCTGGCGGGGGGCGTGGTTACGGCGGTTTTGGCACTCGTGATCATGTTTGTACTCTACTGGCAGTTGACGCTTATCACCTGTGTAATTCTAGGCGTATTCGGAGGCTTGATGGCTTATGCTTTCCGGGCACTACGCCCCATATTCAGGAAACGTCAGAAAATCCAGGCGGAGGTAACAGGCGCCCTAGGGGAGACACTGGGAGGTGTTAGGCTGGTCAAGGCCTATGGGTCTGAAGATCGGGAGCAAGCCAAGTTCAGTGATGGAGTTGAACGGCTGTTTGATCTGATTGCCAGATCTATTCGAGGACGTTCTGCAACTGTTGCGTTCGGTACAGTCTTCGTTGGTGTCGTCGGTGTTCTGATGATTGTAATGGGTGGCAGGGCAATTACCGCAGGCATGTTGACACTCGGAGATTTTGTGATGTACATCTTTGTAGTTGGTGTTATGGTTGCTCCGATAGTGCAAATGGCTATGGTAGGCACCCAAGTTTCAGAGGCATTTGCAGGTCTCGATCGGATCTGGGAGTTGATGGCAGAGACGCGGGAAGATGAGGATGAAGATCAGCGTCGGACGCTGAGTACTGTTCGGGGAGAGATTGTTTTAGAAAACGTACACTTTCAGTACGACGAAACGGTACCTGTAATACGGGGCGTTTCGCTCAGAGCCACCGAGGGGACGACTACCGCGCTTGTTGGTTCAAGCGGATCAGGTAAAAGCACGCTCGTGAGCTTGGTCATGGGCTTCAATAAACCCGACGCGGGACGGGTTTTGGTGGACGGCCAGGATTTGGCAACCTTGAAATTGAGGGATTATCGCAAGCATCTGGGTGTAGTGATGCAGGAGAACTTTCTATTTGATGGCACTATTGCGGATAATATCAGTTTTGCCCGACCAGAGGCCTCACGCGCCGAGATTGAGGATGCAGGTAGGATTGCCAATGCTGATAAATTTGTTCGAAACTTCCCGGACGCCTACGATACGATAGTTGGTGAGCGCGGGGTTAAACTCAGTGGAGGGCAGAGGCAAAGAATTTCTATCGCACGTGCAATTCTGGCGAACCCAAGAATCCTGATTCTCGACGAGGCCACATCCAACCTTGATACGCAAAGCGAGGCATCAATTCAGGAAGGATTTCAAAATCTGCGTTATGGGAGGACTACGTTCGTGATTGCACATCGACTCTCAACGATCCGTAGTGCAGATCAAATTCTGGTCCTGGAAGACGGCGAGATTATCGAACGTGGCAATCATCACACGCTCTACGACCTTGCAGGCCGCTACCGCGAGTTATATGACCAGCAGCACAGCTACGAAAAGGATCTTTACGTGAATCCCGGCGAAGACAACTTGCCAAGTGTCCCCCCAGTCAGTTAGCCTGAGAATTACAGACGATAGCGGACAGTAGCCATCACGGTAGTCAAATTGGCTTCGCTGAAGGTTGTCGAGTTGGTTAGATCCGGGATTTTGTGCTTTATGTAGACTCCCTCACTGGTAATGTTCTGTAAAAGGGTGTAGCTGATTCGCACACCTGCCAGTATTTTGTTCGTGAGCGCATACTCGAACCCGGCATGCCCGACGGCCAGGAGAACAATGTCCGATAGGTCTTCGTCCTGCAGTGAGTCATAACTTGAAAGATCCCCCTTACATGGTGGACCGACGCATGAGTAGTGATCCTCGTAGTACACATCTGTGATTGTTCCTCGTGCAGCTCCACCACCCACACCGATATAAGGACGGAGCATCCGTGTCTCAGGCAGAAGGCTCAGGAATGTATTCAGGCGAAAGGAGAATACTCGAAGCTGGCCTATAGTTATTATAGCCGTGGATTGAACCCCACTGCTCGGGTCAGATGGAGGAACGACAGATCCGTCCAGGAATGTGATTTGAGTGAAGACTTGCTCCAGGTTTTGGGTGGAGTACTTAACGTTCGCGTCTATACGCAGGCTACCCTGCTCTCTTCCGGCGCCGACTCGAAAAGCAAACCCTGCATCCGTTGGTACTTGGTAGTACCAGCGATATCCGTCACCTGGCTCACATCCCACCCAACCGGGGTAACAGAATGTATCGAAGTTAAATCCCGCCTGAGACAGCTCGTTACTGAAAGTCGGGCCTGCTCCTATTTCTACATACCAACTATTTGTTTGAGCGTGTGCGGTTGAAAGTGCAGTTACAGTAACAATTGCAAAAACAGCAACTCGTCTCACAGTTTTAGCGGTAAGCTTTGAGATAAACCGTTTATCTTTGGAGTTCATGGCAATTTGGGCAAATGGTTCAGGAAATGCGTCTTTCAGGTGTACTAGTGACTGCCGTTATCGTGGCATTCTGCGGCTGTGGATTGAACTCACGAGTAAATGAGAGTGATTCATTTGTCGGGCAGCCGAACTTTGTGGTAATCTTCGCCGATGACTTGGGTTACGGGGACCTGGGCGTATACGGTCATCCGACGATTCGAACCCCACATTTGGACCAAATGGCTGCCGAGGGGCTTCGTTTTACCCAGTTCTATACTGGTGCACCGGTATGTACGCCCAGCCGGGCCGCCCTCCTGACCGGGCGGCTGCCTGTTCGAAGCGGCATGGCACATGATCGAATCAGAGTTATTTTCCCTCCAAGCAGGGGAGGGTTGCCGGCAGCGGAGATCACCATAGCGGAAGCGCTGAAGTCAGTAGGTTACTCGACAGCAGCGATTGGTAAGTGGCATCTAGGGCATTTGCCGGAGTATTTGCCGACTGCGCATGGGTTTGATGAGTATTTCGGGATTCCTTACTCGAATGATATGACACCTTCGGCCAGTAAAGGGGAGCGTGTACAGACCTATCCGCCGCTACCACTTATGCGTGGAGAGGAAATCATTGAAGAGGAGCCTGATCAGCGTCTTTTGACACGCCGGTACACAGAAGAATCTATTACCTTTATTCGCAACAATGTGGATAACCCCTTTTTCTTGTATGTCCCGCATACTATGCCCCATATTCCCATCTTTGCATCAGACAATTTTGAGGGGACGAGTACACGGGGGCTTTACGGGGATGTGATTGAAGAGTTGGACTGGAGTGTTGGACAAATATTGGAGGTCTTGCGAGAGACCGGGTTAGATCGCCAGACACTCGTGGTTTTCACGAGTGACAATGGTCCATGGCTCACCGTGGGTCTGGCAGGTGGTACGGCTGGGCTTCTGCGCAATGGAAAGGGAACGACTTGGGAAGGGGGGATGCGTGTACCTACCATAGCTTGGTGGCCGGAGACGATTCCGGCCGGTAACACTACGCAAGCGCTGGGAACGACCATGGATCTGCTGCCGACCATGCTGGGACTGGCCGGTGCAGCTCTGCCCGGCGACCGAGTTCTGGATGGTTTCGACCTGACACCGATTCTTCGGGATCCTGCGGCCCGTATTCGGGAATCCGTTTACTATTATCGAGGTGCACAGCTCTGGGCCGCGCGTAAGGGTCCTTGGAAAATGCACTACATCACACGGAGCGCTTATGTAGGAGATCAGCCGGTCATGCATATTCCTCCTGCACTCTATCATCTCGACCGGGATCCGGGAGAACGATTCAATGTAGCCGCAGATGAGCCGGAGGTCCTAGATGAGATTCAGGCAATGGTAGATGCACATAAAGATGAGCTTGTAAAAGCACCTACTCAATTAGATATTCCAGAATGGGACGACTAACAGGTTGTTTTTTCGTTTTACTGTTTTTTGGTATTGCTGCATGCAGTCGGGGACCGCTTCCAACCCCACCGCCTGGCATGGTGTATATCCCAGGCGGGAGAACACAAATTGGTTCAGAGGATGGTGTACCGCATGAGAGGCCGGTCTTCCGGGCACGAGTCAAATCCTTTTTCATGGATGCATCCCCCGTTACTGTTGGAGAATTTCGGGAATTCATTCAGGCAACCGGGTATGTAACCCAGGCTGAGTCATTTGGGGACGCAGCCATATTCAATGTTAGAACTAGGCAGTGGGAGCTCAGGCCTGGAGCATACTGGGAATGGCCACTGGGGCCCGATGGCTCGCCGGCACCGGAGGATCATCCGGTAACGCAGGTATCGTGGAATGATGCAGTTGCATATGCGGCATGGGCCAATAAACGGCTTCCGACTGAGGTAGAGTGGGAGTACGCTGCTCGCCAAGGAAGCGATGGTCAGTATGCTTGGGGTGACTCGCTCGTAAAAGATGGCCAGTACAAGGCTAACGTATGGAATGGACGATTTCCTGGGTTCAACACCAATGCGGATGGATATGCAACTACTTCACCCGTTGGAGCATTCGGGGCTACGTCAACGGGACTCTTTGATATGGGGGGCAATGTTTGGGAGTGGACAGCAGATTGGTATCGATCGTATGCAGACCGCAATAACGAATTCCAGCCAAACTCGGGTAGTGAAAAAGCACAGCGTGGGGGGAGTTTTCTGTGTGAACCGGGCTGGTGTCACGGCTATCGTGTGTCCGGGCGAAGTCACTCAACACCGGAGACTGCACTCTATCACGTGGGTTTTCGTCTCGTGAAGGATGTGCCGTAATGCAGGAATTTATCAACTGCCGTTACAGCGGTTTTTAAGCGCTCGGTGTAGGTCCCTTTGATGCTGACCGTATTCAGAGAATGCTTTTCCGTCTCAGCGCGCAGGAGCGCATGTGAACGTAAACGTTCTTCCGGGCTCGCACGTTGACCGGGATCGGGCTCCCATGGAATATCCGGTTCTGTGAACAGGTATAGTCCTGATCTATGGCGCAAGGCTGATTCCTCAACGTCTGATGGGCACGTCCCAAAGTAGATGCGCTGGTAGACACACGTGGTGAAGAGATCTGTATCCATGAACAGAACCTTGTGGGCCTCAGGCAGCATCTGGGCAACAAGCTCCAGATGTCCCTGAGCGATGACATAGACATCAGACTCTTTAGGAAGGGCCCCTTTGTTGTCGACAAACAGACGCAGGTACTCGGCAGCCCAGACCGTCTTGTACTGTTTCGCCAGAGCCGCCGCCAGGGTAGTTTTTCCAGTCGACTCAGCCCCCATCAATACAACGGTGTGTAGGCTGTTGTTGTCAGTGTTTGCCAATTGAATTTTCTGTTGGGCTGTTTTCCGGGCCATGCATCAATCAAAATGCAAACGTTCTTAACGGAATAAACCCGAATATAACCATTGGGGAACATGTGCTCAATGTTGCAAGACACCTAAGTTCTTTTGACGTTTCATCGCCGCTACCCTTGTTGCAGACTTGACCCTCAGCAGCTGGCTTAACATAGGCTCCATGTCCACTCGAGGGTTTGCATCCCTCATTGAGCCTTTCCGGTGCCAATATGTTCGATGTTACACTTACGTCAGCATTCGCTCTGTGTACTCAAGACTGACACAAATACTCCGACCATGTGCTGCGGCACTTTGCTCAGGTGAATGCACGTCTGTGAAGTGTGTGCAGGATTCACCTTATGAACCACTCCACGTTCGCCTAGATAGGATGCTAATCTGCCCCAACCCGTAGATCGTATGCTATGATTGAGTCCTATTTTCTGCTTCATACATTGCTACCAGGTTGATCTACCATATCGCATACACTCGAAATCATCCCTTTGGTATTCAGGTCTCCCAGAATTACGAGCATAGAAGTGTCGGTGATCGTCTTGGGATGTGGTGATGATAATTGGCAAGAATGTTTGTAATCTTATGGTGACTATGTAAGTCAGATCACCTTAGTTGGCAGATAAAACTTGTGTGATGAGGTACGACCCGGAATAAAAGGGCGACAAATCACGTCTTAATTCTAAGGTGATTCCCATGCGGGGACAGGATTGCAGGTCATACACATCATGTCCAGAACAATTACACAGAAGTGAGAAATCATGGATTCAGACGATATGCCCGTTGGGCGGATACTTAGTCGAAGGGAAATCATGCAGGTTTTCGGAGCCGCCTTCCTGGTAGGTTCGGGTAGCTGGGCCGTGAGACAGCCGACTTCTGCGGTGGGGAAGACGGTTCTGCCGCCCTGTATTGTTCGTCCTGAGCAGACTGAGGGTCCCTTCTTTGCGGATCTGGAGCTTGAACGGTCCGACATTCGAACTGAACCGTCTACCGGGACCTTCCAGCCGGGTTTGCCACTAGAGTTGATCTTCCAGGTATCCCGGGTTGGTAACGAAGAATGCGCTCCATTGCCCGGTGCCAGAGTAGATATCTGGCAGTGTGATGCTGTGGGTCGCTACTCGGCATTTCAGGATCGGAGTGCCGGTGGAGACCTGCGCGAAGAGAATTTCCTGCGTGGTTATCAGCTGACTGATGAATCTGGCACGGCCAGATTCATGACAATTTATCCAGGATGGTATAGGGGCGGGCAGTGCATGTTCATTTCAAGATCCGCACCGAGGTCAGCCAGGACAGAGCTTACGAGTTCACTTCGCAGCTCTATTTCGATGATGCACTGTCTGATCAGGTACATGCCGAGCCGCCATATGCAGCACGTGGGGCACGCACCACACGAAATTCCAATGATGGAATTTTTCGGCGCACAGGTGATAACCTAATGCTTGATCTTTCCCCTACTGGCGAAGGTTATCAGGCGACGTTTGGTATTGGCCTCGACCTATCCGACGCCAGCACTGGTGGCCGGGATGCTAATCGTAGGTCCCGCAGGTTTGATTGAGTGTGTTGGGTTAGACTCTGGAATTGGTTTTGTGAAGGGGGCTCTGGGGTGTCCAGACTGCTCTTTACGTGAGCGTGTTTTGTCAAAGTACTGGATTTTATTGCGGAGAGACAGATTCTCGTTGGTGTGGATGCGTACGGACACATGGGGTTGGAAAGCCACCTGATCCAGTACTTGCCATAAGATCAGTAGCAGTGATGCCGTGACCGTTCTCGGTTTGTTGCGGATGCTGTTAACAGTACGTTTCATAGTAAGAGTGTTTGTCTATATTTAGGCAGATTTGGCTATCCGAAGGATCAGATTCGGCTGTCGAAGGAGGCGAGATGATCTAGCTCCACTGGGCTATGGAAGAGACGGTATCGCTTTCCCATAAAGGTCAGAAAGTATATCACCGGCACAGGCTTTCGCTCACTTTCATAGGTTACGGTCCCACACAGCGTAAGTATTGTCAGATCAATTGGAATAATCAGGTCAGGCAAGTGTACTAGGCAAGTATCTTAAAAAATGCACCGGCCGCAGGCTGCTATGGCACAGTACGTATTTGCTGAGGGGATCAAATTTCTCAAGGGGGTAGGACCGGCGCGCGCAGATGCATTGGCCCAGGTTGGCATTAAAACGTGTCGTGATCTACTGCACTTCTACCCTCGACGTTATCTGGATCACACCAATGTATCCCGGGTGGTAGATCTGAATACGGAGGGAGAGACTGTAACGATTGTAGGGACCGTTATTGGTACAGAGGTGATTCCCGGCCGTCACCGTGAACGATTTGAAGTATATGTCCATGACGATTGGGGCGGGCGCTTAAAACTGGTCTGGTTCAAAGGTTTTAAATGGCTCCGTCGGTTTTTTGTACAGGACTATCGTATTGCATTCACGGGGGAGGTGTCATCAAAGTATGGTGGAGTATGGACAATAGTACACCCAGATTTCGACAGGCTGGATGAAGGTGGTCCGCGGCTTTCAACGGCGCGGATCATGGCGTTGTATCCTGGCAGCGCACGGTTACAGGCGATAGGATTGAGCAGCAGGACGTTTCGGCATATAATCTACCAACTCATCAAAACACGCGGGTTGGAGTTTCCGCATGTCCTTCCCGAGTGGGTTCAGGAGGAATATGATTTATTGGATGGTCGCGTAGCCCTCCGTGCTATCCACTTCCCGAAAAGCCATGACGAACTCCAGAAAGCTCGGCAGCGACTAAAATTTGAGGAGTTATTCTTCCTCCAACTCATGCTCCGGCAGATCAAGAAGATGCGTGCCAAACGGAGGGGTATTCGTCTGAGTGTCCAGGGTTCGCGCCATGCGCAGTTTATCAATGATGTATTACCATTTGAATTAACTCAGGATCAGAAGAAAGCCTTGGAAGATATTAGTCGGGATATGCTAAGTGGGCATCCCATGTATCGCATGCTGCAGGGTGATGTTGGTTGCGGCAAGACGGTCGTCGCTGTTGCAGCGTTGATACTGGTAGTGGATAGCAAATTCCAAGGTGCATTCATGGCACCAACAGAAGTTCTGGCGGAACAGCAATACGCCAGCCTTCGACGGTACCTTGAGCCTATCGGCATTCGTGTGTGTTTGTTGGTGGGGGGGCAGCGCAAGCGTTTGCGTGAGCAAATTCTGGAAGAGATTGCCAGTGGTGCTGTAGATATCGTTGTGGGTACACATGCAGTATTTCAGGAACATGTGAAGTTCAAGAATCTGGCACTTGCGGTGATTGATGAGCAGCATCGCTTCGGTGTTGAACAGCGGGCCACACTTTTCGCGAAGGGAGAAAACCCACACATGCTTTTGATGACTGCGACACCGATCCCACGCTCTCTTGCGTTGACCGTGTATGGAGATCTGGGGATTACCACCATCCGGGAGCTTCCCAAAGGACGCAAGCGCATCGTCACAAAGCTGTTTCGAGACAAGCATCGTTCCGAAATGGAGAAACTGGTCCTGCAGCAATTGAGTGAAGGGCGTCAAGTATATGTTGTTTACCCGCAAGTGGAGGAGAGCGAAAGCAGTGACCTAAAGAATGCAGAAGCAGGATTTATTGCATGGCAACAGTTGTGTGAGAGGTATGCAGTTGGACTTGTGCATGGCAAGATGAAGTCCCGAGACAAGGAAGCTGCAATGGCACAGTTTAAGTCGGGCGAGACCCAAGTTCTTGTCGCAACCACAGTCATTGAGGTTGGCGTTGATACACCAAACGCAACAGTGATGGTAATTGAACATGCCGAGCGGTTTGGGTTGAGCCAGTTGCACCAGTTACGGGGACGCGTGGGGCGCGGGAAACATCAGAGCTATTGCATTCTTATGGCTGATTGGCGGCAGTCCATTGAAGCGAGGGAGCGGTTGAACGTGGTTTTGCGTACCACAGATGGATTTGAGATCAGTGAGGCCGATCTGAAGTTGCGGGGGGCAGGAGATTTTTTTGGAACACGCCAGAGTGGTATGCCGGAGCTCAGGATCGCGGACATCTCGGAGGATGTGCCGATTCTGGAGCAGGCTCAGGAGGCGGTTGGACGGATTTGGGAACAGGATCGAGATTTGATCTTACCGGAGTATCAGACCATGCGCACATATTTTGAGACCTTTGTGCTGGCACGTATGGAAGGGTATGCGCGTACGGGTTAACTGAACATGGAGAAATACTGGGAAATATTTCTGAATGCCTACGAGGGCTACGCCTCCTACCTGTGGGGGGAAATCACGACGCCTCACTGGCAGAACTATTTCTATTGGCTTGTTGGGGTGAGTGCCTTTTTCTTTGTGCTAGAGTTGTTTGCACCCTGGCGGAAGGAGCAAAAGAAATTCAGGCACGATTTCTGGCTTGATCTCTTTTACATGTTCTTTAACTACTTCCTGTTCTCGCTATTCATTTTTAATGCGGCGAGTATGGTGTTAGTGAATATTTTCAATGATGCGCTGGCCAGTATAGGGATCACCAATCTGGTGGCCATTCAAGTGGGGAATCTGCCTGTGTGGGCTCAGCTGCTTGTCTTGTTTATAATCCGGGACTTCGTTCATTGGAATGTTCATCGGTTACTGCATCGGATCCCGGCATTGTGGGAGTTTCACAAGGTGCATCATTCTGTTGAGGAGATGGGTTTTGCCGCGCATCTCCGGTTTCACTGGATGGAAAATGTGGTCTACAATGGATTGCAGTACATCCCATTGGCTATGATCGGTTTTGGAATTGAAGAGTTCTTCATTGTTTACCTGATCACTCTAGTTATTGGACATGCGAATCACAGCAATATTTGGGTACCATTGGGGCCGTTGCGTTACGTGATCAACAGCCCTCAGATGCACATCTGGCATCATGCCAAGCGTTGGCCGGAGGGACACCCTTACGGAATAAATTACGGGATCAGCCTCAGTCTGTGGGATTACCTGTTCAAGACCGCGTCCATTCCACACGACGGGCGAGATATTGAATTAGGCTTCGAGGATATCGAAGAGTTCCCAAAAACTTTCGTGGGACAAAGTCTACACGGCCTCGGACTGGATAAAAAAGGGGATAATATACGTGAGCATCCATAACCCTGTCGTGCAGCAGATGTTGGGCTCCGCAGATTTTGAAATCTACTTTGAAGATGTGCAAGGTCGCTGTCCCATGAGGCCTCGTTCGGTCCCGAACGGAGGGGCCACGCGCTGAGGGCACATTGGCAAATCACCGCGAATGCCATAATAGCGGGAATTTCCTTCTGATCTACAATGTTGATGATTCGCCAAAGCTGAGCGGATCCGTCAACTTCGTTCATGCTGGGACCCACGCCGAACTCTTCAAATTACCTGGTTCTGCTACTCCCCGGCGCACCTTATCCATGATCAAGACTATAGATTTGTAAATGCGGCGGTTCGTGGGTTCTTGGGGTGATTCAATTTGGACGACCCCCAGTTGTGTTAATGGGATAAGTGCCCTTTGTAGCCTGACGACAAAGCATGCAGACCGTTTATCAGTGCGGCGAAACAGTAGTGGTTGCGGATGTGGGTTTGATAATTTTCTTTTGCCAGTTGTGACGTATTGATCGTGTTTGAAATATTCATTGGGCTTGGATCCATCCGAACATGGTCCCCAATCCAGGGTTAACAGACTGAGCGGGCTTCTTCGCTGTATCCTTAATTGTGGCAGTCAATGGAGCGTCCAGAGCAAGTAACACCGTATCTAGCGTCTAATTCTATTCGGATTGTTACGGCAGCGAGTCTATTTGACGGGCACGATGCCGCCATTAACATCGTTCGGCGCGTACTGCAGGCTTCCGGAGCAGAGGTGATTCATCTTGGCCATAATCGGTCTGTGCAAGAAGTCTTGGAAACAGCTTTGCAAGAGGATGTGCAGGGGATTGCAGTGTCTTCATATCAGGGTGGCCATCTGGAATACTTCGGCTATCTCCTTACGAAACTGGATGAGCGCGGAGCGGCGCACATAAAAGTCTTCGGGGGTGGAGGTGGTGTGATTGCCCCGGACGAGGTCGAGCAGTTGCATGCTATGGGCGTGACTCGCGTTTTCACATCTCGGGATGGGATGCAGCTTGGGCTTCAGGACATGATCAATATTATGCTCAAGGCCTGCGATTTTCCAGTCACTTCCAAACCGGTGGGTAAACTCCCATTTGATAAGTTGGCCCGCCAACTTACCCATGCAGAATTGCAGTCTTCTAATGAAATAGAATGTCCGGATCGTGCAGTGGTTGTCGGGATTACGGGAACAGGCGGTGCCGGCAAGTCCACGCTTGCCGATGAGCTTGTTCTTCGTCTGCTTGAAGACATAACTGGGGTAAGCGTGGCGATTTTGTCCGTGGATCCTACACAGTGGCGTTCCGGGGGCGCACTGCTGGGAGATAGGATTCGTATGAATGCTCTCTATGGTCCAAAAGCCAAGGGGCGAGCTTTCTTGCGTAGCCTAGCCACAAGGCGGGCGCATCGCGCTACCAGCGAGGCACTTTCGGGAAGCATAATGGCCTGCTCCAAAGCCAAATTCGATTTAGTTATAGTAGAAACGGCTGGTGTTGGGCAAAGTGACACCGAAATTGCCGATTTAGCGGATATTACGCTGTATGTTATGACCTCTGATTATGGTGCGGCGACACAGCTAGAAAAAATTGGTATGCTGGATGTGGCCGATTTTGTCGTGCTCAACAAGTATGATCACAGAGGTAGCATGGATGCCCTGCGTGATGTCCGCAAACAAGTCCAGCGCAATCGGATGGCATTTGACCAGTCTCCAGACACCATGCCGGTTTATCCCACCACGGCCTCTAGCTTTAATGATCCGGGTGTCACGGCTTTGTATATGGATTTGGTTGCCATGCTGCATGAGAAATGCAATTTTCAATACAATACGTCTATGGAGGGGCATCCGGCGTCTCCTAATAGCGAAACAATTATACCGGCCCGGCGGCAACGCTATTTGGGTGAGGTCTGTGACTCGATTCGGGAATACCATGATTGGGTGCGCACCCAAGTCACTTGTGCCCGCAAATGGGGGCAGGTGAGAGGGACGAAAGATCAGGTGGAGGCTTGGAATCCCACTGATGCCGAAGAATTATGCACGCGCCTTAGCACGATGGAGGCCCATTGGTGGGGTCGCTTGGATAGTCGGTGCAGGAATATCCTGACCAATTGGGATGTATGGGCCGATAAGTATCGAAAAAAAACGTATACCTACACTGTACGTGATCGCGATATCCGCGTTCCGCTATTTGTCCGGTCTTTGGCCAATACCGAGATACCACGTATAGCCTTACCCGCGGTGGCCGACCAAGGTGCGCGGCTGAATTTTGCCCTGAAAGAGAATCTGCCTGGCTATTTCCCGTTTACGGCCGGCGTGTTTCCTTTCAAACGAAGGTATGAAGCGCCGACACGGATGTTCGCGGGTGAGGGATGCCCAGAGAGGACCAATCGCAGATTCCATGTAGTGAGCCAAGGTATGTCTGCCCACCGGCTTTCAACGGCTTTTGACTCCGTGACACTTTACGGATTTGACCCCCATAAGCGGCCTGATATTTATGGTAAAGTGGGAAATGCGGGAGTGTCAGTGGCGACGCTGGATGACATGAAGAAGCTCTACAGCGGATTTAATCTTTGCGATCCGGAGACCAGTGTATCTATGACCATTAATGGACCGGCGCCTATGGTCTTGGCCCTGTTTTTCAATACTGTGATTGATCAGGCGACCGAGTTGTTTCTTCGTGATTCGGGGCGTTGGGAGAAGGCCCAGAGGGTTATTTACAGTCAACTGGAATCAAACCAGCCTCAGTACATCCCCCTTGGGCCTGAGGGATATGAGACGAATTTTCCTACGGGGCATGACGGTAGTGGTCTTGGCCTTTTGGGCACTTCTTCCAAGGAGCTCGTCAAGTGGGGCGTGTTGGAGGACATGGAGTTCGAGCGTATCTGTCGCAAGGCGCTACAGACTGTTCGGGGCACTGTGCAAGCGGACATCCTCAAGGAAGACCAAGCCCAGAATACGTGCATTTTCTCTACGGAGCTAGCACTGCGCATGATGGGCGACATCCAGGAATTTTTTACGCAGGAACAGGTCCGTAATTTTTATTCGGTGTCCATTTCCGGGTACCATATTGCAGAGGCCGGAGCCAATCCAATTACGCAGCTTGCTTTCACGCTGGCGAATGGATTTACCTATGTGGAGTACTACTTGAGCCGCGGGCTACATATTGATGACTTCGCGCCCAATTTATCTTTCTTTTTTTCAAACGGGATGGATGCTGAGTACGCAGTCATTGGTCGGGTAGCACGGCGCATCTGGGCGGTAGCCATGCGGCAGCGATACGGGGCAAATGAACGAAGTCAAAAACTGAAGTATCATGTTCAGACATCCGGCCGCAGCCTCCACGCTCAAGAAATCAGTTTCAATGACATTCGAACTACTTTACAAGCACTACTTGCTATATATGACAACTGCAATAGTCTGCACACGAATGCCTATGACGAAGCGTTAACGACTCCAACAGAAGAGAGCGTCCGCGGTGCAATTGCGATCCAGCGTATCGTTAACGAGGAATTCGGTCTGGCCCAAAATGAGAATCCAATGCAGGGATCCTTTATAATTGACGAACTGACTGATTTAGTGGAGGAGGCAGTTCTGCTTGAATTTGAGCGGATAAATGCACGGGGTGGTGTACTAGGCGCCATGGAGCTAATGTATCAGCGTAGCAAGATTCAAGAGGAGTCTTTACACTATGAGCTCCAGAAGCAATCTGGTGCACTGCCAGTGATTGGGGTCAATACTTTCCTGCCGCGCACTCAGCCCATCCAAGTTGGAAAATCATTAATGCGATCCTCGGATGACGAAAAGCAGCATCAGATTGCTGGCCTCAAGGCATTTCAGCTGCGTAATCGATATCGATCAGAGGCTGCCTTGGATAAGCTCATGAACACGGCCCACAATGGAGGCAATTTGTTTGCAGAACTTATGGACACCGTGCGGTGGTGTTCATTGGGGCAGATCACTGAGGCACTATTTCGCGTGGGTGGTCGTTATCGGCGCAGCATGTGAGCATGTTATTGGCGATTGAAGGCTCAGGCAAGGGGACGCAGACCCGCTTGCTGGTTGAGCGTTTGGCGGTATCCGCCACATCGATATCATTCCCCCAATACGGTTAGACCAGCAGCTCAAACCTGATTACAAACTACCTCAATGGTCAGCGTACTGCGATCTTTCGCGTTGAGGTTAATGTTCGTGATCCAGTGGACCGACAAAGAGCCTGTGGGACGTCTCCATAGTCATCTGGATTGATGTGCACAACCAAGGAAGGCACATAGACCACGAAGAACCGGACCTTGCAGGCTTAGCTCCGATAATGAATGAAGCCTGGGAGTCCCGCACGGCTTCCAGGAAT
The DNA here is from genome assembly GCA_964291275.2 of Rhodothermales bacterium. GTDB lineage: Bacteria > Bacteroidota > Rhodothermia > Rhodothermales > Bin80 > Bin80. The sequence goes on from OZ219799.1 coordinate 830,102, forward strand.
CCAGAAATGGGATCCCAATACATCATCTTCACGGGTTCTCTATGGCGTACGTGCTACTGGGGCCAAAGCCAACCAAACACGCCGGCAGTCAGCGCACCGTAAAACAGGCCCTCGAATACACGAACCCATGTCACCTTCCAGCTGAATCCGTACCAGATGGCATGTGTGAAATGTCCAAACGAATGGCCCAGAAAAGCAGCCGTACCAACCACCTGGAATACTTCCAGATACGAGGTACCAGAGACGAGGCTGGCGGTGCCCATGTAGCCTGCCATTACGGAGATTGCAAGCGTAAATATTGCCTGGAAGATGAGCTGCTTAGACATACCTGTACCGGGGCGTAAAATAAAAAGAATCCCGACGGGGCCGCGGTTGGCCTTCTCGGCCCACTCTGGGGAATTCCATTCCTCGCGGCTCTCTACACCTGGAAACATGTATTGTCCTCTTTGCACTTCCTGTGCGCGTACAGCATCCATGATAGCATCCTCATTCGGAAGTTTTACAAAGTCCTTCGAATGCAGCGGAATGACCGCGTTCAGTACGAAGGCGGCAACATATACCAATGCTGCAGAGACAAGAATCGGAAGCCAGAGCGAGAGAAGTGTGACCATTTGTCTATATTGTTTCCGTATTAGATGGGCTCAATAATACGACAGGATACGAACACAATCCAGCATAAGGGGCCCGATATACTACCGGGGAGAGCGATGAGCACAGGGCATGAATGAGACCACTCCAAACATTGATATCCAAAGATGCTCAATCTGTGGATTCTAGAAATTTCCCTGGCCTGATCTGTCGGGAAAATCATTCACATCCCCACCGTCAGGGATCCCACAGGCACGTGTACACCGCATATATCCGCGGCTATTCAGCGAAATTCCACCGGGCAATTTTGGAGTCGCTGCGCGACTGCATAAGTGCGAGCAACTCTGAGGCAATCTCGGGATGTGTCTCTGCGAGGTCGGTTGTTTCCGCAGGATCATTTATAAGATTGTAGACCCTTACAGGGGCGGAAACACTGTCCCTACCACCCAAACGAACTCCTTTCCAGGGGCCAATTCTGGCGGCTTGTGCTCCGCCCCAGCTTCGCCCGTGATACTCCCAGTACATTTTGCTTGGTGTCGGAGGCTGCTTTCCCAGAAGCACGGGTAGGAAGGATACCCCATCTATTTCGGCTGTCAGTTCTATCTTCGCGACATTAGCAAGTGTGGGCATCACGTCCCAGAATGCAGATACGTGATCAGTCACTGATCCTGGGACAATGACGTCAGGCCAAGTGGCAATCATGGGCACGCGAATACCACCTTCGTAGACCTCCCCTTTTCCACCTCTCAGGTTACCTGAGCTTTGAAACTGCTCCGTATCCACGCCTCCCACATACGTAGGACCATTGTCGCTGGAAAACATGATCAACGTTTCATCATCAATGCCGAGTTCGTGGAGCACCTCCATGATCTGCCCGACATGCGCATCCATTCGTGTAATCATGGCAGCATAGGCCGATTGGGGGCGGATGTGTGGCAGGTACCCTCTGGTTCCGTCGTAGGGCGACTCGGACAGCACGTTTTCGTACGTTTCCAGTTCTTCATCTGGTACCTGGAGTGCTAGATGAGGTACGGTGTGTGCCAGATAGAGAAAGAACGGTCCCTCGGCATTTTCCCGGATGAACGTCTCAGCTTCATTTGCCATAAGATCTGGAGCATAATCGGGGCCTTTGTAGCGGTCATAGGCGGCAGGGTCATGCGGGTCTGCGCCCTCGAATCGTTGATGTGGATGGAAGTAGCCGTTAGCAAGTGTATCCCATTCCGCATTGCGCCACAGATGGGAGGGATAATGGTTATGGGCTTGTTTTTGGTCCAGGTAGCCATAGAAATAATCGAATCCTTGTTGATTGGGCACACCGATAGAATTAGGCCCCCCTAGGCCCCATTTGCCGATAACTGCGGTAGTGTACCCAGCGTCCTGCATCATACGTCCAAGCGTGTAAGTGTCCTCCTCCAGTGGCAGCTGTCCACGCTCGGTGCTGTCAGCAAAACCTCCCAACTCGTAGTTATTGCGTACTTGGCAGTGACCGGTATGCAGGCCAGTGAGAAGTGTGCATCGGCTTGGCGCACACACAGGGCTGCCGCTATAGTGCTGTGTAAATCGCATACCCTCGGCAGCCAGCCGGTCTAGGTTCGGTGTTTGGATCAGAGTTTGTCCATAGCTGCCAAGTTCCCCATAGCCCAGATCGTCAGCGAGAATGTATATAACGTTTGGTGGATCCACCTGCGTGCATCCGGCAAGTACTAGAACGGCAACAGTAATGAAACGCGGCATCGGTAAAGGAAGGAAGTTGGTGTTCTTATGGTAAACAATAGCGCATATATTTATCACGAGTGAATCACACAGATTCAATGGCACCCAGGACGCTGGCTACGAAATTAGGTCTGAAGGCAGGCATGCGTGCGTATACAGTCAATGCGCCATCGCATTATCATGAACTGATTGCTGACGCACCTGTGATCCCGAAGGCAGAGGCGATCAGTGAAGCGGACTTCGTGCATTTGTTTTGTGATCGTCAGGGACATTTGTTGATGCTACTTGAAGCCGCGATACCAACGTTGGCCTCTTCCGGTATGCTGTGGATTTCCTGGCCTAAGAAGATATCAGGGGTGCGTACAGACTTGTCTATGGGCGTAGTTCAGAGGATCGGGTTATTGATGGGGCTGGTGGATGTTAAGATATGTGCGGTTGACGAGGTATGGTCGGGATTGAAGTTTGTCTATCGAGTGCGTGATCGCGGAAAAACTCCCAAGGCTACCGGGACGGGATCCCATTCCCGAACTCCGTAATCTGTGTTCCGAACATACAGTTGTGAGGAGCCCCCGCCATCAAGTGCGATAGCGTCTCTGGCTCCGAGACCACGCAGGAGTGCGATCAGCTGCGGGATAGTGAGGCCAACCAATTTGGCGTCGGTTGCGACCAAAAGGAGGTCACCATTTGATGTGAGTGCAGCAGCTGAGCGTCGAGCGACGTCTCTTACGTTTTTTGTGGCATCAGTTACCAACTGACCGTTTGCCAATAGCAGGGGGAAAGATTGTATCGCGTATTTCGCTTCAATGGTGCGCGTTGGACCGATATAGGCTCCTTCATCCCACAAGAGCAGGTATCCATGTGTATGGTTGGACGCGCGCAACTCTTTTCCATTTTGCAGCACCAGACCTCGTGCACCATTTTCATCAAAAAATCCGGCATTGATAGCGGCTATGGCGCCGGTATCTTTAGCCATGACTTCGACAAAATCTCGCTGTACAGCAAGCGAGTCGTTCGTAAGAACCCGTACATCAGCCCTAGTCAGATCCACCTTTGCCACAACGAGCGAGAAATCTGTACCACGTTCGTGCCGGATCAGTACCGAACCAATCTGTACCCCCGAGCTGATCTGACTATAGGATACCTGCGACTCCAGTGATCCATACCAGAGACTATCAGCCAGAGCATCTTCAGGGAGTGGATCCCAGCGATTGTCATGCACAAGTCCAAGCATTCCCAGGTTTTGGCGGTGGGAGTCCACAACGGTTTCAGCAACGAATTCTGCCAGTTCTCGGGCCCACGGTGTTCGAACAAGAATGCGGTGGAACTGATCTGACTGCCATAAAAGACTCACGAGCAAAAGTAGCCCAGCTGTCACAAGAAAAATCCGCCAAAGGGTGTTTATTATGTACATCGGGGCATGAAACTTCGTACGTCGAAGTGGTTCCCCGTCAATGGCGTCGCGCGGGTATTCGGATTGCCCTGATTTGTGGGGCTTCCGCCAAAGCCACCCCGTCAGGATCATACCAGGAATGGCCGCGCCGCTGTGCAAGCGCCCAGTCGGCACTCTCAGTCAGTTCTATTTCGTAGAGTACGTGTTCAAGGGTTAACGTTTCGAGTGCAGTAGCAGCCCTAGAGGTGGGAGGATGGTCGTTTTTTCGCCCCGATCGGGTGCGGGATTGAGTAGTAGTTCGCATGTAATTGGATGACAAAAGCAGCAACCGAATTTTATGCAAGAATTCCGAGATATATGCATATTAAGCCAACAAATTGCAAACAATAATTACCCCATTATTCCCCACAATATCCCCAGTTCTTCCCATTACCACAGAAGTGCTACAATCTGTGCATCTGACGGGTGTGTGGCGGTTGTACACGAACATAAGCACGCCAAAATGGCCTCATCAATCGTTTGATGACGATGTAGGCTGCGACCACTGATGCCGCCAAGCAGGCTCCTCTCCATATTCGACCTGAACGCAGTTGGGGGTGGCCTATTCGTAGTACAAACAACATCGTTGGTCCATCGTATCCGGATGTGACCGTCCTCAGAGTAATCTATCCAGAAAAATGAAAGAGAATAAAAATCCACCCTTGTGGGTGGATCTTACTGTTGACGATGCGGAGACACTTCGCGATTTTTATGCTGCGGTTATTGGATGGGAGCCAGAGCCTGTCGCAATGGGTGGGTACGAAGACTACGCGATGAGTGCAGGTGGTGAAGCACAAGCCGGAATATGTCATGCTCGGGGTATTAATGCCAAGTTGCCGCCGGTTTGGCTCCCTTACTTTCGTGTAGAATCTATTGAAGCGAGCATCCAACACTGTTTGGATCGAGGTGGAGTGTTGATCTCACCGGCAAAATCATTCGGCCCCAATCAAAGTTACGCAGTCATTCGCGATCCTTCTGGAGCTGCTTGTGCCATTTGGGGAACTGTTGATTCATAGTGAATTTTACAGTATTCTACGAGTCAGCTACTTATGCCGTAGCATGAAGTCAACCAGCCCGGCTGGGTGTGTATAATCAATTCATAATTTCAGTCATTTCAACAATGCATATGCCCGAAAATTGGCTCGCATTCGTATCAGCGATTTTGCTCCCGATGATCATAGGGTCAGTATGGTATGGTCCACTCTTTGGTAAGATGTGGATGCGGATGATGAACCTGACCGAGGAAAAGATCAAAGAGACCCTCAATCCGGCTAAATCCTACGGAGGGTCAATAGTGGGCTCAGTACTCACGGCATACGTCTTATCAATGCTTATAACTCTCATGGATATGGGCACTTTTACGGGCGGTTTGACGGTTGGCTTTGCGGCTTGGGTGGGGTTTTCGCTACCTCTAGGTTGGCAGAGTGTAGCCTGGGAGGATAAGCATATGGGGGTTTTTGTACTGAATCAGGCGCAGAACCTGATTGTTTTTCTGGCCATGGCCGGACTTCTGGGAGCCTGGCGATAGATAACCGTAGTGCTTGGTGTAGATGGCCAGCCATATGGGCACCAGCATAGCAGACCGTGCTGCCGAGTTACGCACTCACCTTAACCGGCATTCATACCAATACTACGTACTTGCCAGCCCTACCATAACGGATGCGGAGTATGACGCGCTTTTTCAAGAGCTGTCTGCTCTAGAAGCGAAGCATCCAGAGCTTATCACGCCAGATTCTCCCACATTGCGTGTTGGAAGCGATCTAGCCTCGGATTTTGCAAAAACGCCTCATGTGCGTCCAGTCCTCAGTCTTGCCAATGCTTTTAGTGGAGAGGATTTGCAGGCTTGGGAGGCACGCAATCATAAGTTGGTTCCAAATGCGGTGTTTGCTTACGTAGTGGAACCCAAATTTGATGGACTGACGCTGGTGTTGCGCTACGAGAATGGTATTCTTGCTCAGGCAGCCACGCGAGGCAATGGTGAGATTGGCGACCTCGTTACTGCCAATGCACGCACTATAGGATCTGTACCCTTGCGAATTCCCGTAGAGAGCGGACCAGCGCCCCCTGAGGTACTTATAGTACGCTGTGAAGTGCTTTTTACAAAAGAAGCGTTTGCAGCGTTGAATCGGGAGCGTGTAGAGAATGGGGAACCTGCATATATAAACGCCCGCAATACAGCGTCAGGGTCGCTCAAACAAAAGGATGCGCGACTTACGGCCAAACGCGACCTGTCGGCCTATGCGTACGATGTAATGTTCCCGGATGAATTTGTACCCAAGGATCGCTTTGAGCGTCTGGATTGGTTGCACAGAGCCGGTTTTATGATTCCTCCCGATGTACAGTTGCTATCGACACTGGACGAAGTGATGGCACGCGTGAACTGGTGGGCGGACGTCAGGGACACACTTTCTTTTGAGATCGACGGCGTGGTCATTAAGATCGCGGACAATGTTCAAGCGGAGTGGCTTGGTGTGGTCGGTAAAGATCCCCGTGGATCCATTGCTTTCAAGTTTCCCTCGAAGGAAGCGACTACCGTACTTGAGCATGTGGAGCCTCAGATTGGACGTACAGGACGCATTACGCCCACTGCACATCTTAAACCGGTGTTTGTCGGAGGGGTGACCGTCTCAAATGCTACGCTGCACAATTACGACCAGGTAGAGCAGCTGGACCTTCGCACGGGAGACACCATTACGATCAAGAGATCGGGCGATGTAATTCCTTACGTAGTTGGTCCCCTGATAGAGCTCCGTTCCGGGGATGAAATTCCCATTGTCCCGCCGACGCAATGCCCGGTCAGTGGTGATTTATTGATCAGGAAGAAGGACGGCGTTGACCTTTTTTGTCCCAACCCCCAATGCTCTGAACGGATTCTGCGGAGAGTTATGTTTTTCGCTTCCAAGGAGGGGTTGGACATCGACGGTTTGGGTTCGAGTACCGTGCGCGTACTGATAACATCGGGTTTGATAAAGGATGAAGCTGACCTGTACACTCTCAAGAAGGAAGAGCTCTTAAAGTTGGAGGGTTTTGCAGAAAAGAAAGCAGTGGAGCTCTTGGCATCAATAGACCGGGCCCGCAATCGTACTCCCGAGAAGCTCTTGGCTGCGCTTGGAATAAATGGTGTCGGAGCAGTCACAGCACGATTGCTGCTCAGCCGGTTTTCGATCGAAGAGTTGATGGCAATGGCCGAAAAAATTATCGGCATCAATCGGGAGGTAGAGACCGGTTTATTACAGGGGCATGCTCCGCTCTCTACGCTTCTTTTGCAGAACGTGCATCTCAAAGATCCGGTTGCTGCCTCTCTGAAGAGATTGAACACGGATGACGAAAAGTTGGCAGCTTTGCTCGGCGAGCTGCTTACCACTGTGAAACTACTCCTGGAGTTGGATGGAATTGGTCCTACTATGGTGGAAGAGCTCTTTGGTTGGTTCAAAGAGGATACAAATCGGGGGTTGATTGTTAAGTTACAGAACGCAGGAGTGTCATTCGAACGTCAGTCATCGCGCACAAATACCCAGTTGCTGCAAGGTAGAAATTTTGTGATTACTGGTACTTTGGAAGGACTTACACGTTCTCAGGCACGTGCCCGGATTGAGGCTAACGGTGGAAAGGTTACAGGCAGCGTTAGCAGAAAAACAGATTATCTTTTAGCCGGGGAGAAGGCTGGAAGTAAGCTGACCAAGGCGCGGAAGCTAGGTGTTACGGTGCTGGGCATGGCAGAATTCGAAAAATTGTTATACTCCGACTGAACGGATTATTAATCATGGAGCAGGGTGGTCAAGGACTTAAAATTTTTCTGTTGGATGCAATGGCGCTCGCGTACAGGGCGCACTTCTCGTTCCTGAGTCGTCCACGAATAAACTCGAGGGGCGAGAACACGAGCGCATTGTACGGCTTCACTACCACGCTGATCAACTTGATTGAAGAAGCAGGACTCAAGTATGCAGCGGTAGTGTTTGACGGACCGGGCAAAACCTTCAGGAATGATCTTTATACCGAGTACAAGGCCAATCGCGATGATCCACCGGACGCATTATTGGAAAATCTGCCACGGATCAAGGAATTGGCACGTGCATTCTCGCTCCCGGTTCTGGAGGCCGATATGTTTGAGGCTGATGACGTAATCGGTACATTGGCCTGTCAGGCTGACGAGGCAGGGGCACACGCGGTAATTGTGTCTCCAGACAAGGATTTTCAGCAATTGCTGTCACCTCGTATAGAAATGTTGCGGCCGCGCAGCGGTGCCGGGTTCCAGCGCCTGACAGAGGCTGCATTCCGTGAGAAATACCAGATTGCCCCCAAGAATTTTATTGACATGTTGGCGCTGATGGGGGACAGTAGCGACAATGTACCCGGCGCACGTGGTATCGGTGAGAAAGGAGCTGCCAAGCTCGTACAGCTAGACCAGACGGTGGAAAATATCCTGGCAAAAGCCAGCGAGTACAAATACAAGCGTTGGCGCACCGGACTAACAGAGAATCCAGATATGGTGCGGCTCAGTAAGGATCTGGTCACGATCCGGACGGATGTGGATGTGGAATTGGACTGGGAGGCCTGTTGCTGTGGCACCCCAAGAGATTTGGAGGCGCTCTCTCTGTTCCGTCGCTACGAATTTGATACTTTGATCCGGCGTCTTACAGCAGGAGCAGAGTTGTTTGAAACCGCGGAGGTCTCAACAGATAGTTCGTACAGCCAGTACGATTCTGCCCGGGCGAATTACAGAGTAATCGGCACGCTCGAGGAATTGAAGGCCGTCGAGAAGTCGTTGAAGGAAACCCGGCGCCTGGGTTTAGCTAGCATCATGACACCGGGCTCCCCGGTACGGGCTGACTGGATAGGTTTAGCGCTTTCCTGGGTTTCCAGGAGTGGAGTGTACATACCGCTTCCGCTGCCGGATGGCACGCCGCCATCTGAGGTTGTCCGTATTCTTGCACCGATTTTTTCCAACATGAAAGTTGAGAAAATTGGTCATGACCTTAAACCCCTTCTGGTTCGGCTCAGATTACTATTGGTACCGGTTCGTGGCAAAATCTTCGATACCCAGATCGCGCATTATCTGCTTTCTCCAGATCAGAATCATCGATTCAATACTGTTGTGAAACAGCAGTTAAGCTACGAACCTCTCGGGATAGATAGCATTTTGGGCACGGGGCGCTCGAAAAAGGATCCACGCGACGTAGATCCGGAAGCGTTCAAAATTCTGGCTTGTGAACGGGCGGCGTGTCCGCTTGAAATGCAAGAAAAACTGAATACAAAACTCAACGAGGCGGACCTGCTCGGCGTAGCGAACGACATTGAGTTTCCGCTGGTGTATGTGTTAGCTGATATGGAAGCCACTGGTGTGAAGCTGGATCAAGCGGTACTGGAAGAATTGGGCCCACGCATACAGGAAAATCTGGATCGATATGCTACTGAGATTTATAAGGAGGTTGGGGAGAAGTTCAACATAGCTTCTTCAAAGCAGGTCGGCGAGATACTTTTTGATAAAGATAAATTGGGTCTCCCGGTAAAAAGAAAGACGCCTTCCGGGAAGCCTTCCACGAGGGAAGAGGTTCTCTTGGAGCTTGCAATCGAGCACAAGGTGCCGGCACTCATTATGGACTGGCGCAAGGCTGCCAAGCTAAAGGGTACCTATGTGGATAATTTGGTACGTATGGCTGTACCTCAGACGGGGCGTATTCACACGGTATTTAACCAGACTTCGGCAGCCACTGGCCGACTTTCTTCGTCAGATCCCGGGCTGCAAAATATCCCGGTTCGTGATGCCACGGGTCGTGAACTGCGTAGTGCGTTCGTAGCCCCGGAGGGGTGGTGTATCCTTTCGGCGGACTACTCGCAGATTGAACTCAGAATTCTTGCTCATATGAGCGGGGACCAGGGGTTGCAAGAGTTTTTCATGACCGGCCGGGATCCTCACACTGAAACCGCGGCACTCATCTATCATGTGGATGCGGTGGACATTACGCGGGAGCAGCGTAACAGGGCGAAGGCAGTTAATTATGGGATACCTTACGGACTATCAGCCTCTGGCTTGGCACGTGGATTAAGATGTACGCATAGAGAGGCTCGGGAGCTGATGAAAGCACACCGCGAGTCTTTTCCGGGGATTTGGCAGTTCATCCTGACACAGGTTGATAAAGCCAAGGAGCGAGGATTCGCTACCACACTTATGGGTCGACGCCGGTACCTGCCTGCCCTGCAAGCGCGCAACAGTGCAGTACGTGCTGCTGCGGAGCGTATTGCTGTTAACATGCCTATACAGGGGACGCAGGCCGATATGATCAAGTTGGCGGCAATTGCAATTGATCGGGAGCTGCGGCACACCGGGTTGCGGTCCCGAGCAATCCTACAGGTTCATGATGAGCTTGTATTCGAAGTACCTGAACAGGAGTTGGCAGAGACGAAAACAATAGTGAAGGAGTGCATGACCCAAGCCATGGAGCTAAGCGTTCCTGTTGAGGTTAACCTGGGTGATGGTGCTAACTGGCTGGAGGCGCACTAAGCTGACTGTGTTGATTAGGTTGATGGAAGAGTCGCATCAGGACCGGCGCGTGATCTGAGGGACGCTCGAGATCACGCTCTTCGACATCTACCCACGAGTTCGCACTCAGGGCAGCGAGTTGGGGGGTTGCAAAGATGTGGTCAATGCGCACGCCGTCGTTCCACTCAAACCCTCTTGTTCGATAATCCCACCAGGTGTACACACCAGGACCAGGAGCATGCTGGCGCAGGATATCTGACAGGGAGAACTCCTCCATGAGATCGGTCAGTTTTTTACGTGCAGCGGGATCGCAGAGGACAGAGTCCCTCCAGTTATCTGGATGGGATACATCCAGGTCGTTAAAAGCAATGTTGAAATCTCCCGTAAGTATGAACTCCTCATGTTTTTCCCGCTCGGTCTCCAGGAAGAGCATCAATTCGTCAAGCCAGCGAAGCTTGTAGGCGTGCTTAGGCATACCTATTCGTCTCCCGTTTGGCACGTAAACGTTAACCACACGCAAATCGTGTACGCTCCCAGCAATAACCCGGGCCTCATTATCAAGCCCCATACGGACGTTGGTGACGGTCTCTTTGGCCAGGATTGCGACTCCGTTGTACGAAGGCTGTCCGCAGATAAAGGATTTGTATCCGATATCTTCAATGGCGGCAAAAGGGAATGATCCCTGTGTGGCTTTGATTTCCTGCAGGCAGATGATATCTGGGGTATGCCGCTCCAGGAAAGAGAGTATTCGAGTTAACCGGGCACGTGCAGAGTTAACGTTCCAAGTGACGAGCTTGATTGGGTTAGCCATGGTTTATCGGCGTGCTGACGCTATAAGATAATAGTAAGCATTGGGAATCATGTACGAACTGTAGTGCATTATGTAGAGCTTGCTTGGAAATTAAGTGTTGGTCGGTTTAGGAGCCTTATTCGTAGCAGAAGCAGGAATAAGGTATAGTAAGGGGGGAAAGTATTAGCTTAATGCTCGGTCTGGATGTAGTAGGGGGTAGGGAGTTAGCTGTGTGCTATATCTGATCGGTCTGCAATAGTAACAGCCTTATGACTCGGAAAACAAAAACTTTTATAATCTGCGAATGAAATCACCGTCGATTCAAATTGCCAACGCGCCATGCTCATGGGGAACGCTTGAGTTCAAAGGTCTCGGTGGAGCGCAAGTAGACTGTACAGTCATGCTCCAAGAGCTTGCGGATACGGGCTATACAGGCACTGAACTCGGTGATTGGGGCTATATGCCCGTGGAAGCTGCAGCGCTCAGGCATTTGTTGGCGCGATGGGATTTATCATTGCGAGGAGCATTTGTGCCGGTTGCGTTGTCGGATTTGGATAGTCATGATACCGGTATTGAAAAATCGGTGCGCACGGCCAAGCTGTTGGCAGCTGCTGGCGATCCAACCGATCCAGGCTTCCTGGTATTGGCTGACGAGAATGCCGTGCACCCCGAGCGGGTGCAACATGCCGGCCGGATCACGCCTGAACAGGGGATGACACGAGACAAGTGGGGGATATTCATACATGGTGCACATCTCGTAGCTTCTGCGGTGAAGGAAGAAACGGGACTGAAAACGGTGTTTCATCATCACTGTGCAGGCTTCGTCGAGACACCGGAAGAAATTGACCATTTCCTCTCGGAAACAGACCCGCAACTTATTGGGCTCGTGCTGGATACAGGCCATTACGTGTATGGAGCTGGGGGGCGGAGTGTTGATTTTCAGGAGATATTCACTCAGTATGCTGACCGTATCTGGTATGTGCATTTCAAGGACTGTGAGCCGAATGTTGCAGAAGCAGCACGATCCCAGGGATGGGATTATTTCGAGGCTGTCGGAAAGGGTCTTTTTTGCGAATTAGGCCAGGGATGTGTAGATTTCCCCGGCATTATCGATAGTCTCTGCGAGATTGACTATCGAGGTTGGATTGTTGTGGAACAGGATGTGCTGCCCGGTATGGGTGCTCCACGGCTAAGCGCAGCGCGCAATCGCGGTTATCTGCGCGACCTGGGGTTGTAACCCCATAAGCGTTAACTTGTTTTAGTGACAGAAAAATATCGTTCAATTTGATAGTTTCTGAGTCTGGGTGGCTCTGCCAGCGACTTGGAAATGATAGGCCAATGCTGAATCATTTCCTTCAAGGCGTAGTGTGGCTCAATTGCCCGCACAACTTGATTCAGTGCAAACTTAAAGTCTCTCCATGCACTTCGTCTGCACTGGATAGCCCCAGGGGGAAAATGTCCGTGCATGTCGGATGATTTTTTCGGTCAACAGTGCAACCATTAGCTTCCCGTAGAGCCACGCCTGTGAACTTTCCTCATCTAATTTCGGCAGATGTCCCAGTTGGGCCAATGATTTGAATCGTTTGAAGACCAGTTCCACCTGCCAGCGTAATCGATACCATTCCAGGATATCGTTCTCCGAAAATTCATCGACCGGGAAGGTCGTAAACAGGATAACATAGCGCGCATAACGTAAGGTTTCATCTCGTGGTCGATGCCCCTTGCGCTTTGCCGTCTTTAAGATCCGATTCTCTGCCTCTTGGATGGCTTCGTCTGCTTTGCGCAATGCACAAATACGTCCTTGGATTGGGGGAAAGGTTTTGATGAATACCGTCCAGACCCCCGCCTTCCCTGCCTGTTTGATCGATTCCACGGAGGCTAATAAATCAAAGGACTGGCCGGGCTTCGTCTCGAACTGCAAGGCTCCAGTATTGACCCGCACGGTCACATAGCCGCCAGATGCCTCCACATGCTGGATTCCCAGAGCGGTTGCATATCCCCGATCCACCAAAATATAGTCGTCTGACCGGATGGGAAATTGCTTCAAGGACTCCCCCGTCCCTTTTCCTTTCGTCGCTGTTAAATTGAAAAAATCGCAACCCAATGCAGGTAGGGTTATGCTGTAGTGGAGTCTCCATAGAGATCCCGTACGTCCCGGCTCACTGATGTGGGTCGCGTCAAACGCACGCATTTGACGTCCCACTCCCGCCGATACGCCAACTCCATGCTCCTGAAACAGCGCAACACACATCGCATGAAGCCACCTACGAGACTTCTTCAGGCGCTTGAACAATGCGACCGCAGATAGATCCGCAATCTGAGCCTGACGAGCTCGTATGACCGTCTCTCGTAACGAATGACCACATCCTAAATGGATCAACAAGGTTCGAAGTAGGCATTCCGGCGACTTATCCTTACGTAGCCCGCGCAAGGCACCAGATTCCTCGGCCAACTCCTGCCAATTTTTCGGTAAAAACGAGAGCACAACCGCCCAATCCTCTTCCTCGGGCGCGCGTGTTACGGTTCCCTTCATCTGATTACGATGGTTGAATGATCAATCACAGGTATATCCAACATTCTACCAAATCGGTTAGAATTCAGAATGCTGAAATCACGACAATTCCCGTGTAGAGATACCTAAAGATAATCAAATAGGAAACAAGTTAACGCTTATGGGTTGTAACCCAGGGGGTGTTCTATCTACTGGTGTGAGCTATGCAACGCCGCTCGTGCGGGGACGAAGGGCAGGGGGCGACGAAGGTGGTGATAAACCTTGGTTCGGTTACAAAACGACACAGTTGATTCGCGGGCAATCATCAGCCTTCTAGACCACCAGAAGAGTCTTTTTTATGCCGATGCAGCGTGCAGTGTGCTGCATGCATGCCGTTGCGGATACAATCCGGGATCCCTACGCCATCCAGGTAATTGCCTGCAAGGAACAGGCCTTCACAGGAATTGATCTTGTTTCGGAGTTGCTTTATCCGCCCAGCATGCCCAAGCGTATACTGGGGCAATGCAGCAGGGAAACGATGAATCCTGGTGAACAGTGGCTCGGCTGTGATCCCCAGCGCCAGGGCCATTTCAGTGCGTGCCTGCGAAAGCACAGCGTCGTCGCTCAGGTCAGTACCTCGCAGATAAACTCTAAACAGCAAGTCTCCTTTGGGAGCACGTCCGGTCATCTTGACTGAACTCCAAGTGCATGCAGCAACGGAGCTAGTCTCGCTGTGGGCGACTAAATGACCATATGCATCCAATGCATGGGGACTGCCCACTCGGTGATAGGCTAAATGTACAATCGTCCCCGATCTGTACGCAATGGTGCGAAGCAGTTTTGTCAGTTCTGGATTCGCTGAACCAGTGATCTTGGCAGCACTCCAGGCTGGTACAGCCAGAATTATGTCAGTAGCTTGCAGGGATGCCTGATCAGCTACGCCCACTTCCCAACCGTTCGCAATTTTTTTGATCTCTGTCACCTTATGTACAAGCCGGATATTTCCTGCATTAACTGATGCAAGCGCAGTGACCATTGAAGAGAGTCCATCCGAAAGACTTCTGAGTGAAGAAGTGGTCTTTTGGGTTGATTCCCGGCTGATTCCAAGGAGCAAGCTACCGTATCGGGATTCCAGCCGTAGAACATGTGGCATGAGGGCTTTTATGCTAAGATTATTAGCATCGCCGCCGGCCAGCCCACCAAGAAGCGGTTCGATCAGGGTCGAGAAAGCCTCTTTGCCGAATCGTCTACTAAAAAAGTGTGCCACGGACTCATCGGTTTCATCTGTTTTTGGTGGTATCACGAGTTCCGCAAGTACGCGTAACTTGCCTCGGGGACTAAGTAGCGGCGAACTGATGAGTGGCCAGACTTTTCCCGGAACGAGTCCGCTCATCCCTTCCGGTACCCGGTACAGTTCTCTTCCACGCCGCAGGTAGACACCACGTTGATCCTGGTTTGGTTTCTGTAAAGGGAGCCCTAGTGCTTTGCAAAGTTGGTCTGCCTCGGGTTTGCGGGTCAGGAATACATCCGGTCCATGCTCCATCAGGAAACCGTCACAATACTCAGTATAGATACATCCTCCCAGACGGTTGCTTTTTTCCAGAAGCACGATCTCTGGGGGAGCAGATGTTTGACGCAGTGCCCAGGCAGCAGCAAGCCCCGTTATGCCGCCCCCAACGATGACCACACGTTTCATGCAGTCAGCCAGCCGGCACGTGAAGCCTGTGTCCGAACAAGGTCCGCGAGTGTCTGGACAAAGAGTGGATCGCTGTTAAGCGAAGGGGGGCGTTCAAGTCGCATATTATGCTCATCTGCCACAGCCTGTGCTTCAATGTCAATATCGTAGAGTACTTCTACATGATCGGACACAAATCCCACCGGAATACTGACAATATTCCGAATGCCCTGTTTGGCTAGGTCAACGAGGTAATCTTCCAGCTGTGGACCGAGCCAGGGTTCGGGGCTTCGTCCTTCGGACTGGAAGCATCCCGAGTATTGGGTTAGGCTGAGTCCGGCTGCTTCGGCCACCAGTTGCGCGGTCTCGCGACATTGGATGGGGTAGGGGTCGTTTTGCTTTAAGATTCGTGTGGGCAGACTGTGTGCACTGAAGATCACATGGACACTTGATTGTTCCTCTTCGGGGAATTGCGCTATTCCTATATGCACACGCTTGGCAAACGCTTCTATTAATCCTGGTGCATCATGGTAACTGTCAATGTGCGAGAAATCAATATGTCCACGGTACAACCTCAGACCTGTGTCAATCTTTTTCTGATATTTAGCAATGCTCATCCCACTGTACTGAGGAGCAAGCACTAGACTGACCGACCGAGTTATACCATCCTCAATCATCTGACCTACGGTCTCTTCGATCCATGGGGCCCAGTGACGCATACCGAGATAAAGCTTGAAGCGATGGGGATCGTCTGGTGGATTTAAGAGCTCCATGACGGCGTTGGTCGTTTCGACGGTCAAGCCCAGGAGTGGAGAAGATCCTCCGATCAGCCTGTAATTGCGTGTGATTTCCTCGATCAGTGCTCTGGAGGTCGTTCGGCCTGCACGGATATCGGCTAGATAGCCCGGTATATCTTCAAGACTATTAGGGCCTCCATAGGCCATAAACAGAACCCCAATGGGTGTGTCGGTATCAACCATGGTGGTAGTTATGCACGTAATCAACCAGTCTCTGTACGTTTTTCATAGGTGTTTCCGGCAGTATACCGTGTCCGAGGTTGAACATGTGCCCAGGCTGTCCTCCAATGCGCTGCATTACTTCCTGCGCGTGGGGCATTAATTCACGCCAGGGTGCAAGGAGTGTAGAGGGGTCCAGGTTTCCCATTACGGGTTTTTTTACCCGTGTGCGGGCCTCGTCGATAGGTATTCGCCAGTCTACTCCAATCATATGCCCCCCAGCGGCTGCCACCGCATCCAGGTACGTTCCTGTGTTTGTGCTAAAATGAATCACTAAGGTTGAGTCCTCTACGGCCGACAGTACGCGGTGGCTGTAGGGCTTGACGTAACGCTCGTAGTCGTATCGGCTCAGTGCTCCAACCCATGAGTCAAAGAGCTGAACGCAATCCACACCGGCTGCAACCTGTGCTTTGAGATAATCTATGGTCACACCGGATAGCTTAACCATTAGGCGATCCCAAGCCGCGGGTTCGCTGTACATAAAGGCCTTGGTGCGTGCAAATGTGCGCGTGGAGCCACCTTCGATTGCGTAGCTGGCCATTGTAAATGGTGCACCTGCGAACCCGATGAGGGCTAGATTACGTGCGTCAAGTTCCGGGCGCACAATCTTTATGGCTTCAAGTGTTGGTCCCATCGCCTCTTCGGCCGGGGGTACACCGAGCAGGTCTATCGCTTTGGGAGTTCGAAGTGGGTTGTCAATTCGAGGACCATGGCCGGGCACAAAGGCGAGATCGAGTCCCATAGCCGTCAGTGGTGGCAAAATATCCGAGAAAATAATCGCAGCATCCAGCGAAAAGTGCTTCAATGGCAGGAGTGTGATCTCGGCGGCGATTGCAGGGGTGCGCAGGGCAGCTTCCATGGAGTGCCGGCTGCGTAGCGCGCGATACTCGGGCAGGTAACGTCCCGCTTGCCGCATGATCCAAATCGGTGTACAGTCCACGGCTTTGCCACGGCATGCTGCCAAAAATCGTTCACGTCCGGTCATGGAGGAAGGATGAATAATCTGGTCAGGAGGCTGAGTATTGCCAGAGCACATGTCCAACAAAGAACGGCCCAATACTGCTCAAGTAGCGCGATGTTTGTTGTGTTTTGCGCATACGTTCCACGATGGCAGACAACGGATAGAGATCCTTGCTGAGCAGTCCAACCACAAAATCATTATCGTTTTGATCCAGACCATGACAAGCCAAACGGATATCATGGGCATGGTCGCTGCGCCCGTAGGCCTGTCCGATTCCACCATGCTCCATCAGAATGGTCCGCCTTTCTTCCGCACTCAGATGCTCAAACGCTCCCGCTCTGCGAAGCGGGTACCACATGGCCCATGGCCATGAGGGATTACAGATATAGCGTTTGGGGCGTTCGAATAAAGTTTCGTTCAGATTGGTTTCATATCCGATGGCGTATGTACGTCCGATAAAGGTCAGATCTGTACGGCATCTAAGTGTACCAAACGGGCTGCTTCTCAAGTAATCCTGAAGTTCAGTAACAAAAAATTGAGGGTTCTCGGACACCGTAAGTAGTCCGACACCTTCCGGGTCATGGAGGCTGGCATACAATGCACCACAAAGCTTTGATTGGTTCAGCGCCCGGATCAATACCCCGGGATTCTGTTGATTACCGGTGAAGACCAGCAATTGTATATACAGTCGACCGTCACAATAAATCGTGCGTCCGTCTGCACTCTTTCCCCGTTCTCGGAGATCAACGCCATCGCTCCGGTTTTCCTGTATATCAATTGCCATCATATATGGGGTTATGTACTTAGCCAACGCGCTGCATCCAGGGCATGATATGTAATGATACCTTGTGCACCGGCGCGGCGTATACTGCTGAGCACTTCCAGCACAGCAGAGCGCTCGTCGGCATAACCGTGTTGGGTGGCTGCCTTGAGCATGGCATATTCCCCACTCACATTGTAGGCAAACAGGGGTACCTGTGGCCATCGATCGTGGATCTGTCGAATTACATCGAGATAGGCGAGTGCGGGTTTGACCATAACCAGATCTGCTCCTTCCTCCAGGTCCATTTCGATCTCACGAAGAGCTTCACGTGCATTGCAGGGATCCATCTGGTGCATTCTACGGTCACCGAATTGGGGTGCCCCGCCCGCAGCGTTGCGGAAGGGTCCGTAGAATGCCGATGCATACTTGGCACTGTACGAAAGAATGCCCACTTCCTGATGTCCGGCGGCATCCAGTCCATTGCGGATTGCGCTTACCTGGTGATCCATCATGGCACTGGGAGCGACAATATCTGTCCCGCTGTCGGCATGGACACGTGCCATTTGGGCCAATACAGGAAGTGTTGCGTCGTTGGACAGGACGCTATTACGGATCAGTCCACAGTGCCCATGTGTGGTGTAGGAGCATAAACATACATCGGTAATAACCACCAGGTCTAGGCCGGATCGCTTGATAGCGCGAACCGCTTCCGAGATTATCCCCGTAGGGGACAAAGCTCGTGTTCCTGTTTCATCTTTGGATTGTGGGATACCAAAGAGAAGGACTCCACTTAATCCTGCTGCCGCTGCCTCGTGTGCCGTCTGTACAGCACCATCCACCGTGAGGCGGAAGACACCTGGCATTCCTTCAATAGGGCCCGCGTGATCGCGTGTCACGAAGATCGGATACACCAAATCCGCAGGTGCAAGCCGTACCTCCCGTACCATACGCCGCATAGCGCCGGTTGTACGTAGGCGCCTCAGGCGTTTATGTTTGCTCAGATTTTTCAAAGTATTCTTCAAGAGCGGTTACAAGACCCCTAGTAGTATATGTTTTTGCTACGACGGCAACCTTGAATCCAGATCTGGATGCAACTCCGGCAGTGATAGGGCCGATACAGGCTGCGGTCATAGCGGTGTTCGGATGAGGGAAGAGGGCGGCAAATCCTTCAACAGTTGATCCACTGGTAAAGGTAACAGCATCTGTACCGTCTGCGAGCGCGGCGTATGCCGCATCTGATGGACGGTTCACATGGGTTTCGTATGCGGTTACGGTTCTGACCTGTGCTCCACCTGCCCGAAGCAGTTCAGCCAGTGCTGGCCGGGCTCTGGAGGCACGAGGCAAAAGGATCCGCTGACCACGCACCGAATCGAGACCGGTAGCCAGTGCCTCGGCTACGTACTCAGACGGCACAAAGTCAGGTTCCACATTCCGTGAGCGCAGTGCAGCAGCAGTTGCGGGTCCAATAGCAGCTACGCGCACCGAATTCGGCCAGGGACGCTCTAGATTCTGCCACGTATGCATAACTCCATTTACGCTGGTGAAGATGACACGATCGAACGTATCAAGCTCACTTAACGCCTGCAGTAGCGGTTGAGGATCGGATGTGGGTTCGACTCGAATTGTCGGAAATTCCAGTACATTGGCTCCCCTTGCCTTAAGCATCTGGCACATAGGAGCCGACTGGTGTGCCGGACGTGTTACGGCAATGCGTTTATTGGAGAGTGTATTACGCACGTTTTAACGGGGAATTATATGTCCATCTATTCCTCATTTGGTCCGCCTTCTTCGCGAGTCTTTGTGCCAGAACCAGCGGATCCGATCCAGTCCAGGACACAGAGAATTGGCCACGACCTTCACGTGAGAGCACCTGTACACGCAAATGTATCTGCTCATCTGTAAGCTCTGCGTAGGCAGCGATTGGGGCGGCACAACCACCGCCACTGGATGCAAGAAAAGAACGTTCTGCGGTGGTAGTTATTCTGGTTGTTTGACAATTGATCGCCCGTAAAATAGTTGCAGCGATCTCATCATCCTTGCGGCACTCCACGGCCAGGGCGCCCTGTGCAGGTGCAGGGAGCATGACATCCATAGGGATACGCCGCAGATATCTGCTGTTAATGCCGAGTCTTGCCAACCCAGACTCTGCCAGTACTGCGGCCTGGAGCTCTCCCTTCTGAATCTTCTGAACTCGTGTATCAACGTTGCCTCGCAGGGGGATAATATTGAGATCCGGGCGCGCAATGCGCAATTGCAAGGTGCGTCGCAGGCTAGAAGTGCCGACAGTCGCTCCCTCGGGCAGTTCATCAAGTGTTAATCCGGAGGCTGTAACTAAAGCATCAAAGGCTACATGTCTCTCGGGCACGGCCACAATCATCAGCATCTCTGGTAATTGTATTGGCAAATCCTTCAAAGAATGAACAGCGAAGTCAATTTGTTTGCTGAGGAGCGCCTCTTCCAGTGTCTTGGTGAAGACTCCAGGGCCCGCATCTTTAAGCGAGCCTGCGGTTTGATCTCCGAAGGTAGTGAGCGTTTTAACAGCGACATTCAGGCCCGGGTGTGCCGATACCAGGCGTTGAATCACTTCGTCAGTCTGAGTAATCGCCAGGCGGGAGCGACGCGTACCTGCCTTTAGCTGTCGCGTCATTCGTTGAGCGCAGAGTTCTGTAAATCAAACAGCCGACTGATGATGTGTGAATCCAGTTTGGGATTGCCATTATTTTCTGCGTCCTTCCTCAGGCGCAATGTCGGTTCATGTAGTAGCTTGTTGACCAAGGCGTTCGAAAAATGCTCGAGTTGTTGTACTACCTGGGGGTCCAGCGGTCCAAGCGTCGCCAGGATCCGAGTTAGTTCGGTTTGTCGAATTGACTCAGCTTTTTGCCGCAGGCTGGTAATTATCGGTTCTACCTCCAGTGTCCGCAGACGCTGATCCAGTAGGTCCAGCTCTTTCTCAATGATTTGTTCTACTTGTGGAATTTCCGCTTGTCGTGCGGCCTTTGACTGCGCAATGTCTGTACGCAGGTGATCTATATCCAGGAGTGTAACGTTTGGTAATCGGTCAACAGCAGGATCAATGTCACGTGGTACAGCTAAGTCTACCAGGAGGAGTGGGCGATCTGTTCTAGGGCTGATGTGCTCTGTCTCAACCACAAGATGCGGAGCATCGGTCGCACTTATGACCACATCGGCCTGTGCAATTGCTGCTCGAAGCTCTTCGAGTGGCATGGCCTGAGCACACGAATCAGCCGCCAAAGCTTCTGCACGTTCAAGGCTGCGGTTAACAAAAGTAAGCCGAGCGGTTGCTTCTTTTCGCAGGATTTTACCCGCCAAACTCCCCATTTCCCCTGTACCCAAAACAGCCACATGCAAGTGACTCAGCGGGCCCGCTTCGATACGAATGCGGTCGATCGCAACAGAGGCAACACTGAGGGGAAATCGTCCGAGTACAGTTTCCTGGCGTGCGCGTTTGCCAGCTTTAACAGCAGCCCGGAATATGGCATTCAGTCTAGGGCTTGCGAGTGAGGCTGTTTCTGCAGAACGCAAACAATTGCTCACCTGTCCTAGGATCTGTGGCTCCCCCAATACCATTGAATCTAGGCCGCAAGCCACACGCATCAGGTGGCGCGGTACCTCTTCAGCCTGTTTACGATACAGGTAAGGCTGAACAGGAGACAGATCAAAGGATTTGTTAAGGAGGAAGAGCAGCGTTTCATCGGCTGGATCAGGCCCATTAACGTGTCCGTAGAACTCTACGCGATTGCAGGTAGACAGCACGGCCAGACCGTCAAGTGATGCACGTGCTTTGGTGAAGAACTTTAACCTTGCATGTGGAGGCATGGCCAAGCGCTCCCGAACAGCCACAGGTGCTGCCTTATGACTAATGCCAATAAGTCCTAGGGAGTAATCGATCATCAAGTGGTACTGAGAATACTCAAGCGAGAACCAACTAAATTACGAAAAATTAGCGGGGTTCTCATCCACGCTCAAAATGAGGTCGGAATAACGCCTTAATGCCGCTCTTTTGCGTAAATGTGCCGAATGCGGCTTCCCACTGCGATAATGGAAAATCATGTGTGATCAGCGGTTCTGTTTTTACGGCATTGCTACTTAGTAAATGAATAGCCCGAATCCAGGATTCTGGTGTGGAAGCATTACTACCGGTAACGGTAAGCTCTTTGTAGCATACTTGATCCAGATCCCATGCCACAGGTTTGCCAAACAGTCCGACCTGTACATAGCGGCCGCGCCGGCGTACAAGGCGCAAAAGCTCTTGTGCCGCGGCACCCGCCCCTGAGCATTCATAGACTACATCTGCTCCCAGTCCCTGGATGGAAACGTCTTGAACAAGTGCCGGTACATCTCGTGTTTCCACATTTACAACGTAATCTGCTCCAAGGTCACGGGCCAGACTGAGACGATGTGAGTCTGTGGCAGTGCCGAGGACGATGACGGTTGCCTGGCTGGCTTTGAGTACTTGAAGTGTCAATAGACCAATCGTACCCGGGCCTGCGATCACAGCCAAGTCACCTGCCCTTACAGTTGGCGCAACTAGCAGCACGCCGTGTACTACGCAGGCCAGAGGCTCGGTGAGGGCCCCTTCACGGTAAGAAATTTGTTCGGATAACTGGTGGAGGTTGTGTGCAGGCACGACCAGATACTCTGTGAATCCTCCATTGACTGCCGAGCCGATCGAGCGCCTGTTCTGGCAAAGATTTGTATGACCATCCCGGCAGTATCGGCAGATCCCACACGTATGAAAGTAGGTTTCTGTAGTGACGCGTGCGCCCAGGAGAGTTTCGGAGACTCCCTGGCCTACCTCGACTACTTCTCCAGCAACCTCGTGTCCTAGAACCACTGGGGGCCATGATTTGAATTCATCGTGGTAAATGTGCAAGTCTGTTCCGCATAGACCAGCAGCATGTACCTTTAGTTTCACATGATTGGGGCCGGGACTGGGTTCCGGGATATCGCGAACCTCAATATTCCCGACTCCGGGCGCGACTTTCATTACTGCCTTCATAGATACAGTCGGTTACAGAAATTCAGATGACACATCCACGTGTGTCAACAGGGATCTCAGAGAGGACACTACTCCTATCCACAAGAAAGATTTGATCCACCATATTGACCACCACACATGCATGGTTAGGCACAATTTGCACACGATCTCCGACACTGAATGTGCCTCCTCCCTGCACCTCACACCAGCCATGCTCTTCCGAAAGTCCCGAAATGCGTGTGTGCGGATGTGCTACGCGCGTACGGGGATTGTAGAGGATACAGCCGTAGCCTGGTTTGTCCTGCACGAGGTCACTGGTTAGTACTTTGCGTCCTGCATCCAGAATAAAGCGCTCAGTCCCACGGGTTGTACGATGTCGACTGACTACAGTCGAAAGCACCGTAAGTGCACATGCGTCCAGCGAACAAACGCCGAGTGCTACTTGGGTTAAGTCGTTGAATATATAATTACCGGGACGCACTTCCGTGATACGGAAACCTCCTTTGCTGTTGTTTTCGAAAACATTGATTGAGGGAGTAGAGCCCATGCTGATTTCGAAGGTAGTTGTTTCCGCACAATGCGCCTCAGCCAGTCGAACGGCTACATCGAGCATACGGTCTCGCGTCTGCGCCATGACTTCGGCTGCACTCAATGAACCATGGGAGTACGCGTTTCCTTCGTGTGTCAGGATACCGCAGAGGCGCAAACCTTCCAATTCACGCAGTTCCAGAGCAAGCTCCACGACTTCATTGCTGTCGTACGGCACGCCACATCGGCCGTAGCCTGTATCAATTTCGAGCAGTACGTCAACTGAGACATCAGTTTTGCCAAGAACGCTTGAGGCCAGGTGCGCTCCTTCTTTCGTGTCTATGCAAAAGGAGATTCGGGCTTGGTTCGAGAGGTCAGCTAACCGCTTTAACTGTTTTTCTCCGACCAAGGTATAGGCAATGCGCACGTCATCAAAACCGTTCTGGACAAATACCTCGGCCTCGCTGACTTTCGCTACCGTTATTCCGATAGCTCCATGCAGTTGCTGGCGTTTTGCCAATGCAACCGATTTGTGTGTTTTAGTGTGAGGGCGCAGTCCGACACCATCCGCTTTTGAGGCCATTTGCTCGAGATTTGCCTCCATGCGCCTCTCGTCAATGAGCAGGCAGGGGGTAGGTAAATCTTCCAGAACACGCATGATCAAGCAATTTTCAGCCGAATTGAACGAAGTCGGACCGGCAATGGATTCGCAGATTTGCCGACATAAAAACCTGATTGCACCAAAATTGTGGATAGCGATTTAAATTTCCGAAGAAGATAACAAAGATCTGAAGTTTTTACAGTACTTTGCAACACAAAGAACTTTTCATAGTATACCACAACATGCTTATCGGACATGGACCCATATCGCACCGAGGTACCCCCCCGGAAAAACAGGCGAGTGAGCACTTACGATTCATCCGCGAAGTGATGGAGCGATCGGCCTCTTTCACGGCCGTACCGGGATGGGGGATGTTTGTTGTTGGGATCAGCTCGCTACCGGCGGTCTGGATTGCAACAATGCAGACTTCCCCGGAGGGGTGGTTGATCGTTTGGCTCGTTGAGGCGGCCATTGCCGTTACGATTGCGATTCTCACTTTACGCCGGAAGGCACGTAAGTGTGGTGTTTCGCTGAGCAGTGGACCTGGTCGCAAATACATCTTGACACTCGCCCCGTCTATGGTAGCCGGGCTCTTGCTAACGGTTGCTCTTTGGCGTGCAGGTAACTTGGACGTACTACCGACGCTGTGGCTTCTGTTTTACGGTGCGGGTACCATAACAGGTGGTGCGAGCAGTGTGCGTACTATTCCGGTTCTAGGCATCTGCTTTATGGTGTTGGGGGTTGTATCCCTGTTCGTTCCAGGTATATGGACGGATATATTATTCGTCCTCGGTTTTGGTGGACTGCATATTGGATTTGGCCTGTATATCGCACGTAGATATGGAGGATAGAATTTCCTTCGGTTCGATGAGAGTGCTGAGACAAAATCTGGATCCCCTGATTCATGCGCGTGTTCGTCTGGGGATCGTAAGCGCATTGGCTGCCGGTGAAACACTCAGTTTCAGGGATCTGAAAGTACTCTTGAAAACTTCGGATGGAAATCTGAGCCGACATGCACAAAAACTGGAGGAAGCAGGTTATATCGAGTGCAGAAAATCTTTTCAGAACCGTATACCACTCACGGAATACCAGTTGACTTCCAAGGGCACCGCAGCACTCTTGACCTACGTGGAGCAGATGGAGCGCATGCTAAAAATGGCGCGCGCTGTAACCCCCGACTAAAATGACTATTTGTGCTTACAGGTTCTCTAATTGTGCCATTGTTGTTGTTGCAGCAGGTGTATCCAAACGGGTGCGAGCATCCGGTATAGTCGAAAGCGGAGTGGATAGGAGCCGCAGATTTGCGAGTAAGAGCGATCATTTCGACTGTCAGGTAGGACTACAGTACCATTACTATGAGGTATAAATGAACGATTCATTGCATGTTGCCATTATCATGGATGGCAATGGTCGTTGGGCAAGGGAACGCGGACTGCCGCGTACGGCCGGGCATCATACGGGTGTCAAGTCACTGCGGGAGGTCGTAGAGGTTGCTGTCCAACGGCACATACATACACTTACACTGTATGTTTTTTCTTCGGATAACTGGCAGCGCCCGAAAAGTGAGGTAACGGCCCTAATGCGTATTTTGGCAGCACAGTTGCCGGCACAGACGGCCCGGTGTATTCGGCAAAATATTCGACTCAGTATTATTGGTAGGCGTGATCGTTTGCCGAAGACCGTCCTGCAGGCGATTCTGCATGCCGAAGCGCGCACAGCAAAAGGGACAGGACTTCATTTGCGTCTGGCACTTGATTACTCAGCCCGTGACGCGCTGGCGCGGGCAGCCCGGTATGTTGGAAGCAATGGCAACAGTGATTTTGCACATGCGCTAACACGTGCCTATAATGCAACCTGCCCGGTGCCAGACGTAGACCTGCTCATACGAACAGGTGGAGAGCAGCGTTTGAGCGACTTCCTGCTTTGGGAATGTGCCTACGCTGAACTATATTTTACTCCAGAGTACTGGCCGGATTTTGGTGGCTCGCAACTGGACGCTGCGCTTACGGCATTTAAGCAGCGTCAGCGTCGCTTTGGTGCAGTGCCGGTATGAGGTAACCCCTAAACAATACAGCCCATGGACAATTTAGAGTATCCCGCACGTTTGGAAATATTCTACCGCGAGAAACAAAGCCGGATGACCGCGTTCTTTCGCCTGCTTCTCGCATTGCCGGCGATATTGGTCAGCATTCTTCTGACGGCTTTGGCATCCATAACTTGTTTTCTAGCCGGCGTCGGAATTGTGTTTCTTGGGCTTTATCCCAAATGGTTGTTTGACCTCAATGTGACTGTATTTCGGCTGGAGTTTAAAACGACGGCTTATTTACTACTCTTGATTGATGAGTATCCGCTCTCCGACCGCAGTGATGAGATCAGCATTGAGGTTGATTATCCGGACGTAGATACAGACCTAGCTCGTCTGATGCCGCTTGTGAAGTGGCTACTTGTGTTGCCAAATTCATTTGTAATCGCACTCGGGTTTCAGCTGTTTTATTTCATTGCCCCCATATCCTGGTTGCTGGTGCTGTTTTCGGGGCAATACCCGCGCGCGTTGTTTGATTTCAGCACGGGTATGTTACGGTGGTTGTTGCGTGCACGTGCCTATGCGGTTATATTGGTCACCGATGAGTATCCGCCGTTTTCGCTTAGGTAGTGACATTTATGCAGTACCGCGAAGTAAGTCCTGACCGACCGGAATGCACGATCCAAACGGAAGTGCAAGTTTGAGGTATATGGTCGTGAGCATTGTGAAAGGGAGGCCGTTATGCGTGTTCTTGGCAGGCTTTGTTTAATAGGTAGATGGATGGGCCGTGTCGTCATGCCTTTCAATTCAAGCCCTGCACGATATGTACGTAACCGGTGCTCAGCAGGTTATTTTCCGTATGTGTCGCAATTACTGGGAAGGTATCTGTTCGATATGGGGCAACTGCACGGCGGGGGCGTTCGGGTTACCGCCCCCCTATGACAAATGTAATGGGTACGCGAGTAGCCGCATAAAATGGCAACTCAACTGATATTGTCCAATAATTTTCATGCACAAAACGGTACTTCTATTTCGTCACGGCAAATCGGATTGGAACGCTAGCTACGATCGAGATCACAACCGTCCGCTGAATTCGCGTGGAAAGCGAGCTTCCCGCGCCATGGGGCGTTGGCTTGCAAACACAGGTCCTTTGCCAGAGCTCATTCTTTGCTCCACTGCGGTTCGTGCCCGTGCTACGTGTGACAGAGCCCGAGCTGCGGGTGCATGGACTGCCGATGTACAATATGAGCGCGAACTCTATCATGCTGTACCGGAAGTTCTGCTGCATTATTTACAGGAGGTCTCTGACAGTATTCAGACGGTTATGCTGGTAGGACACCAGCCCACATGGTCCATGACCGCAACACTGCTATCCGGTCGTCCGATAGATCGATTCCCAACTGCGTCGATGACGCGAGTTGATCTCTCAATCGACAGTTGGGCTGATACCATGCCTGGTGCGGGTAAACTGATCTGGCACCAGTTGCCCAAGCGGTTGCCGGACCACTACTACGGTGATTGATCCGCGGCAGAGACTGCCGGCTGGTCGTCGCCAGCGCTATGAACCCATGAACATGAATCACAAACAGCAGAGGTCCAATATGCTACGCAAATTGAGTGTACTGATACTCATCGCTTTGGTACTGCCTGTTGCAGTACTCGCCCAGACTACGGGCAAGATTGCTGGGCAGGTAACTGACGCAAAGACAGGGAGGGCAATGATTGGAGCGGCGGTGGTCGTGGTCGATACCACGCTAGGTACCGCTACGGACATCGACGGGAATTACTACATCGTTGGCCTTCCTGCGGGTACCTATACTATACAGGCCCAGTTTATTGGCTTCCAGACACAAACGGTGGTTGGTATTGAGGTCAGCCCTGACTACACGCGTGAGCTGAATTTTGAGCTCACGCCAGATAAGGCAGTGCTAGCCCAGACAACGGGCAAGATTGCTGGGCAGGTAACTGACGCGGAGACTGGGGGTGCAATGTCCGGAGCGTCGGTGGCCGTGGTCGATACCGAGCTAGGTGCCGCCACGGACATTGACGGGAATTACTACATCGTTGGCCTTCCTGCGGGTACCTACACTATACAGGTCCAGTTTATTGGCTTCCAGACACAAACGGTGGTTGGTGTTGAGGTCAGCCCTGACCACACGCGTGAGCTGAATTTTGAGCTCACGCCAGATAGATGAGGAGGGTTCAGGTGCACCCAACATCGGTGTTAGTTGTTCGGGCATACCTAAAATCAATCCGGCGACAACAAGAGATACGGTGTGATGGATGCTGACGGAAATCAGTCCATTGTGGGAACCCCGATAACCTTGGCAGATGGGGCAAGGCTCGTGGTTGATAACACCGGAGCACCTGACTTGAGTGGCGGTGGTAACCTTTGATGAGAGTACCGTAATTACAGTTGCATAAGGCAGCACAATAGTGCTCAATCCAATCGCTCGTGCGGAGCAGTTAGCCGCTAATGATTTTACGCACAGCTATGAAAAGCCAATGTGGTTTAGTAACAACTACAGCTTCAGCGGGAATGTAACCTGGAGTGTCTTTGAGAACGGACGACTAAGACTTGGTGGCACGTATCGCAATTTCAAAGATTAGTCTTGGTTTTGATCAGTAGCTGACTCCAGACCCAGCGTTTCTCCTTTCATGGTCGCCGGAATTCCCTCGGTCATCCATATGGGAGCAGGTGCATCCATCAGGTAGTGATCAAAAAACTGCTGCATGCGAATAGCAAAATCCTTTCTATTGACGTATTTGGAAAGACCATGCCCCTCTCCATTATAGTTTAACATCCAGACCGGTTTGCTCAGGCGACGTAGCGCTACAAAAAACTCAATTCCCTGGTACCACGGCACTGCACCGTCATCATCGTTGTGTAGCATAAGGACAGGTGTTTTGACCTTGTCTGCCTGAAATAGTGGCGAGTTGTCCAGATACCTGAGTGGCGTTTCCCAGAGCGATCCACCTATGCGGCTCTGTGTACGCTCGTACTGGAACATTCGGCTCATCCCACTTGCCCAGCGTATTCCACCATATGCGCTCGTCATGTTGACTACGGGTGCCCCTGCTTCCGCTGCTGCAAACAGGTCGGACTCAGTGATCATATAGGCGATCTGATAGCCGCCCCAGCTATGTCCCTGCACACCGACACGGGTGGGGTCTACGAACCCCTGGTTGATGAGCATGGTGACTCCCGGAACGACGGCATTCAGCGCACTTTCCCCAGGATATCCCACTTTGTACGGGATGTCAGGGACGAACACTACGTAACCCCGGCTGACGTAGAACGACAAGCTAATAGATGAACGCGCAGTGGATGGTGCACGATACTGATGCAAGCCGTCTGACATTTTTTCATAGAAATACACCATCATCGGGTACTGCTGAGATGCATCAAAGCCATCCGGCTTGAAAAGCATTCCTGTAAGCGGTAGGCCGTCCAGAGAGGTCCAGTGCACGAGTTCTGCGGTGCCCCAGGTATAGTTGGATTGCTGAGGGTTGACGTTACTCACACGTTTCATATCAGACATATCCAGGCTGCTGGTCCAAAGATCACCAAACTCCGTAAAGCTTTCCCGTGTGAAAAGTAACTGATCCGCATCCTCAGCCTTGTACAAAAAACCAAAGCGCTTATCCATCATGACCAGTTCTTCGGGAGGGCTGTTCGCGTCAAGGCTTGTGCGATAGAAACCGGACGACTTGGTCTCCATGTCGAAGCTAGAAAGCATGAGCTCGTCGGTGATCGCATCTTCTTCGGGATCTAGGCGGACGTACCGGAATCGCAGGTTGAGCTCTCGGCCTTTTCCACCGGTTATGTTGCGTGGTGTGGATGGATCTAGCGGATTGACTGCCCAGATATCATGGCGATCGTACAGTAGGAACTCGTTGTCATCGGTACTCCAGCCCGCACTGCCGTATGGATTGGGAGCGTAAGGCCAGTCGTGTATTTCGTTGTGTACGGCTTGGTTTATGGATGTGGTCAGGTTGATCGGTTCGCCACCCTCGGTTGACATAGCCATCCAGCTCAATGCATCACGATCCCACCATGCCAAGTATCGTGCATTCGGGGACAGTGACGGACGTGATTGCGTGGCTTCTAGAACCATTGTTCTCGTTCCGCTGATTACATCAATCACATACGTATCGTATGCTCTGGGAGAATCCCAACTGATCTGTTGTTGGTAGGGCAGGTTGGACCAGCCGACTGCAATATTCGCATCACCATTCGATCCCACGGAAATATCCGGCGTGTCCTCGTGTGCCAACTGGACGATCTGGCCGGTATCCAGGTGGATGACCGCACGATAGGATCGATTCTTTTCACGTTCAGCGTTGACCAACTGCATGGGCTGCAGTAATGGGTCACGCCAGTTCCATACATCCAGCACTACCTTATCCTCCTCATCCTCCTCGTCTTCTTCCTCCTCGGCCGGTGGCCTTGGGGCAGTACCAAAATACAGGCGACTCCCGCTCTCTGAAAATGAGATACTTCCGTTGGGACTGACCCACCACTCTTCGGGAATACCTTCACTGGTTGCAGCTGCAACCACACTCACACTATCCATCCCGGGTTGCCAGTAGTACAGGTTATATTCGGCGGGTTTCATCTCGTGACCTTCACGGCTGGACAAGAAAGCGAACTGATCGCCGGTTTCGTCGAACGTGAGGTCCTTGTATTCACCACCACCAGAGAGGAGTGTATCTACTGAGTGGGTTGAAAGGTCTACTTGAACCAGCCCGGTATCAAGTGAATCGCTGCCCTCGAAAGTATAGACTAAATGGGCGCCATTCGCCGAGAGTGTATACTCTTTCACATGGGCGAAGCTGACCTCTCCATTTGTTGCAAGATCGCGTACCTGGAGTGTCGCTCCCTTGCCCGTTGAGTCAGCGTCGGTTTCTTCCAGGAGGTATGCAACTACATTTCCCATGTCTGCCGGGAGCCTGAATGACTGTACGCGCGGTATATGGTGGACCTCGCCGGTTGTTAGGTTCTGGATGCTGAGGGTATCCTTTGGCATTTCGTCCTCGTCAAGGTCGGCTTTGTTGGCAGCTCGAACGGAGTCCTCCGAAGGAGAAATCAGGTAAAGTACATGGTGGGAATCGTGTGTGAATCTGGCCGAGTTCCCTCTTGGGATTTTGTGCAGCACATCATTCGCGAGACCGCGCACTTCCAGTGTTTCGTCTCCCTTTTCGGGGCTGTAGTCGTAGGAAGCCCATTCGCCGTTATTTGCGATTGATCGGTTTGCGATACGGTTCCAGATTTCGTATACGTCGTGGTCTAGCGATTGCTGTTGGGCACTCGCGGGGAGGCAGAGTGCGCAGAGGGCTAGCGTGAAAAAGCAGGTACGGACCATTTGAAATGAGTGTAGTTGTCTGAAGGTATGAACTCTGGGGCACCTACGTGTTTTCTTCGTTGTCCCAGGTTTGTCCACGGGGGTAGGAGCCCAGAACGCGTAGGTCTGCGCTTATTTCGTTAAGATGTTCAAGTGCCCGTTGGAGGAGAGGACTTTCTACATCTCCTTCAATGTCCAGGTAGAACAGATAAGCTCCCGGTCTGCCGATGAGAGGACGGCTTTCCACTTTGTATAAATCCAAATCCCGTAGAAAAAACACAGCAAGACTCTTAAAGAGAGCGCCGGGTACATTTTCCTTGGGGGTAAACACGATAGACGTCTTAAGTGGTTCTTTCGAGGAGGTCAGTCTTGGGGCATCTTCCGGTGCCAAGGCCAGAAATCGTGTGTAGTTAAGTGCGTGGCTTTGCAGATCCTTTGCCAGAACTTGCAGGCCATACTCCAGGGCAGCTCGGGCGGGTCCGATAGCGGCGCTGCTAAGACTATTTTCGGCCGCGACCAGTTTGGCAGCGCCGGCAGTGTCGTATGTGGGTACGACCTCACTCCAATCGAGTTTTTCCCGCAGGAAGACCTGGCATTGCCCCAGCGCTTGTGGATGGGAGAGGACGCGCTTGATTCCGTCCAAATGGGCACCAGGTTTCGCCATCAGATAGTGGCGAATGCGAAGTTTGGCTTCGCCCGTAATCTTGACATGGTAGTTGCGTAAATGATCGTAATTGATGTGTACGCTACCAAAGAGGGAATTTTCGATGGGGATGATGCCTCGTGTAACGGTTCGGTTTTCGACAGCTATGAACACATCCTCCATGGAAGGCAAGGGCACGACATCACAGCCCGGATACAGGTATCCCGCGGCCTCTTCACTGAATGCGCCAATTTCTCCTTGAAAAGCTACTTTCATGATTACATGCGGTCAGGTGCATCTATCCCGAGAATAGCAAGCCCGTTCCGGAGCGTGATGCCTGTTGCCTGCGCTAGTGCCATTCGAGCCATGGCGACTTCATTCTTTTCGCCAATGATGCGACACGAGTGGTAAAACCTGGTGAAAGCTTCTGCAACCCCACGCAAGTATATTGCAAGTCGGTGGGGTTCACGTGCCTGTGCGCAGCTGACAACAATCTGCGGGAATTGAATAACTTCTTTAATGAGTGCGCTCTCGGCCTCATGGTCAAGGAGGGAGAGGCGGGCCAGAGTCGTATCCGACACAAGGGAGATCTCCGCAGCTTTCTGAAGTATGGAGCAGATGCGTGCATGAGCATACTGGAGATAAAACACCGGGTTCTTATCACTGGCTTCTCGTGCGAGGTCCAGGTCGAACTCCAAGTGCTTTTGAGCAGATCGCATAGAAAAGAAATATCGCGTCACGTCTGGAGTGACTTCGTCCATCAGCTCATCCAGCGTTACAAAATTGGCTTTACGTGTGCTCATCTTTACTTCTTCGCCGGCGCGCATCAGTGTGACGAACTGATAAATAATTACTTCAACCCGGTCGGAGTCAAGGCCCAGAACGTCGAGACCACGCAGGATATCAGGATACGTAGCAATGTGATCAGCGCCAAAGATGTTGATCAAAATATCGTAGTCACGTTCCATTTTGTCAACGTGATACGCGATGTCAGGTAGTCGATAGGTTGGTTCACCTGTATGCTTGACCAGTACAGTGTCTGATTCTTTGCCGAGTTCGGATGTTTTGAACCAGGTAGCACCATCCCGCTCGTAAATCATTTTGCGCGCACGTAGGGCATCAAGCGTTGCAGTTATGGCTCCGGTGTTGTACAGGTTCTTTTCGTTGAAGTAGCTATCCATGGATACTCCGAGCCGTTCGAGTGTTGCGCGGATATCGGAAAGAATAGTTTGCTTGGCCGCATGTTCGAAGCAATCATTGCCCTCCGCGTCCAGTAGATCGGGGCCGTGAACTCTCGCCAGTTCCCGTGCGATCTCAGTGATATATGCGCCCAGATACCCATCTTCGGGAAAGGAATCGGGGACGGTTACCGGGCCCCTAGCCCCCCCGGCCAGTTGTTTTGTTTTATAATCATGCCGGTGTTGTACTGCACGTGCTGAGGTTGCAAATGATTGATCTTTTTCGGCGATCACCTCCTCGTAACGGCTACGTACAGAGGCGCCCAGCACGCGCATTTGACGTCCGGCATCATTGAAGTAGTATTCGCGGGTAACCGCGTAGCCGATCCACTCTAGGAGTCTCGCAATCGTATCTCCCAATACGGCATTACGGCCGTGCCCGACGGTTAGGGGACCCGTAGGGTTAGCACTCACAAATTCAACGAGGGCGCGCTCACCCAGACCAATGCTCGAGCGTCCGAATTCTGATCCCTGTGCCAAACATGTTTCCAATTCTCGATAGAGGTAGCGGTTGGAGCACCGAAAATTGATGAAACCGGCCCCAGCAATCGTGACAGATTCCACGTAAAATGGATCATGCTCCTTCGCCATGAACGTGGTCAATATATCCTCAGCTATCGCGCGAGGCGGTCGGCGTAAATGCCTTGCCAGTTGCATAGCACAGTTAGTGGCAAAATCGCCATGGTTCGGGTTTGCGGGGACAGACAACTCCGGTAAAAAACCGGTCGGTACATTCTCCATGGTCTGAAGTACGCGGACAAGAGCTGCTCTCAGGTAATCTATCATATCTCGATCTCTTAGGGCCACCGCCATTTGAAGGGCGAGATATCTACTGGCAGCGTTTCATCCAGTGCTAACGCAGCCAATGATTCGCCGACAGCACTGCTAGCTTTGAACCCATGCCCCGAACAGGCACTCCCCACAACAAAGCGTGTGTCGTTTCCACCCAGATAGTCGATGAGATAGTCTTTGTCTGGAGTGTTTGAGTACATACAAATGGTAGTATTGCGGCATGTACCTGCGGCGTCAGGCATTATTCGCTCCAGTACGCTGCGCACCTGCGCTTCATCTTCTGGGAACAGTGCACGATCGACATTGTCTGGATGCTTGGCAAGCGGGCCAGCGTGATGTAATCCCACTTTTACCCCGTTACCCAGGTCCGGGAAACCATAACTTTTAAGTCCATTTTTCTCCTCGAGAATAAAGACCGGACAAGCGTCGGGGGCGAATTTTGGGGCAACCGTCGTGAACCAGGAAGTGGTGACCCGTTCAATTGCAAGCGGGACCGGTGCAAAGTCACGCATCCAAGCCCCGGCCGTCAGAATCACGCGCGAGGCTTGAAAAGTATCAGGGCCGGCTTTTACAGTGACACTGTCGCCTTCGGTGGTGCAGGACGTGACAGGAGTACCGAACCTGCACTGAGCGCCATATCCAGAAGCCTGCTGTAAATGTGTACGAACGCAGAGTTCCGGATGTATGTAGCCTGCTTCTAAATCAAGCAGGGCCACTTGATCTGGTTGGAGTTGGTAGGCAGGGTAACGGTCACTTACTTCTTTTGAAGACAGCAGGAGGTGTCTTGTACCGCTGGCGGCAGCGCTCTTGCATGCAGAACGGATCATCTTACTGTCCGCTTGACCAATATTGAGTGATCCGCCTAAGTGCATTAATTGCAGCCCTGACATTTCCTCCAGATTGTGCCAGAGGGTGTAAGCTCTTGTCAGTATCGGCAAATATTTCATCCCTTCGAAATATGCCTTGCGGATAATACGGCTTTCGCTGTGTGTGGAGCCACGATCATGTGGAGGCACAAAGCGGTCAATGCCTATCACCGTAGCTCCCGACCGGGCAACGTGAAAAAGAGCTGCACTGCCTGCTGCTCCCAGTCCAACGACGATGACGTCAAAGTAGCGTGGCATTATTTATATGTACAGTGCAAACTCGCTGCGTCTCATGTAGACCGCCAATGCAAGACCCATGAGTGTCGTATTGGTGAGTAATGCAGAACCACCATAGGACAGGAAAGGTAATGGAATACCTATTACGGGCAATAAACCAAGCACCATACCGATATTCACACTGATGTGAATCAGGAAGATGCCGGCAGCACCGGCAGCGACGATGCTACCGAAGGGGTGCTCTATCTCTCTCGCGAGCCGGACCAGACGGAGCATAAGTATTGCAAAGAGCAACAGGACCAGAATTGAGCCGACAAATCCCCACTCTTCGCCGATGACGGAAAACACAAAATCCGTGGATTGCTCGGGAATGTAACGTCCCTGTGTCTGGCTGCCTTTCATATGCCCTTCCCCGAACCATCCTCCTGAACCAAGCGCAGCTTTAGATTGCACAAGGTGAAAGCCAACCCCCGCCCGATATTCGTCCTCTTCCGGGTTCAAGAAGGACTCAATGCGTGCGACCTGGTGCGGTTTGAATACGGTGTTTAGGGCAAAAGATGCAACCCCGAGGGTTATGACACTTGCCAATATGCCCAATGCAACCCATGTGGGGCTTCGTGTTGTGAACCAGGCGATGATTCCAACCACAGCCGTGAATCCCAACGCTACCGTCCAACCGAGAATAGTCAGATAGCCAGCTATTGGGAAGATGATCAGTAGTCCTATTACTCTGAGCCGAATACCAGCCGAAAGCCATAGGATCGGGATAAGTCCCACAAAAACAAGAGCAGTTCCAAGGTCGTTTTGGAGTACAATGAGTATTGCAGGCAGGACGAGCACGCCAACCACAGGTAGTGCAGTCGATCCAGCGCTGCCCTTGCGTGAGGACAGCATGAAAGCCGCCATGAGCAGAGTGCCAACCTTGGCCAGTTCCGAGGATTGAAAACCAAAGGGGCCAAAGTAAATCCACGAGCGTGCACCATTTAGCTCCCGACCGAAGACCAAAGCGAGAATCAGAAGCGCCAGTGATGCCAGATAGATCCATGGTGTGAACCGAATGAACAGGCGTATCGGCACGAGCATAATGACCAACAAAGCACTTGTACAAATTAAGAGCCATGTGACCTGGCGCTGAAAATTGCGCTGAACCGTGTTAAGCAAGTATTCCTGTGCATCTCCGTGCGTCGCGCTGTAAATGGCAATGAGCCCGCAGCTACACAGAGCGATCCAAACCAGTAGGGTTGGAAAGTCTAGATTCTTGTGCCAGCGCCGCATGGGTTATTGGTTTTCGCTGGAAAGCGGCTGGCTTGTTGCGGTCAGTGCTCGTTCCATCCGGACATCAGTCCGCCACGAGGTGGGAATCTCGCCTTTGAGATATTGCTCAGCCATCAAACTGCCAATCGGTGCTGCACATCTGCTGCCGTCGCCGGTGTTCTCGCATTGAACGGCAAGGGCAATCTGCGGATCATCAAATGGTGCGAACATAATAAAGACGGAGTGATCCCTCAAGTTTCCGGGAGCCTGTGCCGTTCCGGTCTTGCCCGCACTTGGAATGTCAGGGATCTGCGATGCCCGTCCGGTTCCCTCCTCCATGACCAGGCGCATACCCTGGCGAACGAGGTTGACATAGGCAGTATCAATACCTAGCGATGTTGGAGCGGGCAAACCCGGCGGATCTATTTTTTCGCCCGTCTGGGTGTTAACCAAATACGAAACCATGCGCGGCGCGTGCAGGGTTCCCCCATTGGCCAGGGCAGCTGTGTATCGGGCCAACTGGAGTGGGGTTACCCCCATAATGCCCTGCCCGATTCCGAGATTCATCACATCGCTCTTACTCCAGTAGCTCCGTGTCTTATTGAAGTAAGCGGAATCGGGAATAAGTCCAGCCGTCTGCTCTTCGAGATCTGTAGGAGTCTTAACACCAAAGCCAAAATGGTTCGCGTATCGCTTGAAGACGGATAGATCCATCCGTGCGGCTAATTCGAAGAAGAACGTATTACATGAGTTTTTGATGGCCTCCAAAGTCGTTTGGTGACCGTGAGATCCCAGACATCTGAAGAAACGTCCTCGCCCGATAGGGTGGTATCCGCCACAGTAGATGGTGGCGTCCTCTCCTCTTTCTCCAAGGAGCCCCTCAGACAGTGCAAGGAGGGCCATGAAAGGTTTCCAGGTGGATCCGGGCGGCATCAGGTTCATGGATGCACGGTTGTACAGAGGAGTGTCCGGGTGGCTACTCAGATCTTGCCACACCTGGGGACTAAGGTCTCCGCTAAAAAGCTCAAGAGGGTAATCGGGCTTACTCACGAGGGCAATAATACCTCCAGTTTTCGGATCCAGCGCTATTGCGGCACCACGCTTGTTAACAAAGAGGGATTCGGCGAGCTCCTGAACCCGATGATCCAAGGCCAGATGAATGTCGTAAACCTGTCTTGGTGGCTGATCGCTCTGTCCCTGAGCATATTTCATAACTTCCAGGCCGTGTACGTTAATCCAGCGCCGTGCTACCCCGGGTACGCCGCGCAGCCACGGCTCGTAGCCTCGTTCAATTCCGGTGCGTCCAAGGATATCTCCTTGGCGGTAGATAGCGGTATCAGCAGAGACAAATGATCCAGAACTGAGCTCTGTCTTCGTTATTTCTCCAGTGTATCCCAGAACATGTGAAGCGCGTGCATCCGTGGAATAGTGGCGCTGCTGCCCAACTTCCCATCCTACTCCTTTAAGTCGGTATGCATCCTCCAGTATGCGAGCGTACCGCTCAAACGAAACGTTCGAAAATGAAGGACTCGGCCGATATGGATTCCACGCTTGCGCCTCATCTAAGCGCAGGGCGACTACTGTATCTTCCACACCCAAGTGATCGGCCAGCAGGGGAATCTGCGCTCGGTCAAAGTTACGCGGGGTCAACGTAATTGTATAGGTCGGACGATTGTTGACCATCGGTATACCGTTGCGGTCATAGATAGAGCCACGCGCAGGTATTATGCGTATATCGCGTAGTGCATTACTACGCGCAATGCTTGACAGGTCCTGCTGCTCGGCGATCTGCAGTCTGAAGAGTTGAAGGCTCAAGATCACCAGAACGCCACCAATCGCGGAGGTGAAGAGCCAATAGCGGTAGTCAGTCAATGGATTGGTATAATATTTGCGATCGCTTAAGTTATAGTATAGTGGTTCAAGTGGAACCGGTTGCTAGTCTAAGACTATTACTCGCTGGGAGCGTCCAAACTGTTCCCGAGGTGGGGAGTACGAAAAATAGATCAAAAGAGATAGACCAAGATGCAATGCTCCATGAGGAAGTTTTTGTCGTTGGCCATGTTGCTTATTCTGCCGATTCTTCTGACATCAGGGCCCGTGTTGGCGCAGCAGTTCGGACGTAATAAAGTACAGTACGACCAATTCCATTTCCGAAGTTTTCGGACCCCACACTTCGAGTTTTACTACTACCCCGAGGAAAAGACTGCCGTCGATGACGCGTCCCGAATGGGGGAGCGGTGGTATCGCCGCCACTCTCGAACCTTCTTGCGCGATTTCCATGAACGCAAACCAGTCATTTTCTATGCCAATGATGCCGACTTCCAGCAGACTAATGTGATTAGCGGAACTTTGGGGCAGGGTACCGGAGGGGTTACCGAGAGCCTCAAGGAGCGTGTTGTTATGCCGCTTACGGGAATCTATAAGGAGACCGATCATGTATTGGGTCATGAGCTTGTGCACAGTTTTCAATACGATATTGCACTTTCGCGAGGAGACAGTTCTCGCTTCGCACTTCAGCTCCTGCCCCTGTGGCTTGTGGAGGGAATGGCAGAGTATCTGTCTGTTGGTCGGGATGATGCACACACGGCAATGTGGATGCGCGATGCGGCACTGCGAGACGACCTGCCGACCATTGAGCAACTGACCCGGAGTAACAAGTATTTTCCTTATCGCTACGGACAGGCGTACTTAGCCTATATCGGCGGAAAATATGGGGATGCAGCGGTCACCAATATTTTTAAGTTGGGGGGTCGTACAGGCATCGATTCGGCCTTCGTGTACACGATCGGGATCACTGCTGACTCCCTTTCTGTGGAATGGGCGCAGGCCATCCGGGATGCCTATATGCCTATCATGGATTCGCGTACGCACCCAGACAGCGCAGGAACAGTTATCCTGTCTGAGGAGCTCAGCGGAGGAGCATTGAACCTTTCACCCACCGTAAGCCCAGACGGACAGTATGTAGCCTACCTGAGTGAGAAGGATATTTTTAATATCAATCTGTTCATTGCGGATGCGGAGACCGGGAAAACCATCCGCAAACTGAGTGCGACCAACACCAACCCGCACTTCGACAATATTCGCTTCATCAACTCGGCGGGTTCCTGGTCCCCTGATGGTAAACGTTTTGCATTTGTAACCTTTTCGCAGGGTGATAACGAACTTTCAATATGGAATTTGGACTCTGGCAGCCTTGAGAGTCGAATCAGTGTTGAGGGTGTGAGTGCATTCAGCAATCCTGCATGGTCACCGGATGGGCGATCAATTGCATTTTCCGGGGTTGATGGAGGAATCAGCGATCTGTACATCTACGACCTTCAGGAGGGCCAAGTGCGCCAGATCACCAGTGATCGATTTGCTGACCTTCAGCCTGCATGGTCACCGGATGGTCAGACGCTAGCAGTCGTAACTGATCGTGGTCCAGATGGGACAAATTTTGAAACGCTTGAGTATGCTGAGACGCGCATTTCGCTTATTGACCTCAGCAGTGGCACTCACAGTACACTACGCCCCTTTGCGCATGGGAAACACATCAACCCACAGTTTTCACCGGATGGGCAAAGTTTGTATTTCATCAGTGATCAGGACGGCTTCTCGGATATTTATCGGTATGATTTCCGCGAAGAAACGCCATACCGTGTGACAAGCCTTAAAACGGGTGTTAGTGGTATTACGGCGTTGTCTCCCACAATGAGTGTGGCTTCGCAGAATGGAAAGGTCGTGTTTTCGGTTTTCCATGACGGGGGCTATGAAGTTTTCGGACTTGAATCTGATGAAGCCGTGGGGGCACTGGTTGAAAACAACATCCTGACCCGTGCCAGCATCCTGCCACCCCAGAGTGCAGAGAACGAGGGACTGGTTGCCGATTATCTGGATGATCCTCTGACGGGACTTCCAGAACCAAGAACTTCGGTTGAAGAGGTATACAGTTCGCGTCTACGGTTGGATTATGTAGCTCCCCCATCAATTGGAGTATCGGTTGGAGGATACTATGGTGGAGGTGCAGCTGGGGGAGTTGGATTCTACTTCAGTGATATGCTGGGTAATAAGAATCTGGCGGTTGTTGCACAGGCCAATGGTACATTCAAGGATGTCGGTGGGATGGTACAGTACATGAACCGCGGGCGGCGATTTAATTACGGTGGATTGGCTGCACACATCCCGTATTTGTACGGTTATCCACAACAGGGTTATAATCAGCATGGAGAGTACGTAATTCGGGATTTGCGTCAGCGGTTGTACTTGGATCAGATTCGTGGCATCGGCTCATATCCTTTCACAACGACGCGGCGGCTTGAGGTGTTTGGAGGTTTTACCCGTTATGGGTTTGACATTCAGGCCTACGACTATACTTACACTGCTTTCGGCATCCAGCGGGAACGCAGAAATGCGGACAAGTGCAGCAATCTCACCGAAGAGGAGCGTCAGGTGGTCTGGGCTTGCGAGCCGGACGGTTTCTATTACGTTGACGTGGGTCTGGCGTATGTTGGAGACTTTAGTAACTTTGGTTTTACCTCACCTTCACAGGGTGGTCGGTATCGGCTCGAGGTTGCCCCTCGCATTGGGACCGACAATTTCATCAGCGTTCTGGCTGACTATCGTCGCTATTTTTTTCCGCAGCCCTTCACGCTTGCGATTCGTGGCATGTTTGCGGGCAATTTTGGAGGTGATCAGGAACAGGTCTTCTCACGTGAGAGTCTCTATTACCCCTATTACCGGGGTTTTGTCCGAGGGTATAATTATAACTCTTTTGATTTTGGAGAGGAATGCAGGGATGCTGGATGCTCGGTGTACACACGCCTGTACGGGACGCGTGCGGCATTGGCGAGTGCGGAAATTCGGTTACCTTTGTTAGGCACGGAAGCCCTGGGGCTGATCAATTTCCCCTATTTGCCGCTGGAACTCGTAGGTTTTGCGGATGCGGGAATGGCGTGGAACGACAGAGATGATCCGTTCAAAATGCTCAAGTTTGAGCGAGATACGGTTGAGCGTGTGCCGGTGGTAAGTGTCGGTCCTGCGGCGCGATTCAACTTATTGGGATACCTTGTCTTCGAGATTTATTACGCCTATCCATTCCAGCGGCCGGATAAGGGAGGACATTTCGGGTTCCAGCTGCTGCCAGGCTGGTGATCCCTGAAGTATGAGTGATAATCTTAGGCGTTGGCTCTTCGGGTTGGATCCTGGGTTGGCTCATCGGCTGGGGTTTGGTGCAGCTTGGCTTGCGGATCGCTGTGCGCCCCAGTATCTCCGCCGCACATTTACACTGGAAGATCCTGTTCTTCACCAGCGTGTCTGGGATTTGGAATTTCCAAATCCAGTGGGTTTGGCAGCAGGTTGCGACAAGAACGCCTTACTGCTCCCGTTTTGGGCCAAACTAGGTTTTGGGCATGCAGAGGTGGGTTCTGTGACGTTGCGTCGATCGCGGGGCAACTCACGACCAAGATTATTTCGTCTCGAGGAGGATCGTGCTATTATTAACCGGCTGGGTCTGCCAAGCAAGGGCGCTCGCCGAGTCGCTCGGCGTTTATCCAGTGCCCGTACAACCGGGATGCCGGTTGGTGTCAGTATTGCCAGGGTACATGGAAAAATATCGCCTATTGAGGATTACCGTCGCTGTGCAGCTCGCTTGATCCCTTATGCTGACTACTTGACCATAAACATTTCGTGTCCCAATACCTCGGATGGCACTACGTTCGAAACGCCGGAGTATCTGGACGATCTGCTTGCGGTGCTTATGGGCGAGGTTGACGGCCGGATCCCGGTGCTGATAAAGCTTTCCCCCCTAGATACACCGAAAGTAGTTTACGACAGTCAGACAGAGGGGATTCTGGAAACAGCGATCAGCCGCGGAGTGAGCGGGTTCGTCGTGACCAATACAGCCAAGGACCGCGCAGGGCTTGTTACAGATAAGCAGGTGCTGGATGCAATTGGTCCGGGGGGGCTTAGTGGTGCACCGCTGCACTACAGAGCAGTTCAGATGGTCAGGTATATCTATTCATGCGTTGGACCCAGGTACCCGATTATTGGTGTTGGGGGAATTTTTTCGGCGGAGGATGCTTATCGAATGATTCGTGCAGGTGCCTGTTTACTGCAGTTGTACACTGGTTTGGTGTATGAAGGCCCGTCAATCGTGCACAATATCAAACGTGGTCTGGTCGAACTGCTGAAGGCCGATGGTTTCACCTCTTTGCAGTCAGCTGTGGGCACTGAACAGAGAATCGCAAAGGTCGCAAACACAGTGTAAATTATTGAGATCGTGGACGGAGGTTTTGGTAGTGGTTATCCACAACAATGGTGGACTGTGTTACTGTAGTACCTTCTATTGCAGTTACGATGAAGGCTTGTGGAGCGTTGTATCTCCAATCTTTGATGCATATGTCGACCGAGATCGAAAACTTGTGGTTTCGCCCGTTCCGTCAGATTGGTGAAATTCAGGTCATACACGTTGATTTGACGCCGCACGAGGCTCGCGAACAGTACGCGATAGAATGGCTCGACAAAGAAGAGCTTGCGCGTTGGCAGCGGTATCTACATGATCGTCCACGAAGGGAGTTCGCCCTGTGTCGGGCAGCGCTGCGTTATTTGCTTTGTCGGCGGCTTGGTTGCAAGAACAAACAGCTTTCAATAGTCGCTGCGGATCATGGTAAGCCGTATGCTGTGGTCAATAGTCAGCTGGCTCCGATCAGCTTCAATATCAGTCACAGCGGATATCACGGTCTGATTGCTTTTGCGCAGGGGCAGCAGCGCCTAGGAGTGGATGTGGAGGCACGATCACGTCGGAGAGATATTGACGGAATTGCTGAAATGGTGTTTGGCCCGAATGAACGGGCAGAAATCGCATCCGCGAATGGATTAGCAAAGGCACACATGTTTTTCAGGTTCTGGACGCTGAAGGAAGCCTTGGTAAAGGCCCTCGGCACAGGGTTGTCCATAGATCTTACTGCATTTGAGATCCCCCCGGATATTCGGCATGGGGCTGGAAAAAGCACTTTTGAGTTTCCTGGACTGGACAGGACCCTTTGGGAGCTACAGGACTTGAGCACCAATGGATACGCCGCTGCAATTGCAGCAGAAATGACCCATCTCAGCTGAATCTGTGCAGTTTGACAGAAATCACTACTCTACCGATCCGTATTTCCCGCTCATTGCAAGTGAATCCGTCTTGGGGATATTTTCCGGTCTTCCCCACACCATTCTGCTCACCCCAGATCCTGTATTGCTGACAAAAACACTGTAGCCGCGCCCGTTTCTGGTGATAATTCGAATTAAGGGAATTATCATGAAGCAGCCGGTTCATTGGTGTCTATTCCGAATGACCGTCAGGAGGAAAGAAATGGGAAAGTGCATCTATGAAATGGGCACGCCAGTTACCCCAAGTGTGGCCCTCAGGATATTCTCGATAAACAAAGTCATATCCCTTCTCTGTTAGTACTTCCCTGAATTGGCGGTTGGCTCTGAGAAAATTTACATCATCATCCGGGAGCCATCCTTGGCCCACCATTTGTTCGTACAGACCGATGTCCACATAGAGTCGAATCGGTTTGGTACGGGTTTGCCTGTAGGCTTCAATCAAAGCATTGCTCCCGAAGGAAAGGTACCCGGATTGGCTGTATCCCAAAC
The DNA here is from genome assembly GCA_964291275.2 of Rhodothermales bacterium. Taxonomy (GTDB): domain Bacteria; phylum Bacteroidota; class Rhodothermia; order Rhodothermales; family Bin80; genus Bin80. The sequence continues at coordinate 874,155 of OZ219799.1, forward strand.
CAAAAACATCCGGATGCTGAAACGATATGTAGGCCGAGGCTAATCCGGCATAGGAAGGCCCTGCCACAAGTCGTGCCGAAGGGTGATCCAGGCTTCTGTAATGCTTTTCCACGTATGGCACGGCTTCTTCGGCCATGAAGCGCGCGAAGTCAGGATTCATGCCGTACTCAGTCGACCGGTTGGGCATACCCATCAGATGCCTGTTGGGTGGAGCAATGAACACGGCAATCACGGGCTCCAGTTCCCTGGACTCGATCAAATTATCCAGTACAGCAGGTGCATGGGCGTATTCAATGTAATCCTGTCCATCCAGAACATAGATAGTGGGATGATGTGTATTAAGAGAATCATATCCAGGCGGAGTATACACGTAAACCTCTGTTGCATAGCCCATAATTCCGATGGGCAGCAGGTGTCGGGTAACGCGTGTATAATCTCCCGGAGCACCATCTCGCACTGCTTTAAGGGCTGAAGGATAAGAATATCCCGGCATCGCCAGTTCAGAATGGCCACCCAATCCGCTCAGTACCATATATGGACACAATGGATCGGTTATTGGAGGACCATCGTCTACCAACAGCTGATATTCCAGCCGGGCCTCTGCAGGGTGAACTCCTCGATAATAGTACAGGTCGGACCCCATGATATTCTCCATATCAATCTCGTCAGCCCACTGGGTTATATCTCCCAGGATTCGTACGCGCGTGTTCGGTCCTTGATAGAGGTAAATCACGGTTGTGTCGTTTTCAATGAGCGGCGTACCTGTGAGCCGCACCTGCCTCATGAAGTTTTCTATGTGTTGCTTTTGCTGGGACGCGCTTTCAGCTGCAGATAGGTCTTTCTTAAGTTGCTCGATGTCAGCCATGCGGTCAGTTGTACATGCGGCGAGAAGTATCATACATAAGAGGAAGGCTCGACACATTAATTCAGAGGGAAGATTCCGTTACAGTTGACTCCAAACCGTTTCCCCTGGTACCGCAGGCCAAGTAGTTCTGCCTTCGGATCGAATTCACCAAACTGCGGCTTGGCTGTTATGCCTCTTGCAGGTGTGGGACGTAAACCGAAGATACCTTCCAGAATGACAGTCACCCAGCTCCCGCACGAGGAACTGAGCCAATCGTTGATATAGGGCATTTCCGAGGGTGATTTACGAGCTCCGCCTTCATCTGGTGCGATCACAGTTTCTGCAAAGTGTGCCTGACCAAAAGGACCTTGATTGGCACTTCGCGCCAAGCTTTTCAACCACGAAAATGCCATATCCACTTCCCCAATGCGGTACAGGCCACGGGCTGTTTCGGATGGCCAGGCTGGATAAGCTCCGGTCCATTGGTGGTCGGGCCTGACACTGAACAACACATCTTCGTCTTTGGGGGACAGAGCGTGCATCCAGGTCTCCGTTTGCAATTCTTGCTTGAAAAAGTTGACTATTTCGGTTTTTTGCCTTGTCGTCAAGTCTTGTGGTATCGTGTTCAGAATGGTGAGCAGATCGTAACAGTGGCGCACTTCGTGCATCGTACCATCAGGTTGACGAGCTCGCCAATATCCTTTTCCATTAACATATAATTCATGGATACGCGCTATAAGTTGAGTTGCTTCCTGGCGCAATAGACTTGCCTGCTCTGAGGGCTCCAGTAAATCAGCAACAGCTCTCAGACTGAATACGTTCGCTGCGTTTAGGGCAGCTACCTCATGAACATAGTTGCTCACGCATTCAAGTAGGTTATATAGCGTGCCATAACCCGCCAAGCCGCTGGGCTGCTTGAACCGCTTCCAGTTCAAAGCATATTGAGACAGGAATTCTTGTACGGATGTATGTCTAATCTGATGTGCAAGCCAGGACAAATCTCCCGACCAGCGCAGGTAAGTGTAAGCCATGCTCACCATTGCGTAGTCGTTTACTGCGTACCAAGGCCCAATTCCACTTCCCGTCAAATATTCCGTGCCAAAGTGCTGATGTACGTCCATGTGCATCCAGCGCTCGAGGCTTGCCCTCATTACAACGGGATCGAGTAGGGCATGTACGGGAGCACTCAGTGAATAGTCCCACAACACCATTGCCGATTGCCAGTAGCGGGGCATCAGAGTATCGTAGGTTCGACCATGGACAGAAAGAGGGTGGCAGCGCTTGGAGTAGGTTACGCCCAAGGCCCCCATCCAGTAGAGCTTTCGAATATCGGTATCCTCTGTTATGAGCAGAGGCAACTCTCCCGAGTACCGGTCGTTACCGGGAGTAAACAGGGCCCTCAACTCGGTATTCCAGTTTGATCTTACTAGCTCTAATTCACCAGTTACGTCTCGTATCAGCGTGTCGTATGCGGTAGCGGCTTCATTGACGTTTTCGCCGATGGAATTGACATAGTGGAAGTGCCACCGAGCTCCTGGTTCGAGCTGTACGGTGTACCGAAAACTATTACGGTCCACATCTGCATTAGGAGGCCATGTGCCTTGCATTGATACTGCGCTGCTGTGGCGTGCCCTAAAAACGAGCGCTTGCCGCTGCGCATTCCATTCTACTTTATTGCCCTTCTCTGAGGGTGGCAGTGCCTGATTCCAGGGTTTGAGAGACTTTGTGATTCCTCCCTGAACCCGCAATCCTACTGATACATGGCGGTGTGTCTTACTCCGGTTTTCGATGGTTATTTTCATCACGGCGGCCATCTTCTCCACGGCTAACGCCACTATTGAAGTGAGATGTAAGCCTTGGTAGATAGATTCACGAACAATCCGGTCGGGATACCAAGTGATTGTGACGGGCTGACCGAGTGCAGGAAAATGGAAATCATCAAGAATGAAGGATGCCGTAGGCGTATCAGCCGTCGCGAAAGGGGGGAAATTGAGGCATCGAAGACACGTTAGATCGGTGGTCACCTGCACGCAACCCAGAAAATTGGTTAGTCCAGGAGGATTGAAGGAGTCGCCAAAGCGATGTGTAAGAGAGTCGCTTCGGAGATCTCCCACGGTAGGAATCATGTGAGTTACCCTTTATACGCTTTAATTGGGAATCATGTACTTAACTGCACTGTACCGATTTCTCGGGTCATAGGGGTTGGTAACCCGAACGCCCCTCGCTGTGCAGATGCCCAATCCCGGAGGCTAGTATGTTTGCGGCCGCATTCAGGTCCGCACGATCCGCATGGCCAAGAGCCATACACTCGAATTGGCGCTGCGTCATCCGATTATCTGCCTCAGTATACTCACATTCATAATACTACTGACTCGTATACGCCGCTTTGACTTTGATCGCCTCACAACATTTGTAGTCCAGCATTTGACCAACTGGACCCATCCGTTTTCAGAATCTCACAGTTGAAACCAGACTTCTGTTTCATGTTCGTACCCGCGGATTCAATCGTACCCTTTGCCAAACGCGTCATCGCCTTCACCTTAGGTCTTCCAGTACAATCGCAGACCGGGCTCAGCAATCCTGCGGCTTGCCTGATGGTTCGCATTCTTGCGGATATTCGCACACTTGCGCTGTCCTTTACTCAAATGTTCGACCGTAAGCATCAATAGGGTGTGGCGCTCATTGCGGACGCTACCCAAAAGCGCATCACATGGGTACCGACGAGATCGGCTGCACCGGTAGGTACAACTCACCACTTAAGAGCAACACGGCCGCGATGGTGACCACGGCCGAGTTGCGAAGCCTTCAATTGCTGGGTCCATGGGGATTACGCTGGAAATTGCCAGCGCAAGGAGCACTTGGACAACCACCAAGTCGCCGCGCACCCATTCGGTCACGAACAGCACCACTGCTACGGCGATGGTCGCGAAAACTAATATGACCTCAGTCCTTAGCACTTTGCGTTGAGCGTCCTGGTTTCTGAATGGAGGAAACTGCCCGAACGATACCTCGGGCATTGAAGGAAGTCAGATGGCTGCGGCAACCCAAGAGTATCAAAGGGACGGTAGTTCGCCGAATAATTTCAAGCGCAAACGGTCCAATGGAGGGCTCGTTACGTCGCCTGCTCTCCATACCCATTACGAGTAAGTCGCTCGCATCAGCGCGACTTGCAATATGTTTGGCCGGATCTTCAACGAACTCGATGTCTACGAGATGCTGACCGGTGGCTTCGTCCCTAGCGATGCGCTTGATGATCCGTTCTACCCGTCGTCCAGAATCTGCTTCGGTGTGCTTCGGGAGTACATGAAGAAAGTTTATGAGTGGAGGTGAGACGCGAGAGAGGCTGGCGATAAGCCGCGCTCGAAGGCGGCTGTGAACTCGGTGACCCTGCAGCGGCACAAGCACCCGCTTTGCTTCCCCGATATGCCACCTCGGTGGGGCGCGCACAATGACGATGTCTGCATCTATGTTCGAAATAAGTCTATTCAGGTGTGCCTCGACTTTCTGCTTGGTTATTTTCGGCAAGCCTATCATTACCGTTTCACATCGATGCTCGTTTGCTACGCGGGAGATTTCGCCCCATACATCCTTCGCTACGGTAAAAAGCGTCTCAGGGTGAATTGAACGATCAAAGCCACGTTGGACAGATTCGGCAAGAATCTCCTTTGCATCCAATATTGTTGACGAATCCTCTAATCGTTCGTGCCGCATCACCGACAATAAGAGCACCTGTCCCACATTCGGTGTGCACACGGTAGCAGCAACATCGGTCATGCTGGCCGCACTGGCCGGATTCGCAACGGGTACCAGCACAAGTGGACTTCGGCCTCTAGTTTTTGCAAGATCTGGATCAAGCGCCTCTGCGCTTGCATCGGCCAAGCGAGCGCCAGGCGCTAGAGCCATAAGGTATAATGCGATGCCGACGGCGAGCCACAGAACTGCAACGCGGCCAGCCTCCGGCACGGCTATGGCTTGAAACACGGCCAATCCCAGGCAAAGCAATGTTCCAACTCCCGGCAAAAGCGAAATACGCAATTTGCCCTCCCTGCGGCGAGCAAGGATGACGATGCAGTGGACCATGGCGAACGAAAGCAGAAAGATGAGGCTTGCCGCTGCTCCCGATGCTGCCACATTACCCACAGCAATAACGATGATGACCATCATGGCACCCGTGGCAAGGGCAGCAATCGCCGGCGTGCCAGTTGTGGATCGGATCTGGCCCACTTGTCGAGGAAGCGTTCGATCACGCGCCATGGAAAAGGCCACACGGGAAGCCCCGTACAGGTTAGCGTAGAGCGCTGAGAGCATGGACAATAGGCCGGCTCCGATTACGAGCCAGTAGCCGGTAACTCCCATGTAGTTCTCCGCGGCTTCCGCAATCAAACCCTCCGGGTTGGAAGCCGCCATGGAAAGGATGCCATCTTCAGATGCACCCACAGCAACAATTGCGACGAGCAAAGGGATATAAATCACCAGTGCAAGTCCTAGAGATAAGTACATCGCCCGTGGCATGACTCGCCGCGGATTCTTTACCTCCCCTCCAACCGCTGCAATCAAGTCAAAGCCCTGCAGCGCAATGAATGTGTATCCCATCGCCTGCAGTATACCCAACATGCCTGCAGGGGCAAACGGGCTGAAGTGTTGCGTGATCTCTCCAGAACCGCCGGCGAGCCACGCCCACGCTGCTCCGCCGATCAGCAGGGCAAAAACAAATACTTTGCCGATAGTGGCCGCATTGCCATCTCCTGAAGTTCGAGCCGTAAGCATCCATGTGTAGAACGCAATAGCGCCCATGGCTAGGATGACTTCACCCTGCCCATCGACTATGAATGCCCATGGCTCTCCGGCCGCAGGGAGTAGTCGTCGAATGCCTTCTAGGGTAAATGCCGCGAACCCCAACGCATACAACACACCGGCAACTATGGATGCAAACCAGACAACCCAGCCCACCATGAAAGCCACCTGTATGGACAACACGCGCTTCGCATAGGTATAGATGCCACCCGATTCCGGGAATCGACGAGACAATCGGGCAAAACTTGCTACGGTAATGCCTGCGATTATTCCGTTAAGCGCGAATGCCACTATTGCGCCGGGGCCAGCCGTAGCAAACGCAACTCCCGCAAGGGCAAGAATACCGCCGCCTACGATCGCACCAACCCCAAGTGCTGTCGCTCCGAACAGTCCAAGGTGCCGTTCGCTACGTTCGTCCGATGCCATGCGTCTGACAATGTGTGCCGTACAGGCTCGATTTATGGTGCACCGACTAATAGGGGCGGACTATCCGATTGCACTTTGGCCGCCTTAACGCAGACTTCCTGCTGCCCCCCAAAGGTAGTCTTCAGTTTACGAAGTAACCGCTCCACCGGTTCGAACGTCCCTTGACGCTTGGAATCTATTCGTCTCAAGGTTAGATGTGAATTCCGTGCTGGTCGCGAAAATCCCCCTGGAGGCTCTCGTTTATTCGCAGGAGCTGGTTGTATTTTGCCAATCGTGACGATCTCGAGAGGGAGCCTATCTTGATTTGCCCGCCATTTAATCCGACTGCCAGATCCGACAACGTTACATCTTCAGTTTCTCCTGAGCGTGCTGAGATAACCGTTTTGAACCCCGCTCTCTTGGCCAACTGAATAGCTTCTACTGTTTCTGTAACAGTTCCGATCTGGTTCATTTTTATGAGCACGGCATTACCAGCCTTTTGCTCAATGCCACGCTGGATGCGTTGTGTGTGAGTGGTAAAAAGATCATCTCCTACCAGCTGTGTACGAGTGCCTATGCGTCGTGTAAGTTGTTGCCAGCCACTCCAGTCTTCCTCATCCAGGCCATCCTCAATTGAGATGATTGGAAAACGGGTCACCCAATCTTCTAGATAGGTTATCATTTTTTCTGTTGTTAGCCTTCTGCCATCCAGACGCAGGTCATAATGTCCTGTAGAGGCATCAAAAAAATGAGAAGCTGCTATATCCAGCGCAATCGCTATATCTTTGCCTGGCTGCATTCCCGTTGCCCTTATTGCTGAGCACAGTACTTCCAAGGGTGCTTCATTCGCTGTGAGCAAGGGTCCAAACCCTCCCTCGTCGGCGACCAGCGATGCTATGTGCCCACGGTCCTGCAAAATTCTGCGGGTACTCCAATACACGGCCGCAACCATCTCCAGTGCTTGCGGAAATGTCTTCGCTCCAACAGGAATGACGAGATAGTCTTGTATATCGAGATTATTACCCGCATGGAGTCCCCCGCTGATAATATTCACCATTGGCATTGGAAGGCAAGGTTGCTCTCCTTTGGGTAAATAACGGTCGGCCAGGTACCGAAAAAGCGGTTTGTTAGCAGCAGCAGCGTAGGCGTGCAGGGCGGCAAACGAAACTCCAAGGATGGCGTTGGCGCCGAGGCGCCCTTTGGTTGGTGTTCCGTCCAGATCAATCAGTGCTTGGTCCAGTGCCTCCTGATCTTCAGCATTAATGCCTGTTATAGTTGCCGCAATTTCCCCATTTACGTGTGCCACCGCATTGAGAACACCTCTGCCCTGATATCGGTTCGTGTCGTTATCCCGAAGCTCATGCGCTTCAAAACGTCCGGTAGATGCTCCTGAGGGCACCATCATTCGACCGCGGTGGCCGGACGCTAATGCTATCTCCACTTCCACGGTAGGTAATCCCCGTGAATCTAGAACTTCTCGACCCTTTACGTACGTTATTTGAGTCATGACAGTTGCCAGGCCCGCTTGATCAATTCCAGCGGGTCATCCTGCCCAGAATACTGAATCCAAGCCATTGCGGTTTTTCGAATGCGGTTGCGCAAGGCATCCCCCTGTACATACGGCATAGGTGATTTGCTGTCCAGTCGAGCCAGAAGAAGAAGGCCAATGTGAGGGATCAAGCCATCCACTGATCGACCGTAACCTCTGAGAAACGCCTGGATCGCAGCCAGAGCATTCGTTTCACGGCGCAGTACCCAACCCTTGAGCATAAGGTGTCCCAGGCAGAAGGATACATCAAAAAGAGGATGCCCCCAGTGGGCGACCTCAAAGTCAAGTAACATCACCGCACCCGCTGGATCAACAAGTATGTTTTTTGGTGAATAATCCCCATGGGTAAGGCTGTATCGGCACGATAAGAGATCATCAATTAGTCGGTCGATAGGCTCTTTAAGTGCGGGGTAACGCGTGATGAGGTAGCGATGAAAGGGGTCGATACGAAGCTCATCAAAGAACGTGATTTCCTCAAATATTGCCCGACCGTCGGTTGCCGAGTTCCCCTCCTGAATTTGACGCAGGATCAGACCAACCGAAAACCCCACTGACGCTTCAAACACTCCATTCATCAAGTGCTCTTTCCATGAGATTGCCTCTGTGGGTGCACAGGTCATCACACAGACATGATGTTCGCTGTCAAAGTGTACAACTTCCGGCACAGTTCCCTTCGGCAAGATGGTCGACAGGAACCGCATGCATGCTTGCTCCTGTTTGATCCGCCGAACGTCAGAGAACCATTCGATTTCGGTTGCCAGCTTTGGTAACGGTTGTTTTAGCACCCAGCGTACTTCTGGGGTAACGACCTTCCAAACGTAGTTCGATACCCCTCCCGGTAAGACACTTACGTTAAGCGTCTCTTCCGGGGACACCCATCCCTGTTGGCGCAAATAGGCTTTTACGTGTTCAGAATTTGATAAGCTTATGATCAGCTCTGTGATGCTATTCCGTCCTTGGTTACCGTATAGAGATTTCCCTGGTAAGCAATGTTGCGCAGACTTGCGCTGGGGTCGAACGATGCAAATTGTGGTGTTGCAGTTAACCCGTTCGTGAGAGTTGCCCGGAGTCCGAAGATCCCTTCGAGAATTACCGTCACCCAACTCCCATTCGAAGAACAGGCCCAATCGGTGATATAGGGTGTGTCTGAGGGTGCCTTGCGGGCTCCTCCCTCTTCCAGGCTGATGACCCCGTCGGCAAAATGTGCCTGTGCAAAAGGGCCTTGGTTGGCACTTCGGGCCAAGCCTTTTAACCAGTTGAAGGCCAGATCTGCTGCACCAATGCGATACAGTCCACGTGCGGTTTCAGATGGCCAGGCCGGATAGGCTCCTGTCCATTGATGGTCCGGTCGCACATGAAAGAGTACGTTTTCGTCGGCAGGTGAGAGGGCATGCATCCAGGTGGCAGTCTGAATCTCCCGCTTAAAAAAGTCGACCATTTCTGCTTTTTGCTGCGCAGACAAGTCATCAGGAATTGTATTGAGAACGGTCAGTAAGTCGTAGCAGTGTCGCACTTCGTACATCTCGCCGTCAGGGTGCCGCGCCCGCCAATAACCCTTGGTTTTGACGTAAAGAGACTGGATCGCTTCCAACAATCTCTCAGATTCCCGACGAAACTTATCGCTTTGGGGGCCCCCTCGCCCCGAAGCTTCCATAAGGTTTGCTGCAACACGCATATTGTGTACGTTGGCCACGTTGAGACTTGCGACCTCGTGCGTATAGGTACTCACACACTCGAGCAGGTTGTTGATTCCGCCATAATCTGCCAGTTTGTTGGCACTCTGAAAATTTTTCCACTGTTGGGCATAGTCGCTCAGGAAATCTATGACCCGTTTTTCTGTGCCGGCAACAGATTTTTCAAGCCAATCCACGTCGCCGGTCCAGCGAATGTACTCGCGCACCATACTCACCATCGCGAAATCATTTACCGAATACCAGTTGCCAACCGGTCCTCCGGTCAGGTATTCAGTGCCAAAATGCTTATGGGTATCAGTACACATCCAGTGCTCCAGATACTTTCGCATTACCCCGGGGTCCAGTAGGGCGTGCACTTGCATACTCAGGAAATAATCCCAGATAAAGGTGACGGTTTGCCAGTAGCGTGGCATCAGGGTATCATAAGTGCGCCCCAATACGGAAAAGGGACTGTCCCTTCGGAAATAAATGACACCGAGTGCACCCATCCAGTACAGTTTTCGGATTTCTGCATCGGTGGTATCCAGTTCCGGTAAATGTCCGGCGTACTGGTGGTTGCCGGGGGTATAGATTGCTTTCAGTTCGGCGTTCCAATGTACCCGTACGCGGTTAAGCTCCCCAGTCACATCACGGATGAACGTGTCGTAGATGGAACTGGCTTCGATTTCCGTTTCTGCTATTGTGTTGACATAGCTTATCTGCTCCGTTTCCCCAGGATGTAGGTTGAGGGCATACCGAAATCCACTCTTTTTCACGGAATCGGCACGAGGGTACATTCCCTGGATTGAAACAGCATAGCTCTGTTGTGCACTAAACACAACGGCACTGCGCTCGCGATCTATTTTGGCCACATTGTTTGATTCCTGTGGTGGCAGAAAGGCAGCCCAGTTGTCTGTGGACTTCGTAACGCAACCTTGCACATTCAAGCCTATTTCGATTTCTCGTGTCTCGCCACTTCGATTTTCAATAGTAACCTTCGTCATGACCGCCATTTTTTTCAAGGCCAGTGCGGTGACAGAAGTAAAATGGAATCCCTTGTAATTGGCTTCCCGGACAATACGGTCGGGATACCAAGTAAAGGTGACCGGTATGCCCAAAGAGGGAAAATGTCTACCGTCAATCACAAACGTTCCAGAAACAGTATCTGAAGTGCCGAAAGGAGGGAAGTTGAGACAGCGTAGGCCGGTGAGGTCAACGACTGCCTGAACCACACCGAGAAAATTGGTCAGTCCTGGCGGATTAAAACAATCACCGAAGCGATGTGTCATCGCCGAACTCTTCAGATCTTCCACCTCGGGTATCATGTACGCATGCTTGTGGTCGATAATCAGACGAGTACCCCCTGAAGCATAGGAATCAGTTAACCTTTGCCTGTGATTCCGGTGGTTGCTGATTCAGCGCTATGCCAGTGTTATTTCAATAAGATGGGGGAAATATTCCTCGAACTCAATGTAGGTAATGTATAGGATACGACCACGGTCTTCGGCTAGTTCGGGATGCTCTTTGGCCGCGTAAACAAGTCGTGGGTAAGGGATCGGCTTTTCCGGTGGCTTAACAGTCCATAAAGTGATGGCTTCGCTCCAGGGGCCCCATGGGTTTGGTGCGGTTCGACCTACGATTTCGCGACTCAGTCCCATGGAATGCACGGACAGATATTGTCCCAGGTATTCGTTGTATGAAACCGACATCTCATTCGGCATACCGGAGAAGATGACGGTAGCGGCATGAACATCTTTACTCCAGTTCTCCGGATCACCGGTAAAGTATTCGTACTGATCGATATGCCCTATATCTTCGGGGTGCACCCTTGCAACATAAGCATGGTGTCGAAAATCCGGGGCTTGCAAGCTTCCGTAGAGATAGATCCATTTCTCCTCTATAAGCACTGCCGCGGCGAATTGCGGCTGGTCGTTTGGCCAGATCACGGTTGTGCCATTGCGTTCTATGCGTTCGAACGTCCAATCTGTATCGGATCCTATTGCCAATCCTGTTCCTATGATTTCGAATCCCACGGGCAGGGGATCTCCTCCCTCTTCGAGCATTAGAATTTTCATGAAGAAGAGGTACAGCTTATTATTGAGCTTGCAGCCGTGCATACACCATATGCGATCCTTCTCGGGATCTTCGCCGGGGAGAGAGGGCACCAGTTGCTTGAGCTTACCGTCAGGATTCAGGATGTAGGAAAAATCGTTCAGCCCTTCACGTCCGGACTGATCCCTCAGAATCAGTCCGGTGTTGGTGATCATCTGATCGAACGGGCCCTTGCCGCTTAAATCCTGACCACCAACGGGCTCGCCAAAAATGTACCACAGACTTTCTTCTGGCCGTTCGCCGATCAGCGTATCGCCAAAATACCATAACACACGGCCGTCGCCGAGTGGAATGGAGTACGCTCCGTCTTGCCCCACCATTCGGTGGGGATTCTCAACAAACTGCGGCCCTAGGTCCCGGGAAGAAGCAACCCGTAATGCAGCACTGGGTCTGGTCATTGCCTCCGAGATGGTGGAAGCGGCAGATATCGGGATCTGCCTGCATTCCTGTTACTTGGACAATATCATACTGCGCGTTTCGGAAAACTCGCCCGCCTCAAGTTGATAGAGATATATACCACTTGGCAGGTTACCTGCTTCAAACTTGGCTTCATACACGCCGGGTGACTTTGTCTCATTAACGAGTTGAGCGACCTCTCGTCCAGTTACATCGAAGACACGCAACCCGACGGGCGTAGCTTCTTCCACTGCGTACCGGATGGTGGTACTAGGGTTGAACGGGTTGGGGTAGTTCTGCTCAAGCACAAACTGCGACGGTATGCCGTTTTTAGTCACGTCTTCAATCCCAACGCCACCCATTACGGTGATCATATTGTTCATAGAGGAGTCCGCACCGTTGAGGGAACTAGACCCACATGTCATGAACCAGTCACAGGTGGGAAAATAGGATTCTTTAGTTACTACGTACCCGATCGGAAAATCACCCGTCATCTGCCCGACCTGCAATTGCATATTGACTTCTGCAATTAGTGTATCCGCATGCAGATAGCCTACATCAGAGATGGTTCCTATCCATTTCATTCCACTCGGAGCCGGGATTGCTTTTTCTGTGGAGTCGGTCCATTCGGGCGATACATCAAGGGATCCGCTCCCGACATCACCATTCATATCACTGGCGGTGTATTCAGCAGTGACAAGCTCCCAATCCTCTGGCACCAGCACAGAGAAAACGCCTTTCCAGGGCGTGGTAGTCTCCCCCGTATTTTCCTGCGCGACAATGCGTACGGGGATAACTTCTCCGACGTTAGCCGTTCTTGGCATTTCGATCTCAATGATCAGACAGGCCGACCATATCAGGCAGATGGACAGAGCAATCGTCCAGAGGACCAGACGCGTCCGGTTCTTTGTTTTGTTCGGGGTATTCGGTATGAGTTGCTTCATGAGGGGTTTGTTTTAAGGGTTGCTGAATGGGTGCGCTAATTGCGTGAATGATGTCTGCGGGATCGGCTATCTCGGGGGTAGTTTGAATCCGAGGGTCCGGATTACTCCGGGCGCCAATGTTACGCGGGCAAGATCCTCGCCAACGTCGTAAGATACGCTGTTTTCTTCTAAACCGAGTAAGTTTATTCCATCTCGAATATCGAACAGGGATGAGGAAATTTGTGCTTCGGCGGATGCTTCAGGATTCATGTTCATTAGACGCAACACAACACCGCTCCGGTCGCTCATGGGTTTTAAGGCCAAAAGGACTACCTGATCACCGTTAACGGTCATAAAGCTTTCCTGTGCGGGGATGGAACGCAACCAAGTGTAACGTACCACTGGTGGAGTGTTAACCTCCCATCCAAACCGACTCGTAGCTGCGGGCTGAAAGCTCATCTCATCGGATGTAAAACTGAACCGGAAGTCCAGGGTGCCCTCGTTCCGTTCCCACCGGTTCCAGTTTTCTGGAAAGTTATTAACGAGGTTGGCATAGATGGCAAGCCTTTTGCCAGCATTCTCTTCTCGCAGACGCACAACCCGGCTGTCGATGGCAGCCCAACTGATTGTTTGTGTGTCATTGTGGATCGCAATGCTGCGTCGTGGAGCGAACGCGTCATGCTCAATACCGGGAAAACGGTCCGTTTGAGCATCCAGGAAACCACCGAGCACCTCTACTGCTGCTTCTTGGTCTGATATCGCAAATGGAAAGGCCACACTGTAGTCCTCAACCTCTGAGGGAGACACCAGCAACTCGAGATTGACAGTATGCTGTACATCCACGCGATCTAGGTTTTCCCAGAGTATGTATTCGGATTGTGCGAATAAATGATCTTCGCGCTCGGTTACAAGCACTAGTCGAACCGGACGTTCATCACGAACATACATTTTTACTTCGTCGGCATCAATGGTCTCAAAAGAAAGTGAGAGCAGGGAGTCGGCCCGCAGGGGGCTGCCAAATGGCGTTTGCAAGTTGTGATCAATCAACGTTTTGCCGCTCTTAAGGTCAACGAGACTTGTAATGTGTCCGGTTTGGCAATCTCCTCCAATTCGATAGTATGTATTCGCAATCGTACAATCATTTGTCTGCAGACCTTCACCAAGATCTGATCCAGAGTGAACCATACGTTCCAGTCGAACTTTTTTGTAACCCACCGGAGGTAAATCACGGGCGACAAAACGTAGGGTGTAGCCACTAAAATGACTGGGGATAACCGTTTTTGAACTCAGGTCAATCACACGATACTGATGAGAATTCTCCCTTGGAAATTCAACCGTGACCGGAGTATCGCGGGACCAGTTCAGTGAATTGATCACGTACAGGCCCTCACCTTCAAAACTCTCTTCTCGTGCTGAAAGTCGATACGTTGCACGCTCCAAAACTTCCTCGGTAGCAAGTACTGCATCCTGCACATACTGCTCCCGGTAGGCCATCGTTGTTAGGTTATCCTTGGGAGAGGCGTAACCATATTCAAGCCCGCTGCCGTGGCCGCCGTAATGAAGTAGATTGTCATAGGCAGAATCAACGATATCAGAGAGCGGATCATGTTTCTCGTCCAGCAGCCACGATAGCGTGGACATTTTTTCGGCAGTGGGGAGGTGGTGCTGTACCCATCTGTGACGCACCGAGCGGGCAGGCTCTCCCTGATAGAGCACATCCCAGGTCGATGTCCAGTCTCCCTTCAGAGTGGGAAGATTATCATAGCGCGCCTGAAATGCTTGGGCAAAAGCGTCAATGTTGCTGATTCGGATTCGAGGGTACGCGTACTCGGCACTCCAGGCTTCCACTGTGGCAGGGGCTTTGAGAGGAATACCGCCATTGTCTCCGAAGGTGTGAACAGCAAGGATCAAATGATAGGTGTATCCTTGCGCCTGCAGTCGGTGGAGTCGCTCCCAAAGACGAAGAGGTACTGCATCAATACCTTTCTCCAACCCCAATGTTTGTCCCTCATTGTAGGCCTCAGTGCGATAGGTGAGAACACGTCCGCTCCCAACGCCTTCCCAGTAAAACACCTTGGGCAGATTGCGCTGCATTCTGTAATCATTGTAAACTTCGTTGATACCCGTTGCTAGGAACGAGATCCCTGCATTTTCCAGTACCTGCGGCATCAACCAGGACAGACCGGGTACATCGTTGTAAGTTGCGGCATTAAACTCTAGATCGTACTGACGTGCGTAAGCGTACCCTTTGTTAAACGAGCGAATCATTTCCTCTGCACTTATCCAACCCGTATATGGGTTTGTATAGATAGGCGAGACTGCAACACGTCCTGTTTTCACGAACGTCATCAGTCGATCGAACTGTTCTGGCGATCGGGCTTGCCTATATTGTTCAAGCTGCCACACTGTTTCGATAGTCCATGCGAAGGAAGAATCCTGTTCGAGGCGGGTCAGCACATCGTCCAGTGTGCGCAGGTGTCGTTCTTTGACGACCGGTTGTGTATTTGTGTAGCCAATGTCGGTGTGCGACATCATGGCCAGGTGAATTTCATAATGCGGTTGTGGGCGAAGCACCGTGTCCCAGCTTAATGTGTCTGCTCCGAGGGTTACGTTGACATGAGCAGACTTTTCGGCCGTGATTGCTGGTAGATATACGATATGGCGGCTCTCTCCGAAGGGTATTCTTTCCAGCGTGGTTGTATGCTCTGCGGAAGCTGCCCTGATATGCAAATTTCCTGCTTCCTGCTCCTGTGACAAAGAGGTAATAACGAGATCAAAGCGTTGCTGAAGTCCTTCCGGGGCTTCCTTGAAAAAGAATGTCGAAACGAGTTCCGCATTGGCTTTTCCTGCTCCGGTCTGGACCACCACGCTTATGTTCTGCACGGGAATCAAATCTGGACTAAGCAGCTTTGCATAAAACCCCCATTCAAAACGGAGCTCCTCAAAAAAGTTGGGAGTTTCATTACGATGGGTCTGGCCTACTTTGATCAGCAGGGCATTCCTCCCGGAGCGTAGGCGCAGAGGGACGGTATCGGTATCGGGTTCTGCGTTACGGTCATGTGTGCTTGTATGCACGGTTTCTCCATTGAGCAGAACTTTGAGGCTGCTATTGCTGCCAACCTTGAGTATGACTTCTTGCTCATTTGGACTGTCAATGTAGGTGAAGGCGTAGCCCGTTTTGGCTTTCCATATTTTCTCTGGTTGGTTACCGGGACGCACCCACCCCATAGACGCATTGAAATCGACGAGGCCGTTCGGGTTACTGTGGAGTGGTTTCCATGCTACCCGCCCATCTTCGACCAGTGTAGTTCGTTCGGTCTTTCCCATTGTGGGTGAGATCGCAGCTTCACCAATAACGTCTGTATCAACGGCTTGTCCAAACCCGACAAGGGGTTGCTCAAATGGTCCAGCCACCAGCCATGCGGGGATGAACCCTTCTTCTGTTAAGCCAAAAGAGACACTGTCCTGATCAGATATTTCGGGAATAATGGCTTTGCGTTGGCCTATCTGCCCGGCGCCGAATATCAAGCCAAGAACCAACAGGAAATAAACCGTACGAGTCTGTATCATCCAGTTACTATCCTTTCATCCCACTCATGGCGAATCCTTTGATAAAGTATCGCTGAAAGAAAAAGAAGATAGCTACCATGGGAATCATCATGATAATGGATGCCGCCATCAAGATACCCCACTCCGTCTGATGTTGTCCCACAAAAAGCGCAAGACCTAAAGCCAGGGTATTTTTAGCCTGATCAGAGAGGTAGATCAGTGGCCCAAGAAAATCGTTCCACGTAAACATGAATGTGAGAATGGCTACCGTGATCAAAGCGGGGCGGGCCAGCGGCATTGCAATCTTCCAGTAAATATGCCACTCGGACAAACCATCAATCCGAGCCGCATCAAAAAGCTCTCGAGGGATGGTCAGGAAAAACTGGCGCAGCAGAAAAATATTGAAGGCACCGCCACCAAGAAATGCCGGGACAATCAGAGGTTTATAGGTATTGAGCCAGTGTAGTTCCTTAAAGATCACGAATAGTGGGATCATGATGACATGCAGCGGCAGCATCATCGTGGCAATCACGAAGATGAAGAGTTTATCTCGCCCAGGCCAGCGGAGGCAGGCAAATGCATAGGCTACCAGTGAACTTGAAAAAACGGTTCCTACGATCGTCAGAACGGTGATAAATGTGGTGTTTCGCAAGTATGCCAAAAAGGGCATGCGGTCAAACACCTCCGTATAATTTTCCCAGTGGATCTCTTTCGGAATCCAGGTCGGCGGGATGGTGAAGATCTCTTCGTTGCCTTTAAGTGATGCCGAAAGCATCCATATCAGCGGGATGATCAACACAGCAGCGATTACAATCAGTGCCAAGTAGAGGATTACTTTCTTCAGCGGGGTTCTATTAATGGAGAAGCTTATCATTCGGGTGCTCCTCCGGTATAGTGCACCCAGCGTTTGCCAAGCTTAAATTGGAGCATTGTGACCACCAGCGTAATGACGAGCAGGATCCAGGCCATTGCTGAGGCATATCCCATCTCGTAATCGTCAAAGGCCTTGAAATAGAGGTACAGGTTGTAGAACAGTGTAGAATCAAGTGGGCCGCCCTTCGTCATTACATAGGCTTCGGTAAAGACCTGGAAAGAAAAGATGATTTCCAGGACGCTCCACAGAAAAATGACAGGTGAGAGCATCGGTATCGTTACATGCCAAAATCGCGCCCACCAGCCACCCCCGTCGATTTCGACCGATTCATACAGGGATGAGGGAACCCCTTGCAGGGCAGCAATAAAGACAATCATCCGTGCTCCACCAACGCCCCACAGACTCATGAGTGCGATCCCGGGCTTTGACCATGCAGTGCTTTGAAGCCACAGTGGTCCAGGCAATCCAATCCACCCAAGCGCGGTATTTACGAGTCCTATCTGTGGGTTGAACATCCACATCCAGATCACCGACAGCACAACACCGGTGATGATAGACGGGAGGAAGTAGATTGTGCGAAAGAACTTGATACCTCGCACAGCCTGGTTTGCAAGGACGGCCAGTATCAGGGATCCGCCTATGGCCAATGGAACACGAAGGATGGTGTAGACCAGTGTATTCCATATGGAAATACCGAAGTAGGGATCTTCGAAGAGCAACTCTCGATAGTTTTCCAGGCCGATATACTGTGGCACGCGCAGGACATCGTACTGGCACAGACTGTAGTAGAGCGACATCCCTATTGGATACAGCCCAAACACCAGAAACCCTACTGCCCACGGAGACAGGAAGGCATACCCGGTCAGGGTCTCTTTTAGTCGGAGGGAGTTGGGTTTCACTTCAGTCGGATTAATTCGGGTCTTTCATTCTGGATCGAACATATCGGTCGTAGCTCACCGATCGGTCAAGCGCAGATTGGACGGTTATTTCTGCCCGCTGAAATGCATCATTTGGGGATTGCCCTCCCTGCACGCTGCGTTCGAGCGCTCCGTAAAATTCACGCCAGAATTTACCATGAACCAACGGTACCACCGTCGGTGAATGGGCGAAGTCCATTTGTCGAACGAAGACGTCTATCAGTGGCTTGGAAATGAACGAGGAATCATAAGCTGCATGGATGTTTGCCGGGAAGAGGGGATCATCGCGTGAGGCGATCTCTTCCAGTTGTGTATCCTTTTGTACGTAGAACTGCATGAAGGCCCATGCTGCTTCTGGATGCCGAACACCTCTCGGCATTCCCAGCCACCAGCTCCCAGCCATTGATACGGTTGGGTCTCCCTCAAAGGAGGGTATTTCTGTGACGCCAAAGTTCATTTCCGGTCGATATTGAGAGATAAGGTCGAGAAAGCTCATGTCGAGGACCAGCATTGCGAGTTTATTGGTCACGAATCCGTGCTGTTCACCTGTTCCAAGTCCACCAATGAATGCCTGCACTGCATCAAGGTCATAGTCGTTGTAGTAATCTATGGTCCACTGAACGCCCTCAATAAGTTCGGGAGAATTCATCACGACCTTCGTGCCGTCTCTGGACAGATAATCCATGCCCTTTTGCCAGGCAATCAAAGAGGCGATTGACATATTCCCCAAGAGGCCTTGGTGAGCTCCGCTAAATCCAGGCAGAAGGCCAGCCTGGAGGATCCTTCCGTCGGTATCGACCTTGAGCAACTGGCGGGAGTACTGGCGCACATCATCCCAAGTTCTTGGGGGATTCTCGGGATCCAAGCCGGATTCTTTGAAGAGGTCTTTGTTGTAAAAGAAAGCATAGGATGCTGTGTTAACGGGCAGCGCATAGGGACGTCCCTGCCAAGTCACTTCGTCCCACAACGCAGGAAAAAATATGGTCGTGTCAAACGCTGAGGCGGCTATCAGGCCATCCAGTGGAAGCAGTGCCATTCGCGATGCCCAGCGGACTACTGGCACAAACTGGCTGACAACGTCAGGAGGATTTCCGCTAAGCACGGCGGTTAAGATCTTCTTTTCGTGTTCCTGCCAGGGAATTGGTGTGGCGTGCACAACGATACTGTCTTGGATCTGATTAAACTTGCTTACGGTGTAGGGCACATCATCTTCCGATCCGACTATATGCCAGTAGCGAATGTGTGTTTTACCATCTTCGGGTGGCTTATCACTGGCGGGATCCCAGAACAGTAGCACCAGTGTTGCTGCACCGAGTATCCCGTACACGCCCCTTTTAATCATAATCGTATGGGCAGCAAAAGGGAAGGAGTTCCATCAAAAAATCAATTAGCTGCGGTTACATCGAGGTTCTGCTGGATATAATAGCCTGATTTGTGCATTATAATTGCCTGCTGTCCATTCCAATACGGAGTGTAGGCTTCCCGGTCGGATACTATATAACACAGGTCTTACCGAATAAGGATCATTGTCCGCTTCTGCCGCCCGTAAACATTGTCTGAAGTGGTGGCTTCCACTGTATAAAAATAGACGCCACTGGCGAGTGGCAGTCCCCGCTGATTCACGCCCGTCCATGAGTGGGCATATTGCCCAGGTGATTTGTCGGTCGCTTCCAGCTCACTTACCGTACGTCCGAGTACATCGTAAATGGTGAGTCTCACCTGTGCATGCCGATGGAGGTTATATCGTATGGTCGTATGACGACCAAACGGGTTCGGAAAATTTTGCTCCAGTTGAAGGATCTCCGTAACTGGATCCGGTGTCTGCGCGCGCGTCGGCCCAATGAGATCCAGCCAGATCGTTCTCACTTCGTGTGGTTCGAAGGGCACGGTTATTTCCCGATCAACGATATTCATGTAGCCGATTGGAGATTCCAACAACGTGGTCCAGGCAGCCCTTCGTATCTCAGGGCCAAACGATAGGGTCGATTCCACAGCTTCTGAGGAAGGGTTGTACAGACGCACAATAAACCCATCTCCCGTTCTGGGCCGTTTTAAGGTGGAGAGTTGGAGCGTTGCATTTTTCACCGACATAAAGGTGTAACTGGGAGCCGACATTGTACCCTTCTGCTGTGGGGACAATACGCGAGTATAGAGAGGTGTATTGAAGTTATAGGCAAATTTTGTAGCGCTCACGGGGTCAGCCTTTCCCTCATGTGACGTGAATGAGAAGCCGGCTTCCAGCGGTCCTACTCCGGCTCGATAGGCTGTGCCACCGTGTTAATAGAGGTCAGCAGTCGTACATTGCCGTCGAATCGGCCAGCAGGATAGGCATGAATAGATGGACCATCAGTAGCAAGAATGGCGCTGGTGTTTCCCCCCGAAACGATTGCCCAACGCTGCATGGCGTAATGGTTAGTGCGAAAACCACTTAACTCATCCTCAAAAACCCGTACATGCCCGAAGGGGATTTCGTAGCGGAGGGAAGCTCCTGGCAAATCAAATCTGAACAAAAAATCCACGCCCTCGAAACTCGTCACAGGCCGTTTGTTGTACTTGTTCTTGAAATCAATACGCCGCTGTCCGGCGGGGAGTATGATTTCGGTTTCATAGGTATTTGCACCCGGGGCCATTCCCTGGAGGACCAGCCGCTGCAGTACTGCGCCACTGTCGCTGGCCACTACTTGAAAGCCGGACGGTGCAGTGCCGTTGTAAGTGTACTGATTGAAACGGGCATCTCCACGTGTTAATTCCTGGCCGGTCGTTTTCTCCTGGATATTGCTGATGCCTCCCGTAGCCAGATCGACCTCTACGCGATATGCGTCATTCTCCAGGGTTGCATTGTTCAGTGTCTGGGGCAGCGGCCTGGTTCCTGTGTGGGCACGCAGATGAAATAGTTTGTAGCCCAATGGAGGGACCCCATCCGCCTGAAAAGCAATCTCATCTGTCGAAAGAAGTATTTGTGAAGGGCGGACTGAGCCTGTCTCACCATCAAGGACGCGGAAAGCTGGCAGCCCTGCCACGAGCGGATCATCCAGTGGCAGGCGCACAACTTCAGACCGTTCCCATGGCAGGGGGTTGAAGACTGCGACTGTGACATCATTGTCGGTCGCTATGGTGCTGCTCCAGGCCTCCAGTGCTTCATCCAGAATGGTCTCTCCAGCACTTCTTGCCGCGTTGATCCAGGCCATCTTACGCCCCCAGAAGGGTGCATTGCCGGCAGGATCCAGAGCTCCCAGGTTGTGATCCTCAAACAGGAGGTTGTTGATATAGGCCTGACGCAATTCATCAGCCGGATAGATGTAGCTCGGTGCTTCGCTATTTGCAATTGAGGCAAAGGTTTCTGCCACAGGCAATATGGTTTGTGTGGAGCGGGATTCAAGAAAACCTTTTGTGGATGAGGCTGCGAAACTCCAGCTCCACCAGTTTGGGGCATCACCTTTGAATACCGGAAGTTCATTCGCCAGGTTTTGTTCAACGTAGTTGAAGAAGTCAGAAAAAGTAGCTACATGGATCGTGGAGGTATCATGATTTTCATTCCATGTACGGGCGTTATCGGAGATTTTCGGATTCGGTGGACGATTGTCGCCAGTTGAAGCATTGACTAACACGACGTCATACGGATAGCCGTCGGCAGCCAGTTTATTCAGCTGTGCTGTAATACGCGGCTCCATTGTTGAATAAGAGCCGTAGAGTCCCCAAATGAAGCCTTCTAGATAAGCCCATTCGGGATGTAACGAGCGCCAGAGCAACGTTTGATCACCGCTCTGGCTTTCCCAGTAGAACAGGTTTGGCAACGTTGTTGTCGAGTAGAATTTCGACAAAAACGAATTCATTGCCAGTGATGCGTAGGGAATATTGCTTTTGGCCAATAGCTGTGCCAATGCCCACGTGAAACCCGGTGTGTCATTGGTTACGGCTGTTTGAATGGGCACATTATATTCTTCTTTTAGAGCCTGGGCAAAGTAAAGTGAGCGCACTAATTCTTCGGGGCCCGCAAGGTCGGTCTGAAGACTGAAGTGCATCGCTGCAATCTCAATCTGCCCGGCTCGTACATGGTTCATCAGGGCTGCGACCTCTTCCCGTGAGCGATTTATTAGATAATCTTCCAGCACCCATGTGACTTCTATAGTCCACTTGAATTGACTCTCCACGGGATAGGATTGCGTTTGGTTGATGTAGGTGACCACATTATCCAGGTATTTTCGGTGTTGTTCAATCACATCCGGGACCGGGGCTGTGAACCCCACATCGGTGTGGGAGAAGGGAACTACAAAAATTTTCCAGTCCCGGTCAAATTGGGCTACTGTGGACTTCGTACAGATCAGGCACAAGGCCCAGAGAATGATTTGCAAGACCGATCTTCTCATCGGCGGGAGAGTCCCAGTGTAATTCGGTGGGTGGCTCCCAGCAGGTCTCCGTAGGGTACATAGGCGTAATCAAGGTGCAGCTGGAAGATGGCAATCTGCTGCAGGGCCAGCCCCGCTCCGAAAGAAAGGTCCCCCTCATCCACCTGAAAGCGGTATCCAGCCCGCAATGAAACCATATTCAGAAATACAGACTCAATACCCCAGTTCACCCACTCATTGTTATCAGTCGGATGCACTAGTTCAAAGGAAGTGGACAGACGAAAATCTTGTGAGGTGATCAGGTCATCTGCTGCGCTCATACGGAAGAGCAGTGGCATACGAAAAGATTCCCGGAGTCCATCTACCGAGGCACCAAAATGTTGTATCGTAAACGCGAGACGCAACTGCCGGAAACCAGTGTAGTACAGTGTGCCGACATCGAAAAGGATATTACTGAATGCGTCCTGATCCAGCTGCTCCCGCACGTACTTGACTTGTAGGCCAATGGTTAATCGGTCCGTGAACCGTTTTGCGGCAGCCAGCCCAACCATAAAGTCTCCCGCACTGACCAGGCGTCCTGTGCCCTCTGGATCGGTGGCGGTAGTCTCCTCATAGGTCTCAATACCAAAATTCATCACACTAAGTCCGAACGTATAGCTATTGATCGGCATGGCCACCACAAGGGCATCCACACGGCTGTTGACGAGCCATTCATTGTGGGTCAGGTATACGGTCGGTCCTGAGACTAGTGGCAGTGCACCAACATTCCAGAAAACGGCGTTAGCATCGTTAGTGAGGCTACTGGCTGCTTCACCAAGTGCACTCTCTCTTGCACCGATCCCAATCTTCAGTGCCTGGAATCCTGCCGATCCTGTTTTCTCAAAATCAAATCCATAGTCGGATTGTGCCTGGACCGAGAATGGTGTCAGTAGCAGGGCCATAAACAGGAGTACACCACCCCCACCACCCACCGCCTCGTTAATCGAATGCCCTTGACCGAAGGCCTTTGTTCGGAATATGTGGCGGAGATCAAATGTCATGAACTCGGTGGTGCCTCACTTGATGATCAGCAACGTTCCTTGGGCCGAGCCTACTTCCGACTGCACTGTCCAGAAATAGACCCCCGGAGCTACCTGTTGGCGTGAATCAGAGAGCTGGTCCCAAACGGCCTGTCCGGTATTTGGGTCATCGTGCTCGATGACTTTGAAAAGCTCTCCACTCGATGTATATATATGTACAGTTGCCCGTGCTGGAAGGTTTGTCCAGACAATTGTAGATTCTTCGCCTGTGGTTGGAAAGCCGGAAACGAGACGGAACGGATTGGGGAATACTCCAACGTTCATTGCATCGGCTGCGGGTAGACTGGCAACCGTCACAGCTTCCTCGTTACGGTTAGTGAACCAACTTTGATTCTCGTCTTCATCAAGCGAAACAATGCTATAGAAATAACTCACCCCTAGGTCCACACGGTTATCGATATATTTCCAATTACCTAGATCACTGTCCCAGTACCGTCGGCGGTCCAGAGAATTATTTGGGCGTACTCGAGCGATACGCCTATAGGGTCCGGTAAAGGCTCGCTCGCTGCGGTAAATGTGGTACTCCTTAAAGCTGGCTTGGCCGGTAATGGGGTCCACCCATGTTTGGTCTAGAGGGGGCCAGACCAGCGAAATAGACTGGGATGTTGGTAGAGGCAGAATCTGGATGTCAGGTGATGGTGGTGGTACAGAGGCCACTTCATAGTTACGGTTGAATAGTTCTTGTGCTCGATCAACGGTGCTTTGCAGCGAGTCGAGCCCGGCTGGGAGCGACATTTGAGCTTCGAGTCCCTCCAGGGCCTTTTGAATGGGGAGTCCGTTCACAGCCTGCACAATCGTGACCGTAATACTTGAGGCTGCATCCAGCGTGTATGGGCCGCACGACATTAACATGAACGGCACCAACCGTTCGTCGGCAGATGCCTGCAGCAACCTATTCGCACCGGAGAGGATGGCATAAAGATTATCTGCTGTGGTTGAGGTCAGGGTCAGCTGATTTTCATTGTTGAGTAATTGTGCGCTCAGTACGTGGGCCGGTTGCGTTTCACCGGAAGTACCTACGGGCGCACTCAGAAGGCCCACACCGGCATATCCTGTCGTGCGCAACTCACCGCGGGAGAGCAGAAAGTTACCCACATCGGTTGGCAGATCGAAGTTTGGCGTGTCATCCCAGGCATACATAAGCCGGCGCATTTCGTCGTACCCGGTCAGCTCATCGGCCCGATTGAAATCTTCCCCCCATCCATTGTGTGCCAGAACATCCTGGTAGCTGGGTCGCAACAAATACGGGAACCCGATATAAACATCGCTAAGAGTCGAGCTTGTCTGATTGGTGAGGGTATACTCAATAATAATGAAGTCCTTCAGGCTGGGAAAGCTCCAGGCCCGGCTGGTTCGCTCCACACGTATGTTTTCGGAGGTAGTCCAGGTTGCCGTGATGGTTTGCTCGGCCAGTCGGGGATTGTAGTCGGGTTGTTCGACGAAATTGTCAACCTTGGTCATCACCTCATACGTCCCTTGGTCACGGAAGGCAAAAGGACCGTTTTCGACAAAGAAGAGACTGCCATCGGAGCGACGGCCACCGATCCAGGTCCCACCTGCAAAATTATAGGATCGCTGCTCATCCTTGCTCAAGAGCGTGCTGGGACCACCTGGCCAGTCCATACTGGGAAAGAATTCGAACAGATTGGTCGGGCTTGGCGCGCCGACGGTGCCGTCATCCTTCATCGTATCCCATAAATCCCCCCGATCGTGAATTTCGAACTCCGCTGTGCGCACCTGGGCCTGCACCGGTCCAGCCAGGATTAAAAGAGCCAGAACACAAAAAAAGTTTTGCTGCACTGCGCTGTGGGTCATTTTGGTAGTTCAGACAATCGAGTCATCGCAGGTTATAGCGTAAGCCGAAATAGAATTGTCTCGGGGCGAAATAGGTTTGCCAACTGATATCATAGCCTGCAGCATCTACCTGTGAGATCTCGCCATTTTCCACGTAATTCTTCACTGCTTCTGCATCAAAAAAGACATCGCCAAAGGAACGCAGGTTCCGGGCGTTGAGTACGTTCGTTACGTTAACATAGGCCGCGAGTGTGTGAATCCCGGAAATTTGGAAGCTTTTCTCCAGTCGAAGGTCAAGGGTTTTTATAGGTGGCAGACGATGATTATCCCGTGTATCTGGAGGGTCATCGGGGCCCACGTACGTAAAGGTTCGACCACTTACAAAACTGAACAGTGCGCTCAGGCTTGTCCCTTCTAGGAGGGTGCTTGCAAACGACTGTGTCGTTTCTTCGGGGTAGCGTACATAGAGATTGGTTCTCAGAATATGTGGTCGACTGAACGTAGTCTCCGTGGGTAAGCGTTTCGACACGTCGATGTCATAGACATATTCCGGTACGCCTTCCTCATCATACCGGATTGTGCCCGGTGTGGCGCGTCCTTGTGTTACTTTCGAAAAGCTGTAGTTTGCATTGACCGCATACCAGTGACTGTGGGCCGTACGTGCAGTAATCTCGAAGCCGCGCGAGTCACCATAATCACCTGAGAAATTCGAAACATAAAAGACGTTCGGTGTAATGTCCCCGCGAAACGGGTCGTACATGTAAACACGGCGGTCAAAAATGCCTTGACGCGGCATAGTCTGATCGAAGACATCTTTGTAGAATCCGGTCATATCGAGTACTATAAAATCTCCGAAATTATGCACAATCCCCACCTCGAACAGCACCGTTTTCTCTGGCTTCAGGGCATCAAGAGACAGCACAACAACACGTTCGGGATCGCCATCTAGGGAGGGAATGTGACGGGGCTCACGTCCTTGAGCAGTAGCAGCAGCATCTTCCGCCATCTGGGCTCTTACTATATACTCGGGCCGGAAGTAGTTGAACTCGAACATCCGGTCAAGCGGTGGAAGCTGATAGAAGTGTCCATAATTAAAATGCAGGACGGTCTTGCTGGAGACCGGAAAGGATACGCCAATACGCGGGCTGACACGGTGGAATGCATTTGCGGGTGCACGGGATTTGGCCAGTACGTTCTCGTAGGAGTACTTGACGCGTCCGTTCTCATCGACCTGATCACGATCGGGATCCAGTGCGGGATCAAAGTCAGGGTCTACACTCAGATTGAAGAGGTTGCGGGTGGTGAACCAGTCGACATTTGGATGAAAGAGGTCATACCGCACGCCCACATTCAAAATCATGCTGTTGAATTCCATTTTGTCTTGCACATAAGCGGCAAACTCAATGGGGTGATAGGTTTCGTGCAGTCCACGGTTGAGCCAGTACCGTGGATCAGTACTGAATGATGAGTGCCGCCAGGAAAAATTTTCCCTGAAAGTATTGCGGCGCAGCTCAATGCCGGCTTTGATGAAATTGGTTTTATTGAACTGCCAGTTTGCGCTGCTCTCCAGGGACAGATCGCCTACCTCCTGGTCTCGATCGACAATAAATGACCAGGCATCATAGGGCTCATCAGGGTAGCCGTTATACCGTTGAAATCCAAACAATGTGGGGTTTTCGCTGACACCTAGGCGGGCAAAGTCACTAGGCTTTTCACGCATGTCGAGACGGAAGCGGCTGATCTGTATGTCATAGAAAAATCGGGGCGAAAGCGTGTGCGTCCATTCAGAGTTGAAATGAGTCGTCTTTCCCTCAAGGAGGGATCCCCATCCGCGATAGAATTTGACTTGTTGCACATAGTCGCCATTCTCCTGCAGTGTCGAGTGGCCAACACGGTTATAGAGCGCTCCAATTCTCAGTTTCATATTGGGGCGTAGTTGAAGAACCACGTTACCAAGAATATCATCCAGTTCCCGATGATCTCTTGGACGTGGATAGGCGTATGCTTCACGTTTGAATTGAGACGCTACAAAAAAACTGGCTTTGGTCTGGCCCCTTGTAAAGATCGATCCCCCCAGGCTTCCATAAATCTGATGGTCTGGAATTTCGCGATAGTCGTAAACTTGGCTATTGCGAAATGGCGTCCACCAATCGGGATCAAGTGTACCGTCCTCAAGTCTATTGTCCAGATATTCTTTTTGTGTTTCAGGATCGTACAGATAGTTTCCAAAATGTCGCTGTCCTGCAGCACCATATGTGTATTCGAGCGAGGCGCTGTATTGTGGTCCACCCTGTCGGGTTACCACGTTAACGATGCCGGACTGGGCCCCCCCGTATTGTGCTTCGAAGCCTCCGGTCAGAATCTGGATCTCCTGTACAGCGTGCATATTGATATTGGTGAAGGATCCCCCCTGATCAGCGCGCCCCTCGACCAATGCTGTGGTACGGGTTCCATCAAGAAACCAGAATACTTCGGTCTGATCTCCTCCACGTACGGCATAACGGCTCTCTCCCCGTCCTGAACCTCCGAGCCCACCAATGATTGGTTCGGGGTCAAATAATACTCCAGTCTGCAGCATGAGTCCTTCGCGGGCACTTCTTACGGGCAGTGCTCTCAACTGCTGAATGTCGAGGTAATGGACGCTTGCGGTCTCGTCACGTTGCACCAGGGGGCGCTCCGCACTCACAAGGAGTTCGTCATCCAGTTGAATGGTCTCTGCCGTCAGGGCTACATCTATGCGTGTAGTCAGGCCGCTCTGAACGACGACATCTTCGACGATTACTGTTGCAAAGCCAAGCATCGTCACGCGCAACCGATAGAGGCCGGGTGAAACATTCAGGATCAAAAAATCACCATTCACGTCAGCTGCACCCCCTAATGTGGTTCCCTCGACGAGTACACTGGCTCCTGGCAGGAACTCACCGGTCCCCGCTTCCGTGATGTTTCCAACGATTTTTCCTGCATAGACCGGGTCAGAGGATATCGCCAAGGCTGACTGTTCCGACAGCAGTATGAGTAACCCTAGAGCAATGACGCGCATGAATCCTGTCATGGCTACCATCATAGTGTGCCTGCCCTTACTGAACCCCAGAGGGGTTTCAGGACGAAACTGCCAAAATCTGTTCTCAACTGGTTTCTGTTTTCCGGTTATTTGTTGCCCCTGGGTACCGCCGGGATGTCCACTCATCTGTGATTTGTTGGCAGGATGAAATGTGTCCTGATCGTACTGTACGGTATCTTCAAGGATGATGCACAAACTATATCTGATGTCCGGGATCCAGGAATTGATTGACCTGGGTCAATCTGGTCAACTGCTTGGATGATGGGCGGCATCCGACAAACACTTGTGATAGGTAAGATCCGTAGTGAGCATCCTGCACTGATTGACAAAATTACACGGGATCTCATTACCTTTACAATATAGATACGATTTTCGAATAGTAGAAGGTTCCATGGCTTTTACGGCCAAACATGCTGTCGTAACGGGTGGTGCAAAAGGGATCGGCGGGGCGGTTGTCACGCGGTTTCTGGAAGAGGGTGCACGCGTGACGATTTTGGATCTGGATGAAAAGCGGGCGCGGGAACGTTTGGTCAACTTTGAGGAGCAGAGCCTCTTCATCCGTTGTGATGTATCGAATGCAGATCAGGTCGAGGCAGCATTCAAGCAAATTGCTGTTCGATTCGGCGCTGTGGATGTTCTCGTCAACAATGCCGGAATTCAGCGCTACAGTACAGTCACGGATACAACCGAAGAAGAATGGGATCTGGTGATGAACGTAAACCTGAAGAGTGCTTTCCTGTGTTCGAAGTATGCTATCCCGCTGATACAAAAGCGTGGAGATGGGGTTGTAATCAACGTCGCAAGCGTACAGAGCTTTATTACGCAACGTAAAGTGGCTCCGTACACGACGAGCAAGACCGCCATGTTGGGACTAACGCGCAGTATTGCTGTGGATTACGCCCCTGATATCAGGGCGGTCGCTGTATGCCCCGGTACAGTTGATACGCCCATGCTTAGGTGGGCTGCCGATCAGTCTCCTGACCCCGAAGAAGTCTACCGGGAGGTTCGTGAGATGCATTTAACCCAGCGTATTGCAGAACCGGTGGAAATAGCTAATTTGATTTTGTATTTATCCAGCGATGAGGCCGCGTTCATTACCGGGCAGGCCATCCGTATAGATGGGGGACTGGGTTTGGTTGTAGCCGGGAGTGTACGCCAGTGAAAATCAGCGATATCAAAGCGACGACGGTTACCGTCCCACTGGAAGCTCCACTACGCCATTCGGCGGGAGCACATTGGGGGCGTTTCGTGCGGACTATTGTCGAGGTAGAGACCGACGAAGGTATAACAGGTCTGGGTGAAATGGGAGGTGGAGGTGAATCTGCGGAAGCCGCAATCAGAGGTCTGAAAACCCACCTTGTCGGGCACGATCCAATGCAGTTAGAGGCAATGTATTGGAAGATTTGTAACCCAACCGCTTCGCTCTATAATAATCGAACCCAGGTCCATGCAGCGATTGAGTTTGCCTGTATGGATATTGTTGGCAAACGCCTTGGTATTCGGGCGTGTGATTTATTGGGCGGTGCCCTTCGCGAAAAAGTACCATTCGCATCGTATCTGTTTTTCCGCTATCCCAACGAAGATACTGGACGGGGTGGAGAGGAAATGCCTGACGCTATGGTCCGACAGGCACAAGCGTTGGTAGAGCAGCACGGATTCTCCACACATAAACTTAAAGCGGGTGTTTTTCCACCAGACCACGAACTGGAAGTTTTTCGTGCGCTGGCGGCGGCTTTTCCCGACCACCGCGTTC
Organism: Rhodothermales bacterium; assembly: GCA_964291275.2. Lineage (GTDB taxonomy): Bacteria > Bacteroidota > Rhodothermia > Rhodothermales > Bin80 > Bin80. Next base: position 904,224 of record OZ219799.1, read on the forward strand.
GCATAGATCCCAATGCGGTGTGGACCGTGGAAGAGGCCGTCCGTATAGGTCAGGCCATTGAGGATCTGAACAATGATTATTACGAGGATCCGTGCTGGGGTTTGGAGGGAATGCGTCGTGTTCGTGAATTTGTTCGCATACCGACTGCAACCAACACCGTAGTGGTTAACTTCGAGCAACTGGCCGCGTGCGTCCACACCAATGCCGTTGATGTCATTTTGTTAGACACGACATTCTGGGGAGGATTGCGCCAAGCGTGGAAAGCAGGTGTGGTTTGCAATACATTTCAGCGAGGAGTAGCCGTCCACAGTTCTGGTGAACTTGGTATACAACTTGCCACGATGCTGCATCTGGGTGCTGCCCTGCCTAATCTGACTTTTGCCGCTGATGCCCACTACCATCATCTGACCGATGACATTATCGTAGGTGGCAAAATGCCTTATACCGATGGATGTATTGCTGTGCCCGATGGACCAGGTCTGGGTGTCGAACTTGATCGTGATAAAGTGCTGTGCTATGCTGAGCTATACAAAAAGCTGGGCCCCTACCCATATGATCGTGATCCGCGGCGTCCTGACTGGTTCAGTATCTGGCCAGAAACTCGTTGGGCCAAGCCGATTTCCTGATGAGTGAATCTGACCGCAAGGAAAACGCCTTTTAGATTATGAGTGGCAGTGCATTATTACCGATCGAGAAAGCATCTGTCTTTTATGAGGGTCTTGATCATCCCGAGGGGCTTGCCGTGCACCCCGACGGATCGATATGGGCAGGAGGTGAAGCGGGGCAGATATATCGGATATCGTCCGACGGAAAAGAGATGGTTGAGGTGGCAAATACAGGTGGGTTCATTCTCGGACTTGCTTTTAGTCCTGATGCCGAGTGGCTTGCAGCTTGCGATTTACGTAATCAGTGTGTTTGGCGGCTTGATCCCGGTTCGGGCGCGTTATCCGAGTTTGCCATAGGGACAAGTGGAGGGGATCTGTTCAAGATACCAAACTATGCCACGTTTGCCGGTGACGGTACGCTTTATGTTTCGGATAGCGGTACTTTTCGCCAGGTTGATGGGCGTATTCTACGATTTGATGCTGATCACAGCGGCCACGGACAGGTTTGGCACGAAGGCCCATTCAATTTTGCCAATGGTCTTGCCCTTTCTCCTAAGGGAGATGCTCTGTACGTGGTGTGCAGTTTCGACGCGAATATAGAGCGGATCGAATTGGCACCAGATGGTAGTGCAGGCAATCGAACATTGTTCGCCAGACTCCCGAGGACTGTGCCTGACGGTCTTGCATTCGATGCAGCGGGTAATCTGTACGTGTCATGTTATGCCCCCAATCACATCTATCGTATCATGCCCGACGGCAAAGTGGAACTTCTGGTGGATGACTGGGAAGCTCACACATTGTCCAACCCCACAAACATTGCCTTCGGTGGTCCTGGCTTTGATCAGCTCTTTACTACCAACCTGGGGAGATGGCATCTTACACGAATAGATTTAGGAGTTGAAGGGGCCCGATTAGCGTGCCATCCAGTGAGATGAATCATGTTTCTTCTCATGATATCGTACCCGTTTTTGGGCAGGCCTCCTGGCGTTTAGCCACGTCTTCTGTGGAGGCCTATCTTACGCGGCAGGGTGGTCACCTCGGCCCAATCCTTTTTCATTTTGGCGATCGTACAATAGCTCCTTATGCATTGTGTCCTTGGGCCGAGGAAGACACGGCTGCAGCACTTCCTCCTGTCCTGAAAGTGCTTCGAGGTGATTTTTTCTGCATGCCATTTGGGGCTAATGATGAGGATTTTCAGGGCGAAAATCATCCCCCACACGGTGAGACTGCAAATAACTTGTGGAAACTCGAAAGCATACACCAGGCGGGGGATATTGCGACACTTCGGGTATCACTCGACACCTCGGTTCGCCCCGGGCATATAGACAAATGGATCTCCCTGCACAGCGGACATCACGCAGTCTATGTTCGCCACCTCATATCCGGCATGAGTGGCCCGATGAGCATGGGACATCACGCGATGCTCAAGTTCCCGGATACGCCTGACAGTGGTGTGATAACGACAAGTCCGTTCCTGTATGCACAAACGGCACCGCAGCCCATCGAACTTCCCGAGGACCAAGGTTACTCACTTTTACGGCCCGGTACATCTTTTTCCTCGCTGGCTGATGTCCCTACGGTCACGGGTCAATCAACCGATCTGCGTCGCTACCCTGCCAGAAAAGGTTATGAAGACCTGGTTATGCTTGTTTCCGATCCTTCTGTCGACGTTGCTTGGACCGCCGTTACGTTTCCAGAAGATGGGTATGTGTGGTTTGCTCTGAAGGATCCCTTCATTCTAAAACAGACAGTTTTCTGGCTTTCCAATGGTGGTCGCTACTATCCACCTTGGAATGGGCGGCATACCGGTGTGATGGGCCTTGAAGAAGTGACTTCATTCTTTCATTACGGTTTATTGCAGTCTGTAGAAAGCAATTTTCTTGCAGACCAGGGCCATGAAACTTATTTCCATCTGGATCCCGCGGTTCCCATGGACGTGCGCTACATAATGGCTGTTGCCGAAATCCCTGAGGATTTTGATTGTGTTGAAACGATTAGTATGGGTTTGGATGGGGGTGCAGTACTGTTAAGGTCCACCAGTGGAACGGAAGTGAGCGTCCTTCTCGATCTGACATTCCTTCAATCGGGTTAAGACAAAGGTTAGCCGTTTGAGCCCGGGAGCTTGTTGGTCGTGCAGCGAGATTTAGGTAATGTCTGATTTGTTCAATAGATCTTCCAAGTTTTTGGGTGTCCTATGTCGAGACGACAGGAATATTAGATGTGTGATTGTTATTACTTCTCCTCTATAAAATGGGGCGATACGAAAACGATTCACTGCACGCATCTCACCGGAAACATGTGGTTTTCGGGCAGATACGAACTTACTTTTTCAAGTAGTTGGCCAGCAACAATGCGTATCATGCACATCGCATGAGCCGTCGTAAAACTTTTATTGTTATCGTCATTATTTGGTGTTGCGTTGTATTTTGAGACGTGACAAGGGACCACTCCCCCCATACATCCAGAAATTTATTTTCAACAAAATGTCTGATGAACATTCTCACTCGCACGGTGACTCCCATTTGCATGAGGGGGGTGGTTTGTTAGATGGTCATACGCATGACTTGCGAGGCACAAGCAAGAGACGCCTAGTATGGGCAATGGTTCTGATTGTCGGCTATATGGTGGTCGAGATCGTAGCTGGCATTGTCTCTGGAAGTTTGTCTCTTTTGGCGCATGCGGGGCATATGCTGACGGACGCGTTTTGTATTGGGATAGCGCTGGTAGCAATGCATTTTGCCGAGAAAAAAGCCACTAAGCAGCACACCTACGGTTTCCAACGCTATGAAATCATGGCAGCATTGGCTAATGCATTATTGCTATGGCTACTCGTTGGCGGTATTCTGATGGAGGCCTACGATCGTGTTATTGAGCACGGACATGCTCACGATCATGGTCATGATCATACGCCCGATGGCTTGGTCATGACGATTGTTGGTCTATTTGGTTTTGTGGTCCATTTTGGAGCGGCGGTCATCTTGCACAAGTCAGTTGATCACAGCGTGAACGTCGCGGGGGTCTACCAACATGTAAGAGCAGATTTACTGGGGTCGCTCGCGATTGCAATCTCCGGGGGGCTTATTCTGTGGAATCCTGTGGAATGGCTTGAGCTGTGGGTTGATCCTGTGCTTAGTGTAATACTGAGTATTGTGATCCTTAGTGGTACTTGGGGACTGTTAAAACAGGTGTTCAGAGTTCTTTTGGAGGGGGTACCTAAGCATATTGACGTTCATGCACTCTGTCGTTCAATTGAAGCGCTACCGGGTGTAGTGGTTATCCATGACATACATGTTTGGACGCTTTCGCAGGGTAGTGATGCTTTGACTGCGCATGTGGTAATCGGTGAACATGTGACCGACCGGGAAGCAATGCTTGACCAGCTCAAGAAGGTTATATCAGATCATTACAAAATCAATCATATGACGATCCAGTTGGAGTCCAGTGTAGTGAGGTGTACCGAGGATCATCATGTAGACAATTTGCTTGCTCTAGCGGACTCCTGATACTCATCTCTGATCAAGCACGGGGCGTTCTGGATTGAGCCTCCATGGACCTGATCTATGCATTGTAGCGTCTTCTGGTTCAGAAGCCATGTGTCCACAGCAGTTTTGTTGCTCTTTACGCAAGTTTATCATGTGTGGACTTATTGCATGAGGTTCCCTGCTCCTGGTATTCAGGAGAGTTCGGAGTGGACTGCTTTTTTCGTTGAGAACAACGCTTCCTCGGCGGTTTTTGCAGGCCGTTTCGCCTTTTGTCTGTGGGTATAATTGCTGAGTTTAAGGCCTATGGACTTGAAGATATCACGTTGAAAAGGCGTGAGATCTGCGTTTTTTAGCAGGATGCAAGGGGGATCGTTTTGTGGAAACACCGTCGTATCCGACGCCGATGATTGCGTTTGACCTTGGCCGTGCCTCAGCTGTTGTGGATTCTTTCGGGAATTAGATCCATGAGTAACCCATAGTTACTTCCGTAGATCATGGATTTAAAATGCACGATCTACGAAGAATGCGTGTTTTTATTAAAATTCAAATTTTGATGCGAGAACGCGTCACTGCCGGGTTTCTTCAGTGTTTGGTGCGTTCATAGGCGTCGATGATAGCTTTGACCAGGCTGTGTCGTACCACATCTATCTTTTTGAAATACACGAAGCCGATCCCCTTGATATCCTTGAGAATAGACTGAGCTTCCACGAGACCACTCTGTTGTGCATCCTGAAGATCTATTTGTGTGATATCTCCGGTAACAATGGTTTGACTGCTCACCCCCAGTCGTGTGAGAAACATCTTCATCTGTACTGCCGTTGCGTTTTGGGCTTCATCCAGAATAACAAATGAGGAGTTCAGGGTACGGCCGCGCATAAAGGCCAAGGGGACAATTTCTATAACATGATCCTCCAGATGCGTGGTAAGTTTTTCTGTCGGCAAAAATTCTTCCAGTGCATCGTACAAGGGACGCAAGTATGGATCAACCTTATCGCGAAAATCTCCAGGCAGAAAGCCAAGTCGTTCTCCTGCCTCAACGGCAGGCCGACATAGAACGATACGTTTAACTTTTCTTGCTTTCAGTGCTGCTACCGCAAGTGCAACAGCCATATAAGTCTTTCCGGTACCTGCCGGGCCAATTGCAAACACAATATCATTTTTGTGCGAAGCTTCAAGCAATCTGGCTTGTCCAGGGGTTTTTGTCCTGATCATTCCCCCTGATGGTGTATATAACACCACAGTACCCACTTTCTTATTGGACTGGCGGGGATTTGCAATTGCCATTGCCAGGATGGTGTCAAGATCTCCTGCGGTCACGGTTCCGTTACGGTCTGCAACGGAAGCCAATTCTTCAAATGCGTGCACAATTGAGTCAAGAGTAGCGCTGGGACCACGAAGGCGAACCTGATTGTCTCGCGCAACGATTTTAGTGTCCGGGAAGGCAGCCTCGATCCGTCTCAAGTGCACGTCATGCGTGCCGAAGAGTAAAAGGGGATCAGCGTGATCGAGCGTGAGAGTGGTTTCTGCCAATTGTTATGATGCCGGTGCCGGCGGGTGTACCCTTCCTGAGTCAAACTGAACTGAAGTACAAAAGTGCCAAATGAAGCGTGCTTTGATTATAGAATTCACTAAAATGACTGGAGCAGGTAACGACTTCATCGTGCTGGACAACCGGTTCTATGAATTCTCCCTCCCGGAACTGTCCATGCTGGCACGACAATCATGTCCGAGGCGGACTGGTATCGGTGCGGATGGAATCTTGGCACTGGCTGCTCCGACGCATCCAGAGGCCGATTATGGAATGATTTACGTCAATGCGGATGGCAGCGAAGGTACCATGTGCGGCAATGGAGCGCGTTGCCTGGCCCGGTTTGCACGTGAGAGTGGCTTTAACAAGACGATTGCGCTCATGCAGACCGCCTCTGGATTATGTGAAGTACATGTTCCTGGTGAGGTGGACGCTTCTGTTCGCATCTATCTGGATGCCCCTCGGAACTACCATGATTCCCCAAATTTGGCGAATCAGGTTCCAGATGGAATCCGTTCTGTACATTACTTGTGGCCTGGCACCGAACATCTGGTGTGCCTTGTGGCCGATGTAAGTCAACTGCCGTTGAGCAGTTGGGGGGCTGCACTCCGCAGTGATCCGATGCTTGGGCCTGCGGGAGCTAACATAAACTTTGTGGCCATTGACCCAAATGCCGACAGCAAGCTGTTGCATGTACGCACCTACGAGAAGGGTGTTGAAGCGGAAACCCTTGCCTGTGGAACAGGTGCCATTGCGAGTGCAGTGGTTGCACACAAGTCAGGCCTGCTCATTTCAGACACCTATATTGTACAAATGCCGGGCGGCGTGCTCAAAGTCGGTTTGGAAACAGACCGCGTATACCTAGAAGGACCTGCTGATAAGGTTTACCGTGGTTCAATGGAACTTACATTCCCCTTACCTGAAACAGCAACACATTCCAGATACTTGCGTAACTGGAATACGGCTGATTCCGACAACTGAATACTCCCTTTAACATGAAACATATATTTCCAACTGTGAGCTGGTTGTTGCTGGTTCTGATTCTCGCAGCGGCTGATGGTTGCGGGAGTGATCCGAACGTTGAAGGTGCCCGCCTGGATCTTCAGAACAAGGACTACGGTCGCGCACTCAGCAACATCAACAAGGCCTTGGAAAACAATCCAGATAACTTAGATGCACTGTTGCTAAAGGGGGATATTATTTTCGAGATGTTACCCGATGTATATGACCAGGACGAGCGAACCGCGTATGTCGGAGAGTTACTCGGTGCTTACGCTCAGTCTGTAATGCTGGACTCCGTCAATGCTCCACACAAAGATAGACAGCTTGCAATTCTGTACGTCAATGAGTTTACCTCAGCGATGGCAATCTATGAGGATGCAGAGCAGTTGGGTGGAAAGGAACGTGCGAATGGGTTCATTGCAGCTGCCCGCCGTTTCCGGAATGCTTCAATGGTAGCTCCGGATTCTATGGATGCTTTCATAAATGAAGCCTATGCATACTACGGTGCTGGAATGGCTAATGATGCGGCTGAGACCTTTGAAGCGGCAATTTCCAATGGGCATACCAATCGTGAGCTATTCATTCAATTAGCACGGACATATGAGTTGATTGCCACTGAGTCGGCAGCTCCCCAAGCACAACCTAGATATTATCGTGAAGCAGTCAGGACGCTCAGCGAAGCACGTGAGCATTATCCAGACGACGGCGAAATCCGAAAACTCCTGCTGAATGCATATGCTATGGCGGATATGAGTGACGCTGCATTGTCCTTTTTCGAAGAGATGCATCCACTGGAGAGGGACAATAAAATATTTCTCTACAACTATGGAACGTTATTGCTGCGCCGGCAGAATTATGAGGAGGCCATAGATATGTTGTCGGGTGCGGTTGCGCTTGATTCGTCCTATACGAACGCGTTGTTCAATCTAGGAGCGGCCTACGTTAACAGTGGTTTTGGTGTGGATGAGCGTTACCAGGCCGTGGAGGACTCATTACAGGATAGCAGCAGGTTTGCCTCACAGCAAATTACTCAAATGGAAGCCCGGAAGAATGAACTTGGACAGTTGAAGCAGCAGTTATTCGGACAGGCAATCAAATACTTCGAAGCGGCCAATGATCTGGTAGAGCGCGATCTGGGAGATACCAGTGATATCTGTGATGCGCTGTACAGGGCTTATATGCAGACCAACCAGCGCTCTCGCGCAGAAGAGGCCCGGGCCTGCGCTGAACGACAGGGCACGCAATCTTTGCCCGAGCGATCGGGGACCCGTTTTTAAAAAAACTCACCCAACGCATGCGTTTTGCAACGCGGGCTGTACACGCCGGCCAGCGCCCAGACCAGGCAACCGGGGCAGTTATGCCCCCTATATATCAAACGGCAACTTACGTGCAGCCGCCAGAGGGCAAGACAACGGCATACGAGTATGGTCGGGCTACTAATCCAACAAGGACAGTACTTGAGAACAATCTTGCGAGTTTGGAAGGTGCATCGCATGGCATAGCCTTCGCATCCGGGATGTCTGCGACTGATGCTATTCTGCGAGCACTGCGTCCAGGAGATCATATTGTTGCCTCAGAGGACATGTATGGAGGCAACTATCGTTATCTGAAGCTGGTACTGGCTCCGATGGGCGTGAAGGTTACGTTCACTGATCTAACAAGAGTTGATGTGTTTGCGCAGGCGGTCACGCCTCAGACGAAAGTGATCTGGGTCGAGTCCCCGACAAACCCATTGATCCAGATTGTTGACCTTGGTGCAGTTTGTGCGTGTGCGCAATCAGTCGGGGCCGCCGTGGTTGTTGATAATACTTTCGCCTCGCCATACTTGCAGCAGCCACTTTCTTTCGGAGCAGATCTGGTCCTGCATTCAACAACGAAATACCTTGGCGGTCACTCGGATATTGTCGGAGGGTTCGTTTGTACCAATAACCGGGAATGGGCGGAACATCTACGTTTCCAGGTCAAATGTGTGGGTGCGATTCCCGGGCCGATGGATTGTTTTTTAGCACTTCGAGGCACAAAAACTCTTCACATCCGCATGGAGCGTCATTGTGCTAACGCTCGAAAGATTGCTGTATATCTGGACAGACATCCCAAGGTAGCACAGGTTAACTACCCCGGGTTGGAATCACACCCAGAAAATGCTTTGGCGAAGTCACAAATGAATGATTTTGGTGGCATGCTGTCCATGACACTCAAGATATCTTCATCAAGCGAGGCGAGGAGGGTGTTGCAATCTCTGCGCGTGTTCGCCTTTGCTGAGAGTCTTGGTGGGGTAGAAAGCCTTGCAGGGCATCCGGCGACCATGTCACACGGTGCACTTAGCTCCGAGGAACGGGCTCAGCTTGGAGTGACGGACAACCTGGTTCGGCTATCTGTTGGGATTGAGGACGCCGATGACTTGCTGGAGGACCTGGAGCACGCACTCAGTCGGATTTAGACGGTCTGTCACGTACCAATCGCTTGTCAGGATTCACGTTGGGCCTACTGTTGAGGCAGCAGATCCGTTCGCAAATCTTCGATTGTAGCGGACTCACGCAGCGAAGAGATCCAGTCTCTAAGCATAGCAGTCTGTTGCTCTCTGGACAGGTCAGCCCGCAGGTTGTCCAACTCTTCGTCGGAGATCTCGTTTGGTTCGAATACAGCAGTTACGCGCACCACGTAGACCCCATTTTCTCCTTCTATCACACCAGAATCCTCCTCCGCTTCCAGACCCAGCACTACACCAACGAAATGGAAATCACGACCTAATCCGCTAATGATGGGATTCTGGAACGATACACCGGATGCAATTTGCGGTGTAACGCTGAGTGCACCGGCAAGGCCGTCGTATCCACCAGATTCATATGCTTCCTGTAGTCGGGCAACCTGATAATCACGTTTCTTTTGGAGGAGGGCGAGCTGTCTTACTTGGATCTCTACCGTTTCGAGCGGCTCATATCCGGCTTCTTCAATATGAACCACCTGAACAACGAGTGCTACTTCATCAAGCTCAATAACGGGGCTGATATCTCCGACGTCTGAATTGCGCAGAAAAGCTTCCATCGCGAAACTCTGACCAAAGCCGGGGATCGCCGTCTGTCCGTCCTGGACCTGCAAGGTCTGGATTTCGATGTTTCGCCGGCCAGCCTCACTCACGAAATCACCTTCCTCTTCGGCGTAGTAGGCCAAGTCTTCCAGTGATTCCTGGATGCTGTTCAGCGTCGCAACAGAGGCATCAATGGTATATGCCAGTTGCGCCAGTTGCACATCCACTGTTGCGCGGTGGTTCACTTCGATCAGGTGTAAACCAAAGTCTGTCTCAACCGGACCGACAAGTGTTCCGACACTTGCACCGAAGGCTGCATCTTCAAAGGGTTCCACCATCCTGCCAGGCCCAAACCAGCCCAGATCTCCGCCATTGGAGCCGCTGCCAGGATCATCACTCATTTGTGCTGCAACAGCAGCAAAATCCTCACCGGCCTGTATTCTCCTCCGAATATCCTGTATTGCGGCTGGGTTCTCTTTATCGTTCAGGAGAATGTGGCGGGCACGGATATGAGTGTCTTCTGCGGGACGCGTATCGGTGACTTTGATCAGCCGTGCCTGACCGTTCATGATCACCGGCCCTATCACGTCACCGGTTTGTGGCGCGTCACCTTGTTCAAACAACACGCTCGCTATTTCTGGTGCCAAGGTGGAAGCGCCGAGGAAATTGTCTGACCAGCTAATTTCACTTCCCGACTGAGCAAGGAACAACGAATCGTTTTCGGCTTCTGCTAATCCCTGCTGCAGGCGTTGAAGCTCCCGCATGATTGCAAGGGTATCCTCACTTGCAGGTAGCCGCGACAGCGATGCAATCTGGATGGAATACAGGCGTTCGCGGGCATAATTTTCACGATTATCTGAATAGTATCGTGACACGTCGCGGTCGGTTACAGAAACTAAAGAATCAGGCACGTCCGCATACTGTAAGAGGAAGAACTCAGCATCTGCACTTTTTTGTTCCAAGTTCCAAGCGCCCCTTGCATCAACATCCGAGACGCGCACTATGGCTTCCAGAAGCTGATTGAACCGCTGTTGGCGGCGATCAAGCCGAATAAATTGTTCTATTTGAATCAGCGTCTGCTGCTGTGCGGGATCATCAATAACGTTCTGGAGAAGTGCACGGTTGATGCCACCTGCGCCGTCGGAGAAATTCTGACGTATGATCCAGTGGGGGTTTTCACCAAGGATCAACTCTCTGACCTCAGTATCACTGACTGCAACACCGATATCGTCCATCACGTGTTCTCGCAGAGTGTTTTCCACCAAAGCATTGTAGGCCCGTTCACGCTCAAACTCTAATTGCTGCGGTGTTACGCTGCCGTTGTTGGTTCGCCTGATTTGTTCAAGTTGTGCTTCAAGCTGCCGACTGTAAACCTCGCGGGTGATGGGGTCACCATTAACGATGATGACTTTGCCCAAGGGATCCGTGCCGATAGTATCGAAAACTCCGGAGTCCTGGAGCACCCACAGACCACCGAAGGAGATCACGAGAACCCACAGGACGACGCCTGTGTTTTCCCGCATGCGATTCATTGTACCCATTAGGCGACTATGCTTTGTACTTGCTTATACCCTGATCGATAGCTCAGGCCTGAGCGATAAGAGGATCCACATGTACTACCTTGCGATCATTGCGTCCGTTTGCAAACCGAACAACCCCTGTCGTACGGGCAAAGAGCGTATCATCACCTCCTCGACCGACGTTATTGCCTGGATGGACGCGGGTACCTCGTTGCCGCACGATGATGCCACCGGCCAAAATCTGTTGTCCGGCGTAAACCTTGACGCCAAGCATCTTGGGCTTGGAGTCACGGCCATTTTTGGTGGAGCCTACCCCTTTCTTGTGTGCCATATTATCTTTAGGTCAATCGACTTCTCCAGTAGAAAGTGAAGCGATCCGAATTTGTGTATACCGTTGGCGGTGGCCACGTTTGACCTTGTACCGCTTGCGGCGCTTTTTCTTAAAGACGATAATTTTATCCCCCCTTACATGTTGGATTACCTCTCCAGACACGTGTGCGCCGTCTACATGAGGGCGCCCCACCTTAACTTCATCGCCGTCGGCGAGTAAGAGGACCTCCGAGAACCGGAGTGTATCTCCTTCGTTGGCCTCGGCGGTATATGGGATAAAGAGTGTATCCTTTTCGGCGACGCGATACTGCTTCCCGCCGATGCTGACAACTGCAAACATTGATTACCTACTTTGCTTAGGGAGCGCTGTGATTGGCGCGAAAGTTTTCCGGCAGCCCGCTAGAATGCCCGAACATAAACATAGTTCCTTTTCTAATTTTGATGACACTGATTGATCCATCAACGGGGGAACGCTTGCGCGTGGGCAAGGTGCTGTGCATTGGTCGTAATTATGATCGACATGCGGCGGAGATGGGATCTACCGTCCCCAAGCGCCCTGTAGTATTCCTTAAGCCATCGACCGCGATTGTGCGTACGCAGGGTACTGTGGTGCTTCCTGAAATGACCTCCACTGTACATCACGAAGTGGAGCTGGTGGCTGTGATCGGGCCGGGCGGCAGGGATATACGAGAAGCCGAAGGTCTTGATCACGTAGCGGCATATGCGGTAGGTCTGGACATGACCGCACGGGATCTGCAGTCCGAGGCGAAGAAGAAGGGGAAGCCATGGAGCGTCGCAAAGGGATTTGATACGTTTGCCCCGCTTGGGCCGCTGATCCCAGCGAATGAGATTGCGGATCCTCAGGCGCTGACACTATCACTGAAAGTTAATGGTACGGTCAGGCAGCATGGACACACAGGTGACATGATTTTCACCGTTGCCAGTCTCATAGCATACTGCTCAAGGGTATTCACACTGGAGCCAGGAGATCTGTTGTATACTGGTACACCGGAAGGTGTTGGTCCGGTGAGGCCGGGAGATCGACTGGAAGCAGGCTGTACGGGATTGCCGCCGCTCACAGTTAAAGTTGTTTGAGCGCGAGTGCAATAGACTCAACGGCAGTATCAATGTCTGTAGAGCAAACATCCCTGTGGACCGTAGCCCGTATTGTAGCTGGCCCAATGGGCACCATAGCGACTCCTCCGGAATGCATGTGTTTCAGCAGAGGGCCTGTCGGGTGTCCCCGCAGATTGATGAGTACAATGTTTGTTTCAGGAGGGCGTACATCAAGACTATCCATCGCGGCCAGCCCCTCTGCAAGATGTCGGGCATTGGCGTGATCCCGCTCCAGATCACCCAGGTGGTGCTCCAAGGCATATAGGCCGGCTGCTGCCAGGATGCCTAACTGGCGCATTCCTGCTCCCAACTCTTTCCGACGCCGATGTGCGCGCTCAATGGTCTCTCTTGTACCGGCAAAGACCGATCCGACCGGAGCTCCTAATCCCTTCGAAAGACATACTGTGACTGTGTCAAAGGGGGCAGCATAGTCCTTTACCGGAATGCCGGTTGCGACCGAGGCATTCCACAATCTGGCACCATCGAGGTGGCAAGACAGCCCGCGGCTGTGCGCATAATTCGCCAGCTCTGTCAGTGCCGGGAGCGGGTAAAGCAGTCCGCCAGCGATATTAAGTGTATTCTCTAGGCATAATAGGGCGGAGCGGGACTCCCAGTAATGTCCGTATCGTAATGCACCGTGCAGTTGCTCCTTGCTGAACCTGCCATCCTGGCCGTCGATAGGATGTAGTGTAACACCACACAAGCTGCTCGCCGATCCAGACTCGTAGTTGAAAATATGGCTTTGCCGATCAAGAATCACTTCGTCCCCCGGGCGGGTGTGAACATAAATCCCCAGTTGATTGCCCATCATGCCCGAAGGCACAAAGAGGGCAGCCTCTTTACCGAGCATAGTGGCAACGGCGTTCTGCAACGCGATGGTTGTTGGGTCTTCGCCAAACACGTCATCTCCTACCTCGGCGGCTGCCATGGCACGACGCATCCCCAGAGATGGGCGTGTAACCGTGTCACTGCGCAGGTCGATCATTACCCATCCCGCGTGATTTCTAGAATTTTCAATTGCAGCTTACCCGCGGGCACATGAACAACGGCCTCGTCTCCTGCGCTCTTGCCAAGGAGTCCCTTCCCAATTGGACTGGTAATGGATATCAGTCCCCTGGATACGTCTGCTTCCGGTGCAGAAACAAGTTTTACGACTTTATCCCCTCCAGTACGCGTGTTTCTGTATCGCACTATTGACAGGATACGGGCTGTTGAAGTGTCGACCTGTTCTTCGTCAATCAGCCGCGCGTCAGCCAAGGTTTCTTGCATTTGGGCAATGCGGGCCTCAAGCTTTCCCTGCGCCTCTTTGGCTGCATCGTACTCAGCGTTTTCCGATAGATCGCCATGTGCACGCGCCTCTGCTATCTCGTTCGAGATGCGTTTGCGATCTACTGTCCGCGCATGATGGAGATCTTTCCTGAGCTTCTTAAGGGCTTCTTCAGTTAGATAAACAACTGCCATTCAGATGATTGATTTGAGGTGCTACCACCCCACGCGCCGTCTGGTAGAGGTAGAGCGGGATGGTTGACGTTCTGGTGTGACAGGAGTGGATACCAAGGGTTCGGCTAAAACACGTCGAGCAGCCCAGTAGGCTCCATTCCAGTAAGGGTCGTCCAGTCTTGCAATGGAAACCCCATTATCTGGCCAGGAATGCACAAACTCCTGAGAACCAAGATAAACCCCCACATGCCTCGGCATACTTGTGGGTCGGAAGAATACAATATCTCCGGGCATGAGGGATGAGCGTTGGATCTCTTCCCCAAATCCTAGCTGCCGCGCAGTAGAGTGCGGGAGTGATAGTCCCAGTATCTGGTCGGCGATCACCAAAACAAGCCCGGGGGCATCTATCCCGGATCGGGAACTGCCGCCCTCGAGATGAGGAGTGCCTTGCCAGGTAGTTGCCAGTGTGCGCAACTCGGACTCGATAGCTGCCGAGGGTATAGCGCTGGTCGTCGAAACCGTCTCCGGCTGTGTAACGAGCGCCCGAGGCTGATAGCAGCCTGCAAGGCAGATCGCACTGATTAAGACGATGAGTACACGCATGGAATGACACATTTTACTCGCCGGCAGTATAACTGCCGAGTAGTACACTCAGACAGCAAATTCGGTTCACAACGTTACACAAGCCTGCCATGCCATATCCGGAGCATTTTGTATCCCCAATGCGTCAGGAGCTTACTCGATTAGGTGTTGAGGAGTTGAAAACTGCCGCAGATGTTGACACTGCATTTGATATGAGTTCAGATCAGACGCAGCTTCTCGTAATCAATTCTGTATGCGGATGTGCGGCAGCCATGGCGCGTCCGGCCGTTGCTTTAGCAATGCAGCATACAACGAAGCCGGATCGGGTAGTGACTGTTTTTGCAGGACAGGATCTTGAGGCAACCGTGCGTGCGCGCGATTATTTGGTGGGTATTCCTCCTTCCTCTCCTTTCATTGCCCTTATTAAAGGGGGGGATGTAGCGTATGTAATTGAACGGCGGCACATTGAGGGGCGTAGCGCCCAGGCTATTGCATTGGATCTGGTTGGAGCATTCGACCGATTTTGTGGGACGGACGCTACGGCGGACGATGGCCCGGAAAGTCCAGAAACTACGGGTAGCTATGCTGAGAGCCCAATATCCTCGTCATTTCGTTCGATAATACGCTGAGCGACAGACTGCTTAGCAGTTACTGATGTGCCTGCACCGGAGGCGACAGGTCGCCTCTATTCATTTGATATCCAGCAGCCGCTGCGGGTCAGTACGCTTACGCCCACTGACCCGGTCCTTTTTCCAGAAGTCAAACCCTGAAAATCTCTAAGACGGATACCGTTTGCAAGCTGAGGTGTTTTTAGACTAAAGACCCAGATCGCGTTTTTTGAGCAGGAAGAGTCCTTCGTCAATACCGGTTACGGCAATGGTACCGCTCTCGAAGTAAGGATAATTGCTCCATGAGCCGATGAAGCCGGGGGCATCTGGAATCAGTGTGACCATATCAAAGTGGCCGACTTCCACCGGATTGCTCCGGTCACTGATGTCGAATATACGCAGGCCGCTGGCGTAATTGGATTGGTACATAAGGTCGCCCTGGATGTACAGGTTATGGTCACTGGAGGTGTTTCCGGAATAATATTCGCCGGCCAGCTGTGGATCCTCCAAATCTATGACATCCCATACGAGCGTACGGGTTCCGTCTATGTTACCGCTCATTTCATCGAGCTCATCATTCATATAGTGGCCCTTCACCCAATATTATGACGAGATCTGTAAATTCAGGAAAATTCGGTATAAGGTGGTCATGACAGTAGTGTTTATGTGCTCTATTTTTGGTTGTTATTCTGGGGAAAATTTCACTTGAAACAGATGCGAATACAATGAAAAAGGATGAGGCGAGTATCCATAGGAGTATAGGGCTTGAATCGCCTTGGGAGATTTCAGAGGATCGTTATGATGATAAGAATCGGGTACGGCGGGTAACGGTGATCTGCACGGATACATCATTGCTGTCATGTCCGAAGTGTAAGGCGGCTTGTTCCTTTTATGATTTGCGCGAGGCACGTTCCTGGCGGCACTTAGATACCTGTACCTATCGTACGGAGTTGATTGCCCGGGTTCCGCGTGTAAAGTGTCGAGCGTGTGGAGTTCGGACGGTGCAGGTCCCTTGGGCATCGTCGAGTTCCCGGCACACCTTTGACTTTGAAGAGATGGTAATTGGATGGCTTAGGGATGCGAGTGTATCCGCAGTATCGCGGCAGCTCGGCGTGGGATGGAAAGTGATTTCAAGGATCATGGAGCACGCGGTAGAGCGAGGACTTCGGCGCAGACAAACGGAGATTATTCCGCACATTTGCGTGGATGAGACCTCCTTCCGTAAGCGACATAAATACGTTACGGTCGTTTCCGATGCAAAGGCAGGCAGGGTCCTGTATGTGGGGATCGGACGCACGAAAGCGGTGCTAAAGCGCTGGTATTTAAGTCTCACACCAGAACAATTGGCGGGGATTGAGAGCGTGAGCATGGACATGTGGCCCGCCTACATCTCTGCCACCTTGGCGTGTGTAGCTGATGCAGCGAAGAAGATTGCGTTTGACCGGTTTCATGTGGCGAAGTATCTGGGGGAGGCCGTGGACAAAGTGCGTCGGCAAGAGCACAAGGCTTTACGCGCCGAAGGAGATACGACCCTCACCGGAAGTAAGTACGACTGGCTAACGAACCGGGAAAATATGTCCAAGAAGCAGAAAGCGCGGTTTCAATCGTTGAAGAACAGTTCGTTGAAAACCGCCCGGGCGTGGGCCATCAAGGAGATGGCACGAAATTTATGGCATTATGTACATCCCACCTGGGCCCGCAAGGGCTGGAAAAGATGGCTTTCCTGGGCCATGCGCTGCCGCTTGGAACCGGTCAAGGAAGCCGCCAAAACCATTAAAAACCACCTGTGGGGAATCATCAATGCAATTATTCTCAAGGTCAGCAATGGCCCGGCCGAAAGCATCAACAGCCGAATAAAAACAGTCAAAGTACGCGCCCGCGGATTCCGAAATAATGAACGATTTGCAATCGCCATTTACTTCCATCTCGGAGGCCTGAACCTCTCCCCCAGAATGCAATGAAAATTGTGTTTTCACAAGATTGGCACAAGAGCCCATATAGTAGAAGGTGTGGTCTTCTGTAAGCCAACCCTGGTGTGCGTAGGCAACACCGGGATAGCTGGCATTGGAGAGCGCAATCGGATTCTCCTTGTCCGTAACGTCAGCAATACTGAGTGCAGTCTGGTTTGAATTGAAGCAGATCTCGTGATTTTGATACCGGGTATCCGGGCCGTCATAGATCACACATTGTGCATCGTGGCTGTATCCAGTGCCGCTGCGGCCTGTTTCGGTATCCGAAAAACAGCCGGCAAACTGTGGATTTAACGGATCCGTGAGATTCACCATGTGTAATCCTCCTCCGCACGTTTCTTCGCTACCACTGGCTCCCACGATATAGGCATATCCGCTGGCTTCATTGATTACGATATTATGCGCGCTGCCGACCCCGTCATAGACCGTGAGTGGTGAAAAATCTGCGGGCATTTCCTGTACATCTCGCAGTGTACGCAAATCGAATACCTGCATACCATGGGGGCCGGCTCTATCTGCGACAATGAAGGCATGATCATTGTACACTTTAATGTCGCGCCAAGTGCTCGGGTTTGCCCCTTCGGTCAGGGGCAGATCACCAATGAAGACGGGCATTTCGGGGTCGCTGACGTCAACGAAGGCGGTGCCGTCAGTGCGGCCGACGAGCGCGTATTCTTTGCCGGTTTCGGGGTCGGTCCAGCCCCAAATGTCATTCAGGCTCGTATTTGCTTTGCCACCAAGATCCTTGATGGACACGAAGGAGAGCATATCAACATTGCTGCAGCCGAATTCGCCTGCCTGCCCATCGCTGCAGTTAGCGGGGCCGGAACTGGCCAATGTGACTTCCTGAACCATCGCAAGCCGTCCTGCGCGATTCAGGTTCGCATCTGTAAAGACTATGGCTCCGAGTCCGTAGTTTGGACTGGAGGCCAAGAGTGCGATCTGATCTCCGTGGACAGCGATAGCGCTCCCAAGCCCGCCCTCTGTATCGTCGGACTCGACGAGGCTGGTATCAAGTATCCATGTATCACCATCCTTGGTGTACTTGTTTAAACCGGTATATTCATTTACCAGCAGGAACGTTTCACCTGCCTGCATGGTGGTGCTGCGGCCGAACGCCATAGCTTGTATGCTCATGAGACTGTCCAATGCTACGCTAGTTGACCATACGCCTGCATCGTCTTTCATCAATTCGAGTACAGGTCCAGTAACATAAGTAGCTCTGAGAGGACCTTCTTCCCCCCGCTGTCGACGATCTCTGAAGGACAATCCGGGGGCAGTCGCGAGAACATTGCCGGAACCTAGTGTGGAAAGGGATCTCCCGAACCTGTGATTCCCCGGAGACGTGAGCTCGGTTTCTTGCACGTATCCATCTTCGGAGTGTGAGAAAACGAATACGGCGCCTGCCAGATCATCACGATTGGGAGCACCTACATAGACATGCTCTCCATCGGTGGCTACGCTGCCGCCAAAACCATCATCTTCCCCAGGCATGTCTGCCACAATCGTATATGTGGATAGAGAGTCCGAACCGGGGCCATGAATAACATGTACCGAATTGTTACCCGGTGCTCCGATCACCAGTACATCACCGTACAAATCCAAAGCAGACCCAAACCCGGAGGTGGTATCGGGGCCGGTTTCGATGGCAGCCATCGTCCAGCCTGTCTCATTTCGCTGGTATATAAATACCTGTCCAGTACCATTTTCATAGTCCGGAGCACTGATCGCTAATAGGTCACCGTCAAGAACTACGCTTTGTCCAAATCCTGAGCCTGGGGCGGCTTCCGATACCAGGAGTGTATTTGAATGACTCCATTCGCCGTCTACGTGATGAAAGATCTGGAGGGCTGCGGAGTACTCATCGGTGGCCGGTTGTGCAGCAATGAGCTCTCCGTCCCCCAATACTATGCCGGAGGAAAGACTCTGGCTGGTTTCCTGAGCGAAGGTTTCTGTTACAAACAGGCATAAAAGGAACGTGAATAGGAGCCGCATGATGGTGGGATGGCGTTTGTTGGAAATTCGACGGGGAACAAACATGTACTTAAAAGCCCCCAAGAAGGTCACCGGTACTTTTGTGATTGAATTTAGAGGTACTTCTGACCGAGTTTGGGAGATGGAGTAGCTTTTTGGGCTTCTTCTGCTTGAACTCGAAAAGGTGTTCAGATACTACTTTGCCCCTCATTCCGTGCAAATATTTTTCTCATATCCCCTGCGTCAATAAAGCAGCACACGCCAAGTCAAGAAAATTTCCCAAAGCCACACTTCGCCAAAGGTCTGCAAATCGGACTTGGATTTCTCAGGCGCCTTAAAGAAGGAAAGTTTTTGCTCTATGCGCTATATCCTCATCATTTCGTTCGATAATACGCTGGGCAGCAGAACCGCTTTGCAGTTACTGACGTACCCGCGCCGGAGGCGACAGGTCGCCTCTATTCATGTGATGTCCAGCAACCACTACGGGTCAGTGCGCCTACGCCCACTGACCCGGTCCTTTTTCTAGGAGTCAGCCCCTGAAAATCTCTAAGACGGATACCGTTTGTGAGTTGAAGTGTTTTTAGACTAGCCTGAACCCCTGCGTCAGATCGCCATCAAAGGACTCGGTCACGATAAACCAACCCTCCTGATTACCAATCGCATGAAAGAAAAATCCGCAGCACTCGTCGACCGCTATGCCCGAAGGATGCTGGTCGAAAACGCCATTGAGGACGCGATTAACTTCTTCCATATGGATGCACTCTCCAGTACCGTACCCTTGCGCATTGACCTGGATTTACAACTGACGCTCATCGCCAGTACGCTCTATCAGGTCTTGGCACAGCGACTGGGCCCCCGCTATCAGACGGCCAAAAGCCGAACCATCTTCAACAAATTCGTCAATGCGCCCGCCACGATCATCACCCAAAATGACCAAATCGTTGTACGACTCACTCGACGAGCACATAACACAGAACTCCGTGCAGCTGGTTATGTCGGTTCCCAAGGCCCAATCTCCTGGATGCAGGATCGAAACCTCATCATTGAATATGTCTAAATCCTCATAGGCCTAGATACCGAACCCGACCGCGAAAAACTGTGGTTGGAAATTCAGGCTAGAGACCTAGATCACGTTTTTTGAGCAGGAAGAGTCCTTCGTCAATACCGGTTACGGCAATGGTACCGCTCTCGAAGTAAGGATAATTGCTCCATGAGCCGATGAAGCCGGGGGCATCCGGAATCAGTGTGACCATATCAAAGTGGCCAACTTCCACCGGATTGCTCCGGTCACTGATATCGAATATACGCAGGCCGCTGGCGTAATTGGATTGGTACATAAGGTCGCCCTGGATGTACAGGTTATGGTCACTGGAGGTGTTTCCGGAATAATATTCGCCGGCCAGCTGTGGATCCTCCAAATCTATGACATCCCATACGAGCGTACGGGTTCCGTCTATGTTACCGCTCATTTCATCGAGCTCATCATTCATATAGTAGAAGGTGTGGTCTTCTGTAAGCCAACCCTGGTGTGCGTAGGCTACACTGGGATAGCTGGCATTGGAGAGCGCAATCGGATTCTCCTTGTCCGTAACGTCAGCAATACTGAGTGCAGTCTCGTTTGAATTGAAGCAGATCTCGTGATTTTGATACCGGGTATCCGGGCCGTCATAGATCACACATTGTGCATCGTGGCTGTATCCAGTACCACGGCGGCCTGTTTCGGTATCCGAAAAACAGCCGGCAAACTGTGGATTTAACGGATCCGTGAGATTCACCATGTGTAATCCTCCTCCGCACGTTTCTTCGCTACCACTGGCTCCCACGATATAGGCATATCCGCTGGCTTCATTGATTACGATATTATGCGCGCTGCCGACCCCGTCATAGACCGTGAGTGGTGAAAAATCTGCGGGCATTTCCTGTACATCGCGCAGTGTACGCAAATCGAATACTTGCATACCGTGGGGGCCGGCTCCATCTGCGACAATAAATGCGTGATCATTGTACACTTTGATATCGCGCCAACTGCTCGGGCGAGCACCTTCGGTCAGAGGAAGATTACCAACGAAGACGGGCATGGCGGGGTCGGTGACGTCAACGAATGCGGTGCCGTCAGTGCGGCCGACGAGTGCATATTCTTTGCCGGTTTCGGGGTCGGTCCAGCCCCAAATGTCATTCATGCTTGAACTTGAATTACCGCCAAGATCCTTGATGGACATGAAGGAGAGCATATCGACATTGTTGCAGCCGAACTGGTCTGCCTGTCCATCGTTGCAGTCAACGGGTCCAGAGCTGGCCAACGCAACCTCCTGAACCATCGCAAGCCGTCCTGTACGATTCAGGTTGGCATCTGTAAAGACTATGGCTCCGAGTCCGTAGTTGGGACTGGAGGCCAGGAATGCGATCCGATCTCCGTGGACGGCCATAGCGCGCCCAAGTCCGCCCTCTGTATCGTCGGACTCGAGGCTGGCATTAAGCACCCATGTATCACCATCCTTGGCGTACTTGTTTAAGCCGGTATCTTCATTTACCAGCAGAAACGTTTCGCCTGCCTGCATGGTGATACGGCCGAACGCCGCACCCTGTATGGTCATGAGACTATCCAATGCTACACTGGTCGACCATACGCCTGCGTCGTCTTTCATCAATTCAAGTACAGGTCCAGTAGCAGAGGAACCAGCAAATCTGATGGGTCCCTCTTCCCGTTCTCGACGATCTCTGAAGGACAATCCAGGGGCAGCCGCGAGAACATTACCGGAACCTAGTGTGGAAAGGGATCTCCCGAATCTGTAATTCCCCGGAGACGTGAGCTCTGCTTCTTGCACGTATCCATCTTCGGAGTGTGAGAAGACATATACGGCGCCTGCCAGATCATCACGATTGGGAGCACTTACATAAACATGCTCGCCATCGGTTGCTACGCTGCCGCCAAAACCATCATCTTCCCCAGGCATGTCTGCCAAAATTGTATATGTGGATGGAGAGTCCGAACCGGGGCCGTGAATAACATGTACCGAATTGTTGCCCGGTGCTCCGATCACCAGTACGTCACCGTACAAATCCAAAGCAGCTCCAAACCCGGAGGTCGTATCGGGGCCGGTTTCGATGGCAGCCATCGTCCAGACTGTTTCGTTTCGCTGGTATATAAATACCTGTCCGGTGCCATTATCGTAGTTCGGAGCACTAATCGCCAATAGGTCACCGTTAAGAACTACGCTTTGTCCAAATGCTGAGCCTGGGGCGGCTTCCGATACCAGGAGTGTATTTGAATGACTCCATTCGCCGTCTACCTGATGAAAGATCTGGAGGGCTGCGGAGTACTCATCGGTGGCCGGTTGCGCAGCAATGAACTCTCCGTCCCCCAATACTATGCCGGACGAAAGACGCTGGCTGGTTTCCTGAGCAAAGGTTTCTGTTACAAACAGGCATAAAAGAAATGTGAATAGAAGCCGCATGATGTTGGGAGGTAGTTTTTGTGAAAATTTATCTGACCGACACAAATGTACTTAAAAGCCCTCAAAAAGGTTGCCAGTCTTCTTTGACTAATTTTGCGGCAGCGCGTTCGGAGCGTAAAATTGTTTTTAGCGCACATCGCTGAGCCAGACAGCTTCTTCGCATGCCTCGGCTTCCAGATAACGATCTGTACACAAAATTGGGTCAGGCTTCGTCGACCGGGGTGTGGTTGACAAGAATATTCTGAAGAGCGGATCTATCCATGCTACAAGGCCGAAATAACAGGTACCGCCCAGGATGAGAGCTCCGGTGGTGATCCATTTGTTATCGAAAAGCAGGGCAGCGCTAATCAGGTATAGGCTTGGGAGTGCGAGCAGCAAAGAATCATGATACAGAAGTTCGCCATCGTTGTGGGTTTTTTGTTGAGATTTCCTGTCCCCTGTTTTTAGGGGTTTTCAAAGGAGCTGTTTTTCGTTGCTTATTTTACACTTCGGCGTTCTCTTTTATTGGCGTTTCGCCTTGGTTCATTGCGTATTATTTCCGAGTGGGAGTCCCATGATATGGAAGATTTGACGCTGGAAGGCTTGAGATCCAGGACTTGTTTGAGCAGGATATAGTGGGTTTTATTCCTTGGAAGTACGGTTGTCACACGCATGTGCTCATTGAGTTTGACCTTGAGCGTTCCCCAACTTTTATGGGCCTGTTTCGCGCCCAATTTGTTCCGAATCAGGTGAACGGTATGAAAAGCAAGGATGGACAGGAACTGTTGTGCTTCAATCTGCTCACCATACTGTGATAAATCGGGCGGAATCCCAGCGTAAGTTTTATAATACACTGAGGGCCGAACTGGTTCGCGGTGACTGATGTGCTCGTACCGGCGAGGACAGTTCGTCTCTATTCGTGTAGTGTGCAACCGCCATCACGGGCCAGTGCACTGTGCACACACCGATCCGTTTCTAGGGACCCAGTTCCTGGAAAATCTATGAATGAATCCCGTCTGTAGGCTGAGCGTGTTTTCGGACTAAAGCCCCAGGTCACGTTTTTGAGCAGGAAGAGTCCTTCGTCAATACTGGTTACGGCAATAGTACCGCTTTCGAAGTAAGGATAATTGCTCCATGAGCCGATAAAGCCGGGGGCATCCGGATTCTGTGTGATCATATCAAAGTGGCCGACTTCCACCGGATTGCTCCGGTCACTGATGTCGAATATACGCAGGCCGCTGGCGTAATTGGATTGGTACATAAAGTCGCCCTGGATATACAGGTTATGGTCACTGGAGGTGTTTCCGGAATAATATTCGCCGGCCAGCTGTGGATCCTCCAAATCTATGACATCCCATACGAGCGTACGGGTTCCGTCTATGTTACCGCTCATTTCATCGATCTCATCATTCATATAGTAGAATGTGTGGTCTTCTGTAAGCCAACCTTGGTGTGCGTAGGCTACACTGGGATAGCTGGCATTGGAGAGCGCAATCGGATTCTCCTTGTCCGTAACGTCAGCAATACTGAGTGCAGTCTGGTTTGAATTGAAGCAGATCTCGCGATTTTGATACCGGGTATCCGGGCCGTCATAGATCACACATTGTGCATCGTGGCTGTATCCAGTACCGCCGTGGCCTGTTTCGGTATCCGAAAAACAGCCGGCAAACTGTGGATTTAACGGATCCGTGAGATTCACCATGTGTAATCCTCCTCCGCACGTTTCTTCGCTACCACTGGCTCCCACGATATAGGCATATCCGCTGGCTTCATTGATTACGATATTATGCGCACTGCTGACCCCGTCATAGACCGTGAGTGGTGAAAAATCTGCGGGCATTTCCTGTACATCTCGCAGTGTACGCAAATCGAATACCTGCATACCGTGGGAGCTGGAGTTATCTGCGACAATGAAGGCATGATCATTGTACACTTTGATATCGCGCCAACTGCTCGGGCGTGCACCTTCGGTCAGAGGCAGATCACCAATGAAGACGGGCATTGCGGGGTCGGTGATGTCAACGAATGCGGTGCCGTCAGTGCGGCCGACGAGTGCGTATTCCTTGCCGGTTTCGGGGTCAGTCCAGCCCCAAATGTCATTCAGGCTCGTAATTGCATTGCCACCAAGATCCTTAATGGACACGAAGGAGAGCATATCAATATTGCTGCAGCCGAATTGGCCTGCCTGCCCATCGCTGCAGTCAGCGGGGCCGGAACTGGCCAATGTGACTTCCCAAACTATCGCAAGCCGTCCTGTACGATTCAGGTTCGCATCTGTAAAGACTATAGTTCCGAGTCCGTAGTTCGGGATGGAGGTCAGGAATGCGATCTGATCTCCGTGGACAGCAATAGCGCGCCCAAGCCTGCCCTCTGAGTTGTCGGGCTCGAGGCTGGAATTAAGTACCCATGTATCACCATCCTTGGTGTACTTGTTCAAACCGGTATCGTCGTTTACCAGCAGAAACGTTTCGTCTGCCTGCATGGTGATGCTACGGCCGTACGCCATACCTAGTCTGCTTATGAGACTGTCCAATGCTACGCTAGTCGACCATGCGCCTGCATCGTCTTTCATCAATTCGAGTACAGGTCCAGTAGCAGGCGAAGTAAATCTGATGGGTTCTTCTTCCCGCTGCCGACGCTCTCTGAGGGACAATCCGGGGGCAGTCGCGAGAACATTGCCGGAACCTAGTGTGGAAAGGGATCTCCCGAACCTGTGATTCCCCGGAGACGTGAGCTCGGTTTCTTGCACGTATCCATCTTCGGAGTGTGAGAAAACGTATACGGCGCCTGCCAGATCATCACGATTGGGAGCACCTACATAAACATGCTCTCCATCGGTGGCTACGCTGCCGCCAAAACCATCATCTTCCCCAGGCATGTCTGCCACAATCGTATATGTGGATGGAGAGTCCGAACCGGGGCCATGAATAACATGTACCGAATTGCTGCCCGGTGCTCCGATCACCAGCACGTCACCGTACAAATCCAAAGCAGACCCAAACCCGGAGGTGGTATCGGGGCCGGTTTCGATGGCAGCCATCGTCCAGCCTGTCTCATTTCGCTGGTATATAAATATCTGTCCAGTACCATTTTCATAGTCCGGAGCACTGATCGCTAATAGGTCACCGTCAAGAACTACGCTTTGTCCAAATCCTGAGCCTGGGGCGGCTTCCGATACCAGGAGTGTATTTGAATGACTCCATTTGCTATCTACCTGATGAAAGATCTGGAGGGCTGCGGAGTACTCATCGGTGGCCGGTTGCGCAGCAATGAGCTCTCCGTCCCCCAATACCATACCGGGCGAAAGACGCTGGATAATTTCCTGAGCGAAGGTTTCTGTTACAAACAGGCATAAAAGGAGCGTGAATAGAAGCCGCATGATGCTCGGGTGGCGTTTGTTGGAAATTCAACTGGGAACGTGTGTACTTAAAAGCCCTTAGGAAGATTGGCGGTCCTTTTGTGGCTGAATTTAGAAGTGCTTTTGAGCACGTTTGGTGGCATATTACCGGGATCGAACAGCGTTGGTGTTGCTGTTTTGATTCGGTATGGTGTGACAAGTTGTCAGAATCTTTCGCATGGATTCATCTTTAAGCACGATGGGATAGGCATTGCGGATGATACGGCCCAGAATAGCATCTGCGACAATAGGATACTCCATGCGCAGATTTATCATTGTAGTGGCCTTCGCGAAGTTCAGATGAAGAGCCATGCGCAATCTCGCCAAAACTGGATCAGGCTTCGCCGCCTGGAGTGCGGTTGGGCGAGAGCGTTCTGAAGAGTTGTTCCTTCCACATTACAAGACCGAAGTAACAAGCAGCGCCTAGGACGAGAGCTCCTGTAGTGATCCATTTGTTACCGAAAAGCAGGGCAGTACCAATGAGGGCCAGGCCCGGGAGTGAGAGCAGAAAGAAGTCACGATAGGGAGCAATTCCTTCACGCCATGGAACCCCGGCCAGTCGGAGAATCACAAATAATTGCACGCTGCGGACAACTGCACCTGTAATGCCGCCTGCGATCAGCATTACGTCAATACTTCCTGATAGGCCTCCCAGTATCCAAGCGGCGGACAGGCATACAAGGAGCAGCAGGGCCATCGCAAAGTCCAGGCGTTGACGTTCAGTGACATCATAGACGCGTGTCAGTGGAGATACGGTTGAGCTAAGGACCAGCCAGGCAGCAATGTATGCAGCGTAGATCCCTGCTTGTCGAAAGGGGGTGCCCAGCCACAGTTCGAAGAAATCGGGCCCGGCAAGCATAACGGCGAGTACGGGAAAGAGGCCGATCATGATCAGCCGGCGATGTACCAAGCTGCTGATCTGGGAAAGGTTGCCGGCTAGCTGTGCTTCTGCTGCGCTGACGAAGAAAGGATGGGCTACTGACCGGGCTACGTAGGAGATGGGAATCCCGATGGCGGCGAGAGCCATGCCGTAGAACCCGAGTGCATTCTCAGCAACATCAGTCGTAAAAAAGAAGGGAATGAGCAGTATGGTCAGGTGTCCCATAATCGCTCCGATGGCGGAGGAAGGAGTTGAAAAGAGTGCAAAGCGCTGGTAGCGTACCGCAGCTTGCCGCATCCTCCGCCACCCAAAAGCCGTACGGATAGCAGCAGCACTGCGACGCAAAGCAACCCAAATAAAAAAGCCGCTGGCAATCACATGCCCAATAATGAATCCTCCAATATGCCCCGCCTCGTTGGCGTTAATCGGCGGTGCGCCAGCACCAATACGGCCAATTACCATGGAAGTAGTCAGGCTTACATGGCCTGCGCTTATGTGTCTGAATGCCCGTTTGCGTACCAGCCAGAACTCTGCGATCTTGCCCGATCGCATGCATATAAGTGCCAAGGGCACCAGCGGTAAATAGGGAGCAATCGCCGGAAAATCCAGGAATAGGGCAATCTCAGAGCTCCATATCGCAAGAACAGTCAGGAGTGCTGCAGTGAGGAGCATTACCGCAGCAGCTAACCAGATCAGTACTGCAGCGTCCTCGTCTTTCTTGGGGAGCATGAGAGCATCCTCGTATCGCAGTGAGGCGACCGCCCCCACCAAAGCCATTATGGTTACGAAGTATTTGCCTATCCCTATCTCCGCGGGCAGATACAGTCGTGCAATAACTCCGAGTGCCAAGTAGCCGATCACCATCACGATGGTGGCGCCCGAAAGCAATGTTAGGACAGGGCCGCTGAGTCCCTGCGTTGAAAACATGTGGTCCAACCACTTCAGGGTTGAGGATTTACGCGCCATACGGTCCAGGGGCCTGCTTGATAGACGGATTGGAAGTCTTCGGGGGAATCAGCTTCATGTCGCACGATGTACTGAAACCCGTAAGTGGTTGACAAACGACGTATCTCTTCACTCGGTAGAGCCAAATACGCACTGTCAAGTGAGGATATGAGATTTAGTCCTCCGCGCTGTGGTGGTGTGATTGGTGCCATGTCCAACAACCGTGTAAACCATTGTGTCATATAGGGTTGGTGGAAAGGGATAGCCTTGAAATTCACGACGATAGCACGTTGTGCCTGCGATCTGAAGTGTGCCCAATGGGGAGGCACGGCAAACACAGCATCTTTGTCGGTCGATTGGCGTGCCCAAGCTGCAACCTGCTCAGCAGGATCGGTGATTGGTGCCTGTCGAATACCGAGTGTGTCAGGAGAAACGATGAGTAATGTGGCTGCGAGGAGCAGTGTAGCTCCAAGTGCATAATGCCCGTGGTCGAAGAAGGCGGTTACGGTGCGTCGGCTGAAACGCTGGATCAGTTGTACGACCACATTAGATACCATAATGACACAGAACACCTTGACCAGAACTGTGAGTTTGAAGAGCTGTAGTTTGGTGATCGTATCCACACGCAGCACCTCACTGCACAAAAAGGACAGCGCACAAAGTCCGGCAACAATGATCAATGATCGGCGAATGAGTGTGCGATAAACACGGGGTACCCGGGAGAAAGAGGCAAGTCCCAGTCCGAGAAGCACTGCGAAGCCCAATGCTGATTCGGGGGTGAACGAGGTTGGCATATAGTGGTGCGGCGCCCGAAATTCAAACAGCATATAGAAGTACGACCAGGGTCCGTCCGGGTGCGGCCGTGTGAGCTGGAACCAGATCAATGGTCCTAGGGCCGGCAGTGCAGCCAACGTAAAATTGCCAGTGAACAGGTAGGGACGCAGTGCGGTCCATCCGTGTCTCCACAGCAGCAGCAGCGCACAAACCATGGCTATTTGTAGACCGACCAATGCCTGCATCCAAGTAGCTAGGCCCATTAGGATCGCGGCACGCATTGGCCGTCCACGCACAAAAAATACCAGGCCCCACAGGCTGAGTGTCCAAGCCGGTATGCTTGGAGTAAGTATCCAGGTCACGAGGTCATTCCCTCCCAATGTGAATTTGGGGGTTAACAACAGCGTCACGACCACACAAATAGTAGCGGCCAGACGTTCGCGTGTAAGTTGCAGCCCAAGTGTATACAGCGCCATGCTTGTACCGAACCAGCTGACCACATAGAAGATGAGTATAGTCGCATAGGGGCCAAACAGCTTTGCCGGCAGCCAAGCCATAAATACAAAGAGCGTTCGCGGGCCGAATGATTCCAATTGGACGTTCACGAACCAATCAAACTGATATAGGCTCGGATCCAAGAGGTGCATGAGGTAGGGCAGCACTTCATCCTGATCGCTGATGGCGTAGTCGTAACCGCGCCAAAAGAGATACAGTATCAGAGTCAGGAGGGAGAGATACAGTGGTGGACGCATGCCCATTCCTGTGAGCAGCCGTGGCCATTGGCCAGTACGAAGGCGCATGATTCAACGTCCGAAATGAATCTGCGGGCGCCGCCGCAAGTGGTAGTACTGTGTCAGCACAGGACCGAACGTACGCTTAAACTCTGCTATAGAGGGGGAATTTGCGCCTACAAAGTCGAATTTGGCTATACCTGACGTGTGCAAAATTGTGAGAACCTCGCCAATCAGTACGGTCATTGCTGGTCCTGGGATGCTGCCAGCAATCCAGTAGTGCGCTGTACGGTCATCATGCAGGATAACTAGTCCGCCCTCAACGGTATTATTGCGTATGGCTGCGAAAGTGCGTGCCCATGGCCCCATGGCTGTCACAATAGTTTCCAGTGCCGCCGGTTTGCCGGGCATGCGGCGTCCATGCCGCTCGTAGCTCTTTACACATAGATCAATGATCTGACGTAAATAACGCGGATCTTCCTGAATTTTGTATCTGGATGTTTTTGATCTCCAGGTCCTGCGTGCACCTTCTGACCAGTCGTCAGTGTTGCTTGGAAGGTCGATCATGTACGTGAAGAGTGGTCGAACATCCCAGCCGCGCCATTGTGCGGTACGCGGATCGTTCAGTTTAATGAGCAGGTCGGCTCTTCGGATTTTCTGCTCAATATTGTTCAGAAGGTGATCCAAGGGGCCGGTCTGCCTGTGCACCAGGTGAGCAGGCGAGGGTTTGCATAGAAGTAACGCAGAATATTGTGTGAAAGGGGGGACAATCACACGCCGTAGCGGACCACTCCCTTTTGTATGCAGCAGCAGTGCGGCACCGTCTCCGGAAAAATGTATGGAAGAGTCCAAGCCGAATGCTTCACTTACGGCTTTTGCGTACCGCAGAGACGCGAACACCGTACGCTCGGGAGCCACCTCCCAGAGTGCCTGGTAACGCGCGCACACATCAGCGTTGTCCAGATTGTATGGTGAGGAAGTCACCGGCCAGCCCGACTACAGGATATACTGGCTCAGATCGCGATTGCTCGCGATAGGGCCAAGATGAAGTTCAACGTCACTGGCATCCATATTGACCGTCTTCGGACAAGAGCCATCAGACTCGAAGAGTAACTCTTCAAGCAGCGTTGTCATTATGGTATGGAGCCTGCGGGCCCCGATATTTTCCACGTCGGTATTGACCTTGGCTGCTGTTTTAGCGATCATTTTGACCGCATCATCCGTGAAGTTGAGGTTGATATTTTCGGCTTCCAGGAGTGCTCGGTATTGTTTGAGCAAAGCGTTGCGCGGCTGTGTGAGGATACGGTAGAAATCCTCTTCACTGAGACTGTGCATCTCCACCCGAATGGGGAAGCGTCCTTGCATTTCGGGGATCAGATCACTTGGTTTGGCTACGTGGAATGCTCCACTGGCGATGAACAGGATATGATCTGTTTTAATCATACCGTGCTTGGTCGTGACTGTGGCTCCTTCGACCAGGGGCAGCAAGTCCCGTTGGACCCCTTCGCGGGAGACATCCGGGCCTCCGGTTCCCTTGCTTGAGCGACTGGCCACCTTGTCAATTTCATCAATGAATACGATACCTGAATCTTCGACACGTTTGATGGCTTCCTGCGTCACGAGGTCCAGATCGATAAGTTTGAGGGCCTCTTCTTTGGTCAGCAGCTCTTCGGCTTCCGAAATTTTCAGACGGCGTTTTTTGCGTTGTTTGCCCCCAAAATTGCCAAGGAGATCTTGCATATTCACGCCCATCTCTTCCATGCCCATAGGGCCGAACACCTGCATCATAGGTGAGGAATGATCACTCTGGACTTCGATTTCAATCTCGCGGTTGGCGAGGCGCCCATCTTTCAAACGTTCACGAAATTTGGTTCGTGTTGTAGATTCTGCCAGTTCGGGGGTTTCTGGTTGCCCGTTGTCTGGATCCATAGCCATCACGGGTGCAGGAGGGATAATTACATTGAGGACGCGCTCGCGTGCGAGTTCACGTGCCCGATCCTGTACACGCTCTTCGTGTTCTTGACGTACCAGTCGGATGGCACGGTCTGCCAAGTCACGGATCATGCTTTCTACATCGCGCCCCACATAGCCCACCTCGGTGAACTTTGTAGCTTCAACCTTAACGAAGGGAGCCTCGACCAGACGTGCAAGTCTACGGGCGATTTCCGTCTTACCTACTCCGGTAGGCCCCATGAGGATAATGTTACTGGGCAAAATCTCATCTTGTAACTCATCGGGTACCTGTTGGCGACGCCAGCGATTGCGCAGTGCAATTGCCACAGTACGTTTGGCTTCCGACTGGCCGATGATATAGTTATCTAGCTCAGCCACTATTTCGCGTGGAGTAAGTTCTGAGTGCGCTATCATCGAACTATTGGTGGATTACTGCTGTCTTCTCTGATATTGCCGAGATCCCGGTCGTAATAAAGACTGTTCTGATCCTCGTCGAAGTCGATGTACTCACCATCGTTGTATTCCTGTGCAGCTGACTGAATTGCGAGGACGTTGGGATGATCGTGATTGATAAGCAGCACTGTGTAGTCATAGGGGTATCCCCGGCGCTTTTCCAGCCACACTGCGCCAGCCTCGCTAAGGTCGCCAACCAGGGCCTTGGGATCATCCTCACCTCCAAGTGCTTCTGACAGTTTACGCAGAAGTGGAGTGAGATAGACCTCTTCATATTGGCCGAAGAAACGGTCAATGACTTCGAGTGCCAGCAGTGAAGTTTCGTTAGCAACTTCGGTTACTTTTTCGGGAGGCGGACCGGATTCGACCGTTCGGTGAGGCTGGTCAGATGCAGAGCGAACGGGTTCACTTGAGTGTGAGGCATGTGATGGCTGCTCAAGGAGCGTGTTGGCGTCAATGAAAAGTTCTGAATGTTCGGCCGATTGAGTTGGATCAGGGGACTGGAACGTTATCACAACACCGCGCAAACCGCTTTGCTGACAATACTTCATCAGAGGGAGGTAGAGGCGATCACCGGTAACCAGAATAATTACAGTTATATCCTTCTGGACCTGGAGCGTATTCATGACGTCAACGCAAATCTGGATCTCTGAAGCGTTCGACTGTAATGAGGCAGGTACGAACCTCGGTTCTACTCCAGCCAAGTAAAGGCTTTGCTGAATCTGCTGCCCAACTGAACCGATTGTGGCAAAATCTGCATAGGCAACGGATGAGGCTAAACTGACGCGCATGCCTTCCATGTAGCGCGAAATTGCACTCAGAAGTGTGCCAGATTTGGTTTCGGGATTGGATTGCTGGACATCGTGATGCTTTATGTAGTCAAAGAGATTTTCGTAGTCTACAAACATAAAGGCACGTTGCACTGTGCGCGTTGGGTGTGGGTTTCCTAGAGTTCTCATTCAATTTTAGCTATTAATTAATTATTCGGATTTGACTGGTTATCAATCTCGATCACAGTCAGAAAATTATTAGTGTAGACGCAAATATCCGCGGCTACACCTAGTGCATCCGTTACAATTTCTCTGGCAGTCAGTTGGGGGGCGTGTTTGATCATGGCGCGGGCGGCGGCAAGCGCAAATGGTCCTCCACTGCCAATTGCCACGATATCATCATCTGGTTCAATAATGTCACCACTACCGCTGATGAGCAGCAGGCGTTCGCTTGACGCGACAGCCAGTAATGCCTCCAAGCGGCGCAAATACCGATCTGTACGCCAGTCCTTAGCAAGCTCTACAGCGGCGCGTACAAGATTTCCTCCATATTGCTGGAGCTTTTCTTCGAATCGTTCAAACAATGTAAAAGCATCTGCGGTTGAGCCGGCAAATCCAGCGAGCACTTTACCTTCAAACAGGCGACGCACTTTCTGGGCTTTGTGTTTCATTACGGTATTGCCCAGGGTTGCTTGTCCATCGGATCCCAAAGCAACCTTACCACTGCGGCGTACGCCTATTACTGTGGTACCATGTAGGATTGCCTCGTTCATACAACATTATGTATTCTGTAAATGTGGGGGCCCACGCGCGAATCACAAATTCTAACTAAAATATCTCGCTGGGCGGGAAACATACCCTATGTTCCATATGGTGTACGCAGAATACCCCCTGCCGTTCCTATATAGGTTGGATTGTTGATTATATAATTTTGTTGATTATAATTTTTTCTACAGCGTTACAATCCTATTCAGTTGTAGTAGTGGACCAGTACGTTTACAAATGCTTCCTGGATTGCGTGAATGGAGTTGTGACGGCCTTGGAAATGGTTCGCGAAAACCACAAAAGCCAACATAGATCCATCCTCGCGCGTTACGTATCCTGCGAGAGAACTCACATTTCCGAGAGATCCCGTCTTGGCGCGGACGCGGCCGAATCCAGCAGCGTTCCCTGTGAATCGATACTCAAGAGTTCCATCTCTGCCGCCAACAGCCAATGAAGTCAAAAAGGATTCTCTGACGCTGGTGTTGGGATGTAATGCCATGTATCGGAGCAGCTTCATGGTCATGGCAGGAGTCACCAGATTTTTCCGGGAAAGTCCAGAGCCATCAACTAATTGTAATCTACTGGTGTCCATTTTTGCTGCAGCATACGTGCGCATGGCGGCAGTTACTCCCATAGCGGCTGAACCGGGTTCGGAATTTTCATCCGGGTCCGGGTATTCAACCCCCAACGTTTTCAGCAAGTGCTCGGCATAAAGATTGTGGCTCTCCTTGTTTACAGTTGCAACCAATTCGGACAGGGGAGCGGAGGTATGCCGTGCGACCACACGTGCGTCCTGATAATCAGGTGGAGCTGGCAGGTTATCAACATCAACAGAGTTCCCTCGGACAAGAATACCCCGGGAAGCAAGTGTAGCCCGCAGCCCGTGAACGAAATAGAGCGTTGGATTATGAACGGCCAGCTCTTCGGGATCCGAGCGTCCAAGCGGAACTGCACTCGATATTGTGATACGGTTTGAATTAGGTTCACGTGCATGTCCTTCTTCGAGTGGTTGTCCCCGGGGAAGGGTTACTGACTCGTTGTAGAGGGTAAAGTAATCCATCAGGTCAGGTGTGACAGACAACCGGCCTAGTGCGCCGGGTTGTGTTGGATGTACGCGTACATTCACAATGGCATCGTGGAAGGTTAGCCCATTGATCTGTGCGGCATACCCGTATACCAGATCTTCCCAGCTCCAGTCCGAGCCGAGTGGCGTGTCATCAAACACGTTATCGTCCCCAATCACATCGCCGCTAATTTCGTGTATTCCAAGTGAGAGTAAAGAATCTGCGAAGGCATTGAACAGGTCCATCCGGTCTGGGCCTGGGGCGCCTGTAGAGGGATCGCCGGCCCCACGTATCACCAGGTTTCCTTCCAGTGCATTCTCATTCTGAGTACCGTCCACATACAGTAGCGTAACATAGCGATAGTCGGGGCCCAGCTGCTCCAGTGCCGCTGCGGTTGTGAACAGCTTCGTAACCGAAGCAGGCATAAAGCTGCGCTCAGCATTGCGCATGAAGAGTGTATCTCCCGTAGATGCTTCGGTAACCATGCCCCCCCACCATGCGTGAGGACGGACGTCAAGGATGGAGTCGAGTACACTTTGTGCTCGACATACACCGATTGAGAGCACGAACGATACAATAAAGCAGATTACAAAGCGCGGCATAGAGCAGGGAGCTAGTTGTCCAATACGGCCTCAAGTGCAATTCCCGCAGAGTCTGGGCGGTTCAGAATAACGAACGCAGAGTGAGCAGTGCTTAGAGGCGCGGCTGGTGTCACTTTAATTTGCCAGTAATTGCTGCCTGCCTGGCGATCAGGCTCGAGAATGGTGCCGATAGGCATATTCGGAGGAAAAATCCCACTGGCCTCATGTGTAATGACACGCTGGCCAACCTGAACATCTGCGCTTACGACAATTTCCTTGAGCTGCAGCACGTCAGGCTCATTGCCTTCACCTGAAATTATTCCTATAACGCGAAGTGTATCAATCATGGCAGGCACATGGAATTGCGAGTGCAGGTATGGCAACACGGTGCTGTAGTTACGACTTACGTTGATCACACGTCCCAGAATTCCCAGATGACTTACAACTGCCATGTTAATCTCCACTCCGTTGGTGCTGCCGACATCAAGAGTGAAAAAATTGGTAGTTCCGAATGGTTCACGTGCGACGATACGTGCGGCCACGGTCTCAAGATCGCTGTTGTTTTTCCAATTCAGTGCTTGGCGCATATCTTCATTCTCGAGATCTACAACACGTAATCGGGCCAACTCACTGGTAAGTCTGAGATTGTCATCTCTGAGTGCCCGGTTTTCATTTAGGGCACGTAAAGCTTCCGCAGTCCAAGCCATTCGATGTTCAACCGTTCCGGCAATTTGCAATGCCTGGCTGCGAACTCCTCGCATGAGCGGTCGATTAGCATTGGTTATAAAAACAAGTGAGACAATCAGCAGTGCGGATAAGAGGATATAATCGCGCAGGCGATACCACAAGTCAATCATGTCATCAAGAGGTTCGAGCCATCAATGATGTGGTTGCCGGTCTTGACAAGTAAAATGCTCCTCTGGCTTGCATATCACCAGGGAATGCTGCCATCTAGGGCATTCCCCATTCATCTGCTATCCGGTCTACAACAGGATGTCGGAATACGTTGGTACGTCTTCTAGAACCTTGCCGGTTCCACGCACCACAGCGGTGAGGGGATCATCTGCCATGTACACGGGAAGATCAACACGATTACGAATGATAACGTCCATTCCGTTTAGGAGGGCCCCTCCACCTGTTAGCATGATCCCCCGTTCGAGGATATCCGATCCGAGTTCCGGGGGTGTCTTTTCGAGGCATGCCATGACGGCCGTTGTTATGTTGCCGATGGTCTGGCTGACTGCAGCGCGCACATCCTCGGAAGTGATTGTATGCACTTTCGGCATGCCGCTGCTCGAGTCCTGACCTCTGATGGACAGCTCCAGCTCGGGCTCCATAATGACCGCACTACCAACCTCTCTTTTAATTCGTTCAGCAGTGCGCTGTCCGATGATCAGGTTATGATAATATTTGAGGTAGGCTAAGATGGCCGCATCAATCTCGTTTCCCCCTAGACGTATAGACTGATCTATTACGATGCCATTGAGTGCGATGACAGCAATTTCTGTTGTGCCTCCGCCGATGTCCACGATCATATTTCCAATGGGCTCATGGACTTTGAGGCCAATCCCAATAGCCGCAGCCATAGGCTCCGCGATCAGATGCACTTTTCTTGCTCCGGCGTGCTCAGCACTGTCTCGGACCGCCCGCTTCTCAACCTCTGTTGTTCCGCTGGGAATGCAGATGACCATCTGGCGAATCGTTTTCAACCAGCCGGTTTGGACTTTTCTGATCAGACCACGGATGAGCTGTTCAGCCAACTCAAAATCTGCGATAACACCATCCTTGAGTGGACGCACGGTTTCAATATCTCGGTGTGTTTTTTCGTGCATTGGCAGAGCATCATTGCCAATGGCCAGCACTTTCTTGGTTTTGCGGTCAACTGCGACGATACTGGCTTCGCTGAGGACAATACCTTGTCCCTTCACGTAGACTAATGTGTTGGCCGTACCAAGATCCACGGCTACGTCAGTATTTAGACTATAGAACGGCATGCGGGCTGTTCCGAAAAATTTTGGATTATGATTGCTCAAGATACACTACGGGCGTCGGTTATCAGTGTCGAAAATGTCGTTTTCCAGTAAATACCATTGCTATGCCGCGTGAATCTGCTGCTGCAATCACTTCCTTATCACGCACCGAGCCACCAGGCTGGACTGCTGCAATGGCACCACCGTCTGCCGCTGCAAGTAGGCCATCAGGAAATGGATAAAACGCGTCAGAAGCAACAACACAACCATCAAAGTTCAAGCCGGATTTGGCACCTTTTGCTAAGGCGATCTCAGAAGAATCTATTCTGCTCATTTGTCCGGCTCCAATTCCTAATGTCCGCTGATCCCTGGCATATACAATCGCATTACTCTTAACGTGCTTAGCTACACGCCAAGCAAACCTGAGGTCGAGAAGTTCACATGCAGTCGGTTTTCGATTTGTAACCGGCGTGAGCAGGTCCTTATCAGCCGAACTGTCAACGGTTTGGCAGAGCAGCCCGCCAAGTACCCGACGCATCTGATACTCATCACTGGGAGTAGATTTGAACTGAATAATTCGACGATTCTTTTTTTCCTGAAGCAGCGCCAGTGCATCGGCATCAAAGGATGGTGCAATGACCAACTCCGTAAAAATACGCCCCACTGCTTTTGCTATATCGATGCTGCAGGGTTTATTCATGACCACGATGCCTCCAAAAGGCGATTGTGTATCGGTTGCAAAGGCTTGCTGCCAGGCCAGCAGAAGAGTTTCAGCAGTTGAAACGCCGCAGGGATTTGTATGCTTGAGAATGGCCACGGTTGGACCTTCATCGGAAAATTCATGGATAAGTGCCAGCGCAGCATCCAGGTCAATCAGGTTGTTGTACGAGAGCGCTTTGCCGTGAAGCTTTGTGATCCGGTCTTCCAGGTTGCCATAAAATGCAGCATTCTGGTGAGGATTTTCTCCATAACGCAACGTGGCCTTACGAGAGAGATGTATACTCATATGTGCTGGAAGCGGGTATTCCTGATCATTTCCAAAATAGGCGGCGATAGCGTGATCGTAGGCGGCCGTTCTTGTAAAGGCTATGCGTGCCAACTGACGTCTGAGGGAGATTGGGAGGTGTCCGTCCGTGTCATTCAGCGAGGTCAATATATCCACGTAATCATCCGGTGATGTGACCACCGCTACGTAGGCAAAGTTCTTGGCTGCGGCCCGCACCATGGCAGGTCCACCAATGTCAATATTTTCCGCTGCGATAGCATCATTAATGTCTGGTCGTTTGATCGCCTCAGTAAAAGGGTAAAGGTTGACGACAACAAGTTCAAAGGGTTGAATACCGTGCAGGTCCAGATCCTCCAGGTCGTTTTTTGCATCCCGTCGGGCAAGAATTCCAGCATGGATTGTCGGATGAAGCGTCTTAACCCGGCCACCGAGCATAGCAGGTGCTTTCGTAACTTCGGCAACATCTTCGACCTCCAGGCCGGCGGAACGCAGGTGTCGGGCAGTGCCACCGGAGGAGACAAGTTCAATTCCATGTTTTTGGAGTCCCTCCGCAAATGGAATCAGCCCCTTCTTGTCGAAGACCGACAGCAAAGCGCGGCGGGGGCGTACTGCATCGGGTGCAGGCAAATTCAGGGGTTCAATCGTCATATTTTTTTGTGGGGTTAATAATCACGCGTCGGTCTTTGATACGGACGCGTCCTTGGGCAATTAAATCAAGTGCCTCAGGAAAAATCTGGTGCTCAACTGCTAAGACACGCCTAGCAAGGGAGTCTGGTGTATCGCCTGACAGCACGGGCACCTTCTTTTGCAGCAGGATAGGACCAGTATCGTATTCTTCATCCACAAAATGAACCGTTGCTCCACTGAAAGCTTCTTTGGCCTCTAACACCGCTTTGTGTACGCGGCGTCCATAGAGACCCTTGCCTCCAAAACGTGGCAGCAGGGCGGGATGGATATTAAGGATACGCCCCCAGAACGCTTCTACGACCGGGGCGGGGATTTTGCACAGATATCCGGCGAGCGCGATCAGGTCGATTTTTTCCACATGTAGGAGCTCAAGTAGAACATCCGAGTACAGTTTTTCACTCTCAAAAGCTCGGGGGGAGAGCACATGTGCAGGCACTCCGAGGGTGTGGGCACGGTCAAGGACACCAGCCTTAGACCTGTTGCAAACTACCAGGGTGACACTATACGTGAGGGCATTTTCGGCGAGTGCCTGAAAATTTGATCCTCCACCGGAGGCGAAAACAGCGACACGCAAATTCATGCACTGGTTAATGGTAATGTGCAAGGTTGAAGAAAAATGATGTTACTCTCTATTTATTCGGGAACTCTCGGTTGAACGACCGGCTCCAGGATATCGAGACGTCCTCCGTTGATATTTGCAGTTAGCTGGGCAGACACCCCTATGGGCATTACGTGACGGGAAAAAAAGTGGCCGTAAGTGAGACCAGTCACGACTGGCCATGTGTACCCTCTAGCATATCCAGTGATTATTTCGTTCACATCGCGTCTTGACCGTTCGTCGTTGACGTCTTTCCCGGTAAAAGTGCCAACAATTAACCCCCCGAGTTCTTTAAGTATTCCTGCATTTTTCAGTTGCGCGAACAGCGCATCAATCCGATAAGCTGCCTCATTCACATCTTCAATGAACAGAAGTGCTCCCTGGAAGCTCGGCAGATATGGGGAGCCGATCATTCGAACAATCGTAGAGAGGTTGCCTCCCAGTAATATTCCAGTACATTGACCTCCCTGCAAAGTCTGCAAGCCCTCTATCGGGGGTGGCAGTTGTCCTTCAAGAAGTTCACGCACTTCATCTTTCATAGCAGCATTAATTTCTCCCCACTCGACGACCACAGGACCCGAAATAGACCTCCATCCTGCGTGCTTGAAGAGAGAGAGCTGCAGGGCAGTAATATCGCTGTAGCCAATCAGGACGCCTTGCTTACTCCGTGCGGCAGTATAGTCAATTCTGTTCAAAATGCGTAAACAGCCGTATCCTCCACGGAGCGCCATCAGAAACCTAGTTCTCGTAAGTGCTTGATTGAACTGTTCAGCACGCTGTGTATCCGACCCGGCCAGATAGCCATGCGATGTAAGTTGACCT
The DNA here is from genome assembly GCA_964291275.2 of Rhodothermales bacterium. Classification (GTDB taxonomy): domain Bacteria; phylum Bacteroidota; class Rhodothermia; order Rhodothermales; family Bin80; genus Bin80. The sequence continues at coordinate 944,239 of OZ219799.1, forward strand.
GGATCCCAATGAATCGAATATCCGTCTGCGGCAAGCGCATTCAGTCCGCGTTCCTGTCTTTCAGGAGTACGAGGCGGGCTCGCTGGGGCCACAATGCCAAGCGGCTGGTCGGGGGGCCATGCGGGGGCTAAAGTATGGTTCATTAGCGCAAAAGATATGCCCAATTTTATTGATGAACGAGTTGTTCGCCCCGGTGGTTGTACGCCCTTCGGCCAAACTATTGTCATACGTCCACCGGAATACTGGCCGAGCCTGGCTTTTGCGGCACTTATGCGAGCCGCAGACATAATTGTTCTGGCAGACACCTTTCAGTATAGTCGTCAGTCATTACAAAATCGTACACGTGTTCGTAATCCCGATGGGTGGCAGTGGATTTCGGTACCGCTGACGGGGGGACAGCACGGTCGATCACAGGCCTCAACCCGCATCCGCCAGGTGCCGGGGTGGCGGAAACGACACTGGAAAGCAATTGCGTTCAATTATGGCCAGTCACCATACTTTGATCACTACGGCGAAGCAATCAGAGAGCTGTACAAACGCGAGTGGGAATATTTAGGAGCTTTGAATGTTGCATCCATCCGGCTGATATTTCGGTGGATGGGGTGCTCGGCAACCCTCTTGTCCGCGACGGAATTGGAGGGATGTCCTGACAATATGGAAGCAATAATGGCCTTCTGGCCCGAATCGGAATTGCTGGCACCCGCTGAAATCCCAGAGCCGTGTGCCGCTCGTCGTTTATATTTTTCGCAGCCGGATTATCGTCAGACCTTTGTCGGGTTTGAACCCGGCATGACGGTTCTGGACCTGATTTGCAACTATGGGCCCGATAGTGCGGACATACTTCACAAAGGCACGTGCATTGAGCTTATTGACAGATAAATAACATGGACATGATTGATCTTTCTTTTTTGGAGCAGCAAGTATTGTGGGATATCTCAGTCGGTCGTTTGATCGTCTCAGGTTTACTCCTCTTGTTGGGCATCTTGGCCCGCAGCTTCGTGCGGTGGGTATTGAGTAGCTTGCTGAAGCAGTTTAATAAAAGTGGAGACATAGACGTGATCAACGATGTTGATCGGCTGCTCTCCAAGCCTCTTAGCTTGCTGATCAACGTGGCCCTCTGGAATGGAGTGATAGTCGTGCTCGCACTCCCACAGGAGCCGCTGAACATACATTTATGGCTCAGCACAGCAGGTACGGTGGCTGTACTGCTTGTGGCGGTCTATTGTGCATTTCATGCAGTGGATGTGTTCGCGGGGATTGCAAAGCGCGCAGCCGAAAAAACCGAAACACGGCTGGATGACCAATTGATTGCACCGGTTACAACCACGGTGAAGCTGATCCTGACACTGCTTGTCATAGCAGCTATATTAGGGCAGTTTGGTCAACCTACCACAGGATTGATTGCAAGCCTGAGTATCGGTGGTCTGGCGTTGGCTTTTGCCGCAAAGGATACATTGGCGAATGTTTTCGGGTCGCTTGTGATCTTCAGTGAACGACCATTTCAAATTGGGGATGTCATAGATGTAAGTGGTGTTGACGGAGTAGTGGAGGAGGTTGGCGTCCGCAGTACACACATTCGAAGATTCGACAAAACCCTCTCTATACTGCCCAACCAAACCTTCACCAATGCGGAAATCTGCAATTTGTCTAAAAGGGATGCCCGCCGGATCCGTTTTGAAGTTACGTTTACTCACGAGATCACTTCATTGCAGCTGGAACAGTTTCTGATTTCTGTCCGGCAATCACTGGAGCAGCGGGCGGATATCCATACGGATCAGAGTCTGGTTCGCTTGACGAACATGGATACCAGTGGACTGGTCGTCCTCGTCTTGGCGTTCACTAAGTCGACAGGTTACGACGAGTACATGTTGTCGCAGGAAGAGATTTTGCTTGCAGTGCGAAAACTCGCGGAGGAGCAGGGATTGCCGATTATGCCGGCAAAGGAAATTCACCTTTCTGGTCAGCCCCGGAAATAATGGGGGATTATGCAGCGAGTTTCCCGAATATCCGGGTACAGGTATAGGGAAGGTCAGTATCTTGACACATCACAAATTTTCTTTTGCACATGACACCAAAACGGTATTGGCGGACTAACCTGCGGTACGTGGGAATACTTCTTGGAATTTGGTTTTTGGTGTCATTTGGTGCCAGTGTGCTGCTGGTTGATGTACTGGACGGGATTCGTGTGTTCGGATTCAAACTGGGGTTCTGGTTTGCGCAGCAGGGTGCGATATATGTTTTTGTTCTGATCATTTTTGTGTATGTGGTTCTGATGAACCGGCTTGATAATAAATCGATTGCAGAGGGAACATGACGGTACAGGCATGGACTTTTATTATGGTGGGGATCTCCTTTGCACTCTATATCGGGGTTGCCATTTGGTCTCGTGCGGGGTCGACACGAGAGTTCTATGTGGCCGGTGGGCGTGTTCATCCTGTACTGAACGGAATGGCCACGGCTGCCGACTGGATGAGTGCAGCTTCGTTCATTTCTATGGCGGGGCTGATCGCGTTCATGGGCCGGGATGGCAGTGTTTATCTACTTGGGTGGACTGGAGGGTACGTGCTCTTGGCTTTGCTACTGGCTCCGTACCTGCGCAAATTCGGCAAGTTTACCGTGCCTGACTTCGTGGGGGATCGGTATTATTCCCAGACTGCCCGTTTCGTCGCAGTGCTGTGCGCAATTTTTGTGTCGTTCACCTATGTAGCAGGCCAGATGCGTGGTGTGGGTATCGTGTTTTCGCGCTTCCTGGAAATCGATATTGTGCCAGGCGTGCTTATAGGTATGGGTATCGTGTTTTTCTATGCTGTACTCGGAGGTATGCGGGGCATAACGTATACACAGGTAGCTCAGTATTGCGTGCTCATTTTTGCATACCTAGTGCCGGCAATTTTTATCTCATTGTTGATGACTGGCAATGTGATCCCCCAGATAGGTTTTGGAAGTACGCTGGCAGACGGCTCCGGCATCCACCTATTGGAGAAACTTGATGGTCTGAGTACGGATCTGGGTTTTGCTGCCTACACGAGTGGGCAGAAGAGCATGATTGACGTTTTTGCAATTACCGCAGCGCTGATGGTCGGGACGGCGGGTCTGCCTCATGTTATTGTTCGGTTTTATACCGTGCCACGCATGCGGGACGCACGCACAAGTGCAGGCTGGGCACTTGTTTTTATTGCGCTCTTGTACACGAGTGCGCCTGCGGTTGCAGCCTTTGCTCGCACAAATCTTCTGACAACCGTCACGGATCGCCCTTATTCTGAGGTTCCAAGCTGGTTCAAAAATTGGGAGCAGACAGGTCTGATCAAGTTTGAGGACAAAAATGGAGATGGCAGAATCCAGTATGTCGGGTCGTCGGCGGATGGAGAAAACGAACTCACCATTGACCCCGACATCATGGTTCTGGCCAATCCGGAGATTGCCAACCTGCCCGGCTGGGTTATAGGATTGGTTGCAGCGGGTGGACTTGCGGCAGCACTCTCCACAGCTGCCGGACTGCTGCTGGTTATTTCGACGGCGGTGGCCCGTGATCTTCTGAAGAAAGGGTTTATGCCGGAGATTTCAGAGAAGCGTGAGCTTCTGACCGCTCGAATCACTGCGGGGGTTGCTGTAATCATCGCGGGCTATTTCGGTATTGATCCGCCAGGCTTTGTTGCACAGGTCGTTGCTTTTGCCTTTGGGCTGGCGGCAGCGTCTTTCTTTCCGGCGATCATCCTGGGGATATTTACCCGGCGGATGAACAAGTATGGGGCCATAAGCGGCATGATTGCTGGCATAGCCTTTACCGCTTGCTACATCGTCTTTTTCAAGTTTGTACGGCCTGACCTGAATGTTGCGGAGTACTGGCTTTTTGGTATTTCTCCTGAGGGTATAGGAGCAGTGGGTATGGTGCTCAATTTCGTTGTGGCCGCTACAGTCTCGAAATTTACTCCGGCCCCACCTGCATCAATTGATGCTCTGGTGGACAGGATCCGGGCACCGGGTGACTGAGGCTTTGCAGAACAACATTATATTCATTAAATTAGTGGGGCTTCCGCTTTTTAAGTGGGTTTGATGTCAGAATTAGGCTGAACAAGTAAGTGCTGGAATAGATTCGGGATTGATTTCGTTGTTATCTTAGCTGCGTTTTTGTGACGAAAATCAATCACAATCATTTACCAACGATGGAACAACGTATACAAGACATAAATCATCTTTTAGGGATTGAATCTCCTTGGGAGATTTCGGAGATCAAGCAAGACAAGACGGCTTTTACGGCTGAGATTCATGTAATCTGTTCAAAGGGTTCGGTATTGCACTGTCCAGAGTGTGGGGAAGTTTGTCCTGGATACGACCATCGTCTTCGGAAATGGCGCCACACGGATATCTGCGAGTATCGGACGAGCGTGGTTGCGAAAGTTCCCCGTGTGGCCTGTTCGGAGCATGGGATCAAGACCGTTTCGGTCCCTTGGGCGGATGCGCGGATGCGTTTTACAATGGCTTTTGAAAGAAAGGTAATTGACTGGTTGCAGGATACAACCAGTATTTCAACGGTGGCCACCAGGCTGGGCGTCAGTTGGACGATGATCGCCAACATCATGGCGCGTGCGGTAAAGCGCGGACTCGCCCGTAGAGAGCCGCAACCGGTTCCCCATATATGTGTGGACGAGACCTCGTACAAAAAGGGCCATAAGTATATCACGGTGGTTTCGGATTCCCAAACGGGCACGGTGCTGTTTGTCAAGGAAAAGCGCACCCATACGAGTCTGGATGCCTATTATGAGGACTGTTCGGCTGCGCAACTGGAAGCGATTGAGAGTGTGAGCATGGATATGTGGCCCGCCTACATCAAGTCCACGAAAAAACATGTTCCAGATGCAGAATCCAAGATTTCATTTGATCGTTTTCATGTGATGAAAAAGATTGTAGAGGCGGTGGATAAAGTTCGTCGGCAGGAGAACCGGGAATTGCGGAAAGCGGGCATTGAGGATCTCACCGGAACCAAGTACGACTGGCTCACCAATCGGGAGAATATGTCTGCCCGACAAAAGAAACGATTCCAGCAATTAAAGCACAGTTCGCTGAAAACGGCGCGTGCATGGGCCATCAAGGAACTGTCCCAGAAATTGTGGCACTATGTCAGTCGTACTTGGGCCCTCAAGGGCTGGAAGCGCTGGTTATCCTGGGCCATGCGTTGTCGACTTGAACCCATGAAAAAAGCTGCTAAGACGGTTAAGAATCATCTATGGGGAATCATAAATGCGATCGTTCTAAAAGTTAGTAATGGCCCAGCTGAAAGCATAAATAGCCGCATCAAAACCGTCAAAGTTCGTGCGCGTGGATTCCGAAACACACAGCGGTTTGCCCATGCAATTTACTTCTATCTCGGAGGACTGGATCTGTACCCCGAAGGCCTCCAAAAACAGGCGCCCCACTCATAAAAGTGAAGAGCCAAATTAGTATTCCACAACTGCACTCCAGAGCCATGAATTCCAGACTATTATTGATGGTAGCGGCAATCGTCTTTCTTTTTGCCGGATGCGTTGCGGCAGATCAGGAGGCGGTCGAAGAAGCGGGACAGATGGGCTCGGAAGATTGCCCGGACCTTGTCGGTTCCTGGGAATTGGTCGAAATCAGAGAGTCAGCGGGAGCGCTGGGTGGGGGGTTTGAGAGTGATCCTGATTATCAGCAGGCGCCGACGCTCAAGGTGCTCAACAGCACGCACTGGATGTTTATCCGGCAGACCGCCGATTCCTTCGTGCACGCGCAGGGTGGTCGGTACACGCTTGATTCCCTGGGACAGTATACCGAGCACGTAGAGTACAGTGCTATTCCTCAGAATGTCGGCCAGACATTCGAATTTAATTGTAGGCTCGAAGGCGACTCGCTGTGGCATCATCAGGGCGGCCAGGGTGATGCGCGCTACGATGAGATTTGGCGCCGCGTACGGTAGTTCAGGAAATCCGGTTATCTTTTGCTGATCTCCAAATTATTATCGGATGCAGTTTGCTCTGATTGACTACCTTGTGTTCGGTGCTTACTGCCTCCTGATAGTGTCGTTGGGGCTGTGGGTCTCGCGAGAGAAGAAGGGGCATGTCAAGAACGCTGAGGACTATTTTCTAGCCAGTAAGTCACTCCCTTGGTGGGCTATTGGTGCTTCGTTGATTGCGTCCAATATTTCGGCGGAGCAATTCATTGGAATGTCAGGTTCGGGCTTCCGCGTAGGGTTGGCGATCGCAACCTATGAATGGATGGCCGCGATCACGCTGCTACTGGTTGCATGGTTGTTTATTCCCATATATCTGAAGAAGGGCATCTACACGATGCCACAGTTATTGGAGGTTCGCTATGACGCGCGTGTACGGACGCTCTTGGCGGTATTCTGGCTGCTGGTGTACGTGTTCGTGAACCTAACCTCTGTTGTTTATCTCGGCGCACTTGCTCTAAGGGGCATCATGGGCATCACGCTGTGGCAAGGAGTTTTGGCACTGGCGGTGTTTGCCACGGTGTACAGCGTCTACGGGGGACTCAAGGCGGTCGCCTGGACAGATGTGGTTCAGGTGTGTTTCCTGATTGGCGGGGGACTCTTGACCACAGTGCTTGCGCTGAATGCATACGGTGGGGGAGAAGGTGTTTTTTCGGGTCTCAGCAAACTGCTGAACGAGGTACCCGACCGCTTCAACATGATTCTTCAGCAGGGTGAGCTGATTTATACTGATGACGATGGTATACGCCAGGATGCGTGGGAGTTATTGCCAGGGATTGGTGTCTTGGTCGGCGGTATGTGGATAGCAAACCTGTTTTACTGGGGGTGTAATCAGTACATCATCCAACGAACGCTGGCTGCACCGAGTTTGAAGGAAGCGCAGCGCGGCGTTGCTTTTGCAGGCTTTCTGAAGCTGCTCCTGCCACTGATTGTGGTAGTTCCCGGGATTGTTGCATATGCGCTTGCTGCCCCGATCGGAGCTGCAGATGAAGCCTACCCGTGGCTTTTGAACGAGTATGTTGGCCCAGGACTTAAAGGGCTCACGTTTGCAGCGTTGATAGCGGCTATTGTTTCTTCTCTGGCTTCTATGATGAACAGTACGAGCCAGTTGCAAAACTCTCAAATCGGGGGATTTTTTGGAATTTTGAGGTCACGGTTTCTGGTTGGTGTCTCTGGGTAGAGGAGGCGATTTTGATTGGGATTTGTATCCGCCCCGAGCATAGAAACATCCCTCGATAGGGCTAAAAAAGGGACCGGAGTCCCCCGGATTTCGTATCAATTAGTGTCGACAATTTTCCACGAAAACCGGAGTCTCCCATGTCCCTTAGGAAGAAAATACGAGGTTTTTATATTGCCTGCCAACGGGAATTGTTTCCTTGGGTGGAGGAGGAATTTGGTTCGTTGCCCAAACGGTACCAGAAGTTGTTGTTGGTATTCGAGATGGTGTGTGTGGAGGATTTTCTGCCCCGCACCTCGTTCCGCACGCCGGGGCGCCCGCTGGCATCTCGGGTTTCGCTTGCACGGTCGTTTCTGGCCAAGATGGTCTTGAATATTCCGACGACTGCCGGATTGCGAGAGCGACTACTTTCGGACCCATTGCTTCGGTCGATGTGTGGTTGGTCGCGGCAGCGGAATATACCAAGTGCGTCCACATTTTCCCGTGCGTTCAAGGAGTTTGCGGAGTCCGAGTTACCGACACGAATCCACGAAGTCTTGATTCAGAAGAGCTATGCGGATTCGTTGGTGGGCCATATTTCACGGGATTCGACGGCGATTGAGGCAAGAGAGAAGCCGGTGCCGAAGAAAAAGGCGCCGGAACCGGTGAAACGCAAGCGTGGGCGTCCACGGAAGGGGGAGGAACGTCCAAAGGTCCCCACGCGTCTGGAGCGCCAGCGTACCATGAACAAAGCGGAGCTGTTGGCGGATTTGCCCAAGGCATGCACGGTGGGGAGCAAGCGAAATGCGAAAGGGCATACGCAATCCTGGACGGGATATAAGCTACATATAGATGCAGCAGACGGCGGGGTTCCGATCAGCTGCTTGGTATCTTCCGCGTCCCTGCACGATAGTCAGGCGGCCATTCCATTGGCGACCATGACGGGTGAGCGGGTGGACAACTGCTATGATCTCATGGATAGTGCGTATGACGCGAAGGCGATTCACGCACACAGTACGGCAGCGGGACATGTGCCGATCATCGACACGAATCCGCGTAATCGAAAGGCGGAACACCGTCGTGAGCAGAAGGCACAGCGCAGTGCCGGGTTCATTCCACCTGAGCGGGCGCGCTACAAGGAACGTTCGACCGTGGAGCGGGTCTTTGGACGACTCAAAGATGAGTTTGGTGGACGCCATGTACGGGTGCGTGGGCACAGCAAAGTGATGTGTCACCTGATGTTTGGAATTGTTGTGCTCACGGTGGATCAACTGCTGCGGATGGTCCACTAAACCGGATCGTCGAGTGGTCGCGTACAGAATTGGGGGTTCTGGAATACAGAAGCCGTGGGATTGATGCGTGGAGTCCGCACGGATCGTGGACAAAATTCTCAAAGTTAACACCTCGTTGAAGGCCAATCACCCGTAGCTTCGAAGAAAGCGGTGAACACAGGCCAATCATTCACGTAATCCAAAAAAATCAGACCCATTTATGTCCCGAATTGGCCGGTTCACCAGTTGCAGCAAAATGGGTTTTGCAATTAGCTCGTACGAGCACCATTTTCACGATGGACCTGTACCGTAACTACATCCGCCCGAATGCGAGTCAACGGGATCTCGTGCGTACGGGGCGACTGGTTGCACTGGCCAGTATGGCTGTTGCAGTAATTCTGGCGCCGCAGCTGGCGTCCCTGGATCAGGTATTCCAGTACATCCAGGAATACACAGGGTTTGTCAGCCCAGGGGTTCTTGCCATTTTCGTACTTGGCTTGTTCTGGAAAAAATCAACGGCCAACGCTGCTTTGATTTCGGCTGTACTTAGTATTCCGTTATCTGTGGCCATGAAGTGGATTGTACCAGGGATGCCATTCCTTTCCCGAATGGGTTGGGTATTTATAATCTCTGTGGCATTGATTGTGGTGGTTTCTCTCATTGAAGGCAGGGGCAAGGATAGTCGAGGGGCAATTGTTATCAGTCGAAGTGTAATTCAGACTGATCCGGTATTTGCCATCTTGGCTTTCGGAATACTGGCGGTTACAGCGGCCCTGTACGTGATTTTCTGGTAATTCGGGATGTGCGATACTTCGCTCCGGGGTTTTAGTATTGTTCTCGAAAAATTTTTTTATAACGACAAATTTGTTATCTTCTCTTCCGATGTGTTATCTTCAGCGTCCGTCAGATCCGTCTGTCCGGCTTGTAAGCGCTTGCAAGGCCTGATCAAGCCAGAACCGGCATCTTGTTTTTGTTGCAGGATGCCTCAAACTAGAACATGAACTAAACTAGAACTGAACTATGAGACTAAAAGGGCTACTGAGTTTAGCCATTATGCTGGTATTTACCGTGTCGGTCGCGTTTGCTCAACAGGGCAAGATCGATGGCGTGGTGACTGATGCTGCCACAGGAGAGACTATCCCCGGAGCGAGTGTTGTGATTGAGGGCACCACGCAAGGGGCAGCAACACAGGTAGATGGCTATTTCTTTATCAATAACGTGCGTCCAGGCACCTACACTCTGATCGTTTCATTTGTGGGCTTTGTGGACCAGAGGGTGGAGGGTATTCGGGTTTCTACCGGACTAACGACTACCAGGAATATTCAACTGCGAGAGGAAGCTGTTGGCCTCGAAGAGATTGTGGTCACAAGTGAACGTCCAATTGTGCAGTTGGATGTGTCGGCCAACGTGGCCAGTCTCAACCCCGAGGCTTTTGAAGATCTCCCGGTGGCTGGTGTCAGTGAGGTACTTGACCTTCAGGCCGGTATTGAACCAGGTCTTCGTGTGCGCGGTGGAGGCCTGAATGAAGTTGCTTTCGTGGTTGATGGCATGAACCTGCGGACCGGTCGCTCACACCAACCATTCACGAACATCAGCTACACCTCACTGGAGGAGGTACAGGTCCAGACAGGAGGCTTCAATGCAGAGTACGGAAACGTACGGAGTGGTATCGTGAACGTTACCACTAAAGAGCCTTCCCGGACACGCTACACCGTTGACGCACTGTATCGTTTTCAACCTGCCCAGCCAAAGGCTCTTGAGGGCTTGGGAGGCGTGAATCTTGATAATTGTAATTACTCCGGTCCGGTAACGGGGGACTGCGACAGTTGGTTTGTCCGCCCGTTCCTTGACCCGGCAGTCGCCTGGGAAGGCACAGGTAATGGTGCGTGGGATTCCTATACACAGAACCAGTACAACGCCTTTGAGGGCTGGAATGCACTCGCTGAGCGGCTTCTCAATGACGAGGGCTTTGATGTTACGGCTCAGGATATGCAGAACTATTTCAAGCATACCCACCGCAAGGATAACGAGATCACCAAGCCTGACTATGAGGCTGATATTACTTTGGCCGGTCCACTGGTTCCTGGTCTGAGTAATCAATTGGGTGATCTGCGCTTCTCGGTGTCCTACAGAGGTACGCAGACCGCGTATATCTATCCTCAGAGCCGCGAGGCTTTCAATAATCAGACATTTCAGGGCAAGCTGATCTCGAACGTTGCGCCAGGAATGAAACTGAGTTTTCAGGGTATGAAGGGCATAGAGCGTGGTATTAACCGCTCGCAGGGAAGTGCGGACGTTCAGATGTACGGCGGAGAAATGCCGTCTTACCCATGGTGGGGTGCTGGTGCAGAGATTGTTGACGGTATCAACCGCCGCGGACGTGTGATTCTGTCTGATGGTGCGTTCCCGCTCGCTAATATCGACCATACACTGATCGGAGCCACCTTCACACATACGCTCAGTGCGAGTACCTTCTACGAAGTCCATTTGCAGAATATTGCGTCAAAGTATCGTAGTCATTTTCCGAATCTTCGTGATGGCTCGTACACGGAAGATGGTGTCTTCTACCCGGTCCCGTATACCAATAACTTTGGTCGGCTAACTCCCGCAGGTGAGGCAAACAGGGACCAGCTAACCTGCTTTGGTGGTGGTAGCGACATCAATGGAGACGGCGTGACAACCCCGTATTGTGTTGGGGATGAGCCGTTCGGATTTTTGGGTCAGGGCGGTAACCTGCTCGGTGGTGCTGAAACCACCGGGGGTCACTGGGTAAAGACTCGGGACACCTCTGATGTGAGTGTCTTCACCGGTCGGTTTGATCTGACCAGTCAGGTAACCCGGGTACTCCAGCTCAAAACAGGTGCGGAACTCATTATCAGTGATTATGACCTGAATTATAAGAGAGTGAACCTTGCGCTGGTGGGACCGGAAGCCGAGGCCGATTATCCGCTCTCACGTCAACCGATCCAGGGTGCAGCTTATGCACAGGGTAAGCTGGAATTCCAGGGCATGATTGCCAACCTTGGTGTGCGTGTGGACTTCTTTGATGCGAATACAGCTTGGTGGGTAGCAGAAAATCCGTATGACCAAGCTTTCCGGCAGCGGGTAGATGGTTTGGATGAACTACTGAGTAAAGAAGATCCGGCAGCACAGATCTTCATCAGTCCTCGGTTGGGCATCTCCTTCCCCATCACGCAAGAAAGCAAGCTTTATTTCAATTACGGCCATTTCCGCCAAATGCTGAACCCGTTTGACGTGTTTGGTATTCAGCAGTCGCGTAACAGCGGTATTGATGTGATGGGTAACCCAGAGCATCCAATGCCCCAGACGGTGGCGTATGAGTTGGGCTTTGACCAGAACCTCTTCGACCAGTATTTGCTGCGGATCAGCGGTTTCTATCGGGATATCCGCAATCAACCGCGTAATGTTTCCTACAATAGCCTGGGTGGTGTCGTGAACTACGCGATCAAGCAGCCTTGGAACTATGAAGATGTACGTGGGGCAGAAGTCACATTGACCAAGCTGCGCGGCGACTGGATCCGAGGGTTTGTCAATTACACCTTCCTACAGACCAAAGGTGGTAATTTTGGCTACGCTCAATTCAACGAAAACACATTCCAGCAGCGTAACTACCTGCGGACCTCGACCGACTACCGCATTGGAGCTCCGTTGGCCGAGCCGTTTGCCCGTGCAAACCTGCTCTTCTTGACGCCGAGCAGTTTCGTTCCGTCTCTGTTTAATGGTTCATTGCTGGGAGATTGGCGCGTAAGTCTGTTGGGCGAATGGCGTTCAGGCAGCAAATGGAGATGGTCAGGCGGTGGTGGTGCACCTCCTGAATTGCAGGAGAACGTACGCTGGCGCAGCTATGTTAATTTTGATCTTCGCTTTACGAAGCACGTCAATACGCGTTTCGGTGGTGCGCAGATCTTCATGGATGTATCCAATCTCTTCAATCGCCGCCATCTGTACAGCTCCACCGGGTTCCATCCGGATGGTAGGGATTTTGACCGCTACATGTGGTCACTGCACCTGCCTGAAGACATCTATGATCAGATGAATGCGGTCGATGAGAACTTGTCGTATGCCGATAAACAGGGACTTCCCTATGTATGGGTTCCCGGCGATGATCGGCCTGGTGTATTCCGTCATCCTGACGTAGCATATCAGCCAATCGAGGCTTTCAAATCGCTTGAAGGTGTCAGCGAACCCAACTCTGTTGCCTGGTATTGGGCGGCCGACACGGGCACGTACTCCCGTTGGAATGGGTCCAGCTTTGAAGCCGTGCCGGAGGGTGATGTGCAGCGGGTACTTGATGACAAAGCATACATCGATATGCCGAATCTGCGGTTCAACACATTTTTGAATAATCGTCGGGTCACTTTAGGTATCCGCGTAACTCTATAGCTTGAAGCAGGGTCGCCTGTTCTAAATTCGAGGGCAGGCGGCCCGCCGATTGTTTTCAACTTTAACCAAGCAAGCTCATGAAAATCAGTTACTACATGAAAGCCCTTTCGGCTGGACTGTTTTTGTTGACCTTCGTGCCAATGGTTGCCACTGCCCAGTTCACTGCACAGTGGCTGGATATTGGCACATTCCACAGCACATGGACAGAATCAGGTGCCCAGCACGAAGGTAATTCGTCTGCTGCGGATGGTATGGAATGGCCAGCCATCCTGCGTAACAGCAGCCACTTCAGGGCCAAAGCGTTTTGGCTCGGTACAAAGGACTGGACAGATTCCAACGGACAAAACTTTCCGTACTTCGTAGCCCGGATTGGTCCCCGAACAGCCGGTGCAGATGTGACCTATCCGGTACAAAATGTACTCGTCAGCAGGACGGAGGACACCGTAGTGGAGGTGGATGGGGCCCTGTCGTTCGACAACGTCGCTGTCATTGACGAGATAGATCCAGGACTTCCATCCGACCGTATGGTGCATAACATCCACAACACGTATGTCGGTATTACAGTGGATCGGAAGGCATATGCCTATGTGAACCAGGCTCACGATGACTATAACATCATTGAGTACGTTTATACCAATACTGGGAACACGGACGAAGACGAGGACCTCGAACTACCGGATCAGAGCCTGAAAGAAACTTACTTCTTCCGCATCCACCGGTGGAGGGGCAACCTGCAGGGTGCCTGGACAGTCAGCGGTGGCATGGTTTGGGGCAAGTTCAGCATGATTGACGTCGTCGGAGACGGACATGCAGAGTATCCGATCACATTTACCTCACAGTATCTGTGGATCGGTATTGATCCAGAAACGCAGGGAGACTACGATCGCTTTGGTGGGTCTTTATTCAACGAAGCATGGTGGGCACCTCCGGCTGATTCGATTGGACGCTTGACCGGTGCCAGCTATATTGGCCGGGCAACAATCCATGCCGACAATTCGCCTACGGATCCCACCTACATTCGCTGCACCATGGCTACCATAGAGACATGTCAGCCAGCGACCATGGGCTTTATGGACTCGGACGAAGCACTGACCGCTGACGGTAGTTCTCACGAAGATTACTATGAGTGGGGGATTAGGACGCGTGAGAACCCTGATCGTATTGATGGTGGGTCCTCACATATGTGGCCACATTACGCTGACCGCATTGAGCCTACCGGTGTTTTCTGGGAGCCCAATAATGATCCCTCCACAGGTAAGCAGGGCGGTCATGCTGTCACGACAGCTTACGGACCATACGATTTTGCCCCAGGTGAAAATGTTCGGATTGTAGTCGTGGAAGGTGTTGGCGGATTGACCATTGATGCCAGTGTGCGGATTGGTAGGGCATTCAAACTTGGTGGATTGGATCGCGACACGGACATGATTCGCTATGATGCGAATGGAGATGGAATGATCCAAACCGGGACTTTTGATCATACTCTCAATCAGATGGATATGGATGGCGATGGAATGTTTGATACATTTGGTCATGGATTGGAGGAAATGACGAAGAATCAATGGGTTGTGAGTGCACGGGATTCTATGTTGCAGACGCTGCAACGGGGTATCAATCTCTATGCGGCTAGCAACAACATGAGCACTTATCCAATTCCTGAAGCCCCCCACGCTCCCACTACTTTCAGTGTTGTAGGGCGTCCTGACAAAGTTGAAGTTAGATGGACGAATCCAGCGGGCGGACCTGCACGCACACAATGGTTACTGTATCGGACATCCCGGTTTGAGGATTACATCTACGAAAGCTGCCTGAACCTTGACTCGCAGCAGTTTACGGATGGTTCAAATCCAAGAAACCCGGCGGATCCCGCTGCCTCAGGTCAGCAGCACTGCGGTTACGAAATGATCGCGGAGCTTGATGCTGGAGCGAACTCCTACGATGATACCGACCTCAACAGGGGAACGGACTATTACTATTATTTGCAGGCTGTCGGCGGACCGCAGTCCATGGATCCGGATGGTATTTCCGGAACTCCAACAGGCGCACCACTCCGCAGCTCTCGCTCCCTAACGCAGACCTATCAGCCTGTTAACCTGAAACGCCCTGCGTATGGATCAACAGGTACTGTAGAGGATGCGCGTATTGTGCCTAACCCGGTTAATCTCGGCGCAGATGCTACTATAAGGTTTGATCAAGAGGATCGTGTTGCATTCTTCAACATCCCAGGTAACTGTACGATCAAGATCTATACTGAGATTGGAGAACTGGTCCACACCATCGAGCATAATGATGGTAGCGGTGACGAGCTCTGGAACTTAACCACCACATCCCGTCAGTTGCTTGTGAGCGGTATCTACATTGCTGTTATTGCAGACAATGACACGGGTGACGAAGCGATTCGGAAATTCACGGTAATCCGGTAGTTGTGTTGGCGCGGCACTCTGTCCGTACAGGGCAGAGTGCCATGCAACACGCAACCCTAAAGACAAACGATGCAATGAAAAAGCACTACTTATTTTCAATACTGGCTATCGCCGCACTCCTGCTTGGCAGTGCACCGGCGTCCTATGGTCAGTCAGGCCTAACCCCGGATACTGAGGTGGAAACGGACAAGCGCGCCCAGACCGGAATGAAATTCCTGAGTACATCAGTAGATGCCCGTGCTTCTGCTATTGGCTCAGCTCTGACTGCCGAGATGGTTGGTTCTTCAACTTCGATGTTCTACAATCCCGCGAGTATGGGCTTCATGGAGGGGCGCATGCATGCAGCGGCAACCAATATGAGCTTTATCGCGGATATTGGCTATACGCAGGCCAGTATTGCGTTCCGTCCAGGTTCAGCAGGCAACTTTGGTGTAGTTGGTGTCTCACTGGTTGCCGTGGACTACGGTGAGTTCAACTATAATATTCGTGCCAACAATGAAGATGGATTTGTGCAGTTGGGAACCTATCAACCGACGGCCATGGCCGTGGGCCTAGGTTATGCTAGATCCTTTGGTGATCGTTTCTCGGCTGGTGCCAATATTAAGCTTGTTTTCCAGGACCTAGGTACGGGATTTGCAACCTCCCAGGATTTTGATTCCGGGGTTGTTGCTACAACAGAGGACTACAGCGCACAGACGGTCGCATTTGATTTTGGTATTGTGTATGCAACTGGGTTTGAGAGCCTTGTTATCGGTATGAGCGCTCGTAACTTTGCCCAGGAGCAAACATATGTACGTGAAAGGTTCGAGTTACCACTGACTTTCCAGATCGGAATGTCGATGAATTTGGTTGACCTTACCTCTATTGATCCAGATATGCACAGTATTCAGCTTCATGTTGATGCCCAACGTCCCAGAGACTTTGCTGAGCACGTCCGCTTCGGCTTGGAATACACACTTATGGATGTAGTATCCATTCGTGGAGGGTTCGAGCAACTGGGTGTGAGCGAAGAGCAGGGATTGAGCGCTGGGGCCGGACTTCGGTATGCGTTTGGAAACTTCCGCGTTGGGGCAGACTATGCATACACGCAGTTTGGTGTTTTCGGTGCGGTGAACCGTATTGGCCTTCAGATCGGCCTCTAAAACGAAAAATCAAATCAGTCCTGGGTAACTAATATTCAGGTCACAGGCGGGGAATTGGGGTTATGATCCCAATTCTCCGCTTTGTTTATAGGGATGAGGAATTCAGTTGATCATGTACTCATCTGTGGGGTGGCTTGTGTAATTGCAGCATTGGCCGGTTTGCCTGGATGTCAAAACGCTCAGCCCCCCACGCTCTCCGACAAACCCATTGGGTTCATCGAGGTAACTGCTGATGTAGGCCTTGGAGCGTTCCGGCACGATAATGGTGCAGATGGCAAGAAATACTACGCGGAGCAAATGGGCTCAGGTGCAGGGTTCATTGACTATGACGGCGATGGATGGTTGGACATTTTGCTTTTGGGCGGCGGGTACTGGGATCGCTCTCCGTATGCGTGGTACAAATCATTTTGGATGTATCGCAATATGGGCGATGGCACATTCGAGGAAGTAACGGAGGAGGTGGGCCTGGGGCGGCTTTATGCCTTCACGCTTGGCATGGCAACGGCAGACTACGATAATGACGGGGACCAGGATATTCTGGTTACCAATCTCAATGAAAACATGCTCCTAGAGAACAAAGGAGGCGTGTTTGAAATTAGTAAGTCGGGTCTGAGTTTGGATGATGAGTGGAGTAGTTCAGCCCTGTGGATAGATGCAAATCGTGATGGATGGTTGGATGTCTACGTAGGCAATTATGCAGATTGGAGCCCTGCGCGCGATAAGTTCTGCCCTGATGGAGGCACGGTTAAGCTCTACTGCGTTCCCGCGGATTATGAGGGCATATCGAGTCGGTATTTTGAAGCTGAAGGCGATGGCTCATTCGTTGATCGAACACAGGAGTCTGGCATTTACCACCCATTGGGCAAGGCCCTTGGCATGGCAGAGTGGGATTTCAATCGTGATGGATGGTCTGACTTTGTTGTGGCAAATGATGGTGAGGGAGATCTGCTGTTTGTAAACAATCAGGATGGCACATTTTCTGAGCGAGGTGTACAGAGTGGTATCGCCTTCAGTGAGCATGGGGAAGCCCGTGCTGGAATGGGTATTGATATAGGTGTTATGGACGAAACCGGCGAACCATCAGTTTTTGTGGGTAATTTTTCTACGGAAATGATCGGGGTGTACCGCTACTTAGGCAACGGGCTGTTTGGTGATCGTGCGGCGAGATCCCGTATTGGTCAACCAAGTCTGAATACGCTCACTTTTGGATTAATGGTGATTGATGTGGATCTGGATGGCGACCTGGACTTGTTCGTTGCAAATGGGCACGTCTATCCAGATAGATTGGTAGGACAGGATAAGATTACCTATGAGCAGCGAGCACAGTTGTTTGAGAACGATGGTAGTGGACTGTTTGAAGAGGTCTCGCCTTCAACGACGCCTCCCCTGGAGACAGAAATGGTTGCTCGAGGTGCTGCCTACGGAGATTATGACCGTGATGGTGATCTGGATATCCTGATCGTCGAGAACGGTGGTCCAGCACACTTATGGCGTAACGATATAACCGGTCGAAACTGGTTGCGCATCACCGTCACGGGGACCGAGGGGAACCGAGACGCTTTTGGCACCCATGTTCGTGTGTATACAGATGATCGGACGCAGGAACGTCGTATTCGTTCGGGATCCAGTTACCTCTCCCAAAATGAGGTGGTTGCCGCATTTGGCTTGATGGATACTCAGTCAATTGATAGTGTTCGTGTAGACTGGGCTGGCGGGGGCTTCCTGGTACTGTATGATGTGCCTGTAAATACGGAGGTTCATGTGACTGAGGGCCAGCAGGGTTGGGTTAAACGTTCGATGCCTGGTACCATCAATAAGTAATGCGTAACTCGGCCCCGGTTGAGCTAGTTGCAAAACCCATTTTGTTGCAACTGGTGAATCGGCCAATTCGGGACATAAATGGGTCTGATTTTCTTGGAATACGTGAATGATTGGCCTGTGTTCACCGCTTTCTTCGAAGCTGTGGGTGATTGGCCTTCAACGAGGTGTTAACTTGGAGAATTTTGTCCACGATCCGTGCGGACTCTACGCATCGATCCCACGGCTTCTGTATTCCAGAACCCCCCAATTCTGTACGCGACCACTCGACGATCCGGTTTAGTGGACCATCCGCAGCAGTTGATCCACCGTGAGCACAACAATTCCAAACATCAGGTGACACATCACTTTGCTGTGCCCACGCACCCGTACATGGCGTCCACCAAACTCATCTTTGAGTCGTCCAAAGACCCGCTCCACGGTCGAACGTTCCTTGTAGCGCGCCCGCTCAGGTGGAATAAACCCGGCACTGCGCTGTGCCTTCTGCTCACGACGGTGCGCCGCCTTTCGATTACGCGGATTCGTGTCAATGATCGGCACATGTCCCGCTGCCGTACTGTGTGCGTGAATCTCCTTCGCGTCATACGCACTATCCATGAGATCATAGCAGTTGTCCACCCGCTCACCCGTCATGGTCGCCAATGGAATGGCCGCTTGGCTATCGTGCAGGGACGCGGAAGATAGCATACAGCTGATCGGAATCCCGCCGTCTGCTGCATCTATATGTAGCTTATATCCCGTCCAGGATTGCGTATGCCCTTTCGCATTTCGCTTGCTCCCCACCGTGCACGCCTTGGGCAAATCCGCCAACATCTCCGCTTTGTTCATGGTACGCTGGCGCTCCAAACGCGTGGGGACCTTTGGACGTTCCTCCCCCTTCCGTGGACGCCCACGCTTGCGTTTCACCGGTTCCGGCGCCTTTTTCTTCGGCACCGGCTTCTCTCTTGCCTCAATCGCCGTCGAATCCCGCGAAATATGGCCCACCAACGAATCCGCGTAGCTCTCCTGAATCAAGACTTCGTGGATCCGTGTCGGTAACTCGGACTCCGCAAACTCCTTGAACGCACGGGAAAATGTGGACGCACTGGGCACATCCCGCTGCCGCGACCAACCACACATCGACCGAAGCAATGGGTCCGAAAGTAGGCGCTCTCGCAATCCGGCAGTCGTCGGAATATTCAAGACCATCTTGGCCAAAAACGACCGTGCAAGCGAAACCCGAGACGCCAGCGGGCGCCCCGGCGTACGGAACGAGGTGCGGGACAGAAAATCCTCTACACACGCCATCTCGAATACCAACAACAACTTCTGGTACCGTTTGGGCAACGAACCAAATTCCTCCTCCACCCAAGGAAACAATTCTCGTTGGCAGGCAATATAAAAACCTCGTATTTTCTTCCTAAGGGACATGGGAGACTCCGGTTTTCGTGGAAAATTTCGACACTGATTGATACGAAATCCGGGGGACTCCGGTCCCTTTTTTAGACCTATCGAGGGATGTTCCTATGCTCGGGGCGGATACAAATCCCAATCACAATCGCCTCCTCTACCCGGAGGCACCAACCAGAAACCATGACCTCAAAATTCCAAAAAATCCCCCGATTTGGGAGTTTTGCAACTGGCTCGGTTTTTTATGTTTATCACTCCTTGTTGGGTGCACAACCCGGTCACCGGAGAATTCAAACAATACGGATGACCTGTTTACTGATGTGACAGCGCGGGCAGGACTAGACGGAGTGCTGCATACTAATGGTGGCTTTGGGGATTCATGGGCACCGGAAATAGTTGGTGCGGGAGGTGCATTTTTTGACTACGATAATGACGATCAGCAGGATATTCTCGTAGTTACCGGCGGTGCATTCGAGGGAGAGCCACCACTCGGTGCACATCCAGCGCTGAGGCTTTTCCGCAATGTTGGAAATGGAACATTTGATGAGGTAACACAATCCACGGGTCTGGCACTCTTGCGCAGCTATAGCCTGGGCGTGACAATCGGAGACTACGACAATGATGGAGATCAGGACATCTATGTGACAACTCTGGGCCCTGACTTGTTACTGCGTAATACTGATGGCGTATTTGAGGATGTTGGTCAGGCAGCAGGTGTGGGTCTTGTAAGCGAGTGGAGTACAAGTGCGATGTTCTTTGACGCCAATCTTGATGGGCATCTGGATATCTATGTTGGAACTTATGTACACTGGACACCCGAAGATGATATTTACTGCAGTTTTGGTGGAAGTAAAGTTTACTGCACCCCTGAACTCTATGAGGGTATTGCGAGTCGCTACTATGAGAACCAGGGCAATGGTACGTTTGCAGAAGCCACAGAAAGGGCGGGATTCCTGACGGGTGTGGAGGCCATCCGAGATAAGACACTGGGTGTTGCGGAGATAGATGCGAATAGTGATGGATGGCCTGACGTAGTTGTTGCTAATGATACAGAGCGGGATATGCTCTTCATTAATCAGGGCAATGGTATGTTCACTGAACGCGGCATCACAAGCGGCGTAGCCTATGATCAGCACGGCAAACCCAGGGCAGGGATGGGCATAGATGTTGGCGTTGTAGATGATTCTGGGGAGCCTGCCGTATTTGTCGGAAATTTTTCAGATGAGATGGTTGGTGTATACCAGCACATTGGAGGTGGCATTTTCAACGATCGGGCAGCTGTCTCGCGTATCGGGCAACCCAGCTTCAAGACACTAACTTTTGGTTTAGTGCTTTTTGATGTGGATCTGGATGCAGATTTGGATCTGTTGATTGCGAATGGACACGTACAGACACACATTGCGCAGATTGTGGACGGTGTCACTTTTCGTCAGCGGCCTCAGTTGTTCCTGAATGACGGGACAGGAATATTCGCCGAAATGCCACCGTCTGGCCCATTAGCTGAATCCTTTGTGGGTCGTGGTCTTGCTACGGGAGACTATGATCGGGATGGGGATTTAGATGTGCTGATGGTGGAAAACAATGGTCCGATACATCTTTGGCGTAATGAATCACAAGGGCGATCGTGGCTTCGGGTCGAGCTCACAGGTACGGTAAGCAACCGGAATGCCTATGGTGCTCAGCTCCACCTATGGAGCAGTGGACAAATGCAGGTTCGGCGCATACGTGCGGGATCAAGTTACCTGTCTCACTCAGAAACAGCTGCGTTCTTTGGGTTTGAGGGTACACCGGACAGTTTGTACGTGCGCTGGCCAAGCGGCAAAGAATCCCGAAATTATGAATTAATGGCGAATACCAGGTTACTTACTTTGGAAGATGGGTAGTTCAGGGTTTGTCAAAATTGGCGTGGTGATTGCGTTGCTCGTTTCAGTGGGATGCGGATCTGAAACAGATGAAAAAGCCCAGGAAGTTGACCGGCGCATGGTTGAGATCGTGTTTACTGACGTGACGGAGGAGGCGGGTTTGGGGGAGTTTCAGCATGAAACAGGAGCTTTCGGAGAAAAATGGTTCCCGGAGACTATGGGTGCAGGTGGCGGTTTCCTGGATTATGACGGCGATGGGATCATGGATGTGTTGCTTATTTCCGGCGGGATTTTCCCGTCAAGGGAGGGGGTGTCGCCACCAGCGCTCCGACTGTACAGGGGCATTGGGGGGGGCGCATTTTCAGAAGTCACACAGGAGTCTGGGTTGGCAGAATTGCAGACCTATGCCTTTGGCGTCAGTGTTGCGGACTATGATAATGATACAGATGCAGACGTGTTTGTCACTGCACTGTACGGGAACCTCCTGCTGCGTAATGACGGAGGCGTATTTAGCGAAGTCAGTGCAGAATCGGGCTTGGGGAGCTATCGGGAGTGGAGTGCAGCGGGCGTGTTTATGGATGTAGATTTAGACGGATGGCTCGACCTTTATGTGGGCAATTATGTTGACTGGACACCGGAAAAGGACATCTACTGCACACGTGTCGGAGACACGAAATCCTATTGCACACCGGAGCAGTACGAGGGAATATCAGGTCGCTTTTATGTCAACCGCGGTGATGGTACGTTCGAAGAGCGATCAGATGATTTTAGAGACTTGCCTGGAAAGACACTTGCAGCTGCCAGTCTGGACTACAACAGAGATGGGTGGCCGGATTTGATTGTGGCAAACGATACGCAACGGGATTTGCTTTTCGAAAATCAACGGGATGGTACGTTCCTTGAGAAAGGCATCGTAAGTGGCATTGCGTTTGATGAGACGGGTCGTGCCCGCGCCGGAATGGGGCTTGATATTGGCGTTGTTGACGAAACTGGCGAAGAGACGGCGTTCGTAGGGCATTTTTCGGGGGAAATGGTTGGCGTTTACCGTCACGCCAGTAATGGTATTTTTACCGAACGGGCAGCCGTTTCCCAGATTGGACGGCCCAGTTTACCTACACTGACTTTTGGTCTCTTGCTTGCTGATTTTGACCTGGACGAGGATCTGGACCTTTTGACGGCGAACGGTCACATAACTGAAGATATCGGAGAGGTAGAGGAGGGGATAACCTTTCGGCAACGTACCCAACTCTACGTGAATGAAGGGGGTGGTCGATTTTCTGAGATTGAACCTAATGGAGCTCTCGCAGAGCCGATGGTGGCCCGGGGAGCTGCTTGGGCAGATTATGACATGGATGGAGATCCAGATGTGCTTATTACTGAAAATGGAGGGTCGGCTCGCCTGTGGCGCAATGACACGCAGCCTGGTAATTCATTAACAGTACAATTGACGGGGTCCAGCAGTAATCGCGATGGAATTGGCAGTCGTATTCGCGTGAAAACAAATCAAGGGTGGCAGGAACGCTATGTGAGAGTTGGTACAAGCTATCTTTCACAAAACCAGCGATGGCCGATGTTTGGGCTTGGGTTATCTACTGTTGCTGACTCCTTGGAAGTATATTGGCCTAGCGGTACTTTGACCGTGAGTGAAGCTGTACCAGCAGGGGTGATCAAATTAATTGAAGGATCATAGCCGATTCATGCATATCCTATCGAAACCAGATACGCGGGGCTGCATAAGCTTGTCAGGATCCATACAACGGGATGCATGTGGAACAGAGCCGGTGGAAAGTATGCATATTGCTCTGTCGTCTGGGCGGATAAGCTGGTTGCTACAACTTGAATTGATACCTTACTAAGGGACGATGAGAACACGACTACTGCTGTTGTTCCTGTTAGCTGCTGGCTGTTCTGAGCCGGACGGGATTGCGGAAGAGCAACGAAAATCTCTTTCCCCATGGGCAGCCAGATACATGCTTGAAGCAGAAAGTGCATTCGGGAGGGGTGTTTATGAGTTGGCGCTCACCTACACAGACAGCGTCGAGGCATATGCGCCTGAATTGGCAGACCTTCATTATCTGCGTGGCAGGATATATACGCAACTCAACCGCTTGGATGTGGCGCAGGCTGCTTATCAGACGGTTCTGGAGATTGATCCAGCGTACGCCGGGGCCCGATTTGCTATGGGATTGAACAGCTTCCGGCGTGGTAAGCTTCGCGACGCCATCAACTTTTACCTGGAGGAGGA
Organism: Rhodothermales bacterium; assembly: GCA_964291275.2. Taxonomy (GTDB): domain Bacteria; phylum Bacteroidota; class Rhodothermia; order Rhodothermales; family Bin80; genus Bin80. The sequence goes on from OZ219799.1 coordinate 967,911, forward strand.
GTCTCAGGTTGGCCCCACAGCGGCCCTGTACCATGAACTAGGGCGGGCTTATGCGAAACTTGGTGTGCCAGACAGTGCCCAGATTGCATATGGGCAGGCTTTATCGCTTGACCCCGATCATGCGATGACTTACATGTGGTTGGGGCAATTATTAGAGGAAACGGGGGATTTAGAGAGCGCATTAGGGACGTCTTTGGTCGGTTTAGGACTTCGCCCGGATGATTTGGACTACCAGTACATCGTAGGCACTCAGTATTTCAGGTTGGATTCTGCTGAAGCTGCGCTTCCGTACCTGGAACCCATGGCCGAGAAGCGGTCATGGCACCACGGTGCACAGTTCAATCTTGGACAAGTCTATATGCGGCTTGGGCGGGAGTCTGAAGCAGAGAGGTATTTTGCAAGAGCAGACCAGGCTCAGCAGCTTCAACAGCGCGTTAATGAAGCGCAGAACGCCATCAGCAATGATCCAGGGTCGCCAGCCAACTGGATTGAGCTTGGTAACCGCCTCCGCCAGGCCAAGAGGTATGGTCGTGCAATTGAGGCGTACAAGAACGGATTGACCATTGATGTACCACCTGGACTTGCGTTGTACATGCAGACCAACCTTGCGACGTTATATCTCGAGTGCGGGGATGCAACGGAGGCAGCCAATAGACTTGAAGCAATCCTGCGCGCGGATCCTACTTTAACTGCTGCCAGACTCAACTTAGGCGTGGCGTATGCACAAGGTGGGAGGTTGGATGAAGCGCGGGCAACATGGGTGGAACTTCTTGAAAGGGAGCCTACGCATGAAAGTGCCTTGGCTTATCTGGCACAATTGGACTCAATGGATAAAGATGAATATGTGGAAACGAGCAGTACTGACTGCCGTGATACTGGCTAACACGAGTGTTGGAGCTAGGTCCCAATCTATGCAGGAGGGAGATTGGGTCGGACAGATTATTCACCTTACAGGTCGTTATATGGATGCGGCCTACGAGGTCCGTAATGTTAATGGTGACCTGCAGATTACACTGGAAGTCGAAAATTTTGGGCCCTTCGAGTTCAGTGATATCCAGGTGACGGCGGACAGCCTCTCTTTTGTATGGGAACCCTCATTTGAACTGCAGTGCACTTTGGCCAGACTGCCAGATAATGTATATCACGGTGTGTGTAAGGACCCGTGGGGAGGATTTGGCGGTATTGTCATGGCACCTCCAGGTTCAGATGCGGATGAGTTGACATTGGACGAAATGACATTCAAGAGCATCGCGGGTATCGGTGATGCTGACTCGGAGGAAAAAACGTCGATTTTAGGTCCAATGTATCCAGTGGGAAAGTCAGCCCAATTATCCAGCGGGGCTGTGAACTACGTGGATGCGGGCTCCGGTTCGGTTACGGTGATACTCATTGCGGGGCTGGGAGATAATCTTACGTCCTGGGAGATGCTCCATCGGCGTTTGGCCCACGAAACGCGTGTGATTGCCTATGATCGACCGGGCTTGGGGTTTTCGGAGGAGACTAGCATTCCACGTACGCCTGAGCAGATGGCTACTGAGCTATATGCATTGCTTCGGAGTGCCAATGTGACTTCGCCATATCTAATTGTAGCCCATGCGGAAAGCGCCTTTACTGCACGCCGTTTTGTGGACCTGTACGGGGAGGATGTGCATGGATTGGTGCTGATTGATCCCCACCATGAGGATCAGGCCGCGATGTGGGAAAGCTTAGTCGCGGAAGGATGGCAGTCCTATTGGACACAGGTAAAAAAATTTCAGATGATGTTTCCCGGTGGCGCCGGTCGGGAGTTTGAAACTTATGCGAAGATCATTGACGGTGAGAGAGTTCCCGGACTGGGCCCTGTACCCCAAGTACCAACTGTGGTACTCACAGCTGGGCGTGTATCTGAATCTCCAAGGTGGATCGGGGAGTCCCAGGAGGGGCGTGCAGCGTGGAATGATTTTCATACCGACTGGGTGCAGGGAATGCCCTCGGGTAGCCGAATAGTTCAGGTACAAAGTGGCCCATACATCCACAATGAGAAGCCAGACGAGGTAGAGGAGATCATTCGAGCGATGCTCTCTGCAAAATAGTGTCTGCACGAAAATCAAGGTGCGACGCTGCGGTCAGTCATTTTGAACACTTGGGCTGCTCTCCACCTATCACAGCAAAAGTGACGGTATTGAAGTGCATCTGTTCATCGCGGTGATGGCTTATCATGGGCCTACTTGGTTCGCACTAAACTGAAGCCACACGACATCCCTGACAGTTGGGCGTCAATCCAGAATGAGTTGAACAACATTCGCTGGATTGCGCCCCGGATGGCCAAGAACGAGTATCGGTACCTGATCACAGAGGTGGATCAGGGTCTGCCTCCAGAGGTGGAAAAATTCTTCGTGTGTCTGGGGTTCATGTATGATTCAGATGCGACCCGAGCCGTGACTGAGCATGTGAACGCGATGCGTCCAAAGGGCCCCCCTAATTCGTGCTTGCCAGAAAATGATTTTGGTCGTGGGATGATACGATGAATTCGGGTATTTGGGAGCAGATTTGGTCATTTTTGGTGGATTTGGTCAGGATTTAGCGTGTATTTGGGGCTCTCATCGCATAGTCGTCGTCCGCGTAGGAGGTTGAATGAATTTGCGAATCTGGCGGCAATTTTGGGGGAGGAGGTCTGATTTGGGCGTTTAAGCGTGTACATTCGCCCCTTTGTTGCCATGCGAGTAGTAATGGAAGCCCAACGCGCGTTTGGGCAGGTTCCGATTGAAGAGATCGAGCTTGACCCCCGAAGCCGGGATGACATTCCGGTGGTATTGCGAGGTTTGCTTTCGATTTACAAGAATGCAAAGACGCGAGCGAAGATTTTCGAGCTTTTGGAAGGGGGCGTGGCTTCGGGAGTCAGTCACAAATTGGGCCGCCGTGGGATGGAACTGTGGAGGATTTTTGTTCTGGGGATGATGAAGCAGGCCCTTAATTGCGATTTCGATCGACTGACGCATATGGCGAACTACGACAAGCTCCTGCGCCAGATGCTTGGGCATGGTGGTTGGCGCGAGGGAACGGAACCAGAATACCATGTACAGACCATTCTGGACAATGTGAGTTTGTTATCGGAGGAGTTACTGGGCAAGCTCAACAAGGTCGTGGTGGCGCATGGGCACGCAGAGCTTACGAAGAAGGCCCGTCAGGAGGGGTTACGTTGCAGAGTAGATTCAGCGGTGACGAAGACGCATGTACATTGGCCTACGGATGTCAGTCTGCTAAGGGATGCGGTGGGTTGTTTGCTTCGGGCGTCCGCACGTATGAGCCGCGCGCACGGCATGCCGGGCTGGCGCAAGGCGGCGGATTGGGAAAAGCGGCTTGATCGTTTGTTTCAAGGGGTACGCAGGTCACGGGGCTGGCGTCGTCGTGATCGGGTGCGCAAATACCTGTGCCACTGCAGAAAGCTGGTGAAGAAGGCGTTGGCTTCGCAGCGGAGGTTGGGGGCAGATTGCAGTGATCGGTGGCTGCACTACCTGGGATGCAGCTTAACACTGATCGATCAGGTGGATCGGCGGTTGCTCAGGGGCGAAAAGATTCCGCATTCGGAGAAGATTTTCTCAGTTCACGAGCCGCATACGCGTTGGATCAGCAAAGGTAAGGCGGGGGTACAGGCGGAGTTGGGACTCCCGGTCTGCGTCTTGGAGGACCAGCATCAGTACATTCTTCACTACCGGGTGCTCTACGAGGGGGTAGATTCGTCGATGATCGTGGATTTTTTACGGGAGGCCAAGACGCTGTACCCGTCCCTGACTTCGTGCAGTATGGATACGGGGTATTCATCGGAACACAACCGGCGCGCATTGGAGCAAATTCTGGAACTGGTGATTATGCCGAAGCGGGGTCGTTTAAGTCATGCGGACAAGGCGCGCGCATCCGTCCCGGACTTTGTGGAGGGTCGTCGTCAGCATCCGGCGGTAGAATCCGCGATCAACAATTTGAACCAGCGCGGACTGGACTTGGTGCGTACGCATGGTAAGGCGGGGTTTGGTCGCACGGTGGCGCTCTCTGTGGTCGCGGCCAACATGCATCGTCTTGGCTTGCAGTTGAAGCGGAAAGAGGAGCGGCTCAAACGCTGGCATCAGGCCCGAAAACGAGCGGCGTAGCGCCGCTGTAATCCTACCGAAGGAATTTGGACAGGCTCCGCCATAAGCGGAAAGGCAGACATACGTCGGGTTGGCACGCATGGTCGCGTCCCAGCTGCATCGGAGAGCAAAAAATGTCTTCCAGTGACCATTCAGCAAGCCGAAAGGCACCTGATTCCCCCGAAACTCCACCAACGACGCCACAATTATGGGCCCAGATTGTTATGAGTATAGCAAGAATCGCAAAAATGACCTATTCTCTGACAAGCACTAATTCGTGAACCATGTATCCCCTTGCAGAATGGTTGAGGCAACGTACTTCAGATGGAGACACCAGAGTTGTGTCCAATGGAAACCATGCGGAGCAGCGCGTGTGTGCACAGGCTGCGAAATACCAGGAAAACAGCGATTCAAACCACCCTAAATCAACCCCGATCGATTCGGAAAATTCCAATATCCATTGCTCCCGAAAAAAACAGACCAAACAAGGACATAGGAGGGTGTGCCACGAAGTACACGGAGGTGAGTCAATGACATAGCCGAAATGTACGAACTGTATAAGGGATGGGGGACGGCCCCCCGCAATCGCCGTGCAGGCGGAGGTTGCAAACCGCCCACAGCTGCTGCACTAAAGAGGTGTGGTGGTGAGCGTGCTGGGAAAAGGCAGGTGTAGGAACCTGTCAGGTGAGAGTCGTAGAGTCGAACGCAAGTGAATCACGGATGACGTGTCGAAAGTCCTTAGAAGATGGTCAAAACCGGGGTATTCTCCTGATCCCGGGACGAGGTTGGCGGGGACCTGCTTACTGGCCAACCGGCCTCCGGCATAAACGTGGCGAGAATGCGACTTGGGCCCTTATACGGAACGTGGGAACGTGTCGGAGTGATGAGAAGGGAGCGTGGCAAGCAGGCAGTACCTGTAAGCCATTGAGTACCAAGGCCTGCCCATTACCCAAGTAATGGTGTAGTCTAACTATTGTGGGAGATCCGTGAGCGTTTTTTCTACCGCCGTGATTGTCTGGTCGGAGCGCCTCTTTACAGCGCACGCCTTGATGGTCCGCAGCATAGGGTGACGGAGCGTTTTCACGCTTGGGTTCACGGTACCGGTACGTCCGGGCCATAGCATTGGGGTAAGAGTCTCCCGTTTCGTGAGGGTATCACGAATCTGCACAGCAGCAGCAGCGGGCCTGGGTCTCCTCAATGTGCATCTGATAGCCCACCAAGGCCATAGCGAGTCGTTCGATTCCCCTCCACATGACCTGATGGCCCGGCGGTGGGGCACGATTCCGGTTTTGATAGCCGCCCAACACCCCCACCAGCAACATGGCGTCCCGCAGCATCTTGGGTTCCGGCAGTCGTACCCGCTTGGCGTAGCCGGTCAAGAATCCAAGTTCCAGTTCTGTGAAGAATACCGACGGATCCAGCTCCGGCATGGTTCGCCCCAACAGCGTCAGCACCATGAGACGCCAGGCAATCACACAGTAGATCGCCAATGCCCGTTCCAGTCTTAAGGCGCTCCGCAGCTGCATATGTTCCACTTTGCAGCCACTCTTGAGCACCCGGAAAAAGTCCTCAATCCGCCAACGTTTCAGATAATACCCCAGCACCCGCTCCGCAGCCCGGGCCGAGGGCACCGCAAGACTGGTCAGCAGATACCATTCAATCGCCTTTTCACCCGCAGGCGGCGAGACTTCTTTGATATGCACCCCGGTGAGCGTCACCGGATCCGCATCCGCAACCAGTGGAGTCGCGGGCAGCGTAACCGGGCCATAGCGTACTTCGGCATCGGCGACGCGATAGGCGCGTCCGGCCGTCTTCGACCGCACGGACCGGCGATGAATCTCAATCCTGATCGTCTTGGCAGCTTTGCCACCGGACATCGTCTCAAACAGCTTTTTGCCTTTTGCCAGACGCCGATTCTTAGATGCCCGCACCAGCAGATCAACCCGCTTGTGCTGCCGCTGCGCATCAAAGAGCGCAAAACTGTCGCCCTCCCGATCCATCACGCAGAGGACCTTGATCTTGCGCGATAGCTCCTGCGCGGCTTCACAAATATCCGCATAACCATCCAGCCACCGCTGCGCCTTTGGCTTCAACGGTCCATCGGTCGGATCTTTGTAACTGCACCGCAACACGCCCAGTGGCAGACCATCGGTGGTGGTCGCCAGCGTGGTATGAATATGCAGTCCCCGCGATTTGGTCGTGGTCTGATTCTGACCAATGACTTCCAAGTCCTCGCAGGCCAGACGCGACCCGTAATTGAGCCGACTGCCATCCTGGATGCATAAGACCACCTTTTGGCTGCGCATACGCTCTATGGTACGCGCCCGATGCGGGGCCAACACGTTCTCCGGCGTCACCTCAGACGCCGGATCGCTCGCCAGCAGGCGATAATGCCCCTTGACCGCCGCCCGATCATAGCCCGTGTTCCCGGTAATCGCCGCGCCGATGGTATCGGCGAGCAGAGACGCACTCTTGACCAGCCGCGCCGAGCGCAGCGCGTTGCCCAGCGGCGCATCCCCAAACTCGGCATCGGCCCACTGTTCGCTATCCAACATCTCACCAGGTTGTCTGACCGGACGTAATTCCACCGCAGGCACCCCCAGTTGCTGACGCCACCTGCGATTAAGTTCGTATACATACAACGCCTTCGGCGGCTCCGGAGTGTCATGGCGGAGGCCGCCAGCGGTTTGTCCAATGTACTGAAAATTGGTGGCCTTGAAGCAGGAACCCGACCATTCGGGATCCACATAGGTTTCAACGATCCACACCCGGTAGCCGTAATGCTGCTGATAGTCCTCAGCCAGTCGCCTGAGCAGGCGACTGAGCACGTAGCTGGCCAGATGCTGGCATCGCTCCCGCATCAGGAATCGGCTCAGACACACCACACGGTGCAGATGGGCCTGTCGCTGTGCGTCCGACCAGGCCATCCACTGCTCCCGGGCCGCCAGTCGCAGGGCGGCCGCCGAAAAACCGACCGCACCCACATAACCGTGTGCACTGTCAATCAGATACCGTACCTGGGCACCGCAAAATGTCGTCACTCCACGCGGATGCTCATGATGCAACAGCGTGTTCCAAATCTCACGCTGATCGGTGTCGGTCACCTTAACCAGCGTAAGACCCTCCACCTCGTTAACAACCTCAGGCAAACGTTCCGGGGCAGGCACCGGTTCGGCCAGCAGGCGGGGACCCGCCCCCGCCGCGTAATTGTTCGTCGGCGCAGGCAATGCTATCCGCCCACGGTCGGCCAGCTTTGACAACGCACGGGCGCAAGTGGACACCTGCAACCGACCGCAGGCATCAACGAATGTGAAAAGTTCACACACGCGCCTTGCTATCGCCGCGCGCGTGGACAACGCGGCATCGCCCAACACCGCGGTGAGACGCGACTGCGATTCCGGAGCACTCAAGGTGCGCAAAACCTGACTCTGCGTGAACATGCCACCAATATATGGGGCACTGTTCAGAATGTCAAGTCAAAAAGTTGGGTAATGGGCAGACCAAGGCACTCCACACGGGCGGATCACCTCGTAGTAGTGATGAGACTCCTGTAACGGGAGAGGAGCGAAGGGGGTGAACCATGCAGCAGGACGCGAGGAAGCAACCGAAAGGGAGGACTTCAACGCAAAACGCAAAGCCGTTTCCAGTGACCAAGCGACAAGTTTGGGAGGCGTGGAAGCGTGTAAAGGCGAACCAAGGCGGGGCGGGGATCGATGCGCAGTCCATCGCAGATTTCGAGGCCAAGCTTGCGGATAATCTCTACAAGCTCTGGAATCGAATGGCATCGGGCAGTTATCATCCACAGCCGGTGCGACGGGTAAATATTCCGAAGTCGGACGGAGGCGTCCGGCCCTTGGGAATCCCAACCGTTGCGGATCGGGTGGCACAGATGGTGGTGAAGCAGGTTTTGGAGCCGGAACTGGAACGAGAGTTCCATCCCGATTCCTATGGATACCGACCGAACAAATCGGCCCATGACGCACTCCGGCAGACGCGAACGCGATGCTGGAAGCGGGCCTGGGTACTGGACATGGATATCAAATCTTATTTTGATACGATAGACCATGCTCTGTTGATGAAAGCGGTCCGGCTACACACGGATCAGAAGTGGGTGCTCTTATATATAGAGCGTTGGCTGACGGCACCGGTGATTCATCCAGACGGGACGGAAGAGGCTCGGGATGTTGGGACCCCGCAGGGCGGGGTAATCAGTCCGCTGCTGGCCAATCTGTTTCTGCATTACGCGTTTGATAAATGGATGGAACGGAGGTATTCGCACATTCCATTTGAGCGGTATGCAGACGACATCGTATGCCATTGCACGACAAAGAAGCAAGCGCGCTACCTCTGGAAGGTGCTGAGGGAACGCTTTAAGGCTTGCAACTTAACCTTGCACCCAGTGAAAACCAAGATTGTATACTGCAAGCAGGCATACTTTCGGGGTTCATTTCCAAACACTTCGTTCGATTTTCTGGGGTATACGTTTCGACCGCGGAAGACACGGAGTCGGAGGGGGAGGAATTTTCTTGGGTTCAATCCGGCGATAAGTCGGAAGGCGATGAAGGCCGTACAAGAGACGATCCATGGTTGGAGGTTGGCTCGAATGAGTCCACACCCGATTACGTACATAGCGGGCAAGATCAATGCCACGGTACGTGGATGGATTGATTATTACGGTGCGTTCTTTAAATCAGCATTAAGGCGGCCATTGGAAGGCATTGACCGTCACCTAACACGGTGGCTAATGCGGAAATATAAACGTTTCCGTGGTCGGTGGCTTCGGGCGTTTACGTGGTTAATAGAGCGTGCTCGTCGGGATTCGGGATTGTTCGTGCACTGGGAGTTTCTTCATGGTTCACCTTTATTCAATTCCGAACGGCTGCATGGTAGGAGCCGTGTGAGTTGAGAGGCTCACGCACGGTTCTGTGAGGGCCGGGGGGTGAGATTCCCCCCGGCTACTTGACACTTCGTATTATTGTATCACTAATGGTGAAGTTGGGTGAAGGCCCAATGGAATAGACTACTATAAAATCATATTGCCGCTGTTTTCGCGATTTACGTGTTAAGAAATAGAAAACTACTCACATTGTCCCCTCAGCTGACAGCAATTCTGCCTGCTCAAGCACGATACGGGTTGCTTTTTCCTGTTTGTCAGGTGGGTAGTTATGGCGGCGAAGGACCCTTTTTACAAGAACACGGAGTTTTGCACGGACGCTCTCTCGAAGCATCCAGTCAATCTCAAGGTTGTCCCGCACGGTTTCCACAAGCTCTTGCGCGATCACGCGCAATGTGTCGTCTCCGAGAATCTTGACAGCGCTGTCGTTTGTCTCAAGGGCATCGTAAAAGGCTAGTTCATCCTCCGAGAGCCCAAGTTCTTCCCCCCGAGCTGCGGCCTTGCGCATCTCCTTTGCAAGTTCAATCAGTTCCTCGATGACTGTCGCTGTCTCAATTGAGCGGTTCTGATAACGGCGGATTGTCCGCTCAAGCATCTCGGCAAAAGATCTTGACTGGACGATGTTCTTGCGTCGCTGGGTTGAAAGCTCATTTTTAATGAGTTTTTGCAGAAGCTCAATTGCGAGATTCCGCTGTTTCATCTTCTGCACTTCACCCAGAAACTCGTCTGACAGTATGGAGATATTCGGTTTTTTAAGCCCTGCGGCGGCGAATATGTCTACTATTCCTTCGGGCACTACTGCGCGCTGGATTATCTGGTGCACTGCGTGGTCAAGCTTTTCGTATGAAACCTCGCTGTCAGGGGAACGCTTGGCAAGGCTTTGCCCGACGGCTTGGAAGAATCCAAGATCGCCCCGTATTCTGAGGGCCTCTTCGCTGGGCACAGAGAGAGCGAAGGCAGAGGAGAGTTCGCGCGAATGATGGACAAAGCGCTCCTTCCCGTCTTCCTGCTTGAGTATGTGTTCTAGGGCGCTGGGAAGCAGTTTCAGTTTTTCCTCAGCGGAACCCTCTATCCACACAGACCAGTCAAATCCGTGGAAAAGTCCACAGCATATCTCGTACTTCTCAATCATAACGGCGACGGCTTCTTTCTGATCAAGCGTGGTCTTTCCACTGCCACCACTTTCTGTGTAGGTTGCAAGTGCCTTTTTAAGCTCGGTTGATATTCCCAGATAATCAACAACGAGACCTCCGGGTTTGTCCCTGAAAACCCTGTTGACGCGGGCGATTGCCTGCATGAGGCCGTGGCCGCGCATCGGTTTGTCAAGATACATTGTGTGAAGACTGGGAGCGTCAAAACCCGTAAGCCACATGTCGCACACGAGAACTATCTGAAAATCATCATCACTTTCCCTGAAACGTTTGGCTAGCCTCTCGCGTCTAGCTTTGTTCCGGATATGATTCTGCCAGCTAGGCAAATCAGTAGCGGAACCGGTCATCACCACTTTCATTCTTCCTTGTTCGTCGTCTTCGTGGTGCCATTCGGGGCGGATCCTGGCGATCTGTTCATAAAGATCTACGCATATGCGCCTGCTCATGCAGACGATCATGGCTTTTCCCGCAAGGGCTTCAAGTCTTGTCTCGAAATGCTCGACAATATCCTCTGCGACCAGCCCTAGTCGTTTTTTTGCGCCAATTATCTTCTCAAGCTGTGCCCCCCTGGTTTTAAGTCGTTCCGTTCTTTCTATCTTTTTCCCTTTTGTAATCTTCTCAAATTCGGAATCAATTTTCGACCGCTCATCCTCATCAAGGACTACCTTCGCCAAACGGCTTTCGTAGTAAATCGGTACAGTTGCCTCGTCCTCGACCGCGCGCTCTATGTCGTAGACACTTATATAGTCGCCATATACGGCCCGGGTGTTTGCGTCGCGAAGCTCAATAGGTGTCCCTGTAAAGCCGATGAAAGAGGCGTTTGGAAGCGCGTCTCGTATATGTCCTGCAAATCCATCTTCAAATTCGTACTGGCTCCTGTGCGCTTCGTCTGCTATGACCACTATGTTGCTTCTCTCGGAAAGTGTGGTGTGACGAGTTCCCTTTTCCTCGGGGAAGAATTTCTGGATAGTGGTAAAGATAACCCCTCCCGCTTCGACTGAAAGTTTCGTTCTCAGATCCTCGCGGTCCACCGCCTGTGCCGGCGGCTGGCGAAGCAGTTGCTCGCAGCGCGAGAATGTCGCGAAAAGCTGGTTGTCAAGGTCGTTCCTATCCGTCAGCACTACCACAGTCGGATTCTGCATAGCGGGTTCGCGGATGATTCTTCCTGCGTAGAACACCATCGTCAAGCTTTTGCCCGATCCTTGGGTATGCCATACCACCCCGACGCGCTGGTCGCCAGGATCTCCACCATGTTTTTTGTAGGGATCCAGATTCTTTTCTTGGACCACCTGCGTGAGTTTAGCGGCGCGAAGGGTTTCAGATACTGCCACCCTGACCGCGTGGAACTGATGATACCCCGCCATTTTTTTCTCAATCGCCCCGCCGTCGTCTTCAAAAACGGTAAAATCCCGCAGAACCTCAAGAAAGCGGTTTTTCTCAAAAATGCCTTCAACGAGCACTTGCAACTCAGGATAGAAGGTTGGGGCGAGATTCTCTCCTTCAATTGTCCGCCAGCGCTTGAACCATTCAAGACCCGCTGTAAGCGAGCCGACACGTGCTTTCACACCGTCTGATATGACCAGCGCCAGATTGAAGACAAAAAGCGAGGGGATTTCTCTCTTGTAGGTCTGCAGTTGTCGCCAAGCGGATGAAATTGTTGCGTTTTCATCAATGGGAGACTTGAGTTCGATCACGGCTAGGGGAAGACCGTTCACAAACACCACGATGTCTGGGCGACGAGTATGTTCACCCTCAGTCACGGTGAACTGGTTGGCGACAATCCAGTCATTATTCTCGGGGGCGTCAAAATCAAACACTCGGGCATGGTCCCACTGGGGCTTGTCGTCGTCTCCTTGGAATTCAACCGTCACGCCGTCTATGGCCATGCGGTGAAACGCGCGGTTCCGGGCTTCAAGAGTTTGGCCTTCGGGGTTAAGCAGTTTGCGCTTGGCGTCGTCAATTGCTTCTAGGGGGAGCTCGGGATTCAGACGGGAGAGCGCCTGATGCAGCGTTGTTGGGAATAGGACGTCTTCATACGTTTCGCGAAGGGAGTTCGCGCCGGGCTGCATGTCTGCTCCACCGATTACCAAGTAGTCAATCTCGCGGAACCAGTCGAGAGACACTTCCTCGACGATCGATTCTGATAACAGTGTCATGGGCGATGCCCCTGCTGGTCAAGCACGGGGAGGTTCTCAATGCGCTTGAGCCAACGGGCAAAATGCTGGCACTCCGATCGCATGGGGCCAATGCCTATCTTGTCTGAGACTTCAGTGCCGTGTGTGACTTTTTTGTACGGTGGACAGAGAAGATTCTGGAGTCGCGCTGAGGGATGCGTACCGGCCCCGTCGTTTATGTATTCGGGACTTTCTGAGTTTTCACGTATGCTTGCGAGTTTTCCAGCAAACCCCCTCCATGCGGGTTCCGCCTTTACAAAACCAGTCGTGTCCGAAAATAGCAGGGCTTCGAATTCATAGGGCTGAATGTGAGGAAAAAAACGTTCGCGCCTACACCCTATCTCGCGTACAACGATATTATGAAACGCAGCCTCAATCCTTGTCGCGCGATCAATCGGGTCTGTCGTCGCGGAGATATCCGCAAGTCCAGGGAAATCCGTCGGCAGGGAAACCAGATCGAAAAATGTCGTGACATAGGTGTTATGCTGTTCCCGAAGGGTGTTTCGAAGGAAGTGGAGTACACGTTGTCCCTTGAGCGCACCGCCCCTTCCATGAGGCGAAGTGGAGATGATACGTGGTTCTGCAAATACTTCTTTCGGCCAGAGCTCATGATAGAGAAGTCTCTTCACGAACCTCTCTTCGGTTTGTCCTTCGCAGGCAATAATGACTGTCTTCATGGTCAGGGTCTGCCGCCAAGTACATTCATTTTCCAGAGGTCGCCGAGCGTATAGTCTTCAAGCCAACTGGCAAGGGGCTCCGAATTGAGCCTTCTAAAAACGGATTCTTTGTTCTTGCGATCGACAACCACGATATCTTCGGGTTCAAAATGACTTACAAGTTCTGCGGATTGTGTTGAAATAATTACCTGTTGCAAGCCGGCTGCCTGCTGGATCATTTCGGCTAGGAGCGTCAGCGCGAATGGATGCAATCCTAGCTCGGGTTCGTCAATAAGAATGAGGTTCGGCCGAAGGTTTTCCGGCTGATTTAACAGAGTAGCGAGACAGATGAAACGCAACGTACCGTCTGAGAGCTGTCGTGGACCAAACGCCGTGTCTGGATCTCCCCACGCTTCCCATTCAAGATCCATACTGTCTCCCAGGTTCTGATTTTTGCGATAGACGAAGTCTTTAAAGAACGGAGCCGAGAGTCGGATCACATCTCTGATTCTTCGATAATGGTCAGGATGATGTTCACGGAGATGGCGCAGAAAAGGTGCAAGATTCCCGGCGTCCGGTCTTAGCCGAAGGTTATCGCGTACCTCTGACTGATTTCGCACATGAGCCGTATCGCTCATATCCTGAAAATGAAACACGCGCCAGTGTTCCATGTGGGACAAAACATAAGATGCAAATTCTGCGTAAGATACAGATTCTGCATAAGATGCGGAGTCTACGTAAGATGCAAATTCTGCAGGATGTGCATGAAACATGTCTTGATCAATATCAGACAGATATTCAACAATATTAAATATATCATCAAACATATCCGATTCACTACTCCCATCGGCCGACACTAAACTACCGAACGCTGTGAGGAGCTTCTCGCCGGAGAAGGCTACTGAGTCAGCTGTCGGTTCAAGTGAGAATTCGTATCTATAGCGATTGTTTTCAAATGACAGGGCCACTTCAAGCTTTGAAGTTAGTTTTCGGCCGCCGAACAGCAATGCATCCGGGCCACCCTCGTTCTTGACGAAAAGTTGAAGACGCCTCTGGGAAAGAGCAGAGAGCATTTTAAACAGACTCAGGAGGTTACTTTTTCCGACTCCGTTGGCGCCGATCAATATGTTCAGGGGCTTTAGTTCGAAATTCTCGAGCTTGCGAATTGACTTGAAACCGCGGATAGAAAAATGCTCTATGTGGGGCATGGGTTTATCACTACGGGCTCCAATTTTCTTTCAAGATGGTTTCTATAGGTGTTGCTTCCCTTTATCAAGTGGCCTATATGGGTCTCCACGGACGCCTTGCCAGTCTCGTTGTTGGGCAGTATGCAACCTTCATTTACTAGTGGTGGTTTCCCAGCAGTGACCCTCTCGGTGAGATATTTGTTAAATGCTGTAAAGCCTCAAATTGTTTACGAATCTACTTTTGTGAGGAGGGGAAGACAACGTCGAGAGCGCCCCCAAATCAATCTTGGCTGTGCGCCGTGGAAAGGCGCTTTCCTGTGGCGGGTGCGAATCCCGCCCAACACCTGTCGCTCCGGTTGGTAGCGGCCTTAGCGTATTATGGAGGTAACGAAATGATATGAAGCACTGAGGTTTAACGGGCTACGCGAGTAGCTTAGCGACCATGCGGGCCGGAACGTGCAGTAAACGTCGAGCAGGCCTCGAAACGATCAATGTGAGTGTCGACCTTCCGGTCATATGGGGAAGACTGGCACGTTTTGGGAAGCGAGCGACAAGCGCACCAGAACGGCTCACCGGGGTACTGGCGCTGGCACGCATGGAAGATCAGGGAAGTAGCAACACGGGAAGCCCTGTCGGTGCTGAGGCACACGGCAACCGGAACTCCGTAAGGAGCAGGCCGGGCCGTCAGGGTGGCGGAGTGGTCCGTAGTACCGTAGACGCGGGGTAACGCCTGTTGAGGAAAGGGACCGCAGGGTTGGAGGGCAGATAATAAGGACAAAGGGCATCGGAAAATGGCAACGCCTAATATCTGGGAAAATGTCAGTGCGTCCGGCATCTGCACATGCATAAGTGAAGGGATCGTCAAGGCGACGGTGCTGGCGGGGCGTAGCGAGGCCCGTCCGCATGTCATGCGAAGTTGGTCTGTCCGCAGGCAATGTGCCATTGTCTGCATAACAGGCAGGACTGTACTGAGGCATGGTAATCCGAGTACGAGCCGCATGATCCACCTGGAGAGCCGGGTGCGGGAAACCCGCACGCCCGGTTCGGAGAGCAGGGAGCCGGAGACGACTTACGGGAGCCTGACTGAGGGCCAAAGCGAAAGCGATGGAATTGCCACAGGACCCTAAGAGCACCGCGCCGGCCCCTTGACTCTACGTCGTCTATCAGTCCCATCTTTGACTAGGATAATAGCTTAAAATCTCTAATCTCTCCAGATCAGGGTTCAGCCGACCCGAGGCATCCGCAGCCAGCGTCCAAGAAGATCTTCAATCTAGTCCGCGCGTTCCGCGCCTTCTGTCTGCGGTCTGTTGTCTGGACCGTGGGTCACGTGCCAGCCCAAGCCTTTAGCCACTTAAGTGCGACTGTTTCGATTTCCAACTCGGTAAAGGTCGTCATCAGGCTACTTCGGTACCGGATCGCAAGCGATGCCTCGTTCGCCACGAACGCTTGCGTGCTCAGAGGAGAACAAATGGGGTTATGGGGACGCGGATCATTAGCGTTCCCCCGCCAAGCTTGCTAGCGCCGCCTTGAGAACTTGGAAGCAGACCTTAGCGGTGTGTTCGTCCGGCGTGAAACCCAACGCCAATTGCTCGTATGGATGGATATAGTTTCGGAAGTCGCGCAATCCATGACAGAGCTTTTTGATGTCGAGCTTCAGGATGCCGACCTCGCACGCGACATTGATCAGCTGTGCGAGGCTCCATTCGCGCAAGAGTTTTGGCGAACCATTCTTTGTCGGTGTTGCTTTCGCCTGATTGAAGATCTTTGGGTTCTGCTGAGCAGCACCAAGCAGGACGGCTTCTAAGACGCTACCGCACAGAAAGATCACGGATAAATGAGCACCGGCACCCAACGCTATGCGAGCCTCGTTCAGTCGTGCTTCAACGACCGGGACGACCTGAGTATCGATAGGTAGCTTCTGGATGCTTGGGATGGCAAACTCGTGGTCCAAGAATTTGCTTTCTTTCCCGGCAGAGTCACGGGCCATAGATCCACCGGTGAGACGGTCAACAATGCGTCGTGCGCGTTCCAGCGGGACCTTATCTACACCCTGGCCCGTGAGCTCGCAATCGATCTCATAGGAAGCCAGCATTTCGGAGAGCACAGGTCCAACAAGCTGATCAGGCTCCGATTCCCAAAAGGCGCGAAGTTTTTTCGCCTTGGATGTTCCGAAGGTCTGATATTCTGAACCGTGGATATTGACATTGTATCGTCGGAAGAACTTGTCAAAAGTGGCATCGGAGAAGTCAAGCACATAGCCGCTACTCATTCCGAACAGCTTCTCGAAATAGCGCTTTTCGATGTCCGTAAGAGAACTCATGTTTGGGCCTCCATCCCCGTCCCAGCCTTGGGCAAGCGGATTTCTCCCAAAATGAGTTTAGGGAGAAGGGTGTTACGGAGGTCGGAAAGAGTACGAGATTCCGATAGTTTCGTGACCCTCTGCGAATAAATTGCCTCTGCCCAACTATGAAATGTCCTAGATATTACTGTGCAAGGTATAATAATCCGGCAATCTCTAACAATTTTTTGACTGATGTTTTGCTGTGCCGCTCCCACGGCAATTCTGTGGAAATAAGATCTTCTAAACAGTAACACGTAATACAGAAATTGGTTTCCAAAATTGGGCTCTGCATCCAGTCCGCAACAGGCTTGATTAGCGGTCGCAGATATTTCCAGAATCCCTAATCGTCCCACTGTCGGAGCGGCATACAAAGCAATTAATACTGTTCCTTTTGGCCAACGTTTGCAAGATGAGTGATCAAGTCCTTTTTGGGTAATTTGTTCGGAAGAATTTAGAAGTGGCTCATCCACTAACTCAGACGTTTTGAACCACTGGATATTCCCATTCCAGTAATCCCGAACTGAACGTTTGGGCGTTCCTCCGTTTTCAATTTTCTTGCATATGTCACTCACATTCCCAACCCTCCATCCCTCTGGAATTTTTCCCAGTTCAGATTCTACTAGTCGGTCTGGAAACAGATCAGCTATGTGTTTCGGTAATCCAGTATCTCGCCCCTTCATTTTAGCCCGTACAGGGTCGAAATCAACAAACCAAGACTTAAACAGTGCCCGAGTCATCGCCTCCAGTGTCTCGTTCATCCGACGGTTTAGCTCAATCTTATCATCCAGAGTACCCAGAATGTGAGTAATGGCGCGTTGTTCTGCCATGCAAGGAAACCCAATCTCTAGGCTCTCAATGTCTGAAGGCCGAATTGAGGGATATGTGGACGCACTATGTTCCGCAATGGTTTGTAGGTGATCAATCACCCTGTCCTGGGCTAGGAACCAATATAGGAACCGCGTGTCCACAAGACTTGGATGCCCCCTTATCACGCAGAAGCCCGTCGAAACAAGGAAGTTGGGCGGAATCTCCTTCAGAAGACCAAAGTGTCTCTGGTTGGGTCGGACTGTGGAGTAGACAATGTCACCGTATCGCACCTTGCGGCGTGCCCGGCTTGGAACCTTGTCCTCACCGAAGACCAAATGTTTGACGGCGCTGACCCGACCCTCCTTGACGCTGCCGGTATCCAAGTAGTTGACGAAAGCCCAGTCATCGGTCGTCCGATAGAACTCATCGCCCAACTCCATGCAATCTTCCAACCTCAGCCGCGACCATCCACGAGAGCCCCTCCTCTCATCAGATTGATAAAGCACCACATGCCCTCCCTCAATCTCACGCTGAAACCGCTCCGGCAACCGCGCCCAGTCCCGCGCCTCTACTAGGAACGGAATGTTCGACTCCCGCACCGCATCCTTAAAATCAATCAACTGATCAAGCGGAATCTCTCGGAGCCCCGGCGACCGCAGCACGAGGTCAAGATCACTACCTTCGTGCCCCCGGCCATTGACCCGGCTGCCATAAGCCCACACTTCCACATCGGGCAAGTGCTCCCGCAACAGCGCCTCCAAAATGCGCCGGTGTCTTGGAGAGAGAAGCAACCGGTTACTCATTGTTCGTACGATCAAGCATGTCAGCCAAGGACTTCGCATCAGCAATGAATGCGGGAAGCAGCTTGAGTGTGTGCTCCGCGAAATCTTCACCGTAGTCGTGAGCGGTGAGATTGCGGTTGTCACGATAGCGCAGCCAGCGCTCTGTTGCGTCAGACGCGATCAGGTCGTGACGAGCCGCATGGCGGAAGATATCCTTAAAATGGAGACGGTCGGCCTGTTTGTTGCTGGCAAACCAGGCGGCCAGCAGCTTGCGCAACAGCTTACCGGACTGCTCAAGTACAAGTTCAAATTCCTTGACGCACGCGGCGCGATAGATATCGTACATGATATCGTCGCCGCCCTCATGCCGTTTTATTTCCTCCATCGCTCGTTCTAGCGAGGCAATACAGCGGCGCAGGAAGGTAGTGTCTATATTCATCGCCCCCTCATCCTCCGAATCCTAATGATTCCAAGTTCTCGTTGATCGCAGCATCAAGTCGACCACCTTCGGCCTGTTGCTCTCGAAACTCAGCGACCAGCCGCTTCATCTTGTCCTTGAAGGGTTCTCCGTCGTTCTCCTGCGGCTCCACGCCCACATACCGGCCCGGCGTCAACATGTGGCCGTGCTTGCGGACCTCGTCCAGCGCGGCGCTCTTGCAGAAGCCGGGAACATCGGCGTAGCTGCCCCCTTCTTTGGTGGCTTGCCAAGCATGGTAGGTGTCCGCAATCCGGGTGATGTCCTCGCCGGTCAGTTCGCGGTGCGTCTGGTCCATCATCCGTCCGAGCTTCCTTGCATCGATGAAGAGGATCTCGCCGCGCCGCCTGCGTCGGCGTGCAAGGAACCAAAGACAGGCAGGAATCTGGGTCGAGTAGAACAGTTGGCCGGGAAGGGCGACCATGCAGTCCACGAGTTCGGCCTCGACTAGGTTCTTGCGGATCTCGCCCTCGCCGGACTGACTCGACGACATAGACCCGTTGGCCAGCACGAAACCCGCAATGCCCCTCGGGGCAAGATGGTGAACCATGTGCTGCACCCATGCGAAGTTTGCGTTGCCCTTCGGAGGTACGCCGTAGCACCAGCGCTTGTCGGAAGCCAAGCGCTCACCGCCCCAGTCCGAGACGTTGAATGGTGGGTTGGCGAGGATAAAATCCGCTCTCAAATCTAGGTGTCTATCATTGTGAAAACTGTCGCCGTGTGCAATCTGTCCTTCAATACCTCGGATGGCAAGATTCATTTTTGCTAGGCGCCATGTCGTATAATTCGACTCCTGGCCATAAATCGATATGTCTCCCCGTGCTTTACCCCCATGACCATTACCGGTAGTATGTGAGCGAATAAATTCTATCGATTGCACGAACATGCCGGATGAGCCGCAGCACGGGTCATAGACTCGACCCCGATAGGGTTCTATCATCTCAACCAAAAGCCGAACGATGCAGCGCGGTGTATAGAACTCCCCGCCCCTCTTTCCTTCAGCACTCGCAAATTGAGATAAAAAGTATTCATAGACCCTTCCCAGAACATCCTTTGATCGTGCGTTACTGTCGCCGACTTTTATGTTGCTGATAAGATCAATTACTTGGCCGAGCCTTTGCTTATTCAGCGCTGGGCGAGCATAGTCTTTCGGTAGGACACCCTTAAGCACCCTGTTTACGCGCTCGATTTCCACCATAGCTCTATCAATGAGTCTTCCGATGGAGGGCTGTCTTGCCTGCGCCTGGATGTCCTGCCAGCGAGCTTCGGGAGGCACCCAGAATATGTTGTCCATAAGGTATTGATCAGGATCATCTGGATTATCTCGATCATCTCCTTCGGATATTCGAGTTTCGAGGTCGCGGCGTTTTTCCTCAAACGCGTCGGATATGTACTTGAGAAATATTAGCCCCAAAACGACGTGCTTGTATTCGGCCGCGTCCATGCTTCCCCGAAGCGAGTTGGCCATATCCCAGAGTTCGGCTTCGTACCCAACTACGGCATTGTTCGCATCAGGTGCGGGTTTTTTTTCAGATAATTTCTTTTTTTTCTGCGTCATATTGCCTCAGTCCCTATTCGTGTAAGATACCCAACGTATACACTTCCCTGTGGTCTGTATCACTATTCTATCCTGTGCACCTGTGGATAAAACTGCGTGGGCCGGTTGAGGAAGCTCTATCCTGGCACCCGCGGACAAAACCGTAGAATAGTTCGGGATAGGCATTGTTTCATTGTGAGTAAAAACCTGACATTCGTAACGGGCCCGAAACGCACGATCTGTTGGGGCACGGTTGGCTACTGCTATACTCCTGGGTATGCTCGACCTAGTCCCTGACGAATACGATACGCTGGGAGGATGCCGGTCGACCTCTTATGTGGCTGCGTACTATATAGGTCCCGGCCGAGAGTTCGTGCGCGTTGATCGTGACCCGGGTTGATTGATGAAGTGGAGGTGTGCCCCTGAAAAGGGTCCGGATCCGACGACCAAGAAGATCATACAGTACGATATCGACTGATCCGTATATGCCGGAAGTGAACTGAAGAACGGCTTCCGTGGAAAATGGATTAGGATAAGCTTTCTCTGTCACAAGGCCTTCGGCATACAATTCAGCAGTCACAGGTCCGGTAACCCTGTAGGCGCCGTTGGCCGTTACTTGCCGGATCTGGAAAGAATATTGACCTGGATCCAGATCCTCTACGGTGTACGTAAAGGTGGTCTGCGCCTCACTGTTCCCCTGAACCTGGCCGATGTTCACTGGTGGCTGCTGCGTGTTTTCGACAAAGAACGTAATCGCGGAGGAGGATGGTGTTATAGACCAGGTAAGACGAATTGATCGTTCCCTCGGCATAGCTTTCAGCTCACTAACAGCGACAAGATCGTAGCCAAGGCAGTCTCCGCGAAGCTGGAGGTGACAAATAGGGCTAGTGTCAAGTGCTGCATATTCTGGACTATCGGGTACGCAGATACCGGCATTGTTTGAGAGGTTGCACTGGGACAGTTTGGTGCCAAGAACTGCGACCTGGAGTGGCAGGGCGCCCGTCAGCTTGTTGTCGCTAAGATCCAGAATATCTAGATTCGTGAGCGCACCGTACTTTGCCGGTATGGGTCCTTGAAGGTTATTTCCAGATAGGTCGAGGGATTCAAGGCTTTGCATGGACGATAGAGCGGCGGGTAACTTACCCACCATGCCATTATCCGGCAGGATCAAATGTGTAATTGCTTCACCGGTACAGTTGACGCCATGCCAATCGCATGGCTGAGAACTGGCGAGCCATCCATTATTTTGTGTCCATGTCGCCCCTCCTGTCTCAACGTAGAAAGATTCAAGGCTTTCGCAATTGGGCCCTTCACATGCTTTACACGCATTGTTTCGAGACAGCGAGCAAACTTGATCCAGGTTGGCATATGGGGGTGCATCTGGAATGCATACGCCATTTCCTTGCAGGTCACAGTTATTTATGCCTGCAGCAAAGGTGGCTACGGAGAGGGACAGAGCGCCTTCCAGATTGTTGTCAGCGAGGGATAGCCAGAGAAGTTCGTATAGATTGGAGAATTCTTCCGGTATCCTCCCCGACAGTTGATTTTGGCTTGCATCAAAAAACCTGAGCATATTGAAATTTCCCAGCCACACTGGTAAGTTCCCAGTGAACATATTTTGGCGCAAGTTGAGGTACTCAAGCTTGGTCAGGTTGCGGAGTGTATCGGGAATTGATCCTCCCAAATGATTGCCACTGAGATCAAGGCGCTGCAATTGCAATAATTTTCCAAGTCGTTCTGGTATTGGTCCTTCCAGTTCATTGGCTTCCAGACTTAGTTCCCGAAGATTGGGCAGGTTTCCGAGTTCTGCCGGGATAGTGCCTGTGAAGGCATTATTACCCAGTGTTAGAACCTCCAGGTACTCAAGGTCTCCGAGCGTTGTCGGGATTTGGCCGGTGAGTTTTCTTAGTCGGACGCCCGGACCACTGTTGTCGATCCGAAGGGATTGCAGTTCCTGCAGGAATGCCAGGTCTCCCGGCAATGTACCAGTCAGGTTGTTGCCGGAAAGGTCAATGTGTATGATTTCTCTTGGCCATCTCGAGGATCTGCATGTGATACCGTACCAATCACAGGGGTGGTTCGTCCGAAGCCAGCCGCGTACGTTGCGCCAGTTATACCCGTCCGTATCGTAGAAGAGCTTTTCCAGCACCTTGCATGCCTGCAGCGTAATCTGGTCAATGAGTGGACAGCCCAGAAACTGCGCCTGTGTAGCGGTCGCACTAGATGCTGCAATCAACAGAACAAGGGCAACGACACGAATCATGACGGTCGGCGGTTACTATTCCGTTACCACCGGGCTGGCCAGTTGTTCATCAGTGTGCATTCTGCCGAAAAATCGCGACTTGTTCGTCAAGTAAGAAGCTTCAAAAAGGCTGTGCCCGTACGGGATGTGACCTAGGCCGGTGTTCAGCGTCAATTAGAATTTAAGTCAATAATTTCGTTGGAGGGGGGCGCGCAACGAAGCGGAGCAGTGAGCTGCGGAACGAGGTTGCGCGTGGTACATCACACGAATTTAGTCTGTGCCTGAACTGACGGATCATGAGTCCGAGATGGACTCGAATCAGGCGCGACGGGGGTGATAGATGTCGAGTTGCCAGCCGGTTACTTCCGCGGGGTTGGTACCTCACATTGAGTCAGACTGAAGGGGTAGTGACTCGGAGTCGCGAGATACGACGCTGTACACTGGGACCTGTCGCGTGTGCTACTCAGTGCCCGCTAAGTCCAAGATACGGTAATGGGTGGAGTAGCCTGCAAATATTCCCCGTCCGCCCTCAAAATTTGTGTATAGATTAGCAGGCTGTCCGAAACCATCAAAATAGTCCTGTTCCTCAATAGAGCTCCGATGTTCGATATATTCGGGACTGAGGGCCATTACGTATAGTACCAAGTCAGTGTCCAATTCGTCTCCCAAATCATAACCTAGGTAGACCACTATATCAAAATTGCGAATCCGATCATCAAAAGATCGATCGGACAGGATACCGATGGTGCAGTCTTCGTCTTCTGCGGGGCTGCTTGCAATGGGGTTCAGAACATCACCGTAGAAGCAATACCATTGCGGGCTGTTGCGGGTCATGGTCACCGGATAGACTGTGTACTCCGAGGAAATAGGGGATACATCTTCGGGGAGTGCAAGAAAAATGCTGAAACTGTAATAATTGAGACCAGGGTTGTCCGCCAGGCTGAAACTGACTAGATATTGGGGACCCCGGAAGGGGTCGAAGGAATCCAGTTTAGTTGCCTCAGCAGTAAGTATACGTGGGGGATGAGGGGCGATAGAGATCGCTGACGCCGAAGGCAATCCGGGCGCTTCAACGACCATTCGATAGAGCGTATTTGTGCGGGGCCTCCGCATTTGCGGCGACTCATACCAACCATCCTCTCCACCATCGTGAATAAGTCGGGCGACGAGGACATTGTCGTTGTAGATCATGACAGTCGCATTATCTAGGAAAACCGGCGCCGTATCTCCAAGGCTACCAATCGGAATTGTTCTCGTGACCCTTGCTGCCCAGACCGAATCTGGCATGAAGTTGCTAGTGACGTTCAGTTCCGGGTCGTAATCCGGTGGATCAATCTCAATGGTAGTTTCACAGGCCGATAGAAATATTGCGCAGGCTATAAGTAGTCGGGTAACTGGATTATGAGGAAATTGTAACAGCCGTAAACTCTGAGTTAGCTTGGTCCAGATGAGCCTAACAGCTTGCATGCAGTCAGCAGGACGGAGAGTACGGTTTTGATTGTCACTCTTCAAAGCCTGCTCTAACGTTGAGGAATCGTAGTTCAAGAACTGCGATAATGCCATGTTTGAGTCAATCTGTCGGATCACAGAACGGTCATGTGTATGACTCATAATCCTAGTAGGATAACTGGTAGCTTATCGCGGGGACTATGGGGAGTAGACTAAACTTTTTGAATACTAAGTCACCTGTGCGATCTCGCTCGGCATAGATGCTGAGGGCGTTCCTCCGGTTGTATGTATTGTAGGTGCCGATTGATAATGTTCTTTTCAAACGTGTTCTCGTTCGCTTTATACGAATACTTAAGTCCAGTCGATGATAGGCCGGCATGCGTGCACCATTGCGTGAACTCTGTACACTATACAAGTCTAGCCAGTTCGCTCGTCCCCATGGAAATGCCACGAAAATTTCTGGTTCTGCGAAAATATGGCCGACGGGCAGTGTGATGGCCTGACCGGTGCCATAGACCCAGGATGCACTTATATCAAACCATGGTCTAAACTTGTGACTGATGACCAAGGCGGCATCATGACGGCGATCATACCGATAAGGAAACCATGCTCCATGGTTTATATCGTCGAATTGCCGACGACTCGACGATAGCGTGTAGCCTATCCAGCCGGTAGTGCGGCCGGATTGCTTTTGGAGAAAAATCTCGCCGCCGTAGGCGACACCGCGTCCCGTCACCACTCGGTCTTCCCACGTCCCAAGGGTAGCGTCGAAAAAGTCGGCGCCCTCTTCGTATTCAATCAGGTTGTGCAATCGCTTGTAGTACCCTTCAATTGAGATCTCAAATTTTCCACCAGAAATTGAATGAACTGCACCACCGGCAACTTGCATGGACTGCTGAGGCTTGATTCGTGCGGTTGCAGGCACCCACAGGTCTGTGGGTAGAGAGAAGCCACTTGTAGTCGCCAAGAGGTGAATGTACTGCTGCATATATGCTAAGGAGGCTTTAAAGCTGGTTTTCGAGTCCAGACGGAAAAGCGCTCCAATACGCGGTTCAACCGAGTAATAGGTCTTCTGGTCAATAAGAAAGCTTGAGATGTGCACTCCCGTATTGAGGCGTATCCGCGAAGCCAGGCGCCAATCATCTTCAATGTAGGCTTGGAACTCTCTTCCTTTTGATCGCCTGTTTGGCGTAGTTGAGGAATACTCCTTAACATCATTTACCCGATAGATCTCCTCAAAGGCACCTGTGAGAAAACTGTGCAATTGCCCTCCCAGTCCAAAACGAATATTATGACGGGCATTGGGAATAAACTCCGCATCAGCACGCGCATGCAGATCGCGAATGCCGGATTCGTACGAAGCATAATACTGCCTGTGGTTAACGTCGATATCATTAACTCTACGTGAGACATAACGGTCTTCGTTGGTTGCAAGCAGAGAATAATTTGTGTAACCGACCAGTACATTCGAGAACAATCTCGGCCCAAATATGTGATTCCAGCGGAAGGTGCCCGTTAGATTGCTCCAATTCAGCGCAGTCCGTTCCCAGCTATCATTATCGTTGTAACTATAACGCTCATACAGGCGGTCGTCTCCCGCGTAGCCACTCAGATATATTCGGTCTTTGGGTGTAAGAATAACATTAGTCTTCACATTGAAGTCGTAGAAATAGTACCCGGCCTCTTGATCATCGTTGTTGAGGAAGGGGCGGACAAGTAGGTCAGCATAGGACCGGCGTCCAGCGACAAGGAAGGAAGCACGATCTCGAATGATAGGACCCTCCACGGTTAAGCGTGAAGCAAGGAGTCCAATGGCCCCTGCTCCTGCAAACCCCTTCATATTCCCTTCCTTCATGGTCAAATCGATCACTGAGGAAAGCCGTCCACCGTAACGCGCAGGAAAACCTCCTTTGAGGAGTTGGACATCCTTTATCGCGTCTGGATTAAAGGTGCTCAGAAATCCAAACAGATGACTGGGGTTATAGATCTGTGTTCCATCAAGCAAATAAAGATTCTGGTCCGGACCACCCCCACGCACATAGAGACCGGTTGAACCTTCCACACCTGACTGAACTCCTGGAAGAAGTTGGATAATGCGCAAGACATCTGTTTCTCCCAGGAGTGACGGAAGAACCTCAACGTTTTGTACAGGCAGTGAGATTCCGCTCATTTGTGTTGTCTGGAGTGCTGACTCGACGGAAGCGGTAACCTCTACTTCGTCTAGAGCGAGTGTAGCAGGTACGAGCGAAATATCCAGGCGGAGGTTCTCTTGGGGTGAGTATACGATCACCTGTGGCACGTACGCGACATGATTGACCACCATGCGTACGCTATCACGTTGAAGCATCAGGCTATAGTAGCCGTACTGATTGGTTGTTACTCCTACATCTTGTGCAGCTACGTACAATGCAGCCCCTACTACCAGTTCACCGGTCTCTGCATCAGTTACAGTACCGCTCACTGTAATATGGCTTTCCTGGGCAACAGCAATGGGCAAATGCTGTACGGAAATGTATACTGCAGCTGTACATAAGAGTGTTAGACGAGGAAGGAGTTTTTGCATACAGCAGGGCTATTCGCCGGAAGAGATGCGGAATGTGGCTTCGCTCACGGTGCTTTCTTGGTACCCATACCTGATTGCTTTTGCACGAAGTGTGGTGGTTTTATCAATCCTAAGTGGAGTAGAAAAAAGCAACCAATCTCCTTCCGTACCTGTTTCGTCGACAATCGCGTATGCGATTGAGGCGCCTTGCGTTCCGCTGTACATCGTTATGTCGACGGGATCGTCAAAAATTCCCCCGCTTTGTGTGTGATCCAGACTGCCAGTCTGGATCGCCGTGCGTGGGGTAGCTTGCGGCAGCATGATTGGTGCACCCGTAATTGGTTGTTCTCCGTTTGGCCACATTGATTCAACCATATCCAGTTCAGACCTGAAACCCCAGTCTCCACTCGTAGCAATCCAACTATCCAGTGCTTGTTGCATGCGTAAGAGCTCCTCCTTGTGCGTTGGATTGTACGCAAGATTGCGAAGTTCATATGGATCCTCAGTCGTGTCATAAAGCTCGTGAACCGGGCGGCGTGTACGCATCCAAAGCCTTTGGGGGTCGGTTAGCGCCCCCTCTGCATGCAGTCTGAAGAGCTCTTGCATAGTAGGCATTACGTTCGCGTAGGCCATCCAGAGCGCGTATGGTTTTTCCGTCCGGTAGTTGCGGATATATTTGTATCTCGTATCCCGAACAGCTCTTACCAGGTCGTACTGCTCATCGAAGCGATCCCTTGCCGCGTACACGTATTCGTGTGAAGGCTTATTACCGGCGAATTCCCCCAAAATGGCCCGTCCCTGCATGTGGGCCAGCGGCTCAATCCCTGCCAGTGAAAGTACAGTAGGAGCGAGATCCAGAAAGCTCACAAGCTCCTCATTAACACCAGGTGTCTGTCCAGGTGTATGTATGATCATCGGAACATGCAGGCCGGAATCGTACAGCCACCGTTTATGACGCGGTAATCCATCACCGTGATCGCTCCAGAAAAAGACGATTGTATTGTCCAGTAGGCCATCCTCCTCCAATTGGTCAAGAATCATGCCAGCCTGAGCATCCATAGTCGTGATATTGTCGTATTGCTGTGCAATATCGCGTCGCACGACGGGCGTGTCTGGGTAATAGGGCGGCACGATGACCGTTTCAGGATCGGTTGAGAGGGGTGCAGGCGGAGGCGGTGCAGCAGCAGCAGGCAGTCCCATGGCTTCAAAGGCTGCTGCAGGATCCGGCCAGATACGACTCTCGTGCGTTATCGTAAAATTGAACACCGAAAAGAAAGGTTGATCGGGATCCCGGCGGTTACGCCAGTGGGCCTCAGAGCTGGATTCATCCCAAGCTGTGGTTGGGGTTTCGAACTGATAGTCCTCCTTCACATTATTGGTAGTGTAGTAGCCGGCTGCACGCAGGTATTCCGTAAAGGTTTTTACATAATGAGGAGGGACCACGCTGTACGGTGTGGGTTCGGGCGCAAAAGGGGCTCCAGAGAGGGTCCGCATATGATGCGCCCCAAGACTGACCTGGTGTATGCCGGTGATAATGGCTGCACGGCTAGGAGAGCAGACCCCCGCGGTGGTAAATACATGTGTGTAGCGTGTGCTACGGCTGGCAAGTGAGTCCAAGTGAGGGGTTCGGGCAACGGTATCCCCATAGGCCCCGAGCCTTGGTCCCATATCTTCCGCCGATATCCAGACGATATTTGGACGTTCTAGAAGAACCGGTTCCTCAACTGTGAGTTCTGGACCGGCACATGCGCACAATAGAAAAGGAAGGGGCCAAAGGCGTACACGTAAGCTCATATGTCAGTACTGTCGGGTTCGATTGGGTTCAGGCTTAGACCGGTATTGATGTATAGTTCAGGCACGGCAGATTGCAAACGCTCTACCCCTGCCTCGGTGGTATTTGTTTGCCACAGATAGAGTGACTTCAGCTCGGGTAATTGTTCAAGATGGATCAGTCCCGAGTCGGACACTGCTGTACCATATAGGTTTAGGTACTCCAGATACTCTAAGTCACTCAGATGCGCCAATCCGTCATCTGTAACCGAAGTTTGCTGTAGATGTAGGCGCGTCACATGCGGCAGATCTGCGATCGCCGCTACCAGATCATCTCCGGCCTGGGAGCGTCCGAGGTCAAGCCATGCGATGTTGGGGGCGAGGCGTGATAGAGCTCCGCGCAACTCACTCGTGCCTGTGCATGCTTCCAAGTCCATGCAGCGCACCTGCAGGTAGGGTTCATTTTCAGCCAAGGGGGTTACTGACAATCCCAGGTTAGCGAGCGCAACTACGTCCATAGAGTCCGGCAGACCGGTATCCAGTGCAAAGATTCCGGTTCGGATTTCATCCAGTCCCATACCGTCCACAATAGTTTGAACAACGGGTGACCATTCAGCGTCGGGGAGAAGCTCCTCAAAAGAGGCTCCTGAGTCAATCCACCATCTCAGTAGCTCGGCTTCCGCCACTGACAGCTGTGGGCTCTCGACAGGTGGCATATGATCGTCCGAACTGAGCGGTAGCCACACGCGGTGAATAAGCTCACTCTCATGTGCGCGACCAGCGATAATGGGTGGTCCATCATCTCCGCCCTCACTGATAAATTCGGGGGTATCCAAACGCAGCCCACCCCGTTGGGCATCAGCACCATGACACGAGGCACACCTGGATTCGAGAATGGGGGCAATCAGCGCTGTATACGTAGTGGTTTCAGCAGGATTATCCAACTGGAGGCGTCCGATATCGGCTTTTTTGGATAGTCCCGCAATCTGGCGCAAGCCATCAGGCATATAGCGGGATAAGTAATCCGGGCCATGTGTCAGTGTACTACCCAGATGTCCGGCAAGTGCAACTACCAACAGCAGTAGGCCTAACGATATACCGTACACACGACGTTCCCAGTGCTTAAGCCAGCGTTCAGAGAGGCCTGGCCAAGCTTTGTACAGGTAGGCTAGCGAAGCAAACAGGACAACAAGAATGCCCATGCGCTTATGCCAAGCCAGTTGACTGGCGGCATAGCCGCCGCCCTGGGCCAGGTACAGGCCGACAATGACGGCCAGGATAGAGCTCCAGACGCCAATATACAGGAGTGCCAGAATCCCTGTATCATACCGTCCCCGCCAGGCAGACCTGCGTGAAAGACACTCAAGCAGGGTAGCGACCACTAGGATCCCAATCGGTAGATGCACAACGACCGGGTGGAATCGTCCCAGGAACAGGCTAAAGTCACTTGGTCGGCCAGAACCCGGTACCATTACCAGCATTACCACCAGAAAGGCGAGGCCTGCACACAACCAAAACACGGATTGCTTCATAGCGTCAACAGAAAGAGGGTTTTAGGCCAAGACTTGGTGCACAACATGTCCGTGCACATCGGTTAAGCGAAAATCTCGGCCTTGGAAGGGATAAGTTAGTCGCAGGTGATCAAACCCAAGCAGGTGCAGGATCGTGGCTTGCAGGTCGTGGACATGTACCTGACCGCTCACGGCGCTATATCCGATTTCGTCTGTTTCACCATGTGTGATGCCGCCCTTAACTCCGCCACCGGCCATCCACATTGTATAAGCGTCGCTGTGATGATCCCGGCCGACAAAGGGATTGTCTGTACCCGAGCGGTTTTCCAGCATTGGCGTTCGCCCAAATTCTCCGCCCCAGATCACCAGGGTTTCTTCAAGCAGACCGCGCTGTTCCAGATCTTCCAAGAGTGCAGTAACCGGGCGATCAGTTTCGCGGCAGCGCTCTAGGAAGCCCCCGTTCAGGGCCTCACTTTCTCCTGCACCGTGCGAGTCCCAACCCCAGTGAAACAACTGAACGAAGCGAACGCCCCGTTCCACCAGCCTTCGTGCGAGAAGGCAGTTATTAGTGAATGCCGTTTCGCCGGGAGCAGTGCCGTAAAGCTCATGTATGTAGGCAGGCTCACGGCTGATATCCATGGCTTCCGGTACAGAGGTCTGCATGCGGAAAGCCATTTCATACTGCGCAATGCGTGTGAGAATTTCGGGATCACCAATTTCCTCGTACTGTTGCTGATTGATCGTATTAATGGCATCAATGGATTTACGCCGCAGGTTACGCGGCACACCCTCCGGGTCGCCCAAAAACAAGACCGGATCCCCTTTGGTTCTGCACTGCACACCTTGGTATACTGTGGGCAGAAAGCCGCTTCCATATACGCTGGCTCCCGCGTCCGGTGCAGCTCCGCCGGAAAGCAGCACGACAAATGCAGGCAGGTTCGCGTTCTCAGTACCAAGCCCATAAGTCACCCAGGATCCCATACTTGGGCGGCCAAGCCGGGGGCTCCCCGAATGGACTAATAGTTGTGCTGGAGCATGGTTGAATTCATCAGTGCGCATGGCCTTGAGGAAGGCAATCTTATCAGCGACACGCCCCAAGTGCGGCAAGTGATCTGATATCCATGCTCCTGATTCTCCGTGCTGACGGAAAGTGGCCTGTGGTCCCAACATTTTTGGTACGCCCCTGATGAACGCAAAGCGCTTGCCTTCCAGGAGCGATTCGGGACAGTCCTGGCCATGTAGCCGCGCGAGTGTGGGCTTGTAGTCAAACAATTCCAATGGAGAGGGACCGCCGGCCATATGCAAAAAGATCACACGTTTAGCACTTGGTGCAAAATGTGGTTTGCGCGGTGCCAACGGATCGGGAGAGCTGGTCGGGTCAGCTGCTCCGACTGCACCAAGTGAGGCAAAAGCCATAGCTCCGAGTCCGGCACCCGCGGACTTCAGGAAATGGCGACGCGTAACGTGCCCCAGATATGCGCGTTGGGCTTCTTTAGCAAGACTCATGTTGAATCGAAGAACGTTCCAGCCGTAACCATAAGCAATTGAATTTAGGGCGAATACTGCATTGTGTCCATTAGCATTTACCAGAGATGCCGCACTGCATTACTCTTTCATTATGAACTGATCGAGATTAAGGATCGCATTAGCGACTACGGTTAAGCCCGCCAATTCAGCAGATCCCTGGTCTCCGGTTAATGTAGTGACATCGTCATCGTGTTTCGTATAGTGGGTCATGGCATCGTAATATAGGGACCCGAGTGTGTCGAGAACCTTCTCGTCTGGTGCTACCCCTATGGCGTACGTATATCCCGATTTCAGAGGATTTTCGGAATCAAGCATGCGTTGGGCCAATGCTTGTGCTGCCTCAACAAATACAGGATCATTCAGCGAAACCAATGCCTGCAGGGGCGTGTTGGTTCTTATCCTTCGAGATACGCAGAACTCACGGCTGGGGCTGTCAAATGTCGCCATAGACGGGTACGGTACAGTGCGCCGCCAGTACGTATAAATTCCGCGCCTGTACTGATCATCCCCTTGACTGGTTTGCCACCGGCGGGCGTCGTAAGGGTTATTCCAGAGCCCTTCTGGTTGAGGTGGCATTACGCTTGGACCGTACATTGCAGGACTTAGCAGCCCACTCACATAGAGTGCTTGGTCCCGAATCTGCTCTGCACTCAGACGGAAACGGGCGCCCCGTGCCAGTAGTCGGTTGCGAGGATCTCTGGCTTCCAGTTCATCGGTCACGCGTGAGGACTGCCTATACGTCGAAGAAACCACCATAGAACGCAGGAATGATTTGACTCTCCAGGAGTGATCCTCCATTAAGCTGACGGCCAAGTAGTCCAGGAGGTCTGGATGGGAGCGCTCAAGCCCCTGAGTCCCAAAATCTTCCAGCGATTCGATGAGGCCAATCCCAAAGAGCTGTTCCCAGAATCGATTAACCGTTACCCGTGCAGTGAGCGGATTTTCACGGCTAACCAGCCATTGCGCCATTCCCAGACGGTTGCGCGGTGCATCCTCCGGCATGGGAGGTAATGCATTGGGTGTGTTGGGTTCAACCAGTTCACCTTTCAGTAGGAAGCTCCCTCGCTCAAACACATGCGTACGTCGCTGGAAGGGGAGCTCCTGCATGATGGGTGTATGGACTGCGTTTAATGTCTGGACCGCCTGCTCCTTTTCTGCTTTTTCAGAACGCAGACGCTCAAGTTGAGGATCATCACTGACACTGGCGTAAATATGGTCCAGAGTCCGTTGTTGACCATCCCCCCGCTGTTCTTCCGGAGTGGCCACAACCCGCTTGACTTCGTTTTGAAGCATAAGTCGGACGCGGCCAATGATTTCAGGTTGGTCCAGAGTGGTTTCCCATGCACGTCGCTCTTCAGCCAGAGCATTGGAGCGCACGCGGGCAATGATGTCCTCTTCCAGTTGTGCAATATCCTCTATGAGCTTATTTCCTTCATCGGCAACCTCTTCCTCGAACAACGGGAGGGTTGGGTACTCGCTGTCTAGATCCCGATCGGCGGTGCTGTTGAAGAAGGCAAAGAATTCGTAGTACTCCTCGTGGGTGAATGGGTCATATGGGTGGCCGTGGCACTGAACGCAGGCGAATGAGGTCCCCTGCCATACCTCCCAAGTCGTATTCACGCGATCAATGACTGCTGCGACACGAAATTCCTCATCGTCAGTCCCTCCTTCCGTATTGGTCATGGTGTTGCGGTTAAAAGCTGTAGCTATACGCTGGCTTTCAGTTGCATTCGGCAGAAGATCCCCTGCTAACTGTTCAATCGTGAACTGATCGAATGGCAGATCATCGTTGAAGGCCTGGATGACCCAATCCCGATAACGCCAAATAGTCCGGCCTATATCTTTCTCATATCCCTTGGAGTCAGCATATCTAGCAAGATCCAGCCACATGGCTGCCCAGCGTTCGCCGTATGTGGGGGAGGCCAGCAGAGAGTCTACGTAGGTCTCGTAGGATCCTCCGTCTACACAGATTTGTCTCACGTCTTCCGGTTTGGGGGGCAGGCCAACCAGATCCAGTGTGACTCTCCGGACGAGCACTGGGCATTCTGCTTCGGGGGAGGGTGACAGCCCTTCTTCATCCAGACGTGAGAGTATAAAGTAATCTAGTGGCTCACTCGGCCATGCGGGATCAGATACGCCCGGTAATGCGGGTCGCTCGGGGGTAACGTAAGCCCAGTGATCCTCCCATTGTGCGCCTTCCGCAATCCAGGTGTGCAGGGTTTGGATTTGCTCAGGTGTGAGTGGGTCATCATCCTGAGGCATCCGGTGTTTCGGGTCCGTATGTGAAACGCGTCGCAGCAGTTCGCTTTCGGCGGGCTTAAGAGGTACGACTGCACGTTCGCCCGATTCTGCTGCGGCAAGTGCTTCGTGCCGGAAGAGCAAGCTTAGATCCCCTTGGCGGCGGATGCCCCCATGGCAATTCGCGCACCGCTCATTCAATATGGGGCGAACCTGCTCATTAAAACTAACCTCCGGAGCACGGCTACAGCCGACGAACATTAACATGGCAGATGCAATCACAATGTACCCGGTAATGAAGCGGTTCATGCGATCAAAGGTTTTACGACAGTGCCGTGTACATCCGTGAGGCGGTAACGACGGCCCTGATACTTGAAGGTAAGCCGCTCATGATCAATTCCTAGGAGATGCATCAGGGTTGCTTGCAAATCATGCACATGCACCGGATCGCGAACTACATTATAGCCGAGATCATCAGTCTCACCATAGCTGAAACCGGAGCGTAAACCTCCGCCAGCCATCCAGAGTGTGAAACATCTAGGATGATGATCACGACCGTAATCCACATCTGTAAGGCGTCCCTGGCAGTAATTAGTGCGCCCAAACTCTCCACCCCAAATGACTAAGGTATCGTCAAGCATGCCACGTTGTTTGAGGTCCTGCACAAGTGCAGCCGAGGGTTGATCGGTTTCCCCGGACTGGACTCTAATGCCGGATGGTAGTCCCCCGTGATGATCCCATCCCTGATGGAAGAGCTGGATAAAGCGTACGCCCCGTTCTGCCATACGCCGGGCCAAAAGACAGTTGGCGGCAAAGGTACCGGGTTCCCGGGCATCTTCGCCGTAGAGGTCAAAGATATAGTCCGGTTCATTGGAAAGGTCCATAACATCGGGTACAGATGTCTGCATACGATAGGCCATTTCGTACTGAGCGATCCGTGACTCAATGCGCTCCCATCCGGGCGCTCCTTCTTTCAGCTGATGCAACTCCCGAAGGCGGTCGAGCTGCATTCGTCGTTGTTTTGAGGAGACGCCATCAGGGTTGCCCAGATATAGCACAGGATCCATGCCGCTTCTGAACTGCACTCCCTGGTGCTGGGATGGGAGAAACCCATTCCCCCAGAGTCGGGCATAGAGTGGCTGCCCCCCCTTGTCTTTGGTAATGAGCACGCAAAATGCAGGCAGGTTATCGTTTTCTGTTCCGAGTCCGTAGCTGAGCCATGACCCGAATGATGGCCGACCCGCGATCTGTGATCCCGTAAGAAAGAATGTAATTGCCGGATCATGATTGATTGCTTCGGTATGCATGGATTTCACGAAGCATAATTCATCCACAATCCCTGCAGTATGCGGCATCAATTCGCTCACCCAGGTTCCGCTCTCCCCATGTTGAGCAAAAGAAAAGTGTGAGCGGGCCAGGGGCAACGTGTTCTGGAAGCCGGTCATACCGGTAAGCCGCTGTCCCTTGCGGACAGATTCCGGCAGTTCCTGCCCGTGCATGGCGTTAACCCGCGGCTTATAGTCGAACAACTCGAATTGAGAAGGTCCTCCGCTCTGGAACAGATAAATGATGCGTTTAGCACGCGGGATCAAATCTGACCCAGCGGCCAGAGCCGGGTTCACGAGCGAAGACAGCGCGAGCCCGCCCAGCCCCATGCCAAGGCGCCCCAGAAATTCCCTGCGAGTGCTGAGAGGATCATAATTACAACACTCATGCATCAGTACTTCTCAATAGCTTCATCAAAAGATAATAATGCATTGGCGACCATTGTATGTGCAGCCCATTCAATAGAGCTTAGCCCCACTTGCAGTTGAGACTCACCGGTTTTCAGCAATTGTTTTGCTGCTTCGGGATCCTTAGAAAATGCTTCAAACTGTTCAGTATACAGTGTCTTCAATGCTTCCGTTTCAGGCGTATCCGGGTTACGTCCTGTCAACAGTCTGAACCCCAGCGCAATTTGATCTTCAAGCGTCTCCATTCCGAGCATACGGGCAGCAATATGACGGGCTGCTTCCACGTACTGTGGATCATTGAGCAGAACCAGGGCCTGCATAGGGGTAGCCGTACGCTGACGACGCATCACACATTGTGCACGTGTTGGCATGTCAAACGTGATCAGAGAAGGAGGCGGAGAAGTACGTTTGAAGAACGTATATAATGTGCGTCGGTGGAGGTCAGAACCTGAACCCTGCTCATATCGGATACCGGCTTTTTCCTGCCAGAGCCCTTCCGGTTGGTACGGTTTAACTGCGGGTCCACCAAGCGTTCGGTCAAGAAGTCCACTGGCTGCAAGTGCTTGGTCGCGCACCATCTCTGCACTCAGGCGAAGTCGAGGGCCTCGTGCGAATAACTTATTATCGGGATCCAGGGCTAGGAGCTCAGGGGTAGCTCCAGATTGTTGGCGGTAGGTGGCGCTCGTTAAGATCAGGCGCTGCATCGCCTTGATGTTCCATCCCGAGTCAACGAATGTCGTGGCCAGATAGTCGAGCAGTTCAGGGAAGGATGGCAGGGCTCCCTGGCGTCCAAAATCTTCAGGAGTTGACACGATGCCAGTTCCGAAGTACTTTTGCCAGTACCGGTTCACGGCAACCCGGGCGGTAAGTGGATGCTCTGGATGAAACAGCCACCTAGCCAAACCGAGGCGGTTTCGTGATAGATCATCGGGTAAAGGCAGGATGGCTTCCGGTGTGTGTGCTTCAACGGGATCCCCCTTTGCGTCATATTGACCGCGGTTCAATATGTATGCTGGTCGCGGGGAGGACATCTCCTCGGTGACCATGATTGCCGGGACATCTTCGAGGAGTGTGTTCTCTTTCTCGCGCAGGGTTTGGAGGACAGCCTGTGCACGCTGCCAAGGCATCACTTCATGTGCTAGGTACCATTGAAAAAGGTCGTCTCTATCCGGAACCACATCCTTTTTCTCCGCCAGGTGTGCAACCTCAAAGCCATACAGCATCCGATCATACAGGCGCAGCTCATCAACAGCTCCGTTGCGCAGACCGCTATCCCGGAATCGGTATGCGATTTGCAGGGGTACGTTCATATTTTCGTACGTGATGTGTCGGGTAAGACCATCACGAACTGTTTCTACCTTGGTAAGGAGGCCATTGACGTACAGGCGTACACCGGAGGCGCGGCTGGATCCATCGTAGGTCATAGCTACGTGAGTCCAATCTCCCAGCGGGAGAGTGTCGATTGTTTTGATGCGCAAGGCATTTTCGGGCCACATATGGGCCAGTTGAGCGACAAGGTGGCCGTCTAGGAGTGCAAGCTCCCAGCCGCGGCTGCCGGCATCAAGTGCAGCTTGTGTGCGATGTACGATAGCCCCTGTATCTTCACCCGGATTGATCCAGAGGCTGACTGCAAAGGCTTGTGTTCGCCGGAACTCGTCCATACCTGCAAAAGAGAAACCACTCTCACCATCAAAAGCCATTGCCTGGCCCCGGTAGCCAGGCACCACATCTGGAGTGAAGACGACAGTTCCCTGTATGCCATCATTGCACTGTAACGTTTGTCCGCTCAGACGCTCAAACTCGCAGGCGAGAATGGGCTTCGGATCGGTATCTGGTGGTAGTGGTTGATCCCAGGAGGCAAAACTGTTCCTTGACACTTCGGCTAGATCACTAACCGCACGCTCAGCTGCTTCAATCTCCCGTGCAAGGCGATCCAGCTCCTCTCGCTTGTCAGGCGTAGGCAGATCCAGCGCGGGTACGGGCACCGCATTTGTAAAATGCGAAGTCTGTCCGGACTCATCCACATTGTTAAAAAAGCTAAAGAGCCCATAGTAGTTGGCTTGCGTAATCGGATCGTACTTGTGATCGTGGCAGCGTGCGCACTCGAGGGTTAGGCCCATGAAAGCCGCCCCCACCGTATTAACGCGATCAGCCACGTACTCTGTACGGAACTCTTCTTCGATACTGCCCCCTTCGTTAGTTTGTCGGTGGTTACGGTTGAAGGTGGTGGCCAGTCGTTGATTAAGCGTTGCATTCGGAAGTAGGTCCCCCGCAAGCTGCCAGGTCCCGAACTCATCAAAGGGCAGATTCTGATTATAGGCTTCCACGACCCAGTCTCTCCATGGCCACACATACCGGTCTCTATCATTTTGATACCCATGCGTGTCGGCGTATCTGGCGATGTCGAGCCACATGGAGGCCATATGCTCTCCGTAAGCTGGTGAGTTAAGCAGCCGATCTACAACCGTTTCGTAGGCATGGGCAGATGTATCCGCAAGAAAAAGGTCCAGTTCGTCCAGTGTTGGGGGGAGACCGGTTAAGTCGAGTGTGACCCGTCGAAGGAGTGTGCTCGGGTCTGCCTCTGGAGCGGGAGTCAGTCCTTCCGACTCAAGACGCGACAACGTAAAGTAGTCAATTCCGTTGTTCGGCCAATCCGATTGTTGAACAACCGGCAGGGGTAAATCTGCAGCCGGCAGGAAGCTCCAATGTGGTTTCCATTCAGCTCCCTGCTCAATCCATCGGCCGATGAGTGCAATGTCGTGGTCAGACAGCGAGAGGTTTGATTCCAGTGGGGGCATGCGCACCTCCGGGTCATCGGAGCGAATACGCGAATACAGACGACTCTTTCTGAGACTCCCCGGTACGATAGCATGTCCGCCGGAAGCAAGGCGTTCTTGCTTTGCCCCGGTCTCCTCATCCAGGCGCAGGTCGGCCTGCCGCGCGTTGGCGTCAGGACCATGGCAGGCGTAACAGCGGTCCGAAAGGATCGGCCGGATATGGAAATTGTAGTCGACGACTTCCGGCAAGGCCGCATCCTGTGGACGTAGCTCGCCCCCGCATCCGGCTGTAATGAGCAACGTTATGCAAACTACAGCGCGGATGATTTCAGGCCAAGAGATCCTTAACCACATGGCCATGCACATCTGTTAGTCTATACCGGCGCCCCTGATGACGATACGTGAGCCGTTCATGTTCAATGCCCAGCAAGTGGAGGACCGTTGCCTGGAAGTCGTGTACATGGACGGGATTCTGTGTGATGTTGTACCCCAGTTCATCGGTGGCTCCGTAAGTAAGGCCAGGTTTGACACCGCCTCCGGCCATCCAGATGGTGAAGCATCGCGGATGGTGGTCTCGTCCGTAGTTCGTTTCGGTGAGTGTGCCCTGCGAATAATTTGTACGGCCGAATTCGCCACCCCAGATGACCAGCGTGTCGTTCAGTAGACCTCGTTGTTTCAGGTCGGTGACCAGTGCTGCAGACGGTTGGTCGGTATCCTTGCATTGCAGCGCAATGTCGTGCGGCAGGTTGCCGTGCTGGTCCCAACCCATATGGTAGAGTTGAATAAAACGGACATCCCGCTCAGCAAGGCGGCGGGCCAAGAGACAATTGGCTGCATAAGTCCCTGGTGTGCGCGCAGCTTCTCCGTAGAGCTCGAACGTCGCTTCGGGCTCGTCCGACAGGTCGGTTACATCGGGCACAGAAGTTTGCATCCGATAGGCCATTTCGTATTGGGCGATGCGTGACTGGACTTCTGGATCTCCACTAACGTCGTAATGCATCTCGTTCAGACGGGCCAGGTGTTTGAGCATACTGCGCCGGTCACTGGCATCCAGTCCGGGCGGGTTATTCAGGTATAAAACTGGATCCCCTCCTGCCCGAAATTGTACTCCCTGATGCAGTGCTGCCAGAAATCCGTTACCCCACAGCCGTGAATAGATTGGTTGTGGGCGCTGGAGCCCACGGGACAAGAGTACACAGAAAGTAGGCAGGTCCTCGTTCGAGCTGCCCAGACCATAACTCAACCAGGCTCCCATACTGGGGCGTCCGGGTTGCTGTGAGCCGGTTTGAAAGAAGGTAATGGCCGGGTCATGATTGATTGCCTCTGTGTACATAGACCGTACAATGCAGAGTTCATCGGCAATCTTGGCGGTGTACGGCAACAGATCACTGATCCATGCACCGCTGTTGCCGTGCTGTGCAAACGGATATATGGTAGGTGCTAGAGGCAGCGAGTTCTGATAGGCGGTCATGCCGGTCAGGCGCTGTCCCATTCGGATAGATTCCGGCAGATCCTGTCCTCTTCTCTGATGCAGCGTGGGCTTATAGTCAAAGAGTTCAAGTTGGGAAGGTCCACCGCTCTGGAAGAGATAAATCACCCGACGCGCCTTGGGGGCAATATGAGGCGAGTTCAGAATTCCTCGGAAGGCTGAGCCCGCAGCCAATTGATCGGATGTTTGTGCACATCCCATCAGGGATGCGAGCGCTGCTCCGCCTATTCCAAGACTTAGCTTTGAAAAGAAGTGCCGGCGGTTCATGCAACACCCGGCATCATAGAAAGGGTCACTCATCGGTATTGAGCTTCATCCAGGTTCAGGATTGTACTAGTTACAACAGTCATGGCGGCCAGTTGCACAAGATCACTGGTATGCCTGAGTGGGCTTATTCCAACCGACACCAGAGCACGGGCACCGGTTGGGTTCTGCTCAAATTTACTCGTTTGTTCGTCCAAAAGATCAGTCAGTGCATCGAGCTCTCCCGCTTCGGGTGATCTGGAGGTAAGCCAGAGAAAGGCTTCCGCAATCTGTTCCCGCTGACTTGTTCCTTCACTGGCACGGACGCGAGAGGCAAGTGCACGAGCTGCTTCCACGTACTGGGGATCGTTCAGAAGTACTAAGGATTGCAGTGGTGTCGCCGTGGTTTGCCGCTCCACTGTGCACACAGAGCGCTCTGGTGCATCGAAGGTCAGCATTGCCGGTGGGGGAATAGTTCGTTTCCAATAAGTATAGAGGCTGCGCCTGTGAACATCCGGGCCGGGGCGATAGCGATTCTCCCCAATCTGATTCGCAAGTGCTTTCCAGAGACCTGCAGGTTGATAGGGTCGCACCGGCTCGCCGCCAATCGTCGGATTCAGCAGATCGCTGACCAGTAACGCGTTGTCGCGCATCATTTCGGCGGACAATCGCTTGCGCGGAGCACGAGCTAACAGCACATTATTTGGATCCTGTTCCCGAAGGGTTCGTGTTACCCGGCTGCATTGACGATACGTAGCAGACAGGACAATCTCTTTGATCAGCGCCTTAGTATCATAATCTAGGTCAATGAATCTTGTTGCCAGATAATCAAGCAGTGCTGGATGCGAGGGTAGTGCGCCCTGGTTACCAAAATCTTCCGGTGTATGTACCAATCCTTCTCCAAAGAGCAGTTGCCAGAAGCGGTTCACAGCTACGCGAGCGGTGAGTGGGTTGTCTTCGTGTACAATCCACTGTGCAAGTCCAAGCCGGTTACGTGGAAGATCGGCTGGAAAGGACAGGATTGCTGTTGGGGTCCCCGGTCCCACGGAATCCATAGGTGCATCATAGGCGCCGCGATCCAGAACATGCGTAGTGCGCGGCGTAGGCATTTCTTCCATGACCATGACATTAGGCACACGCCTGAGTGCACGCCGCAAGCTGTCCAGTGTAGCATTAGTTGAGTTTAGCCCGGGGTCATGGTAGGCTTGATAGTGGGCCATTATCTGGGGGCCTGGTGTCTGGCTTGCCAAGTGGGCGACTTCCATATCCGTGAGTGCTCGAGCGTGCACATAGAGGTCGTCCAGAACACCATCTGTGACTCCTTCGATATCACCAATCGTGCGATTGCGGTGAGTCCAATGGCCCGCCAAGAGTCCGTTTCCGTTCAGTATACTTTCACGCTCAAGCGTGTCTCCGTTAACACGAACGCGGCTTGAAACACCATTCAGATACAGGGTAATTCCTTGTGCGCGCCCACTGCCGTCATAGGTAGCAGAGACGTGGGTCCACGTATTTGCCGGAATCGACCGTGTTGTCTGTACAGAGATCTGATGGTCTCCGTCGTGTATTAGGCGGAGGCGGAGCGAACCCTCTTTAGTGCGTGCGAGATCGTAGCCGCCGCGTTTTTGCTCACCGTTTCGTTTGGAGAACAGTGCAATATCTTTTGGCTGATCCTGGACGAGTACCCAAGCGCTCAGTGAGAACCGGTCGTACCACTCGAAGTCAGCATCCGGGCCGAGGTTTAGAAAATTTTGCCCGTCAAAGGTTAGTCCGTTGTCCCGCTTCCCTCCGGTGACCAGAGGAGGGGCAAGCACTTTTTCCAGTCCAGTGTTCGCTAAACCATCCGGGCCCGCCCGTGCGGGAGAAACCAGACCGTCTAAGCTGTCCAGAGGCAGGGATGTTAAAAGGCCGGATTCGATGGTTGTCTCAAGATCCGGTGCCCACTCAGGTGATGGTGGCGTTTGAGGCCAGCCTGCAACTACCTGTTCAAGAGAATCGATTCCCGCCTCGGTTTGTGCAATGGAAGCTTCCAATTCAGGGTCTTCAAGCCGGATGGCTGGCCTCGGTGCGAGGTCAAAGTAATTGATCTGGGCTTGTTCGTTCACGCCGTTAAAGAACGCGAACATGCTGTAGTACTCTTCTTGCAGGATTGGATCATATTTATGATCATGGCATCGTGCACACTCCATGGTTAGTCCCAGGAATGCAGTTGCCGTTGTATTAGTTCGATCGGCGACATACTCTGTCAAATATTCTTCCGCAACTACGCCCCCTTCCTGAGTAATGGCATGGTTGCGGTTAAACCCGGTAGCCAAGCGTTGCTCAAAGGTGGCTCCGGGGAGTAAATCGCCAGAAATCTGCCAAACCACAAAGTCATCATAGGGAAGGTTCTCATTAAAGGCCCGTACGACCCAGTCACGCCATGGCCACATTGTTCGTGGGCGATCATCCTGGTAGCCATGTGTATCGGCGTAACGGGCTAAGTCCAGCCACATGGAGGTCATACGTTCTCCGTAGGTCGGACGTGCAAGTAGCTCGTCCACTACGCGTTCGTAAGCACCTGCCTGCGTATCATTCAGGAAGGCATTGAGCTCGGTCGGAGTTGGCGGCAGTCCTGTCAGATCGAACGTCACACGACGAAGCAGCTTAGCGCGGTCTGCTTCATCTGATGGAGTAAGCCCGGCAGACTCGATTCTGCGTAATACGAAGTGATCAATGGGGCCGCGAATCCAGCGTTCGTTATGCACTTCCGGCAGGGTAGGTCGTGTGGGGGTTGTAAATGCCCAGTGTGGTTTCCAGTCTGCTCCCTGGTCAATCCAGCGCTTAATCAGTGCAATTTCCCGTGTGGTAAGTGATAGATTACTTTCCGGCGGTGGCATACGCCGTTTGGGGTCTTCACTGGAGATATGTTCAACCAGGAGGCTGGCGGCGGCATTGCCGGGCACGATAATTCGTTGCGTTGAATCTTCACGACTTACTCCGTAGGCATTTGCTTGTGTATCGAGCCGCAATTCCGCCTTGCGAGCCCGATCATCCGGTCCGTGGCATTTGTAGCAGCGATCTGAAAGTACAGGTTTGATATGCCAGTTGTAGTCGACCGTTGCTGGCAGTGCGGATTGATCAGACGGCGACCGATTACAAGCCGCCGACAGGAGCAGTATTACGAGCCAAAATGACCGAAGGGTAGGCACGGGGAAAACCAATTTGGTAACTAAGCTATCAAATTACAACGTATTGCTGCAGAATATAGTTGCTCCGAATATTCGGTATCAAGCCTGCCGCAACCGAACTACTTGGGTTGCATGTCTCAACTCCTGTTGGTAAATGTAAATGTTTGGGGCTGAGAAATATTCCAGTGTCAGTGTACAGACATCATTTGTTGGCCGAAGCCTAGTTATTCTTCCGCGGTCTGCGTGCACGGGTTGAGGTCCGGTTTACGTTGCTTTAATCGGCACTGAGTTGTATGGAACCTTGAGATTAGTATTTATTTAGACTAAATCTAAGCAAACACTGATTTTATCATGCAAGTTATTCCGGGGGTGCTCCAGGCGTTTTTGAAGGAATTCCCGGGTTGCTGTGTGTGTATTGGACTTGGTACTAACGACAAAGACAAATGAGGATAGCACTGTATTTCGCAACGATCTTGCTGGTGACTGTTACAGCCAATGCACAAAGCTCCAATCCTTGCGGGCTAATGGTCATGGCACATGGCGGCAGTGATCAGTGGAATGCTGCAGTTGAGGCGGCAGTTATGCCCATGATGGACGAATTCCCTGTAGCTATAGCTTTCGGGATGGCTAATCCGGTCACGATGAAAGCTGCAGTTACGGAGTTGGAAGAACAGCACGTCAGCTGTATTGCTGTTGTCCGGCTTTTTATGTCGGCACACTCTTTTCTGCATCAGACCGAATACATCCTCGGATTGAGAGCAGATCCACCAGCTTTCTTTATCTCCTATGGCGGTCACGAGAATCGTGGTTCCACTCCTACGCCTCTTGACCTTTCGATGAACGTCAGAATCAGTGAGACCGCTTTACTGGATGCCCCTCCAATGGGAGGAATACTCGCTGCAAATGCACTTGCACTAAGTGATAGTTCAGGCACGGAATCTGTACTTATCATCGCACACGGTTCGGGAGATGATCAGGTTAATGCTGAATGGATACAAAAACTTGACCTCTTAGCCGATTCTGTTCGGTCTACCGGTCTTTTCAGGGCGGTTGCCGTTCACAGTCTCCGGGAGGACTGGGAGGATAAGCGCACGAAGTCGGAGAAAGAGATTCGCCACTTTGTCGAGACACACTCACAGGACAATGGGCGCACCATTGTGCTTCCGTTCAGATTATATGGATTCGGTCCCTATGAAAAGGTGCTTGAAGGGTTATCCTATCAGTCGAATGGTCAAGGCTTGTTACCCAGTACAAGTGTGACCGATTGGATCAGGCAGACCGCAAACGAATTATTCCTTGAACTCCAGGAATCCGAAAGCACGGAATAAGCACATCTTCCGCAGCTATGTCTTAATTGGACGATTCGGCAGAGGGGAATATCGCTAAATGCCGTTCGTGGCTTCTCTGACGTCCATCTGCTGTTTGTTGGTCGTATCTATACTGATCACCTTTATGGCGGGTAGCAGGTCCCGTCCGTTAGATTGGCAGGATCATTCTCGGAGCATTTCTGTTGCCCACATGAGCGGCGTCGGCAATTTTTTCCATTTTTTGTCAGGCTCGTCGAAATCCTACCGGATAATGGATCAGGCGAAGAGTATTCCCAAAGATTCACCGTTGTGTAGTTCATAGTTCGGAGATTCATGACGTAACTATTGCATATGTGATCAAAAATGGTTAAAATATGTATGACATCCTACATATAGCATAGTGTGCAATCGGTAATGAAGCAGCACGTTCGAGGTATTACATACGCGGTTGTGCTTGGTCTTGTGCATCTCTTGTCAGCAACTTCCGTAAGCGCCCAATCCGGTAAAATCACGGGGGTCGTTACAGACGAAGCAGGGGAAGCGATGGTCGGCGTGAACGTGGTTATTGTGGGCACGACCAGGGGAG
Source organism: Rhodothermales bacterium (assembly GCA_964291275.2). Lineage (GTDB taxonomy): Bacteria > Bacteroidota > Rhodothermia > Rhodothermales > Bin80 > Bin80. Next base: position 1,012,602 of record OZ219799.1, read on the forward strand.
CATCCACAGATCTGGATGGCCGATTCTTTATTCTGAATGTGGAGCCAGGTACCTACGGTCTGCGAGCATCCTTTATCGGATTCCGAACCGTAACTCAATCTGAGGTCATCGTCAATATCAACAAGACGACAACGGTTGATTTCATTCTTGAAGAGTCTCTGACCGAAGGCGAAGAACTACTCGTGATTGCTGTGCGCCCGGATGTAGAAGTCGATCAGACAGCCACACTGGAAATTATCCGCCCGGAGGATGTCGAACAGATTGCCGGTATTACCGACCTGTCTGATGTGCTTGGACTTCAGGCAGAGGTGAATGATGGGCACTTCAGAGGTGGACGATCCAACGAAGAACTCTATGTGCTGGCTGGTATGGGGATCGTAAATCCCTTGAACTCATCGCGCTCATTCACGCCCATGCTGAGTGCAGTGGAAGAAGTAGAGGTCATTACGAGTGGGTTTGCGGCCGAATATGGCAACGCCATGAGTGGAGTTATCAATATCTCCACCAAGGAGGGCGGAGACTCATGGAGCAGTCGAGCTGAAATTCGTACACGTACCCCTAACTATAAGCATTTCGGAGGGAGTGTGTTTGATCCAGCGAATAATCCCTACATCCGCCTGATGAATAACCTGGAGTGGTGGAAAGCGCCTGACCCAGAAAATGACGACAAACCGAGATGGCAGGGGGCAGTAGGTCGTGGCTTTGGATCTAGGGTTGATCCTGACGAAGGTGCACAGCTCGCATACGACCTGTGGCAGCGGACGCATCGTGATGTCGGGTATCAGTACAACGACCGGTGGGATGCACTCATCGACTTTACGCTCGGTGGTCCGATTTCCCAGAACAGCCGCCTCTTTGTAGCAACCCAGATCAATAGGGTATGGCCTATGCTGCCAACGCCGGAAGCCGATAGGCAAATGCAGGTTATGGGCAATCTCGTCACGAAGCCCGGGCCAGGCAAGAAATTGAAGTTGAGTGGAATGTATGGTAGTGTCTACCAGCAGGAGTTTAGCTCTTCCTCCGGTGGCTTCTACAGGTGGGTCTATGATCGCGTAATTGGTGCGAACAAGGTGCTGGACAAAAGTGCCGGTATAGGGTTGGTCTACTCTCACGTTCTGAATGATCGGACCTACTACGAACTAACCGTGAACGGTATGCGGACCAAGCTCAGCGAGGGCGTAGATGTAATTGATCCGAACCGGTTTCGAGATGATATCACAGATGGATCCGTCTGGGAAAGACTTTATTGGGAGGATGGATTCCGAACCGGAGTCATGGATGATGATTTTTTCAACGAAGAATCCTGGACGTATTCCGCAGTCGGGTTCATTACCAGCCAAGTTTCCAACAATCACGAAATTAAAGCTGGTATCCAAGGCAACTTGTACGATATAAATGTTGAGAATCGTCTGAACCATTCTTCCCGATCCAGTGCTGTGCAGGAATTTTTTCAAGCCAGCCCGTACGAAGGGGCCATCTATGTTCAGGATAAGATGGAATTTCAGGGAATGATCACAAACGTAGGACTGCGCTTTGATTTTTACGATCAGAATGTGCAGTACTACACAGACACGTTCTCTCCATTCAGGGATCCTACAAACCCCGCGCTCATCAGTGAAACCAGTGCTGCGACCGAAAAGACGCCCATCGTAGCGCGCCTACAGCCGCGGCTTGGATTTTCTTTTCCGATCAGTGAGCGGGCAGTCTTTCATCTCAATTATGGCAGCTACCTCAAGCGTCCGGGTCTAGAGAGTCTGATTGGTAGCAGAACAACACTCTTCAACGAAAACCTGGGGACGGTGGAGCCAAGACGGCTCGGTAACCCCCTCTTAAAGCCGGAGGAAACCAAGAGCTACGATGTCGGCCTGGTGCTGGGGGTAGCCCGCGGATTCACATTGGATGTGAGTGGATACTACAAAGACGTTAAAAACCTGATTCAACGTGTGGTCTACATTGACTCAAATGATAATCTTTATGAGTCACTGGGCAATCGGGATTACGCAAATATTCGTGGTTTCAGTCTACGCCTGAATAAACGCAGAGGGTTTATTTCTGGATCAGTGCGCTATCACTTTTCGGTAGCTACCGGAAAGAACTCAACTCCAACGGGGCGCAGTCCGATCATTGACGAAACCGACGAACAGACACAAGCTCCCAGCCCACGTGATATCCTTCTCAATTTTGACCGCACAAACGCGCTCGTGTTGATTGCCGGGATCAACCTCCCACATGAATGGGGTCCAAGGATCGCTGGCGGATACCCGTTAAGTCGTCTTCGGATAAATTTTCTCCATGATTCCCGAAGTGGCAGGCCGTATACACCCAGCGAATTGTTGGGGGACAATTTTGCAAAGTTGAATACAGAACGTACTCCCTGGGAACACAACACGGATCTCAAGGTCACTAAATCCATTCGTGCTGGTATTGCACAACTGGATGTCTTCGCTGAGATATTCAACCTCTTTAATGCACGCGTATTCCATTATAACAGGGTTTTCCTGGATTCCGAGACACTACGTCGCTATGAGAACGGAGAAGACATAGAATATGCTCTGCCAGATAGCAACAACCCTGATCTTGCTGCTGTGCAGACGTTTCGAATTTACAACAATGCTCCCCGCTCAATACGGGTTGGCGTTGTCATAAACATGTGATACCACTTACGGCAAAACAATAAAATGGTCCGTATCCTCGCGCTAATTCTAATTTCGGCAGCAGTGCTTCCTGAAACTCAGGCACAAGTCCTGCGAGACAAGCGTGTACACCGTCGTGGCATGCTGCACGAGACTGTCTTTAATACTGGAGAGATCGGTCGCAAGTGGTTTTACAGAGATCATGACATTACCTTGGACCCACTCATGGAGTGGCCGGGGAATTCAGCTACGACCATAGATGGTCTGCAGTACAGTGGACAACACAACATTATTGGAGGCGGAATATCGATTTCAGCCTCGTACGAAGGTGTGAACATCTTCAATCTCGACGAGCGCCTGTTCTCGTTTGGTGGATCAGCCGGGCAGCATATACCCATCACTGTTGCCGGGGTGTATTCTTTTCCGATTTCCATTGAACGTATAGAGAACTATCCGCTGTTAGACGATGGCAGTTTGAACCCGGCTTATGATCCCAATGAAGCGGAGGAAATCATTATTGCGCAGTGGGGCACCAATACCGGGATATCTGTTACACGTACCAGTCGCGCTTGGAGTTATCCAGACTATGACGATTTGATCATATTCGAGTACACGTTTGAAAACACCGGTGATAAGGACGGGGATGGCAGTCCAGATAATAATGAGACACTCCACGAGGTGCTCATAGGGTTTCATTATGGAGTGGCACCTTCCATGATGGGGTTTCAGCGGTGGTATGGTACGTGGGAGTATGATTTCATGTACAAGAACGATCTGCGCGGTTATTTCGATCGGCATCGCTGGTTGAGATATGTGCTCAACACGGGTAATGGTGTGAACGCGGATTTTGCCCAATCCGGCAAGCCGGACCCAAAATATTTTACGAACTTCGCTACTACCGGTGAGCAGGGCGGAGGATTGATGTCCCCTCAGGCTCCCGGTATCCAGATGTTGTATTACAATCGCAATTACTTGGCTACCACGGGTAACACGTTCGCGCTTGATCCGAGGGTTGCGAATGAGCGTATGATTGATAGCGACAGTACGCTCAAACAACCCTTCATGAACAAGGTCGAGAGCGGAAATTCCAGGGAGGACAAGATGATACCCAAACTTGTTCCGTACACGCGGTGGAGTGGTACCTACACCCCCTATCGCGAGACGGTATTCCCTCCGCCGCCGGGCACCGAAGATCCCGATTCTCTGAGGTGGATTGGACGTGGAGCATTCAATTTCAGGCAATCCTACAAGGCGGTTGGTCACCACATTGTATTTGGACCGTATATCCTTCCGCCAGGAGCCAAGTTGGAGTTCTCAATGGCTGAGGTGGTTGGTTATGGTGCTGCCAGTGGACCTGGGGAGTGGGACGAAGGTGGGGGACTTGGCGAGGTAATTGACGAGCAATTACCATGGCATGAGGTTCCCCACTTTGCAGATCGAGTGATGGATCCGGCAACCGGTCAAACACTTGTAGGAAACTATATCGGAGAGTTTGGTTATCCGGACTATGTAAACTCGGATGTCCGAACCGTCAAAGATGTGGCCGATATGGCCTACAATGCCTACACAGGCAAGGCACCCGTGCTGCCCCTCTGGCCGGAAGATAATCCGCCTGATGGGGTTTATCAGATACCTACACCACCTCCAGCACCTATTGTCAGGATTACCAATAACGACAGGGCACACTCGGTTCTGCGTTGGGGGCGTGCGCAGGAATCTTTTTCACATCCAAGATTGACGGGCCCGGTGGTTACCTACCGAGTTCAGCGCTCACAGGCAGCGATCGGTCCATGGCAGATACTGGCAGAGATTCCTGTTGGCAGCGCCAATAATCTGACAGAGGCAGATTTGTACGAGTTCATAGACACAGAAACGACGGTCGGAGAGTCACAGTGGTACGCAGTCACATCCCTGGATGCCCAGGGCAATGAAAGCGGAAAGACCAATCTCATGGAAGTAACCTCCAAGCTCGGAGCTGCTGAGACGCTGGCCGAAGTGCATGCTGTGCCTAATCCTTTTTATCTCAGCAGTGGTTTCACAAGTGGAGGGGGTGGTAATTCAGCGCAGCAAATTGGCTTTTATGGGTTGCCGGAGCGTGCTACAATCGAGATTTACTCATACAGCGGACAGCTCGTGGATACGATAGAGCATGATGCATCTCAGTACTCCACCCCCTGGTTTCAAGTAACCCGTAACGACCAGGAGATTGCTTCGGGAGTCTATTTCTTCGTTGTACAGACTCCCGACGGGGAAATTTATCGCGGCAAATTTACGGTGATCAAATGAGACGGAGAACATCAAGCAGCATAGCTGCATTGGTCTTTCTGTTCGCCAGTGGTTTGTTTTTACCAACCGCTCATGGGCAGAAGGTGGGAACATCGTCTATGCAATTTCTGAGTGTGGCCCCCGATGCCCGTTCAATGGGCGTTGGTACTGCGTACATTGCTATAGCCGAAGGAGCGCATGCGCTCTACTGGAATCCAGCCGGGCTGACGCGCACGGCGGGACACAGTCTCGTGATTGATCGGGTGGATTGGTTGCTGGATACGGCGCACTATGGTGTTGCCTATGGTGCATCTCTTGGATCCTGGGGGCATGCGGGCGTACATTTTTACATGGCAGACATGGGGGATTTTCAGGAGACGCGTGTGGATCATCTCGGGTTTGTTGACCAGGGGGGAACGCAAGTGTATAACCCGGGCCTGACGGGTACGACCTTCTCATTGCGGAGTTGGGTGCTTGGCGTATCATATGCCAGAGCCTTCACGGATCGGTTTTCTGCCGGCCTCACGGCCAAGATGGCGCATGAAAGCCTCTGGCTTTCCGAAGCCAATGCTTTTCTATTTGACTTTGGAATGACGTACATAACGGGGTTTCGGTCACTCCGGCTCGGTGCATCTGTGATGAACTTTGGTAAACCGGTGTCCTTCGGTGAAGACTCCTATCCGGTCCCGTTACGGTTCCGACTTGGTGGTGCAGTGGATATTATTGGTAGCAGTGGTCTCATTTCATTTCAGGACGCTAACCGCTTGACAGCTACCTTCGACCTCATCCAGCCCAATGATTATGATCAACAGTGGGCTGCGGGACTGGAGTATGCATTTTTGCAGCGTATACATGTACGGGGCGGTTATCAGCACAATTATGACATAGCATCCTACAGTTTTGGACTCGGGATACGTCAGCCGATAGCTTCTGTAGGACTCGGGTTCGATTACAGCTATAGCAGTATGAGCGAGGCCTTTGGAGCGGTGCACCGGCTTGGATTTTCACTTTCGATAGACTAGCGTCAAGACATGTTTCGTCGACTCCCGATACTGTTGTTGTTTGTAGCCCCGTTGTCATACGGACAGGGGGTAATGCAGCCACTATCGATTCAGGGATTGGAACGTCAGGAGTCAGTAACTGCTCGTGCACGGGGTATGGGCAGTGCAGTAACCGCCCTCTCAGGTTCTGTAGAATCTGTGATTCTCAATCCGGCAGGACTCGCTAGTCTTTCTCGTCCGGCGCTTTCTGCAAGCGGGGCCTGGTTTCAGCAGGATTGGGCAGAAACGCAGCATTGGAATCCAAATCGCTATTACGCGGGAATGTCGCTCTTTTTCGCAGATCCGAATGAATATCGGAGCGAACCGCTCTCGGAGCCGGACTGGACCAACAGTCAGGGCACATTTCGATTAGCAACAATAGGAGGGGCAATCCCATTGAGATTGGGGGATCGCGCACTGACTGTAGGGATTATGCTACATCAGATCGCACAATTGGGCGATTATGATCGCAATGATAATGTACTGGATCCCTACATCGGCCAATTTCGTCCAGATCCTGTTGAACGACCTAGGCCCGGAGAAGAAATCGTTGTTCAATGGTCGGCTTTTGAGAGGGAGCGCACTGGATATATTCAGTCTGTTTCCTCAGCAGCCGGATTGGAGTTGAGCGAAAATTTTCATGTTGGGCTGCGTATTTCTCGAACTTGGGGGAGCTCGACAGATCGCCAGGAGATCAGTGAAACAGGTGTATTCATACTTCGCGAAGATGCTCATGACTACGATCATGAACCTGCTGATGGTGCTACGTCGTGGGATGGATCCTCAGAATACAACAGCTGGGGAGGGGTATTGGGCTTTCAGTGGCAGTATGATGTGATCACTGTAGGGATCACATACCAATTTACGAGTAACCTGCGGCGCACCTTCAGTAACACCGGAGTGCGTACACGGGGTGGCGAAGTGCAAAGTCTTACACAAGTAGGAGTAGATAAAGTCAGATTGCCTGCGCGCATTAGGGCAGGAGTTGCTCTGAGCCCAACACCGGCTGTCACACTTGTGGCAGATTATTCTTGGCAGAATTTTTCGGACCTGAAGGTCACAGGCAGTGGAGTGACTATAGCTCCAGATTGGGGAATGGTTCAAGGCATAGGTTTGGGAGCAGAATGGAATTTTCAGGGAGACACGTTCCTTCGTGCAGGATTCAGGCGCGACCCACACCCGTTCAGGATCGAAGGTTTTGGACTTCTCGGGCAGACGGCCACCGGAGACGCATTCAGTACTGGACTCGGGACGAGTATTTCCGTCCTCACACTGGATATCGCATATGAATTTCAGCGCCTGCGTTATCAGGATAGATGGGAATCCAATGTTGACTACAACCGGATACGCAAGCATAATGTGCTCTTTGGTGTGTCCTACGCTTTTTAGAAGGAGCTGGGCGGCTTATGAATGGCATCTGTAGCATACACGGCCAATCGAAACGAGTGTTTATTTATGATGTTATTCTCCGGCCGATCTGATTTTGCTGTGCCTTTCTGGCGGCAGCTGTTGTTCATTGGTCTGCTTGTTCCTGCGCATGCTCTAGCTCAGCATCCCAGGTATGACACGTACACGGGTTTTGCTACTGATACTATACCGGTATTACCGGCGGCTGAGCAACACCCGTCTTTATACTTTTCCACGGATTTTATTCCGGAGCTCCGTTCGCGCAAGGATGATCAGAGTTCAAGGTACTATATCCTTTGGCAGCGCTTCAGATCGGATGCTCTCGGGTACATCAATAAAGATGCGTCTACTCTGGATGAAAACGATCGCCCTCAAGCAGCAAAGACATTAGCCTTCTGGTGGTTGGTGGAGGAAGATTCAACCGCACTCCAAAGGGCAATTGAGGCTTTACTGCTGGCCTATGACGGTGTGCCCCAGACTGGAGAAAAGCCTTATGATGAGATTTACCGTGCAACCTGGTTGCAGAATTACGCTGCGGCCTATGACTGGGTTTTTGATCAGTTGACCTCAGATCAGAACACCGAAATTCGTCGTCGCATAGCGGAAGAGACGCAGTACCTGAGGGACAATATTATGGTTGGGGCCCGTTTGGCACCGCGCCCGCATAATCATCGGTCCAAGCCGGCTTGGGCAATCGGCACTGCGGCACTGGTGCTTTCTGACCATGATCAGGCCGCAGATTGGCTCTCACACGCTCTGGAAGCAGCAAATACAGTGACGACGTACCAGTTTAGTGCAGACGGAATCTATCGTGAAGGTGGACACTATTGGATGTATAATGCAGTAAACTTTATCCCTTTTCTCTGGCATTATCTGAACGTGTCAGGTGTGGATCTATTTGATGAGTATCAACCAGCGTTCGAATGGCCGATCAGAGTGCGCACGGGGCGTGGACAGATCCCGAATATAGAGGACTCTTATCTCAAACCGGCTCCTACGCATATGGTGGCTGCTGCATACAGAGGCAAACGAACGGAATTGAATCCCAATGAAGACTTTGCCGCGATCTGTCAGTGGAATTTTGAGAGGACCCGCTTTATTGGCTATGATTATACAGGTGCCACCGCAGATGTGACATGGGAAATTGACGAGTATATATTGTTCGACAACTCCATTGAGCCCGCTGCTCCATCGGCATCCCCAAATCAATTTCTGGAAGGTGGGCAGGTCGTTTTTCGCAGGAGTTGGGAACCCGAGTCAGGTGATCGGTACCTGCTTTTCCATGGTGTTGCCGAGGCGGACAACCATAATCATCCAGACCAATTATCTTTTTTCCTGGAGGGGAACGATGCCATTTTGGCCCCAGACGCAGGCTATGGCCCTGCCGGATTCTCTGACGATCGGCGTGAATCCTGGTATCTTACTCCCAAGGCACACAATATTGTGACAGCAGATGGATATCCACCCGTGACGGACAGCGTGCTTAGGCCGCCGCCTACATATAACGTTACTCCTGCGGCCCGCTATGAGATTGATTCCAAATTTTTTGGGTTTGCAGAAAAGGAAACAGGCTATGTCCGTCCAGATGATGCACGTTTACGCCGGGCGATTGCCTTTGTTGATCAGGACTTTTTTGTTGTCTCAGACTTAGTTTACGGCTCGAAGGAACATACCTACAGGACTTATTTGCATGGGCGCGGGACGTTCAATCAGGAGGGAAACTATATGTCTTGGTCTCCCTTCGCAACCCGCTTCGGAGCTGCCGCAAGGTTGGATGCATTTATGCTGCCCGAGTCTGCGGATCTAAGCGTGGAAATCGGATACGTCAGCCTTTTCAAAGATGAGCGGCTTGAACGCTATGTTGAAGCGGCGCAGGTCGGCCAGGAAGCGGCATTCATTCAGCTACTTTTGCCGGCCTCCCAAGAGGCCCCCGTTCCAGAAGTTGATGACCTAAGCACAGAGAACTATGTAGCTGCCAAGCTCACCCGATCGGATACGTTGGATTACGTTTTTCTACAGCCACGATCCGAGCCTCGCGAACTAGACATACTCGCGTCGGACGCGACGTTTGCATGGCTACGAAGCACTGACGCAGGGTGGCGGAATGTAGCTGTTCGCGAAGCGAGTTTCTTCGAGGGTGCTGAGGTAGAGATCTATTCCGATTCAAAGGTGACGCTTGCTCTGGATGCAAGCGTTCGTGGGATCCTCGATATTGCTATGCCTTTGGTGCACCCATCAGTACAGATTGAAGTCGTCATGATGGATGCAGAGTCGGTGCAGGAGGTGCGTGTGAATGAGCAAATAAACCCCTTCACACTCCAGGGAGATCGTCTGTTGATTGGTTTAAAAAGAACGAGCATTGAGCCGATCCCCGATCCTGTCCTTCCAAGTCGGCTGCAAGCCTATCCAAATCCATTCAGTTACGATGTAACTCTGGAGGTGCCGGTACGACATCAAGGCCTTTATAGTGTTGAGGTATACAACCTCTTGGGTCAGCGGATACGAGAGCTTGAAGGAAAAAGCCTGATTGGAGATGAAACGGTCCGCATCGTGTGGGATGGATATACTATATCTGGTTCGCCCGCTCCCGCTGCCGTATACCTTATCCGGATGACGGATGCGAGTGGTGCGGTTCAGTTTGGTCGTGTTGTGCGCATCAGATAACCGAGGGTTTGGCAGAGCTCGGATCATTGATCAGGGGCATACGGGTTGCAGTACTTATAAGGAACCCCCGATTGAATCCATGGATCAGAGAATGATCCTCCCGGAGCCTAGAATCCTCTTTGTTTTTGAAGGGGCTGATACGTTAGTGTTTTTTTGAGATTGAAATGAGAGATAGTGACGGAAAAGTTGCAATTTCTCAATATTATTTATTAACTTGTATTACATCATAGACGTGTAATGTATTGTATGTACATTGCACGCACCACTAATTAGAACGGATTTACTCATGCGTACAACTACCACCTATTTTGGGCTCGTGATTGCCTTGGTATTCTTGGGAGTCAGGCCTGCTTTTGCTCAGACCACAATTGAAATAGAAGCTGGCCAGAACACATTGAATGATGCTCTGGCAGGGGCTGGGCCGGGAGATACGATTGTCTTAACGACAGACGGAGGCGAGTATCTTACTGACAGCAACATAAATATCGCATTTCCAGTTACGATTCGGGCAGCTGCCGGATTGAGCGAGCGGCCGGTGATCAAGCATAGTGAGGTGATAAGCACGGCAGTCATCTTCGAGATCTGGAACTCGCTGCACCTTGACGGCGTCGAAATCGATGGGCAGGCTGGAACGGATTACAATGCCAAGTACTTGCTTCGCATTCGTCAACAGAACGACGCTGGTGACTTACAACTCGACCCTGCAACTGTACTCAAGGTCACCGACAGCTATCTCCATGATGTGATTGACGGAGGCGACGGGAATTTTTTGCGACAGTATGCCTATACCTTAGTTGATTCGGTAATCTTCCGCAATTCGATTTTAAGCGGTAGCGGTAAAGAAGGGATCCGGATCAAGGATGAGTCAAGTGAACGCAGCGGCTTCGGGTTCTTTAATGTGAACTATTTCGAAGTGTCCAACACAACGATAGCCAATACCAAGCAATCGGCCGTCTATGTCTACAGCGGCGATCTCGATCCAGCTACACCTGAGCCTGAGTTTATTGTTGATCGTCTTACCTGTTACAATTGCGGTGGATTGGAGACAGGTGCCGGTGCGGGTAACGGGCGTGCAATTTGGCCAAGAGATATGCAAACAGCCACGATCACCAATACCATTATTGCAAACAGCTTGGCGGATAAGGATTGGAGCGTTAATCTCAGGGGTACCTCAAGCATATCGCACAGCAACGTCTTCATGGTTTCGCCGATCCAGCTAAGCGATAACTCTACGCAAGCTGACATTTCTGAAATTGACCCCGAATTTGCCAATCCAGAAATGTTGGATTTCACTCTTCCCGCGAGTTCTCCACTTCTTTCAATGGGGACCGATGGAATGGGGATCGGAGATATGCGGTGGATAACGTCAAGCGGGGGTGCCGGGACCACAATTGAAATAGAAGCTGGCCAGAACACATTGAATGATGCTCTGGCAGGGGCTGGGCCGGGAGATACGATTGTCTTAACGACAGACGGAGGCGAGTATCTTACTGACAGCAACATAAATATCGCATTTCCAGTTACGATTCGGGCAGCTGCCGGATTGAGCGAGCGGCCGGTGATCAAGCATAGTGAGGTGATAAGCACGGCAGTCATCTTCGAGATCTGGAACTCGCTGCACCTTGACGGCGTCGAAATCGATGGGCAGGCTGGAACGGATTACAATGCCAAGTACTTGCTTCGCATTCGTCAACAGAACGACGCTGGTGACTTACAACTCGACCCTGCAACTGTACTCAAGGTCACCGACAGCTATCTCCATGATGTGATTGACGGAGGCGACGGGAATTTTTTGCGACAGTATGCCTATACCTTAGTTGATTCGGTAATCTTCCGCAATTCGATTTTAAGCGGTAGCGGTAAAGAAGGGATCCGGATCAAGGATGAGTCAAGTGAACGCAGCGGCTTCGGGTTCTTTAATGTGAACTATTTCGAAGTGTCCAACACAACGATAGCCAATACCAAGCAATCGGCCGTCTATGTCTACAGCGGCGATCTCGATCCAGCTACACCTGAGCCTGAGTTTATTGTTGATCGTCTTACCTGTTACAATTGCGGTGGATTGGAGACAGGTGCCGGTGCGGGTAACGGGCGTGCAATTTGGCCAAGAGATATGCAAACAGCCACGATCACCAATACTATTATTGCAAACAGCTTGGCGGATAAGGATTGGAGCGTTAATCTCAGGGGTACCTCAAGCATATCGCACAGCAACGTCTTCATGGTTTCGCCGATCCAGCTAAGCGATAACTCTACGCAAGCTGACATTTCTGAAATTGACCCCGAATTTACCAATCCAGAAATGTTGGATTTCACTCTTCCCGCGAGTTCTCCACTTCTTACAATGGGGACCGATGGAATGGGAATCGGAGATATGCGGTGGATAACGTCGAACGTGGCCATAGAAGAAGACACTCCTATTCCAAGCGAGACTGATATCGTACTGGATCAGAATTATCCCAATCCGTTCAATATCGAAACTACGATCCCGTACTACCTGGGTCGTAGTGGCCATGTTACGCTGGAGGTGTTTGATCTGTTAGGCAGAAGCGTTGCCCGTCTGAAGGACGGATATGATTCTGCGGGTTCTTACTCCGTTTCTCTTTCGATGCAACAACAGGGAGTCGGCACCTATTTCTACAGACTTACTGTGGATGGTGAGAGTACGTGGCGTAAACTGGTGGTGGTCAAGTAATCTAGTGTTCCAGATTCTGGATAGCAAAGACATCGTTAAGTGTGTATTATGGTTGCTTCTCGCTCCATCTGTAGCTCATGCGCAGGTGGAGCGTGTGGCTAGTACTCCGCAGGAGCTTGAGGATGCGATTACGTCCTCGGAGCCGGGGGACGTAGTAGTCATGGCAAATGGTACCTGGACCGATGTCGCCATTGAGTTTCATAATGAAGGTGCTGAGGGAGACACCATCACACTCCGGGCCGAAACACCCGGGCAGGTAATCCTGACTGGCGCTTCCCGTCTGGAAATTGGCGGATCCTATCTCAAGGTGGATGGCTTGTGGTTTGATCAAGGTGTGTTACGTGATGGGCATATTATTGAATTTAGACGTTCGTCCTCACGTTTGACCACCCATAGCCGTCTTACAAACTGTACCATAACCAACTATAATCCTCCAAGCTATTTGACGGAGTACAAATGGGTTTCTATTTACGGCTCACACAATCGTGTTGATCATTGTCATTTTGCCGGGAAAAGCCACGACGGCGCAACGGTCGTAGTGTGGTTGCGTGATCCGCCCAACGACAGCCCAGTGTGGCATCGAATCGATAATAACTACTTCGGACCCCGACCAGAGCTGGGCAAGAATGGTGGAGAAACCATTCGTATTGGCACCAGCAGCCGCTCAATGCAGGATGCGAATGTGACTGTGGAGCATAATCTCTTTGAGGAATGTGATGGAGAGATCGAAATCATCTCGAACAAGACTGGCAACAATGTTTTCCGACACAATACCTTCCGGCGCTCATCAGGCACGTTGACTCTAAGGCATGGCAATGAAGCCAGTGTGTATGGCAACTATTTTTTAGGAGAAGGCAAGTCAGGAACAGGTGGTGTTCGAATTATTGGCGAGCGACACAGGGTTTACAACAACTATTTCCAAGGCTTGAGAGGCACGGGTTACCGTGCTGCCTTGGCTGTTGTCAACGGTGTTCCGAACTCTCCGCTTAACAGATATTTTCAAGTTAAGGATGCAGTGGTGGCTTTCAATACATTTGTCGATGTTGAAGAGACATTCGTCTTGGGAGCAGGAAAGAGCTCGGAGCAATCCCTCGCCCCTGATGGACTCCAGGTTGCTAATAACCTGGTCGTGACCCGCAACGGACCGATCATAGAGTACGAGGATACACCTCTCAATATCACCTATGTGTCTAACGTGTTCTTTGGAGCTGACCTTGGTATTGGGCAGGTTGATGGTATACTCATTGCTGATCCAGCACTTGTTCTTGATCAAGATCTATGGCGAATACCCAGTACGAGCGTGGCAGTGGGGGCAGCTACCGCAATAGACTTTGTAACGCATGACATTGATGGGCAGGAACGGGATGGGACCCCTGATATTGGAGCCGATGAAATCAGCTTATCTCCGGTCCTTTATCGGCCTCTCACATCACAGGATGTTGGTCCGTCGTACCTCAGCCTTGTATTGCATTCTGAGCGGCCTGCGTCTACAGCATCGATTGCAGCTGTGCAGGTGTATCCTAATCCGTTTAGATCCACCGTCACGATTGATTTTAAGCTTGTAACTCCCGGCTTTGTGCAGCTGAGCGTCTATGACCTGTTAGGGCGCGAGGTGGCTACAATGGCTGATGGTACCAGGAATCCAGGCAATTACCTCGCCACGTTTGATGGATCCAGGCTTGTTCCCGGGATCTATTTTATTGTAGTCGAAGCGGGCGGTTTACGCATGAAGCATACCTTGATTAAGCATTGATCAGGCTAAGCATTTTACTAGCATTGGGGCTGGTAACCATAGCTCCAGTCATACCGGATAATACACTGGTGCATACGGTGGATGAGTTCCGGGAGGCTGTTCGCAACGCCCAGCCGGGTGATACAATCACCATGGCCAACGGTACGTGGCGCGATGCAGATCTGGTATTTGATGCGGATGGTGCAGAAGGTGATTCAATTACTGTTCGTGCAGAAACCCCCGGAGAAGTGATCCTGACCGGTCGTTCTCGCCTCCGAATCGGTGGACAGTATCTGAAAGTAGAAGGGTTGTGGTTTCATCGGGGAGCACTGAATCGGGGACACGTGATCGCATTCCGCACGGACAGGGCGGCCCATCATAGCCGCATCACGAACTGTGCGGTAACAGAGTTCAACCCCGCTAACTGGTTACTGCAGTACAAATGGGTATCCCTGTACGGCACACACAATCGAGTAGATCATTGCTATTTTGCAGGCAAGACGCACGATGGAGCCACGCTTGTGGTATGGCTGGAAGATCCACCAGCCGACGAACCCAATTACCACCGGATTGACCATAATCACTTCGGACATCGCCCGAAGCTGGGTAAGAATGGCGGTGAAACCATTCGCATTGGCACTAGCAGCCGCTCTATGCAGGATTCCTATTCGGTAGTGGAACACAACCTGTTTGAGCGCACCAACGGCGAGCACGAAATTATATCCAACAAGTCTGGGCACAATACTTACCGCCACAACACTTTCCTTGAAGCGCAAGGCGCATTAACCCTGCGCCATGGTAACCATGCTACCATCAAGGAGAACTGGTTTCTGGGCAGAGGAAAGCCTGGTACGGGTGGAGTACGGGTCATAGGAGAGGACCATTTGGTTACGCACAACTATTTTTCCGAACTGCAGGGAGATTCGTCACGTGCGTCACTCTCAGTGATGAACGGTATACCCAACTCGCCTCTGAATCGATATTTTCAGGTTAAGCGCCCAATTATTACCCACAATACGTTTGTTGGGACACGGGTGAGCATACTTTTTGGATTGGGAGCAGACGGAGAAAAGACACTTGTGCCAGAGGATGTTCTGTTCGGCCATAATGTCATTATTACAGAAAGTAATAAATCTGTGGTTACTGCGTACGTGTCCGCTGACGATGTTACGTGGAGTGAAAATGTATTCTACGGAACGCAATTAGGCATCCCAGAGCCCAATGGCATACGCTGGGAGAATCCAGAGCTGATAAGCGGTCTTCACGGTATGCAATATCCATCTCCCGAAGGTCCAGCATCAGGGAAGGGGGCTTTGCCTACACACCGGCCTCTTTCACCGTCCGACGTTGGACCTTCATGGTGGGGGCAGCCTTGGACTCCAAATATTTTGGCGGATTCAACACGCACTCTGACTGATTTTTCTTACGCGGGTTACAGAAGGGGAGAAGAGCGTCCGCCCGATCTCGAAGTAACGCTGGATGTGACTGATTATGGCGCAACCGGCGATGATATGAATGACGACACTGAGGCGTTTACGCGGGCAATGAAAGCGGCGCAGATTCAGGAAGGATGGGTTGTTGTTGGTATTCCAAAGGGACGGTTCCACCTGTCTGGTGTGATGCTTCTGGAGCGGGATAGTTTGATTGTGCGGGGGAGTGGAGTTGGTGAGACTGTAATCAGCATAGAGAAGCCCCTTGGTGCCATGGATGTGGCAGATGAATTCAGTGCGTTACCTGATACACTCAAGATCGAAGGGAGAGCGCCGTCGCCGTATTCTAGTCGGGGTGGGGTATTTTGGTTTCGAGGGCCTGTAACACGGGCAGGAGTATCTTCTATATCCACTCTCTCTGGACGTCGAGACACTGGTGCAGATAATGTGCGCCAAAGCTTCCAGGATGTCACGATAACCGCGCAGGAGGGCAACGTAGTGCATACAAAGGAATCACTGTCAGTCGGCCTCACGCCAGAATTAGAACCGTATCTGGCAACGTCGGAGTCCTCTGTCGAGGTTGGCGTGGAGCATCTCAGTATAGAGTTCTCTTCCGTTCCGTATGGAGGACATCATCTCGAGGATGGATACAATGCAGTGTACTTCGAAGATGTGAGACATGGATGGGTGCGAGATGTGGAGATCAAGAATGCAGATGCGGGAGTACTCCTAGATGCGGCGTCTCAAGTAACACTTACGAATATTTTAATTACTGGACGAGGAGGTCATTTCGGCATTCACACACAGGACTCGAAGCATATCCTGATGGAGAATGTTCGCGTTCATTCCAATACACTGCATCCTGTTGGTTGTACGGGCGGAGGTGGTTTCAATGTTGTCACGACCAGTTCCATAGGGCGCATTTATGATGCGGGCTGTGCCCATCCTATTTTGTATGAAGCGCTTACTATGCAAGGTGACACAATTGGTGGGCCACTTTGGGATGTGGAATTGCGTTCACCGCTGGTACTATGGAACACTAAGATCAATTACGACCGTTTCGCGGCCATACGCCCACCGGCTTACCTGGGCGCATTGGGAGACAGCGTTGTCGTTGTGGGCTTGTCGAGCGATGTGCCGGTACGTATGCAGGCTGGGCCTGGTGGCTATTACGAAGGCATAAATCGGTCCGGGGAGCTTACGGTCCCGTCCCTGTACCGGTATCAGCTCAAAGCGCGGCTTGAGGGAATCTGAAGGAATCAGGAGGTGCTGTAATAGCCGGGGTGGGGAGTAACCTATTAGTCAGTGTCCAAGGGATCAGGTACTTTCTGGGCAGACAACATCTGGGATATGTGATTCTCTGATTCCCTCAGATGATGCTCCATGTTAATGTGGGCAGCTTCTGCGTCTCGCATGAGAATAGATTCCAGGATTCGCCCGTGCCATTCGATCGCTGAAGACTTCGCATCTTCAACCGCTTTGTGAACGAAGGATTTGATGTGTGGCATGAGTGCGTGGATGGGTGCAATCAGGAGTGGCATGATACTATTCCCGGATGCAATTGCGATGTGTTGATGGAATGTAAGGTCTAGTTTGGCCAATCCTTCGTTTCTCCCAGTCCACGTTTGCATTGCATCAAAATCCTCCTGCAGTTGCTTCGCATCCTCTAGTGTGTAATGCAGTGCAGCCTCCGCTGCTATCGGTGGCTCAATGAGCTGTCTGGCTTTGATGATGTCGATGAACTTGAGATCTCCGCCATGTTGCTGTAGATACATTTCCAGTGGGGTACTCACTGTTTCAGCAGAGAGTTCGGATACAAAAATGCCACGTCCTTTTTCAATACGGATCAGTCCGCGCCCTGAAAGCATGCGTAGGGCTTCCCTCAGTACGGTTCTGCTTACTCCAAATTGAGAGCATAAGTCTAATTCGGACGAAAGTCGCATTCCTGGTACCAATGTCTTCTCGCGAATTGAGTTTTCGATGGCTTCTACTACGGAATGGCTGAGAAGCTGGGGTTTACCTACGGATGCGAATTGCTGTGCCATGGATTAGGAAAACGGAGATTTGGAGTTGTGTCCCTGGTTGCGTTGTATAAGTGTGAAGAAAGTAATGTAAGATAGTTTAGAGACCGAAGAGTCGGGGGATCACTAACGTGATTTGGGGGACAAAAGTGATCAATATCAGTGCGACCAGCATGGCTACATACAGGGGAGCCAGAGGCCGAATCATCGCAGGTACGGTTACCCCGGAAATTCCTGCACCTGCAAACAGTACCGTACCCACAGGTGGAGTACAGAGACCGATACAGAGATTAGCTACCATCAGGATACCGAAGTGGAGCGGATCAATACCAAATCCTACGACCACCGGTAGAAAAATAGGTGTAAAGATCAGGATGGCTGGCGTCATGTCCATGAATGTGCCAACCATCAACAACAGCACATTTATCAGGAGGAGTACAATGATCTTGTTGTCACTGATAGCTAAAAGTGATTCCGCAATGCCTTGCGGAATATCTTCAAAAGAAAGCACCCAGGAGAGTGCCAGCGAGGCGCCGATGAGGAGCATGACGACGGCGGTGGTAGTCACACTGCTAAGCAAAACGTCATAAAGCTCCCGGATTCGTACCTCGCGATAGAGCAGCACGAGTACAAGTGCGTAGAGTACTGCAATGGCAGCAGCTTCGGTCGCCGTAAATATTCCCGCGATAATTCCTCCGATGACAACTACGACCAAGGTAAGGCTCGGTAATGCGCGAGCAAAATGCACGAACACTTCCTGAAACGGTATACGCTCGCCCTTACCATATCCCTTTCGGTGTGCTACGAACGCTGCTACCATCATCAGAAGTCCTCCTATGAGAATGCCGGGCAAATATCCAGCAACAAACAACGCAGCAACTGAAACCGTGCCACTGGCAAGCGAATACACAATCAGAACGTTACTGGGGGGAATCAGCAACCCTGTTGTAGCAGAGGACACATTGACCGCGGCGCTGAAGCCGGGTGAGTAGCCACCGTCAACCATCTTAGGGTGCATGACAGATCCTATTGCGGCAGCAGCAGCAATCCCTGAACCTGAAATAGAGCCAAACAGCATGCACGCAATGATATTTACAAGTGCGAGACCTCCTGGGAGTGCCCCGATCAAGGCGCGGGCAAATGCAATAAGACGGCGGGCAATTCCCCCACGGCCCATCAAATTACCTGCCAGAATGAAGAATGGGATGGCTAATAAAGTAAAGCTATCCAAGCCGGTAGCAATGCGTTGTGCTGTTGTGCTGACCGCAGGCACAAAGTCTACAGCCACAACCATGGTGAGCAATGTAGACATGCCCAGGCAATAGGCTACTGGTACATCCAACAGGAGCAGAATCAAGAAGCTCACCACAAGTACAAGTACAGCAACGGCCATTTACAGCTGATTAGTTCGGGTACATGGTTTGCGTCTCAACCATCAGACAAGAGTGTAGGGCTCTCTTGATCCGGGTTTTCTCGAATTGCAATTAGACTGTAGTAAGTCATCAGAAGTCCGCTTAGAGGAAGCACAAGATAGACGTAGCCTATGGGGACCTGAAAAGCTGCAGAAAGCTGATTCAGATCTAACGTCACATACACGAGCCAACTGCCTCCAAAGACCAGAGCCACCAGGGAAAAAATGATAATAATGATGTGGGCGAACACATGAACGGATCGTCGTTGGGTATCTGGCAGCTTCCGTACAAGCACGTCAATACCAAGGTGTGCACGTACACGCAAAGCGTATGCTGCACCCAGTAGACTAATCCAGATGAGCAGATAAGTTGATAATTCCTCCGTGTACGAACTGGGGCTGTTAAGCAGAAAGCGTGTAACCACCTGCCAAGATACAGTGACTACCATGATCGACATTAAGGCGACCAGCAATCCTGCAAGAGTCTTGTCAATAATGCGTGTCATATCGCTGTCACGGTACTTGGGTATTAAGGTCCCGGATCCGTTTGGCCCAGGGTTCCAGTGCGGTACCTCCAAGAGATTCATAGAGCGGTAGAACGGCTTCCTGGAAGGGTCTTTTATCTGGGCGAACGACGGTCACTCCGTCTTCCTCTACAGCTCTTAGAGCTTCATGGCTTGCCTCATTCCACAATCTTCGCTGGAACGTTACTGATTCCTTAACCGCTTGGGTAAGCCACCCTTTTTGTTGGGTGGACAGCTTATTCCATGTATGCGTGCCAATCAGTAGGACATCTGGAGGGGCGGCGTGTTCATCCAGGGTATAGTACCGGGCTTGCTCAAAATGCTTGGATCCGTAGAAATTTGGTGGGTTGTTTTCTGCACCATCCACTACACCCTGCTGCAGCGCTGTATAGAGTTCTCCATAAGCCATTGGCGTAGCATTTGCACCGAGAAGATTAATTGTTTGGATAGAAAGATTACTTCGCATCACACGAATTTTCAATCCTTGGAGATCATCGGGAGTATCGACCCTTTGGTCATGTATATAAAAGCTTCGGAATCCGGCATCGTAATAACATAATCCACGTATCCGGTAGGGTAATCCTTGCAGCAGTATCTCCTTTCCTACGTCGCCTTGAAGGGCTCTCCAGAGGTGGTCTTGATCCTCAAAGAGATATGGAAGACTGTAAACGCCCATGGCAGGCACAAAATTCTCAATCACACTAGAGGCGGTTTTGGCCATGTCGAGTGTGCCGAGCTGGAGCAGCTCTACAGATTCCCGTTCGTTGCCCAATTGTCCACTGGGATAAATTTTCACCCGCATAGTGCCTCCCGATAGCTCTTCTAAACGTTCTCCCATGAAAGCCATTCCGCGGTGTACCGGATGCGTGGAATCCAGTACATGTGCCAAACGGAGCTCAACGCTGTCTTGTGAGGAGCTACATCCTGCACTACTCAGAAGTAGCGGTGCAGTAAGCAATGCAAGCAGCACAAGCTTAACGGTCGAATTCATGAGAATGGCATCATAAGCCTTCGGGTTAGGCTGCAATGCGTCTACCTAGGCCGGGAGTTATTGATCGGGTTGAGCAACGGAGAGTATTGATCGTCAGTAAGTAACCAGACGAATCGTTCGGGCAACCATTTTTGCGCATCAAATACTCCAGGATTATCCATTGGCTGGTCGGTCTTCGGGGTCAAATCAGACGAAGTAAAGGCCGCCATTCACTTCCACAGACTCGCCATTCACATATGCAGAGGCATCTGACGCAAGAAAGGCGACGATATTGGCTACATCTTCGGATTCACCCTCACGGCCCACGGCCGTCTTTCCGGCAATCATTTTCCGAACGTTATCGGGTGTAAACGTGTCGTGAAACGTCGTATTTATTAGGCCTGGTGAGACGCAATTCACGCGGATGTTGCGTGCAGACAGTTCTTTTGCCATTCCACGGGTCATGGTCAGGACCCCGCCTTTCGCGGTCGCATAGGCAATTGATCCTCCTCCGCCACCGTCGCGGGCTGCGAGTGATGCCAAGTTCACAATCGTTCCGCCAGGCTTCATGTACGGCAATGCAGCCTGAGAAACGAGAAAAACAGATTTGAGATTTACTGCCATTACAGCGTCCCAGAATGCTCCGTCCATCTCGTCGAGTTTTTTACGGGCCAGTAGACCGCCGGCGTTATTGACCAGTATATCAAGGGATCCCCCAAAGGCTTCTGTGCCTTCAGTGAGCAGTCGCTTTACGTCTGTTGTCTGAGTTACATCGGCTTTTATTGCAATAGCCTTGCCGCCGAAACCGGCAACTTCCGCAACGGTCTCCTCCGCATCGTTCTTGCTGGAGTGATAATTAACAATGACAGAAGCGCCTGCTTTGGCCAAACCATAGACGATCCATCTTCCGATATCTCTCCCCCCTCCGGTCACCAGCGCCACCTTGCCGCTCAGATTTGTATTCATGCTGTCGTTTTCGTGTTAGTACTTTAAGTGTAGGAATGATTTGGAGGCGATTAGGATATTTGAAGGAAGCGTGATTGCAGGTCAATTTTCTGCTTCTGAGTTACTCAGAAATTCAACCTGATAACTTCCTGTCCACTGGAAAGATTGATCACCGAACGTAACCTCCTGTTGTCCGGTTGCTTCCTCAGACTGGTTCGAAACTATAACCCGCCAGCGAAGGCCTTCCTGACCTGTGATCTCAATTACACTGGCGACATCGGAATGGCCCACGACGTTCACCCCAGTGACTCGGGGTCTGGCCTGTGTGGATCTTTCTCGGGCTTCATTGAAGTAGCCATGGGGTTCGATGACGGATGCAAAAAGCATGTTTTCGGCCTCACGACGCAGGACGAGAAGGGGATGCGATTGCAGGTTAAAATCAGGATCGTTTGCGCCGGTGCGTCCAAGATGCACTTCACTTTCCGGCCAGGCAGAAGAAATCAGCGAATAGTACCGATGGCCGTCCAGCCAGGTAAATTGGATAGATGAATCTGTGCTGGCATGTGCTGTTTGCCAGATGTGCTGATATCCATGACTATCCCCCAATGGCTGCAGCGCGTTCGTATTCGTCTCGAATTGCAGGTTCGAGGTAATGTTCTGGCCGGAATAATGCAGAGGGTAATCATATTGGTGAGTTTCATCGCTGGTTAAGCGATACAGGTCAACAACGACCGGATATGGAAGTGTTTCATCCTTAACGAGTAGCATCGTTCGCTGCATGTCCACGCCATCATAATATGTGTCAGCATGCGCGCTCATAGCGATAGCGTGCGTATCCCCTGCTTCAAAAAAGTGTCGTTTGGCAGACATCGACTCTGCAGTGTCTTCGTCCCCCATGTTTTGTGTCACTCCGTCGACAACTACAGTATTGTGTGCAATGGTCTGCATCGCGTAAGTGTCGTTTTCTGGCAGATAGCGTCCGCCGAACTTGGGCTCCACATTGACCCATCTACCAAACCCGTAATCGCGAATAACCTGTCGACCCTGATCAAAGAAGATGAAGTGCAACTTATCGAAATGTCCATGACCTCCTCCGTGTACGCCGTACTTCATGAGGAGCATCGACTCCTCCATACCTTCTCCCATTCGGAGAATTCCCAGCCCACCGGAGACACCGCCGCTTCCATCGCTGAATTCCACCGAGGGCCAGGCAATTTGAGGATCCGATTCACTGGCATCAAAATCACGGGCAAGCTTTAATCCGGCTCCACTCAAAGAGACACGTTCCTGGATTTTGGCAATCCCCAGAAGATCTTCATCCATTCCGTAGCGATCGTAGGTCAGGGCGTTGGCTAGAATGACCTCAGGTGCTGCTACATCCATCGTTAACGATGCGTCGTTGATCGGTGGAAAAACTCCGTTGGGGAATGAAGTTTGAACAGCTGCGTAGTAGGCTTTCCGCAAGATCTGGTCACGGTATTCATAAATGCCCACTTCCGGCTGCATCCGCTCCACAGCCTCGGCAAAATAGAAGAAGGGCATCAATGCATAACGGATATAGTATGGCCCTTCCATGTAATATCCATCCGGTGAAAACAGTAGGTCTAGTTGTGCCAGGAATCCACCCTTTCCATCCAAGTCCGAGCCGTGCAAGGACTTTTCGACCAGTGCTAGGTCACCCATCACGTATGCAATCATACCGACCGCAGCTACGGCCCAGGTACCGTGATTATGAATGCGGTCAAATTCTGCTTTGTTACGGATATGAAACCAGTCGGCCATAGGCCGAAAGATATTGGCTTCGAATCGGGTCCGTTCCTCTTCCGAGAGCCAATTATATACGCAGTCGTAAGCAATACTCGTATGCACGAGCCAAACCTCTTCGTTCAGAGTTTGGTGAAAAATTTTGCCTGGTCTCTGATGATGTGCTAGTGGGTGCGGGCCAAGGGTTGGATACAGGACCGCGTACATTTCCAGCATATCGCGTACAAAAGCTGCGTATTTATCCTCTCCGGTGATGCTGTAGAGCAGGCCGGCATAGCGCATTTCGCGATAGTTTTGTTTGTGTCGTTCGTGCTCGTATCCTCCGGCTTCTCCAGGGTTGGGTACTTCCATGGGGTGTGCGAATGCAACTTCCATGGTCTCTTTTGCCAGGGCGATTGCCTCATCGAGTAAGGCGTAACGGCCCTGTGCATCTCGGATCGCGAGGGCATCTTCCTGTGAGATAAAGATTCCTGCATGTTGACCCCAAGCCGTAAATGGCACGGTAAATGCGAGAAAAACAAGTAACAGGAGGCGCGACATGGGATATTTTCTCTTCGGTTCGTACATCTACAAGATTATACTTGAAATATATCACATATCATACAACTTTGCGTATTTCGCACTTGCAGAGGGCTATTCTCAATTCGGGTTCGACTGGTAGTATGTCTGTTAGGGAATTATGTACTTGACTGCAACTCGCGGGAACCTCTCCGGCAGTCGGACGGCAAACAGAGACACTGGCCAGATGGCAATCCAACCCAGTGCTTACACTAGCGTCAGTAGCAGTGATGCCATGACCGTTTCTCAGTTTACCAAATTTATGGTCGTTTGTTTATGAACGAAACGGCTAGTGCCAATCGCAGCACCACGTACGGGTTATTACCTGGAAGCCAAGGAAAAGCGAAGAAGTTGGCTGATTTGGCGGGTAAATGCGCAGTCAACATTCACAGTACGTCCATGCAACGCCGTATAAGCTCCAGTGTAATTCCTGAGCCTAAATACTACCTCGCGGGGCAGGTGCAGGGGTAAAAGATTGTCGAGAATTCATGGAAAGTGCGATATAGGTTGATGCCTATCACACGCCCCCTGCCCAACTAAGATTGAAGCATCCTATTAGGGTTACCGGACGAACGAAGATCTGTACAAATCATATCGTATAGCTTTTCGTGCATTTCCTGGACACAGTAGTTGCCGGCCAGATTAAGAAGAATCAGACAATCATTGATGGGTAAGCGTAATGGTTGCCGAAGAACCTCCGGCAATAATTCTGCATAAGTAGAGTCCGCGTGGGAGTGCCGTAGCGTCGAAGGCATAACTATACGCTCCCGGTGAGTGAAATTCATTTACCAGTGCGGTTACTTCCTGACCGAGTATGTTGAAAACAGTAATCTCAACATGTGTTGGCTTATCGACCTGAATGTCTATCGAGGTGCTTCCGCTAAACGGATTCGGGTAGTTGTGCAGCACCGTAAAGGGTAAGTCTGGAGTTGTGCCAGCGATGCTTAGTTCGATGGGTCCGATAGGAGTTAAGACCCTTCCATCGAAACCTTCAAAATCTGTTCCGTATCGCAGCGCCCGATACACAGCATTCTGGAGGCGTGGGGAACCTGGAGGTCCGAACACTGGAATTACATCTCCCTGAGAGAGGGGTCCGGTCTGTACGACGGGATTAACGTATTCCCAGACTAATGCATCCGAACCTGATTCAAGTTCGAAGATACGGCCAGTCATACCCTCGGCAATTAATGTGTTTCCATTGGGGAGGCGTTGTTGGCCTGAGACGAAATCACTAAAAAATTCGCTTGGTGCAGAGAAAGTCCAAATAGACTCGGGGTCCTCATAGGTCCCATCTATTCCCTGTGCAAACCAAACTGCATTCCCGTAGATCTCTTCCATATACGGGAGCTTGAGCTCGTGTACGGTTGAGTAGTTGCCTTCCGGTTGTCCTACACCGTTTTCAAATACCATGAGGTTGCCCGCTCCCGGCATGCCATCTGGAATCCATAACACGGAATGCATAAAATGCAGCGTCTGATCATTGTCTGTTCCCAAACCGTACATCTGCGGGTTCCCCCATCGATACAAAAGCCGCCCACCCAATCCAAAAGTGCCACCTGTTACTCCCCGTGCTTCCTCTGTTGAAGTACTATGATCAATGACCCATATCTCGTTAACATAAGATGCACTGATGGCAATGATGTCGAGTTCCTCATTGTAATCCAGTGCATTGAAATGGAGCCAGTCTCCGCCAATGGATGTGTTCACATCAATTCGTTGTGGGTGGTCGGAAATATTTTCCACGTAGGTGTCTAATAGCGGGGCATGATCTTGTGCGAGGTGATCCCAGGAATCCCACTGCCAGACAATTTCTGCACTATCAGGCAGTATAGGTTTAAACTCTACGATACGTTCACTCAGGATGATCTCCTGACCATCGGCGAGGTTGGCTGGGTTGTATCCTGCGGTCAGTATTTCGTCCATATCGCGCATATCCCAGACGATCGCGAGAATGTTGCCGTTTGGCAGGGGGACTACGTCATGGTGCAGCATATATTCATCGTTCACAAAGTCGTATTGCCATCGTATCATTCCGTCCCATTCTATGATTTCGACACGTCCGGCTAAGCCTTGGAAGTTGGTCCACGAGTTTGGGGATGCCGAAGCTCTGAGCAAGGCACCATCCGGCAACAGTCTGTTGGTAGCTCCAAACCCAGAGTTGACGTGCCAACGATGGACTATTTGCCCTTCCAGATCGACCAAGTACACTGAGGGGTGGAGTATTGGGGCAATTAGTGTATATCCCTCAAATGTCCCCGGCATATTGCGCATGAGCCCGACAGTACGATCTTGTGCCTGTAAGGTGCTGGATACAGATAGCAGGATCAGGAATAAGCAGGAAGGTACGGATACTCGCATTAGGATTAAGATTGTCTGATTATGAGGGTGTATCTCGTTGACGGAGTACTCCGCTTCTGCTACCTCTGATAGGTTTCGGAAATCATTGACTGTGTGGATAGATCGGCAGCCGTTCGATGCGATGAAACGTGATGCCATATCGTGCTTCGGGATTGCGCACGGCAGCCTCATACACGACTTCTTTTGTTTGATAATCGACTTCGATTGTTTTCCCGTTTGGGCCATCTTCCCAGTTGGCTCCCGGCATAAATACCACGTTGTTTTCCTTCGGGTGAAAATCAACGTCCGACACAATAGCTGAATAGGTAGTGGCACCACGTTCTCGACCGTATTCCCAGACTTGTTGAACGGTCATGGCATCATCGTCAAATAGATATTCGACTGCGCGACTGAACACAGGTTGCCCCTGGTAGTGTCGATTGTCACCATTGTCAAATAAGAGCAAAGTTCCGTGTGGAGTTAATTCTGGGGCATGCTGATACCATGCCCAGGAGAACTCCGAGTGATCGACAAAGCCGTCAAGAACGGCAGGATCTGTAATTGGCTGACCATTTGTATCCAAGGGTTGCAAGAGTTTGCTATTCAGGTCTGTGCCATCACCAGCCGTGCCCCAATTACTGTGTGGCGCAAAGATCCAAATGACCTTATTATCGCGAGTTAGCTTGACCGTGCCTTGGACGCGTCCAGAAACAATTATGGCGTCTTTTGCCTCATCATATGCCAGACCATTGGCATGAAACCAGTCCCGGGCATTACTACTCCATACGCGTCGTCTTTGGTTTAGAGATTCTCTAAGATCCCATTCCTGCACAATGTCACCGGTCTCACGATCGATTTCCAGGATATGATCTTCTGTGGTAGCTAAGCCGTGCTTATTGACGGTGGCCAGCAGGTTGCCGTTCGTAAGCTCCAAAACGTTATGATGGAATCCGTAGCCGGGCAGGAGCCATTCGTTGATCACTCTGCCCAGCATATCCATTTCGACGAGACGTCCACTACTACCGTCTCCGAAGTACAGATTACCGTTCCTGAGTCGCTCGACGCCTGCATCATAAAACAGGTTTCCGAGTACGGGATGTGTATCCATGTTCGCATACCAGCGAATATTGCCGTACTGGTCAAATATGAACGGGATTTGAGGCAAGCTGCTGCCAGAGCGTCCGAAGAAACTAACCAGGTTCATGCCGGGCATTTTTCGTTCAGTATTAACGGTGACTTGGATTTCCGGCAACTCGGGCAAAAGCTGTGGGGTATCGATAGATCGGTTTTCTTCTCCTAAGAGCTGGTCGTCGGCGTCGTAGAATCTAATCAGCAACGTGTTACGATGCGCGGGATAGAGTCCGAGTACAGGGAGGGCAAAAGACGTAGCCCTTTCTTCGAAGCGGTTTGTGAGTGATTCAGTATCATTCTCTCGACCCAAGATCTCAAGCTCTACCTGTACTGGTTGGCTGGTTTCCAGCTTAAGTTCCGCCGCAAGGGGTACATAGCCGGTTGGGTTGAGAAGAAGGCTTTCACTTACGATAAAGCTTTCGAGTCCAGGGGTTGTTGGGTCCGAAGTGCTGGGACCACTGTCGCAACCCAGGGCCCAACAGAAAGCAAAAACTATTAACCAGGAGTTTTTGCTAGAGAATGACATACGACTGTAATGTATTTGTCATAACTAATTGCTTGGCCCATTTCCGCTAAGTTAAGGATTTTACGTGTCGATGTGACAACGTTCTTGATTGGCTTGCCAGCAGTTATTACACGGGGCAACCCCAAAACATAGATCTAACTGGCAGATGTTACCGGGAATTTCCGAGTATTTGGTATTGTTACAAGCTTGCACCCAGCGCGCAAGGGTTCATCTATGGATGCTCCAAGCACCGGGCGGCATTAATAGTCAGCTTCATTAGCACTGGCTTCTTGGGATGTCCTCCACTGGTTCCACTCCGCAACCATCTCATTTAGTTTTTCGGGATGGGAAGCAGCGATGTTGACTGATTCAGAGGGGTCTCTGGAAATATTGTATAATACAAAAGTTTTACCTCCGTCATTACTATAGATCTTATAGGCTTCATTAATCAGACTAGCTTGTTGCCGGAACCTGAACGCTAGATTTTTCTCTCTCTTTTCTACTGTTCCGTTGATAAGGGGCAATAGACTCACTCCATCATAAGGGCGATTGTATTTCCCCAGATTGATATTCAGGATACTGGCAATGGTAGGAAAATAGTCTGAAGTAAAGCATGGTGATTCCAGAGTACTGCCTGATAAAATTTTTCCCGGCCATTCCATCACGGCGGGGACTCTTATCCCTCCCTCGTAGAGACTTCTCTTTCTGCCTTTGAGTCCCTTGGTGGTTCCTTGGGTTCTTCCTGTTACAGCTGTGCCTTCAGGGCCGTTGTCACTGGTGAAAAACAATATTGTATTGTCAGCTACTCCCAATTCTCGAAGGGTTTTTCTTAAGCGTCCCACTTGTTCGTCCATGGCAGTCAATGTTCCGTAAAAGTGTTGTTGATCTTCGGATAAATTATTGTATTGCTCTTTATAGTGTTCCCCCGCAATAACAGGGAGATGTGGCGTATGGAACCAAACAACGCCTAAGAATGGTTGATCTTTTATTACCGCATCTTCAACGAAAGGGATTACCCTGTCCATGATCACACGGGAATCGTCCCCCTCTAGATTTTTTGTTATAATCTCACCCGGCTCTGACCAATAAAATGTATTAAATGGTCCTCGCTCTTCCAGAGATGACGATACATCGCCTGCGGAACTGGAAGGTGTAATCATAGGATCCCAAGTAGGCACTTTTGATTCGGTCACAAAGTACGTATCAAAGCCATGTTCTGAGGGTGGCGAATAGTGGGCATCATGCTGAGGTCTGCCTCCCCGATTGGCATCAATGGTGTCACGTGTCAAGGTCCCTAAATGCCATTTTCCAAAAATCCCTGTGACATACCCTACTTCCTTGACCAATTCTGCCAGAGTTATTTCTTCAGTTTTTAAATGACCACAATTGGCATGGCAGATACCATAGCGAAGTGGGTGACGCCCAGTCATTACACTTCCACGGGTAGGTGAACACACTGGCGAGGCAGCATAGAAGCGGTTGAACACCATGCCGTTAGATGCCATCTCATCTAGGTTGGGGGTTCGTAGATAAGGATGCCCATTATAACCCGTATCTCCCCACCCTTGGTCATCTGTCATAATTAGAATAATATTAGGAAGTGTTGCTTCCCGCGACTTTTTCTGGCATGACGCTATGAATAACGGCAGTAAAAAGGCGATCAATATTTTCATTTAATGACGCGTATTTCCCCAAGGTTTTGATGATTAGATCGAGACAAGCTATCTATTGCCTCCACGAGCACACGTCAACCCACAAAATACAAGACCGCAAGGTATCTGTCCGATAGTGTCAATACAAAGGTGTACTGTCGAATCTATGTTGCTTCCCCGGGCGAAAATGTATTGTTACGGTACATTAGGCTCAGTTCGAGCAGGTACACCTTGCTGGTGCTCGATTTGTTAGTAGAGGCGCTGCTGCGGTCAAATAATCCTCGAAAGCTGTGCGGAATCCGACTCGGGTTTGGACCAAATCTTCCGATCGGATACCAGAATCCATCAAATCTGACTGTACAATAATTAATACCCACTAACACGAAGTGAATTATATATTCGGAGTAATATCTTATGCGGCAATCTGCATATCCATTTTACGGGTCATAAGGGTTGTACCCCGGACGTCCTCGCCGGCAGTTGTCCAACCCCGGAGGCCAGATTGTTTGGGCCACATTCAGGTCCGAATGGCCACAAGCCATACACTAGAATTTCTTTTGTGTCGTCCGATTGTGTGTTCGGATGCCCGCAGGCATGCCAAATCTGACTGGTTACTCAGGGATATTATTCCTCAATAAAACCATGAATAGTACTTGCATCTTTGGTAAAAAAGTATTATTTAGTAACAGGTGGTGTGCGGCGGGTATCTTTTCCGCTGCGCTACCGCTTGTCATTCCACTCACCAAAACCAACCGAAAAAATGTTGAGAAAAGTCTTAGTTATCGCGATGGTCGTTCTGGCCGTCGTTCACGGCTTGGGTCCTGATATGATTGACGGGAACGTTGTGCCTCTATTGTTGGTCTTGTCAGGCCTCGCGTATGGAGCCGTTGCAACAGATGCGGAGAACCCGACCGTTTACTTAGTGGTCGTGTTAGCGGCTGCGGCTGCTTCACACGCAGATGTGTTGTCTAGCATACCAGGCATAGGGGAGTATCTTGACAGCATATTGGATGCAGTGATGCACGCGTTGTATGCATCCGCAGTTACGATCTTGTCTGTGCGGGCGTATAATCGAGTCAGAGGATAGGAGGCAGGCCAGTCAGGCCAATTTTTTGGGAATAACTGGCGTGATTTATTGACATTGTCAGGTTGCCGTGAAGGTGACCAGGGTTGATGTGTCCCCACGTTTTACCAAGAGTGATCTGCTAGGCGCTGCGTGGTTGGTTCGGATATGTTATTTGGCCTGATTCGGAGTTCATAGGTTCCGGCCGGGGCGTTGTGAAGCGGAGATCGAGCGGGGTGCTGTCCTTGCCACTTGGTTCCGGCAGATATTCTGCCGTCTTGCCCGCCTCAAGCGGAGGCTAGGCTTAGTAGACTGAGCCGAACGACGCTTGGTGAGTGGTTTCGCGGGTGTGGGTAAGATGGCGAACTTACACGTTCAGTCACCAAAGTGGAGCCAAGGGGAGTCGAACCCCTGACCTCTTGAATGCCATTCAAGCGCTCTACCAACTGAGCTATGGCCCCTTACCCCGCTGCGGGTTACACAAGGTTTTTGCTTTGTAGTTCCGGGCTGTGTCTTTCCATGCTACCGTAATCCTCACATTACGGCGAAGTCTAGTTGATCAAGTCTTCGGTAAAATGGTTTAGTCGCACGGTAAATCATTTGTCTTGGCGGGGAGACGGACTATGGAACGTACAGAATATAAACCGGTGCAGGTCACCAAATTTGGAGGCACTTCAGTAGATACTACGGAGCGAATTAGGCGGGGTGTCCGTTTAGTTCAGGAAATTGCCGCAGATGTTCAGCGTGTGGTGGTGGTTTCAGCAATGGGAGGAGTTACCGACGAATTGCTGAAGTCCGTGGAAGCGTCTCTTTTAGGAAAAGGATTTCCAAACAACATTGTCGAACAGTTACGTGATAGGCATGCGGCGGCAGCGCACGGACTTGCGCTCAGTGGGGAGCAGCGGGAACTACATGAGTATTTGGAGGAGCTCTGGCGGGAGCTGGAAAGATTATTGCAGGGAATTGCTCTTTTGGGAGAATGCACAGCTCGCACTAGGGATGCCATTCTAAGCATCGGTGAGCGGGCCTCCGCTCCGCTTGTAGCGGCGGCGTTTCGTGCTGTCGGTGAAAAGTCTAGGCATATGGACGCCCGCAGCCTAATCAGGACGGATGCAAATTACGGAGAGGCGCATGTGGATTTTGATGAATCCCTTCGCCGGATTCGAACAAGATTCGAAGATATTCCACGCGATCAGATTACGGTTATAACCGGATACATTGCTTCTGCTCCAGATGGATCCACCACCACGTTAGGACGATCAGGGAGTGATTTTACGGCAACCATTCTTGGTTTAGCGCTGCGTGCACGGCGTGTGGTCATCTGGACGGATGTTGATGGAGTGTTATCCGCTGATCCTCGGGATGTCCCTGAAGCCTTCCCGTTGGCCCGCCTCAGTTATACCGAAGCGGCAGAAATGGCTTATTTCGGGGCTCGCATCCTGCATCCTCGTACAATGCGACCTGTACAGGCGCTGGGTATTCCACTCCTGATCAAAAACTCTCTAAATCCCAAGGCGCCAGGTACACTTATCTCTAATGAGTCGCGTTCGGTAGAGCTCAGAGTAAAGGCTATATCTACCATTAGGGACGTTGCGGTGGTAATGTTGGAGGGGAGCGGCATGTTAGGTATGCCGGGAATCGCTGCTCGTGTGTTCGTTCCTTTGGCAGAGCAGAAGATCAATGTGCTGATGATTGCCCAAGCTTCCAGCGAGCACAGTATTTGTCTGGTTGTTCGCGAATCGGATTCCGATTCTGCAATAGAAACGCTGCGGAATGCATTCAAGCGGGAATTGGTGCACGGAGATATTAGTCGGATTTACTCCATCCCAAGGTGTGCAATTGTATCTGCCGTAGGCGATAAAATGCGACATCATCCGGGGTTGGCTGGTCGCATGTTCGCTACGCTGGGGCGCAGTCGTGTCAATGTACTGTCGATTGCGCAGGGGGCGGCCGAAACGAATATTTCAGCGGTTGTAAGGGACGATGAGGTTCGGCGGGCTGTACGTGCCTTGCATGAGGCGTTTCCGCTGGGGCGTTTGCGTGCTCACGTATGCCTATTAGGACCGGGGCGCATTGGCGCCCACCTACTGCAGCTCTTGGCGAAACAGCATAACGATCTGTTGGAGCGTGTTAAGCTGAATATTAAGCTCATAGGGCTTGCTAATTCCAAAACAATGCTTTGGGATGCCGATGGTCTTGAATTTGGCACAGCAGTTTCCAAGCTTGCGGGCGGGCGTCCGACCAACCTGGACTGGTTGGTAGAACAACTGGGCGCCAGTCGACTGGAACGGATCATTGTTGTGGATGCTACGGCAAGTCAGGCAGTCGCAGCCCGGTATCCCGACTTCCTTGAGCTCGGACTGGGGGTGGTAACCGCGAATAAACTGGCTAATACGCTGGATCTGCCGTTCTACCGACGTCTACAAAAAGCGGCAAAGCGGCGCGAAGTAGCTTTCCGTTACGAAACCACGGTCGGTGCAGCCCTTCCAGTTATTTCCACACTCAAGGATCTGGTAAGAACCGGCGATCAGGTTCACAGGATCGAAGGAGTTTTATCAGGGA
The DNA here is from genome assembly GCA_964291275.2 of Rhodothermales bacterium. Taxonomy (GTDB): domain Bacteria; phylum Bacteroidota; class Rhodothermia; order Rhodothermales; family Bin80; genus Bin80. The sequence continues at coordinate 1,045,911 of OZ219799.1, forward strand.
CACTGGCGTATGTTTTCAACAGTCTTGATGCAGGAGAATCTTTTTCATCAATTGTGGAGCAGGCACACGCGAATGGCTGGACAGAGCCGGATCCGGCTGATGATCTAAGTGGGGAAGACGTAGCTCGAAAACTACTGATTTTGGCCCGCGAGATTGGTCTTGCTGTCGAACGAAATGATATTAAAGTCGAATCCCTGTTACCAGGAGGACTTCAGCCTGGTAGCCCGAAAGCTCTATTTGGTGAGCTAAGGAAGGTCGATCATGAGTGGAAAGCGCGGGTTGAGGAGGCGGCGCGTAAAGGCAAGCGGTTGCGTTATATCGCCAGACTTGAGGGTGGACAATTAGATGTTAGTGTTCAGTCTGTATCGAGTGATTCACCGTTTGCTACAGCGCCAGGGCGGGGGAATGTTGTTGTATTCACGACGGATCGTTATGACGATGAGCCGTTGGTTGTGCAGGGGCCGGGTGCAGGCCTAGGGGTTACAGCTGGAGGACTTCTTGCTGACCTGATCTACTCAGCAGAAATTATGCCCTGATTGCTACGGGGCCTTGTCACAGTCGATTAAACTTTGATGTCAGTTTCGTTACAAATTGCCGTTGCCGGTACCGGACGTATGGGAAAGGCGGTCATAGCATCGGCAACCTCACGCGGACATGAGATCAGCCAATATTTTAATCGTGATAATCCTGTAACCGAGGAAGCATTAAAGCGTAAACCCGACGTCGTTATAGACTTTACGCGGCCGGAAATTGCAGTCCAGAACATTAAGTATTACTGCAGGGCAAACGTGCCTGCGGTGGTCGGTACGACAGGGTGGTATGATAAAGTCACTGATGTCCGTCGTCTTGTGAACCAGAATAATGCAGCTGTGCTGTACAGCCCCAACTACTCCCTGGGGATACAACTCATCCTGCAGGCATTGCGTGCAATTGCTCCCTTGCTAAACAAACTACCAGAGTTCGATGTGGCATTGCATGAGTTGCATCATACAGCAAAAATTGATTCCCCTAGTGGTACTGCCATCGATCTGGCAACCGAATTAGTAAAAAATATCGAGAGAAAACATAAATGGGGAGGTCCCTCCACACCGCATGATCCATTGCAGCTTGAGGTTTCAGCAACCCGTCTGGGACACGTATTTGGGCAGCATCGGGTGATGATCGACGGCCCTGCTGACAATATAGTACTGGAGCACACAGCCAAGGATCGTGGCGGGTTTGCTCTGGGGGCAATACGAGCCGCGGAGTGGATACAGGGACGAGCGGGATTTTTTACTCTGGAGGATATGCTATCTGACTGGCTTGCTGCCTCAACATCAAATAGGATTACAAATGCTCTTTAGAGGTGCTGCGCCAGCACTCGTGACTCCCTTCTCCGAAACAGGTTCTATCGATAAAGCTGCGTTCTGTGAGTTGATTGAGCATCAGATCACAGGGGGATCTTCTGCTCTGGTTGTCCTCGGTACGACGGGCGAAAATCCGACGATTACCCCAACAGAGCGAAGGGAGCTTGTTGCTACTGCGGTCGAATATGTATCAGGTCGCGTTCCGGTTATAGTTGGCACGGGTACCAATTCGACTGCCGAAAGCATTTCGTTTTCCGTTGAATCCGAGCGATTAGGAGCTGACGGATTGCTTGTTGTCGGGCCTTACTACAACAAGCCTTCCCAAAGGGGTTTTGAAGCGCATGTAGCCGCTATTGCGGAGGCAACTTCGTGCCCTATAATACTCTACAATGTCCCCAGCCGCACAGGCTTCGACATCGATCTAGAAACCATCCTCAATCTGGCAAACGAAATCCCTACCGTGGTCGGGGTGAAGGAGGCATCTGGCGATCTCTCAAAAGTCGCAGATCTTATCCAATGTCGACCTGAGGGGTTTGCAGTGTATTCCGGAGATGATGAGTGGACGCTGTTTTTTCTGGCTCTCGGTGCAGATGGTGTTATTTCGGTTGTCAGTAATATTCTCCCACGCATGATGAACAAACTTGTTAGAGCCGGTTTGGAGGGCGATCTTACTGGAGCAGCGGGCATGCACCATTCGTTATTGCATGCAATGCGAGCGTGTTTTCTCGATACCAACCCGATACCGGTCAAGGCTGTTCTGGCTCACCTTGGACAGTGTGGGCCTGCGGTGCGTCTGCCTCTGGTAGAATTGTCACCGAGAAAAAATAGTATGGTAATGGCTGCAGTTGCTTCGGCATTGGAAGACGAGTTTGGAATTTTAGACAGTTCTTGACAGGCATGCGCCCATTCCTGAATCGAAGAGGGATATGTCATGGACGCCGGCAGACCAGGATCCTATTGGGATTGAGTAAGACACAAAAACTACCGTATACCTTGGACTGACACAGACCGATCAACCGGTTCCAAACCCTCACTTAATAGTATCATACCGTATGCGAATTTATCTCGTGAGCATGGAATGTACTCACGGATAAAGCATAGCATTGCCGAGTCACATGCTCAGCATAATTAAAGGCAGACGAATGCACCAAAGGAAAAAATTTCGCGAGAAACATGGCCTTTCGATTACGGCAGTATTGCATACTGACAAGTCACTATAACAAGATTAAATGACCGACCTTGTTTCTGAAGTAGGGGACGATAGCGGGCGTATTGTACCGCTAAACATCATCGAGGAAATGGAAGCCTCCTACATTGATTATTCAATGTCGGTCATCGTGGGACGGGCGCTTCCTGATGTTAGAGATGGACTCAAACCAGTGCACAGGCGTGTGTTGTATGGTATGAGGGAACTGGGGCTTGGTCCGGGTTCGACCTACAAAAAGAGTGCCCGTATTGTAGGTGAGGTGTTGGGTAAGTATCATCCGCACGGTGACTCATCTGTCTACGATACAATGGTACGGATGGCGCAGGGGTTTTCGCTCCGCTATCCGCTTGTGGATGGTCAGGGTAATTTTGGATCAGTAGATGGTGATTCTGCCGCTGCAATGCGGTACACGGAAGCACGCCTGACAAGCCCCGCAGCAGAATTACTTCGGGATATCAGGCAGGATACGATTGATTTCCAGGAAAATTTTGACGGCTCACTTCAAGAACCCGTTGTCTTACCTGCGTCATTTCCAAATCTGTTGGTCAATGGGGGCGATGGTATTGCTGTGGGCATGGCAACCAAAATCCCTCCGCATAACCTTCGCGAGGTAGCTGATGCGATCATAGCCTACATAGAAAATCCGGAAATCGATACGTTAGGGCTCATGGAGTATGTTCCTGGCCCGGATTTTCCGACAGGAGGCATCATTCACGGTACGAAAGGGATCCAGAAGGCCTATCACACTGGCCGGGGACGTGTCGTAATCAGGGCGCGTATGCATGAGGAAGAGCTGCGCAAAGGCAGAAGAGCATTGATTATTACAGAGCTGCCTTACCAGGTTAACAAGGCCCTGCTGATAACCAAGATTGCGGATCTTGTGCGCGATAAGCGCATCCAGAGCATCAGTGACCTGCGTGATGAGAGCGATCGCGATGGTATGCGTATTGTTATTGAGCTCAAGAAGGATGCGGTTGCTCAAATTGTTGAAAACAAGCTCTATAAGTACTCCAATTGTCAGCATACTTTTGGTGCAAACTTAGTAGCTCTGGTTAATGGCCGTCCAGAGATACTCACGTTAAAAGATGCGATCGTTCACTTTGTCAATCACCGACATGAGGTTGTCACCCGTCGTACTCAGTACCAGCTTAATGAGGCCCAGAAACAGGCTCATATACTGGAGGGACTCACGATTGCACTGGATCACCTGGATGCAATTATCACGATGATTCGCGAATCTGCTGACACAGCAGAAGCCCGTAAGTGCCTTATGGCGGGAGTGTGGCCGACAAAGTTGACCCCGGCCCAGCTCGAAAAATTGGGTTTATCAATAGAAGCGCCGGGGCAAACAGACCATGGCAGGGATTCCTGGTTGAGTGAGGCCCAGGCAGATGCAATTCTCGCGCTTCGGCTCAACCGATTGACCGGCTTGGAGCGCGACAAGATCGTGACAGACTTTGAAGCAAAGAAGAAGGAAATTGCGCGGTTGACCGAGATTCTCGGTAGTGAGGAGCGCCGGATGGACATCATTAAGGAAGAGATCCGGGCGCTAGCAGAAAAACATGGAGATGAGCGTCGCACGAAGATTGACCCCTCGGGAGGTGGGGATATACTGATTGAAGACCTGATTAGTAATGACCAGGTCGTTGTTACGATATCACATCAGGGAATCATCAAGCGCACAGCGGCGCAAGAATTTCAGGCTCAGGGTCGTGGTGGAAAAGGCTCACGAGGGAGCAGCCTACGCAGGGAGGATTACATTGAGCACCTGTTCGTTTCGTATAACCTGGATTACCTGCTGATTTTCACGGATCATGGTAAATGCTATTGGTTGCGGGTATTCCGCATTCCAGTTGGAGGGCGCGCAGCGCGTGGTCGCAGCATTCGCAATCTTATTTCTATTGCAGCAGATGATCGTATTCGTGCAGTATTACCGATCAGTCGAGAGGACTTCTTGAGCGAAGAATACCTGAAGTCGCATTATGTGCTAATGGCCACACGTCGTGGGATGCTCAAAAAAACGACACTTTGGGCGTATCGCCATCCCCGGCAGGGGGGGATTAAAGCCATAATTGTTCGAGGTGGTGATGCGGTATTGGAGACTCGCCTGACCGATGGTGAGGGGCAGATAATTTTGGCAACGTCAGCTGGCCGTGCAAACCGGCGCAGTGAAGAGCGGATACGGGCGATAGGGCGTGTTGCAATCGGGGTGATTGGGATAAAACTTGGGGAGGGTGAACGTGTGATTGGTATGGTCGTCATCTCAGAGGATACCGATCGCATGCTTCTAACGATCAGTGCAAATGGTTACGGGAAACGCACGGATATCAGCAAGTATCCTATACATATGAACACAGGGGTAGGTGTTGTAACTCATAGAATTAATGAGAAGACGGGAGCACTCGTGGCTCTCCATGGCGTAACAGATACGGATGATCTGATGATAATCACTCAGAATGGTAAACTGATTCGTCAGTCTGTAAATAAAATTTCTCAGGTTGCCAGGAATGCCATCGGTGTTCGGATGATTCGGCTTGATGAAGGCGATGCCATTGCTGACGTTACACGCGTGATCACCGAAGAAGAGGAGGAACCGACAGAATAATTCCTTGCCGCGATGTGGATGGCGAGATCAAACCACGGGACGAGGCCTATCTGGAATGAATCACAAAGCTGGGCTGAAGCGAACAGCTTGAGCTATACGGGCATTTTTGTAGCATGAGCGGCTTGTACAACCCGCTCAAATATATCCATTCCAAAATCTAACTCGCTTCGAGTAATGATCAGAGGTGGTCGGAAACGAATGGTTGATTGGCCACAGCCGATCAGGATCAAGCCGTTCTCGCGGCAAAGTTTGAGCAGCTGGTTGCGCAGGGGTCTCGTTGTAACATCTATGGCGCACATGAGTCCACGCCCACGCGCATTTGAGAAGTGGTCACTGGATTCTGCTATTTCCTTGAGACGCTTAAGGAGGTGGTTTCCTACAGCACGAGTATTACAGAGAAGTGCGTCTTCCTCCATGATCTCCATGATGCGGTCAAATCTCACCATATCTACCAAGTTGCCGCCCCAGGTAGAGTTGATTCGCCCGGGTTTGACAAATACGTGATCTTCAACCTCATCAAGTCGGCGGCCTGCAAGAACGCCACACACCTGTGTTTTTTTTCCGAAGGCGATCAGATCAGGCGTTACCCCTAGTTGCTCCCAGGCCCAGAACGTACCTGTGATTCCTGCACCGCATTGCACCTCATCGAAAATGAGCAGAGCATCGTTCTCCAGGCACAGTTCTTTGAGTGTTTTCAGAAATTCTGATCGAAAGTGATTGTCACCACCTTCCCCCTGAATGGTCTCCAGGATGATGCAGGCGATCTCATTTTTATGCTCAAAGAAGTATGATTTAGCCTCTTCCAATGCCTGTGCTTCCAGGCGTTCTACGTGCTCTAGGTGATCTGCTAATGGGAATGTAATCTTTGGATTCAGGATACGAGGCCAGTCGAACTTGGGAAAAAACCTTGTTTTCCACGGATCGGATGTATTGGTAAGGGATAATGTGTAGCCGCTTCGCCCATGGAAGGCTTCGCGTAAGTGCATGACCTGTTGGCCATGTTCGCTGGAAATGCCCTTAGCAAGATTCTTGCGCACTTTCCAGTCGAAGGCTGTCTTTAATGTGTTTTCGACTGCAAGTGCACCGCCCGAAATGAAGAAGGCATACGGTAAGGCACTGGGTTGCGCAACACGGCTAAAGGTTTCAAGGAACCGCGCCATGTGGGAGGTTTGCACATCCGAGTTTGAGACCTTGTTCAGTGCAGCATCCTTCAGTCGCTTGAGTGCATTTTCATCGGATTCCAGTTTGGGATGATTCATCCCCAGCATATTACTGGCAAAGAAACCAAAGAAGTCCAGGTAGGGTTTGCCTGTAAGCTCGTCCACCAGTGTGACCCCCTGGCTTGCCCGCATATCCAGCACTATGGGCATCATACCAGTAGCATTGAGATGCTTGCCGAATATGCCCGGCACCTGTCCTGAGCGAATGTGCATGGTTTGTGGAGGTTGGTTGAGTATATGTTGCGTGGATCAATGGCGGCACTGAAAGGTACGCGTGGCACCAGAGCAAGATTCTTTAAGCCGTGAATTCCGAAACTACAGTGCGTCCATCTCTCCCTGGGGAAATTACGTTGCAAAAGGTGTCAGGTGCAACAGGGGATGCGGGTCCAGGTTTCGTTGGCCTGCCGGTTGTTGAGACGCAGCCGCGTGTTCGACGTCCTGACTGGTTGCGCGTCAAGCTGCCATATGGCCCAGTGTACAAGAATCTCGTTGAGTTGATCGAGGAGCATGATCTGCACACCGTATGTCAGAGTGCCCGTTGTCCAAATATGGGCGAATGCTGGACGGCAGGAACAGCAACCTTCATGATTCTCGGTAATGTATGCACGAGATCCTGTGGCTTCTGTGCTGTTCAGACAGGCAGGCCCGAACCTGGCCTGGATTATGATGAACCACGCCGTGTAGCCAACGCTGCGCGCATTATGGGTTTGAAGCATGCAGTCGTGACCTCGGTAAACCGCGATGAAAGAGAAGATGGAGGCGCGCCTATCTTCGCTGAAACCATTCGCCGTATCCGAAAGGAAATTCCAGGTTGCACCGTAGAGGTGTTGATACCAGATTTTAGAGGTATATGGGATGCTCTACAGATCGTTTTGGATGAGCGGCCGGAGATACTTAACCACAATGTGGAGAGCGTGCCGCGCCTGTACCGGCGAGTCCGCCCACAGGCGGACTATGAACGCTCATTAAAGGTACTGGAGATTTCGAAAGATCAGGGATTACGTACCAAGAGCGGCATTATGGTTGGTCTGGGGGAGACCGAGGATGAGGTGTTCGAACTGATGGACGATTTCGTGAGCGTGGGTGTTGACGTAATGACCATAGGACAGTACTTACAGCCGACTCGCATGCATCTGGCGGTTGAGGAGTTTATTCATCCCGATCAATTCAGACGTTACAAAGAAATTGGGGAGGCTAAGGGGATTGAGCATGTCGAGAGTGGTCCGCTGGTACGCAGTTCATACCACGCTGAGCGTCACGTATAGCCGAAGGGCCAGGTGATCACAGTTGTACAATGCCCTGCGGGTAACCTCTCGCCAACACTACGGGTTATAAGCTCCAGCCTTCGCGGTACTCCCTACGAACAAACAGGTTAGCTGCTTCGTGGTTGGTGACCCTAAGGTTTTCACTGTCCCAGTACAGCCTCTTGCGACCGGAATACGAGCGTCTGCGTCCCCCTGAGTCAGCGTCGGGGGTCATAAAGCTCCGAATTGCCAAATTGCCAATGAGGATCATTTCGGTTAAGGGTCCGGCGTAGTCAAAGTTGGAGCTACAGGGCGGTCCTCCCTTGCACGCTTCTACCCATACACGCTGATGGCCATCTGTACCACCGTCGACGCGGTCAAGCATCTGGCTTGGCGTCTCAAAATCCTGCATGTCTGAAGTGGGTAACAAGGTGGGATCAGCACCGTAGGTTCCGCACATAATAGTACCCTTGGAGCCATGGAACAGGCATCCTCCCCCACCATCCCCCATGGCCTCGTCATCCCCCAATCCATCAGGTCTTGGGGGTAGTAATCCACCATCAAGCCACGTAACCTCTACTGGAGGCATTCCGTCTCTACTGGGGAATTTGAATCGGATCATAGATGAATTTGGTGCACTTTCGAGGTTATCGATTGGCGACCAGTCCTCGACAAATACGGATGCGCTGGCCTCGACACTTTTAGGTGATCCCAGCTTGAGTGCTTTGAAAACAGGATCGATAATATGGCATGCCATGTCACCGAGGGCGCCAGTACCAAAGTCCCACCATCCGCGCCAGCTGAAGGGCAGGTAGGCGGGATTATAGGGTCTGTAGGGGGCGGTACCGAGCCACAAGTCCCAGTCGAGCGTTGCTGGTACGGGAGGGGTTTCTTTGGGTCTGACCAAGCCTTGGGGCCACACTGGACGATTAGTCCATGTGTACACTTCTGTTACATCTCCGATGATGCCGGTCCAGATCCATTCGCAGATTTGCCGAATCCCCTCACCGGAATTGCCTTGGTTACCCATCTGTGTGACCACGCCATACTCTCGGGCGGCTTCTGTAAGCTTCCGCGCTTCATAAACGTCGTGCGTAAGCGGCTTTTCTACGTAGACATGTTTACCAAGCTGCATGGCTGCCATAGCCGGTGCAGCGTGCATATGATCGGGGGTGGCAACGATCACTGCATCAATGTTGTCATGCATTTCATCGAGCATCACGCGATAATCACGATACCTTTTTGCATCAGCATAGCGCTCGTATGAGTTTGCGGCGCGCATATCATCCACGTCACACAGGGCAACGATGTTTTCAAGCATCGTACCAGTCTCTTCATTGTATCCTGTTACCCCCTGCAAGACACTTTGGCCACGGCCACCAGCTCCTACGGCAGCCACATTGAGCCGGTCACTTGGCGCACGATAACCGGGTCCGCCAAGCACATGACGCGGCAGTACAAGGACACCGGTTGCCAGCGCTGCAGATTGCGTCAGAAATGAACGTCGATCAAGTTTGGATTTCATGGTTACGAATTATTTCAGTGGATAATACCAAAATGCTCCGTAGTTACTCACGGTGCAAACCTTAAGATATACAAGATTAGGTTTGAAGTTGCGGCTGACAGATTCAGCAGAAAGGGCCCTAATCACCGCTGACTTGATGGTCATACATAAATCGGGGCTTATATTCCAAAACAGCTCATGTATGTCTCTGTCACTATATTATCTGGAGAAGCCTATTGCTGGTTTGTATACATATCACCAATCATCAATGCATTAAAAAGCAGTTTATAGGTCCCGCGCGATTGGCCTCTGAACTGTGGGCGAAATCCAAAAAGGATGACATTCCCGTCACCGACGCCCACACGGACAACGGCAGCCTCACCACCAAGGTAATCTTCTTCACCCAAGGCCCAGCCACTCATCAAAATGTCTTCTTCGGCATAATTGGCCACCACCTCAACAGGTGGATCGGAGCTTGGGGCCAGTGTAATACGCCCTCCTTCCTGTTGGTTCGAGCGACGAACTGTCGAAAAAGCACGACTCCTTACAAATGAGGCTGCTGCTTCAGGACTCATTCCATAACCAAGAGGATGGGTAGTATCCACTTCCAGGCGCATCAGGGAGCCCGGAATAAAGAATGCAGATCTGGAAACTCCATCCACAATATTCTCCACCGGCAATCCAAAGTGATCAATAACAAAATCACTTGCAGCATCCAGGGCAACCAGTGTCCCGCCATCCTCCACAAACTGCATGAGCGCAAGCGTTCCCTCCAGTCCGAGGCCACCTGTATATGCCTCGGGCATCATTCCTGTACGATGGCCATGCAGCAGACTTCCGCCACCTTGGCTGGGCAGAATGATTGCTGTATAAGCGGATAGATCACCGGTTTGGATATCTGAGTTATGCAAGGTATCAACGTCAAATGCATACGATTCCAAGAGCCAGCGTGTCCAGCCTTCATCCATGTTGGCAACCCAGGACTTGTATAGTCCGATACGTGGAGTTCTCAACTCGTGCAATGTGTGGACATTTTCGGGCACTGTATAAAAACTCACACCAGTAAGCTCGGCAATGCTTTGAAGCTCTCGATCAGATTCCACGAAAAAAGCTCCGGCAGGCCAAGTATTATCTCCTACAACAATCGAATCGGTTACAACCTGCACCGTGAGGCCAGAACTCAGTGCCTTATTGACCGCATGGCGACTACGGTTTTCCCGCGGATCAATCACGTAATTTTCGTTGCGTCCATCGGAAATAGTTCCAGGTGCGGGGGTGAGATCCTCAGTAACCGGGACTGTTTCTACGACAGGTAATGTATCTACCCGGTCGACCTGAACACCCATTTGGAGGGGTAGTGTCCACCCTGCCAAGTCGTAGGGTACGATCGGTGTTCCTGCTTGTGTTCGGCGATCAGGATAGTTCTGGGCTTCCAGCAAGTCTTCCAGATAGGGCCTGAATGCCTGCGCTTTGGGTATGATGAATGAACCGGTAGCATACGTAGTCTCGCCAAGACTGAATGCATGTCTGGCATATTCGATTTCAATCCCCCCGACACGCAGCAGGTTGACCAGATTCAATTCTTCTCCGGCGTTCCATTGGTTGGAGGGGATCACATAGGCTGCAATCGAATCGGTTTCTGTGATCGCGTCTCGCCCCATTTGCCAGATATTATAGAGCCAGCTTTCGCGGCGGTCGGCAGCCAAACGCAGAACAGCCATAGATCCTGTGATCATATAGCGAACAGGATCTGCGAAGTGAGACCAGCCACCTTTCCAGGGGTTGGGATAAAAGATGTTCGTGCCAGTCGTCGGATTACGACCGCTTACATATTGGGGGATGGAATCAGGGTCGAAAAACCGGGGGCTTGGCGTTGCATGTCCGACCTCGGTCAGGATTCCCACCATGTTGTGAAAATAAGGGACCGTACGCATTCCACCATTCCACCACATGCTGAAAGTAACTCCCGAGATCACACCAGGCATATCTTTCATGGCAAACCGATTGGCCATCGCCGATCCAACCAGGTTTACTGCTGTTGTCACGCCTGGATGGATGCGTGGGTTGACCGGATCAGTGAAGGGGGGCAGAAAGATTCGCGTCCAGCTCGGACTGGTCTGGTGGTGGTTGTAGACGATTTGTGGGTACCACTCATTATAGAGCACTTCGGTAACCGCCTTTGATTCGGGCATGTTATTCATGAACCAGTCCCGGTTGTTGTCATGCCCCACGTAGTAGTGATACAGCCAAGGTGGACGTGTGGCTTCGTAGGGCGTATTGACCGTGAAGTCATACCAGGAAGCTACGATGTCAAGTCCGTCGGGGTTCATGACGGGCATAAGGAGTAGGATCACATTATCTCTGATGTGTGCCATTTCTGCAGATTCTTCCGTAGCAACCCGCCAGGCAAGGAGCGGAGTCATCTGTGCGCCAGCGACCTCTGTTGCGTGCAGCCCGCCATCAATCCAGATGACGGCCCGGCCTTCTTTCGAAAGTGCAACGGCTTCTTCCTCAGCAACTCTTGCACGGGCGAGTGAAGTGCTGATCTCCTGCCATCTGTCCAGTGATGCCAAGTTCTCCTCACTCGAAATTATCAGGAGAAGGAGAGGTTTGCCAAGTACGGATGAGCCAATCTCACGCAGTATGACACGGTCGCTGGCATCTGCCAGTGATCGATAGTATGATTCCATTTGATCATACCGGGCCAGTTTGTAGTCGTCGCCGGGCATAAACCCAAATACATCCTGAGGATGTGGGACCTGGCTAAAGGAGTCTGTTCCGGTAGCGGCAAGGCAGCAAAGAAGCAGCGCGAATGTGCGGAGCAGTTTCATATTGTTTGTGGCTTACTGTCTTATGGGTGCACCGCGTTCGTTTGGGATGCATGGGCCGGTTGGGCGTTCATCCTCGGGTACGGCATAGTGCTCGCGCAGCCTCGTGAGCTCTTGTTTGAGTTCAGCCACCGTTTCTGCATAAGCCTCATCGTCGTACACGCTGTTCATCTCCATGGGATCGGCCTCCAGGTCAAATAATTCCCATTCATCACGAGTATAGAAGTGAATGAGTTTGTACTGTTCGGTTCTAACGCCGTAATGGCGCTCAACACAGTGGTAGCCGGGGTATTCGTAGTATTGGTAATAGTGGCTGGTGCGCCAGTCTTCTGGAGTCTCTCCCAGGAACAGGGGTTTGAGGCTGCGGCCCTGAATATCGTCAGGTACCTCCACGCTTGCCAAGTCCAGAAAGGTTGCTGCAAAATCCAGGTTGGATATCATGGCGTTGTTCACGCTGCCTGCCTGGATTTGTCCTGGCCAGCGAACGAGTAGCGGAGCCACCAGTGATTCTTCGTACATCCAGCGCTTATCGTACCATCCATGCTCGCCTAAGTACCATCCTTGATCAGATGAATAGATCACGACGGTGTTTTCTGCAAGGTTATTTTCGTCGAGGAAATCCAGCAGTCGCCCCACGTTATCGTCGACCCCAGCGACTGTACGCAGGTACTCTTTGGCATAACGCTGGTATTTCCAGCGGGTCAGATCGTCACCCTCTAAGTTTGCTGCGAGAAACTCTTCGTTGCGTGGACCATAGACTTCCTCCCAGGCTGCGGCCTGTTCTTCATTCATGCTTCGGGGGGCTGTCAGCTTCAAATCCTCCACATTCATATGCCTTGCAATGGTCATGCCCTGCTCAGCCGCGGGAGATGCACGATTCGAGTAGTCATCAAATAGATTTGTTGGCTCTGGAATATCTTCGTCTGCATAGAGCTCAAAGTGGTCCGGACCCGGATGCCATTCCCGGTGCGGTGCCTTGTGCTGGTACATGAGCATGAAGGGTTTTGATACATCCCGTTGTGTGTCCAGCCAATCCAGTGCCAGATCGGTAATGATATTTGTGGTATATCCTTCGATCCTGACCGTATCTCCAGGGACAAGGAAGCGCGGATTATAGTACGGTCCCTGACCAATGAGTACCTGCCAGTGATCAAATCCAGTTGGTTCACTTCGCAGGTGCCATTTGCCGATGATACTCGTTTCGTATCCCGCGGCTTGCAGTAGTTTGGGGAAAGTTTGCTGGGCACCATCAAATCGATTACCGTTAGTCAGCTGTCCATTGATGTGACTATGCTTACCTGTGAGGATTACTGCGCGGCTGGGGGCGCAAATCGAATTGGTAACCAGACAGTTATTGAAACGCATTCCCTCGTTGGCGATCCGATCGAGGTTGGGGGTTTCGTTCACAACTGAGCCGTACGCGCTGAGTGCGCGCGCAGTATGGTCATCTGTGAATATGAAAACAATGTTTGGTTGTGTAGTTTCGTCTGGCGATGCGGCTTCTTGAGTGCAACCGGCTACCAACAGAATGAGTAAAGGGGCAAATCTCAGGAGTTTCATGTTAGGCTATTTGTGTTGTGAAGTCAGTCGCTCAAACCTAAGGATTTTTTTGGCAGTATTCATGGAATTGCCGTATTCAAGCACTGATAGCCTTACCTTTGGCAAGTATTAACCAAAATCATTCATCAATGAGAAACGATCGCACATTGTCGATTCTGAAGCCGGACTGCGTGCGCAGAGGTTTAACGGGGGAAGTGCTCCGTAAAATTGAAATTACAGGATTCAAGGTCTGCGCACTGCAAATGATAAAACTCACGCAGGCTCATGCGGAGGGTTTCTATGAAGTACACCGGGATCGACCGTTCTTCAGCGATCTGATCGACTTTATGACCAGTGGACCCTGCGTGCCGATGGTACTTGAGAAAAAAGACGCGGTGGAAAGTTTTCGGAAACTCATTGGAGCTACCGATCCCGCAGAGGCAGCGAAGGGCACCATCCGCAGACTTTATGCAGAGAACAAGGGGGAGAATATCGTGCACGGTTCAGATTCCCCCGAAAATGCACAAAAAGAAATCGCTTACTTTTTTGGTGAGTCGGGTATTCCTGCAGATGCTGCATGATGCGCTATTTGGTAATATTGATGTTTTGTGGAGTCGGAACCGTTTTTGCTCAGGAAACCGTTCGAACTGGTGCAGATGTGTTGGCAGCCTCGAATTTTGATCGCTTGGATGGCAAGACGGTAGGGTTGATTGTGAATCACACCGCGCTGGTGGATGACGAACATCTAATCAACCTAGTGCATGCTGCGCCAAACGTCCGTGTAGGGGCAATCTTCGGGCCGGAGCATGGGTTGCGGGGTACGGCTGAGGATGGAGAGGCAGTGAGTGATGGCAAAGACCTGCTTACCGGTGCACCAGTATATAGTCTTTATGGGGCTACTCGTAGGCCAACGATAGAAATGCTGGCTGGCTTGGATATCCTGATATTTGATATACAGGATGTAGGTGCACGGTTTTACACGTTCATCTCCACCATGGGATTATCAATGCGGGCGGCGGCGGAAGCTGGTATCCCGTTCGTAGTTTTGGATCGGCCAAATCCGCTCTCCGGTGCTTACGTATCGGGCTTTATTTTAGAGCCTGATCAGGAATCTTTTGTAGGTCAGTACGCAATCCCTATCGCGCATGGTTTGACCGTGGGAGAATTGGCGAGGATGATCAAGGGGGATGGCCTGATGCCGGGCCTGGAATCCTTGGTTTTGGAAGTGGTCCCCATGGATGGTTGGGACCGGAGTATGCAATGGCCGGACACAGGGCGTCCCTGGGTTGCCACTAGCCCGAACATCCCCCGGTTTGACAACGCTCTGGTGTATCCCGGAACCTGTTTCTTTGAAGCCACTTCCGCGAGCGAAGGGCGCGGGACCCGTACTCCCTTCCTTCAAGTAGGATCAATCAGGGTGGACGGGGGCCAGATAGCTGAGGCGCTCAATAATAAATCACTCCCTGGGGTGCGCTTCGAGGGAGTCGAGTTCACGCCGACGCCTCTGCAGAATATGGATTCTGCTCCAAAGCTAAACGGTCAGACCATTCGTGGCTTGGGTGTTACGGTCACAGATCGGAGAATCTATCAGCCGGTTGAAGTTGGAATCCATATCCTTCATGCATATTATCACGCAACACCAGTCGCAAATCAATTCTTAACAAGACCACAATGGCTTGCAAAACTCTCTGGTACGTCGAGGCTTTTGGATATGCTTTCTTCCATGACCCCGGAAGCCATTATAGCGTCATGGGAGAATGACATTGCTACTTTTACTCAGCGGAGCGAGCGCTACTATCTTTATGACTAGATCGGCGCCAAAGAATGGCGTAGATAATCTCCAGATATCCGCCGAGAATCAGCAGTGGAGCAACATAAAGCGAGAGTATGCCGTCAACCTCATTTTCCAGACGCATGACAGCGTATCCGATCACGATAGCTAGCACGCCCAGTGCAATCAGTACGTAATTGTGCACCGAGAGGATCATGGCACGCTTTTTTGCGCGACGTTTTCTGGACCGAGGTCGAGTACGTGTACGGGACATATAACAAAAGTGGGTTGCAGATGCTTGCACCGACCCACGCGATTTAAGTTTCTAGAGTATGTATAGAGTACTGAATCTGGGTCTGGCTGGGGCTGTTGTCGTTGTTCTCCAGTGGCTTTTCTTCGGTAGATTGGAGCTCTGGGGAGCTTACCCCGACGTAGTTCTGCTTTTTTTGATTTGGCTTGCTGTACGC
The DNA here is from genome assembly GCA_964291275.2 of Rhodothermales bacterium. Classification (GTDB taxonomy): domain Bacteria; phylum Bacteroidota; class Rhodothermia; order Rhodothermales; family Bin80; genus Bin80. The sequence goes on from OZ219799.1 coordinate 1,061,642, forward strand.
TACGGTCGTGTCTATGGGGCCGTCGGAGGCTTTTTGGTTGGTTTCGCGCTGGATGCGATTTATGGTCTGTGGGGGATCCAGATGTTTGTCAAAACATTGACGGGTTTCTTGGTGGGTCTCGTGGCTACCATTCGAACTGAGGCTCTGGAAAAACTTATACTCCGTGTAGTTGAAGCTACTTTGGTGACTACGCTGGTGCATAATGTTCTCTTGGTACTTTTTGTTATGCTGCAATCGGGGACGAGCGGGGGTAGTCTCGTGTGGGCGATCTGTGTCGGGGGTACGTTGTATACAACGTTCGTCGCTTTTTTACTTTCGGTTTTCCGGAGCAGATAGGAGAGCAAGTCGGAAGGTGGTCTCTCTTTGGTCTGATTTCAGGATTTTAGTTATTACAGAGACGCACTTGGTTTAGCTCTGGCGGACAGACATTTGGATTCAGGGGCCAGGCTTCACGGGATGAAATATCAGCTGTACGCACGGGCACTAATCTCAAAAGGGGCGGTGAAATAACGTGTGAATAATTCACCCTGTGCACTCGTTGCAACGAAGCATTTGCATCCAGCATCAGACCTGCGGGAGGTGCCTGCATCAGGTCCAGAGGCCTTGACTTCAACCGGGAAACGGGCCAGCGTTACGATATCGGGGTTTATCAGATAGACGGCCGCTAAGGGGTCCCAGGCGTAAAATATTCCTTGCTCTGCAAATGGGCGAACAGTTTCCAGTACTTGCGAAGTCATGCGCCCAATCGGGCAGCGAGCCATTCGGGTGAACCCATCAATGAAGGGAATTTTTACCGGTACTTGGTTTGTGGCGTCCAGAGGGATGAGTGTGATTGGTAGGTCTGATGAAAAAACTTTTGACGCCGCTAATGGATCTACGAAAAAATTCCATTCGGTTTTTCCTGTTGAGGATACGAATTCATCTGAATCATTGACATTGCCGGGTACGTCTACTGCTCCACCCATGATGACCAGTTCTTCCATGGCAGGGGCTGAAGCGCGTGTCAGCGTCGTCAAGTTTGTAAGTGCACCGAGAGCCAGTACACGAACGGGGCGTGAAGCCCGGGAGAGCCGGCGTTCCAGAAAAGAAACAGCGTGCTCCTCTTGATGTGGGACATAAGCCTTGGGCAGACTTACACCGGGGAGGTCATCAGACAGCTTGCGCCAGCGTTCAGGAAAGGCTGCATTTCCTTCGAGGGGTTTTGTGTGGCCAATGTAAACTGGGACGTGTCCGGTACTGAATGCAGCAACCATGCGGGAAATATTTATCGCGGCGCATTCAGCATGGGCAAGGCCATATGCAAGCGTAATTGCCTCCACCGTGATTTCGGGGTGAACCAACAGGTAGCCCAGCGCTAACAAATCGTCGGGGCCGGCGTCAGTGTCAACGATAATGTTTTTGCGGGGCATTTTCAGGCCTGGTAAGACCCTGCAGTTATGGGTCCTCCTGAACCCGTCCAGTCTGTATGAAAAAAATTTCCACGCATATGATCAAGTCGCTCGTAGGTATGAGCACCAAAATAATCCCTTTGAGCTTGAATTAAATTAGCCGGGCTGCGTGCACGTCGATAGCCGTCGTAAAAGGAAAGTGCACTGCTGATAGCGGGTATAGGAATACCGTACATGGTGGCTGTTGCAACTGTGCGGCGCCATGCGCCCTGTGCCTCTGAAAGCGTTTTTGCAAAATAGGGAGCGACCAGAAAACTTTCCAGATCTGCGTTGGTGTCGAATGCTTGTTTAATTTTTCCCAGGAAGGCTGACCTAATAATGCAACCGCCTCTCCACATGAGGGCGATATTGCCATAATTCAGGGGCCAGTCATAAGTATCAGCGGCAGCACGAAGAAGCATGTATCCCTGAGCATAGGACATGATTTTGGAGGCGTACACTGCCTCATGCAGGTCACGTATCAGTGCGGTGCTGTCTTGGTTGTATGCCGGTGAGGGGCCAGCCAGTACTCCTTCGGCGTGGGCACGTTCGGCGGTCAGAGAGGAAAGGAACCGGGCAAAGACAGCTTCTCCAATCAGTGTGAGCGGGATTCCGGTATCAAGCGCAGCGATAGCGGTCCATTTTCCAGTTCCTTTTTGCCCGGCGCTGTCAAGAATCATATCCAGTGTGGACTCACCCTGTTCGTCCTGGTAAGCAAGGATGTCCCGTGTGATCTGGATCAAATACGAATCAAGCTTTCCCGTATTCCAGTGTGCATAGACCTCATACATCTCCTGGTTTGAGAGTCCCAGGAGCTCTTTCATAAAGTGGTACGACTCGGCAATGATTTGCATGTCGCCATACTCAATGCCGTTATGAACCATCTTGACAAAATGGCCGGCTCCATTAGGGCCGATCCATTCACAACAGGGCGATCCATCCACCTTGGCGGCGACACTTTGCAGGATATGTTTCACATGTGGCCATGCCTCAGGGCTTCCACCTGGCATGATGCTTGGACCAGTTCGGGCGCCTTCCTCACCTCCAGATACACCAGTTCCAATGAATAGCAAGCCATGTGCTTCCAGTTCATGTGTGCGTCGGATAGTATCGTGGTAGTTTGAATTTCCTCCGTCAATAATGATGTCTCCTGATTCCAGCAGTGGTACTAGATCCAGAATTGTCTGGTCGGTAGGCGCTCCTGCTTTTACCATCAGCATTACACGTCGAGGTCGTTTGAGTGCGGCTACGAGTTCTGCCAGTGAATGTGCGCCTTCAATGGATGTGCCGGAAGCTGGTCCAGCAACAAAATTCTCCACTTTGGAAACTGTGCGGTTGTACACGACTACGGAGAATCCGTGATCGTTCATGTTCAGAACCAGGTTCTGACCCATTACGGCCAGCCCTATCACACCGATGTCGGCAGTGGGATGATTGCTCATGAATTTGAGTCTGACTACTGTTTTTATACTACGCGACAGAACATCAATCGCGCTCATTCAGATCAGCTTGATCGGTCGGTTCAACGCGTTGAGGCCAAGAAAAGCCCCGGTCCGATTGCAGCAGGATTGCAGTCATAGCTCACCATAGCTTTGGTCCGTTCAAAGGACGCCCACGCTTCACAATAGTTGTTTTTGCGGTCTCAGATCTTCTCCGGCAGGTGCGCGTGCCAGTAATGGTCCGGATAAAACTCGTTCTGGTCGACCAGGCCGGTATAATCAAACTCCATGATCGTCTTCTGATAGCATCACTGCACACGGAATATTTTCAGATCCCCCTCGAGCTTCTCCCACGAAGCCATAAGATATCTCATCAATCTTGAAATCCAACGCCGGATGGGCCATTGGGGGGATTTATCATAGACAGCGACTGTATTATTTGATCAATTGGCCTGAACTCGGCCGGGCTCACGTACCTGGGAGCCTTCAATGCCGGTTAATCTGTCTCCAAGGATCACCCGCATGCTATCTGCCATTGTACTCAAACGGGTTACCACATCAGGATGGTCGGCAGATACGTCTGTGGTCTCTCCGATGTCCGCAACAAGGTCGTAGAGCTCCAGCCCAGCCTCAAAACTGATGTACTTACCTGGTATACCATCCACGCCGGGTTCCTGACCGAGCATGCTTCGGTACCGATGCGGAAAATAAAGCTTCCAGCGACCGCTGCGCAGGGCATGCAAATCATTGGTTCTGTACCAGAAGTAGTAGGCCGCATGAGGTGACTCAGTGCTTGTTCCGGTCATGAGTGGCCAGATATTGCGGCCATCTATAGGGTTCTCGGGCAGTGGCGCGCTAATGAGATGTGCCAGTGTGGGGAAGATATCAATGGTCATTGCCGGGGTACTCACGGATGCTCCCTCGGGCAGTACTCCTGGCCAGTGGGCTATGAAGGGCACTCTCACACCACCTTCCCAGGTCGTCCCCTTTCCTTCACGCAGGGGGCCTGTAGTGCCGGCATGGTTCCCATAGCTAAGCCAGGGACCGTTGTCGCTTGTGAACAGGACCAGTGTATTATCATCCACTCCAGTTTCCTGAAGAGTTTGCAGGACCTGGCCCATAGACCAATCGATTTCATGGATCACATCTCCATAGAGCCCGGAGCCAGTAGTCCCTGCACGCTCTTCAGAGACAAACAGAGGTACATGCGGCATTGGGTGTGCGATATACAGAAAAAAGGGTTGTCCAGCTTCCGCTTGAGATCGGATAAATTCAGTGCTCCGAAGTGTAAAGTCTGTCGTGAAGCGAGTTTGGTCTGTGTTGTACCCTACGATCGAATCGCGCTCAATCGTCGGTAGATCTTCCCAGGCGTCTGGGCTTTCGGGGTGAAAGGGCCACATATCGTTTGAGTAGGGAATACCGTAATAGTCGTCAAATCCATGCTGTAACGGGAGGAATTGGGGGTGATGCCCAAGATGCCATTTTCCGTAAGCTGCGGTAGTATAGCCTTGCGACTTGAACAATTCGCCAAGCGTAACCTCGTCTTGACTAATTCCGTGTGAGTTTCTCGGACCAAGCGCACCGTGGATTCCGATCCGGTTTGAGTAGTTACCGGTCAGCAGTGAGGCCCTGGAAGCGGAGCAAACAGGCTGACTAACGTAGAAATCCGTGAAACGGACGCCTCGTGCGGCCATCCTATCAAGGTTTGGCGTTGTATAATCGGGCGATCCGAAAGCACCAATGTCACCATATCCCATATCATCTACGAACATGATGACAACATTGGGCGGATCCAGGTGCTCCTGTGTACAGGCAGGAAGAAGGAGGAATAGAAGCCAGCAAGGTCTTAACATTGCGATTTGATTAAGGTGAGTACCAAGATACCGTTACAAAATAATTACATTAGAGGCTTGAGTGGCACAGGGTTTTGAAGATTAATTCCCGAGCTTGTTGTAAAAGAAGCAGCGAGGTTGATGGAGCGAAACAAATCCCTCCCAGTTTCAAGTCAGCAGTACGGGAAAGGAGTTTACCGAAACACGGAGAAAAATGAACACGATCGCAATTGATCCAGATAAATTGCAGGATGTTACCAAAGGAGCATGGTTTCGGAAGCTGATGACGGAGATAGTGAACGCATAAGGTGAGGAAATGACATCACAGTTGCGTAGCACGAGAGATGATCTTCGGGCGCTCCCCCGGCTTCCTTCGAAGTGCTGGAACACCTTACCAGGGTAATACCTAAAACTAATTCGCAACTGAACGGAACTTAATTCTACAAAACCTGACATAATGCTGACTACCAATAGGATGTCTCATTTTTCCAAGAAGTACTCTTTTTTGTTTCTCCCTGTATTTTTCTCTCTGGTTACGGCGACGGCCTGGGCACAGAGTGAGGCACGTTTTTATGTGGGTGCGGAAATTGGAGCTCTTCGATCGCCTGCTGTTACGGTAATTGGAGACAGTAATGATCGTAGCAGTTTGTGCGATGAGTTCATAAACCCGCTTTATGCTTCAATACCGGGATGTACGGCAGCTAATCGAGGTGAAGGCGACAACTATCAAGTTCCGTTCGATGGGACGGCTGGGACGCTAGCTAACGCGTTCATTGGGTATCAGATATTCCCCCATCTTCATGCAGAGCTGGAATATGTCACACGCACCAGTAATTATGGGCAAAGATCTGGAGTGCGTTCAGCGCAGGGTGTGAACTTTGATAAACTCAGTGATGAGATTTCTCTTGCAGAAGAATGGCTTGGAACAGTGACCTCACGGGGCCTGTTGGCGAATGTGTATTGGAGTCCATCCTTGGCTGATCATATTTCTATCAGACCTTATGCAGGGGTGGGCATTGGGTTCGGTTCCACAAGAGTTGGCTATGGCAGCGTCTGGTCTAGGAGTACGAGTTCCGACGATATTGCAACAGGATCAGATCAGCCCAATGCAGATGATATCGCCCGTAATCTGGCTGGAACGGCCAGCAGTGCACACGACACGATGAAGGATACGCAACTGACTTATCAGTTTCTTATCGGATTTTCGTACCCTGTGAGAGAATCGGTTTCTGTTGATGTTCGGGCTAGGTGGATGGTGTTTCAGGAGTTTGAGGGAATTATTGTGTGGGATCCTCTACGGAGTCATGTGCCTAATATTCGAAAAGACGGTAGTGAACCGGTCCATGGGGCCATGTCAACTGACGATTTGTCATTCTTGGGTATCAGTATCGGGCTGAAACATCATTTTTAGCGTATTGACGCTGGCGTACATTGCGGTTCAGGATTTTCAGGACCGTTGAATTCCAACTAAATTTGATACGATGCCCCGGTTACGACAGCAATTGCTCTACAAAGAGGCGTTAGTCTGACCCAGAAGCACTGAATTCAGGGACGGAGAAACATTTAGGAAGCGAAATTCAATTTTGCTGTGTATGTGCGCACCACAGGGGTGCCCACGACCCGACCTCTAGGGAGGGGGAGTAAGGGTGTATGCACATGTGGCGTGGGGTGCCGGTTCCGCAGATTCCTTCTCTCTCCACTGACTATAATCACCCCGACTGCGAATACCACGCGCTTTCTGCGCCTCGCACCGGATGGACTACTGACGTGACAATAGATAACGCCCAGACGCAAGACGGCTGTGGTGTAAGAGGAGATCAGAAGAACATGGCGGCGTATGGCCCATTTGCGAGCTTTTATTCCTGAACCTGATATACAACGAGTGTAGTCACGTCGCCTTGATCTACTGCATAGGCCCGGTCTCCCCGAATGACGCGCAGGTTTGTGGTCACGGGGAGGTGTATCTGTCCGAGGAGCCGGTTTTCGGCATCGAGGACGAGCCACTCTGCGGTGGTGTCCTCAATGGACGGTGTTGTGACCTTCAGCCATAGACGGGCGTCATCGTCCACCACAAATGTACCGTATGCAGGTCTGGTTGCCGGCACGTCCTGGTCCAGAATCCAGTTCCTGAACTCACCTGTCCAGCCTTTGAGTTCAAGGTCTCGCTCGATCTCTTTTCGCGTCAGTGGAACAGGCGGGAGGGTATGTGTGATGTGTCCGGTCTGCATGCCGCCCGGCGCGGTGACCGCGATGTCCACGGATTCGTTCCATCCCGAATAAAGGTTGTCATCGGGGCCCAAGCGAAAGACGGGGTAGCGTCCGAAGGGCGTGGGTCTGGCGAAACGGGTTTCGCCTTCAGCCGAAACCAGCCAGTCAGAAGCCGGCAATACATGCAGTGGTGGCGGCAAGACCTGTCCGGTCCAGTCGACGTGCATGACATGGGAGCGGCGGCCTTCCGGTGATTCACCTGGTGAGATCGGAATTTCGTAGGCAACGAGGAAGCCCGTATCGAGTACGCCAATCAGCCATGACGGCTCTTTGTGGCCATCCCAGGAAACCGTAAAGTCGTACGCCAGACCCAGGGAGCGGGGCTCAAATGCAGACAGGCGCCCCAGCATGGAATCAAACACGTAGAGCGTATCGCCGGGGCCTGCGTAAAGGGATTCGAGCCACTGAAATTCACCTGGACCACGACCCTTTTGGCCAATGGTTGTCACTAGGTCACCGGTCGGCGCAAAGACATGGATCGTCGGGTCTTGCCACTCGCTTATGAAGATGCGGCCCGTGCGATCGACAGCCACGAGTTCTCCGATGCCTCCATAGAATAGGACGCCGTCCCCGTTTTCTTCGTCGCCCAACCGGAAGAGCTCAATCAGCTCCGGCGTGGACGGCGAGTGAGCGTTTGCTTTGTCTTTTACTCTGGATACGAAGGATGGAAGGACAGCAGTCGCAGCGAGCAAGAGGAGGCAGGCCGTAATTCCCCTCGAGCGGGATGACGTCTGCAGTTTATGCGTGGTATGGCGGGGCATGATACACGCTGTCATGTACAATCCTCTCATCGAAAGTAACCCCCTAAACTGGGCTAATCGGCGTTAGGGTCCCTCAATTTAGCCATTTCGATAGCGATTACCACGAGCCCGGGTCGAAAGGTAATGGCAGCTCCGACGAATTCAAAATCAAGCATTATAGCCTCTGGCCTAACATGCGTATACCAGAATGATCATCCGTCGCAATTGCTAAGGGCTCCCCTCCCATGGTTATGTTGTCAAGAAGTGTAACAATAATGTAACCGGAAAACATACATCCCCCGAGATAGCCATGATCACTGTTAAATAGGTATTTCTTCTGGACCCTCGGCAAACTTCGTCACGCCCTGTGGATGCTCGTGTGCCATCAGGGTGTTCCACACCGCCAAGTCATCAGGGGTCTGCACGCGTTCAAACCGCAGTCCCTCAGGGGCACCAATCCGATCCGGTACATCGGTCGGGGGACTGGATCGGGCAGCAAGCGGGCGTTAGGGCGACGTCCCCAAATACCAGGAGATTCATCTTTTGTTGGATCATTACAGTACTTACAAAACCGCGCTCATCCACAACTAGAAGTTTTCGCCGTCCAGATTTCGCCTTCATCCGCCCCCACCAGTTGCTCTTGGCTGAATTTAATCGAATGCTGGTTTGCCCCCACTACGGATAACCAGATCTGGCGCGGAACGCATCGCACTACCAAAGAACTGGAGGCCACGATTGAAAGCTATCTTGAAATCTACAACGAGGACCCAAAGCCGTTGTATGGACTAAATCCGCAGATCAATCCTAGAATTCATCAAGACCTACTGTACGCGGATTAATGACACACTACACTAGTACGAAATACTCTTCGCATTCCAAATAGAATAAATAACGCAGACCAAGACGTCCTCCCCTAAGCCCCGCTTTCGGCATTGGAGAAGCTTTTTCACGCTCACTGCGCAATGTACCGAGAGCGTGTCCTCGCGAGCAGACAGTACCATCAATCACGGGTGTCCGATCACAAGTTCCGCGACGCTGAGTACATAGAAGCCGTGTTGATTTTGCCGCCGAAGGTACAATCTATCGCCTTCGTCAATCCAAAGGATTTCAATTGTGGTCATGATCTCAATACTACGATTCAACTTCTGATCGTCAAAGCGCAGGGGGCCGTAGCCCAGAAGTACACCAGCTTGATCAAACAGCTCAACCCGTTGGCTATATTCCATCTGATCGCTAAGATTCCTCCGTAGCGGTGTCTGCATCGTGAAGTTCGCGATCTCTCCACTACCCAAAATGACAACACCCAGACTCCAATTGAAGATTCTCGCACGATGCAATCCCGATGGTCCGCTAATAACTATGGAGGACCTTTGCAATTCTGGATTAGCTTCAAACTCCTTATCGCTCACGGACACGTAAGATTCTTTTGGCACAGGGCCACCTTCCAGCTTCTCCACGACCCACGAGCCTCCTTCATGCGTGTATCGGTAAGCGTATCCACTGTAGACAGTAGGCACCAGCACTATCTTGTCGATCCCATTTGTGGCCATTTTCAACGCGTCAACAAGGCCAGAACCCGCCTTTTCGAAGGGTTCGTCTAGGTTAAAGATCTCACCCAATTCCGCGAAAGCCTCAGTAGGGTTAAGGGCCATATCGTAGTGATGGAGCGTCTTCGTGTCAGCGATATAGGGCAGCTGTTGTTCGGGGTCATCATACCTCCTCACGTACCCGAGCACGAAGGAATTTTCAAGAGACAGAATTGGGTGTGGAACTCCTCTCAGATCATCAGCAAATGCCTTTGTTTCAAACTGTGCTCCGAGATCTGAAAATACCGTGAATTGTCTACTATTTCGATCAGCCACGATCAATCTGTTGCGGTCGTCAACATGCATGCTAACAATCTCCCGCATTTCTCCCGGTCCCTCTCCTCTTTTTCCAACCGTAGTGACATACTGTCCGCGTTCGTCGAAAACCCGAACATCCGCACGCCGACGATCGCGGACATAGATGTAGCCCCTTGAGTCCGTCCGGACTGATTCCGGAAAGGTAAAGAGGTATTCAGCGGGCGCATCTTCACCATCGCCAATGACCAATTGCTCAATCAGCGTGAAGGACAACTCCTGGCCCTGCGCAGATGGCAGCATCCACGTTAACGCTGCTATCACACAGATGTACGACAGCACGCCAAAACGACTCTTCATGAATACAACATGGTTTCGGAACCGGAAACAGTTTGCAGCAATTCATCCATAGCCCTCCTCGGTACGAGCATCAGCTCTAATTCTGGCAACAGTTATTTGTGGCAAGGCACGTCGGATATGACCGAGGCTATCCGCCACATTCACACTGCTCTCCTTCGACGTCGCAGCCCACTACTACTCCCAAAAAAGTACGACGAAGTTTACACCCTGGGAAACCTTCATCAAGCCACATAGTGCCGACCTCGCAGCCATGAACTGATCCGCAGTTGTGACAGCAATGAGTTTCTGTCTTTTGTGCATCGTTACTTTCGCTGCCCGACGCATGCTGGCCGTACAGGAAGATGCATAGGCAACAAAACGCAAATGCAATCGCCCGCTTTAGGGATGATGTCATTCTTTTTCGATTCATGTTCTAGCCTCCTAGATGGGTTGAGTTGGTTTGTCTTACCGGGAAAGCGCCTCATGTGCCTTATGGGCTTCCCGCAGAATATCCTCCCTTACTCCCGGCGCAGATCCCGCGCCCAAAGCAAGTCGCGCCCGAAAAAACAGGCGCCCTTTATCTGGATCAACCAACAACATCTGATGTGTTACTATGGTTGTCCCAAACGATTGAAGTTGATCACCGTAGGTCTGGCCAGAGATGTAAAAGACTTCCTGACCAAAATCAGTGGTCTTTGCAAAACGCCTCGCTGCCACTAGGTCATCCCCCACAACTACGATGTCAGTATGCACCGGCTCACCGCGCAGACCACCCTGTTTGAACAATTCCAGATAGGCATGCACTTCGTTCAGACAGTCAATGCATGGATTAGCGGGCATTGTAAATATTGCCACCAGTTGATCCGGCTTCCTCACGGCCGTCGAACCATAAGACCTGAACCCGTCCGGGCCTCTGAGTTCGTCATACGCGAAGGGCTCATTGAGGACAAGAAACTGTCGTTCAATAGCAGGAATATTTTTTGCACCGTACCAAGTCCTTCCTGCGAAAATCAGTAATACTACGCCTATAGCGTAAAAGCCGATTGTGAGCTTTTTGGACATTCTGCCGGATAACTGAATAGGACTACACGACGGGAGAATATACAATCTTGATCAATAAAACCAAATCGACCCATAATATGTCGTCACGACTCCTTTGCAGGCTACGACGTGTGCATATGGTTAGGGTTCAGTCAGGATTGCCGGAGCGAGATAAAAAGTGCCTTGTTAGTAATGGCGATTAAGCCCGCAAGCGAGGCTATGCACATGTCTTTCCGCTTGACTTGGATAAATTCCAAGTTGCGTGTACCACATGTACATTCAAATCCCATGCGATGGATTTCTTTGCTCTACATCTGTCCCCAAGGGCGCTTCGGATGAGATGCGAGGTATTAGAAATCCGGCACAATATGTTAGCGCAACTGCTGAACATGCTCCCAATAACGCTGCTACGACAACAAATACTGATGATCAAGCGTCAGAGTTGGAGAAGCTTTTTCACGCTCACTGCGCAATGTAACGAGAGCGTATCTTCTCGAGCAGACAGTATCATCAATCACGGGTGTCCGATCACAAGTTCCGCGACGCTGAGTACATAGAAGCCGTGTTGATTTTGCCGCCGAAGGTACAATCTATCGTCTTCGTCAATCCAAAGGATTTCAATTGTGCTCATGATCTCAATACTACGATTCAACTTCTGATCGTCAAAGCGCAAGGGGCCGTAGCCCAGAAGCACACCAGCTTGATCAAACAGCTCAACACGTTGGCTAAATTCCATTCGATCGCTAAGATTCCTCCGTAGCGGTGCCTGCATCGTGAAGTTCGCGATCTCTCCACCACCCAAAATGACAACACCCAGACTCCAATTGAAGATTCTCGCACGATGCACTCCCGATGGTCCGCTAATAACCCAGGAGGACCTTTGCAATTCTGGATTAGCTTCAAACTCCTTATCGCTCACTGACACGTAAGATTCTTTTGGCACAGGGCCACCTTCCAGCTTCTCCATGACCCATGAGCCTCCTTCATGCGTGTATCGGTAAGCGTATCCGCTGTAGACAGTAGGCACCAGCACTATCTTGTCGATCCCATTTGTGGCCATTTTCAACGCGCCAGAAATGTCAGAAGCCGCCTTTTCAAAGGGTTCGTCTAGGTTAAAGATCTCGCCCAACTCCGCGAAAGCCTCATTAGGGTTAAGGGCCATATCGTAGTGATGGAGCGTCTTCGTGTCAGCGATATAGGGTAGCTGTTGCTCGGGGTCATCATACATCCTCACGTACCTGAGCACGAAGGAGTTTTCAAGAGACAGAATTGGGTGAGGAATCCCTCTCAGATCATCAGCAAATGCCTTTGTTTCAAACTGTGCTCCGAGATCCGAAAATACCGTGAATCGTCTACTATCTCGATCAGCCACGATCAATCTGTTGCGGTCGTCAACATGCATGCTAACAATCTCACGCATTTCTCCTGGTCCCTCTCCTCTTTTTCCAACCGTAGTGACATACTGTCCGCTTTCGTCGAAAACCCGAACATCCGCACGCCGACGATCGCGGACATAGATGTAGCCCCTTGAGTCCGTCCGGACTGATTCCGGAACGGTAAAGAGGTATTCAGCGGGCGCATCTTCATCATCGCCAATGACCAATTGCTCAATCAGCGTGAAGGACATCTCCTGAGCCTGCGTGGATGGCAGTATCAATGTGAATGCTGCCATCGCACAGACGCATGGTAGCACGCCAAAGCGACTCTTCATGAATACAACATGCGTTATAGTACCGGAGAGATAGTTTGCGGCAATTCACCCATAGCCTGCCCCAGTACGAGCATCAGCTTTAATTCTGACGACAGTTGTTTGTGGCAAGGCACGTCGGACATGACAGAGGCCATCAGGAACATTCACATCGCTCTCATTGGACTCTCCGGCCCTCTAAAGGCATCACGCCGCTCCCATGATTATACAAGTGTAATGTAGCCACTACCTCCATGGTCATTAGTGGAATGAGTTCTGGTTGGGTGAGTTACTCTCTCAGCCTGCTTGTTGCTGTGACGACGGTACTGGGTGCATAGCCGATACGGTGTGCAACCGCTTTTAAGGTATGGCCAGCGGGTAGCGTGATCGGGGATGTATAAAGCAGCCAGCGGTCTTGCAGGGGTTCACCGGCTTCAAGCATCTGATACCCAATTGAAGCCCCCTCGGTTGTACTGTCAAGCCTCAAACGCACCGTATCCTCGCCCGGATCAAACATGATTTCATACAGCAGAGGTTCCTCCATGAAGCTGCTGACCAGTTCACCTCCGGCGATTATCTCAATTACCGCGTCAGCGGTCTGGGGTTGCGTATGATTGGGCCATAATGTAGCGACAAACTCCATTTCATCCATGGCACCGGGATCCCCTGTGTCTGCCATCCAATTTTCCAATTCGGTACGCATTGAGGCAAGACGCTCTGAGTAACTCGGATCGTCGGCTAGGTTGCGCAATTCATAAGGGTCGTTTTCTGTGTCAAAGAGTTCCTCTTCTGGCTTGGACTCTCTGAACCACTGAGCCTGGTATTCATCGAGTTCCCCCATATCTCGTAGACGGAGGAGCTCCTGCATGGTGGCCATCTGTTCCCGGTAAGTGACGGCCAAATAATAGCCGAGGTCTGGCCGGAGGTTGCGAATGTACTTGTATCGTTGATCCCTGACTGCCCGTTTGGTGTCATACTCCGCGTCAAATCGATCGGCAGCAGCATGGATAAACGATCTCGGTGTACCTGTCCGCCGGGTGCCCAAAAACGCCTGTCCATCCAGATATTCCGGTAAGGGTATCCCCGCCAGTGAAAATGTCGTAGGCGCCAGATCAATGAAGCTGATAAGCTGATCATCCGTTATGCCCGCAAGTTGTTGGTTTGGAAATCGTACCGCCAAGGGGACATGCAAGCCTGAATCATAGAGTTGGCGTTTCTGGCGGGGCAGGGGGCCACCATGATCCGAGTAAAACATTATGATCGTCTCTTCCAGCAAGTTGTCAGACTCTAGTTCATCCAAAATGGCCCCGATACGCGCGTCCAGTCTGAGAATATTGGAGTACATCCGACGCACGTCCTGACGGACTAGGTCCGTATTCGGAAGGTAGGGTGGAATAGGTACCTCTGCGTCCATTGCAATCAAAAGAGTATCGTTCGCCCGTGCCCAGATTTGAGATTCGTGGGTTACACCAAGATTGACTATTGAAAAAAATGGCATGCCCTCAGGTCGATTCCTCCAGTGCGCGCGCTGGCTGTTCTCATCCCATGCGGTAATAGGCGCTTTGAATTGATAGTCCTGTTTGCTGTTGTTGGTTGTGTAGTAACCATTCTCGCGCATCACTTCGCTCATCATGCGTACTGGTGGATCCGGTGTTGCTTCATAAGGGATCACCCCGATCTGGTCCATGTATTCGACTCGGGAAGAAGTACGCATGTGCTGTGCACCTCCGCGTGTAGTGTAGATCCCCGTTGCAATAGAAAAGCGGCTAGGTGCACATACCCCCGAAACAGAGAACATGTGCGTATATCGCACCCCCTCATTGAATAGCCGGTCAAGGTTTGGAGTTTGGATTGTCGAGTCGCCATAAGCCGCAATAGTAGGGCTCATGTCCTCTGCTACAAGCCATAGAATGTTGGGCTGATGTGGCAAGGTCAGCGTACCATAGTCTGGAGAGTTGTCCTGCTCTGCAGATGTGCAGGCGGCGAGAAGGAAAAGGAGTGAGAGTAAATGTGTTTTTTGCATAGGTTTATCGGGACCAAGGGTCTGGAAGTTACAAACGGTTATGGATGAAGACAGGAAAATTATGGAATTCTTTGGCGTTAGGACCGAGAATTCGCTGTCTAGGCAGTATTTTCCCGATTGGGCCCGGGCGCTTGGTGTTCAGGGAGCGGGGTTACGCGGCGTGAACTTGCCCATTGACGGGACGCTGGATGCACATCGTGAAGCGGTTCTGCGCATGAAGCAGGATCCCGAGGTTCAGGGCGCTCTCGTTACTTCACACAAACTGGCGATCATACGGGCAGCAGGCGATCTCATCGACCGGCGCACATCGGTTTCGGAGCTGACCGGGGAGGTGTCGGCACTTTATAAGCGTGGAGATGAGCTGTGGGGGCACGCGGTTGATCCTGAGAACTATGGGTTGGCAATAATGCAGATTCTATCTCATGATTGGTGGGCGAGACATGAAGGAGCGGGTATCTTGTCACTTGGGGGAGGAGGAGCTACAGTCGCACTCATCGTTTATCTGTTGCAACAAGCCATAGATCGACCTGCATTCCTGCAGATTGTGGAAAAGCGCTCGGACAATCTGGATCACTGCAAAAGTATCGCCAATCGCATAAGCTCAGATACAGTTATGCTGGAGTTCTTTCATACAAATGATCCACTGGTTTGTGATTCCTTGGTGGCCGCGCTGCCTCCATACTCTCTGGTGATTAATGCTACCGGAATGGGCAAGGATATTCCTGGATCTCCGGTGACCGATAACGTATATTTCCCGGATAATACAGTGGTATGGGATCTTAATTATCGCGGTCCCCGCAAATTTCTTGTCAGGGGGGAGCTGCAGCGAGCCACACGCCCCATAAAGGTATTCGATGGTTGGTACTATTTTCTGCGTGGTTGGTCAAGTGTGATGGGACTCGTATTTGATATCCCCATGACAAAAGAGCGGCTCAGATCGTTCTGCGAAGTTACGGAAGGCTAACGGGCTCGGCTTAATTTGTGTTTTATTTTAACTTGAAACTTCAATCATACACACAGGGAACATGCAATTAGGATTTGTTAGTGCCATATTACCGGAGTATTCGGTGAAGGATATTTTTTATTGGGCGTCGCAGTTCTCCTACGACTGCGTGGAGCTTATGTGTTGGCCACAAGGAAAAGCCACGCGCCGCTATGCCGGGGTTACGCATGTAGATGTGCAATCAATGAATTCAGCGAAGGCTCGCGAATTGCGGGAATTGGCAGCTGACAACGGATGCTCCATCAGTGCATTGGGGTACTATCCTAATCCATTGTGCCCTGATACCGAAGAGGGAGACGTTTATGTCACACATATTCGACGCATGATCGATGCGGCGGCGTTGCTCGAGGTGGATACGGTAAACACGTTTATTGGCCGTGATTGGCATTGCTCGGTTGATGATAACTGGCCGCGCGTGCTGGAGGTATGGAAGCCAATTGTAGACTTTGCTGAGGAACGGGATATTCGCATAGGGATCGAAAACTGTCCGATGTACTTCACGGATGATGAATGGCCTGCAGGCAAGAATATTGCGCATACACCAGCTATCTGGCGTCGACTCTTTGCAGATCTGGGAAATGCATCCATAGGACTCAATTACGATCCCTCCCATATGATTTGGCAGCATATGGATTACTTGAAGCCCATACGAAATTTTTCGGATCGTCTCTTTCACATTCACGCCAAGGATGTTCGACTGGATCAAGATCGTCTGGACGAAGTCGGTATCATGGCTACTCCCAACTCCTTCCACACTCCAAAATTACCTGGCTTGGGGGATGTGAATTGGGGGAATTTTTTTTCGTTGCTCACAGATGTAGGCTACGATGGAGCGGTCTGTGTTGAGGTAGAGGATCGTGCTTACGAAGGATCGGCGGAACTACGGAAGCGTGCCTTGATACAGAGTGCCACCTATCTGCGCCAGTTCATTCCCCTTCTTCGATAGAATGAGCAGTGCATCCTAGCCTGTCGATTTGCATTCAACGGGCCCTAAGTGTGTATTCGAGATGGCCCAATTATTGTCAGCTTCTCAAAGAGAAAAGGATTTTTTTATTGCCATTGACTCCGATGGCTGTGTGTTTGATACGATGGAAATCAAGCACAAGGAATGCTTCTGCCCGGTGACGATTCGCCATTATGGCTTACAGGCAGTCAGTAAGTTTGCCAGACAATCCTGGGAGTTTGTGAACCTTTACTCGGTGCATCGCGGCATGAATCGCTTCCCTGCACTGGTAGAGGTAATGGATCAATTGCGTAAACGGCCGGAGGTTTTGCGCCGCAACGTGTCTATTCCGGCCTTGGAAGCACTGCGGGGCTGGATCAACTCAAAACCCAAACTGGGTAATCCGGCACTCGCGGACGCTGCTACAGGCAATGGGGCGCTGGCGGACGCATTGCTGTGGAGTGAGACAGTTAATAAATCAGTGACTGAAATGGTGCACGGGGTTCCACCATTCCCATATGTACACGATTCACTGATGCGGGCGGCCGAACATGCGGATATGATGGTAGCTTCCAGTACACCTGTGGAGGCATTGCGACGGGAATGGAGAGAACACAGACTGTCAGGCTATGTAGGGCTGATTGCAGGCCAGGAAATGGGCCCCAAATCCCACCAGTTATCTACCGCTGCCGCGAGCCAGTATGCCCCTGACCGCATGCTCATGATTGGGGATGCGTTCAGTGACTATCGTGCTGCCAATAGTGTTAATGCATGTTTTTTTCCTATCCTTCCAGGTGAGGAAGAAACGTCCTGGGAGCGTTTTCTGAATGAAGCGCTGGATCGGTTTCTCTCGGGTCAGTATCGGGGAGCGTACGAGAACGATCTCATAGGCGAACTCAGCGCGAGGCTCCCAAAACATCCACCGTGGGAGTCGCAGTAGAGCAAAACATGCTCAGGTACGCAGGAGCACCTTAATCCACTCCGGCTCTGCCTGTCTGTGTAATCGGGCAAAGGCTTCGGGGCCGTCCTCAAGCGGCAGAGTTGCACTTATAAGCGGGGATGGATCCAGCTTTTTCCGGGATACAAGGTCGATAATTTCATCGTACTCTCCCGCATTCGCATAAGTCCCGGTCAGGGTTAGCTCCTTAGCGACAACACGTTGAACATCAACCGGAGGGTGTTGGGAGGTATTTCCAACAAGCACAATGCATCCACCCGTTTTAGTGTGATGGATGGCTTTGGCAACCGTTGATGCAGCCCCTACGGCTTCAAAAGTGAGATCCGCATCAATGGCCTGTGTACTTTCTTCGGGATCAAGCACGCGGTCAGAACCAAGTTGACGAGCCATATTTTTTCGATTCTCATGGGGCTCAATGACAATAATTTCGCTCGGCTCTTGCAATCGCACAGAGAGTAGGATGCTCAGGCCAATCATTCCTGCGCCAATAATAAGAACCCGGGCGTTTTGGGCATTGCCGCCCCTGTGTACAGCGTGCAAGCCAACCGAAAGCGGCTCAAACATGGCTGCAATTTTGAGCGGTAGCCCCTCGGGTACGCGCCTGAGTACATGGGCGGGCACGCAAACGAAATCCGCCATTGCGCCATCACGCCGAAAACGAGGTGTGCTTACACCGAACACCGTTCGTTCAGAGCAGCGGTTCACCCGGCCGGAAGCACATTCGGAGCACATATTGCATCCAACAGTGGAGTCGAAGCAAACTTCTTCCCCCGCTTCAAATCCATTTGAGGATTTTGCGACCCGGCCAGCCGCTTCATGCCCCATTATGAGTGGAGGAAGACGACGTCCGGTTGTTCCTGTGTATCCGTGTACATCAGATCCACAAATACCGACCGAGTCTACTCGTACAAGCACCTCGTGGGGAAGCGGCCGAGGATCAGGTACATGTTGTACGCCAATCTGAAACGCTCCCGTATAAACAAGCGCACGCATGGATCAGGTTACTGAGGTTGCGTCAGTAATGCATCCATCACTGGCCGAGGATACTGTTCGCGCATACCGTAACAGTACACCAGCATCTGCCTTAAGCGGTGGGGCTGACCAGTTTTCCCGTCTTGCATTCAATATTGACTCGCTGATTTTAAGTGTCAGAACACGACTGACAGTGTCAATGGTAATAGGATCTCCATCTTCCACAAGCGCGATCATACCGCCAACCTGTGCCTCGGGTGTGATGTGGCCAACTACGAACCCGTGTGTGGCGCCGGAGAAGCGACCATCGGTGATAAGTGCTACCTTGTCGCCTAGCCCGGCACCCACGATTGCACTGGTTGGACGGAGCATTTCGGGCATACCGGGTCCTCCTTTGGGGCCACAGTAGCGTAAGACGAGCACATCTCCGGTTTTGATTTTGCCCCCGAGAATAGCTTCCATAGCATCTTCTTCGGCATCAAATACACGCGCATATCCGTCAAACCGCTCCCCTTCCTTGCCCGTAATTTTGGCGACTGCCCCTTCTGCAGCCAAATTTCCGTAGAGAATCTGCAGATGACCGGTTGGTTTGATAGGCTGATCGAGTGATCGTATCACCTCTTGTCCCGCTGTCAGATCAGCCACTTCTGTTAAATTTTCTTCCACCGTGCGTCCGGTAATGGTTATACAACTACCATGCAGCAGATCGTTTTCAAGGAGCATCTTCATGACAGCGGGGACACCCCCCACATTATAGAGATCTTCCATCACAAAACGCCCACTGGGCTTTAGATCGCCCAGTAGGGGAGTTTGATTGCTCATGGTCTGAAAGTCGTTCAGTGTCAGCGGTACCTGGGCGGCCCTGGCCATGGCAATAAGGTGGAGGGCAGCGTTAGTTGATCCCCCTAGGACGATGACCACGCGCAGTGCATTTTCGAATGCTTCGCGGGTGAGAATATCTTTTGGTTTGAGATCCTTTTCCAGGAGCTGATAAATAACCTCGCCTATTTGTCCTGTTTCTGCCTGCTTTTCGTCGCTGACTGCGGGGTATGACGAGTCAAAAGGCAGTGTCATCCCCAGAGCTTCAATGGCAGAAGCCATAGTGTTCGCCGTATACATGCCTCCGCAGGCGCCTGCGCCAGGGCAGGCGTGACGGGCAATTTCCCGAAAATCCTTATCGGTTATCGATCCTGCGGCCCGCTGGCCAGCTGCTTCGAATGCGGATATAATATCAATCGGTTTACCCTTCCAGCATCCAGGCTTGATTGTCCCGCCATACACCATAAGTCCGGGGCGATTCAGCCTTGCCAATGCCATGATGGATCCGGGCATGTTTTTATCGCATCCTGCAACGGCTATCACGGCATCATACCATTGAGCTGACGCGACCGTCTCAATGGATTCAGCAATGAGATCGCGGGAGGGAAGCGAAAAACGCATCCCCGAAGAGCCCATGGAGATTCCGTCGCTTACCCCAATCGTGTGGTATATCAGGCCTACAAGATCCTGTGTCTGAACGCTGCCCTTGATGCTTTTTGCCAAGTCATTGAGGTGCATGTTGCACGGGTTTCCTTCCCAACCCATGCTCACAATTCCAACTTGTGGCTTATCGAGATCTCTTTCTGTTAGGCCGATGGCGTGCAGCATAGCACGCGCACCACTTTGCAGGGGATTTTGTGTCACCTGTTTACTGTATCGGTTCATCTTTGTTATGTGAGAGGGAGAAGAAGTGACAAGATCACAGACATCAAGCCTGCAGAAATTCCCAGAATGACTAGCAGTGCAGACCAGGATTTGAGTGTCTCAACCTCGGTGAGGCCACTCATCTTTGAGTATATCCAGAATCCGCTGTCATTCATCCAGGATCCGACCAAGGAGCCTGCTCCAATGGCGGTGCCCAGATACACTACATTGAACCCGAGATCTTGCCCGGGTGTGATCATTGCCGCCAGCATAGCTGAGGCCGTGATCATTGCTACTGTTGACGATCCCTGAGCAAATTTGAGCAGGCTGGCAATACCAAAACCAAATACGAGCATTCCCAGCCCCGACGTTCCAGAGGTTCCGGCAAATAGATCACTGATTGCGGGTCCAATTTGGGCTTCTTTAAGCATCGCACCGAATGTCCCACCTGCGGCGGTAATGAGAATGATGAGCCCACCGCTCATCAGTGACTGCTCAATCAGTTTGCCAAGATTCGCTCGCGAGGGTTTCCGCATTTGGATATAAACTGCTGTGGATGCAATCGCGGCTAAGAGTAGTGCCATATTCGGGTCACCCAGTACGATAATCCAGCGAGCGAGTACCGTGTCGTTATCCAGGAGAGGGAGGAAGACCGTCTTGCCCGCAATCAGGAGTATCGGGAGGACAATGGGCAGTACAGAAAAGCCTAAGCCAGGGAGTGTGTCGAGCACAGTTGTATCGGCATCTACACCCGGGACCTCGCGCATCGGGACGGTCATTCTCCGATTCAGCCAGCCGGCATACATCAATCCAAGAATTGCAGCTGGCAGTGCCACAATTGTCCCTACCAGAATCATCGTGCCTAAGTCCACGCTCAGGTTTTCGGCGATAATCAAGGGCCCTGGTGTGGGAGGTACCAGAGCATGCGTAGCTGCTGCCCCTGCTGCGATTGCGATAACGTACTTGAGATAATTCCGCCCGGTCTGTGAGAACAGCGAGCGGGCAAGGGGAATCAGCAAGTAGAAAACCGTATCAAAGAATACCGGAACTGACAGCATGAAACCACTGGCTGCCAAGGCAGGGCTGCCCCGTTCCTGCCCCAATAAACGAATAAAACCCTGAACAACACGGTCGGCCGCACCGCTGTTCATCATGGTTACGCCAATCACAGCTGCCATGGCAATCACTATGCCGATGCTTCCCGCAGTTGTTCCAAAAGCGGTGGCTACGCGTGCGATCTTGGTTGACCATTCTCCGGGAGAAAGAATACTAATCACGATGGCCGCGGTAATAAGCGCGACAAATGCATTGATTCGTAGGCCTACAATCATGCCCACGACAATGATAATGCCGAGCAATAGAATCAGTATGGGGATCATCGCAATTAAGGATTGAGTGAACGTGCGACCTGCCGGGCCCTGCCGAGTCCATCAATACCGAGCTCGACAACATCCCCTGGTTGCAGGAATCGTTGTGGTTTCAATCCCAAGCCGACCCCTGCCGGTGTGCCCGTAGAAATCACATCACCTGGCAAGAGTGTCATGAAATGACTCGTGTAACTGATAACCTCCCACACATTGAATATAAAATCGGATGTTGTGCTGTCTTGGAGCATAGTTCCATTGACTGACAACCATAGTTTGAGGTTATTGGGGTCGGGGATTTCGTCGGCGGTTGCAAGAAAGGGGCCCAGTGGTGCAAATGTATCAAAGCTCTTTCCCTTAACCCATTGGCCGCCACGCTCCAACTGACTAATACGCTCACTGTAGTCGTTGTGCAGTACATAGCCTGCGACATAATCCGGGGCCTGTTCGACGGTGACGTAGTTGGCACGTTTGCCAATGACCACGGCCAATTCGACCTCCCAGTCGGTCTTGTCATCGGGAACGATCACGTCATCATAAGGGCCGCAGATGGCTGAGCTGGCTTTAAAAAACAGGACAGGTTCCGCAGGGGGATCCATTCCGCTTTCTTTGGCGTGCAGCGCGTAATTAAGTCCAACGCAAATGATCTTTGAAGGGCGGGCAATGGGTGGACCCATACGCAAATCAGGATCCAGTTCCTGCTGCGACGTGCTTCCGTTAAACCATGTACGTAGCCTGGCAAGTCCGCCTTGGTCAAAGAAATGTTCGTCGTAGTCATCTACGACCGGGGTAGTATCGATACGCCGGCCGTCATCCAGGAGCAGTCCGGGTTTTTCTTGGCCAGCGGGCCCAATACGAATGAGTTTCATTATATGCAGCGTTAAGGTTGTAGTGTGAAGGCACCGCCATCCATAGGAAGCGAGACCCCTGTCAGAAATGCACTTTCATCGGAGGCAAGGTAGCAAATCAGCGCGGCAACCTCCTCAGGCGTGGCCATACGTCCTATAGGTTGGGCTTTGGATAGCCTGTTGAACATCTCTTCCTTCGTATCCGGGTAGTACTTTTCCAGGTATGCGTCTACGAACGGAGTATGCACGCGTGCAGGCGCGACACTATTGCAGCGGATACCGTCTTTTAAGCTGTCCACTGCCATGCTGCGAGTCATAGCCGCCACGGCCCCTTTGCTCGTGGAGTATGCAAAACGATCGGGAATACCAACAGTGGACACAATCGAAGAAAGGTTGATAATGCTTCCCCCGCCTGATTTTTTCATGTGAGGCAGGGCTGCAAGCATACCGTAGTACACGCTCTTAACATTAATCGTATACATGCGGTCCATATCCTCCTCGGTTGTCGCATCAAGTCTGCCAATGTGGCCTGCTCCGGCGTTGTTTACGAGAATATCCAGCCTATCATGGGCCTGCGCGATTTTGTTTATGGTATCCATTACAGCACTTGGGTCCGTAACATCGCAGTGGTGAGCCTCACAGGGTGCACCGAGCTCGCTTACAACCTTGCTAGCGTTTGGCATGTCGATATCAAGCAGGTGTACGGTTGCACCTTGCTGGACGAATACGCGACAGGTCGCTTCACCAATTCCTTTGGCACCACCGGTGACGATAGCTATTTTGGATTCGAGGCTAAACATGATTCGAGTAATTACTTATGGCTGCACAAAGGTAGACTGTTGACGTTTCAGATGACGTACTAAAATAACAGTTGTTTCTGATGTCACAGCAACTTTTTGATCTTTCTGGACGTGTTGCACTGGTAACCGGTGCCAGTCGTGGACTGGGCCAGTACATGGCGAGGGCCTTAGCGCGGGCCGGGGCTGACATCGCTATCACAAGCCGTGATCGAGGGCGCCTTGCGGAAACCGAAAAAGATATTCAGAATATTGGACGTCGAGTACTCCCGGTGGAACTGGATGTTCTGGATTTGTCCAGAATTCAGTCGGCCGTCCAAAATGTGGAAGCACAATTTGGGCGACTTGATGTTTTGGTGAACAATGCTGGTTGTAACGTCCGCCGCCGTGCCTTGCAGGTCACTGAAGAAGATTGGGACATGGTGGTCAATACAAATCTGCGTGGTGCCTTTTTTGTGGCGCAGGCTGCTGCCCATATCATGAGGGCGCAGCACTGGGGTCGGGTGATTAATATTGGTTCAGTGACTTGCGTTGCGGGTTATGCGGGGATGGGGCCCTATTGCGCAAGTCGAGGAGGAATTAAGCAGCTTACAATGTCGTTGGCCCACGACTGGGCCGAATATGGTATCACGGTCAATTGTTTGGCTCCAGGTTGGTTTAAGACAGAACAAAGCAGGATGCTTTACGAAGACGAGACTTGGCTCTCTATGCTCAAGGAGCGGATACCGATGGCCCGGCCAGGCCGACCGGATGATCTGGATGGTATGGTAGTTTTTCTGGCGTCCGAATCCAGTCGCTATATCACGGGTCAAACCTATCTTGTTGACGGGGGAGTATCCATTGGGGCCATCCGTGCTATGCCACAAAGTGAACTGGGGTAACGTTCTGAGTCGGCGGTATTTTGGATTTAGCCGGTTGTGCTACCTATGTATCACCTACGAATCAGAATTTGCCATGACAGACACTAGTTGTCCAAAAATTTCTTGAGTTTGATATCAGATGCATAGAATATCTTCATACGGTATCCCCAGATCTTCCGTCGAATCTCTTCGCGAATTTCGGCAAGCTCGATCTCGATCTCTCTTATTGCCTGTTCTCGCACCTCCGGTGAAAGCTTTTCGCCCGTTTCGTTCTCGTACTTCTGAATGGAATACCGGGCTACATCAATGAATCTTTCAGTCAAAATATTTTGACTGAAGGTATCCAGGAAGCGAGGAGAATCGCTGGTTTCCTTTTCTTCCATATCAGGCGAGCTATCCTCCTCAACAGGTAACTCAATCCCAATCTCTTTAAGTGATTCGTCCAGAGAGTCAAATATCCGAACAATCCTTTTGAAGCCGCTGACCCCCATCACCTCTTGAACTATCCCAGGGAGCGAACATAAGCCAAACAGCTTCTCCGAAGCTGCATATTCTTTTGCTACGATAAGCAATATGCGCAACCCCGCGCTGGAAATAAACGAGACTCTAGAAAAATCCAAGATCAGGCTCAAGTCATCAGGCTTGATCTCCGTGTTAATCAGGTCATGAAAAGTCGTACTACTCTGATTGTCGATTCTTCCGTGAATATCACCAAAAAGAAAAAAATCCGATCTTCTCCAAGAAATTGACACCGACATATCTCAACGAATAAATATTTGGTATTTGTTTTGTAATACGGGTATAGCTTTGCCCTCCAATTTTCCGCGGAGACGTACGAGGTGTCGCAAGACAATCCCAAATCTCTGGCAGCGGTTCATCCGAAATCTGGAGAAATTTGCATTGAACCACTCGGTTTGGCTGGACAACTGGAGAGCAGCTCCCCGGGTAGGACTCGAACCTACAACCCTGCGGTTAACAGCCGCATGCTCTACCATTGAGCTACCGAGGAAACGGGCGCAGTAACCGCTTAAGCTGCATCTTGTTCCGAATCAAGGGGCTTTTTCAGGGAAACTTTGGCCTGCAAAATGGTATCATGTCGACCCTGCCCTGGTGGCGGAACTGGTAGACGCGCAGCATTCAGGATGCTGTGCCCGTACGGGCGTGGAGGTTCGAGTCCTCTCCAGGGCACTCGTTGACCCGCGCGGACTTCTGTCCGCAGGGGTTGTTGGGTTGTTTCCCTTAGCTTTTTGAGCATTGTTGCCGCTTATTAATTTAATCTCTACCGTGGCGGCGTCAGGTTACGAATCTGCTCTATGACTTCATATAAGAGTCGGATCCGCAACTTCTGCATTGTCGCGCACATCGATCACGGCAAGAGCACACTCGCCGATCGCCTGTTGGAAATTACCGGCACAGTCGCAAAGCGCGACATGCAGGATCAGGTGCTGGACTCCATGGATTTGGAGCGTGAGCGTGGCATTACGATCAAGAGTCATGCCATCCAGATGACGTATCGGGCCGGGGATGGTTTGGACTATACCCTGAATCTGATTGATACGCCGGGCCATGTTGATTTTACCTACGAAGTATCGCGGGCCCTGAAAGCCTGTGAAGGAGCTGTATTGGTCGTAGATGCAGCGCAAGGAATCGAGGCCCAGACAATCAGTAATCTGTATCTGGCACTAGATAGTGACCTGGAAATCATCCCTGTACTAAACAAAGTAGATTTGCCCGGGGCACGCGCGGATACGGTTGCGATGTCTATCGAGAGCCTAATCGGTGAGCCAGCCGAAGATGTGCTCTCTATCAGTGCGAAGACTGGCGAAGGTGTTCAGGAGTTGCTGGAAACCATAATTCAACGGGTACCACCACCAGAGGGGCAGCCTGACAGACCATTGCAAGCCCTGATCTTTGACTCTCTCTTTAATCAGTATCGTGGTGCAATAGCCTACGTACGCATCTTTGAAGGCACACTGCGCAGGCGGGAGGCAATCAGGTTTATGGTCGCAAAATGTGAGTATCTGGCAGAAGAGATTGGTGTGCTGAGACTCGGAATGCAACCGACAGAAGAACTCTCAGCAGGAGATGTTGGGTATGTTATTGGGTCGATCAAAGACGTCAGAGATACGCGTGTGGGGGATACTATCACACATGCGAACCGGCCTGCTGCAACTGAGATTGCAGGATTTCGAGAGGTCAAACCGATGGTGTTTTCCGGTGTGTATCCCACGAATACCGAGGACTTTGAGGATCTTCGCGCCTCGCTGGAGCGACTTCAACTCAACGATTCTGCTATTGGGTATGAGCCAGAGACCTCGGTTGCACTTGGTTTTGGGTTTCGCGTGGGTTTTTTGGGGCTCCTTCATATGGAAATCGTCCAGGAACGGCTCGACAGAGAATTCAACCTGGATATTATAACGACGCTGCCAAACGTTAAGTATGAGGTTGTAACGAATGACGGAAACATTGAAATCATAGAAAACCCCAACAAAGTACCGGCAGCGGGTAAACTTGATCACATAAATGAACCGTTCGTAAAAGCAGAAATTATCTCCCCTTCAGAGTACATTGGCAATATCATGAAGCTATGCACTGATCGAAGAGGAGAATTTGTTAATCAGACCTATCTGGGTACGGAGCGGGCTACGCTGGAGTACCAGTTGCCGCTAGCAGAAATCGTTTTTGACTTCTACGACAAGCTCAAGAGTTTCTCTCGCGGCTACGCATCGTTTGACTACGATTTCTCGGGTTACCGCCGAAGCGATTTGGTAAAACTAGACGTACTTATCAACGGCGATCCGGTGGATGCATTGAGTGCGATAGTACACCGAAGCAAAGCTTATGAAATGGGCCGCAAGCTTACGGCTAAGCTCAAAGATCTGATTCCACGCCAAATGTTCGAGGTTGCGATACAGGCAGCTATTGGCAGCCGTGTGATCGCACGAACAACAGTAAAAGCAATTCGCAAAGATGTAACAGCCAAGTGCTATGGGGGGGACATTACACGGAAACGCAAGCTTCTAGAGAAACAGAAGGAGGGTAAAAAGCGCATGAAGCATGTAGGCAATGTTGAAGTTCCACAGGAAGCATTCCTGGCTGTACTTTCAATGGAGAACTAACGTTATGCGGCGAGGCTTCTGTATCATATCAGTGCTGTTAGTGTACACGTTGCAGGCCCACGCTCAAAATGGGCGTATATCCTGGGATGAAGTTGGCTTTGTCTACGCACAGGAGAAATTCCAGCGGATCTATCGGGCGTACGTAGAGACGTATGGAGAATATGTTGATCCTCTAGAGCCGGCCCGATTTCCAGTAGCCAGTGACTCCCTTTTTGGATGGATCAGAGAAGCTATGGGCATGCCCGCTGAGGCATCTTCGTCGGGCCATTTCAAGGAGAGATAAATGCATGGACGCTGGTATCAATCGATGGACGAGCAGATTGGCTGACACGATTTGGTAGTGTGCAGTGGGCGTATATGGGGAATAATTTTTTCACGTTACTTGACACAATGGCTACTCCCGAAATACGTGCTCGCCTGGAGGCGTACTTTGGCCCACCTACGCAGACGGCAGTGGAAATAAAACAAGGCGATGAAACTCCCTCTGACGAGAATGGTCAGTTTGAGTACTGGTTTGTGGTCAATGACTCAATTCCAATGATGATCATGGATGTTCGGGGGCCATTTGACCGTGGGGTAATTGTAGCAACGGATCAACGATTTCGATCATTCCTCTATCGTATGCGACAGTCGCTTCTTGCAATAGTAATGCGCCGGACAGAGCCAGCACCGTATGTAGATTACTACTACAATTTTGTCACAGATAAGTGGTATTCAACAGGATACGACGGTGCAGAGTATTTTCTGAATCAAATACGTCGACCAAATCTGACACTTGGAAGACCGATTCAAGCCCCATCATAACGGTCCAGGACGGACGAAATTCACTTTGGTAACTGATGCCTGAATCACTTGGCAAGAAGGAAAGACAACAGCGACGTGCGGAGAGGGCGGCGCAACGCTCGCAGCGTAGCGGTAAGAGTAAGAGTGAGAAAAAGAAGAAAAAAGGGCCGCTGAGAGAATGGCTAGATGCCGTTGTATTTGCAATCATCTTCATGGTCATTATGCGGACGGTGTTCTTTGATTTGTTTCAGATCCCTACACCCTCTATGGAGAAGAGCTTACTGGTTGGGGACTACATCGTAGTGTCAAAACTACATTATGGCATGCGGACCCCGATGACTCTAGGTATTCCCTTCACCCAGATATACGTGCGTGGACTTAATCTTCCATGGACGCGGTTCCCCGGTTTTTCTGACCCTAAGCGTTTCGATGCCGTTGTCTTCAACTGGCCGGCAGATGAAGAGGGCAAGCCCACTGATCGCAAGACGTATTACATCAAACGTATCATTGGTGTGCCGGGTGATACGCTTGAGATTATTGACAAAGTTGTACATATTGACGGCGATACGTTGTTTTTCAAGGAGACCAAAGAGCCCTTCAAAGATACCATGCAGCGCTTTTGGTATGTCTATAAGGAGGATCCAAGGATGCGTCTGCCAAGTGCGCGCCTGGAAGAATTGGGAGTCTCACAATACTGGCCGACGACGAACCCCACTGTCGTACGGATCCAGGCTACTGATG
Organism: Rhodothermales bacterium; assembly: GCA_964291275.2. Classification (GTDB taxonomy): domain Bacteria; phylum Bacteroidota; class Rhodothermia; order Rhodothermales; family Bin80; genus Bin80. The sequence goes on from OZ219799.1 coordinate 1,090,350, forward strand.
CTGCCGCGGAGGCCATCGAAGCGTGGGAATATGTGACTGCAGTCAGACCTGTTGTTAGGGAAATAACCGCAAATCGGGCTTATTCGCTATACCCTCCAAGTAGCAACAATTCGACGGATAACTACGGGCCAATAACAATTCCGGGCAAAGATATCGTTATAAATCTGACGGAGGAAAACTGGCCGGTCTATGAGCCCGTGATCACCGAATATGAAGGACATACTGCATCCCTGAGCAGTGATGGTACAATTCGCATCAATGGCGAGGTACAGGATACATATACCTTCACGCAGAACTACTACTTTGTAATGGGTGACAACAGGGATAATTCCGAGGATAGTCGTTTTTGGGGCTTCGTTCCAATGGACCATGTCGTGGGACGTGCAGTTGCTGTCTATTTCTCGTGGAACAGCGAAGGAAGTCCGTTCATATTGGGTCAAATTCGCGGTAAGCGAATGTTTCGTGCTATTCAGTAAAAGCCCAGCGTACTGTGGATGCGCTCGGGGGTGCGATCAGGGATCAATCTGCTGTGATTTGCGAAGTTCGTCGAACCGGACCTGTTGGGAGGTACCGGGAGGCACGTCATAAGGGTGATTGGGCAGATCAACAAGCTTTAGGAACGGATAGCGACGACCATGTTCAAATGGTTGCGGCTTGCCACGCGGCTCTGTACCGATAACCAGCACTGTTGTACCCTGCTTCAGAATTTTTGCCCCGGTAGATGCAATTCCAGTGGACGTGCTGGTAGTTTGCCATGTGTCGCCCCAGTTGTAAATCCATTTGGCATCGGCATCAACCAGCCGCACACACCCGTGACTCATAGGGCCGCCGGTAGGCATTTCGTATTGATGAACATGCATTCCTTTGGCAGAGTGAAAGTTCATTACCCAGTACATTTCCCAAGGCTCGTCGTCCGGACTCTCCGATGATACACGGTACTCCTCACGCCAATTGAAATTGTAGCGGCCATAGGGGGTTGGCGATTCATCCGGGTCACCGGTATTGATGATTCCCCAGCGCATAAGGCGCCCATACTCATAGGCGGCAAAGGCCTGGATGGTCTTGTCCATAATGAAGAGCTTATCAAATTCCCGACCTCCGGCATAGTAGCGCGGAAATGGTGAGTAAGCCCTGAAATCCAATTCAAACCGCGTTGGAGCAATGATCGTATCGCCGACAGTATAGGTCTGCATCATGCGACGATTGATCATTTCTACAAGCATTGAGCGTCGGGTTCCAAGTTGGGTGTTGCCCTCACCAATTTCCCGATAGAACACATTCCGGGCCAGCACACTGTTATCCCGGTCATTTTCGAGGACATGATACCTATAGAAAACCTCCGGGATATGTTCGAGGCTTTCGAAGCGCAGGTCTAGCAGGTCTGCGACTGCATCCTGATCAATGTATCCGCCCGACTGGGCGTTTGCGGCCGGTATAAAAATGAGGATCCAAAGTAGTTGTAGTAAACGCATCTGAATAGTTACAGTGATTTCCTCAAGATATTACTTGAAGTTTTTTTGGGATGCAGGCATCCCTCGTTAATGAGTTTCCCAATCATTTCGATACTTCCGAGCACAATCAGGATATTCCCCGTTTCGATCAGATCATCAGGCCCTGGATAGAAATGCATATCCTGATCATTTTTGTCTTTGAGTATTGCGATGACGATAGTTTTCCAGAACTGTCGAAAATCTGCTTCTCTGAGGGTTTTACCAGCTAGAGGTGCACCTTCCTCTATCAAAACCTGTTCCATACTCAAGCCTAGGTCATCTGCCTGCAGTACGTAAGACATAAACTGGTCTACATGGGGGCGTAAAACCATCTGAGCAATTCTCTCGGCTCCAACCTGTACAGGTGATACCACTTTTGAGGCTCCGGCTTGGAGCATGCGCCGACGACTAACGGTATCAGACGCACGTGCCAGAATGAATAATTCAGGGTTATTCTCACGTGCAACAAGTGTGACGTATACGTTTTGGGCGTCGTCGGGCAGTAGTACGATAAGTCCGGTTGCATTTTTTATGCCTACCGATAGCAGGGCGCTGTCCTGCGTAGCATCTCCACTGATTGCGTTTATTCCGTTTGCAGTCAGACGTTCTATGATGTCTTCATTTTTGTCCAGAACTACAAGGGACTTTCCTGCCCCCATGAGCATATCTGTGACATCCTTTCCTACACGCCCATAACCGCAGATGATGTAATGATTCTGCATGTTTTTGATTCTATACATCCGGCGACGGTTTCGGATCAAAGTACCTGCTACAAGCAGACGCGCCCATCGTGCCGCCACATAAGCTAAGGAGCCTATCCCGATGGATGCAAAAAAGATTGTAAAGATTCGCCCTTCATTTGACAGCTCCCGCACTTCGGTAAATCCGATCGTTGATAATGTTATGAAGGCCATGTAGAGTGAATCTAGTAGCCCCCAACCTTCCAGTATAGCATATCCTGCTGTGCCGACCCCCATCCAGACAGTCAAAAATAACGTGCTGTAGGTAATCTCACGCCTTTGAGGAGTTCTGTCGCGCAATTGCCAACGAGACGCTGCAGGCATTACATGAAGGAGCTTATGCTATGGTCTCCGGTGCACGATACATTCGGCTATATACAGAATCTGCAAGCGGAAGCTCAAATTCCTTGGCGCGCAGCATCCCCAAGGTGTATATCCCGGGGTTAAACACTCTAGTAGTAGAGCTTATCTGACCTTCAGAAACCATTTTTCGAAAATTCCCGCGAGAAACATAGTTAACCTGACCGCTCTTTGATCTATAATAAATCAACATAGACGAAAGTAGACGACAGTTTTCAGCCGCAGAAGCTTCTTTGATCGCACGCATAAGTGCGTCAATGCCGCAACCACTGATGGTGCCGTCAATAACCTCGCCGGCAACCAATAAAAATCGGTCAGCTTCAAGCACAGCCACCCCTCGAACAGGGCGCCCATGTGAGACCCATTGCTCGATAAATCGTTGTATCCGAATGAGCACATCCTGTAGTCCGGTTTCATCACCATCAAGTGCTATGACCCAAAGGCGAGCGTCGTCGGGTAGATGGTGCAAGCTATGATCAGTCGCCTGAGACATCAGTTGGAAAGAAAAAATTCGTCGGCTGGGGAACCCGGATCGTCCGGGTCTGCCTCAAGAATACTGCGTAATTCAGTGACACGCTGTTCAGCTGCATCCAGCCGTTTCATACATTCTTTGGCAAGACCAATACCTTCCTCGTACTTTTTCAAGGCCAGTTCCATTGTGTCGGAATCTTCGGACAAAGCCTTTGCAATGGACTCTAGGCGCTTAAGAAGCGTATCAAGCGAGTCTTTGGTCTCGAGGGGATCGCTCATGGGATCAGACAACGATAAAGGAACGTCGCAGACGGTCCATTAATTATACACTTAAATTCTTAGAAAGATGATTTTAGGCTTTAAAGGGAAGGTTGCGGTCGTTACCGGTGCCAGTCGGGGATTGGGTAGGGCTATTGCAATGGGGCTTGCAGCAGAGGGATGCCGCCTTGTAGTTTGTGCCCGCGGCAAAGAGGCGTTGGAAGCTGTAAGGGAAGAGATAACTAGACGTTATGGTGTGCCTGTACTGGCGAAGAGGGCAGATTTAACTGTACCGGGAGAACCGGAAGCTCTGATTAAAACTGCGGTCGATCATTTTGGAGCGGTGCAACTTCTGGTTAACAACGCTGGTGGCAATCGCCGGGGCAAGTTCGCTGATTTGTCGGATCAGGACTGGGATGACATATTAACACTGAATTTAAAGATGCACCTGCGGGCCAGTCGTGCAGCAATTCCATATATGAATACAGCCAGGGGTGGGGCCATTTTATTTATAGGTTCCATTTTTGGTCGTGAAGCTGGTGGTCCTGGGCTATCAATTTACAATGCGACCAAGTCTGCGCTCATTAGTGCCGCCAAAATTATGGCGTTGGAGCTGGCCCCAGATAACATCCGCGTAAATACACTGGCACCTGGTTCTATTCGTTTCCCAGGTGGATCCTGGGACAAGAGGGTAAAAAGTGATCCAGAAGGGATGAAGGTCTTTATTGCGGATAATCTGCCGATTGGACGGTTTGGAACGGCGGAGGAGATTGCGGACGTAGCTGTATTTCTGCTTTCTGATCGGGCGAGTCTGATTACCGGGGCCTGCCTGAATGTTGATGGCGGCCAGTCACGGTCTCTAATCTGATCTCTATGTGAATCGCAATAGACGCAGGCGCATCTCACGTGTGTCCGATTCCGGGCGTCTCCATTGAATCAGTATTGGGCTTTGGTAAGTACCGATCATTACGCGTCCCAGAGGGGCTTCATCTTCCGCGTTAATGAGTAAACGGATCGTACTGCCCAAATTCATCCAGCGCGCTTCCAGAGGAGATGCTATCCGATCGATAACATGCTCCAACAGGGGTAGGTGCATACCCAGACGCTCTACCATGTATTCAAGAATAGAGACACTGCGATTTGCTACTCTCAGGCCATCCCGGATGGCAAGGTGTATTTCATATAGAAGCATGTCCTTGGCCTTACTTGGAACCATCAGCGGATGCCGTGCAAACTGGGGGACATTGTACAACATATACCTAAGTGGATTCAAAAGTACATCAGTGATATCCCGTTCAACAAGGAGTGATTCGAACTCATTCACCGTTACCCCCGCATGTTTCTCGTCCGGAGCCAGTTCAAGGGTGACGAGTCCTCGATGAATCTGGTGTTTAGCCACGAGTGCCTGCAGATCGGGCAAGCTTTTTTTGAGATCCACTGCACACCGATTTTTCCCGGGCAAATCAATCTGCAACGTTTCTTCGTGTACGCAGTCCGCGTCGTTGTATCCCACGGCTATTGATTTTCTGGACCGAAAGGTCTCGTTCGACTTACCGTCAAGATCAATGAAGTAGACAGGTTTTTCCGGGGCAAACTTGTACAGAACACAATTGCACAATCCGAGGCATATGAAAGCCAAGTGTGAATCTGCGTTCAGGGGCTCGTGTTTGCGTTGCTCAGCAGACAATTCACTTCGGAGCTCCATGCGATCATGCCAGTAGGGTGCGCCTTCCGGGAAGAGTCTGTGAGCCGAGCGAACGAGTGATTCGATACCTTCGCGATTGTTGCCCAGTTTCAGGGCAAGAGGCTCCTCCAGAAATCCTGCCGTGGTATGAACTGAACAGAATGCAACCCTGTCAAAGTTGGAGAAGATACCGGAGTCCACTTTCCCCACCGTCTTCCCAACGTTCATTATATCAAGCCGGGATCGGGGGGAGATCTGGAGTGTGGTTGCTATTGTAGGGCGACTACGGATTGTACTATCGTGTTTGGGGAGAAAGGACAGGTATCGTTAGTCGCTGATTACGGCTTCCCGACACCCGTCGACAAAATGGATAGACACCCGGTCACGTGTATCCAGTTCTCGGCTGAAACGCACAACTTTGCCTTCCCGTTCTAAGCGAACATAGCCGCGTGTAAGGTATCGACGCGGGTTCAGTGCAGTTATTTTTCCGTTGAGCAATTCCACCTGGTGCCTACTTGTCTGAATGCGACTATTCAAAACCTCATTCAACAGGTCTACGTAATTGGTCAATGTCTGTTGTGCGTCGCGCACGCGGTTGATCGGCGTATTAAATGTATACGATTCTGTAACCTGGATAATTTGTTGGCGCAACCTGCTTATTCGGGAGATAACAGTCTGATGCATTTGCTGTGTGTATCCTTGAATATTCCAGACGAGTGACGAAAGCTCTGGCACGATGGTTTGAGCAGCATGTGTGGGGGTGGCAGCGCGTACATCAGCCACAAAGTCTGCGATTGTCGTGTCGGTTTCGTGTCCAACGGCACTAATGACGGGGATCTTGGAGGCGAAGATAGCACGTGCGACAGTTTCTTCATTGAACGCCCAGAGGTCTTCAAGCGAACCACCTCCACGTCCAACTATGAGTACGTCAGGACGTCTGGTTGCCGTTAAACGATTGAGTTGTCCAATGGCGTGGGTAATATCCGGTGCAGCGCTCGGACCCTGAACACGAACCGGTGCCAGAATGACCTCGGCAATTGGAAAGCGATCCCGCAGGATACGCAGGATATCCTGTAATGCTGCTCCTTCCCCTGAGGTAACAACACCAATGCGCTGAGGGATTGCAGGCAGCGGTACTTTTTTACTTTCATCAAAAAGCCCATCCTGGGTAAGCTTCCGGTGAAGCTCAAGAAAGCGTTTCTGAAGTTCGCCGGTGGTGTGTCGCCGTTCGACCCTTCGGACGTCGAACTGGAGATTGCCGTATTTCGGATAAACAGTAGGCGAACCATACACGCGCAGTAATTGCCCCGGCTCAGGAGTGAACCCTACATACTGTGTTCGACTTTTCCACATCACACATTTGAGGGCACTTGATTCATCTGCAATTGTAAAGTACCAGTGCCCCCGACTCGATTTATGTTGAGAAAGCTCCCCTTCGACCCAAGCAGCCCCACTGGTTTCAATGTACTCGCGCAGAGTCGCCAGATACTTGCCTACGGGGATAGCCGTTTCTGTCGAATTTCCTCTCATTATGTACTGTCCAGCATTCGAACTACACAAATCATCTGTTTCAAACGAAGATACGGGTATTCTCTGTATGATGGACTACCAAGACGCAGGGTACGCATGTTCGGCCAGTTCGTGCAGTTGGACGCGAAAAATATATTCTAAACCCACGACGATTCTGTGAGTACACAGGCCGATGTTTTCCTCGACAAAAAAGCCTAAGCGCATCATGTTCGTGTGTTTGGGTAATCATTGTAGAAGCCCACTCGCTCATGGCTATTTCCAGTCTCTCCTGGAGAAGCACGGATTGGAAAGTGACATAGAGGTAACTTCCTCGGGAACGAGTGGTTGGCACATCGGTGAAGCCCCGGATCCACGGATTTGTCGTGTTGCGAGACGGCATGGTGTCGGTCTGGAGCACATTAGAGGGCAGAAGATCACAAAAGCCGATCTGAGGACATGTGACCTCATATTAGTTATGGACAGATCAAACCTGAGAGATGTGCTTTCATTGGACAGGGATAGCCGTTACATCGATAAAGTGAGTCTGTTGCGGACCTTTGATCCGTCCTCTATGGACGATGAAATACCAGATCCATACTACAGCGGCATCTTTGAGGAGGTCTACACGATTGTATCTCGGGCATGTGATTCCCTTTTGGGAGAGATGAAAGGTCACTTGGAACGCCCCATGAGTCAGGATTAGGAGGGTTCTGTATTTTCTATATCGCTGCGCGTGACAAACTTGGGCTTATAGGCACTGCCCATACAGGGCTACACAGAGAGGTTGCTGATACTCACTAGGCAGGAATGCGTGGAATATAAAGGAGAGAGCATAGTGCGAATTATTGATCCCCCGCGAAAGGCATTTGAGCAACTTTCCACTCCTCTTACGGATGGAGAGCGGAAGATGATTGAACTGTTTGACCAGCACCTCTCTGCTGAATGGGAGTTTTACGTTCATCCGCATCTCAACGGACTCCGCCCAGACATTGTGCTATTGCATCCTGGTGTAGGTGTTGCTGTGTTCGAGGTCAAGGACTGGGACTTGGGAGCGATGCAGTACTCCAGTAAAAAGGATCTAGACGGTCAGTACGTTCTTGTGGCCGGTGACCAGAATGGCAGACATGTCTTACGTGAGGCGGACAACCTGATTAACCAGATCCTACGATATAGGGAGGAGATATTCGAGTTGTACTGTCCGCGTCTCGATGACCGGGCTCGCGCAGTTATTACTACCGGGCTTGTCTTCCCGTGTTCGTCTCGTCAAGAAGTCAATCGTGTCTTCGAACCGTTTCGGGAAGCCTATCCTCAGATGCTGCAATACAAGCGATACTACCCGTTCTCGGGGGCAGAGGAGGGTGTGCCACGAAGTACACGGAGGTGAGTCAATGACATAGCCGAAATGTACGAACTGTATAAGGGATGGGGGACGGCCCCCCGCAATCGCCGTGCAGGCGGAGGTTGCAAACCGCCCACAGCTGCTGCACTAAAGAGGTGTGGTGGTGAGCGTGCTGGGAAAAGGCAGGTGTAGGAACCTGTCAGGTGAGAGTCGTAGAGTCGAACGCAAGTGAATCACGGATGACGTGTCGAAAGTCCTTAGAAGATGGTCAAAACCGGGGTATTCTCCTGATCCCGGGACGAGGTTGGCGGGGACCTGCTTACTGGCCAACCGGCCTCCGGCATAAACGTGGCGAGAATGCGACTTGGGCCCTTATACGGAACGTGGGAACGTGTCGGAGTGATGAGAAGGGAGCGTGGCAAGCAGGCAGTACCTGTAAGCCATTGAGTACCAAGGCACTCCACACGGGCGGATCACCTCGTAGTAGTGATGAGACTCCTGTAACGGGAGAGGAGCGAAGGGGGTGAACCATGCAGCAGGACGCGAGGAAGCAACCGAAAGGGAGGACTTCAACGCAAAACGCAAAGCCGTTTCCAGTGACCAAGCGACAAGTTTGGGAGGCGTGGAAGCGTGTAAAGGCGAACCAAGGCGGGGCGGGGATCGATGCGCAGTCCATCGCAGATTTCGAGGCCAAGCTTGCGGATAATCTCTACAAGCTCTGGAATCGAATGGCATCGGGCAGTTATCATCCACAGCCGGTGCGACGGGTAAATATTCCGAAGTCGGACGGAGGCGTCCGGCCCTTGGGAATCCCAACCGTTGCGGATCGGGTGGCACAGATGGTGGTGAAGCAGGTTTTGGAGCCGGAACTGGAACGAGAGTTCCATCCCGATTCCTATGGATACCGACCGAACAAATCGGCCCATGACGCACTCCGGCAGACGCGAACGCGATGCTGGAAGCGGGCCTGGGTACTGGACATGGATATCAAATCTTATTTTGATACGATAGACCATGCTCTGTTGATGAAAGCGGTCCGGCTACACACGGATCAGAAGTGGGTGCTCTTATATATAGAGCGTTGGCTGACGGCACCGGTGATTCATCCAGACGGGACGGAAGAGGCTCGGGATGTTGGGACCCCGCAGGGCGGGGTAATCAGTCCGCTGCTGGCCAATCTGTTTCTGCATTACGCGTTTGATAAATGGATGGAACGGAGGTATTCGCACATTTCATTTGAGCGGTATGCAGACGACATCGTGTGCCATTGCACGACAAAGAAGCAAGCGCGCTACCTCTGGAAGGTGCTGAGGGAACGCTTTAAGGCTTGCAACTTAACCTTGCACCCAGTGAAAACCAAGATTGTATACTGCAAGCAGGCATACTTTCGGGGTTCATTTCCAAACACTTCGTTCGATTTTCTGGGGTATACGTTTCGACCGCGGAAGACACGGAGTCGGAGGGGGAGGAATTTTCTTGGGTTCAATCCGGCGATAAGTCGGAAGGCGATGAAGGCCGTACAAGAGACGATCCATGGTTGGAGGTTGGCTCGAATGAGTCCACACCCGATTACGTACATAGCGGGCAAGATCAATGCCACGGTACGTGGATGGATTGATTATTACGGTGCGTTCTTTAAATCAGCATTAAGGCGGCCATTGGAAGGCATTGACCGTCACCTAACACGGTGGCTAATGCGGAAATATAAACGTTTCCGTGGTCGGTGGCTTCGGGCGTTTACGTGGTTAATAGAGCGTGCTCGTCGGGATTCGGGATTGTTCGTGCACTGGGAGTTTCTTCATGGTTCACCTTTATTCAATTCCGAACGGCTGCATGGTAGGAGCCGTGTGAGTTGAGAGGCTCACGCACGGTTCTGTGAGGGCCGGGGGGTGAGATTCCCCCCGGCTACTTGACTATCGTCCAGGAACATCGCGGCGCTTTTCCCGGAAAGCCAGCGACGACGCTCTTTGTACATGCACGAGGACATTGCAGAGGATCTTCGCAGTTGGCTGAAGGAACCCTTCTTCAGTCAAGAACAACGGCGGCCACTTGCACTCGATAAGAGACAGCTTGATCTGGCGGTCACTCGAACGACAACGGGATACCGCCGAATCAAGGGGGCGGCTGGCTCCGGCAAGAGCGTTGTACTCGCCGCCCGTGCGGCAAGACTTGCAGCGGAAGGCAAGTGTACGCTTGTCGTAAGTTACAACATTACGCTCCTCAACTACTTGCGTGATCTCGTCAAGCGGTGTAGCACCGAACGCCCGGTTTTCCGCGCATCTATCGACTTCCTGAATTTTCATTCCTGGTGTAAACGGGTGTGCGATCTAGTCGAGAACGGCAAGACTTACCGAGGGTTATGGCAGCCACTGGTGAAAAGTGAGCAACGTGAGGGGGAGTTACAAGAAGTGCTCAACGAGAAGATGCCATCGTTGGTGCAACAGCTGTATCGCCAATGTGCGGGGCAGGCTTACATTCCCAAGTACGATGCCATCCTTGTGGACGAAGGTCAAGATTTTCACCCTTCGTGGTGGAAAACGCTGAGGTGCGCCTTAACAGAGGGAGGTGAAATGGTTCTGGTCGCCGATAAAACACAAAACATCTATGGGACAGCTGCTGCGTGGACTGAGGAAACAATGTTAAATGCTGGTTTTCACGGTCCTTGGGTTGAGTTGACAAACAGCTATCGACTTTCACCGGTAATGACGTCTCTTGTCCGTAGTTTCGCCGAAGAATTTATGAAGGGCGAAGAACTTGATGTTCCGAGGGGAGACCAGATTGAATTGAATCTGTATCCGGTCGAACTTCGGTGGCTCCATGTCCGCCACCAATCGAATGAACTCGGTATCTGCGAGTCAGAACTCCTCCGTATGATGAAACGGCTTCGCCCCGACACCGCGATTCCCGACATCATCTTCCTGTCAAGTAGCAAGAGTCTAGGCCGCCGCCTTGTCAAGCGGATGGAAAGCAAAAGGGTCCATGTACTCCACACATTCGATGTGAGCGGGAGGAAGTCACGTCGGCAGAAGTGTGGGTTCTTCCAAGGGGCAGCAATGGTCAAGGCGACCACACCTCACAGCTTTAAGGGATGGGAAGCACGCCACCTCGTTCTGTACATCCAGACGGTTACAAGTGCCGAAGACAAGGCGTTACTTTACACTTCTCTCACGAGGCTGCGCCGACACATGCATGGAAGTTGCTTAGCTGTCGTGTCTTGTTGCGATGAACTGCGGAGTTATGGCAAGTTATGGCCTTACTACAGCGAGGTATAAGACGGCGGCCCTGACGGCGCAGAAGGGTCCTGAGTAGAAGCAGAGCTGTAAGTTTCCTGGAATCGCCTCATGTTAGGGTATCGAGATAAGCACAGCTGGCTAAAGGCATCAGTTCACAAAACTGGTCGTTTTTCGAACCGCTTGGCACAGTCCGATATCTGGTCTGAAATGACTGCTTTCCAAGCCGAAAAAACGTTTGCGCAATCAATGTACAGTTGATATCCTCGAAGATGAGTTTCGCGAACCGTTGCACTACTGAAATTTGGCTATGCTCGTGTATCGACAAGGGAGTGGAATCTGACCCGACGGTTCGATGTGCTACCGTAGCAGGGGTGCGTAAGCCGAACGACCTGAACTGGTTCGATTGCTGGAAGAGGTGCAGGAGAGCGATGTTATCGTTAATATAGAAGCTGGATTCGCTGACTATACCAACAAACTACCCTGTTTAGTATCTCATGAAAGATACAGGAGGTGTGGACTCGGGGTGGCGCACGATTTCGTAAGCGTACATGAGGTAGGGTTGGGCTTGGCGCGCCAGCCCCAACCTTGTCTCATTCATACGCCAGGAGTCATGCGGACAATCGTAGCCGACGCGGAATGGACACGACGCTTGGATACGCCCGTTTTCGGAGGCAGGATTCCGTCATAAACCATTGTCCAGAAATCTGGGTATACTGTAGTTGGCACACCGACATTGCCGCTTTCATCCTGAACTAAATCGCGTGGCTACATACTTCTGCACATCCTCCTCGGTCAGTCGTATGGTGCCTGGGCCGCTTCGAACGAAGAAATCACCCCTCTCCCTCTTCTCCATCCCCTTCCATCGCAGGTACACGGGCTCGGGGCTACGCTGACAGCTCACGATGCAGACGGTCCTGTTTTCGACGATCTGGGTCCTGGTATCAATGCAAGTGCCGGCGCGATCGCCTAGGCCATTCCGCACAACCTGGGTGAGATGCAGCATGAACTTGTCATCCGTATCCAAGCGGTCGTGTTCAATGCCAAGCACTGTCCGGTCGTCGGCCACGCCAATCAGAAGGTCACCCCCATCGGTGTTGAGAAATGCCGCAATGGTCTTGAGAACCGCATAGGTGATGCGCTTGTCATCCTTGCGGTTCTCCTTGAGGTTCCAGCGCAGACTGGACTTGAACTCGAGTGTCTTCGACTCCTGCAGCTTGAGCAGTTCCTCTACGCGGCGGTGTCGCCGGATGTAGTCATCGAAGAGGTGATCCTTGAAAACCCGCCCGAAATCAGCATTGTCGGTGATCCGCTTGTACAGAGCGAAGTTGATCTCGATGATCTCCTGGATCTTCTCCTCCACCTTCGGATCGAATGTGAGCCGGACATTTTCGCGCGTGTTGACGCGAGCGCTGGCATTAAGCCCAGCATCTTGGTCAAGGGCAGAGCGGATGTGCTTAAGAGTAGCTCGATGCTCGGGACCAAGGTTCAGACCGAAACGCTCGTTTAGCGTTTCTATGATCCGCGAGAGTGTTGCTTGCTCCTCAACGCCGGGATCGACTGGCATCTTGCTGTCGATGGGATTGAGCTGCCCGCCATCTCGTTCCAGGCCAATCCTGCCACTACTGGTCTGCCGGATACGGAAAGACTCGACATCGATATTCTGCTGGACCTCGCGAGACAATGTGACATGGTCCGCCGGAAGCAACCGGCGAAGATACTTGGAAAAGACGTAGAGCTTCTCGAGGTCAGCATCAGAGAACATCAGCATCTGGGAGAGGAAGGCGTACAGGCGCAGGTAGTCAGTGAGCTGATTACGAAAATCACGCCGCTCCTCAACGACGAGTTCAGCGAAACGCCGACGTGGCGGCTCCAGCGCTGCATACAGCTTGTTCTGACTGGCGCTGCGGTCGTAGTACGCCCGCGCGAAGGTCTCAATGTCAGAAGCTGCGATCACGTCGTAGTCAAGCAGCCTGCCCTGCACCTCGTAGAGCAGATTGGGATCCGTCTCTTCTGACAAGAGCGTAGTTTCGTAGTAGGGCTCGAACGCCTTTCTGATCTCCTCGGCCTCGTTGGCAAAATCGAGTACCATCGTGCCCTTTTTGCCGGCATGTGTGCGATTCAGGCGGGAAAGCGTCTGTACCGCATTCACGCCACCGAGCTTCTTGTCCACATACATCGTGTGAAGTAGCGGCTGATCAAAGCCCGTCTGGAACTTGTTGGCAACCACAAGGAAGCGGTACCCGGACTTGCCGAACTCGGCTGCTGTTTGCCGCTCTCCAATCACCCGATCCAGCCCGGCCGAGTTCATTCCGGACTCCGTGTAGGATGCTCCACCGTCCTTCACCGTGCCTGAAAAAGCAACAAGCGTCTTCCATGGATAGTCATTATCGGCGAGATATTGATCCAGGGCGAGCTTGATGCGCACAACATGCAGGCGCGAACGCGTCACGATCATCGCCTTTGCTTGCCCTTCAATCTCATGCGCGACCTGCACGGCGAAATGCTCTACACAGATGGCAATCTTCTCGTTAATGGCGTGAGGATGTAACTCGACGAAGGTCTTGAGCAGATACTCCGCTTTACGCTTGTCGTACTTCGGGTCGTCCTCAATCTTCTTCAGCAGACGCCAGTAGACCTGATAGGTCGAATAATTTTCCAGCACGTCGAGGATAAACCCTTCCTCAATCGCCTGACGCATGCTGTAGCGATGGAAGGGCTCGAGCTTCCCGTCGGGACGTGTCCTTCCAAAGAGCTCGAGTGTCTTGGACTTGGGAGTCGCCGTAAAAGCAAACGTCGAGAGGTTGGGTTGGCGGCCGCGTCGACGGATTTCCTCCAGAATCCGGTTCTCGATTTCCTCTTCCGGGGTTTCTGCACTCCTCTCCTCTCTTGTCGCCTCTTCCAAACTCTTCGCAGCAAGAACAGACCTCAGGCTCCTCGTGCTCTCTCCGGACTGCGACGAGTGTGCCTCATCCACGATCACGGCGAAGCGCCGGCCCGGTAGTTGTCCAATCTGCTCGACGATGACGGGGAACTTCTGTAACGTGGTCACAATGACTGTACGACCCGCTTCAAGAGCCTCGCGTAGCTGACGGGAGGTCCGGTCAATGTTTTCCACCACTCCCCGGGTCTGCTCGAACTGACGGATAGTCTGCTGCAGCTGGCGATCAAGTACGCGACGATCGGTTACCACAACAACTGAATCGAAGACGCGGTGATCGTCGCGATCATGCAGTACCGAGAGCTGGTGGGCCAGCCAGGCGATCGTGTAGCTCTTGCCACTGCCCGCAGAGTGCTGGATCAGGTAACGTTTACCCGTGCCATGGTTGCGTGCGTGATCCACAAGGCGGCGCACGCAGTCCAGCTGCTGGTAGCGCGGGAAGATCAGAAACCGCTTCCCGGTTTTGCGACCTTGATCATCTTCTTCCCTCACTTCGTGGATGAACTGGCGGATCAGGTCCAGAACACTGTCCCGCGCCCAGATCTGCTCCCACAGGTAGCCGGTCGGATAGCCCGAGCGGGTCGGCGGAACAGGAGGATTGCCCGCACCGCCGAAACGACCCTGGTTGAACGGCAGAAAACGTGTTGCCGGTCCAGCTAGCTTGGTCGTCACATACACGAGCTCCGGGTCTATTGCAAAGTGGGCGAGACAATGCCCGTAAGCGAACAGCGGCTCTCTGGGATCGCGGTCGGTCCGGTACTGCCCGATCGCATCCTGGACATCCTGCCCGTTGAGCGGATTCTTCAGCTCGGCCGTGAAGATCGGAATGCCGTTCAGGAAGAGCGCCAAGTCGACGCTCTCCTCGCCCCTCTCACTGTAATGTAACTGACGCACGACCGCAAAAAGGTTGGCCGCGTGCAGGCGCTTGAGCTCCTCGTTGAGTCCACTGGCGGGACGGAAGTACGCCAGCCGAAAAGTGCAGCCTGAGTCCTTGACGCCTTTCCGGAGCACATCCAGGGCTCCGCGGCGCTGGATCTCTTTCGCGAGACGGCTAAGAAAACGGGGCTTCACATCAGCCCCATAATGCTTCCTAAGCTTTGTCCATTCATTCGGCTGGGTGGCCATAAGAAAGTCTACCACATCAGCTGAAAGCAGACACAGTCTCCGATCGTAGTCTCTAGACAAGCGTCTATGGTAGCCGTCAGGAACTGGTTCGCCCGTGTTTACCGGCGACGGTTCCCGCCCCGATACCTCGTTGTCGGGCTGTGCTCCAAGACCGTTCCTCAGCAAAGCGTCTTCGATCGCGTCCTCGAAAGCGCGTTCTGATATCTCCAGTGTCATGCTGCGACCTCCCGAACGTCGATCTTGCCGGTGACCGCTGCGGAGATTAGCGCGACACGATATTCCTTGAGCAGGTCGATGGCCTGGCGGACTTTAGCAACCAGCCCGTCTATTTTCGCCGTCTCGGAGTCGAGGAACACAGCAATCTCGGATTGTTCTCTTAGATCCGGGAGCGCCACCAACTCGGTCAAATAGTGGTTGCTATCGAGGTTCTGAATTCCGGTGCTTTGTTTGATGGAGCGAACGTTGATTCCTGCCGCGTAAAGAGCCGCATGGAGGTAGGTTATGTACCTAGGACAATGGCCTTCGGCCACAGGCATTCGGGCAATGAAGTTGGAACAGACAGCCGGGGCGCTGTGGTCATACATCACGACTGCACCGACGGGCTGTTTGTCTCCACCACCAGACTTTTCAAGCAACAAGTCATGTTCTTTGAGCCTGCGAGTCTCGATGATTCTTGGCTTAATCGAACGCATTGTCGGCACATCAAGCCTAACGCGGAACTGAACTCGATTGAAATCAACTACCCGGACACATATTATGTCGTGCACTTCATCAGCCTCTGCTCCCCAAACACCGTTCTGACATCCAATCACAGTCCCACCAAGCCTCTTCACCTCCCAATGCGCTGGGATCTTATCCAACCATTCGATTCCAGAGTCTTTCACGGGAGCAGTGGAATCCAGGCCACGGGTCACGGCATAGGTAATGAGCGCTGTGCGATTCTCTCCAAGCAGCTCGATGAGTCTCTCCTTTCGCTCGATCAGCCCGTCTATTTTCGCCGTCTCGCGGTCGAGGAAGGCGGCGATGGCGTGTTGCTCAGGTTCGGGAGGTAGTGCAGCAAGGCTATTGCCAACTTGTTCGGGACTGACGCGCGGCATCTTGGCACCATACGTCAATGAATTGAGCCAGAGGACATAGGACTCATTCAACAGGAAATACATTATGTACCCTTGCAAGCACCTAGGCATTGGTCGAAGCACAAGGATTTCGCTCGTACAAACTCCATCGAAGTCAGGTCGAGCGACCTTGGCTAGATACGGGCGTAGCTTTCCCAGCAGGACTTCGCCTGCCCGGAATGAGAACATAACACCATCGACACGTTCCGGCTGCGGTTCCAATAACAACCGCCCAGTCCAAGATTCAACGTGTTTGAGACCTACGTAGGCCTTATCATCTGGCTTGGTGTCCAGCTTGCTGGTCCGTATAGGTGCAGAGAATTTCAGTCTCTTGACACCCCAATGCACCGGGATCTTATCCAGCCATTCGATCTTGGAATCCTTGTATATAGGATACTGGTCAAATCGTCGGGGCGGGACCGCGACTTCTTTCCCATCCCTGATTGAATTGCCCCTACGGCTTACACCCCGACTCGAGCCCACTCCTCCACCTGAGCTATACACGGTGTCCCCGACAGAGTCCAGAGTTTGCATTGATTCTCCCTTCGCGATAAAAGTTAAAGATGACATATCCGACCTCACGCTCACACCACCACTTCGCGCAGCATGGTAATGATCTCTGCTTCGACTTCTCGGATATCAGACTCAATCTCTTCTAATCGACGTGGCTGGCGGTATTCGTAAAAGTATCTATTGAAGTTGATCTCATAGCCCACAACTCCAACCTCTCCGTCCTTCGGATCCCTCCGCCTGATATCGATCCACGCATCAGGCACATGCGGTTTTACTTCGCGTTCAAAGAATGATTCAACCGCTTCCGAGAGGGGTACGGTCTCCGTATCACGAAGCAGCGGATCGGGTTCAGGCCCCCCCTTCCGATCCCGACAAACCTCTGCTTCGTCGTTGCGCCCCGAAAGCGCCGAAAGAATGGCCTTTTTGATGGGAGCAGTGAGCCTGAGATCCGCGTCCCTCGCTGCTTTCACGAGCTCGCCTTCGAACACCGCTCTATCCAAGAACAGCTTGTCTGGCAGAGTCGGGAGCATTGCCCGAATAGCGATCTGCATCCCCAGTCCTTTCGCTTCCGCTTCGTCTTTTGCAGCTCCCCTCTTGCGTGATACCGACAGGTTGATGAATGCCCTCTCTTCTTCCAGCCGTGCGATCCGCTCCGGGCTGGCCCGGAAATCTATCCGGAGCGGACGCTCGACCGTGATCTTCCGGAATCCGAAGTGCGTGGATGGGTAAACGCGACTGACGACAACGTCTCGCTCCTCCCCATCCTCAATAACGCTGCGGGTCGCACCGTCCTCGAAATCCGCCAGCAACCGCAGGATTTCTTTCTTCCGTTCCAATGGGATTTCGCGGCGCTTGTCACCCAAGTTCTTACGCAGCGGCGTCCAGAACGACGTGGCATTAATGAGCTGGACCTTGCCGCGCCGCTCGGGTCGTTTCCGATTCGTGAGCACCCAGACGTAGGTGGCGATGCCAGTGTTGTAGAACAGTTGTTCGGGGAGTGCAATCAGCGCTTCAAGCCAGTCGTTCTCCAGGATCCAGCGCCGAATTTCACTTTCGCCGCTTCCGGCATCGCCCGTAAAAAGAGGCGAACCGTTCATGATAATGGCGATCCTCGAACCACCCTCCCGTGCCCCCTTTAAATGCGCGAGCATATGGAGCAAAAACAGGAGTTGACCATCGTTGATGCGTGGCAAACCCGCCCCAAACCGGCCGGCATCACCGCGGTCGTGCTCTGCCCGCACTACGGCTTGATCACGCTTCCAATCCTTGCCGTAGGGCGGATTCGCGATCATATAGTCGAAGCTCCTGGTAGCGTGTTGATCGTTCCCTAGCGTACTCCCGTGAAGGATTTGCTCAGCATCACGGCCGTCCTTCGATTTCATGAAGAGATCCGACTTGCACACGGCGAACGTCTCCGGGTTCACCTCTTGGCCGAACAAGTGAATGTCAGCTTCAGGGTTTATGGGCCTCAACGTACCTTCGCGCCGCTCCCCCACGTTGATGTGCTCCTTGGCGATCGTGAGCATTCCACCTGAACCGCAGCACGGATCATAGACGCTTAGCACTACCCCCTTCGTCTGCAGTCGGCTCTCGTCACCCGCGAGCATCAGGTCGGCCATAAGGTGGACAACATCACGGGGAGTGAAGTGCTCTCCGGGGTTTTCGTTCAGCGCCTCATTGAACTTTCGGATAAGCTCCTCGAAGATCGTGCCCATGGTGAAATTATCGACCGCATCTGGATGGAGATTAACCTTGGGATCACCGAATCGCTGCATGACTTGGTACAAGAGCCCCTCCTCGTCCAGCTTCGAGATCGTGTTGTCAAAATCGAATTTCTCCAGTACCTCACGCATATTGGTGCTGAATCCGGCGATATAATTACGCAGGTTATCAGCGACTTGGGGCGCATCAGCAAGCAGCTTGCTGAAATTGTAGTGCGACGTGTTGTAGAACGCGAATCCCGAGGCCCGCCGGAGTTGCCCCCCGAGGTCTTCGATCTTGCCCCGGTATTTGTCGTGGACGTTCAACACCTTGGACCTAGTGGGAGCCAGTACACAATCGATTCGGCGCAGCACCGTGAGCGGCAGGATCACGTCCTGGTACTTGCTGCGCTTGAAGGTATCACGGATCAGATCCGCCACGCCCCAAATGAAGTTCGTGATTTCGCTATGGTTCATGCCTCAAGTTACCATATTGTGCGGGGCCAGTGGCCAACAGCACTCTTGTACCCAACGCGACACAGCAATGATTCTCTCACCAGTCACACTGCGGCTGACACCTGACGGGGTTTATAGCGTCTAACCTGCTCCACCCTCTGCCAAGGCATGAAAACATCCCGCACGACCTCTGAGTTCAGAGTAGTTGTCCTTAATTCAGCTACACGGGCAGAGGTTACTTTTTTTCACATCGACATTTAACCCAAGTTTATCACGCGTAGCGATATAGGAGATACAGAGTTTCTCTAATTCCATTTTTGGGCATTTTTTTCGGGGCTATGGATGTCGGAGATTTACCGAATCTGTCTGTGTTTTCTATATTACTACGCGTGATAAACTTAGGTTAAAGCCATCTACCGTCAAAAACAACGATGACCTCATTTTCCAGCCGCCATGATTTTGAGCCTCCAGAACCCGAGATAACCGTTCACTTGGATGCTCCCCCGATTTTTAGAGATCGGGTTGTAGAGTATGCATACGCGGCAGGCCTGTAACCAAGCGAGGTGCGTAGGATAACATGCGAAGTCTTATGTAAAATACCAAACCCCGAAAATTGGTCAGAGTATCCCAATATTAACTATGAGGTTCGAGGCCATTTGGCCAGATGTGCCTGGCATCGTGTGTACGACATTATCGAAGCTATTTGTGACCGGCTGCTCGTAGCCGAGCCCTTGCATGACAGAAGAACGCTGGATGACTTTCAGAAGAAGATTAACACAGTATTCCGACGGGAGGGGATTGGCGGGGAGCTCGTAGATAGCAAGGTCACTTATCGCGGGGAAGAACCATTTGAAACCGTCATGCGGGCAGCGCTCCAGCAACTGGAGCAAGCTGACTTGCCGACGGCTGCCACTGACCTCGATGGTGGCGTTGCGCAAGCGTTATCCAGAAATCGCTCAGTTCCAGCGCATGCCGGGCATCGGCGTGGTGGTGGCGCATGTGTTCAGTGCCTTCATTCAGACTCCGCACCGGTTTGCAACCAAGCATAAATTGTGGCGCTATTGTGGGCTCGGGATTCGTCAACGCAGCAGTGCAGGCAGGCCCTTGGTGTACAAACGTCTGGACCGTTCAGGCGCCGGTGTCCTAAAAGTCGTGAGCCATCAGTGCTGGCTTTCTTCTTTGCGAACGGCACAACCGAATGAGGTCGCCTTGTTTTATGATGCCTCATTACGTCGCACTCGGGACACGGTGCACACGCGGCTGAATACGCAGCGCAATGGGGGGTACTTTGGAGCATCTGGAAGAACAATGTAGACTACAACCCACAACTTTTTTATCAAGCACCTACATCCGCGGTAACCACGTAGACCTTGGCCATGCCATCGTGCCTTGTAACGGTTGCTTGCGGATCTGGGTAGCCGGGATCTACTCCATCAGGGATTTAGCTCCACTGGGAAGCTCCACATATAGGCTAGTAGCCAGGCCTTCATGCTGCATTAGATATTAGCACCCATTTTGAGGGACGCTCACAAACGAGTATGGCAATTGAATAGACGTCTTGTTAACCGCATCCAAGCGAACCGAAGCATCGCACAAATATGGATTCCCAATAATAATCTACATGATCAGCGGCTTTTGCAGTGTGCGCCCTGCAAAATTTCATACATTTTGTAGTGTGGGAGAGATGTGTGTGAAACTTTCTTTTTCAAACGAATTCCCTTGAAAAAACCAGATCAATGTCGGCAACAGGCTCAAAGTCCGCGGCATTTGGGTCGTCGCTTCCTTAGTTGATTACCTAGTTCGTCTGTCTTGGTTTAGAAGACCACCGACTCGTTTCCAGTCGTGCAGTACAGGTGAAAAATCGTTTTCCAGCGTACTTGATCAATGGATCCATGCCCTGCGTGCCTGGAATGCCATCATGTCGGACGATACTGAGATCTTGGAATATTTGGCTATCCTGATGCAGGTTTTCCAAGAAAAATTACCCCCTCCTGGTTCCCTCGGTAGTCCAGGCTAGTTACGGCCCAAAACTGCCAGACTGGCAGGAGTTATAACGTTCGATGCTTCGATACCCTACTCTGCGCACTGCGAACCCCCAGGCCAATTTGTGGCAGGTTCCTGATTATAGCAGCTATTTATTGCCGTGTGTTTCCCGTGCCCATACGCCCATACGGAATAACAAATCCGATGCCTGTACAAATACCGTTCGCTCTTCTGGTGTCATTACACCATCAACAAACTGGGGCATGTATTCACGAACATGGTCATGCATGGCATCATAAATCTCGGCCAAGTCCTTGCCTGCGGCCCCCGCCTTCAACGCAACACGAGTCTTTGCTTGCTTCCATTCTTGAATTGCTTCGAGACGTATTTGTTTTTTTGTTTCTGCATCAGGTTCCATCGTTTTTGCGCCTCCTGCGCTGGTTAGTTTTTATGGCCATTTTCCCATATATCCTTGTCCAGCCTGTACTCTTACAACTGCTGAGCGATTTTTGCCTAGGCCGATAGTCCTAGGTTTCTCATTAGTCTTTTGTATTCCTCGGTATTCGTCGCAGATAGCCTACGTGCTATAAGCATCCAAGCCAGCCACATGGTTTGCTCATTCGACAGAGGAATGTCCGTGACATACGCGATACATTGAACCCAAATCCTGTCTCCTGATACGTGATCGCGTACAAGTCTCCCGCGCATCTCCCATGTGCCCTGCGGTATCAGATCCGGCTCATAATTGGGCAACGGTCGGTCCGGCGTATCTAGTGCGGCCATTATGGCCTTCAACTCAGGGAGTGGTTTAGCATCATTGGGCAAACATGCCATTCCCACACATATGCTTTCGAACTTCGTTGGGTCGCCTACCGTAGACGCATCTGCACCCTCTCCTGGCGAGCGCTCAAAGCGAAATAGTCCAGGTATGCCCTCTACCCTATAGAGATTCGGCATTGTTCTTGCTCCTCCGAGCTTACTTGTATGTTTATGTAAAAGTATGAATGCGCCATTGTACACGATGTTCTCAAGATATTCCAGAATATTTTGGTGTCGGGATTCCGGTGGCCAACACTGGCAAAACTGCGGGTCCGTGGGATCATGCCGGGCGCACCGCGCCAGCTCATAAAGGACCTCGCGGGCGCTTGTCTTGCCCCGCTGAAGCTTCCTGCGAGGAATGTGGACATTCATTATGATGCCTCATTACGTCGCACCCAGGACACGGTGCACGCTCGGCTGAATACCTAGCGCAAGGTATTGGTAGTACTTTGGAGCATCTGGAAGAACAATGTAGACTACAACCCACAACTTTTTTATCAAGCACCTACATTCGCGGTGACCACGTAGACCTTGGCCATGCCATCGTGCCTCGCAACGGTTGCTTGCGGATCTGGGTTGCCGGGATATACTCCATGGGGAATTTAGCTCCACTGAGGAAGCTCCATAAATAGACTAGTAGCCCGGCCTTCATACCCCATTAGATATTAGCGCCCATTTTGAGGGACGCTCACAAACGAGTATGGCAGTTGAATCGACGCCTTGTTCGTTCGTCTTGTTAATCCGCATCCAAGCAACCGAGACATCGCACAAATATGGATCTCCAACAAAAATCTACATGATCAGCGGTTTTGCCGTGTGCGCCCTGCAAAATTTCGTACATTTTGTAGCGTGGGAGCGGTGTGTGTGAAACTTTCTTTTTCAAACGAATTCCCTGATGATAGACTACACCAAATTCCTGCAGTCGCTTGAGAGACTGCAGGAGCAGAACAAGAATTATCGAACGCCGAGTTCAGCACTCCTCGAGCTTGACCGCGAGGGTATCGCCGAATCGGTAATCCGACGCTTTGAAGCCTGCTATGACTGCCTGTGGAAGATTTTGAAGCGATATCTGACTGAGGAACTCGGAATCGCAGGTCCACCCAACAGTCCAAAGCCTATCCTAAGGTTGGCCTTCGAAAACAATTTACTGGAGGTCCCCCTGCCCCGGTGGCTTAAATACGCGAACGCCCGGATCAACACATCACATGACTACGACGGCGAGAAGGCCAAGAATTGCCTTGGGTTGGTGCCGGATTTCATAGACGATGCTATCCGTCTCTACCAGACCATGACTGGGACAACATGGAAGCGGTAAGCTCGGCTGCTGATATTACTGCGAGAGAACTCAAGATCATTCAGAAGTTACTTGCGAAGTATCTCCCAGACACGGTTGCTTGGGTTTATGGATCCAGAGCAAAGTCGACCTCCACCTCGAAATCAGATCTGGATCTCGTTGTTTTTGCAACATCTGAACAACAGCAACAGGTTGGTGACTTGCGGGAAGCATTCGAAGAGAGTGACCTGCCATTCCGGGTGGATCTGTTTGTGTGGGATGATCTGCCGGAAGCATTCAAAGTGCAGATTGAAAAAGAGGCTGTATCATTATGTTAGTGGAAGGAAGCTATGTGAAGTGGAGTGAAATTGATCAGCGATGCGACCAAGCGTAATCCCAAAATTAGTTGAGATTTGGCACTACGCCTTCAAATATTTCGGGAACATTGCCGGAAATATGATATATAACATTCATGTATTCACAGTACACCTTTCCTATACGCTTATGAGATATCGCATGGATTCGTATTATTCACATCTAATAAGAGCATTGGCCTATGACCAACACGACTGAGAGTCAATTCGGTGGAGAATGGACCCGGGAAAAACTTGAAATCCTAAGAGGGTATCTTGGCGCGTATACGACCGCTCTATAAGAAACAACCGTTCAAACTCCTGTATATTGACGCCTTCGCAGGCACTGGTGAAGTAGAGCTGAGAAATGAGGATCCCGATCAAGAAGATCGCCGTGCATTCATTGATGGATCCGCCAAGATTGCCTTGGACATTGAGGACAAGTCATTTGACGAGTTGATTTTCATAGAGAAAGATGAAGTCAAATGCTCAGAATTGAGAAGGCTAAAGACGCAGAGATCTGACAGAAATATCGTTATAGAACCGACCGATGCAAATATTTCTCTCCAAAATCTGCGGAAGAATTGGCGGGAGTGGCGAGGTGTGCTTTTTCTTGATCCATTCGGGACACAAGTTGATTGGAGCACCTTGGAGGCAATCGCTGGGTATAAACTTGACACCTGGATCCTTTTTCCTACGGGCACAATTGCACGAATGCTACCTAGGTCTCGTATTCCTGACGACATTTCTCTGGAGTGGGCTCGTACGTTGACGAGAGTCTATGGTGATGAAAGGTGGCGGAACCTGTATAAATGGAGTCCTAAGGACCTATTTGGTGAAAGTCGGCTTGAGCGACAACCTGGCGTAAATGGACTCAGAAAAATTTACAAGGAAAGACTCAAGGAGTTGTTTGGCAGACGATTTCTTGATCAATCCAGAACGCTCAAAAACACGAGGAATTCACCTATGTACGAATTCATGTTCTGCGTAGGCGACGACAGTCAAGCTGCCATTGGGGCAGCAAAGAGGATAGCCAAACACCTTGTAGATAGACTATAGCTATGTCAACGCGATCTGGCATTGAGTGGACGGAAACGACTTGGAACCCGGTTACAGGGTGCACCAAAATCAGTCACGGATGCAAGTTCTGCTATGCGGATCGTATGGCTAGGCGGCTTCAGGCCATGGGCGTAGAAAAATACCGAAACGGGTTTTCAGTCACTATGCACCCCTTAACAATAAAAGATCCCCTGAAATGGCGCAAGCCACGCCTCGTATTCGTCAATTCTATGTCCGACCTCTTCCATGAAGAGGTTTCTGTGTCATTTATCAAGGCCGTCTTCAAAACGATGAACCAGACATCGCGTCATACCTTCCAAGTGCTTACCAAGAGGCCTGGTCGTGTTCTCGAAATTGACGGAGGCCTGACTTGGAGCCCAAATATCTGGCTTGGAACCAGCATTGAATCACATAGATGGCAGTTTCGCTTGGAAGAACTTAGACAGACGAGTGCCCAAACTAAGTTTTTGTCACTTGAGCCGCTGCTCGGACCGCTTCCAGATATTCCAATGCAAGGAATTGATTGGGTAATTGTAGGGGGAGAATCTGGACCGGGTGCCAGGGCAATGGAGGCGGATTGGGTAAGGGAAATCCGGGACTTATGTGTGCGCGAGCATGTGCCGTTCTTTTTCAAGCAATGGGGCGGTGTATTCAAGAAGCGGACAGGGCGTACGCTAGATGGCCGGACATGGGATCAGATGCCCATACGTTGACACGAAAATCATAGCTACATGGACGAGTTTTTAGCTTGTCCCCTGAACTGAAATACCCCCACAAATTTAATATTCATGGACCTGCGTATACGGCATCCGGGGTACGTCTGCCCAATATACATTCAGCTGTCGTCACCTAATTTCTCTCAGAGCGTCATCTTAGAAGTGTATGCCGGTGTTGAGATTTCTCTGGAATTTTCCTATACCAACTGACCGTCACCCGGTGCATTGCACCGAGTGTTGTAGTTCGGAGTGTAACACTTCATTCCGACAAAGTTTGAAGGATCGTAAACGGAGGACGTGAGTGCCTGCCTATTCTCGCTCCGAAAGAAGATGTATTTCTGTGAACCAGACATGTGACCATTGAACCAGGAGTCTGCGTTAACGCCGCTGGAACCGTGTGACGATTCTGTTACGAAGCACAGATGACTTGGAGATTATTGCAATGGGGTATATACAAATCACGCACCGTTCTCACCATCACGTTCCTTTTTAGAGAATATTTTCAGTATTGCGTATGGTGACAGAAAGCGGTTACTCACGCATTACAATCCCTTGATTACATAGATTTCAGGCGGCGTAACCATTTTCATTTTGGGGATATGCCAGTTTGTTTATGCCTATCTGGTTACAAAAGAGATCGATATCCGTGAGGTCGTGCAGCAGTACGTCTGGATTTGCTGACCTGAGATCCTGGTAACTGGTGAAGCCGGTTGCCACGGCGACAGACAAGGCGCCAATGTCCAGTCCGCAGGTTATATCATGCACCGAGTCGCCAATAATTACGATTTCGTGTCCAGGAAACACCCTTCCACAGTATTCGAGAGCTCGGGCTGCAGCAATTGCCGGGAGCCTGTTTCGATCAGCATGATCGCATCCGAATGCACCAAATGGAAATAAGTGATCCATCCGGGCTGCTGCCAGTTTGCGATAAGCAGTGAGGCGAACATTGCCGGTCAGGAGGGCAAGCTGCACGGTTTCGATGGTTCGCAGATGCTCAAGGAGTGCTCGCACGCCATCTGAAGGATACACTTCGTTTGAGGCATAGGTAGCATGGTCCGTATAGTGTGCCAGTGCGACTGGCAGCAAATCGGAAATCTGTTTTGGCCCAAAGCCAGCCAATAGCAATGCCTCCCCAAGAATCTGTGGATCTGTGCGACCGGAAAATGCCACTCCCTCGGTGGAGATTGGCTTACCACAGAGTTTGCTGAGTACGTATTCAATATGCTCTCGGCCCGATTCAATAGGCTTGAGAAGTGTTCCGTCAATATCGAACAGAAGCAGCTTCATGCCGAATATTGAGTTTGCAGGTACGTACGATAGGTCTCATCCATGACAGCCTTCAGCCAGGGTCCATTAGCCAGATACCATTTGACGGTTGCACGCAGCCCTGCTGCAAGCGTGTGATTAGGCTTCCAGCCCAATTCGGTTTTGAACTTACTAGCATCAATTGCATAGCGATAGTCGTGCCCCGGACGGTCCTTGACAAAGGTTATAAGACTCCAGCTGGTCCCTTCCGGCCGGTCCAACTCCT
The DNA here is from genome assembly GCA_964291275.2 of Rhodothermales bacterium. Lineage (GTDB taxonomy): Bacteria > Bacteroidota > Rhodothermia > Rhodothermales > Bin80 > Bin80. Next base: position 1,117,015 of record OZ219799.1, read on the forward strand.
CATCCACTATGGTGAGCAAGAGGCGAAGTAGTTCCAGATTGGAGCACTCTCCGCTGCCTCCCACCAAATAAGTTGCTCCGTTTAAGCCGCGATGCAGCATGAGTGCCAGCGCCTCACAGTGATCCTCAACATGAAGCCAGTCACGCACATTTTCGCCCCGGGAATACACCGGGATTGGTGACATCTCGAGTGCACGTACGATCGCTAATGGGATGAGTTTTTCTGGAAATTGGTATGGCCCGTAGTTGTTGGAGCAGTTTGAGATTACCACTGGAAGGCCGTACGTAGTAGCATATGCGCGAACAAAGTGATCCGCTGCAGCCTTGGAGGCGGCATAGGGCGAGCGGGGGGCATAGGGAGTATCGATCGCAAATTTACCGGATGCCCCAAGGGCCCCAAAAACCTCATCCGTGGATACATGCAAGAATCGATATTGCTGTTGATCGGAATTGGACCAGGCAGTTCGTGCAGCTTGCAACAGAGAGACGGTGCCCTCCACGTTTGATTTCACAAAATCAATGGGGGCATGGATTGAGCGGTCTACATGACTTTCGGCCGCAAAATGTACTACCGTTGTAAATTCGTATTGTGCAAACAAGTGCTGTATCAGCTCCAAGTCGCAGATATCCCCATGTACAAAGGTGTAGTTTGGAGCGCTTTCTATTCCGCGCAGACTTTGAAGATTTCCTGCGTAGGTTAATTTGTCAAGGTTTACGATTGTGGCCTCTGAGAGCCGAGGCACCATGAGGTGCAGAAAATTTGCGCCGATAAAGCCGGCACCTCCCGTGACTAAAATGCGAAGTGGTTGGTGCAAAATAGTGTGCTCACTTTGGTAAGAAGAATTGGCGGTAACGCCTCACCCAAGGCATTGATCACATCTGCTGCGACCCAGACGGTAAGGAATTGGACTAACACTGAGCAATGTCCAGCGAGGGCAGTTGATGGGCTACGATTCATGGGCATTCACACGGCGTCTCCAAAAGAAATAAGCGGCTGCCGGTAGGCCGGAGAGCACAAAGGACAGGTCAATCAAAGACTGCTGCCAATCCAGTACGCCGCGGACGAGGATTAAAGTCAGGAGCAAAACAAGGTAAAGCGCGGGAAGCACAGGGTAGCCGGGCACTTTGAACAGCGCATTACCCTCACCGACCTTGCGGTATCTCAAAACAAACAGTGCTGCCGTGGTGACTGCGTAGAAGATCAGAATGACGAATACCATGCCTGTCGCAATGGCCTCAAATGAGCCTCGGATCAATAGAATAACTGCCCCCCAACCACATTGAAGCAGGACCGCGCGTGATGGCGTGCGATAAGTTGGGTGCACGTAGTTGAGCCAGCGGAAAAAGAGCCCATCTTTCGCCATGGCGTAGTAAACCCGCGGAGCGGCAAGGATCGTCCCGTTCAGGCTTCCCGTTGCCGAAATTATTACCAGGATCGCAAAGGCTCCCGCTCCAATAGGTCCAAGAAGTACGGTTGCCAGATCTGCGCCTACACGGTTCGTTTCACGAATGGCTTCCAGTCCCAGAGTGTTGTGGTAGACAAAATTCGTGGCCAGGTAAATGACGAATACGACTACAAATCCCAACATCAGTGCGCGCGGGAGAGAGCGAATCGGGTTCTTCATTTCTCCTGCGGCGTACCCGAGCCGCTCCCAGCCGACCAAGGTAAACAGGATTAGGAGAATAGTATCAGCTATGCTGCCGGTAAATCCAAGTCGACTTTGACTTGCAGCGGTCTCTCCAAGTTTACTTTCACTGCCTGGCAGTGCTACCAAGCCAATAATTACCAGGAGTAGCAGCCCACCGACCTTGACCACCGTCGAAAAATTCTGGTAGACCTTAGCATATTGGATTCCGGTATAGTTCAGGTAGCAAAGGGCTGCGATGATACACAGTGCCAGGACAGTTTCTTGCCACGGTAGCAGATCTACGAAGAATTCGAAGTAAGCAACCGCAACCAATGATAAGCCCGCCAGTGGGCTGGATCGGATAATAAAAATCTGTGCCCAACCAAATATGAACCCGGCCAGCGGCCCAAAGGCACGGTTTATATACACGTACTCTCCACCTGTAACAGGTAGACGTGTGCCAAGCTCTGCATAAATGAGGTACCCAACGAATGCAAGGGTGCCGCAACCCACCCAAAGCCAGATGATCTGGCTGAATGAGCTCATGTTCAGTGCTATTTGCTGCGGCACAGCAAAGATACCGGCCCCAATCGTTATGCCGATCAGTACGGCCGAGGTATCAATCGTGGTCAGGACTCGTTTAAGCCCTCGAGGTTGAGACATGTTTGTTAGAAGCCGATGGCCCGCCCGTCGTAACTGCGTGAATCCGCAGCACCGTAGAATGTGTCGTCTTTAATCATTATGCAGTGTGCTCTTCCCTGAGAGCCCCGATAACGTACACTATGCCCCTTGGCCTCATAAAGACTCTTCGTATCCGGCGATATTCCCAATGATTCAAAGCTAGTAACGTCCGGGAGCCATTGATGATGAATCCGGGGAGATTCTACGGCCTGCGCTATGTTCATGTCGAAGATCACGACGTTCAGAATTATCTGGAGAACGGTATTAATGATCGTACGTCCTCCTGGAGTTCCCACGACTAAGAATGGTTTACCGTCCTTTGCTACGATGGTTGGGGTCATGCTGCTCAGCATTCGTTTTTGCGGGGCAGCGAGGTTGGGCGGTGTGCCAATGTATCCATTTGTATCTGTGTGGCCTGGGATTGGGTTAAAATCCCCCATTTCATTGTTGAGCAGAAAGCCCGTTCCATCGGCTACGATCTGAGATCCATAGCTATGTTCGAGTGTATATGTCAGCGAAACTGCATTACCCGCGGCATCAACGACGGAAAGGTGGGTCGTTTCTTCGCTTTCGGCCGACAAATATAATTGGCTTAGCTGTTTAGGGTCACTTTTGGAAGCTTGCACTTCATGTATTGATCCTCTTAGCTTATCTGCATGGGTTTTGCTAATCAGACGATCAATTGGCATATCTGGATTGAAATTTGGGTCTCCCAGGTGCTCCGCACGATCAGCAAATGCACGCCGCATCGCCTCTGTCACCAGGTGCAGGTATTGAGCAGAATTATGCCCCAGAGCTGACAGGTCATAGGTTTCCAGAATATTGAGCATGGTGACCAATGCCACTCCTCCGCTACTGGGTGGGCTCATGGAATAAATGTCATACTCACCAAAGGTCCCGTGTATGGGTGCTTGCTCCTCCGCCTCGTATAATGCCAGGTCCTCCATAGTAATAAGTCCACCATGGCGGGCCATGAATTCGCTTAAAAGTCGTGCAGTCTCGCCATGATAGAAGCCATCGTGTCCATGATCCCGAATACGTGCCAGTGATGCCGCCAGGTCCGGCTGTTGCCAGATTTCTCCGGGTTCAAAAACATCAGTGCCGTTCTTAAGGAAGGCTTGGCGGGTAGCCGAGTACAGGTGAGAAGATGTTTGCGCGATACGTCCTAGGAAGCCCTGCATTGCACGCGTAGAAGGGAAACCTTCGGCAGCCAGCTGAACTGCTGGTTCTACAAGTGTGCCCCAGTCAGCACTACCCAGACGCTGGTGGGCAAGCCAAAGGCCGGCAACCGTGCCGGGTACGCCAACCGAAAGGGGGCCCTCATGGTTGGAATTATCTTTAATTTTGCCATCAGGCCCCAAAAACATGGTTGCTGCGGCTGCCAATGGAGCTTTCTCCCTAAAATTGAAACTGGTCACATAACCATCTGCACCGTGGTATACAAGAAAACCTCCTCCACCAATGTTGCCAGCCGATGGTAATGTTACGGCCAATGCAAAAGCGGTTGCTATGGCGGCGTCCACGGCATTGCCCCCATCGCGGAGCACCTCCATTCCCACTTCTGAAGCCAGGTAATGACTTGAAACGACCATACCGCTGTCAGCCGCGACCGGAATACGCCCGGCTTGGGCTGACACTGAGCCTACGAATAGAACTAACGCAGTAAATACCGCAGCACAATAGCGCACCATTTTCGTTGAGGTTAAGTTATAATTACCATTGGTAGATACGGATGGATTCAGTAAAGTTAATGTACGCAGCCCTGTTATGGGTATGTGGCATGCTACTGATTGCAGCATGCTCGAACGAGAATGAGTCGGAAGTTCCGGTATTCACGGGACTTAACAGCGAATATGTGGGCGATGCTGTTTGTTTTGATTGCCATGAATCTGAATGGACCGGCTTTCAGGATCATGGCATGGCACGATCGTTTTATCCGCTGACCAGTGACAATATTGTGGAAGACTTTAGTGCAGATCCCATACGGCATGATGAGAGTGGATTCTGGTACAGGGTTCTAGAAGAAGATGGAGCTTATTGGCAGGAAGAGTACCGGCTTGACGACCGGGGAGAGCGGGTTCACAGTCTAAAACGACGTATGGACTTTGTTATCGGTAGTGGCAATGCGGCTCGTACCTATGTATCTGAATCCAATGAACGTTTGTACGAACTCCCGCTTACGTGGTATAGTCAAACAGCTCAGTGGGATTTCAGTCCGGGTTACAGCGTTGCTAACAAACGTTTTGGACGTCTGATCCCTGATCGCTGCATGGCATGCCATAACAGTTATCCCAACACTGTTGAGTGGGATGAGGGCAAGTATAATGACGTGCCCAATGGCATTAGCTGCGAGCGTTGTCATGGACCAGGTAGTGCACATGTTGATTTACGTCTTGCCGGAAGCGGTCCCACCGAAGATGCCGATTACTCAATCGTCAATCCGGCCAGGCTGACACATGATCTTCAGATGGACGTCTGCCAACAATGTCATTTACATACGAGTGTTTCGGTGCTTCGGGATGGTCGTGGACCGTTTGATTTCCGGCCATCAGAGAGATTGCAGGATCATCTTGCACTATTTTCCGCACGTGATTCAGTCGGTGGCCTGGATGTGATTTCACACGCCGAGCGGCTTGCTCAGAGCGCATGTTATCTGGCCAGCATCCCACAAATGACATGTACGACGTGTCATAATCCGCACGAAGGTTTTCGAGACAAGGGGCCGGAGTATTTTAACAACACTTGTATTTCCTGTCATGAGGCCGTGCCTGAACATGAGCTGAGGACGGACTGCACAAGTTGTCACATGCCGAGGGAGGTTGCCGATGGAACGCCTCATGCCACGTTCACGGATCATTGGATTCGCGTCGTTGAGGATGAAGCCCCGCTGGCAGCGCATCAAGCCCCGCTGCTCACTGCGTATTACGAGCGTGACCGTGCAGGGGATAGAAAAGTGGAAGCTATTGCGACACTGGTACATGCGACACAAACGAGCGACGTGAGTGCCATGGAGGCCGGCATTGATTTAGTGCGTTCGCTGGGGTCGTCGGATACTACCGGGGAGGCTAGGTTTTTAATGGGAGTCTCACTTTGGCGTTTGGGGCGTTCGGAGGAAGCTATTGCGCCTTTGGAAGCTGCAGTTGCCGTCCGCCCCAATACTCCTGAACGCTTAAATGCTCTGGCGCAAGCCTATGAGGGCGCGAACGAAAAGCGGGATCAGATAAGAGGATTATATGAGCAGGCACTGGCAATTCAGCCAGCCCTTGCTGACATTCGGATTAATTATGGGCGCTATCTGGAACTGGAGGGTGATCTCACGGATGCGATTGCCCAATACCGGCGTGCTATCAGCGAAAAGCCCTGGCTGGCGCAAGCGCACTATAACCTAGGGACGGCGCTCCTGCAGAATGGTGAGTTCGCAGAGGCCGAAGCTGTGCTTGAACAGGCTCTGGCGCTTGATCCGGATCATGCTGATGCTCTTGGCAATCTAGGACTTTTTCTCTTGACAGAGAATCGCATTCAAGAAGCCGGTGAGCGTTTTAAGCAGGCGGTTGAGGCAGCCCCTGAGAATCCGATCGCGCTCAGCAATCTAGGTACTTGGTACTTCAACATTGAGGGCTTTCAGGAGGCAATCACTTATTTGGAGCGTGCAGTTGCCATCGAACCGGAATATATTGGGGCATGGGAGAACCTAGCTCTGTCTTATGCCCGTATGGACAGGGGAGTAGATGCTGTACGGGCAGCTGAAAGAGTAATAGAACTGGATCCAAATAATCAAATGGCACGCGCTATACTGGACGCGTTTGGAACATGAAGCATGCAATTACTGCCTTGGTACTTTTGCTTGTTTTTGCCGCCTGCAAGCGCCAGACACCGAGTCCGTATCAGAACCTGAATGCTGACTACGTAGGCATAGACGCTTGCGCAGACTGTCATCCAGATAAAGCTGCCACATTTACACAATCGCAAATGGGACGGTCTTGGGAGCTTGCAAGACCTCTCAATAGCAAGGCTGATTTTGACAATCCCACGCCGGTTTACGATGATTTCAACAATCTCTACTACGAGGCCCTTCGGAAGGGAGAAGAGCTATTTGTGATGGAATATCGGCTGAGCGGAAAAGATACGGTACACAAGCGGGTGGAGCGGATAGACTATATCGTAGGTAGTGGTCATCACACGAACTCCCACATAATGGATGTGAACGGCTACCTGTATCAGATGCCCCTAACGTGGTATGTACAGGAGGGTAAATGGGATCTTCCGCCAGGTTTTAAGGGGCCGAACAATAACCGGTTTGACCGGCCAATTCCGCTCAAGTGTATTACGTGTCACAATGCCATACCAGAGTACGTGGAGGGCTCGGAGAACAAGTATGTTTCTGTCCCGCATGGTATTGACTGTGAGCGCTGTCATGGACCGGGTTCACTGCATATTGCATCTGTGAGGAGTGGTAATGCCGTCAATACCAGCCTGGAAGCAGATTATACCATAGTGAACCCGGCCAGACTGCCGGTTGATCAGCAGTTTGACATTTGTCAGGGATGCCATCTTCAAGGGGCTTCTGTCAACAAACCTGGCCAAACATTCGCAGACTTTAGGCCGGGGATGCCGCTTGCGGACATCGAGAATGTTTTTTGGCCACGCTATGCAGACAGTTTACGCCAGTTCGTCATGGCATCTCATCCTGATCGGCTAAGCCAGAGTGCGTGTTTTCAGGCCTCGGAGGCCATGACCTGTATCACCTGTCATGATCCTCACGTCCCGATTGAGGCTATGACAGAGGATCACTACCGGGATGTATGTCAGTCTTGTCACACAGAGAATGAAAGAAGTTTGGTATGTCCAACACCAGAGGCCGCCGCAGGAACTGACTGCACAAGTTGCCACATGCCCGTATCTGGCTCACAGGACATTCCACATATTACGATTACGGATCACTTTATTCGATCCCCCGGCTCTGACGTTTCGGTGGTTGTTGGTTCGGATGCTCAAGCGGACTTTGTACGCATGGCGAGTCTGATAGAGGAATCCCCAAGCGATGCCGAAATTGCCGCAGGCTTTCTGACCTATTACGAAACGATAACCAATGCTCCGGGCTTTCTGGATTCTGCGGCGGTATATCTGCGGCGTGCAGATCGGGCGGGAGAGGATGTAGACAGACAGCTGATCAGAATGCACTTCTTAAAGGGTGAGGCCACCAGCGTACTGCGTATTGCACGTAACATGGGGGAGGTTGTGTCTGATGCCTGGACGGCCTATCGCATTGGAGAGTCTTATTTGATTCAGCAAATGCCGGAGTCGGCTATTACATATCTGGAGCAGGCGTTGCAGCTCGCTCCAGAGCATTTGCGTTTTATGGTTCGGCTTGGTGTTGCATATAGTAGTGCCGGGCAAGTGTCCGAAGCACTTGCCTCGTTTGATGAAGCACTGCAACGTAATCCCAAGCAGGCGGAAGTCTACAATAATCGTGGATACGCGCACGTGCTAGACAGAGGTTTTGAGAAAGCGGAGGAGGACTTTAAGGCGGCAATTGCACTAGATCCGGATATGGTCATGGCCATAGCAAATCTGGCCTCACTCTACTACAATATGAACCGTCTGGAAGAAGCACGCATTTATGCGCAACGGCTAATCCAAATTGACGGAGCTAACCCACAGTTTAGGCATCTATGGGAGCTCGTTCGATAGCAGTGATTGTCTTATTGGGTGTTCTTAGCCCTCCTGTTTTTGGGCAGAACATGACGGCTTTCTGTCTGACGCAGACACACGCCCGTTCCGGAACGGTCTTACCAGTGACCGGCAAGGCAGGTGCCCGACCTATAGACGAAAACGAGCCGGCAGGTATGCGAGGTGTCAACGATACTCCAGGCACGGCTGAGCCACTTGGGCCACTGGGTGTTTCAGGTGTTCAAATCTCCGGTATGCTGTCTCCAGAGCCTCCAATTCTATATGGTGGTGCGGAAGAGGAAGTAGTTGATGATGGAGCAATCCATTTAGCTCGCGAGGTGCACCTGATCAGTGGTACACGTGTGCAGGTGCAGGGCATCATTGGCGATGGTCTTCACGGTAGTCGGGGCGGAAACACCGGAGATTTTGACGTCTATCGAATGGGTGCGTTGCTTGCGGGACAGAGAATAACGATAGATGTTGATACTTCTCCTGGTGATCCTAGACTAAACAGCAAGGTAGCTCTTTACGATAGCACAGGTATGCGATTGAATGCCAGCAAGAATGGTGGAGACGGTGATAGAAACAGCTATTTAGAGGTTGTTATTCCGGTAGATGGGGTTTACTTCGCGGTTGTTCGGGGAACTAACTCTTGGTGGCCAAGCGATCCTTTTGATCCTGCCTCAGGCCCAAAGGCAGGTAGCGAAGGTCCATACATTCTCACGCTTGGCATAGATGCAGAAGATCTTGACTGGTATAGCGTGGATATGCAGGCAGGTGATGTATTAAGTGCAGCAGTTGAAGACTCAGCCCGCCATCTAGTACTTGCGGATACTGATGGTACGGTTCATTTGGCGTCAGACCTTGATCGCAGTGATCTATTACCCGTCACAAGCCCATTGCTTAAGGGAGGAAATGCAAACCTTGCAATTGTAATCGCTGAGACAGGGAGATATTTTTTGCGTGTAGGTCATGGAGCCGGCAGTTACTCGGTGACATTGACCGCCCGTCGTGCGGGGCATGAGCAGGAATCCACCAAACAGGTTTTATTTGTGGATTTTGATGGTGCTGATTTTGATGCGCGGTTTATTGGAGGTCGTACTGATGCACGGTTGTCCCCTTTGCAGAAATTTTTGGAGAATCAGGGTATTGCTCAGGACGAAGATTTCATCATTGATCTCGCGCTGGTTACACTCAAAGAAAATCTGGTTGATGACTTGCAGGAAGCGTTGGCCGTCGATGTTTTTTTAGACATCCAGAACAGCAGAGACCACCCGGATTCCTGGGGTGCGTCCAATGTAAGTCGTGTGATTGTTGGTGGGAGCCGGAGTGAACTGGGCCTGGAAACGATTGGTATTGCTGAAAGTGTGGACGTGGGCAATTTTGTTTTGAATGAAACCGCCGTTGTGCTCTTGGATCGAATTACAGATCCGCTATGGGAGCCCTCTTTTTCTGCGGTACAGCGTGCTCCGGGCGTCTCGATGGCTGACCTGCTCGGGTTGGCACTGGGCAATATTATTGCTCATGAAGCGGGACATTTAATTGCCAGTTTTCATACCGGACACGCTGAGTATCCTTGGCAGATCATGGATGCAAGTCCTGAAGCAGCGGGGTTTCTGGGAGCGGGGCCAGACAAAACACTGGGCACAGGAGATGACCTGGATGTAGACCTTGGTGTATCTCCTTATTGGGAACTTGAGGGCTTTATTGGATTGCAGGATTCCCGTACGGCGACATTGTATGGTCTAGGTGGTGCGTACGTAACGCAATTGGTCTCACGGGTTTTTCCACTAGACGGGGCCATAGGTGCGGTGTATCCAAACCCTTCCGGTGACCGTGCATGGCTACCTGTTACACTTGAACGCTCGGGTCCACTAAAGCTAGAATTCTACGATATGCTAGGCCGTCTTCAGGTGAACATGGGTCAAAGTATAATGCCGCGGGGCCACTCGGACGTTTCGCTTCCAGTGAATTTGTTGGCACCGGGAACCTACTTGTTACGTGCACAGCTGAATGTTGGCACTATGGGGCGGAAGCTGGTTGTGATTCGGTAGCTGGTGAATTGCTGGATAAGCCAAACTGGTCTGGGTCGTAGAGGCGAGAAATCTTTCGTATTGTGAAACTGCCATAGGTGATGGAAGCGTGTTCAGCCAACTTGCGCTAAGGAGATCCGCAAAGGTTTCAGATCAGCTGAACCATCAATTCGCGATGGCGCCCGGTGAAGCCGAAACAATAATTAATCGATTCGCAAGATGGAGTTTTGACAACCTTGGTTCAGTAACACAAGAATCTCCAACAAAACACCATAAATCATCCCACTCACTTACGCCTTTGCTGTCAACTAATTTTAGATATTCCCAAAGCAGTGACCTCGAGGAGCAGAATAAGACCATGAAAGAGCGTCAAAACAACAAAGACGCGATTATTCAAGATCGGATGAATCAACTTCTTGCCGGGGCTCTTATTCGTTGGTAGTATCTCTATTGGTAGAAATAGTCCAACGATATTTTCAGATACAAATACGTTTTGGTAGAACGTTCGTCACCGAGGTGTATGGAGCTTATACAATCCGCAGAAAAGAGTTGATGTAGCCGGACCAATTTGTTGCTTATTCCCGAACTTGATATACGATCAGGGAGGCCTCCTCACTATGCTCGGCGTAGGCCCGCTCTTGCCGAATCACACGTAGATTTATGTTCATAGGGAGTTGTACTTGGCCGTGAAGTCGGTTTTCCTTATCAAAGATGAGCCACTGAGCGATGGTGTCCACTACTGAATGTGGGGTAATTTTCATCCAGATGCGTTCGAGATCGTCAACGACAAAATTCTCGAAGGCGGGTTTGGTAGCAGGAAGATCAGCTGCGAGGACCACCTCGCGATACCAATCCGGACTTTCTCCGACGTAGTAGTGAACCTCTTGGCGCGTTAGCGGAATGGGTGTGAGCACATGTGAGACGATCTTGCTCTGGACGCCGTTTGGCGAAATGACCGCAATATCAACAGATTCCGTTCAACCCGCGTAGAGCTTATCGTCAGATCCCATGCGCACAACGGGCTTACGACCAAAGGGCATCCTCACAGCGAAGCGAAAATCGTCTTCAGCAGAAACAAGCCATTCGGCTGCTGGCAAGTGATGTACAGGTGGATGTATGACTTGTCCCGTCCAGTCAACCTGCATAACATTCAAGAGGCGGTTCGTCATTGCGTCGCCCGGAGATACGGGCCAACCGTATGTTAAAAGAAAACCCGTATTAAGTACGCCGACTAGCCAATTCGGCAGTCCGAGCGAGTCTTGTGAAACCGTAAAGTCGTAGGCCAGCATCATCTCATCCGGTTCATACACGGACATTCGCTCCAAAGAGGAGTCAAACACATAGAGCGTGTCAGCTGGGCCTATATGGACGGATGCAATTCGTTGAAATTCGCCAGGACCATTGCCTTCTTGTCCAATGATTTTAATGAGGTTTCCCTCTGCTGAGAACATATAGATCTTGGGTTCTTGCTGTTCTCCCACAAAAATCCGCCTCGATCCGTCAACGGCGACGAGTTCTCCAATGCTAGCGAAGAGAGTAGTTTTCCCGCCGGTTTCGTTGCCTATCCGAAAGAGTTCAGTTAGCTCGGGTCTGGATGGTACGGGGGCTTTTGCTTCGTCCTTACTCTCGTTAGCACAGCCCAGCAGGAAAGAAGTGGCGGCAATAGATAACAGTAGGAGAGGGGTTGTCCATTTCATCAAAGAGAAGAGTCTTGGGCGTGGTAGCAAAATTAGTTAGGGCTTGGCGTTTCGTAACCGACTAAGGCAGGCTTAACCTGATGTTTTTGCACTTGTTGCAGCAGGATCGCTTGCGGGGCTGACAACTGGTCTGTGTACTGGATCTGTTTCAGTGCCATGATTACCACCGATGACACTGATCCTAGTTGACCCAACGCTTGATTCTATGCAGGACTTCGTTGACTTGACTGTTGAGATGTTCCACGATGTTGGTGGTCCGCAAACTCCTCCGCAACTCCCTATCTACGTTTGACCGGTGTAGCGTTAGCGTCTTCTCCACACCCTCCATCAGGCTTCGGGCGGCCTAGCGCTGCCCATTACCCAAGTAATGGTGTAGTCTAACTATTGTGGGAGATCCGTGAGCGTTTTTTCTACCGCCGTGATTGTCTGGTCGGAGCGCCTCTTTACAGCGCACGCCTTGATGGTCCGCAGCATAGGGTGACGGAGCGTTTTCACGCTTGGGTTCACGGTACCGGTACGTCCGGGCCATAGCATTGGGGTAAGAGTCTCCCGTTTCGTGAGGGTATCACGAATCTGCACAGCAGCAGCAGCGGGCCTGGGTCTCCTCAATGTGCATCTGATAGCCCACCAAGGCCATAGCGAGTCGTTCGATTCCCCTCCACATGACCTGATGGCCCGGCGGTGGGGCACGATTCCGGTTTTGATAGCCGCCCAACACCCCCACCAGCAACATGGCGTCCCGCAGCATCTTGGGTTCCGGCAGTCGTACCCGCTTGGCGTAGCCGGTCAAGAATCCAAGTTCCAGTTCTGTGAAGAATACCGACGGATCCAGCTCCGGCATGGTTCGCCCCAACAGCGTCAGCACCATGAGACGCCAGGCAATCACACAGTAGATCGCCAATGCCCGTTCCAGTCTTAAGGCGCTCCGCAGCTGCATATGTTCCACTTTGCAGCCACTCTTGAGCACCCGGAAAAAGTCCTCAATCCGCCAACGTTTCAGATAATACCCCAGCACCCGCTCCGCAGCCCGGGCCGAGGGCACCGCAAGACTGGTCAGCAGATACCATTCAATCGCCTTTTCACCCGCAGGCGGCGAGACTTCTTTGATATGCATCCCGGTGAGCGTCACCGGATCCGCATCCGCAACCAGTGGAGTCGCGGGCAGCGTAACCGGGCCATAGCGTACTTCGGCATCGGCGACGCGATAGGCGCGTCCGGCCGTCTTCGACCGCACGGACCGGCGATGAATCTCAATCCTGATCGTCTTGGCAGCTTTGCCACCGGACATCGTCTCAAACAGCTTTTTGCCTTTTGCCAGACGCCGATTCTTAGATGCCCGCACCAGCAGATCAACCCGCTTGTGCTGCCGCTGCGCATCAAAGAGCGCAAAACTGTCGCCCTCCCGATCCATCACGCAGAGGACCTTGATCTTGCGCGATAGCTCCTGCGCGGCTTCACAAATATCCGCATAACCATCCAGCCACCGCTGCGCCTTTGGCTTCAACGGTCCATCGGTCGGATCTTTGTAACTGCACCGCAACACGCCCAGTGGCAGACCATCGGTGGTGGTCGCCAGCGTGGTATGAATATGCAGTCCCCGCGATTTGGTCGTGGTCTGAGTCTGACCAATGACTTCCAAGTCCTCGCAGGCCAGACGCGACCCGTAATTGAGCCGACTGCCATCCTGGATGCATAAGACCACCTTTTGGCTGCGCATACGCTCTATGGTACGCGCCCGATGCGGGGCCAACACGTTCTCCGGCGTCACCTCAGACGCCGGATCGCTCGCCAGCAGGCGATAATGCCCCTTGACCGCCGCCCGATCATAGCCCGTGTTCCCGGTAATCGCCGCGCCGATGGTATCGGCGAGCAGAGACGCACTCTTGACCAGCCGCGCCGAGCGCAGCGCGTTGCCCAGCGGCGCATCCCCAAACTCGGCATCGGCCCACTGTTCGCTATCCAACATCTCACCAGGTTGTCTGACCGGACGTAATTCCACCGCAGGCACCCCCAGTTGCTGACGCCACCTGCGATGAAGTTCGTATACATACAACGCCTTCGGCGGCTCCAGAGTGTCATGGCGGAGGCCGCCAGCGGTTTGTCCAATGTACTGAAAATTGGTGGCCTTGAAGCAGGAACCCGACCATTCGGGATCCACATAGGTTTCAACGATCCACACCCGGTAGCCGTAATGCTGCTGATAGTCCTCAGCCAGTCGCCTGAGCAGGCGACTGAGCACGTAGCTGGCCAGATGCTGGCATCGCTCCCGCATCAGGAATCGGCTCAGACACACCACACGGTGCAGATGGGCCTGTCGCTGTGCGTCCGACCAGGCCATCCACTGCTCCCGGGCCGCCAGTCGCAGGGCGGCCGCCGAAAAACCGACCGCACCCACATAACCGTGTGCACTGTCAATCAGATACCGTACCTGGGCACCGCAAAATGTCGTCACACCACGCGGATGCTCATGATGCAACAGCGTGTTCCAAATCTCACGCTGATCGGTGTCGGTCACCTTAACCAGCGTAAGACCCTCCACCTCGTTAACAACCTCAGGCAAACGTTCCGGGGCAGGCACCGGTTCGGCCAGCAGGCGGGGACCCGCCCCCGCCGCGTAATTGTTCGTCGGCGCAGGCAATGCTATCCGCCCACGGTCGGCCAGCTTTGACAACGCACGGGCGCAAGTGGACACCTGCAACCGACCGCAGGCATCAACGAATGTGAAAAGTTCACACACGCGCCTTGCTATCGCCGCGCGCGTGGACAACGCGGCATCGCCCAACACCGCGGTGAGACGCGACTGCGATTCCGGAGCACTCAAGGTGCGCAAAACCTGACTCTGCGTGAACATGCCACCAATATATGGGGCACTGTTCAGAATGTCAAGTCAAAAAGTTGGGTAATGGGCAGGCCTAGCGGGCCCTTTGGTATGCAATTCTTCACAGATCGACTCCATACACTGGTTTTGCCTCGTTGTACGCTTCTTGAGTGTCCGTAAGGGGCAGCATAGATTGAAAAATGTCTACTCGTCTTCCTCGTTGTAAACTATTATAGAAGCACTCCCCGCAATGGTATGTTGATTATAGGAGTTGGCGACCTATTACGATTTAATTTGCCATTTTGTGGGCAGAGATCAGGTGACTGTGTCGAATACTAGCGCATGCGTTATTGGGGCTGTGCTATGCCGGAGACCTGTTACAATTTGGTAGCTCATATGTCCACTGGAATAAATGGAGAGTCCCGTGGAATATGGTCACGTTAGCAACAGTTTTGGTATTTCCTAGTTTTAGGCTAGACTAAAAATGGTAAATACCGAATGCGTTCGCCTGCTGTCTGTATTATAGTACTCGGTCTGCTAACGTCTTGCACTTCAACGGAGGAGATCGGTCCTCCTCTTGCAGACCGTGCAATCAGGGTTGTGGCGACAACGAGCATCGTTGCGGATCTGGTACGTGCAGTTGGTGGGGCGGAAGTGAGCGTTGAATCGTTGATGGGCCCGGGGGTTGATCCGCATCTATACAAGGCTAGTGCCCGCGATGTTGACAAAATGGCCCAGGCCGATATCGTGGTTTATAATGGTCTTCATCTTGAGGGTAAGATGGGGGATCTGTTCGAGGCGATGGCTGCACGGGGGAAGCCAACAGTCGCAATTGCAGAGGTTAGCATTCCCGATAGTTTATTGCAGGTTTCAGAGCTTTTTCAAGGTAATTATGATCCGCATATCTGGTTTGACGCTGAGCTATGGGCCCGTGCTGCACATGCGCTCGCAAATACCCTAGGGGCCCTGGACACTGCACGTGGAGCTATGTTTGCAATGCGAGGAGATGGTTATGCAGACGAGCTGTTGGAGGTACACGCTTATGTGCATGAGAAAGTTAATGAGGTACCAGAGGAGCAGCGAGTGCTCATAACCTCTCACGATGCGTTCGGTTATTTTGGGCGGGCGTATGGGTTTGAGGTACATGGGCTTCAGGGAATTTCCACTGCTTCGGAAGCAGGTGCGGCAGATGTACAGAACTTGGCTACACTTGTAACTGAACGGCGAATTCCGGCGATGTTCATAGAGTCATCGGTTTCACCACGTGGTATTGAAGCCGTCCAGGAAGCTGTAAATGCCAAGGGCTTTGAGGTCAGTATTGGCGGCATATTGTACGGGGATGCACTGGGCGGGCCATCCACACCAGCAGCTACGTATCTGGATATGATCCGCTACAATATTGATACTATCGTTAAGGCACTCTCGAATGGCGAACGCAATTGAAGTACGTGACCTTACGGTAGCATATCGGGAAAACCCGGTTTTGTGGGATATCGATTTGGACGTCCCTTCAGGCGTACTGATGGCCGTTGTCGGTCCCAATGGGGCTGGTAAAACGACGCTGATAAAGACAATTCTATCACTAATCAAGCCAGCTGCCGGCCAAGTTCGGATCTTTGGTCAATCTTATCGAAGTGTAGCCTCCAGTGTAGGTTACGTACCTCAGCGCGGGAGCGTGGATTGGGATTTTCCAACCAGTGCGATTGATGTTGTTTTAATGGGATTGTATGGTCGTCTTGGATGGGTTCGTCGACCAGGACGCAGTGAGCGTGCGGAGGCATTAGCTGCGCTCGACCAAGTAGGTATAGCTGAATTGGCTCATCGTCAGATTAGCCAATTGTCCGGTGGACAGCAACAACGCGTATTTCTGGCGCGGGCACTAGTACAGGATGCTCACATCTATCTCATGGATGAACCCTTGCAGGGAGTAGATGCAACGACGGAACGGACGATCATTGATCTCCTTCGTACTCTGCGATCATTAGGCAAGACGGTAGTGGTGGTACATCATGATCTACAAACTGTATCCTCCTACTTTGATGAAGTGTTGCTCCTGAATGTGCGCCGGATTGCAAGTGGTCCTGTTTCAGAAGTATTCACGGAAGCCAGTTTGAGGCTCACCTACGGAGGCCGTGTTGCAATCATTAAGGACGCAACGTAGCCATGGAGCAATTGCTTAGTGACTACACGTTTCGTACAGTCACCCTTGGGACGGCAACATTAGGCGCCATAAGTGGCGCTTTAGGAACCTTTGCTGTACTGCGACGGCAGAGTTTACTGGGTGACGCCGTATCGCATGCAGCCCTGCCAGGCGTTGGTCTGGCTTTTATCATTACCGGCAGCAAAGCCCCGCTAATCCTGATGGTGGGTGCTGGGCTCGCAGGATGGCTTGCAACTGTAGCGGTTTTAGCGATAACCGCAACAACAAGAATTAAGTACGACGGTGCGCTTGGTTTTGTATTATCTGTGTTTTTTGGTATTGGTCTAGTTCTGCTCACCTTCATTCAGAAATTTCCCAATGCAAGCCAGGCAGGGCTTGATTCATTTCTATTCGGTCAGGCAGCCGCGCTCGTTGAGCAGGATGTGGTTACAATGGCAGTTTTGGGTGGTTTGGCATTAGTCGTGCTAGTCTTATTCTGGAAAGAGTTCAAGATCTTATCCTTCGATCCTGAATTCGCAAACAGTCTGGTATTGCCTGTACGTTGGTTGGACCTTGGGCTGACTACGCTACTGGTGGTTGCTATTGTGATTGGACTACAGACCGTAGGCGTAGTTCTCATGAGTGCAATGATCATTGCTCCCGCGGCTGCTGCACGTCAGTGGACAGATAACCTAGGGATCATGGTGCTGATTTCGATGGTGATAGGGGCTCTCTCTGGAGTAGGTGGAGCGCTCTTGAGTACGAGCACATCTAATCTGCCAACCGGCCCGACGATTGTTCTATGCGCAAGTGGAGTTGTAATTGTTTCCGTGATTATTGCTCCGCGTCGTGGGCTGGTTTGGGAGCAGATCCGCCGGACGCTTCAGGCCCGAAGGCTCAGGAGCGAAGCCATTTTACTGGATCTCTTTGAACTGGCAAGGAAGCATGACAGCCTTGGGCATCCGCACATGGAAGCTGCTTTGAAGATAATGCACCCACATGCAAGCACATTGCGTCGGCAGTTACGCAGCTTACATTCCAAAGGGCTGATAAGCCTGCATTCAACTGGGGCTTGGGCATTGACACAGGAGGGGATAATTGCCTGCGAGAAACTCTTAGCCAAACGTGTGTCATGAGCCCGTTTCAGCTGGAAATTCAATTGGTTGCTGCCGTAGTTGCAGTTGCATGTGCGCTTCCAGGCACTTTTCTGGTATTGCGGCAAATGGCTATGATGAGCGATGCCATTAGCCACGCAATCCTACCAGGTATCGTAATTGGATTCTTCTTGACCGGTAACCTGTCATCTCCAATTCTTATACTTGGTGGTGCTGCGACAGGGCTGCTAACGGTTGTATTGGTTGAGTGGATGCGTAAGACCAACCGTGTGCGCGAAGATGCCGCGATTGGGTTGGTTTTTTCGGCACTCTTTGCGACTGGTGTAATTCTGATCGCCCGCTATGCGGGTGACGTACACTTGGACACTGATGCCGTGCTCCTGGGAGAGTTGGCCTTTGCACCATTCGACCGCTTGGAAATCGCAGGGTACGATCTGGGGCCCCAATCTTTGTATTCCACCGGTTCGGTTGGACTGCTGTGCGCAGCGTTTATAATGCTATTCTACAAGGAGCTCAAATTGGCTACGTTTGACAGTGCACTCTGTGCAACGCTAGGTTTCCTGCCGGGGTTGCTGCACTATGCACTTATGGGATTAATATCAATGACAGCGGTTGCTGCATTTGATGCGGTCGGATCCATCCTGGTAGTTGCCCTTATGGTAGGGCCTCCCATCAGTGCATACTTGCTCACCAATCGACTTGATCGTATGATTTTGTATAGTATCCTGTTGGCTGTTACTGCTGCCGTTTCGGGATACTGGATCGCATACCTGCTTGATGCATCAATCGCAGGATGTATGGCCGCGATAGTAGGCGCCCAGTTTGGAATCCTGCTTTGTGTAGCTCCCAATCAGGGTTTATTGGCTGCATGGCAGCGTAGAAAACGTCAAAGGTGGCAATTTGCAATCAAGATGCTTGTGATTCACTTGCTGCAACATGAAGGCACCCCTGAAGCTGAGCGGGAATGTCGAGTGGATCACCTTCAGGAGCACTTGGCCTGGGAAAAACCCTTTGCCGCGAATGTGGTCTCTCGTGCAGCTGCACAGAGATTATTGTACCCAGTCGGAGAGTCCCTGGAGTTGACGGTAGCGGGGCGTGAATTGGCTCGCGAAGCAATAGTACACCACTGAAAAATTGGGAATGATGGGGAATTGTATACCTGAATAACCAATCGGTGTAACCAAATCATGCTGCAAAGGTATTACGTATCTGCGGTCCACATCTGGTCGCGAAATGTCCTCTGGGATTGAAGTATTCGCACAGCGAGAGCGTTGGCACCCCGGAGTTCGGCCATACATTCAATCTCTTGCGATTCCAATGCTGCGATACACCTTGCCTTGTGCCTTCCTTCTTGCTCTCGCCGCGTGTAGCAGTTCAGAGCGGCAGGATGAAAATCTGGCGCTTAGCCAGATTGAAGGGTTTCCGTTCCCCATATACGTACAGGAGTCAACTGTTCGCGAGTGGCGAGATGTGGGGCTTGAAGTCGTCGCCGTAATCGGTGCCTCGGAAGAGCAAATACTCTACCGGGCAAGCAGCATTGCCGGTACCATGGACGGCGGCAGCTACATCTTGGACTACGGTGACCTGGTGGTCAAACACTTCGACGCTGCAGGCAGGCTCGTCCGGACCTATGGCCACGGACGGGGAGAAGGGCCGGGTGAATTCGGCAATCCCATGCCCATGTCCATTGACGCGGAGGGAAATGTCGTGGTGCCCGATGCGGTCCAGCGCCTGATTACGAGATTTGGACCAGGAGGGGAAGTGCTAGGAACGCACAGACTGGACGTTCAACTATTTCGCATGGCATTCACTGATGAAGGTCGCTACTACTTCATGTTGTCCACGTTTGTTCGCGATGCGCACATGTTCGGCACCAC
This sequence comes from Rhodothermales bacterium, assembly GCA_964291275.2. GTDB lineage: Bacteria > Bacteroidota > Rhodothermia > Rhodothermales > Bin80 > Bin80. Next base: position 1,136,673 of record OZ219799.1, read on the forward strand.
CCAGGGACTGGACCAGCCGCTTCATACCTTCGGCACGTCGGATTTGGAGCCTCTGGGTGTTGGCGGCGAAATCGAGGCGGTGGATACCGATTTGGTCTACAGCCCAACCTACTATGGATTCATTGTCCGCTTTTCACCCTCAGGCGACGTCGTGTATGCCCGGGAAACCATGGACCAGGTGGAACCGCCCACTTTTGAGACCCTTGAAGTCATGGGCACGACGGCCTTGCGGTTCAAGTCCCGGACTCCTGCGAAGTATATCCTGGCGTATTCCGACGGACGCTTGTACATGGAATCCCGCGTGCTTTTAGCCGAGGGAGAAAGTACAATTGTTGATGTCTTTGATGCTGATAATGGGGCATACAGCCACTCGTTTGAGGTCCCTGTCCAAGGGGTCATGGACATGGATGTCGCGGGCAATTACCTGTTTGTGTTGCAAGATACGCTGGGCACGGTTTTCGAGTTTCGGCCGTAGATATTGACCGGTATGCATTCTGCGCCGGATCTCGTGTGCAGCATGTGGCCAGCACGGATTCTTGGCCACTATGGCTTCGGCACGGGAAATTCTTGGGTCAAGGTTGCGCCGCGCCGGATGGCTACCGACAATCGCGCGCTACTGGAGATCAAACCGGTCGAGGTTCATCATCTTCGCCCAGGCATCCACAAACTGCTGGACAAATGCGGCTTCGGCAATCGTATCGACATTCAGAGCACGCACTTGGTCAGGATAGGTCTCGTAGTAGTTTTTCGCATGGATGGTCAATCAGTGATGCTGGGGCGTGAATTGGCTCGCGAAGCAATAATGCACCACTGCAAAAATCTGGAAAGGGATTAGTCGAAAGTCACACACAATAATTCGTGGTAGACCTTGTTTTTGAAACGAGGTGGGATACAAGGATTACGCTGAACGCGTTTCAGGCTTGCGGGAAGGAATCCAGCGCAGTTCCATAGTTCGCCGGATCGCGGATAGGAGGAAGCCTCCACTCAGCAGGATAATGCCAATCCAGACCAGGCTGATTGCTGGTTTTTCCTGAGCCTGGACAATCACGTAGTCGGGTCCCGTTGCACCATCAAGCGTAAGCGTGATTTCTCCGGTGTCGACGTTCATGTTCGTGAAATAGTACCCAATCCCATCTGACTGCGCAGGAATAGCATTCACGCTGCGATCTGTTCGTATGATATAAACTGGTGTAATTTCTTCAATCAGGTTTGTGGTCATGTTGGCTACTTGCAGCACCGCACCTACGGCAATCTCTGTGCGCGCGGCTTCCTCCTCACTCATAACAGATTGTATGTCCGGTGCGATATTGAATCCGGTAAAGGTAACTCGATACGCGCCATCGCCTACGAGGGTACTCTGTCCGCGGCGTAGGGTAACTTCATTGTCCGAACCGTTACCGTCCATCATGGCACGTGGAGTGACGGCGACGTAGATGTCCTTTTCGAAGTAGAGTTTTAGGTCAGGATGCTGAATCCACTGGCCTGTGTTTGATTCGTAGGCTACGGGTTTCAGACGAAAGGACTGTCCACCGGGATCCTTAAAGTCGAGCACAAAGCGTGTATGTCCCCGTTCTCCAGGTTCAGTGCCGATATAGGCAACCTCATATCCTGCGACAGGAACCACTTGGCCTTGCTCAACGACAAAGTTGCTTCGGTCACTACCTCGTGGTGCATCAGAAATCGCCCGACTAAATCCCGAGGATGCAATGATGCCTATAACCATAATGCCAAGCCCTACGTGTGCGAGTGCTCCGCCTGCCAATTTTAAATTTCCGCGCCCGACGCGCCAAAGCACGGTGGTATTGCCGTAAAGCGCAAAAAATGACACGAAAAGAAGGAGCATTAATTGTATGCCATATCCGTGGCGCTGCCAGAAGCTCTCACCCGGGGCGACTGTTTCTGCTGCGAACGGTGTCAAAACCAACACAATACCAGTGCTCACACTGGCTAGAAGCACTGGCCAAATCAGTACACGGTTCACCTTTTGGACGTTCATTTTAGTCCACCAGAATAGTTGACCCAGTCCGGCCAGAAACAGGATACCAACCGCTAGCGGAAGAGTCCAGCTATTGTAAAAGTCAATAGGTACGGTTGCCGGATTATTGCGGAACAGTTGTCCAAAGATCGGAGCACTTGTGCCCAGAATAACGACAGCTGCTATTACGGTCAAAAGCACGGATCCTGAGAACACCAAAAATTCACGTGATAGAAAGTGGGCTTCCTGCTGTGCGCTGGGAAGTTCACGGTAACGCCACGCAAACAATCCGAAGCCCAACAGACCCATTGCGGAGATCCAGATCAGGAGCTGATTATACAGTCCGAGGTCGACGAAAGCATGCACGGAGGCATCTCCCAGTACACCACTGCGTGTAAGAAAGGTGGAATACACCACCAGCATATAGGCCAGGATGGACAGAAAAAGTGCTGCTTTGTGCCCGATCCCTCCCTTACGCTGAATGAGCATCAAGTGAACGGTAGCCACACCGATCATCCATGGCACGAAAGAGGAGTTCTCGACTGGATCCCAGGCCCAGTATCCGCCGAAGTTAAGTGTTTCATAGGCCCAGTATCCTCCCATAGCAATTCCCACTCCCAGACACATAACGCTGATAAGCGTCCAGGGAAGTGCAGGTCGTACCCATTGGGTGTATTGTCGCTTCCACAGCGCAACCACAGCAAAAGCGAATGGTGCAATCATGGTGGTAAAGCCTACAAAAAGCATCGGAGGATGAATCACCATCCAGTAGTTTTGCAATAGATCATTCAGCCCGGTGCCATCTGCAGGCACGAAATCAGGGTTTGATTGGAAGATCGGGGCATCTGGGTTGGCTTCTGCAAGTGTGGCAAAAGGGGCTGCACCGATTTCGATAGGGCCAAGCTTGATTCCTACAATCATTGTGAGTAGAAATGCTTGGCAGAATGCCACGACTGCCATAACAGGTGCCTTATAGTCGGGAGCGGCCCACCGCATGAGTGCAAGCCCCATCAGGCAGTTCATGATAATCCAAAGTAGAAACGATCCTTCCTGTCCCTCCCAACTAGCAGAGAACAGAAAGTGAAAGGGCAGGTCCAGAGATGAGTGAGCCCAAACGTAATTGTACTGGAACTGATGGGTCGCTATGAGAACGATAAGGAGCAGCCATGCACTGAATAGACATACAGTCATCACTCCCCAGAGCATTTTGCCCAAGCGATGAAAGTCTATTCCATCGTTCTCGTATTGTGCAGCCCGGAAGAATGCAAAGACCGACAAGATGCAACTGACAAAAGCTGTCAGAATCAGTAAATGTCCAACAATGCCTGACATGTGCAGCTATTCGCCATAGTGTGTCGAAAGATACTCCAGTAAGTCTTGGTGTAGACCGCCAAAACCTCCGTTACTCATGATAAGGATGACATCATCGGATCGGACCTCCTGAATCAGAGACTCGAGTAAGTGTGGTACTGATGCGAAAGCGTGAGCTTCGGAACCTGATTTGCGAATACGATCAAGGACCACATCAATATTCATAAACTGCTCAGGAGCATCATTGTGTCGAAAGGAAGGCGAACAAAGGTATGCTACGTCGGCATCCGTAAATGCTCCACCATATGGAATTTCGAAAATTTTTCGCCGACTGGAATTGGAACGCGGCTCAAATACTGCCAGAATCCGATGGCTGGGCCAGCGTTCACTAGCTGCTTGAATCGTTGCACGTACGGCAGTTGGGTGATGTGCAAAATCATCCACAACCAGAATACCACCGGGTTTCCCCAGTACCTCTTGTCGCCGCTTAACCCCAGGAAATGATGCCAGACCATGGGCGATCTCGTCTACCGTTAATCCTTCATGCAGCGCCACTGTACTTGCTGCAAGGGCGTTGCGGAGATTATGGTGTCCATTCATTGGAAGGAACATCGGACCCAGATCACGTCCACAATGCACCAGATTGAATCGCACGCCATCTTCCGTTGCCTCAGTAATACGCCCAACCACATCGTGTTTATCGCTCATCCCGTACGTGAGTACAGGGGCAGGACTGGAGAGTCGTGCTGCAGCAGGATCATCTCCACAGACGACCAGCAATCCATCAGTAGGCACCAGGTTAGCAAAGGCAACGAACGCTTCTTGGTATTCGTCCCATGATGCGTAGATGTCAGCGTGATCGAACTCTATAGAAGTCACAATGGCTACCTGCGGCGCATAGTGCATGAATTTAGGCCGCTTGTCAAAATAGGCGCTGTCGTACTCATCGCCTTCTACTACGAATTGCGGTCCAGTACCTATGGAATAGCTTTTTCCGAGTTCCTGGAGGACTCCTCCGACAAGAAACCCTGGGTCACGGCCGGCCGAGCACAGTAAGTGTATCAGGAGCCCTGTTGTTGTTGTTTTCCCATGGGTTCCAGCAACCACTAAACTTCGGCGTTTAAGCAGGAAAAAGTGATGTAAAGCCTCCGGCAGTGAAAACTGGGGGAGAGATTGCTCTCGTGCTGCTGCTGCTTCAACGTGCGTTGGTGTACAAGCATTGCCGGTGATAACCAGGTCGGGTGTGGGGACGAGGTTTCCCTTCGTGTATCCGTTCTGTACAGGTATGCCCTGTGTTTCTAGGAATGTACTCATTGGCGGATACACATTGCTGTCGGATCCACGCACCGCGTAACCCGCCTCTTTGAGGAGTCCTGCGAGGGCGCCCATACCTGTGCCACAGATACCAATCAGGTATATGTCGCGTGTATTGGGTTCAGGAGGGGGCCTTTCAAATATTCGCAGATTCGCATCAGCAAAATCCGCCAGATTTCTCATTCGGTCGGCTCTGGCATTGTGGCATTTCTGCTGGCTCGAAGGTGAGTAAGCAGCGAGTCGAAGGCAGAATACATAACTGGTACAATGACCAAGGTAAGGAAAGTTGCAAAGGTGAGGCCACTGATGATTGCAATACCCATGGGTCCCCAAAACTGTGTATTTTCCGATCCAAACTGAATATTGGGGGCCAAATCGGCGAATAGGGCAACAAAATCCACGTTGAGTCCGAAGGTGAGCGGTACGAGTCCAATCACCGTAGTTAAAAAGGTTAACAGGACGGGACGCAGACGCGTAGCTCCACCGTCTATGATTGCCTCTACTTTACTCAGTCCACGGTCACGCAACTGGCGGATGTAGTCAATCAGCACAATGTTATTGTTAACAACGATTCCAGCCAGGCTAATGACCCCGATAAAGGTCATCAGACCGAAGGGTGTGCGCGTCAGAATGAGGCCTAGAAGCACACCAATGAGTCCCAGAGCAACTGCCAACATGATAATGATGGGTACGATTACGCTATTGAATTGGGCAATCAGGATTAGCGTGATTGCAGCAACCCCAATTGCCATCGCAGTTTGCAGGAACCCAAAAGCCTCTGCCTGATCTTCGCTCTCACCGGTGTAGGTCAACTGGTAGCCTGGGGGCAGAGAGTTTTGATAGTCCTCTAACTGTGACTGAACCTGTTGTAACAAAGCAGCCCCATTTGCACCAGCGACAACATCGCCGGTAATAGTAGCGACACGACTCAGATCAAGCCGTGTAATTGATCCGTAACCGCTAACAGTCTCGAAATCCGCAATTGAAGACAGGGGAATCTGAGTTCCTTCATGCAGAATGGTTAGTTGGTTGAGTGCTTCCAAACTTGCACGTTGCTCCTCACCCAAACGCACGGTAACATCGTATTCCTCCTCCCCGAAGCGATATTTAGTGGCTTCGGTACCTTGAACGGCTGAGCGCACTACGTTGCCGATTTTGCGCGTATCAAGTCCCAGGCGAGCGGCTCTTTCCCGATCAATCAGAATACGGACCTCTGGACGGCCGGTGTTAAGGTTGTTATTAATGTCCACAAGGTTCGGGATTGTGCCGTCTGTGGCCGCTTGTCGCAAAGAAGCTGTGACGTCTTCGGTAATACGCGTTATTTCAGCAAAATCCTGCCCGGTGATTTCAATATTGACGGGTTTGCCCACTGGTGGGCCGGCGTTGTCCTTATTGATCTCGAAGATCACTCCTGGAATACCCTGCAGTGACTCGCGTAATCGTTGGAGCGTATTGCGACTCGACTCAGGTCGATCACCATAATCAACCACGTTTAGCGTAAGAAGGGCCCTTTCAGGGCTGCCAGGACCGCCTCCTGTAAGCCCATCTCCCCCACTGCCGGTTCCAACATTCACGAGCATGTTTTTGATGTTGTCCCGGTCGTTTGCGTTTTCGTTCAAAAGTTCTTCGACCCTTGACTGCGTAATGTTGGCAACATTGTTTGTTTCATCCAGGTGCGTGCCCAACGGCAGTTCCATATCAACAGCAATCAAGGTAGGATCCGTATCAGGGAAGAATTCCACGCCGGTTGGAGCGGCTACGAAGAGTCCGATAATAGCCACAAAACCACCCGTTACCCCCGTCAGAAGTCGTGTACGATTGTCGGTTAACAAGATTCGAGTTCGATACTTCAGCAGTTTCCCATTCATGAAGTATCCCAACGCCCCAACAATTATGACTATTGCGGGCAGGCAGAGCAGGATCAAGATCGTCTGGAATTCTGCCCCGCGAATAAGTGACATCAAGCCCAAAATAGCTGACGACAGCAGGGCGAAGAAACCACCGGCCTTGATACTTTGAAGTCCACCCAGGTAGATGATTTCGCAGCAATGCAGGAGTACCATCACAAGTCCCATCAGCATCAATATGCCCGCGGGATAAAGAAGTACAGTTCCAGCAGCAGGATTGGCAAATGAAATGACTAGCCCGCCCAGGACTAAGAGGAGGAAGCCCAGAGCTAAACAGGCAAGGCAGAAGGAATTTCGAAGATAAGGATTTGGTGTGCGGAAGACTGCTATAATTGAAAGCACTACGGCTGCCAATCCAAAGAGGGCAGCGGCTCCGAACAACGGTGAAGGCCCATCTGGCGTAGCCATAAGTATGGAGATCACAGCGGCAACCAATCCTATGACATAGATTAAGGCCACACCAAACCAGAGCCGTCTGCGTGCAAAGGCAGGTGTCCGGACTTCATAGTCACGCTGCAGTTGTGCGTCCAGGAACTTACGGTACCAACTAATGAGCTTAGGCATGCCTTTGGCGACGAAGCCACGTGCGATGGGGCTGAAGCAAAAGCGATGCAGCGTCATGAGCACTGGTATTGCAAGCGAAAGTACCAGGAGCGTTTGCCAGTTAGTAAGTCCAATGATCAGAGCAACACCGGCGAACAATGCAAACAATCCAATCCGCAGGGCGGCAGAAAAATGTCTTTTCGGGTCGGTGTCCAAACGGACGAAGTATCCTGTTATGACAGGGTTTATGATTATGGCAACGAAGAGAGAGCAGGTTAGCGTAATGATGAGCGTCAAAGGAAGGTAGCCCATAAATTCCCCTGTGAGGCCAGGCCAGAACAACATCGGGATAAATACCGCCACGGTCGTTGCAGTCGACGCTACGACAGCGGAGCCTACTTCAGCTGTTCCGCGTTTGGCTGCCTCAAATCTGGGGTACCCCAGTTCTCTGTACCGATAAATGTTCTCAACAATCACCACGGCATTATCTACTAACATGCCGAGTGCAATGATCAGCGAAAAGAGTATTACGAAGTTCAACTCCTGCCCCAGTATCTGAAGGGTGAGGAAGGAGAGGAACATGGAGAGCGGAATAGCAATCCCCACCAGTGTTGCTGTACGAACGCCCAAGAAGAACAACAGCACCAGAACCACAAAAATCAGTCCGCTGATAATGTTATTCTCAAGATCGGTTACGAGCTGTCCGACCTGCTCACTTTGGTCGCCGGTGATCAAAACCTGTGTTCCGCGAGGGAAAGGAAACTCATCAAGGACGGCTTGGATATCGTCAGCCGTATCAAGGATGTTTGCCCCGCTGCGCTTCTTAATATTGAGCGTAATGACAGGGTACATCCCTGATTCAGCCAGTCTGATCAGGCGTTTACCTCGTTCCTCCTGCATCAGCTGCAGTCTTGCGTAGGTGGACCGTTCCTTGAAGCCGAAGTCGACCTCAGCCACATCACCTACGTACACGGGAAATCTCCCTTGGCTCTCGATCACTAAATCTTCGATCTCCTGCTCGATCTCCTGGAATTCTCCGTCAATGCGCAGGATATAGTTTTGGCGGTCAACTCGAATCGTGCCTCCCGGTGTATTGGAATTCTCGGCGTTGATGGTCTCAATGAGGTCTGTGAACGTGAGGCCATATCCTTGTAGTGCACGGATATCTACATTCACCTGAACCTCTCGCTCGAGCGCGCCAATGATCTGCACTTCCAGGACATCCGGGCTTTTTTCAATTTCGTCTGCCAGATCTTCCGCAACCTCTTTGAGTTCGGTGAGAGTGAACGCTCCCCCCAGGTTGATGCTCATGATGGGGATATCTTCGACATCGAACTCACTGACGATGGGTTCCTCAATGTCACCGGGTAGGCGTGGCTTGGCCAGTTGTACTTTATCCCGAACGCGCTGGTAGGCAAGATCGAGTGACACATCAGGATTGAATTCCACGATGATAGTAGATACTCCCTGTACCGAGGAGGATCGAACTTCCTTGATTCCAGATACGGAGTGGACTTCCTCTTCCACGATCCTTGTGATCAGGGATTCAATATCGCTTGGACTGGCTCCCGGATAAATAGAGGTGATAATAATGGTTGGTATTTCAATGGAAGGGAAAGCTTCCTTCGAAATCGTCAAATAGCTGACCAGACCTCCCACCGTGAGCATCAAGGTCAAAATTGCAACGCTCGGGCGGTACTTAATCGCAAGCTCAGTGATTTTCATTATAGCCGATCACAGGTCTGTAGTGGAATCCGGGGGTGCATTTAGGATAGGAACTCCAAACTCATTCAGTGCAGTGTAGTGTTGGTCTGTGATTACGCGATCGTCATCTCCCAAGGTCGATTGTCCGCGAATGACCATTGTTTCACCGGCGGACAAGCCGCTTGTAACTACGACCCGGTTGGCATATTCAGGGCCAATGGTTACGTTACGTCTTTTGGCAAAGCTATCCCCATCACGTTCCTCAACGACATAAATTGCAAGTCCTGACTCGTTGCGGGTGATGGCGTTGCCGGGTATCACAAGAGCATCTTCGACAGTGAGTCTTACGACCGTCAGTTTCACGATCATTTCGGGTTTCAATTTTTCGTCCGAATTATCCACGGCAACTTTTATCTCAAATGAGCGGCTATCGGGATCAATAACATTACCGGCGAAGCTGACGCGTCCTGTGCGTGCCGGGGCTCCGGCGCTGCGCGGGCTGATTTCTGCCAGTGTGCCTATTTCGATCTCGCCGGCATACCTTTCTGAGACGCCGGCTACGACTTGCACATTGCGCGAATCTACCAGGCGGAGTAACTGGGTGCCACCTACAACCTGTTCACCCGGTTCAATGTAGCGTTCCTCAACTGTGGCAGTGATTGGTGCGGGGAGAATGGTATTAGCCAGTTGGCGCGTAGCCTGGTCATAGGCAGCTTCAGCCAGAGACAGTGCCGACTTTGCCTGATCAAGCGTCGTTTCCAGACGTGTGAACTCCAATGCACTGATAATAGAATCTGCAAAAAGCGGTTGTTGCCTATCGTAGCTCTCCTGGGCGATTCTCAGTGCAGCTCGGGCATTACTAACCTGCGCTTCAGCTTGACGATGAGCCGTCTGCAGAAGCTCGTCGTCTACACGCGCGACAGTTTGTTCTACACGGACAATTTGCCCTAAGGGGGCTATCATTTCGAGGGTGCCGGTTGTTCGCGCTGAGACGATCACATCGTGATTTGCTTCAATGGTCCCTGTGAGTTCGATAAAATCATCAAATGCAATGGGAAGTACTTCGAGTGTCTCAACATGCTTAGCCGCCATCGGCGGAGGTTCATTTTCGGTACTTAGATCATCTCCCGGGTCTGCACACGCAGACCAAAACCCGCAACAAAGCAGTAGGATATAAGGAATTCTCATAGGTCGATTTTTGTTACTTACCAGCTGATGCCAGCCTGAAGTCGGTCTGTTTCTCGATCGGTACGCCGAGAGCCACCTCCAGGTTACTTTGAGCAATCAGGAAGCCGTGTACTGCACGCAGATAGTTCAGCTTACTGGTGTCCAGCTGCTCGGATGCGGATCTCACTTCTAGAAGGTTGGCTACGCCCTCATTAGACCTGGACAAGGTATACTCATAGTTGAGCTCGGCATTAGCTACGTTTGTCTCTTGGCTGGTGATCTGGTGATAAGCAGTTGTGAGTTCACGTAGAGCAGATTCAATTTCGACTCTCATCGCAGCTGTGGCCTCATCGATTGCCAATCCCGCCTGGCGGGCAGCGACCTCCGCACGCTGGAGCGTGCGTCTAGTTTGTAATCCGTCAAAGATTGTCCACTCAAGTCTGAACCCGATATTGACTGCGGACTGCCAGTAAGCCTCGCTGAAGTAAGTGTTACTGCCCTGCGAAAACCTGAATGGATTGGTAGGATCCGAAATAGTAAAAGTTCGAGTATCCGGGACCCGACCGGTATAGCTGAAATTGGCAAATGCATTCAATATTGGGAATCGGGTTAATTTGGCTGCTCGGACCTCGTTCAGAGCAAATGAATAGGCCAGTCTGGCTTCTTCAAGATCCGGTCGTCCGCGTATAGCACGTTGGAATGCATCTGTAGCTGCCACAGAGAGGTATGGAGATATTTCATCGATCGCCAATGTTCCATTAATGACAATATCCTGCTCCATAGGCAGTCCGAGCATGTATTTGAGTTGATCAACGGCATTGGATGCTTGGGTTTGAGCACGAACCAATGCTGTCTCCCGATTGGTAAGCTCAACGTCCATACTGAGCCGTTGAATCTTGGGCAGAATTCCCCTGTTTACACGGATTGCTGTTTCATCCCGGGAGGCTCGAATTCTTGTCGCACTCTGCGCTGCAACACGGACTTCTTCCTCGGCGAGCAATGCACCATAAAATGCCTCGCGAACCTGACCAATTATAACCTGCTCCTGTCGTTCGGCTGCTTTACTGATTTGTTTAAGTGCAGTGCGGAACCCATGTGGATGCACGATTCTGACCCAATTAGCCACATCTATAATCTTCTGAGTGATCGAAATCGAGTTCAGATACTGATTAGCAACCGAGAACGGATTATCGCTGGGCTCGCTAGGAGTGATCCCCGCAGCTGCCAGTCCTCTTCGTTGTCGATCGGCAAACTCGGCAAATGTGATCGGATTTGTAGCATTATTTCCATCCGTTCGTGCAGACTCATTGAAGCCGAGCCAATCAATGAAGGCGAACCCGGAGAAGAAGTCTCCAGCGGCGCTTCCGGCAAAGGGGTTGGCGTCCTTCACGTTTCGCGTATAGGAGCTCGTTCCCTCTATTGTTGGGAAAGCTATGCCTACTGAGCCAAGAATTAGCAACCTGTTATCCTCCTCGACAAGCTTGCTGGCCTGGAGGGCATAATTGTTTAGCAGGGCAATCTCGACAGCCTCATTCAGCGTGATACTGATAGGAGTATCCTGGGAGCGGGCGAAGGGAACATGCAAGAATAGAACAGTGGCGAAAATGGCAAGCCGCATTAAATCGGTGGTAGCTGGTATTGGGATAGGTTTCACTCAAATCCACGTTGACGAACCCAACAGCGAGCGCAGTTGTACGCGCGGTCTTGATGTGTGTTGACAATAAAAAGATTGAGAATTAAATTGAGCGCGCATTGGGCCTCGTGGGGCTAAACGAAATCCTTGTGCTGGTGTGCGTGCAGGTAGTCCACAACGTTCTTAACCTGCTGTGTACTGCGATTGTGGCAAATTAGCAGTGCATCGTCGGTATCTACGATCACCACATCATGGACGCCTACAACTGCAACCAGGCGTTTACCAGCATGCACAAGGGAGCGGCTGGAATCGTGCACGATAACATTGCCCCTAAGTACATTACCATGGCGGTTTTTATCACTCAGGTCGTAGACTGCACGCCAGTCTCCAATGTCGCTCCACCCAAAATTTCCAGGAACGACGTAAACGTTGCTGGCCCGTTCCATGACGCCGAAGTCAATGGAGATACGTGTACTCTTGTGGTAGGCCTTACGGATGGCTGTGGCTTCCTGATCAGTCCCAATGTGTTGAGCTGCGTTATTGAAGGCAGTCCAGGTACTCCTCAGATGTGTCTGCATATTTGACAGGAGTGCATCAGCACGCCAGACGAAAACCCCGCTGTTCCAGAGAAAATCGCCGGAATCCAGAAATCGTTCTGCAGTTGCTTCGTTAGGCTTTTCGGCAAAGGTTCGCACTCTATGGGTATCGGCGTCCTTGTTGTCGGAGGTGGCATACTGGATGTAACCGTAGCCGGTGGCGGGATAGGAAGGCTGGATACCAATCGTAACGAGGGCACCGGGGCGCTCAGCCGCAACAATCGCCTTTTGCAGAATCTCGATAAAGCGTGCTTCGTCTTTCACCAAATGATCAGCCGGCAACACGACCATGATTGCATCGGGATCAATTGCGCGCAGTTTGATAGCCGCGTAAGCAATGCATGGAGCAGTGTTGCGGCTTATCGGCTCGCCAAGAATGCACTCTTCGGGAATCGTAGGTAACTGCTCGCGTGTAAGGTCTGCGTAGCGCTTATGAGTTACGACCAAGGTTCGCTCTGGAGGCGTGATCGGGGCAATACGCGCCACCGTTTTTTGGAGTAGGGTTTCTTTTCCCAGAACATTAATGAACTGTTTGGGATGCGCTTCTCTGCTTCGCGGCCAAAATCGACTGCCGATCCCCCCTGCCATAATAACACTGTAGATCATGTCTGTGTTGGTTGGACCAGAAGATATAAACCGATCATAAAGTTGGAAGACGATTCTACTGTATACAGGCAGTTTAGTCACGGTTCCATCGAATAAGACAAATTTGTGCAAAGACTTGTTGTTTAAATAGGTTGACCCAATAGTAATCGCTTGGCGTACAAGTAGTCATTGTTACTTCGGGAGTACTACTTGCATGAAAATTGGAATAGTCGGAACAGGTTACGTTGGTTTGGTGTCAGGGGTTTGCTTTGCTGAAATGGGTAATGATGTCTGGTGCGTTGATGTCGACGAGGTTAAGGTTGCAGGTCTGCGTAGAGGAGAAATGCCGATCTACGAACCCGACCTTGATAGTTTGTTGCACCGCAATCTGCGTGAAAAACGTCTGACCTTCACGATCTCGCTGAACGAAGCCTTGGAAAATGCTGAGATCGTATTTCTTGCACTGCCAACACCGCCCAATGCAGACGGGGATGCGGATTTGTCTTATGTGCTGCAGGTCGCACATGCAATCGGCATATGGCTCAGGGACAATGCTAGGTACAGGATTATAGTTAACAAGAGCACCGTGCCTGTCGGGACCGCTGCCAAGGTCGGGGAAGTGCTGGCTGAGCAGGGGGCCAGATATGAGGAGGATTTTGATGTAGTATCTAACCCGGAATTTCTCAGGGAGGGGGCTGCCGTTGATGATTTCATGAAGCCGGAAAGGGTCATTTTAGGGACTTCGAGTGACCGTGCAGGCAACATCATGAGACGTCTCTATGAGCCATTCGTCCGACAGGGTAACCCCATCATTATCATGGACGAGCGTTCAGCCGAGGTAACCAAATATGCGGCAAATGCCTTTCTGGCATCGCGTATCAGCTTCATGAACGAAGTTGCAAACTTGTGTGACCGCGTCGGGGCGGATGTGGATACGGTGCGCATTGGGATCGGCAGTGACTCCCGTATCGGCAGACATTTTCTTTACGCGGGAATTGGTTTTGGTGGCAGTTGTTTCCCGAAGGATGTACGGGCGCTCCTGCGTACCGCGCGTAGCAATGATTATGTTTTCAAGACGCTTCAGGCGGTACTTGAGGTGAACGAAAGTCAACGGATGTTACTGGTAGACCGCGTGCGGGCTTACCTTGGGAGAGATCTGAGGGGAAAACACGCGGCGGTATGGGGGCTTGCTTTCAAGGCCAATACAGACGATGTTCGCGAGTCCCCCGCCCATGTAGTTGTTCGTGGACTTTTGGCGGAAGGCGTACGTATTACTGCTTTTGACCCGGAGGCGATGGAAACCTCTAAGACAATCCTGGGAGATTCAGTGATCTATGCCAAGAGTGCTTATGCGGCCTTGGAGGGCGTAGATATGTTACTCATTTGCACGGAATGGCCGGAATTCAGGCGGCCTGATTTTGAGAGAATTAAGGGGCTGATGCGGCAACCACTTATCTTTGACGGGCGTAATTTATATAATGCCCGTAGGATGGCAGAGCGAGGATTCGATTATCATAGCATTGGTCGTCCAAGGTTGCCCCCTGCTGGAAGAGCGTGATTTTTTTAGCTTGAATTATTACGGATGGCAATGGATTGGCAGGCGTATCTGACTATTGCTGTGATCGTCTCGATCGCTGTGGCGCTTGTTCGGGATCTTGCTAGGCCTGATCTCATTTTTCTCGGTGCTTTGGGGGTGCTCCTGGTTGCAGGTGTGATTACCCCATCAGAGGCATTTGCGGGCTTCTCTAACGGGGCGGTAATTGCACTTGGGTCACTTTTCGTCGTGGCCGCAGGAATAGAGGAGAGCGGACTGCTACGCCGATTTGAGCGGCGGTTACTGAGAAGAGTGTCTAATCTGCCAGTGGCTTTGTTTCGGCTTATGGTGCCGACGGCACTGGTCTCGGCATTCATGAACAATACTCCCGTTGTTGCAATATGGACACAACCCGTGCAGCGGTGGGCGTATAGATCCAAGCTTTCTCCATCTAAATTACTCATCCCGTTATCATATGCTGCAATCGCTGGCGGTATGATAACGCTGATAGGCTCGTCAACCAACGTGGTGGTTTCTGGATTGGCCCTGGATCAGGGACTTACGCTTGCCCTTTTCGATTTTACTATGATCGGACTGCCGGCGGCCGTCGTTGTATTGATATTCATGGCTTTCGTCGGAGTGCGACTTTTGCCGGATCGTGCTAGCGAGCCAACTTTTACTCGTTCCCGTTTGGAGAAGTGTTTGTTTGAAGTTCGCGTAACTGGACGTTCTCCTTATATTGGCCAAACCTTGAAGCAGTCTGGATTGGATGTTGTGGAGGAATCTGCTGTGATTGTTCAGATAAGACGGGGTAAGCATGTTATGGCATTCGATCCTCAATTAATTTTGGGTCAGGACGACGTGCTGTGCTTTAGCGGCAATCTCTCTGTTCTCGAGGACCTGCTGAATAGGCCAGGATTTGGTCCGGGAAGGTCTATTTCTGAGCAACGACTTGGCAACCTTCTTCCAATGTACGAGGCTGTACTCAGTGATACTTCCACCCTGATTGGCAAATCCCTTGCCGAAGTGGACTTTCTTGCTACATATGGTGCTGTTGTTCTGGCTGTGCAATACAAATCGGGCGTGCTTGAAGGTGCTGGTATGAGAGATACAATGTTAAAGGCCGGTGACCTACTGTTGGTTGGTGCTGTAGCGGGTTTCGAGGAGCGCTGGAACGCAAGTCACGCAGAATTCTACTATGTAGTGCCTCGAGGGGTATCCCGTCAAAAATTTAATGGAGTACGTATAGTAACGTCAGTGGGCATTCTGGTAGCCATGGTTTTGGCTATCAGTACTGGAAGAGTTCCGTTACCGACAGCAGCATTTGCAGCAGCACTTGTCATGGTAATGACACGCTGTATCACTGTTGCAACTGCTCGTAATGCACTGGATCTGCAAGTGCTGCTACTTATAGCGTCAGCACTTGGGCTTGGGGTTGCCGTAGGAAAGACCGGTGTCGCAGATGGTCTTGCCCAAGTCCTGATAGAGATTACCGTGATTAGCCCGATATTGGCCTTACTCGCACTGTATGCATGTACCAACGTACTTACTGAGCTGATTGCCAACAAGGCCGCCGCCGTACTTATGTTGCCGGTTGCGTTTTCCATGGCATCGACTTTTGATGCTGAGCCCAAGGCTTTCGTATTGACAGTGGCAGTTGCCGCGGCAGCCAGCTTTATGACCCCCGTTGGTTATCAGACAAACTTGATGGTTATGGCTGCAGGGAACTATAGGGTTCGAGACTATTTACGTGTTGGGTTACCGGTTAGTCTGTTGGTAATGCTAGTCTCCACAACCATCATCTCCATGAGATGGTTGTAAAAGTTGCGCGAACAGATACACTCTTTGTTCATGCAACGTCGTTTATTTGGTTTTAGACAGTCTACCTTCCTTCTATCACTCTACCTCCAATAGAAACGCTATGGCAGTTTTGATTGAGCCTCATGGAGGCTCACTGGCGGAGCTTCTTGTAGATCAAGAGCGCGGGGAGTTCCTCAAAGACAGTTCGGTCAATCTTCCGTCTATAGTCCTGTCAGATCGGCAATTATGCGATTTGGAGCTGTTGCTTTGCGGTGGATTTTCTCCACTAAAGGGTTTCCTGAACCGAGAAGATTATGATGGCGTTCTGCGGGACATGCGCCTTTCGTGCGGTACGCTTTGGCCTATGCCGATCACACTCGACATTACTGAGGAGGATGTGAAGCGGCTCAAAGGGCATAATCAACTAGCACTTCGTGATGTCACCGGGTTGCTTCTGGCAATCCTTCATATCGAAGATCTCTGGAAGCCGGACAAAGAGATAGAGGCGAGAAAGGTGTTTGGTACGGTCAGCACCGAACACCCTGGGGTGGAATATCTCTTCAACCGAGCAGGCACGTATTATCTAAGCGGCACACTGGAGGGGGTTCAATTGCCTCCCCATTACGACTTTCCGAATCTTCGGCATTCGCCCAGACAACTGCGTGAAATTTTTCGGAGTCAGGGAAGCTCGCGTGTTGTAGCCTTTCAGACGCGCAATCCAATGCATCGCGCCCACAAAGAGCTAACTGATCGAGCATCTCAGGAGATAGGTGGAAAACTGCTAATCCACCCGGTGGTTGGGATGACGAAGTCGGGAGATATAGATCACTACACGCGTGTACGCAGCTATAAAAAACTACTACACTATTATCCTGAAGGTCAGGCTTTAATAAGTCTGTTGCCACTCGCGATGCGCATGGGTGGACCGCGAGAAGCACTCTGGCATGCAATTATTCGCAAGAATTATGGTTGTACCCACCTTATCATAGGGCGTGATCATGCCGGTCCAGGCACAATGAAGGACGGCACACCGTTCTATGGTCCGTACGATGCCCAGGATTTGGTTAGGGCCCATGCCGAAGAAGCCGGAATAGACGTGGTACCATTTCGGCTAATGGTTTATGCGCCAGAATCAGACGCGTACAAGCCGATAGATGAGGTGGTTGAAGGGGAGGAAACCCTGAATATTTCAGGGACTCAGTTGCGGGGGATGCTTTCGAATGGAGAGGAAATCCCCGAATGGTTTTCTTACAAGGGTGTGATTGAGGAGCTGCGAAAGACTTATCCCCCACGCGGACAACAGGGCTTTGCCGTGTTCCTGACGGGATTGTCCGGTTCAGGAAAATCCACGATTGCAAATGCACTCCAGGCACGACTCTTGGAACGCTTGTCGTGTCCAGTCACTCTTCTGGATGGGGACGTAGTTAGGACCAATCTGAGTAAAGGGTTGGGTTTCTCGCAAGAAGATCGATCTACGAACGTGCAGCGCATCGGCTATGTCGCCTCAGAAATTGTTAAGCATCGTGGAGTGGTTATCTGTGCACCGATTGCCCCGTATGAAGAGGATCGTACCATTAATCGCAGGCGTATAGAGCGCGAAGGTGGTTACATTGAGATTTTCGTAAATGCTTCATTGGAAGTGTGCGAACGCAGAGATGTTAAGGGGTTATATGCAAAGGCCCGTGCTGGAATCATTAAGGGCTTCACCGGGATCGACGATCCCTATGAAGTCCCCGAAAATGCAGAAGTTGTCTGTCGGACGGACGAAGAAACCGTGGAAGAGAGTACGCAGCTTGTAGTGCGGAAGCTGAGAGATTTAGGTTTTCTGTAGAATAATAGCATGAAGAAATCAGTATATGAGGCGCTGAAAGAGCGCATAGAATCACGTGATCTAACCATTGCCGTGATAGGTCTGGGGTATGTTGGATTGCCGCTTGCAGCAGCGTTTGCCGAAGTGGGGTTCAGGGTTATTGGAATTGATGTTGACGAGAAAAAGGTGCGATTAGTCAACCGAGGCATATCGTACATAGAGGACATGGCCAGCGAACGGTTGATGCCGCTCACAGATCAGGGATTACTGCGTGCTACGAATCAGTTTGATCTCCTTGATACTTGCGATGCCGTAAGTATTTGTGTTCCAACCCCGTTGCGTAAGACTGGAGCACCAGATGTTTCTCACATTCTGAGTGCTGCAGATGCGATCGCTGAACACCTTCACGCAGGTATGATTGTCGTACTGGAGAGTACTACGTACCCAGGCACAACCACCGAGGTGATTTTGCCGCGCTTTCATCAGGAAGCTGAAAATCTGGAAGTGGGGAAGGACTTTTTCCTGTGCTTTTCGCCCGAACGTGTCGATCCCGGGCGCAGGGACTGGACCACAAAGAATACACCAAAGGTGATGGGTGGAGTGACACCGGAGTGTCTTCGGATGGGTAGAATGCTTTACGAGTCCGCCATTGAGTCCGTCGTCCCCGTATCAAGTGCGGAGGCGGCAGAACTGACGAAGTTGGTGGAGAACACATTTCGGGCCGTAAACATCGGGTTGGCCAATGAAGTGCTGCTGATTTGCGATAAATTGGGATTGAATGCCTGGGAAGTGATTGAAGCTGCAGGGACCAAGCCGTTTGGCTTCATGAAATTCCTACCTGGTCCGGGGCTTGGGGGCCATTGTATCCCTATTGATCCACAGTACCTGTCCTGGAAGTTACGTACGCTGGGATACACCGCTCGGTTTATCGAGTTGGCAACCGAGATTAATACAGCCATGCCCAAGTATTGGGTAGGCTGTGTTCAGGATGTACTCAACGAAGAAGGAAAGCCATTGCGGGGCAGCAGCATCCTGGTATTAGGTGTTGCATACAAAAAGGATGTAGGCGATTTACGTGAGTCCCCCGCCTTGGATATCCTCAAGCTTCTTAAGGATAAAGGGGCAACAATCAGTTACCATGACCCATACGTGCCGGTTTTCACCCTCGATGAGCTTGAGATGGTATCGGTTGTCGATCTGGACGCTGCTATAGCCGAGGCAGATTGTGTATTAATTGCCACAGACCATACCAGTTATGACTGGCCTGCATTGCATAAGCAAGCTCGGTTGGTCGTGGATACGCGGGCTACGCTGGGTCAAGAGCAGGATGCGATCATGAGATACGCATGGGCGGGCGTTCGCGGTTGAGTGGGGATTTACGGGAACAACGGGCCCTCGGTGCCTTAGGGGACGCGGGCTGGATCGAGCGGGGGTACGGCAACTATATCAAATTGCCGTCCCCGAAACCGTCTACGAGGCGGTCGTGCGGAATGCCGGCTAAAATCATAAAAACTGGCGATTTTCGGGCAATTCAGGGAAATCCAGGTCAAATTCCTATAAACGAGCCACACAGAAGGGGTAGGATCAACGAGGACCTACCCACACTGAAATAACCCCCGCGAGAATTTGCTCTCATAGCCTCTCAGGGGCAAATCTCAATCGCCCGCCTGGGAAATCAGGACTCGGAGCTTGCGCTGCAGCGTGGGGTCCAGTGAGAGCATTTCGACATCAGACGAAATGTTCGCTGCGGCAGATGAAGCAAGAAGATCTCTCCTTTCGAGAAGGATACAATGTCATTCCTGATATTCAATTATATATTTTTTCAGCACAGTTGACTCCTCTGTTGTTTCTGCGGCATATGCGTGTCCCGTTTCGTCAATGTACTTGAGTCTTGTTCTACGGGGCATTTGAAACATACCCTTCTCTTTTCCTTCAAGGGTGATCATGTACACCGACCTACTCGCAGGCATCTCTTCTATTTTCCCTCCATGTTCCAGAAACAGGTTTCCTTCATGATCCATTACGGCACTCGTAAAAATCATGCCTCCAGGAACATAGCTGATGGATTCGACGATATCGTCTGGCAATTGTGGTTGTCGACTAGGGTCCATATAGCGTCCCTGATAACGAAGCGGTAGACCTGCAATGGAAAAACGATTCAAAAGGTGTCCAGACGGATCATAGATATCAATACGATTCACGAATTGAAAAACAATAGCAATTCTTTCAGGGTACCGAGCAAGCAATATGAATTGGTTTTCAAGGTTGTACCTGTGAATATCACTGAGTTCAAACAGCCTTTGGGGAACTTCGTTTGGTGTATATATAGCCACATATCTGTCCAATGTGGCCAAGTCAGTGGTTCCAAGATACAATCGTTTATCAGGGGCAACATCCATGTCTAGGGTAGTTGCAACTTGAGTAGAGAATTTAAAGTTGAGATTGAGGTCGAAAAAATGCAGGGTACCAGTGCCTTTTTGGTCCGAAACAATCAGCAAACTATCCATTAATATCAGATGACTGGGGCCTCTGAAAAATTCTCCCGGAGCGACACCCTGACTGCCGACTTTCCGTATCAAACGTCCAGATGAGTCAAACTTGCTCAGCGAGAAGTTACGGTGATCCGCAACATATATGCTACTGTCATTTCCCACAGTTAAATCAGAAATCGAATAAAAACCATCAATAGACAGAATTTCTTGAAGTATAACCGGCTGAGCACTTATGCTAATTGGTGCTTGCCAGAAAATGATTTTGGTTGTGGGATTATACGATGAGTTCGGGTATTTGGGGGCAGATTTGATCATTTTGGGTGGATTTGGTCAGGATTTAGCGTGTATTTGGGGCTCTGATCGCATAGGCGTCGTCCGAGCGGGAGGATGAATGAATTTGCGAATCTGGCGGCAATTTTGGGGTAGAAGGTCTGATTTGGGCGTTTAAGCGTGTACATTCGCCCCTTTGTTGCCATGCGTGTAGTAATGGAAGCCCAACGCGCGTTTGGGCAGGTCCCGATTGAAGAGATCGAGCTTGCCCCCCGCAGCCGGGATGACATTCCGGTGGTATTGCGTGGTTTGCTTTCGATTTACAAGAATGCAAAGACGCGAGCGAAGATTTTCGAGCTTTTGGAAGGGGGCGTGGCTTCGGGGGTCAGTCACAAATTGGGGCGCCGGGGGATGGATCTGTGGAGGATTTTTGTTCTGGGGATGCTGAAGCAGGCCCTGAATTGCGATTATGATCGACTGACGCATATGGCGAACAACGACAAGCTCCTGCGCCAGATGCTTGGGCATGGTAGTTGGCGCGAGGGATCGGAATACCATGTACAGACGATTCTGGACAATGTGAGTTTGTTATCGGAGGAGTTACTGGGCAAGATCAACAAGGTTGTGGTGGAGCATGGTCACGGGGAGCTTACGAAGAAGGCCCGTCAGGAGGGGTTACGTTGCAGGGTAGATTCAGCGGTGACGAAGACGCATGTTCATTGGCCTACGGATGTGAGTCTGCTAAGGGATGCGGTGGGTTTGTTGCTTCGGGAGTCTGCACGTATGAGCGGTGCGCACGGCCTGCCGGGCTGGCGCAAGGCGTCGGATTGGGAAAAGCGGCTTGATCGTTTGTTTCAAGGGGTACGCAGGTCACGGGGTTGGCATCGTCGTGATCGGGTGCGCAAATACCTGTGCCACTGCAGAAAGCTGGTGAAGAAGGCGTTGGCTTCGCAGCGGAGGTTGGGGGCAGATTGCAGTGATCGGTGGCTGCACTACCTGGGATGCAGCTTGACACTGATCGATCAGGTGGATCGGCGGTTGCTCAGGGGCGAAAAGATTCCGCATTCGGAGAAGATTTTCTCGGTTCACGAGCCGCATACGCGTTGGATCGTCAAAGGTAAGGCGGGGGTACAGGCGGAGTTGGGCCTCCCGGTCTGCGTCTTGGAGGACCAGCATCAGTACATTCTTCACTACCGGGTGCTCTACGAGGGGGTAGATTCGTCAATGATCGTGGATTTTTTACGGGAGGCCACGACGCTGTACCCGTCCCTGACTTCGTGCAGCATGGATACGGGGTATTCATCGGAACACAACCGGCGCGCATTGGAGCAAATTCTGAAACTGGTGATTATGCCGAAGCGGGGGCGTTTAAGTCATGCGGACAGGGAGCGCGCATCCGCTCCGGACTTTGTGGAGGGTCGTCGTCAGCATCCGGCGGTAGAATCCGCGATCAACAATTTGAACCAGCGCGGACTGGACTTGGTGCGTACGCATGGTAAGGAGGGGTTTGGTCGCACGGTAGCGCTCTCTGTGGTCGCGGCCAACGTACATCGTCTTGGCTTGCAGTTGAAGCGGAAAGAGGAGCGGCTCAAGCGCTGGCATCAGGCCCGAAAACGAGCGGCGTAGCGCCGCTGTAATCCTACCGAAGGAATTTGGACAGGCTCCGCCATAAGCGGAAAGGCAGACATACGTCGGGTTGGCACGCATGGTCGCGTCCCAGCTGCATCGGAGAGCAAAAAATGTCTTCCAGTGACCATTCAGCAAGCCGAAAGGCACCTGATTCCCCCGAAACTCCACCAACGACGCCACAATTACGGCCCCAGATTGTTATGAATATAGCAAGAATCGCAAAAATGACCTATTCTCTGACAAGCACTAATTGGTAAGATAATTCCATATGACACCACTACCCAAGGTACCACCAAGAATAATCACGAGCTCAATGCGCGGAAATAAGAGTGTAACATACGGGTCCCAGTTACCGATAGCATTGGAATGGAGATTACTGTTAAGTGATCGAAACCGAGATGGATTCAACGAGCATTGGTTTCGCCCTAGATCATAAACATGATGCGATTTCTTTGCCTGAATTGTGCAACTACCTCAACAATCTGACCAATAGAAAAACTTTTGAACAGAGTATTATGCGCTTATGAAGCCCACCCCCAATGGGGCTAAACCAACAATTAGACACTCTACAAAATGCTAAGGCTGCCATCACTATTCTCCATAAGGCGCTTCCACACAGTCCAGGAACGCTTCGGGGCAATACTCAGAGTATATAGAAACCTAGCCTGAATTTCCAGCCGCATTTTATTGGGTACGATTCGCGTATCCAAGTATATGTGGTTTTATGGAGTTGACATGCTTAGCCTTGATATTGTAACAATTCTTGTTGAGTTGTTTGTCTCCTATTAAACCGAACCTGGATCCGTTGTATCATGGCGGAACCGACTGAATCAGTTCGGTGGCTCAGAACGATTCTCCAATAATCGCTGCATCGCAAGTCCAGGCTCATGAGTTGGGTTTAATTCCAGTAGTTTCTGCACCGCCTTACCTGCATCGGTCCAGTTACCCCGGATTATCTGATTCCGGGCTAGCTGGAATTGGAATTCAGGAACCTCTGGATCTAAAATGGCCGCCCGCTCAAGGTGCTCCCCTGCAAGCTCTACTTGTCCCTTACGCTGGTATAGAATGCCCAACCGAAAATGTATACCGGGAGATTCGTCAAGGTCATTTGCAGCACCATAATAGTCTATCGCTTCATCCAAACGTCCCTGTGCTGCAAGTACATCTGCTGCATAAGCATATGGCAAAGGCAGATAAGGGTACTCCTGGAGGAGTGCGAGACTCGCCTTGAGGGCAAGATGGTATGCACCCTGTTCGGCATAGTGCACTCGCAGTTGATTTGTAGCAGCAAACCAGGTCAGTTCTCCATCGTCCAGTGCATAAGCAAGTTTCTCTGCAATGGAAGAAATCCTACTGGTATCCAAAATTGATGCAGGGGGAGCATCTAGTGGTTGGAAGGGCCAGGAGCTTAGAAGTTTCTGCAATCGTAACTCCCCAAAAATGGAATCAACCTGCGTGAAAAGGACTTCCGATCGAGCGACCTCTCGCGGTACATAATTCATCTGCTGACCACCGATCCGATACTCGTATATCGCATCGTAAAATACATCTGAAAGCACGAAATACCCCTCGAGATTCGGGTGCAGATGCTCCAGCATCAAGTCGGATCCAATAATATTCTCACCTGCATGTTCTCGTAGAGAACCCTGAGTATCAACAAGTATAGCTCCTGAATTTTCAGACTCTTCCCTGATGATCTGATTCACCTCTTCCGTTGCCCGAAAACGTAGCTGATCCAGATCTTTGGCCATGATATAGGTTTGACGAGCCTGATCATAGTTGCCCTGCATGTCCAACAATGTCCCCAAATCGAACCATGATCGTGCGGCCATTGAGTCCAGCGTAATTACTTCGCGCATTCGCTCAATGGATAAGGGCAGGGATTCAGAACGTCGTGCCTCTTCATAGGCTTTTTCCCATTGATCTGGATCGGTAGAAGCCATCAGACCACTTTGGAAAGGAGGATGGGTACGTTCATTACTGGCCACCGTACCAATAAATACCGGTATGCCATGCTGTTGGTACCTATTGAGAGTGCTGCGCAAGTTTCCCCTGAACTGCTGTATCCCAGACTGATACATATCAGAATCCATTTCAATCTCCTGTCTTCGAACCATTCGTTCCATTAGGGTGGACGAACTGTCCTGGCCCCGTGTTACCAGCTGTGCAGCTTGGCTCAACCCATTTCGAATCAGCTGGAGTGTGCGCCATGACTGAAGTCGGAGATACAGATTCACCACATAACGGTGACGTCCCAATGATTGAGAGGAGCCTACACCAAGCGCCCCATAGAATTCATTATGCCCGGCGTAGATCAGGACTGCATCTGGAGACTGGGCAAGAATTTCATCCACCTGATCCAGAATTGTGTAGGAATTGACTGCTGCCATCGCGACATTGACCAATTCCACCCTACGAGCGGGCCAACTCTGCTGAAGGCGCTGCTCCAGCATACGTGAGAAGCTACCTCCATAGTAGTATGGGTAACCGGCAGCACTGGAGCCCCCTTGGACAAAAACCCGGACTATGGTGCTGTCTTTTTCTGCATGAAAGACATCATGCAAGCCTGTTGGAACCCGGACTTCCTGATTGAAATAACGATGGGCTACCTCACGGTTCATGACTAGATAATCCGGGGCAGACTCCACAGGCACAAACACCGGATAATCCTGACCAAAGCCAATGACCCGAAGCCCGCCCTCGACAAGTACAAAAAAGAGCACGGGGATACTCCACATCAGTGCGTAAAACACCCCTTTTCTTTCTATACCGTCTTTTTGAAACATCCGCCAATTTGGATTACGAATACAGTCCGCAAGGCATATGACTGGCAATCATTGACATTTCAGATACTTCTGATGGCGCGCCTGCGGGGTTCAGATAGCGGTTTTGTCGGGCAGATTATGCTCCTCATCCACTTCCGTAAGCCAGCCAGTCTGGTCACGCAGTACGTAGTGTGGACGTCCCTTTACCTCATCAAATATTCTACCTAGATATTCTCCCAGGATGCCCAGAACCATCAACTGGACTCCTCCTAAAAACAGGATAAGCACAACCGTGGAGGCCCAGCCTTCCGGCAAATCTTTCCCACTTACGAACACGCCTAGGGCGTACACGAGGTAGCAGAACCCCAGAAATGCTGCCCCTGCACCAAGCCAGGCGGATACTCTCAGAGGAGCTGCGGAAAAAGACAGTAAACCATCTAGTGCAAGTGCAGTCAGTCTTCGGATATTATAGCTCGGTTTGCCTGCGTAACGGGCAGGTCGAGCATACTTTACACCAATCTGTTTGAACCCTACCCAGCCGCGCAGGCCACGCACAAATCGATTGTGCTCGGGCAGAGTATTGATTACATCCACGACCTTGCGATCCATGAGTGCAAAATCTCCCGCATCTCGGGGAATATGGATATTCGATATCCGATCCAAGAGCCGATAGAAGACGCTGTAGCATACTCTCAGGAACCAGGATTCCTTGCGATTCGTCCGCACACCATAGACCACATCATAACCATTGCGCCACTGTGAGATGAACGATTTTATGAGCTCTGGAGGATCCTGGAGATCGGCATCCAGGACTGCAATGAGATCACCACGAGCGTGCTTCAGTCCGGCGCTGACTGCTACCTGATGTCCAAAATTCCTGGAAAAGCTCAGACATGCCATACGTTCATTCGCAGCGCATGCGCCATGCAGCAAGTTGAGAGTGCGATCTTGGCTGCCGTCGTCGATAAACAGGAAGCGTGTTGGAATACCCAGATCCAGCGTTTCGAGTGTACGCAGCAAGTCGGGCAGGACCTCTTCTTCGTTATAGCACGGAAAAATCAGGCAGATCTCAGGATTGTCAGAACGGTGATCAGTCATGTATCTGCAAAAGGATTTCCGTACGCTCCAAGGCCAAACAAAGCAAAATCGTAGCGGGCTGGATCGTTCCTGTTGAGTTTGCGGCAGGCCTCTGTCAGTTCAATAGCCGCTTTCCAGTTATTTGTTTTTCGGTTTAATAACCCGAGAGGACGTGCCTGACGTCCAGAATGAATATCAAGGGGCAGCACGAGTTGTCGTGGAGAAATTGAGTGCCAGAGCCCTAAATCTACGGGCCCCGGGCGAACCATCCAGCGCAAGTACAGCGAGAGGCGTTTACATGCACTCTTCCGGCTGGGGCGTGCAAGGTGCTTCTGCAGCCGTGGCAATGAATCTGGGCGAACGGTCATCATGCGCACACTGAATCGCTCAATAGCTTCGCCGGTGTCAGGTTCTGAAGGTTGACCGCCGAAAATATTTTCGACACTGCCGAACTGGTTAATCAGTAGGCTCAGGTTGTGAGTGAACTCAATGCAATCCTCCGGTTGAAATGTGCGATGTACGAATGTAGAGAGTTGAATGCCGTCACATAGAGGATCGAAGCCAGTTACAAACTTCCAAGGTCTGAATTGCATACGGGAGCACAGATCTTCGAGCTTTGCCAGCATAATTGCACGTGACCCCCATGCTAGGGTAGCAGCATAAAGCCCAATAACCTCCTGGTCACGCCGGTCTGTGAAGGCATGGCACAGGCTTACAGGGTCATCAGGGATGAAGTCTGGTTGCTCAAAGTGAGCTACCAGACTATCCAGACGGGATTTATCGATGAGGCGTGCTGACAGTCGTTCTTCTTGTATGTGATCGCTGGCTCCTATCAACCTAGTTTAACACGAGGAATCAAAAATAGTCCTATTGCTCTCGGTTATGTTGCTGAGGATTGCAGGAACGCTAACCCGAGCGTCTCACGCATAGTAATATAGGAGACACAGGATTTCCTATTCTCCTTCTGGGACATTTTTTCGGGGCTATGGTGTCGGAGATTTACCGGATCTGTCTGTGTTGATTTAAAGTGGATTGCCGTCTGTTTTCCCCGTCTTCGCAGCCTACTCTGTCCTGATTTGGCCTACCCAGTTGCACTTGGACACAGCTCTGACTGCTCCATCTGGAGTTTATATTCTCAACTTTCATGAACAACTGCACCTGCGTCATGGATCTGGAGGTTATTGAGACTTTGGAGGACTGGGTTTTCGACATACTCCGTGCCGTGTAAGCCGCCCTTTTTGAACATGAGCAACAACAGCAGAGTAGGACACACCTGCGAACGGTCATGAATGCCAACTGATTTTGGCACTACGCCTGCCTGGAGCTGGTACCTCGAATCCCTCCGCCGCGAGAGCATAATAATGACGACACCCCACCAGTATCTAGGAAGCCTTGTGGTCGCGCTTGCCTTGCTCTTAAGTGCCTGCTCCCAGCAAGCACCCTCCGAAACCGTGGCCGTCGACAGCTCCAGCGCACAGATCGTAACTAGCGCCCCCGCAAGTTCGGAGGCGATGTGCACATTCAGCGAGGAACCCATTTTGGTCATCGGCGATGACGAGGAAGACGACAACCAATGGTTCTCCTCGATCCGGGGGATGGGACGTCTGTCAGATGGATTCGTTGCGGTGGTTGATCGCACGTCTGCCGAAGTTCGCATTTTCGACGCGTCGGGGCGCCACCTGCGATCGATGGGCCAGCGTGGCGACGGCCCCGGTGAGTTCACGAATCCCTTTATCCTGTGGGTCGACGCAGGCGACACGCTTTGGGTGGGAGATTACTACCCATGGCGCTACAACATCTTCACGGCCCAAGGCGAATTCGTGCGGAGGATAGGGCTCAAGCCGATGTACCCGAACTCGTCAATGGCTGGAGGCGTGCTCGAAAACGGGTACACCGTGAACGCCAGAAGGGGAGAAACTATGCGCACCCCGGACTTTGGCGTTCCAGACACGATGGTAGTGGAGATCCACGATCCCAACGGGAAACTTGTCGGTAACCTTGCCCGGATTCCCGACAGAACCTTTGGCAATGTCAGTGAAGCCCCCGGGATCGGGTTGTCCCCGCTCTTTGAAGCAGTCGCCGAAGTTGACGCGCTGGGGTCAACCATCGTGCTGGCACACGGGAGCAAGCCCGAGCTTCAGGTTCTGGACGATGAATCCAACTTGCGGATGATCATCCGCTGGTCAGAACCAGACCGTGAGGTTACGCGCGCGGACGTACGTGCCTGGCGCGAGGATTTCCGAGAGCGTCGTAGCCAACCGTCATCTTGGGACTGGGATCAGAATGATGACGCCACAATTAGCCCGGAGCGTCCGGTAGCTGACGTTTTCCCAGCTATGTCCAGTGTCAAGATCGGTCGTGACGGCCGCATCTGGATCCGCCAATACGACCGGCCCCGAGAGGATCGTGCATGGCTCGCCTTCGGTGCTGACGGCAAGTTTGCTTGTCACATGGCCCAGCCCCCCGGCGATGTTTGGGAATTCGGAGCCGATTACGTGCTCCTGGTCCATCGGTCAGAGCTTGGGGTCGAAACCGTTCGGATGCATAGCCTCACGTTACCTTCTTAGCCTGCGTATGAAGGACGCCGATGCAGGCTCATCCTCGTCGAAAGCATTCTTCGTGACAGCAGCCTGGTGGATCACTGGCACCTCATCTATGCGACAAGACCGCGGGTAGTTCGTCGCATCAATGGACGTGACAGAGAGTATGTCCTATTCCAGCTACTCGCCAGCGAACCCAACGTGTGCAGCGCCGACCATGAGTGCAAATGAGCGTCAGACAGTCGATTCAGCGTTGGAATTCCGGGCGCGGTTTCATGGGATCTTTGGTGAATCAGAATCAAGTCAGCCATTATACAAACTTGGGCTAAGAAGAATAGTCGCGAACGATGCCGGCTACGAATTCGGTGAGCGTACGTGTTGAGCAACTGAGGGAAACAGTTGAATCATTACTTTAGTCGGCAGTGATAAGTCAGGGCTGTCCACATGAATACGAAGCTGTCATAGCATGGGGGTTCTGATTTTCTCAAAGGTGACTCTGGACAAGACACAGAAGCCAGCCCTCCGCAGTTATTTTGTTTGCTTTCTGTCACCGGGCAAATTTGCACAAATTTGGGTCAGACCAAGTACAAGCCTCAATTGTTTGAACACAGGCGCGCCCTTTTGTTTTAAGTGGTCCGTCTTGGTAGCTCGGTCGCTTAGCACAAGAATGGACCGAACTTGAGTTGAGTATTCGAGTTACTGTTGGCGGTTGACTTCATATTGATTGCTATGCTCTGTAGGCGGGTATTGGTCCGTATATTACCAGCGGATGCGTATTTCTTGGTTCAGAAGAAATAACCAGGCGTTTATGCCATGAGTGCTGAATTTATCGCGCTATTGATTATGCTAGGCTTGGCCACAGGCTTGGCATTAACGTTGCTACTGGCTCAGCGACTACTTGGCCCAAGGAGACCTAACCGAGTCAAGGTGGGTGCCTATGAGAGCGGCATGGATCCAATCGGGACTGCTCATCAGCGGTTCTCCGTCAAGTTCTATCTGGTTGCAATGGTTTTTATAGTCTTTGATGTAGAGGTTGTATTCCTTTACCCATGGGCAGTCAGCCACAGGCATTTTTTGGAAGCGGGAATTGGTATGGGGGTGTTGGCGATTGTGAGCATATTTATTTTGGTCCTTGCGGTAGGACTTTTATACGACATCAAGAAAGGTGGACTGGAGTTCGATTAACGAAACAGACCGCATCACTTCTCATAAAAACGGCGCTGGCTTTTTCTCTATGGATTCCGCTACTGGATACTTAACAACCACTGTTGATTCCGTTGTCAACTGGGCGCGTTCGAACTCTCTGATGCCAATGCCTATGGGGTTGGCCTGCTGTGCTATTGAAATGATGGCCTTTGGTGGTCCCAAGTATGATGTCGGTAGATTCGGCAGCGAGGCCATGCGATTCTCTCCCCGTCAGGCTGATCTTATGATCGTTGCAGGATGGTGCAGTTACAAAATGGCGCATGCGATACGACGCGTCTGGGATCAGATGGCCGACCCCAAGTGGTGTATAGCCATGGGAGCATGTGCTTCGAGTGGAGGCATGCATCGCTGCTATGGTGTCGTCCAGGGAATAGACAATTTTTTGCCAGTTGATGTGTATATCCCGGGGTGTCCGCCCCGACCAGAAGCGGTTATTCACGCGTTAATGGATATTCAGGAGAAAATTCGGAACGAGTACTCTATTGCAAAGGATTATACAAGTGGTCCACAACAATCAACTGTTGCGCCAATCAACCCGGGGATCCTTACGAGTGACGGCCGGACAACAGCAGGAGGTGTGTAGAGATTGATTGATGTCTGAATTACTCAAGTTTCATTTTACGCCCGCAGATAAGGCGCGTCCAGAAGAAGAGAATTTGCATGCGCAGGCGTCCACTGACGTCACGGATGTGATAAAGGCTCTACAAGAGCAGTTTTCGGGAGCGGTAACGGATGTATCTGTCTACGCAGGTGAGCATACTGTATTTGTTGCAAGTGAGAATTTTTTACAAGTGTGTACTGCATTGAAGGAAACGCTGGGATTTACCTATCTCGTGGATCTTGCCGGTGTGGATCGTTTTCAGGAGGATGCACCTCGTTACGAGGTTTACTATTGTTTCGTAAACCTTAAAGCGGGCAAACGCCTTCGGATAAAGGTGCGTGTCGAGGAAGATGATGCAGTTGTACCCTCGATAACGGGCCTGTTCAAGGCAGCAGATTGGAATGAACGTGAGTGCTTCGATATGCTGGGCATTCGTTTCAAAGGCCATCCGGACCTTCGACGTATGTACATGCCGGAGGATTTTGAATATTATCCCCAGCGCAAGGAATTCCCGCTTTTGGGTATTCCAGGATCACTCCCGCTCCCACCGCGGACACCCGAGGGAGAGTTAACTCTGGATCCTTTTGCAGCTGCCCGTAGCGGCAGTCCGGTCAAGAGCTATCAAGAGCCTGCAGCAAACGACGAAAAATAATGCCCCCTACAACGTCATATCACGACCAGGAGCATATTTTTTCGTTCTGGCCTAGACATAACGAGACCATACTCAAACGGCTTGAGAGCAAAGATGCCTGGTTAAGTACAAGACGCGGCATTGAAGTTTCGCGCGTGGAGGATGCACTCGAGCACGAAATGACACTGAATATCGGGCCGCAACATCCTGCTACACATGGTGTGCTCAGGTGCGTAGTTAAGCTTGATGGCGAGCGGATCGAAAAATGCGTACTTGATATCGGGTACCTGCACCGCGGTATCGAAAAGCTTGCGGAAAGCAAGACATACCAGGAGTTCATGCCCTATACCGACCGTATGGATTATCTGGCGCCATACGCAAATAATGTGGCTTGGTGTATGGCAGTGGAGAAACTCGCGAACATTGAAGTTCCCGAGCGAGCACAGTGGATTCGCATGATCATGTGCGAATTGGCTCGTATTTCTTCTCACTTGTTGTGGCTGGGAGTCGGGCTGATGGATGCGGGGGCAGTGAGCGTTTTTCTATGGACTTTTCAGGGTCGGGAAGATCTCTATAACATCTTTGACGAGGTTTCGGGGGCACGTTTTACGGTGTCGCACAGTCGTATTGGTGGATTGGCAACAGATCTGACTCCCAAGGCGATCGCTATGATCAGGGATTTTGCAACCCGTTACGAGAGCATTGTTCGGGGCTGGCAAAAGCTTCTCAATCGTAACCGCATCTGGATTGACCGAAACAGGGATGTTGGCATTGTCAGTGCGGATGAGGCTATTGCACTCGGACTGACAGGTCCCAATCTTCGCGGTAGTGGTGTTCCCTATGATATTCGCACATTTGAACCATACCTGAAGTACGACGAAGTAGACTTTATCATTCCACTCCGGGAGGAGGGGGATTGTCTAGCGCGGTATCACATTCGTGTCGAAGAGATGCTGGAGAGCCTCAAGATTATTCGTCAGTGTCTGGATCGTTTGCCGGAAGGGCCGATTCGGACGGATGATGCGAAGAAAGCCTATCCGTCCAAGAACGAAGTATATTACTCAATGGAGGGTATGATACATGACTTCATGTACACGGAGACAGGAGTAACTCCGCCCAAAGGAGCTGTTTCGTATCATGCTATCGAATCTCCCAAAGGGGAGTTAGGGTTCTATCTTGAAAGCGATGGAACCGGATGTCCTTGGCGTGCACGCATTAACGCACCGTCCTTCACAAATCTCCAAGGTTTGGAATCCATGATGGAAGGTCATCCGGTAGCAGATATTGTAGTACTAATCGGTTCTATTGATCCAGTAATGGGTGAGGCGGACAAGTAGTATGGCAGATTTTATTCGTAATCCCGTAGTAGCGCTGCCGGATCCCAATCCGGCATCACATTTCTCGAAGGAAGAACTTGAGTTTACCGCCGAAGAAAAGGAGAAAATTGCCGAGTATGTGGCCCAATACCCAACCCCGGATGGTACGGTTATGTGGGCACTCTGGCTGGCGCAGGAAAAATTCGGTTTTCTCCCATCCGAGGTAATGCGACTGGTCGCAACCGAGCTCTCGTTGCCTTATGCACAGGTATACGGTGTGGCGACGTTCTATACGCAGTACTTCAAAGAGAAGAAGGGCACTTTCGTTTTGGATGTATGCACCTGTTTTTCTTGCCAATTCTGTGGAGGCTACGACATTCTAGCTTACCTGGAAGAGAAACTTGGCGTTAAGCGAGGGCATACGACTCCATGCGGCCGTTACACTTTGCAGGAGGCTGAATGTCTGGGGGCATGTGGTTCTGCGCCCATGATGCAGGTTTCCAATGGTCCATACGCACACAATTTGACACCGGAAAAGATCGACGCACTGCTGGCTGCGATGGAAGGAGGAAAGCCACTTCCATTTATATCCGTGACGTTGCCACAGGATGAAGATGAGATGGGTGGAAATAGACGAACTGATGCGGAAGCGGTCGAACACTACGCTGTTCCTCCGCAGGTGAAGCGTACACAGTAACCTTGTCATGGATTGGAACTATAAGCTCACAGCTTCGGGGTTGATTCACCAAATGATTTGTGTTAGCTACGCGACAAGGCCATGACAAAGGCGGGCGACTGGAAATCATACAAACGGGTGCTTCTGCCACCGGTTAAAGATTTACATCATCTGGATGTATATCAGGAGCAGGGCGGCTATCAGGCCCTGCGTGCGGTTCTGAGTGACTGGAAACCTGACGATGTTACGGCTGAGGTCAAACTCAGCGGTCTTCGTGGCAGGGGCGGTGCTGGGTTCCCTACCGGCCTTAAATGGAGTTTCATGCCCCCGGTCAAGCCGGATGTGCCGCGTTACCTGTGCTGCAACGCAGATGAGAGTGAGCCCGGAACGTTCAAGGACAGGCAGCTCATGGAGTATAACCCTCATCTCTTGTTCGAGGGTATCCTGATTGCAGGCTATGCAATGTCACTCAAGGCATGCTACTTGTATGTTCGGGGTGAGTTTGCCAGTTGGATTACGCTTCTCCAGAATGAGCTGTCGAAGGCATACGATGCGAAATTGGTAGGCGACAACATACTGGGGACGGATCACAGTATGGATATCATCATCCACAAGGGAGCAGGTGCTTACATATGTGGTGAGGAGACCAGTCTGATGGAATCTCTTGAAGGCAAACGCGCCTATCCTCGCATTAAACCTCCTTTTCCTGCGCAATCTGGAATTTGGGGATACCCAACTACCATCAATAACGTGGAAACACTGGCCTGCGCTCCCATCATCATTAATCGTGGGGGGGACTGGTTTGCAGGTGTGGGTGCGAAGAAGCATCCCGGGCCTGTACTATACGGTATTTCTGGTCACGTGAATCGTCCAGGCGTATATGAGTATCCTACGGGAATGCTCATCACAGACCTACTCGAGATCGCCGGCGGCATGCGTGACAACAAAAAGCTTAAGGCGCTTGTACCAGGAGGAGCTTCGGTTCCGGTTTTGCGGGCGGATATGATTGACGGTGTGACAATGGATGTAGAAAGCCTGCAGGAGGCAGGCTCAATGATGGGTACTGCAGGCATGTTGTTTTTGGATGAAGACACCGATATGGTTGCTTTTTTGCGCCGTGTTGCCCGATTCTATCACCATGAGAGCTGTGGACAGTGTACGCCATGTAGAGAGGGTACGGGCTGGATGGAAAATTTGATCACACGGATCGACGATGGAGAAGGAAATTTGCGAGACCTGGACTTGCTACTTGACCTCTGTGATCAGATGGAAGGGCGGACTGTTTGCGCATTGGCAGACGCTGCTGCATGGCCTGTACGTAATACGATTAAGCGTTTCCGGGGAGATTTTGAACGCCGATGTCGTCCGGCTGCCTGGGCCGTGAATGCCTGAAGATAATAAGCATTTAACCACATGAAATACACACTGATCGGTATTTGCCTACTGTTGATTGCCTGTGGTGGATCGGAGCTGGCCAGCGATGAGATTTATGGTGCACAGGATGAAGCTGTGGATGTAATTCCTGTAGAAGCTGTACTCGCAGAACCCCAGCATTACATGGATGACGAGATTGCCGTGGCCGGTACGGTGCATGAAGTTTGTCAGATGAAGGGTTGCTGGCTGATGTTGCGGGGTCTGGACACGGGCGAGGGCTTGCGTGTACATGTTGAGCGGACAGAAACCGGCGAGTATGCATTTACAGTTCCAAGTGATATTAGTGGCCGGTATGCTGTAGCCGTAGGCACCATAATGATCCCAGAAGCGGAGGAAGAAGCACATTACCAGGAGGATGCCCCGGGTACTGTTCCAGTGCTTTCTATGGTTGCTGTTGGCGTCCGTATATCTCCGGAAGAATCCATTTAGGTTATCCATGCCAAAGGTCATTATAGACGGAGAGGAATACGCGTTCGAGGGGCGGCCGAGTTTGCTCCAGTTTTGCCTGGATCATGGCATAGAATTGCCCCATTTCTGTTATCATCCGTCCATGTCTGTGCCGGCAAATTGTCGGCAGTGCCTTGTGGATGTGGGAGCCCCAGTGCGTGATCGGGAGACAGGTGAAATCCAGCTGGACGAGAACGGGGAGAAAGTCATACGGTATTTCCCGAAACTGCAGACCAGTTGCAGTCATGTGATATCAGACGGGGAGGTTGTCCATACTGCGCGCTCGAGCGACAAGGTAGAGCGGGCGCAGTGCGACACAATGGAGTTCCTGCTCATTAACCACCCGTTAGACTGTCCCATATGTGATCAGGCAGGGCATTGCCCCTTGCAGATTCAGGCCTATAAGTATGGGCCGGAAGGATCGCGTTTCGAGTTCCAGAAAGTTCATAAGCCCAAGAAAGTCAAACTGGGGCCGAATGTTGTTCTGGATGCTGAGCGATGTATCAATTGTACGCGTTGTGTTCGCTTTACGGATGAGATTTCTCAGAGTAGGCAACTTACGATCATTGAGCGCGGTGTTAAGAATTATCCGATTACACCACCTGGGGTTTCGTTTGACGAACCCTACTCTATGAACGTGATTGATCTGTGTCCGGTTGGTGCGCTCACATCGGCAGATTTTCGATTCCAGGCGAGGATTTGGGAAATGGCTAGTGCGCCTTCCATTACCACGATGAACGCTAAGGGATCAAACTGCCATTTGTGGGTGCGTGACAATCTGGTGATGCGCATTACTCCTCGTCCGAACCCGGACGTTAACGAGTTCTGGCTTCCGGACGAAGACCGCCTGACCTACAGGCGGTTCAATGAGGATCGTCCGTGTGGTCCTGCCACTTTGAACAAGTCGGGTCCGTGTTCCTGGGATGAGGCAATTCGAGAGACTGCAGAAATTCTGGGTAATGCAGGCAAGGAAACGCTATTCCTGGCTTCGGCACATGCAACCGTTGAAGATAACTGGATGTTGATGCAGCTTGCGGAAGTTGTTGGTGGGCGGGTTGCCGGGTATATCCCTCACATTGAGCCGGGCCATGGGGACGGATGGTTGCGAACGGATGACCGGGCCCCCAACAGTCAGGGATGTGAGCGCTTAGGGCTACAACCTGTTGATACGAAGTTATGGGGTCCGCGTCTTGAAGCCGGGGAGGTGCAGGTGCTCTATGTATTGGAGGATGATCCTGTTGCTGCAGGACTTTGCAGTACACAGGCATTGGACAATGTAGGGGTGATTCTGCATTATCATAGCACGACGAATCAAACGCTGTCCTCAGCCAATGTAGCCTTGCCGGCGGCAACGGTTGCGGAAACGATCGGTACATTTGTTAATGAAGCTGGGCGTGCACAGCGTGTGGTGCCTGCGAAGGTCATCAAAGGTGTCAACCGTACGCTTATGATGCAAATGGGCTTGAGCCGGGCCGACCAGCACGGTACACCCTTTGACCGGTGGCATAATGAATCCCACTATGTGGACTGCAAGCCCAGTTGGGAAATCATTCCCCTTGTAGCACGGGCCCTGGGTATGGAGATCGCTGCGCAAAGTCCTAAAAAAGTCATGCAGCATATCAGTGCGTCCATCCCGGAGTTTGCCGGAGCGACTTACAAGGCAATGGGCCTAAGTGGTGTGACGCTTCCCCCCATCGAAATAGAGGTTGCCAGTTAGAGGTGATGAATCTATCGCCCGGTTTATTGGCCTTAGTGGCCTTCGGCATTATCAATTTTATGCTGATCTCAGCATCCTGTCTGGTGTATGCTGAACGTAAAGTATCTGCCTTTATCCAGAACAGGCCAGGCCCTAATCGGGTTGGTCCGGGTGGATTTTTTCAGCCGTTTGCAGACGTTTTTAAGCTCCTGTTCAAGGAGGATACGGTCCCTGAAGGTGCAAGCAAGTTTGTGCATGCGTTGGCCCCAGTCATCATGGTCGTTATAGCGATGACGGTACCGGCTCTGATTCCGTATGCACGCGGGGTTGTGATTGTGGACAGTGCTGTTAGCGCGCTTATCATCTTGGCACTAACGAGTATTTCGGTGTACGGAGTTACGCTTGCGGGCTGGAGTAGTAACAGCAAGTTTTCACTCTTGGGTGGTTTGCGCTCAAGTGCGCAGATGATTTCGTATGAGTTGTCGATGGGGCTAGCGGTAGCGAGTGTCGTAGTCACGGCCGGATCTCTCAGTGTTGTAGAAATTGTAGAGAGCCAGGCTGCGGGTGGAGCAATCCTGGGATGGAATGTTTTTCGCAATCCGATTGGTGCAATCATATTTATTATAACGGCTTTTGCGGAGACGAACCGTGCACCGTTTGATCTACCTGAAGCTGAGCAGGAGCTGGTGGCGGGATACCATACCGAGTACAGCGGCATGAAGTTTGGCATGTTTTTTCTGGCCGAGTACGTTAACTGGTTCGTAGCTTCCTTTGTGATTGCAACATTTTTCTTTGGTGGTTACCTCATCCCATTTGAACCACAGTTGCTTACGGCTTTTCCTGGGCTTGAGGGATCTGTTTGGTTCGGGCTTATGCAGGTCGGGAGCTTGCTTCTCAAGGTTGGTTTCTTCGTATTTTTATTTCTGTGGGTACGTTGGACGTTGCCTCGCTTCAAGTACAATCAGCTTATGCAGATTGGCTGGAAAGTGTTGTTGCCGGTTGCGCTCGTGAATGTGCTTGTGATGGCGCTCATAGTTGTGCTTTTTTCTGGTGTATAGTATGCTGATAGCCGCATCCATTCTCTCAGCTGATTTTGCCAGATTGGAGGCACATGCAGCGGAAGCTGTGGCTGCTGGGGCAGACTGGTTGCATATAGATGTGATGGACGGGCATTTTGTACCGAATCTGACCTTTGGTCCATTAGCCGTCAGTGCGCTTCAAACACTTAAAGCTGAGACTGGCGTAACGCTGGATACGCATCTAATGATCTCAGAGCCGGAGCGCTATCTGGAAGAATTTGCACAGGCTGGATCAGATATAATTACAGTTCACGTTGAAGCCTGCAAGGATGTAGGTGCTGCACTCCGGAAAATCCGTGCTTTAGGTTGTCGACCAGGACTGACACTTAATCCGGATACATCGCTCAGTCAACTGGAGCCTTGGCTGACCGATATAGACGTAGCTATGATCATGTCAGTATATCCAGGGTTTGCTGGTCAATCTTATCTGCCTGAATCCAATGGGCGCATAAGGCAATTGAAAGCAATGCTGAGTCGTAATGCTAGTAAGGCATTATTGGAAGTAGATGGAGGTGTGAAGCCGCACAATGTGCATGAACCACTCGAGTGCGGTGCGGATGTCGTGGTCGCTGGCAGCGCCATTTTTGGCGGGCTAATACCTGATCGCATTGCGCAGTTGCGTAGCAATCAGCCCCTGTAGCTCAACAGGATAGAGCGACGGCCTCCTAAGCCGTATATCCGGGTTCGAGTCCTGGCGGGGGTACCAAGTATCAATGCAGACAGCCTATATCGCATTGGGATCAAATCTGGGAAATCGCCTCGCACGGTTACGTCAGGCAGTAAGCGGTTTGCAGCGTGTAGCTGTCCTTGTTCGATGCTCGCCTGTCTATGAGGGGCCTGCCCACACACTTATGCCCAATGATGTATCTCCTGATTTTCTGAATGCAGTTGTCGAGATACAGACAGATTTAGGTGGTACGGATTTGCTTTATGCCTGCCAGGAAATTGAGCGGCAGGGCGCCCGGTGTCGCCGAGCCCCTTATGCACCTAGGACGATTGATCTTGATATTCTTACGTTCGGGGAGCTTACGTGCAGCACAGATCAACTGATATTGCCACATCCAAGGCTTCAAGAGCGGCGATTCGTGTTACAGCCGTGGTTTGATCTGGCACCTGAGACTTATATTCCAAGTCCAATAGATTCGACAGTGTCTGCAGTACTTGCCAGCTGTAGAGACAAAGTAAATTTGGTCAGGACGCCGTGGTTGCTTATGAATGAAAGAAAATGAAACCAGTCCATAAGAGTCATACGGATACCCTACCGGACAACCTTCGTTACGTGGCGATTGAGGGGGTGATTGGAGTCGGTAAGTCACAACTTGCAAGTCTCTTAGCCGAGCGCTTTGATTTGCGACTCGTCCTGGAGGATTTTGAGGACAATCCTTTTCTTTCTCGATTTTACCGCAATCCCTCACGTTGGGCCTTTCAGGCACAGATTGCATTCTTGGCCAGCCGGTATCGACAGCTGTCGACCCTTCGGACAATGGACTTATTTCATAAAGGGGCGATTACCGATTACTCATTTGACAGGGATCGAATTTTTGCACATATGTACCTCAGCGGTGAAGAGGTGGATCTCTACGATAAGTTGTACATGCAAATGGAGATGAGTACACCGCAGCCAGATCTGGTCATCTACATACAATCCAGCCTTGAACGTTCTCTTGAACGAATTCGAGAGCGAAACCTCCCTTATGAACGCGGAATTAATAGAGACTTACTGAAGCGTCTGCGGGAGGCGTACATAGACTATTTTTTTCGATATACAAAAAGTCCGCTCCTAAACGTCAACGTTGAACAGATGGATTTCAAGGAACGGCCGGAGGACCTGGATGAACTGGCTCGAATAATTGCAGAGACCGAGCACTACGGGATCACGTACTACAACCCAAGCAAGCCAGCATTATTTAAATGAACCTCTTGTCCGGCATTCTGCTTGCGACGATTGGATACTTTCTATTGAGGGCAGTTTGGCGGTTGTTTAAGGCAGTGGAGGCGGACAGACCAGCTCCAAAGCCTCCCCGACCCCCATCATCGGGCGAGTTTGAGGACGAGTTTGACGAGATAGAGGATGCTCGCTGGCGCGATCTGCCCGGAGGCACTAGACACCGAACGTGAAAGTGAGTCGTTGATTGCTCTCGACTGCAGCGCCTCCTTTTCGCGCCGGCCGGAACAGGGATCTCATGGCGGCGCTCACAGCGGCTTCTTCCAACCCATGCCCAAGGGCATCCACCGGCTCACGTGTATTGTCCTTTTCACCAAGCAGGTAGCGCTCAACAATTTGCGGGGACTGCACGCGTCCTCGTTTGTCTACAACAAAGGCAACGACGACTTCTGCACGAATGTTGCGTCGATCAGCAGATTTAGGATATTTGGGTATGGCGATACGAATTCGTTTTGGCGCCTCGGTTGCTGCGATTCCGGTTGATAGGGTTCCTTCGGGTTCCGTTGGCATTTCGTCCATGGGCGGACCCGTAACCTCAAGAGGATCCAGATCAAGGAGGACATCCTCTTCCAAGATGGTGTCATCCGGCGCGATTATAGGGGGGAGGGGAGGAGGAGGTGGGGGAGCTCGCCGTGTTTGGCGGGTGGAGACGATCTCCTCCATTTGGATCGTTTCCGGGCTGGAGTAGGTAATGTCGAGCGGTTTTGGTTCAGGTTCAATGGGCCAAAGCTTTATACAAAGCAGGACCAGCACCTGCGCCGCTATAATACTGGCAAACAGGCGCAGAGAATAAGAATCACCGTTGAAGTGGCGCCGCATACCCAGAAAATCTGTTGTGCACCTCGTGGACCTAATCTATAGAAGGTAGCCTCAGTGCTGGTTAGGGATTATACCCTCATAATCAAGATTTGATGGCTTGAGGGCCTGTATCCGTCTTTGTTAGTACGGTATTCGGCATTGATGGGGTTCATTGAGTTCTTCTTCGTTGAATTGCTCGAAGGTCAATCTGAGGTATCCGTCCGATATTTGCCGTCCCCATGCAGGCGCGGCACCCTGCCATACGTTTCTGAGCATACCACATTTCAATACCATCCACCATAGACGCGCATAATGACCCGCATTCCGATCAGTCGGTTGGGCATGGAGTAGCTGTTGTTCTGTACCCGGATGGTACTGCCCTTTGATACGGAAGTTACCCCCTATACTGGGCGTAGGTCACTGCTCTCCTGTTAGGGAATAGACACCCGGTTCATTGCATATACAGCATAAGGAAATGGGAGGGCTTGGTCCATCCGGGTCGTACGGTACGACCTAAATGTTTCATTTCAACAAAATTGGAGGAGGCTCCAAAACATGAAACATTTCACTAAATCTTTTAAGCTCGGCTGTGTCGCGGTGTTTATTGCGCTAGTGGCTGCAGGTTGCGAATCGTCTGTGAATGAGCCACAGCACGCCGACTCACCAAACGACAACGGGGAACTCCTAACTCTGATAGAATCATTGTACCCGTTGGAATTAATGCAACTTTCCCGGCAATCGGATGCTCTTCTACCTTCGGACCAACAAGGTGACCGCGGCACCTTGTCCAACGGCACGCACTGGCGCAATATTTCAGACTGGGAGGCATTTGGACTCGGGTTTTCCGGGTTGCGTCCACTTGGTATTGACGAAGCCGCCTCAGTCACGATTGACTGTCAGTTAGAAACAGACGCCAACCGGTTCAAGAAGGCTGCATTTGCGAACTGTGTGGCAGATCTGATCAATATCTGTGACGGTGCAGATGTGTACAACGATGATGAAACTGGCTATACCAACACTGAAGGCTACAATCGTGTCTATGATGACGATGGCGATGAAAGTCATGTAGCCTGTGATTTTCCAGATGAAGATTGAGCCAGGCTCCTTACTGGTTAGGGGCTGAGTCCCATCGTGTTAGTGCCCTCAAATTGCCTCTGTGAGCCTCTGACGATGGCCGGAGAGAGCAAGCTAACTGGGTCTGGACGGGTAAAATATCCAGACTGAATGCAGCATTCATATCCCCCGCCTCCATCTGTGCATCACAGTAAGTTCTAATCCCCCGGAGCTCCTGCTGACGCGCCGAGGCAACCCGCTGATATTCTCTCACCTGACACAATTGCCAAACACAAACGTACCCAAGTCGACATGGGATTCTCGGACGGATACAACGGGCAAGCCTAGGACAGGGTTGAATTCTGGAGATTCCAATATATTACGGGAGCTATCACGATTCGTGTGAAATTGGTGATTTTCGGACGAAATGATTTCTAAATTCCAGGATCCGGTAGCCTGTTAAGTCCATTACCGATTAACGTTGACCATTGAACAGTGCAGCGCTATTCATTGCTAAACCAGGTATAGTGTTTGGAATATCGTTAACGTGCGTATCTTTCTCGCTATAGTCCTTTGCATGCGGTTAAGGCCTTCTCGGGCTTCGAGAGGGCTTTTTTAGGGAATTATAGGAGTACAGAAACTGAGATAAATGAGTTTTGAA
Source organism: Rhodothermales bacterium (assembly GCA_964291275.2). Taxonomy (GTDB): domain Bacteria; phylum Bacteroidota; class Rhodothermia; order Rhodothermales; family Bin80; genus Bin80. Next base: position 1,178,868 of record OZ219799.1, read on the forward strand.
CCACAACCCTCCAAGCTAGCGCTGGCCGACGGAACAGTGGTGGTGGGTACAGCAATCGGTGCCAGCGGAGAAAGCGGTGGTGAACTCTGTTTTAATACGAGCATGACAGGGTACCAGGAAATCCTTACTGATCCATCCTATCACGGGCAGATCATGATGATGACCTATCCTCACATAGGCAATTATGGTGCCCACGACGACGATACGGAGGCAGCTAGACCTATGGTTTCTGCCTTGGTTGTGCGAGCTTTCTCGCGTAAATATTCCAATTTGTTGGCGCAGGAATCCCTGCACAACTATATGGACAGGCACGGCTTAGTTGGCATTACAGGTGTGGATACCCGCAAACTGGTACTACATATTCGGGAGAGCGGCGTCATGAATGCCGTGATTTCGTCCAAAGATCTGGATGATACTTCGCTCGTAGAAAAAGCACGGGCATGGCCCAGTATGGATGGACTGGAGTTGGCTTCCAGGGTAACCTGCAGCGAACCATATACCTATTCGGATACGGATGGTCTCCGCGTAGCGGTGTATGATTTTGGGGTTAAAACCAACATTTTGCGTACGTTCGCAGCCTTGGGATGCAGTGTTAAGGTCTTTCCCGGGCAGACGCCGCTCACGGACGCGCTGGCTTGGTCACCCGATGGTCTATTCTTTTCGAATGGCCCGGGGGATCCAAGAGTAATGCCGGAAGCTATCGCCTGCGTCCGGGAAGCAATGATGACTGGTGTACCGCTCTTTGGGATTTGTCTTGGACACCAGCTTATGGCTTTAGCACAGGAGATAGACGTATTCAAGATGTATGTTGGCCATAGAGGTGCGAATCAGCCGGTAAAAAATATGAGAACTGGCAGAGTGGAGGTAACCACGCAGAATCATGGGTTCTCGGTAGATCCAGAGTCTATATCCAGCGAGTTGGCTAACATTTCTCACGTGAACCTGAATGACCAGACGATAGAAGGTCTGCGCTTCGAAGGTTTTCAAGGATTCAGTGTTCAGTATCACCCAGAGGCATCACCAGGGCCTCACGACAGTCGCTATTTATTTGAAGAGTACTTGCAGATGTGCTCAAAAGTCAGGTCCTAACTGATGCCACGGCGCACAGATATTCACAAGATTTTACTGATCGGGTCGGGTCCTATCATTATCGGCCAAGCCTGCGAGTTCGATTACTCAGGAACACAAGCCTGCAGAGCGCTCCGAAAAGAGGGCTACGAGGTTGTGCTGGTCAATTCGAATCCAGCTACGATCATGACCGATCCCATTACGGCGGATCGAATTTATTTGGAAGAGCTGACTGCGCCATCCATCCGCAGGATTGTAGAAGAGGAGCGACCTGATGCTGTGCTGCCTACCATGGGAGGACAGACGGGATTGAACTTAGCTGACGAATTACAGCGACAGGGATACTGGGAGGCGCAGGATGTGAAAGTAATCGGCGTAGATATAGATGCGATCCATATTACTGAGGATCGGCAGCAGTTCCGTGATCTGATGGAAGAGATTGGTGTGGATCAGGCGCGCAGCCAAGTGGCCAGGAGTCTGCTGGAAGCGAAGGAGGTCATACAATCTCTGGGCGGGTTACCGGTGGTTATTCGGCCATCATTTACCTTGGGTGGTGCAGGCGGTGGAATCATATGGAGTCCCAGGGAACTGGAGAGGAAGGTTATGCGGGGGCTCGAACTCTCCCCAGTCCATGAGGTCCTCGTGGAAGAATGTGTGTATGGCTGGAAAGAATTCGAGTTGGAATTACTGCGTGATCGAAATGATAATGTGATCATTATCTGCACAATAGAGAATGTGGATCCCATGGGCGTCCATACGGGGGATTCGGTGACGGTAGCACCGGCCCAGACGCTTACAGATAAGCAGTTCCAACATATGCGGGACACAGCTATCCGCATGATGAGGTCTATTGGAACCTTCGCAGGCGGTTGCAACGTGCAGTTCGGGATTAACCCGGTGGATGGACGCATGATTGCCATTGAAATTAATCCACGGGTCTCTCGTTCATCAGCACTTGCGTCAAAAGCAACCGGATATCCGATCGCGAAAGTCGCGGCCAGGCTTGCTGTCGGATATACCCTGGATGAGTTAAAAAATGACGTAACTGAAACTACGAGTGCTTGTTTTGAGCCGGCAATCGATTACGTGGTAACCAAGATTCCCCGTTGGAATTTCGAGAAATTCGAAGGTGTGGATGAGGAGTTGACCACACAGATGAAGGCGGTTGGAGAGGTAATGTCCATTGGGAGAACCTTCACAGAAAGTCTGCAGAAGGCGTGGCAGAGCCTGGAAATCGGCTATGCAGGCCTGGGGGCAGATCGGGATAACCCGGATCGACCCAGCGTGCGCGAGCGCCTGCGCAAGTCATACTGGGATCGGACTCTCCAAATCAGGAATGCATTTATGCATGGTGCTTCCATGGATGAGGTGTACGACATTACGCGGGTTGATCCTTGGTTCTTGCAGCGAATAAGGATGCTCGTTGATCTGGAAAAAGCATTCCAAAGGTTACGCCTACAGGATATCACGGCAGAGCAAATGCTGGATTTTAAACAGCACGGCTATTCGGATGTCCAGATTGCGTGGCTCGTGGCGGATGAAGTGAGTGAAGAAGAGGTACGTCAATATCGCCTGTCTCAGAATATCCGTCCCCAATTTCTTTTGGTCGATACATGTGCTGGAGAGTTTCCGGCAGCTACTCCGTACTTCTACTCTTCCTACGAAAGTGCAACAGAGAGCCTGGTCTCTGACCGGGAGAAGGTCATCATACTTGGCAGTGGACCCAACCGAATTGGTCAGGGGATCGAGTTCGATTACTCCTGCGTCCACGGAGTGCAGGCAGTGCAGGAAATGGGCTATGAGGCAATAATGATTAATTGCAATCCCGAAACCGTGTCGACGGATTTTGATATTGCAGATAAGCTTTACTTTGAACCTGTATTCTGGGAACGTGTACTTGATATCATTGAACACGAGAAGCCCAAGGGCGTCATTGTCCAACTTGGCGGGCAGACAGCATTAAAACTCGCAGGGAAGCTTTCTGAGCGGGGGATAAAAATATTTGGTACCTCCTATGAGCTTATGGATTTGGCCGAGAACCGGGGCAAGTTTTCCGAGATTCTCGAAGAGTTAGAGATTCCCTTCCCACCATACGGCATGGCTCAGACGGTATACGAGGCGGTGCGAGTAGCCGAGTCTATTGGATATCCAATCCTTGTGCGACCCAGTTATGTTCTGGGGGGGCAGGGAATGAGAATTGCCATCAATAAGGAGGAGGTTGAGCGTTATGTGACCGATATCTACACACTACTGCCCGACAATGAGATTCTGCTTGATCTATTCTTAAACAATGGCATTGAGATTGATGTAGATGCTGTGCGCGATACTGATGGTGATGTATGGATTACGGGAATCATGCAGCATATCGAACCTGCAGGTGTGCATTCCGGTGACTCCACAGCTGTCCTGCCACCGTATTCCCTGAGTGAATCCATCATTGAAGACATTAAGAAATACACCATAGCTATCGCGAATCGTTTGGAGGTACTGGGATTAATGAATGTGCAAATGGTTGTGCAGGGAGATATGGTTTACGTGATTGAAGCCAATCCTCGTGCGTCGCGTACAGTTCCGTTCGTCGCAAAGGCTACGGGGGTGCCGGTGGCCCGCATTGCCAGCAAAGTTATTCTGGGAGCCAAACTCAAAGATTTCAGGGCTGAAGGTGTATTGAATTCCAGTTTGAAAGGGTATGCAATCAAAGAACCTGTTTTCTCGTGGTCCAAGTTCCCGGAAGTGCGAAAAGAGCTTGGCCCGGAAATGAAGTCCACAGGTGAGACCATTGTCTTTGTGGATGCGCTCACCGATAGTCACTTTGAGCGTCCATACGAAATGCGCAACCTATACCTGTCACGTTAGCAGATGGCTGGACATAACAAGTGGTCAAAGGTTAAGCGGCAAAAGGCGGTCACCGACAGCCGTCGTTCGAAAGCTTGGGCCGTAATCACGCGTGACATTATGGTAGCTGCCCGTGAGGGTGGTAAGGATCCAGACATGAATACGCGCCTCGCGCTTGCCATCCAAAAGGCCAAGGGCAAGAATATGCCCAAGGAAAATATCGAACGGGCAATTAAACGTGGGTCGGGAGAAATTGAAGGGCAGGATTACAAGGAATGCACGTACGAGGGATACAGCGCGCAAGGAGTAGCAGTCATGGTTGATGCATTGACGGACAATACAAATCGTACAGTTGCCGATGTGCGCAGCGTGTTTGCCAAAAGTGGAGGGCGTTTGGCTAAATCAGGTAGCGTCGCTTATCTCTTTGAGCGCAAAGGGTTGATTCATGTTGATTCGGGGAGCATAGATGAGCTGGAGCTCCTAGAACTCGTAGCGGATAGTGGTGCGGATGATATGGAAAAAGACGAGGGTACGTTCGTGGTTATCGTACCTGTGGAAACTTTCGAAGCAGTTCAGACCGAGATTGCTAATGCCGGAATCAAAATTGAAGAAGCACGTCTTGTTCGTGTTCCGATGACGAGCGTTAAAAAGGAAGTCAACCAAGTGCGTCAGACGGAGACACTGGTGACAAAGCTGGAGGATCTGCAAGACGTACAGGAAGTCTTCACTAATCTTGAGATGTGATGAAAGTTTTGGGTATTGATCCCGGTTCGTTACAGACCGGTTACGGCATTATTGATGAGGACAATCGAGTTCATGGATTTGGGGCAGTTGCGTTCTCCGGTGATCATGTGGTACGTGTTCAAGCTATTTATCACGAAATAACCCGGTTGGTCAAAGAATTAAAGCCCAATACCTGTGGCATCGAAATGCCGGTTTATGGAAGGAATCCGCAGGCCATGCTTAAGCTTGGCCGTGCCCAAGCCGCGGCAATGCTGGCGGTTCTGAATCAGGGGGTATCGGTAACACAGTACACCCCCAAGATGATTAAGCGATCCGTGACGGGCAATGGCAATGCCAGCAAACAGCAGGTAACCTATATGGTCAGCACTTTGCTGGAATTTGGTGAATTGAACCACGAGCTAACACACGATGCCTCGGATGCATTGGCAGTTGCGTTTTGCCATAAAGAGCGGGAGTTGACGGGCAAACAATCGGGAGAGTCACGCTACAACAATTGGGCCGCTTTTGTACGAGCAAACCCGGATCGTGTGGTCGGAAGTTAGGGAGAGACACATCCTGTAAGCTATAATTCGGTGGAGTCGAAAGCCACTGGGGGTGTTTAGGCGGGAGTAGCGTTATATGATCGGCTACTGTGGACTTAGTAGGATGTGCCAGGATGCTTCGGATTTAACAGATTTTTTCATCGGGTGGAGATTAGCGGGTTTTTGTTGAACATTGAAAGAGGGCTTGCGTTAGCGCGCGTGGCTAGCAAATTCTTATAGTTCAGTGAAAATTGGAAAAGACTGCGAGTATCCATTGGACCGCTTGCCAATTGTTCAGGCCTATCATTGGCAGAGCCGGTCCAAACCCTCTCTCAAAAAGGGAGAACTTGTCTATTATGGACCATATCCAACCTCGTACGGAATCGGCGAAGTACAGCGTGTAACCAATAGCCTTGTTGCTGTAGATTTTCGCGGTACTGGTAGCGCTCGGGTACACGAAGATGTAATTCACGAGCACTACTTGATTCCACTGGCAGATGCTACTCGATAGGGAGCGGTTTTGCGTGGGCAAGTCGGGGAGTTGTCAGTGTATCGGTGTGGTAATGGTGTATCCGAATAGTTACTATAGCTGTTGCTGATGGGCTCATTAGTCCTACAGGGAATAACGAAGCGGTTTGGCAAGGTTACGGCCGCTCAGGATATTTCGCTCGAGGCTGCGCCAGGACGAATTCTCGGTCTTTTGGGGCCTAACGGTGCGGGGAAAACCACGACAATCCGGATGATTGCCAACATCCTTACGCCGGATGAAGGCACGGTAACGCTTGATGGACGTGTGGTCGGACCATGGAGTCAAGAGCAGATGGGATATTTGCCGGAAGAACGGGGCCTCTATAAGAAGATCAAGGTTAATAACCAGCTTCAGTATCTGGCCGCACTTAAGGGCATACGTGCGAAAGATTCGGTGCCCAGAATAAATTACTGGATGAAACGTCTAGGTTTGCAGGAATGGGGTGCTCGCAAGGCTCAGGAGTTGTCTAAAGGGATGCAGCAAAAAGTACAGTTTATTGCTGCTGTACTACCAAATCCTCGCCTGGTCATTTTAGATGAGCCGTTCAGTGGGTTAGATCCTGTCAATAGTGAACTTCTGCGTGAGATTGTTGCGGAGTTCAAGGCTGATGATCGGACTATTTTATTCGCAAGTCATCGCATGGAGCAGGTAGAGCAATTGTGTGATGATATTTGTCTGATAGCCAACGGGGAACTTGTTTTGAGTGGAACTCTTCGTGAAATTAAGCGAAGGTTTAAGCGCGACAAGCTAGCACTTGCATACGATGGGGAGGCCCCCTTCCTGGACGCCATGAAGGAGACAGGAGACCTGCAGCTCCTGGAGCGCAACGAAGACGGTTGCATTGTGCGCTTAGCGGAACACTGTCACCCCAGGTCCCTGTTGGACCGTTTGCTCGCGACTCCAAACCTTGAACTATACCGTTTCGAGTTGCTTCAGCCGTCCTTGAACGAGATTTTTATTCGGACTGTGGAATCTCAAAGATGAGCAGAAAAAGCCTAGTGGTTATGCAGAGCGAGTTCATGCGGCGCGTGACCTCGAAAACCTTTATCCTAACCACATTGCTGGGACCGGCATTATTGATAGCTTTTTTTGCCGTCATAGTTATGATTTCAATCTCTGCGGTAGAAGACACTTCCCAGGAAAACGAGTCTCATCGTATTGCTGTAGTGGATGAAACCGGCGTGCTGAACACCCGGATACTGAACCAGGATGCAGGTGGCCATGTCTTAGTTACTGCTGATCTCAGCTCCGCACGTGAGGGAGTTCTCGATGGACGTTTTGATGCATACGTTCGTATTCCACCAGAGGTGATTTCCGGAACCACACAGCCGGTGCTTTACTCGCAGGAGGGGAGCGGACTTGGTGTACGCGGTACACTCGGAAGCATAGTAGAGAGGGCGCTGGAAGACCATTTACTGGCCGAGCGTAATGTTTCTGCAGATGTACGGTCCATACTGGATCGTGCGGTGTGGTTGGATACTGTCAGGTTGACCGATGAAGGTGAAGAAGCGGGGGCGCCAGAGGGATATGCAATAATTGGTGGGGTGTTGGGTATGGTCATGTACATGACCATGCTTATTTATGGGTCGTTAATTTTGTACGGTACGCTGGAGGAGAGAACCACACGTGTTGTCGAAATTATTGTGTCCTCCGTTCGCCCATTTGATCTGCTCATGGGCAAGGTACTGGGGATCGGTTTAATTGGTTTTGTGCAGATGGCAGTCTGGATGTTGATGTTTTTGGGAGCCATGATATTAGCCGGGCCGGTTATTGGGCTGTTCATCGATCCAGCAATGTATGATTTGTCCACAACTGCAACCACTCAGGAAATACTGACAGCGGCGAATATTTCTTTGCCGCATATTTCGGCGGGTCTTTTCATATGGTTCATCCTCTACTTTATTGGGGGCTACCTTCTTTATGGTGGGTTATTTGCGACGGTAGGGACGCTGGTTGATTCTCCGCAGGAATCGCAAGGATTGATGATTCCACTGCTCATGCCCATGATTATTTCGATCATTTTCCTGTCGCCGGTGATCGTGAACCCAAACAGCGGGCTCGCATTGGGGTTATCGCTGTTTCCCCTAACTTCGCCAGTTCCTATGATCGTCCGCCTATCAGTTACGGATGTTCCATTCTGGCAGATTTTGTTGTCCTACGGATTGCTGATACTGTCCTTTATGGGCTCAATATGGGTCAGTGCCCGGATCTATCGCGCGAGTATTCTTATGTATGGTAAGAAGCCCTCTCTCAGAGTTATAGCGAGCTATCTTCGCAGTGGTTGAAATAGATCTGTACCTGTGTACTCGGCCTCCAGCTGAAGGAGCGTTTGCTTGCGGTCGAGACCACCTCTGTAGCCTGTTAGTTGGCCGTTTGAACCTATCACGCGATGGCAGGGAAGAATTATAGGAATCGGATTGGCACCGTTAGCGGTACCCACAGCGCGCGCAAGGCGTACATCTCCGAGCCTGCGGGCAAGTTCGCCATAAGAGCGGGTCTCGCCATAGGGAATCGTATCCAGCAATGCCCATACCCGCTTCTGAAATGCTGTTCCGCGCACGTCAAGTTTTACCGAGAAGCTATCCAACTTGCCCGAGAAATAAGCGGCGAGTTCCTTTACGGCTGCATCAAACGGAGCACCGGCGGATTCGCACTCTGAAATGGCACCAAATTGAATACTCAGAAGACCATGGGGCGAGAAAGTGAGTGTCAGAGGACCAATGGGCGTTTTGGTAATTACGCCGCATTTGACTCGGAGCGGGACAATTGGCATGATTGGAGCGTTCTAGTGGGCTGGGGGTCTTAGAACCAATATTACTCTGTATTGTGATGGAAGTTAATGTGCGTGAGACCGGCGATATGGTCCGTGTCCTTGAAATTAAGGCTACTGCAGCGGACCTCGAAACGGATGTACGCCTAGCGTTGCGAAAACTACAGTCGGTGACAGTCTTGCGAGGGTTTCGGCCTGGCCGTGTGCCTATCAAAATGATTCGGCGTATAAGGACGGAAGAAGTGACACAGACAATAGCGAACAACCTTGTTAAGGAGGTCTTCGAGGATATGGTCGAGGGGAGCGATGAGTATACGCTTATTGGAATGCCCCGGGAAATCAAACGGGACTACGAGTTGGATGGGGATTTGCAGATTCAGGTGGAGTTTCATGTAGTTCCACAAATGGAACTCAAAGATCTTACTGGACAGGTACTCGAAATTCCTGTTGCTGATGAAATCCCTGATCGTATTATTGAGTTCTTTATAAGAAAAAAAATATCCGAGCATGTGGAGAATAGGCCGCTTGAGGAGGGGGAGAAAATTGGCGAGGGCGTTGTTGGCATGTTTGATCAAGTAAGGTATAAGATTGTAGAGATTGATAGCAAAACAGGATTAGTGCTGGTTGGAGGTAAAAACGAAGTAGGTACTTTTGATTTTGGCGCCGCTACGAATTTAGATCCAGAGATCGATAAATTCAGGACAGCTTTTACTGGACGGGTTGCTGGAGATAAAGTGATAATAGAAGACTTCATGGAGGACATTCCCTCAGTCGATATGGAGGAGCAAGAACCATGCTTTCAGGCCGAAATTTTAGAAGCACTGCGGTTTGAATGGCCGGAAGTTGATGATAAGTGGGCTGGTGTGATCACCGAGAGAGCAATGGATTCCGCAGAGGAGTTGTGGGAGTGGGTGCGGGGGTATCTATCGGATTTATTCGAGGATCATGGTGAACGCGCATTGGATTCCGTGTTTAAGGAACGCATGCATGAATTGCACCCCTTTACTTTGTCCCCATCTTTCATAGAGGAGAAAAAGGACGAGCTACTGCGTGAGTATGGGGCCGTTTTCAACTCGCCGAAGATAGTGGATAGTTATATCGCACATCTACGATGGCAACTTCTATGGGGAGCGATTGAGGGGCAAGTAGACCCGGAGTCGTCTGAAGCGGAAATTGCAATCCCCGATAATGAGACAAAACCGGAAGCCGATAACGAGACTATCGAGGCCCCTGAACCTCCACGCAAAGATTCTTTGACTGAACACTTTCTTAAGCAATTTGAACTCAAGGAGATTCCTATTCCCGAGTGGCAGATGATGCATGTCATAGCGAAGGAACTGTAAGGGAATTGGTGCTCAGCAAATAAGATATATCTAAATGGTTGACGACTTTGTAAAATTCTCCAAGAGCCTTCACTTGCCGGAGAGTATATATAGAAAAGGGTTGGGCGATCAGCCCATAGGTAATTTAGTGCCCATGGTAGTTGAGCAAACATCCCGTGGTGAGCGAGCCTATGATATATTTAGTCGGCTTCTAAAAGAGCGAATTATAATTCTTGGTACGCCGATCAACGATATAGTGGCAAATTTGACTGTTGCTCAACTACTCTATCTGACCAGTGAGGATCCAGAACGTGACATAAACATCTACATTAATTCGCCAGGTGGTATGGTGTACAGCGGGCTTGGTGTTTATGATACGATCCAGTATGTGTCCTGTCCGGTTGCAACGATTTGTGTGGGATTAGCAGCTTCCCTAGGTTCGGTGCTCTTGGCTGCCGGAACCGAGGAGCGTCGTGCCGCGCTGCCAAACTCACGCATCATGCTGCACCAACCACTGGGTGGAGCACAAGGACAGGCGTCTGATATCGAAATTCAGGCCCGTGAAATTTTGTGGCTGAAACAACGTCTCTACGAAATTATGGCGCACCATACCGGGCGAGACACGGAGACAATCGCAAAGGATGCGGATCGGGATTACTGGCTAAGTGCAGAGGAGGCTAAGGACTATGGTCTGATCGATAACGTGCTGACCCCTCAGGAACTCCCAAACAACAAATAGGCGTGGTACCGCGTACGGGATTTGAACCCGTGTTACCGGCGTGAGAGGCCGGCGTCCTGGACCCCTAGACGAACGCGGCAGGCCGCGTTTTACCATGATGCCCTTCGCGGGTTGCGGATGTTTGTTGGGTTGTTTTTTGGAACCTACCGTTTTCTGATGAGGTTGCACTGGCAAGGCCCAATATCATGTCTGTTGCAATATACTTGGACTACAATGCTACAACGCCAGTTGATTCGCGTGTTGTGGAGAAGATGCTACCCTATTTTACGGAGCACTTCGGTAATCCGTCCAGCCAAGGACATATGTACGGGTGGACTGCGAGCGCAGCCATAGAGCAGGCACGCTTAGAAGTGGCCAAATGTATACAGGCAACTCGGCCGAGCGAGATCACCTTCACAAGCGGCGCGACGGAAGGCGTTAATGCTGCGCTGAAGGGATTGGCCGAGGCGTGTACTCACCGAGGGCATCATATCGTTACGGTGCAAACTGAGCACAGTGCAGTAGCGAAGGCCTGTCAGCATCTGGAACAGTTGGGGTGGAGTGTAACCTATTTGCCGGTCGATTCAGATGGTATCCTGGATTTAGACAGACTGGAGGAAAGTCTCACGGATGACACGGTACTGGTTAGTGTGATGTGGGCCAATAATGAGACGGGTGTGGTGCAGCCAATACCCGAAATTGCCGGGATAGTACGTGAGCGTGGCATTCCCTTCATGACTGATGCAACGCAGGCGATAGGAAAAACACAGGTATCGGTTGAGCATGCGGATATTTTGGTGTGTAGTGGGCACAAGGTCTATGGTCCCAAGGGAGTAGGTGCAATGTTTGTGCGTGGTCGGGTACGCTGTACCCCACTCATAGATGGTGGAGGACAAGAGAAGGGCCGCCGCAGTGGTACACATAATGTCCCGGGGATCGTTGGAATGGGAGAAGCATTTCGGTTGGCCGGGTTAGAATGCGAAAAGGACGGTAAGCGATTAACTGCATTGCGCGATGAACTGGAACATGCCCTGAGGCAATCCGGTGCTGAGGTTCGGATTAATGGTGCAGGGGTTAACCGGCTTCCTCAGACAAGCAGTATTTCGTTTCCGGATCTGGACCTGGAACGATTGCTCATGTCCATTCGAAAATTGGCAGTGGGCACTGGCAGCGCGTGCGGATCCGGCAGCCGTACACCTAGTGTGGTGCTTTCAGCAATGGGGATTCCGGCTGATATAGCTCGTCGGACATTGAGAATAAGCTTGGGGCGTCCCACGACCAAACAGGATGTTGCACAAGCATCTGAAATGCTATTAAAGGCTGTGTGCGAATTGTCTGCAAAAGCTGCTTGAGTAGTATGGAAATAGTCAATCGTGTAGCCCAGAGTGGTATTGAAGTTTACGACTTAGAGTTGCTTTGGGAGGGCTATTCGATCAAAGAACTAGATTTGGCTCCTTTCCTTGATCATAGTATACTTTTACGAGAAAAACCTTTTCGGGCGCAGGTAGCTGCCTATGACTGGCAGGAATTCGATGGAGTACACGTTGCACTTTTTTGCAGTGCGGATGCGCTAGTGCCGATGTGGGCCTATATGTTGGTTGCATCACGTCTTGATTGTGCGCGGACTGTTACAATGGGACGCAGAGCGGATCTCGTACGAGAGCTGTTTTTATTGGCTTTGGCGAAGGAAGATTGGACCAGATTCTCAGACAGGATTGTTGTGATTAAGGGTTGTGGATCGGGAATTGTGCCTGAGAGCGCCTATACAAAGGCAATGACAGAGTTACAGAAGGTGGCTCGTAAGGTTATGTTTGGTGAACCCTGCTCGAGCGTACCAGTCTGGCGTCGACCCAAAGAGCGTGTAGATTAACTCCTATGTATCGGACGGGTAGCCAGGGCACAGTGGTCGTGTTCGATTTATTGTCCCTATTGGTGATCGGAAGCGTGGGTTTATCGTGTTCGAGGTCGGTGACGGCAAGCTGACGAAGCATTATTGTGCGTACAATTGTTTTTTCTTCAAGGAGACACGGATGGGAAGGCGTGCCCCACATTCGTGAGGCAGATGCGTTGCGATCGCAGATAAGTTCATCGATAGAGGCGGCATGGTTTTGGGATCGTGAACTCCTAATAATCAAGTGTACGTATTTTAGGGGCCCAACTGCCATGAAAAGCTGGCAGAGCACCCTGCATTACAGGCTGGGCTGTTTTTGCAGGTGTAGTTCCTGCGGCTTTGTGATTGCTGGATAGCTCTCGTTTTTTACGGGAGCCTTTACGGCCATTTGATAGATTTGGAAGCGTACATTGTTGATCATTTTGCCGTGTGGATCTATTTGAAATTGTGCTCATCAATCATATGAAAATTGATCTTACAGACAAGGTCGCACTGGTGACGGGTGCGAGCCGTGGTATAGGGAAGGCAATTGCTGCGGGGCTTGCCGAAGCAGGGGCAACTGTCGCGGTGCATTGTAATGAAAACATCGGGCGGGCTGAAGCCGTTGCTCTTGAACTGGGCAAACGTGCGCGTGTGTTTCAAGCGGACTTGGCGTCGGTTGAAGCCTGTGAGATGCTTGCGATGAATGTGATTTCAACATATGGCCGCATCGATATCCTGGTCAACAATGCGGGTATAGCGCGGTTAGTTGATGCGGCAGCCCCTACTGGGGCTTGGCTTCAGGCTTGGGAGCAAACCATGGCGGTCAACGCACGTGCCACCGAGCTTCTGTGTCGCCTTGTAATCCAACATTACCAGACTCGGGGGCAGGGACGTATTATCAATATCGCATCACGTGCTGCTTTTCGTGGAGATACAGCAGAGTACATGACCTATGCGGCCTCAAAGGGGGCAGTTGTTTCGTTGACGCGCAGCATCGCCCGAGCCTACGGCAAAGATGGGATTACGGCCTTTGTCGTGGCCCCTGGTTTTGTTCGCACAGACATGGCGCAAGATGCAATTGATTCGTACGGAGAGGCGTTTGTGGTGCAAGATCTCGCGCTTAATAGCTTGACTGAATCGGAGGATATTGCTCCAATCGTCACGCTGTTGGCAAGTGGTTTGGCAGATCACGCCACGGGTACATCCATTGACATTAATGCTGGCAGCTACGTCCATTAGTCTGAGTTCCACATGTCTGGTTCTGTGAGCTCTCGGGGGTGAGATTCCTCTTAATGGTGCGTGGACGATGCGGGCGACGGAATTCGTCGTGATTCTTTTCCGAAGGACAGGGGGAATGCTGCTTAGCCCTGATCGAGGGATGCAGCAGATTGGATGCGAGATGGATCGTTTCCGTTTCAGCGGGCATGCCCACCGCAGAGAGTTCACAGTGCTTGCCGCAGAATTTCAACTAATACGATCATCTTGGTGCATGGGGGTGACCGAGGGCAGGCGTTGGCCGAAGAAAAACCTTCGTGAAATTGTCCTAAAGCCCGTGTCCTGACCCCGTCCCAAGGCGAACGCGTCACCTTCTAAGAGGCATAATTTTGACCGCACGAATCTTGTTTCAAGTACATGCATCGTCACACGGACATGCTTCATGGGGGGCATACCGTCTGTGACACTTCCATCAATCAAGGAGAACACCGCAGGAGTATGTGATCTGGATCTGTGCCAGTCAGGAATCCACGGAACGCTTGATGGGTGCCATACCACCCAAAGGCATCAAAGTGGTGGAGTCACTCAGGTAGAGTCGCGACTTGGACTGATTTTGAGCACACAGGGGCACAAAATTAATTTTTGTATATTAGAGTTGCGGTGGGTGGTGTTGTGTTGTGTGCATTAGTTGAAATGCCCATCCAGAGCACCGTCCTGTATTTCAGGAAACTGACAACCATGATACCTCGCTGAAGAGGTAATCCGATATGAGAATTGACATCAAATGGCGGCGCGAGGGAGGCATCGCAATCGCAGCTCTGCTCGGCCGTATCGACAGCAGTAACAGCAACCACTTATTAACGATGCTAGAGGAGGGTTTTGAGCCTGAAAATCGTGCTCTGTTACTAGACTTCGAAAGGGTGTCGTTCATTAGTGCTTGCCAGAAAATGATTTTGGTTGTGGGATTATACGATGAGTTCGGGTATTTGGGGGCAGATTTGATCATTTTGGGTGGATTTGGTCAGGATTTAGCGTGTATTTGGGGCTCTGATCGCATAGGCGTCGTCCGAGCGGGAGGATGAATGAATTTGCGAATCTGGCGGCAATTTTGGGGTAGAAGGTCTGATTTGGGCGTTTAAGCGTGTACATTCGCCCCTTTGTTGCCATGCGTGTAGTAATGGAAGCCCAACGCGCGTTTGGGCAGGTCCCGATTGAAGAGATCGAGCTTGCCCCCCGCAGCCGGGATGACATTCCGGTGGTATTGCGTGGTTTGCTTTCGATTTACAAGAATGCAAAGACGCGAGCGAAGATTTTCGAGCTTTTGGAAGGGGGCGTGGCTTCGGGGGTCAGTCACAAATTGGGGCGCCGGGGGATGGATCTGTGGAGGATTTTTGTTCTGGGGATGCTGAAGCAGGCCCTGAATTGCGATTATGATCGACTGACGCATATGGCGAACAACGACAAGCTCCTGCGCCAGATGCTTGGGCATGGTAGTTGGCGCGAGGGATCGGAATACCATGTACAGACGATTCTGGACAATGTGAGTTTGTTATCGGAGGAGTTACTGGGCAAGATCAACAAGGTTGTGGTGGAGCATGGTCACGGGGAGCTTACGAAGAAGGCCCGTCAGGAGGGGTTACGTTGCAGGGTAGATTCAGCGGTGACGAAGACGCATGTTCATTGGCCTACGGATGTGAGTCTGCTAAGGGATGCGGTGGGTTTGTTGCTTCGGGAGTCTGCACGTATGAGCGGTGCGCACGGCCTGCCGGGCTGGCGCAAGGCGTCGGATTGGGAAAAGCGGCTTGATCGTTTGTTTCAAGGGGTACGCAGGTCACGGGGTTGGCATCGTCGTGATCGGGTGCGCAAATACCTGTGCCACTGCAGAAAGCTGGTGAAGAAGGCGTTGGCTTCGCAGCGGAGGTTGGGGGCAGATTGCAGTGATCGGTGGCTGCACTACCTGGGATGCAGCTTGACACTGATCGATCAGGTGGATCGGCGGTTGCTCAGGGGCGAAAAGATTCCGCATTCGGAGAAGATTTTCTCGGTTCACGAGCCGCATACGCGTTGGATCGTCAAAGGTAAGGCGGGGGTACAGGCGGAGTTGGGCCTCCCGGTCTGCGTCTTGGAGGACCAGCATCAGTACATTCTTCACTACCGGGTGCTCTACGAGGGGGTAGATTCGTCAATGATCGTGGATTTTTTACGGGAGGCCAAGACACTGTACCCGTCCCTGACTTCGTGCAGCATGGATACGGGGTATTCATCGGAACACAACCGGCGCGCATTGGAGCAAATTCTGAAACTGGTGATTATGCCGAAGCGGGGGCGTTTAAGTCATGCGGACAGGGAGCGCGCATCCGCTCCGGACTTTGTGGAGGGTCGTCGTCAGCATCCGGCGGTAGAATCCGCGATCAACAATTTGAACCAGCGCGGACTGGACTTGGTGCGTACGCATGGTAAGGAGGGGTTTGGTCGCACGGTAGCGCTCTCTGTGGTCGCGGCCAACGTACATCGTCTTGGCTTGCAGTTGAAGCGGAAAGAGGAGCGGCTCAAGCGCTGGCATCAGGCCCGAAAACGAGCGGCGTAGCGCCGCTGTAATCCTACCGAAGGAATTTGGACAGGCTCCGCCATAAGCGGAAAGGCAGACATACGTCGGGTTGGCACGCATGGTCGCGTCCCAGCTGCATCGGAGAGCAAAAAATGTCTTCCAGTGACCATTCAGCAAGCCGAAAGGCACCTGATTCCCCCGAAACTCCACCAACGACGCCACAATTACGGCCCCAGATTGTTATGAATATAGCAAGAATCGCAAAAATGACCTATTCTCTGACAAGCACTCATTAGCAGTGCTGGCCTTCGTGTCTGCTTAATCCTCGCCAAGAAGCTCTCCAGCTCGGGACAGGTGTTCGAAATATGCTCGCTTTCCGACCTCAATCGTGAAGTTGTTGCGGTAAGCGGCTTTGATCAATTGATTCCAGTATACGATACGCTTGAGGATGCACTCTCATCCTTAAAGGGTTCCTGATCGCATTTTTCTTCACAAACCGGGCCTCTGTTTCAACCCATTCGCCATATAAAAAACCGATGACTGACAGTAACGACCGAATCATCACCGTCAAGAATTCACTTGACATGAACATTCTCGGGGAAAATATTTCTGATATTACCGACTTCGCTGTGGAAAAGTACGAGTTTCGTCATGATACAACCCTTTCCAGCGAGACCCGGGATGCGGCTGTTGAAGCTGCTCGAATAGCCCTTTGGGAAATGGTTGAGCAACTCAAGCTGAAGCGCCAACAGGTACTGAAGAGGTTCTTTGAAAAGGCCGACGAGACGGTGAATAAAGTCGTCGGCGATATGCAGAAATAGGCAACCCCTCCCGGTTGTAGTAAAACGTGTTTTCTGCACTATCTTCATCCGGTGACTTCTTGATACGGTTGGGTTCACCAGCACTTGAAGCAGAATGAGATGTCACATATGCTGCAAGATTCCCCAATTGCAATTGTGGCGTATAGTTACCGGATGCCCGGGGGGATCCGCACCGACTCGGACTTCTGGCAGCTGCTGTCCGACCGCGAGATCGTTCGGGAACCCATCGTGGAGAGGTATGGCAGAGGGTATCGTCCAATCAGCCAATTCTCTGGGCCAGGAAGGTTTGCCAGCCCCTATGAAGGCCTCATTCGCGAGGATGGCGAAAAGCTGATCGACCCCAAGCTCTTCGGTCTGTCACAGGACGAAGTGCTGTCAATGGATCCTCAGGTACGCATGCTGCTGGGTTGCTCATGGGAAACTTTTGAGCGTGCTGGCTGGGATTTTCATTCGCTGCGCAATAGCTCCACCGGTGTTTTCGTTGGCGCACAGGTCCCGGCCGTTGCCAGCTGGCGACCAATGCACGGCGCGGGACCATTCGATGTTACTACGATCAGTCTCGCGATGCTGGCCAACCGCATCTCCTACCATTTTAATCTGATGGGGCCGTCCACTACGTACTGTACGGCCTGCTCCGCGAGTATCACTGCGCTCCATGCGGCGATGGCCTCGATCCGATCCGGTGACTGTAAACAAGCACTCGTGGGATCGGTAAATTACCTGGGCACCTCTCGCCTCAGTGCCTCCTTCAATGCTCTGGGGGTCATCAGCCCCGACGGCAGGTGCCACTCTTTTGACGCCGATGCGAACGGATATATCCGCTCGGAGGGGGCGTTTATCTTTGCTCTCAAACCCCTTCGGGAAGCCGAGAATGACGGTGACCACATCCACGCCGTCATTGAAGGGACTGCCGTTAACGCGGCGGGAGCGGCTGACGGGAGCAGTGGGCTGGCACAAGGGCGTTATATCACCGCCCCCACCCGTCATGCGCAGGTAGACCTGATGCGCACCGCCTGTGCCCGTGCGGGGCGTACACCAGAAGAGTTCGATTATATCGAAGCGCATGCGACGGGAACCGTCGTCGGTGACCGTATAGAGGGTAATGCAATCATTGAGGCCTTCGGTGGGATTGACCGTGATGTGCCACTGCGGATTTCAAGCGTGAAGAGCAACTTGGGGCATATGGAAGCGGCAGCGTTTCATTGTGCTCTATTAAAAATCATCCTGATGATGCAGAAGCGCACCTTTGCACCCACATCAAAAAACTATGTCATTCCGAACCCTGAGATAGATTTTGAAAACTCTGCTATGCAGGTGCAGACCGTCTGCGAAGCGTTCCCGCAGCGGCCGGTCGTGGTCGGCATCAACTCGTTTGGGTTTGGTGGTGCAAACGGGCATTGCGTGATTCGGGAATACCAACCATCACGCCCGCGCATCTGGTCATCAGATCTGTCCCCAGAGGGAGGAAGGATGATCCCACTCTCAGCGCGCACCAATGAAGCACTCACGCGAAGTGCACTGCAGCTGCGGGAAATGCTCTCAGAAGATGAAAACGACCTCTATACAATCGCAGGTAATCTTAGTCGTCGCCGTACACATTTTGCAACGCGAACCGCCTTTGAAGTACGTGATCGCGATGAGCTACTGGCATCCTTGGACCATTTCATTGAGAACGCATCAGGTGTGACAACCGCTGGGGAAGGGGAGCGGCGGATCGCGATGATGTTTGCTGGACAGGGAACCCAGTGGTCCGGTTGCGGCCAGTCACTGTATGACGCTGATCCCGTCTTCCGTAGAGTGATTGATGCAGTCGAGGACCATTGGAGGGAATTTTCAGATGTCTCGCTGCGCGACGTTTGTTTCAACGCCCCCCAGGACGAACTCAACGAAGTTCAACTTGCCCAGCCAGCAATCTTTATGATCCAGTGCGCCCTCTTTGAGCTCTTCAAGACCTGGGGAGTGCATCCGGAATGCGTCATCGGACACAGTTCAGGCGAGGTAGCTGCTGCCTATGCTTCCGGCACGCTGTCGCTTGCAGAGGCGACGCACCTGGTCTACCACCGTGCTACTCTTCAGCAGCATGTGGCCGGCTCGGGTCGAATGCTCGCCATCGGTCTGGATCTCTCCGGTGTGGAGCAGCTACTTGACTCGCTCGGTATCGCTTTTCGACCTGACGAGAACCGGCCAACCCAGGTGGAGATCGCCTGCGAGAATGCACCAGCCAGTGTGGTCATTTGCGGCAAAGAAGAAAAGTTGAGACCGATCATGGCGGAACTGGATCGTCGTAATCTGCAAAACCAATTGCTTGCAGGCAATATCACGTTCCACTCCTCCGCCATGGACCCCATCCAGGATAATGTGCGGCAGGGTCTATCTTTTTGGGGCTTCCGCTTTTTAAGTGGGTTTGATGTCAGAATTAGGCTGAACAAGTAAGTGCTGGAATAGATTCGGGATTGATTTCGTTGTTATCTTAGCTGCGTTTTTGTGACGAAAATCAATCACAATCATTTACCAACGATGGAACAACGTATACAAGACATAAATCATCTTTTAGGGATTGAATCTCCTTGGGAGATTTCGGAGATCAAGCAAGACAAGACGGCTTTTACGGCTGAGATTCATGTAATCTGTTCAAAGGGTTCGGTATTGCACTGTCCAGAGTGTGGGGAAGTTTGTCCTGGATACGACCATCGTCTTCGGAAATGGCGCCACACGGATATCTGCGAGTATCGGACGAGCGTGGTTGCGAAAGTTCCCCGTGTGGCCTGTTCGGAGCATGGGATCAAGACCGTTTCGGTCCCTTGGGCGGATGCGCGGATGCGTTTTACAATGGCTTTTGAAAGAAAGGTAATTGACTGGTTGCAGGATACAACCAGTATTTCAACGGTGGCCACCAGGCTGGGCGTCAGTTGGACGATGATCGCCAACATCATGGCGCGTGCGGTAAAGCGCGGACTCGCCCGTAGAGAGCCGCAACCGGTTCCCCATATATGTGTGGACGAGACCTCGTACAAAAAGGGCCATAAGTATATCACGGTGGTTTCGGATTCCCAAACGGGCACGGTGCTGTTTGTCAAGGAAAAGCGCACCCATACGAGTCTGGATGCCTATTATGAGGACTGTTCGGCTGCGCAACTGGAAGCGATTGAGAGTGTGAGCATGGATATGTGGCCCGCCTACATCAAGTCCACGAAAAAACATGTTCCAGATGCAGAATCCAAGATTTCATTTGATCGTTTTCATGTGATGAAAAAGATTGTAGAGGCGGTGGATAAAGTTCGTCGGCAGGAGAACCGGGAATTGCGGAAAGCGGGCATTGAGGATCTCACCGGAACCAAGTACGACTGGCTCACCAATCGGGAGAATATGTCTGCCCGACAAAAGAAACGATTCCAGCAATTAAAGCACAGTTCGCTGAAAACGGCGCGTGCATGGGCCATCAAGGAACTGTCCCAGAAATTGTGGCACTATGTCAGTCGTACTTGGGCCCTCAAGGGCTGGAAGCGCTGGTTATCCTGGGCCATGCGTTGTCGACTTGAACCCATGAAAAAAGCTGCTAAGACGGTTAAGAATCATCTATGGGGAATCATAAATGCGATCGTTCTAAAAGTTAGTAATGGCCCAGCTGAAAGCATAAATAGCCGCATCAAAACCGTCAAAGTTCGTGCGCGTGGATTCCGAAACACACAGCGGTTTGCCCATGCAATTTACTTCTATCTCGGAGGACTGGATCTGTACCCCGAAGGCCTCCAAAAACAGGCGCCCCACTCATAAAAGTGAAGAGCCACTTGTGAAGGCAGCCTGGTCACGTGTCCGATCAACACGGTCTCCGAAGTCGAAAACGCCGTGGTAGATACCACGTGGCCCGACGGATCCATGGCCGCCAGAACACAGTTGCGGGTATGGGCGTCCAACCCCAGATAAAGATGTTTGTGCATGTGAACTAAGGTCTGATGAGAATAGTGGACGATACGAAACATGCGCCCGTTTTTCATTAGACCTCGAGTGAGTATTCCGAACGAAGTGAGCCATCAATACGATCGAAGTGGGTCACCAAACTGGAGCAGATTCGCAACGCTGACGATATGGCGCGGTATGTGTCAAAAGCGACAAGCAAGCGGATCGTGGAGGAGCTGACTAAACGCCGTCAAAAGACCGACAAGCTGGCGGGGCGTTGGTGGGGAATTTACGGACGCAAACATTACCGCGCGGTGGTATCCTGGGATACGCTGCAACTGCCGCAAAAAGAAAGCTGGGCGGTACTGTTCAACATGGAGAATTGGCACGGATTGGAAGACGAAAGACGTGGGTGCAAACCGCGCGAATACGTACCGCATTCGGTCGATAATCAAGGCGAGACTGACTACGCGCTGAACACGGAGTACTTAGAGGGGCGGGGCGATTGATCGTAGTTGAGATATTTTAGATTTATTCACTATATTCGTCGGCATCACCAAACTTTATCACCATGAGATTTTTAGCATTACCCTTAGCTTCAACCTGTTTGATCTTGCTTGTTCTTACAGGTTGTTCGGATCAAATTGTAGCTACCACTGACGTGGGTATTACTGATCCAAATGAGAATGCCGCAATAGCGTTCGTACCTGATGTTTCGCCTAGTCAAGCTGAAACAATAAAGGCAACGCCCGCCTTTGTTGAAAACCAGGAAATTTTGCGCAAATTTGATGAGCTGTTCAGCGAGATTGAGCCCGCGCAAATGGAGGAATGGGAGCATAACCCAAAAGGCTTGTATCTGTTTTTAGAAGAGTTTGGATATGCTCCTGAAGATGTTCGCACTTTGACAAATGATTTTGTGAAGAACAAGAAGCAACTTGATGATTTATTCGGAATAGATCATCATGTGGTAGCTGTATTTGGCTCTATTGATGAGATTGCTTCAGGAGCTGAAGGAGTTAATGAAATTACTCCATGTGAAGAAGCCTGTAATTTTGCATATGAACGTCAGCTTCTTTTAAACGATATTGAGTATGCAGAAGATTTACAAAACTGCGATGACGTTGGCAGTGTGTGGGAATTCTTGATGGTGATACCCTGTGTTATTAATGCCTTGGGCGAAAACCACTTTAGAGATGACCTTGCCGCGCTTGATCGGGATGCATGTATTGCGGATTGCGCATACCAATTTACCATGTTTTATCGATCCGATACTTACATGCTGAAGGAGCCCTCTGATAACTATATTGGATTGCAAAGAACATGAAAAGTTTTATGACAACAGCACCAAGCAAATTTCTCTGGATTTTCGGATTAATCCTTTACTTGTTTGGCATTGCGATTGGATTTATGGAACCTGTAGGATCGGCGTCTGATTTGTTGCTTTTATCTAATCTTGCCATGTATCTCGGTTCTGTTCTTCTTCTCGGTTATGGTTTGTGGTGGGCTATTAAAAAGTGTCTTAATTTCGTTGTGGCTCACTTCTCACGCGCTCCTAACATAGACTGACGTCCAGGTATGGGCGTTTGATACATTACCAACGAAATGCCGGCCGCGCGGTGGCGTGAGTGTCAGCTGCGGGCCGGCATTTGCGCGTTCCCCCCTATATGCCCGCTCACGCATCCAAGTACGCCCTGACGCGCGTATGAGCTGCTGCAGCTGAGGGTCGACGGGGCCGAAGCGATACAAGGAATTGCGCTCTGTTGCGGAGCTGAAGGGGCTCACCGATAGGCAGAAATGGACGCTTCTGTTTGGGATTGAAAACCATTGGCGGAAGCTGGCTAGGGAAGAGGGATGGAGGTTGGATTATTATCCTCGCTGGCTTGAAGCCCCAGTTGCGCAGCGTGTTCTTTTCGCCCGTACCGGATCGTCTGTACTTGAAGCGCATAGCCAGTTCAGGCTGGCTGGGGGAACACCCTTGCTCGGTCAACTTTGGTACTTGTTCCAATGTTGATATTACCGCGCCAAACATCAACATTTGATCATTCCCTCCGCTTATCCGTCACAATGGTCAATGCCCTGACCTTTGTGACGGATACCACACCTCCTCACTCCCCCTGTATATTGCAAGAGATGCAATTTTTCTTGTGTTGTAGTGTGATCAAGAAGTTGAAGATTAGATAGTCATAGCCTAAGATTTTGAATTTTGCTACATACCTTTAGATTGCCCTGTACCGGCAGGATCAATAATTTGACAATGGTGAAATTGAGTGCTAAGTTGTAACATGGCTTACTAAGGTGTAATTATGAAACGCATACTGAGCATTCTGTTTTTGGTCGCCATCCTAGCGGGTTCCACTGCCTTTGCACAGGCGCCCGCTAATCATTTGGAGGGCAGTTGGCGCATTGTATCACAGCGATCTGTTTACCCGGATACAGTGATCGTAACTCTGAACGTTCCACCCTCAATCAAAATCCTGAACTCCACACACTTTTCCTGGGGTTACCAGTCGGCTAATGGTGCGGAGGTTTTAGCTGGTGGTGGCAGATATACGTTGGAGGGTGACACGCTCTATACGGAGTATCTGGAATATCATACGAGCGAGGCTTTGGTAGGTGAAGCGTTACGTTTCTCTGTTCGCGTTGTGGGTGATCTATGGTACCATGTAGGTGAGTTCCCGAGTGGCTTTCGTCTCGAAGAAGTTTGGCGTCGGATAGAATAGCAGGGGAATTATAGCAGCCAGAGATCAGCTGCAATTGCGGTTACCAGGAGCGGCACGTATACGATGCTGGCTAGCAGAATTTTTCGTGCAAGTCGCGGCGTTTGCTCGCGGTAAAAGCCGATCGAAGGAAAGATAAATCCGATCCCGGTCGGAATTATGATCGCAAGGTATAGCCATCCTGTATAGTCTAGCACCGTAGGCAAGAGGCTGACTCCTAGCAGCAGTGTGCTGTATACCAAGGTTCGTTTGGCCGTGGCTTTTCCGTCCGGATTCCGAACAGGAAACATGGCGTGACCTCCACGTGCGTAGTCTTTGCGATACATCCAGGCAAGCGCCAGAAAGTGAGGCATTTGCCAAAGGGCAAGTATAGAGAAAAGAACCCAGCCGCCGATACCAACCGATCCTGTCGCTGCCACGTAACCTCCCAACGCCGGCAGTGCCCCTGGTATGGTTCCAATCAGTGTGTTGTAGGTGGTGCGACGCTTGAGTGGCGTATAGGCAAACAAGTACAGCACGATAGTCAATGCTGCCAGGAGCAGTGTGATGAGGTTTACCCACCAAAGCAGTGTCAGTCCACCGGCAATAAGAATTAGTCCGAAGGTTAGCGCAGCATTTGCCCTGATTCGCCCAGACGGCAGTGGCCGTTGTGCAGTACGACGCATCAGTGCGTCGTCATTGCGCTCTATGTAGTGATTGAGTACGCCTCCTCCCGCACTTGCAAGCGCCGTTCCCCCCAGGGTTAGTGCCAGCAATAATGGGTTAATGATCTCGCCAGCACCCAGCATGAAGCCCGCAAGGGCCGAGAGCACGACCAGAAAGGCAATCTCCGGCTTGACCAGTTCCCAATAGTCCTGAAGGACTGAAGCAGGGCTTGCCCCGGGTCGTAGCAGACGCAGTTCTGCGGCTTCCTCTGATGTGAAGACGTTACTATCCACTTCGCAGTCGCAGAGTTCCGAGCAGGACACACGCGCAACTGCCCATGAGAATAGTTCCAACTACCAGATGCGAGGACGAAAGTACAACTTGGGCAAGGCTTCGTTGTCCTTGACCTGCGTCATAGAGTAACGTCGTAAGAGCAAACATCCCCAAAATTAGTTGCAAGATCAGACACGTTAACATAACCCAAGCTCCCCGGTTCAGGAGTGGCTTGTCACTGAAGTGTTCCCGAATACGTCCACAGGTAACAATAACAAGAGACAGTACCAGCACGCTGCCCGCGGCGTGGACTATAACAAAAGTTAAGTCCACGCCCGCCCCTGGGTGTCGAAGTAAAGCACCAAGCAGGATCTGTATATATACCGCGACCGCAGTTGAACCTGCCAAGATACGTAATTGCCGTATCCCCGGAGAACTTTCTATATTGTGCGTAAGCCATGTGCGCGAATTGGAAACTGTGAGGATTACCGCTGCACAGAAGAAAAGTTGGGCGCCCATAGCATGGACGACTGCCAGATCCATAGATGTCCAGATTACACGAAGTCCCCCCAGCACCCCCTGTAAGATTACAAGACCAGTTGCTGATATTGCCAGGATACGAACCCAGCGGCGTGAATCTGCCAGCCATGTCCATAAAGCAAGACCAACGACCCACAGACCAACCAGAGCTCCTAAGAGTCGGTGTCCGTGTTCTGCCAGTACCGGTCCTTCCTGCCACCAACGGGCATCTGGATTTGCTGGATCATTGTACCCTGTTGCAATCGGATCATATGAGCCGAATGAGCTTGGCCAGTCTGGAACTGCAAGGCCGGCTTCAATACTGGTAACAACTCCCCCCCAACTTACCAAGAGGAGACATAGAAGTAGCCCGCCCGCAGCGTAGCGGTATCGCCAACGGGGATTAAATGTAATTTTCGGTGAGTTCATTCACAAATAAACTGCAGACCGGGGCAACCCAATCAATAGCTACTCTGTTCCATTGTATCAGTCTAGTTACACTCATGCGAATGCTTATTGAATCGATTTCAGGGGTCAGAGGAATTTACGGTGCTGGTTTGGATGCACTGGTACTCGTACGCTATAGTCTGGCCTTTGGCCAATTCTGCCTGAATCAGCCAAATGATCTCCCCAGGCGTGTTGTAGTGGGTCGAGACGCACGTGTTTCTGGGGAGGTGTGTACGCAACTTGTGGTGTCCACGCTGCGCAGCCTTGGAATTGAGGTCATAGATGCAGGACTTGTACCGACGCCGACGGTTGCCATGGCCGTTCTGTTCGAAAAGGCAAGAGGAGGTATTGTACTGAGCGCCTCACACAACCCGGAAGAGTGGAATGCACTTAAGCTGCTAAATCACAAGAGTGAGTTTTTGTCGCCGGAGGAGGGGGCTGCCGTAATGGATATGGCAAGGCATCCGGAAACCCCAATCCACCGGGAGATTGCACCTGGTGTTGTAAGAGCTGGGGAGTATATAGACAGGCATGTTGATGCGATCCTGAATTTGCCATACTATCAACCGGATGCAATTGCAGCCATGGGGTATACCGTCGTGGTAGATGGGATCAATTCCGTGGGTGCGCTGGCTATGCCGCACCTGCTCGAGCGTTTGGGGGTTGGCAATATTAAGTTGATCAACGGTGACGTTACGGGCCGGTTTGCTCATCCTGCAGAACCTCTGCCACAGCACCTGTACGGCACAATGGAGTATGTGCGCGAAACGGGCGCCAATCTGGGCCTGGTTGTTGATCCAGATGTCGACCGATTGGCTCTGATCGATGATCGTGGTGACTACGTGAGCGAAGAGCTAACCCAAGTCATAGCGGCCGATTTTTTATGGCGCAGGCGCAGTGGGCCGTATGCAACTAATCTGTCTTCCTCCCGAGCGATTGATGATGTCGCTGCACGGTACGGCATGCCGGTTTATAGGTCTGCGGTTGGAGAGATCAACGTGGTCAAGATGATGCAGCAGCACGGTGCAATTCTTGGGGGAGAAGGTAACGGCGGAGTGATCCTGCCGGAACTTCACTATGGCCGGGATGCGCTCGTAGGGGCAGCTATGGTGCTCCAACACCTGGCTGAACTCGGCATCTCACTCTCGGAGTACAGGCGATCATTACCGCAGTATGTGATTTCCAAGAACAAAGTCCAGGTTGCACATCCTGAGGAAACGCTCGCCCGCTTTGCCGCGAAACATGAAGACAAGGATATCTCCACCATAGACGGAGTGAAGATCAACCTACCGGAGGGCTGGGTGCACGTGCGTAAGTCGAACACCGAACCGATCGTACGTATTTACGCAGAAGCGTCTAGTGATCGTGAAGCCGAATCTCTCGCAAGTCAATACATGGACGACATACGATCCGACAGCAAGGGGGGCGGGGGGATCGTTTGACCGATCCCCCCGGGAATGCCTAGAAGCCCATTCCGCCGCCCATGCCACCCATACCACCGCCACCATGATCGTGGTGGTCTCCACCACCAGCGGCGCCTTTTGGCTCAGGGCGATCTGCTACCACTGCTTCGGTAGTCAACAGCAAGCCGCTGACTGAGGAAGCATTTTCCAGGGCAGCACGCACCACTTTGGTGGGATCAATGACCCCAGCACCCATCAGTGCTTCGTACTCTTCGGTACGCGCATTATAACCGAAATCACCTTCACCTTCCTTGACTTTCTGGGCAACGATAGAACCTTCATCGCCGGCGTTTGCAGCAATCTGGCGCAGAGGTTCTTCAAGGGCACGACGCACAATGTTGACGCCGATCGTCTGATCTTCGTTGTCGGTATCGGCTTTGTCAAGCGCGCTAATTGACCGGATAAGTGCAACCCCGCCGCCCGGAACGATGCCCTCCTCAATGGCAGCGCGCGTTGCATGCAGCGCATCTTCGACGCGGGCCTTTTTCTCTTTCATCTCCGGTTCGGTTGCAGCACCGATTTTGAGAACAGCGACGCCACCGCTCAGTTTTGCCAGGCGTTCCTGCAGTTTTTCGCGGTCGTAGTCACTGGTGGTTGTCTCGATCTGCTGTCTGATCTGGTTCGTGCGGGCTTTGATCTGGTCTGTTTGTCCTGCACCATCGACAATGACTGTAGTGTCTTTGTCGGTCACGATGCGCTTGGCCTGACCCAAATAATCCAGCACGGCATTCTCCAGACGGTAACCTTTTTCTTCACTGATCACCGTGCCGCCTGTAAGGATTGCGATATCTTCCAGCATTGCTTTCCGGCGGTCACCAAAGCCAGGGGCTTTGACTGCGGCCACACGGAGCGTGCCACGCAGTTTGTTCACCACCATCGTTGCAAGGGCCTCTCCCTCGACATCTTCGGCGATCACAAGAAGCGGAGAGCTGGTCTGTGCAATTTTCTCCAGAATCGGGAGTAAATCCTTCATCGCGGAGATTTTCTTGTCGAAGATGAGCAGATAGGCATCTTCAAGGACAGTTTCCATGTCATCGGGGTTCGTCACGAAGTAAGGTGACAGATATCCACGATCAAACTGCATTCCTTCGACCACATCCAGGGTGGTTTCTGTTCCTCTGGCTTCTTCGACAGTAATGACACCATCTTTGCCAACGCGCTCAAAGGCATCTGCAATCAGCGTACCGATTGCTTCATCGTTGTTGGCACTGATCGAGCCAACCTGGGCGATTTCGTTACGGCCTTCAATATCGCGGCTCAGTGTGCGGAGGTGCGAAACGATCTGGGCAACGGCTTTGTCGATGCCACGCTTAAGGTCCATGGGATTGGCGCCGGCAGTGACATTCTTGAGGCCAGCCGTCATGATTGCCTGAGCAAGGACAGTTGCTGTTGTTGTTCCGTCGCCGGCCACATCACTGGTTTTGGAGGCGACCTCCTTGACCATCTGAGCGCCTACATTCTCAAGCTTATCTTCTAGCTCAACTTCTTTGGCTACCGTTACACCATCTTTGGTGACGGTTGGGGACCCGAATTTTTTCTCAATGATGACGTTGCGACCCTTGGGTCCAAGCGTCACTTTGACTGCGCTCGCAAGTTGGTCTACGCCGCGCTTGAGAGCGCCGCGAGCGTCTGCGTCGAAAACGATTTGTTTTGCCATGGTATTTGACTGGGGTTAGGTTGGGTTGATGTAATTCGTTACTGAATGATGCCGAGAATGTCACTCTCGCGCATGATCATGTACTCAGTGTTATCGAGTGTGACCTCTGTTCCTGAGTACTTGCCGTACAGCACGGTATCACCCGGCTCGACAGTCATGGCGATTTTGTTTCCGTTCTCAACACGACCGGGGCCAACAGCCAGGACAATACCTCGCTGAGGCTTTTCTTTGGCCGTATCCGGGATGTAGAGGCCGCTTGCAGTCTGCTCTTCAGCATCCTGCGTTTGTACGACCACGCGATCGCTAAGGGGTTGGATTTTCATGATTTGTAAATGGATTAGGTGGTGGTTAGGCTTGGGTTTTCTGCAGTTGTTAGCAGTCTACGTTGGTGAGTGCTAACAAAAATGCAGCGAATTTGTTTCTGCGAAGTATACACCGTACTGTTGTTCGGAGAGACGTAGCAGCGCATTCAATTGGCGGACTCCGCAAACGGTGTGCCACCCTGTGGTGTGCCAAAAATAGCAGTCACTGGGTGCCAACATGTCAGATGACCATACAGATATGACAATTTGGGGACCTATATACCTGAGCAGTCATGTTAGGCCCGTTTGTGGAGAACCTTTGAGGAGGAATTCATGGAATGCTATACTCGCGCAGCAAAATGAAGCGTATGGGAAAGCAAAATCGGCTGGAGATCAATCGCCCTCAGCAAGTTTTTCTCACTGGGCAAAGGATTCACGGCACTCAGACGCAAGTTTGAATGGTTACCTGAATATTCGTTCAAAATATTTCGCTACACGCTGAAATACCATGCGGACAATGCGGCCGCAAGCATACTGGTCTCCGGGATTCGGGCAACTGCACGGTGAGGGACATTCGGATACTAACCCCTGTGACCTGTGAAATAGATACGCGAATCGCTGCACAATATCGGTTTACTCGGGTAGACAATATCCTATAGACTGACGCATGATCCCCCGTATTAGCTGGACTGGTTGGTGTGGGTCTCTGTTGCTCATGGGGATCCTGGCGGTATTTGCTAGTTTGCCCCCATGGGTTAGTGAGCCGATGCGAATAGGGTTAATGTACGGATTCGACCCGCTTTGTCATCAGATAGCCGAACGGTCACCTCATATCAATGGGGTGCAACTGGCCGTATGTCATCGTTGCTATGGCGTACTGGTTGGTTTGGCACTGGGGCCGATTGCAGCATTGATTATTCGGGGATGGGCCAACCGATATGGCCGCATTCTTATCGTTGCATCACTTGTGCCGCTGACTTTGGATTGGGGATTGGGAATTGTTGGCATTTGGGCAAATACTGCGGAAAGCAGGTTTATTACGGGGGCGATCTTTGGAGTGGTTGCAGGCATTCTGGTCGCCAGAGCTATGGCATGGCACCGGTCTTCGATGCAGCTCTGATAATTCAGTGGATTAAGGTGCATCCGCCAATATTGTCCCAGTATCTACGACTGGGCGAGTTGTTGCCGAAACGATTCCGCCTTGGTGCAGAACAGTCAAATAGATCCCAGGATAGGTACATAATTCCTGGATAATTAAGATCGAGCAGCCGTTAGCAATCTCCTGGCAGTTTGTTATCTTGTAGGTGTTCGGAATGCTCCTAAGCAGTGTTCAGGTAGTGTTCGTGAGATACAACCATAATTAATCAAGCTCCTGATGCCTTCGAAAAATCAATCTATCCTTGTTGGTGGACTCATTGCCGCTGTTCTCGGTACCGGTGTTGCAGTGGTACAGAATTTATCCGGTGCCAACGATCCAACAAATCAAAACCCGGTCCTGGGTATGATATTTGGTCTGCTGGGCTGTATGATAATGCTTACCAGTGGTTTGATAGCTGTTTGGCATTATACTACAGAAAATGAGCTTACAATCAAGGGTAAGCAAGGCGTTGGAATCGGTGTGTTGGCTGGGTTGGTCTATGCCGTGACTGTACTGATCCTAGGGTGGCTGTTGATTTTATTGAATGTAATGCCATCCCCCGAAGAAGCAATGGAGATGGTACGTGCCACGGGTGCATTCGATGCGCCGGGGACCGAACAGGCAGCATCCTTTACTGAGATGATGATAACTTGGGGAGGGCCGATTTTCGCCCTGATAGGCGGGGTCATAATGGGGTTGGTAGGTGGAGCGATTGGTGCTGCCTTATTTAAACGCGGTCCCGATCCAGAGTCCGAGCTCTTGAGTTAACATTGGAATCAACTTGGAGATGCCTTCGTGTTGCTTGTCAATAAGCAACATGTGTGCGTATGGTCCATGTTGTTTTTTCTTTGTTCCCAAGGTAGAGCCTGTGATTTGACCACTGGAGGCGTTTTTGCTGTGCTGTTGCGCGTATCGGGTTTATTTCTGCTGACCCGAAGGGATTGAATGCATTCGAATACACAAATCGTTGCTCTTCTTCTTGGCCTGTGTTTTCTAGGCAGTGCGGGAGAAAAGCCGGTTAGGGAAAACCGGAGCGAGCCAGCGAAACCCAATATCGTCTTCATCTACATTGATGACCTGGGGTGGGGGGACGTTGGATTCAATGGCAGTACCTACTACGAAACCCCAAACGTAGATCGGCTTGCAAGTCAGGGGATTATTTTTTCGCAAGCCTACGCAAATGCCCCCAATTGTGCCCCAAGTAGGGCCTCAGTGATGACCGGACAGTACACACCACGGCATAAGATTTACACGGTGGGAACTTCCAAGCGGGGTAGGGAAGAGGACCGCGGTATGATTCCTGTTCCGAACACAGAAAACCTGCCGCTCCATTATACGACGCTGGCTGAGGCACTGGGAGATGCAGGATATACCACTGGCCACTTCGGAAAGTGGCATCTGGGAGAAACGGGTTTTCATCCTGAAGACCAGGGTTTTGATGTGAATGTTGGTGGATACAAAAGCGGATCACCACGCGGAGGGTACTTTCCGCCCTATAATAATCCAAAACTTGTCGATGGTCCTGACGGTGAATACCTCACGGATCGTCTTACAAACGAGGCCATCACATTTATTGATCATAATAAAGAAGGGCCGTTTTTCTTGTATTTGTCTCACTACGCAGTGCATACTCCAATACAGGCGCAGGCAGATATTAAAGCAAAGTATGAGCACAAGGCCCCCAACGGAGGTCAAAAGAATCCTACATATGCTGCTATGATTGAGAGCGCGGATCGTAGCGTGGGGAGCGTGTTAGAGCGGCTTGCAGCGTTAGGATTGACAGACAATACATTGGTTATTTTCTATTCTGACAATGGTGGAGCCGTCCAGGCTACTTCCAATCAGCCGCTCAGGGGCTACAAGGGAATGTTGTATGAGGGCGGTATTCGCGTCCCGCTGGCCGTAAAATGGCCGGTAAGAATCACATCTGGCCGGGTGGATAGCACTCCTGTGATTGGAATTGATTTTTATCCCACCCTCTTGGAGATAGCCGGTGCCGAGCCTCCGGTGCACATTATGGATGGGGTAAGCCTCGTCCCGATCCTAACCGGGAGCAGCGGTTTGACAGCGAGGAACCTTTACTGGCATTTTCCGGCATACCTTGAGGCGTCAAAGGGAATACCTGGGCCGTGGCGTACGACGCCGGCCGGGGTAATACGGAGTGGAGATCACAAGCTGATCGAATTCTTTGAGGATGGTGTACTGGAGCTTTACGACTTGCGCAAAGATCCCGGAGAGTCCACCAATCTGGTGGGTCAGCTATCGGAGAAGGCAGAACTGCTGCACGGAAGCCTCAGGAGTTGGCGCGAAAAGGTCGGAGCCGATATGCCGAAGTTGAAGTAATGGCCGGTTAAGTTCTTGGTGCAGCAGATATTGAGAATCAAACAGTAGCTTTCAGAAAACACTGCCAAGTGCATAATAACCTAATCCCACAAAGATGCCAAAAAATGAAATACAGGAAATACACACGCTTGATCCCGTGAGCAGCTTGCGGGAGGTTTGGCCTCACGAGGCCCACGACTTTACTCCATGGCTGGTTGAACATATTGGCATGCTGAATAAAGCATTGAACATGGAATTGGAAGTGTTGGAGATTGAGAAAACTCTACCGGGTGCTGGCCGTGTGGATATCTATTCCCGGCACGCGAATACCGGGGAAATTGTACTCATTGAAAATCAACTTGGGGGGCGGATGATTCACACTGTCTCCGATTGCTGGGGTATGCTGCCAAGGCGGAAGCCAATATCTTGGTATGGGTAGCCGGAGAATTTGCCCCGTATCATCTCAGTATCCTGGAATGGTTGAACGAAGCCGATACCATCAACGTGTATGCCGTTAAGGTACTGGTCTATCGCGTTGGTGAAGTCTTGGCTGCCGATTTTCAGACAGCGGTTGAGCCACCTCAATCGCGAGAGCCTCCGCCGCCTACTGACAAGAAGGCGGCGAATACTCTTTATGCAGAGTTTTATCGGCCGCTAGTGGCAAGGTTATGCCAGAGCGGGATCAATAAAGTTGGGAAGGGAGGATGGAGAGGCCGGTGGAGATCATTCCAGACTGGGCTCCCTGGGGCTGTCTATGTTACCAGAGCCGAAGACAGGAAGATTCAGGTGTTTCTGTCCCTCGACCGCAGCCAAGAAAGGTTCAGGAAATTGCAGGAGCACAAAGAGGAAATTAATCGTAAGTTGTCAAGAACTGTTTTGTGGACGGGGGAGCGCAATTGGTATCGCATTATACTCGAAAGTAATGATTCGTTTGGCTTGACTGCTAACGAGGAAGAATGGGAGATTACTCGCCAGTGGATGACTCAAAACTTGCCTTTGCTTAGGGATGTTCTTCAACCACACATAGACCAACTGAGAGAAGACGAGGAGGCAGTGTCTGGCACACCGGAGTGACACTGCAAGTACGAAGTTATTGCGAAACTACTTCAACATCCGAAATGGTGCCATTAAAACCTTTATAGGGACGGTTGTAACCTCATCCAAGGATTTTGCAAGAGCTTCAAATGTAAATCCATACCATTCAGTCTAGGGCGCTTACTTCGTATCGTCCAAGACACGCTTTGGGCCAGTATTGTTGCTTGAACTCCTTACTCAACCGTATCCGTATGTGAGGAGTCCGGACAATCGTATCGCTTGTTTGATGTTCTCAAGGTAGACGCCTTGCGTAGGGTCTGCGAACTCCCTTAGGTTGACCGATTATTGCACTAAGCAAAATTGCTGTCCGCGCCGACGATTGATCATTAAGCTGCCGAGCAATGGTACGTGCTGCGGGTGTAGCTGAAATACGCCTCCTTGGTGTGGTGCTCAGAATTATGGGCACAACCTGGGCCGGTTGCGTTCGCTTGATCGAGGTCGATTTTTTGGGTTGGGCGGCACTGAAGGGAATGTTTTCGGACTCGACACTGTCGTGGGGGCGGAACTCATCATGCCAATTAAAGGGCACGGAAACGACCTCCGGCTGTGGGGTTGGAGGTGGTGCACTGGACTGAGGTTGCTCTCTCGGTGAACCCGAAAAGTCTCCCAACACATCTTCGAGAGACCAGGGCTCCTGTTTCTTCTGCTCTCGTTGCTTCTTTTTGGCGGCTTTACCCAATAGAGTAAAAACGAGATACAGCACACCAAGAATGATATAGAGAAGCGTTTCGTTCATCTTGTTTCAGTTGTCAAGCTGTGAGAAGATTCAGGATGCGTCGATTGGCTTTTGGGAACGCAAACCGGTGTAATGCATCAGGCTCGACCCAGGTGGTTGTCAAACCTCCTGCCGACACTGGTTTTCCATGGACAATTGTACATTCATACACCCGAAGAGTAATCCGGAAGTGGGTATATGCATGCTTAACCTCACCAACCATATCCCCCACAGCTACCTGTACGCCAAGCTCTTCACGCAGTTCACGCGCGCAGGTTTCCGGTCCTGATTCACCATGTTTTGCCTTGCCGCCCGGCAGTTCCCAGAGACCGCCCAGAAGACCTTTAGGGGCTCGTTGCTGAATGAATATTTGTCCCATGGGATTACGGAGTATCCCGGCAGCTACATCATAGTGTGGAATAGGGCCCTTTTTCTTTGGAGCCGGATAGATTTCTGGAGCACCTTCTGACCAGGAGAGGCAATGATTTTGAAGTGGGCAAACAGTGCATCGGGGGCGTTTAGGTGTACATACCTGTGAACCAAGCTCCATCATTGCCTGATTATAATCCCCGGGTCGAATCCTGTAGAGTAGCATATCAGCGAGTTGCTGGACGGATTTAGCTGGGCTCCCGGGATGTGCAAATAGGCGGGAAAGTACACGGCGAACATTTCCGTCAACGGCAGCTACAGCTTCTCCAAATGCAATAGAAGCAATTGCCCGACTCGTATATGGACCAATTCCGGGAAGCGAACGTAATTCGCTGCAGTTTGAGGGAAGATGACCTGAGGCAACGACTTCCCGGGCTGCTGCGTGTAAATTACGGGCCCGTGCGTAGTATCCGAGTCCTTCCCAAATGCGCAACACCTCATCCAAGTCTGCCTCGGCCAATGCCTCAAGTGTTGGGAATGCTGTCAGAAACCGCTCGTAGTATGCCCAAACCTGATCAACCCGGGTTTGCTGAAGCATGACCTCCGAGAGCCAAATCGCGTACAGGTCCGTTATATCACGCCAGGGAAGGTTCCGACGATGGAGATCGTACCAATCCAAAAGTGCTTTTTGGAGCTCTTTCGTTACAGTTGTAGGTATCCGGGTATCCAAAAGAATAAGTGAACATATTTCACCGATACTACGGTTCTCGTGGGTTACCTGTTCGGTTGACTTCATGAAAGCATGCTTGCGAGGTTTTAGCCTGTGCATGTTTGTATTTTTGACGGCGTTGCCGGCTAACGCCCAATGGCAGCTAGTAGCGGATGGTGAGCTTTGGCCGTGGCCGCCGAATAAAATTGCTGAAAGTACGCTAACCCCGGCGCAGCAGGTAATCCGAATGCTACATCAGGAAGGTTACCTGCATGCTGCCATTGATTCTCAAGACACACAATCCCAGATTCTTTTTGCCTCACTGGGGGACCGTGCACGGGTAGGTACGATCAGGTTTCTGGGAGCAGACAGTTTTGATTCAACGACAATACATTCGCCCCTGAATAAGGATGACTGGATCACATCGAATGGCTTGACAAAGTTCGCAGAAGCAATACTGGATGCGTACTCAAGAGAGGGCTACGTACTGGCCGAAGTAGTCGTAGAGGCATTGATTCCCCGTGACAGTGCACGATACGACGTGATTATGCGTATACAGGAAGGCGTACCTGCACGACTTGAACGTATTGAATTACAGGGGGCTAAGCGAACAGGTCTGGCGTATGTGCACCATGTATCCGGGCTAACACCGGGGAGCATTCTGAGGGATTTCAATCCGGCAGACATGCAACGTAAGCTGGAGGCCACAGGCGTGTTTAGCCATGTGGATATGCCTGTGCTCTATCAGGCAACAGACAGCAGTGTTGCAATTCATGTTCCAGTCAGGGAAAATCCGCCCGGCGCATTTGATTTGGCCCTGGGATATGAACGAGCTGAGGGCGGCAAAGGAGCCTTGGTTGGCAGTGGCGGCCTGGCACTCAGAAATTTATTCGGCAGTGGTCGTACTCTGGAGCTGACCTTGAACCGGGCACCCGGTCAACTAGGGCACGTTCTGGTAAATGCTGAAGCGCCCTTGGTACTGGGACTCCCTTTGAGCCTGGGAGTTTCCTTCGAAGGATTACAGCAGGACTCTACCTATGGTAAGCGTGATTATGGACTGCAGTTAGGTTACTGGATGGATTCCTCAACACAGATTTTTACAAGTGTAACCCGTGAAATCACACGGCCAGGTCTCGCAGGCACAGAGGTTGTAGAGGGCCGACAGCGAATTCCGATAGCCAACGCATTTTTTATAGGCGGTGGAATCCATATTAGGCAGGTCGATCATGCTCTGAGCCCCACACGAGGCTATCTGCTAAGTATGCTTGCAGAAAGCGGAAAGAAAAATGTAGAGAGTATAGTCGCCATAACAGATTCCGTAAGTGAGCAGAACAGTTTGCATCAGGGACGGCTTAGGGTTCAGGGACGCGTATACGTTCCCTTGCGCAGGCGCAGCCTTTTGGTTACAGGCGGGGAAATAATGTTGGTGCGCAGCCGGCAACTCGACGAAAGCGACCTGTTCCGGGTAGGTGGGGCGCAGAGTCTTCGCGGTTATGATGAACAACGTTTTCGTGCACCGCTGGCTGCACGGCTACTGACAGAATTTCGATATCTGATTGATCGTGTAACTTATGGTTTCGTTTTTTTTGATCTTGGGTATCTGAATGATCGCGAGACATCGCAGTCCATTAGCGGGTGGTATCCTGGGTTTGGCGTTGGTTTCCAGATTAACACTGCTGCGGGTATCATAAATCTGACGTTCGCTTCAAATACTGAGGATTTATCTGCCGTGCGGGCCCACATTGGGTTATCGCTTGGGCTTTAAGACCATGGATAGATTTTTCTTCGTCCCGCCCGAATCTTTTCTGCCGGACGGATATGTAGAGTTTCCTCCGGATGAAGCGAATCACGCATTCAAAGTGCTGAGACTGTGCTCGGGTGCTGTCGTTTCCGTAGTTGACGGTCAAGGAGTTTGTGCCCAGGTACAAATCGAACAATCTGACCGACAAGGAGTGAGTGGGCGGATTATTGCCACGCAAGAGAATCCATGTGAGCCAACCCGAGAATTAACCATCGGACTCGCTTTGCTTAAGCAGCGGAATCGGTACAGGATGTTTTTGGAGAAAGCAGTTGAGTTAGGGGTAACGACCATTCTGCCTCTGATCACTGAGAGAACTGAATCTAGGTCCTGGCGGAAAGACCGTGCCAGGCAGGTCATGATTGCAGCCCTGAAACAGTGCAGGCGAAGCAAACTCCCCGAGCTGCAATCGCCAACGCCTCTGGATTCGATTCTGGGTCCGGGTATACTTCTTGCCGACCCTAATGCACAAACTCCCTTACTGACTGTTGTTGGCCGGAGTCAGGATCCAGTATCGATATTAATCGGACCTGAGGGGGGCTTTACTGCAAATGAGCGCATACTTGCGCAAGCGCGTGATGCGACGCTGGTTCGGTTGGGTCCACGCCATCTTCGCGCCGAAACTGCAGCTATATGCAGTGCAGCTGCAGTGATGCTTGGAGATCGATAGCGGAACGGAATGTGCATCTGGTGGTAGCACGGAGTCGA
The DNA here is from genome assembly GCA_964291275.2 of Rhodothermales bacterium. Lineage (GTDB taxonomy): Bacteria > Bacteroidota > Rhodothermia > Rhodothermales > Bin80 > Bin80. The sequence goes on from OZ219799.1 coordinate 1,216,606, forward strand.
ATTAGAATTTCCTCCTTGCATGTTTACGTTTCTGATTGTCATCATTGCTCTCATAGGGATAGTTATGACCGGCTTGATTCTGCTTCAGGCTGGCAAGGGAGGTGGTTTGGCAGGCATAGCATCAGGGGGAGCAACAACCCAGATACTGGGGGCTCGGCAGGCGCCTGATGTACTTGAGAAAGGTACATGGATCATGGCCACGGTGTTCATTGTGCTTTGCATCCTTACCAATTTCGCTATAGATGACGGTGGTTCTCAGGAGAGCATCCTCCAGCAGTCACAACAGACGAATCAGCAATCGCTTCCAGCTGCCGAAGAGTTACCTCCGCCACCGTTAGAGGATGCCTTGCCTCCTCCCCCTCTTGAGGACGGAGAGTAGCAGGGCGACCCTCCTGTGTGGAAGGCCGCCCTGGCGGCGCGTGCTGGCCTGTAAGCCGAATTCTGTCTACCCGATGCCGCAGCCGCTGTGCAGCAGACCGGGGAGATCATCATCTATCTAGGACCAGTGTCACCACTGGCCTCAAGCGGCCTACCCGCATCGCTGGTTCGGCGGGTCACCTTATCGCCTGGGGCGTGCGATGCTGTTTGGCCTTGCTCCACGTAGGGTTTACCTAGCCGCCAAGGTCGCCCCTGACGCTGGTGGGCTTTTACCCGCACCATTTCACCCATCACCTGTGGCCATTTACGGCTCATCGGCTGGTGTACTTTCTGTTGCACTTGCCGTCACCGCTTGCGCGGTGCCTTCCTGTTAGGAAGTACGCTGCCCTGTGGAGTTCGGACTTTCCTCCCTGCCTGACGGCAGAGCGATGATCCGGCCGACACGTTTCTGGTTAAGGTATTCAGCTTATTAAATCACTGGTTACCTGCTCATAGAATTCACTGTCCACGATAATGCGACCCGTTTGCTCGCACGGAATGATCCGGTTGCGTTGGCGAATCTCTACCTGTCGCTGTGGCGGGACTGCAAAGCCGCCGGCAGCGCCGCGCTGCAACATAACGACCGCACGTCCATCCCTGTATCGTTTCCGTAACCTCAAATATGCTCTTAGGTAGCGATTATCTACCGTGGATTTCGCATCCTCACGCAATCCTTCCAGCTCTGTTTTTCTCTGTTCGGTGGTTGATAACACCTCATTCAATTGCTCGCGTTTTTGCTCAAGAAGGCTTGCCAACTCGACGAGACGCTGTTGTGTTTCTTCGAGCAGTGCGCGGTTTGTTTCAATGGTGTTTTCAGTGCTCTCAATGAGTTCTTTCGCCCCTGCTATACGCTCGTGCTGTGCCTCGATCTCCTTGGTGAGCGCATCGTACTCGCGATTGTTGCGGACTTGGAGTTGTTGTTCCTCGTATTTTGTTATGAGGCCTTCCGCATCTTCGATATCAAACTCACTGCGACGACGCGATAGTTCGATATCCTCCTGCTCCTGCGTGATCTTGCTCATTCTGGTTGTTAATCCCGCAGACTCATCTTCAAGATCCATGATCTCGTCAGGCAAATCCCCTCGCTCTTTCACAACCTGATCAATGAGGGTATCGATATGCTGTAATCGGACGAGCGCACGAAGTTGGTGGCCAATTGTCGTTTCCGTAGTACTCATGAGGTCGAGTATAAAGGGTAACACACTCTAACGAACTTACATTGGCACAGGTTCATGGGACATGATAATGTATTGGGCTGGTGCGAACGCTGGTACAAGAAAAATCAACGGAGGGGAATCGTTCAGTCAACCATGAACAGAGAAGTTCCTCCGTGTGTATTTCTGTTTCATAGTGCCCGGCATCAACAAGTGCCATGCGGCAATGCCCGTCAGGGCCAAGAACCTCAAAAAACCGATGATAGCTGAGGTCAGCCGTTACGTACACGTTCGCTTTTGCCTCCATAGCTACTTCGATTAGGCTTCCACCCGAACCTCCGCATACTGCCACCGTGCTCACCTGTATTTCGGGGCTGCCCGTGTAGCGCAGTACCGGAGTTTTCAGTTTAGTACGAATTTGCTCCAAAAAAGCGCCAAGTGTTTTTGGCTGTGATAGTTGGCCAATGGCTCCCATACCGGAGCTATTATCTGCATTTGGGCGTAGAAATGTTATGCCATCCAACCCAAGAATGTTGGCCAATGCCATGGATACTCCCCCGTGGGCCGCGTCAAGATTGGTATGGATGCTGTAAAGCGTGATATTCTCGCGTGCCAATCTCAGGATGAGTTCACCGATAAAGTCACTATCCACTATGCGCGAAGGTGCCCGAAAAAGCAATGGATGGTGGGTCAGAATCATAGACGCTCCCGTTTGAACGGCTTCATCTACGACATCCGGGGTAAGGTCCAACGCGACAAGCACGCGGTTGACTATACGACTGCCGGAACCAACATGAAGTCCTACATTGTCGTACGATTCAGCAAAGGATGGAGTGGCCCATGATTCGAGTTTTGCTGCAATATCACGGGCTCGGGGAAGACTTTCGGACATAACTATTTAAGGAATTAGCGCCATGGTTAAGAAGATAGCAGTCAGCTGTGATGAGTATGGTCACCTAGTTGATGTGCTTCTCGCCTCGCTCCGCAAGCGCGGATACGAACCGATCTATTTTGGTCCGCATGCGGGGGAAGAAGCTCATGATTGGCCTTTGGTAACCCAACAAGCGATTGATCTGGTACTCAAGGGTGAGGCTGCAGAAGCTATTATAATGTGTTGGACCGGAACCGGTTGCACGATTGTGGCCAATAAAATGCCAGGCATTCGGGCGGCATTGTGTCTGGATGCAGAAACGGCTAAGGGTGCCAGGATATGGAATCATGCGAACGCATTGGCCCTCAGCCAGCGCGCCACTAGTGCTACGGTATTGGAGGAGGTCCTGAATGCATGGTTCGACACACCACATAGTACAGACCAGTGGAATGTGACCCAGATTGATCGGGTTAATGTTCTGGATGCCATTCGGCCCCCCCCTGGGCAATAGCCATTAATTTTATCCCACGCGGGCGCTGCCCATACCATTTAGCATATTCGGGGGAACTTCAGCATGCTTTTTTACAAATCGCTCCGGCTGGTCCGCACTATGTGCTTAGTGGTTTTGGAGCACGGTCACGCGTTCGTTGTAGGGGGCATCTGGAACGCGGGGCGGATGCGCCGTATCTGACAGCAGTTCAGAGCCGCCAGGTATCCTTCGCAACAACGAACTTGTGGATGGCCTGACAGCAGAGGACCCCAGCAATCCGCAGGCAAAAGGTTAACAGATCGTTGCCGGCAAGATACGCTCTTGCCGGAGCGGCCTTGATCAAAACGATTCCGTGCTTTGTTTTAGCACTCCAATCTCGGGAACACTGGAATAGATCCTGATAAGTGCGCGCTGAGACTGGGCTGAGTCAGGACAGGCGAATCTATTTCTTATTGCGAGATGTTCCGGTTATTGCGGTTTGCAAGCGGCGTGCCTGTATGAAGGGTGTCAGTGTCTCCGCACCTGGATAGTTGCGTTCAGAGGGTGAGGGTGTTGCCCACTCGGCCTGACTGGCCTCTATTTCAATCACGCCACTGGAGTGGAATGTCAGAAATGTATACAGTGCGCGCGAGTAAGGCGCCATACGCCCGTATTCCTCACCAACCCAGTAGTAGGATGCGCTATTAATCCACACGTAATGGATGCTATTCTTGCGTGTGTACCTGTCAATGTGGTGATGCCCGCAGAAACAAGCTACTACCTTGCCTCCTTCTCCCGTTCGGTTATGCTCCTCGAGCACATCCTCGATGGCACGACTGGCGTTAGGCATGGATGTCGGAAGTCCCAATCCCTGGTGCACAAATACGACTACGGGTAACTGTGTAGCGGCGAGGTCTGTACGAAGCCACGCGAGCTGGTCGCTGTCGGCATACCCGCGCAAGGACGCGTCAATGTAGAAATTAGCTTCGCTATACTGAGTGTATCCGTCGTCCGTCTTCAGGTTATTTCGATCCAGCACCACTGCATGGAATGCGCCCAGATCGAATGAGTAGTACGGGCCGGGCATATGCCAACTTCGCACGATAGTGTCCTTTGTAGTAAAGTCCATGTCGTGATTACCCAGCACATGATAGCGCGGTCCGTCAAACGTACGCCACAGGTCCAGGCATTCTTCACTTTCAGTCGTACCAAAATTAAAATCGCCCAATTGCAGGATCCCATCCGGTTTGCGTGTATGCACCGCCTGCATGAAGTCATCCAAGCGCTCCATTGCTCGCGGTGCGAGGCCGTGATGGAGATCCGCAATGACGCCAAGACATACGGAATCCGCACGGCCTATCAAGCGGCTTATGGGCATAAGGAGGCCGCTTGCGCCTATTTGGAGTAGCCTTCTGCGTGACAAGGATCGGTACTTCGTTACCATACGCCTAACGCTTTTACTCAAGGTCGAGTCCGTGGAGACTGTGACGATCTAAACAAAATCAATCGCAATTTAAGGGAAGACGACCATTGTTGCTGAATGGCGATTATTGCGCATAACGCTGACTAGTACTTTGATTGATGTCCGACACGTCGTCAACGCCATGTAGCAGGCCCCATTGTCGAATAACGGCTGGGTCATCGAAAAACTAAGAGCGGGAGGGATTGCGTCCAAGAGGGCCTACATACCGGTGAGTGACCGAGACTCTAAGGCGAATGGTGAAACCCAGACCGGAATCCGAAACTGCGAAACTGTCCGCACAGCCTTACCGAATTGCAGTTAAATACAGAGCCAGTTGCAAAACTCCCAAATCGGGGGATTTTTTGGAATTTTGAGGTCATGGTTTCTGGTTGGTGCCTCCGGGTAGAGGAGGCGATTGTGATTGGGATTTGTATCCGCCCCGAGCATAGGAACATCCCTCGATAGGTCTAAAAAAGGGACCGGAGTCCCCCGGATTTCGTATCAATCAGTGTCGAAATTTTCCACGAAAACCGGAGTCTCCCATGTCCCTTAGGAAGAAAATACGAGGTTTTTATATTGCCTGCCAACGAGAATTGTTTCCTTGGGTGGAGGAGGAATTTGGTTCGTTGCCCAAACGGTACCAGAAGTTGTTGTTGGTATTCGAGATGGCGTGTGTAGAGGATTTTCTGTCCCGCACCTCGTTCCGTACGCCGGGGCGCCCGCTGGCGTCTCGGGTTTCGCTTGCACGGTCGTTTTTGGCCAAGATGGTCTTGAATATTCCGACGACTGCCGGATTGCGAGAGCGCCTACTTTCGGACCCATTGCTTCGGTCGATGTGTGGTTGGTCGCGGCAGCGGGATGTGCCCAGTGCGTCCACATTTTCCCGTGCGTTCAAGGAGTTTGCGGAGTCCGAGTTACCGACACGGATCCACGAAGTCTTGATTCAGGAGAGCTACGCGGATTCGTTGGTGGGCCATATTTCGCGGGATTCGACGGCGATTGAGGCAAGAGAGAAGCCGGTGCCGAAGAAAAAGGCGCCGGAACCGGTGAAACGCAAGCGTGGGCGTCCACGGAAGGGGGAGGAACGTCCAAAGGTCCCCACGCGTTTGGAGCGCCAGCGTACCATGAACAAAGCGGAGATGTTGGCGGATTTGCCCAAGGCGTGCACGGTGGGGAGCAAGCGAAATGCGAAAGGGCATACGCAATCCTGGACGGGATATAAGCTACATATAGATGCAGCAGACGGCGGGATTCCGATCAGCTGTATGCTATCTTCCGCGTCCCTGCACGATAGCCAAGCGGCCATTCCATTGGCGACCATGACGGGTGAGCGGGTGGACAACTGCTATGATCTCATGGATAGTGCGTATGACGCGAAGGAGATTCACGCACACAGTACGGCAGCGGGACATGTGCCGATCATTGACACGAATCCGCGTAATCGAAAGGCGGCGCACCGTCGTGAGCAGAAGGCACAGCGCAGTGCCGGGTTTATTCCACCTGAGCGGGCGCGCTACAAGGAACGTTCGACCGTGGAGCGGGTCTTTGGACGACTCAAAGATGAGTTTGGTGGACGCCATGTACGGGTGCGTGGGCACAGCAAAGTGATGTGTCACCTGATGTTTGGAATTGTTGTGCTCACGGTGGATCAACTGCTGCGGATGGTCCACTAAACCGGATCGTCGAGTGGTCGCGTACAGAATTGGGGGGTTCTGGAATACAGAAGCCGTGGGATCGATGCGTAGAGTCCGCACGGATCGTGGACAAAATTCTCCAAGTTAACACCTCGTTGAAGGCCAATCACCCACAGCTTCGAAGAAAGCGGTGAACACAGGCCAATCATTCACGTAATCCAAGAAAATCAGACCCATTTATGTCCCGAATTGGCCGATTCACCAGTTGCAACAAAATGGGTTTTGCAACTAGCTCTACATAATCGCCTTTTCTATGGCCATGAATGAACGTCGAGACATAATCAGGTTGCGTTATACTGCCCCCGAGCCCCGACAGATCGAATCATTGTATTCGAGACTTACGGTTTTGTCAGTAGGCAACCCTATTCCTTGAATGCGAGAACATTGCGCATCCCGTCCTTTTCGTTAACGCGCAGTAATAGAATTAATCCGGCGACAAAAAAGAGGATCACAGTAGCCATTCCCCAGCGCTGACTGCCTGTAGCCTGGACCACAAGACCGAGGAGCAGTGGACCGAGGAAGGCAGTGAATTTTCCGGAAAGAGCAAAGAAACCATAGAATTCGTTCCGTTTGCCCTCCGGTGTGAACCGACCCAGCAGCGAACGACTCGCAGATTGATTGGGACCGGCCAGAAGCCCTGCCCCCAAACCTGCAACCCAAAACAACATTTCCGCGCGTGTAAGGACTGCAATAAGACCAAAACCGATCAAGCCCACCAGGGAGAGCATGATTGTAGTACGTCCGCCAAGTTTGTCGTCTATGTACCCGAACGCAAATGCGCCCAGCCCGGCGGATACATTGAGCAGGATACCAAATACGATGACCTTTTCCGTGGAGAATCCGAATGTAGTACTGGCATAGATACCTCCAAAGGCAAAGACAGTGATCAACCCGTCATTGTAAACCAAGCGAGCTACGAGAAAACGCAGGACTTGGCGATAGCGCTGGAAAATTTCCAGAAAAGTAGACGACAATTGTTGGTTGGCCTGCCTGATGAGCGTTCTGGCATTTGGGATCCGCGGATGCTTTCTGTCCTTCACCCAGAAAAAGATTGGGAGAGAGAAAAGTGCAAACCAAGCGGCCACGAGTAGATTGGTTGCTCGGATGTGTTCCCCATTATCCGTTCCGAAGCCCAAGATCGGCGTATCGGTCTGAACAAATCCAAAGAGAGCCGCCACCAGGCACAGTAAACCCCCAATGTATCCGAGGCCCCAGCCATATCCCGATATTCGTCCAATCTGTTTAGCAGGGGCTATGTCAGGCAGATAGGCATTGTAAAACACATTGCCCATCTCGAAGGCAATATTTGTGATAACAAACACTGCGAGCGCAAATCCAATCTGCCCTTTCTGAGGGAAAAAGAGAAGTACGCTGCCTGCAACGCAAATGATCGTAGAGATTGCGAGGAATTTTTTTCGCAATCCGCCGCGATCCGCAAGCGCACCAAGGTAAGGTGACAGTACAGCTACAACGAAGGCCGTGATGGCGATTGCCACAGACCACTGGCTGGTGCCGTCGGTTTCGTTTTCGGCAATCTCAAGCGTGAAATAGGTTGCATAGATAAAAGTTACCACCAATGTGGTGAACGATGAATTGGCAAAGTCGTACAGCGCCCACGACCAGACAGTTTTACGGTTGGGTTTTTGCCCATTCATAGGTTTAGTGCAGAGAGTTAGCTCCAATATACGGGCAATATCGGCTGCTCGTCACACCAGTTTCTTCAACATACGTGGTAACTTCCGACAATCCTCGCAGATTTATTATTGATGTTCAAAATTAGAACCTTCAACACGATCTCGTCTCATGGTCTGGATCGCCTGCCTACTCCCGACTATGTCGTCAGGGAAGACATAGCAGAGCCGGATGCGCTTCTGCTGAGGAGCTACAACCTTCATGGAACCACATTTCCAGACTCTGTTCTTGCCATTGCTCGATGTGGAGCAGGTGTCAACAATATTCCCGTTGAAACATGCTCAAATCAGGGTATAGTTGTTTTTAATACACCGGGAGCCAACGCGAACAGTGTTAAGGAGCTGGTGATATGTGCTATGCTGTTGGCCTCACGGCGGGTTGTGGACGGTATCAACTGGGCCAGGTCCCTGAAAGATGAGGATGTTGCAGCTGTAGTGGAAAAGGGAAAGAAAAATTTTAAGGGTCCTGAAATCATGGGAAAGACGCTGGCGGTCATCGGTCTTGGTGCCATAGGGGTCGCGGTAGCAAATGCGGCAAGTGCACTCGGGATGCGGACACTGGGCTATGATCCTTTTATCTCAGTGTCCAGTGCATGGGGGCTGAGTCGGGAAGTGACACGGGCAACGGGTTTGGATGAGATCGTTCAGAGTGCAGACTACATTACGCTTCATGCACCGCTAAACAACCAGACGCATGACTTGATTAATGCATCTCACTTTGCGCGTATGAAGACGGGGGTACGCCTTCTGAATTTTGCACGTGGTCCACTGGTCAACGAAGAGGCACTCTTACAGGCTTTGGACGGAGGCCCCTGTGCGTGCTATGTCACGGATTTTGTAGATGCGCGGTTGGCGCAGCACCCCAAAGTGATTCCAGTGCCACATCTAGGTGCATCAACACCAGAGGCCGAGGATAATTGTGCAGTTATGGCGGCAGAGCAAATTCGCAGCTATCTTGAGCACGGGAATGTCAAGAATTCAGTCAATTTCCCCGAAGTTAGACTACCTCCGCGCCCGGATGGATACAGAATACAGGTAGTAAATCGAAACGAACCTCGGATGATCAGTCAACTTGCAACCGTTCTTGCAGGTGCCGGACTCAACATCGATAACCTTGTAAATAAGGGACGCGGCGCCCTGGCCTATAACGTGGTCGATATCAGTGGCCCAATCAGTTGTTCAGTCTCTGATCAGTTGGCTGCCATTGATGGGGTAGTCAGAGTGCGTGTAATAGCTCCTTCGTAGGATGTCCTTCCCAGATCTTGGTCCTAATTTGGCACGCAAGTCCCATCCAGGGATTACGCGATTTGCCAGATGGTTGCTGGTGACCTTAGGCTGGCGTGTGGAGGGAACGCTGCCGAACCTCAAAAAAATTGTGATTATTGCTGCATATCACACATCGAACTGGGATTTTTTCCTGGGGATGGCAATAATGTTTGCCTTGGATCTACGGGGAAACTGGATAGCGAAGCATACGATCTTTCGCTGGCCAGTTGGTCCACTACTTCGTTTACTCGGAGGAAAGCCGGTTGATAGACGTAATCATCGTGGAATGGTGCAGGGGGCCATTGAACTATTCGAGACGAACGAGCGCCTTATTTTTGCTATCACTCCTGAAGGCACACGTAGCTGCGTGGAACGATGGAAAACAGGGTTCTACCATATTGCGGTAGGTGCACAGGTAGTCATTGTGCCTGCCTACTTCGATTATCCCGGTCGCAAAGTAGGCTTTGGGGCACCGTTTGCTCCCACAGGTGACATGGAGCGTGACATTGCAGCGCTGCAAAAATTCTACGAACCGTACAAGAAGACAGCTGCCCGGCCAGAGAGGGTCTAAGGGAAGATGCCCCTACGAAGGTAACCCTGAGTAATTTTGTCAATTGCACTCACGAATGCGCCAGTGCGCAAGTCAAGATTATGGCTCCGCGCTTTGGCATGGATTTCATGGTATGCGCCGACCATCGTGTCCTCCAGACCCGAATCAACAAGGTCAGCTTCGCTTGCACCGAAAGCGAGGGTGGATTCGAGTCCCTTCACGGTTGCTGTATTCAGGCGTTTATCAACCAGGTCCTGTACGGTTTCAAGGATCTTCAGTGCGTTGTGCGCCTCACGGCGCCGGCTCATACGACCGTGCCGTACATGGGAAAGGTTGCGGAGCCATTCGAAGTAGGAAACCGTAACCCCCCCTGCATTCAGGTAGACATCGGGGATCACCATGACCCCACGTTCGGCTAGCGACTGGTCGGCGCTGGATGTAAGAGGACCGTTTGCAGCTTCAGCGATGATTTTCGCCTTGATTCGATCAACGTTGTCACTTCGCACCTGACTTTCTAAGGCTGCAGGGATCAGAATATCGCAGTCCATTTCCAGTATCTGCGCTGAATTCTCGATGTTCTGTGCTCCTGGGAAATTGAGTGTCGCTCCGGTTTCCTTGCGGTGAGATACAACATCTTCCAGACACAATCCATCTGGGTTGTAGAGCGCGCCATCGTATTCGCCGATACCGACAATTATTGCGCCGGCTTCTTCTAGGAAGTGAGCAGCATAATAGCCGACATTCCCAAGCCCCTGCACAATCACGTGCTTGCCTTCCACACCAGGATCCAGTCCCAGTGCGCGCATATCTTCCTCAATAGCGCATGCCTCGCGAATACCAAAGAAGACACCGCGGCCCGTGGCCTCGACACGTCCGCGGACTCCCCCCATGCCGACTGGTTTCCCCGTGACACAGGCCAGTGCATCAAGTGGATTATCTGTTAGTGTTCGGTAAGTATCAAAAATCCAGCTCATTTCGGTGGCGGAAGTGCCGTAATCTGGTGCCGGTACGTCAACACCAGGTCCGATAAAATTTTTATTGGCTAACTCAAAAGCGTATCGTCGCGTAATACGTTCCAGTTCAGATTGGGAATACTGTCTCCGATCAATGCGTATTCCGCCTTTGGCACCGCCGTAGGGGACATCTACAATGGCACACTTATAGGACATAAGGGCAGCCAGAGCCATGACCTCATTTGCAGTCACCGAGGGTGCATAACGAATTCCTCCTTTTGTAGGTTGCATATGGTGACTGTGCTCGGCGCGGTATGCATGAATAACATCAATGTCCCCGTTGTCCCGCACAAGTGGGAAGCTTACATGATAGACACTGTTGCAGGATCTAATCTGTGCGAGCAATCCGGGAGCATGATCAGTGTGTGCCGCTGCACGGTCAAACATTTTGTTGACCTCGGTGAGGAAGGAACTGTGTTGCATGATTCAGGTCGGAAGGATGGTTATGGAAGCGCTTTCAGTATCCGGCAATTTACGCGTTTATCCTACATGTTTGTTAGTGTTTAGCTCAACTGCTGCGGAGACGGCCAAGGCATCATCATGTAGATCAAAAACTACGCGTTCGGGATAAGCAGGTTTTTCAGTTTCATTTTGCCCATGCATTCCAATCCATTCGCCCCAATGATAGCATTGAAATTTCGGCAACTTCTCAGTCCGCCGCTTGCATCTCAATGGTACTATGCTGTCCACCAGTAAAATTTATTGAGCTCAACGAAGTTGTATTCCGTACACACGGAAGGGGTATCCCAAGGGGTGACTCATACGCTGCCTAACTTCCCAGTTAACACAGGTACCACGCCCCAGCGGTAGCTCGGCAAGCATATAAAATGAGTTGTAAATCCCTTAACTTCCCCGTGTGGGGACGTACAAGCCTCTTCTTAATTGGTTGATATTCACGTTAAATCGGATAATCTGAATTCGTGAGTGGGGAAATTTTGATTCATATCGTCCTGGTCATTGGACTGGCAGTTGGTGCGCAGTGGCTTGCATGGCGTATCCGGGTGCCGTCTATCCTGCTTCTGTTGGTTCTCGGATTTGTGGCAGGGCCAGTAACCAAGATACTCCCGCCCGAACATCTGCAAGGTGACTGGTTGTTTGCTTTTGTCTCCTTGGCTATCGGTATCATTTTGTTCGAGGGTGGCCTGAATCTCAAGTTGTCTGAACTGAGGGGCGTAGGTCGTGTGGTACTGAACCTGGTAACCATTGGTGTGGTGATCACCGGTGTACTTGCTGCAGTAGCTGCGCACTATGTGCTGGGCATGCCTTGGGAAATCGCTGCTGTGTTAGGGGCCATCCTGACCGTTACTGGACCAACGGTAGTATTGCCTCTTCTCAGACACGTCCGACCAAACGGGCGGGTCAATGCAATTGCAAAATGGGAAGGAATCACAATCGATCCAGTGGGTGCGATCTTCGCAGTCCTGGTGCTTGAAGCTGTGATTGTCATGAATGAGCATGGTCCGGGTGAAGGTGGTGGAGGCATGGTTGCTACGATTCTTCCTTCGCTGGAGGCGCTGTTGGCTATCGGAGCTATCAGTGTAGGTGTCAGTGTCCTGGGAGCCATGCTCATGATCTTTCTGTTACGCCGTCACTTGGTACCTGATTACTTGCAAAGTCCGCTTGCACTTACAGTCGTCATACTTGTGTTCGCCTTGTCGAATGAGTTACACGAGGAATCCGGACTATTTTCTGTGACTATGATGGGGGTGTTCCTTGCGAACCAACGGTATGTTACAGTCCGCAGCATAACCAAATTCAAAGAGGATTTACAAGTGCTCTTGATTGGTTGTCTTTTTATTCTTCTGTCGGCGCGCCTTGATCTGGAAGCATTGAATTATTTTGACGCTCGTGCCTTCATTTTCCTAGGCATTCTGATTCTGCTTATCCGGCCTATTGCGGTCGTATTTTCGAGCCTTCGTACTGGGCTTAATTGGAAGGAACAGGGCTTCATTGCGTGGTTGGCTCCGCGCGGTATTGTGGCTGCTGCTGTGGCATCGCTATTTTCGGTTCGTATTGCAGAAGTTTACGGTGCCGATCTCGCAGGGCCGTTGGTACCAATTGTTTATATGGTCATTATTGGTACGGTCACGGTTTACGGATTGACTCTACAGCCGCTGGCTCGCGTGCTCAAGATGGCGGACTCGAACCCACAGGGCATTCTGTTTTTGGGGGCCAGTACGTGGGTGCAAAGTATTGCTAAGACCATTCAGGAACAGGGCATGGCAGTACTGTTGCTCGATGCTAACGAGAATAATATTCAGCAGGCGCATGAGCATGGATTACCGGCAGTTGTGGCAGATGCTCTGGGAGAACAGGTTTTCGATGAACTGGACTTGAGCGGAATTAAGCGTTTTATAGCAGCTACTTCCAACGATGAAACGAACTCGCTTGCCGCTCTTCGTTTTAAGGAGGTCTTTGAGGGTGGGGAAGTGTATCAGCCCGCAGCTCCTACCGTTCGTACTGAGACCTCACAGCTCCGTGTGCCGACATATCTGCGGGGACGTCCCTTATTTGGGGCAGTGCACACCGCACATGACCTGGAACGCCGGTATGAAGCTGGGGGAGTAGTACAAACTTTTGGAATTACGGAGGTGGGGACTTATGAGGCGCTCAAGGCGAAGTATCAAAACGACTTAATTTTACTCTTCATCGTTCGGGGGTCCAATCTTCTTGTCCATGCAGAAGAAAACGCTCTAACCCCACAACTGGGGGATATGGTGATCGTGATGCTGCCACCGTCATAGGTGGACGACAGCGAATTTTCTGTGATTTGGTTGACAATGCGTTCGTGGTCGTACTCTCTGAAGGTCGCAGTATCAAGTGTTGCCAGGTTGCTGCTCTTACACTTCTGGAATAGGCGAGGGATTGGGCAGGGTCTACCGAGAAAATAAGGAGTCGGCCATTCTGGCACCGGGGGTGGTGCAGTGTACTCTGGCGCGCCTCATGCCATAATCGATTGAGATAGGGACCTTTGTTGCGAGTTCGAAAATATATCCTGGCTCCCCACTCATAAAAGTGAAGAACCAATAAATCTAATTGCAACATCAATCCGTAAATAGCCTCACGAAAGCCAGTACGACATAAACACAAAGACCGAAAAACAACAAGACTAAAAATGCACCCATTTAACTGATCCAAATTTCTCTAAAAGGAAAGGCGTTTGCCAATTTATGTTCCATGTTGTCTATCCACGTTTCAACCCGAATAACTCGCTACGTCAATCACGACGACTTCAACCCAATATATAAAATCGTACGTAAGATTGACCGTGGGTGGACCATCAAGATGGCGATTTTCCTGCAGCGGCCAAGTGCGAGTGAATCATGCGCACTGAGGCTCTTTTTAGCTCTTTTGGTGGTTTCGATCATGTCGTGCTCGGAATCAGGTCGGAGTGTTGAAGAACAGTTGCAGATCGCACGCGAAGACTATGAAGCTTTCGACTTCTTGGCTGCACGCGACGGATTTGAAGAGGCCTTGAATCAGGATTCCGATAATGCCGAAGCGGCCTATGGTCATGCGCGTGTACTGATGGAGCTCAATCAGTACGAGGACGCAATTGCTGCATTTGAGTTGGCTTTATCGCTTGCTCCCGATAACCCACATGTGCACGAAGGCTATTTGTACACACTTGTCTGGGGTGGAAAATTGAGGGGGCGACGCGACTGGCTTGACCGCACCATTGAACTCGGCCAGGAAACCATACGGTCGTTCCCTGATCGAGTTGAGCCTTATGAGTCCGTTGAGGATGCTGTCGGCGAATTGAATCAATCAGAGAGATGGCTGCGGATTCTAGATGCACTGGCCATGAGATCTGAGGGGGCGTCGGCTTACAGAATCAACCATTCCCAAGTCTTTCGAATTCATCATATTGGGGTGCGCTTACTGGCTGCGCGTTCTTCGGGAGATGCAAATGCCGTCGCAACGATAGAAGGTGAATTGAGGCATGAACTTGAAGTTGCTGGCGCAGCTGAGGATGGAGTGGCCGAGGCTGACATGGGAACCAAACTTGGTCGCCAGTACTTTTTGGCCTTCGGATACGAATCGTTGGACGATGCTGATGAGCAGCGCAAGTGGCTAAATCGCCTGGATGAGACACCTGAGGGGCGCGAAATGAACGGGGATATGATTCATTTCGATGTGTACTATATGGATCATTTTGCATCAAGGGACAGCTCCTTTGAACAGCGGCTCGAGATTATTGAGCGATGGAAACAGCGTTTCCTGCCGACTTGGGAAACTGGTGACGTATCGGCATTTCGTGTGGCCTTGTCTGAGGAGCAATCCATTCTCGAAGACGAAGCAATTCGGCAGAATGAGGAGAGCGGCAGGTTGATGAGGATTTACTTGACCGGCTGGTCAGTAATGGGCACGACCTTGTACGGCTGGAGACTTGGTCGGGCGTTAGTGCCTACCGTTGGATTACTGAATTGCTGATTGACTTTGACGTGAGACACGAGGTGGCCCTGGCATTCGCCGACGAAGCTATTGCGGGGCTTAAGGAGAATCGTGCGGGCCTGATTTACCCGGGCGTGTCTCTGGACAAAATCAACCGTACTCGAGAGAATTGGATTGCGAGTATGGAGCGCCTTCGCGGCCTAGTGCTGGTCGGACTGGACCGTCATGCGGAAGCTGAGGAGGTCTTTAGGCAGCTCGTTGCCAATGCCCCTCGCTCCGATCGCCTTGCTGCACTGGGCGAACTGCTCGCGGAGCAAGGATCCAATGAGGAGGCATACGAAATACTGATGGCTGCCTTGGGTCACGATGCCCAAGACGAACGACTTCGAAATAGCGCTGACAGAATTCGTCAACTCGTGGAGGAGATCGCGCTGGCGTTAAATCGCGATGAGGGAAGGCTGGACGCTGAGATAGACAGCATCCGCATTGAGGTGGCTGATGCCGCCCGCCAGCGCTTGATAGATAACCGACTTGACCGGGTGGCTCCAGACTTCAGTTTAACTGATACCGAGGGCAATCAATGGCGTCTCTCGGAGCTACGGGGCAAGATTGTCGTGCTCAATTACTGGGCCACCTGGTGTGGGCCGTGCCGCCAGGAGTTTCCGCATTATAGCTCCATGGTAGACTCATATGCGTCGGCCGACGATGTGGTATTTCTCGCGATCACCACTGACGATGACCATAGTTTGACGCGCGAATTCCTTAGAGAGAATAACTATCGCTTTACGGTACTGTTTGATGAAGGTAGTGCCACAGATTTCCATGTGAACGGTATTCCGGCCCATTTTATTCTAGGGCCCGAGGGGCGCATTCAGTACGTCACGTCTGGATTCCCGGGTGCAGAAAAGTACAATGAGGAGATGCGTTGGCGAATAGATGCACTACGCACAGGAGATGTCGCGCCAGTCCAACTTGATTAGCTTGGTGTGAGAGGTGATGGCGCAAGCCTAGTGTGTGGCACTATTGATCTGACCAAGAGGAAGCTCAGAGCGACTCTTGTGTTCCGACGCTAAGACCCAGAATCCTTGGGCCGGGTCGTCCTATATTCGGTCTTGCGGTGACGGTACCGATCTTCTTTGCCTAACACATGATCGCGCTTGAAACAGCACAGGGCTCTAGCTCACAGTTAACCTATCGACAGTGTCACAGGCCAATACGTGCACATGCATTGAAGTTGCGTTCTGCGGCAATTAAAGAAAGTCGGTGTATGTCGGGGGGCAACTGATTGCATACACGTCGCGACAGGCGATTGTATTTCGATCGGCTTGGTCCACGAGGCGGACGACATGCACACAGGGGACCGATTCCAGTGAGTATCAAGCTCGAGAGGGCGCTGCACTGGCGACGGTTACGTCCCATAAGTGGACTGCATCACATGCAGTCCTCGTGAGATTCCATTTCCAGACTGTCGCCAGACTATATGTACTTACAGATCCCAATACAAGGAACGCAACGTTTTGGCGTTAAGGCTAGAGCTATTTTTGATAGCGTATAGATCAGTCTGCAGGGCGCCGAGAGCTGTGCAACTGCACGGGGGATCTATTACGGTGCATGCGAAGATTTAGCAGCTCCACCAAGAGTGAGAAGGCTATCGCGAAGTAGAGATACCCCTTCGGGATATGCAGTTCAAAGCCTTCGGCGATCAACGCCATGCCGATTAGAAGCAGGAAGGACAGTGCAAGCATCTTGATGGTCGGGTTTTTCTCAATAAACCTTGAAATTGAGCCGGCCGAAATCATCATCACAATGATCGCGATAATGATGGCTATAATCATGATCTCTACCCGATCGGCCATACCAACTGCCGTGATTACAGAGTCCAGAGAAAAAACAATATCTAGAAGCAGAATCTGGACCATCACGTGGGAAAAAGAAGCTACTACCACCTTCTTATGCGAAGATTCAGGTCTCTCAAGTTTGTCGTGGATTTCATGTGTGGCCTTGGCCAGCAGGAAAAGTCCCCCGCCGACCAAGATCAGGTCTCGTCCGGAGATGTCCTGACCAACTACCTCAAACAGTGTGGCCTCGAGGCGCATGATCCAGCTCAGAGACAACAGTAGTACAATGCGGCCAAACATCGCGAGGGCCAATCCCAGAAAACGCGCGCGCGGTTGCTGACTCTCGGGTAGCTTGGATGAAAGAATGGAAATAAAAACGATATTATCAATGCCCAGAACCACCTCCAACAGCGTAAGTGTTGCGAGGGCTATGAGGGCTTCGGGGCTTGTAATCCAGTCCACGGGCTATCTCTTTTTTGGTGAAGTAACTTGTTTAGGTCGTAAACTTAGGCACAATGAATGGATCTTTCGCACAAAACTAACAAAATGATCTTCCCCGATGCGAGAACCAGGATGATTGCTATTCTCGGTCATCCGGTCAGGCATTCATTTTCGCCCATCATCCATAATACTGCGCTGAGGCACCAGGGATTGAACTTTGTCTACCTGGCTGTAGATGTCCTGCCGAATCGTCTGCAGCAGGCTTTACAGGGACTGTCCGCACTGGGTTTTGCCGGAGCGAATGTAACGCTTCCCTACAAGGAGGCAGTATTGCCGTACATTGATAGCCTCTCCAGCGCGGCCAAGGCTGTGGGTGCGGTTAATACGATTGTATGTAAGGGAAATCAGCTTTATGGTGATAACACGGACATTGAAGGTTTTCTATCTCCGTTAAGAGGGATGGAGCTTAAGGGCAAGCCGATGGTTTTGCTGGGTGCAGGTGGCGCAGCACGGGCTGTGGCTTATGGTTTACTCAAATATTATAGCCCGCGTCCACTGACCGTGGTGGCGCGAAGGATTGACCAGGCAGAAAGATTGGTGAACGACCTTGCAATGTTTTGTGGTGATGGGGACTTGAATGTGACAGATTTTGCATCCGCAGCGGTGAGTATTCGCAAAAGTCAGCTGATCGTTAATTCGACACCGGTAGGGATGCACCCGAATACCCAGGAAACCCCCTGGGAGCAGCGAGAAGATTTCTCTTCGGGTCAAGTTGTGTATGACCTAGTTTACCGACCGAGCCGTACCCGATTGCTTGAGGATGCCGAATCTCGTGGGGCAACCGTGATTGGGGGACTAATGATGTTGGTGGAGCAGGCCGCTGCCGCGTACAGGCAGTGGACGGATCAGGATTTGCCAATTGAGGTTGCATATGGTACATTAAAGAGCTTACTTGACTAATAATCCATCCTTAAGAGCCAGTTGCAAAACTCTCAAATCGGGGGATTTTTTGGAATTTTGAGGTCACGGTTTCTGGTTGGTGTCTCTGGGTAGAGGAGGCGATTTTGATTGGGATTTGTATCCGCCCCGAGCATAGAAACATCCCTCGATAGGGCTAAAAAAGGGACCGGAGTCCCCCGGATTTCGTATCAATTAGTGTCGACAATTTTCCACGAAAACCGGAGTCTCCCATGTCCCTTAGGAAGAAAATACGAGGTTTTTATATTGCCTGCCAACGGGAATTGTTTCCTTGGGTGGAGGAGGAATTTGGTTCGTTGCCCAAACGGTACCAGAAGTTGTTGTTGGTATTCGAGATGGTGTGTGTGGAGGATTTTCTGCCCCGCACCTCGTTCCGCACGCCGGGGCGCCCGCTGGCATCTCGGGTTTCGCTTGCACGGTCGTTTCTGGCCAAGATGGTCTTGAATATTCCGACGACTGCCGGATTGCGAGAGCGCCTACTTTCGGACCCATTGCTTCGGTCGATGTGTGGTTGGTCGCGGCAGCGGGATGTGCCCAGTGCGTCCACATTTTCCCGTGCGTTCAAGGAGTTTGCGGAGTCCGAGTTACCGACACGGATCCACGAAGTCTTGATTCAGGAGAGCTACGCGGATTCGTTGGTGGGCCATATTTCGCGGGATTCGACGGCGATTGAGGCAAGAGAGAAGCCGGTGCCGAAGAAAAAGGCGCCGGAACCGGTGAAACGCAAGCGTGGGCGTCCACGGAAGGGGGAGGAACGTCCAAAGGTCCCCACGCGTTTGGAGCGCCAGCGTACCATGAACAAAGCGGAGATGTTGGCGGATTTGCCCAAGGCGTGCACGGTGGGGAGCAAGCGAAATGCGAAAGGGCATACGCAATCCTGGACGGGATATAAGCTACATATAGATGCAGCAGACGGCGGGATTCCGATCAGCTGTATGCTATCTTCCGCGTCCCTGCACGATAGCCAAGCGGCCATTCCATTGGCGACCATGACGGGTGAGCGGGTGGACAACTGCTATGATCTCATGGATAGTGCGTATGACGCGAAGGAGATTCACGCACACAGTACGGCAGCGGGACATGTGCCGATCATTGACACGAATCCGCGTAATCGAAAGGCGGCGCACCGTCGTGAGCAGAAGGCACAGCGCAGTGCCGGGTTTATTCCACCTGAGCGGGCGCGCTACAAGGAACGTTCGACCGTGGAGCGGGTCTTTGGACGACTCAAAGATGAGTTTGGTGGACGCCATGTACGGGTGCGTGGGCACAGCAAAGTGATGTGTCACCTGATGTTTGGAATTGTTGTGCTCACGGTGGATCAACTGCTGCGGATGGTCCACTAAACCGGATCGTCGAGTGGTCGCGTACAGAATTGGGGGGTTCTGGAATACAGAAGCCGTGGGATCGATGCGTAGAGTCCGCACGGATCGTGGACAAAATTCTCCAAGTTAACACCTCGTTGAAGGCCAATCACCCACAGCTTCGAAGAAAGCGGTGAACACAGGCCAATCATTCACGTATTCCAAGAAAATCAGACCCATTTATGTCCCGAATTGGCCGGTTCACCAGTTGCAGCAAAATGGGTTTTGCAATTAGCTCTTAAGAATGTTTTATCGCTATTCGATCACGTTGCTGTCACTATTGTGTTTCGTTGTTCTCCCCGGGAAGGCGCAGGTGACCGGACTCGGAAGCACAGCGTTTGAGAATTCCGGTACAGAAGAGGCACAGGATGCGTTCTCTCGCGGTGTCCTCTTGTTGCACAGTTTTGAATATGAAGATGCCCGTGAGGCTTTTTCGGAGGCACGCAGGATAGATCCTGATTTCGCGATGGCATATTGGGGAGAGGCGATGGCATATAATCATCCGATCTGGATGCAGCAGAGTACAGAGAAAGCCCGGGATGTGCTGCGTGAGCTTGCTACGGACCTGCAGGGACGTCTGGCAAAGGCACCCACGGCGCGTGAGAAGGATTATTTGCGTGCTGTAGAGGCGTTGTACTTCAGTGAGGGAGACAAGAGAACGCGGGATTTTGCATTTGAAGAGCAGATGGCTGCACTGTCTGCCAAGTACCCAGATGACCTGGATGCGGCTGCATTCCATGCACTCTCAATCCTGGGTCTGGCGCATCATGGCCGCGATTTTGTATTGTATATGCGTGCGGCTGCAATCGTTGAGGAAGTATTCGCTAATAATCCGCAGCACCCGGGTGCTGCACACTACCTGATTCATTCGTACGACGATCCGATTCATGCACCACTCGGGCTGCGTGCGGCACGCACGTACGCAAACATTGCACCTGAGGCGGCTCATGCCCTTCATATGCCGTCGCACATTTTCACTGCAATGGGAATGTGGCCTGAGGTAGCATCCGCCAATGAGGCGTCATTTGCTGCGAGTGATGCGCGTATGCGACGAAAGGGGTTGGGTGTGAATGCGCGCTCTTTTCATGCCAGGCATTGGCTCACTTACGCTTATTTGCAACAGGGTCGCCATGCAGAGGCCGAGGAGTTGCTTAAAGACATGATCAGCGATGCTGAGGAAGACGGTGGTAGGGCGACACGAAGGCACTTGGTCTCCATCACGCTATCTTACCTCGTGGAATCGAAGCAGTGGGACTCGGACTATGCACAAATTGAAGTAGATACTGAGGGACTGAGTCCGAACAGTATTGCAGACATACTCTTCATCAGAGGCAACGCAGCTTTGGCAAGCGGTGATGAAGAGGGGGCACGAAAGGCAGTTAGCGACCTCATGCACCTGGAGAGTGCAGAGATAAGTGAGTTACTCCAGCATCAACTAAAAGCGGACCTCTTGGCATTGGAAGGTAATCTGGATGGTGCAATTGATTTGCTGAAGACTGCAGCGGATATAGAGGCTGCCAGACCGATGGAGTTTGGCCCCCCCAAACCTGCAAAGCCGACTTATGAACGCCTTGGCGAGTTTTACCTGAAGGCCGAAAAGGGGGCAGATGCCATGAAAGCATTCGAAATTTCTCTGGCGAGAGCACCTGGGCGGTCATTGTCCCTTATGGGTATGGTTGCTGCTGCAAAAATGAAGGGGGATCAGAATGCACATAAGGAGGCAACTGCCAGATTGGAGAAAAATTGGGAAAGGGCGGATTCCAATGTTGTTAAATCGCTTCCAATTCCCGACTGAGCTTGCGTTTTCGCTTATGTTGCTGGCGTGTGTATCTGTCAAAAAGCATTATGACGATGCTATCGAAGGTCAGGGACAGAATCTGATGATCTCCTACTGTAGCATGGTTTCGACCATAGTAGGTGAACCCACGAGGTTAATTACACCCGCAAAACAGCGGAGAAGCGCAGAAAAGAACACTGTTTTGACAGAATTGGGCGTATCCGCTCTTCTTTATCCTTTGGGGATTGTTGCCCAGGTCTTATGAGAGCCAAACTGATTAATTGAGATAGTTCTTGGTAGTTCACTGCTTTGCATCAAATTTGGTTGCTGAACATTTTGAAGGTTGTGTGAATGAGATTTTGGATTCAGTTATGCTTTCCGGCAGTGCTGCTGCTTGCTATACTGCCAGGCACACATGCCCAAGTAGCGAAGACACCAAAGCATGAATTCCGGGCTGCTTGGATCGCAACGGTTTATGGGTTGGATTGGCCACAGCAGGGAGCAGGCGAGTCTCAGCAGAAGGGGGATTTGCGGCAGCTTTTGGATCATCTCCAGAACGCAGGGATCAACGCGGTAATTTTCCAGGTGCGTTCGATCGGAGATGCCATGTACGAATCCAACTATGAGCCATGGTCCCATTACCTAACGGGTAGACAAGGAAGGGATCCTGGTTACGATCCCTTGGCGATTGTCATCGAAGAGTCCCATAGCCGAGGTATGGAGTTGCATGCGTGGTTTAATCCCTACCGGGTCAACAATGGCACGTTATCCACACCGGCAGATAACCACGTTACGGTAACGCATCCGGAGTGGACCTATAAAGCCGGACCGTTAACGCTGCTAGATCCGGGTAAAGAGGATGTGCGCAATTATGTCGTCTCCATCATCATGGATGTGGCACGTCGCTACAATATTGACGGGGTCCATTTTGACGATTATTTCTATCCGTATCCACCCAATCAAATTACTACGCAGGACAGCCAGACATTCCAGACTGAGAGTCGAGGGTTCATGAGTCTGTTTGATTGGCGCCGAGATAATGTCAATCTTCTGGTCGCACAAATTGCCGACAGTTTGCGCTCGTTTGACTCGGCGATCAAGTTTGGGATAAGCCCGTTTGGTATCTGGAAGAATAATGTGCCACCAGGAATTCGCGGGCTTGATGCTTACAGCGTAATCTATGCGGACGCTACTGCCTGGATCAGGCAAAAGACCATTGAATATCTCGCGCCACAATTGTATTGGCCCTTCGGAGGCGCCCAAGCCTACGAAAAACTGGCACCCTGGTGGGCGGATCAAATAGACGATCGACATTTATACCCAGGCCATGGACTTTATCGAACTGAGGCGTCTTCCCCGATCAGTCCGATGGAAATTCCTAATCAGGTCGCTTTCAACCGGGATTACTTCGGGATTCATGGGAGTATATTCTTTCGGGCACGTCATATAGCCCCTGGTCGCGGAGGAAATTTTGCACAGACCATGCGGGATGGACTCTATCAACACCCTGCGCTGACTCCATCCATGGATTGGAAGGATCAGACCGTGCCCGCTGCTCCTCTTAACCTGGTTGCTTCGCAGGACGGCGGCGCAATTTTGCTGAAATGGGATCCTCCCGACGAAGCTCCTGCACGCTATACAGTATATCGTGTAAGAAGTGAATCAGAGCCGGATGTAACCACTGCTGCACAGGATGCGCGCAATTTGATTGCCATTGCCGGGGAAACCACAGTAATAGATATCCCGAGTGCAGATGCCGGAAAGCATTGGTATTTCGTGCAGTCTGTAAGCTCTAATTCTATTGAGAGTGATCCGAGTAACGCAGTAGTATCTCCGATACAAACGGGTCGGGATCCGGAGTTGGCTGGGCAAGGTCTCAGTATGGTAATATATCCTACTGTATTCGAGCAACAGGCACAGGTTGAGTACACATTGCAGGAGCCTGGAACCGTTACTTTGCAGGTGATTGACGTGATTGGGCGGAGTCGAGTCACGCTGATTGGGGACGAGTACAGGCAGCCTGGTCAGCATGCACTAACCATCAATGCAAGTGAGTATGCGCTGGCGAACGGAGTCTACTGGCTGGTTCTCCGGAAGGATAATCAGCAGATCGTGCGTAGGCTCATGCTTGTTCGATAATGAGTATCCGCTTGCAGATAAGAAGGGCTGCACTTCCTCTCGTGACCGAATTTCCAGCCCCACACAAATGGGACTGTTGGGCCTCGAGCAATCCAAGAAGTGTAGCATTGTTGGGTACCACTCTCGGTTTGTATTTGATTGGTAGAATTTCCGACCTCGGTACTCCTGCATTGGGGAAGCCTGCAGTTGTCACCATCCGACTACAGGCCTCAAAAAGTAGCAAGACGATCAAAATGGAGCATAAGGGATGGAGCGTGCAGGGAGAATTTTATGGAGTTGAATTTTTATACAAGCACTAATTATGGTAAGTGAAAGATTTGGAGTTCCAACCGGTCACAATCCAAATCAAATAGAATCAACCAACTATGGGGCTACACCTTTGCAGAAAGTACTACATTGCCACTATACAAGATTTCTGCTTTTCTTTCCTCGGACGGACATAACGGCCGCCACAACACGTTTTGCAATCCCAGCTCTACTTCTTTTCTGTTTCCCGCTGCAGAAACACCTCCGGGGAGATATTCAGATTCTGTACGATCGTCTTGCCCAAAATCTTCCGTAGAAACTGGTTTCCGCGGGGGATAAGTTTGTCAGCGCGGCTTCCAGTTCTGCACGACTCATGGTGGATCAGATGGCCGGAACAGTACTGCAGATTTTACATGATTCTGGACCGCTAGTCGGATGGGGAGGAATCACTTGTAAAGCACGAGCCGTCCGGTATCATCGGCGGGCTGCTCCTGCCGGCCGTTCAAAATGTCCACGCCATTGGCAGCCGAACCTGCGTGAGTTTCTCTCCATCTGCGAGGTCGTGCCTGCACCCTGCTGTTCGGCCATACGGTAAAAAGCCGTCCGCACCCCGTCTGGATCTACATACCAAGGCTCTAGCGAACGCCTGAAGACAGCATCTATCTCACGGGCCCCTTCTGTGTATCATAGTAGACACTAAGCACGCGTTGTTCCTGCTGATGCAAATGCGGCTACCCGCTGGTATCCTTCACCTGACGTCACACATGTGTATCCTGACGGGCTTCACGAACAAAATCCTGCCTTGGGATGGAGACTATCTTGTGGAGAGCAGGACTGGCGGTATGCGAACATGGGTAGGGGTTTGAATCACTCTATCAATCCCGGAACCTCTGAGTCCTAATCTGGTCCAATCCATCATGCCAGAAGGGATAAACAACGACCATCAAGGTCCATTCACACATGCTTCTATGCTGTTGCGCAGGAAGAAGCTCACTGCTGATGAAGCAAACGAACTCACTGAAATCATTGAAAACATGGCATCTGCAAATCTAATTGCTCAATTTGGAGCTAAACTGGACGCTGTGAACGCAACCATGAATGCCCAGTTGGACGCTGTGAATACGAAGTACAATGTGCTGATCTGGGTTATTGGTTTCGCGACGATAATTCTCTCGGCTGTAATCGTCCTCACTTGAGCTACGCCTTGGAGTTGTCGGAAAACGCGTCAGAATGCCCTAAGCATCGCGTTTACGGGATATCAAAATAGCAGAAGTGCGCAAGACTGCTTACCGCACGATCGGATTTCGTTTATTACCTGTCCTCAAACTTCAACATTTCTTTTGTATGCCCAAAGAGCCGGTCTAGGATCTCATGCCGGTGCTTGTGCAACAAGTCTGACAATTCCATGATGCTGGAATCGCTGATCAGCAAGAATCCCAGAGTGCGAACTGGACGCAGTGAGCAACAAGACACTCTGCTACTTTGATTCATCGGTGTCAGCGTTGCCTTGATCGCAGCATCCAGCTTCTTCAATTAGGCAATTTCCCTCTCAGTTGAGAGTGTGTGTGTGGGCCGGTATGGCGCGAGTGCTGCAGACCGTGGTGGAGTGTGTAGGGAATGGGCGGGTTGAGGCACTACGCCAAAATTGGAGACAAAAACCAGTACTTTCTCAGACCGGATGGCGAAGTTAGGTTATGGCTGTAATTGTGCTCGGCTCATTCATGCTGTGGTCGACAGATCCCGTTCAGGAAGACCAGACCTTGCAAAATATCCAGCGACAATTAAAACTTTCGTTTTAGTTCCGTTGGGGCAGATGGAGTTTTTGTGTGTGAACGCATGAATCATTCTCCATTTAGTCTCTCTGCAATGATCACTGATCAACAGGCAAAATTTTTAGTCAAGTTGGTAAAAAGACAAGTGTTAATCAAAATATCTGCTGCGAAGGCGAGAGTGAGTGAGCCTGGGCTCGTAAATGGTACTTGCCCAATCCAACGCCTCTTTCTGCAGTGGACCGAAATAGCTTCAAATGGCTGGTGGACCTTTGGAAGTTCAGTCGAAAGGTATCTGGTGGGGTGGTCCACATCTCCCTTGCAACCCGGCACATCCTTGGTCCTGCGGTAGCCCGTTAGCTTCCAATCAGTGCAAAGGCACCTCCGGCGAGCAGTCCGCCAATAATTGGCCCCAAAACGGGAATCCAGGCGTAACTCCAGTCACTGTCGCGTTTGCCTCTGATCGGGACCAGTGCGTGAATAATGCGTGGACTGAGGTCCCGGGCAGGGTTAATGGCGTATCCCGTGGTACCTCCCAGTGTCAAGCCGATCGCCAGTACTACAGCACCAACGGGGAGTGCATCCAAAGCGCCAAGGCCAACATCCGGCTCTACCATGTATAGCACGGCGAACACCAGAACGAAGGTTGCAATGATTTCACTCAGAAGGTTTGATACGTTGTTGCGGATAGCGGGCGCTGTGCAGAATACAGCTAATTTTGCGTCCGCATCATCCGTCGCGTCGAAGTGATCCCGGTAATGCAGCCAGACCAGAAATGCTCCCAGCCCCCCTCCCAAAAATTGTGCTGCAAGGTACGTGGGGACCGAGGTCCATTCAAAACTTCCCGCAAATGCCAGCCCAAGCGTAACCGCTGGATTGATGTGAGCACCGCTGTACTTGGCTACGATGAATACTGCTATGAAGACGGCTACGCCCCAGCCAAAATTGATGGCAATCCAGCCGGCGCCGCTCCCTTTGGTATCTTTGAGCACTACGTTTGCAACGACCGCGTCTCCGAGAAGAAGCAGCATTGCGGTACCAATAAATTCACCCAGAAATGGACTCATGGTTGATGCAGATTATGACTTGAAGGTTGTTGTTAGCGATCCCAGCCTTTGGAGCGTTCAACTGCAGCAGCCCAGGAATCCATAAGTGCAGATGCGGCTGAACGTGACATTTGTGGCTCAAAGGTTTGGTCTGTTTGCCACAACTGGCTAAGATCATCAGAATCGGTCCATTGTTCCACTGCTATTCCTGCGAGGTAAGCAGCTCCCAGTGCTGTCGTTTCGCTTACGACAGGTCGGATCACGGGCACATCCAGAATATCTGCCTGAAACTGCATGAGCAGATTATTTGCCGTTGCACCTCCGTCTACGCGCACTTCCTTGAGACCCACACCGGCATCTGCCTCCATAGCCCTGATCACATCTGCGCTCTGGTATGCGATACTTTCGAGTGCTGCCCGGGCAATATGAGCTGCATTGCTGCCACGTGTCAGTCCTACAATTGTGCCTCGAGCATAGGGATCCCAGTGTGGTGCCCCCAGTCCTGTAAAGGCCGGCACAATGGTTACCCCGCCATTATCCGGCACCTGTGATGCAAGCGCCTCAACTTCGGAAGATGAGGCAATAAGTCCGAGCTGGTCTCGCAGCCATTGAACGACGGCACCGCCAACAAAAACACTACCCTCGAGGGCGTAGTGCACCTCATTGTTCAGCTTCCATGCGATGGTGGTGAGGAGTTTGTTCGTAGAAGGGACGGCGTTTGTCCCTGTATTCATAAGCAGGAAGCAGCCCGTACCATAGGTGTTTTTTACCATACCGGGATTTGTGCACACCTGCCCGAAGAGGGCTGCTTGTTGATCGCCGGCAATTCCCGCTATAGGGACAGGAGCACCTAAGAGGGTTGTTTCTCCAATCACACCGCTTGATGGAACGACGTCTGGCAGGATTTCCTGCGGCACATTCAGCAGTGCGCAAAGTTCGTCGTCCCAGTCATGTGTATGCATGTTATAGAGCAGTGTACGGCTTGCATTCGAGACATCGGTGCAGTATTGTCTGCTGTTCGTCAACTTCCAGATCAGCCATGTATCCACTGTACCGATGCACAAGCGGTCCGCTGCCGCCATATCTCGTGCATTCGGAACGTGATCCAAAATCCATTTGATTTTTGTGCCGGAGAAGTACGGGTCCAGTATCAGCCCGGTGTGTGACTGGAACAAGTCTGCGTGTCCATCAGAACGCAATTGGTCGCATTGGCCGGCGGTGCGGCGATCCTGCCAGACAATAGCGTTATGGATGGGGTGACCGGTGTCCCGATCCCACGCAACGGTAGTTTCGCGCTGGTTGGTGATTCCGATTGCCTTTATATCCTGACAGAGCAGTCCGCAGTTCTGCAATACCTCGTGGGCTACCGACAGTTGGGAGTTCCAGATAGCCATTGGATCGTGTTCGACCCATCCAGGTTGAGGATAAATCTGGGGGAATTCCTGCTGTGCCATTCCTACAATAGAACCCTCAGCGTCGAAAACAATAGCACGCGAGCTTGTGGTTCCCTGATCAAGGGCAAGAATGTAGGACATGCCTGGCGGAGTATAAGTTGACACAAATATAATACTCAATGCAACCAGGCGGGTATCTAATCGTAGGTCAACCAAGGGACATCTTCCAATTGTTGTATGGATATCGTGACGGTCATCACCGCAACCGCACTGCTTCTCATAGCTATCGGTATCGGGCATAGGGGCAACGGCTCCTGGGTTATCCTGGCAGGTTTTGTCCTAGGTATTAGTGCGGTGATTGCGCGGTTCTGGTCAGGAGGCGGATTTATTCAGGTGATCATTGAACTGCTTAGGGATGGCGGTATCAGTCTGCTTCTGGCTGCAGCGTACATGGGGTTCAGAAAGTTGGCAGACAACGCACGCCCTTTTGTTCTCCTGGGAGTCGCCTCTCTAGTATTGGCAGGGTTACTGTTTGGGGCCAAACATCTTTGGCAATCAATTTGGCATCAAACGGAGCAATCTGTTTTGGTCGAGTTGGGATCCGATGATTCAATCCTTGAGATAGAGGGTATCCTGGACCGTTTTGCCGAAACTTGGGAGCGTGCATTTCCTGAGCTTACGCTTGCCGAGGATGTAGACCTGGCACAGGTCTATCTGGTCAGCGTGTCTTCACGCCGTGCTGAAGCCATGATGTCTGCTCTCAGAGCAGACATAGAGAATGTTGATCATGTGGAACTCAACGTGGATATTAGTCTGTCTCTTCCTCCCTCCGACGGGACTGAGTACGAATCGGGAAGTGTAGTTTTGGAAAATGATCCACATGTAGCCCAGCAGTGGGCATTGGATGCTATTCAGGCGCACGAAGCTCATGCAGTTCTCGAGGATACAAGCCCCGTACGCAAGGCTCGCGTCGCCATTCTAGACACCGGGGTTGAATCTGGTCACGAAGATCTGGAGTCTGTCTATACCACAGGGGTTTCAGGTGATGAGCATGGACATGGAACGCACTGTGCTGGGATTGCCGGTGCGGCCACCAACAATGGGCTTGGGGTTGCGTCATTGAACTGGGAGGGACGGTTTGTCGAATTGTTGGGGTTCCAAGCCCTCGGAGATGCGGGTCGAGGCTCGCTGGAGCAGATAGCACAGGCAATCATTGATGCTACGAGGGCCGAGGCGGATGTGATTTCTATGTCATTGGGCAGCAAGTCTGACGTACCGCCTCGTGTGTTGACGAACGCCGTGGAGTATGCAATCAACCGTGGGGTTATCGTGGCCGCTTCAGCGGGCAATGCCAACGAGGATGCGATTGATCATTTTCCATCCAATATTGATGGTGTGATTGCTGTTGCAGCGGTTGACAGAGATCTCACGAAGGCCGATTTCTCCAATACGGTTGGCAGTCTTTCCCGTCCGATTGCAGCACCAGGAGTTGACTTGCTATCTTCCTTCCTCGAAGGAACATACAAACCCATGAGTGGCACGTCTATGGCCACGCCTGTTGTGACGGGGTTACTAGGAGTTATGAGGTCCATGAATCCCGAGCTTACGGCGGATGAGGCTTACTTGATTCTGTACGAAACAGGTACGGAAGTGCCGGACACCCCGGCGGTGGGCCGTGTGATCAATGCCGCTGCAGCCCTCGAACGCGCTATGGGCACAACAGCGTTGTAGTCGGAGCTATTCCCGCACTTCCACGATCATTTCGATTTCCACGGCGATCCCAATCGGGAGGGAGTTCATCCCGACAGCTGCCCGTGCATGCTTTCCAATCTCGGGACCAAACACTTCTACGAGCAAATCTGAACAACCGTTGATGACGTTCGGGTGCTCGGTGTAGTCTGGGGTTGCATTGACCATGCCATTCACCATGACAATACGCGTAACCCGACTCAAGTCGCCGATCTCCTGTTTTAGTGAGGCTAAGAGTGCAATTCCCGTTTGTCGGGCAGCTGCGTACCCTTTTTCGAGTGTAAGGTCTCTCCCTAGTTTACCTGTGATGTACTTGCCATCAGGCAAATAGGGCCCGTGTCCAGCGAGAAAGACAAGATTACCGGTTTGTACTGCCCGCACATAATTGGCCACAGGGGAAGGTGGGTCGGGCAGCTGAATGCCTAGTGCATCCAGGCGTTGTTCGGGGCTCAGTTCTTGGCCGTGAACAGCGCCTGTGATGAGAGCGAGTAGAAGAATGAGGCAGAGTCTAGTGTGCATGTTAGTGTCTGTTGAAAAAATCTCGCGCTAGGGAGTTGAGCGGGTAGTGATAGCCGCAGTATCAGATTTTTTGTTCGGATTTCGAATACTTCTTTCCCGATGACTCATATTCAATTAGGAAAGGCAACGGCCCAGTGAGTCTGATAAACAGTTTGTCGGGTTCCCAAGTGTGAGCGGAGGCCTTCGGGCAATGAACTATTTTTCTCACTGGAGGCATCCATCGGTCGATTAGGCCTGATCGAGTACAGTCTGGAATTTATTGTCGGAGATGTTGCCGCCACAGATGATCAATGCAAGCCGCTTTTTAGTCAAGTTTTTCTTGAATCCCAGGAAACAGGCAACTGCAACCCCTGCGGATCCTTCGATTTTTATACCGTGCTCATGATAAACGCGGCGCATAGCGTCGGCAATCTCCTCTTCCGTAGCCGTAACCCATTCGTCCACTAAATCCGTGCACAGAGGGAGGGTAATTGTATCGGATTCAATTTGGCCGGCTGTGCCATCGGAAAGAGTAGGTTGTGAAGGTTTCTCAACGATGCGTCCAGCTTCAACAGATGCATGCATCATGTTGGATCTTGCGGGTGAGCACCCGATAATCTTGACAGTTGGAAGGTGGTTTTTTAGCACAAGTGCCAAACCGCTGATCAAGCCGCCGCCTCCTACAGCAGCAAAGACATAGTCCAAGGATCCTGCCTGACGCAGTAGTTCAACTCCAACTGTACCTTGGCCCGCTATGACCTGCCAATCGTTGTAGGGAGAGATAAACACGCTCCTCTCTCGCTCTGCTACACGTCGAGCCTCACGTTCTGCGTCTATCCCGTCATCTCCATTGAAAACGAGGTCCGCAATGCCATCGCGAAGAGCTTCGGCCTTATGCTTTTCTGTCGTGACAGGTAGATAGATCGTTCCCTTTACACCAAAATCCTGCAGAACACGGGATACCGCAAGGCCATGATTACCTGTAGATGCCGCAACCAGGGGACGTAGCGGTTCTCTCAGCGACAAGAATTTATTCAGTGCTCCTCTGTACTTGAAGGATCCGGTATGTTGCTCATTTTCGAGTTTGAGAAAAACTGTTGCTCCGAAGTCTTTTCCGAGTTGTTTCGACCGCAAAGCTTTAGTTTCAACTACCTCTCCTTTCAATCTCCTTGCAGCGTTCATTACGTACCGATAAGCTCGCCAGCGAGTGACGTGGTATGCAGCAGGGATGGCTGCACGTTTTGCCAGATATGCTTTTCTCACAGGTTTATCAAAACGCTCAATGGCGTAGCGTAAAGCAGTGCGGGGTAGAACTACGGTGGGGTCATCCAGGAATTCGACAAGTACGGACTCATCGCGTTTACCAACCTCACGAAGCATCCAACCGCAGGCCTTGTGGATCAAATCTTCCTGATCGTGTGCCAAGATATCTGAAAGAGCAAGTGTATCGTTGTACTGATCCCGTTTGAT
Source organism: Rhodothermales bacterium (assembly GCA_964291275.2). Classification (GTDB taxonomy): domain Bacteria; phylum Bacteroidota; class Rhodothermia; order Rhodothermales; family Bin80; genus Bin80. Next base: position 1,248,294 of record OZ219799.1, read on the forward strand.
GAAATAGTACGTAGAGACTACTGCTGTGCGGCGTTCCCACAGATTGTCACTTCGGGCGAGTGTATATAATGGTGTCCGCGGGCGCTTGAAGAGGTAGGGTCCCAAGATCTTGTGTGCACTTGTATCAACCAGATCCCAGTTGTTAACAAAGCCGGTGTGTTTCAGGTATGCGTTGTACACCTTGTACTGATTACCGCGCTTAAAGGCGTGAACGAGAAGGCACAGGGCTACGAATCGATCCTCGTGATAATCGGATCGCAGCAGCACGAGCATTTCATCAAGCGAGACTTTCTTCCAGTTCTGCGCGACTCTTCGCAGTTCCGGCACACGAATCCCACGAAAGATATCCCCCTCACCGTATTCTCCGGGGCCGGTTTTAAAGAAGCGCTGAGCATGTGCTGCTTTCACGGGGTCCCCCATACTCGCCAACAGTTCCTGAATATCGTTAGCAGTCATCCTGGTGGAACCCCTTGCACATAAACGCGTGTCCCTCCGCTGTCCAATAATAATTTTTGGTTAAGCATGGTTGAGGAGCTTTTGCGGCGTGCCGAAACGTACATACCGGAAGATTATGATCCTAAACTCTACAAAATACGTCATTCGGCTGCGCATATCATGGCTCAGGCTGTGCTGGAGCGCTTTCCGGAGGCGAAGCCTACCATAGGCCCGCCAATTGAGGATCGTTTCTACTACGACTTTGAGATGTCGTCTCCTCCGCATGAGGAGGATCTGTCTTGGATTGAGGATCGAATGCGGACGATCATTAAAGAGCGTCATCGTTTTGAGGTCCGTGAGGTGGCATTGGACGAAGCCCGTATGCTTTTTGCAGATAACCCTTACAAGATCGAGCTGATTGAAGAATTGGCGGCCCAGGACGCAGATACACCGTTGACAGTCTATCAGCAGGCATCCTTCATTGATCTTTGCCGGGGACCGCATGTTCCCCACACCGGTTACCTTAAGCCCAATGGGATCAAGTTGTTGAGCATTGCGGGGGCTTATTGGCGGGGAGATGCAGAGAAACCGCAATTAATTCGCATCTATGGCACAGCGTGGAAGAATAGTACGCAGTTGCAGGAATACCTGGATCGTCTGGAGCAGGCTCGTGCCAGAGATCACCGGGTCTTGGGAAAGAAATTGGAGCTGTTCATGTTCAGTGAGAAGGTCGGACCGGGGCTGCCGCTTTGGCTTCCGGCAGGTACCACACTTCGAGAAACATTGGTGAATTTTTTACGCGAAGAACAACTTCGGCGCGGCTATGAACCCGTGATCACACCACATATAGGGCATCTTGATCTTTATCGAACCAGTGGGCACTATCCGTATTACAGTGCAAGTCAGTTTCCACCTATGAGCTCACATGGTATGGACGGTTATCTGCTCAAACCTATGAACTGTCCGCATCATATTCAGATTTATGCACATAAGCGGCGCAGCTATCGGGAGCTGCCCGTAAAGCTGGCAGAATTTGGACAGGTTTACCGATATGAGCAAACGGGTGAACTTGGCGGCTTGACGCGTGTACGTGGTTTTACGGTGGACGATGCGCATATTTTTTGCCGACACGATCAAGTTGAAGAGGAAATCCGGGATTCCGTAGATCTTGCACTTCAGGTGTTGGGTGCATTGGATTTTAAGGATTACAGCGTGCAATTGTCCCTCCGCGACCCCAGCAACCATGATAAGTACACAGGTACAGTAGAGGTTTGGGAAGCTGCTGAAGATTCGATGCGAAAGGTGGTGCAGGAGATGAACCTAGATGTCCACGAGGAGCCTGGGGAGGCGGCCTTTTATGGGCCGAAGATCGATTTTATGGTTCGGGATGCGCTTGGGCGGCAATGGCAATTAGGTACCGTCCAATTGGATTATAATCTACCTGAACGCTTCGACCTCTGGTATACAGGTGCAGATGACGGACGTCATCGTCCGGCCATGATTCATCGGGCGCCGTTTGGTTCACTGGAGCGGTTTATTGGTGTCTTGATTGAGCACTGTGCAGGCATATTTCCGTTATGGTTGACACCGGAGCAGGTACGTGTAATGTCAATTTCTGAGCGATTCGCGGATTATGCCGGTGAAGTGCATGCCAGGCTTCAGCAGGAAGGGTTACGTGCGACACTGGATGTGCGCAGTGAAAAGATCGGCTATAAGATTCGGGAAGCTCAGTTGATGAAGCTGCCGTATATGTTGGTACTTGGTGCGCGTGAGGTTGAGCACGAGACCGTATCGGTGCGTGCACGTTCGGGCAAAGACCTGGGAGGAATGACGCTAAGTGCTTTCCTGGAACTGATCAGCGAGGAGCGCACTCCCATTATGGAGGATCCAAACTGACCCGTCCTGTATTTTAGGGGCTTCAACTAATTTAGTGAAACCCTTGTTTTTGAGACAGCATTTGGATATAGATCCAGTCCACCGAGATAGAAGTAGATTGCATTTGCTAACCGCTTGGTATTTCGAAATCCGCGGCAACGGACTTTGATCGTTTTGATTCGACTGTTGATGCTTTCTGCTGGCCCATTGCTGGCTTTGAGAATGATCGCATTGAGAATTCCCCAAAGGTGTTTTCTGACCGTCTTGGCAACTTTAACCATGTCTTCAAGCCGGCAACGTGAGGCCCAGGACAACCATTTTTCCCAAGCTTTGCGTGCCCAGGTTCGGCTCTTATAGTGCCACAATTTCTGGGACAATTCTTTGATGGCCCAGGCACGGGCCGTTTTCAACGAACTATCCTTTAACGCCTTGAATCGCTTCTTTTGGCGGACCGACATATTCTGTTTGTTGGTCAGCCAGTCATACTTGGTCCCGGTGAGATCATCAATGCCCGCTTTCCGCAATTCTCGGTTCTCCTGCCGACGGACTTTATCCACCGCCCCTCCAATCTTTTTCGCCACATGAAAACGATCAAATGCAATCTTGGATGCCGCATCTGGAACATGTTTTTTCGTGGACTTGATATAGGCAGGCCACATATCCATGCTCACACTTTCAATCGCTTCCAGTTGCTCAGTAGAACAGCCTTCATAATAAGCATCCAGACTCGCATGGGTGCGCTTTTCCTTGACAAACAGCACCGTACCCGTTTGAGAATCTGAGACCACGGTGATATACTTATGGCCTTTTTTATACGAGGTCTCATCCACACACACATGGGCAACCGGTTGCGCCTTTCTGCGATCAAGCCCCCGTTCCACTGCGCGGTCCATAATCCCTGCAACCGCAGGCCAACTCATCTGCAGGAGCCGACACACTGACGAGATCGTTGACTCCCGAAGCAGATCAATGACCAGCGCCTCAAATTCATAGGTCATGCGTACACTCCGATCCGCCCAAGGGGGCGAAATCGTCACCACTCCGTGTTCTGCACACTTTACACGAGGTAACTGCGTCGTTACGATTGTACGATATTTTCCGGTATCCAGATGACGCCAACTCCGAGTCCGACGATCATACACCGGACTCGCTTGATCACATTTTGGACACCGAAGCTTGGATTCATCCGTACAGATCACATGGATATGGGCCTCCTCGGCATCATGATCCGCTGTTACCTCCGAAATTGACCAAGGTGACGAAATGCCATAAACCTTGTTTATTCCTTTAATCTTCACCCCCATTACGATTCGTAATTGTCGAAAAAATGAAAGATAAAACCTTTGAGTAGAATGACGCATGACGCGATAAATCGTCTGAAACCTTAGCCCAGAATTGGATAAGATCAGGACTAATTCACTATATTTATTGAAGTCCCGTATTTTATCGGTTTGTTCGCATAGCGATGAGAGAAGCATCGGTGGTTGCGAATACCCATGAAGGGAGTTATATCGTCGCGGGACGCGATGCCCAGGTCGGCAAGTCTGTCAGTCGGCTGTGCAATGCTTCGAAAGAGTCCGCGATATTTTCCTGGATACGCTCTACGGCATCCTCAAGAGGGATAATTACGAGATTATTGCTGCGTCTGCGGCCAAACTCCACACCGCCACGGTTCAGTGAGCGGGAGCTGACTGTGCACCTGAGCGGCATGCCCCGCAGGTCAGCATCCGCGAATTTGATGCCGGGGCTAACTTCTCTATCATCGTAAAGTACCTCTACGCCGGCTGTAAGCAACGCATGATAGAGTGCTTCGGCTTTCTCCTTTACTTCTCCAGAGCGTCCTAGGGATACCAGAACTACATGGTACGGAGCAACGGAAATGGGTAGGTCCATGCCATAGTCGTCGCTATATTCCTCAGCAACGCAGGCCAGTGCACGTCCGACTCCAATTCCGTAGGATCCCATGACGATAGGGCGCTCCACGCCGGTTTCATCGGTATAAGTAGCTCCCATGCTCCCGCTGTACCGGGTACCCAGCTGGAAGATATTGCCTACCTCTACGCCACGAACGACACGCAAAGGTTTGCCATCAATCGGGTCTGGTGCACCATCATAGGCCAGCGCAATTGGGGCGACAATATCGGCGGTAAAATCCCGGCCGTAGTTCGCTCCGGTGAAATGCCAGTCATGCTCATTGGCCCCGACTACCAGATTCACTGATTCAGGGATGAGGTCATCTACGACGGTGATCGTCTTGGTGCGATCAAGATCTCGCAGTGAGGCGTAGCCTGGTACGCATCCTGCGGCGGCAATTTCCTCGGCTTCTGCAGGGCGCAGGGCTTGTGCTTTCACGGCGTAACGCAGTTGCAGCTCATTAATTGCCATATCTCCCCGAACACAGGCAGCAATAAGCTTAGGTGGTGCTTCTGCCCCAAAGTCGCCCATAAAGAAGACCATTTTGCCGGTCTGACGTGTACTGACGCCACAGAAGGTTGCCACTTTATCGATGGTAGATTGCCCGGGTGTGTGGACACGATTCAGGGGTGCTGGTGTATCGGCAGGTTCCGGTTTTTTTCGGAAGGTTGCTACATCCAGATTGGACGCGTAACCGGTTTCCTCGCAAATAGCCAGAGAGTCCTCGCCAATGGGGGTGATGTACATGAATTCGTGAGCGACCTTGCCCCCCATCATTCCGGGATCACTCTGTACTGCGACCAGCTTCAGGCCGAGTCGTGCACCAATACGATGGTAGGCATCATAATGCGCTTCGTATTGGGTTTGAAGACCATCAAAATTGGCATCCAGTGTGTACGAGTCCTTCATGACGAATTCTCGCACGCGAATAAGACCTCCCCTGGCCCGGGGTTCATCCCGGAACTTAGTTTGCATATGGTAGACCATTTGGGGGAGTTGCCGGTAGGAGCGGATCTCTGATTTACAAAGAGTGGTAACGACCTCTTCGTGGGTCATGGCCAGTACGAGATCCCGACCTCTGCGGTCCTGAAGGCGGCCCATTTCGTCTCCGATTTCATACCAGCGTCCAGATTCCTGCCAGACTTCGGCTGGATGCACTACGGGCATACACATTTCCTGTCCGTTAATCGCATCCATTTCTTCGCGCAGGATTTGCTCGATTTTGCGTAAGGATCGATGTGCCAACGGCAGATAAGAGTAGAGGCCTGCAGCCAATTGTCGTACATACCCAGCTCGTACAAGCATTTGGCTGGATGCGGAATCAGACTCTGAGGGTGCTTCACGCAAAGTTTGACCGAAGAATTTTGACAAGCGCATGTTAGTCAGATAATTGAGAACCGTAAGAATACGGCGCACAACGCTTACGCTTGCAGTCTACGATGGTTGACTTGAATTATTGCTTTGATCGAGATTTAACCTACCTTTCCATCCATGGTGCATACACATTGCCTGTTAGCTTGTGCTTGTCAGAGAATAGGTCATTTTTGCGATTCTTGCTATATTCATAACAATCTGGGGCCGTAATTGTGGCGTCGTTGATGGAGTTTCGGGGGAATTAGGTGCCTTTCGGCTTGCTGAACGGTCACTGGAAGACATTTTTTGCTCTCCGATGCAGCTGGGACGCGACCATGCGTGCCAACCCGACGTATGTCTGCCTTTCCGCTTATGGCGGAGCCTGTCCAAATTCCTTCGGTAGGATTACAGCGGCGCTACGCCGCTCGTTTTCGGGCCTGATGCCAGCGCTTGAGCCGCTCTTCTTTCCGCTTCAACTGCAAGCCAAGACGATGCACGTTGGCCGCGACCACAGAGAGCGCCACCGTGCGACCAAATCCCTCCTTACCATGCGTACGCACCAAGTCCAGTCCGCGCTGGTTCAAATTGTTGATCGCGGATTCTACCGCCGGATGCTGACGACGACCCTCCACAAAGTCCGGAGCGGATGCGCGCTCCTTGTCCGCATGACTTAAACGACCCCGCTTCGGCATAATCACCAGTTCCAGAATTTGCTCCAATGCGCGCCGGTTGTGTTCCGATGAATACCCCGTATCCATGCTGCACGAAGTCAGGGACGGGTACAGCGTCTTGGCCTCCCGTAAAAAATCCACGATCATTGACGAATCTACCCCCTCGTAGAGCACCCGGTAGTGAAGAATGTACTGATGCTGGTCCTCCAAGACGCAGACCGGGAGGCCCAACTCCGCCTGTACCCCCGCCTTACCTTTGACGATCCAACGCGTATGCGGCTCGTGAACCGAGAAAATCTTCTCCGAATGCGGAATCTTTTCGCCCCTGAGCAACCGCCGATCCACCTGATCGATCAGTGTCAAGCTGCATCCCAGGTAGTGCAGCCACCGATCACTGCAATCTGCCCCCAACCTCCGCTGCGAAGCCAACGCCTTCTTCACCAGCTTTCTGCAGTGGCACAGGTATTTGCGCACCCGATCACGACGACGCCAGCCCCGTGACCTGCGTACCCCTTGAAACAAACGATCAAGCCGCTTTTCCCAATCCGACGCCTTGTGCCAGCCCGGCACGCCGTGCGCACGGTTCATACATGCGGACTCCCGAAGCAAACAACCCACCGCATCGCTTAGCAGACTGACATCGGTGGGCCAATGAACATGCGTCTTCGTCACTACTGAATCTACTCTGCACCGTAAACCCTCCTACCGGGCCTTCTTCGTAAGCTTTGCGTGCCCATGCTCCACCACGACCGCGTTGATTTTTCCCAGTAACTCCTCAGATAACAAACTAACATTGTCCAGAATCGTCTGTACATGGTATTCCGGTTCCGCTTCCTCGCGCCAACCACCATGCCCAAGCATCTGGCGCAGAAGCTTGTCGTAGTTCGCCATATGCGTCAGTCGATCATAGTCGCAGTTGAGGGCCTGCTTCATCACCCCCAGAACGAAAATTCTCCATAGATCCATCCCCGGGCGTCCCAATTTGTGACTGACTCCCGAACCCACGCCCGCTTCCAAAAGCTCAAAAATCTTCGCTCGCGTCTTTGCATTCTTGTATATCGAACGCAAACCACGCAATACCACCGGAATGTCATCCCGGCTTCGGGGGTTAAGCTCGATCTCTTCAATCGGGACCTGCCCAAACGCGCGTTGGGCTTCCATTACTACACGCATGGCAACAAAGGGACGAATGTGCACGCTTAAACGCCCAAATCAGACCTTCTACCCCAAAATTGCCGCCAGATTCGCAAATTCATTCAACCTCCTGCTCGGACGACGCCTATGTGATCAGAGCCCCAAATACACGCTAAATCCTGACCAAATCCACCAAAAATGATCAAATCTGCCCCCAAATACCCGAATTCATCGTATAATCCCACAACCAAAATCATTTTCTGGCAAGCACTAGCTTGGTATACGGCGAACTCCCGTGAATTCGTGTTAAACCGTGGAGCATTCGGCAGAGCCTAGAAAATATTGCCTGCAGTCTGTTTTGGGGCTATCTGTTGAGGCATCTAGCCTGTAATGTTCAGTGCAGTGGCATTGCTAGTATAGACAGCTGGCTACACCCTTATCCAGATGACGCCACCGGCGCGGGCGGCGATAATACATGGAACAAGCCTGATCACATTTCGGGCTTCTCAGCGTAGACGCATCCGTGCAAATAACATGAACCTCCACTTCCTTGGCCTCATGATTCGTCGTCATCCGTGAAATCTCTTTGCAATAGATTGGACAAAGTTTCACTCAACGACATAAGCACCAAATAAATCGCTTGCGGATCTCTCCCAGCCCCGCAAACAGTTGCATTGCTTTTGACGATTGTGGGGCTATTTGCTCCGAAATGCCGCTTTGGCTGCCTCAAGACGCTTTACCCGCTCCGCTTCTTCCGTCTCATCCTGTGGCACCAGCGTTAACAGTCGACCAATGTAGTGCACATCTTCAGCATACTCGTTGAGCCTTCGCTTGTAACTGGCGCGGTTCTTGACGCAGACCAGCGTATAGGGACTACCCTTGCGCTCGGTTTCATGGTCTATATCCAGACGTAGTTCTTCTATCATTTTGTGGATATACTTGCGAAAATCCTTGGCTACCTTGAATCGCTTGACGCGCACATCAGGACTCAGACAGAATGCCTGGAGCTCAGAAGCGAGCTCGTCAGTGTGGGGTATCTCAATCTCAGCATTGATGATCCAGTTGGTGGGTTCGTCAGGAGGAGTGCTGCTGCGCCGGAGCAGGAAGTCGGTCGATTGTCTCCAGAGTAGCCTGTAGGCTTGCGTACGGTTAACGTGTTCAATTTTGTGTAAACCTGCTAGAGTTTGGGGCAACATCCGGTCTGGTGTGACGATTTTCGGGAAGTCGGCAATGGTGGTTGCAGCATGAACGGATTCCTGCTCCAGCTCCAAGTGCAAGGTGAGTGCGAAAAGACTGTAGGTGGCTGCAGAATCCAGATGTTCTCGCTCCACGACTTCAGCATCGCCATATACGATTTTTCCGCCTAACAGTCGGCGGTATCCCTCACGACTGAACGTTTTGGAGCTATACTCCAGCACAGCGCGAAGATTTAACACGGCGGATTGTACCATTTCTCGCAACATGTCGCGCCACACTAACTCGGCCTGAACCAGATTCTGTGCGATCAGCGTCAGTAAGGAGAGAATCTCCTTGGGGTGCTCGGGCATGCATTTTTTGATCAGACTTGACAGAAACTCCCTAGCAGTCTCGGGGCCGACCACGGGCAGCAGGCCGACGAGGGATGCATTCTCACTACCGTCATAGTGGTTTACCACGATCCGATCGAGAAAGTCCGTTGCTATGTCAGCATTTCCCGTCGTACCCAGCAGCCGGAGCATTTCAGGCAAATTATTATCATGATATTCTCTTTTGCGCGTTGGCCATCGGTCGGCTATTTTGGACAGTAGGCGCCGCATTTCAGCGTCGCTTACCTTATCATGCTGTGTAGCGACCCAAGACACTGCATTTTTGATGCCACCACTCGCGACGATTTCCAGTGTCTTTGCTTTGGGCCAAACAACAAGGGCTGCGAGGCGGTAGATAAGGTCCAGCGTCGGGCCGTAATTGCCCATGTAGTCTTCGAACTCCTCCTCGTCAGGGTCAACATCTTCAAGTGCATCCAGAGGAATGAGTTCGCCGTCGGCTATTGAAAGCTTGCCGAAGGGTAGATGGCTGCCATCACGGGCGACCCAATTCTCTAGGTGTTCCTCACGCTCATGCAACTCCGCAATTGTCGAACCAACTATAGGTTCATCTCCCCAGCCTGAATCATAATCAACTTCAGGATCGCCTGTCTCTCGAATGTACAGCACAGCGGCGTGCATGTCACATTTCGCATTTTCGGCTGCTTCCCCTAAAACCCGTGCTACCGCTGCGTCGGTACCTTTTAATGTATCAAAGGAGAGGCCGTCCTCGGTGTACGAGTGATCCAGCAACCAAACTATCTTATCCGTCTTACCATGGTCCTTCCAATCTGCTAGGCACGCCTTGACCTTGTCTGTTAATTCGGTATAGTCAGGTGCTCCGGTCCATTTTTTGCCGGAACGAATAAACAGGTTGTACACGAGGGATATGCGATGCCCCTTGGTCACTGGTCGTGCCTCATGAAGGCAGTCTGAGTAAAACGCTGCATACGAAAGCTCCGAGGGCTCTCGAGCACTCATGTTGAAGACTGTCTCCTGATCTCCGTGGCGAATGGCCAGTTCACCCCCTTCGCCAGGAGTCGGCAACGACAGGGACAGGGTAGCAATCATTCCCGGCACTTTTTCCGTATCCCGGTGGGTGGCAAAAAACCCGCCTTCCCTGTAGACGAGGAGCTTGTACATTTTCGCGCCGAGCTGCTCTTTATCAAACCCAAGGCCTTTGCTCACGAGGTTCATAATTTTCTCGAACGTGCTAGGCCATGTGCGGCCGGTCACATGAATCTGGTCGGCATCAATCTGCCAGCAGTCGCGCACTGCTGTATCCATTAGCGTTGTGGTTCCTTTGCCGTAGGGTGCACGTTCCGCCATATCAATCAATGCGTCAATTTGTGCCTGTGGTACTGGAAATGAGAGCGTTTCCACACCGTTAAGAGTGACGTGTGGCATCGGCTCGTACAGCCTGCCACCTACGCAGTAATCTCCCGGACGGTCAACGGACCGAAGCAGATCAACGAGGCGTCCGTTTATATGTCTGTAATCGAAATCTTGATTATCCATTATGGTTACGTATGGAGCTTTTAGTACGTGAGTATCTAATCGTGTAGTATCCAGTAAGGGGTGTTGAGAATTTCATGGGATGCAATATAGATTGAAAGTGCTATACTACATTCCTCTAACCAGCTAAGATTTTTACGCATCCCCGTTCTTTGGCTGGTTCTACACGATTCGTATAGAATGGTAGATTGGGGATGCCCCAAATTTAGTGGGGGTTTAGGGGAAGTTGTGAGAGTCTACCGGTGTACTGATGTTTGGTTCGGTCGTGTCGTTCCAGTCCCCGTAGCAAAGTTTCCCACTGCCAATCTTGCGGGATGGGGTTCAGGGATCGTTGTTCAATGTCAAGGCACGCGGCAGCAATCCATCGTTGGCGTTGGTCCGAGTTACTCCATCGCGTGATTCTGCGCGTTGTATGTGCCAGTCTGCTATTGATGCTCTCAATGATGTTCGTGGTTCGAAGCCGATCGCGTAGCGACTTGGGGAGCCCCAGTTTGTGAAGGGTGAGGGTTTCCACAAGTCCCTCTTTTAAGCTGGCCGCTGCTTTTGGGCAGCGGGATTCCAAGGATTGAATCAAGGTCGTCAGTCGTTTTTTTGCTTCTGCATACGTACGCGTTGCATAGGCGGCTTCCAGTTGTTTCTTGACCTGCTCAGCAAAGTCGGTATCCTGGATCTTGGAGACGACATTTTCGCGTTTGTGCCACTGACATCGCTGAATCAGCGCCCGATCTCCAAAGACCTCTCGTACGCCTTTGCGCAATCCTTTGGAGCCATCCAGCAGCACCAGCAATGGGCCCGTAACCTGGAAGCCGCGTGCCTGCAAATTCTGCAGTAAGGCAACCACACACGGATGGGCTTCGGTTTTGACCTCCATGAACCCGAGGATGATCTTCTGTCCTTGTCCCGTCAATCCCACGACTAAAAGAATCTGTTCACTCCGCAAGGTCTTCCCGTCAATGAGAATGGCGACAAACTCCGTCTCATCAAACCGCCGGCTCATGAACGTCTCCAGTGCTTTGGCCGTCTCGTTGATAAACACGCGTCCGGTGGTGGAGCCGCTGAGACCAAAACTCTCTGACAGGTGTTGCGCCACTTGCCCATACTTGCGTTGAGAGAGTCCAAGTAGCACACTGCGTGCCAGTTCCTGTTCATAGCCGGGTTCGGCCTGGTGCAGCAGTTTGTACGTCTCCAGCGGCACTTCCTGATTCGTTTCGGTGTTACGAACCCGGGGGACCTCAACGGGCACCTTCGCCCCGTTCCAGCGAATTGAACCGGGATTGGTTCCCCAACGCTGGCACTTCGTCGGGGTATGTTTCCAGCGAATTCCGCAAAGCTCGCTCACTTCGGCCTGCAACAAGAGCGGAACCAATCCGGGCTACGAAACAACCGAGCCAGTTTGGCCGCATTCCTGGCCAAAAACGGTTGGAAAACGGCGGAAGGAAAGAGAGAAGATAATGCAATCATGCGTTCGATGGTTTAGAAGGAAGAGACGTTTTCAGTGCAGCATGCAACTGCGGAAGATACGTCGCATGTCGCACCCGACGCAGTCGGGGTTCAAGTTCCAACAGTGCCGCGCACAGGTGCATCTCGCGCTGGTGGACCGGCGTAGCCGTCAGTCTGCGTCCTGCACGAGCCAAGAGTGTCCTGAGTGAATTCAGCACGCGCAGTCCCCGGTCACTATGGAGCAATCGTCCGGTACGTTGCAAGGTGAGCGTTGATTCCAGCGCATGCGCAAGCACGCTTCCAGAGGAGCGATTCACCTGGGTCAACGCTGCTGTGATCTGCTGAAGATCTGTCCGAGCCTGGGACGCATCGCACTGTTGCCATGCCTGTCGTAGGCGGTGACGAAACCGCAGCGCCTCATCGGGATCCAGTCCGCTCAGCGCTTCGGCCATGACCGTATTCAGACATCGCTGCACCCACACGCGGCCTCCCCATACGCGGGACACCGCCGCGTGGAGTGCGACATTGCCAGGAAGCGTCAACAGCATCCCCGAACCCAATCCACGAACGCTCAAATCGTCCAGCACCGCCTCCATACCGGACTGATCCTGGGGGCCGCATTCGGTCACAGTCACGATCCGACGATGCCCCCGCAGACTCACCCCGATTCCAAACAATACATGCAGCCCCATCACATACGAGGGCCGAAGCCACAAATGGACCAGAGACTCCGTATGCCAGTCACGGCACGCCAGCACAGATACCGCAGATTCCCAGCATAAAGTCGGCGCAGGAGCCCCCGGGACCGCCGCCGACTCCTCAGGAGCTGATACCACAGGATCAGGCGCCGCAGGATCAGGTGCCGCAGGTACGGAGGAAATCCGATCGGTCAGCATGCGAAGTACATCCACATAATGCCGAACCAATTCAACCTGCAGATCCTGAACAGGCTCCTGAATTGGTGGAGAGAAAGGAAAAGAAGATTCTGGGTTCATCAAGGAAGGATCGGGTTAAGTCATTATCGTTACTCCCCCGAACCCCCACTAAATTTGACGCATCCCCGGTAGATTTTCTGTGTCAACCAAATATCTGTGAATTTCATGGAAGATGTTTCGTTACAGTGGTACGATACAGCTTGGGGCCGGGCATTTCCTATCATTACAGTGCAGGAACCTGCTCTCAAATCATATCTGGTTCTACCGAAATTCTTGTGGATAGAGGTTTAGATTGCCGCCGAAAAAAAGAGGGGCAAAAGCTACTCTACACCCCGACTCGCTCAAAAGCACTGCAAAGTTCAGCCATGAGTGCTGGTACCACAGTTGCTCTCTCGCCTTTTTGCAAATTTCGGTGTTCTCATGGAACCAAATAGCCAGACCTTATTTATATTCAGTCCAAATAAGTATATTTGCAGGGTCTGCTCTGATTTCGAATTATGCCACCAGCTCCATTGACGACTTTTTGTGACGGATGTCCGCTTATGATCTGCTCTGTCCACGGTTGTGCAGAGGAGCGGTTACGGGATATGGGTTTGCGAGAAGGAGCTCAGGTGGAGGTAGTTCAAAACTCAGATAAGCTTATCGTGCGTCTGGCCGGCTGTCGGATTGGGTTGCGTCGTGATATGGCTGCCGATATCCTTGCAACACCCGTGGAGTTATGACACTACGGGAATTGCACCCTGGTGAATCGGGTACGATTCTAGGGTTCGAACCCAGTGCAGCCATAAACCGTCTGATGGAGATGGGTATGGTTCCCGGCTCACAGGTTCAGGTAGTGCGCGTTGCACCTTTCGGTGATCCCATCGACCTCAAGGTCCGTGATTACCATCTCTCAATCCGAAAATCCGAGGCCGCCCTCATTCATATTTCCAGGCACGAAGGGTAAGCTACAGGATCTAACGTGACTCTCCAATCGCCCATGCGTGTCGCCTTGTGTGGTAACCCTAATGTGGGCAAGACCACGCTGTTTAATCAGTTGACCGGGTTGCGTCAACGTGTGGCGAATTTTCCGGGGGTTACAGTTGAGCGTAAGGCAGGCACGCTGGCTGGTGCCCCGCATGTCGAGGTCATCGATTTGCCAGGCACATACAGTCTTACCCCACGATCTGTGGACGAGCGTATTGCCTACGAAGTTCTTGTTGGGCGGTTGGAGGAGGGGCCCGATGTTGTGGTCTGTGTGCTGGACGCTGGCAATCTAGAGCGCAATCTGTACGTAGTGAGTCAGGTGATTGATCTGGGCTTGCCCGTGATCCTTGCCTTGAACATGATGGATGTAGCCGAAGAAAATGGTTTGGTGGTGGATGCGTCTGTACTGGAAAAGGATCTGGGAGTGCCCGTTGTTCCCATTACGGCTTCGCGGGGCGAGGGGATTGATAAGCTGAAAAAACATATTCTTGATCCGCCTGAGCCTGCACAGGTATACCGATGGCAGCTTATGGACGCCGTGGATGCCAAGATCCCGGCCTTGATCAAGCAATTGGCTGAAGAGGCACCCCACGTAAAGCCAATGCATTTGAGAATGGAGGTTTTGCGTGCGTTGGCGGAAGATGAAGCATTGGATGTCTGGTGGTTGGAAGTCCCAGAATTCGTGAACCGTATTGTAACCCTGCGGGAGGAGTTTGCGAAGCGGGGTATTGCGTGGAGACATGCGGAAGTAAGTGGTCGGTATGCCTGGATAGGGCCAATTGCTCAACGAGCCTCGCGCCGTTTCAAGGGACCAGCTACACTCAGCGATAGGATTGATGCGGTGCTCACACACCGCGTCGCGGGACCACTCTGCTTTTTGTTGATACTGGTGTGCGTTTTTGAGGCGGTTTTTTCCTGGGCCACTCCGGCTATGGATTTGATTGAGGCAGGGGTTGCAGCATTGGCCGGAGGCGTTCGTTTAGTATTACCAGCAGGCTGGATTACAGATCTTCTGACAGATGGCATTATCACCGGAGTCGGGAATGTCGTTGTATTCCTGCCGCAGATACTGCTCCTCTTTTTCTTTCTGGGCATAATGGAGGACAGTGGGTATATGACACGGAGTGCTTTCATTATGGATCGTCTGATGAAGCGTGTGGGGCTTAGCGGAGGTTCTGTGCTCCCCCTCCTGAGCTCTTATGCCTGCGCCATTCCCGGTATAATGGCTGCCAGAACATTAGACAGCGAGCGTGATCGCCTGATTACGATTATGGTGGCACCGCTTATGAGCTGTTCAGCACGCCTGCCAGTCTATACACTTTTTATTGCTGCCTTCATACCTGCGGGTAAGCTTATGGGCGTATTCGGGTACCAGGGGTTAGCAATGTTTTCCATGTACATGATGGGGACAATCATGGCTTTTGTAGCCGCTGCCATCCTGAAGCGTGTGGTGTTTAAGGGACCGGCAAGTTACTTTGTAATGGAATTACCACCGTATAGGCGTCCACGATTGCGACAATTATTTTGGCGCATGTATCAGCGCTCCAAAGTATTTGCTGTTCGGGCGGGGAAAATTATTCTGGGCTGCAGTATTGTTCTGTGGTTCCTGGCAAGCTTTCCGCGTGCGGAAACAAGTCCTGAGGTAATTCAGATTGAGGAACAGGCGATCCAGGAACGGAATAGGGAGTATGCTGCTGCGCAGGCGCTTACTCCTGGTAGAGATTTGGCGGTTGCAGCTGACTCGTTGTCGCTCGTAGATCCCACACTGGCACGTGCGCTAGACTTGACAGCACAGGCAGATGCCAACTATGCTGCCGCGCTGGACAGTGCAAACATTGTTCGGCAGTCTGCTCAAATCAGAGGGAGTGCCATAGGATACCTTGGGCGCATACTTGAGCCTGTTATGCAGCCGCTGGGCTTTGACTGGAAGATCAGTGCTGGTCTGGTGAGTGCTTTTGCTGCACGTGAGGTCATTATCTCTACGCTCGGCATCATTTACAGCGTTGGAGACGCCGAAGGTGGAGTAGCTCTGCGTGATGCCCTGAAAGCGGATCAATACCCGGACGGTCGGCCGGTTATTACGCCGCTGGTTGCTATGAGTCTCCTTGTGTTCTTCGTATTTGCGCTGCAGTGCATGAGTACACTGGCGATTGCGCGTCGGGAAACAAATACTTGGCGCTGGCCAATGGTCATGTGGTTCTACATGACCACGCTAGCTTATTTGGCCTCCCTGCTGGTGTATCAGGGAGGGCGACTACTTGGTTTTTCGTAAATGTGGGCCCAGAGGGACTTGAACCCCCGACCGACGGATTATGAGTCCGTTGCTCTAACCGACTGAGCTATGGGCCCGGAATGGAGCAAAACACGCTGAGTTTAGTTGCTCAGTATCGAAGTTGTTGACGCTCGTTACATAAAAATATGAGAACAGTCACAATATTTGTCTTAATGAGCGCATTCCTGGTGGTTGCCTGTCAGGACACCGTGCCACTGGGCAGCCAGAATACGCTGGTCGATCTGACACACAGCTTTGATACAACAACCATCTATTGGCCTACTGCAGAAGGATTCCAACTACACGAGGACGCCAAGGGATGGCAGGAGGCAGGATACTATTATGAGTCAAACTCGTTCGAGTCATCTGAGCATGGCGGTACTCATTTGGACGCTCCCATTCACTTTGCCGAAGGTCAGTGGGCGAATCATGAAATTCCACTGGATCGGCTGATTGGACACGGGATTGTTGTGGATGTGAGTGACAAAGTGACCGATGACCGAGATTACCAGATTAGTGTGTCTGATCTTCAGGAATGGGAAGCAGTGAATGGACAAATACCAAAGGGTACCATTGTATTGTTGCGGACGGGGTTCGGTCGGTATTGGCCTGATAGGAACCAGTATCTGGGCACTGATTTACGGGGTGCGGAAGGGGTGAGTCAGTTACATTTCCCTGGGCTTGCACCAGAGGCTGCAAAATGGTTGCGCGATGAGCGTAATATTAGTGCGGTTGGGATTGATACTGCCAGTATTGATTATGGTCAGTCTAACGACTATGTTAGCCATCAAGAACTCTTTGCAGACAACATTCCGGTGTTTGAAAACGTAGCAAATATGGAAGCGCTACCAGCCAGCGGATTTACGATCGTGGCTTTGCCTATGAAGATTTCAGGAGGAAGTGGTGGTCCACTCAGAATAATTGCCATGGTGCACAATTGATCGGTGAGCAAGAAACTAGACGAAATTGACGCCCGGATACTAAACCTTCTGCAATCCGCAGGAAGGATGAAGCGCATTGACATCGCAGCGCGCGTTGGACTAAGTGCGGCCAGTGTTAGCGATCGCATGCGTAAACTGCGGGAGAATGGACTTCTTACCGGCTATCATGCAACAGTGAACGCTAAGGCCCTAGGGTTTGATATTACAGCTTTTATCCGTGTGTCTGTGGATACCCCAGAAAGCTATCAGTCTCTGATAGGGCATGTACGTAGTTGTGATGAGATATTGGAAGCCCATTCAATCACGGGAGAAGGATCACATATTTTAAAGGTCAGGACGCAAAACACAACAGCATTGGAGCGCTTGCTTGCGGGTATTCAAGCTTGGTCGGGTGTGACGGGTACGACAACAAGTATCGTTCTCAGCACATACAAAGAGTCTAGGCAACTACCTGTTTCGCCAGAAAAATAGGAAAGAATTGCATTGCACGTGAGTGGATGAACGGTAGACTGTATGCCTGAAGATCAGACGGCGACCCGGAGGTCAGTGTCCAGTCAGCAGGATCATATACTGGTCACTCGCGCGCTGGAAGGAGATCAACGCGCGTATCTGGATCTTGTGGAAAAGTATCAAAAAGGTCTATACCTGCATATCAGGCGCACCATCGGTAATGTTGAGGGTCTGGAGGATCTCGTACAAGAAGCTTTCATCAAGGCATTCAAGGCGCTGCACACATATTCAGTTAATTATGCGTTTTCGACATGGCTATACAAGATTGCATCGAACCATGCGATTGATTACAAGCGCAAGCGAAGACTAGTTACGACTTCGCTGGATAAGCCAGTGTCGAGCAGGGATGGTGAGGTCCGTCAGGAAGTTCCTGATATCACTTTCCGTCCGGATCGCAGGATCGAAGACAGGCAGCGTGTAAATATTATCCAGGATGCCATCGATTCACTTCCTCCCAAGTACAACCGTGTGATTGTAATGCGGCACCAAGAGGAAAAATCCTACATAGAGATCGCCGAAGAACTGGATCTCCCGCTTGGCACGGTGAAGGCGCACATTTTTCGGGCTCGAAAGCTATTGTATAAGTGTCTCCGAGATAAACGTGACTCGCTGTAAACATCCGTTTGGGGCCGTGCGCTATTTGTTTTCACATTCATAAAGTCAGCATGATTAATCGATACACTCATCCAGCCATGCGTACCCTCTGGAGTGAACAGCGCCAGTTTGAGGTATGGCTTGAAGTGGAGCTGGCCGCTTGTGAAGCTTGGTCCAGGGTCGGAGTTATTCCCGAAGAAGACGTCAAAAAACTCCGAAAACATGCATCTTTTGACCTGCAGCGTATTCACGAAATCGAGCAATCTACCCGACATGATGTAGTTGCTTTTACACGTGCAGTCAGCGAAGGACTTGGACCGGAAAAGAAATGGGTACACTATGGTCTGACTTCATCGGATGTAGTGGATACGGCTTGGTCGGTGCGTCTTCTGGAAGCCAACAGACTCATTGAGGAAGCTATCGGGTCCTTGCTGGAGGTCTTGTATGACCGGGCGCTTGAACACCGGCATACGCTTATGATGGGTAGAACGCACGGTGTGCATGCGGAGCCAACCACGTTCGGACTAAAACTTGCGCTCTATTATGCGGAAATGAGGCGCAACCTAGAGCGGTTCAAGGCTTCGGCTGAAGGTATGCGAATCGGAAAGTTGTCTGGTGCGGTTGGGACCTTTGCGCATACTCCGCCGGAGGTCGAACAAATAACCTGCGAAATTCTCGGCCTTGAGCCGGAGCCGATTGCCACGCAGGTCATCCAGCGGGATCGTCACGCCCATCACGTGAGTACGCTGGCACTCATTGGGGCCAGCCTCGAGAAGATGGCCGTAGAAATACGCCACTTGCAGCGCAGCGAAGTGCGTGAGGTTGAAGAGGCCTTTGGTAAAGGCCAGAAAGGCTCCAGTGCCATGCCGCATAAACGCAACCCCATAGGTAGCGAGAACATCACCGGCTGTGCCCGATTACTGCGCGGCTATATGGTGTCAGCCATGGAAAACGTAGCTCTATGGCATGAGCGGGATATATCACATTCCAGTGTCGAGCGTGTCATCCTACCCGATGCAACGACGGTATTGCACTACGCACTACTCAGGTCGACACGGATCTTGCGAAATCTGGTTGTGAATGCCGAACGCATGCGGAAAAATTTGGATGCGACCCATGGTCTGTACAACAGTCAACGGCTGATGCTTAGATTGATTGACTGCGGATTGACACGTGAAGCAGCTTACGATCTGGTCCAACCATTAGCCATGCAAAGCTGGCAAAACGGTCAGAGATTTCAGTCATTAGTGATGTCCTCGGATGCGATAATGGCACATATCTCACCGGAAGAAGTGGGGAAACTTTTCGATGCAACGTACCACACGAAACATGTGGACTTGCTCTTGGCACGTGCGGGGATTCGGGATCACGCTTCTTGATTCTTATGGAAATTATATCCATGAGTAAGTAGGAGTTTTTTGGTCAGGACAGACCCACTAGGCCGGATAGCCGTCCGACCCAGAGCAATTCGAGTATGTGGCTTGTGGTCATGCGGACCTGAATGCGGCCGCAACATAGGGGTTACCGATTGGGACAACTGCACGGCGAGGGGCGTTCGGGTTACCGACCCCTAAGACCTGTGAAATGGACGTGTATGGAACTACATAATGGTTATCTTACATTATGATTTCCATGGGTTGAATAAACACTATCATGACAAGTCATAACATCATTCTCAGATTGATCGTCGGTCTCGGGCTATGCTGTATTGCTGCCCCAATTTTCGCACAGACGGGTACAATCATTGGGAAGGTTATTGATTCCGAGACTGGTCAGCCACTGACCGGTGCCAGCGTGTTGGTAGTTGGAACGGGTACGGGGAGCGCAACCGATGTTGAAGGGGATTTTGAGATTCTAAACCTTACCCCCGGGGCATATACTTTGCGAATCAGCTTTGTAGGCTATGCTGCTCAGGAGTCCGTGATAGAGTTGGCAGAGGGCGAGCAGCATGTGTGGAATGTTGCCTTGGTTCCAGGCACCGATTTGAATCCTATCCAAGTGACAGCCGGGCGACACCAAGAAATGGCGCTGGATGCGCCTGCATCAATTGACATAGTAACCGCGCGTGATATTCAGTTGGAAGTCGCACCGTCCACAGTCAAAGCACTGCGTAACATCACCGGGTTGGATATAGTGCAAACCGGAGTAGATCGTCATGAGGTTGCTTTGCGGGGTTTTAATGATACGTTTTCGAGGGCTACACATGTGCTCACCGATTATCGGGATGCGGGTGCGGCATCCATTGGCGTAAATCTGCATAATGTAATGCCGGCTTTGGCGATCGATACCGAGCGGATAGAAGTTGTACGCGGACCGGGATCGGCACTTTATGGCCCTGGTGTGGACTCAGGCGTGATCCACTACATTTCCAAAGATGCTTTTAGCTACCCAGGTGGTACAATATCTGTGAGTGGGGGGCAGAGATCTATGCTTAATCTTGAAGGGCGTATTGCAACAGTCTTCGGTAAAAACCTTGGTGTAAAGCTGCTTGGCAGCTATGGGACGGCCGAGGATTTTGCGCTTAGAAGCTGTGATGCTGCTCTTATTGAAGCCGAGAGATTCAGCGAATGTGCCGATCCAGAGGATGCGGTTCAGCTGTTCGTAGATGGCATACGCGAGACCAGATTCAAGAAACTGGTGCTATCCGGTAACGTGGATTGGCGAATCGGTGCTAAGACAACGCTATCTCTCAACGGGGGCTTCGGTGGTTTTGATGGAACAACGTTGACCGGTGTTGGCACGGTTCAGGCCAAGGACTTTATATATAGGTACGGACAGATTCGGCTCTCCAGTGGACCCTTCTTCTTGCAGGCTTATTTAAATTCGAATGATTCGGGCAATTCGTACGTGTATGGTGGTGATCCGGTCGTAGAGTACTCGGACGAGTACACGATTCAGGCCCAATATGCGAAGGAAATAACTCCCCGCCAGCAGTTGGTCGGAGGAGTTGATCTCACATTCGATCGCCCTGATACTAGGGGGACAGTGCTAGGACGCAACGAATACATCGACAATATCGATGAGTATGGTGCTTATTTGCAATCGACAACGAAGATTTCTGAAAAGCTGGATTTAATCCTGGCGCTTCGCGGAGATTACAATAATGTGGAAGACAAAATTCAGATGTCTCCGCGATTTGCGGTAGTAGTAAAGCCGACCCCGACTTCGAGTTTACGTGCGACATATAACCGCAGTTTTTCGTCACCGGATGCAACCGGATATTTCCTGGATTTGGTGGCGGCTTCACTCGGGGGACTCAATGTACGGGCACGTGGTGGAGCTACCGGGTTCACCTACACCAGAAACCCTGACTATCTGGATCTGGGAGCCCCGTCTGCGCTTGTAGCTTCCAGCATGCTTCCAGGCATGGAAGGTGCATCTGTTCCTGTTGGAATCGACACTGGGGTAATATATGGCCTCATGTACGAAGGACTGGCCGCTATTCCAGATGCGGAATTGGTGGATCTGCTCACTGATGCAGGACTCAATATTCCCGCACAGCTTATTCCTCTCCTGAGAGAAGGGCTTAGCCCGGCAGTAACCCCCATTCAGGGGTTCAGTCCTGGAGTTTTGGGTATCCTGAACCTGAGCACACTTACACTTACCACCGGACCTGAGGTGGATAATCTCCAGGATGTAGAGCCGATCAAGCAGACGGTCTCCCAGTCGTGGGAGATTGGGTACAAGGGAATTATCAGCGATAAGGTGCTGTTAGCGGTTGATGGCTATTTCGCAAAGCGGAAAAATTTTACCGGTGCACTTCAGGTTAAGACGCCATTCGTACTCGTTCCCAATCTGCAACAGGATTTGATCCGAGATATCGCGGCAGGGCTTACAGCAAACGATCAGATATCGAGTGCACTCGGATTGTTTGGTCTGACCCCCCAGCTGGCTGCGGAAATGTTGGTCGGCATAGCCGGCAGCGATCTGCCCGATGGCGAAACACCAGTTGCAATTGTACAGCCTAACGAGAACAACAAAGGGGAAGGATATTTTCCAGAACTCATGCTCGGTTACCCTAACTTTGGAAGCATCCAGTATTTTGGCATGGATGTCTCAATGCAGGTGATTGCCTCTGATGCTCTGACTCTTTTTGGGAATGCATCTTGGATTAGTGACGATTACTTTGATCACACCGAAGTTGGGGAAGAATCTGAAGACTTGGCGTTGGCGCTTAATGCACCAGGCTTTAAGGTTAAACTAGGTGGGCAGTATCGACACAGAAGTGGACTGTCGCTCAACGCATCTGGACGATTCACTAAGGGTTTTCTGGTGATTTCAGGTCAATATGTAGGTGAAGTACAGAGCCACACCGTTATAGATGTTGGAGTAGGCTATGCTATCAGCCAAACCGGCATCCGGGCGGACTTGGGGATCAGTAACCTGTTTGGCAGTGACCATCGTGAATTTGTAGGTGCTCCCAGGCTTGGGCGGGTTGCCAATGCCCGACTCACCTACACAACCGATTGGGGAAGCTAAGCGGTTATGTAGAATATTGAGCTGTTGTTGCTATCTTCGGATTATTGAGGTGTTCATTCAATTTTCGGTGAACACCGGCACGAGAGATTGGAGTAAGCTTGATAGCAACGCAGTAACATTTAGGTGCACATTACTTACGACGAAGACATGACTATTCGAAGCTTTTTTTTCAGCATTATTGTGCTGGTGTTTGCTTTAGCATTACCTGGCTGGGCGTTTTCTCAGGATACTTCCGTTGCCGGAACGGTCTCAGATTCAGAAAATGGTATGCCGCTGATAGGGGCGAATGTGATTCATGTTGAATCTCTGCAGGGAACGGCTACCGACGAAGAGGGGGGATACACACTCAGTGGTATCTCTGTGGGCACTAACACGATTCGAGTGTCCTTTACAGGATACAGGTCCTTCGAAACCGAGGTAGAGATTTCTGAGGGGGAGGTTTATCTTTTGAATGTGGAGCTGGTACCTGGTATTGATTTGGATCAACTGCAAATTACCGCCAGCCGGAGGCAGGAGAAAGTGTTAGATTCGCCGTCATCTACTGATGTGATCCTGGCTCAGGATCTTAGAGGCGTGATCACTCCCACGACTGTGACCACGCTACGTAATGTCGCTGGGTTGGACATTGCACAGACCGGAGTAGATCGACACGAAGTGGTTCTTAGGGGCTTCAATAATGTCTTTTCAGGGGCTACGTTGGTTCTGACCGATTATCGTGATGCGGGTTCGGCTTCGATTGGCGTGAATCTTCACAGCCTGATGCCCAACTTGATGGTAGATCTTGATCGTGTAGAGATTGTGCGTGGGCCCGGATCTGCACTTTATGGTGCAGGCGTTGATTCTGGCGTGATTCATTATATAACTAAGGATCCATTTACTCATCCTGGGGCCACAATCAGCGTTAGCGGTGGAGAACGTTCGCATCTGAATGTGCAGGCACGTGCTGCAACTGTGATAGGTAGACGTGTCGGTGTTAAGGTAACTGGATCGTATGCGACAGCTAATGATTTTGCTCTCGAATCCTGTGACCCAGGCCTATTGCAGGCCCGTGCATTTGATCAATGTCCTGACCCAGAAGACGCTGTACAGATTTTCGTGGATGGTATTCGGGAATCCGGATCCAGCAAATTCACTGTATCGGGAAACTTGGATTATCGTTTAGGATCCAGAACTAGACTTTCCCTGAATGCTGGAACTGCCGCGATGAATGGAACGGTCTTGAGTGGTGTGGGCACTATCCAAGGTGACGACTATCGCTATAAATTCTTCCAGGCGAGGTTATCCAGTGGTTCGTTTTTTGCGCAGTTTTTCGTAAACGCAAACGATTCGAGAGACAGCTATATCTATGGCGGTGATCCGGTTATTGAACATTCTCGCGAGTATGTAGGACAGGCGCAGTACGATATGCAAATTGGCTCTAGGCAGTCACTGATCGTGGGCGCCGATCTGGAGCTCACACGTCCAGATACGAGAGGCACAGTCTTAGGACGCAATGAGCACCACGACAACATAGACGAATACGGTGTGTACGGCCAATCAATCACTAGTATCGGAAACCGGGTTGAGTTAACCCTCGCGTTACGCGGAGATTACAACAATGTTGTAGACAAATTCCAGGCGTCCCCTCGTGTTGGACTGGTAGTCAAACCCAATCCAACTTCGAGTTTCCGGGTAACCTATAACCGCAGCTTTTCTTCCCCGACAGCCACAAGTAACTGGTTGGATTTGGTGGCGGCTTCTCTTGGGGGGATCAATGTACGCGGTCGCGGTGCTGCTACCGGATTCACTTATGCACGGAACCCTGATTTCCTGGCAGTGGGAGCTCCAACAGATCTTGTTGCGTCCAGTTTGCTGCCCGGGTTCGAGGGAGCTCCGGTTCCCGTGGGCATAGGTACTGGCGATGTTTATGCCCTTATGTATGCGTCCCTTGCGGCAATTCCAGATCAAGAACTTGCCGATATGTTGGCGGCAGCCGGGCTGAATATACCCCTACCGTTGATTGCATCGCTCAAGCGGGGGTTGGGTCCAGAGAGTACCGTTGTGCAGGGCTTCAGTCCTGGAGTTTTGGGCGCACTCAACCTTAGCACACTTGGTATAGACTTAGGGTTGACTGATCTAGAGGATGTAGGACCTCTCGAGCAGACAATTTCCCAAACGTTTGAGGTAGGGTACAAGGGCATTCTGAATGAGAACGTCCTATTCTCAGTGGATGCTTATTACGCAACAAAGAAGAATTTTATAGGTGCTCTTCAAGTGCGCACACCACTTGTGCTGGTACCGACTTTGGCTCAGGACCTTGTTCGTGATATTTCCACTGGGATTGCAAACAATGCTACGTTGGCGCTTGCACTCGGGCTTTTCAACCTGTCAGCGGAGCAGGCGGCTCAACTTCTGGTGGATCTGGCCGGCAGTTCTTTACCTAGTGCGAGCACCCCCGTAGCAATAGTTCAGCCTAACGAGAACAACCCGGGGGTAGGCCAGATACCCGAGATCATGTTGTCATACCCTAATTTTGGTGATCTTGGATATTACGGTGTGGACGCTTCTCTTCAAGTGATCGCCTCACGGGCACTCACATTGTTCGGAAATCTGTCGTGGGTGAGCGATGATTTTTTTGATCACACGGAGCTTAACGAAGAGTCTGAGGATAAGGTATTAGCCTTGAACGCGCCACCCCTTAAGTTAAAACTGGGTGGACAGTACCAGCATCGGAGTGGATTCAGTGTACATGCATCCGGTCGATATGTGAAGGGTTTTCGTATGATTTCCGGGCCGTATAATGGCAATGTGGAGTCTTATTTTGCAGTGGATATGGGCGTTGGTTATGAGATCAACCATGCTCTGCGCGCTGATCTTGGAATAAATAATGCGACCAACAGTGATCATCGGGAATTTGTTGGAGCTCCCAAGCTCGGCCGGATTGCGAGTGCGCGTCTGACTTACACCACTGATTGGAGGTAGTATGGGTTGTGAATATTTCGCAACTGTTTGGGAATCCACGCTACAAAAATCCCGGAGTAATGAATGAGATATTGGAGATTTGTCTTCGTTGCACTCATAACGTTCGGAGGGTGCAGGGAGTATGTTGACTCAGAATTGGTTTACGAACCCGATGGCTCTGAGGTGATACGTTTCAGTGCCGACTCTCTGGTCAATTATACTTTGAATGGTAGGGTGTTCACGAGTTCTGATTCTCTTGGATCACCCTTATTCATTGCGACTAGCGAACGCCGCATCTATGTCGGAGACAATAAGGCGACTCAGTCCTTGTTAGTGTTCAATCGTAACACAGGAGAGTTTATAATGTCAGCTGGAGAAAGGGGTCAAGGACCACGTGAGATCAACTACTTGTGGGCAATGGATTTTAAGCCTGGAATCGATCCTTCCCTCCGCAGTTTGGGCAGGGGCCCACCAGGCACTGCCCGCGGCGCTTGGCGTCAGGGTTCCAGTCCTGATAGGCCCGGGCAAAATCCGGGCGGGAACCTGTTACGCTATTGTGCATTGAAGGCACCACTTTCTTGTTTGTCCTGTGCCCCTCTGCGTCTCCTTGCTTCGGGGCCTTTTTTTTTGGCTTTTCGTCATTTGGGCGAGCTCTTTTCTGTCTCCGTTTGCTCGGGAAAAGTCTCGCGAAGCTGCTCGAGCCCCAATTCCACCGACTTCCGTATGATGGCGCTGTTGCTCCGGTGCAGGTTTTCCGCCATTCGCTCGATCTGCTGCCAGAGCGGGTGCGGCAGGCGCGTCGCCGCGACTCTCATTTTCTGTGCTGATTTCATTTCTTTGGCCCCTCCGGGCGGCTTGATAGTGTTAGGCTTTGCTTCATGAAACGGCTAGGTTTACGGGGGTTTACCCTCGTTTACTGTCAGGGGTTCCCAGATCCGCGGGCGTCGGGGCTGCCCTGGCGAGGCTTCGCAAGGCTCCGAAACGGTTTCATGGCCTACTTTGTGCCTGCTTGCTCCGGACAGGCTCTGCAAGGCTGCGAGGCCATTTCAGCGTCTACTTTGCTCCGGTCTGTCCTGGACAGGCGGATCGGCGCAGTCCCTTGCGCGGGCCGGGGGCTCGCTCGTTGATTTGCAGACCGCCGGTCGCTGGCGCGATCCGTCGATGCCGGCCCGCTACTGTAAAGGGGAGATGGCGCGGCGCGGGGCGGTCGCCCACCTTCGCCCCTCCAAATCCGAGGGGCCGGAATAGTTGCGGCGGCCGGGGCGGTCAAATGAGCACATAGACCACGGAAATGCGCGACCGGACAAGCCCGGTGTCCTGTGGGTTTTCTGTCCGAAGTTTGCTGTACAGGGCCTCCATCTCCGCCCTGAGCTTGGGCCCGTCAACGTCCTCCAGGGCCCGCGCGGCCACCTGCCTGCATGTTGTGTAGCTCGGCCCGCTCTTGATGGTAGCAGACACCCGGGCCTTTTCACGCTTCCAGTACGGGTCCAGCGCCCGCGTCCACGTGTCCGTCAGTGCCTCCAGCGCTTGCAGGCTCAGCTCTTCGAACAGGCCCCGGGGCCGCTCGTTGGGATTAATCGCCCATGCCAGCGTTTCCAGGGGGGCCAGTATCCTCTCGGGGCGCAGATCGTATTCTTTCAGTTCTGGCAGGTGGCGGCGTACCTGCCGGATCGCTTTCTTCTGCACATCGACGCGCCCGGGGGCGATGTGCAGGCCGGTTTCCTTCGTCCTGATATACGCATCCTCCAGGAGGCGTGCACAGCCGATCTGATTCCGCTTGCCCCCTCCGGGCGTCACTGCCAGAAGCCTTGGGGGGCTTGCCGGGCGGCGCTTGATTCTGTCCCCCACCGCGCCCCTCAGGTGAAAGATGGTTGTGTCTCCGCCGCCGGGCAGGATGCCCAGCTCTGCGCCCCATATCCCCATGTCACTCTCCCCGACATCCCGCTCGACTTTGCGGTACACGGCGTCGCTCAGCGCTTTCCGGATGCGCTTCAGGACGTCGCCGTAGTGGTTGTCGCGCAATTCCCGTGGTGCGCGGATGAAGCCTATTGCCTTGTAAAAGTTGTGCTCGGCGGCGTCCTGCGTTTTCCGCCTGACCGCAGGAGCTTTCCTGGCCGTCAGAGCGCGGCCCTGTTCGATCCGGAGCCCCACGTTTCCGTCCGATGTCAGGTCCGGCGTCGGGATGTCTGCCAGGTAATAGTGAATCACGTCCTCGGGGGCGTTGACTCGGTCGATTCTCCCGAGGCCCTGTACCAGTTGCACCACGCTCGATGCCACGCTGATACACACCAGCGCATCGCAGCGCTGCATGTTAACGCCTTCTACCATCTGGTAGGTCATGAAGACCGACGCGCTCCCTGTTACCCGCCGTTCTCCGGTCTCCGAGAAAAGGGGCTCGATGTCCTTGCCGCGTTTATAATGCTTGTATGGCGTTTCCCCCTTGGGCTCCTCTTTCGATGTGATGACGTACACCTGGTCGTGGCATCCCTGCTCCACCAGCCTGGTCGCGTAAAACTCGAGGGGCGGCACTCGCCCGGCTATGAAAACTACCCGTTTGTGCCGCGCCTGAATATCCAGCAACGCTTCCACGCATCTTTGCTGCATTTTCTCTATGAGTCGGGATTGAAGCAGCTTCTCGACACGGTCGCAAATCTGGGTCGGTGCGGGCTCGAAGAGTTGAAGCTGCAGAGCAGGCTTGGCCTGCCCATTACCCAACTTTTTGACTTGACATTCTGAACAGTGCCCCATATATTGGTGGCATGTTCACGCAGAGTCAGGTTTTGCGCACCTTGAGTGCTCCGGAATCGCAGTCGCGTCTCACCGCGGTGTTGGGCGATGCCGCGTTGTCCACGCGCGCGGCGATAGCAAGGCGCGTGTGTGAACTTTTCACATTCGTTGATGCCTGCGGTCGGTTGCAGGTGTCCACTTGCGCCCGTGCGTTGTCAAAGCTGGCCGACCGTGGGCGGATAGCATTGCCTGCGCCGACGAACAATTACGCGGCGGGGGCGGGTCCCCGCCTGCTGGCCGAACCGGTGCCTGCCCCGGAACGTTTGCCTGAGGTTGTTAACGAGGTGGAGGGTCTTACGCTGGTTAAGGTGACCGACACCGATCAGCGTGAGATTTGGAACACGCTGTTGCATCATGAGCATCCGCGTGGAGTGACGACATTTTGCGGTGCCCAGGTACGGTATCTGATTGACAGTGCACACGGTTATGTGGGTGCGGTCGGTTTTTCGGCGGCCGCCCTGCGACTGGCGGCCCGGGAGCAGTGGATGGCCTGGTCGGACGCACAGCGACAGGCCCATCTGCACCGTGTGGTGTGTCTGAGCCGATTCCTGATGCGGGAGCGATGCCAGCATCTGGCCAGCTACGTGCTCAGTCGCCTGCTCAGGCGACTGGCTGAGGACTATCAGCAGCATTACGGCTACCGGGTGTGGATCGTTGAAACCTATGTGGATCCCGAATGGTCGGGTTCCTGCTTCAAGGCCACCAATTTTCAGTACATTGGACAAACCGCTGGCGGCCTCCGCCATGACACTCTGGAGCCGCCGAAGGCGTTGTATGTATACGAACTTCATCGCAGGTGGCGTCAGCAACTGGGGGTGCCTGCGGTGGAATTACGTCCGGTCAGACAACCTGGTGAGATGTTGGATAGCGAACAGTGGGCCGATGCCGAGTTTGGGGATGCGCCGCTGGGCAACGCGCTGCGCTCGGCGCGGCTGGTCAAGAGTGCGTCTCTGCTCGCCGATACCATCGGCGCGGCGATTACCGGGAACACGGGCTATGATCGGGCGGCGGTCAAGGGGCATTATCGCCTGCTGGCGAGCGATCCGGCGTCTGAGGTGACGCCGGAGAACGTGTTGGCCCCGCATCGGGCGCGTACCATAGAGCGTATGCGCAGCCAAAAGGTGGTCTTATGCATCCAGGATGGCAGTCGGCTCAATTACGGGTCGCGTCTGGCCTGCGAGGACTTGGAAGTCATTGGTCAGAATCAGACCACGACCAAATCGCGGGGACTGCATATTCATACCACGCTGGCGACCACCACCGATGGTCTGCCACTGGGCGTGTTGCGGTGCAGTTACAAAGATCCGACCGATGGACCGTTGAAGCCAAAGGCGCAGCGGTGGCTGGATGGTTATGCGGATATTTGTGAAGCCGCGCAGGAGCTATCGCGCAAGATCAAGGTCCTCTGCGTGATGGATCGGGAGGGCGACAGTTTTGCGCTCTTTGATGCGCAGCGGCAGCACAAGCGGGTTGATCTGCTGGTGCGGGCATCTAAGAATCGGCGTCTGGCAAAAGGCAAAAAGCTGTTTGAGACGATGTCCGGTGGCAAAGCTGCCAAGACGATCAGGATTGAGATTCATCGCCGGTCCGTGCGGTCGAAGACGGCCGGACGCGCCTATCGCGTCGCCGATGCCGAAGTACGCTATGGCCCGGTTACGCTGCCCGCGACTCCACTGGTTGCGGATGCGGATCCGGTGACGCTCACCGGGGTGCATATCAAAGAAGTCTCGCCGCCTGCGGGTGAAAAGGCGATTGAATGGTATCTGCTGACCAGTCTTGCGGTGCCCTCGGCCCGGGCTGCGGAGCGGGTGCTGGGGTATTATCTGAAACGTTGGCGGATTGAGGACTTTTTCCGGGTGCTCAAGAGTGGCTGCAAAGTGGAACATATGCAGCTGCGGAGCGCCTTAAGACTGGAACGGGCATTGGCGATCTACTGTGTGATTGCCTGGCGTCTCATGGTGCTGACGCTGTTGGGGCGAACCATGCCGGAGCTGGATCCGTCGGTATTCTTCACAGAACTGGAACTTGGATTCTTGACCGGCTACGCCAAGCGGGTACGACTGCCGGAACCCAAGATGCTGCGGGACGCCATGTTGCTGGTGGGGGTGTTGGGCGGCTATCAAAACCGGAATCGTGCCCCACCGCCGGGCCATCAGGTCATGTGGAGGGGAATCGAACGACTCGCTATGGCCTTGGTGGGCTATCAGATGCACATTGAGGAGACCCAGGCCCGCTGCTGCTGCTGTGCAGATTCGTGATACCCTCACGAAACGGGAGACTCTTACCCCAATGCTATGGCCCGGACGTACCGGTACCGTGAACCCAAGCGTGAAAACGCTCCGTCACCCTATGCTGCGGACCATCAAGGCGTGCGCTGTAAAGAGGCGCTCCGACCAGACAATCACGGCGGTAGAAAAAACGCTCACGGATCTCCCACAATAGTTAGACTACACCATTACTTGGGTAATGGGCAGACCAAGGTGGTGGTCGAGCAGGCCCTGCTTCATGCGACCCGAGCTGGGGTGCCGATGGCTATATTTCGCCTGCCGCACACGAACGTCGCTAGTACCGGTTTCGGCAATGCCGACGATGTTGCGGTGCGAACGGTGGCCGCGGTAGTGGATGTGGAACGGATGCCAGAGGGGTTCACGTTGCAATGGAGTCAGGCAGCAGCCGATGTTGTCGCCGACACCATGGCGGCCATCTCGCTGAACCCCGACCGGCGCTTCACGATCTATCACTACTCCGAAGACCCTCCCGTAGGGCACGAGATGGAGCTTGCCGACTTCGGACTGTACTACAAGCCTGTCCCCTACGATGCATTCAAGCGGGCCTGTCTGGTCCGGGGAGAGCTGTCACCCCTCCACGGATTCTGGAACCTGATTGATCACGGTGCGCCCTACTGGTTCAGCGGGGACGCGACCGCTCCGTCCCATCGCGTCTGCGGTCGTGCCTTGCGGGCCGATTGTCCAGACCCGATTATATGGCCGAGCGCGTACACCATGCTCCGGCGCTCCCTCGACTGGTTGCGGGCCCATCGCGAGCGATGGCCTTATCGCATACCCGAGAGCCGCCTCGACTATGACCAACTCGTGCGTCGAGCCGAATCGTTCGCGTGCGAATACGATGTCCCCTTCGACGTGGCATTCCCCGTCTGGAAGCTCGAGGGACTCAGGCAGCTCGTGCAGGCGGTGACCGCCCCGGAGGCCGGCGTCCGGACCGGGAGACATGACTACATCGCCTTCGATCTCACTCGTCGCTTGCGCAACAACGCTTCTTTGGAACGCGAGCGCCACCGCTACCCGGAGATCGCGGAACAGGCCATCAGGCGGCCGGTCTTTATCGTTGGAATCAACCGGACCGGCACAACCTTCCTGCACCGCCTGATGTCTCGTGACCCGAGGTTCTGGACACTGCGCGGCTACGAGTATGTCGAGCCGGTCCCAGCGGGCGGCAATTATGCCACTCCGGCCGACTCGGCCGAAGATTCGCGACGAGCCTTCGCGGAAGAACTCTTGAACGCGTCGGGGATCGTCGACATGTTCAAGGGGGTGCATCATTTCGATGTCGACGAACCAGAAGAGGACCTTGGTCTGCTCAGGATGGGGTTTGCCGCCTGGGGCGCGACCGTTTGGTTCGACATCCCGGACTTCGCCCGCTGGCTTGCCGACAGGGATATGTCGGAGACCTACGCCTTTCACCGCCGCGCGTTGCAGAACTACACGCATCAGCGGAGAAGCCGCGGGGAGGGGCAGTGGGTGTTGAAGGCGCCCTTTCACCTCTTCGAACTGGAAGCGCTGATCGCGACGTACCCCGATGCCCTGTTCATTCAGACCCATCGCGAACCCGCTCAGTTCTTGGGATCTTGGTGCAGCCTTGTCGAGCGCGTTCGCAGCCTATCCTGTGAGGCCCGCCCGCCTGAAGGCCTTGGAGTGGAACAACTTGAATTTATGACCCGCATGCTTGACAGCATGGTCAAGTTCCGTACGAACCATCCCGAACTCGAAGATCGCTGGTTGGACATCAGTTTCTACGACCTAGTCCAATCCCCCATGGACATGGTCGCCCATATTTATGACCGTTTCGGGTGGTCGCTGAGACCGGAAGCAATCGCGACCATGGACAATTGGCTGGAGTTGCAGGCCGCGCAGCGGAAAAATCAGAAACGACACAAGTACGATCTATCTGACTTTAATTTGACACGCGAAAAGGTCGATGCAGCCTTTTCGCATTATCGTGATTTTCTCTCAAGCAGTGGGATCCGATCTTCCATGCTTTTGTGATAGATCGGATCAGGCACCACGCACAGATACAGATCTGGGATGATTTCGCATTTCAGGACACATTGCGGTAGCCGTCCAACCCTCTAGGTGATTTTTGGTGTTTGCCCTTCGCAGAAATCAAGGCCCTTGATTTCCGATTTTCTCTATGCAACAATACATCGGTGTGCGAATGTGCCTTATGAAGAATTCAGGGTGGCATGTGTGTCACGCGGAGAGGCATCACCATTATTCGGCCGACTGCCCATTCTGGATTTGAACCACAAATACTGGCTCGACGCTACTTCTGAGGCAAATGGGGCCCCGATTGGACTTCGATGGCATCATTTCGTACGGACATACCGATTGCGGACCATCTCGGAGTTCCATTTGAGGACAGTAATCCATCTTGGATGTGCGCCGTGGAAAGGCGCTTTCCTGTGGCGGGTGCGAACCCCGCCCAACACCTGTCGCTCCGGTTGGTAGCGGCCTTAGCGTATTATGGAGGTAACGACATGATATGAAGCACTGAGGTTTAACGGGCTACGCGAGTAGCTTAGCGACCATGCGGGCCGGAACGCGTAGTGAACGTCGAGCAGGCCTCGAAACGGATAATGTGAGTGTCGACCTTCCGTCCATATGGGGAAGACTGGTACGTCATGGGAAGTGAGCGACAAGCGCACCAAGACGGCTCACCGGGGTATTGGCGCTGGCACGCATGGAAGATCAGGGAAGTAGCAACACGGGAAGCCCTGTCGGTGCTGAGGCACACGGCAACCGGAACTCCGTAAGGAGCAGGCCGGTCCGGCAGGGTGGCGGAGTGGTCCGTAGTACCGCAGACGCGGGGTAACGCCCGTTGAGGAAAGGGACCGCAGGGTTGGAGGGCAGATAATAAGGACAAAGGGCACCGGAAAAAAATGGCAAGGCCTAACATCTGGAAAAATGTCAGTGCGTCCGGCATCTGCACATGCATAAGTGAAGGGATCGTCAAAGCGACGGTGCTGGCGGGGCGTAGCGAGGCCCGTCCGCATGCCATGCGAAGTTGGGCTGTCCGCAGGCAATGTGCCATTGTCTGCATAGCGGGCAGGACTGTACTGAAGCATGGTAATCCGAGTACGAGCCGCATGATCCACCTGGAGAGCCGGGTGCGGGAAACCCGCACGCCCGGTTCGGAGAGCAGGGGGCCGGAGACGACTTATGGGAGCCTGACTGAGGGCCAAAGCGAAAGCGATGGAATTGCCACAGGACCCTAAGAGCACCGCGCCGGCCTCCTGACTCTACGATTGATGTACTTGCTGAACCGATCAGTGTGCACAATGCTGACAGTGGGGGACAGGGTACAGGGGCGGGGGTCACACAGGGGCTACTATACCGGTTCAATCGTAGCTTCTGGATAAGAGCTGAACATGACATTTTCGTGGGAAAGCGAGTTAGCGATGCGAGCATACATGACGCTGATAAAGAAAAACTTGAGGAGAGAAAAAAACCAGTACGACATAGCAGACCACAATCTTCCTCCGAAGGCTATCGAACAGGCGTGTGTCCCTTATTTGGACTTTATTGGTCGCCACAGGGTTTCGAATCAGATATGGTCCCCAGTAGAGCCTTTGTAGCCATGACAACTCGTTGGATTCAGAATACAGGAAATGCAACCCTGATCGACTACTGGATAAATGGTATCATTCGGCATATATTCCGAACGAAGTCGGTTCGCATTAATAGAATAGGTACGTTGTTTCTTGAAAAACCCCAAATAGGGCATCTCCCCTGTGCAATTGACATTATACCCAATTAATACTACTGAGAAACCTTGGATGTTGTGCAAAAATAGACGAGAGCACAAGCTTCACTGACTACGGAACTATGGCATCTAATATCTTACGTCAAATATGCTCACTCCATTTGGAAAATTTTAAACCTTATGGTGGATGCGCCATTATCCCAATGGCACCGATTACTCTCATCTTTGGTGAGAATAGTGCCGGTAAATCTTCCATTCTACAAGCTCTTCATTTGCTGAAGCAAACCCATGAGAACAGGGATACAGATGATATTCTTACTCCACGCGCTGAGAGCGGAATTGTAGACCTAGGGAGTTTCCCCGAATTGATTTTTGATCATGAGGTAAGCCGAAAATTCAAGATTCGAGTCAACTTTGACATTACGGATGATCCATTACGGGCAGCCGGGTTCCAGAAGGCTGAAGGGTCCTGTCATTCCTTGATTGAGGAAATAGGTGGTATTGAACTGCATTTTGAGTACTCTGCCAGTAAGCGAACGGTATCATTATGTCAACTGGAAATTTTTGATAATAAGGTAGGACTCATCGCTCGCTTTCAAAGGTTTGAAGACGTTTCTTCTGATCCTGAAATTCAAGATGATTATAAATCTTTGGATTTTGATCTTACACATACTGCGTACGACAGGGATCAGTATTTTGATCGTGATCCACGCGGTATTTTATGTAATACATACGTTACGGATTCTGAGGAATTTTGGCGGGATTCATTTGAGTCCATGATAAATGAACGACAGAAAGTAGTGCAATGCTTGAAGACTCGACGGCGTCTACTTATTAACAATGGAAGATCTGCCCTCGACAATCAGGGAGTAATGAGCCTAGTCTCGGGGGCCCATTCTATGGTTTTCTTTCGTCTCGATGATGCCGACGAATCTAGAAACAGGCTAATAGATCAAGACAAACTCGTGTCTGAACTGGAGATATATGGGTTAGAAAAAGCTATCAAGTTCTATAGCAATGGCTTTTCACTTGATGATTTTATTTCTCGTATGCGAACGGAACAACGAAGAGACACTCTTGCTGTCTTTGGAATGTTAGAATTAAGATTCAGCGGTGGTTTTCCAGGTCTTTTCCCTGAGTACACTACTAAAGACAGCAGAATTTCTCCTAAATCAATCCTAAGCATATGCGAACTCGTTATTGAATTGAGCGAATCCCTCAAGTCAATACTTGATGCAGTCCTTCCAATCGGCCCCCACCGAAGTTCTCCAGACCGGTGGTATACTTTTGCGGGGAGAAAACCTCAAGATGTTGGGCTCAGCGGAAGATTTCTGCCGGATTTATTGTTCCAGGATCCCACCCTCGTTAATACGACGAACGATTGGCTCAAGCGTTTGGGGATTGGATACTTGTTAAAGATTGAGAAGCACAATACACGCTACCTTGATCTTTACGAAATTCGTTTTCTCGATGAGCACCGCGAAGGCCCCGTTGATGTAAACCTAAGGGATATGGGGTTTGGTATTAGTCAAATCCTGCCACTAATCGTCCAATGCCTGGCATGCTTTAGAAATATCATTACGATTCAACAACCTGAGCTCCACATTCATCCCCGCCTGCAGTCCAATCTAGGGGATATATTTGTAGAATCAATATACAAACGTCAGAATCAACTCATCATTGAAACTCACAGTGAACACCTAGTTCTCCGTCTTCAGAGACTAGTGCGGACGGGGAAGCTCAATTCTGATGATATTTCTATCCTCCATGTGAGTCGCGATTCATCAGGGTCATTTGTTGAACGACTGCGCTTGGATCAAAGCGGCGAATTTATTGATGACTGGCCCGGCGGATTTTTCCCCGAGCGACTCGAAGAATTGTTATAGTCGTTACATCGGAAATGATTGTAACGGCAATTGTAGATCCTACGGCCTTGGATTCAAAGTACTGGAAAAATAATAAGCCGTACCAAGTCCAAATAGAACGGTTTCTGTCCGACATTTTAGTAAATGGATTGTTAATTTCTGACCAGAAGAAGAGATTGCTTCATGAACTGGGAAATAAGATCAGATCCATCCCAAAGGCTAAAATATTGTTTGAAGAGATCGAAAAAAACAAGCGAGTTATTAAGTGCAAACACCCCACCCACCATCAGAAAACATGGAGAATATGTTGTGAACTTGAACAGCACCAATCTCCAGATGTAATTATTACGGGTAAAGATCATCTCGTGGATATTCGTACTAATATTTCTGAGTCTCAGGTGATCACCTTTGACACGTATTTA
Source organism: Rhodothermales bacterium (assembly GCA_964291275.2). Classification (GTDB taxonomy): domain Bacteria; phylum Bacteroidota; class Rhodothermia; order Rhodothermales; family Bin80; genus Bin80. The sequence continues at coordinate 1,284,904 of OZ219799.1, forward strand.
AATAGTGATTTCAAGAAAAAAAGAGACGGATATCTGATCGTAAAACCTCTCCATGAACTAAGATTCAGCGAATGTGAAGATCTGTTTACCCGGGTAATCCAGTTCGCGAGTAAAATACGTATCTACGATAAACAGATCGGCAAAGGGAAAAATCTTCTCGGATTTAGTAAAGGAATCAGTTTTATCCTACGCTTGTGGAAGGAGGCTGATTCCTACTGCAACAAAACAGTCGAAGTAGAGATCTACACATTTCAGGCTGATCATGGATATACGGAAAATGCTCACTGTCAAGAAACCGCAGAGACTAGAATCGACAAAGATCTCGTTGGTAAACTAAAGAAGGACTTTGAATTGCCCCTTAAATTATGGCTCTTCACTTTTATGAGTGGGGCGCCTGTTTTTGGAGGCCTTCGGGGTACAGATCCAGTCCTCCGAGATAGAAGTAAATTGCATGGGCAAACCGCTGTGTGTTTCGGAATCCACGCGCACGAACTTTGACGGTTTTGATGCGGCTATTTATGCTTTCAGCTGGGCCATTACTAACTTTTAGAACGATCGCATTTATGATTCCCCATAGATGATTCTTAACCGTCTTAGCAGCTTTTTTCATGGGTTCAAGTCGACAACGCATGGCCCAGGATAACCAGCGCTTCCAGCCCTTGAGGGCCGAAGTACGACTGACATAGTGCCACAATTTCTGGGACAGTTCCTTGATGGCCCATGCACGCGCCGTTTTCAGCGAACTGTGCTTTAATTGCTGGAATCGTTTCTTTTGTCGGGCAGACATATTCTCCCGATTGGTGAGCCAGTCGTACTTGGTTCCGGTGAGATCCTCAATGCCCGCTTTCCGCAATTCCCGGTTCTCCTGCCGACGAACTTTATCCACCGCCTCTACAATCTTTTTCATCACATGAAAACGATCAAATGAAATCTTGGATTCTGCATCTGGAACATGTTTTTTCGTGGACTTGATGTAGGCGGGCCACATATCCATGCTCACACTCTCAATCGCTTCCAGTTGCGCAGCCGAACAGTCCTCATAATAGGCATCCAGACTCGTATGGGTGCGCTTTTCCTTGACAAACAGCACCGTGCCCGTTTGGGAATCCGAAACCACCGTGATATACTTATGGCCCTTTTTGTACGAGGTCTCGTCCACACATATATGGGGAACCGGTTGCGGCTCTCTACGGGCGAGTCCGCGCTTTACCGCACGCGCCATGATGTTGGCGATCATCGTCCAACTGACGCCCAGCCTGGTGGCCACCGTTGAAATACTGGTTGTATCCTGCAACCAGTCAATTACCTTTCTTTCAAAAGCCATTGTAAAACGCATCCGCGCATCCGCCCAAGGGACCGAAACGGTCTTGATCCCATGCTCCGAACAGGCCACACGGGGAACTTTCGCAACCACGCTCGTCCGATACTCGCAGATATCCGTGTGGCGCCATTTCCGAAGACGATGGTCGTATCCAGGACAAACTTCCCCACACTCTGGACAGTGCAATACCGAACCCTTTGAACAGATTACATGAATCTCAGCCGTAAAAGCCGTCTTGTCTTGCTTGATCTCCGAAATCTCCCAAGGAGATTCAATCCCTAAAAGATGATTTATGTCTTGTATACGTTGTTCCATCGTTGATAAATGATTGTGATTGATTTTCGTCACAAAAACGCAGCTAAGATAACAACGAAATCAATCCCGAATCTATTCCAGCACTTACTTGTTCAGCCTAATTCTGACATCAAACCCACTTAAAAAGCGGAAGCCCCTAAATTATTTGTCAAGCATGATGACAAAGGACAGTTCCACGCGCGATATTTGCAAACTGAGTCAACAGTCTTATTGATGGAGCGTGGTTTTGACTTCATTGAAAATGACAGGAACGTGAAGCCAACCGAGATTTCTCTAAAACCAAAATCCCGTGAGCATCTTCGCAAACTCCGTAATCTCCCCAATCATGATAAAAAACGTCACTAATTGGACGGCAAATAGACCTATATCCTATTGGTGGGAGGGTTCGACTCCAAGTAACTGGTACAGTTGGCTTACATGTTTTGCGGAGCATGCTGGTAGTAGATCTTCTCTACTTGTAAGGTTAGCCCGGCCTTGGAGTAATATTATGCTTTATAGGAACCTATCTAGGGTTAGGGGGCTCAACCGAGGATCGCCCATTATTTAAACCTCATACTCAAGAAAATGAACATAGAAAAATTTGTCGTTCAAATCCCTCTCCTAACGGACGACGATAAGCGAATGATTGATCGTGCCGATTTCCCTGATCAGGTTAATCGTGCAAAAGAATTTCTTTCCCAGTTTCATTTGAATGGGAGACATGAGAGACGATGGTTTTCGGCGTATAGCCGAAAACAAGAGGCGGAAGCGCATCACAGAATACTGTCGCCCACTAACGAGTGTTGTTACATTTCTGATACCGCTTTCTGTGTTGCTCAACTCATGTTAGGTGGGAAGTTGAAAGTGTCTAATCATAGAAGAATGGCTTTCATTGGGAGGCAGAAAATGAATTGCCATGTGAGTGAACCAAGGGAAAACCAAGATAATGGCACTGAACCCAGTGAAAGAAGAGAATTTTGGGAATGGGTTATTTCTTTACCCTCAACAGATTCTCCACGAGGCGACTTTATTCAGGAGACAAGGGATGAATATGAAAGACTGAGTTGGTATCCTGAACCAGACAAAAAATGGTGGGAAGCATGCTCAGAAAAATTTCATCAACGCGCAGGTGATGAAGTATATATGATCTACCAAAGACTGGCAAAACAATTTCTGCGACAGCAACATCTAAAATGAATCCCTTGCCAAGGGATGGCCACGAAACGGTTGAGGCATAAAGATTGGGTTGTATGGATACTCCTCAATTCAAGTCAGAATTGACCCTGCGGATGTAGTAGAGAACTCCCCAAATTCACTAACTGCATATTCCGATCAAACTGGGACACTGATTCCGATTGATTGGGACAGCAATCCGAGGACGATTTTGAAAAGTCGGCGTAATTCTGGCAGAATTCGCCCTCAGGGGATCCACAGGGCACATTTTATAGATATTTTGCTGTTTTCGGGCAGAGAGAATTGAATGTGCATATTCCGATCGAACTGGGCCACCGATTCCGATTGAAGTGGGCCACCATTCCGAGCGAAGTGGGCCACATGGTCGGAATACACATTGAATGTCTCCAAATTATTCCAGGGCGTTAGTTGGTGTTTGCACGGAAATTAAAGATTGGTCGTCTCAGGTTGTTTCTGAGAATTTTTTAACGGATTATTGGCCGTATTTCGGCCTATTTGGCCTGATGTTGGGGTCTGAGGGTCTTCTTAACCCCGGGGATTGTTCTGGCGAATGTTGCACAGTATTGGGTAATTCGGGCCAGATGTTCCACGTACCTAATCATTGCCCATTTGCTCTTGACCGTGAGGAGACTTTCCACCCGTCAAACTGAAGGCCTCCTGTCGCTTGAAGGCATAAATTGATTGATTCAATATCTGAGTATTGAATACACCAAGTTTACAGAGTGCATCAAAATCTCGGATTAGGAGTCCTGTGACCTTTGTGAAAAGAGTTGGCTCCACGTTACGAATCACATCCACGAGGCTCTCCTCTCTGTAGTCAGTCAGGTACATGAAAATAGGCACTCTGGTGAGAAATTGTAAAAGGGCGTCTTGGATTTCTTTTCGGCGTTTGGCCATTTCCCTTTTCTCTTTACTCACTGTGGATTTCTTTCTCCCCTCTATCTTCGCTTTTTTGATTGAATTTTCCATGGTCAATATTTCCGATGTGTGCTTACGTAGCGCACGAAAAGCTTCCATGTTCTCCAGTGATCGCAGGAGTTCTTCGTTGTTGAGGATTCTCTCCAACACAGCTCGGTTCAGATTGACCAGACGAGGTGACTGCCACCGCTTCGCCAACATGGTGGAGCCAATACCCGAGGTTGCCATCTCCATCAGATTTGTTGCATCTAGTTTCACCAATTTCCCATCATCGTATGCGAGGATGGGGAGAAAATTCAGGAATTCACGCACTTCAGAGCTTGCATTTCCTTCACCTTTCGCGTTGGCCTGTTTTGCACAGAATCCATATACCATCTCCAACGCACGGTTTTGCGCAAAATCGAATATGTAAGCGACTGGCTTAACAATATCTTCCTGGTTTGGATCACTGGCGATAGGACGCGTCCAAGGCGACTGGACCCGGAATGCAGCCTGAAAATAGGTTTCGGCCGATTTTGTATCCCGAAGCATAAAAATAGCCCCCCATTGAGGTACGGTAACCCCCGTCAATAACTTGCCACACGTTAAAGTAATGGTTTTCGTCCGCGAACCATCACCGATTGCATTTCGAACAGGATCCAACGCCTTGAGCCCTATGCCTGCTTTTTTTCCTGCTGCACATACGACTTTAAACTCTCCATAAAAGGGATTCTGGGGCGCTTTAAGAAGTCTCTCCATTGCTCTACAGGATGCTACATCGGGAAGATGCCATACCGTATGATGCAAGCAACTGCGAAGCTGAGGGTCGGCATAAGGGCCAGGATTGTTCTGCTGTTCCGTGATTGTAACCGGCTTATGGAGCCAATCTAACCACCTCTGCACCTCGCTTTCCTTACTAAACTTAGGGATTCGATCACGAACCTTCGCTCCAAAAAAACCGTTCAGGCTGAACTCATCATCAAATCCAGCCTCCGCATAAGACCGGGTTGCATCGCTGATCTTGTACGTGAACATCTTCAGTTGTGGCAAAGATTGGTACGGGTTCAGTTCGCCGTATTCTCCTTTCCACGTTTGCTTGGCGTTCTGTTCGTCAGCATATGTCCAATTATAGATCTGATCTTCACTGAACTCTCCTTCCGCTAAGGCTCGAAATGGGGTCCCTGATAGGTAGAGTCGATGCTCGGTTGTAAGTCTCCCAAATTCTTCGCTAGATGATGATACCGAATCATAGTCCTCTATCAGCCCTGCTACTTCATCCGAATCATCGGATGCATACAGCTCTTTTGGACCGCTTTGCCAAGCACCAAAATGATATTCGTCAATGATAATACAATCCCATTCATTTACGAATACCAACTCAAGGCGATCTTTTATATGGGAATTATATCCCCTGCTGTATCGCTCTGCATGATGTCCTGAAAGGACACCAGCCAAGCGTATGGAAATGACTCATCAATGTCCTCAAATCCTTTTCCCTTTCCAATAAACTGCCATCCCTGAAAGTCCTGATGGCGTTCCAAATCCTTCTTCCATGAGTCTGCAACCACAGGTTTATAGGTGAGGATCAGTAGCCTTGTCCAGCCCATCTCAAGAGCCAATTGGTAGGAGGCAAACGTCTTTCCAAATCGCATTTTAGCATTCCAGAGAAAATGCTTGGCCTTACCCTCTACTTGCCCCCGGTAGTAAGCCGCTGTTCTCTCCACGGCTCTGTGCTGCTCAGGGCGCATTTTAAAACTGTTCGGCGCAGTGACTTTACTCCCCCGTTTTACCTCAGCAATCGCAATTTCGAGTTCATCTAATGTGATTTCAAACCACTCATTGCGTACTCGATACCCACCATTGGCGGTAACTCGGTCGTGTACATCACTATCTCTGAAAGTCTCTCCCTTATCTGATATAGCCTCCTCTTCCCACAACAGTGTAATCTCACCGGGAACACTGGAACTCGTTTGTTCTCTGATGCGCTGATGTACATCTTTAGTAGTATAGCCCACCTTCATCCATCCACATCCACCACTGCGCCGCTCCCATGTTTTCTCACGATATTCACCATAGGTGTATGCGTAAATCTTCGGGACACATTTCGCCCCCAACTGGGCTGTACTATCTCTTCCCATTCCGAATCGTTAAGGGTTTATTATTGGCTCGCGATCCAAGTAAGCATTCCGATCTCAGACATGCTTGATGCATACATCCATCCCATACACTTGAGTTAAAAAATATTGTTGGCCACGTCCCAATTGCAGATGAAACTGTCAGTTGATGGGCTTAATCTTGCTTTCGATATGTTCTATGTCGGTCCTGTCAAGTTCAAAGAGATCGAATAAGATCTCGTCTGTCCAATTACGATCAAGGGGAAGGGCTGGAGCAAACTCAAAGCAAGGGCGAGATAGGTTGTGTGTTGGAGTTTTCAGAGATACAAGGAATCGAAAAAACTTGGACTTCACATAATCCAACAACCTTCCTGCAGGTTCGTGCTGCATGAAGAGGTCAACGACGAGATAGGTTTCTGTAAGTGCACTGCCCGGAGGAATCACCCGCGGCTTGCTGATCACATGGCGGAGACCTTGTCTGTCCGCTTTTCCGCCCTGAGGATTTGTTTTAGAAACGATGACCTTCCAACGATCAATCGTGTCTGAGTTCTTGATGATAGCGTCCCTTGGGAGATACTTGTCACCGTCTTTGGTCACCAACAGGATGGCCGCTTTAGAATGTGGCTCGTTAGATAGTGCTTGCCAGAAAATGATTTTGGTTGTGGGATTATACGATGAATTCGGGTATTTGGGAGCAGATTTGGTCATTTTTGGTGGATTTGGTCAGGATTTAGCCTGTATTTGGGGTTCTCATCGCATAGGCGTGGTCATCGCAGGAGGATGAATGAATTTGCGAATCTGGCGGCAATTTTGGGGTAAGAGGTCTGATTTGGGCGTTTAAGCGTGTACATTCGCCCCTTTGTTGCCATGCGTGTAGTAATGGAAGCCCAACGCGCGTTTGGGCAGGTTCCGATTGAAGAGATTGAGCTTGCCCCCCGAAGCCGGGATGACATTCCGGCGGTATTGCGTGGTTTGCGTTCGATATACAAGAATGCAAAGACGCGAGCGAAGATTTTCGAGCTTTTGGAAGGGGGTGTGGCTTCGGGAGTCAGTCACAAATTGGGGCGCCGGGGGATGGATCTGTGGAGGATTTTCGTTCTGGGGATGCTGAAGCAGGCCCTGAATTGCGATTATGATCGACTGACGCATATGGCGAACAACGACAAGCTCCTGCGCCAGATGCTTGGGCATGGTGGTTGGCGCGAGGGATCGGAACCGGAATACCATGTACAGACGATTCTGGACAATGTGAGTTTGTTATCGGAGGAGTTACTGGGCAAGATCAACAAGGTTGTGGTGGAACATGGGCACGCAGAACTTACGAAGAAGGCCCAGGAGGAAGGGTTACGTTGCAGGGTAGATTCAGCGGTGACGAAGACGCATGTTCATTGGCCTACGGATGTGAATCTGCTAAGGGATGCGGTGGGTTGTTTGCTTCGGGAGTCGGCACGTATGAGCCGTTCGCACGGCCTGCCGGGCTGGCGCAAGGCGTCGGATTGGGAAAAGCGGCTTGATCGTTTGTTTCAAGGGGTACGCAGGTCACGGGGTTGGCATCGTCGTGATCGGGTGCGCAAATACCTGTGCCACTGCAGAAAGCTGGTGAAGAAGGCGTTGGCTTCGCAGCGGAGGTTGGGGGCAGATTGCAGTGATCGGTGGCTGCACTACCTGGGATGCAGCTTAACACTGATCGATCAGGTGGATCGGCGGTTGCTCAGGGGCGAAAAGATTCCGCATTCGGAGAAGATTTTCTCGGTTCACGCGCCGCATACGCGTTGGATCGTCAAAGGTAAGGCGGGGGTACAGGCGGAGTTGGGCCTCCCGGTCTGCGTCTTGGAGGACCAGCATCAGTACATTCTTCACTACCGGGTGCTCTACGAGGGGGTAGATTCGTCAATGATCGTGGATTTTTTACGGGAGGCCAAGACACTGTACCCGTCCCTGACTTCGTGCAGCATGGATACGGGGTATTCATCGGAACACAACCGGCGCGCATTGGAGCAAATTCTGGAACTGGTGATTATGCCGAAGCGGGGTCGTTTAAGTCATGCGGACAAGGAGCGCGCATCCGCTCCGGACTTTGTGGAGGGTCGTCGTCAGCATCCGGCGGTAGAATCCGCGATCAACAATTTGAACCAGCGCGGACTGGACTTGGTGCGTACGCATGGTAAGGAGGGGTTTGGTCGCACGGTGGCGCTCTCTGTGGTCGCGGCCAACGTGCATCGTCTTGGCTTGCAGTTGAAGCGGAAAGAAGAGCGGCTCAAGCGCTGGCATCAGGCCCGAAAACGAGCGGCGTAGCGCCGCTGTAATCCTACCGAAGGAATTTGGACAGGCTCCGCCATAAGCGGAAAGGCAGACATACGTCGGGTTGGCACGCATGGTCGCGTCCCAGCTGCATCGGAGAGCAAAAAATGTCTTCCAGTGACCATTCAGCAAGCCGAAAGGCACCTGATTCCCCCGAAACTCCACCAACGACGCCACAATTATGGGCCCAGATTGTTATGAGTATAGCAAGAATCGCAAAAATGACCTATTCTCTGACAAGCACTAGATACCGATGATGGTAGTTTGTGGGCCTGGAGTCCATAGAAATTTCTGGGACGCACAATGCTGCTCATGGAGTCGAATCCGTGCTTTTTAGATACTCTTTGTACTTTTTCAAGTATCGCAACGTCTTTGCTATCCCGTACAAATACTTCATGTGCATCAAGCTTCCGAAGCGTTGCTCCGTTTGTATTTCCATTGGGAATAATCAAGCAATCTCCTTGGTGAAACTTGTCTCGCACAAATGAGCAAACTCCCCCTGCGATATCAACATCTGGAAATACTTTACCCGATCGCGGATAGTCAGTTATTAACGAGATTTTCGTATCCGCTAACATCGCCCGTCGAAAGCCATCCAGCCCTTTACCGCCCGCATACCAGCGGGCAGGAATGACAAAGGTCAGCAGTTCTGGTTCAATCGCTTTTGCCTTTTCGACAAATCGGTTATAGAGCGGGATAGCACTCTTTCCCGTACCTCCCCCATCCTGCATCTGGTACGGAGGGTTACCTACAATCACGTTTACCTGCATATTGTTATCTCCGAATATTTTACCTAAGTCCATGTGGAGGAAGGGGTGAATGTGCGCTTCCCGTCCCTCAGCAATCTCGGCGTTTTTCTCACTCACTCCACAATGAATACATCTCCCTGCCTTCCATTCGCACTGCGATGTAGGAAAGCGAATATTTCCCTCTGGATTATCGAACTTGATGATGCTGTGTGTTTCCAGGCTTGCATCCTTGCACTGATATAAGGTACGGCGCGCAATTAGCCCCGTGAGCTCCGAAATGGCAATACCATAGAGCATATTCCGATAGATATGCTCAAGGCGGTCTTCGTAATCAGGGATCTGCGATTTTAGGCCTTCCATTAATCGTTGTGCCACCTGATACAGAAAAACACCGCTTTTCGTGCATGGATCAAGCCATTTAAGCGACGGATTCTGCCAAACCCGGTCGGGCAAACGATCCAACATCTCTTTGGCAAATGAGGGCGGCGTAAACACCTCGTCACTGGATAAATTCGCGAGGCACTCAAGTATGTCAGGCCTGTGCTTTCTCAGCTTTCACTACCAGCAGCAATTGCGCTCCAGTGTGCTGGAGGCAGGGCCTGGGACGGCTCTAAGATCTCTTCAAAGAGTGTCCCTTTCTGACGGTTTTTCGAACAAATCACCTCCGCAGGCCAAACCTTTCTCTCAAATGAGTGTTCGTTGCGCGGAATCCATTCCACCAAGGAATAATTCTCAGACAGAAAATCACTAACTACGATATTCGTTTGAAGGATAAACTTTACTGCACGCTTGAAATGAACCTCTGGCTCATTGCCGACCACCGCCTCATACGCCTTGAAAACAATGGCCGCCATACGCTCGCGTGCCTCCTTAGTGGTATCGGCGTTGATATCTATCCCATACAGTTTCGATAGTGCTCGCATGCAGTCAAATTCATACTGTTCACGATCCAAGGAGTCCGCGAAGAGCTTTGCAGCGGTCACCAATTTGCGTCGCAATGCCTCGGTCAGAAACTGACCATTCCCACAGGAAGGATCAAGTGCTGACTTGCTCAAGTCCGCAACGGGGTCGCCGGGCAGATAATCCAGCATCTGTTTAACGAACCAATTCGGCGTGAAAACTTCGCCATAATGATCGACGCGATCTGTATCACGTACCAGTATGGGTGAATCGTCCTCCACGAATGCGGTCTCAAAATATTTATTCACTCGATCCCGAATCTCCTTAACATTCGTTTGTGCACGAGTGGTTTGAGGCGAATCCTTGGTCACGGTCGTCTCAGGGTATATTGTGTCGAAAAGAGGAGCTTCCATATTTAGCAAAATATCCGACCGACGCGCTAATAAGAACCGGCGGGGTTTAAAGAGCAGGCTCCAAATCTACAACTCCAATCTAAACAGTGAACAAGAACACAATCTAGTAAGCAACAAAAATCTTGTTCCAGTACATCTCAGGACACACGATAGCCTCTTTATAAAAGTTGCTTGGCTGTAGCAATGATCTCGATAACCACCCCGAACTCAAGATAAGATAATCGAATCTAATCAGGTTTCTTAATCAGTTTGTTTTGTAAACTCTTATTCTCTATCTGTCGTGAGTACGGGTCACAACCTTCAAACTCTACTCACTACCAAAGGCCGTTCATGGGCTCGGATACCTCAGACAGAATACGGTCAATCACCGACTCTATGGTCACTCCTTCACTCTCTGTATAGAAATTCGTCAATGCCGGTGGCGAAGAACCGACCGGCCCAGGCGTGAATATCTTCAATGGTTACACTGCAGCGGCACGTAATGCAGCCCGCACCTTGCCTCCAAGGAGGAGGTACCGCGTAGTCCACAGACCAGCATCCCAACTCACCCAGTTTGAGACGCAGGGGCAAATGGGTTGCTCATAAGGAGTTGGCCGCGGTAATGTAATGTATAACTACGGACGGCGTGGTGGTGATCACAACCACATGAAATAAATTCAACGCAGCCTCAACGATTCGAAATCCCTGTTGATCAATCTTCCACTTCATTAATCCACACGAATAAGCTACCCTGTTTAGTATCTCGTAATAAATACAGGGCAATCATTTGGAATTGAAATAGCGTTGGTGATCAACTCGGAAGATTTCGGTCTCCAGGCGTGGGATGGCCGACATCAGTCCGGAAGAGCGTCGCGTTCGACCTGCCGCGTACTGGAAGCCGGGGCCTGAGATGTACTCGTCACAGGCAAGGCATGGGTTCAGGTTACTGCGTTCGTCGGCAGGGGGTTGACTCATGTTGTTCGTGAGCATGTTCCACAGACCGTAGTATCTAACGCAGATCGTTGTGCAGTGGCGTCGGGTGTACAGTACATTATAGGTCCAGGTCTCGGCGCAGTGCTCCCCGAGCCCCACCTCTTCCATCAGGCACGCCTTGATGCCGCCTGCTGTCAGTCGCCTTGCACATTTTCTTGCGGGTGTTGTGAGATCCGGCTTTGCCTGATAGACCGCGAGATCACGTAGCGATGAACAGGTGCCGCAGTGATGGCGGTGCGTAATGGCGTAGTTCTCCTTAAGCGCGCTATCAGGGTCGGGGAACGTACGCAGCTGGTACTTGACACGGGTGGAGTCAACAAACCCGATCGCGCACACCTCGGTGTTCGAGCGCAGCGACGAGTACCACTGCAGAACCGGCTCTTGGCCATGGAACAAAAACATTGAGTTTGCCCCGACCAGTTCGTAACTCTGCGAGTTGCTTGGCGTCGGATACCGGAGCGAGTCGGGATGAGTGTAGGCCTCTTGGTAGGGTGGCTCGTACGGGCTGATGGTTCGAAATTCATTTTGATCTCGTGAATTGGAAGGATCAACGAGACCAAGCTGATCGTGAATTTCACCTCCGTTGAGCAATAGGGTCAATTGTAGCCTCTCAATCAACGCAATAGTTCCGGGAGAATGTGTCACGACCGCGTGATGCTTAGTCAAAGTTCGGTCACCGTCGGAAACCCGGCCCCGATAATGCTGGACGAGGTTCACGCCTATCACGACTAAGCAAATGCCGAGTATGCTTCCCACGACGGTGAGGGTAGTTTTCCGATACATCAACTCAGAGGAGATATTACACGCACATGTGATTCGCATTCAGGCCAACGTAGGCCTGCCTGGCGGGGTTTGTTCCACATGGCTGGACTGTAGCTGATACAGTCAGGACAATGCGTGGGGTCACCTGGGCGAGTTGCCGAACTGCTGGCTAATGCAATATACCCGAATATTTTTTGACCAATACGGGGTCTTATCGTGCGCTGTAGAAAGCGTGTTCCGGGGTCGGTGCGAATCCCGTCCAACACCTGTCGTTTCGGTTGGTAGCGGTCTTGGCGTATTATAGCGGATGCTCCCTGTGGCGAGCAATATCCTGATACACAGTTATAGCATTTAGGGCAGAGGGTGGGCATGCCTCTTGTTTATGCTTACCCCGAAATAAATGATAATTCGGCCTGGGGGTGGCCAAGTCAGTCCTCTGCGTTAGCCTGCTCACGTCGGCGCTGCGCCAGATAGCGGCGCAGTACATCAGCATCCCGGTTATGACCACGTAGATCCACATTAAACGAATGTCCACCATCGGGGCTAGCCACAAAAAACATGTAATCGTGTTCTTCGGCTTGTGCAGTTTTTATCAGAGATGATCGTGAGGGGTTAGTGATAGGACTCGGCGGAAGCCCTTGGTACAGATACGTGTTGTATGGGTGATCAATTTTATAATCACGATAAAATAGACGACGCACGCCGTCCTCAAGCTCAATCAGAGCATATTGCACTGTTGGATCGGCCTGCAGGGGCCAGTGCCTTCGCAGGCGGTTCAAGTACACGCCTGCAACGCGAGATTTTTCTTCGATTACTCTCGTTTCCCATTCGACAATTGCAGCCAGACTCACAACTTCATCACGCGACAGCCCACGTATGCTCGCTTCTCTTGCCGCTTCCTTTTCATAAAACTCATCGAATTCCCGTTTAATACGTCGAACAACCTCTGTCGCTTCGGTCAACCAGTAGAAGCTGTACGTATCGGGTAACATGTAACTGAACAAGTGTAGCGTGTCTGTACCAAGCGAGGTTGCCAGAGCAGTATCACCGAGTGCAGCCATAAAATCTTCAGCCTCAAATGCCATGTTGGCAGCCGCAGAACGTGCAACCCTGTCGCGTCTGGATCCAGCGGGAATCCTCAGAGACACTGGGGTTTGCAGTCCCCTCCGCAAGGTTTGCAATAGACTGACGTTGGATTTTCCCGACGAAAAAACGTAGTGCCCAGCCTTTATTTGATCCTTCCAGCCAGTTGCATGGGCTACCAAACGGAAAGTCCAGGAGTACTTTATCAGTTCTCGACTTTCAAGTGAGTCTACAACGTTGACAAAGATGCTTCCCCGTGGAATATGCAATGTCCGATCACCGTCAAAGGAGGGTGTATTTGGAGCCCATAGAAGCCAACTTCCTCCCGCACCCAGTCCGATGATAATCACAATGCTGAATACGAAAATTCGGCTCTTTCGCATAGCTACCGTTTTGTTTTTCGCTGATATTTTTGACGCTCCAGTGAACGCGTCTCATCTATAACGCGTTCAAAGAGTCGTTGAATAGCGTCCGTTGGCAGTGGTCCAAGGTTGGCCTGAATGACATTTTCCAAGACTTCTTGTTCTCTAGAAGGATCGTAAACAGGGAGTCCGAGTTGCTGTTTGATATGTCCGATTTTATTCGCAGCGCGCGACCGCTCGTTAAAAATTTTCACCAATACTTGATCAAGCTCATCGATTTGTGCCCGGAGTGGGGTCAGATCTTCTTCAGAGACAGCTTGAGACGGTACAGGCTTCATGGTGTTTTATTCAAGTGCAGTTAATAAATTAAGAGTGTAAGCCGTGCAACAAAACTGTGATCTCGAGGTATTGATTGATTGCAAGACACGCCTTAAACTCTCTTAACCGAAGATATACTGTGTAATGCGTAGAAATTTGTTATTCATTGCCGTTCTAGCCTTTTTGGCATCGCCTGTTCAGTCCCAGTTCAGGGAAGCTGTTCCAGATGCATTTCCCCAGACTCGTGTGTACGATATGTCCAACAGGGTTGGCGCATTTCTGAATAAGATATTCAACCCGAGTGTTTTTCAAATGAGCCACAGTTTTGAAATGACGGCCGGGTCCTTTGGTGGCAATGGATACTCGATGGGCATGTACACAAATACTATGGCGTGGCAATTTAGCCCCAAACTAGCCGCACGGATGGATGTTGCCGTTGCATACTCCCCCCAGAACCAGATGGCCCGGGAATATGGTTTCGGGCAGCAGCGCCCCCAGGTTTTTCTGCGTAATGCCGAAATTGGCTGGAAGCCGTCCAAAAATGTTCAATTCCATCTTCAAGTCAGACAGGATCCGTATGCATATCAGAACATGATGGGCTATGGACCTTACGGATACGGTTATGGTCGTCGACATATTGGACTGTTTCGAAGGAATCCTTGGTTTTAGTGCCTCGTGAGCGGGGTACGGATGAATCGCCTAAAAGCTTTTGGTATCGATATAATCGCAGCTCTTGTCGGGTTGGTGATTGTTATTGGGATCGTGTCCACCTTTACGAACGTTCCGTTCCTAAGGGATGCAGTCCTTCTTCCTGTTCAAGTGGCCTCTTCCGTCGAAACCTCTGGTTATCCGGGCACTGCCGATATGTATCAGGTAGAGGTCCGTAATGGAGTAGGTGTTAACGGTGTTGCTGAACGAATGCGGGAATACCTGCGATCGAAGGGGTATGATGTTGTAGGTGTGGGCAATCACAGATCATTTGATATTGAGAAGACGATCATTGTTGATCGAATCGATAATTTGGCTATTGCACAGCAGGTGGCTGCATCACTCGGGTTGCCGCACGATCGTATTAGAAAGGATGTTCGCGATGAGTTTCATCTAGACGTTTCCATAATCATTGGTAAAGATTATGGAATAATTCCTCCATTCAGCGACACTCTAAGTTTCCCTAATATTCCAGATTTGCATGACAGTAACTGAGCCATCATCGCTCATTCATCCCCCAGCGTTAGACAAGCAACGCACAGGTTCGGTACCTGTCAGGGTTCTTGCACGCGAAGCTATCGTAGCAATACAGGAAAAAAAGGCTCATGGCGTGGTCATTATGGATATGCGGGCAACCAGCGGTCTGGCAGACTATTTTGTCTTGTGCTCAGCTACATCCGACCTTCAAGTCAAGGCTATCACAGAATCCGTCCAGACACGGCTCAAACACGAATGTAATGAGCTCCCCTGGCACATCGAAGGAGCAGAGCACCGCCAGTGGGTATTGCTTGATTACGTAGATCTGGTGGTGCACATATTCACACCTGAGAGACGCGCGTTTTATGACCTTGAGCGGCTCTGGAGTGATGTTCCAACGGAGACAGTTGATGAGCATCCCGTTGCTATGCTTAATCCATGAGGGCAAGCATCACACTACTTATGGTTGCTTGTCTCGGGTTCTTTGGAGCATGCAGTGGACCTGTCGCCACAACCTCGACAGATCCAGATACGAGCTTCGGCCATCGCTATGAGGGCCAGGCTCCCGATGGGTATAATGCTGTTACGATTAGCGTACCTGACGAAGAGCTGGAATTTGCCTACTTCCCCGCTACCTTCGATCATGTTATCGTACGTCCCGACCTTATGCAATTGCAGACCGATACGGTATCTGTAGAGATTTTGGTAAAGGGGAGTCTACCGGATGGATGTATGGAATTACATGCCTTCGACCAGGAAAGGACAGGGAATGTGGTAACGGCAACTTTGCAAATGCGCAGACCACAGTCGCGCGTGTGTGCAAGCGTGCGCAGGCCCTACCGGCTTTACTTAATGTTGGAGGATAGTTTTTTGCAGGGGCACTACACGCTAAAACTCAATGGTTCAATCATACCATTCGTGGTGCAGTACATTGAATCAGACTAAGATCCTGATTCCCGTCCTAATCTATGCTCTCACTGATCTGACATCTCGTGAGCTGCGGTAGGAGTCGTTCTTTTCTGGCTAATTTGATAAGCGCATTGCAAATATCAGACAGGTTTTCCGAGTGCTCAATTTTTTCAATAGTGCTGGAAAAAATAATTTCAGAATCGTCGTCTGGTTCCTCCCAATTACATGCTCGAAAAAGAAGGTAGGCATCGTCTTCGAAAAAATAGCTGGCCGAATATTTCTCTGTCATGCTGCTTGGGTCGTACAGTAAGACTTCTGCATACGAGAGGTCGTCAGAAGCATTCAGGAGCCATTGATAGAGTAGCTCAGCTGCAAATCCGTCCATAAAACGATTATTCATTTTTTCTCAGCCGATTATTGGTTGGGCGGTTAAGTGCTGGGCGATGTCTTTTTGATCCAAGAGACTCTCCAGATACTTGTACGCTTCCGGTCCGCTAAGTGTCTGGGACTGCACACCGAATATTATGTCAAAATGGTGCGATATTGATCGGGCAACGGTGTCGATATCGCAGGATTTCCCCAATTCCTGAACTATTGAAGTTATCTCTCGGTCGGCGATACCGCAAGGTGTGATTCTGCTGAAGTATCGCAAGTCCGGGTCAATATTCAGGGCAAGTCCGTGTGTAGTCACCCAGCGGCTGACATGGATACCAAAGGCACAGATCTTTCGCTCGGTATCCTTCTCTCCGACCCAAACCCCCGTGCGCTTGGGTACACGGAATCCCGTCAAACCAAACTCGTTAAGCGTGCGCAGGACAATCTCCTCCAAGTCGCGCATGAATCGGTGTAGGTCCCGATATAGCCGGTCCAGATCCAATAAGAAGTATGCCACGAGCTGACCTGGGCCGTGGTAGGTCACATCGCCTCCGCGATCGATGTAGATCACTTCTGCGTTCCCCGGAGCGATGAGATGTTGGTCGTTGCCGCTTTTGCCCACGGTGAAGACCGGGGGGTGCTCAAGTAAAAGCAGTACGTGGGGTAGATGTTCTCCGCTCCTCTTGGCTTGAATAAGGCGATCTTTGATCGTTTCCTGGAGCGCCCAAGTAGGCCGGTACGCTACACGACCCAAGTGACAAATTACGGCAGTTTCTGGCCCTGACACCTTAGTGTGAGAAGTTTACGCGGAGGTTGAATCCGCCGTTAATCTTGGTATAGGGGAGCCGTCGACTGTCGCCAATAAAGTCTTCGTACTCAACAAACAGATCCGCCGAAACGACGTTGCTGAATTGGTAGCCAATCTTGGGCTGCGCCAGTATCCTTGATGTACTGGTCAGCACATCCACGAAAGGCTCTTCCAGCGCTCTTACTGGATCAAATTCCGGATCAATTGCTGCAAATTCCATTGCCCGACGGATGTAGAAGCTGCGGTCATCGTTAGCAGTTCTAGAAACTGTGAGAGACGCGTTGATCCGGTTGTTCAGTACACGGCGCAGGAATGGGAGACGCATGCCTGTTTTGGCCCAGGATGCAGTAATCGAGATCTCGTTGGTTCGATTTTCGTTGACCACGTTGTTGGTCGTACTCAGGGAGTATGAATTTGACTTGTTCCATGCCACACTGGTCTGGATACTCCCCTTGAACGAAAGATCTATTGCAATTAACGGCTGGAATCGTTCGTTGACTCGTGCTGCATCGATTTCCTCTGCGGGGATATTAAAGGCGATAACAGGGCCGGATCCGAGGCGAAAGGCATCCAGTTGGCCACCACGGAGGTTGGATCTGAAGTCTGACGAGAAATCCGCAGAATAATTATGACGTAACGTAGCCGACTGCGCGATCCTTCGAATTAGCGGCCATTTGGAAATTCCCGTGTATGTGATGTTCCAACTCGGCAGAGGGAAGGGCATGGTTCCGCCAGTTCCTAATGCAAGATAACTTGACTGAAAATCCTCGTAAACCAGTCGGTTTGTCAAGGCAGATGAGAAGAGTGTGTCGGGCAGTATGTTGCCCGGTGTGCAAGCTTCCCCACAGTCTGCGCGAAATTGATCCAGTTGTGCCAAGAACAGATCACTGTAGGAGGCTGTAAGGGCCCAAGAAGATACGGATATGTTACCGGTGCGTGTTGTATCTGCCCCTGGGTGCCCGTTATCCAGAATTCGGTAGGTGAGATTCTCCCGGTCACCATTTTCCATTCTCCAGTTGAGTGAGATCCGTAGGCTGGATGATAGATTCAGTGATGTTTGGGCAGACCATCGATTCACATTATTTAGCGCATCGGTCACCTGCAGACGTTCGTTGATGATGCGGCCTTGTTCGGGTGCGATAGTGCGGTCAAGTCCTAGTCGATATCTCAGCGATGGTCCCTGGCCGTTGAACACCGCATCACGCAGGCTGTAATTAACCTGCACGGTTCCAGATTCGTCTAGGCGACCTATGTTGTTGGCCGAAGCCTGGCGCGCACCATTGTATGTTATCGATGCATCCTGAAGGCCTGTGATGGCAAGTAGCAGTCGACGTGTGAGTGCTTTGGGGGTAAGATTTTGGGGAAGCCGGAATCTACGTCCACGGGTAGAGTCTTCTTCTGTCGGCGGTTGGAGCTCATCAAGTGCAGGCATATCAACAGGCGGCATGTCAGCGGGATCGACTCCATCGATCTCTGGAACCTCTTGTGCAGTGGTGTCAGCTTCCGCAGCTCTTTGACGTTCTCGTTCTTGGCGTCTCTGCTCACGACGTTCCTTTCTTTCAGTTTCTTTTTGCAGGCGGCGAGACTGCGCAGCAGACTCTGCTGCACGCTGAGAATCCTGGAGCCGCTTATAGAAACCAAACTTTTCAAACAAGTCCTGGGGGCGCAGGGTAAGGCCTGCTCGGAGAGTGACGTTAGACCTGATCTGAGCCCCGGTGTTATTGCCCACCGATCCATTTGACCAGTCAAAATTTGCTGTGTAGGTCATATCCTGCACCTGTATCCAGGATAGAGCATCGTAACGCTGAAGCCGTGGACGAAAGGTTACGTTGACTTGAGATCCATAAGATTCCGGACGAACAGAGGGTCCACCAGGTACACCGCCTCCGAGTGCCTGCCTGAATACCGATCCAATTTTGCGATGTTGCAAGCCAGCGAGTTCAAATGCGCTCAATCCTATTTGGGAGCTGTCAATTACTCCTTCATTGAGTAGTGAGGCCAGAGATGTATCATCCAATCGGGATTCTATCCCAGTGGAATCGACTAAAATGACTGAGTAAAGTGTATCTACCCCGATAGCATTAAGGCTCTGGTTTGTGTTCGATTCCATACCAAGATTCAGGAACCCAAACGGGTTGTACTGGAGCGAGAAGCGTCGGGTATGAGAGAACTGGTGCTGTGGACGAATGGGGAACTGTACGTCCACGGGCAATTCCGAGCTACGCCTACGAACCGGATCCGGACGTTGCTTTGACGAGGTAAATGCACGATTCGCAGTCAAACTGTAGTCGAGTGAAGAAGGTAGATAGTTGAGACCAATACTGCTTAACAGCTTTAAAACAGGTATCTCCTCCAGCCACGAAAACAGTCGCAACACGCGCGGGCTACGTATCTGTAGACGATAACTCAGTGAAGAATTCCAGCGCCAGGAGTTTCGAAAGGACTGTGTGGGGGTACGGCCTTCGGTATCTGAGTATGCATAGCTGAAAGCCAGGCCATCAACGGTATTGCGCAGCAGGCGCGAACGTGATCCATTCTTATTGATTCGTGTAGTGTACGAGGATATCCTGGAAAACGTCTGGGCCTCTTGGCGAATCTGGTCCTGGCGGATAGAAATTTCTTCGCTGGTTAACGTGGAATCTGCGGCGATCGCATCTTGGAGGCTGCTTACTCGTATATCTCCACGGTTTGGATCAAACCGTGGGATACTGGAATTTTCCTTCACCTCTACGCTGACAGGTAATCTCCATCCATACTGTTCGGGAATGAACTTGTCTACATTCAACTGAGAGTTTACCGTCCAGTTTTGAAGGTTAAGCTGTTGTCTGTCTGACAGCGTACTTGAAAGCCCACCAAAACCGTCTGTTTGTGTATGCATTGACAGCCTTATGTGTGCAAGGTCAGCTAATTTTATATCCGCATTTCCGTAGGCTGCATGACCTACTTCCTGGTCATACCCAGAAACTCGGAGTTCATTTACCCACATGTTTGCGTCTATCAGTGCCTGCTCTTCCCCGGAGGCGTTGCGGACGCCGATCACGATAGTATTTATCCGGTTAAGGCTAGGCGTTCCGAGAACCCCTATTCGCGTGCCCGGCGGGGCAAATTCTGCCAGGATAGACTGGAAGTTTGCGTGCTCATCGCTCCAGAATACCTCTGTGGGATCAAATCCGGCACCGGTCTCGTCCTCATAGGCGTCGCGCAGGAATTTCATCTGGTTCAGAGAACTCAGAACGATGTTCACTGAGTTGAGGTCAATAAAGGCTTGACCATCCGGGTCAGGATTGGGCTGATTCGTGCGCCACAGGTAATCGGCGCGTTGACTTGATCCATCAGGCAAATTGTGCAGTGGACTGGGCGTAAGTGGTTGTTCATACTCGTAATAGTCAGAGTCTTCGTTTGCTCCCAGTCGCATAAAAAACTTCACTGCTCCTCGATCTTCGGCCTCTAGAGGTCTACCATTAATGGTTCCATTAAGGTGAAGAAACATGCGCAGGTTTCTGTATTTGAGCAAATCCTGCGGAGAGGTGTAGGTGTGGAAGATTGCCAAATGCCGGTTGGCACGAAGATTACTTGTCCGAAGAACCATGGCTTGTTCTCTGGCATCCACAATGCTACCGGACTGTGGCTCACGGATACGGTTTCTGACAGCCCCTTTCGGGATTTCATAGCTGGGGTTCTCCTCGTTGTTGACGCTCTCAATACTGATGCGCGCTCCCATAAGCGGATCCTCAGGCGGAATGGGTTCGCCATCAATATCCGTTGCGTTGACCACATCACTAGCTCGCCATTGGCTTCCAACGAGTTCCAGTGTAGCAAACCGTATGGTTATTGGGGAGGTATGCCCAGTGGTCCACAGGCGGATGGATTCCATAAGTGTGAAGTCCTGAATTCCTCCCACACGGCGGGTAAAATTCTTGACTGGAATGCGTACCAGATACCATCCGGTGCGGCCTCTTTCCGTCGATTCGATTTCATTGATGATGTAATCGTTAGTGTTTTCGGGTCTAGCAAGCTCATCCAGGGTTGCAAGATTTAGTGGCACTTCGTATTGAAAGAAGCTGTTATCAGTGTCAGAAGCAGAGTTCAGGTTGATATCCTCGGTATCGGGTATTCGAGAGTTTCCGCTGTTATCTCCATCAGCTCCTAATTTGTTTTGAGCATCAAAGGTGTTCAGTTCATGTCCTGCGAAGAACCGGGTAAATCGTTCCTGGATAGTTGCTCCTCCAGGGAAAAATTGACTGTTGTTGAAAAAGCTTTCGTTTAAGAAATAGTAGTAGTCATCGGAAGAGGGATCCAGTAGGGCTTTTGCCTTTTCCCGTGCCAGTATTTCGGGGTATTTAACACTGACGGTGTTATCCAGAGACGCAAGGAAGTCGGCAAATACAAATTGTTCGGTGCCTGCTCCGCCCTCCAGTTCGAATTTGTTGTTGGGGAATGAAGGCAGGCCGTCCAGTCCAATATCTTCGGTGATGCGATCGCCTTCTTCAATGGGGTTGATTTTTTGGTTCTGTTGTCCTGTAGACAATCTGGCTAGGGAGCCTACGGATCCAACTTCTGACAGTGAAAGGCCATCCTCGGTATTGAGCTTGTTGTCAGGAATCACATCTTCGCTTATGCGGCCAATATCGACGATCAGCTTTGCCTGTGGGTCCGTTTCTCCCCCCCCAGGGAACGGTCGCATCACAAACTCGACGAACTCGATGTTCTTTGAAGTGAAGTCAGTGTTGCCTTCTGTTAACCGTTGTGTGATGCCTCCCCAGGCCTCGCGAGGATTATCCAGGAAGCGTCCCAGGTCACGATTATAATTATATGGTCCCCGCCCATGTGGCGTAAAGTAGAGGTCAAATGTCGTAAGGACGCGATCACTCTGCAGGGTTTCCCGATCAGGGAACACTTGTTGCGGTGTAACAAGATCCACCGCAGGTTCAAGGTCCCCCGTGAATTGTTTCAGGGATGAAGCATTGAGAGAATACCAACCCATAACTGCTCGTCCCTCATTGTGCAGAGGAACTTCTATGCCTCCCAAATCACTGTGTGTACCAATAACAGGTGCACTACTTAGCAGCCATGCGCCTTGGCGCATCAGCGAAATCAGGTTCTCAAACCCTTCAAAGTCGTCTACATAGGAAATCCCCTGTGTCTCATCTGGAAAAAAATCATGCCCATCCTTAAGAAGGTCGCGTCGTTGGTCTTTAAAGGCATTGGTCAGTACGTGCCCCGGACGCAATTGAGCAAATTCGCCTGCTATAGTAATCGAACTTTCCTCTTTGGTTTGGATGAGGGGTAACCAGTCAACTGCTCTCGTAAGCCATCTGGGTTCCAGTGCCAGGCGTGTATCTGTACCCCAGATCATATTCGAGACAGGCTCCTCTCCGATACGGAATTTATCCGTGATGGATTTCTGGCTCAGCCGCATTACGGTTCCGCCTGCGATGAATTCCTCACGTGGAGTGTACTCCAGCCTGGCGCCAAGAAGTGTTTTTTGCTGGAGATTGAAGAATGAGTTTTCCTCATAATCAATGTCGATGTCGCGTCCGGCAGTCAGGTGCACAGGGTTAATAATGGTAACTGTGCCGCCCAGATAATCCACGATGTAGTCTGACCCCTCGGTGAGTGTGTTGCCTCCTGAAGAAACGCTCACGGATCCTTCAACAAGGCCGGAATAAGCCCTCAGGTCGTAGAAGGAAGGGATGCCACCCTTATGAGATCCTTCGATAGTGTAAATATTCTTGCCTGTGTTACGCGTAGCATTAAGTCGCTTTTGGGTATAGAGCTCCTTGAATACGTACAGTTCTTTTGCTGCCGCTTTGTCTTCATCATTCAGTCCGCTAGCATCAATCAAAGCTTCCATGCGTGCTCCAAAGGGCTCGAGGTATGGAAAAATCAACAACCCATCGCCAGGGATAATCGAGTAGTTTGGTAGGAAGTCGAACAGGTTGTCCGGTTTATTGGCACCATCTTCATTGAGTCGGTCGAGACCGAGTACCTGAATTAGTGTTTGTTGTCCGGTGACGCCTTGAATGGTCTGTGTAGCAGCTTGGCCAGGTGGCTCAAAGCTGATGTCCAGTAGAAACTCAGTCGGTAAGAGTCCACGCTCGAGTTCATAAATGTTACGCATTTCCAGATACCAAGCCGCAGGGTTCAGCTCATTCACCTCTCCCAGGTTCGCAGGCTGCTGAAGATTAACCGGTTTGAGCAGTTTCAATACAAGACGTTCACCAACTTGGCTATTATCTCCACCACCGGTTTGACTGGAAAAATCACCGACCTGGATCTCTGTTCCTCCCGCGAGGTAGCGGAAGGACACTGCAAGCGCTTCACTTTCCTGGATGGTCTGCCTGAGGGTAATGAAGCCTAGGCCCTCATCCAGATCATAGTCGCGCCCAACCTCAAGTTTTTTGAATTGTCCCACTTGGTAATCTACGGTAGTCAGTGGCTGCTCCATAGCAGCACTCTCGAGATAATCCTGGGGCACGGCAGCTCCCAAACGCAGTTCATTCTGCAGTTCTGCAGGGTCGTACTGATCCAGATTGCTGTTTGGGTGGCGCTCCTCAGTGTAACGATTCCCTTCGCCAATTATCCGTGCAGGTTCACCCAGATCCACGACAGCAACGACCTGTCTGACGTTTTGCTCTTCCGGGGAAACAGGCGTTAATTTCCAGACTTCAATGTCCGTGATATGCGAAAAGACAGCATCCAGAATGATGTTGGGGGGATCACTTAGTGCATCATTCCATCGATTACGGAAATAATAACTGAGGAAATAGTGCTTACGCTGATTATAGTCAGTTGGCTTACGACTGAATTCTGATGTTTCGGCACCACCATCAAGTGAAAGGTTGTTTGACTGTCCCTCCTGTTGGCTGGCAACCGTTGTCAGCCGAAAGGCACCCAGCTGAAATTCGGATTTTATACCAAACAGGCTTTGTCCGCCCCGGATCAATGTGGATGGTGTCTGCAGAAAGACGTTACCGGCTTCAATGCTCTGAATAATTTCGTCCTCGTAACCGGTATAGACCAGTTTTAGTTGGTTTTGAAAATCAAAGTCACGTTGGGTATCCCAGTCGACGTTGACCTGCATCTTATCACCGATTGTTCCGGTAACGCCAAGACGCAGATTCATGTTAAACTCAGGCGACAATTGCGATCCTCGCCCGGAAAGGACTTGCTGAGCATTCTTATCATAAACAAACGCCGGTTGGATATCTGCACTACCATTGACACGTAGGTCCACTTCGTTTTTTCCAAAAATGGTTGTGAATCCACTTTGGCGTCCACCGGGTACAGAGATGGATAGCCCCAAGCCGCGACGTTGTCGTTGCTCGAGAGTTCGTTGGCTCTCGATAAGATTTCGCCAGTTTCGGTCAAGGGCTGCGGACAGTTTTTCAGCTTGATATTGTTCCCGGGTAAGGCGTATGGCATGCCTGACATCCTTTCCGGCTACCTGCTCCTTGATCGTATAGAATGAACCGGTGACTGAATCCAGTGCAATCTCATGCTGCCAGCCAGGAAACAGGCCAGGTCCGAGTGATCGTCGCGGCCACCGAAATATCGTGGCTGATCGCCCGGATCGCGTCAAGCTTGACAGATATCGCTTAGCCCGCTCGTTTGTATCGGGTGGTGAGAGCGAGTCTATGCGGGCCAAGAAGAGGCTGTCCAAGCCTAGGTTCAATGCCATTGCCTTGACAGAGTCCCGGCCCAGACGGAAGAGCATTGAGCGCAGCGAATCAATCTGGTACAGCGTTACGCTGTCCGTATCCGCAAGCGCGATATCCGGGAATGTATCTTGCCGCCAGTCTTCCTGCGCGGCTGCATGCGCCAAGAGCATCCAGACCAGTACAGCCCCCGCAGTGTATACCACGAGCTGGCGCACGGCGAAGAGTCTACGTCCGTTCGTTTGCATTCGGTCCTACTGACGAGCTTCTATTTGTTGTTTACTCGACCTTTAATCCTCTGTGCTCGTATCGGTAGATGCTAATATGCAGGTCCTTTTTTTGTACGTTAAAGACGAATGACGAATTGAACACTTGCAACGCAATGTTAATGGCCATGTTCAGATCATTGAGAATGTTTTTTTGGGGTTCTGTCCTTCTTACGGGTTTACTTATGGGTTGTGCATCTCCTCAGGAGAGTGCAATTCACGAAGTACTTCAGATGCAGCAGGATGCATGGAATGCCGGAGATATTGAGACTTTTATGCAGGGCTACCTGAATAGTGACAGTTTACGATTTGCAGGAGCAGGCGGAGAGATACGAGGCTGGCAGTCCACACTGGAGAGGTACCAGCGAGTATATCCCGACCGTGCAGCGATGGGTACATTAACGTTTGATCTTCGAGAAATTCGTATACTCGGCGACAAACATGCCATGGTTTTTGGTGCTTATGCTTTAGATCGAGAAAATGATCAACCTACCGGGCTCTTCACACTGATTCTTGAATATACTGAGGAAGGTTGGCGTATAGTACATGACCATACTTCTGTGGACCGGATCCCCGATGTACACGAGAATATCGAATGAGTTGTGATTGTTCGCATTTACAGGACAAGACGGTGGTCATCACCGGTGCAGGTGGTCGATTGGGTCAGCGCCTGGTTGCACGTTTTGAAGAAGTCGGAGCACATGTAGTATCTGTTGGACGTGCAGATACTACACAATTAACCCTGGATCTGACTAAGGAAGCTGAGGTCAGAGACACCTTTGCCCGGATCAAACATCAGTATGGTCGTATTGATGCTTTGGTGCATGCGGTTGGGATGTGGAGTGAATGGCCCCTGTTAGACACCAGGCTGGAAGATTGGGAGCATATGATGCGCGTGAATCTTACATCCAGCTTTTTGTGTTTTCGAGAAGCAGCCCGACAAATGCTCCCGGCAGGAGGTACGCTGATAGGCATATGTGCTCGTTCAGGCCTTGAAGCTGCTGTGGCTCGGGGGGGTGCTTATGCAGCAAGCAAAGCGGGGCTCCTACGCCTGGTCGAGGCGGTTGCAGCGGAATATCCTGTGCTGCGTACGTACGCTTTGGCTCCATCAATAATTCGCTATGGCAAAAATACAGGCACAGGTGTTCATGCTGATGATCTGACTGAGTTAGCAATTCAGCTATGCTCTGAATCGGCAGCTGCACTAAGTGGAACCGCACTGCAGGCCTATGGGAATTAGTAATTAGCAGACAAGTTCATTATGTCCGAATCTGATCAACAATCTTCCGAATCATTTACTCACACGCTGATCCGTGTCTTTGCTGCTCAGGGAATAGTGATGTTGGTTCTGTGGTTATTGCACGCAATTTACAATTAGGTCATGCATCCCATTAACTGGCTCATTGTCGTAGCCTATCTCGCTTATGTCTTATGGGATGGGCTACGTCGTTCCAGGGACACAGATCGTCTCAAAGGCTATTTTCTGGCGAATCAGAGTCTGCCTTGGTGGGCCGTCGGACTTTCTGTCATGGCCACACAGCTCTCTGCTGTGACCATGATTGGTACCACAGGCCAAGGTGCGACCGATGGTATTCGCTTTATTCAGTTTTACTTTGGTTTGCCATTGGCTATGGTGATCCTGGGTGTCACATTGGTGCCGTTCCTGCATCGCAGTGGAGTGTACACGGCTTACGAGTATTTGGAGAAGCGTTTTGGACCCGGAACACGGTCGCTCACCAGTTTCCTTTTTTTGATGTCACGCGGTATGAGTTGCGGGACTATCCTCGCCGCGCCAGCCGTAGTTATGGCGGCAGTGTTTGGGTGGGATCTTACGCTAAGTGTGGCCGTGATCGGAATTCCTACAGTACTGTATACGATGTTTGGCGGCATTCAGGCAGTGGCATGGGCGGATGTGAAGCAAATGGTGCTAATAGTGTTCTCTCTGGCGGCTGTCGTGGTTGTTCTTCTCGTAAAGATGCCGGTGAACCCTCACGACGCTCTTCAGATTGCCGGAGCTACCGGAAGACTTCAAGTATTCGATTTTTCATTCACACTCAACGAGACGTACACGTTCTGGTCCGGACTTCTAGGAGGAACGTTCTTGATGTTGTCCTATTTCGGGACAGACCAGAGTCAAGTGCAGCGCTACTTAGCGGCCCGCTCGGTCCCGGAGGCTCGACGATCCCTCCTGATGAGTGCTTATTGGAAAATTCCACTCCAGTCCCTGGTATTGCTCATTGGGGTTCTGGTATTTGTTTTCTACCTATTCCAGGCACCCCCACTCCTGTACAATCCGGCGCATGAAGCTGCGGTGCGTAATCACGCACCGCAGGAATATGCCGAATTGGAAAGTCTCTACGGTACCGAGTTTATGGCGCGAACCGCGGCTGCCGAGGAGGTTGCTGCGGGCTTGCCAGGTGCGGCTCAGCGATTAGAAACACACGAGAACAACGTAGGAAGCTTGCGTGACAATGCACTCGACCTCGCACGTGAAGCTACCGGGGAGGAATCAGTCAGAGACGTGAATTATATCATGCCCCGCTTTGCTTTGGATGTCCTTCCCTTGGGATTGACAGGGCTCTTTATCGCGGCAATAATGGCTGCTGCCATGTCCAGCATTTCTTCCGAGCTCAATTCACTTTCGACGGCGACGGTAATCGATTTTTATCGGCGATGGATTCGCCCGGATGCTCCTGAGAGTCACCTGCTCTGGGTCAGCAAATTAGCCACAGGTTTTTGGGGGATTTTTGCGTGTTTCGTGGCCACCTTTGCTGCGACACTGGGTTCTTTGATTGAGGTTGTGAACCGATTCGGCTCTTTCTTCTACGGTTCAATCCTAGGTGTCTTTATTCTTGCAATGATCCCGGCAGGCCGTGGTGTGGGGGCCTTCTACGGACTGATTGCGGGGATGGCCGCTGTTGCTGCGGTCAATTTTTTGGCGCCAGAGGTTTCCTTTTTATGGCATAATGTCGTTGGAGCCGTGACTGTACTTTCGGTTGGCTTGCTTTTTTCATGGTTCCGACATAGTGCTACGTCCGGCAATAGCTCGGGATAGTGTAGCTTCGTCCGCATAAGTGAGGGTGAGGCCAACAGGAATTCCCCGTGCAAGGCGCGTGATCTTTATTGCGAAGGGCTCCAGCAGCTGGGCTAAATAGAAAGCCGTCGTATCTCCTTCCACGGTAGGGCTAATCGCTAGAATTATCTCGGAAATCTCCGAGTCCGGTTTCCCGATGCGTTCAAGTAACGAACGAATATTCAGGTCATCGGGACCAATTCCGTCCAGCGGTGAGATCACCCCGCCCAGTACGTGATATGTGCCACGATACTCGCCCGTGCGCTCGAGCGCCAGGATATCCTCGGGATCCTGTACGACACAAATCATGTCGGTTGCCCGCTTGCTGGAATTGCATATGGTGCAGACCTCCGTATCAGTCATGTTCCGGCAGATGCTGCAGGCGCGTACGCGTTCTTTAACCTCCAACAGTGCAGTTGCAAGCCGGGATACTTCCTCTTTCGGCATTTTGAGAACATGTGTGGCTAGACGTCGTGCACTCTTACGGCCGATAGTGGGGAGCTTTGAGAATTGCTCAACCAGTATTTCCACTGACTCTGAGGCGAATTGCATTACTCAGAGTCCAAATTTGGAAAGGTCCATGCCTTTCGGAAGAAGGCTGCCGGCTTGGTCGCGGAGTTCGTTCTGTGCAGCTTCGCCAGCTTCCTCAAGTGCTTTGTTAACACCTGCTATGATGAGGTCCTGTAGCATTTCTATGTCCTCAGGATCAACGACCTCGGGATCCAACTCAACCTTAACAATACGCTGGGATCCGGTGGCAGTCACCTTGATCATTCCGCCTCCAGCTTCCGAGGTGATTGTGATCCGGCCGACAATCTCTTTTACATGGCCCATTTGCTTTTGCATTTCGGCCATTTTTTTGAAAATATTTGACATGATTGTATTGCTGCTAAGGTGTTGGGTTGTTTGCCAATCGAAGGTCAAAGGCTTCGGCGAGCAGCCGTAGGCCTGGGGATTGCGTTTTCAGTTTTTCGATTTCGGCATCCCAATCGGGTTTCATGGAGGGAAACAGCTCCGGTTTAACGACGAAATCAACCTCGAGGCCGCTAAGGCTAGGAACTGCTTGCATGGACTTTTTAATGGTTTCAAGCATATTTGTCTTTCTTGCAACGTCCCTAATAATATCGCTGCTAACTGCGACACTCAGGGTATTACCATGCGTATTCATGACGCAGGAGTGCATCATTGTCTGGACTCCTTGTACATGGCTGTGTTTGGCTAGGATCGCCAGAACTTGCAACCAGGCCTCCTGGAGGTCTGGTTGGGGTCTTTGATCGGGCTGTGTCTGCTGCGTGCGGACGGGAGGGTTAGGAGTTTGCTCAGGGGCATTTTTTTTTCGTTTATGGCTATCCAGGGCTGATATCCCTCCAAGTGCATGAGATTGGGTTTCTTTTGCCTGTGGCTTGCTCGGCGTACTGCTGGTATCGCGAGGAGGAATGGGTTTAGCACTGGATGGGGGAGTGGGTCTGGGAGGAGGAGGGGCTTGCGTGGGCGGTGGTATCGTCGCAACAGTAACAGGTAGTTGTCCGGGTGTCTGCTGTACAACACGCTCCAAACGGCGAATCTGCGCCAAGGCTTCTGACAGGTCGATACTATCCCCCAAGCGTACCATCTTGATCAGGGCCAGTTCTATTGCCAGGCGGGGAGAGGTAGAGGTTGGCAGTCTGTTTTGGGTTTCATCAATGACCATCAGGATACGAAGCAGCACGGTTTCGGTAAATTCCTTGGCTGCTTCTGCATACCATTCACGCAACCTCTTACTGACATCAATTAGGGCATCAGTCCCCAGCGTTACAGTGATTAGCAAGTTACGTACATGTTCCGCCAGACCGTCAAGAAACTCTCTCACATCGTGCCCATCCGACATGATTCGCTCGGCGAGGCTGAGCATGGGGCCTGCTGCTCGCTGTGCTACATACTGTGTGGACTCGAAATATAGTTCTGCGTCTACCACACGCAGTGCACTGGCCAAAGCGGAGTACTTCAGATCTGATCCACAGAGTGCTACTGCCTGATCGAAGACGCTGAGTGCATCGCGCAGAGCACCATCTCCTTTATTGGCAATAAGATGGAGAGCATCCTCATCTGCTGTTACCTCTTCGCTTTTACAGATTTTGCTCAGATGATCAACAATGTCTTTTGTTGGAATACGCCGAAAATCGAAACGCTGGCAGCGGGACAGAATTGTTGGAAGAACTTTATGTGGTTCTGTGGTCGCAAAAATAAAGAGTACGTGCGGTGGCGGTTCCTCCAATGTTTTCAAGAGTGCATTAAAGGCCGCAGTGGTGAGCATGTGTACCTCGTCAATGATATACACCTTGCGACTTCCTCCTTGTGGTGGAATACGAACATTTTCTCGTAATTCGCGGATATCCTCCACGCGGTTGTTAGAGGCCGCGTCAACTTCAAAGATATTCAGACTTCGCTGTGTTTCGAAGTCTTTACAGGAGGCACAACTCAGGCAGGGTTCGACTTCTCCGTCGGACTTGTCCGTACAGTTAATGGCTTTTGCCAAGATTCTGGCCGCAGTTGTTTTTCCAACGCCGCGAGGTCCGGTAAAGAGGTAAGCATGGGCAAGCCGTCCCATTTTGAGGGCATTTACCAGTGTTTGGGCAACATGCGACTGTGCTACGAGGTCCCCAAAAATCTGTGGACGATATTTACGGGCGGTAACTAAGTACTGGGACTCCGCCATGACTAGATGTGATTGCGGCACATATGGGATAGACTTCCTGTGGTGCAACAAAAATTTTTCTCAGGGGTTCGGACGGAATGAGTTTCTTTTCGTGATGTTTATTACGTTGGGGCATTTGCTTAAGTAACGTTGTAAGCTCGTCTTTTTATGTTTAGCAAGAGTTAAGGGTAGGTTTTATGTCTCTAAGGATTACTTGGTATAGCGAAAACGGTGTTAAGGCTGCGCTTCTGGATGGTAGAATTGATAGCTCGAATACAATGCTCTTCAGGCAATCCATCTTTGAGGGTATTACGGATGAGGATCATGTACTTATCTTGGAGTTCAGTAATATCAATTTCATCAGCAGTGCAGGCTTGCGGGTTGTTCTTGAGTTGGCGAAAACATTCAGGCCCCCCAGATCTTTCTCTATTTGTGGCTTGTCTTTTGCGGTGCGAGAGGTGTTCGAGATCAGTGGATTTGATCAGATTGTAAACATCTACGAGACGCTGGAGGAGGCAAAGACTCAACAATAAACTCTGCAGTCCATAACGATACTTCCGTTGTCTAATGTAACGAGGGTCGCTCGTTCTTAAACGCAAAGCCATTGGCCATAATCATGCCAGAGTCTATTGATAGTACGCTTTCGGTGCAGGATCGCGCTTCGGTTCTGCATCCTTTTACGTCATTGGGTACGCATAAGCCTATGGTATTTACCCGTGGGGAAGGTGTGTGGGTGTTTGACGAGCACGGGAACCGTTTTCTGGAGGGTGTGGCAGGGTTGTGGTCAGCTTCGCTTGGATTCAGTGAACGGCGGTTGGCTGATGCAGCCTATCAGCAGTTTCAGGAACTGCCATTCATGCATATGTTTGCTTCGACGAGCCACCCGCCTGGTGTTGCCTTGGCGAAGGAGTTACTTCGTATAGCTCCGGTGCCTATGGCCAAGGTATTTTTTGCAAACTCTGGGTCAGAAGCAGTCGACTCAGCGGTGAAAATGATCTGGTTCTTCAATAACGCGCTGGGACGTGGACAGAAGAAAAAGATTATTGCCCGTCGGGACGCGTACCATGGCTCGTTGATCGCATCTTCGAGTCTGACTGGACTACCACGAAACCACAAACTATTCGATCTTCCACTCCCAGGGTTTTTGCACACTGCTAAACCTCATTACTACCGGTGTGCACATGAAGGTGAGTCGGAGGAGTCGTTTAGCGCTAGATTGGCTTCGGAACTGGATGCACTGATCATGCAGGAGGGGCCGGAGACGGTAGCAGCATTTTTTGCTGAACCAATCATGGGAGTGGGAGGGGTGATTGTTCCCCCAAAAGGTTACATCGAAGCGATTCAACGTGTGCTGAAGAAGCACGATGTCCTGTTGGTCGCTGATGAGGTGATTTGCGGGTTCGGTCGGACTGGAAATATGTGGGGCAGCCAGACTGTCGGTATGGAGCCGGATATACTGGTAACGGCCAAGGCTCTATCCGCCTCTTATTTGCCGATTTCTGCGGTTATGGTCAATCAGAGGGTTTATGATGCGTTAGAGTCGGGTAGTGATGAGGTTGGTGTTTTTGCTCACGGGATGACTTACACGGGGCACCCTGTTTCTGCTGCTGTAGCCCTCGAATGCCTGAAAATCTATGAAGAGATAAATATTGAGGAGCACGTACGCACGGTTGGTACCCAACTCCAGGAAAGCCTAAGGGATCGCGTTGCACCACACCCACTCGTTGGAGAGGTACGTGGGAGAGGATTAATGGCGGGTGTAGAGCTGGTTGCAGATAAGAACACACGCGAGCGGTTTCCGTCCTCACTTGGAATGGGGACGAAACTTCGAGCAGAGGCAATAAACCGTGGTTTGATTCTTCGAGCCATGGGAGATACGCTGGGAATTTCGCCGCCGCTTATTCTTACCGAAGATGAGGTAGAATTCCTGGTAGCTACGCTATGTGAGGCACTGGACGCCACACAAGCCCATATGCCTGCGTAGCGTCTCGGGCACATGTCGAGGCTCGTGGATTGAATCTAATTCGTCAGTTCTTACACGACAGTCGCTACTCAGTCGGGCAGGAGTACGGGCGCGACCAAGTCCGTAGTTGAATATCCAGCAGAGATATCCAAGTCGCTCTTTATGTTGGAATGTATGGGTGTTGGCTCGACGAAAATGTCAACAAAGCGTTGTTTTTCCAAAGTGCGTTGATGCTCGAAATAGTTCTCGCTTAGCGAGGGTAGGATCAGCAAGAGTTCGCCCTTCTCTCACCATACGTGGGGAACCATTGTAATCCCCAATGTTGAGAAAAACAGCGCCGGTCTATGAGAATTGTTCTTCGTCAAAGGTTCTGTCTATCACGACAGATGTCTCGCAGAATGTATATTCAGATTGATGTTGCCCACCTTGGGTGGATAAAATCCAATTGATTTTCGGTGCAATTTTGATCTGAATTTCGAGACAGGATTTGTTGTTGGAGCAGGAAGAATTACAAGGCATTAGCGGCCCTGAACCAATCAGAGCAACTCATGCCACAACAACGAATTTCTATGAAGACCATACGAGACGTGCTGCGCTACTACTACGATGAGCGCCGCAGTAAGCGTCAAATCGCGGGCTACCTGCAGATCTCCCCGGGGACGGTGCGTAATTATCTTCGTCGCGCCGAGGCCGCGGGCGTGTCTTGGCCTCTTCCGGAGGCGTACACCGATGAGACCCTTGAGGCCTTGTTGTTCCCGCGCGATCAGGTTTCTTCCGATCGTCCCCAGCCGGACTGGACGGAGCTTAACAGGCAGTTATCCCGGAAGGGGATGACCCTGGAGCGGATCTGGCATTCCTACCGCCAAGTTCATCCGGAGGGGTACAGCTACGGGCATTTTTGTGTTCTTTACCATGAATGGAGTGGTCTCCTGGAGGTGACCATGCGGCTTCATCACAAAGCCGGGGACAAGTCTTTGATGTCTGAATGCGATCTGTCGAGGACATGCCTACGATACTTGTTTGTCTTGCGGTTCCGGGATGAGTTTGTACATTTTGAAGATACGTTTTGCGCTGGGAATCTCATAGATTTCCACGCGTGGGTTATCGGGTACATGCTTATAGAGCTGCGAGTAGGCTACGCCAAGTTCTGCTGCAAGCTCGACTCCGCTGATGCAGCCTTGTTCACGCAATTGATCTCGTTTCCGCCGAAGCCCGTTTTTGATGTTGTATCGGGTACGAATGAGGCGGATGCTCTGTCGGGTGAACCGATCTCCGCGGGAATCACGATGTCCGCGCCGATTTAGGTCTTTTGCTGCAAGGCTGTCTGAACAGCCCGCTTCAAGCAAGATCTCCAATTCCGCCAAGACCTTGGTGGAGGCATCCCGTCGTATGATCACCTCCCAGGGCAGGGGTAATGCAACGGGTTCCAGTTGGTGAATCCGTCCCCCGCGCAGACGCAGTCCCACCTCAACCTGATAGCCGTTGCGCGTGAGCGTAATGTCCTCCACCAAAAAGCCCAGTAGGCGTTTTCGATCTTCGTTGGAAGTCTCGGGGGCCTTCCACACCTTACAAAAATCATGGGTCAGTTCCAGAATACGCTGGTCCCGTTCGGGTTCCGGCATGCTGGTCTGTGCGTCCATATAGTTCTCTCGTTCCCGGACGGCTTCCGTGTGGCGTTTTAGTTGGGCCTCCCATTCGGCCTCCAGCGTTGCAGCCACGAGGCGATTGGAGGGATCCACTTCCATGAATCTGCGGCGGGCCAGCTCTACTTGATGCCGCAGCGCCTGGATATGATTCGTTCGCTGCCGGTCGGCCGTCTCAAAATCGGTACGTAGCTGCTCGCGTACCATCAAAGACAGGGCTAGATTCTCCTGATTGACTGCGGCGACCACAAAGGTTCCCACCGCTTCATCCAGCAGGTCTCCACGCATGCTTTGACAGGTTTGCATTCCATGGCGGACCTTATTCTCCTTGCACAGATAGTACCACTTCGGCGCCGAAGCACGTCCTTTATTCCGATTATAGGAGACTTGCATTCGTTGCCCACAGAGGCCACAAATGATCCGGGATTGCAGTAAAGCTACGCCTTTCCGCGGCGATGGCACCCGGTCTCCCCGCAGAAAGCTGGTGGCGTTCGCACGGATGGTGTCTTGATTTTGCAGATATTCTTCCCAGGAAATATATCCTGCATGGGCCTCCGGAATACAGACCATCCATTGATCCATGGGAATCCTTGAGTATTTCATGGATCCGTCTGCACGTTGCTCCGTCTTCGTGCGACCTTAGGCATAGCATCCCGCATACCGGGGATTGTGAAGCATGCGCTGGAGCTGACTGTGGTTCGGAACGCTCCAATATACCGCCCCAGCCCCGGATCTCGGACGTGAGGGCAACCGGATTCCCCGCTTACGGAACCATTTTGTGACCTGCATGATGGAGTTTAGGCGCCGAAAGGTGTGGAACACGAGGTCCACGGCTTCGGTGATGGACTGATCTGGATCCAGAACCACCTCATCGGTAGCGGTGTAGGCCAACCCGATCGGTAAGGGCAGTTTCAATTCTCCCCGTCTGGCCTTGCTGCGCTGGCCGCCCACCATGCGCTCACGGATGCCACGCAGTTCATATTCCGAAAGCTGCCCCTTGAGCCCCAGCAACATCCAGTCATTGAGATCGCTGACATTATAGACCCCGTACTCGTCTAGAATCAGGGTGTTCGACACCGCGGCAATCCGAAGCAATTGATGCCACTCGGCATTATCCCGGCACAGGCGAGACACCTCCAGACTCAGGATAATCCCCACCTCAGCTGCCCCGACCCGAGCACGCAAATCCTGGAATCCCGTTCGCTGGGCTGTACTTGCCCCCGACTTGCCCTGATCTTCATCAATGATGTCAATTTGATCCTCGGACCAGCCCAACGCGAGCGCCCGGTGGCGGAGGTCATACTGCCGGAATTGGCTTTCTTTATGGGTTTCCACCTGGTGGAGCGAGGACTGCCGGATATACAAACAGGCCCGCCGCCGCAGATGTGCGGACGTAACTTTAGAATTTGACGACATGGTTCATTTGGATCGTGTGAAGTAGGGCACAACTCATTGAGCTTGCCTGCGTGAGCAGAGAACCGGGCGCCGCCATCGCGACGGGATCTTGGGCAGGTGCCGGGGCAGGCAAGGGGGCCGCCAGCACCAGTGCCCGCGCCAACCCATGGTGACACACCAGCGAGATGGCCTGGGTCTGCCCCCCATGCAACCACTGATCCCGCCATTGGCCGTACCAGTGACGGTCCAGCATTCCGGTCCGCTGCTCAGGAATCCCTTCCAGAGTTTTTTTTTGACAGCGCCCGATACAATGCGCTGAAGTGGATGCTGATCTGGAAGTGCTCGCCGACCCGTTCGGCGAGTTTGCGGATGCTCGTATCGCCATGTTGCTCCAGATACGTGTGTGCAAACGCCACCACCATGGGGGTGATTTTTCGCGGCCCCCGGGGTCCGCGACGTCTTGGAATCAACGCCTGTAGTCCACCCTCGCGATAGTCGCGCTTGAGCCGTACACAGGTCGGAATGGACATCCCATACCGGTCCGCCGTTTCTTTGAGGGTTGTGTCTTTGGTGTGCGAACGGATCATCTCGTAGCGGACCTGCAGCAGATCGTTCGGATCGAAGAAGGAACTGTTGGCAAACAGGGAATCGGTGACCGATTCCGGGCGTGAGTTGAGCGTCCCGGACGCGCGCAGGCGCTTGAGCTTGGTATTGGACATTAGGCCACCTTAAATGATTAAAATAGAAGATACATAACGCACGACAAGTTTGCAACAATCTGCCGAAAGCGCGCGCTATATTTGCAATATATCGCATTTATTCTCCGTTTGTTGCACAATTCATGATCATAATGTTGTTTTATTGTTGATCATCTAAA
Source organism: Rhodothermales bacterium (assembly GCA_964291275.2). Classification (GTDB taxonomy): domain Bacteria; phylum Bacteroidota; class Rhodothermia; order Rhodothermales; family Bin80; genus Bin80. The sequence continues at coordinate 1,321,410 of OZ219799.1, forward strand.
AGCACATCCACAAAGGCCCTCAACGCCACCAGGTCGTCAAGACGGAAGAAGGCCCGACCCGACGATACCCGCTCAAAGTCGTCCACGATACGTAGATCGGTCCATGCTCTGGGAAGACACCGAAGCGTGTCCTGATCCACAATACAACGTACTAATTGCACATTTCCGGTTGTGAGAACGTGTTGGCGCCGCAATTTTCGGCCGTACCACGGATGGAGAGGATGGGTGACTTCTACCCAATCCTCAGCGCTACTTGAAGAAACCTCCTGGGGAGAGGAGGCATCCTTTTGGGGTAGGGATGTGTCCACCGGTTTCGCATTTGGAAACCTGCGACAAGCTTTTTGTAGACTATGCAGGCACGACGGTCGCGATCATTGATCCAGACACGGGCGAAGTGACCCAGGCGCAGATCTTTGTTGCGACGCTGGGCTGTTCCAACTATACGTATGTGGAGGCGACGCCGGATCAAACGATTCGTAGTTGGATTGGGGCGCATGTCCGGGCGATGGCGTTCTTTGGGGCCGTCCCCGCAGTCGTGGTCTGTGATAATTTGAAAGCGGCGGTCGTGCGTGCGAATCGTAGGAATCAAAAGATTCAACCCACTTACCTGGATTTTGCACGTCACTATAACACGAAAATCTCACCTGCCCGCGTGGAGAAACCGCAGGATAAGAGCCTAGTCGAGCTTGGAGTGAAATTTGTAACGACGCGAATCTTGACGTGTATCCGTACCCGTCAATTCTTCAGTATTGAGGAACTCAATCAAGCCATCGCTCCCCTACTGAAGCAGCTGAACGAGATTCCCTTTCAGAAGAAACAAGGTACGCGTCGCGGTCAATTTGAGGAACTGGACCGGCCTGCCATGCGCCCGCTTCCAGATACGCGGTACGAGTTCCGACAATGGAAGAAGCTGATCGTGAATGTGGATTACCATATTCAAGCCGATTTCGCCTATTACAGTGTTCCCCACCGCCTTCGTCGCAAGAAACTGGACGTATGCATCGGTGAAACCCTGGTCAAATGCTATTACAAGAACAAATTGGTGGCGATCCATCAACGAATTCGTACCAAAGGATGCTTTAGTACTCACCGCAATCACATGCCGGAAAAACATCGTCGTTATCGGGACCGCGAACATTTGTTGGTGCGTGCCCGATCCGTGGGTCCAGAGACCGAGCGCTTGACCGAGGCCGTTCTGGATCGCCGATCACACCAAGAGCAGAACTTCCGCGCAGTCATGGGCATCTTGGGCCTCAAGGACCGATATGGTCCCGAGCGCTTGGAGTCCGTATGTCGCCTCGCAGGGGGGCTGGGGCCGCGTGCCTGCAATTATCCGTCCATTGCCTCCATCCTTCAAAAAGGACGGGATTTGCTGCAGGAGACCGTCCCTGATCCCCCAACCATCCTGCATAAAAATCTTCGGGGCGGAGACTATTATGCCAACAAACCCAAAAATGAATCTACCGATGCTTCATCATTCAACGCTTGATCAACTCGAAAAACTCCGCTTTCATGGGATGGCCCGCGCCTTGCGCGACCAGTTGACCCAGCCCGATATCAACCACTTGTCCTTTCTCGATCGTCTGGCACTCCTGTTGGATTGTGAAACCAGCGACCGAGAAAACAGGGCCCTGAACATGCGGCTGCGTCGGGCCAAACTGCATCAGATCGCCTGCATGGAAGAAATTGATTATCGGACTGCACGGGGACTCAACCAGCAACAAATGTTACAATTGGCCAGCTGTGACTGGATCCGCCGTCATCTGAATGTAATCCTGACCGGCCCCACCGGGACTGGCAAAAGCTACCTGGCCTGTGCGCTGGCCCACAAAGCCTGTCTGGAAGGCTTTACCGCCCGCTATCATCGCTTACCACGACTCCTGGAAGAATTAACCCTTGCCCGGGCCGATGGTCGGTATCTGAAAATCTTGAATGCCCTGAAAAAACTGGATGTCCTCGTGCTTGACGATTGGGGACTTACTGCCCTGACCCAAACGCAACAAGAAGATATCTTCCAGATACTCGATGACCGAATCCAGAAACGCTCAACCATTGCAACCAGTCAATTACCCGTCGAACACTGGCACCAGTCTATGGCGAATCCCACCATTGCCGATGCCATTCTCGACCGACTCATTCAACCCGCCTATCGAATTGAACTCGAAGGCGACTCCATGAGAAAACAATTCACAAACCCCGAAAAATCCATGCCATGAAACAAGAGAAAAATACATTCATTCGAACCCGAAACCAAACATGAAAAATGCTCCAAAAAAAATCCACCCAAGGTGGGCAACATCAATCTGAATAGGTGGGCAATTTCATCTGAATACACACGCAGAATGAGTCATTGCCGTCAAAATTAGTCCAGAATGAGGGGGTAACTTCCTATTAAATAGTGCTTGCCAGAAAATGATTTTGGTCGTGGGATGATACGATGAATTCGGGTATTTGGGAGCAGATTTGGTCATTTTTGGTGGATTTGGTCAGGATTTAGCGTGTATTTGGGGCTCTCATCGCATAGTCGTCGTCCGCGTAGGAGGTTGAATGAATTTGCGAATCTGGCGGCAATTTTGGGGGAGGAGGTCTGATTTGGGCGTTTAAGCGTGTACATTCGCCCCTTTGTTGCCATGCGAGTAGTAATGGAAGCCCAACGCGCGTTTGGGCAGGTTCCGATTGAAGAGATCGAGCTTGACCCCCGAAGCCGGGATGACATTCCGGTGGTATTGCGAGGTTTGCTTTCGATTTACAAGAATGCAAAGACGCGAGCGAAGATTTTCGAGCTTTTGGAAGGGGGCGTGGCTTCGGGAGTCAGTCACAAATTGGGGCGCCGGGGGATGGATCTGTGGAGGATTTTCGTTCTGGGGATGCTGAAGCAGGCCCTGAATTGCGATTATGATCGACTGACGCATATGGCGAACTACGACAAGCTCCTGCGCCAGATGCTTGGGCATGGTGGTTGGCGCGAGGGAACGGAACCAGAATACCATGTACAGACCATTCTGGACAATGTGAGTTTGTTATCGGAGGAGTTACTGGGCAAGCTCAACAAGGTCGTGGTGGAACATGGGCACGCAGAACTTACGAAGAAGGCCCAGGAGGAAGGGTTACGTTGCAGGGTAGATTCAGCGGTGACGAAGACGCATGTTCATTGGCCTACGGATGTGAATCTGCTAAGGGATGCGGTGGGTTGTTTGCTTCGGGCGTCCGCACGTATGAGCCGTTCGCACGGCCTGCCGGGCTGGCGCAAGGCGGCGGATTGGGAAAAGCGGCTCGATCGTTTGTTTCAAGGGGTACGCCGGTCACGGGGCTGGCGTCGTCGTGATCGGGTGCGCAAATACCTGTACCACTGCAGAAAGCTGGTGAAGAAGGCGTTGGCTTCGCAGCGGAGGTTGGGGGCAGATTGCAGTGATCGGTGGCAGCACTACCTGGGATGCAGCTTGAGACTGATCGATCAGGTGGATCGGCGGTTGCTCAGGGGCGAAAAGATTCCGCATTCGGAGAAGATTTTCTCAGTTCACGAGCCGCATACGCGTTGGATCAGCAAAGGTAAGGCGGGGGTACAGGCGGAGTTGGGACTCCCGGTCTGCGTCTTGGAGGACCAGCATCAGTACATTCTTCACTACCAGGTGCTCTACGAGGGGGTAGATTCGTCGATGATCGTGCGCCGTGGAAAGGCGCTTTCCTGTGGCGGGTGCGAATCCACGCCCAACACCTGTCGCTCCGGTTGGTAGCGGCCTTAGCGTATTATGGAGGTAACGAAATGATATGAAGCACTGAGGTTTAACGGGCTACGCGAGTAGCTTAGCGACCATGCGGGCCGGAACGTGCAGTAAACGTCGAGCAGGCCTCGAAACGATCAATGTGAGTGTCGACCTTCCGGTCATATGGGGAAGACTGGCACGTTTTGGGAAGCGAGCGACAAGCGCACCAGAACGGCTCACCGGGGTACTGGCGCTGGCACGCATGGAAGATCAGGGAAGTAGCAACACGGGAAGCCCTGTCGGTGCTGAGGCACACGGCAACCGGAACTCCGTAAGGAGCAGGCCGGGCCGTCAGGGTGGCGGAGTGGTCCGTAGTACCGTAGACGCGGGGTAACGCCTGTTGAGGAAAGGGACCGCAGGGTTGGAGGGCAGATAATAAGGACAAAGGGCATCGGAAAATGGCAACGCCTAATATCTGGGAAAATGTCAGTGCGTCCGGCATCTGCACATGCATAAGTGAAGGGATCGTCAAGGCGACGGTGCGGCGGGGCGTAGCGAGGCCCGTCCGCATGTCATGCGAAGTTGGTCTGTCCGCAGGCAATGTGCCATTGTCTGCATAACAGGCAGGACTGTACTGAGGCATGGTAATCCGAGTACGAGCCGCATGATCCACCTGGAGAGCCGGGTGCGGGAAACCCGCACGCCCGGTTCGGAGAGCAGGGGGCCGGAGACGACTTACGGGAGCCTGACTGAGGGCCAAAGCGAAAGCGATGGAATTGCCACAGGACCCTAAGAGCACCGCGCCGGCCCCTTGACTCTACGTGGATTTTTTACGGGAGGCCAAGACGCTGTACCCGTCCCTGACTTCGTGCAGTATGGATGCGGGGTATTCATCGGAACACAACCGGCGCGCATTGGAGCAAATTTTGGAACGGGTGATCATGCCGAAGCGGGGTCGTTTAAGTCATGCGGACAAGGAGCGCGCATCCGCTCCGGACTTTGTGGAGGGTCGTCGTCAGCATCCGGCCGTAGAATCCGCGATCAACAATTTGAACCAGCGCGGACTGGACTTGGTGCGTACGCATGGTAAGGCGGGGTTTGGTCGCACGGTGGCGCTCTCTGTGGTCGCGGCCAACATGCATCGTCTTGGCTTGCAGTTGAAGCGGAAAGAGGAGCGGCTCAAACGCTGGCATCAGGCCCGAAAACGAGCGGCGTAGCGCCGCTGTAATCCTACCGAAGGAATTTGGACAGGCTCCGCCACAAGCGGAAAGGCAGACGTAGCTCGGGTTGGAACGCATGGTCGCGTCCCAGTTGCATCGGAGAGCGAAAAATGTCTTCCGGTGACCGTTCAGCAAGCCGAAAGGCACCTAATTTCCCCGAAACTCCACCAACGACGCCACAATTACGGGCCCAGATTATTATGAGTATAGCAAAAACTGCCTATTCTCTGCCAAGCACTATTAAATAGGGGGCTTCCGTTTTTCAAGTGGGTTCGGAGTCAGGATCAGGGTAAACAACTATTAGGTAGCTATAGATTCAGAGTGGATGTCTTTGTTTATTTTGGATCTGTTTTTGGCACAAGTCAAATTTTTCATCAGCAATGAATGTACGTATTCAAGATATCAATCGATTGATCGGGATCCAATCTCCGTGGGAGGTATCGGAGATCAAACAAGATGACGCGGCGCAGTTGGCCGAGATCCATGTGATTTGTTCGGAGGATTCGGAGCTTCGGTGTCCAGCGTGCAACAAAGTTTGTCCTGGATACGACCATCGTCTTCGGAAATGGCGCCACACGGATATCTGCGAGTATCGGACGAGCGTGGTTGCGAAAGTTCCCCGGGTGGCCTGTTCGGAGCATGGGATCCAGACCGTTTCGGTCCCTTGGGCGGATGCGCGCGTGCGTTTTACGATGGCTTTTGAAAGCAAGGTCATTGACTGGTTGCAGGATGCAACCAGTATTTCAACGGTGGCCAGCAGGCTGGGCGTCAGTTGGACGATGATCGCCAACATCATGGCGCGTGCGGTAAAGCGCGGACTCGCCCGTAGAGAGACGCAACCGGTTCCCCATATATGTGTGGACGAGACCTCGTACAAAAAGGGTCATAAGTATATCACGGTGGTTTCGGATTCCCAAACGGGCACGGTGCTGTTTGTCAAGGAAAAACGCACCCATGCGAGTCTGGATGCCTATTATGCGGGCTGTTCGGCTGCGCAACTGGAAGCGATTGAGCGTGTGAGCATGGATATGTGGCCTGCCTATATCGTGCGCCGTGGAAAGGCGCTTTTCTGTGGCGGGTGCGAATCCCGCCCAACACCTGTCGCTCCGGTTGGTAGCGGCCTTAGCGTATTATGGAGGTAACGAAATGATATGAAGCACTGAGGTTAACGGGCTACGCGAGTAGCTTAGCGACCATGCGGGCCGGAACGCGTAGTGAACGTCGAACAGGCCTCGAAACGGGCAATGTGAGTATCGACCTTCCGGTATTATGGGGAAGACTGGCACGTCTTGGGAAGCGAGCGACAAGTGCACCAAGACGGCTCACCGGGGTATTGGCGCTGGCACGCATGGAAGATCAGGAAAGTAGCAACACGGGAAGCCCTGTCGGTGCTGATGCACACGGCAACCGGAACTCCGTAAGGAGCAGGCCGGGCCGTCAGGGTGGCGGATGGGTCCGTAGTACCGTAGAAGCGGGATAACGCCAGTGGAGGGAAGGGGCCCTGAGTTGAACACAGTATGGATAAGGATGAAGGGACATGATCACTGACAAAGGTCTAACAGGATCTGAAAAAGTTCGGAGATTCCAAATCGTACTACATGCGAAAGCGAAGGAATCACCAGCCCATCGTTTCCACGCCCTGGTGGATAAGGTATGGCGTATGGATTTTCTGTGGGAAGCGTGGACACTGGTCCGCCGTAATGGTGGCAGTGCAGGCGTGGACGGAGAGCGTATCGCCGACATTGAAGCAAGCGGAGTAGAGGGTTGGCTGGAGGAACTGTCGCAGGACTTACGGAAAGGTACCTACAGGCCGAAGGCGGTTCGTCAGGTACTGATCCCAAAGAAACAACCGGGAAAGTTTCGGCCGTTAGGCATTCCCTGTCTCCGGGACCGAGTCGTCCAGACTTCGGCGATGTTAGTATTATCTCCGATTTTTGAAGCGGACCTCCAACCGGAGCAATATGGATATCGAGCGGGTCGAAGCGCACGGGATGCGGTGAAACGCATCCACCGCCTGTTGAACCAAGGCCACCGGGAAGTGGTGGACGCGGACCTATCCAATTACTTTGGCGAGATTCCCCATGCGGAGTTGATGAAGAGCTTGGCCCGTCGCATAAGCGATGGACGGATGCTCAGACTCATCAAGGCATGGATGGAAATGCCAGTAGTGGAGGAGGATAAAACAGGAGGGAAACGCTGTACGAATCGCGCCCGACGAGAACGGAAGGGGACCCCACAAGGGAGCCCAATTTCGCCACTGTTGAGCAACATTTATATGCGGCGTTTTATTCTTGGTTGGAAACTACTGGGTTACGCCCGGCAGTTTGGAGCGGAGATTGTGTGTTATGCAGACGATTTCTGTGTATTGGGACGAACATCGGCGACAGAGATGTTGGCGGTGATTACTCAACTCATGGATCGTTTGAGGCTTCCGATCAATGCTCAAAAGACCCGATGCTTGCGATGCCCCGAGGAAGCATTTGAGTTTCTCGGATACCGCATCGGCTGGAATTACCGACCTCAAACGGGAGCGGGATACATTGGTACCCGCCCGAGCAAGTCGAGTGTCCAAAGCATCTGCCGCCGCATTAGCGAACAAACGGATTGTCGATTCGGGTCGATGGACGCAGAAGAGATGGTACGGCGTCTAAACTGGATAATCTCTGGTTGGGCGTGCGCCGTGGAAAGGCGCTTTCCTGTGGCGGGTGCGAACCCCGCCCAACACCTGTCGCTCCGGTTGGTAGCGGCCTTAGCGTATTATGGAGGTAACGACATGATATGAAGCACTGAGGTTTAACGGGCTACGCGAGTAGCTTAGCGACCATGCGGGCCGGAACGCGTAGTGAACGTCGAGCAGGCCTCGAAACGGATAATGTGAGTGTCGACCTTCCGTCCATATGGGGAAGACTGGTACGTCATGGGAAGTGAGCGACAAGCGCACCAAGACGGCTCACCGGGGTATTGGCGCTGGCACGCATGGAAGATCAGGGAAGTAGCAACACGGGAAGCCCTGTCGGTGCTGAGGCACACGGCAACCGGAACTCCGTAAGGAGCAGGCCGGTCCGGCAGGGTGGCGGAGTGGTCCGTAGTACCGCAGACGCGGGGTAACGCCCGTTGAGGAAAGGGACCGCAGGGTTGGAGGGCAGATAATAAGGACAAAGGGCACCGGAAAAAATGGCAAGGCCTAACATCTGGAAAAATGTCAGTGCGTCCGGCATCTGCACATGCATAAGTGAAGGGATCGTCAAAGCGACGGTGCTGGCGGGGCGTAGCGAGGCCCGTCCGCATGCCATGCGAAGTTGGGCTGTCCGCAGGCAATGTGCCATTGTCTGCATAGCGGGCAGGACTGTACTGAAGCATGGTAATCCGAGTACGAGCCGCATGATCCACCTGGAGAGCCGGGTGCGGGAAACCCGCACGCCCGGTTCGGAGAGCAGGGGGCCGGAGACGACTTATGGGAGCCTGACTGAGGGCCAAAGCGAAAGCGATGGAATTGCCACAGGACCCTAAGAGCACCGCGCCGGCCTCCTGACTCTACAAACTACTTCACTCTGGGGCAGGTAAGTCCTGCCTACCGTGCGATTGACCAGCATGCAACGCGGAGGCTGCAACAGTGGTTCTGTCGGAAGCACAAGATGAAATCTGGGAAGTATGTGCACTTCTCGGAAGTCAGACTGCGGGAAACCTACGGTCTGCACTATCTTGCGCCAAGGACGAAGAACTTTCCGTGGGCGAAGGCATGAGTTCAACTGAAAGCCGGATGCGGGAAAACCGCACGTCCGGTTTGACGAGCAGGGGGCCGGAGACGACTTACGGGAGCCTGACTGAGGGCCAGAGCGAAAGCGATGGAATTACCACAGGACCCTAAGAGCACCGCGCCGGCCTCTTGACTCTACAAGTCCACGAAAAAACATGTTCCAGATGCGGAATCCAAGATTGCATTTGATCGTTTTCATGTGGCGAAAAAGATTTCAGAGGCGGTGGATAAAGTCCGTCGGCAGGAGAACCGAGAATTGCGGAAAGCGGGCATCGATGATCTCACCGGAACCAAGTACGACTGGCTCACCAATCGGGAGAATATGTCTGCCCGACAAAAGAAACGATTCCAGCAGTTAAAAAACAGTTCGCTGAAAACAGCGCGTGCATGGGCCATCAAGGAACTGTCCCAGAAATTGTGGCACTATGTCAGTCGTACCTGGGCCCTCAAGGGCTGGAAGCGCTGGTTATCCTGGGCCATGCGTTGTCGCCTTGAACCCATGAAAAAAGCCGCCAAGACGGTTAAAAATCATCTATGGGGAATCATAAATTCGATCGTTCTAAAAGTTAGTAATTGCCCAGCTGAAAGCATAAATAGCCGCATCAAAACCATCAAAGTTCGTGCGCGTGGATTCCGAAACAAACAGCGGTTTGCCCATGCAATTTACTTCTATCTCGGAGGACTGGATCTGTACCCCGAAGGCCTCCAAAAACAGGCTACCCACTCATAAAAGTGAAGAGCCTTAAATAGATGAATTCTGGTAGTCGAGACGATTTCAGACTAGTATGCTAGCCTGAATTCCCGGGGAATTTTAGCCAAGCGTGTTTTCACGGAAAATCCTATGAATAAGGCCTGAAAATGGCTTTTTTACACCTATATTCATATTTTACGTGAACTTACGAACAGTATTCCAATATTATAACATCATATCCTGTTCTGGTGTTGCCGCCGAGCTGTCCCAGCTCAATCCCTGCTCATAGCCTCTGAATTGGGCATTTCGTCCGCTATTTCGTTGATTTTACTGGGTCTTTTAATGTATTCTAGTTCGTCGTTTGTTTTATAATTTTATTGTTATTATATTGGCTATTATTTCATAGTTCACGATATACAATGAACCGACGCTCCGATTTCTTTGCGCTGCCCGATGGCCTCCCCATGCGTCAGTATGAAGCCCTCCGAGCCTACCTCCACGAAGGATGCACGATTGAAGAAGCCGCCGAGCGCGGTGGCTATGCCCCCGGCTCCTTCCGTAACCTCCTCACACGCTTCAATAAAAATCCCTCCGCAGACTTCTTTTGGCCCCAATTAAAAAAATCCGAACCCCGCGCTAAGCCGACTGATCCCAAACGTGCCCGGATTCTTGCCCTCCGAAAACAACAGGGCTTAACCCTCTATCAAATTCAGGAGGCACTGAAAAAGGAAAACATGCCGGCCAGTGTAGGCTACATCCATAAGATCTTCAACCAGGAAAACATCAAGCGCCTGCCCCGCCGATCCGCCCAGCGGCCTGCTCCGCGAACCCTCAACGCAAACCGCAAAAAGCTTGATCTCAGTCCGCGGTCCTTTTCGACTGATTTTGCAGGATTGTTTTTATTCGCCTTTGATCTAGCGCGAATAGGTCTTGACGAAATTCTGGATCACGTCAAGATGCCGGGTACCCGTATGATCCCGGCCGGTTGTGCGGTTCGTTCGCTCCTGGCCCTGAAGCTCGCCGGGATCGGACGGCCCTCCCAGGTCATGGCCGAAACGTTGGATCAGGGCCTCGCATTGTTTACCGGTCTCAATGTCATCCCCAAACGCACGACCCTGACGGAGTACTCCATCCAGGTGGATTCGACCTTTTCGGGACCCTTGATGCACCGGTGGTATCATGCCGCTGCACAGCTGGCCAATGTGGGGGGTACGGGCGCCTCCGTGGACCTGGATTTCCATACCATCCCCTATCATGGGCATCAGGCCCTTTTGCAGAAACACTTTGTCTCCAAGCGAAGTCGACGCCAACGCGGGATCCTGACTATGTTGGCCCGCGATGCCGAAGCACATGTCTTCTGTTACGCGGATTCGACGATCCGAAAAGAAACCCAGAATGATGCCATTCTGGAGTTTGTCAGAGATTGGAAAGCCCGAACGGGGAAGCTCCCCGGTGAACTGGTCTTTGACAGTCGGTTTACGGTCTATGCCAACTTGGCAGAACTGGATGCGCTCGGCATTGACTTTATCACGCTGCGCCGCCGCCACGCTTCCTTGATCCGGCGCATTCATTCCCTGGATAAGTCGGCCTGGAAGAAGGTCCGACTCTCCAACATTGGGCGCGCGTATCGGACCCCAAGCGTCGTGGATGAAACCGTCAAACTGCGTGCTTATCCCAAGCCCATTCGGCAACTGCTTGTCAAAAACTTAGGACATGACAAGCCAACGGTTTTGATTACCAATCAGATGAAACGTACGCCCCGGCAGCTGATTGACCGGTATGCCCGGCGTATGGTCATCGAAAATGTCATCAGCGATGCCATTGACTTCTTTCACATGGATGCGTTGAGCTCGGCCGTTCCTATGCGCATCAACGTTGATGTGCAGTTGACCGTTATGGCCAGCGTACTCTATCGACTCATGGGCGTGCGCGTCGGACAAGGCTATGAAAAAGCCGAGGCGCGGACCCTCTACCGTGACCTGATGCGACACACCGGAAAGGTCACCATTACCCAGAATGAAATCCTCGTCCAGTTGCGTGCACGCGCCAAAGATAACTACCTGGTCGCTGCCGGATACCCCGAATTACACCAGAAAATCCCCTGGCTTGACAACAAAACCCTACGAGTACAGTTCTCTAAACGACCATAATCCTCACATGAGAAAATGAACGCGGGAATTCAGGCTAGATTCTTATCCAAGTATTGCCATCCGTGGCACGCCCAAAACCAATCAGATACGTCCCAAATACAGATTGGGGCGTCTACCCCTGAAAGTGCTTGTTACACGAGGTTACTGAATCGGCTAGAAAAAACCGAGAACACTTGCATCCACGTAACCGCGTACCCCGTTAGGTAGGCTTACCTCTGCGCCAACTTCTGTCTCACCGATGAACGATACCTTTACCCCTTCAGGTACGTCAATGCTTCCAGTTTCCGTGACGAGTGTCGTGGATTCGAGAATAGCGGCACCTTGAACAGAACTTCGCTCACCGGAGACCAGTACCGCGATCAAAAGAAGTAACAGGCCTATTCCTAGCGTTCCCACGCGTGCCCGCCTGTGCCAGTTACTGCGCGTATGTGACCAGATATGGTGTGCATACAACAGGCAGGCAATCAGATAAAGGCCCATACCTGCAATCAGAAACCCCCAGGCGCTGTATTGGCTAAACAAGCTGTACCACCAGACCTGCCAGAATGGTGTGGGAAGCTCGGAGAATGGACTCTGAACATGTGCCTCGACGATCTGGATGTTGTGCAGGAGCTGTGGATCATCTCCCAGCAGACGGTGTGCGTGTTCATAATAACGGACGGCTTCACCAATCTCATCCAAACGGAAATATGCACTGGCAAGGTTATGGTACAGTGCACCACTTGCAAAGCCGGTTTCCAGAACAGCGTGGTACTGGGTAATTGCTTTCTCGTAAGCTCCAGACTCAACAAGCCCGTTGGCTTCGTCAAAGAGGCGAAGCGCATCTTCGAGTTGCTGGCCATTTGCTAACCCGACATATGCAACCAAAGTTAATAACAGAGCACCACGCCTCATGCGATCACGGATTCAAGTTCGCGGGCAATTGTGCTCAATATTCGGCTACCCTGAGCGTAATGCTCGTCCATTTGGGCAGTCGTGGGGGGAGCAGGAGCAAAGCGGGCGGCATCACAGGTATCGAGGAATTCTATCAACTCCTGTTGCCTCTCAGCACGAATACCGGCCTTATTTAATAGATCTGCAAGTTGTGCACGTGTAAGTCCACGCTCGTGTACATTCAAACGGTTACCAACAAACCCCAGCACAGCCTGTTCAAGGGCTGCGTAGAATGCGTCGGGATCTCCTTCTGACAGACGCTTCCGAGCAGTTTTGAGATGCTTGCGGGCAAGAGGATGTGCACGTTGGTTCCTGGCCCAGGCGGTATCCGTAGCAAGACGGGTTGCCCGTCGCTTCAGTACAGCGGTAATGCTAACGCCGAGTACGGGAACCAGGAGCAATAAGTAGAACCATGTACCTCGGTGGAGTGGTATGTGGGTTGCGGTTACCCACTTGGGATCCCGCTTTAGTACTGCAATATCATCAACGGGGAAGCCCGAAGCCGTCACAGTTATGGGCGAAGTTGTAGCAGCTGTGCCGGTGACGGTAATGGGATCCAGGTCACTCGAACGCACGATATACCGTACCTGTGAAGGATCAAAGTAAGCAAACTTGATAGGGGGAATCTGGAAGGTGCCGTTAGAACGCGGAATCAGTAGCCAAGTGAAGGTCTTACTTCCGTGGATTAAGGTATTGGTAGCCGTTTTCGAGATACTTACCTCAGGGTCGTAGATCTCAAAAATGCCCGGTATTTCAGGTTGGGGGGCTTCAATGAGTGCAATATTACCAGTTCCTTCAATGGTTAGCGTGAGTTGTAGTGCTTCACCGACCTCGAGCGTATTACGGCTCAGCGTGGCACGGAGTGAGTATTGTCCCACTGCTCCCTTGAATTCATTAGGCGCGTTGGGGGGGAGGGGGGTAGACGTGATATTTATCGCGGGGGAAGCTCGCTCAACTGTCGCGTATCTTCGCGAAAACAAAGGGCTACTGAATGGGTCTGCGTCAGGGGACTGAACCTCTGCCGAAATTTTGAGCGGATCAATAGTGAGTTCCCCCGCCCGCGTTGGGAATACAGCTATACGCCGGATCGAAATGACTTGATAGCGAATACCATTTTCCACGACCAGGCTAGGCGTGGGGTTTGTAGAGAGATCCAGCTCTTCCCGCCAAAAGCCCTCAGCATCCCAGGAGTCAGCCTGACGACTGTTGCGAGGCATTGTGCCCGGCCGAAAATACAATTTGTAATCAATCGCGATCTGTTCATTCAGATAAACTTCGCGATCGCTCTGGATTGCGCGAATAAAGATATCCTGTTCGGTTACTTCTGGTGAAGTATCAGCCGGATTGTCAAACAAACTGAACCCACCGAAGGGTGATCGACGTCGAGGACTTGGTCGCTGCGCTTGCGGCACAACAGTTACGGTAACAGGTGGTGTATGGAAGGTTGAGTCGCCAATCGTTACATTTGCCGCGAGGATGCGTGCACTGCCTTCCTTCTCGGGCCTGTAGTGCCAGGTATAGCTTACACTCCGAGATACGCGTCCATTAACAATAGACATATTGGTACCTCTTGATGCAATCGAGGAAACCAGCATCAGGCCTTCCGCACCCGGTGGGCTGGGATTGACGACATTACTGGCGTTCGTCCCGGAAATCTCCAGTGTATATGACACTGTTTCCTGTGCACCAATAGTAGACGAGGAGACCAGCCCGTTGACGGTTTGTGCAATCGAATAATGGGGTACAGACACAACACACGCACTGGCGAGGCCCAGCAATAAGATTGTACGCCACATCAGAAATTACCAGTCTTTTGCAACCCGCCTGGGGCGTCCTTCCATTTTTTGCATTTCTCGTAAGAGTTCTTCTTCTTCGTTCTCAAGAGCCTCCAGGATGCGTTCAGCCTGCTCACGGGTCAGTGGAGCCTCGCGCTGTTGCTCTTGCTGGGGCTCCTGCTCCTGTTGTTCTTCCTGCTGTTCTTGTTGGGACTGCTCTTCCTGTTCCTGAGGGTTTTCTTCCTGATTCTCATCCTGTTCCTGGTCACTCTCGCTTGGTTGATCGTCCTGGTCTTGCTGCTGATTCTGTTCTTCCTCTTGTTCCTGATCGTTGTTTTCAGATTGCTGCTGATTCTGTTGCTCCTGCAGCTGTCGGCTTACAAACTCAAAATTATATTTGGCATCCTCGTTGTCCGGGTCTGCCAACAAGGCCTCCCGATAATGCGCGAGGGCCTCTTCCAACTGTTGGTTCTTAAATGCATTGTTTCCGGCATTGTATGCTGGGGTGGACTTGGCCCGGTCATGGGGTGCATGTGCAAGTGCTTCCCCAAATGCATTGCGCGCCCCCTCAAAATCTCCCTTTTGATGCAGTGCTATTCCCAGATTGTTTTGAAGGCCGTAGTAGGTCTCGTTCACTTCCTGAGTAGATTCATAGGATGAGAGGCCTTCCTGATACGCATAGGCGGCTCCTTCGTATTGTCCCTGCTTCAGGGAATCATTGCCATTCCGACCATGCTTCTTGGCATTACCCATCGGAATTACCTGAATACTTGCCAGGAGGATACCGAATACGGTTGCTAGGGTCATTTTGTCAGATTTTTTTCCGTGAGGTCGCCCGGGTGCCTTTGCGGACAGTAATCAGCCCGTCCACGCAAAGTAACAGCAATGCAAGTGCCAAGGGCCATTGATACTTGAGATCGTAATCTTCAAACTTTTCCTCTGCCAGCGTGGCTTGATCCAACCGTTCGAGTGCAGGAACAACGTTGGAAAGCGCACTAGACGTACGGGCAATCTGAAAATAGGCCCCATCTGTGCTGAGTGTCCTCAGACTGGATTCCTCCAGCCTTGAATGTACAATTTGTCCTTCAAGATCCCGCTTGTACCCGGTACGTTGACCATTTGCACCGTATATGGGAATTGGAGCACCCTCAACCTCACCAACGCCCGCTGCAAAAATCGTGATGCCTTCATCACGTGCTGTAGCTAAAATATCTTCTAGTTCAGCGACATGGTTCTCACCGTCGGATACAATCAGCAGTGCTTTCGAGCGTGTGGCCTCGGGATCAATGCTGGGTGAAGGTGCATCGAAGGCCTGGGTGGCCATCCGAAGCGCTTCACTGAAGTCTGTACCAGGTGTGGGCAGCAGGTCAGGATTCGCAACATCCAGGAATAGTCGTACAGCACTGTAGTCGGTCGTAAGCGGACATTGGATGAATGCATCACCCGCAAAGATGACCAGACCCACACGATCTCCGCGCAGCTCCCCCAGAAGTTTCTTGATTTCATTACGTGCTCGTCCCAACCGGTTAGGTGCAACATCTTCCGCCAGCATTGAAGCCGATACATCCAGCGCGATCACCAGATCAATGCCTTCACGTTTTACTTCACGCAGTCGAGTTCCTACTTGGGGGCCAACAAGGGAGATAGCAAGCAAGCCAACCGCTGCGGCGATGATCGAGGCTTTGTAGCGGCGTCGCCGACCACTAACGTCTTGAGAGAGTCTACGAACGAGTGGAATGTCACCAAAGCGCACTTGTAGTGTGCGCCGCCGCCAGGTCGCGTACAGGCTGAGCGCGATGACTAGGGGCACAGCCCAGAGGGTCCACAAGTATGATTCGTTGAGCCAGGCCATTAGGGAAAACGACGGAGCAGGGTTGTCTTTAACAGCACCTCTATCAAGATCAGAAGTAGCCCAGGCCATAGAAAACGTATGTAACGTTCCTCATAGTCTGTATATATACGTGTTTCGATTTGGGTTTTCTCCAAATCGCCAATCTGTTCGTAAATCTCACGGAGTGCCTGCTCATCGGTGGCCCGAAAATACTGTCCTCCAGTACCCCGTGCAATTGAACGCAGCATGTCCTCATCAATTTCCACAGGGACCATTTGACGTTGTCTTCCGCCAAAGGGGCGGTCAAAGACGAATGGCGCCTCTCCATAGGTGCCGACACCGATCGCATAGACGCGTACTCCCAAGGTTGCAGCAACTTCGGAAGCGGTTACTGGGTCGATTTCACCGCGATTATTTTGTCCATCAGTAAGCAGAATGATAACTTTGCTCTCTGCAGGGGTATCCTTGAGTCTGTTGACGGCGGTCGCCAATGCGGTACCAATTGCAGTGCCATCCTGGATGACCCCGACTTCAACCTCTTCCAACATTCGTTGCAGGAACGCATAATCCAGTGTGAGTGGAGCCTGCGTGTACGCTTTTGCCGCGAATACGATAAGTCCAACCCGGTCTGACACGCGTCCTGCGATAAACTCAGAAGCCACTTCACGGGCTGCCTCGAATCGGTTTGGTCGAAAATCTTCGGCTCGCATGCTTGTAGAGGTGTCCAGAACCAGAACGATATCAACCCCTTCGGCATAGCGCTCCTGTGTTACTTCGCGTACTTGAGGGCGTGCAAGTGCAAGTACGCACAAGGTTAGTGCTCCCATGCGCAGTAGTGAAGGCAGGATGACAGCATAAACACGAGGGCCACGGGGCGCATCGCGTGCGGCCCGTAGATTACTGAAGGTAAGGCCCGGAGTAGCCTGTCTGTGCAACCATTGCCAGAGTCCGTAAAGCGGGACTAGGATCAATAGAAATAGCCACTGCGGTTGGGCGAACTCCATGATAGTCAGCTAACTTTGACAAAATCTTGCCTAGCCGCGCGCTGATCAAACTTGACCTCTACACGGTTGACAATTTTCACTGCTTCCTTCAACGCAGATCGTCCTTCGCTTACCGCAGGAGTTACATCAGCAAATTTGACCAAATCTGCAAGAGAAAGGACCTGCCCCAATTGCCCCGGAATACCGGACGGCACTTGATGCTGCACGTTTGGGTGTACCAGATCCTGGACGAGTTCCCGGGTTGTAGATTCCAAGGCAGGTATGTGCAGTCGGTCTTCAACGTACGTGCGAAGTATATCCGACAGGTCTACGTAAAACGTCTCGACCTGTGCTCTTTTGGCGAGGGGAGCATTTTCAAGTGCACACAGACGTTCCAGTGCCACCATTGCGGGGTCGGGGGGAGCATGCTCTTCGGCTTCACTGATATAAAGAGTTTTTGGATGTTTGCGTCGCCAGATCAAATACCAGATCAACGCGCCTGCAATCAGGACGGCAAATCCCAAAAGGAAGAACGGCCACAGTGGAGGCCCAAAACCAACAGGAGGCGCCATATCCTGAATGTCCTCGGCATCCTGTGGGACCACTGACATCACAAGCAACTCCAGGGCTGGTGTTGTGGCTGTCACATCGCTATTTGGAAACCTGATGGTCAGTGGTGCTAAGCGGGCCGTATCCAAGGCAAAGGTAGTCACCTCATACACGGCGCTGTCCAAGCGTACATCTGTGTCTAATAGGCGTGTTCCGGCAGATAGGAGGCTAATGGGAGTAATATCACCAAAGGAGGAGTCCATGTTTGGGAATGATGGCACCTCATCAAACCCATGCATCGCCACAAGTGTAAGTGCGAAACGATCACCCACATTAACGCTGTCCTCAGAAATATAGGCTTCCACACGTTGGGCCTGAAGTGTATTAACTTCGGCAAAGAGGGTAGCTGCTGCAGCAAGTATGGCACACAAATGCAATCTCCTCATCAGGCAATCTGTGCACGTGCACGGAAGAACTTTGCCAGTGGGTCAACGAAGTCTTCGCCGCATTGAATTTCAACGTGGTCAACCCGGGCACGTCGGAAAAGCATTTTAAGTTGTGCGTTTCTGTCCAGAGAAGATTGACGAAACGCATTCCGTACCGCTCGGCTTCCCGTATCCAACAGTTGAGCTCGATTGGTTTCTGGATCGAATAGGGTGACCAGTCCAAGGGAGGGCAGGGATTTTTCACGAGGATCCTGTAGCTGTACCGCAACGGTGTCATGCCGGCGAGAGACCATTCGCAATGGTCTCTCAAAGCCTTCGTCCAGAAAATCACTGACTAGTAACACGATTGATCTTCGTCTAATTACTCGAAGGATATGATCCAAAGCCACTTGGATTGCTGTGGCCGAAGAGCAAGGCTCGTGAGCAAACAGGTCACGTATCAGACGCAATACATGCCGTCGTCCGCTTTTCGGGGGCACAAAGAGTTCAACCTGATCAGAGAATAACAAAAGGCCAACCTTATCATTGTTCTTGATGGCACTGAATCCTAAAATCGCACAGATCTCTGCGGCGATTTCCCGCTTGAACTTATCACGGCTGCCAAAATCACTGGAGCCCGAGATATCCACAACAAGCAACAGTGTCTGCTCTCGCTCTTCCTCGAAAATCTTGACGAAGGTATCACCGGTGCGTGCAGTCACGTTCCAGTCAATCGTTCGAATATCGTCCCCAAACTGATAGGGGCGTACTTCCGAGAATTCGATACCGCGACCTTTGAAGGCTGAGTGGTATTCTCCACCAAAAACGTTGTTAACCAAGCCTTTAGTACGGATTTCAATTCGCCGAATTTTGGCGAACAGTTCACGTGGGATCATTGGGAGACCAAAACACACAGGGCGACTAGGTAACGATTTTAGAGGAAAAATGTTGAACCGGACAGCTGAGGATTGGATAACTCGGGAATCCTAGCAGGATCTGTGGAGTTTCAGTCCACGAGATTTTTTCAGCCAAAATTTGTCTATCGGGGAAATGAAAACACGTTTATTACTTTGCGTCTCTATCTGTCTGCTGGCTTTCTCAGTACCCACTGAGGAGCCGTCGTCTTGGTCGATTGATGCGGTACACTCCAACATTGGGTTCAAAGTGCGTCACTTGGGGATCTCCAATGTTCGAGGCGAATTTCTTGCCTATGATGCAGAAATTCTGATGGACGGTACTGATTTGAGTACATTGACAGTCAGTGCTACGATCGAGACAGGTAGTGTTGACACCGGCAACGAGCGTCGAGACAATCATTTGCGTTCGGATGATTTTTTTGGAGCTGAAGAGTTTCCGAATATGACCTTCACTAGTACAGAAATAACCGACATTGAAGGCGGCAACTTTCATTTAGTCGGTGATCTTACTATCAGAGACGTTACTCAGTCGGTCGTGCTGAAGAGTGAGTTTCTCGGAACGGGCAAGATGGGGGATTCCGAGCGCGCCGGGTTTGAGGCACGCACGGTGATTAATCGTAAGGATTTCAATCTGTCGTGGGATCGATTGACTGAGGCCGGAGGATTTGTCGTAGGACACGACGTTGAGATAATACTGGAGCTGGAAGTCATAAAAGACTAACCCGAAAACTGATGCGTGTAGGCGTCATTGTTTTTCCGGGCTCGAATTGTGACCACGACGCTTACCACGTTGCGCGCCATGTGTTTGGCCTCGAAACCAAGTTTATCTGGCATAAGGAGCGGGAATTACCACCTGTAGACTTGGTTATTGTGCCGGGTGGTTTCTCCTACGGAGATTACTTGCGGGCTGGGGCGGTTGCCCGTTTTTCCTTGATTATGGACAGCGTCGTACGCTTTGCTGAACGCGGCGGACTCGTCCTGGGGATTTGCAACGGTTTTCAGGTACTGTGTGAATGTGGGCTTCTGCCGGGTGCACTGCTTCGTAATGCATCCGTTCGATTTGTCTGTAAGTGGGTTCATTTACGAACCGATAACACAGAGGTCCCTTTTACACGTAATGCTGAATTGGGGCAGGTTCTACGTATTCCCATCGCTCACGGTGAGGGTAACTACTACGCAGAGGCATCCGAGTTGGTAGAGTTGGAGCGTAATGGACAGGTTGTTTTCCGGTATACGACGCCGGCAGGTGAGGTCACACCGGATTCCAATCCCAATGGATCAGCCAACAACATTGCAGGCATAGTGAACAGAGCTGGAAACGTGCTCGGTATGATGCCTCATCCTGAACGAGCTGCAGAAGATGCTCTAGGCAGTCGGGATGGTGCGGTACTTTTCCGAAGCCTCCTGCGTACGTAATCCATGGGACTATTTGGATTAGATTCTCCCATGACGATACTGCTTCTTGTTGCTATTGTCATGGTAAGTGGTTTTGCACTCTTTGTCGACCCGACGCTGATTGATCGTCTGGGATTTAGGCCGACCCGAGTTGCACGGGAACCATACCGCTATATTACCGCCGGTTTTGTGCATGTCTCACTTATGCATTTGGCTTTCAATGCAATCACACTGTACTTCTTCGGCCCAGTGCTGGAGGCGCGTCTGGGGAGCACGGATTACCTGATTTTGTATGTGGGGGCGCTCTTATTTGCACATGCATTGACGCATTTCCAGCATCGGCAGAACAGCGGATATAATGCGGTTGGGGCGAGTGGGGCCATCAGCGGTGTGCTCTTTGCCTATGTACTGTTTGCTCCGTATGATCTGATTTATATTTTTGCGGTGTTGCCTATTCCGGCGGTGCTTTTTGCATTCCTGTTTGTGGTTGGAAGCATTTATGCGATGAAGAGCGAGAGAGCATTTGGAATTGCCCACGAGGCTCATCTCGGGGGTGCCATAGGTGGGGTGTTCTTGGCAATTGTACTGGAGCCGGGTATACTCCCCAGGTTTTTTGATCAGCTCTTCTAAGCCACTCATGATCGGGCAGGATCTGAGAGTAGGCTGTAATCAATTCCATGATTGCCCGAGTATTGCAAATTTCGTTTCTCTCGAAAGTTTTCTTACACATTCGAGAGCTAACTTTTGGAAAGGTTGCAATTGGTCTTCACATCGCCACGACACCGATAAGTAGCCTACTGTTCAATCGCCCCGTCATTCACCTCGGATATGAGATCTACTATTGCTGTCGGTATTTTGGTTTTGATGGTAATCGGCTGCACCTCAGCTGTTGAGGAAGAGTCGTACCCAATATGCTCCTTTGAACGCAAGGCCGGTGAGCATCAGATAATTGGCTTTTATCCCTCAGCAAAACATAATGTGTTGCCTGTATCCCAAATAAGGTGGGATATGCTTACGCGTGTGATTTATGCGTTTGCAATACCGAGAACTGATGGATCGCTTGATGTCGCACATCTTTCCCGATTGGACTCACTGGTTCAGGCAGCTCACGCGAATGGAGTTGAAGTCTATGTTTCGGTAGGTGGAGCTACGGGTTCGTCGAACTTTCCTATTTTTTCCTCGAATGAAACTGCTCGCGGAAATTTTGTGCGTACCGTGAGGCAGTACTTGATTGCAAACTGTCTCGACGGGGTTGATATTGACTGGGAGGAATGGACCAAAGATGATGCCAATATTCCGATAGCTTCGGAAAAGGCCGCCTTTGTGTCATTGATGGAAGAGCTCCGCCTCTCGCTGGATAACTGGGGAATATCACTTGATGTCTACGCGGGAGACTGGTACGGCAGACATTATGATGAAGTGTATCCGCTGGTTGACTATGTGCATGTGATGGGATACGATTTTTCCGGGCCATGGTCTGCACCTGGCCCCCATTCTTCTTTCGATCAAGCCATTGGGACGGGTTCAGATGCTTCTGCAACCGGTTTGGCTTACTGGGTCAATTATCGTGAATGGCCTTCAAGTAAGATTATCCTTGGCGTGCCATTTTATGGAAGGGATTTTGATGTTAGTGGGGGCACAGGTGTTGCATACCGTGATATTGTTGCACGATATCCGAATGCTCCAGGTACAGACCTAGTCGGAAATATCCACTATAACGGTATGCAGACCATTGCCGATAAGACGCAATATGTAGTAGACAATAGCTTCCCTGGTGTGATGATTTGGGAGATTACACACGACACACGTGATCCAGCGACGAGTTTGCTGCACGTCATCAATGGTGTAGTGAGCCAGTAACTTTCCTGCATGAACTGACTAGAAGGTACCCGTATAAGCTGACTGGTAAAAAAGACATTGTTGAGGACCTGTACTGGTGAATGGCTAGATCTTGCCTGGTGTATCCCCCTCAAATTCAGATATATAATTTTCTGAAAATGCACCTCTCTAACGGGTTCTAAAAACCTAACCGACGTGACTATATTTGTAACCAAACGTGAGCGCAGGCTCTGGACTTGCGCTGCGCTCGTCGTATCGGTAATCTACTTGACTCTTGGTGTGGCGAGGAGTCTGCTTCAGCCGTTGGAAGCCAGCGGCTGGGGGTCGTGGCTGTTTCTGTCAGGTTGTTTTTTGATTCTGGTTTTCATATTGACACAAGGCATGACCGTGCTGCCGAGATGGCCAGAGATCGTCGTTGGAGCGGGTATTGCTTTGATCTATAGCTTCACACTCATGAGCATCGCAAAGCCGGAGGAACGGATGCATCTAATTGTATATGGTATAGTCGCTCTGCTTATTTATGCAGCGCTACTGGAGAGATCTGCATTTGGTCGGACAATCCCTGCCAGCTCCATAGTGGTCGTTATGGTTACGACTGGCCTCGGTTTGGTAGATGAATGCCTCCAATTGGCCTCACCGGATCGGGTATTTGATGTACGCGATATACTGTACGATGCGCTAGCTGCTACCATGGCAGTGATAGCCAATGCATCACTCCGGTGGGCAAGAAGACTATTTCGATAGACAAAAAGGTGCTATACTGCTTCGTGCAGCGTGTGGTATAACTGAACTCCCCCCCTTATCCTAAGGTTTTTCTCTTTTTGTTCTGATTTTGGGACGTAGGGCCGAATATTTGGGCCTTATCGTTGAACTTTTCTTCTCATTTCGACTCTTTTTCGGGCTTTTTGTGGTGTATTTCTCTGTTTTCGGCGTGTTTTTTGGTGATTGGGTTTTAAACAGGTGTACCCATGTCATTATTTTGAATGTTTTCGGTTTTATGGCCGATTTACGGATATATTCCCATATTTTTCGTATATTATAGGAAACATACCCATGATATTGTACCCATGTATGTAGCGCGAATCCCCAACCGGAATTCCAATCCCACTTGGCTCATCCGTGAGTCCAGACGCGTCAATGGAAAAATCCAAAAAATCACCATCGCCAATATCACCAAACTTCCCCAGGTGTTCATTGATGGAATCCGGGTTCTCCTCAAAGGCGGCACCGCCGTCCGCTCGTTCAAGGAGGCCTTCGACGTGCAAAGCAGCAAGAACCACGGACATGTCGCCGCGGTCCTGGGCATCATGAGACAACTCAGACTGCCGGAACTGATTGCTCCGAAGAATTCCCGCTTCCGCCGACTGATCCTCGGCATGATTGCCGCACGCGTGATCAAGTCGGCAAGCAAGCTCTCGACCAGTGCCATGCTGGATGTAAAACACGCATCCACCACGCTCAATGAAGAGCTTGGACTCAAACGCGTGGATGAAGATGATCTCTATGATGCGATGGATGAACTGCTCAAACGCAAGACAGACATTGAGTGTCGTTTGGCAAAACGACACCTCAAGGAGGGGAGTCTGGTGCTCTACGATGTGACCAGTAGCTATGTGGAAGGCGAGAAAAATGAATGGGCGGCCTATGGCTACAACCGGGACAAGAAGCTGGGCAAGAAGCAGATTGTCTATGGACTGATGACCGATCAGGAGGGCTGTCCGGTGTCGGTCGAGGTGTTTCGCGGCAATACCGCCGACACCCGTACACTGCGCGCCCAAGTGGAAAAAATTCAGAACACATTTGAACTCAAGCATGTGGTGTTGGTCGGAGACCGTGGAATTCTGAAGCAGAAGCAGATTCAGGAGGAGATTCTGCCCGTAGGTCTGGACTGGATCACGGCGATGCAAAAGTGCGAGATTCGTGAGGTGGTCGAGCAAGAGGGCTATCAGATGAGTCTATTTGATGAACAGAACTTGGTAGAGGTCTGTTGTGACCTGTATCCAAATGACCGGCTGGTCCTGTGCAGAAACTCCTTACAGGCCGAAAAGAGTAAGAAAACGCGGGAAGACCTGCTCGTGAAGGCGGAGGAGAAACTTGACAAGATCATCGAGGCGATCCAAAACGGGCGACTCAAAGATGCAGGGAAAATTGGCGTGCGGGTCGGAAAGGTATTCGGGAAAAAGAAGCACAAGAAAAAATACTTTCAACTCGTGATCCGGGAAGGACACTTTTCATATACTCGCAATGAAGAGGTGATTCAGAAGGAGGAACGACTCGACGGCCTGTATGCCATCCGTTCCAGTCTGAAATCGGGGCCGAACGCCGCCGAGTTGGTCACAAATTATAAACGTCTTTCCACGGTGGAGATGGCCTTCCGTACGATGAAATCCATGTCGTTGCAGATCCGTCCGATTCACCATCGCACCAAAGACCGGGTCGTTGCACATGTCTTTTTGTGCATGCTGGCCTACTACGTAGAATATCATCTGCGTCGTAAGTTGGCTCCGATGTTGTTTGCAGAGGATGATCTGGAAGCAAAACGAGTGCAGCGCGGAGAAGTTGTCGAACCCGCCAAACCCTCGGAATCGGCGAAAAAGAAAGCCCAAACCAAGCAAACTGAGACGGGCGAAAAGGTTTGGAGCTTTGCGGAGCTGATGGAAGAACTTTCAAAGGCATGCCGCCTCGTTGTCATTCCGAAAATCAAGACGGATGCATCCCCCGAAGTCGTCATGGTCAAGGAGATCAGTCCCACCCAAAAGCAGGCATTCAAACTGCTGAATATCAAACTGCTGTAGTCCTCGGTTCACCAAACTGGACTCCCCAGACCGCCGTCCCTGGCGGTCAGTAATTTTTCAAAAAAAGCCTCAAATTTGTGGAGAAAATCGTGCCTTCGAAAAAATCAAAATAGGGGGAAGTTCAGGTATAATAGACATACTCGGCTCTCGGACGGTCCCTGGCGTCGTCGTTCTCCATTGTTGAGACAGTTTTCTCAACCAAGCGATGCTTCAAGGATGGTGTATTCTTTGTCCACGACAGCATTAATGGAACTCAGTAGGTTCTTGAGGACATGATTATTGTCCAGGACCCAACTAGTCTCGCTGCTTTGGTAGCCGTAGCCCGTAGCCCTTTCCATTGTCTCGAGAACAGGAAGTACATCAAGGGCCCGGCCATGATAAGCCTTACGCACTCCCATGAGGGGCATACGGACATCACGTACGCCGGCGAATTTCGTTAGAATTAGCAATTTTGCTAAGCCGAACGGCAATAATCGACCGTTTGGGAGTCTCTGGAGTGCAGGGTTGATGTCGGGCAGACAAATTGTGAATCCCACAGGCTCGTTATTGAGTTCGACAAAAAAGCAAATCCTTGGATCTACGATACTTTTCATTGCCCTTGCTAGGTGTGCGAACTCGTTATCTGTGATGGGGACAAATCCCCAATTATCAGACCAGGCGTCATTGTATATCTCCCTTATCGTGGCCACCTCTTCGCCAAAGCGGGACATATCAAGTGTGCGCACTGAGAGACCCGGATTACGGCGATAAATGACAGCAGCGCCGCGTCTCATGCGGTCAATTGCAACGTGCTTGCGGTGGATGTAGTATGCCCACATGGTCATGACACGTACAAGTCCCCAGCGCTCTAGGTAATTCTCGTAGAACGGAGGGTTGTAGGTCATCATTATCGCGGGTACCCGGTCGAATCCGTCAACTAGGAGGCCGGCGGGATCATTCAAGGATGGGTTAACCGGTCCGCGCATAGTGTGCATTCCCTGCTCGTGAAGCCAAGCAGCAGCAGCATCCAGGAGTGCAGCAGCGGTTTCAAAGCGTTCTTGAGTTTCGAAGAACCCAAAAAAGCCGGCCTCATCGTTGTGAGTTTTCAGGTGCATCCCATTGATGATGGCGGCGATTCGCCCGATGACCTTTCCGTCCGCACCGAATGCAAGGAATAGCTGCATTCGTCCATGCTCGAAAAATGGATTCTTGCGTGGGTTCAGGACCTCGAACTGATCCATGCGAAGCGGGGGTACCCAAAACGGGTTGCCCCGGTAGAAGTCGTATGGGAATTGAACAAAACGTCGCAGGTCCCGCCGCGATTTGACCGGGCGAATAACACATGAGTGCACATCTGACATACTGCTATACTACAGGGCTAGCTAGCACTCCGTGCTTTCGGCCTACGCGGCAGAAGGCGTCAAGGATGAAGTCCAAATCCTCATCAGTGTGCGTCGCCATGTAAGATGTACGCATGATTGTAAGGCCGCGAGGCACAGCACCGCGCCATGGTACAATTGGATTCACGAAGATGCCCGCCTCCAGTAAGTCAGTCCAGAACTGGAATGCGGTCATCATTTCATTGCCAACTACGACTGGAATAATGGGGGTTTCACTGGTCCATACATCGAAGCCGGCATTACGGAACCCCTCCCGCATATAGTTCGAAATTTGCCATAGGCGATCAAGTCGCCAGGTCTCTTCCTGAAGAATTTCCAGACACTTGTGCACCGTTGCAACAGTACTGGGTGGCATAGACGCACTGAAGATGTGTGCGGGAGCCATGTGTCGGATGTATTCGATTACATCAAGATCTCCGGTAGCAAAACCACCTAGTGAGGAGAAGCTCTTCGAGAATGTTCCTGTGGTTAAAGGCACCTCGTTGTTCAGCCCGAAATAAGCTGCAGAACCCCGTCCGCCTGGGCCAATTACACCTACAGCATGGGCGTCGTCCAGCATCAGAGCGGCGTCAAACTCGTTGGCAAGTTTCACCAGTTCGGGTATTGGAGCAATTCGCCCGCTCATGGAGAACACGCCATCGGTGACGATGAGTTTGTCAGATTCCGGTCTTTCTGCGTCGGCTTTCTCGAGGAGACGACGCAAATGCGCCATATCAAAATGTCGGTAACGCCATGTGTCGGCTGCACTCACTTGGGTACCGGCAACAATGCAGGCATGGTTCTCTTTGTCTGAGAAGATCAGATCGTTTTTTGACGTGATTCCTTGAATCACTCCCATGTTCGTCATGTACCCTGTTGAAAACAGGACACACGCCTCTTTTTGCATAAAGGCTGCCAGCCGAGCTTCGAGCTCAAGGTGAATGTCCAGTGTGCCGTTCAAAAAGCGGCTGCCCGTGCAACCGGTGCCATATCGAGCGATAGCATCATTGGCGGCCTCTTTAACGCGTGGATCACTGGTTAATCCCAGATAATTATTTGATCCAGCCATGACGAGCTCACGGCCGTCAATGAATGCCCTTGTTCCTTCACTACGCGAAATTGCACGGAAATAGGGATAGAGGTCGGCCTTTTTTGCCTCATTGATCAAGGCCCCGGGTGCCATAAAGGCCCGTGTCTTCCCAAAAATAGCGGGTTCTGCGGGCAGTGTTTCGTCCGGGTTAATCATATGGAGAGGGGGAAGGGTCGTCAAGTGATGGGTAATATACCTTGGATGTTACAACAGTAACCAGATTTGGTGTTATGTGTGGGCTTTCCGTGATTTAGGACGAATGTGGGCCCGTGGAGTTGCAGATAAATGCAATTCCTCCTCGATTAGGTCAATTGCCTGACTATTGCCGCGTACGTTCCACGAATGGTTCATGTTCGACTTGGAATCAATGTACTCATGAAATTGCTCCAGATCATCTGCCGATACGTTTCGACCAATTACAGCTTTTCCCAAGGATTCTCGTTCAAGAAAGATAGCGTTAAGTGTTTGTTCAAAGATACCACGGTTGGGCACGACCATGAGCGGTTTTCCCAAGTAAAGTGATTCGCTAAGTAATGTGAATCCAGCTGTACACAAAACGCCTCGACACTCGGCTAGATCTCCCAGGAATTCTTCAACACATGCGGGTTTAAAGGTAATGTTCGGGTAACTGGAGGTGTCTCCGGGTTTTGGGAAGTTATAAACGATGTAACGACGACCGTCCGCGCGTAAGTGCTCCAGGAGTTGTTGACTTCCCTCTGGCTGGTTGTAGTAGACCAGGATATGTTCTCCCTCGGTTGGCTTGATCCGAACGATTTCGGAGCGAATAATTGGAGGAACAATGGTCGTTATGTCCGGGCGTTTCACTTCGGGATAGAAGAAAGAGGATAACAAAAGTCTGTTGGGAGTGCGTGGTGCAACGACATTGATCACGATACGTGCCAGATTGGCGTGATACTTATGCCGGGTGGGAAGCGCATAGCAGGTTTCTGTGACGATCTGTTGGTGATTGAGCGAGATTACACGGAGATCCAAAAGATTGGCCGCCCGCCAGGAAAATGCCTCAAAATCAGTAATGACCATATCGGCCTTCCATTCACTGATTTGATTGGCCAGTTTGCGTACAATTTGATCTAGGTTACGGATTGACGGCCAATTGGCCCAGATGGTTGCCCTTGCTTGAACAGTATTGTTTCGTAGGACCGTTTGCAGCTGTCGCACGGGGATTACATCTTCCCCTTGAGCCTGCAGGATATTCTGTGCTGCTCCGCCACCGCAGAATCGCACGTGATGCCCACGTCCACGCAGCCCCTCGGCTATGGCCATACCCCGGGAGGTATGACCACGACCCTGTCCACTAAGTGCGTAAATAATGCGCGCCATACTACACAACGGTCAAAGATTACCAAGTGATCGAAAGTCCAAGCTTTTCTGGTCCTCCCAATATTTGAATGGTCAACGATTCGTCTACGTCAAACTCTGCCAAATGTGCACTCACGTACGCATCCAGGATAGTGAGTCCATACCATGCGATTGTACCGAAGTACAACAGGTCTCTGTTGCGTCTTAGGCTATCCCGGTTGGTACGGAACTGAGGTTCCAATCTAGCACGACGTGCATCTATCTCTTCTGGCATTAGGCTTGACTCGGGATTTAGTCCTAGGTCGCGAATAAGCTTGGCATAGTTACTAGCGTAGTGAGGGAATACGGGCATTCCATCCTCATTGGTGCGTGCAGTGTAGAGATAGGCATGCCGGTAAAGCAGGTACCGTCTGTTAACCAAAAGGGCAGAACCAGCGAAGGCGGCAATACCGACGTAAACTATGGGCACCTTGTAGTACTCACGGTTATACAGCTGTCCCCATCCGGGCACAAGAGCACGTCGCAGGGCTGTGCGCGGATCCGGATGAACCAATACTGGGTCCGTCATCATCGTATCCAGTTGACCATGTGCAGATGATGGGATTACCAGCAGAAGGGATAGGCCGACAAGCGTGGAGGTTGTCAGTGTGGGATGAGCCATACTACTGGCTTGAGCCGGTGAGTAATTCGAGCACGCGTGAAAAATCTTCCTTTGAGTAATAATGGATTTCAATTCGGCCTTTGCCTTTTGGTGATTCCTTTACACGCACCTTGGTCCCCAAGTATTTGCGTAGCTCATTTTCGACTTCAGTTACATGTGGTTTGCGGTGAGTATGTGGTTTTTTTGATTTTTTCGGCTTTTTTTGCTGGAGTTTCACACGTCTTTCTACTTCACGCACGCTGAGGTCTTGGTGCTGTATTTCATCAAAAAGTTTTTGTTGAGTTTTCTCGCTGGGGAGGGCAAGTAGAGCGCGGGCATGGCCGGGTGTGAGGATCCCTTCTCGAAGTCCGAGTTGAATTTTGGGTGGAAGATGCAGGAGACGTAAAAAATTTGCGACGGTTGAGCGTTGCTTGCCGACTTTCCGGGATACATCTTCCTGTGTCAGTTCGTATTCGTCAATGAGTCGCCGATATCCGAGGGCAACATCAATCGGGTTGAGTTCTTCCCGCTGAACGTTTTCAACCAAGGCCATTTCGAGCATTTGTTCGCCTTTGGCTGGTCGGATGTAGGCCGGGATTTTCTCTATCCCTGCGAGCTTGGCGGCTCGCAGACGTCGTTCACCGCTGATAAGTTCAAATTCTTCATCTTTTGTGGCACGAACGGTGATTGGCTGAATCACCCCCAGTTGCCTGATGGACTGGGCAAGCGAATCGAGAGATTCGGGCTTAAAATCCTGCCGGGGCTGGTACGGATTAGGCTTGATCGCACTTAGGGGTAATGCGAATGTGCCACTGACTAATGTATGAGCATCCTCTTCGGAACGCAGATGTCCATCATCGTCAAGCAGCGCACCTAATCCGCGTCCAAGTGCAATCCTTTTTTCTGACATGAGCACGCGGGAGAGGGATTTTTTGCAACAGTTTCCCGCAATGTACCATTAGCTGGATCAGCTGTTCGATGGGGAAGTAAAGCGGGGAGTTCCAGTACTGGAAAAAGTGGCAAGCTGGAGAATTTCTCTGGCGAGGGCTCGATAGTTACGTGCCCCAGTGCTGGTCGCATTATGCATTACGACAGGCTTCCCAAAGCTGGGAGCTTCTGCGATAGTAACGTTCCGGTGTATAATGGTCTTGAATACCCGATCACCAAAATAACGCTTTACTTCGTCGCGCACACTTCGGGAGAGCCGCAGACGTTGATCATAGAGTGTTAGGAGCACACCTGCAATCTGCAGGTCAGGATTGAGACCGTTACGTATTATTTTGATCGTATTGAGCAGTAACCCAAGTCCTTCAAGGGCAAAATATTCCACTTGTACGGGAATAATAACACTATCAGCTGCAGTGAGAGAGTTGACGGTCAGGAGTCCAAGAGAAGGTGGACAATCGATGATTACATAGTCATACTTCTTTGTAAGCTCTTCCAGTGCATGCTTCAGAAGGCGTTCACGTCTTGGCACACTAATGAGCTCAACCTCTGCTCCTACGAGGTTAATGTTGGCGGGAAGCAGATCCAGATGTGGTACCTCTGTACTGGTTATTACTTCGTCCGGTGTTGCCTTTCCAATGATAACCTCATATACCGAAAGCCCTCTGCTCTTGATATCGTGACCAAGTCCTGAAGTGCAGTTACCCTGTGGATCCATGTCCACCAGTAGTGTCAGACGTTCCTCTACAGCCAAAGAAGCTGCGAGATTGATGGCAGTTGTAGTTTTGCCGACACCGCCCTTTTGGTTGGCAATCGCTATTATCTGACCCATACCTCGAATTCACGTATGGTTTGGAGAGACACGCAGTTATTTGTTATTGAGAGATGGGAGCAGTCGCAAATCAGAACAGGGAGTAAATAAATGGTGCCAACGCTGACCCTTGAGTCAAAACGATGAGAAGACTCAACAGCAGTAGGAGACCCACAATGGGCATCAGCCAATACTTCTTGCGGATACGCAAGAATCGCAGAAACTCCGTGACAATGTGAATCTTATTCTTCATGCCGTGCGAGCCGATACAACCTTATACATTCTACGCAGTAACCGTACTAAGTGTCCAAAATTGTGTAGGTAGGAGTGCCGTGGACAAACAAACTCCAGTGTTTTTTGTTGTACGAGGGCGCGCAACACGAGTATCATATTTGCGTACAGGCTAGGCAGTGATCCGCCGATATAAGGTTTACGTTTTGATTCATTTTTTCATCGAAGTCTGGGAGGGATTGAACATCGCCTTGCGCTCCCTCATCTCAAATCGTCTGCGCAGCGGATTGACAATGCTCGGTATAATCATCGGGATTGTGACCGTGACTGCGATGTTTACCGTCATTAATGGCTTGGAAGGGGCGATGAATCGTTCATTGGCATTATTAGGCACTAACGCGATTTATGTTGAGAAGAGGGGCTGGTTTGTGGAGGGAGAGGAACGACGCCGGCAATGGTCTCGACCGGATCTCCGTTCAGACTTGGCAGAACATATTCGTGAGCACTCTCAGTATGCCGTTGCAGTAGCCCCGTTAGTTGATACGAGTCGGCCAATCCGTTATCGTGATCGCGCCATGTACGGCGTGCATATCCAGGGATCAACTCCCGAAATAGCAAGCGTGGATGACGTGGAGCTTGTAGAAGGGCGCTGGTACAATGACCTGGATAACCTGGTTGGCCGTAATGTAGTGGTAATTGGTGATGCTGTGAATGAGTCTCTCTTCCCGAATGAACGGGCTGTAGGAAAAACGATCCGCGTAGGCGGTAAGCGATTCGAAGTAATTGGAGTTTTGGAAAAACAGGGCAAGTTTTTTGGCATGTTCTCGTTTGATGAGCAGGCACAGATCCCACTCACAACTTTCGAGCGTCATTTCGGGCGTTTCAGGAGCGTAACGATCAAGGTTAGTGCGGAGTCCGAGGAGACCGTTCCCTTACTTGAGGAGGAACTGACTGGTATCGTGCGTGCTGCCAGGGGACTTGATGCATTGGAAGAGAACAACTTTGAAATCAATAAGACGGAAGCATTCCGTGAGCAATTGGCGACGATAAAAGCCATAGTCTACGCGATTGGCATCTTCCTTACAGGGCTTGCACTAGTGGTTGGTGGTATAGGGGTTATGAATATTATGTTTGTAACGGTCAAGGAGCGCACCAAAGAGATTGGTGTTCGAAAAGCTGTGGGGGCTAGTAGACGCGCTGTGCTGGCACAGTTCCTGATCGAGTCAGTTTTGGTTTGTATTGCTGCCGGAGCTGTCGGTGTAGTGTTATCTATGGGGATAACGGCTATCATTAATCAATTCATACCGGCAGCCCTGGCCACAGGTACGGTTCTCTTAGCGTTTGGGATTTGTGTGTTTGTAGGTGTATCGTTTGGTGTAGTACCTGCCTGGAACGCTGCCCGCTTGAATCCTATTGACGCACTACGTTACGGCTGACATGTTCAACTTGGAATTTATACGACTGGCCTGGGGGATTCTACGCAGCCATAAGCTGCGCTCCATGCTTACACTCCTGGGCATTGTAATTGGTGTATTTGCCATTATTGTAGCAGTGACTGCGGTTCAGGTCATAGAAACTAAAGTGGTCTCCACTGTCGAATCCTTCGGCGCAACCACTTTCACCATCTACAAAGCCGGCGGATTTAGCCGGTCCGGCTCACGGTATCGCGCACGGCCAAATATCACCTACGATGAAATGCTCCAATACGCGGAGCGTGCGCAGCTGCCGTCTGCGGTGAGCCCAACCTTGTTTGTTGGGGATTCAGATGAAGCCCGGTACGGAGACCAGAAAACCGATCCCGTAGTGGTGCATTTAGGCGTTAATGAGTATTGGGTTGGTACGAACGGATTTGAAATCGCTCGTGGGCGCAATATGACTGCATTGGACGTGCAGTTGGGACGAGATGTTGTTGTCATCGGACATGAGCTTGACGATATACTGTTCCCAAATATTAATGCTATTGGAAAACAAATCATCGTTGACGGTAGACGTTACCAGGTGATCGGTGTGCTGGCCGAAAAAGGTGCAGTGTTTGGAAACAGTATGGATCGTCTGGCACTGGCTCCCATTACTAGTGTAATTCAGAGCTACAGCGCAGCATGGCGCGACGTAGAGATCAAAGTGCAAACGTCGTCGATGGAGACGATAGATGAAGCAATCGAGGAAGCCATAGGTATTTTTCGGGTAATTCGCAACGTGGAGCCCGGTGAAGAAAATAATTTTGAGATAGAAAGTACAGAATCCTTTGTTGGGGGGATCACCAACTTTACAGGCCAAGTCAAGGCAGGGGGAGCAGCCGTTGGCCTAATTACGCTCCTCTCTGCCGGTATAGGAGTAATGAATATTATGCTTGTATCGGTTGCCGAGCGTACTCGCGAGATTGGTGTGAGAAAGGCAGTAGGCGCGCGTCGACGGGATGTATTGAGTCAATTTTTGTACGAGGCGATCTTTTTGTGTCAAATTGGTGGTGTAATGGGTATCCTTGTTGGGGTTTTGGGCGGTAACATTCTTGGATGGGTGTTTGATGCTTCGTTTGTTTTCCCGTGGGTCTGGGCGATTGGTGCTGTAATTGGTGTTACTTTGATTGCGCTGGTTTTTGGAGTGTATCCCGCTTATAAGGCCGCCGGTCTAGATCCGATTGAATCTCTAAGGCACGAGTAAATGAGCCAGAACCTCGCCAAAAGACAGGCAGGCGAGAAGGCGGCGCAACGCGTTGAGTCCGGCATGACAGTTGGCCTTGGCACAGGTTCCACCACAGCGTTTGCAATAGCGGCTCTGGGGCGTAGAGTTCGGGAAGAGGGCTTGTTAATCAGGGGAATTCCAACTTCCAGTTCAGCTGAGCTTGAAGCACGTTTGCAGGGGGTACCAATCTGTACTTTTGATGACATAGAGGGCAGACTGGATATTGCAGTTGACGGAGCCGACGAGGTCAGTCCTGTACTTGACCTGATAAAGGGTAGGGGGGCAGCACACACACGCGAGAAGCTTGTCGCCAGTCAGACTGACAGCTTTATAGTACTGGTGGATCCTTCCAAGCTTGTAAAGCAATTGGGCACAAAAATGCCGGTACCCATCGAGATTATCCCTATGGCCGCGCCAGTTATACTGCGCGTGCTTCAAGCTATGGGTGCAGAGGCTTCTTTGCGTCTGGGACTACGGAAGGACGGCCCGGTAGTTACCGATCAGGGTTTTTGGGTAATTGATGCACAATTTGGTCCGATCAGTGATCCAGCTGCGCTCAGCCGCACGCTGCTGGAAATGCCAGGTGTGCTAGATCACGGGCTTTTTATTGGACTGGCCACCGAAGTTATTGTCGGCACTGAGACAGGTGCAGAGGTTCTGGTCCGTAAACCATAACTGTACAGCTACGAGGGCTGATTGCATTCGGCCGTAGTAGGATAGTGCCTGCTGAATAATCAGATCAGCATAAACACGAAGGTCAGAGAGATTATTACGCTAACGGGGGGCACCATTTAATCGGCCTGGTGCAAAGCGTGCGAGTTGAACGGCCCGCAGTGCCTCTTCATCTCAACCTGCTCCGAGGCTTTGTATCACGGTGGGGAGACGGACATATCCATTTGCGTCAACAATGAAGATCGCGGTGACGCATCCCTCGAGTTTAGTCCGTCGTGCCCGTTCGGGGTACTGAATTTCTATTATCAGATATTCTATACTACCGACTAGGATGGGGCTTGGTCTGCCCATTACCCAACTTTTTGACTTGACATTCTGAACAGTGCCCCATATATTGGTGGCATGTTCACGCAGAGTCAGGTTTTGCGCACCTTGAGTGCTCCGGAATCGCAGTCGCGTCTCACCGCGGTGTTGGGCGATGCCGCGTTGTCCACGCGCGCGGCGATAGCAAGGCGCGTGTGTGAACTTTTCACATTCGTTGATGCCTGCGGTCGGTTGCAGGTGTCCACTTGCGCCCGTGCGTTGTCAAAGCTGGCCGACCGTGGGCGGATAGCATTGCCTGCGCCGACGAACAATTACGCGGCGGGGGCGGGTCCCCGCCTGCTGGCCGAACCGGTGCCTGCCCCGGAACGTTTGCCTGAGGTTGTTAACGAGGTGGAGGGTCTTACGCTGGTTAAGGTGACCGACACCGATCAGCGAGAGATTTGGAACACGCTGTTGCATCATGAGCATCCGCGTGGAGTGACGACATTTTGCGGTGCCCAGGTACGGTATCTGATTGACAGTGCACACGGTTATGTGGGTGCGGTCGGTTTTTCGGCGGCCGCCCTGCGACTGGCGGCCCGGGAGCAGTGGATGGCCTGGTCGGACGCACAGCGACAGGCCCATCTGCACCGTGTGGTGTGTCTGAGCCGATTCCTGATGCGGGAGCGATGCCAGCATCTGGCCAGCTACGTGCTCAGTCGCCTGCTCAGGCGACTGGCTGAGGACTATCAGCAGCATTACGGCTACCGGGTGTGGATCGTTGAAACCTATGTGGATCCCGAATGGTCGGGTTCCTGCTTCAAGGCCACCAATTTTCAGTACATTGGACAAACCGCTGGCGGCCTCCGCCATGACACTCCGGAGCCGCCGAAGGCGTTGTATGTATACGAACTTAATCGCAGGTGGCGTCAGCAACTGGGGGTGCCTGCGGTGGAATTACGTCCGGTCAGACAACCTGGTGAGATGTTGGATAGCGAACAGTGGGCCGATGCCGAGTTTGGGGATGCGCCGCTGGGCAACGCGCTGCGCTCGGCGCGGCTGGTCAAGAGTGCGTCTCTGCTCGCCGATACCATCGGCGCGGCGATTACCGGGAACACGGGCTATGATCGGGCGGCGGTCAAGGGGCATTATCGCCTGCTGGCGAGCGATCCGGCGTCTGAGGTGACGCCGGAGAACGTGTTGGCCCCGCATCGGGCGCGTACCATAGAGCGTATGCGCAGCCAAAAGGTGGTCTTATGCATCCAGGATGGCAGTCGGCTCAATTACGGGTCGCGTCTGGCCTGCGAGGACTTGGAAGTCATTGGTCAGAATCAGACCACGACCAAATCGCGGGGACTGCATATTCATACCACGCTGGCGACCACCACCGATGGTCTGCCACTGGGCGTGTTGCGGTGCAGTTACAAAGATCCGACCGATGGACCGTTGAAGCCAAAGGCGCAGCGGTGGCTGGATGGTTATGCGGATATTTGTGAAGCCGCGCAGGAGCTATCGCGCAAGATCAAGGTCCTCTGCGTGATGGATCGGGAGGGCGACAGTTTTGCGCTCTTTGATGCGCAGCGGCAGCACAAGCGGGTTGATCTGCTGGTGCGGGCATCTAAGAATCGGCGTCTGGCAAAAGGCAAAAAGCTGTTTGAGACGATGTCCGGTGGCAAAGCTGCCAAGACGATCAGGATTGAGATTCATCGCCGGTCCGTGCGGTCGAAGACGGCCGGACGCGCCTATCGCGTCGCCGATGCCGAAGTACGCTATGGCCCGGTTACGCTGCCCGCGACTCCACTGGTTGCGGATGCGGATCCGGTGACGCTCACCGGGGTGCATATCAAAGAAGTCTCGCCGCCTGCGGGTGAAAAGGCGATTGAATGGTATCTGCTGACCAGTCTTGCGGTGCCCTCGGCCCGGGCTGCGGAGCGGGTGCTGGGGTATTATCTGAAACGTTGGCGGATTGAGGACTTTTTCCGGGTGCTCAAGAGTGGCTGCAAAGTGGAACATATGCAGCTGCGGAGCGCCTTAAGACTGGAACGGGCATTGGCGATCTACTGTGTGATTGCCTGGCGTCTCATGGTGCTGACGCTGTTGGGGCGAACCATGCCGGAGCTGGATCCGTCGGTATTCTTCACAGAACTGGAACTTGGATTCTTGACCGGCTACGCCAAGCGGGTACGACTGCCGGAACCCAAGATGCTGCGGGACGCCATGTTGCTGGTGGGGGTGTTGGGCGGCTATCAAAACCGGAATCGTGCCCCACCGCCGGGCCATCAGGTCATGTGGAGGGGAATCGAACGACTCGCTATGGCCTTGGTGGGCTATCAGATGCACATTGAGGAGACCCAGGCCCGCTGCTGCTGCTGTGCAGATTCGTGATACCCTCACGAAACGGGAGACTCTTACCCCAATGCTATGGCCCGGACGTACCGGTACCGTGAACCCAAGCGTGAAAACGCTCCGTCACCCTATGCTGCGGACCATCAAGGCGTGCGCTGTAAAGAGGCGCTCCGACCAGACAATCACGGCGGTAGAAAAAACGCTCACGGATCTCCCACAATAGTTAGACTACACCATTACTTGGGTAATGGGCAGGGCTTGGTCCAGAAAGTTACATAGATCCAGAGTATTGTTCTGTCCACGGAAGGATACAGGCATGCCGTGAGCCCGATCAATTCCCGAACTCGCTGGTTCTTTTACAGCAAATTCGGGATTCAATCTCGAAGACGTGTGACACGCAACGCCATGTAAGTAAGACTAGGTAAATCAGCGCAACTTAAATACGATCGGGAGTTGCGTTCTCACTGGTACGGTGCGACCACGCTGGTGTCCGGGAATAAATTTCGCCTCCTCCATAATGACCCTGGTGGCCTCTTCGTCGAGTCCAGCACCAACTCCACGAAGGACCTCGGGGTCATGTACGTTGCCATTTTCATCTACGATGAACTGCACAATGACACGGCCTTCAACGTTGGCCTTCCGGGCAATTTCCGGATACTTCACCTTGGCTTGGAGTCCACTAAGGCCACCAATCAACTCCGGCATTTGTTCGACGATTACATAAACATCCTGCTTCTCTGGGGATTGTTCGGGTAGGGACTCGAACTCATCGTCCAACTTAAATACGATCGGAATCGAGATTTTTACTGCTACGGGTTTACCGTCTTGGCGTCCGGGAGTAAATTCTGCGTGTTCAGAGATGACTCTGGTGGCCTCTTGATCGAGTCCAGCACCAACTCCACGACGGACTTCGGTGTCACGTACGTTGCCATGTTCATCTACGACGAATTGTATAATAACACGGCCTTCCACACCGGCCTTCCGGGCAATTTCTGGATACTTCACCTTGGCTTGGAGTCCACTAAGGCCACCAATCAACTCCGGACTCTGTTCGACGATTTCATAGACATCGGGCTTGTGTTCTGAACCCGAATTCCATATCGAAATCAGTAGAAAGAGTGAAACAAGAAGGAGCGCAACAATCAGGCCAATTTTTACAGCGAAAGGGCGATTGCTCGGTAGGTCGTCTGCGGAGGTTTCTTGTGATGCCATGGTTAGTTAGTGCTTGTCAGAGAATAGGTCATTTTTGCGATTCTTGCTATACTCATAACAATCTGGGCCCATAATTGTGGCGTCGTTGGTGGAGTTTCGGGGGAATCAGGTGCCTTTCGGCTTGCTGAATGGTCACTGGAAGACATTTTTTGCTCTCCGATGCAGCTGGGACGCGACCATGCGTGCCAACCCGACGTATGTCTGCCTTTCCGCTTATGGCGGAGCCTGTCCAAATTCCTTCGGTAGGATTACAGCGGCGCTACGCCGCTCGTTTTCGGGCCTGATGCCAGCGCTTGAGCCGCTCTTCTTTCCGCTTCAACTGCAAGCCAAGACGATGCACGTTGGCCGCGACCACAGAGAGCGCCACCGTGCGACCAAATCCCTCCTTACCATGCGTACGCACCAAGTCCAGTCCGCGCTGGTTCAAATTGTTGATCGCGGATTCTACCGCCGGATGCTGACGACGACCCTCCACAAAGTCCGGAGCGGATGCGCGCTCCTTGTCCGCATGACTTAAACGACCCCGCTTCGGCATAATCACCAGTTCCAGAATTTGCTCCAATGCGCGCCGGTTGTGTTCCGATGAATACCCCGTATCCATGCTGCACGAAGTCAGGGACGGGTACAGTGTCTTGGCCTCCCGTAAAAAATCCACGATCATTGACGAATCTACCCCCTCGTAGAGCACCCGGTAGTGAAGAATGTACTGATGCTGGTCCTCCAAGACGCAGACCGGGAGGCCCAACTCCGCCTGTACCCCCGCCTTACCTTTGACGATCCAACGCGTATGCGGCGCGTGAACCGAGAAAATCTTCTCCGAATGCGGAATCTTTTCGCCCCTGAGCAACCGCCGATCCACCTGATCGATCAGTGTTAAGCTGCATCCCAGGTAGTGCAGCCACCGATCACTGCAATCTGCCCCCAACCTCCGCTGCGAAGCCAACGCCTTCTTCACCAGCTTTCTGCAGTGGCACAGGTATTTGCGCACCCGATCACGACGACGCCAGCCCCGTGACCGGCGTACCCCTTGAAACAAACGATCGAGCCGCTTTTCCCAATCCGCCGCCTTGCGCCAGCCCGGCATGCCGTGCGCGCGGCTCATACGTGCGGACGCCCGAAGCAAACAACCCACCGCATCCCTTAGCAGACTGACATCCGTAGGCCAATGTACATGCGTCTTCGTCACCGCTGAATCTACTCTGCAACGTAACCCCTCCTGACGGGCCTTCTTCGTAAGCTCTGCGTGCCCATGCGCCACCACGACCTTGTTGAGCTTGCCCAGTAACTCCTCCGATAACAAACTCACATTGTCCAGAATGGTCTGTACATGGTATTCTGGTTCCGTTCCCTCGCGCCAACCACCATGCCCAAGCATCTGGCGCAGGAGCTTGTCGTAGTTCGCCATATGCGTCAGTCGATCGAAATCGCAATTAAGGGCCTGCTTCATCATCCCCAGAACAAAAATCCTCCACAGTTCCATCCCACGGCGGCCCAATTTGTGACTGACTCCCGAAGCCACACCCCCTTCCAAAAGCTCGAAAATCTTCGCTCGCGTCTTTGCATTCTTGTATATCGAACGCAAACCACGCAATACCGCCGGAATGTCATCCCGGCTTCGGGGGGCAAGCTCAATCTCTTCAATCGGAACCTGCCCAAACGCGCGTTGGGCTTCCATTACTACACGCATGGCAACAAAGGGGCGAATGTACACGCTTAAACGCCCAAATCAGACCTCTTACCCCAAAATTGCCGCCAGATTCGCAAATTCATTCATCCTCCTGCGATGACCACGCCTATGCGATGAGAACCCCAAATACAGGCTAAATCCTGACCAAATCCACCAAAAATGACCAAATCTGCTCCCAAATACCCGAATTCATCGTATAATCCCACGACCAAAATCATTTTCTGGCAAGCACTAGTTAGGTCTGATTTGGTTGAATGGGGTTTTGGCAAACGCCGAAGACTGGCAACACTTGATATTGTGTAGTGAAGAAACTGGCTCAAGATGTTCACTTTCAGTTAACGAGTGCAGCGCAATCGACCTCCGCTAACCACGTCCGAACAATTATCGTGCCGGAGATTTTTCGCGTGCTGAATTGCAGTTTTTTCACAGATGTTGACCACACCATCGGCTGGATTCCTACTGACCATCTTTGTTTCAGCGAAACCCCCACAAAATGAACTATGTTCTGGAAAACGCACCGGCAACCGATGCCAACAATCTGCTATCTGTTCAGGTCCAGTAAAAATACATTCTGTATCTTGGCCTCGGTATCACATTCCCTTCACTACTTTGTAAAATGAAAAACTCACACTTCACTTCTTGCACTTTTTGTGCTCTTCAGCACCAGCAGTTGCGGAGTTTTGTTTCTCTCAAGTCATAAGACGTGACACTGGCTATCTCTCTTGATGCTGCCGAGGTATGGGTTGGAGCTAATCAAGTGGGTACGACACCCATGGAATCGAACTGAATAACCGAGCCAGTCACAGAGTTGCTTTTAAGAGAGAGGGATATTCAGATATGGAAGATCAATTTTTATGGTTCCTGTGGCAACGGCAGTTACAAAAAGGATTACCAAAATTGGTATTAGAATAAGGATTCCTACGTCCCGCCTTGGGTAGGACATACTCTGTAACTTTCCTGAGTAATTTCCAGTGACAAGGTGTTTGGTGGAGCCCATTTTGCAGGAGTTTAGTCTAGAAGTATTCGTGAGTTACCCATGAAGGAGTATTCAGAAAACCGGGAGACCCCGTCCCTGAAAAAGGTCGCCATTGTAGGTGCAGGTATTTCAGGTTTAGGAACAGCATGGGCATTGAGCAAGCAGCCTGATCAATTCGATTTTCGGATGTTTGAAGCGCAAGACCAGATCGGGGGCAATGCAATTACAGCAGATATGCCGCAAGAAGACGGGACATCAATTCCATTTGACATCTCCGTTACAGCATGCATCCCCTCTGTATATCATCACGTTCTCCTTTTTATGGAGCAACACGGGATTGAGTTACTTGATACCAAATTCAGTTACAGTGTGGGATATCATGGCGAAGTTTACGCTCACGACTTTGATTCCAAAATCAAGAGACAGTTGGAGCCGGAAATCAAGAAATTTCAGAAGTTCCTGAAACGCTTGCAATGGATCGGAAAACTCAACCATACCAGATCCAAATTTCTCAATGCTCTCAATCCGTTCAACTACATCAGTATGAGGGTTATCCTTAATCTAGGCGGATTTTCAGGTGATTTCAGATACAAGGTTCTAAAACCCATGTTCGTTAATTTTTTGATGGCGACGAACGTATTCGATATGCCCACATCAATGTTTTGTCGGTATCTGGAGTTCTTCAATATTGAACGTGCAACTCCGATGCAGACGTGGGATCAGGGAACGCGACGTATCTACGAAAAAATGGCAGAACCATTCATGGATAAGATTTACTTGAACCGGCCCGTGCGAAAGGTATATCGTGAACCATCTGGTCTTGTCGTAGAAGACCAGGACGGAAATTCGGAAAAATTTGATGATGTAATCTTTGCCTGCAATGCAAATCAAACGTTGATGATCTTGGATCAACCGAGTTTCCTGGAACGCTACATTCTGTCCTCAATCCGATATGAAAGCGAGCTACATAACCACACAGTGATTCACTCGGACGCGTCCATCCTCCCGAATAACGATACAAAGCCGCTGACGACCCGAAGCAACTATATCGAGCAGTATGGTGCGAGGCCTGACAACTATGAAATCACCTATATCATGCACAATCAGCAGCCATGGGCGAGTCACTCAGACAAGCCCTGTTTGGTGACGTACAATGCGACCAGCAAGATCGACGAAGACCGGATTGTTAAAAAATGGTGGTTTCAGCACATCGTTCACGATGTGAAACATCTGGTTTTCCTGGTGCCTCTTTTTGGCTTTATTCAGGGAAGAAAGCACACATGGCACTGCGGGGCTCATACTCTGATCAACAGCCAGGAAACCTGTTTTGTAACGGGACTTGCTGCAGCGAGACAAATCGGAGCCGAGTATCCGTTTCAGGATGCTGAAGCACGCAAGTGGTTCAACTTTTACGGGCGGATGCTCTATGGTTGGCGATTCAGGAAAGCAAAACCAACACCTCAAAGCAGCCCAGCACGGTCACATGAGTTTCAAGAGATCTAATCACCAGTGGACTAGCATGATGCCACGTACCGTTCACGGAACGCTTGAACAACGCCCAGAAGTTCTAGATGCTGTTGGTATTCACGGTGTCTCGCGACCATTTTTCTGGCTGTGATTGACGGAATCATCATGAGTGGCAAATTGCTATCGATTCTGGATTCATCCGTGCAAATTGTTGCATCTCCGTTCACTGAACTAATCGCAAACTCGCTTGCTGTTCGATATCCGGGTTCTGAACTGGTCGGGCAATCACCGCTCATTATGCTCCTTTGCTCCGATCAATGGAACCTTACCCATAATAGTCCCTCGTCCGGTATTCAGCTTCTTATCTGCGGGTTGTTGGAGCACAACAGGCCTGGATAATAAATCGTTATTTCATTTTCCAGTGTTGGGGATGTGTGGGATGCTCTCAAAGCAAAAGCATATAATTCCGGCAGGTCAAAGTTCGAGTAGTCAGACTAGGTTGACACTCGTCTGCTCATTCTGCGACTGAATATTCGGTCACACTACGAAACAAAGATGCCCTGCAGTTTTACTGAACTGCAGGGCATTGTTTTGAACGTTTAGGTAATCAGTGCAATTTAAATACGATCGGGAGGGACATCCTCACTGGTACAGCGCGACCGCGCTGGCGTCCGGGAATGAATTTTGCGTGCTCCATGATGACCCTGATAGCCTCCTGGTCGCATCCACCACCAATGCCACGAGTGACCTGTGGCTCACGCACGTTACCATCTGTGTCTACGATGAACCGCACAAAGACACGGCCCTCAACATTCGCCTTTCTGGCGATTTCTGGATACTTCGCATGGGCTTGGAGTTGACCAATACCGCCGATCAACTCTGGCTCCTGTTCAACGATTTCGAAAAATTCCGGCTCTTCTTCTACCTCTTCTTCTTCTGGCGGTGGGGGCGGTGGAGGTACGTTGATTGGAGCATCTAAGTCCAGTGAGGCATCAAGATCCAAGTCATCATCGTCAAGGATTTCATCATTTGGAACCTCTACAGGCACCGGTGGGCGTGGTGGGGGAGGCGGTTTTTGGATTTGCTCAGTTTGCAGAATTTCTTCCATCTGGACGACTTCCTGCTCGACCTGCTCAATCTCCATAGCATCTCCGCGTTCCAGATTCGCGTTGAATGCCAAGACCAGTAGGAGGAGCGAAGCGATCATGCCGACCTGCACGAAAAAACCATACGTCCTTTTCAGATCAGCTTTAGGGGATTTGCGCAATGCCATGATTTGTGGGGTTTGGGTTATCTATCTGAAATTTAAGGCAAAAACCGAAAACATGTAACGCGTGGTCCTACGCTGGGGAAGGAAACAGGCTCCATCATGTTTCTCTTAGTAACGCGCTCAGCGCGTTAGGGATTCCGTTAACCATATCTCCAGCAATCATCGTGCCGGGGTGATTTTTTTCAGCGTATTGATCTGCAGTTTTTCCTCCAATGTGAGTCGCACAAACTGCGGCGGTTGATGGATTGCAGCCTTGGGCAAGCAAACCGCCGCATAAGCCAGACAATACATCCCCTGTTCCAGCTGTAGCGAGCGCCGGATTTCCGCTACTGCATACCACAGCCCGTTCGTTAGTGAGGCCGATAATGCTGGGGAATCCTTTGAGTATCAGCGTACAGTTCCAGGTAGATGCCCACTCGCGTGCCAGGTGAAGTCGGTCACGGCTTAGTTCTTCGCTTCTGGTCATGTGTTTGAATTCACCTGCATGAGGTGTGAGTATCCAGTTTCGGGTTTCACCTGGAGCGTTTAGTAGCTGAACTGCAGTAGCCAACGCATCTGCGTCCACGACAGCAGGAATGGAGCATTCCCGCAGCAGCGAGAGAACAAACTGCTGTGTGTT
The DNA here is from genome assembly GCA_964291275.2 of Rhodothermales bacterium. Classification (GTDB taxonomy): domain Bacteria; phylum Bacteroidota; class Rhodothermia; order Rhodothermales; family Bin80; genus Bin80. The sequence continues at coordinate 1,366,003 of OZ219799.1, forward strand.
GGGATTGCGGCCGAGGCCGGGGCCAATAACCAATGCGTTCGCTTTGGCAAGCCATGGTTCCAGGGTACTCATTGCAGCCTCGGTGTTAATTCCACCGTCAAAGCATTCACTCAAACCGATTGCCGGGATTTCGGTTATTGCCCCTGCCAGAATAGGCTGAATGCTTTTTGGTACAGCACAGGCTACATAACCTGCTCCAACACGCGCGGCGGCGCGTGCAGACAGCATGGGGGCTCCAGACAATCCCGGCGACCCACCAATCACGAGAACCATTCCGGCACTGTATTTATGTACCTGTGGGTCTCGTCTGGGGATAGCGGAAGAGATTGCCTGATCGGTGGAAATCCAGTCCACTGGACGCACTGTATCATGGGTCAGCAATGACGGAGGAATACCGATGTTGACGACTCTCACACTGCCTGCATACATCCGCCCTTCTCCCAAGAGGAATCCAGGCTTATGCGAATTAAAGGTCACCGTTAAGTCTGCACGTACAGCCGTTCCATGTTGTAACCCCAGATCGGCATCCAGTCCAGATGGGGTATCCAATGCGATCACGGGCGAATTTGTGGCATTCAACTGCCCAACCAGTTCAGCAGCCATGCCTTTCAGTGGGCGGTTAATCCCTATCCCGAAGAGGGCATCTACATACAGGTCTGCCGTTGGAGGTTCTTCATGAATATCAGGATTAAGCTGTAGCCGACCCGAATGGTCGAAAGATTTCAACTTTTGGAGCAACAGAAAGTGATTTTTTGCCTCAGGACTGGAGGGTGGCTTCAAAGAAATAACAGATACATGCGCCCCCCGGTTATACAGGATGCGTGCAACGACATAACCATCCCCCCCGTTGTTGCCGCTGCCGCAGTACACGACCACCTTGCGTCCACGTATCGGACCGTAATTATGCTCAATGATCAGTGCTGCGCCCCGTCCTGCATTTTCCATTAGCGTAAACGGAGGTATTCCAAACTCTTCTATAGTCAGATTATCGAGTACTTTCTGGGCCTCTGCACACACGAGCGGAAGGAATCCTGCACGCAGTGGGTCGGCATCAAGAGTAGACTCTTTACCTTGGTGTAATTCCATTTGACAGATTTACTGTTCAGAGAATGATACAGAACTCACAGGCGAGGTGCCGATATGGAGTGTATCTCCTAAGACAGTGTCCCAGCGCGGGCGGATCGTGACGGGTTCTGGTGTCCAAGTGATGGGTTCAGCAGGCATGTAGGGGTGGATCATGCCACCATCCCAGTTACCATTTCTATTACGATCAATGAAAGCACGCAATCGGTAGGTGTTTTGCGGAAGATCGCCAAACATGAAAGCGCCGGTTGAATCCGAGTAAGTAGTCGTAATCACGAGACCATTTGAATCCGTAAGTGTAACCATGATACTGTCTCCAGATGGAGCCGTAATTCCACTAAAGCTTCCGAGTGCTCGAGGTCCTAGTCTTCTAAAGTGTTGCACCCGAGTGCTGTCTGGATCCAACACGGCGATGCGATAAACCTGTGATGGATCATCCAGAGATGTTAAGTTATAACTCGTTCCGTTGGAAGATGGACTTTCGAAGCTTACAGGCGCTCCGGTTGAGTCCTGAACGACCACCAGACTGTCCAGAGTTGCTAGGGCAAGCGGCCGATTAAAGACGATCGTTGGTGTTTCCCAAGGTGCCAATTCATATGGATCTTCTGTACTGGTTGGCAGAAATCGCTCGAACTGTAGCTCAATTTGCTGTATACGTGTACTCCCTGCAAAATAGACTGTATCTAAATACACAGCGTTGTCGCTTGAATCCTGCACGGAAGCGTCTGCGAGAAATGCATAGGGCCGTCCTTGTAGAGTATCAGTCATCAGATAGATAACGCGTGTATTCGATTCCAATTGATAGCTGGAGTGCACGGCAACGGGAGTATTATCAACCGAATCCGTGATTGCCCAGGACTCACCCGTCAGATTAGACAGGATTACATTTTCGCTAAACCGGACTTCGACCAGTCTGTTTGAAGTGGCTCGAACTCGCTCCACCATAGGTCTTAGAGTGTCCACTTTTGTGTACATCCAGTCCAGATATTGTTCAGTTGTATCAGGAGTGGCTTTAATCAACGGATTCGGCGGAATGGCAAACCATTCTCCATCATCCGCTTTCAGGTTGCGGTTGGCGTCCCGTAATCCCAAAATGAAAAAATCAGACTCTCGTACATTTCTGAGTTCAAACTGTCCTTCAGTATCAGTTTGTGTTTGGTATACTGGCACACCATCCACTTCCTCGCCGGGGTCATAAACAAGAATTGGTAGACCGGCGACGGGATTGCCTTCTATGGGATCAATAACGCGGCCGTACAATCTGCCCTGATCAATCACGGATCCGGTGGCAAAGGCGTAGGATAGCGGACGTGTGAGTCGAACTCCATGCCAATCCCTGAACTCATCGTTGAGCGTTATCACGTAAGTGGTAGAGTCCCGCAGTGGTTCGGGAAATTGTATAGTAACCGATCGTCTACGCCATCTGAAACGCAAGCGGCCTGGAGGTGCGGGGGTGATAGATAGTGCACGTGCTAGGGAAGCCTGGTTCACATACTCTGAAAAAGTTAATCTTAATCGGGTTGTTGGAGATACTTCAACCGATTCATGTGCGGGTTCCACGGATACGAGTTGAGGTGGAGTTTCATCGCGCGGTCCTCCTGTCGGAGGACGAGGATCTGCACAACCACAGACCAGGATCAATCCTGTGAGTACGAAACTACGGGTCAACACGGTTGCTTCGCAGGTTGAAAAACAGAAATGCAGCCAAGCCTGTCGCTGCTGCCAGTATGACTGGTTCCAGGTAGCGGCGAACCCAGTTATCTGGGGGGAGCTCCGCTTGAGTTTCGGGATAAGCAGGCGACTCAAGCTGTCCGACAATACTCCTTGGAATCTTATCCGAGAAAGCCCGTTGACAGGTGTCATGTACGAGAAATTTTCCGTCCTTCCCCAGGAACGTGTAACGCAGATCCAGTTCGGCCGAACGGGAAAGCGTTTTGCGGCCTGCACGCGTATAGGTTATGGTCGCTTTGGAAAATTCCCAGGAGAGCGAATAGTAAGACTTCGATGTTCGAAGAGAGTCAGTAGAAAAGAGTTCAGTACCTTGCTGCTGCCAATGTTGAATCAGTGTAGTCGTCAGATAGGGCAGGTTTGAGGGAGGGACTAAGGTCAGAGAGTCTGCCGTATGGGGGACATCCCCCAAACAGTCAAGCCCCAGATTCTCGAACACCTGTGAGTTTGTAGCCAACTCCTGTGCTGAGGACGTAAGTACAGGAAACAAGCTCCAGCAACCAGCAAGCAATAATCCAGCGAAGTTTTTCATCGATTAGTGCTTACGCAATTCAGACACTATATGTCGGGCCTCGGGGAGTATTAACTTTTCCATTGCCAACGCAACGGCCTTTGGAGAGCCCGGAACAGCAAAAATGATCAAATTATCGAGTACTCCAGCAATTGCTCGGGAGAGCATGGCCTTACTGCCAACCTGTTGCCAGGAAAGCAAGCGAAAAAGCTCGCCGAAGCCCGGCAGGGTTCTGTCCAGAAGTGCACTAACTGCTTCGTAAGTTTGATCTCTGCGACTTATGCCCGTTCCACCACTTAGGCATATCACGTCTGCCGACCCAGATTGTGCACGAATGACTTCCTTTATTACTGCCGGTTCGTCCGGCACGATTGATTGTGAGGTTATCTCGTGGCCGTTGGCTGTGATCAAATTTGCCATATGGGGGCCACTTGCGTCTGTGGCTTTCGTTCGCGTGTCGCTGACCGTAATCAGTGCGAACCGCAATATGGCGGGCGCATTGGATTCGTGACAACTCATTAATCCACAGCAGTATGTTCACCGAACCATCTCGGGGGGTCGTACCCGTGTTTTGCCCACGGATTGCATCGCATTAAGCGCCAGATACCTAGCACTATACCCTTAAGTATACCGTACCGACTGATGGCCTGAATAGCATAATTTGAGCATGAAGGTGTGTAGCGGCATGAATTGGGCAGATGCGGAGATATCAACAACTGATAAGCCCGTATTGGTAATATGAATAACTTTCTCACTATGAGCCGGTACGACCGTGATGTAAGGACTACGCAATCCTACATTTCTTTTGCATAAAGGTCCCCACGAACAATGAAGATCCGAAAATGAATGAATTTATAACCGCAAAGATGGCCGACGTGGTATTCACCAGAGATGGTCTAATACCGGCTATTGTTCAGGACGTGAACACACGTGAAGTGTTGATGATGGCTTATATGAATCGGGCCACACTGGCGCAAACGATAAAAACAGGCACTATGACATATTGGAGTCGATCACGGAAATGCGTCTGGGTCAAAGGGCTAACGAGCGGTCAGTTCCAAAAGATGAAATCCGTAAGATTAGATTGCGATGGAGATACGCTACTGTTTGAGGTGGAGCAGGAAGGTAGTGGTGCATGTCATACTGGGGCCAGAACATGTTTCCACCGGGAGCTGGAAGCATGAAATCCAACCGATTGTTGGATACGCTTGGAGGAATATCAAGGGCAGCACTGTGTGTTAGCGTTGGTTGCGTGGTATATCTTGCGTCGATAGAACGCTGTAGTTTTGGTTAGGGAGTGTTTCAAATCTCATTACGACAGACAAATTATTGATGTTATTTTCTTAATGTTGCCAACAGGATTCGTCCGATGAATATGTGGAGACATGTCGTTTGCCTTGTGCCTATTGTCATAATTATTGGCTGCTTGACTACTGATCAACCGCTCGAACCAGACTGGATAGTAGATCAGGCGGACGTGCTGGAGGCGGAAGATAAGTATGCACTGATGGACATGCTTTCGGGTTTTTACGACAGCACGTCGGTTGCACTCGTGGGAGTAACTGTGGAATCCTTACAGCAGCAGTCCATAGAGGCGTACACAGAAGCATTGTATACCTCATGGGAACTGGGTGAACCCGAAACCAATAACGGCATTATGGTTCTTCTTGCCCCAGTGGAGCGATTAGTTCACATTACAGTAGGTAATGGTGTGGCTTGGGAGCTGTCAGCCCAGGTGCTGGATTCGATCAAGGTAGAGATGGCGAATTTGTTTGGTGCAGGAGAGTACCGGGCGGGCTTTGAGACTGGGTTTAGGTTGCTGATGGCTCAGGCCGGTGCGTTGACTTGGAATGTTGATTATACGAGCATTTCCGAAGTGCAGGCGGATTCGTTGCGCAGTTTGGGGCGTATTTTGATGACGGATTGTGTTATTACGGGCTTTGAAGAAGACTTGGTGGTGGCTACGGACGACGAGGGCAATCAAATTCGGTTAATCGTGCCTATGGATGTGCCGATGCTGTCGGTGGAAGATGTAATAGGTATTAGTGGGCGCGTTACTCAGACCACACCATTGCACGTACAAGTATTGGATCTAAGTATAGATTTCTCCTTTTGATAGTTCGAAAGCAAGACAGGGGGTTTGATGAAACACGTGCCCGTTTTTCGTCCAACCTTGAACCTTTATCCGTAACCCTCGTAGCAGCGCCGGTCTAACAACCATAAAAGAAAAAAGAATGGCCACAGTAGAACAACGCTTTAAATCTCTCCTTGAGCAGAACCTCGGCATAAGTGATCCAGGGGCAATGAATTCCACGCCCTCGGCCCTTGGGGTCAATTCCGTTGATGCCGTTGCTTTTCTGAAAGAAGTTTGTAGGGAGTTTAATGTTGACATTAAGCCTGAGGATTCTGCAAAATTTGAAAGCATGCAGGCGGTTGTCGATTACGTTGAAGCCGCTGGTTAGTACTGGTTGGTGACTGGGCCTTATCTGTCGTGGAGTTCTCCTTGGTGATTCTCCTAAGGAGGTGGGGGTTGTTCTGTCGTATCGTTGCTTGGTTACAGTCAGCGAGGTTATACACCCCCTTTATCTTAAGGGGGTATCGGATTGAAGCGTATGCTGCTGGTTATGATGTGCGAGGAGTTTGGAGGAGTGTGGGAAAGTGCCGCTCGTTTGTGATCCTGAATCACTTTGTCGAAGAATGACTAAGCCACTAACAGGAGCCAATGGCAATCGAGGGCAGAGATTGGGTCGTGTCTCGTCACAACTCTGCTCAGGAGGTACATCTGCTTGACGGTTCCTAAGTCATTCAGAAATGCCTAGCCGGTATTTCAACGCGCCCAGGAGAATTTTCGGCGAGTCACCGATGATTGCTACACGCTCATTATTCCACAAGATAACAGCTTCCGAGCGCGGAATAATCTGCGAGAGCGCGATTTTGATTTAACTGAATTATCCAGTGCTACGAAAGTCCAACTCCTTTTGTCTGTGCGGCTTGCCTTCGTTGAGACTCGAGAAACCAACTACCGCCTGCCAATCACTCTGGATGAAACGCTTGCCAACAGCGATGACAAGCATGCACGGGCTACCATCAAAACGATGACAACCTTAGCTGCTGACCGTCAGGTATTTTACGGCTCAGCAGGATGAAGTAGATAAGTGGAGAGAGTTCGTTCCCGAAAATCTCCTGAAAGTATATTCCATTGGGTAGGAAGTTGAAGCCAGAGATCTTAAAGCGGATGCTGATACAAGGGGTGGCCTTCAGTCAGGAATTATTAAGGCGAATATATTGCGGAGCGGGCACGCCCAGAAGTTTTCAGAGGGCTATACCGCAATTAGTGTGAAAGAAGCGGGCGTGAAGGAGATCACGGAAGTGGCGGAGATGTTTCAACGCCATCTCACGGGCGTGTGTAATGCACTTCGTCATGAACAATCCAATGCCAGAGCCCAGCGAATCCATGGGAAAATCCTTGAGGTCAGAACAGTAGGCAGAGGATACAGAAAATTCGTAAACTCTGGATCCGAAATCCTTTTTTCTGCTGAGACCTATGTCCACAACATTCGCGGTAGAACCATGTTTTATAGCCACTACGAGGTTCTTGCAAAACTAATCATTCACACTAAAAACATGTTCTCAGACACTCTCAGAGCGACATTTATCTTCAATATGTGGACTTTTGGACGAGGCGCCACTTGGATGGTTTTTTCAATTGCATTGTTTACTTCATGTGGGATATCAGACGAAATTCGATTATTTAATGGAGAGTCGCTTGAAGGCTGGGAGGGGCCACCTACTGTTTTCAGGGTGGAGCAGGGAGCCATTATTGGGGGCACCTTAGAAGTACCTTTAGATGAAACTGGTTATTTGTGTACGGAAGAGACCTATGACAATTTCATTTTAACGTTGTCCGCAAAATTTGTAACTCATGGTGCAAATATAAATGGAGGCATAAGCTTTAGAGCTAAACGCGTGACCAACTCCAATGAAGTAATGGGATACCAAGCCGACATAGGATATTTGGATAGCAATGCGATTCCCATATTCTCTGATTACACACCTGCTGATACAACGGGCCTGTATCCTCTATGGGGTAGCTTGGTCTGCCCATTACCCAAGTAATGGTGTAGTCTAACTATTGTGGGAGATCCGTGAGCGTTTTTTCTACCGCCGTGATTGTCTGGTCGGAGCGCCTCTTTACAGCGCACGCCTTGATGGTCCGCAGCATAGGGTGACGGAGCGTTTTCACGCTTGGGTTCACGGTACCGGTACGTCCGGGCCATAGCATTGGGGTAAGAGTCTCCCGTTTCGTGAGGGTATCACGAATCTGCACAGCAGCAGCAGCGGGCCTGGGTCTCCTCAATGTGCATCTGATAGCCCACCAAGGCCATAGCGAGTCGTTCGATTCCCCTCCACATGACCTGATGGCCCGGCGGTGGGGCACGATTCCGGTTTTGATAGCCGCCCAACACCCCCACCAGCAACATGGCGTCCCGCAGCATCTTGGGTTCCGGCAGTCGTACCCGCTTGGCGTAGCCGGTCAAGAATCCAAGTTCCAGTTCTGTGAAGAATACCGACGGATCCAGCTCCGGCATGGTTCGCCCCAACAGCGTCAGCACCATGAGACGCCAGGCAATCACACAGTAGATCGCCAATGCCCGTTCCAGTCTTAAGGCGCTCCGCAGCTGCATATGTTCCACTTTGCAGCCACTCTTGAGCACCCGGAAAAAGTCCTCAATCCGCCAACGTTTCAGATAATACCCCAGCACCCGCTCCGCAGCCCGGGCCGAGGGCACCGCAAGACTGGTCAGCAGATACCATTCAATCGCCTTTTCACCCGCAGGCGGCGAGACTTCTTTGATATGCACCCCGGTGAGCGTCACCGGATCCGCATCCGCAACCAGTGGAGTCGCGGGCAGCGTAACCGGGCCATAGCGTACTTCGGCATCGGCGACGCGATAGGCGCGTCCGGCCGTCTTCGACCGCACGGACCGGCGATGAATCTCAATCCTGATCGTCTTGGCAGCTTTGCCACCGGACATCGTCTCAAACAGCTTTTTGCCTTTTGCCAGACGCCGATTCTTAGATGCCCGCACCAGCAGATCAACCCGCTTGTGCTGCCGCTGCGCATCAAAGAGCGCAAAACTGTCGCCCTCCCGATCCATCACGCAGAGGACCTTGATCTTGCGCGATAGCTCCTGCGCGGCTTCACAAATATCCGCATAACCATCCAGCCACCGCTGCGCCTTTGGCTTCAACGGTCCATCGGTCGGATCTTTGTAACTGCACCGCAACACGCCCAGTGGCAGACCATCGGTGGTGGTCGCCAGCGTGGTATGAATATGCAGTCCCCGCGATTTGGTCGTGGTCTGATTCTGACCAATGACTTCCAAGTCCTCGCAGGCCAGACGCGACCCGTAATTGAGCCGACTGCCATCCTGGATGCATAAGACCACCTTTTGGCTGCGCATACGCTCTATGGTACGCGCCCGATGCGGGGCCAACACGTTCTCCGGCGTCACCTCAGACGCCGGATCGCTCGCCAGCAGGCGATAATGCCCCTTGACCGCCGCCCGATCATAGCCCGTGTTCCCGGTAATCGCCGCGCCGATGGTATCGGCGAGCAGAGACGCACTCTTGACCAGCCGCGCCGAGCGCAGCGCGTTGCCCAGCGGCGCATCCCCAAACTCGGCATCGGCCCACTGTTCGCTATCCAACATCTCACCAGGTTGTCTGACCGGACGTAATTCCACCGCAGGCACCCCCAGTTGCTGACGCCACCTGCGATTAAGTTCGTATACATACAACGCCTTCGGCGGCTCCGGAGTGTCATGGCGGAGGCCGCCAGCGGTTTGTCCAATGTACTGAAAATTGGTGGCCTTGAAGCAGGAACCCGACCATTCGGGATCCACATAGGTTTCAACGATCCACACCCGGTAGCCGTAATGCTGCTGATAGTCCTCAGCCAGTCGCCTGAGCAGGCGACTGAGCACGTAGCTGGCCAGATGCTGGCATCGCTCCCGCATCAGGAATCGGCTCAGACACACCACACGGTGCAGATGGGCCTGTCGCTGTGCGTCCGACCAGGCCATCCACTGCTCCCGGGCCGCCAGTCGCAGGGCGGCCGCCGAAAAACCGACCGCACCCACATAACCGTGTGCACTGTCAATCAGATACCGTACCTGGGCACCGCAAAATGTCGTCACTCCACGCGGATGCTCATGATGCAACAGCGTGTTCCAAATCTCACGCTGATCGGTGTCGGTCACCTTAACCAGCGTAAGACCCTCCACCTCGTTAACAACCTCAGGCAAACGTTCCGGGGCAGGCACCGGTTCGGCCAGCAGGCGGGGACCCGCCCCCGCCGCGTAATTGTTCGTCGGCGCAGGCAATGCTATCCGCCCACGGTCGGCCAGCTTTGACAACGCACGGGCGCAAGTGGACACCTGCAACCGACCGCAGGCATCAACGAATGTGAAAAGTTCACACACGCGCCTTGCTATCGCCGCGCGCGTGGACAACGCGGCATCGCCCAACACCGCGGTGAGACGCGACTGCGATTCCGGAGCACTCAAGGTGCGCAAAACCTGACTCTGCGTGAACATGCCACCAATATATGGGGCACTGTTCAGAATGTCAAGTCAAAAAGTTGGGTAATGGGCAGAGCTTGGTAGATGAAAATCGGGATGATATTACACGATACCCGAGACCTGATATTTTTCCTGCCATAATCCTTAAGGTGGCGAAAAAAGAGCTGATTGAGGAAATTATTGACCCGTATGATTGGAATGAGATTGCTATCAAGGCCTCTGGAACAGAAATTGAAATTAAAATCAACGGAGTTACAACGGCTGAATTTGCAGAAACCTACGATATACCTTCAAACGGTAGTATATGCTTGCAAGCACACTCAGGAGGACCATATGAAATATGGTATCAAGACATTGTACTAAACCAATTATAACAGAGTCGCTCGCAGTGGTGCTGGTTTTTTTCTGATGTAACAATCTCCCTAAATGCGATGATCGTGATGGGGACTGTCGAATTAAGTGAGGCATATCTAACTTTGGCTGTTGGTCGGCGTCACGATCGGAGGTGTGACTACGATTATTAAAGCTATTCGGTTTAGTTGTTCATCTTTATCACTAATAAGGATGAGAGACAAAAAGATGAAGAGCTAGAATCCTTACAACTTTTGTAAGCACCACGAGGAATATGATCAATAAACCTAAGCAGCAGCCCATAGCCATAGTTGGCATGGCATGCCGTTTTCCCAATGCTGGAGATTTACGGTTATTCTGGGAGTTGCTTCGCACCGGTAAAAGTGGAATAACAGAGGGTACCCCAGGGTCCGGGAAGGGACGTATCGGTGAGCTATTTTCAGATCCCGTTGAAAACAAAGCATGTCGGTTTGGCGGCTATCTTTCTGATCTTGAGCTCTTCGATGCATCGTTCTTTCGCATCTCACCCGTTGAAGCTCAGTTTCTCGATCCACAACAGCGTCTAATGTTGGAGGTCTGCTGGCATGCATTGGAGGATGCTTGCATCAATCCCGAGACGCTGCAGGGAAGTCGTACGGGGGTATACGCTGGAATCAGCAATAATGAATACCGTGCCCTAGTCCTTAATTCGTCGGGTATTAATGATCCAGCTACCAGCCTGTATGCAGTAACTGGAACCTCTTTGAATACGGCTATAGGACGCGTTTCATACGCTCTTGGACTAGGAGGACCTGCTTTAGCGATGGATACAGCGTGCTCTTCATCGCTTGTTGCAGTACATCAAGCCGTTTCTGGGCTACAGCAAGGAGAAACAGATCTCGCACTGGCTGGAGGCGTACACACAATTTTTTCAGGGCAGCTCTTGGAGTTTCGGGCAAATGCCGGTATGCTGTCACCTGATGGGCGCTGTGCCACATTTGATGCGGCAGCAAATGGATACGTACGGGGAGAAGGCTGTGGAATCGTCGTCCTCAAGCGTTTTGATGATGCGTTATCTGATGGAGATCGCATCTGGGGGGTTATCCGCGGCGTAGCCCTTAATCAGGACGGAGCAAGTCCAGGCTTGACCGTGCCAAGTAGGCAAGCCCAGGAACAGGTGATTGCTGACGCTCTACGCAATGCAGGTATTGCACCTACGGATGTAGACTATGTGGAAGCACATGGCACGGGAACCGAGGTAGGTGATCCAATTGAAGCGCAAGCGGCTGGTACTGCATATTCGGACGGGCGCGATCATAGCAATCCCCTACTCATAGGTTCAGTCAAAACAAACATTGGTCACTTAGAGGCAGCCGCTGGAGTAGCAGGAATCATCAAGGTGATTCTCTCCATGCAGCATGGAATCATTCCACAGCACCTCAATTTTAAAACCCCAAGCCCGCGAATACCTTGGGATCAACTCCCCCTCAAGGTAGCCTCTTCTCCTATGGGATGGCCACGTGAAGGCACGCGTCCGAAACGTGCCGGAATTAGCGGTTTTGGCTGGTCTGGCACAAATGCACATCTCATTCTTGAAGAATTTTGCCCCGAAACTCAGGAAGATAAGCTGGCGAGTCCTCTTGGACGTGCAATCACTGTTGAACCGATACTTCCGAAAGGAATACCGCTCTGCAAAGAGCAAAGCTATCTTCCGCGCACAGTGCGCCTACTTCCCTTGGCAGCCAAATCATCTACGGCTCTAAGTGCAGGTGTCGCGAATTATCTAGAGTGGATTGAGACGCTTGAAAACGATCAATCTAACGGGAATGGACTTCCATCCTCATTGCTATCTGACATGGCATGGTCGGCTAGCGTAGGTAGAAGTCATTTTCCTCACCGCTGTGGAATTGTATTTGAATCCACTGCACAGTTGTGTTCGAAATTAAAAGAATTGAGTAGCAAGTGCCCTGAGGTACAGTCCTATACATCACCAAAGGTAGCCTTTCTATTCACAGGACAAGGTAGCCAGTGGACACATATGGGTGAAGTGCTTTATGAGCGTGAGCCTGTCTTTCGCTCTGTATTAAAGCATCTGGAAAAAGTATTTCTCGAAGAGAGGGGAGTTTCACTCCTTGATGTCATGTTTGGGCGGAGTACCCAGGATATCAGTGCGACGCAGTGGGCTCAGCCGGCCATCTACGCGTTGGAATGTGCGCTCGTAGCACTCTGGGAGAGTTTAGGTGTCCAGCCGGATGTGGTAATAGGGCACAGCGTGGGAGAATTTGCTGCAGCTTCCAGTGCTGGCATTTTCAGCCAAGAAGCAGGGATGCGTCTCATCACGCGGCGAAGCAAAGTGCTTCATTCGCTTTCCGGATCAGGGGTCATGGCAGCCATATTCGCACCAAGATCAATGGTGGAAGAGAGTATTCAAGCCTACAATATGAAGGTTCAACCTGAAGAGCTTTCCATCGCAGCCTATAATGGGGCCCATCAGGTCATTAGTGGAACACCGGAAGCGGTCGAGCAAACATTACAACAATTTGAATCCAACAATGTGCGGGTAAGTCGCCTCCGTACCTCTCACGCATTCCATAGTCCACTGGTCGAACCTGCTCTGGATGAATTAGAAAACATATTTGACGGCATAGAAATACGCCCTCCATCCCAGACTCTGATCAGTAATGTGACGGGACAATTGGTTGCACCTGATGAACGATTAAATTCTGACTACTGGCGTAGGCATGCACGGCAGCCAGTCAACTTTGCTCAAGGTGTGCAGACGCTTTCCGGGCTGGGGGTGAATATTGCCATAGAAGTGGGCCCACACTCGGTATTGGGTCCCATGCTTCTCTTTGGGTGGCCGGATGCATCAGGAAATAACACAAAACCTCCGGCTCCTCCCGTCACACTACCAAGCGTAGTGCGCCCGTCTAATAAAGAAGGTGAATCTGATCACCACGTAGGTACTGATTTCTTACATGCCGTAGCGCGGGCATACGAATCGGGGCTTCCCATTACATTCGAAGGACTTTACGCTGGCGAGTCACGTCGTCGGATCTCAATACCCGCGTATCAATTTGAACGTGAATATCACTGGATCTCACGCCGGCAGTCAAGACAGCGAGGTACTGGCTCCCCCTTGCTCGGAAGCAGGCATGAATCTGCAAGTGGCGAAATTATTTTTGAATCCGAGCTTTCCCCCTCCGATCCATCATGGCTCTCCGAACATTTGGTATATGAACAAATCATTGCGCCCGGTGCACTTTATGGGGCGTTAGCTGCTGCAGTCATCTCAGAAGAAAACTATGGGCAAGTAGTCATTGAAGAGATGCAGTTCTATAGCCCCATGTTATTTGCACTACCAAAGAATGGCGAAGAACGGCTGCGAAAAGTGCAGGTATCTGTTAATAAAGAGGCCGAAGATGAACCGGCTACCCTCCGCATATACAGTACGTCTGATGAAGAGAATACATGGACGTTACATGCAGAATGTCACCTGTCACGGAATACTCAACCATACCCATTGTCGCAGGATATCTCGCTAGATTCACTCACTGATAGCCTATCGAAGGTCGATCTGACGGACTTTTACAGCTCAAAAGCTCAGGTTGGAATTGATCTTGGATATTCCTTTCGGACCCTCAATGAGCTTTACCAGGATAATGGGGAGGCAGTTGCTGAAGTATCACTTTCGCCAAGTCCCCTTCGTACTGTACTCCACCCGATGCTTTTAGATGGTTGTTTCCAGGTTATGTCCGCTGCCAGCAGTGAAGTGCGCAAAGGAATAGATACGGCCTACCTACCATTCGGTTGGAAACAGTTAATCCTCTTTGCGGCTCTACCTGAACAGATTGTCTGTCATGCGAGCCTCAGAGATACTCCAGATCATCATAGTTCAGAGAATGGCTTGGACAGGACACCAGAAGTGCTCACAGGTGACCTCAAGCTCTATGATCTGAACGGAAAAATGATTGGAGAGGTACGTGGATTCGTCGCAAGGCGCGCAACACGTTCCGCCATGATGTCCGCAACACAAACCAGAGCAGATCTTCTCTATGAAGTGGTCTGGCGTGAAACGGCTGCGATCACGGGAGAGCAGCCAGCGGACTTTCTAGTAACTCCAACGCTTGCCGCTGATAGATCTGAACCCTATGCCAAATATCTAGAGGCCCTCGGTGTGGGATATGATAGCCGCCTCGGACTGCTGTACGATCTCCAAAAACTAGCCTATGCATTTGCGTTATCTACATTGAAAAAACTTGGATGGGAGCGCATACAAAACGGCTCTTGGGAAGCGGAAGCGCTGCGAGAAACCTTGGGGGTCTTACCAGCTCATCAGCGACTGTTTCGCCGAATCCTGGAGCTTCTGTCCAGTGCAGGCCTACTGGAGGAGACGGATCGTCACTTCCGTGTGTTGGTCCCGACTGGAAACCCGCTTCCAGCTATCATACCGGTTGACAAAGAGCAGTTTGCACTGGATATGCTTTCGCAGTATCCGCATGGCTCTGTTGAAATCCAGCTATTTCAGCGTTGTGCCAAGGTACTTGATCGTGTTCTCATCGGAAATGAAGATCCCTTGGAGGTCCTCTTTGGCGGCGAAGAGCCTACACCGGCAGATCTGTACTCGAAAGCCCCGGTTGCGCGTGCGGTGAACCAGGTATTGAGTGATGCAGTCAGCATTGCGATTGAAAATCTTCCAGGTGGGAGAAGGTTGCGGATCCTCGAAGTCGGCGCAGGCACAGGATCTGCAACAACTGCAGTATTACCCTGCTTATCAGGATGTTCCTATGACTACATGTATACGGATATATCTGCAGGCTTTTTTACGGAGGCTGAAGCACTTTTCGGTGGAGAAGAAGCGTCCATGCAATACAGAATGTTGGACATCGAAAAAGATCCACTGCAGCAAGGATTCCCTGCGCATGGTTATGATCTGATCATTGCTTCAAATGTATTGCATGCCACGCGATACCTGGATGACACACTGAAGCATTGCCGCATGCTGTTGGCCCCATCGGGACAGCTTCTAGCCTTGGAAAACTTTCGGCCAATGGGATGGCTGGATTTGACCTTTGGGCAGTTGGATGGTTGGTGGAGATTTGCTGATTCATACCGTCCTCACCATGCATTAGCCAGTCCTGATGTTTGGGAGGAGGCTCTGCTTAATGCAGGGTTTGTAGACATTACTGCATTCGGTCTACACCCTGAGCATGAGCCAGATCGCGGCATTATCATGGCCCAGAACTCTGCAACGATCCTACCTTCTGCTGGCATGTGGGTGCTCTTGGGCGATTTCACAGGAATGGCTGAGGAACTAGCCACTGAGTTAGTATCGAACAATCAGCAGGTAGTGCTCGCTACAGGGGAAAATATTACCTCACCAGTGCCACAAGAGAAGACCGATTCTGTTCTATACACTTATGTAGAGTCTACATCTCGAGAAGCATGGAGTGAGATGTTTTCCAACCTACCATCGGATATTCCATTGTATGGGATCGTGCATCTAGTGGCTCTTAATGGACATGGGATTGAGGCGGAAACATCAGATATAAAAGATGATGTGCAAAAGCAGGTAGCAAGTGCATTAGCACTCTCACAGGCACTGGTTGATGAAGATATTACCGTGGAAAAGGGGGTGTTCTTTGTGACGAGCGGAGCACAAATACTTGAAAAAGAGCAAGGAGGTAAACCGGCTGGAGCGGCATTGTGGGGCCTTGGCAAGGTGATCGCGCATGAGGCAGATTCTTTACAGGCTCGACTCATTGATCTTGAAACAAGCGATTCATCGTCACTCCCAGTGCTGATCAATGAACTGCTGTATCCAGAGGATGAAAATCATATTGCCTATCGCTATGGAAAGCGGCACACCGCACGACTCGTGCGCACGGCGAACAATACTGATCATCTGATCTTACCTCAGAAAGAGCCTTGGCGTATTCAACCGAATGAAGAAGGATCCATAGATGATCTGGCCATTGAATTGTTCTCACGTCCGCCATTGGACGGAAGACAGGTACGCGTAGCAATTGAGACAGTGGGACTGAATTTTTGGGACCTGTTCCGCACCATTGGTGTGGTCCAGGAAGGTCTCCTTGGTGGCGAGGTGTGCGGAAAAGTCGTGGAAATAGGATCTGGCGTATCAGAGGTTTCTGTGGGTGATGATGTGGTTGGCCTTGCCTTTGGCACATTTGCCTCAGAGGTGATCACGCACGAAGCCATGCTTGCCCCCGCGCCGCGTGGCATCTCTAAAACAGCTGCCGCAACGATTCCTACCACCTTCGCTTCAGCGGAGTTATCCTATCAATTAAGTGGAATCGCTCCCGGAGAGAAAGTGCTTGTTCATGCAGGTGCCGGTGGAACCGGGATGGCCGCGGTATATCTTGCACAGGAGGCAGGTGCCGAAGTGTTTGCAACTTGCAGCCCGCCGAAGCAAGCATTTCTTCGCTCCATCGGGGTGGAGCATGTACTTAATAGCCGTACGATTGAATTCGGCGCAGACATTCTAGATATCACAAATGGCTGTGGTGTAGATGTGATCGTGAACAGCCTGACCAGCCCTGGATTCATTGAGGCGAGTCTTTCATGCCTGACTCATGGCGGGCGTTTTGTTGAACTGGGAAGAGCAGATATCTTGACAGAAGAGGAGATGGCCGAGCTTCGGCCAGATGTGCAGTACTCCATCCTTATGCTGGATGTTCTGAAAGAAAGGGCTCCAGAGGAAGTTGGTCATGCGTTGAAATCAGTGATCCGACGATTCGAAACAGGCAAGTTGAATCCACTTGTGCACACACACTGGCCTATCGCAAGCGTGGGACAGGCTATGCTGCATATGCGGAATGCCCGCCATATCGGAAAAATTGTGCTCGCAATGCCTCCCCTGCAAAGCGGTAGGTTGCGAGCAGATCGTACATATCTCATCACCGGAGGGCTAGGTGGAATCGGATCAGCTCTCGCTCCCTTCCTGATCGAGCGTGGCGCAGGAACGATTGTCCTGAATGGTAGGCGTGATCCAGATCCTGACGTCAGCGAGATGATTCGTGAGCTTCAAGGTAAGGGACACGCAGTGCATGTGGAACTCGCCGATGTGACTGACAGTGCTGCATTTGAGGATATGCTGATGCGCATGGAGCGGGATTTACCTCCCCTTGGCGGAGTGATTCATAGTGTGGGGGTATTATCAGATGCATCGCTCTCAAATATGAGCTGGGAACAGTGCGAGCATGTCCTATGGCCCAAAGTGCTCGGAGCATGGAATTTACACCGGCTTACCATGCAGTATGACTTGGACATGTTTGTATTGTTTTCCAGCGCCGCGGGTGTAATCGGTAACCGGGGACAAGCCAATCATGCCGCTGCAAACGCATTCTTGGATCAACTTGCACTTATGCGTCGCACCATGGGACTCCCGGGGCAAGCTATTGCGTGGGGAGCATGGTCTGGAATTGGGGAAGCAGAAGAACATCGGGAACGGATTGAGAAGAGCTTGGCTGCGCGTGGTGTAAATTGGATTACCCCCGAGATGGGCTTTGAAGCGCTTGATACGCTGCTTAGGCAGGACTTATGTACGTCGGTTGTGACCTCTGTAGACTGGTCAGTTTTCGGCGAGTCAATGCCTGTACAAACCCCTTTGCTGGCGGAACTGTTTGAGAGTATCTCGCAGCCCGAGCAAGAAGAACCAGTTCTTGCTGGCAACTTTATTACACGTTTGCGTGAATTGCCTGATTCGGGACAGGAAGCCCACGCAATTTCTTTCCTGCAACAAGAGATACAAGCTGTGCTTCGCCTTCCAAAGGCACCTGAGTCGGAGACGGGATTTTTTGACTTAGGGATGGATTCCTTGATGGCGGTGGAAGCACGCACCCGCCTCAATCGTGCCTTCGCCGGGGAATATGTCGCATCAAACACAATCATATTTGATTATCCCAACATCACCAGTCTTGCACGCCACTTGGTGGAGGAACTATGTGATGTAGAGACTGCTCCCCTCCCCGAGGTACTGTCCTATGAAGTACACTCGGATTCAATTGCAATCGTAGGCATGGCATGTCGTTTTCCAGGTGCTCCAAATCTGGAAAGTTTCTGGCAATTGCTTGAGGAAGGTGGACATGCAGTGTCGGACTCTCGTCCGCCAGATCGAGATTGGCATGGAATGACTGGAGATCCGGCAGCCGATCGTGATATATTTCGGAAAGGAGGATTTGTTGAGGGAATTGAGAAGTTTGATGCAGAGTTCTTTGATATTCGCCCGATTGAAGCCCGATCCATGGATCCATGCCAGAGAATGGTGCTCGAAACTGCATGGCATGCACTTGAAGAAGCTGGAATCAATCCGCAGACATTAAAGGGCAGCCCCACGGGGGTCTATATCGGAACTGGGAACAGTGAGTATCGTGAGGTTATGAGGATACGGGGGCGCACTGACGGGGTGATCGGAACGATGCAAAGTATTATCCCCAGTCGGCTTTCTTTTTTTCTGGGGCTCACGGGGCCTTCCGTGTCCGTTGATATGACCTGTGCTTCCTCATTAGTCGCCATTGACCAGGCAAACTCTGCGCTCATTCAGGGAAAAATAAATTTAGCTCTTGTGGGTGGCGTAAAGGCAAACCTATCTAATCCAGTGATGCAGTTCATGCAGGAATTGGGGATGCTCTCGGAGGACGGCTGTTGTCGAACCTTTGATAGCGAAGCAGATGGTTTTGTGCGCGGAGAAGGGTGTGGCATGATGATCCTGAAGCGACTCAGCGACGCCCGGGAAAGTGGGGACCGTATATGGGGCATCATCAAGGGAGCATCTGTTAACCAGAGTGGAGCTAGCGCGGCACTCACGGTACCCAACGGAAGCGCACAGGAAGAAGTGATTCGCAATGCGCTCTCACAGGCGGGATTTGCCGCCTCCGAGATAGATTATCTTGAAGCACATGGAAGTGGATCTCAACTAGGTGATCCAGTTGAAGTGCGCGCTGCCTCCGCCGTATACGGAGAGGAAAGACCGACGGATCGGCCACTTCTACTTGGAACGGTCAAAACAAATATCGGCCATTTAGAGTGTGCATCTGGAATCGCTGGAGTGATCAAGGTGATCTTAGCGATGCATCACCATGTCATCCCACGCCACCTTCACTTCAACAATCCGAGTTCATTCATAGATTGGGATGCATTGCCCGTTCGCGTGGTGGCTAAGAAGTTGGACTGGCCCATTGCCACGGATCGTCCACCCAGGGCGGCCGTGAGTGGTTTCGCAATCACAGGCACGAATGCACATGTAATCGTAGAGGGGTACGCAGATACGGATCTCAAAGATTATGATGAGCCTAGTGCGGGTTCAATTGAAGAGGGAGGTCGTTTTGCGGTACAGTTGCCTGAACAGAGCGAACAAAATTGCACTGAAGCGTGGCTCTTGCCGCTTTCAGCGAAATCATATCCTGCGCTCAAAGAACTTGGACAGCGATATGTCGGCTGGTTGGATCAACGTGCTCAGAGTGCCATGGGAGATGAGAGGATAGGCACAAAACTGTTGTCCGATATGGTATGGACAGCGTGTACAGGCCGCAGTCATTTTGCTTGTCGCGCCGGCATTGTCTTTAATTCCGTTTCATCTCTTCGGGCGCGCTTGAACCACCTCATGAACTCCCCCAAAGATGGAGAGGTTACATCTGCGTCATCTACCGTTGCGTTCACGTTCGGTGAGCAGAATATCCATGCCGCACAGCGTACAAACGCATTATGTGTATTGCCGCCAATATCCAGCCAATTCACGGATCGTATTGATGAAGTGATACAGGAAATCTATAATGTTTCTTTATCCGATTTTCTATCTGGTGATGCAAAAGACCCCGCACTGTCTCCTGTCTTCCACTTCTTGGCACATGCATGTCTTACCGAGCTATGGAACCGCGTTGGTATTCTACCATCATTCGTGATTGGAACGGGGATCGGGAAGATAGTATCGGCCTATGCAGCAGGAGTGATCTCCCTGGATACGGGCATTCGCATTGCAGTTCGATATGGCGAGTTCAGTGCTTCCGACGTAAAGGAGACGAGATCTATAACACAGGATCTAATTACAATTTTAGATGAGGCTGAGTGGTCTGTACCGCACGTAACTATCCTTGGAAAATCTCCTAAGGATACCGTAGAAATGGGGCGAAGCATGGACCCAGAACTCTGGATTGATCGGTTGCTACATTCTTCCACCAGTGATGACAATCTTGCTGAGCTACTAACAAAGCGTCCAATTGATGTAGTGATTGACATGAACGGGATACAAGAAAGTCTGGAAAAGGATACCGGAGAAGCCTCCAAGTCCAATTCTGAGAGAATGTTGGAATCAGGCATCGGAGGGCCTGTACTGATCGCAGGTATAAAAGGTGAATGTGAAAAGGAGGGAGATATGGCTACAGGGTTTCTTTATGCGTTGGCTGCTGCGTATGAAGCGGGGCTCAGCGTCGATTTTACCGAACTATTCGCAGGTAGGCGGTGCGATCGTATTTCCCTGCCCCTTTACCCATTTCAACGTCGCACGTTCTGGGTTGAATAACTTGGTTAGTGGTTGTGTAATTGTTGGTTTCACGAAAATTTGTGTGGATTTTAGTATGGCTGGATGCATATCCTCCGCGCGGATTATTTTGGCAATCTCCTAAGAAACTAACCCATCAGAGGGGGCGCATCCCCCGTATGTCCTGTGGGATCAGATAATGCAAGTTGCAGAGTAAAGAGCTAAGTCACATTTTAGCCATCATGCTCCCCCACAGTCGGACTTGCGAACGATCCAGTGATTAATTTCAGGTGGTACAAAAAAAAACATCATGAATCGACGCGAATTTACACAACGTACAGTCCAAGCCGCCGGCTTAGCCCTATTTCCGGCAAATATTCTCATCAAACAGACTAAACCGGACGAGATCATTGGTCACGGTGACTACCGTTACCGTGTGCACAGGATCTGGGGGCAACAGGACCCAAGCCTCGTGCCCGTTAATAACTGCCACGAAATGGTTCAGGACAGCGCAGGACGCCTGATTATGATTGGCGACGAGACACGCAATAATGTGCTGATCTATGACAGGTCGGGTAAGATACTTAATACGTGGGGCAGTGAGTATCCCTATGGGCATGGTCTGACGCTCTGGGATGCTGGTGGAGAGGAATTCCTGTTTATTTGCGATAACGGTTTCGATGGAAACCCGCAAGTTGTCAAGACCACATTGGAGGGTCAGGTAGTTCTTAGGCTTCCCCATCCACGCGAGGTCGGAGCATATGCAGAGTCTGATGACTATCATCCGACAGAAACCGCTGTTGGACCGAATGGGGATATTTACGTGGCCGATGGTTATGGTTCACAGTGGGTTCTCCAGTTTAATGACATGGGCGAGTACATACGAAAGTTTGGTGGGAGGGGTGATGAAGATCATCAATTTCAAACTGTACACGGTGTATGCGTAGATCTGCGTGATCCAGAAACACCATCTCTAATATGCACGAGCCGGGCGCACAATGCCTTTAAGCGATTCTCTCTCAATGGAGACTACCTCTCGACGATCTTTCTGCCTGGTGCATATGTGTGCCGTGCAGTGATTCATGGAGAGATGCTGTATTCAGGTGTATGCTGGTCGAGGCTACGCTACTTAAATCAGACGCCTGATTCCGGCTTTGTAACGATTCTGGACAAGAACGATCGCGTGGTTTCGAATCCAGGGGGCACCCTGCCTGTCTATGAAAATGGGGTTCTCCAGCTCATGTTGCAGGATGAGCCCATTTTCAACCACTGCCACGATGTTTGCGTGGACACAGACGAAAACTTGTATGTTTGTCAGTGGAATGCGGGCAAGACTTATCCTATCAAGCTGGAGCGGATTTAGCAGCCTTTTAAGAATTGTACGTGCAGACTACGTGCGCTGCTGGCTTCAAAGCGTATCACCGTCCCCGTGGTCTTATCCGTTTCCATGCGGATGACAGGCATGAACCAAGTGTCACTTACAAAGACATGATCAACAGCCTTCGTCAAAGTTAGCTTTTTGCCACGGGGACCACTTGCGACCAGTACACTGTCCTGCGCACTTATCGAGTAGGATATGCCAAGCTCTTCGCTCGTGTAGCATCCTTCATACATAGACAGCATCGTGTCCTTTGACGGTGAAAGGCGCGTGGCATTTAATCCCTGTGTGGATGCGTTGATGACTGAACCTGAAGAATCGCGAGAAAATGTGACAGTCAGGTTGAGTGCTGGAATGCGGAGGGAGTCTACACCAATTGGTTGAACGGGTACACGCGGGGTGGGAGGCCAGTGAGCGGAAAGTGATTCTCCTCTGGCGATTAACTGCAGAACGTATGCCTTTCCGAAGTCATAAACTCCCGCATAGTCACTTAGTGGAGGTACATCGCTCGCAGTCACAGGAGATTGATGTGGCGGAGCCATGAATGCATCCAGGTAATGCTCTGCAACGCGCTGTGCCATGGCTGGAGCGTTCATAATGGCCGAATTGCTGAGCACAATTGCTGTGAATTCATGATCGGGTATTCGAAGGATCACTGTCCGAAAACCTGCCCATCCGCCTGAATGCGAGATTGTATTCAATCCCCTGTAAGTACCTCTAACAAGCCCGAAGCCATAGGCAATTTCATTACCATCGTCCAGCTGTCCCTGCGAGTTCATCATAGCGTGTACAGCGGGGGACCCTACTTTTTGTTCTTCAAGGTTCCGTACCCATTTTATGAGGTCCTCGGTCGTCGTGTGCAAGGAGCTTGATCCGAGGGCCATTAGTCCGTTACCAATTCGCTGGATTTCGCCGAATTGTGAGGTGTAACTGATTACGCGTCCGGGAATGATCTCTTCGTGATCGTCCTGAAAATGCGTCCGTGTCATGTCGAGCGGCGTAAATATTCTTTCCTCCGTGAAGGTCCGGAAGGATTGTCCGCTCAAGCGCTCAATCAGCAATGCAAGGATAGTGTAACCTGTATTGGAGTAACTGTATTGCGTGCCTGGGACGAAATTCAATGTGCGCTGGTGTTTGATAAAAGTGGATATTTCCTCCATGGAGATCACGTCCTCCATGTTGCGTCCTGCCATTGCAAGCATTCCTGGCCAGTCTCGAAGACCGCTGGTATGATGAATGAGATGCCGAAGGGTGATTGTATGTCCAAAATCCGGCAACTCTGGTAGATGTGTCCGGATGTCATCGTCAAGTGTAATCACCCCTTCATCAATGAGAAGTGCAATAGCAAATGCACAGAATTGCTTCGATACCGAGGCGACATCGAAAACGCTAGTTGATGTGATAGGTATACCGTGTTCCAAGCTTGCCATGCCATATCCCTCGTGATGCAGGACTGCCCCGCGATAGAGTACGACTACTGCGGCCCCTGGACTTTTATTCGTGTCCCAAGCACTGAAAATTTTATCCACCTGTGCATAGGCTGGTGTGTGTGCAACCAGGAAAAGACAAATGAGGGCCCGAATCATTGATTCAACTTTCTAAACCAAACCTTATTAGTGCGCCCGGATGAGGCGCTAAAACCGAGTAAACTGTCCCCTTCCTGTTTGAACTCAAGAGTACTCAGGTACCAGGCGTCACTGTAAAAAGAATTCAATCCAGTTCGCGACAGTGTTGCAAGCCTGCCCCGGCGGGAGTGCAAGTGCAGCGTATCGGCTTCCATAGTGATGTATAGTGTACTGCCAAGTTCCTCGCTGTGGTAAGTGCCCTCGTACGCATTCAGGTGTTTGTCGTTGATAAATAGTCCGGCAATTTTCATTGCCATATCAGAGGGATTGAATTCTTCCAGGTTACCAAGCACTACAATACCCAGATCGTACTCAGGAAAGCGACCGGCCCAGGCACGAAATCCTCGATGGGAGCCACTGTGCCCTATGGATCGCGTACCTCTGAATTGTCCATGGGTGAGGCCAAATGCATATGTAAGCGTGTCACCATTTGCAAGTACGCCGCGGGTGTGTGCCAGGTCACGTGTTTCCTCTCCACCGATTGTGCCATGCTTCAGTGCAGTCAGCCATTTCCCCAGGTCCAGTGCGGTTGTATACAACCCACTTGCACCGACGCTGGAGTAGTTCACACGCTGTGCTTTATAGCCATTAGATGCAGTGATATAGCCAGAGGCAACATTGGGGATCACGGTCCCTTGCTCCGATCTGAATTGGGATTTGGTCATCCCCAGAGGCAGGAACAGACTGTCACGTGTCCAGCCGCTGAATGACTGTCCACTCACACGTTCAATAATTTCCGCCATCAGCGTATAGCCGGAGTTGCTGTACAGGTATTCTGTTCCCGGATCAAAATTGAGAGCACGTTGACGGTAGATCAAGCGCAGGATATTCTCCTTCGTAATTACGTCATCCATACGGTACCCGGTTAATGAGAGTAACCCAAATTCGTCGCGCAGTCCGCTTGTGTGATATACTAGGTGCTCTGTGGTAATGGGGGGTGTGAATGCGTTTAGCTCAGGTATGTAGTCTGTCACGGGGGCATTGAGTGAGATTTTGCCATGTGTGGCAAGAAGTGCAATACCGTATGCTGTAAACTGCTTGGATACACTCGCCACCAGGAACACCGTTTCAGGGGTGACAGGGATATTGTACTCGAGGTTGGCTATACCGTAACCTTTGGAAAAGTGTACGCTGTCTCCATGCATTATCACGACAGCTGCCCCGGGGACATCGGGCTTGTTTATGGAAGAGAACAATGAGTCTACTTCGGTCTCCAATGACTGGCCGAAGGCTAGATGGCCGAAGGTCAGGGAGCATAGAACTAAAATCTTGCGTACCATTAGGATTGGATGGTGAAACTAAAATTTAACTCAGGTCGATGAAGATTCAAAAGTTAGCTCAGCAGACACGTAACCTTCTTGGTCTATTACTGATCTCAATATTTTTTGCAGGTTCAGTTGTAGCACAGGATCCGCTCAGAATAATTGCTTTCGGTGCGCATCCAGATGATTGCGAGGTGCGTGCTGCCGGAGTTGCCGCTATGTGGGCGGCAATGGGACATAAGGTAAAGTTTGTCTCGGTTACAAACGGTGATATCGGTCATTATGCTATGGCGGGTGGTCCACTCGCGCTTACACGTAAGGCTGAGATCGAAGAATGTGGCAAGATACTGGGAATTGAGGAATCGGTCATGCTTGACAATCATGATGGTGAGCTCATGCCCACGCTGGAAAATCGCAAAACAATTGCGAGGCTGATACGCGAATGGCAAGCCGATATCGTGTTGGCGCCGCGTTCAAACGATTACCACCCGGACCACCGGTATACGGCAATACTCGTTCAAGATGCTGCCTTCATGGTTACGGTGCCATATTTCACACCTACCGTCCCACGTGTAGAAGAGAATCCCGTGTTTCTGTACTACCATGACCACTTCCAGCGGCCTTATCCATTTGATCCAGATATTGCCATTGATATTGGTCCAGTAGGGGATCAGAAGTATGCTTGTATGGCTGCACTCAGGAGTCAGTTTTCTGACTGGAATGCATGGCTTGGTGGTTACCACGACGAGGTTCCCGAGGAAGAGGAAGCACGGAAAGCCTGGATCCGTGAACGCTTTGAGGCGCGGGATGCGCGCATAGCCAATAATTACAGGGATTTACTAATAGAGTATTACGGGACTGAGCGCGGCAATGCTGTAGAATTTGCTGAAGCATTCGAAGTTTCTGAGTACGGAAGTCAACCGACCCGGGAAGAGCTAAAAGCGTTGTTTCCCTTCTTTGACGAATAGTGACTCAACGGATTTAAGGAGAGGTGTATTTGCTATCAAGCCAGTGTAATGCATCAACTGAAACGAATCGCTCCGACTACAAGTAGTCACGCGTTGGATCAGTATTTAACCAAGCCGGCGGTTGTTAGCCAATGCCTCGCTCAATTAGACGACCTTTCTCGTTTTGATCTGGTGCTTGAGCCAGCAGCAGGTGATGGTGCATTCCTCAACAAGATCAATCACCCGAACAAGATTGGGATTGATATAGATCCACAGCACGGGGATGTATTGAAGGCAGATTGGCTCCAATACGAAGTAGATGAGGAGTGGAAACGTGTGCTAGTCGTTGGTAATCCGCCTTACGGGCGATACCATAAACTGTCATCTGCTTTCCTTCGACGGGCTATGTCATTTCCCAATATCCACACCATTGCTTTCATTCTGCCCAATGTGTACCGAAAACACACACGGCAGCGCATAATTCCGAAGGAATGGCGCATTGTGTCGATCACAGATTTAGGGCGTGACTGTTTCACACTGGACGGTGGGGACTATCATGTACCGACCAGTTTTTTTGTTATGGAGAAGTCAGAGGGGCCAGATCTAAGGGTTCGACTCCCCGATAAGGTTACGGGCACACAGGATTTTGATTTTGTCACGCGCAAAAATTTTGATGTATTCGTTTTTGGGGCCTCTCCTAGGCGTGTAATTACTGACCCTACGCCAAACAACAGGGGGTATTATTTGAGAAGCAAGGTGCCGGTTCAGACATTGATTGAAAGAATCAAGAGTGTGAACTGGGAGGGTAATTCATGTGCAAATGGTGGGGTGTACTGGCTGAACAAATATGAATTTGTCGAGCAGTATCGAGTCCATCATGAAGGGAATAGTACCAAGGCAGTCTGAGTGTTATCGAGACGTGAAAAGCCGCTCTGATCTTATTGGGAGCGGCAGGGTGTCGTCAATTCGGTTGAGAGGAGCGTCTTCCCACTCTAGCTCGACATCACTCATCATCTCTTGCATACTTGGTTTCCCCTGAGCCTTCAGGAATGCATCAAGCAGTACAGGACCATCGGATTTTAGCAGGATCATCGCGCCGTTCTGGCGCAGATGCAAATCCCGGGTCACGTTTCCATCACGGTCCATTGCGCCAAAGTATCCGAGCGTACCCGTAGCCCCGACAACGGTAGCAAATAACGCAATCCACCCACGAATCGTTTTTCGCTCGTCCGAATCCTCGTCGAATAGTTTGAGTGCAATGGCGAGCGCATCGATGTTCACTATGGTTTCCTGCGTGCTTTGAAAACGCTGGCGGGCTGAGAGTCGGGCCAGTCCATTGTCCCGCAAGAATCCGCCGTTGTGGGGGCCCGCTGAATAGATTCCCGGCACCCGATCAAACACTGCAGCATCAAGATAGGAGTACAGTGCATTGTACAAACCATTGTATAGTGACTGTGGAATAGCTTCACGCTCAACAGTTAGCAGTGCATGAAAAAATTGGAAAGCACTGCCATTTTTGGCAAGAGGGGTCTGAATAGTATGTACACCTGTAGTTGAAGCTTGGTGCTCGCCCATGTAGTTGCGTTGCTCTGCGATCATACTGCGCCATGAAATTCGTCCTGCATTAGTGTCCGGTACCTCAGATGTACCGCCGATAGCGTAGGACAATACGAAAGCTATACTCGCGTAATAGCCGCCAAAAATCAGATCCATGTGTGTGGGACTGAGACCAAAGACACTCGCATCTGCGTCGAACGGAAGAAACCCTTGTCCTTGTGCGAGAGCTTGATTGTAGCCTGATTTTTGTTTCTCCAGAAAAGTCAGGGCTTTATCCGCGGTGGACGTTCCATTGAACCGTTGTGCCGCCATTGCCACACGTGCAGCCAGAACAGCATTATCCACGATCGAATATCGGGTTGTGGCCGGCGTGACTGTACCATTCGCAAGACTTAGGCGCGGGATCATATTGCGGTAATTCCTTGGTGGCCGATCAGATATTTGCGCTGCGAGGATCTGTGTAAGGAGGGCATCGACTTCATCCACTCGCAGTGGTTCGTCCACTAGTTGCTGGAGGCGATAGGCTATGGCAAGGGGATCAGTTTCAGCAGAGGGTGAGCCATTCTTGATTGCGCTGAAGGGCAGTTTGGTTGCAGGGTCAATGCCTTCGTTGTAATAACGTGTATTGAACGAGATGAATTCATCCTCATTAATTTCCGGACCATCAAAAAGCGGCGCGGGCTCGTCTAATCCTAAATCTGAGCAGCCAGCTGCAAGGGCGGCCCCACAGGCCGAGAGCTTCAGGAAATCACGTCGTGAAAGATGGTTTTTCGGTTGCATTGGCCGTACCAGGCTTCGGAGCAACGATATTGTCAAGGAAACTTACGACAAGTAACTCAATGGACTCCGACTGATCGTTTAATATCTCAAGGACTAAGGCACATGCAGTCGTGGCTGGGGGTGTAACACATGCAACGTCCACATCCGGCATTATAGATGCAACTGCTATCAATCCGAACGACTAAAATCATAACAGGGCCAAAAGATAAAAGAGTATGTTACCCGAGAAGATCCCCACCGTTTATGGCCTCTGGCGGATAAGTGCCTAACAATAGTGATCGCAGTGAAGCCTATATTAAGCCGCAAGGAGTAGCTTCGACAAATTTCACTAGTCAATGCGAGCTTCAGACCATTAAAGTTCAACTAATTAGACCAAGAGATCGTGCAGTTAAAAGATAAGACGATAATTGTCACAGGGTCAGCAGGTGGTATAGGTCGAGCTATTGCACTTGCTTGTGTCCAGGAGGGTGCGCAGGTGCTTTTAGTGGATCGTAATGAGGTTGGCCTGCGTGAGACGAACGAGATATTGGGACAGCGCAGCAGCGTGTACGTTGATGATCTATTGGATACCGCATCTGCGACTCGTATTGTCAAAGCTGCGGTGGATCGTTTTGGCGTGCTTCATGGAATAGTGAATAATGCAGCGCTCTTAACAAGATCTAACATTGAAACCACGACCCCGGAGCTTCTTGCAAGGGTGTTTAATGTAAACGCCAGGGCTCCAATGCTTCTGATCCAGGCAGGACTTAAGTACCTAACTGAAAGTAAGGGAAGTGTCCTCAATATCGGGTCAGTCAATGCGCACTGTGGAGAGCCACCGCTATTGGCCTACAGTATGTCCAAAGGTTCCTTGATGACTATGACGCGGAATCTGGGGGACAGCCTGCATGCGGAATACGGGATACGGGTGAATCAGATCAATCCGGGTTGGGTTCTGACCGACCACGAGTTCGAGATCAAAGTAGCCGACGGATTACCGGAAAACTGGCCGAGTCGAATCTCGCGCGATATAGCTCCCTCAGGAGGATTGATCCCTCCTGAAACCATTGCCGCGGCTGCGGTCTATTGGCTGAGCGATAACTCTCGCCCAATAAGTGGTACGGTTATGGATTTAGAACAATATCCTGTTATTGGACGGAATCCTGTTAAGGAGGTAGTGTGATTCGTTTTTTTGTGATCCTTAGGATGGCTAAGGGCCACATGTAAGTGCAGCGAATGTGAACTCGATTTCCGTGGTGGAGATCTTCCGTTAGCCGGGTTCAAAGTTCAGGCGATTTGTGATTATTTGAGAATTGAGTTAAAATTTTCAAGTACCGTTGCCGGCATGCAAACGAGTTTTCGATAATAACACAGCGACCACGAATGTATGCAGTGCAAGAATCAGGCAGGACTCATGGGCTGCTGTACGACAAGGGCTGGGCCTTGCCGGCTAGTTAGGCGTAAAAGAGAATAGAGCATTTGTCAGGCTCTATTAAATCAGTCGGATCATTTACAGAGTCAAACATGAGCTCCGTAGCACGTGATTTCACCATCGCATTAATAAGTGAGATTTTCAGTTCAGAGAGTGAACTAATCGCATGCCTTGAGAGCGCACGTGATCAGGGCGCGGTATTGGCGATCCTGCCGGAGCTACCATTCAATTTGTGGTCCCCAGCTACGAGGATAGCAAGCCCAGAGGATGCGGAGGGGCCGGGAGGTTGGCGAGAAAAGATGCAACGGGCTGCTGCCCAAAAAGCAGGTATAGCAGTATTGGGAGGGATCATTCGCGAAGCTAGTAATGGTCTTCGAGCAAATCTGGCGTTGCTGTCAGATTCACGCGGCCGCATAGTAGGGTCGTCTGCGAAACACGTCCTGCCAGATGAAGAAGGGTTTTGGGAGTGTGATCATTACCAGCCATCTTCGGATCCTCCACGTGTGGTTGAATTTAAGGGGACTAAGCTGGGTATTCAGATATGCTCGGATGCTAATCGACCTACCGCAGGACAGCTTCTCGCTGCACAAGGTGTGCAGGTAATCCTGGCACCTCGTGCGTCAAGTCCTTCCTCATGGAAACGATGGCGACTGGCTTATCAGGCTATGGCCTTGACCTGTTCGGCGTGGGTAGTATCGGTCGGGCGCCCCCGCCCAGAGTTCGGGGTGGACATTGGGGGTCCGTCACTGGTGGTGGATCCCATGGGTGACGTTGTTTTAGAAACAACAGATCGCATTGCTGTGACAGCATTGGATTTGCGCGCCGTAGAGGATGCCCGGCGGTCATACCCAGGCTACCTTGCATGGCCCGCAAAAACTTACGTGGCCGGATGGGCTGAAATTCATGAGAATCACGTTAAGCAGACAGTTACATGAAAACCAGGTTTGTATTACTTGCTTTTGTTCTTACCTTTCTGCCCCAGACGCTCATGGCGCAGAAGACAGAGATTATTAACTCACTGGATGCTCGGGCAGACGAGTACTTTCAGGTGGCTCATAAAATTTGGGAATGGGCTGAGGTAGGCTATCAGGAGGAGAAGAGCAGCGCTCTTCTGAAGGACGTACTTGCACGTGAAGGGTTTTCTATTGAGTCAGGAGTGGTAGGTATTCCTACGGCTTTTATAGCTGAGTATGGAAGTGGAGCCCCAGTGATTGGCATACTTGCCGAGTTTGACGCATTACCAGGATTGTCACAGAAAGCAATTCCAGTCCGGGAGGCACGCGAGAACGATGAGGCAGGGCACGCGTGTGGACATCATTTATTCGGTGCAGCCTCGGTAGCGGCTGCTGTAGCCGTTAAGGACTGGTTGGCTACCAGTGGGCAGAGTGGCACAGTCAGACTCTATGGTACGCCCGCCGAAGAGGGGGGAGCCGGTAAAGTGTATATGGTTCGTGAGGGGTTGTTCGATGATGCGGACGCAGTGCTCCACTGGCATCCAGGTGACAGAAATGATGCCAGCCCGGCAACGACACTGGCAAATCGTTCAGCAAAATTTCGGTTCTATGGACATTCTACACATGCGGCCGGAGCACCTGAGCGGGGCCGGAGCGCATTGGACGGAGTGGAAGCCATGAATATGATGGTCAATATGCTTCGTGAGCATGTACCCCAGGAAACACGTATCCATTATGTCATCACGCGTGGTGGGCTGGCACCTAATGTTGTCCCGGACTACGCGGAAGTATACTATTACGTACGGCATCCCCTTGCTCAGACATTGGAGGAAATTTTCCCGCGTGTTGTCAAAGCAGCTGAAGGAGCAGCCTTGGGAACCGGTACCACTATGGACTTCGAAATTATTCACGGCCTGCACAGCATATTGCCCAATGATGCTCTGTCTCAGGCTATTCTGTCCAATATGGAGTCCTTGGGGGGAATTCAGTATGATGCAGAGGAGCAGCGCTTTGCAGAAGAGATTCGAAAAACACTGGATGCGGCGTCTATTCCTTTGGGTTCAGAATCCATGGTTCAGCCGTTCCTGCCTAAGATCACCAAGGGATCCACGGACGTTGGAGATGTGAGCTATATGGCACCAACTGCAGGCTTTTCAGCGGCTACCTGGGTTCCTGGAACAGCAGCACACAGCTGGCAGGCTGTGGCCGCCGGAGGGATGAGTATTGGGAAGAAGGGACTCGTTCTGGCCGCAAAAACTCTAGCCCTGACAACCTTGGATCTGCTATTGGATAACGAACTGTTACTTACAGCGCGACAAGAGTTTGAGGAGCGAAGGGGCCCCGGTTTTGAATATCAGCCGCTACTTGGTGATCGAGATCCACCCTTGGATTACCGGAAGTAGTATCATGCCAATTCATTTGGCATGATAGATAGGAAGAGCTGGATTGGTCACAGATGTGCAGTGGTGTTTTTTCCGAAGAATGCATCTAATGCGCGTTCTGAGTTTGAGTGTCCATAACGTGTCCCGAACCACGCAGCCAGAAGAGAGGCAAGAAATCCCCATATAAATGGATCGAGTTCGAGAGGGCGAACAGGGCTGGCGTTGCCGATGGTTACAAAGCCAATCAGGTACAGGAGCACATAAATCACTATCCCAAAAACCATTGACATGATAGCGCCTGACTTATTGAAGCGGGGCCAGTACAGACCGAGTGCTACGGGCGCCAGGAACGCAACTGCAAGCCCCCCTCCGGTAAAAACGATCAGATACTGTAGAAACTGCGGTGGGTAAAGCGCTCCAATTGTAGCCAGTACTCCAACAAGAATCGTCGTACCATAACTGAATCGCTTCAGTAGGCGCTCGGTAGCGTCGGGCCGGATGGATTGCTGGTAAACGTCACGGACAATACTGGACGTGATCATAAGCATGAAACTGTCTACCGTACTCATCGCAGCAGCGAAGGGGGCAGCAATGAGAATTCCCGCCATCCATGGAATACCGGCTCCATCCGAGAGCAGGTAGGCCATTACGGGCATAATCCTGTCGGGTGTATGATCTAGTCCAGGCGCAAGTAGGCGAGCACAACAAAAGATGATGATCAGCGGGAAGTAGATCAGCGAGAAATAAACCGCGAGAGAAGCGATGGCACGGCGCAGGGTGCGCGTGCCGGTAAAGGCCATAAGGCGTACCATGTTGCCGGGCTGTCCAGTACCGGCAAGAGCCCAAAAAGCAAAGAAAGACACTGCCACCCCGAGCGGTAGGAAGCCGTTAGGGTCCGACGGGCTAGGGCCAGGCGGACGCATATAGGTGCCTTCCGTGTTGTCCCCCCGGGCATACGGTATTAGCTGACCGACACGAGGTTTAGCGGGTAGGAGGGGGAGTTCAGTTTGTGTTATCCGCGCGATTTCCCGCGGTGTAACAACCTGCGTAACCTTTATGGATACGGACTCGGTATCACCTGCAGGAATGAGTGCTGCTTCGTTCGTGCGTAATAATCGTCCCTCGTCCATGAACCATGTGTCCGTATTAATCCTGATGCCTTCGGGCGGTGCTGGTGAGTCAATCACAAAAGATGCTGTTCCCAGGCGAGGGGCTTGCATGGGATTCATTTCTAGGGAGGCATTACGGAGGCCACCCACCTGTACCAGGGTAAAAACCAGCATCAGGAGTACACCGAGGAGCATAACAAAGCCCTGCAGAATGTCGGTCCAGACGACGGCCCTGAACCCTCCAAATGTGGTGTAAGCCACAACTAGGACGGCAAACACGAGTAGGCCGAGTACGTACTCGGGGCCTGTGCCAGTGGGTATCAAATTCGGTAGACCACTTTGAAGCCAAAGAGCTGCTTCCTGGTAGATGGGAGAATCTCCCAATAACTGCTGCATGATCAATGCTGCAAGTGTAAACTGGGGCACGAGGAAGACACAGAGCAGAACCGATAACAGTACGGTACTCATGAGTGCCAGCGCGCGACTTTCAAAACGCGCATGGAGAATATCCGGTATCGTGATTGCTCCCGTTCGACGGGAGACAAGACTCAGACGTTTGCCCAGTAAGCCCATGCCGCAGAGAGGAAAGATCATGTAGCTGGCTATCCATAGTGCCAGTGACCAGCCATGAGCATAGATGAGTGATGGGAACCCTGCAAAAGAGCCCGCAGATGCGCTGGTTGCTCCAAAAGTCAGGGCAAGCGCAATGACGCCCAGCCCGCGGCTTCCCAGAAAGTATTCGCTAATGAACGCCCGTTTCTTAAAGGCATAGTTCGAGAGCACCGCCAGCCCAAGAACAATAGCAGTATAGCAGAGAAAGGCAATTAGCGGAGCATTGGTATCACTGCTCATCGCTCCCTGTCTTTCATGTGACACAGGGCGAACCAGAGACTATAGGTTGTGGCGATGAGCCAGGGTAAACCTATACCAAACACCACCCATGTAGGCATACCCCATAGTAACTCGACACTACCGGGCCTATATGCAAAGATGGCACAGTAACCGATTGTCCAGACCATACAGACGGCCCAGGCGATCAGAATATGCAGGGCTTCCCGGCGTGCGCGTCGAAAAGCTGAAGGCATTATCGTCGGATCTCCAGAATGAGCTCGGTTTCAACAGCACTGCCCAGCGGTAACTGGGCTACACCGACAGCAGAGCGTGCTCCGATTCCTGAATCTCCAAAAACTTCTCTCAGAAGCTCAGATGCCCCGTTAATTACCAGGTGCTGATTCGTGAAGTCAGGTTCAGAATTTACGAAGCCTGTCAGTCGGAGAACTCTGGCAATACGATCCAGTGAACCCAGCGCTTGGCATACCATGCGCAGATTGTTAGCCGCACAGAGTGCCGCTGCCCGTTGCGCAGTGGCAAGGTCCAGGTCGGACGGCACTTTGCCTGCAAATTGGAGGTGGCTCTGTGCTACCGGCACAGCGCCGGATACGTAAGCGATCGTGTCTATCACAGTAACTGGTTTATACAGTCCGCCGGGAGCAGGCACATCGTCAAGCGGGTAGCCAAGTGATTCCAGACGTTCGAGACGGTCATGCATGGATTTGAGGTAAGCAGTGACGAAAGAATTTAAGCCAGTTACCGTAAAAGATACCGTTTACATCGGCAGGAGAATAGCCGCGTTCGTGAAGCAACTTCTTCAGTAAATGCAGATCAGAGTAGCAGTCCAGACCAATAGGTGTCTGATCACTGCCAAAGCCACCATCCAGATCACTGCCGATGGCGATGTGCTTAGTATTACCGGCGAGGTCACAGATATGGTCTATATGATCCACAGCAGCACTCATATTTACGACTGTGCGACTGGTCTCGCCACGCACCCAGCCGGGATATAGCATCCACGCATCGAATGCAATACCAATAACAGCATCTCGGGCAATCAAGTCACGAATTTGCCCATCGGAGAGTTGTCGCTGTCCCGGTACTAATGTCCGGCAGTTATGGTGACTGGCCAGAATGGGCCCGCTGTAGTACTTCATAACATCAGCCATGCCTCTGTCACTCAGGTGGGTTACATCCAATGCAATGTTCAAAGACTCAAATTCGCGGAGCAGCGCATATCCTCGTGGGGTTAATCCGTCGGTTGTGTTGGTACCGTAAGCGTATTGTCCTGCACCGTAATGTGTTAATCCTGCTGCACGGACTCCCATTTTATGCCAGCGGTGCACATCGTCAGGATCCAGTATGGGATCGCACCCTTCGAAGCTGATAATGAGACCCAGTGTTTCTGGATTGGCCCAGTGCGAATTTAAATCATCAACAGTACGGATGATACATGCTCGCTGTGATCGCTCGAGCCATTTGTAATAAGCAAACTGTCCGTGCGCATGTGCATGTGCGATAGAGGGATGAGCATAATCCAGATCACGTCTGAGCGTGGTTAGTGGGGGAGAGGGGCCGCTACGTGCCAACAGCGTAGCTACACAAATGCGCAGATCTGCACGTGCAAGTTCATCCAGTGAAACTGTGCAGTTACCGCGAAACGGGGCATCGTTGTACTGCGAATCCGCCTTACACAGGTCATCCAGGGAGAGCGTCAGGTCCCGATTAAAAGAGAGCGCATTCCAAGCTAGGTCTAAATGCGCATCAAAGAGTGGTGTTAAAGGCTTAGCCATCTCCCGTATCTCCGGGCACATGGAACCCTGCACGTCGAATTAGTGCCAGAGGGGGCCGGAAGGACACCACCTCGGTGTAACCACTCCCAAAGTACCCGAACCCGTTTTTTACATTGGAAAACGTCCCTGGCTCTACTAGAAAGTTTTCGTCAAACGCCTCTACGGGTGAAACCCAGTTGGCATCTCCTACATGGACTGTGACATTCATTTCTCGTAGATCAATAATGTCTGGAGTTACGTTGTTATCCGCGTCGAACAGTTTATAGATGTCCAGATAATCTTTTCGGAGATCAATATTGAGCAGAAACCCTTGCGGGTCTGGTATGGCATAGCCTGCGTAATTGAACACAACGGGTTTAAAGATCGGATCGCTCCCGTTAATGTTAAAACCGACCAGAATGTACTCGACGTCAATGCGCGGGAGTGTAGGGGGGGCCCCTCTAATGAGCAGTGGCATGAATGCTTCGCCAGGTCTCAGTGTATCCGGTTCAAGCTCAATCAGTTCGGCGAGCGGAGGTACAGTGGTTACCGCCTCTGTTTTTGCACCATCGGATCGTTCGACAACCAAATGGTAGGTTTCTCCCGCCTTTGCATCGAATGCCGACCAGTACACATGGCGGTAATCACCGTCATCCAGTTGTATAACGGAGTCACGCCATACCTGTATGTCTCCTGTCTGCATATGTGTGGTTCGCACTACCGCATCAAGGGGTTCAGGGCGGATCAAAGAAATGTTGTTTTTTATTTCGAAGATGCGCACGGCATGCGTATCAGCTTTCGGGTTGATAATGCCGAAAACGGAAAACGGGTATTCGATTTCCAGGCGTGTTTCTACGGTTTCGGAGCACGCTGAAAAGAGGAGCAGTACAGCTGCTGCTAAGACCAGGCTCTTGCGCATATCAGTCAAAGTCAATTCTCAGGCCGGCGACCGGCACAATTGGTAACTGATAATTACGCTCGGTAGTGAATAAATCCAGTGCAAATAGGTTACGCCTGTTGTAGGCGTTAATCACTCCGACCTGTGCGGTTAGGATGAATTTATCAAGGACAAATTCCCGTTCAAGTGATACGTCCAGTCTGTGATAAGTTGGAAGTAGTCCCTGGAAGGGTTGACCATAGATCACACGCTGATCATCCGGCACCGTAAAAAGATTCTGAATACCATCCAGTAGGACGAACCCATCGAACCCGTACACATGATTAAAGGGGCGGCCGCTACCAAAATTCCATCGTGCGCTGACATCAATGCCGGATACACGTGTAGTTGCGACTACATTTAGTTGATGTCTGCGGTCATGAGGTGGACGAAATTCCAGGCTTTCACTTCCAAACCACAGCTCGGCGGAGGGTTGTTTAGAAGTGTAGCGTACACTGGAAAGGCCATAGTTGATGTATCCGTACAGTCTTGGTTGTCGAACTTCGGCTCGCAATTCGATTCCCATGGCCCGGCCATCGGCCCGTTGCAGACGAGACGTAAAGCGGGGGTAGGCAGTCCATTCGGCTATAAAGAGGTCGCTCAGTTGTTTGTAGTAGGTTTCTGCGGATAATTCAAGCCATGGATAGGGGCTCACACGGTAGCCAGTCAGTGCATGAATTGAGCGTGAGAGTTTTTCTGTTGGTGCGCTGCGCCATGAAGTAAAGATATTGGTTGCGTCCCTCCGATCATTCAGTCCGAAAATTTCCTGGTGATACCAGCCGGCCCCCAGGCTCACTTCGTGCTCCCTGCGCTGCCAGATAACCCGGGCACGTGCTTCAAAATTGTTGCGGTCTTCCTGTCCAGGGAATACCTCTGCGATCCCTGTTAAACGGGCTCTCAGTTCGGATGTGATGTAGAAATCCGGTTCAAGGTATATGCCAGCTTTGTGACGTCGACTTACACCAACCTCAAGATCCTGGAAAAGTCCGCCCAAGTGGGCGGTCACCTGTGGTGCCCGCCAATACAGTCCCCATTTCCATTGTGTCCGCTGATAAAAGCTATTCATATGGACAGCGTACTGGAATCCTGAGATTCTTGACCAGCGCACTGGATTGTTTGCGGGTCCCTGATCGGTTTTGAGGTAGGAGTAAGAGAGCTGTATTTCGGCAACGAAGGGCAGTGCTCGTGGAAGAACGACGTAGCGCAAACCAATTGCCGCGTTGCGCCAACCTACTTCTTCGAGAATCTTATCTGCCGACTCCAGGCCAATGCTCCCCCGGTCATTCGTATAAAGGGCACTGATTGAGAGCTGACTGTTGGAGCTGATCTGCCCATGTACTTTGAGAAAAGCATCTCCGAAAGTGTACGGTGTTTCTTGAGCGATATAGTGCTGAGCAAATTGTTTGACAACAGATTGGCGCGCTGAGGCCATAAAGGAAAGTCTGTTGTAAATCAGTGGGCCCTCGATCTGTGCTGAGCTTACAAAGGGAGCGATGGAAGCAGCCCCGGTATAGTTACGTTTATCTCCGTTACGGGATCTGATGTCAATGACCGAAGAAATACGGCCCGTAAACGGTGCACCGTATCCGGCTGTGTGAATATCCGCCTGGTGAATAATATCAGAGGAAAAGGCTGAGTAGAATCCCAGAATATGGTAGGGCTGATAGACGTACATGCCGTCTATCAGTGTCATATTGTGCGAGGGCTCGCCTCCACGGATATAGTATTGGCCGCCTCGGTCGCCGAGTGTGACTACACCAGGTAGTGTGGTCAGAAAACTGGCTAGGTCGCCAGACACATCTGGTGTTGGCAGGAGATCCATATCCTTGGGACTTATAGTTTGCAGTCCGGCGGTTACTCGGGCTGCCCCGGCCTCAAGCTCGGCTTCGACAATCGCCTCTTCCAACATTGCTTGTGAGGTTTCTAACGCTATGTTGAGGTTCAGTCTCTGCCCCGTCTGGAAGACTAGGGTATCCGACCAAGCGGTGTACCCGACAAATGAAAAGCGCAGAACATAGGTACCCGCTGGGATGCGTGTAAGGTTGTAGATCCCATCACTATCGGTTACACCGCCCCTCAGTCCCCCGGTGTCGCTTTCCAGAACGACATTCACACCCACAAGGGCTTCCAGGTCATCGGCGTCAGTTACAAAGCCCCGGATGCTTGCAGTCTGTCCAATGGCTATACCGCTCCACACAGACAGTGCGATCAGGAACAGTAGTCGTCGAATATTCACTGTTAGGAACCAGGTGGATAAATAACTAGAATAGCGTTGCAGTAAGGAAAGATAATGGACGAAGCGTTAGGTTGAGTGCTACTGCAGACATAAAAAGATTATCGTAACTTGGCGGGGCGATTATCACGACAAGAATGTCACAGTCACGCCGAGAGTTTTTAGGAGCAATGGGTGCTGCGCTGGGGTTAGCTGCCTACCAGCAAGGAAGCAGCAGAGCGCAACCCAATTCTACTGCCCAGATAGCAG
This sequence comes from Rhodothermales bacterium, assembly GCA_964291275.2. Lineage (GTDB taxonomy): Bacteria > Bacteroidota > Rhodothermia > Rhodothermales > Bin80 > Bin80. Next base: position 1,405,160 of record OZ219799.1, read on the forward strand.
TTCAGTTGTACTCTGTACGCGATCACATTCAATCTGAACAGGACGCTGCTGAGGTGTTCAGCAGGTTGACTGCAATGGGATATCGTAATGTGGAGACCGCATTTTGGCCCGAGAACCTGAGTGTTTCACGTGCGGGGCAGTTGCTTCGTGAGGCGGGATTGGAGGTCATCTCTGCTCATGTGGAGTTACCTGTGGGGGATGAGCGGGAGGTAATGTTGAGGACTGCCGAGGCTTACGAGTGCACTCGTATGGTTTGGCATGGCTGGCCTATGGATGATCGCTATCGCTCCAATGAAGGAGTTGATGAACTGACTGAGCTGTATAACGAATGCCATGAGTTCGCAAGCCAGAACGGGCTCACGCTGTATTTACACAACCATTGGTGGGAATTTGAACAACTGCCCGATGGATCCCTACCGTATTATCGGCTCCTAGAGGGATTGAATACAGAGATTCTCTTCGAAATCGATACTTGGTGGACCCTGGTCGCCGGACTCAATCCGGCAACTGTACTGAAGGATTTTGGACATCGTGCACCGCTCCTGCACATCAAGGATGGTGCGGTCATTAATACTGAGGGCCCTATGGTAGCGACAGGCACGGGGCTTCAGGATTTTCCTGCGATCACGTCTGCTGCTGCTGCGGACTACTGGATTGTTGAGCTTGATAGCTGTGAGACCGATATGTTTGAAGCGCTTGCGAGCAGCTACAACTATCTCTCGGAGCTCAGCATGTAACTGTAGTACAAGTCGGCAATCAGGCAAGACCTAACTGTCAACAACACGGATGATCCCGCGCATAGTGTTTGCGTGGCCTGGGAATGTGCACACGAAGACATACTCGCCGGGCGTATCCTGGACATTGAAGACAATTGTATCTGAAACTCCCGGTTCGAGCAGCTTGGTATGAGCTACGACAGCATCCGAGACGGGCACATATTGCATCTCATGTCCTTTTAGTCCCAGTTGCATTGCAGCCAAGGCGACTTCATCTGCTGCATCGCTTTCGACGACCACCAGGTTGTGTAACATATCATCGTCGTTATTGAAGGTAAATGTGACGTTGCTGCCTGCAGGTACAGTGAATTCAGTCGTGCTGAATTGCAGGTTTGGCAATGTACCCACGGACAATGCTACAGTGGTCTCATTTTCAGACACCTGCACGTTGTTAGCTACAGGTTGTACAGCATTTTCGCCACCTTCCGTCAGCAGAGATGCTCCCTCAGGTGCCCTGTTTACCGTATAGAACGCAGTAGTATGCAGCAGTGGGAGTCCATCTATTGAGCGTAAACCTTGAGCGGCTACCGAATAGATGTATCCTTCGCGAAGGCCATCTAGTACCAAACGAACTTCCCGGCCGTCCTCAGACACGACGGCGGTCCTTACTGTATGTGAAGCGATGTTGATAGGCTCACTGCCGTAGGTGGAGTGGTATTTATAGGTAAAGCTCTCTACGGAATAGCTGGCGGCATTGCGGGCTGAAGCTTCATCCACGGGTTGTGTCAGCGTGATCAAAAATCCGTCCGGCATGATGCGAACCTTATGCATCTCAAACGGGATTTTGCCGGTCCATACGAGTCGTTGCAATGCATACGGTTTGCCGCCTGTGGCGGCCCAGCCTCGACTGGTTTGACCAACCATCATTCCACCTTCAGGATCCCACGCCATACGTAGTACTCCAGAGGCAAAACCTTCCCGAAAGGCAATTGCTGCCCCTTGGTACACCCCTTGCACTTTCTCCAGGTAAACACGTGCGATCTTGCTATGCCCCTGATCGCCCACGAACAATTGCCCTTCAAAGAGTCCAAATTTGCCACCTGTGGTATCAGGGATGATATCCGACGTGGATATGCCCAAAATCGTGTGGGGAAACCAGACTGCCGGTGGCTTAAGCGCGTCAATTTCTTTGGCAACTTCGAAGAGGGGATTTCCGGTATTTGGTATATCCTCCGGCTTTAGGGACAATGGGGAGTCAGGTTCATCCGTCCAGCGTAGTCCGGCAGGGTTGCCCACAAAATCTCCGGATTCTACATGTGTGATGTATCCGGAGCCAACCCAATCTCCCTGGTTCTCTGCATAAAACAGATCACCAGCCGCATTCATGCCCATACCGGCAGGGGAACGCATGCCCGTGGCAATGGGTGTCATTTGGCCATTACCGTCGATTGACAGCATCCAGCCGCGCCACTTGGATTGGCTAGCACCGTATCCGATCCATCCCAGGTTTAGCGCTACCACCATAGATCCATCTTTTTGTATGAGCGGACCGTACGAGTACTCATGATAATTGCCTTCCAAGGGCCAAGTGTACACGGTTTCGTAATGGTCTGCGGTGGCGTCTCCATTGGTATCCATGAGGCGGGTCAGTTCACCGCGCTGTGCAGTATAGAAAGCGCCGTTGTGCCAGGCTAGCCCAAGGGCTTCGTGAAGACCATATGCAAAACGCTGAAAATGGGGCGGTGATGATCCGGCCATGACTGGATCATCAATCAGCCATACTTCCCCCCGTCGTGTAGCAACACCAAGACGGCCGTCTGGGGTAAAAGACATGCCCCCGACCTCAAGTACAATATCTTGTGGGATGGGGACAGTATCTATGCGATAGTAGTCCGATTCCTGTGGTACCTGCGCTAGACAAGGCAAGGCAATGGTCAGCGACAGAATAACTCCGAAGAAAATTTTCATGCTAGATTACCACACAATGAGATACTTAGCCGTTGTTTTATCAGCATCTTGATCTAGGGGGATCATAAGCGCCTGACCATTTTCGGTTGATTGGATCGCTGCGTTTGCTGCCTCCTCGATATACCAGGTGAATCCATCAATGGCATAACGATCATCACCGAGTGCGTCTATCTGATCACTTACTGCTGCACGTACCCACATTGATGCGTCTGTGGTACCACTTAGGGTCACGGTGCGTGACAACCCTGCTCCGTCACTGTGAGGTTGTATATGATCCTCCAAACTCGCCTCTCCCAATGAGTATGTGAATACGGGATGAGGACTGAGTCGATAGCCCGTGAATTTGAGTGTTTCGCCGGTACTTATTTTGTACGCTGACTCTCCAGAGAATGTCAACGTACTTCCGAGTGGAGTGACAGTCTGGTCGTGTCCTCGGTTATGCCACATTGAGGCGGCATCCAGGAAAGGTCCACGCCATGCATACAGTAGTGACCCGTCAGCCAGATCAAGGCTATAGTGCACGTTATCGGGGTTGCCAACACTGACTGCATGGGTTCGTTTAGCTCCCTGGTGAACTACAAATCCGCGCAGAACCAAGGGCACGTCACTGGTTGTTACTGGAATACGCTCTACTGGGGCAGACCTTCGGGTAGGATGGAGCAGGGCTTCCACCTGTATGGTAGGTCCCTCTACGCTCAGTGTGACGGATGGAGGTCCCCAACCGACGGTTTTGTAGTAGCTAAAAGTAAACGGATGAGTCCCTTGGTCCAGTTGTGTATCTGCATACACGGTGGTCTGATTATGTGCGTGTTTGAGGACGTTTTGCCCCGAGATTTGCAGCAATGCACCTCCAATCGGGCGACCGCTCCAGTGAGGATCTCCGGTGATCCAGCCTAGTGCGGCCCCAAATCGGTATGTGCCACTCTGGGGGATGTGGATTATACCCTCATAGCGAACAGCAACTGGGTTCGTGGACGTAACAGCATGCTCCTGAATGGTGTTGGCAGTTCCTGTCAATGTTGGTGTTCCCACACCGTTCCATATTGCTTCTTCCAACGGTTCGTCATGATATTCGTGGTAGGTGACGTCGGTCACAGATACCGATTCACTCCCAAATGTGCGGTAGCTAAAATTCCGAAACGCTACAGGTCCGTGATCTCCCTGGATCATGAGTGGACCAGTGGGGGCTTCATCTTCAAACCCGGCAGCACGTGTGGGACCCGAAACGGTTACATTCTCCTGAATGATACTGCCATTGAGTATAACCTGGACGAAACGGGCATGCCGTACCTTGCGGCCGTTCTCATCGAATTCGGGTGCTTCAAATACGATACGCAGTTTTTGCCATAGGCCTGGTGCACGACTGGCATTCAGGCGTGGTGGGCGTCCTTCGAATCCTTGTTGTTTGGATTCGTCCCAGCGCCGATAGATCCCGCCAACATCCCCAAATGTTACCTGTGAACGCTTCCAGCTGTCTAACAGCTGGACCTCATAACGGCCTTGAAGATAGATGCCGGAATTGGATCCCTGAGGCATCATAAACTCAAGTTCAAGTTCTATATCTCCGTGTGACCAGCTGGTGTAGAGATTGGCGCGGGCTTCTTCGGAAGGCTGATTAACGAGGACACCCGTTCCTGGTGAAATGACTAGGTCATGGTGAATATGTCGATTCCCCTGTACGCTCCCGGCCAGTTTCCAGTTTTTTCCCGGTTCATCGAAAGCGGACAGTGACTCCAGCGACATAGGTTGCAGCGGTAGGCGTGGCTGTGCGTTTACAGCAAAGCTGATCGTAAACAGCGCGGCGAGGATGAGGGAGATGCGCATTAAAAAGGGCATGGATAGTAATTGGGTCCTAATTTGAAGCCACAAGTCTCGCGGTGTTACCCGAAACATTCAATTCTGTATGACGGGTAGAAGAATTCCGTTATAGTGCTATTTTTTCGGTGCAAAGTGCCGGTAGAGGAGCCACGTAACCGCGAAGGCGATAAGAAAGATGAACGCCGGAACCCCGATGCCCCAAAGAAGGCTGAAATCTGCCTGTTGCAAAACTCCCATTAGTCCTCACTCTGATTGTGTTTACGCCAGGCGCGGTACGCCAATATAAGTCCAAGGAAGGACGCTGCGTACGCGATCGTCATGCCAATGACTGTGGCTAATGCCTGATTCATGATGTGTTCTTATCCGTTGATTTCCAGCGAACCTTGGCTTCTAGCTCCTGCAGATAGCCCTGTTGTTTGGTTTCGTACTCGTTGGAAATGGCCTTGAGTTTCGGATCGATCACAAGGTGTACCAAAATGGTTAGCACGATACCGATGGCCAACATAATGTATCCGGATACCTGCAGCAGGATTGACAGTGCAGCTCCGAGGGTAATCAGCACATAACATGCGGGAGACAGGATGATGGCGATCCAATCTTCTTTGGTCCATTCGTCGGCTTCGTTGGCCGACCACTTTCGGCGAATCATGGGGCTTTTGGGTAAGTATCTGCTGGACGACTGGCCTGGTCTGCACCAGAAACAGTTTCACCATTAGACATAATTAGACCGCGTCGTTCTGCTTCGTGCCGAACAGGTCCCCACCAACCGATGGGGCGCGACATTACATAGTAATGAACAAGGTGATCCATAGGTTCAGGCTTTGTGAGTAGCGTGACCGGGAAGTAAACCATTGCGCCTAGGATCATTAGTATCCAAAACTGTTGGTAATCCAACAGATGGGGAATCAAGTTCAGTTCCGGTAGTATCCACACTACGAGCCAGCTGAATCCCAAGTTGGCGATCCAGGAAGACAAGTATCCCCAGGCATTGAAGCGCCACCACACAACCTGCAGGATGTTTGGCAGCCAGATACCTGCGGCCATGATCCAGAGTGCAAAGATGAGCCACGACGTGATGTCTTCCATAATAAGGCCATAGAAGAAGGATCCCAGAAGCAATATTCCAGTGGAGATACGGCCGACTTGCACTAGGCGTTTTCCGCTTGCTTTAGGATTGACGTAGTGCTGATAGAGGTCGCGCGTAGCGTACAGGGCACCGAGGTTGAGGTGCGACGAAACCGTTGACAGATGAATCGCCAGGATGGCAGCGAAGAAGAAGCCCAACATGCCCGCAGGCAGGTAATCGAATCCGAGCCGGAACCAGCCCATTTCGTATTCACTCTGGTCTGTGATGCCTGGAAAGAGGACAAAGAATGCCAAAATGGCGACAGCCCATACAGAGTTGCGAACAAGGCCAATGATGGTTCCCCACCATATGCTGTAGCTGGCATCACGTACAGTTTTCGCGGATTGGATGCGTTGTGCCTCCACATACCAGTCTATGGTAGTCCCCATTCCGAAGCCTCCCAGAAAGGCTATCATCATCATGGTGATAAACCAGGCGATTGGGAAATCCCCGGACCACCACCCCGTAAAGGCAAACGGATTAATGCGGTCAAGCTCTCCGAGAGCAGCCAGTTTATCAAGGATTCCAGTTGGACCACCGGCTGTATGGATGCCCCATACAGAGACGATAATAATGACCAGGAAAGCAATCACGCCCTGTTGGAAGTCGGCCATCACGACGCCCCAGTATCCAGCTGCCAGTACGTAGATGGCGCACACTAGGGAAAAAACGATCAGTCCGACCCAGGTTGGCCACGCAAACAGGTACTCGCATACTAGGCCCATGGCAATACCAACCCAGCCCAGCACAAACATATTCATAAAGAATTGCCATCCGGCCATCCAGCCGCGCAGCAGTTCGCTGCCGAGGCCGGTAAAGCGCACCACATTCCATTCTGCCTGTGTGTAGGCTAATGAGCGGCGGAATATCCGCGTGGACACGAAGGCACTAATGGCTGCCCAACCGCAGAAGAACGTGTACCAGATGCCGGCCATCCCATTTTTGTAGATCACGCCTGTGATCCACATGGGGGTATCCGTAGCCGTGTGCGTGGCATATACACTACTGGCTGGTAGCCACCAAGGCAAACCTCGCCCTGCCAGGAAAAAATCAGACTCCGACCGTTTGCCCAGCCGATAAAACAGGATGCCGCTCCCGATCATCAACAGGAGAAAGAGCCCAACCCAGAACCAGTCTAGGAACGTAAATGTCGCCATAGAGAATTACTTGACTCGAATTGCACCTTATGATAGGGCTTGGAACATTAATTATCACGGGCGGGCCAGTTGCCAAGGAGTTGCCAACAGAGCCATAGGGCGCGCGGAACATGGAAGCATCCTTTGTAAGGGCCACCTTTGAAACGGTGAGTCACACGACCCTCTCGGTCGCAATAGCCATACCATTCGCCGTACTCCGCATCTACAAAATGACGAAACGTGTAGTCATCCACTTTTCGAAAGGCAGCAAGGTCATCAGGGTTTGACGTAAGCGCATAATTGAGCAGGTGTGCGTAAAGGGCTTCACAATGAGGCCACCAGAGCTTCATAGACCATTCCAGTTGGACTGGACTGAATCCCTCTGCATCCATAAAGTAGTAGAGTCCGCCATGTTCTTCGTCCCATCCGAAAGCTTGGGCATTCCGGATCATGTTTCGAGCTAATTCAATCATGTCGTGTCGTTCGGCTCTTATGGCTGCTTGCTGCAGGAACCAGCCGGCTTCAATCACATGTCCGGGATTCATGAGACGTCCATCAGGTCCTTCCAGCCGGCTGCCATCCGGGGCTACGGATTCGAAGACGCGGCTGCCATGCACATGCAACTGAATTCGCTTAAAGCAATCATTTATTTCGGACGAGCAGTTGGCATCAACCATGACCTCCTCAAGGAGGTTTAACAGCATCATTGGCACAGCAAGCATTTGGGACGGTGCTGTACCTGCCAAGGCTGGACGTCCGACCTTGGACCAGTCATAAGCCCAGTCCCAGATACGTTCGACCATGAGCTTGGCCTCTTCCACCTGTGCAGGGTGATCGGTTGCACGACCGTGCTCGGAGAGCGCCAGCGCATAAAAGCACTCCGTAAATATTTTGCGCTGTTGGTAGATGGGTTGACCATCACGTGCAAGTGCAAAATACACACGCCCGTCCAGGTGCAGGGCATGGTTTCTGAGGAAAGTCATGCCGCTGGTGGCCAAAGAACGCCAGGATTCGCGTTGTTCAACGAGTCGGTACAACTTGCTAAACATCCAGACTTGCCTTGCTAGCAGCCAGATATGTTTAGTAGTGTCATAGACAGTACCGTCACGGTCGAGGTTATTGAAGTAGCCTCCGTGGACCGGATCTGGGGAGTGCATTTCCCAAAACGGAAGCACATGCTCGAAAAGCTCGTGTTCATATCGGGCCTGCAAGTGTACGCGTTCGTGCTCAGTCATAAAAAATGCCTAATTGGATAAGTAATTGCCTAATTTAGGTTATCAATTCGTTCAATCATATTTCAGGACCAATCATGACTGATAGACGCAAGTTTTTACAAACTACTGTAGCTGCTGCAACAGGGCTTTCCCTTGCCCCTATGGCTGCTTCCAAGCCTACGACGAGTCGGCCAAATCCGATGGGAGTATCTACGTACTCATTCTGGCGGTTCAATGGCCCGAAAGAGAACTATCCCATCGAAGATTGTATTGATCAGGCCGCGGCGATGGGATTCGATGGCATAGAATTGCTTCACGTGCAGATGGCTTCTGAAGAGCCCGGGTATTTGCAGAGCCTAAAGCGTCGTGCCTTCGTCAATGGCTTGGATTTGATGGGATTTTCTACACACCAGGGATTTGTATCCCCAGAAGTGGGGGTGCGTCAGCACAATATTAATGAGACCATTCGGCAGATTGAGCTCTGCTACGAGCTTGGAATTCCAACAATGCGTCTCAACACCGGGAGATGGGGAACGTCAGAGTCCTTTACTGCACTCATGGATAATCGCGGGATTGAGCCACCTCTGGAAGGTTACACAGATGAGGAAGCGTTCGGGTGGGTAATTGGCTCTATTGAACGATTGATCCCCAAGGCAGAGCAGTGTGGTGTACTGCTCGGGCTGGAAAATCATTGGGGGCTAGGACGTACGCCGGAGGGTGTACTTAGAATAGTCGAGGCGATTGACTCGCCTTGGTTGAAGGTCACACTTGATACGGGCAATTTCCTGGAGGATCCATACGATAAGCTGGAAATGTTGGCGCCCCATACCGTTTTGATGCAAGCCAAGACCTACTATGGTGGAGGGACGTGGTACACGCTGGACTTGGATTATCCGCGTATTGCAGAAATCATGCGTCGACACAATTATGCCGGATATATTTCTCTGGAGTTTGAGGGGAAGGAGAGTGAGCAAACAGCGATTCCGAAGAGTCTGGAGCTCTTACGCAATGCATTCAGCTAAAGCTGGATGCGTGCACTACAGTATATAAGTCCGTCTGAAGCCCTATTAGTGGACGTGCCGGATCCAGACTGTCCGGATGGAGGGTTGTTGCTGCAGGTTGAAGTAAGCGGTATTTGCGGCAGTGATATTCATTTTTGGCAGGATCGGGTTAGCGGGTATCCTGCTTCTCCAGGGCATTCCGGGCACGAATGTGTGGGTGTCGTATTGGAGGGTGCAGGATTGCCCCCGGGCGCACGTGTATTGGCCTTGGCACCGGAGTATGACGGTTTCGCGGAGCTATTGCCCGCTTCTCCCGAGTCTGTTATTCTGGTTCCCGATGGTCTAAGCCCCGAAAGGGCGGTACTTGGACAGCAACTGGGAACTGTGATTTATTGCTGCCGCAAACTCCCGAATGTGTTAGATGCAACGGTGGTTGTTGTTGGACAGGGGCCTGCGGGGCTGTTGTTCTCCATGCTGCTGAACCGAATGGGGGCGCGTACAGTCATAGGAGTCGATGTGCAGGAATGCAGGCTTCAGATGGCTGCGAAAGTTGGTGTGACTACTGCCATCCATGCAAAAAACGAGGAGGTGGCGTCTATGGTGCGAGAGCATACACAAGGTATGATGGCGGACCTTGTGGTGGAGGCAGTGGGAACGGCAGAAACGATCAATCTATGCACTCACTTAGTGCGCAAGCACGGGCATATCGCACTTTTCGGTGTACCTAAGACGGATATTTTACCATTGGACGTTGAAGCTTTGTTGCGCCAGAATGTACATATACATACCAGTGTGCTAGCGCAACACGAACCGGGTTTACGATCGTTCCGTCTTGCACTTGATATGATTGCTACTGATCGGTTAGATCCATGGCCATTGGTGACGCATCGGTTGCCATTCCCCCGGATCGTTGAAGGGCTGACGTTAGCATCGACACAGGATAGTGGTGCAGTCAAGGTGCTTCTAGACTATTAGACCCATGTCAGATTCGCGTTTAGGGAGAGCATTCAGGGCCTACCTGTTACCGGGTATCGTTTTTCAGTCGGTTCTCATCGGAGGTGCGTACGCAACCGGCCGGGAAATTGTAGAGTACGGGGCTCAGTATGGGGCCGCCGGTGTGTGGTGCATCGTAGCTTTGGGACTGGGGTTTTCGGTGATGGCTGTGCTTACGTTCGAGTTTGCTCGGCGTCACCGTGCTTATGACTATCGCAGCTTTATGCAATCGTTGGTAGGTCCATTTTGGCCCCTGTTTGACGTTATTTATGCTGTAATGGTTTTGGTCACCGTTGCGGTCGTCATCGCGGCTTCGGTTCGTGTTGCCGAATCGGTACTGGGTCTCCCGGAAATACTGTCTATTGCTGTTGTAATCGTATTAGTGGTAGTCCTGGAAATTGGAGGGCGGCGTCAGATTGAGCGTTTTAAGATCCTGGGTTCGGTGGTTCTTTATGTTTCTTTTGCGGTCTTTGCAGGGGTTGTATTGGCAGGGACATGGGACAATGTTCTGCAGGTATTTGAGACCGCCAAGGATGTAGAGGTCCCCCAGTTCGGGATACCTGCGTTACTTTATGTTGGGGTTTTGTATGTCGGCTACAACATGGGGGCCATGCCGGCCACCTTGTTTGTGCTGGACGATCAGCACCGATTCCGGCACACACTGTTAGCTGGCACGGTGACGGGCATTATGGCCACAGTTCCCTTCGTTTTGACCTATCTGGCACTTATGGGGCATTATGCCACTGGCGACGTGCTATCAGCAGAGGTCCCTTGGTTGGAGATGCTCCCAGGCAATCTGACCGCAGTGTACGCGATAGTAATATTGTGGACGCTCGTTGAAACGTCCACAGGCATGTTGCACGCTGTAATTCAGCGAGTAGATACACACCTACACAGCACTGGTCGGCGACGCCTATCTCGCATGCATACCGGACTACTGACAGCGGCCATACTAGTGGCGGCCGTTGTATGCTCTCGCTTTGGCATTATCGCATTAGTATCCCGCGGGTACGGGACATTAGCGTACGGATTTCTGCTGCTATTCGCAGCTCCGCTACTCTTGCGTCTGTTCACGCGTCGCCTGTAGCAGAATCTCCTTGCTAAGCAAGTGGGGCAGAATGTAGGACTCTAGAAACTAGAGCAGCTCCACGTTTTGGGCCTGGAACCCTTTGTTGCCGCGGGTCACGGCAAACTCTACTCGTTGGCCTTCGTCAAGCGATTTATAGCCATCCTTGTTGACTTCAGAGTAGTGGACAAATACATCTTTATCACCGCTGTCGCGCTGGATAAAGCCATAACCTTTTTCAGCACTAAACCACTTTACGGTGCCTTGTTCACGATCTTGCATAATACGATAGTCTTGCGACGTTTAAGAATTTGGTTGAACGGTGTTAGTTTTTGTTGGTTCTAATTTGATCTAGAAGTTGAAATTGGTTCTAAATCTACTCAGAAACAGGACCTTATACGTAGGTTTTGCCAATGGGGTGCATTTTGAGCCGGAATAATGTGTAAGTTCTGCAAATAAATTTTTTAAACGGCGGCTATGATTGAACTTTTGCGGACGCAGAATTACGATGTGTGCATTATTGGCTCTGGTGCCGGGGGAGGCATGGCAGCCAAAGTACTAACCGATGCGGGGGCCAAGGTTGTGATGTTGGAGGCGGGGCATTCCTGGTATGCTGAGTCGCATAGTGCGATGTTTAAATGGAATTATGACTCTCCGAGGCGTGGCAGAGCAATTCCAACAAAGCATTTTGGGGAATTTGATGGTACGACCGGTGGATGGAGCATTGCAGGCGAGCCCTACACGCATGCTCCGGGTACTGAATGGGATTGGTTCAGAGCTCGTTGCCTCGGTGGGCGCACGAATCATTGGGGCAGGATTTCGTTACGCTTCGGGCCAGACGACTTTAAACGGCGCAGCATCGATGGTCTGGGAGATGATTGGCCAATCGGTTACGAGGACATTAGTCCATACTACGACAAGGTGGAGGATTTGGTTGGGGTCTTCGGTTCTATGGAGGGTATGCGTAATGAGCCCGATGGGCATTTCTTGCCACCACCGGAACCGCGTTGCTACGAAAAGCTTATGCAGAAAGCTTGCAGGGGGTTGAATATTCCGGTTATACCTTCTAGACTCTCCATTCTTACCCGTCCCCACAATGGGCGCCCGGCGTGTCATTATTGTGGGCAGTGCGGGCGTGGTTGTTCGACTAATTCAAATTTCTCTTCTCCTTCGGTATTGATTCGGCCCGCTGAGCAAACGAATAACCTTACAGTCATCACAAATGCGATGGCTCGTGAGATCCTGACGGACGAGAATGGGTTGGCCACCAGCGTGTCTTATGTCAATAAGGAAGACGGTCAGGAGTATCAGGTACGAGCAAGTATCGTAGTGGTTGCTGCAAGCGCCTGTGAGTCGGCCAGGCTATTGCTTAATTCGCGCAGTACCCGTCATCCAAATGGTCTTGGGAACTCAAGCGATTGCGTTGGACGGTACGTGACCGACTCTACGGGTACCTCCGTAATGGGTGTTGTGCCTGCACTGCTGGACAACCTTCCTCACAATGAAGATGGGGTAGGTGGCATGCATGTCTATGTTCCGTGGTGGCTGGAGGACGAAAAGCTTGACTTTGTCCGGGGTTATCACATTGAGCCCTGGGGAGGCAGGCAGATGCCATCGTATGGATTTTTGAGAGGAGTACAGCGATTGAATCACAATAATGCAGACGGAACCAACCGTCCACGGGGTGGAGGGGGGTATGGTGTCCAGCTCAAAGAAGATTACAGGCGTCTTTATGGCGCGGTGGTGGGGTTTAGTGGTCGAGGGGAAATGATTGCGCGGCGTGACAATCGCTGTACGATTGATCCATATCAAGTTGATCAATATGGTATACCTGTTCTGCGATTTGATGTGACATGGAGTGATCAGGAATATGCGCAGGTAAAGCATATGCAGGAGACAATGCGCAGTATCATATACGCTATGGGCGGTGAACCTACTAACTCCATGCCTTCGCGGGATGAAGGCTATGGGATTCATACACCTGGTCAGATCATTCACGAAGGGGGCACGACGCGCATGGGTCATGATCCCCGTACGAGCGTACTCAATAAGTGGTGTCAGGCACACGATGCTAAGAACGTTTTTGTCCCGGATGGTGGACCGCTTGTTTCGCAAGCCCACAAGAACATTACCTGGACCATACTGGCCTTAGCCTGGCGCGCCAGTGAGTACATTATCGAAGAACGCAAGCGAGGAAATATTTAATGGATCGACGTCAATCCATAAAGCTGATGGCATCTGCATCTCTTTTATCGGGGATACCAGTTGTCGGAGCTCCAGTTGAGGATACAGATCTTCAAGAAACAGAAGCAGATACGGAGGCTACATTTTTCAATGAGCACGAAATAGCTACGATCACTGTACTGGCGGATATGATAATTCCTGCGGATGATCGTAGCGGAAGTGCTTCGGAAGCCGGGGTAGTTGAGTTCATTGATTTTAATGTGGGCGATCAGGAAGAACTCCAGGTGCCAATTCGGGGTGGTTTGGCTTGGCTGGATGCTTATTGTCGCAAGCAACACGGAGCCCCATTTGTGGAATTGGATCGGGGACAGCGTGAACAGATTCTTGACACGATTGCCTGGCCGTCCCAGGCGGCCTTGGAATTAAGTGTGGGCGTAGCCTTTTTCAGCAGATTCAGGGACTTGGTAGCGGCTGGTTTCTGGTCGAGTAAGATGGGGGTAGACGACCTGCAGTACTCTGGAAATGTTTATGTCCAGGAGTGGACAGGTTGTCCACGGGAGGTACTGGATCACTTGGGTATTGCCTAGCGAAGCAAAATAACTTCCGGTTTCCAAAGTGTATCTCGAGTAAGCCGTACTACGGTAATACGGGTGGCAACAATCATGGAGTCGATTATACAGGTCTGGTCAACCAGAACGAGTTTTATCCAGACCATCTTGTCACGCACACCTGCCGGAGAGGATCAAGGAGATGAGAAAGATTGGAAGCAGAAGTCTGATGTGGATCAGGCACAACCCTGGATTCAGCTCTTAGGAAACCCGCCCGCGATCAACATCGGAAGTTGATCACTATGCTGCTCAACAAACCTAGTCTATGCCCTGACTGGGGAGCCGCCTACCAGGAAGCGTGGGAATCTTTGAACGGGCCAAAGCAAATGGTGAGTTGTGACTTTATTGTCGTAGACTTAACTTGTTACGGTTCACTTATCCGTCCCGATCGAGACAAGGCTCCGGCGGCAGCTGACAATCTGGTGTGTTTTGAGGTGAGAGTGGACATGGGCCTGCAGTACGGTAACCAATGTTGCGTAGAATAATCTCCGTTGGTATCCAGTGGGTTGAGACCGTGTAGCCGCCTCCGAAGAAGCCATAGCCGTTCTCCACGTTCGAAAATGTGCCAGGCTCGATCAAAAGATTGGGATCGAATGAGCTATTGGGGGGATCCCATTGTTCATCTGCGGCCAAGAATTGAAAGTAGATGCGGCGCAAAGCAATGTGATCTCGGGAGAGACAACTGAGTTCGAACTGTTCCTGAACAAGGGCGAAATCGTCGCGCAAATTAAGTTCGTAGAGCCAGCCATTTTCGGTGGGTTCTTCTTTCCCTGAGTACGATACCGCAACAGGGAGGCGGACTGCAGGTGGAGTGGCCGATCCAGGTGGCCACGGGTTCGCAGGTGGCAGGGTGATTGCATCGTAAGTCACGGATACATCCACTAGGTTTGGTGGCTTGCCGTGAATCTGGACAGGAACGATGACGCGATTACGCTCATCGGTAAGTTCCACCTCAACAGGTGGTGGGATAGTTACTTCGGCACTCGATTCAGCTCCATCCGAACGTAGCACACTGAGGCGATAGCGCTCTTCGTATCGGGCACTGAATGCTGCCTCAAACACATGGCCTACACTACTGTCACTGTACGTAATCTCGCGGTCGATCCACGTATGTACTTCCCCTGTTGTTAGGTTGGTCGAGGTCACTGTTGCATCAATTGGTCCGGCACGATCGACTCCCAGACGTTCCTCAATCGAAAATACACGGACACGTTGCGTATCGGCATGAGCATCTAGGTAACCCCAGATTGTGAAAGGCCGGTCCTCACCAATGACCGGGTCAATGGACTGATCGCAGCTGGTTAAGAACGACACAGCGAGCAGTAGCAGAGCGGCAGTACAAAGTAAATGAGTCCGAAGCATTAAAATTCAAACTTTATGCCCGCAGTCGGGATGATCGGCAATTGGTTGTTACGTTCAGCCGTGAAGATGTCCAGCGAGAAAAGATTGCTTTTGTTGTAGACGTTGATCACGCCGGCCTGTATAGTGATGAACGAATCGTCACGGTATTGAAAAACGCGATCAACTGACAGATCCAGGCGATGATAACTCGGCAATACTCCCTCATACGGACGATCATAAATTACACGGGCCACACCTGGCTCGGTAGACACGTCTATAGGGCCATCCAGGAGCACAAAGCCGTCAAAGCCTCGAACCTGACTGTAGGGCAAGCCACTCCCGAAATTCCACCGTGCACTTATATCGAATTTCTTCCACGTAAAGCTTGCGAGCACGTTTACCTGATGTCTGCGATCGTGTGGTGGTCGATATCTGATCTCGTTCGAACCGAACCAGATGGGCAAAGTCTCCTGCATAGCATTGTATTCAACCGACGAAAGGCCGTAGTTGACAAAGCCATAGAAATTAGTTCCTCGGAGCTCCATCCTTAGATCCAGTCCCATCGCACGCCCAGATGCCTCTTGCAGGCGTGTTGTGAACCGAGGAAATGCAGTCCATTCTGACACAAATAAGTTGGAGAAATGCTTATAGAACAGTTCGGCGGACACGTTCATTCCCGAACGCAGGGATGTGCTGTATCCGAACAGAGCATGAATCGAGCTGGGGAGGCTCCCGGTCGGTGAACCGGTCCATGCTGTAAAAACATTGGTTGCATCTCTGCGGTCATTCAGGCCTACCATTTCCTGACGGTAAAGCCCTCCTGCCAAACTGAACTGATGTTTTCCTAGCTCATAGAGCACACGTACACGCGGTTCAAAGTGAAATCCTTGGTCACCAAGGAATTCTGCAATAAGCCCAAAACGTCCTTTAAGGTTGGGGGTAAAGGATATTTCCGGTTCGAGGTATGCGCCTGTCGAGAGGATCCTATCGCTGGTAAAGTCCAGATTCTGAAATAGTCCATCCAAGCTGGCATCCAGCCTCGGTGCTCGCAAATAAAATCCCCAGTCCACGTTTGTGCGGCGACCATAATTGGTCAGGTTCACAGCTAAGTTGAATCCCTCAATGGCACTGGACCGCAACGGCTCATCACGAGGGCCCCGTTCCATATTTAACATTGACACTGAAAAGAGCACTTCCCCAAGCATTGGCAGGCTTGGGGGAGCTACCAGCCAACGTGCTCCATAAGCCGTGTTATTCCAACGGATTTCGTCGCTTTCCTCATTGACGGTATCCAATGTACCACGATCATAGGTATGTATGGCGCTGATTGAGGCTTGGTGACTGTCACT
Source organism: Rhodothermales bacterium (assembly GCA_964291275.2). Taxonomy (GTDB): domain Bacteria; phylum Bacteroidota; class Rhodothermia; order Rhodothermales; family Bin80; genus Bin80. The sequence goes on from OZ219799.1 coordinate 1,421,680, forward strand.
GATGATCCAGTGCACTTTACCAAAGAAATCCCCAAAAGTATAGGGAACAGGTTGACTGATGTAACCGGAAGCGACGCGCTCAATCGTTGAGGCCCGCCCAGAAAGCAAATACGACATGCGCCCCCGCTTGACCGGCCCTTCCAGGATCCCCATACTTACGAATGGTGCCAAGGAAAATGTTCTGCGTGATTCCTGAAGGTTACCATTACGTGTATGCACGTCAATGACGGAGGACATACGACCAGAATATTTGCTACTGAACGCTCCGGCATGGATGTCGGCATTGCGAAGTATTTCGGACGAAAAAGCTGAGTAAAAGCCAAGTATGTGGAAGGGTTGATAGATATACATCCCGTCCAGAAGTGAGAGATTATGGGAGGGTTCTCCACCACGAATAAAGACCTGTCCTCCGCGATCCCCTATGGAAACCACCCCGGGCATGGCAGAGAGATACGAGACCAGGTCTCCCGAAACGTCTGGGGTAGGAACGAGATCTACGTCTGCCGGACGGACGGTCTGTACCCCGGCTGCGACCATTGCTCCTCCTTCACGTTCCCCCTCAACTACAAGGGTTTCCATCTCAACCCCGGGATTGAGTGCAATTGAGAACCTAGCTGTCTGATCTTCAACGAGATCAAGTGTGTCGGTGAACGTTTCATATCCAATGAAGGATGCCTGCAGGAACCAGCGTCCTGGTTGCAGACGAACAACGATGAAGAATCCATCATCGTCAGCTATATCGCCGCGCAAATTCCCCGTAGCATCGCGCAGTGCAACATTGACACCTTGGAGTGCCTGTCCATCTGATGCATCAGTCACAAACCCCCGGACCGTGGCAGTCTGTGCTTCTGTCCTCGGGATACAGAAGAGACATAATGACAAACACAATAACAACCAACACCTCGACACAGGATTCATAGGAGATACGACACTCAGGATATTCACAAGTTAGGCAATTTGAGGTCATGCGAGCTACATAAAGCCGAGTTCCAGTTTGGCTTCATCGCTCATCATGTCGATAGTGAAAGGGGGATCGAAGGTTAACTCGACATGGGCATCGGTTACGCCTTCGGTAAGCATCACCACCGATTCCACCTGACTGGGAAGACTGTCTGCGACCGGGCAGTTGGGAGTTGTTAATGTCATTGTAACGAACGCACGATCGTCTTCGTCGACTCTAACCTTGTATATGAGACCCAGATCGTACACATTGACTGGGATTTCCGGGTCGTAGACCTGTCGAATAGACGCGATTACCTCATCAGCCAGTCCGGCAGTCTTAGCTTTATCAATAACTTCACAGTTCATGTAGTTTCGGCTAGTAGTGCTTCTCTTTGAATACGCTCAATCATGCGATTTAATCCATTTTTACGGCGAGCGGTTATAAGACTTGGCAGACCCACATCATTAATAAGCGCAATCAGATCAGTCTCGAGGATGCTTCTAGGCAACTGGCCGTCCATTAGGCGGATCAGAAGAGCGATCATTCCACGCGTAATCAGCGCATCACTATCTGCCTCAAAATAAATACAACCATTACGTACAGTGCTGTGCAGCCAGACCATTGCCAGGCAGCCATGAATCCGATTAGCCTCAGTCTTGAGCGAAGCCCTCATTGCTGGTAGATCTTCGCCGAGCTCAATCAAATATTCCCGTCGTCCGTCAGCATCGTCGAATAGCTCCAGATCTTCGAGTATGGCTGTTTTGCGACTTTGAATAGTTTCTTCGTTGGGCGGATTACCGTTCGTACGGGTATGAGAGCCAGTAGTCGTCGGCCCTGTGTGGGTGCGAGTCCCGACAACAATCTCTTTGAGCCTGTTGACAAGTAGGTCTATATCCTGCTTTGTGTTGTAAGCCCCAAGGGAGGCTCTGACAGTGCCCGGAATTCCCAAGTGCTCCATCAGCGGCATTGTACAGTGATGGCCAGTGCGCACAGCGATGCCGGTTTGATCCAAAGCATACCCTACATCGTAGGGATGCTTGCCCTTCAAAAGAAAACTAAGCACACCGACCTTTTCAGGGCTCGTACCAACAATCCTCAGACCGGGTACAGTATTGACTTGTGAGTGAGCGTATTGCAGGAGAGTTTTTTCTTTTCTTCGAAGATATTCAATGCCGATGTTGTCTATGTAGTCAATTGCTGCCGCCATGCCAATGACACCAGCAATGTTAGGGGTTCCTGCTTCAAATTTATGAGGAACATCTGCCCACGTTGAAGACGTGCGATGTACTTCTTCAATCATGTCTCCGCCTCCATGCCAGGGAGGCAGTTCTTCCAGAATTGATTGTCTGCCATACAGGAAGCCGATACCCGTTGGGCCATAAGCTTTGTGACTGCTCGCACAGTAAAAGTCACAGTTCAATGCCTCCATATTCAACGGCAGGTGAGGCAATCCCTGTGCTCCGTCAATAAGGACTGCGATGCCCCTTGTGTGGGCCTCTTTGATTATCTGCTCCACAGGATTAAGAGTTCCGAGGCTATTGGAAACATGCCCCAGTGTGATCAGGCGCGTACGGTCATTCATCTGGTCCACAAACGCATCCATATCCAGTGTGCCATCCGGCAACACATCCCAGAAACGCAATCGTGCCTCGCGTTCCTGAGCAAGCAGTTGCCACGGCACTAGGTTGGAGTGGTGCTCCATGACCGTGGTCAGGATTTCGTCACCACGTCGAATGTGCTTGCGCCCAAAGGTAGATGCAACAAGATTGATCGCTTCGGTGGTCCCGCGTGTGAAGACAATAGATCTTTCACTTGGTGCTCCAATAAATTTTGCTAAGCGTTGCCGGGAAGCTTCATAACGTTCAGTGGCACGCTGACTCAAATAGTGTACACCACGGTGCACATTGCTGTGCTCATTGGTGTAGTAGTTCGCCAAGCAGTCAATTACACATTGTGGTTTGAGCGAAGAAGCTGCGCTGTCCAGATAGACCAACGGATGCCCGTACACTTCTTGTCGAAGAGTCGGAAAATCTGCCCGAATACGGGTATCACTTATCGCAGTAGGGTCTAACATCGCGCGGAGCGCCCGCGTCAATGCAGCATGCGCTCCACATGGTCGTAGAGTACATCATGCAGGGATGCAATAGGCGCTTTTTCGATGATTTCACCGGCGAATGAGGTCAGCATGAGGCGGCGAGCTTCCGTTTCCCTAATCCCACGTGACCGAAGGTAAAATAACCCATCCTTATCTAGCTGACCAGTAGTTGCTCCATGGGAGCATTTTACATCGTCAGCATAAATTTCCAGTGCCGGTTTTGAATACATACGTGCTGTATCTGAGAGCACAATGCTTCGGTTCGTCTGATAGGCATTTGTCAGTTGCGCATCCTGACGGACAAGAACTTTGCCGTTAAATACTCCGATCGCACGATCATCCAGGATACCCTTGTAGTACTCTGAGCTGAAGCAGTTGGGCTTGGCGTGGTCAACGAGTGTGTTGTTGTCTACATGGGAGCGTCCACGTGCCACAAAAAACCCATGTAGCAGACTTTCGCAGTTCTCTGCATCGGGCAGGATTGACAGGTTGTTGCGTACCAGTCCCCCCCCAAACGTATACACACTGCTGTGGAATTTGCTGTTGGCATCCTGATAGACGCTCAGATTGGTCACACGACTCATTTGCGGTACACCCACCTGCAGATCTAGGAAATCAACATTGGCACCGTTGCCGACACGGATCTCGGTCACTGCGTTAATCAGTAAAGAAACCGAGTCTGTGAATTCCGTCGAGTGGAGAATCTGTACCGACGCACCGTCAGCTACGTGAATCAGTGTTCTTGGCTGGAGGAGCGTTGGCTTATCATTCGAAACCACGTGAATGATATGCACCGGCTTATCAAGTGTAACTCCAGGTGCAACAGTCACTACAGCTCCGTCTTTTACAAAGGCAGTATTAAGCGCTGTGAAAGGCTCCTGAGCATAGTTAGCATAATTACCCAAGTGTGTCTGAACTATATCATTCTCAGCGACCGCAGAAAGGCTCTCGATTGAAACCCCTAACGGTAGCTCGTTAAGATCGGATTGTTCTGGCGCAAAACAGCCATTAACAAGCACCACAACATATGCGTCCAATGCTTCAATGCCTTTGGCAGTGGCTTGGCCCTTGCCAGCCACTTGGTAAGGACGGTTGATTACAGGTGTCACATTGGTGTATTTCCAAGATTCATTCTTCCGTCCAGGAAAGCCAGTTTGTACAAAGTGATCGATCGCTTTCCTTGAAAGGTTCGAAAGCGCATCTGCGGTACCATTCAATGACTGGTACTGCTCATAAGCTGCCAGAAAACGATCTTCTGCATGGTTGTCCATCAGTTTGGGCATACTCTTTTTCACTTTGGCAGTCATGCTGCTATTTCATCGTAAACCCAATCATATCCGTGCTTTTCAAGCTCGAGCGCAAGTTCTTTGCCTCCGGACCTGACAATGCGTCCGTCCACCATCACATGGACGAAATCAGGCACGATATAATTGAGCAAGCGTTGGTAGTGGGTAATCACCAGGAATGCACGCTCTGGTGTACGCAATTTGTTAACGCCATGTGCGACGCTGCGAAGTGCATCAATATCAAGCCCGGAATCGGTTTCATCCAAAACTGCCAGTGTTGGCTCAAGCATAGCCAGCTGGAAGATTTCGTTCCGTTTTTTCTCCCCGCCCGAGAATCCTTGGTTTACCGAGCGTTGCTTCAAGCGTGGATCCAGTCCGATTAAGGCCGCTTTTTCTCTAGCTAGACGTAAAAGTTCAGCGGCCTTAAGGGGGGCTTGCCCCCGGTGTTCGCGAACCGTATTCATGGCTTGTTTGAGAAAATTCATCATACTCACACCTGGCAACTCCACCGGATACTGGAAAGCGAGGAACACCCCTTCGCGTGATCGCTCGTCTACTTCCATATCTAGGAGATCTTCTCCCTGATAGTGAACGGAGCCGCTGTTAACTTCATAATCATCCCGCCCAGCAAGAACGGCAGCGAGTGTGCTTTTACCCGACCCATTTGGGCCCATAATAGCGTGAACTTCGCCGGCGTTCACCGAAAGATCAACGCCCTTTAGTATGGGCATATCTTCAACGGAGGCTTGGAGCCCCCGAATATCTAAAATTGGTGTCATTCGTTAGTGATATTGACAAGTACGATCCGCAATGTATGTTACCCAACGGATCCCTCCAGTTCAATGGCCAGGAGTTTTCGCGCTTCAACGGCGAACTCCATTGGCAATTTGGTTAGAATTTCCTGACAGAACCCACTCACCAGGAGCTTAATGGCGTCCTGCTCACTGATTCCCCGCTGTTGGCAGTAAAACATCTGGTCTTCACCCACCTTGCTGGTGGTTGCTTCGTGTTCTACCTGGGCGGTCGGATTGTGAATCTCCAGATAGGGGAAAGTATGTGCACCACATCGGTCACCCAGAAGCATGGAGTCACACTGAGCAAAATTGCGAGCGTTCTCAGCTCCCTTGTTGATCCGTACTAATCCACGATAGCTGTTGCTTGAGCGACCGGCAGAAATCCCTTTGGATATGATAGTGCTGGAGGTATTTCGGCCCAAGTGGAGCATCTTGGTTCCGGTGTCCGCCTGTTGCTGGCCTTTGGTAAAGGCAACTGAATAAAATTCTCCGGTGGAATGATCTCCTTTCAGGATTACGCTGGGATACTTCCAAGTGATAGCAGATCCTGTTTCAAGTTGTGTCCATGAAATCTTGGATCCGGATCCTTCGCAGATCCCCCGCTTTGTCACAAAATTAAATACACCTCCCTTTCCGTCATTATCGCCAGGGTACCAATTTTGGATTGTTGAATACTTAACCTCTGCATCTTTATGCGCGATAATCTCAACTACGGCAGCGTGGAGTTGATTTTCGTCCCGGCGCGGCGCAGTACAACCTTCAAGGTAGGACACGTATGAGCCCTCTTCAGCTACAATCAGCGTACGTTCAAACTGTCCGGTACCTGCCTGATTAATCCGAAAATAGGTAGATAGCTCCATCGGACAGCGAACCCCGGGCGGTATGTAACAAAACGATCCGTCACTGAATACGGCCGCGTTAAGTGCGGCGTAAAAATTATCTGTATAGGGCACAACACTACCCATATACTTGCGCACCAGATCACCGTGGTTTTCTATGGCTTCGGTGAAGGAGCAAAATATTATCCCAAGCTTGGCAAGTTCTTCCTTGAAGGTAGTCGCGACTGAGACGCTGTCAATAACAGCATCCACAGCTACACCAGCCAGGACTTTCTGCTCCCCGAGGGGAATGCCCAGTGCTTCAAATGTTTGAAGAAGCTCGGGGTCAACCTCATCCAGGCTTTCGTAGCGTGGTTTACTTCCGGGGGCCGAGTAGTAGCTGATCTCCTGAAAATCAATCTCAGGATATTTCAAGTGGGCCCAGCGCGGATATTTATCTTGGTCGGAGGCGAGTTTTTCCCAGTGTCTGAACGCTCGCAGTCTATTCTCTAACATCCAGTCAGGATCTTGCTTTTTCGCTGAGATCAGTCGGATGACATCCTCGCTCAATCCTTTTGGGATTGTATCGGAAACAATAGCTGTCGACCAGCCATGCTCGTAGTCACTTTCGGCTACTTCGTGCAAGTACTGAGTATCAGTGTTCATATTGGGTGCAAGACAAAGTGTATAACACCCCGGAAGGGTGTGGTGGTCCATCGACGAGCAACATACGGTAAACCTTCACCGGTTTTCTTCGTTCCTGTATTTGGTTTGCAGGACGTTAATTCAACTCCATATTACAAATGGTTCTGAGTATCACCGATCGGGCCCGTGCGCAGATTCAAACGGTAGCTGCGCAGGAAGATGTCGACCTGAATAATGCACACGTACGCTTGGCGGTTATTCAAGGTGGTTGTTCAGGGCTCACGTATGATTTAGGATGGGACACCGAAGTGAAGTATGGTGACGCGCGACTCGATGTGGACGGTTTGTCAATCGTCATAGATCGTCGCAGCAGACCTTACTTGGATGGCACGGAGTTAGATTTCACCGATGGTCTGGAGGGCAGGGGGTTTCATTTTTCCAATCCGCAGGCGGCAAGAACTTGCGCTTGTGGGGAATCGTTTGGATTATAATCACCTTTCTGTATGCGGGTCAAACGTCGCAGTTGATTCTGTGTCGGTTGGCGCGTAGTGGAATTTCGGGCGCTGCTCAGGGTCTGATCAGACAGATCCATCGCATTATTGCCCTATGCGTTCGTCCTCCATGGTCAGATCCTTTCTTTCAGAGTGCTTTGCTTGGCACTGCGGCCTTTACGTTATTCTAATCTTGGGTCTAGTTTCTTCGGTAGCGGCACGGCAACGGTCAGCGGGACCGTGCCCGACGCCGAAACTAGCGAAATCCTGAAATAGGCGAACGTCTTCAAGAGGACATGGGCCAGGGATTTGCCCGAACAGGGCTCGCGCGATCTGAATGAACAGCCGAACAAGATTAAGGTCGGTTTGGGTGTTTTCGGTGCCTTCAACAGCCCCAGTCCGGACTTTGAGGTCGTAGTGGGCGAGTAGCCAGCGTACACGCCTTATTGCCGTCCGGCATTGCGCCTTCACGTGTGCTCTGATGCTGATTGCGCATGCGAGACGGAGCGTTGCATCATTGGTACAATTATTGCCGAAAAATTCTGGCATAGCCGCCGATGACTGAAGTCGATTGTGGATAGGGATTTCCCGTCGGCACTGTTTGCTATCATTCCATACTTTTTGGCTATGATCAAACAAACTTCTGCAACTCAAATTCAATGATCCGTATGCGACCAGTAACCCCGCTCCGCCATCTGTTGCTCATTGTCATTGTGGTACTTTTTGCCCAAGCTGCGACGGCCCAGGAGGATGTCGTGAGATACATCACTGACGACGATATTCCACCGATTTCGGCCATTGAAGGCTATATTCCCATTGGTCCTGATTCAGCAATCGTAGCCGACAATACAGGAGCCTTGTTCCTGCTGGTTTCTGATCGCAGGGTCCGAATGATAGGCCAACAGGCAGCGGGGCCGTGCGCTCACACGGACGTGACCTCATTTGCCGTCGCCGGTGATACCGTCTTTGTACTTGATCGACGGCTCGGAAGGATTACGGGCTACGCGATCAATAGTGGGACCTGTTTGATGGAAGTCAGGAATCCGGAACTGAGCAGGTTTCGTAGACTCGGGCGGGTAGGAGGCTGGTTTTACCTAGTGTCCACCGATTATTCGGCAACGACACCAGAGGGCGAATCCCTGTTGTACCGAATGAGCGAATCCAGTAAGCTTGAGTCTCTTGCACTCACAAAATCATCAATTGCGGCTAACTTGATGCCCCTGCCCTTGCTATTCAGGCACTCGTTGGTATACATCAAGGATACAGACGGCATACTTTTTCTAGTCTTGCCCCAGACGCATAGGATATGGAAGTACAACTCCCGGAACGGTGCCGTCTCCTTTATCGAACTGGAGCACGACTCACCCAATTTTGGGCCGGTAAAGAATTCTTCCCAGGCGGCGAAGGTCCTTTCGGAAATAGAAATGGAACGGGATTTATTCCTGCTGGCCGATCACATTGCTGTTTTATCGACAGGGGCGGAGGGGGCAAAGTTGAGTCTGTACTCGTACGAGGGCGATCTGATAGCACGTGGTCCGGTTTCCGAAACTCCCATATTCACCAGCGGAAACAAACTGTACGCGCTGGTATCCACTGAGTCCGAATCGCAGCCGTACGAACTCCGTGTAGTCGAGCCGTCTCCGGCGCGGTGAGTCAGGTCAAGGCCCTTGACACACTGGCTGGGACGGACTGAGTCGCCAATATTATAACTGCATGTTATTTTCAGAGTGCCTGATGGACGAGGGCGTTTTTACTCGCCGTCAGGCAGGTACTCGGTCGGAATCGGTAAGCCGGGCCATTCCGGTTGCCAAAAAATGGTCATCACCCACCAGCGGTCGTCTTTGTACAGCAGTTGGAAGCTGTTAATGCCCCGGGCAAAAGGCTCCGTGCCCTCCTCAAGCGAACGGTACGACTCATACGTGCTGAATGCATGGACTAAATTACCGTAGTGCTGGGCTGAGCGGTCGATCTCCAACTCGTAGAATGCGTCCTGGAGGAATGCCACGCTGGTCCGCTCCATGAACTCCTTCGGCGTCCAGGAGATATACGATGTAGCGCCTGTGGAATCGCGGACAATCGGGATCAGCCGTGCATCGGGAAGAAAAAGCGTGTGAAATCGATCCCAGTCGATCTCCCGGCCAGCTGGACCGGAAATCACATCATACACAGCCGTCAAGAGGGCATCCACGGAACTCACATCCTCTGGATTGGCTTCTTGTGCCTGTGAAGCAGACTGCCAGGATAGCAGTAAAGCCGTGATCAGTAGAAGTTTTCGCATGAGATAAGCAAGTTTGGATCTTATAGATATCATAGCATGACAGGTTCCTCGCCGGACCTTATCCTCCGGTACTTAACAACCCTTTACTTGCTATGATTTTATACCAGGGGATTGAAAGACTGCCGGTCGAGAGACTACGTTCCAGTGAGCTTGAACCACGAGGGAATTGTGCATTCAGCGTGTCATGCGACATCCACAGATCGATATTACTCTCCAAAGTTCGGCCGTAGAAGATGCCGTGTTCAAGCGTTCTCAGGCCGCTGCCCAGTACTGCAGATGTGCTATTTGGAGGATTTCCGCGATGAGCACAATCTTTATTGACTCATGCTGTGCACGAATGTCGGGTGTCACGAGAGGAGGTTGGAGGACGCAACTACGTAGGCTGAGAGATTGCTAAACGGGTAATAGCTTCTTATTTTCCTAGATCGTCTACGGGTTATAACGGTCAAATTCATGAGCATTCGCCATTTCCTCTGTATCTCGTTGCTGTTGCTCCTCGTGACAGTGCCAGACATATCCGTCTTGGCACAGCCCGCCGAGCCGGGACCCGTGCAAGACGGCTATCCCAAGAATTGGGGCATTGACATTTTACACTACGCCTTCGCATTGCAGCTCAGTGACACTACCGATACCATCGTGGGGCAGGCCACCGTAGAAGCACGATATCTGGCGCCGGGACAGTCTACTCTGCGACTTGATCTGATCAATCAGTCAGAATCTCTGGAAGGTAAGGGCATGACCGCCAAGCGCGTGCATATGGACGGCAGGGATCTGATTTTTCGTCATGAAGATGATCAGATATTTATCGAACTTGGGCGAGAGGCGTCGGCGCAAGAGCGTGTTGAGATCACGGTTGAATATTATGGTGTTCCGGTTACGGGCCTCAAGATTGCATTGACTAAGCACGGCGACCGGTCCTTTTTTAGTGATAATTGGTCCTCACGTGCCAAAAACTGGCTTCCTACCGTTGATCACCCTTACGATAAGGCTACGAATGAATTCATCATCACCGCTCCAAATCATTATCAAGTCATCTCAAACGGCCTGCTTAAGGAAGAGACCGACTTGGTGAATGGGATGCGGCTGACTCACTGGAAAAACAGCGTACCGATCCCAACCTGGCTTTATGTACTCGGTGTCGCAGAGTTTGCCGTTCAATATGTGGATGTTTTCGACGGCAAATCTATCCAAACCTGGGTATACAGACAGGACCGGGATGCCGGGTTCTACGATTTTGCAGCCCCGACCAAGCAGGCGCTGGCTTATTTTACTGACTTGGTGGGCCCATTTTCCTACGAAAAACTCGCTAACATCCAATCAAATTCCGTAGGAGGTGGAATGGAAGCAGCGTCGGCCATTTTCTATGGCGATCGCTCGGTCACTGGCACCCGGGACAAACGCTGGCAGCATGTGATCGTGCATGAGATTGCCCACCAGTGGTTCGGCAACGCCGTCACCGAATATGAATGGAATGACCTCTGGCTAAGTGAAGGGTTTGCCACCTATTACACATTGCTTTTTCGGGCGCATGCATACGGAAGGGATGATTTTGTGGCGGGGCTTAAGAGTGCTCGTAATCGTGTCTTTACGTACTACGATGACGACTATGATTTTCAGATTATTCGCGAGCACCTGCCCGACCTGAATAGCGTTTCTGGAAGTATGATTTATCAGAAGGGGGCCTGGGTGCTGCATATGCTTCGAGCACTAGTAGGCGAAGAAGCCTATAACCTAGGTGTCCGGACCTATTATGCCGCCTACAAGGATCGCAATGCCTCAACGGGTGATTTTCGTCGTCATATTGAAGAGGCTTCCGGCATGAAAGTGGAGTGGTTCTTTAACCAGTGGTTGTACCAGGGCGGCGTGGTGTATCTAGACGGTGATTGGCAATATGATGGGGAGTCAAATGAGCTTGTGATCTCTCTCCAGCAGACGCAGCCCACTTACACTTTTCGCATTGCTCCCGTTTTTGATATCGTTTATGACGATGGCTCCAAAGAGCGTCTCACTTTTGAGTTTGAAGGCAATCTGCCCGTGGAACACAGAAGTAAAATGGCCAAGTCTGTGATGGAAGTGATACCGGATCCCGATACGGAATTGCTCGCTCGATGGACGTTCAACCGGCGGGAATAAAGCTGATACTTTATGAATGAGACGGCTCTTTCCGTTACCAAGATCACTGACAGCTCCCAAGTAAACTAATTGCGAGTCCAGCGCACCCGATCGCCCTCTACAATCCCCCTTGTGTCAGCAAATCCGCCGGGGACCTCCAGTACGAACTGAGCTGGCTGTCCACCAACGATAGGCTCATCAGAGTATGGTTTTGCGTACTTAGCAATGTCCACGACCACTGAATCAATGGAAATAAAGAGCAGGTCCAGGGATAGCGGTGTATTGCCCATCCAGAATTGCCGAATCTCCTGAGCGTCAAACAAGAACAGCATACCTGATTCAGGTGGAAATGATGTTCGCTGCATCATACCCCGTTCACGAAGGGAGTCTGTGTCGGCGATCTCAATGTTCAGAGAGAGGATCGGTTCACCCATACGCAGGAAATCAAGTGTCCCGTCAACGCTGAATGGAATTTCTGGTGTTGATGGGGATGGGGTAGTCTCAGACGAATTCTGGCAGGAGGCCGCCAAGAGGGCTAGGATCACTAGGAAAGTAGAATATTTCATTCTGAACCACTCGTTTTTCTCCATCGAATGCGTGTTGAAGTGTCAATACCAAACCGATCACTGAAGCCCCCTCGCACTTCTACCACATACTGAGCGAGGTCAGTGGATCGAATGTGTTCACGGGAGAGTGGCGTAGTACGTTTGGCGATGTTCACAATTCCGGAATCTGCTCCCACAAACATGATGTCAAGCGGAAGGGGTGTGTTTGCCATCCAGAAGCTCAGTGAATCCGGAGCCGGGAAAATGAACAGCATTCCTTCGCTGAGTGTGAGTTGACGTCTGTGCATCAGGCCTCTCGACCGAGCTGCCTCGTCTTCTGCAAATTCGACCTCTATGGTGCGGATCACCTGCCCGTTAGTGCCCAAAAAATAAAGCTCCCCCTTTGCAAGTTCCTCCGGTTCGCTTGAACACCCCTGCAACATAATCACAGCAATTGCGGTGATGAGAATTCGTTTCATTTACTCGGATGAAGGGTCGCTAATCGGGTATTTCAACCGAATCATTGTTGACCGGTTCAGTCTGGCCATAATTCAGCAGTCAGATTGTCGCATACATGAAATCCTTGTGTGGTCAAGCGCATGTGCGTGCCTTGTTGAACGATGAGCTCTTGGGCTTTCATTTGCAGCAATTCCTTCTGCTTATGCTTGATGATATCGAAGCCATATGTTTTTTTCAGATCACCCAGATCAAGTCCCTCAGATGTACGGAGTGCCAGCATTATTCGCTCTCGGGCCAAGTCGTGCATTGAGAGAGTCTCCTTGTTTACAACTGGTGATTCGGCATTTTTTACCGTCTCCAAGTATTTGCGCAGGTTGCGGACATTCTGCCATCTGAGGGCCTTATTGCTCTGCCACCAGAATGAATGAGCGCTTGGGCCGACCCCCAGATAGTTTGCGTGTTGCCAGTAGCGTGTGTTATGCCTTGCACGGTGTCCTGGGAGGGCAAAGCTGGAGACCTCGTAGTGTTCATATCCCATGGATTGAAGTAGATCCATGGCTTGCTGAAATTGATTTGCCGCGTGTTCGTCTGAAACCGGTTTGACGAACCCATTCTTCACCTGTTTGTGCAGAGGAGTCTGGGGCTCAATAGTCAGGCCATAGGTAGAAATGTGTGGAACCTGTGATTCTATGGCGCGGCACAGATTGTCTTGCCAGATCTTTGCCGATGAACCCGGAACACCAAAAATTAAATCAAGTGACCAACTGCTCAATTCGGCCGACTGAATCAGCTTACATGCCAGGAGTGCCTGATCTGAGTCGTGGCATCGGTTCATAAAACTTAAGTCGGCATTGTTGAAAGATTGAACCCCGAGGCTGATTCGGATGATGCCGGCTTTTATGAGTTCTTCTAGAACCGGGGTACTAATGTCCTCTGGATTAGCTTCCAGCGTAATTTCGTCAACTTGGGATGTATCAAAAGATGCACAGATCTGTGTCATAATATGGGTGATCGCCTGCGAGGGCAGAAGAGAAGGTGTGCCTCCCCCAAAGTATATGGTTGACAGCAGTGTGTTGGGGAAAGTTTGGGCTGTTTGGGCTATCTCGAGGCAAAGAGCATCAATGAATTCAGTTTGTCTGCGTTGGGTCGTAACAAAGAAGAAATCACAGTAAGAGCAGCGCTGGGCACAAAAAGGAATGTGCACATACAGGGACGCTTCTTGCTGGTTCGCAGTCATGTGTCTTTGAACCCGAATTAACCGGTACGATGTACTACGCCCCTAGGGCAATTCCCGGTAATACTTGCTGCAGTCGTGGGGGCAAAGGCGATGAAACATCAAACATCGGGGGATTATTCCCCGATGCTATTCTCCACACAAGAAACAGGTTACAGAATGATGCCAACACGAACAGGAAGCTGCATATCCACCGCCGAACGTGCTACAACCAGTGCGGGCGTTATCTCCAGAAAGACCGAAGTGGCCTGGAGTGCGAATACCCAGCCTATACCGACCTCAACAATAGGGCCTGCCTCGTCTTCACTGGTATCGCCGGCCAATGGAAGATAAGCACCCAGTCCAGCAATCAGATACGGTGAGCGCACAGCGGCGGCGTTCATCGTGACTATAAGCGAAATACTGGGGCTGATATAATACGCAGCACCGTCACGCCCCTGGAAGACGTAATTGACAAAGCTGGTCCCGGCGGAGATGGAAAGATCGGGATTAATCGGAAAGGCGAGACGGGTATCAAGGCCAAGACCAAACGGATTTGCCCCTGTACTTCCCACGGCACCCATACCCAGTCCGACACGGGGGCGGGGTATCTGGGAATATGAAACGGGGACGATCAACAGCAGGATGGTCAGGCAAACAAGAATTCTGGCAGAATCCAAACGCATGAGGTGCAGCTGAGTAGTTGACACCGGTCAAACCCCGGGCCTCAGGCTTTGTTGCGAATGAACCAGCGTTCCGTCCGTAGTGTACGAACGCGCGGGGACCACATGCCTTGCGGAGAGTCAACCCCGTTGGTTATTTGATTCGGTTCTGTTGTGATTTATGTGGAATGGTTAATCTCGGTTTCATTAGACCTCGTTTTATTTGACGGTTATTTGCTAGATTCACTAATCATGATGCTGAGCGGACTTGCTTACCGGTACTGAAACACTAGGCAGGCAAGAATTTTCATTTGACGGTTATTTGCTAGACCCATTAATCATGATGCTGAGCAAGCTTTTCTTATTCGTATCAAAGCTCCGAATGGCGTGGAGTTTTATTTGACGGTTATTTGCTAGATCCATCAATCGTGATGCCGAGCAGACTTGCTTGCCCGTATTTAAATCCCAGGACATGCCCCATGTCTTTTATGTCTATTACAGCTTGAGCTATAATTCTCAAAAATCACCCCATAAAGAGGTCGGTTGAATCTTTGATTCCAATATCTTTCTCCGAACTACACGGCAGTATAACATTTCAGTGTAAGATGTGAGTTTCACGAAACATCACAACAGTTAGATTACCGTACAAACCTTAACCTAATTTCCGATTCAAACGATGCCCCTGAATGTAGACGATGTACTTCATTTCGAGGACACATTAAGCGAAGAAGAGTGTCTGATTCAACAATCAGCCAGACGATATGCACAGGAAAAACTTGAACCGCGTGCGCTCGAAGGCAATCAGGATGAGGTCTTCCACACGGAAATTGCACGGGAGATGGGTGAGATCGGTCTATTGGGTGCATTCATTCCTGAAGAATTTGGCGGAGCTGAAGTCAGCTATACAGCTTATGGGTTGGTAGCTCGTGAGCTGGAGCGCGTCGATTCCGGGTACCGTTCGTTCATGTCCGTACAGTCCTCGCTTGTTATGTTGCCGATCTGGAAGTTTGGCACAGATGAGCAACGAAACACATTTCTTCCGCGGCTGGCAACGGGGGAGCTAATTGGGTGTTTCGGTCTAACTGAACCCAATCATGGCTCTGATCCGGGTTCCATGGAGACCACCGCGCTTCGGGTTTCTGGAGGCTGGAGTCTGAATGGAGCAAAGATGTGGATTACCAATTCTCCTATTGCAGATGTAGCTGTAGTGTGGGCGAAAGCGAAAGAGTCGGCCGATGATCCGGGTGTGATTCGCGGATTCCTCATAGAGCGAGGCAGCGAAGGCTTAACGACACCGAAGACAGGGCATAAGATGAGTCTCCGGGCGTCGCTCACGGGTGAGATTGTGCTGCATGACGTGTTCGTTCCTGATTCAAGGGTTTTTCCAGAGGTTCGCGGATTACGTGGACCATTCACTTGTCTCAACAGCGCCCGTTACGGGATCGTGTGGGGGGCGTGTGGGGCCGCAGAAAATTGTTTTAAAAGGGCTCGCCAATACGTCATGGAGCGACACCAGTTTAGTTACCCGCTCGGGGCCATGCAGCTTGTGCAGACGAAATTGGCAAATATGGTTACCAGCATTACGCAGATGCAGCTTTTAGCCTGGCGTCTGGGGAAACTGATGGATACGGGGCGTGCCATACCTGAAATGGTATCTATGGCCAAACGTAATAATTGCAACACCGCACTGGAGATTGCGAGGACTGCCCGTGATATGCTGGGGGGTAATGGAATCAGCGGGGAGTTTCGGGTGATTCACCATATGGTCAACCTGGAGAGTGTCAATACATACGAGGGGACCTACGACATACATGGCCTTATACTTGGACGCGCGATTACCGGAGTCCAGGCCTTTGTTCCGCGCGGAGATGATGTGTAATTGCGGCTAAGTTGCCGATGTGCAGGTACACTCCATGGGGTTGCCAACACTTCCCAGACATACTGCACTGCAATTACTAAGTCCTAGCTATTCTCCCGGCATAGCATGCTTCTCCAAGCCTCAAAAGCGAGCCACCAGTCCAGTTGCCCAATGTAGCCAGTATCACCACGGGCGAAGCTATCGGCCATAAGTCGTAGTTTCGCCTGATCGTATGCATCACAGTTTCGTACGGAGGCATTATGCAGCGTGTCCAACAAGAATTCATGTAAATGATTAACAAAATCCTGTGGGCGTGGATCACGATAGGCAAACCCCATCTTCTTTTTCATCCGGGCATAAGCGAAGGAGCTGACAGTGCCGAGACCAAAAGGATACCGTACGGTGCCTTTTACTAGAGGTTGATGAGTCAGAGCAAGAGCATGCTGTCGAACAAATTTTCGCAACAGACGCCCGTGCCAGCGGAGCCGGAGGGGAACCTGAAATAATGCCTTGAGCACCGATGGCTGCGCATATGGCATGTACGAAACACACACGTTATCCAGGTGATTCTGCTCAAGCCCAAAGAAATTTGGCAGGCGTGATCGCACGCTGAGTAGATCTGCCTTATCAGCCACGGTCATTGATGCGGGGAGGCTTTGCCAACAGGCATTGAGCCGGTCTTCGGCTCCGATAGCCATGATTTTGTGTACGTCCGGTGCAAAAAAATCAGCTTTCCCTGTAATTGGGCGGGGCAAGCTTATTCGTGCTTTGTCCAGATGTAAGGCATGCCTAAACACGATCTGGTTCATGAGTTGTCGGCGTGCGACCTCACCGAAACCACCATCCAGAACGCCTAGACCTGTCGTATGCAACTTGCCGTAAGCAATGCGCTCTATAGTTGCAGAAGCGGGGGTGATCAACTGAGTTAGTGCAACCCGTTCACGCAGTAAGGCAACACAATGCTCTACTTCTGGCAACTGGACCTGGATATATTTCTGCTCAACCTCCGCAATACGGGCTAGGTTAGTTGATATCTGTACATCAGGGTGGTCGGGAGGGCCCCAGACATGCGTACTACGGTATTTTCCGAGTGCCAGCAATGCACGCGAATCCAGTCCACCTGACAAACCCAGACTCCATGGTTTCGGCCCATCAACCTGGAGTGCTTTTTGAAGTGCATGTTTGTATCCCTCTCCGTTACGATCAAGTTGTGTGATTGCGCAACTCCATGGTCGCCGGTTAACCTTCAAGCGCCCATGCTCTACCACAGCACATCCGCCAGCTCCGAGGCGGACGACTTGTTTCACCAGACTGGTCGTATCCAGTGAGTTTGCCAAGAGCCACTGTGCACCAAACATGGCGTAGTCTATCTCCAAGGGGCCTGTATACTGGGTGAGCCAGTCGAGCCGCGTACTGAAAAACACACCGTCTGGGTGTTTAAGAAGGTGAACAGTCCGCACACCGGTGCTATCTGTGAGTAACTCTACTTTGCCGGGTTGCCAGCGCAGAACAACAAAATGACCGTCTAGGTCTGCCAGATCAGCTTCGGTTCGGGCCAGGAGGGCAGCCCAGTCCTTTTGTTGTAGGATGCAGTCATCGTGAATTCCCACACCCGTAACGAAAAAGCCGCCGCCTCCCGGAAGTTTTCCGCCAAAGCAGGTCTCCACGGGCCCTCCCGCCTGTGCATACAGGTCAGGTTCCCGAATGTCAAAACGGGCCTGTTCATGCTGAACAGCCAGTTTCGCAGGTTTTGATGCGCCCGCAAAACCTGTCAGCCAGCCCATGATCTCAGACTATATTCTCCAAGTGTGCCTGGGCCGCAGATAAGCGCGCAATCGGAACACGGAAAGGTGAGCAGGAAACGTAATCCAGGCCTAAGCGATAGCAGAACC
Organism: Rhodothermales bacterium; assembly: GCA_964291275.2. Classification (GTDB taxonomy): domain Bacteria; phylum Bacteroidota; class Rhodothermia; order Rhodothermales; family Bin80; genus Bin80. The sequence goes on from OZ219799.1 coordinate 1,439,771, forward strand.
CGACTGAGCTTGGCTCGCCCCCGTGTTCACCGCAGATGCCAACTTTCAAGGTTGAGTTGGCATCCCTACCGTGTTCGGTAGCCATTTGAACAAGTTGGCCGACACCTTCCTGGTCGAGGGTCTGGAATGGATCGTCACGTAAGATTTTTTGATCCACGTAGCTAGGCAGGAATTTACCAGCATCATCTCGACTATATCCAAAGCACATTTGCGTCAGATCGTTTGTACCGAAGGAGAAGAAGTCGGCTGTTTCGGCTATTTCTGCGGCAGTCAATGCGGCACGTGGAACCTCGATCATAGTGCCTATCAGGTATTCTATCCGGGTTCCAGTTTCCTCAAATACGGCTTCTGCAGTCTGCTGAATAAGTTCTTTCTGGTTTACGAATTCCTGTACAGTTCCGATCAGAGGAACCATTATTTCCGGCTTTGGATCAACACCCTCTCCCTTAACTTCTACCGCGGCCTCAATGATGGCTCTTGCCTGCATAGCGGTGATCTCTGGATAGGTTATTCCAAGGCGACAGCCGCGGTGGCCCAACATAGGATTGAATTCGTGCAGTTCTGCGATTTTTGCTTCAACCTGGGCGAGTGAGACGCCCATGAGTTTCGCCATTTCTGATTTGCCGGCCTGATCGTGTGGGAGAAATTCGTGCAGCGGCGGATCCAACAGGCGGATTGTGATTGGCATTCCAGGCATCGCACGGAAGATTCCGGCAAAATCTTCCTTCTGAAAGGGAAGTAACTTGGCAAGCGCTGCTTCACGGGCATCCTCGGACTTGGCTAGAATCATTTCCCTGACGGCCAGAATACGATTGCCCTCAAAGAACATGTGTTCCGTACGGCAAAGGCCGATGCCTTCCGCTCCAAATGAGATTGCTTTTGCAGCATCCTCAGGCGTATCGGCATTAGTTCGCACACCCATGGGGCGGATCTCATCGGCCCATTCCATAAAGGTTGCAAAATCCTCGCTCATCTGTGCGCTAACCAATTCTTGTGCGCCATGAATAACCTCTCCTGACGAACCGTTGATGCTGATCCAGTCTCCTTCCTTTACAATAGTGCCATTAGCGCTAAAGGATTTTTCTGCATAGTTAATCACGACATCTCCGCAGCCTGCAACGCAGGGTTTGCCCCAACCGCGTGCGACCACCGCTGCATGACTTGTCATACCGCCCCGGGAGGTTAGTATACCCTGAGCCGCATCCATGCCCCCCACATCCTCTGGACTCGTTTCAATACGGACTAGGACGACTTTTTTGCCATCCTGTGCCCAGGCTTCTGCTTCGTCAGCACTAAATACAACCTGTCCTACTGCAGCTCCAGGAGAAGCCGGGAGTCCGGTTGCCATTACATCATCAAGGTATGCGAGTTCGTCCTTAAAACCGGGATGCAATAGTTGATCAAGGTGCCTTGGCTCGACGAGGTTTCGGACAGCAGTTGCCTTGTCAGTGATGCCTTCTTTGACTAGGTCTACCGCAGTGCGCAGGGCTGCACGTCCGGTCCGCTTACCATCACGGGTTTGTAGGATGTAGAGCGATCCGTCCTGGATCGTAAACTCTATGTCCTGCATATTCTGGTAATGTTTTTCGAGATTGGTGGTCATTCGCACCAAGTCCTCATATGGTTGAGGGAATTCTTCCGCCATTTCCGAAATCGGCTTCGGCGTGCGGATGCCAGCCACAACGTCTTCTCCTTGTGCATTGACAAGGAACTCGCCATAGAGTTTTTTCTCACCAGTGGCGGGATTGCGTGTAAAGCAAACACCGGTTCCACTGGTCTCTCCCATATTACCGTAGACCATAGCCTGTACATTGACTGCGGTACCTAACAGGCCGGTGATTTTGTTGATCTGGCGATATTTACGGGCTCGTGGAATATCCCACGAGCCAAAAACTGCGTTTATTGCGTGTGTGAGTTGTTCTTGCGGGTTAGTCGGGAATGAGTGGCCGGCATAAGTTTCATAAATGCTCTTGAATGACTGTACCAGGCGTTTCAGGTCATCCGCATCCAATTCTAAATCATCTGTAACACCCTTTGCTTTTTTCATTGTGTCGATGGCGTCCTCGAAATAGTGGTGATGTACGCCCATCACTACATCTCCAAACATGTCGATAAACCGGCGGTACGCATCGTAAGCAAAGCGCTCGTTACCGCTTTCTCGTGCGAGCCCGGCAACGACCTCGTCGTTTAGTCCCAGATTGAGCACGGTATCCATCATACCGGGCATTGATTGTGCGGCCCCGCTTCGAACAGAGACGAGGAGAGGTTTGCTTGGATCTCCAAGTTTGCGTTTTAGTGCATTCTCGAGGTGGTGTAAGCCTTCTTGTATCTGAGTATCTAGTCCTTCAGGCCAAGAGTGATTGTCACTGTAGTAGCGACAAGCTTCAGTAGTTATTGTGAAGCCGGGGGGGACCGGTAGGCCAATGGCGCTCATCTCTGCCAGATTGGCTCCCTTTCCGCCAAGTAAGGCTTTCATTTCCTTTGATCCTTCAGTAGCTCCGCTTCCGAAGCGATATACGTATTGGGTGGACATTCCAAGCGTCAAGTTGTAGGTTGATTAGCGATTTATGTACAGCAAAGCAATTTACTTCAAAATTTCGTATCTCCTGCAGAAGATTCGATCAAACATCTGTATTGATTGAAATCAGGCCGATGACAGCGGGTGCTAAAGTCTTCCAGACAGGCCTTGTGGACCAGTGTACAGGCCAGATTAGTGTGCTCGGGCAGACCACAAGTACAGGCGTATCCCCGCGTCATGTACAACTCGGACTCCGTGAAGAGAATCTCTGTATCCAAGTCTGCGGCCACGCATCCCCAAAGTGTCATCAGCATGATTCGTCCACGCTGCGACCAGGCACAATGTAATGGACCGATACAAGGACGTTGCCTTCTGTATCCGCAGCTTTTCCACCTTGCAGCCACTCTTGAGTATCTGGAAGGTATCCTCTATCTGATGCGGAAAGGATAGCACACATAGCACGAAACGGACGTGCAACAAGAAACGCTCCATCCCCCGTACCTGGCCAGATGTCACCACTAACCGCCGAAGATGATGGCCGCCGAAATCACCAATCGTGCAAACCCAATTGCCCAGATCAGCACGTTGTACTTCGAGCATTGTCAGATACCATCGTCCATCGGAATGCAATCAACTGAAATCCCCAACAACTCGCAGCTCAGAGTCTTAGTTGCAAGCTCGAGCACTATTATGAATCCGCAAATCGTTACCCTGAAGCCTCACACCCCCTTTTAATCAACTAATATCTATGCATCCCCCCATGATGACCACTTGGAAAACAAATCGGATAAGCGCTGTTGTCGTGTGTGCTGTTGTTCTTGTTTTCGTGGTCTTTTCAGTTTCCCTTATCAATACCGCCAAGGGTATGCTGTTGCAGGTCCAGACTGTAACGCTTACCGAAGCTTTTCGGATTGGTGACGAAGCTGCTGGCGATACGATGCTGCTTGGCAGGATCACTCAGGTCAGCGCAGACTCTGAGGGGCAAGTCTATGTAGTAGAGTTTCCATTCAATGGCATTCATGTATTCTCTGCTATTGGTGATCATATCACATCCATTGGCAGATCGGGGGCAGGTCCGGGAGAGTTCCAGAATGCACCACAAATTCATGTTGGTCCCAGCGATACGCTTTATGCTTTTGATTTTTGGCCGCGCCGTCTTTCCGTGTTCTCTCCAGAAAGCCACGAACTTGAGTACAGTCTTACATTGGGCAGTTCGAATGATGCCTGCCCACCAACTTCGCTACTGGGCGTGGGGCAACAGGGGTTTGTTCTTCTATGCACGAAGGGTGTGGGGTCACAGGAGGAAGCTCACATGACACAGTTCAGTCGGGTGTACGTGCAGAGTTGGGCCCGCCGGATCGTATCCGACTCAATTGCTGTACTACCAGTTCGCGAAGAGTTGGTGCACACCACGCATGATACGATGCAATTCCGCACACTTAGATATGGTCGTTCACCGCACTTTGTCTACGCGCTCGGTGGCCCGCTGTACTATGCGTGGAATGACGCTATTCGTATTCGGGTCGTAGGTCTGGACGGCACTCTTCAAGATGAAGTCAATGTTTCGCATGAGCCCGTTCGGGTAACGCGTAAGGAGCGGGATGATGCATTGGCCTCTTACAGGCTCCCTGCCGGTAACGCCCCGTTCGATAACCTGGCGCGCGCCAGATTGCCCGCGACCAAACCGGCGTTTTCATATTTCCTCGTTGACGATCTTGACAGGCTTTGGATTAGCCTGAGCATGCGTGAAGATGCATCGGAGATTGAATGGTTGATTGTGGATCAACAGGGACAGGTCATCACTTCGACCATGTTGTCCCGTCAGATGCGACCTATAAGAATACGGGGAAACCGTGTCTACGGCACACTTTTCGACTTCGATACCCTTGTTCACATGGTAGTTGGTTGGGATATGGCCATTCACTGAGTCGGCTTAGTCCGGGTACGGTCAAAGTCATTTGTCGGAGTTGAGTGTGATGTCACTGGAAGATCATCAGGAAAAATGGTAAGATCCTGGTCACCGGTGCATCGGGAGGCGTCGGAATGATTGCAGTCAGGCTGCTCGCAGGTCTCGGGTATACAGTAATTGCATCGTGTGACAGCTCACATTTATGGCATAAAATCTCAGGTTTGGGAGCAACAAAGGTGATTGGACGGATCAAACCCGGGAAACAGCTTGGACATGCGGTGTATGATGGTGTTGTGGATGCTGCAGGGGGAAAGATACTGGCAGCAGCATTGTCCCAAGTGAGGCGGCACGGGTGTATTGCTGCTTCCTGGAACGCAGCCAGTGCGGAATTGGTGACAACCGTATATCCATTCATTCTGCGCGGCGTTACACTTGCGGGGATTGATTCAAATACGGCATCCGTACAGGACAGATTCACGGCCTAGCAGCGGTTGCATACACTCATCCCCGAACATGAAATTGATCAGCTTTCTATGTGAACAGTTGTTTTAGAGGATATTGAGAGTGTTTGCCGAGCTAAAATGCGGGGAAAGGCTCCCGGAAGGTTCTTAGTTGATCTTAACAGTAAAGGGTAACGGCTGCAGATTTCTCAAGAATGATATGTTGGATGACTCGTGAGGAACTCACGCCTGAGTTAGGATAACGGCGATTTGGGGCATATCTTTCATGGATGTCACATCAACGACAATGGCTACATTCAAGCCTGTCTTACCAGAAGTTATTGTCTTCCCGCTGACTCACGTACGTGACGCAGTATTCTGCCATCCTCGGCTTTAGCACCTGGCAGGGCCACAGCAACTAGAAGCGCGGCAAACAAGGGCGCCCGCAGGGAGAGACTGCCCATACCGCTTTGAATTATCCGCTGAATCGTGGGCCGCATGGTCGGTCAGTGCCTTGAGGTTTTGGTCTAGCGGGTGTAGGCCCGCACTTGTGCATTTCCCGATCCCGTCGGCACGCCCATTGTACAGTATCCTCGCAAAACAAGGGCCGCCTTCCTTCGTTCAGTCCTCCCGGCTCCGGACGACGGAGCCCGTCCTTCCCGAACGTCGGAACGCTTAGCCCTCACCCCAGCCCCATGTGGAACGAGTTCAGGCCATCAGTACCGTTCGTCCATCCAGCTGCTGACCTTCGCGTTCGCAGCGCGAATCAGATCGACGTTCTCCCGATCAGGCCGTTCCAGCTCGTCCAGCAGGCCGCGGCGTCGCGCCTTGTTGCGCTGGTAGGCGCCGCACAGATGAAACCCGATGCAGCCGGGGTTGTCGAAAAGAGCCGCCAATACATCTGCGTACCATTCCCCGTTGTTGGGGACAAAGCCATCAGGGGGAACGGGCCTCTTCAGCCCCGCCGCGTCGGCCAGCAGCACGGGCTTACCGGTTTTCGTGTGCCATTCGTGGAGATGGGCCACTGGATCGCGGAAGTCTTGAAATGACAGCACGTCGACGAAGGGCAATCCAGCTTCGACGACCTCCATCGCGATGAAGGCGTTGGCTTCGTAGCGGTCACCCAAAATCAAATGGTGCTGGTCGTAGCGCCGAATGGCGTCGTGAGTTGTCTGGTAGTAGGCACGGGCCAGCTGGCTGAGTTCCTTGCGGCCCGCTTCGGTCTTTAGGCGTTCAGGGTCGAAGATCGGTCCGCGCCAGGCGTTCTCGGCACGCTCATGCACCCAGGTTGGGCAGTCGCTGTAGAAGTATCCGATGAGATTGCGGTCTTCGCTCAGTTCTGCGCAGTGCGAGCGCGCGACATAGTCGACCCATTCCTTCCACTGGGAACCTCGGAAGTCGAAGTGACGGGTGTGCTGCTCCCACTGGTGCGATTCGGTGAACGGCAGCAAGTGGCAATAGGGCATTCCCAGTGCCCGGTACTCGTCATCCGTAAACGGACGAGAGTGCCGCCACTGGCGAACGGTCACTTCTTGGACCCAACCGACGGTATTGAAGCCCCACTCCTTCAGGTTGGGCACCACGGACTCGCGAATCCATCGCGTTGTACTGCCGCCATACTTGTCGCGCCAGATGTGGATGTTCTCGGGATAGCGAAGGCTCGCCGGGTCGATATGGTTGAGTCCGAGCGAAAAGAAGGGCTTCCCATCGGGCGTGACGAGCCACCAGTGGTCGTCGCGTTGGCCCAGTGTGAAGAAGCCGTCCGGTTTGGCTTGCGTGGTCCCAGCCTTGGCTATCGCCGCCATAGCGGCATAGCTGAGGAACTGTCGTCGGGTCAAATCCATGGCTGGGAATGTATCAATTTAAGTTGAGTTTCGGGAGGAGTTGAGGATATCTACGAACATGCCGATTGTTGGTTTGATGATGCCGTTTCAGTGTCTGGATCAAGTCTTCCCACTGCCAGTCTTGGGGGATTGGGTTCGGGGGTTGTTCTTCAATGTTCAGGCACGCGGCGGCAATCCATCGTTGACGCTGATTCGAGTTCTGCCATCGGGTAACTCTGCGTTTGAGGTGTGCCAGGACGCTGTTGATGCTCTCAATAATGTTCGTGGTTCGGAGTCGATCACGCAGCAACTTGGCAACCCCCAGTTTGTGGAGGGTAAATGTTTCCTCAAACCCTTCTTTTAAGCTGGCCGCTGCTTTTGGACATCGTACTACCAGGGTTTCAATCAGCGCCAGCAGCTGTTTTCTTGCTTCTGCATAGGTGTGGGCGGCGTAAGCAGCTTCAAGGAGCTTCTTGACCTCTTTGGCAAATTCTGGGTCACTGATCTTGGAGGTCACATTTTCCCGCTTGTGCCACTGACACCGTTGAATCAATGCCCGATCTCCAAACACTTCGCGCATGTCTTTGTGCAATCCCTTGGATCCGCCCAGCAGAAGGATAAGGCCCGGCTGAGGAACCTGCTATGCTATTATATCTTGCGCTACGGAAGACTTATCGACTCCGATACCCTTGTTCACATGGTGGTTGTTTGGGACATGGCTATCCACTGAGCAGGCTTAGTCCGGGTACAGTCGAAGTCATTTGTCGGACAATGAACCGCTCACGTTGAGCTTGCCATACCATCAGCCGATCATGATCCAAGGTATCAAGACTATCGGCAGAGGATACAGAAAATTCGAAAATTTCAGATCTGCAATCCTGTTTTCTGCGGAGGACAGACCTCTATCCGCAACATTCGCGGTAGAACCCCCAAAGTAAAATTTTGGCCGTGATTGTACAACCCCTGAAATTTTGTCTGATTCTTCGGAACGACAACTCAATGAAATCGATGCAAGAATGATCGCACGGAAAAGATGGGTTTTCATCAAATCAGTCTCGTGTGAAGGACTCACTCTGAGGCATTCAATTCGACTGGTCAATTTCTCAAATTTACCAGCAGAATACCTCTTCGCAGATAAGTACCAGGGAACCTCAAATCTACTGCGATCCTATTTTCCAAACTTGGCTTTTGGCTGTTACTTCCACATCCCAGGGCTGGGGCGAGTTGGGCACATACCGGGGATCGTTGTCCTTATCAAGGAAATAGTCTAAGACACTCAGCAATTCCTCATAGTTTTTAGTCCTTTCTTCAGTGTTGAGTTGGTCGATTAAGTTTTGTCGTTCATCGGGATCGACTTCCAAGTCATAAAATCCTGTCGGGCTTTTGTTGGAGCCCATGGTAAGTTTGTAGCGCAGATTACGTACCACCCTGTCCCGAAATACATATTGATTCTCAACGCCTTGATCTGTCAACCGAGCATTGTTGCCTCCCCCCATTCCAAGAATCCATTCACGTTGCGAATTAGGGGAATTCCCAAGCAAAACAGATTTAAAGGATTTTCCATCAATCACCTGTGTTTCGTCACCCACGAGCCATTTATCACCTATGTTCACCTCAGCTAAATCAAGAAAAGTGGGGAAGAGATCTGTAAAGTCTATCAGTGCATTCGATTCGGTATTTGCTTCAATAGTCCCAGGCCAACTTGCTATGAATGGCAAGCAAATTCCTGATTCTGAAGTAGAGCCCTTCCCTCCCTCTATTTTTCTTCCATTCATATGAGACGAAAAGCCTCTTGAAGTACCATTATCTGTCGTCCAAATTATTAGGGTATTTTCACGTATACCGAGTTTGTCTAACTCATGCACAATCTCTCCGGTAATTAAATCAGTATATCTCACCATCGACGCATGTGTTTCTAGTGTGGTAGGAGGTACCCTTGAGTCAAGTGGAGTCTTTTCATAGGGTCCGTGTGTAAGTACCATGGGGTAAAAGACAAACATGGGCTCCTCCTTATTCTTACGCAGAAAATCAATGAGGCACCCCTTGAAGATGTCTGGGCCATATTCTCCCGGATACAGTCTGCTACCTTCTTTGGTGAAAATATATGGATCATTATATCTGTTCTGAGAGGCTTCTGGATTCCCAGTTTCGTAGCCTGTCCACATGCAAAATTCATCAAACCCTGCCCTAGTGAGTGCATCAGGCTCCACTCTAAAGTCATCGATCTGCCATTTCCCTCCGATGAAGGTTTTATATCCAGCCCGTTTCATTTCCAGGGGCAGAGACGGATTGAGAGACTCATCAAAGTGAGCACCTCCGCCCCAACGGGGCACATCCCAATGATTTACCCAACCGTGTCTAAAAGGATATTGACCAGTCAATAATGTCACACGTGAAGGCGTGCATTGAGGCATTCCATAGACATTATTGAATTGCATGCCGCTTTCAGACAGTGCATCTATGTTTGGGGTGGCGATGTCTGTAGCACCGTAACTGCTAAGCCACTCTTTTCCCAAATCATCAATTAAAAAAACGATGATGTTTGGCTTCTGATTTTGCAACCCTAGGTTTCCATATTCCTCCATTGATGGTTGGCAAGAAGTCAAAAGCAACACACTCAAGCAAGACCATGAAATTGCAGTTTTAAACATCGTCACTGATTATCCAAATATCTACTCTGGAATTCAATTAACTCAAAATCGACTTTGTCCACTCTTGGATGCTAATTGAATCTTTTGGTAATAACAATCAATCCAAAAAGGCTTCTCCTGAGACAAAACTGAACTTCCCCCTTTCCGCTTTTTCCAGGATATAATATTTCCCAGTGATATGGGGCATTTGGGGGATAAGTTATGTGGTAGTACTCCATCAGATTTGTCTGGTTGGTTGTCAATCTGATAATTATTTCTGTTGATCTCTTGCAAACTATCTTCAGAAGATGTTCGTTGGTGAAACCGAAATTTAATCATTCCATAGAAGTCGCGGCTGGGTCGTACACATGCTGTAGTCAGGCAGGTATTATCCTATCTGTAGCAGGAACAGCACCGGCTCCAATAATTACTCGAAAACTCAATAAAAAAAGAGTAGGTTTTTGTCCTGCTACTCAATTGGTGTAGTTTCCCGCTGGAACGTTGTATGCTCCCGTGCGTGAACGGCGCCGCAGATACAATTCGAATCCATGTCCAGTCTGGTAATTGTTGAGTCTCCTACCAAGGCCAAAACGATCAACCGGTTTTTACCGTCTTCCAAATACAGGGTTATGGCCAGTTTTGGGCATGTCCGGGATTTGCCTAGCGGAATAAAAGAAGTCCCGGCAAAATATAAGAAAGAGCCTTGGGCATCCATTGCAGTGCGAATTGAAGATGGCAAGTTCAAACCTCTTTACATCATTCCGCCCGCGAAACGCAAGGTCGTTAAGGAGCTCAAGGATGCACTTGCTCGCGCAGACGAACTCCTGATTGCAACGGACGAAGATCGCGAAGGTGAAGCTATTGGCTGGCATCTGGTAGAGGTTTTGCAGCCCAAAGTGCCGGTTCGTCGAATGGTGTTTCACGAGATCACAAAAACGGCCATCAGTAAAGCACTCGAAAACACACGGGTGGTGGATCAAGACCTTGTTGAAGCTCAGGAGTCAAGAAGAGTACTTGATCGTCTGGTGGGCTACAAAATTTCTCCGGTTTTATGGCGTAAGATCGGCCGTGGAACGAGTGCAGGGCGCGTCCAGAGTGTTGCTGTCCGGCTTTTGGTTCTGCGGGAAAAAGAGCGTATGATGTTCATCCCGGCTCAGTACTGGGATCTAGCAGCGACACTGGAGGCCGCTACAGGTCAATTCACGGCGACTATGACCCATCTTGGTGAACGACGGTTGGCAACTGGGCGTGATTTTGATGATAACACCGGCCAGCTTAAAGAGTCACTGAAGGGTTCGGGGATACTTTTGTTGAGCAGGCAAGAGGGCGAGCGCCTGGTTGCCAGCCTGCCATTGGCGGACTGGCGTGTTACAAGTGTTGAGTCCAAAGATCGCAAACGGAAACCTGCTCCCCCCTTTATTACCTCCTCACTCCAGCAGGAAGCGAGTCGCAAGCTCAGGTGGGGAGCAAAAAAAACAATGGGGGTGGCGCAAAAACTGTATGAGCGAGGTTTCATCACCTATATGCGCACGGATTCTGTCACGCTCTCACAGGAAGCTTTAGAGGGTACCCGACAGGCGGTTCAGCGTATTTATGGCGTGAAAAATCTGAGCAATCAAGTACGTCGATACAAAAGCAAAGTGGCCAATGCTCAAGAAGCTCACGAAGCAGTTCGACCCGCTGGTCGGGACATGAAAACCGCTGATGAGCTGAGTTTGAGCGGAGATGAAAAAAAACTGTACGACCTCATCTGGAGGCGTACTGTCGCAACGCAAATGGCAGACGCTAAGGTTCGAGATACACGGGTAATCTCTACTGCAACGCTCCCCGACTCAGAACCGGTGCATTTTCGGGCTACGGGAAGGCAAATATTATTTCCAGGGTTCCTGCTGGCCTATGTTGAAGGCACTGATGATCCTGAGACTGCGAAGAGGGGGGCAGGCCAGCGCCTACCCGTACTTCACGAACAACAGCCGTTGCGATGCCTCGAGATTGAATCGAAAAGTCATGAAACCAAGCCACCTGCCCGTTACACGGAAGCATCCCTGATCAAGAAACTGGAACAGGAAGGTATAGGCCGGCCAAGTACGTACGCAACCATTGTCAGTACAATTCAGGACCGAGGAAGTGCAATACGATCCGGCAGGGCACTTGCTCCGACATTCCGCGCGTTTGCTACGAATGCATTTATGGAGGAGCGCTTTGATTCTTTTGTAGATACGGGCTTCACGGCTCAGATGGAGAAACGCCTTGACGAGATTGCGCAAGGCAAGACTGATGGACAGGAGTTCCTCTACTCAATTGATCAGGGTGAAGAGGGGATCCAGAAACGGGTCGAAAACGCCATGGATCAGGTAGACGCCCGGGAGATTTCTAAAATCACCTCCCCCAAGTGGAGTCAATGTGTTGTCCGCGTTGGACGCTATGGGCCTTATGTACAGGCTACCGTGGATGGTCGGGAAATCCGCAGTGGGATCCCCGATGATTTATTGCCGGCGGATCTGGATGAGGAGCACTTGCGATCACTTCTATTTGCTGTTAAAACACCCGACACGAAGCTGGGAGTTCACCCCAACAATGGAAAACCCATACTGCTTAAGGATGGCAAATATGGGCTCTATGTGGAAGTTGTGGAACCCGAAGGATCCAAAACCAAGCCGCATCGAAAATCAATTCCCAAGGGCGTTCGAATGGAGGATGTGAACCTGGAACTTGCTTTGGATATGCTCAGATTCCCAATGGAACTGGGCAAGGATCCTGATTCCGGGGAGATGATCTACTTTGATAATGGACCGTACGGCCCATTTGTTAAGCGAGGAAAGCTGAATGCTTCGATTAAAGGCCAGCGTGATTTGGAACAAGTGACGCTGGAAGCGGCCATTGAGCTTCTTAATAAGAAAGCTGCCCAGCCGCGTAGGGGAAGAAGGCGGAGAAAAAAGAGTTGATGAAGCCCCGTGTGTGGATGCGTGGAACTTTCAGGAGGCTGAGAGCTCAACGATACAGGTATCGGCGTCAAGTTCAGGTCAGTGTAAACCGGTCGGCCTTGGAGTACAACTTGAAAGTATTCCAGGGTATATGTGGAACCGCGGCCGTAGCTCCCGTTCTGAAAAGCAATGCCTATGGTCATGGGTTAGTTCATGTAGCCCGGATACTTGATTCGGCGGGATGTCCATTCTTTGTTGTAGACGGGTACCACGAAGCATTGATTCTTCGGAATGAGGGCATCCGTACACCTCTGCTGGTAATGGGATTCACGCCCTCGGAAAATATCCTGTGCAGCCGGTTGCGTAATGTAGCTTTCATGGTGGGGGATTTGGAACAAGTCAGAACACTGGCAGCCCATCGCCGATCCCAATGCCGGTTGCACCTTAAAGTTGATACCGGACTGCATCGCCACGGCGTTGCACCATCAGAGTTTAATGAGGCGTTGCACCTGGTTACTAGTGCACCTGGTTTGGAGTTAGAGGGCATCTGCTCTCACTTTGCGGATGCCTCGGGCAGCAACACTGCGTTCACCAAGACACAACTCACAAGATGGAATAGGCTGGTTGAGCCACATCGCAATCGCGTGCGATATTTGCATATTGCCAATACCGCCGGAACCGCCTGGATGCAGGACGCTGTTGTGAATGCAGCAAGAGTAGGTCTCGGCTTGTACGGATACGACACGCATCTATCTCGCAGTCTGTCTCTGAAACCAGCTTTGTCCATCCATTCACGCCTGCAAAGTTTCCGGACGATTAATCAGGGAGAGAGGGTCGGCTATGGGCTCACCTGGCAAGCTTCTGAGGTCACAACATTGGCTTTGATACCAACAGGATATCATGCCTGCGTAGACCACCGTTTGTCGAACAAGGGGGCATTCAGGATAGAAGGTGCAGTTTGCCCGATCGTTGGCCGCGTATGTATGAATACAACCGTGATCAATATTGCCCATGTCCTTGATGCAAAGCCAGGTCAAGTAGTCGAAATCATAGCATCAGATCCGGGAGCGGTTAATTCGGTGCGTAAAATTGCCAACATTTGTGACACAACACCGCACGTGATCCTTTCAGGAGTCTCGCCGCTTCTACGGCGGGTTATTGTAGAGTGATCGCTTGTGTCATGGCAATCGGATGATCGGTTTAGAGATAGTCCCGGCCGAAACTATATATATTCCTGCCGCCAGTGCGCGTGGGTACCAGTGAATATGGTTCTGTCCCTTTCTCGCTATGGAAGTGATCAGGCGCCCGGAGATATCAGTGATGAATAGTTGATCTGGTGCGTTGCTCGAGAATGCGAGTGTTACAGATTCGGTGAACGGGTTGGGGTACGCTTCTAGTTTGATATACTCTGGCGCTTCTTCGCGGGAGAGTACGCTGTTTTTTGCGAAAATGTGCACTGCGACGCCAGGTTCCGCGATGGCGTACTGGTCTTTCCATGCCGCAATTGCGTGGCCAAACGAAGCATTGCCCTGGATATTGACGCGGTGCGAACCTGCGCCCAATTCGTCTAGACGCAGGACCCATGCTAAACCATTTTGTGCAGATGAGCTTGATGGGGCTCCTATAATGACGTGATCTTCAGCTAGTGCGATGCTGGTGCCCGTCCTTGTCAGTGGTACGGGTGGAACAGGTGTAAATAAATAAGTCTGCTCCCAATCGTACATCCTCAAGGTATAGACATAGGCAAGCGAGGCACCAGGTGCGCCGACGACTGCGCGCGTGTACTGATTGTATGTTCCCAAGGCAACACTCGTGCCGAACGCATGCTCATATCCGGCAGAGCCACCACGAAGCTCAGTTTGGAGTACCCAGTCAGAGCCAGAAGTTCTCTGATAGATGTAGGCGAGACCAGCTCTTTCCCCACGTGGTTCGTACGCCTGAGGTGCGCCTACCAACAGGACTTCTGAATCCATGGCAAGAGCATGACCAAAGGCCTCACCGCCAGACTCTCCGTGAAGGGTCTGAGTCCAGTTCCATTCATTCTGTGGAGACTGTATGTACATATCTACACGTCCGCGTCCAATTTGATTTACTGGACTGCTCACAGCTATAAAAATGCCATGCATGGCAACTGCTCGCCCATAGCCATCTGTATCCAGTGTAACGAAGCTCAGGGGCTGAGGCAGCTGGTTATCGCGAAGATCGTAAAGGTATGCTCTTCGGTTTCCGGGGGCACCAGCAACCAACAAATGGCCATCTGCGGCCAGACTGTAACCCAGGCTGTCATTGTGCGTGCCCTGCAACGTCAGTGCTGGGGTCCATCCTCCTTGTGGTTGTTGGCGGTAGGTCCAGACCATGCCGTTTCCACCAGCTGCGTTGGGATCTCCGACCACTAGAGTTGACTCGCTTGCAGCTATTGAATATCCGAATGTTGGCGTTAAAGCTTCAAGGCGGTTTTGCGCGGCAACACAAGAGCATTTTAGAATAACTAAACTGAGTGCAGCCAGTCCGATAGATCTAAGCATCAGCGTCCTATATCTGCATCTCCTAGGTGCAATGTATACAGGATGTTGAGATAGCTTTCATAGCGTTCGTCGCTGATTCTCTCCATCATATGTGCACGTTTCACGGCACAGTCCGGTTCGTGATCGTGTGTACAGGCAGGAAAGCGACATCTTGTGAGGTGGGGTCTGAACTCTGGGAAGTGATGCGCGAGTTCCCACGTTTTAATATCCAAGAGGCCAAATTCACGAATACCAGGTGTATCCATAACATTGCCACCAGTAGTCAGTGAGTACAGTTCGGTATGCGCTGTGGTATGACGTCCTTTATTTGTTTTTTTGCTGACAGATTTTGTAGGAATATTTACTGCGGGATCGATAGCATTAAGAAGCGAGGATTTCCCAACTCCTGAAGGCCCCAATAGTACACTGATCTTACCAGAAAGCAGATCGCACAATGCGTCCAGGTTGATGTGCTCTTCCACACTGGTTAGTACTACCGGATAACCCAGCTGCCGGTAACGCTCGCCCAGTTCCCTGATTGATATTGAGAGGTCTGGCGCAGCTATATCCATTTTGTTTATCACCAGTCCTGCCGGAATATCCTGTGCTTCACAGGCAATCAGTAGGCGGTCAACCAGCCTCCAGTTCAATGCGGGCTGTTTAGCTGCCTGAACGATCCATATAAAATCAACATTTGCTACAAGAACTTGGCGCTTCCTCACTTTACGCCCTGCGGCCCGACGATGCAAACAGTTATATCGCTGATGGACTTCGGTGATCAATCCAGTTTCATCTTTCTGGATCATGAGGCTGACTCGGTCACCCACTGTGATCGGCTGCGTACTGTCTTCGTGATGCAGACGCATTCGACCGCGGATACGCGAGGGGATGATTTTTTCCCCGACCAAGACGTCGATCCAAGCTCCGGTGGAACGAATCACTGTGCCGGTGTGCATGAGCGTTAATCGTTGATCGCAACAGAGCGTCAGTGTATACGTATTACAAGAACACTGGCAATTTACTTAAGTCGCACCGATAATGAGTACACAAAAGGAAGAAAACCGTGACGTGTTTGCCGAGGCCAAGAGTGTTTTTGACCAGCTTGGACTGGGTCAAAAGGCTGAGTTTCTCGCCACTGAAACCTTGAACACGGCCATCGAAGCTGTAAACACACTTGTTGATTATGTCTCTGAGGAATGCTGTGAGGTGTGCTGCGCCCCAGCGTCATCTGCCGACGAAAAAGATTCTGCCGGTGCCGAGGCGGCTTAGGATGGGGCCGTTCCCCTGGGTGCACCGTTGCTTGGTGTAGGTACTGTGAACAGTTCTCCGGGATGCCTGATTGCAGTTGTGTCCAGCGTCATGTCGATCACCTGACTCATGCGTCGAACATAGTGGACGCTCAGTCCCTCCAGTGTTTCAGGTTTAATTTCCTTTATGTCTTTCTCGTTTTTGGACGGTAAGAGGACATGTTTAATCCCTGCTCGTCTAGCGGCTAGAACTTTCTCCTTAATGCCCCCAACTGGTAACACGAGGCCGCGGAGTGTGATTTCACCGGTCATTGCCAAGTCGTGCTGTACTCTCCGCTGTGAATAGATTGATACGAGTGCAGAGAGTAGCGCAACGCCGGCGCTGGGACCATCTTTTGAGACTGCACCGGCGGGAACGTGTACGTGTACATCGTAATGCTTAAAGGCATTCTGTGGGATTTCCAGTTCATCAGCACGTGCCTTGATGTAACTGAGGGCAGCTTTGGCGGACTCCTGCATAACGTCCCCTAGGTTGCCAGTCAGAATAAGCTTGCCACTGCCGCGGGAGACGGAAGCCTCTACAAACAGGATGTCGCCGCCTGTTGGTGTCCACGCAAGGCCGGTGGCTACACCGGGGACTTCCGTTCGCTCGGCTATTTCACTAAAGAATTTACGGGCTCCCAAGTATGTCTCGACGTCATCTTTTGATACCGTCGACTCAGTGATTTCCTCGGTAGCTACTTTTTTTGCAACACCACGCGTTACGCTCCCAATCGTACGTTCAAGATTTCGGACTCCAGATTCACGGGTATATCCGTCGATGATATAGTTTAATGCTGACTCATCAAGCGTGAGCTGTGTCTCGTCAAGGCCGTTACGCGCAATCTGGCGTGGGACTAGATATCCTTGAGCTATAGCCAGTTTTTCTTCCTGTGTATATCCCGATAACCCGATGGTTTCCATGCGATCTCTAAGTGGTGCAGGAATTGTATGCAGGGAATTCGCAGTCGTGATAAAGAGCACTTTGGACAGGTCATAATCCAGTTCTATGTAGTGATCATTGAAGGCATCGTTCTGCTCCGGGTCGAGTACTTCCAGCAGTGCACTGGATGGATCCCCTCTGTGAATGTTTCCAATTTTATCGATTTCATCCAGCATAAATACCGGATTGGCAGAGCCAGCTTTTTTAAGCCCCTGTAATATGCGGCCGGGCAATGCACCAATGTACGTACGCCGGTGGCCTCGTATTTCGGCTTCATCGTGCACTCCACCGAGGCTGATTCGGACGAATTTACGTCCCATTGCACGGGCAATGCTTTTACCGAGGCTGGTTTTGCCAACTCCGGGAGGGCCGTGGAAGCACAGAATAGGGGCTTTCATATCTCCTTTAAGCTTGAGCACGGCCAAGTGCTCCAGGATGCGCTGCTTAACCTTCTCCAACCCGTGGTGGTCTTCCTCAAGAACTTGTTCAGCGTGCGTGATATCCAGTTGATCTTCTGTGTACTCAGTCCAGGGTATGTCGAGAATCCAGTCTACGTAGTTACGTGTGACTGCATAATCGGGCAGGGCGGGGTTCGAACGTTCGAGCTTTTTCATCTCCTTCTCGAATACACTCATGACGTGTTCAGGAAGTTGTTTTTCCTGAGCCCGCTCGTGCAGTCCAATATGCTCATCACCACCTGACCCCTCACCCAACTCATCCTGGATGGCCTTCATTTTTTGCCTGAGAAGAAACTCCCGTTGCTGCTTACCTACATCGTCGCTCATACGCAAACGGATTTTCTCTGAAACTTTGAGAACCTGGCTTTCTTTATTCAGATGTTTGATCAGCAATTGTGCGCGATCTTTTAATGAAGGCGTCTCCAGAAGAGTTTGTTTTTCCTGAACGCTGATTTGCAGTTGTGAGGTGATAAGGTGGATTAGCAAGGTGAGGGAATTGATTTTCTCTATGGCGTCAACCGCTTCACTTGGAAGGTTTGGCGAGAGATCTACGATCTCACCGGCCAAATTCTTGATTGAGTGCATGAGGGCCTTTTTTTCGACGTCACTTGGCGGGCCGCCATATTCCTCGAGTGTTTCGATTAGTGCTTTGAAGTAGGGTTTTGATTGTGTGAATTCTTTAACTCTGAACTGGGTTTCCCCCTGAATAATTATGTTTTTTGCGCCATCCGGCATCTTGGTCATCTTCAGGATTGTAGCCACAGTACCTACGCGGTATAGATCTTCGGCCTTCGGGTTATCAACTTCCCGTTCCCGCTGAGATATTACCCCAAAGAGGTTGTTCTGGTTGACAGTATCACGTATCAGTTGCAGCGAAGCATTGCGTCCTACCGTGATCGGCAGAATGGCTCCTGGGAAGAGGACCGTATTACGAAGGACCAAGATGGGTAATACCTGAGGATCAGAAGATTTCCCTTTTTCATTCTCAGTCTCAGGGGTTGGTGGGAGTGGTTTTTCAGGCGGGTTGTCAGAGGATAGCATTTGAGACCAGTAATTCATGATGGAATTTAAGGTGATTCAGTAGAGAAAGTGTCAAAAACTGGGCCAATCAAGATGTTGGATGACAAAATGTCGCCTCGGTCATGATTGGTAACCATTTGATTTAGTTTCACGTTCAATACTGGACAGACAGAGTTAAAATGTGGCACAAAGATATCCTAAGCACGATCGGCAGTACCCCGATTATACAGTTGAATCGATTGGCGGAAGGTCTGCCATGCAGGGTGTTGGTTAAGCTGGAGTGTTTTAACCCGGGTGGTTCAGTCAAGGATCGGATTGGTGTTGCCATGATTTTGGCTGCGGAGAACTCCGGTCAGTTGAGACCTAACGGCACATTGATTGAGGCTACAAGTGGAAATACCGGTGTGGGTATTGCACAGGCTGCAAGAGCGAGAGGCTATCGGTGCATCTTCACTCTAACGGAGAAAGTTAGCCAGGAGAAACGAGACCTTCTCAGAGCCTTTGGAGCGGAGTTGGTGATTTGTCCAATGGATGTAACTCACGATGATCCGCGCTCTTATTACAGTGTAGCCAAGAAGATCGCTACCGAAGTACAGGGGGGCATTTATCTCAATCAGTATTTCAACGAAGCCAACGTGGAAGCACATTACCAGACCACCGGCCCGGAAATCTGGCAGCAGACACAAGGGCGGGTTACGCACTTCTTTGCGACAGCAAGCACGGGCGGCACAATCTCTGGAAGTGCCAGATATCTAAAGGAGAAGGATGCCAATATCAAGGTAATTGGTATTGATCCCTGCGGCTCCGCGTACTACAAGTATTTTCATGAGGGTATCGTTGATCCTGATGAGGTCTACAGCCATCAGATCGAAGGTGCGGGCAAAGAGTATTTGGCCGGAAACATGCACATGAACCTTCTTGATGATTATACACGCGTGAGTGACCGAGACGCCATGCATATGGCGCGGCAGCTGGTGAAAGAAGAGGCTATATTCGTAGGACAGTCCAGCGGCCTTGCATTGGCTGGCGCACTTGAATGGCTCAAGAAACACAATCAAGCACTTGCTCCTGATGCCTTGGCGGTGGTTTTGCTACCTGATTCGGGTATGAAATACATGAGAGCTAGTTGCAAAACCCATTTTGTTGCAACTGGTGAATCGGCCAATTCGGGACATAAATGGGTCTGATTTTCTTGGAATACGTGAATGATTGGCCTGTGTTCACCGCTTTCTTCGAAGCTGTGGGTGATTGGCCTTCAACGAGGTGTTAACTTGGAGAATTTTGTCCACGATCCGTGCGGACTCTACGCATCGATCCCACGGCTTCTGTATTCCAGAACCCCCCAATTCTGTACGCGACCACTCGACGATCCGGTTTAGTGGACCATCCGCAGCAGTTGATCCACCGTGAGCACAACAATTCCAAACATCAGGTGACACATCACTTTGCTGTGCCCACGCACCCGTACATGGCGTCCACCAAACTCATCTTTGAGTCGTCCAAAGACCCGCTCCACGGTCGAACGTTCCTTGTAGCGCGCCCGCTCAGGTGGAATAAACCCGGCACTGCGCTGTGCCTTCTGCTCACGACGGTGCGCCGCCTTTCGATTACGCGGATTCGTGTCAATGATCGGCACATGTCCCGCTGCCGTACTGTGTGCGTGAATCTCCTTCGCGTCATACGCACTATCCATGAGATCATAGCAGTTGTCCACCCGCTCACCCGTCATGGTCGCCAATGGAATGGCCGCTTGGCTATCGTGCAGGGACGCGGAAGATAGCATACAGCTGATCGGAATCCCGCCGTCTGCTGCATCTATATGTAGCTTATATCCCGTCCAGGATTGCGTATGCCCTTTCGCATTTCGCTTGCTCCCCACCGTGCACGCCTTGGGCAAATCCGCCAACATCTCCGCTTTGTTCATGGTACGCTGGCGCTCCAAACGCGTGGGGACCTTTGGACGTTCCTCCCCCTTCCGTGGACGCCCACGCTTGCGTTTCACCGGTTCCGGCGCCTTTTTCTTCGGCACCGGCTTCTCTCTTGCCTCAATCGCCGTCGAATCCCGCGAAATATGGCCCACCAACGAATCCGCGTAGCTCTCCTGAATCAAGACTTCGTGGATCCGTGTCGGTAACTCGGACTCCGCAAACTCCTTGAACGCACGGGAAAATGTGGACGCACTGGGCACATCCCGCTGCCGCGACCAACCACACATCGACCGAAGCAATGGGTCCGAAAGTAGGCGCTCTCGCAATCCGGCAGTCGTCGGAATATTCAAGACCATCTTGGCCAAAAACGACCGTGCAAGCGAAACCCGAGACGCCAGCGGGCGCCCCGGCGTACGGAACGAGGTGCGGGACAGAAAATCCTCTACACACGCCATCTCGAATACCAACAACAACTTCTGGTACCGTTTGGGCAACGAACCAAATTCCTCCTCCACCCAAGGAAACAATTCTCGTTGGCAGGCAATATAAAAACCTCGTATTTTCTTCCTAAGGGACATGGGAGACTCCGGTTTTCGTGGAAAATTTCGACACTGATTGATACGAAATCCGGGGGACTCCGGTCCCTTTTTTAGACCTATCGAGGGATGTTCCTATGCTCGGGGCGGATACAAATCCCAATCACAATCGCCTCCTCTACCCGGAGGCACCAACCAGAAACCATGACCTCAAAATTCCAAAAAATCCCCCGATTTGGGAGTTTTGCAACTGGCTCATGAGTAAGACTTATAATGATAGTTGGATGCAAGCCAACAACCTGAACTGATTCACGGAAAATCGAGCTATAATGGAAGAAGACACTAATGATATTGATGATTATGCCCAGCGGCCTGATCATGACGGCACGGATCTAAAGATTGAATTGAATGAGGTCATTGCAGATGGTCAGTATGCCAATCTGGTGATGGTGGGACACTCATCGGAGGAGTTTGTACTGGATTTCATTCTTGTTATGCCTGGGGTTCCAAGAGCCAAGGTTAAGAATCGAATAATTCTCACACCACGACATGCTAAACGGATGTTGTATGCACTGAAGCAGAATATTGAGAAATTTGAGAACGTAAACGGGGAGATCCCGGGCGGTCCAGTATCAGAGCATACACCCGTTCAATTTGGCGGCGGGCAAGTGGGGGAGGCATAACCTACTTGCGTGTAGTGGTTAGTGCCATTACTGCACCGCACGTGAACAGGGCATGTGGAAGTATTGCAGCCAGAAGTGGAGCTAATTCCTCCGTGTAGCCAAACGGTTCTATGAGTTTTTGTGCAGCAAGGTAGCCAAAGGCGATTAGCAGAGCTATTCCGATTTGCACTGCCTGACCTCCGCGTCTACGCCTGCAAGCTAATGGGAGTGCAATGAGCATGACTATCAGGTTTGCTGTGGGATAGGTGTACTTGGAATAGTATCCGATCATGGCACGACCTGTGTCTCCCACTCCACTGCGCCGCAAAGCATCCACGTAACCTGCGGCGACTGGGATAGTCATTGACTCAATGTCCCTTTCTCTACGGGCAAGATCCCGGGGGAATACAAGAAGCACGGTATCCAGAGGAGCAACGATTTGACGACTCTCATGGCCAGCATTGAATTTTCGTATGACAGCATACGAAAAGTGCCATAGTGAGTCCTGCCAAACCATTTGTTGCCCATCCACGCGCTCACTAAGCGTACCGTCAGCATTGAATCGTTGCAGTTGAACCCTATGAGCCGTGTTGGTTCGACGATCGAAGTATCCCACAGTAACTACACTGGTGGGGTCGTTGCGTCGATGAATTTCGCTGTTGTAGAGCTGTTGCCCTCTGCTGATTATGTAAAGCTCGTCGTAGGATAGGACAGTCTGATTAGTATTTGGTGTAATCCATCCCCCTATAAAAAACATGAGTACACTGATAGAGACCCCAATCAGACAATAGGGAACTATGAAGCGTTGCAGCGCAACACCGCTGGTTTGCAGCGCAACAATCTGCAATGACTGTGCAAGCCGACCCGTGGTAAAGATTGCAGCAAGGAAAAGTGCAAGGGGCGAAACTTGTCGGATAATATCCGGGATAAAACTGGGGTAGTACACGAAATAGATTTTCCGCATTGGAGCATTACGATCCAAAAAATCATCGATGTACTCCAAATAGTGAAGCAGCATGAAGAAGATGACCAGAACCAGTACCAGAAACACGTACGCACGCAATATCCGTACAGAGATGTGTCGGTCCATAGTGGTCAAAATCATGCTGTGTTCACCTTGCCAGATTTGAACAATTGGGAGATAACCGTGTACCTGTCCCCATCATAATCGTTCTGAGTTTTATGAAAGTTCACGAGTATCAGGCTAAGGATATACTGGAAGAATATGGCGTGGCTATGCAGCCTGGCGAAGTTGCCTCGACGGTCGCTGAGGCGGTAGAGGTCGCCCGGACCATGGTGCCGGTCCACGGGGAGCTGTTTGTAGTTAAAGCCCAAATTCACGCGGGTGGGCGTGGTAAAGGAGGTGGAGTAAAGCTGACTCGTGGCTTGGATGAAGTAGCGGACGTAGCCGGGAAAATACTTGGCATGAATTTAATCACGCATCAAACCGGCCCGGAAGGACAGCTGGTGCGAAGAGTTCTGGTTGCTCCGGCCGTCGATATTGCAAAAGAGTACTACATAGGGGTAACACTCGACCGGGCCCGCAGCCAACATGTAGTGATGGCCTCAACAGAAGGTGGTGTGGAAATAGAAAAAGTAGCTGCTGAAACACCGGACAAGATTCTCAAGGTATGGGCGGACCAGGGACTTGGTCTGCAGGGATATCAAGCCCGACAGTTGGCCTATGGGCTTGGCTTCGAGGGCAAAACTGCAAGGCAGGCAGCTAATTTTATCAGTGCCCTCTTTGCTGCGTATGTGGGAGTCGATGCGTCTTTGGCCGAGATTAACCCACTCGTACTTACAAAAGGCGGTCGCGTAGTTGCTATTGATGCAAAGCTCAATCTGGACGATAACGCGCTGTATCGACATACAGACTTGGCTGCACTCCGGGATTTACACGAAGAGGATCCCTTGGAGGTCGAGGCGCACGCCTCTAATCTGAACTATGTTAAACTGGATGGAAATGTGGGGTGTATGGTGAATGGGGCCGGGTTAGCCATGGCAACCATGGACATCATCAAGCTTGCAGGTGGCAATCCGGCCAATTTCCTGGATGTTGGGGGCACTGCAAGTGTAGAAACCGTCGAGGCCGGATTCCGCATTATTCTAAAGGATTCGAACGTTCAGGCCGTGCTGGTGAATATCTTTGGCGGTATTGTTCGCTGCGATCGGGTTGCTCGGGGTGTCGTAGAGGCTGCACGCAACGTTGGAATTAGGGTTCCGCTGATTGTGCGGCTACAGGGGACGAATGCTGTGGAGGGACAACGAGTATTAAATGAAAGTGGGATCGCACTCGAATCAGCTGTATTGTTTGAGCAGGCGGCGGACAAAGTACGTTTGGCTTTGGCGACCTAAGCATGGTGGTTTTATATGAAAAACTCACAGACCATAGATACGGTTGAGATCAGAGAAGGACTGGAAGGTCTCACTCCTCAGCTGATCCGTATTCTTTATCGTCGGGCGCCGCTGCATCGGCCGGTTTCGAGCACGGAACGCCTGTGGACTATGTTTGAGCGTGCATCTCTTGTACTTACAGCATGGAAAGGGAATCGTCTTGTAGGTATAGCCCGGGTTCTGACAGACGGAGTAATGTACAGTTACCTTTGCGATTTAGCTGTGGAGCCTGATGTACAGGGGCTGGGCATAGGCAAACGCTTGATGAAAAGTGTGCAGGATCATTGTGAGGGCACTGAACTCGTGCTTAGAAGCACACTGGGGCGTTTTCACAAGCATGAGGGGTTAAAAGCGGTGGATGACGTATGGGCCGTTAAGACCGGTTGATTGAGTAAGCCTGCACCACGAAGGCTTCCAAAAACGAGTTTCCCACTAATAAGACGAGAGCCACTGGATTAGAGTCTTGGGCCAACATTCATCGGCTCGGGGGGCTGGTCCGCAACGAGGAACGCAAGCGAGCCAACGCTGTCGATTCCGGCTTTCGGGGTGTAGCCGCCTCATCGTCTCTTTCGGGAAGAAGATCAAGGGCAGCTTCGGGCCGATTGAAGATGTGGGTCCGATCCATGCGGAATGGACACAATTGCACACAGCAGCATACCTGCAACCGTTCAACATAGTTTGTCAACGACAAATCATGTCCATTTAGCCCCAAATTCGATCCTACATCCAACCGTCCCCTATCGTCGGCATCCTCACCTAATCTATTTTCTGACTGACATTTAGATATTCGAGGCCTAGATTTCCATGGATTACCTAGCTGTTCGAGTTTCGCTGACTTGAATGAACTACCAAATCGGAACAGTTTCATTCAAAATCATATAAATGATTTAGGATATAAACAATTGTTTATAGATAAATATTATGGACGCGTCTCCCCACCTGTTCATTGATGCTTTGAAGGCCGCCGGTGAATCGACCCGGCTACGTATTCTCGTGCTTTTGCGACACGGGGATCTAGCCGTTGGCGAACTGGCACAAATCCTTGACCAAAGCCAGCCGCGTCTATCGCACCACTTAAAAACGTTGACCATGGCGGGTCTGGTCGAACGGCTACCAGAAGGGTCCTGGGTGTTTTATCGCATCCGAAGCAAAGGGTGGATCGGTCGATTATTACAAGAGTTCTTTTCAGAACTCGAGATAAATAGTGCTCCGTTTTCATCTGATTATGAAAATCTGGAGAGTGTTCGCCAAGCCCGTGCAAAACAGGCAAAATCCTACTTTTCAAAAATTGCCAAAGATTGGGATCGACTGCGGGCGCTGCATTATCCCGAAGCAGCGATTGAGCGCACCATCCTCGGTTACGTCAAATCGCATCACTTTGAGCGTGTCATTGATTTTGGAACTGGTACTGGTCGAATGCTGGTTCTGCTTGCTCCGCATGCATATGAGGCTGAGGGGATTGACCTATCCCACCATATGTTGACTGTCGCTCGGGCAAACCTCAATCGGACGGGCGTAGATAATGCACGCGTGCGTCATGGCGATGTCACGAATGCGCCGTTTGACAGTAACAGTGCAGATTTTATTATCGTCCATCAAGTGTTACACTTTCTTGATCAACCCGAGAAGGTGCTCACAGAAGCTGCACGCATTCTAAAACCCGGAGGACAACTTGTAGTCGTTGATTTTGCCCCGCACAACCTTGAATTTTTACGTGAAACCCAGGGACATCGTCGACTCGGTATCTCTGAGGATAATATGAAATTTTGGGCTGATGCAGCTGAGCTTGCCCTACAGGCGCCGCAGAAATTTGACCCGCCTGCATCACTTGATCAAGGTCTAAGTGTCTTAATCTGGACAGCAACACAGTTTGACAAGCATCTTGGAGAAACTAGCGGGAACCCGCTCGCCGTCACTGTCCAGCAGTCCACGCCTCCCCCCAACGTCTCGTTCGAATTCTTTCCGCCAAAAACGGACAGGATGGAGGCCAAGCTTTGGGAATCGGTTGCACGGCTATCGCGAATAGGGCCACGCTTCGTGTCCGTTACGTATGGGGCTGGCGGCTCCACCCAGAATCGAACGCAGAAAATTGTAGCCAAGATTGCGCAGGATACACCACTTTTACCCGCTGCGCACCTTACCTGTGTGGGGGCGACAAAAGAAGAGGTACTGCAAGTCGCCACCAGCTTTTGGCATGTTGGGGTGCGCCATTTAGTGGTGCTGCGCGGCGATCCTCCGGAAGGACTGGGAATGCCATTTAAGCAATATCCAGGTGGCTATCGTGATAGTATTGACCTAATTGAGGGAATTCGGGCTTGTGAGATCGCGCCTGGTGCACGGTTTGAAATTAGCGTATCCTGTTACCCGGAGCAGCATCCCGACAGTTTGGGCTGGGATCAGGATATTGCCTTCCTGAGAGCTAAACAGGATGCCGGCGCTGACCGGGCCATTACACAATTCTTCTTTGATCCAGACTCCTACTTTGCCTTCCTTGATCGTGCACGAGCGGGTTGTGTGACCATGCCAATTGTCCCAGGAATCATGCTACAACCGAATTTCAAGGGCCTCCAACGCATGGCCAGACTTTGCCAAGTTAATTTACCAGATTGGCTGTGTACACTTTATATGGGTACTGATGAGGATGAGGCAACGCGTGAACTAATCACGGCAAACATAGCCGCGGAACTCTGTCAAAAATTGTCAGAGCAAGGGGTCAATGAGTTTCATTTCTATACACTCAATCGAGCCAGCTTGGCACTTTCCATCTGTCGATTGCTTGGTTTGAAACCACAAGGAGCAGACATATAATGGTTCCTGGATGTTTATCAATTAATGGATTCGGCTCAGTGCGGTGGGTGCTTGAGGATGCCCATTCGACCTTTTCTACACCGCGGGACATCATCTTCCTACTAGGGCCCATAGATTGTCGAACTCTCTTTGAGAGAGTTTGCCATACGGAATTCTCGCAGCACAAGGCTCTCCCCGAAAGGGAGCATGATAACGCGAGTAAGAAGGTAGACGGTTGCGATGACTAGTCGACAAGAGCGCATCGCCCAGCTCCGGGAGGCTGCCGCGGAGCGCGTGTTAGTACTCGATGGTTCTTGGGGCGTGATATTCCAATGCATGGACTTGAAAGAAGAAGAATATCGTGGCACACGCTTTTGCACGGAAAAATACCCGGGTCAAATGAAAGGCAACAATGATATTCTGTGTCTAACTCGTCCCGAGTATGTGACAGAGCTGCATGACGCCTATTTCGAGGCCGGGGCAGATATCTCGGAGACCAATACATTTTCCGCAACTACAATTGCACAGACGGATTACGCGCTTGAGCCTCAATCGGTAATTGAGATAAATTTTGAGGGCGCGAAACTGGCCCGCGCATCGGCAGATAAGTGGACAAAAAAAGAGCCTTACAAGCCACGCTTTGCCGCAGGCTCAATTGGTCCATTGAACAAGATGCTTTCGATGAGCTCGGACGTGAACAATCCTGGGGCTCGGGAAATTACGTTCGATCAGGTGTATCAAGCCTACCGCGAGCAAATTGAAGCGCTGAATCAAGGAGGTGTACATCTCTATTTGATTGAAACAATTACCGACACGCTGAACTGCAAAGCAGCGATCAAAGCGATCATGGATCTTGAAGCGGAGGGACTAGAGAGACTTCCAATCTGGATCTCAGGCACCATTACAGATCGATCGGGACGGACTCTGTCTGGTCAAACAGTTGAAGCATTTTGGTATTCTGTTCGCCACGCAAAACCGTTTGCCATTGGGTTTAACTGTGCACTCGGTGCCGATCTGATGCGTCCATATATTGCGGCTGTCTCCCGTGTCGCAGATACGCTGGTTGCTGCCTATCCAAATGCAGGTCTTCCTAACGAGATGGGGCAGTATGATGAAGGACCGGCGGAAACCTCAGCCGAAGTCACCCGATGGGCTGAAGATGGAATTGTTAATATTCTCGGGGGATGTTGTGGTACAACTCCAGATCACATTCGAGCCATCGCTGAAGCGATCAAGGGGGTGCAGCCACGTAATCCGGTCGGGAGTTCAAAAACCATGCGACTTGCGGGCTTAGAACCCTTTGAGTTGACAAGCTAATGGAGCAAACGAATGGGGAACGGACATCATGTGATCAAGCTCTGCTTTCCACTGAGGAACAGTGCATTCTGTCTGATCTACTAATAATAAGCCCCCTCTTGAGTGGGTTGGAGGAATCTCAATGACTACAGCTTCACAGACTTTCGTAAACATTGGTGAGCGGACGAATGTGACCGGATCTGCTAGATTTCGGAAACTGATCACGAACGGTGATTATGCCACCGCGGTCGAAGTTGCACGTCAGCAAGTCGAAAACGGTGCTCAGATCATTGATGTTAACATGGATGAAGGGATGCTGGATGGTGTAGAGGCCATGAAAACTTTCCTCAACCTGATTGCCGCTGAGCCCGACATTGCCCGTGTGCCTGTCATGATTGACAGTTCGAAATGGGAAGTGATTGAAGCGGGCCTCAAATGCGTCCAAGGCAAGCCCGTTGTGAATTCAATCTCTTTGAAAGAAGGCGAAGATCAATTTCGGGAACAGGCCCGCAAATGCTTGACCTATGGCGCTGCGGTTGTAGTCATGGCGTTTGACGAGGTGGGCCAGGCCGACACCGCGTCGCGCAAAATTGAGATATGTCAGCGTGCGTTCAAGATCCTCACCGAACAAGTTGGGTTCCCAGCCGAAGACATTATTTTTGATCCCAACATCTTTGCCGTCGCTACGGGCATTGAAGAACACAATAATTACGCGGTTGATTTTATCGAAGCCACGAAGATTATTCGTAAGACATGCCCCGGTTGTCATATCTCAGGTGGACTCTCAAACGTTTCGTTCAGTTTTCGCGGCAATGAGCCGGTACGTCGTGCGATGCACTCGGTATTCCTGTATCATGCTATCCCTGTCGGGATGGATATGGCCATCCTGAATGCTGGCCAACTCGACATCTATGACGAGATTGAGCCGAAACTCCGAGACCTGGTTGAGGATGTTATTCTTAACCGGAAACAGGATGCGACTGAGGCACTCGTCGATTACGCCGAGCGGTTCCGTGGGCAAAAAGGCAGATCGGCTGAGAAGGACATGTCTTGGCGCAAACTCCCCGTGGAGAAGCGACTTGAACATGCGCTTGTTCACGGTATTACTGAGTTTATCATTGAGGATACTGAAGAAGCCCGTGCAGCAGCAGACCGGCCTTTACACGTGATTGAAGGCCCCCTCATGGATGGTATGAACGTAGTTGGAGATTTATTCGGCTCGGGAAAAATGTTTTTACCGCAAGTGGTGAAGTCTGCTCGCGTCATGAAAGCAGCCGTAGCCTATCTCGACCCATTCATGCAGGCCGAAAAAGAAGAGCTTGGGACCGTGGATGTTTCAAATGGCAAAATTCTTATGGCTACCGTTAAGGGCGATGTACACGACATCGGTAAAAATATTGTTGGTGTGGTTCTTGCCTGTAATGGATACGAGATCATTGATATGGGTGTCATGGTCCCATGTGAGGACATCCTTGCCAAGGCTAAAGAAGAACGAATCGATATTATCGGTCTCTCTGGTCTGATTACCCCCAGCCTGGACGAAATGGTCTATGTGGCACGCGAAATGCAGCGTCTTAACATGCAACAGCCACTGCTGATTGGCGGGGCAACCACATCGCCAGCGCACACGGCCGTTAAAATTGACCCGGCTCGGAGCAACGGTCCAACCATTCATGTAACCGATGCAAGTCGAGCGTTCGGCATCGTCTCTTCATTGCTCTCCGATGATGAGCGGCCCCTCCTTGTCAAGACCACTCAGACCAAGTATCAGCGCATGCGCGATCGTCGTGCAGGTGGTCCACCAAAACCACGTCACTCCATTCAAGAGGCTCGAAGTCATGCGCACAAACTAGATTCCCCAGCGCCTCAGGCTCCAAGCTTTTTGGGCACACGAGTGTTCGGGGGTTTTAATCTGACAGAGCTTGCTCGTTACATTGACTGGACGCCTTACTTCGTGAGTTGGAATTTAGCCGGACGCTATCCGAAAATCCTAGAAGACAAGACTGTCGGTAAAGCAGCACGAGATCTCTGGTGCGATACTGAAACGATGATGCAACATATCCTCGGCCAGGATTGGTTCAATCCGAAAGCCGTCATCGGCTTCTGGGCGGCATCCCGTGACGGTGACGACATCAAGATTGATACTGGCGATACGTTGCACACGTTACGCCAGCAAATGGTCAAAGACGGTAGCCGTGCTAATTACGCACTTTCCGACTTCATCGCGGAAGAGGGAGATCATGTAGGTGCGTTTGCCGTTACTACAGGACCTGAGGCAGAAGAGATTTCCAGACAGTTTAAGGACAGTGCTGATGACTATTCTGCTATCATGGTCAAAGCCCTCGCCGACCGATTCGCCGAAGCGATGGCAGAGTATATGCACGAGCGCGTACGAAAAGAGTTTTGGGGTTATGCGGCGAATGAAAACCTTGACAATGATGCCTTGATCAAAGAGGCTTATTCCGGCATTCGTCCCGCACCAGGTTACCCTTGCCAGCCCGATCATTCGGAGAAAGAAACAATTTTCCGCTTACTTGAAACTGATCGTATAGGTATGTCGCTGACTACCAGTTACGCGATGATGCCAGCCGCTTCAGTGTCCGGATTATATCTTGGACATCCAGAAAGTGTCTATTTCTCCGTTGGTCGGATTGAGCGCGACCAGGTTGAGGATTATGCTCGTCGCAAAGGCATGGATTTACGTACGGTAGAGCGCTGGCTGGGGCCAATCTTAAACTATGATCCAATAGAATCCGAAGTGGTGGCGGCGTGAGAATTGACCAATCTCAGTCAATTCTCACCATGAATAGGTTACCGATTGAGACCATACTCTTGCAGTTACGTTAGAACCCCTGATATCTGAAGGGCAAAAAATAACCCCGTCCCGATCAACTGTATTTGATATCCAATCCCTTTTTCACGGGATGAATGCATGCATTGTTGGTTGCGCCTTTGAAGCCCGGTTGAACTGTGGACGCATTCAGAGTAGAAGTTATCCATGTGATCAATAGTAACTTATCAGTTCATATGTGTATTGAGATCCACATCGAGTAGCATCAAATGCTCCATGACAGTTCGGGACACTGGCTTATCCCAAAACAAGCCACACACTGCACAAGAACTGTATAGTTCACCTATGACCTATATCGTGATGGATGCTTGCATCCGCTGTAAATACACGGATTGCGTCGAAGTTTGTCCCGTGGATTGCTTTTACGAAGGTGAAAACATGCTCGTCATCCATCCAGATGAATGTATTGATTGTGGTGTCTGTGAACCTGAATGTCCGGTTGAGGCGATCAAACCAGAAAGTGAAGATGAGCCTGACGCCAAATGGCTAAAACTCAATGCTGAATATGCTGAAATCTGGCCTAATATCACGAGGATGAAAGAGCCACCATCGGATTGCCAAGAATTTGCACAAAAAACAAATAAGATCAAAGATTTTTTCAGCCCAAATTCGGGTGAAGGCGATAAATCTGAGCTATCCCAGTAATTTCGGCAAGGCAATCAGATAGATATAGTAGTTGGTGTCTGCATGGACATCAAACCAGCTAGGTGGGCCGCACGGGGGATATGTGCAAATAAATTTTTCGGATCTTAGTACTGCGTTGTTGGTGAGGCCTGGATGGATGAGGGGCGTTTTCCAGAATCTGGTGACACGCAAAACCTTAACAACATTGGGTAGAGGCCCAGAAATCATACGTTTTTATTTTAAAGTGGGGGGAGGAACCTCTTCTAGCCATTAAGCTTTTTTATTGGCCACAAGTGGGTGTTCTGAATCTTCCTAACCGATCCGACAGGTCAGGCTGAAGAAGTCTTGGAACAGCCGGGGATGATCAACAATGGGAGTTATAGTGAGCAGTTGAAACAAACTTGGAGAATCCGAAGACTACATGCCCATCGAGGGTGCAGGTGCTGATAAAAAAGTTGTGGGTTGTAGTCTACATTGTTCTTCCAGATCGTCCAGAGCACGCGGAGTATTTTGCGCTGCGTATTAAGTCGCGCGTGCACCGTGTCACGAGTGCGACGTAATGAGGGATCATAAAACAAGGATACCTCATTCGGTTGTGCCGTTCGCAAAGAAGAAAGCCAGCACTGATAGCTCAGGGTTTTCAATCCCCCTGTCCCGAACGATCAAGGCGTTTGTAGGCCAACGGCTTGCCCGCACTGCTGCGTTCAATGACCCCGAGTTGGCAGTACCGCCAGGGCTTCTGCTTCGTGGCAAACCTGTGCGGGGTCTGGATGAATGCACCGAACACATGCGCCCCCACAACGCCGATGCCGGGCATACGCTGAAACTGGGTGATTTCCGGATAGCGTCGCCCCAGCTCAACCACGGCGGTGCAGGCCTCTTGCCGTAGCTTGCCAAGCGCGTCCAGACGCTTGTACAGGCGCGCAACAACCTGCTGCCGGGCCTTCGTCGACAACTGACTGAGATAACTCCCGCGGTGCGTTTTGCTGAAGACTGCGGTTCCAGTCCCGTCTGGTGATACTTGGCCTTGATTTGTCTTTTCAAAGTAGCATGATCGCACCGAAAGGCTAAATACTGTTGCACCGCAATCTTGAAATCCGCCCGATGCTCATGATCGGGGTGATAGACCGGTGTTAATTCACCCAATCGAAGCAACCGACAGAGTTTGACGGCGTCCGTGTAGTCATCCTTGTTGCCTCTGCGACTGATGAGTGCATTGTGCCGGGGATCACAAACGATCACTTCGGTTACGTAGGGGCGAAGGGCTCCGGCAATCCAGCCGACCAGGGAAGATTCCTCGACCGCCATTATTTAACCTGCGAAGGCAGCCTAGTCCGTGTCCGATCAATACGGCCTCCGAAGTCGAAACGCCGTGGTAGACACCAAGTGGCCCGACGGATCCATGGCCGCTAGAACACAGTTGCGGGTATGGGCGTCTAACCCCGGATAAAGATGTTTGTGCATGTGAACTAAGGTCTGATGAGAATAGCGGACGATACGGAAGCATGCGCCCGTTTTTCATTAGACCTCAGGAGAAAACCATTTCAACTTTATGAAACCGTTTTCGATAATGCATATATCTGATCTTCATCGTTCTCCCTGTGATCCTATCTCCAATGATGAATTGATCTCGGCCCTTGTAAATGACAGAAATCGCTACATTGAAGAAGATCCTTCAATTACAGTTCCGACGGCCATAGTTGTTAGTGGCGATATCATCCAGGGAGTTTCTCTCCATGAGGACGATTTCGCTGCTGAAATTGACAAGCAGTATGCAGTAGCCGAACAATTTCTCGGTGAGCTTGCGGAGCGTTTTCTGGAGGGTGACCGGTCACGTCTGATTATGGTTCCTGGCAATCATGATGTTGACTGGAATACGGCATTTAGCGCTCTTGATCCGGTTCAAGACGAAGCGATTCCTAGTGACCTGAGAGCAAAATTATATGCTGAAGATTCCTCCTTGCGATGGGATTGGAAAACCCGTACCCTGTATCGCATTAATTACCCTAAACTTTATGAAAAACGCTTGGATGCTTTCTGGAGTTTTTATGAGAGATTCTATAAGGATGTGTCGAGATTTCCTGTTGCCGAGAATCCTTTCGATGTCCGCCTTTTCAGCCTTTGCGGCGGTCGCATAGGAGTTGCTGCATACAATTCATGTCACGGCAATGACTGCTTTGCTTCTCACGGTATGATTCGACAAAGGATCGTTGCTCGTAGCGATCTCGACCTGAATGATTCCGGGGAAACCTATGATTTACGGATGGCAGTCTGGCATCATAGTATTGAGGGCTCACCGTATCGGACTGATTACATGAACATTGATGTTGTTCGAAGCATGATTGGTCGTGGCTTCCGGCTCGGATTGCATGGCCATCAGCATAAGGCACAGGCTTCTCCGCGGGAAATTCGCCTTCCTGATAGTGAAAAAATGGCGGTAATTGGAGCAGGGTCATTGTGCGCAGGCGCCGATGATCTTCCGGTTGGTGCGCATCGGCAATACAATATCTTGGAAATAGCAGAAGATTTCTGCAGCGTCCGAATCCATGTCAGGGCAATGACAGTTGCAAATTTATTTTCTCGGGGGTGGTTCATGGAGCTTGGAGGGGCAAGTCATGCGGATTTGGAGTGGGACCCTCCGCGCAACTCCGTTGGACTGGTGATCAATACGCAGGCTGCGCGCAAGCGTACGCTCATTGAGGAGGCGGAGAAAGCGATCAATACGGGAGACCCAGCTCATGCTTTTTTTCTACTTAAATCGCTGAAACTTCCCCCTGACAGTTATGAACGCCGGATTTATCTGCTTGCCGCAGCAGAAACGCAGAACTGGAATGCGATCGTGAACATAACTGATCCGCCAGCTACGATCAACGAACTTATACAACGATTCCAAGCGTTTATCCATTTAGATGATTTCATCGGGGCAGTTGATGTCTTAGACCGATTTTCCGGGCAAATGCAACTACCAGCATCGCAAGAGTCGGAGCTTCGTGGCCGGGTGAGAGCACAGGAGGCTATGAGACGATGAGTAACTCCTCAGAAAGAATTCCATTTGCTGTTAAAGTCAGTCGTATGATTGAAGTGCTTGCAGCGCAGATCTATCCGACATCTTTTGCCCTCCTGAGGGAGAATGTCCAGAATTCCTTTGATGCAATATTATTGCGTAAGCATCTGGGGCAGCAGTTCGATGCTCGCATTGATGTGACCATTGAGCCTCGACTCATATCTGTTACTGATAACGGCATTGGCATGTCGCGCGATGATCTGCGCAATCATTTTTGGCAGGCGGGTTCCAGCAGCAAGAACACTGAAGATGCCCGGGCCGCAGGTGTCGTTGGGACCTTTGGTATAGGAGCAATGGCCAATTTCGGTATAGCCGAGGAGTTGCGTGTTGAAACCGAGAGCGTTTCTTCGCAAGAACGCACGGCCTGCGAGGCATTCCGCTCCACACTCTCGGTAACGGAAGACTGCATTAGCTTCAAATCCAAGTCTTTAACAGGAAATCCGGGCACTACCGTTACCGCAGTCATTCAGCCGGGTAAGGCTGCTATACCTGTTGCCGAAGCACAGTCCTATATCTCACAGTTTGTGGCGTTTCTACCCATAGATGTTTACGTGAATGGAGAAAAAGTTAGCGGCCAACCAATTGAAGACTTCGTGCCTCCGTTAACAAAAACTTGGTTTTTTTCGGGACAGAACATTAGTCTTGGCGGCAGCATTAAAGCGGACATTGATCTGAACGGTGCGGTGAACGGTGAAGTTCGCATTGTTTTGCGAAATATCGAGTTTGGTTCTCAAAAACTCGATGGTCGTATGATCCTGCGCCAAGGACATGGCAGTATTCAGACTTTTCGCAGTGGCTTTGGTCTCGCACCCATAAGCGTTGTGTCGGTGTATAATTTTGGCGGCGTCGCAGATTTTCTGTTTCTTCAGCCGACGGCAGGCAGGGAAGCCCTGACAACAGAAAGCATGCAACTTCTGCAAAAAATCGTTACGCAGATTGATGACTTTGTTTCACTTCAACTATCTCAGAGGCCGGAAAGCAACTCCAGCACGCCATTTGTTAGATGGGTTGCGAAGAGACGCCGTTTTGATCTGTGCTTCAACCTTCGTGTTCGTATTGAGCCTGGCGGTTCGCTGCCGCTACATGATGTCAGGGATCAGTCTAAAAAAACACCGATGCTTGTCTATTTAGGAACAGATCATACCACTATTGAACATGCATCAGAAGACCGGCCCATAATTATGCTTGCACGTCGTTCGCCCAGACGAGATTGTGAGATCAGTTTCCTGCGTCAGCATTGTAAGATTGAAGAGCTTTCCGATGAACCCAATGTCTTAGAGGCAAAGCCGGACTTGGATACCAGTATGGCGGAAAAGGCGCTGGCCTTTCGCCTCGGATCAATTCTGTCAAGTGACTACTTTCTGGAATCCCGAATCAAATTTGGCAAGATATCTCATGGTTTGCCAGTGCTAGTGACAAAGCGCAGTCTCCCGGTCGAAATTTTTCTTGATCCGAGTGGACCGACCATTCAAATTATTTTAGAACTTTATAAGAATGAGTATGAAGCCTTTGGACATATGGTAAAGGACTTCGCACGAAACATGATCTTTCCTCGTGTCTCTGAACTCGTACCAACCGCAACACGCCAAGGTGCCGAGGCCTTTTTAAAGTCGATTCATCGCTCACGGGAGGTGTTTGAGTATGAGGCTGCGGATCTCGAGAGTCTGACTTCTCTCTGGAAGGACTATATGAGCGGCGAACTTGACTTCCGACAGGCCGCGGAACGCGCCAGCAAAGTGGCAACTCGAAGTTATCAGGAAGTTGACAGTTCCGTAGCGGGAACGATGCGTGATGTGGTTCCCGATGTTATTGATAACCCGTTTGTGACTAGTCAGCAAAACAATGCTGAATATGGACCGATGCCTCCGATCCAGCGGGTTGATATGAGCACTGATAAGAAGCTGCTCACTATAGAAGATAGCGACCCGCCACTTAAGGGCTACAGATGTTTTCTGGCATTGACCAAACGCATCCATGATGAGCATGCAGATTTTTTCTTGCAACCCCACCGCACATCCGTTGTTTGGGGCGGACAGAAGGCACTGTTCATTTTTGAGCATCACTCGGGAAATTTTGGTCTGTATTACGATTTGCAGACCCAGAGTTTAATGAGCGGTCAATCAGGCGGTGGTGCAATTGTCTCCTGTACCATCGTCATGAAAAACCGTATCTTTATTCCGATTCCGCCATTCATACAGGAAAGTTTTCTGCCCAGGGAAAGTGAAAAGAAGCGGTTTGAAGTAAGATGTGATATTCTCCATATTGATTACAAGGTACGTGACCGAGATTAGATTGAAATTCGTTTTTTTAACAATTTTCTAAATGGATCTGAAGTATGTACAGCAACCACGAGTCGTTCTTAAGAAAATGGTTTTAGTTGCTCGTCCGTGAGACCTAAGTCCAATTTATGAATTCGATCGGACAGTTCAATTAATTCCACGAGCATCCGTGTGTCATCCGTCGAGGATTCCGTAAGTGGTGGTTTGTTCAAATTCCGACAGATGTACAGCATTATAGCTCGGCGAGCCGGACGGCCTTCATGTAAGAGGTCTTCCTCGTCAGCGTTTTCCTCATCAATCCATGCTAAAACTAGGCTGTCTGGCGCCAGACAGCCAGAATGATATACCCAATTTCCATTATTTTTCCTGTAAGGACTGGTTTGGGTGTCTTTTTTCTATTGGTTGAGACCTGACGCGACTTCGTTGACTCAATTTATTGATCTGTGAAGGCAATCAGACTGGGACGGATTAAGTCTGTGGTTTCAACCTAACTTTGCATTGAATGCACGCTTGGGGCCATTGATTCTGGATCACTGAATCCGCACACTCACCGAACGGGTAGATCCTATATCCCCGGTGTACGACTTGTAGTCTCTGATGGTATTCATGGATCTGGATTCTGTTATGATAACATTACGATATTATAACTACACACCACATCATAACTTCCCATGAGCCCGATCCGCTCACCGCCAATATGCTCGCCGAGGTGCTGCAATGCAGAACCATCACCACCTTGCCCGAATTGGCTGTCGAACTCGGGCACTGCTCCTCCAGTACGGTCCATCGAAAACTCAAGCAGTTAGACTACCTACTCAGCTGCTCCCATGGTGGAAAGTACTATGCGCTCAGCGTGCACGCTGACTTTGATGCACACGGTCTGTGGTTTTATGAGGATATCCGATTCTCAAACCACGGCACAACTCGCAGCACCGCCAAAAGGCTGGTCGAGGTTTCCTCCATTGGCTATCGTCCTGCTGAACTTGACGAAATACTGAAAGTCCGTATGATTGATACTCTTGCGAGCCCCTACCTGGTTCCCTCCAGGCCGCCCCTTCCGCATCCGCAGCGATCATTCTGTTTTTCAATTTACTCAATGAGAAGCAAGGCCGCCTATTCGCGGGTCTGACATCTCTATTGTGGGGTTATGGTGTGGACCAATGGGTCGCGAATTTGCTCGGCCTGAATCGCAAAGCGTTCGAAGGGGGCGTAAGGAACTGCACGCTGGCGAAATGGATCCGAATCGTGTTCGCAAACCGGGTGGAGGACGTCATTCCCTGAATTAGAGGACAGCCGGACTCAAGCAAAACAGCCGAAGCATGGGCGATTGCCATAGAATTGGCTAAATACGATGGGCCAATAGCCGAGGTATTTGCCTCCACTGAGGCTTAGGTGGCAGGAGACACGACGGACTATAATCTAGTAAAGGACAGCCGGTTCGTAAAGCCCATTCTGGGCGAGACGACGCCATGCGAAGATGCTTGCTTAGCTAACTATCACCTGGATATGTCGGATGCTAGAGCAGATGCGGGTGTAGTGCCAAAGATATAATAGCGTGGAAAGGCGCGTTTTCCTAGTGGGTGCGAAACCCACCCAACAACCGTCGTTCCAGTTGGTAGCGACCAAAGCGATTTATGGAGATGATGACATGGATTGAAGTACTTTGGATAAAAGGATCGCATAGGCAATTCAGTAAGCATGTAGGCCGGAACGTGCAGAAGGTTAAGCAGGCCTCGAAACCAGTAACGTGGATGCCGACCCTCCGCATCACACGGGAGATCGCCGATGATCCGGGAAGAGAACGACAAGCGCACCGGGCTATATCCATCGGGGTAGTGACCCATAAGCGTTAACTTGTTTTAGTGACAGAAAAATATCGTTCAATTTGATAGTTTCTGAGTCTGGGTGGCTCTGCCAGCGACTTGGAAATGATAG
Source organism: Rhodothermales bacterium (assembly GCA_964291275.2). Classification (GTDB taxonomy): domain Bacteria; phylum Bacteroidota; class Rhodothermia; order Rhodothermales; family Bin80; genus Bin80. Next base: position 1,478,582 of record OZ219799.1, read on the forward strand.
GCCAATGCTGAATCATTTCCTTCAAGGCGTAGTGTGGCTCAATTGCCCGCACAACTTGATTCAGTGCAAACTTAAAGTCTCTCCATGCACTTCGTCTGCACTGGATAGCCCCAGGGGGAAAATGTCCGCGCATGTCGGACGATCTTTTCGGTCAACAGTGCAACCATTAGCTTCCCGTAGAGCCACGCCTGTGAACTCTCCTCATCTAATTTCGGCAGATGTCCCAGTTGGGCCAATGATTTGAATCGTTTGAAGACCAATTCCACCTGCCAGCGTAGTCGATACCATTCCAGGATATCGTTCTCCGAAAATTCATCGACCGGAAAGGTCGTAAACAGGATAACATAGCGCGCATAACGTAAGGTTTCGTCTCGTGGTCGATGCCCCTTGCGCTTTGCCGTCTTTAAGATCCGATTCTCTGCCTCTTGGATGGCTTCGTCTGCTTTGCGCAATGCACAAATACGTCCTTGGATTGGGGGAAAGGTTTTGATGAATACCGTCCAGACCCCCGCCTTCCCTGCCTGTTTGATCGATTCCACGGAGACCAATAAATCAAAGGACTGGCCGGGCTTCGTCTCGAACTGCAAGGCTCCAGTATTGACCCGCATGGTCACATAGCCGCCAGATGCCTCCACATGCTGGATTCCCAGAGCGGTTGCATATCCCCGATCCACCAAAATATAGTCGTCTGATCGGATGGGAAATTGCTTCAAGGACTCCCCCGTCCCTTTTCCTTTCGTCGCGGTTAAATTGAAAAAATCGCAACCCAATGCAGGTAGGGTTATGCTGTAGTGGAGTCTCCATAGAGATCCCGTGCGTCCCGGCTCACTGATGTGGGTCGCGTCAAACGCACGCATTTGACGTCCCACTCCCGCCGATACGCCAACTCCATGCTCCTGAAACAGCGCAACACACATCGCATGAAGCCACCTACGAGACTTCTTCAGGCGCTTGAACAATGCGACCGCAGATAGATCCGCAATCTGAGCCTGACGAGCTCGTATGACCGTCTCTCGTAACGAATGACCACATCCTAAATGGATCAACAAGGTTCGAAGTAGGCATTCCGGCGACTTATCCTTACGTAGCCCGCGCAATGCACCAGATTCCTCGGCCAACTCCTGCCAATTTTTCGGTAAAAACGAGAGCACAACCGCCCAATCCTCTTCCTCGGGCGCGCGTGTTACGGTTCCCTTCATCTGATTACGATGGTTGAATGATCAGTCACAGGTATATCCAACATTCTACCAAATCGGTTAGAATTCAGAATGCTGAAATCACGACAATTCCCGTGTAGAGATACCTAAAGATAATCAAACAGGAAACAAGTTAACGCTTATGGGGTAGTGACCCTGGCATGTATGCAAGATGGAAGAAGTGGCAACACGGGAAGACTGGGCAGCGCCTTGGCACAAGGCAACCGAAACCTCGCAAGGGGCAGGCTCGCTTGTCAGGGTGGCGGATGGGTCCGCAGTACTGAGGACGCGGCGTAATGTCCGCAGAGAGAAGGGGGCCTAAGTTGCACATTGTATGGACAAGGAAGAAGGGACATGATTACTGACGAAGGTCTAACAGGATTTCAAAAGGTTCAGAGACTCCAGACCATACTGCATGAGAAAGCGAAGGGAGAACCACAGCGATGCTTTATGCACTGATAGACAAGGTGTATCGCATAGATTTTCTGCGGGCAGCTTGGCACATGGTCCGCCGTAATGGTGGATCGGCAGGGGGCGGACGGGGAGACGATTACGGACATTGGGCAAGGGGTGTGGAAGGTTGCTTTGGGAGCTGTCACAGGAATTACGAGACGGTACGTATCGACCGCAGGCGGTACGACAGGTGCTGATTCCGAAGAGGACCCTAGGCAAGTTTCGGTCATTAGGCATCCTATGTCTCGGGGTCGGGTTGTTCAGACGTCAGCGATGTTGGTTTTATCGCCGATTTTTGAGGCAGACCTAAACCGCAGCAATATGGGTACCGGCCGGGACGAAGCGCGCAGGATGCGGTCAATCGTATCCACAGACTACTAAACAGGGGCTACAACGAAGTGGTAGATGCTGACCTATCGAACCACTTTGGGGAGGTATCCCATGGGAATTGATGAAGAGCATAGCGCGTCGCGTGAGTGACGGGCGCGTGCTTGGATTGATCAAATCATGGCTGGTAATGCCCGTGGTAGAAGAGGACGAGAAGGGTGGCAAGCGCCGCACAAATCGCGCCCGCAGCGAGCGGAAAGGGACGTCACAGGGCAGTCCAATTTCGCCGTTACTGAGTAATCGGTACATGCGACGTTTCATCCTGGGGTGGAAACTTTTTGGGTTTGGCGAACGCTTCGGCGCACAAATTGTCTGCTATGCTGACGATTTCTGTATCCCGGGACGCGCATCGGCAGCAGAGATGCCGTCGGTCGCACAAGTTCTGGTGGAGAGGTTAAAGTTGAATATCCAGAAGACCAGATGCTTACGATGTCCCGAGGAAGCGTTCGAATTTCTTGACTACCGCATCGGCTGGAACTATCGTCACTACGGTCGCGGTCGATATATCGGCACCCGTCCGAGCGTGTTAAGTGTCCAGAGCATCTGCCGTAAGATCACGAGCAAACAGGCCGGAGGTATGGGCTCCTGGATGCAGAGGAAGTAGTACAGTGCCTCAACTGGATAATATCTGGCTGGGCGAACTCTTTATTCTGGGGCAGGTGTCGCCTGCTCATAGTGCCATAAATATGCACGCAGTGAAGCGGCTGAGACAGTGGTTTTGTCGGAAGCACAAGGTACGAATCGGGAAAGATGTGCGTTTTTCGGATGCAAAGCTATGGGAGACCTGTGGATTGCGCTGCCTTGTTCCTCGGGCTAAAGACTTTTCGTGGGCGAAGTCATGAGTTCAACTGAAAGCTGGATGCGGGAAAACCGCCCGTCCTGTTTGACGAGCAGGGGGCCGGAAACGACTCGAGAGCCTGACTAACGATAAGCGAAAATGAAAGCAGAACATCCACAGGGCATATAATGAATACGAGTATCGCGCCGGCCCCTCAGCTCTACTACGCCGCGGAAGTTACCCCTGTATCTTCCATGAAATACTACACAGGGTAGTTTGTTGGTGTAGTCAATGAAGTGGGAGACTGGCCAGTCATAGCTCATCCAAGAGTCCAAATGGGGTTGGAGTTTCAACTGGGGATTTTGGCAACGTACATGGGTATATAAATTTGATCAAAATTTCCCCGAAATCCCACGAAAAATGACTCAAACCAACTGAACCCACGAGCTTTTAGTTCAAAACTGCGGAAATGCCATACTGGAATGGCTAAATCAGGGAAACCTAACGCCGATTAGCCCAGTATAGGGGGGTAACTTTCGCCTACGGTACTTCATGATCGGTGTGATGCTGCGCGACCTCGTCGAGGACATGGGAATCACGATTGAGGATCCTTGGGTAGAGGCATGAGCAGTACGGTCGAAGCCTTCTCCCGGGTCAAGGTAGATGCTCTGCTCAAGGATGTGGGTTGGAATCTGACGGATGGAGCGAGTGTGCTCTTCGAACACACATTACCCAATGGTGATCGACCCGATTACGTGTTGTGCGACCGGCAAGGCCGACCGATGGCAGCCCTCGAAGCGAAACGAGCGAGCATAAACCCCCCTGAAGCCCGAGTCCAATGTTGTGACTATGCCGAGCAGCTTGAGGTACCGTTCGTTTTCCTGTCGAACGGAGAGGAAGTGTGGTTCTTGGATCGAGAGATGGATGCACATCCTCGTAAGATCGCAGGTTTTTATTCGCAGGACGACCTGGAACGCAGGATTGCGGCACGCAAGGTCCGTCGCCATCTTTCCACGGTTGCTATCGACCAGAAGATCGTAGACCGGGACTACCAAATCGCGTGTATTGAGGCGTTGTGCGCTGAGATCTCGCTCGGACGTCGTAAGCTCCTTGTAGAGATGGCAACCGGAACCGGCAAGACTCGCACGGCGGCGGCTCTTGTGAAGCGTCTGTTTCAGGCCGGGATCGTGACCCGGGTTCTCTTCCTAGTGGATCGGATTGCATTGGCGGGACAGGCCGAGGACGCGTTCACCGACCATCTTCCCGACTATCCTAGCCATGTGTTGCGTCCTGGGAGGGGGTTTGACCGCACCAAGCGCATCACGATCGCGACGTTGCAGACCATGATAGCAGAGTACCGGTCGCTGTCGCCCGGTTACTTTGATCTCGTGATCACAGATGAGTGCCACCGCTCCATATACGGCAAGTGGAGCGGTATACTCCGGCATTTCGACGGCATTCAACTCGGGCTGACGGCTACGCCGTGCACTGGCGGGCCGGCAAGGATGGCTGACGCAGAGGACGACCGGTTTGTGCGTGACACACTGCGGTTCTTTGAGCTCGACAAGCCCACGTTCCGCTACGTCCTGCGAGAAGCTATCGACGCGGGCCATCTTGTCCCGTATCGTATCTACAAGGCGATGACGGTGAAGACTGCCTCGGCAGATGGATTCCTAGTGAAGCGTGACGAGCTCGACTGGACAGCGATGAGCCCGCATGCCAGAGAAGAGTTCGAAGAGCTATTTGCAGAGTCAACCAGTGTTACCGTGGACCCACGGGCATTGGAACGGAAGTTCACGATTCCCGAACGGAATCTTGCCATGGTGCGCGAGTTTCGCGACCGTCTTGAAGAGGGGTTTGCTGGAAAGGATGGCGTAAAGCGCGTGCCCACATGGGGGAAGACCCTCGTCTTTGCTGTGACGAGGCGTCACGCGGAAACGCTTGCGCGAATGCTCGACAATCACTTTGCGGACCTAAAGCCGCATCCAACGACCCGGTATGCGGATTTTGTGGTGAGCGACTTGGGGGGTGGGCCTGTAAAGGATTCCAGTGCCATCATTCGGCGCTTCAAGAACGAGAAGTATCCGCAGATCTTGGTCAGTGTGAACATGCTCGACACGGGTTTTGACTGCCCGGAAGTAGTCAATCTGGTGATGGCACGGTTTACCAGCAGCACCATTCTCTACCGGCAGATGCGCGGGCGGGGGACACGACGGGCCGACCACATCGGCAAGACCGGATTCACCATATTTGATTTCGTGGGGGTGTCTGATTTCCATGGTGACGACGAGGTGGAGATCGATGGCGGTATCGTGAGGTCAGTACCGAAGCCGGACGTGCTGGAAGGGTCCCGCTTATTGTTGACACTTGACGTGGATGACCATATTGATCCTCAAACCCGCGAATGGTTAACCCTCGACGAGGACGGGCGGATCGTGCGCACACCGGAACACCAAGCACGGGCGGCGGAACTCGGCGTCCGAGTTGAAGCGTGGCGTCAGGATCAACAGTTTACGACTGCCGAGCAGTCTCGTTGGGTGGGTCTCATGGGCAGCAGGGTCAAGGCGGATGCCCTCAGCATCAATTTCTTCGGTGACTATGACCTCGATGAGCACCCCTTCGATGCACTTGGAGGTTTCGCCAGGGCACGGCGAGTATTCGGAGGCCCAGAATCCTTGGATGCCATGATCGCGAGATTCAACGCAGCTGTGTTCGACCAGGCGGAGTCGACCGGTCAACCCAGTGTTTCCCCGTAGCTCAAAGACTATGTTTTGGGCCCATGACACCTGAACTCCGACGCGGGATCGACCGCATTCGTGATTATCTGTTCGGGGGCGGTTACCCAAACCCGGCTCAGAATGCGGAGCAACTGAGCTTCCTGATATACTTTTACATGTACGAGGCAGCAGACGCAGCGCGTACACGGGCCGCAGAGCGGCCCGGCACCGAACCGTACGTCAGCGCCTTCACGGGCGACTGGGAATTACGGAACCCGCGCAATGCCCGTGAGCCGGGCGTCGAGGTTGTGCCGCGGGAACTCTTGCGATGGTCCTCATGGGCCCTTGCCCTGAACGGCGAGTGCTTGGTGCGCTGGGTGCGTGAAGAAATCTTTCCATTCCATGCGGAGCTGGCCGCTGGCACAGCCACCAACTTCATGGAGGGCGCCCGGTTGGTGATTGATGCTCCGACCGTGCTTACTCAGGTTGTCAGCCAGCTGAACGATCTACATCTCGACCAAGTGGACGCGGACACCAAGGGTGACTTGTTCGAACATGTACTTCGCCAGATTCGGCAAGCGGGTGAACTTGGCCAGTTCCGAACTCCGCGACATATCATCCGCGCCGTGGTCCAGCTTGTCGACCCGTGCATTGGCGAGACAATCCATGATCCGGCTTCGGGCACGGCCGGATTCATGGTCGGTGCCTATGACTACATTCGACTTGTTAACTCGTCGCCTGACGGTATCGAAAGAATCGAGGTGGATGGAAAGACCATTCGGCGTGGGCTCGGTGACATGCTGGGTCGCGACGCGGTTAGCCAATTGCATGAAGGGACGTTTTACGGGGCAGATGTCGACCCACAGATGGTCCGCCTCGCAACCATGAATTTGACCCTACGCGGACTAGACAAGGTGAGAATCCTGCGTCGAAATGCACTGACCCGGTCCCTCGACCGTTCTGTCAAGGCTGAGTTCAGTTTACCAGTGAATGGATTTGACGTCATCTTGGCTAATCCGCCTTTTTCCGGGGGCTTGGACAAAGACCGGATCGTTGATGAAGTGAAGGTCGGACGAACTACGAAAACCGAACTACTATTCCTCCAGTATATGCTGAACCATCTAAAGGAGGGGGGGCGCTGCGGTGTGGTGGTTCCCGAAGGCGTGCTGTTTGATTCGACGACCCTGGCGCACAAGGAACTCCGTCGCCACCTCGTTCAGGACAACACAGTAGAAGCCGTCCTCTCCTTACCGGGAGGCGTTTTCAAACCGTATTCCGGCGTCAAGACCTCCGTCGTGGTTTTCCGGAAGGGAGGTGTCACGGAACGTGTGTTGTTCCTGCACGCCGACAATGATGGCTTCAAGCTTGACGCCAACCACGACCAGCCGATCGAGGATGACGATCTCCCGGGGCTGATCGCAGTGTTCCGTGATCGCGATGCCTCTTGGCGGAGATGGAGCGGACGTGACCAAAATACCGAATGGACCGAGACATGGTGGTTTGCCGAGTTAGATGAGTTACGGGCTGCCGATTTTAACCTAAGTGCCAGCCGCTATCGACCCCTAAACCGAGCGAACGTTGAATACCGTGATCCGTTGGAGATCCTAGATGAATTGCGGGCTATTGAGACCAAGATCCTAGGTGATATCGACGAACTGGCTGACGCGGTACGACTTGCGATGGCAGAATGACCTCCTGTACTCAAGTTCCTCTCGGTGAGATATGTACGATCAATCCTCGTACCATAAGAGGAGAACATGCAGATGACATCCTCGTCAGTTTCGTTCCGATGTCTGCGCTGGACGAACGTCTGGGCGTAATCAAGTGCACCGACCAACGGCCACTCGCCGAAGTGTCAAAGGGATACACGTCCTTTCGAAATGGCGATGTCCTGTTCGCGAAGATCACGCCTTGTATGGAGAATGGTAAAGCAGCTGTGGCACAGGGTTTGGCAAACGGTATCGGGCGTGGTTCAACCGAATTCTACGTACTGAGGCCAGGTGAGCGGGTGCTCGCCGAGTACATCTATTGGTTCGTTCGTCAAGCTCGGTTCAGGGAAGAAGCAAAGAGAAGTTTCAACGGTACGGGGGGCCAGCAGCGCGTACCTAAGTCGTTCATGGAGAGCGTGTCGATTCCCCTACCGTCGCTTGTTGTGCAGCGACGAATTGTGGGCGTCCTGAACCGGGCGGCGAGGATTGAACAACTGCGGACGCAGGCTGATAAACGGTTGCGCGAATTCATTCGCGCGCTCTTCGTCGAGATGTTTGGGGATCCCGCGACCAACCCGATGGGATGGGAAGTTCAGAGGCTTGGCGATCTAGCGACTCTCGGACCACAATACGGGGCAAATGCTTGTTCTGCAGCCTTGTTGAAAGATCAACCGCGCTATGTACGCATCACGGACATCCAAGAGGGGGGAGGTCTCTCAAATGAACCGGTAGGAATCAACGCTCCCGATTGGGAACCGTACCGGCTGGTTGATGGAGATCTCCTGTTCGCACGTAGTGGGGCTACGGTCGGCAAGACGTACATTCATCGAGGAGAAAACGGACTGTGTGTCTTTGCCGGTTACCTGATTAGGTTCCGCTTGGATCCGAACCGCCTTCATCCGCACGTGGCGTTTGCGTTTACTCAGACTTCTTATTTTTCGGATTGGGTGAGATCAAAACGACGCACGGCGGCACAACCCAACATCAACGGACGGGAATACGCGTCCCTTGAGCTTCCCGTGCCGGATCTGAGGCTGCAGACACAGTTCGTCCACATTCTTAATCAGGCAGCCGCTGTTCAACAGCTGGGTAAACAGGCCACCAACGATGCTGCAGCCCTCGCTGCTTCACTACTGGATAGGTTGTTGGACGACGCTGAGGAGTAACCGAAGACTCTCGAATGTTCGTATTACTCTTTGAAGGCCGACAGAGTGGGGAAGATGCATTGTATGTTGCTGGTGCACGCCAAGGATTTTAGTATCCGGGAAAGCTACACGGCGGCGTGAACTGCGGGCCTAAGAGCATATCCTATAAGAAATTTGCCTCTCTACCTCTCCACCCATCTTTGCCAATCCGTTTTACGAGTTACTGATCGGTGTCCAGCGACGACTAAAATTGTCGTCAGACAGGGCACCACCCACGCAGAACCAGCTTAGCGATTCCTCCGCTTCAGCACACCAAAACAGACCCAATCAACGTTCACCAATACTCCCTCTAATCCTGCAAAATTCAGCTCCGCCAGACCCCCGTAAAGTCTTCGATTTGACTCGGAACGGGTGTTCTATTTCATCGTAATATGCAGTCGTAATACGCAGCTGGGTTGCGTGTGATCACGCCTTGGTGGCGATTTGTGAGGTGTACCCAATACCAAGAACAACAATGGAATCCTTCTCCATCCGGCAGGGTCTTGAAGCTTTGGATCCGGCAACAATAACCGTTCGCAATGCGGCCCCCAATAAGCTTAGAACGGCCGTAGCAACAGTTGCCTATATCGATGGTTTGGAACCGAAGCAGTTGCGCAGCATCATTTGCAAGTGCTTGCGGGTGGCGCCGGATTACAGCAATACATCGAATTCACAGGTAAAGTGGGAAGTAAAGAGGAAACTCAATCGCTGTGACTGGCATCGTGTGTATGATATCATAGAGGCCATTTCATATAAGATCTGGCGGCGTGACGCTTCGTATCCTATTATGTTCGGGGAACTGTTTCCCAAAAAGGCTTCATACTTCGATAAAACGATCAACAGTGTTATGCGAGAAGAGGGAATAGGGTGGAAGCTCATTGAAGGGAAGGTCATCTACCGCGGCGAAGGGCCATTTGAAGCCGTAGCTGAGGCAGCACCTGGGTATTTGAAGCAAGCTAGCTTGCCAATAGCTGCCAATGAACTTCAACAAGCCCTGAATGATATGTCACGCCGGCCGGATCCTGACCTGTCAGGTGCTATCCAACACGCATATGCTGGGGTAGAATGTGTGGTGCGGCAGGTGTGCGGAGACAATGCAACTCTTGGGGACCTCTTGAAACGCTATCCGGACAAGATACCACCTGCCTTAAGTACAGCCATAGGCAGTTTATGGGGATATGCTTCTCAGTACGGTCGACACATGGAAGAGGGGAAGGATCCAGATACCGATGACGTGAGTCTGGCAGTTCAGGTGGCCATGGCCATAGCAGCGTACCTGTCAAGGAAAGTCGATGGGGGCATGCCAGACTAGTCGCAGCTGGCGTATCTTAAGGGTAGGAAGCAGAATCGTGTAATTCTATACGGTAAGGCTCCGCGTGCCTCCGACCACTACCATCTCTCGACGGAGATATACTCACCGTACAGCGCGACGTTGCCCTATCCAATAGGGTTGACATGCGCGAATATGTCGAGATTGAGGTCCGATGCCGCGTCCGCCCCGGAGTTTTCCCCAGCGTCGACACGACGCGCTCAACCTCACGGATCTGCCAGTAGACGATCGAAGCCATGATCAGAAGTAGGCAATTCACAGTCGGCGGAAGTCTCGCCAGTCGGCATTTCCCAGTTTCCCGTAGAAGATGCTGCTGGCCAGGCGCAGGGGAGTCCTCTGGATTTACATCTGGAATGTCGTCCTTCATCGAATCAACCGTCACTTTTGCCGAATGAAACGGAGCCTCTTTATCAAGATTGTACGTCAGGTCCCGGATCAATCGCCAAAATGACGCAAGAGCATCAGTCGTAGTGCTTGACCGGCTTCCCCAGCCTCGTGGAGCGTCTGATCCAGTTAAAAAAACTCATCTGATCTGAGCATGATTCAATCGTAAATTATGGTAAGTGAAAGGGTTGGAGTTCCATACCGGCCACAATCCAAGTCAAATAGACTCAACTGACTTTGGCGTTACGCCGCGGAAAGGTGCTTTTCCTAGCCTGAATTCGCTAGGTGTTACAGCATGTACCTGCTGAACAGTTGGTGCTCGCCCCGGACTGTAGTTTCAGTGAACTGCACGCTGGGCGACACGTACAGAGCTGCATGCCCTCGTTAAAGGTACACGCATAGTTAGATCTGGATTGGGTGGTATATAGCAGTTGTATAAAAAGCATCACGATTCGTATTGAGTGGCGAGAAACCATGAGTAGAATGTCTAAGAATCGGAAAACAGGTTTGGGGAGCATCATGCTCGTGATTACGATGATGGTCTGTGTTCCTGAGATCGCAATTGCACAGAACGGCAGTTTCTACGTAGGCACCTCCGTCGGAGCTGAACACATTAGCTTTGAACATGCAAAAACCGTAGACAATACAGGCGTGCCGGCGAATTATTTGCAACGCGGAAACATTTACAACACGAGCGCTTCAGCGAGCGAATCAGGTTTTAGTACAGGATTTCTTGTCGGCTACCGCCTGAATTTGGACCCAGGCAACATCTTTAGCATAGGCCTTGAGATTGATGGACAACTCCACGGTGGCACGGCAAGCGGTACGTTTCCCGGAGACGGACAATCCGACAGTCGAAACCAGTATGGAGAAGCTTGGCCCGATGAGTGGAGTGTAGAGAGGAAAAACAGCTATGGTGCTGCGTTGGTATTCCGTGTGAGCCCCTCGTTTATGGTTTCGCTTCTTGGCTCGGATACCGGTATATATGTTCTCGGCAGAGTACGCCGTTTGGATGCGGATTTAACTGTCAATTACAACGGGTGCTTTAATCCACTTGAACTTTGCGGGCCGGGAGAATTTGATTCAGGCATAGATTCCCACGACGAAACATTCCACACATTGACTGTGGGTGGGGGGCTTGAAAAGATGATTGGAGATAGGTTAGGGGTCCGCGGCGAAGTGCACCACACACAGTACGGAGAAGAAGAACGGGGGGTCTTTCTGGAGGAAGAGGCCAAGGTTCCCATATCACTTGACGGAAGTGAAACCGGATTTTCAGTAAAAGCGATTCTCTACTTCTGATCGGTTCTCAGGCATCTGTCCTTCTACCTCACGGTTATTCGTAAGTGGTTTCTATCTTGCCAACGTGCAACTAAAGATTTGATAACATACTTGTATAATCACTACGAATTTGTACCCGCTAATCCCATGACTCCAAGATCGGTGCTTGACTCTTCGCTAAAATCACGCCCCAATAAAAAGGGAAGCTATATACTTAACTGTACTAACATTCGGCATTTCCCTAATATGGTGCACCCGAAAATACAAACTATGGATAATCCAGTACTCTCATCACGGCTTCGAGGAGTTAATCCTCCGAAGGATGATCCTCTGGCGAACTTTCATCTTGCTTCATCCCCCAAGATGGTTCAGGATTTCACTAAGAAGCAACGTTTGGCGTTGTCGACTTGACCAAGCCCACCAACCGAAATAAATTCCTAGTGACAGAATGGATAAAATAACGAGCTCAACAAATACGCCAAAGCCCGTTTCCTTTTTGATTTCAAATGTGCGACAAAATGCGTGAAAATGTTTTCTGACCACTTGTGTTGGAGCTATCTGTCGCTAAGACCGTTAAGCTCTCTAGGACGAGAGCTTACGGTCTTAAAGCTGGTTATGTGTACACTCAGTATGTGATACACTGTGCTCCCCCAGCAACACTTTGACAATCTTCTATGACATGACTACGGTATTTGACGTTGCGAATTACATTCTGGAAAAGAAAGGATCTGTCACTACATGGAAGCTCCAGAAGCTCTTGTATTACAGTCAAGCGTGGTCCCTTGTGTGGGATGAGAAGCCCTTGTTTGAGGAAGAGTTCGAGGCATGGGCTAATGGCCCCGTGTGCCGTGATCTCTATGATCACCACAGAAGGAAATTTGAAGTCAGTCATTTTCCAAAAGGAGACGTAGATGTATTAAGCGACGATCAGAAGGAGAACATTGATATTGTGTTGGAGGTCTACGGACACAAAGAACCACAATGGCTTAGTGACTTAACTCACTTAGAAGATCCATGGAAAGAGGCTCGACACGGCCTTCATCCCGGCGAACGCGGAAACTCTGTCATTACCAAGGAGTCAATGGCACTGTATTACGGCGGGCTTTTAGAAGAACATACCTTGCCAATTGAACCTTAGTCGTCGTAAGCTGTAGTGGGATCTCGCAATAAGCGGAACAAAAGGACGAAAATCAAGACCAATCCGGGCGGGAGTAATCGCCCACGGTCTTCACAGGAATCCCAGCTCAAGAATTTTGACGCACAACCCCCCACTTGGTCATTCGTGATTGCAGACAAGAGTTGGCCAGAAAGCTTGTATTCCGAACGAGCAGGGAAAGATTGGACTGACATTATCTTGCCTAAGCTACGCGATTTTGAAGGCCTAACATGGGCAGAGATCAAAAGACAAACTTATGGCCGAGGGAATAAAAGCAGCAACCACTACGTCTACGTGAATCAAATGCTCAAGAAAGTGGGTAAACGATTAGAACAATTACATCTTGAGGATAAAGAACAATTATTTTCGTTACGACTTGGCAGTAGGAAAAGAATTTATGGCATCAAAATTGGTAGCGTCTTACGTATTATTTGGTATGACCCTGACCACAAACTTTATCCTGTAGGGTGAACGCTTAGTCAGTCCTGCGCTCTGCGTGCTTTGATCCTGTTGTAATGCACCAGTGCGATTTCCTGCGTCCTTTCTACTTGGGCTTGCGTCAGGTGGTCGAGGAGGGCATTACTCAAGTCGTCAATATTCTGTGCCATCCGCTTGGCAGCTGCGGTCTCTCTTCTAGATAGTGCTTGCCAGAAAATGGTTGGTACTCGCTGTTACGTATCCTCTGATCACCCTTTGGGGGTACTGGCGCGGCCTTGATGGCGATTATAGCACAAACCAATTGTTGCTGGCTTCCGCCATTGCGATAGTGGTAGCCGCAGCCATTTTTCTGTACGTCCCGATAGCCAAAAAAGTTGAGCGCTGGAGTATAGCTTGGTGACTGGGTTTGATGGCTATCATGTTTCTTGGTGCCATTGCGAATATTATAAATTGGCTGTATGAAGCTCATCGTGCGTGGAGTGAAGCTGTAATCTTTTTACCATTTGGACACCGGCTATTCACGTAGCCAGTAAGCACTTGGATACCAAGGTCAAGTGTAGCTTCTTCAAACGGCCCCAAGAGGTATGATGTGCCTTGCACTTGGTAAAGCATGAATGCGGGACGTTACTGGTGATCAGGATGCCAGTAACCAAGCGGCATGTGCGGTAAGGTCGTTTGGTTGCGGAGATGCGGTTCAGATCCCCCGAAATCCCCGGTTACGTTCTGCACGCGGTTGCTGGAAACGCAGAAATTCCGCCAAGCGACCACTCTTCACGTGTAAATTGAACCCCCACGACTGGTAAGTCCCAAATGGGATCCAACGGAAAGACATATTCCAGCACTCGAACTCTTTCGATAAGTTGAGCGTCGTTGTTACGATTTGTTTTCGCTCAAGATCATAGCCTGTTTGGCCTCGAACACGCCAGGTTGGTGTTAGGCTGAAGTTGAAGCCCGTATTTACAGTAGCCGAACGGCGAAGGACCAATTGCGGTCGAGTAATCTGATAGACAAAACTCAGGTTTAATGACCAATTTTCGAATCCGCTAGCCCCGCTGGTTTGCGAAAACTGATTGTTTATGCCTGTTCCGAAAGAGGGAACTGAATTACCAAACTGAGGCATGGTCGAGATACCCGTCGGCATGTCTGCTGTACGAGTTCGCATGCGTCCACTCAATTGCATACTCCCGCGTACACTCAGCTGCGTCAGTCGGGCAATAGCCAGATCACGAAGTGAGAAGACATACTCGTTCACCATGCGACGACCATCAGGGCTAAGTTTGTAGGGTGAGAAGGTAGAGCTGAAGTTTATGCTGAACTGGCCTAGAATATTGGTGCGAGCGCTTATGCGTATGGGAGACATTCTGAGCGAATCTGCCGCAAAGTTGTAGCTGCTGGATGCGTTCAGAGTGAAGAGTCGAAGAACACGACTCTGATCGGATCCGGTTGAGTCTATGCTCACCCGCTTGGTCTCGAATGTATTGTCAACCCCAAAATTGATCGCTTTCTGGATCCCATTCTGTACGCCCGTAACAATGCTATAGCGGCGCGGGGTCGGCCCTGTTGCCAATGTATCCACGACAGGCAGGCCTGCTTGATCCAGTAAAGGACGTGTATACCCCCAGGTATCGCCAGCAAAATCCGGCCGATATGAAAACCCAACGCGTGGTCGCACTGTGTGTCTTAATCCCTGGTACTGTCCAAGTTTGACAGGAAAAAGCCCGTAAATTGTTGTGTTCGCGGATGCCCCTGTATTGAACTGCCTCAGGGCAAAAAATCCTTGTTCCGTTGTTCTTTCGGTTGTACCGTCAGCCAGAAGTGTTTGACGCTCAGAAGTTATGAACCAGTCTTCGGTATAATTTGCGTTCGGTGAAAAATTCAGGCGAACCTGCCCTAATAGAGGTATCTGGCGTATTGCAAACGGGGCTGCGATAGGTACACGGTGCGTGGCAGCAAAACGAATACGACCATCAGTCCTGCCAGTGGCAGTCCGGTACTTCCCTTCATCCAATAACGCCTCATACCAAGGATAATCAACTGGTTGCCCATTGGCCAAAGTGTCGCCATTAGCAATCAGCTCCTCGTCTGAGAGTGGTCGGAAGTCGTACCTGTTGTTAACACGTGACGATATACTGTACTGGAGTCTCTCATACCAGCGCTGATCCTGCCCGCTGCTGTTCTCGCGCTTGAATGGAGCTCTTGTTCCTTGAGAAAAAGAAAATTGCGGTAGAGACAAGTCGACGCTGCCCGTAGATATGACCTGCTGCTGTCGCGCGCTTAGGGAAATTGATCTACTCCCCCTGAATGTGCGATTAAATTGGATAGAGGAACCAATCGATTGTCTAACATTGTCGTCGTACTGATACGAAACCGTGCGCAAGTAGGTACTGGATGTAAGGTTTACGTTTGCGCTCAGGCGTGATGTTGGAGAGAAGGTTTGGTTATGGGTCCACCTGAAGCTCAGGTTGTTTCGTTTGACCAAATCCGGATCATCGCGCTCACCACTGCGCTCGTGAAGGAAATCAACGTTCAGATTGCCACTAAAACGGTCGCGGCGGTTGTAACGAAAGGCCGGGTTAACCTGCCAGCTGCCCTTTGTCCACAAACCGAATTGGATTTGCGTATCCATATTATCATTCATGGCAAAATACCACCCCCCATTGCGCAGGAAAAAACCTCGCTCATCTTCTCCATATTCCGGTGCCAGTAGTCCGCTTCTGCGACCCTCCTGGTAGGGTAGAAAGCCAAAGGGCAGCCACACAGGCATCGGGATATTGAAAATGAAGAGCTGAATTGGGCCGGTATAGACCCATTTTTGATCAACGACCTTCATTCTGCGAGCCCGGAGTGAATAAGACGGAGTCTCGTCCGGTCCGCAATTGCATGTAGTGTAGAGACCGTCCTTGATAAAAATTGTACTGTCTTCTCTGACTTTTGCTATCCCTGCTTGTATGAAGCCCTCTTCAAACTGTGTTCTTGCTTCTGTCACACGTCCACGGCGGGTAGCGATATTGTAAGCCAGCCGTGATCCAGTCAGTGTTTCGGTACCCTCTGAGAATACTGGTGAGCCCACGAATCCTGAATCTGTGGCAAGCCCCTGTGCGACAAGCTCGTCCTGGTCCAGGAGTAAGGTAATAGAGTAGGCGCTGAGCTGAACGCCTTCGTAGGATACGCTGGCATTACCGGTAAGTGTGCCAATATCCCCGGCTCCCGAGTCAAAATGCAGTACCAGGGAGTCTCGGGCGCTGAATCGTATTGGAGAAGTGAGCGATTCAGTTTCCTGCGCCCAGGTAATCTGAGGAAAAAGCAGCAGGCCAACAGCGACAAAGCGAAATAGTTGTCCTAAAACGACGTCACCGTTTGCGGTTATCGTCATCGATCTGATCGAATACAAGACTGGCAGCACCAAGCATACCGGCCTCGTTTCCGAGCGTTTCCTGAATTACGACAACGCTGTCGCGCATACCGGGCTTTATGTATGACTTAATGATGTCTCGTGCTGGCTCCAACAACAGGTCGCCCGCATTGGAAATACCTCCGCCTATGACAATAGTGCGTATGTCGAGGAGGTTAACAACGCCGCCCAATACACAGCCCAGCTTCTGTCCGGCCCACTTGAGAACTTCAGTGGCACCTAGGTCCCCATTCATAGCTGCTCCTGCAATTACGGCGGGAGTGAGGTTCGCCAGTCCCGGAGCTGCACACAACGCGCTGTCGGGATATTCACCCAATTGTTCGCGTGCATGTCCTGTCAGGAATCGCTGTCCTAGGTATGCTTCAATGGCCCCATTGACACCGGCCATATCCGGTGGACCATCATAATTAATAG
Organism: Rhodothermales bacterium; assembly: GCA_964291275.2. Lineage (GTDB taxonomy): Bacteria > Bacteroidota > Rhodothermia > Rhodothermales > Bin80 > Bin80. Next base: position 1,495,421 of record OZ219799.1, read on the forward strand.
ACATATGTCCAAGCTCTCCGGCCGCTCCAGTCTCACCTCGAAAGATTCGGTTGTCGAATACAATAGCGCCGCCGACTCCTGTCCCGAGCGTGACCATGATAAAGTGATCATAGTTCCGTGCTGCTCCGTAGCGTCCAGATCCAAGAGCGGCCGCATTGGCATCATTCTCAACGAAAACGTTCAGTCGTTTTCCTAAACGTTTTTTTAGAGCTGATCGCAGGTTAACAACTCCCCATCCGGGCATGTTTGGTGGATGAATTAGCGACTTTCTATCGAGATCAATTGTCCCAGGGGCACCTATACCTATGCCGAGTATGCGATTCCTGCGTTTCAAGAAAGGTTTTACGGCCAAGGATATTTGATTCAGTACATGTTCTTTGCCCTCTTCAGCTTCGGTTGGGACTGAATTAGTGTTAACCAATCCGAATGTTTTATGGACTAAAGCAGCCTTAATATTAGTACCGCCAAGATCAATGCCGATCGCGTGCATTTTTATTATTCCTCTACTCGATAAACAGTTTCTCCATCGCGTCGCATACCATATTGCTCACGCGCGATTTTTTCTATCGTCTCGTCGCTTGGTGGTTTTTCTAGCATAGACTGGAGCTCTGCTATTTCGCTTTTTAACTGCGTATTTTCCTCCACCAGTTGCTCATATTCCCGCTGCCATTTGGCCCGTCGGATCAGGCTATAACTGTCAAACCAGGTGAACCAGAGCAACCCTGCAAACACCAGACCTATAAACAGCAGGCGCGTAAGGCGCCTGCCAGTTGAAGCATGTTGTGGTGTTGCTGTAGACGCCATTCACTGATCCTCTTAAATTTTAAAATCTCTTATACCGGGGTAATATGCTAAAACTCCAAGCTCTTCCTCAATGCGAAGCAGTTGGTTATATTTCGCAAGTCGGTCGCTCCGGCTTGCGGAGCCAGTTTTGATTTGTCCACTGTTTGTGGCCACGGCAAGGTCGGCAATTGTAGTGTCTTCGGTCTCGCCCGATCGGTGGCTGATGACCGCAGTAAAGCCGGCCTTATGCGCCATTTCGATTGCGTCTAACGTTTCCGTGAGTGTGCCAATCTGGTTGAGTTTAATAAGTATGGAGTTAGCAGCCTGTTCTTGGATTCCACGTTGAAGGCGTCCAGTATTGGTTACAAACAGATCATCTCCCACGAGCTGCACACGATCTCCAATTGTTTTGGTAAGTAGCTGCCATCCTCTCCAGTCGTTTTCATCAAGCCCGTCTTCGATGGAGACGATCGGGTATTGTTGTACCCAGTTATTCCACAACTCCACCATGTCCTCACTGGAGTGCTTTGTTCCTGGATCACTTTTCCAGAATACATAGGCACCGTCTTCAAACATCTCGCTCACGGCTGGATCCAGTGCTATGAATACATCAGAACCGGGCTCAAATCCGGCCTGCACCACGGCTTCCAGAATCACTTCTACCGCTTCTTCATTTGATTTCAGATTGGGAGCAAAACCGCCTTCATCGCCGACCGCGGTACTATATCCTTTACCAGCGAGTACCTTTTTGAGTTTATGAAAGATTTCTGCCCCTATGCGAAGGGCTTCGGAGAAAGAAGCAGCACCGGCAGGCATAATCATAAATTCCTGCATATCTACACGATTATCCGCATGGCGGCCGCCGTTGATAATATTCATCATGGGGACCGGAAGGGTATAGGCGTTCGCACCGCCAATGTAACGATACAGGGGCAGGCCTACTGCCGCTGCGGCTGCTTTTGCAGCCGCAAGAGATACTCCAAGGATTGCATTTGCTCCCAAACGTCTCTTATTCGGAGTTCCATCTAGTTCAATGAGTGCTCGATCCAATCCAACCTGGTTACACACATCGTACCCTTGCAGAGCCAATGCAATCTCTTGATTTACATGTGTGACTGCGTTGGAGACCCCTTTGCCTAAATAGCGAGATGCATCGCTGTCACGAAGTTCCACAGCTTCATGTTCGCCTGTAGATGCTCCACTAGGGACGGCAGCCCGTCCAAACGCTCCCACTCCGGCGGTAACATCAACTTCCAGGGTAGGGTTACCCCGGCTATCAAGGATTTGGCGGGCTTTAATTGATTCAATGTTCGGCATATTCAAGAATACAGAGTGACGACGGGTGAACAGCTAGGGGTCCCGACGTTACAACGGTACGCCAAACCATGTTGCCCCGTCGCAAATGATAAAAGTGAGGCAGTGGATTATTTCGTTGCTTACCTGATCCTACAGGATTCTCTCCTGAGGGGTATCGAGTTTGCAGGTTGTTTAACGACGTTGCCGGACCGTAGTTGTACCACTTATGGTCATACCACGACAAGTATAACTCGCCTGTGTACTTTCATCTGCATTCCAGCGGGTTACGTAGAAAATATCTTCGGCAGTAGGGTAGGCAGTAGCCATTCGGTTGACACCTTCCTGATCGCCGATGCGAGAATATTCATCTGCAATCAACCAGAACACTGCGGCCTGTTCACGATCGGCCACCCCACAGCTGGCAACGGCTGTAGAATAGAGATTTGGAATAGCAACACGGGCTGGCTGGAATTCCGGGTCAGCATCTGCGGCCAATCTAAAGTGGTCGCGCGCCTCGCGAAAGCTTTCCATATCCTGATATGCCAACCCGATATTGTAATAATCTTGAGCAAGGATTTCTACATCTGGCAGGGCCCGCATTTGCTCAAAGAGTTCAATGGCACGTTCGTTGTCACCATCTTCGACGTACATCCGAGTTAACAACCGCAACGTTGCCGCAGTAGGCTCCATGCTAAGAACTTTGTCTGCAAGTCCCAGCATTTTTTCACGATAAGCTTCCTGCTGGTACAGTCCAAAGAGTTGCGTAACTAGTTCGGCGTTGTTGGGGTCAGCTTCGTACTGCTCCTCTAGGAAGGCAATTTGCTCATCCGGGGGAATCACGACGAAATACTTGTGGATCAATCCCTCAATACTCTCTTCATCTCCCCGCTTGTCTCTGAGTTCACGCAGGAAATTGAGTGTAGCCCCGATATCTCCCCCCTGATATAGGTCCGAAACAATGACATCAAGGTAATAGGGATCTATACGCTGCGGATCCATTTCATAGGAGCTTCGATATGATGCGATCATTTCGGAGCGAAGATCAGCGAGTTCATTGATATTGGTTTGAATGAATCGTCCCTTATTGCGAGTCCAAATGAACGGGTCAATCTCTACTTCGAGTTCGGAGAGAACGGGGATCACCCGATCGAAGTGCACAAGTGCAGAATCGAGCCACGCACGTTTCTTTGCGGCATCCTCTTCCTCATTGGCCAGTGCCTGAAAGGTCTCAATGGCGCGCCTGAAGTTCACATCCGTGTAGCGCTTGTAGCCGTCAGGTGCGTTATACAGGATCCATACCAGCCAATGCAAAGCATCACGGTAGTTTTGATTTTTGAAGTTCTCGAAGTAGAGACTGTAATGTCTTCTAATCTCTCGGTCGTCATCGTCGGCGGTCTGCGCTGAAATCGTAGACACCAGCGGGACTGAGATGATCAATAGGGCCAGCAGGCAAGTGGAGATGCGATACATAGGATCTGGATTTCACTAACTACAGAATTTAAGCAAGAATATGCCAGCAAATGACTTATCCGAGCCTTCGTTTGACGAACCAACGTTCTCCGACATTTAAAGTGGCTGACACGCCTATAAACCGGTCACGGATCAGGTTTTGATTGGTAGATCCGCGCGTACCAATTTCGAAGGTAATGTCAACCTTGGTACCAAAAAATAATGTGGGTAGACCTAATCCGCCTGTGATGGCAGTAACAGCAATATCCATGCCGGGTGTCGGACTCACATAAAGGTTGTCACGATAGAAACCGATACGATAGGCTACCCGGCGCAAATAAGATGCCTGTAATGCAGCCCCTGCGGGGATAAACTCCACGCCTCCTCCATACCGGATACGGTCACGCAAATTATTCGGCTCGAACCCTGCGAAAGGCAAGGTACTGGAAGCAGAGGACCAAGGTTCCTGGCGGACTTCGGCGCTCAGTAGCCAGCGGTTCTGATATCGGAAGGACAATCCCCCACGTACTCGGAGTGGCACCTTCACGTTTCCCCTAGTTGTTACCCCCAAGGTATCGAGATCCAGACTTTCTCCAAGGGTTAATGCCCGGGTTCCTGTCAGAGTTACTGGCAAGCTTCCACTGGCAGCAACAGATATCTCGTATTCTTCGCCACTGAAGGACAGAGCTATACCAGCAGACGAAGTGAATCCGGATAAGCGGGTACTGCGCACTAATCTGGTTTCAAGGAGATCAGAGGATGCAAATGTAGTACGTCGTCCCTCTCTGGCGATTCCAAAAATGAAATCACCAGATGCGCCAATCGAAGCCCATCGGCTTAACCTCAGTCCGAGGCCAATCCTTGCTTGGCGCAGACCTCCAGAGCCTTCATGATGAATCTGATAGGGCAGTTCTCCCTCCACTCCCGCATCTAAGGTTCCTGTACTCGATACTTCATAATTAATTTGGCTGTAAGGTTCGTAGGAGGCTCCCAAACCTAGTCGCGTAGATAGGAGGGGCATTCCAATCTGGAGTGCATTGAAATTTCCATGGATCAAGCGCTCATTCCGTCCACCCGCATCTTGGGCATGTATTCGATTGAACTGCGCTCCGGCGGCAACACGAACCAGCGTCTGTCGGCTCCACGTTGCAGGATTGCTGAAGTTCATGTAATCGTATGAGAAGAGCGCAGTCCCCGCACCGCCGAGAGACTGAGACTGGCTGGAAGCGAATGAACTAAGTTCCCCAATCCCATATCGGGAGTAGAACGAACCATCGTCCTGCCCCTGAGCCTGAATATTATTCGCCAGTATCAGCGCTGTTAGGATAGCACATGAACAGTATTTTCTCATGGCGACGCAATAATAGTTGCACGCGGAGACATATCCCCGGTGTTAGTACCGTATAGGAGGACAGTGTCCAAGGCATTATTAATCACGGGTGCACGCAATTCTAAATACTCGTACTCTAGTGACCCAAAAAAGACGCTCTGGAAGAAAATGCTGAGATCTTGTCCGGAGAATCGGTATTTACCGTCCTCATTCAGGTCGGCTTCGCCAACCAAGATTGCAGGGGCTTCTTCATCAGATGCCACTGCAACCAGTTGCAGCCTGCGCGAGAGTGGACGCACAAAATTTGGAGGGGCGTTTTGACTGGCTACCGTATTGGCACTGAAAGTGAGTACCGCGCCGTTGATAGGTAGGTTTGAGAAGTCCTCGAGCTCAAAGTCAAGTGCGATCGCGGGGCCTGCACCGTCTTGGAACAGGACGAGGTCATTCGGGGGATCGGGTTCTGTCTTTCGCTCAATTTTCGTATACGTGCTGCTTACAATAAATGTCGTCGGTCCAGACGTAGACGTTACCACAAGCGTGGTGGATACGGAATTGAACCCGGCCACTTGTTCGCTATCGTTATCTACGAGAGCAAATCCGTAAAATTCTGAGCCAAAGTTATCGCTTCGAAGTACACTTTCGTTTGCATCAATCCACGTAGTTGGCAGATCAATCGTGATGAGTGTGTCTCGCGTTGTTACGTTGACGTTGATGATTTCAGGGCCAATTGTCAAAACAGTGTCGGCTTTAAGTCCACTCTGGTCCCACTCAGTAAGAACCTGATGCAGAGAAAACTGGAATACGCCTGTTGTATCCCCGAAATCATAATTACGCGCAAGCCTTAGTTGAACTTCACTTATGGCGTCTGACGAGGCTCCGGAAAACTGCCCTGCAAAGTCCAAAAACCCGGATGCCTCAACTTGACCGGTTAACGGATCGTCAGCAGCTCCGACGAGCACACGGGGGGCAGCTCCTGTTATGTCGACGAGCGAAGAAGACGAAAACGACTTTGACAGTGCGGTCTTAGTCCTGGGATTTGTGCTCTCTCCCAGCAAATCCAGACCGACGTCGGAGGTTGGGTCCGTACAGGCTGCCACAATGAGCAGCGAAAGCAATAGATAACAGCAAATTGGGCGCATAAGCAGTTGGCACGGGCATGTGAAGGATATGCCCAAGAACGCGGCGGGCGCTTGAATTGGTACAGAGCGCGTGACCAGAGGCTTGCAACCCTGGTGAGAGCACTGTGTTCCCCACTAGACAGCCTCTGCGCTCAGTAGATTCTCATACAGATCGCCTGCCTGTGCGATCATTTCCTCGGTCTCAGCACTGAACTGCACGGATGATCCGGGTTCCTGTCTCAAGGATGGCGGATACGCAACCAGATCTGAAAACTGCTTGCCCAGATCAGTTATACTCATTCCAGAAAGGTCACCGTTGTGGGAGAGCTTCATGTTCTTTACCAGCTCATGTGAAACCGTTGCATTGGCCTCAACATCATCCGGGGTGTAAACAATTTTTGCAGACTCAAACAGCGGATCGTTTTTGTATTCGGTAGTCACCATCAGGGGTACAAAACCACCGATCCATCCGAGTGCATGAACGACATCAGGTTGCCACTGCATTTTGCGCACTGTTTCCAGAACTGATCGTGCAAAAAAGAGCGCCCGGGTGGCATTGTCCTCAAAGACGTTACCCAGTTTGTCCTGGTGCAAACCTTTTCGTTTGAAGAAGTTTTTGTTGTCTATGAAATAAACCTGTCGCCGGGTTCCAGGAATTGCCGTTACTTTGACGGTCAATGTTTCCGTCATGCGTCCCATACGCACCTTCGTGCGGCGGAGACGAATAACTTCATGCAGGCTGTTTTTACGTTCACTGATCGTCCCGTAACGAGGCATCATAATCCTGGTTTCATAGTTACCAAGCATCTGAAGCTCTTCGGGTATGCATCTGGTCAAAGTCCCGACATCGCTTTCGTTGGTAAATGGATGAACTTCTCCAGTGATGAATAAGACTTTGATTGGGCGATCCATAGATGCTTCTGTAGGTTTTATTTTTTGGGCTCTCGTCCATATTATCCGCTGCGGAAACATGCAGCCGCATCCCTTGGGAAGGAGAGACTTAGCTAAGTGTCAGTGTTACGTTTACGTACCACAACGAGGCACAGAGCAAGATACGAAAAAAGCGCTTACTATCAAAATATGAGGGGTGCAGCGATATGATGTTTATTACGGACAGTATAGTTTTGGTCCGAAGATGGTCAGACCCTGGAGCAGGGTAGGCAGGTCGGGGTTAAACCCGTTCTGTGGATGAAGTCGCTTACATACCTCTTTTTCTATGTCGATTCCCGCTGGTTCATGTCGTGAGCACGTGCCTGTGCATATTTTTGAAAATGCTGCCGCTGTTGCATATGAAGTAGCGCACCATATTGGTGCGGTCATCAAAGATCGGACTGCCCGAGGATTGAATACAGTTCTTGGGCTCCCTACCGGTACTACGCCCTTGGATGTCTATAAGGAGCTGATTGGGATGCACAGAGAGGAAGGCTTGGATTTTTCCAAAGTGATAACTTTTGAGCTATCTGAGTATTATCCGATTGAGCCAGACAGTCTGCAGAGTTACTATCGCTTTCTGCGGGAAAATCTTCTAGATCACATCAACGTGCCCAAGGATCAGACCCACTCACTACCGGGAAATTTGCCCTCAGCTGAAGTAGATAGCTGTTGCAGGTCGTATGAGGAGGCTATACGGGCTGCTGGAGGCTTGGACCTTGTCCTGCTTCGCATTGGCCGAAGTGGGCATATTGGCTTCAATGAGCCCGGGAGTTCCCGCAGTGATCGGACGCGAAAAGTGATACTGGATTCGATCACTCGAAAGGATGCGGCCAGCCATTTCTTTGGAGATGAATACGTACCCCGACAGGGACTGACTGTCGGCGTTGGTACGATATTAGATTCCAAGGAGATCATCTTAATGGCGGCGGGCGAGGGGAAAGCAAGTATTGTTCGCCGCGCAGTGGAAGAGCCGGTAAACGAAGAGGTGACCGCTTCATACTTACAGGAGCATCCCAGAAGTGCTATATATCTGGATCGCGCGGCGGCCGGTGCGCTTACTCGAGAACGAACCCCGTGGTTGGTCCATGATGTGGAATGGGATCTGCCGATGGCCAAGCGAGCCATTATCTGGTTGTCAGAGCGCGTAGATAAAGCCATACTCCAGTTAGAAGAAGCAGATTTTCAGAACAACCGGCTGCACAGTTTGGTCTACGCATATCCCGAGATTGACGAGTTATGTCTACGCGTATTTGATGATTTGCGGCGCAGGATCTGTTACCGGAATCAGCTTCCTGTCGGTGAGCGCGTTATTCTCTTCAGTCCACATCCGGATGACGATGTGATTTCTATGGGAGGAATGCTGGACAAGTTGGTCCGGAACCAGAATGAAGTCATCGTCGCATATATGACTAATGGTTCGGTTGCAGTATTTGATGCAGATGTGTCACGTTATCTGGGTTTTGTGGAGATGTGTCTGGATCAACTGGGCATAACCGGTAAGGCAGCGGAAATTTGTCGTGAGCGCAAGAAGGAATTGTTGGAGTTCCTGGAGAACAAGAGTTCGGGCATGGTTGATCTTCCTGCGGTGCAGCATATTAAGGCAGCCATCCGCTACGCAGAGGCTGTTGCCGGGATTGAAGTTATGGGACTGAGCCAGAAGAATGCACGATTCATTGACCTGCCGTTCTATCAGACCGGGCGCATTAAGAAGAAGCCAGTTGGTGAGGAAGATGAGCGAATTATACTGGATCTCATGAAAGAACAGACGCCTGCCCACATATTTGTAGCGGGAGATCTGTCTGACCCGCATGGCACTCATCGAATATGCTATTTTGCGATACAGCGGGCACTGGAGTGCTATAATCGGGAAAGAGCGGTGCAGGGGCCCAAGGTATGGCTATATCGTGGTGCATGGCAGGAGTGGGAAATACACCAGGCAGACGTTTTTACACCAATTTCAAGAGCAGAGATGGCTCGCAAGATAGAGGCCATTTTCAAGCACGAAAGCCAGAAGGATCGGGCAATGTATCCGGGGGCTTACGATGATCGGGAGTTCTGGCAGCGAGCCCGTGATCGAAATACAGGGACTGCAGAGGCGCTTAATAGACTTGGGTTACCTGAGTTCTATGCTGCTGAGGCATTCGTGACCGGCTATACGCTGTAGAATCTGAGGCTCTTCCCCAAATAGTGTGGAGCGAACATTGGATTTGGTAGTCTTCGTTCAACGGAGGCCGAAGCATAAACCTTGGCGACACCTGTTGGCACACATAAGCCAGAGCGTCTGGTTCCTGTCCACCAACGTAAGGACTGACAAGCCTCTGGCTGATCCCAGGGCTACTCTACACGTAACGTGCTTCCCGCTCCCTTACCATGAAACAGATTTTGCAGCAGAGGCGGTCTACAAATGACAGTGAGTTAGGCCGCGCTTTTCCAGGTATTGCTGATGGTATTCTTCTGCGCGAAAGAAGGTGGATGCCGGTGTAATTTCTGTGACAATGGGGCGTGTAAGCCGTGCCTGAAATCGTGTTAGTGAAGCCTCTGCTTCCGCCTTCTGTGATTCGGAATGATAGAAAATGACGGATCTGTACTGGGTGCCCACATCTGGGCCTTGGCGGTTTAGTGTGGTCGGGTTATGGTTGTTCCAGAAGATATCCAAGAGCTGTGCATATGTAACCTGGGCCGGATCAAACGTTATACTCACGACCTCAGCGTGACCTGTGTGCGTTGAGCACACCTCACGGTAGGTTGGATTCTTTGTCTGCCCTCCTGAGTAACCCACAGCAGTTTCGGTTACGCCCGGGAGTTGCCGAAACATTTCTTCTACGCCCCAAAAACAGCCTGCCCCGAATGTTGCCTTTTCCATTGATAAAAGATATCTGAGGAGGGGCTGCTACGCCCAGAGTGTGGTCTAGGTTCTATCCGTAAAAATCCCTAACTTAGGTTGGTAACTGGTAATCACACTCAACGAATAGCTCTACACATGTACAAGACAGTAACAACTTTATTCCTCATAGGGATAATTGCACTCCCCGCCCGTGCACAGACTGGTGTTGGCACCCCCGCACCAGAAGGTGCCATGGTGCTTTTTGACGGAACCCGTGAATCTCTGGATGCGAATTGGACCTACTGGGAGGGGCCTCGTTTCGCTGCTGAATTACCCATAAAATGGGAGATTGTGGATGATCCCGTGGACGAGGGGACTGTAGTAAGCAGCAAAGATTCCTCGGCAGCAGGTGGACTTTATGGTGCGGCCGACATCGTGACTAAGACGAAATTTCGGGATTTCAGGTTGCATGTAGAATTTCTGATCACCGAGACGAGTGGCAACAGTGGCGTTTACCTTCAGAATCGCTATGAAATCCAAGTGCTTGATGGTGATTCAACCAAGCACGGCATGGCTGCGGTGATTAATGAAAAAGCAGCCCAGTACTGGCCGTACAACGGTACAGGACAATGGAATTCCTATGATGTGGTGTTTCGTGCTGCGCGCTTTGAGGAGGGTGAGCGCACCGAGCGTGCCATGGTCACACTTTACTTCAATGGAGTGAAGGTGCACGAGAACGTGCCAATTGAAAAAGTATGGGGTGGTCCGAATTCGGGTATTGATGGAGGCAATGATGAAGGCCGTGGCATTACGGATGTACCGGGTGGATTAAAGTTGCAGGCAGAAGGTCATGATGTGCGTTATCGCAATATTTGGATCCAAGAAATCGATCTTATCGAACCTGATACGGATTTCTGATTTCTGGGAGACACATAGTGGGAATTACTTCATTGCGTACGCTGTCGGCGGCATATTGGTAGCGTCGCGGGGGAACGGTTTCACGCACAGCTGAGGGCTGTGCTCGGGGCGTATCCTCGGCAACTGGTTTGGGGGAGCAGGAGCTTGTTTCTCGCTCGAGTCTTTCCTACTACCTCGTAGGATCGATTCGACGAGATAGTTCATGGACAGCGGTAGCAACACATAAATGTTGCTGGTTGATCCAGATAAAGGACGCCTGTAAATCTTCCTGTACGGCCAGCATGTGTCGGGCAGCGGGAGTAACGATGCACAAAGGACGGAAGCTCATTGCTGTCACAACTTCGGAACCATGTGGGGTAGCGCCGGTAACCATGGCGAGGATTACGGCATAGCTTGGTAATGGCGCGTTGGGGCCAAAGGACACTGGGCCCGCTGCTTCTGACATTTGTCACCGCGGGCTGTTTGCAGGACGCAAGTCCGGTGGTGGACTACAATTTTGATGTCCAGCCCATTCTGGCGGACAACTGCTATGCCTGTCACGGCCCGGACCCAGAAAGCCGTGAAGCCGAATTGAGTCTCCACACGGAGGCCGGGCTGTATGCTTCGTTGCGTGACGATACAATGCGGCATGTCATCGTGCCGGGCAACCCAGGAGCCAGCGAGCTCGTGCGCCGCATTACCGACAAGCGTCCCCAGAAGCGCATGCCGCCGCCAGAGGCCCTGCACGCTCTCACTGATTCCGAAATCCAAACACTTACCCGTTGGGTCGCCCAAGGCGCGGAGTGGAAGCCCCATTGGTCGCTCCTCCCCCAAAAGCTGCCGGATTTGCCCAGAGTACGCCAGCGAAAGTGGGCGCAAAATGAAATTGACCACTTTATCCTGGCGCGGCTGGAGCAAGATGGACTTGAGCCTGCTGGAGAAGCGGACCAGCGCACATTGATACGTCGGCTGCACCTGGATCTCACGGGATTACCGCCGTCGGTGGAGGATGTGCGTGCGTTCGTGGCTGATAACCGGCCTGAGGCATATGAGCACTTGGTGGATCGAATCCTAGCGTCACCGCACTTTGGCGAACGTATGGCTGTGCACTGGTTGGATTTGGCGCGTTACGCGGATACGAACGGCTATTCGATCGATGGCGGTCGACATATGTGGCTCTGGCGGGACTGGGTCATTCACGCCTTCAATACCAACAAGCCGTTCGACGAATTCGTGATCGAACAGCTTGCCGGCGACTTGTTGCCGGAAGCTACCGACGCGCAACACATGGCCACAGGGTTTCACCGGAATCACATGATTACGCACGAGGGTGGTACGATTCCGGAAGAAAACCTCGTCAACTATGTGGCTGACCGCGTCAAGACGACGGGCGAGGTCTTTCTCGGGCTCACGTATGCCTGCGCGCAGTGTCACGATCACAAATATGATCCGATCACCCAGCGTGATTATTACCGCCTTTTTGCCTTCTTCAACAGTGTGCCCGAGCGTGGACTGGACGGAGACGGTGGCGTAAACGCTGTACCGCGACTCGAAACCTTGAGTCCCCTTGCGACGGAAGCTGAAATCGAACAGGTAAAGGCTGACTTGGCAATGCTGCGTGCCGAAACCGACCGTACCGATCTAGTTCAGGGCATTTGGGAAGAGCGCGAGCGATCTTTGCTCAATTTGCGTGGCCAGAACCTGCAACTGCATCCGCTGCAAGCCACCAAAGTGACTACGCCCAACTCGGGATATACGGGTGAAGTGCAGCCCGACGGCTCGGTGCGTATTGACGAGCCCGCATACTTTGCTGCCTACAATGTTTCGCTTACCGTGCCTGAAGATCTGCATGCCACAATCACCGGGCTGCGTGTTGTATTTTACCCGCATAACGTTTCCGGCGCGCTGGGACACGGCAACGGCGACCTGCCCGAGTCCTTTGTCGTAACGAGCGTTCACGTGCGTGCTGGTGCACTACCGGCTGACCAAGTAGATTTTCACAGTACGCTTGGATTGGCACGCGTGACAGCATCGCATGTTCATCCAGACTATGACCCGGAAAACGTGCTTGACGACCGGCGAAACAATGGCTGGTCACCCCATCCGGTTCAAAGCACACCAGCTCATCTAACACTCACGTTTGATGTGCCGCTTGATGCGAGGGAAGCACCGCACTTTACGGTGATGCTGAACTTTGGCGCCGGAAATCAGCAGGTAGCGAAGCATTTTCGAGTTCTGGCCATGGAGGGCGTTGATGACGGCACGACGCTGCCTGCGGAAGTGCAGCACGCGCTGGTAAATGGCGGCAGGGATTCGGACCTTTTGCGTCAGGCATTCTATGAGCGGGCAGAAGAGGCTGCGCCGCTGCGTCACGCCATTGCCAATCTCGAAGATCGGCTGCGCATTCTCACCGAGCCGCACCCCACGATGGTCATGGCGGTAACTGATGTCCCGCGTCCGACGCGCATCCTGTACCGCGGCCAATATGATCAGCCTACCGATTCTGTATCCCCCGGCGTACCATCCTGGTTGCCTCCTTTGCAGGAAGATGCCACGCGGTTGGATTTGGCTGAGTGGATGATGCATCCATCCCACCCGCTGACGGCCCGCGTTACCGTCAATAGATTCTGGCAAATGCTGTTTGGACGCGGGCTCGTCACTACAGCAGCAGACTTTGGTGCACGTGGTTCCTTGCCGACGCACCCCGCGCTGCTGGATTGGTTGGCCATCACGTTTGTGGAATCCGGATTCGATACAAAAGTGCTCCTCAAGACCATGGTCATGAGCGCTACGTACCGGCAATCGAGCCGCACTACGCCGGATCTGTTGACGCGAGACCCACAGAACGCCCTTTTGGCCCGCGGCCCGCGTTTCCGGCTGCAGGCCGAGTTCATTCGCGATCAAGCCTTGGCCATAAGCGGGTTGCTGGTACGCCGACTGGGCGGCCCTAGTGTTAATCCCTACCAGCCTGCAGGGCTTTGGAAAGAAGTCAGCCACTACGGGAGCACGCCCGCTACGGCCCAGACGTTTGTCCAGGATCATGGTGAAAAGCTCTACCGCCGCAGTCTGTACACCTACTGGAAACGGACGGCGCCCCCGCCTAGCATGATGGTTTTTGATGCACCAACGCGAGAGGTATGTACGGTGCAGCGCGAAAACACGAATACACCTTTGCAGGCGCTAGTATTGCTTAATGATCCGCAATTTGTAGAGGCCAGTAGAGCTTTTGCAGCTCGACTCCTCAGCACTGTACCGGAAACGGAACGGATTGTGTATGCCTTCGAGGCGGTGACGGGCCGCGAGCCTGACAGGGAAGATCGGCAACGCCTGGAAACCCGTCTGGCGGAAGAGGTGCGTGTATTTGAGGCCGATCCTGCCCGCGCTCGTGCCATCTTGAGCGACGGCGCATCGTCGGCAGCATTATCGGCAGATTTGGCCACACATGCAGCTTGGACAGTAGTGGCGAGCTTGCTTTTCAATCTCAGCGAAACTATCACCCGCAACTGATGAATCCGCTACTCGCCTACGAGCGCACCATTACGCGTCGCACGTTTCTTGGGCAGTCTGCCCGCGGTATTGGTCGTATGAGCCTTGCCGCACTTCTTTTTCCGAATCTGATCAAGCGTTCACCAGGACCGCATTTTGCCCCAAAGGCGCGTCGCATCATTTATCTGTTCCAGTCCGGCGGGCCTTCTCACGTGGACCTGTTCGACTACAAGCCGCAGCAACGCGATCTGCACGCGACAGAACTGCCTAATTCCGTCCGCGGAGACCAGCGGGTCACCGGCATGACGGTCAACCAGGCTTCCTTTCCAGTTGTTGCGCCGAACTGGCCCATGCGGCGGTGCGGCAAACACGGAACATGGATCAGTGACCTCTTGCCGCATACGCAAACTATTGCTGATGACATTTGCATCGTCAAGTCGATGGTCACTGAGGCCATAAATCATGATCCGGCGATCACCTTCATAAACACCGGATCACAGCAAATCGGCCATGCTAGTCTCGGAGCCTGGCTCAGTTACGGACTCGGCAGCGAAAATGAGAATCTGCCCTCGTACGTTGTGCTCCTTTCACAGGGCTCAGGCAAAAATCCAGGGCAGCCGATTTTTGCGCGACTTTGGGGCAGCGGATATCTGCCCAGCAGACATCAGGGAGTACTGCTTAGGCCGGGAGTCAATCCGGTCCTGTATTTGAAGGATCCGCCCGGCATCACGCGCGGGCAGCGTCGAAGGATGTTGGACGACTTGGCGGCCATGAACCAAAAGAAAGCTGAAGATGTCGGGAGCCCGGAAACACTGGCACGGATTTCGGCCTATGAAATGGCCTACCGCATGCAGACGGCTGTCCCCGATCTAACGGATTTTTCGGACGAGCCGGAAGAGGTTTTTGATCTCTACGGGCCTCAATCGAGGCGCGCCGGCAGTTACGCAGCCAATTGCCTATTGGCGCGGCGAATGATAGAACGGGGGGTGCGGTTTGTGCAGCTTTTTCATCGCGGGTGGGATCAGCACATTGCTCTTCAGAAGCAGTTGCCGGCGCAGTGTCTTGATGTGGACCAGGCTTCTGCTGCACTGGTCAAGGATCTGAAGCGGCGCGGACTGCTGGATGAGACCCTTGTGGTCTGGGGCGGGGAGTTCGGGCGTACTATTTACAGCCAGGGGACGCTCGGCCATCCCAGCAGTGGGCGCGACCACCACGGACGCTGCTTTTCGCTGTGGATGGCTGGCGGCGGCATTCGCCCGGGATTTGAGTATGGGGTCACCGACGACTATTCTTACAACGTACTCGAGAATCCCGTGCATATTCGCGATCTAAACGCTACGCTGCTGCACCAGTTGGGTATCGATCACAATCGCCTTACGGTGAAGTTTCGGGGGCTGGACCACAAGCTCACGGGTGTGGAAGAGGCTCATGTGGTACCCTGCATTTCCAAGGCGGGTCTTTCCTGTGAGAGTTTAGCCGGGAATCTGGTCTTTATAGTCCCCAAAGTGCCCTTTTCGTACCTGATTTAGTACTAGATAGTCATCACTATATAGTTGTATAGTGATACTATACCAATATATTATATGATTTATGCTACCATCATGTAACTGCAATTATAAGGCTATTTAGCCCCGTTTGCGGTTTATTCCTGGCTATTGAGAATATTTCAGACCATGCTTGCATCTTATAGTATATTTTTCATATATTGGTGTATTATCACTATTCACCGTGTTTTTAATGACAGACCTCAAAGAGCTGTTCCTGAAGCCTACCTCCACCGCCCACATACGGTATGAAGTGCTGCGGGCCTACTTCGTGGAGGGCCTCTCGTATGAGGCCATCGCCGATCGCTTCGGGTACACCAGGGGCCATGTCGCCAATCTGGTCTCAAAGCTGCGCACAAGGCCCGTCATTGATCACTTTCGAGATGCTGTGCCAACGCCCAAACCCAAACCCAAACGGCCCAGAAAGGCGGATCGGGACGCACGAATCCTGGCGCTGCGCAACGAAGAACAGCTGACCAACCAGGAGATACACCGCCGCCTCAAAGAAGAATCGATCCCTGCCGGTATCAATACCATTGGCCGGGTGATTCGTGACGCAGGACTGTCCAGACTCAGGCGCCGCTTCTATAGCCGTGATCCGAGACCCATACCCGCGGCGCCGGCCGATGTACGCCAGTTCAAGGTCGGCACCGCTACCTTCCAGACCCGGTTCGGCGGACTGTTTTTGTTTGCCAGCGATATGGTGGATACGGACCTGACCGCAGCGGTGGCCCATATGCCCGGATCGGAGCGGCTGCCGGCCGCTTGTATGATCCGGGCCCTACTGGCGCTCAAGCTATGGGGCATTGAACGTCCCAGTCATGTGATGCCCTATATCCTGGATGCGGGCCTGTCATTCTTTGCCGGACTGAATGAAATGCCCAAAAAGTCCACCCTGACCGAATACAGCACCCGGGTAGATGCAACGCATCTGGATAGGTTGATGGATACCTGGTATGCCCGGTCGCAGCCGCGCATGATGGCATCGGACGGTTCTATGGACCTGGACTTTCACACGATCCCCTACCATGGCCATCTGGAGCCCTTACAATCCCATTATGTGTCCAAGCGGAGTCGGCGGCAGCGGGGCATTCTGGCGCTGGTGGCTCGGGATGCCCATCAACGCGCCCTGGTCTTCGCGGATGCGACCATCACCCGGGAAACGTCTAAGGACGCCGTGTTGACGTTCGTTGAAAACTGGCACAAGCGTACCGGGCAGAATCCGGCGGAACTCGTCTTTGACAGCCGGTTCACCACCTATGCCAATCTGGGCAAGCTCAACGATCGGGGCATTCGCTTTCTGACCGTCAGACGCCGGTTCCCAGGCCTCGTACGACAAGCCCAGGCGCAGCCCGCTGAGGCCTGGCAAACCGTCAGACTTCATAACATTGGCCGCGCCTACCGCAGGCCTCGTGTGATGGAAGAGACCGTACAATTACGTCATTGCTCGTGTCCGGTCCGACAGCTGTCCATCCTGGGGTTGGGACGGGATAAACCCACCTTCCTGATCACCAATGATACCATCACGCGCAAAGGTGAACTCATTGACCGTTACGCCCGGCGCATGCTGATCGAAAATGCCATTGAAGAATCGGTCAACTTCTTCCACATGGATGCGCTGTCGGCCGCGGTGCCTTTACGCATTGATGTGGATTTACAGTTAACGCTGATCGGCAGCGCACTCTACCGCATGCTGGCCAAAAGGTTGGGGCCCGCTTACACTAAATGCAAGGCTAAAAAGATCTTCCGGCTATTTGTCAATGCGCCCGCCGAGGTGAAAACCACCCCCGAAAACATCACGGTACGTTTTACGCGTCGGGCCCACAACAACACACTCCGACAGGCCGGCTATATCGGCTCACAAGGCAGTATCCCCTGGTTACACAACCGGGAATTGATCCTGGACTATGTCTGACGTCATCACTGTATCTGCTCTTGGAAATGCAGGGTACGCGATATATTGCTTTGACCTACGGTGAAGCACTTGATTGAGTCAGAATCCATCGCCACCATGGCACCACCGTAGTCATCTCGTTTGTGTGACCAGAGTCAGCAAGCCCGCACTGCAAGGCAGATTCGGAGAAATAGATCTTCCGGGTACAACATCAGGCAATCGGACAACATCCAAGAAACCGACTTGAGTTGGGCTGCGACGGCTCAGACGCGATGGTTGCGTTATGCGTTACTCAGCCAGAGTTGGGTAGAAAGGATTTCCGGCAGTGCAATCCACACACTGCCGAGATGTTAATCAGATGTCTTAGTAGAGCCCTGCAAAGGCACCGAGCACCAAAGCATGACCCTCAAGCCTGGCGGTCACTTGGCTCTGCACTTATCGGCCTACGTACGGTGTGCGACGTTCCCGGTGGCACCCCTCCGTTTGACACGCGTGCTGGCCACTGACTTACGCAACCAGAGGTCTGGCGCTTACGAGCACGTTACACGTCGAGCTCGTACACAGCAACCGTGGGCATGCCACCTTTTGTTTCAGTAGCATAGATACGTCGGTCGCGTATAGCCTTGAGTCTCGCGCCAAACGGGAGTGTCACTTTACCAACCACGTGGGAATCCATATCCAGTACGATCCACTCCACGTCTGTGGAATCCCGAGTTGCGCTAAGCTCGAGCCATACGCGATTATTGTCATCCACCAGTAGCTCATCGTAAGCGGGCTTCGTTGTATGTAGCCCTCGCTCGCTGAACTTCGCCCTCATTTCGGGGCCATAGTACGACAGCCAGTTTTCCATATCGGCATCTGAGACGGGAATCGGATCATGCGTCAGCGAAATGTGTTGTTCCTCGGGGCCGTTGATCGACATCACGGCAATGTTTATGGAGTCATTCCAGCCGGAGAACAGCATGCCATTTGATCCCAGCCCCCAGTTCATGTCACGCCCATAAGGAATGCCGTCCGGAAATGGAATTTTTCGCCCTAACAGCGGTAACTCTCTTAATGCTACAACGCCCTCATGACCTGGACCCGTAGCTACAACTGGCCCGTAGCTGCCATCCAGATTCACCATTCGTATAACTTCATTTGTTTCGCGATGCGCGGTTACCAACATTCTTGAGGGTACCAACCTCAATTGAAGAACATATCCGTCCTTAACCACGCCCAGAATGCCAAAATTCTCTACACGATTGTCCTCCTCAACGGGATACGGGGGCATCGTAACACTTCGCACAAACTCGAATTTGTCCGGCTCATATATAGACAGACGCCTCCCCCGGTTATCATACACGTACACTGAGTCTGATGGGCCAGTAAGCACATCGCCGATTAATGGATCCGAGTACTCTCCGGGGCCTCCGCCTATTGCGCCGACGTCAGCCAAGTATGAACCATCAGAATCGAACGCGCGAATAGCGGCCGGACTGATCTCTTCGGTGAAGATTTGCCCACGGCTATTGACAGCAATGTTCTCGATAAACGTGAAGAATACAGTATCCCCGGCCGCTTCGTCGCCAATGCGAACAACTTCCTCTATGGATAATGTAGCCGGTGGACTGCTTCCAGACGTACCACTTCGCATCTGGGGCTGATCATTGGAGCAGGAACTGGCCACTGCGGCGCATAACAGAATCAAACTGCTCAAGCCATGTAGGCTCCTGTGGCCAATTCTGTCAATCGTGGCCAGACGAGTTCGTGCAATCCGTGGATAAAGTCGAGCTCTAGACATTGGTTGATGGATGGGTTAAGCTGGGGAACTGTACACTTGCGTTGAGATTGCTGTTCCCATCGAGGTCTAATGAAAAAACCGGGCGCTATCCTGCGCCCGTCACTATACTCATTCACTAGATCTTCGTCTCAGGCTCAACTTTCTTTATTTGGGGATGGACCGACCCACACACGTACCTGTGATCTGGGTCCACCGTAGTCACCAAGTTTGCGTAGCCAGAGTCAGCAACCCCACACTGTAAGGCGGATTCGAAGTAGTTGATCTTCCGGGTTCAACATCAAGTAATCGGACAACATCCAAGAAACCGACTCGAGTTGGACTGCGACTGCATTGACGTGATGGGTACTTTTTGCGTCACTCGGCCAGAGTAGAGCGGGTTTCCGGCAGTGCGATTCATACGCTGCCGAAATGTTAATCAGAAGTCTCAATAGGGCCCTGCAAAGGCACCGCGGACCAAAGCATGATTCCTCATGCCAGGGGCCAATTGGCTCTGCACTTATCTGCCAATGTGCGGTTTGGGACGTTTCCCGGTGACCACCCTCCGGTTGAAAAGCGTGCTGGACACCGACTTACTCAACCAAAGGTCCGACGCTTTCGGGCACTTTATACGTTGAGCTCGTAAACAGCAACCGTAGGCACGCCACCTTTTGTCTCAACGGCATAGATTCGTCCGCCGCGAATGGCCCTGAGGCTCGTGCCAAACGGGAATATCACTTTGCCAACCACGCGGGAATCCATATCCAATACGATCCACTCCACGTCTGTAGAATCCTGAGTTGCGCCAGGCTCGAGCCATGCGTGATTATTGTTATCCACCAGTAGCCTCCTGTAAGCAGGCTTCGTTGTGTGCAGGCCTCGCTCTCTGAACTTAGCCCTCATTTCGGGGCCATAGAACGACTGCCGGTCCTCCATTTCGGTATCTGAGATCGGAATCGGATCGTGCGTCACCGAAATATTCTTTTCCTCGGGGCCGTAGATCGACATCACGGCAATGTTTATGGAGTCATTCCAGCCGGAGAACAGCATTCCATCCGATCCAAGCCCCCAGTTCGTGCTGCGCCCAAAAGGAATGCCGGCCGGCAATAGAAGCATTTGGCCGACCTCGAACAGCGTTAACGTTGTAGATTCTACGACGGCCTCATAGCTTCTTTGGCCCGCGGCTACAACTGGCCCATAGCTGCCATCCAGATTCACCATTCGTACTATGTCACTCGTTTCGCGGTGCGCGGTTACCAACATTATTGAGGGTACCAAATTCATTTTTATAACGTATCCCTCCTTTACCACACCCAGAATGTTGAAATTCTCTACACGATTATCCTCTTCAACGGGATACGGGGGAATTGTAACATTTCGCACAAACTCGAACTTTTCCGGCCCATAAATAAGCAGATGTCTCCCCCAGCTATGATACACGTACACAGAGTCCGCTGGGCCAGTAAGCACACCGCCGGATAGTTGGTCTGGGTATTCTCCCGGGCCTTGGCCTACTGCGCCTACGTCAGCCAGGTACGAACCATCAGAATCGAACGCGCGAATAGCGGCCGGCCCGCGCTCTTCGATGAACATTTGCCCGCGGCTATTGACAGCAATGTTTCCGATAGACGCGAAGAATACAGTATCACCGGCCGCTTCGTCACCAATGCGAACAACTTCTTCTATGGACAATGTAGCCGGTGGACTGCTTCCAGAAAAACCGCTTTGCACATGGGATTGATTATCGGAACAGGCACTGATCACGGCGGCGAACAATAGAATCAAGCTGCTCAAGCCATGAGCACTCTTGTAGCCAATTCTATCGGTTGGGGCCTGGCGAATCCTAGCAATCCGTGGATAAAGTCGAGGTCTAGACATTGGTTGACGGATTGGTTAGCTGGGGAGTGATACACCTGAGTTGAAATTGTTACTCCTATCGAAGTCTAATAAAAAAAAACGGGCGCTATTTTGCACTCGTAGCCAAATTCATTCACTGGTATAGTAGGGCTCTCCATGACGGGGAAGAACTTATGAGGAACTTTGTTTTGCAGAACTTTGGCCCCCATCATGCAGGAACGTTAACCGTCGTGGGGAGACGCTCGGCGACAATTTCTGCAATATCTTTCACTTCCGGGCCGTCTACTGTTTTTGCTGCAGCGTCGCGCAGCATCGTCAGGCAGAATGGACACGCAGTAGCTACGGTGCTGGCGCCCGTAGCTGCTGCCTCAGCATAGCGCGTATCATTGATTCTTGGCGCTGGTTCATCCATCCACATTTGTGCACCTCCGGCCCCGCAGCAGAATGACTTTTTTCTGTTGCGTGGCATTTCTGTTATGACTGCCCCAGACTCTTTGAGAACCGATCGGGGAGCCTCGGTGATATCGTTCTGCCGTCCCAGGTAACACGGGTCGTGCAAAGTGACATTTTCTTCGAGAACGTCAGTTGGCAGACGTCCGTCTTCCGCAAGCTCTGACAGAAGCTCTGTGTGATGGATCACGGTATAGTGTCCGCCCAAGGCAGGGTACTCGTTACCCAGAGTGTGCAGGCAATGAGGACAGGTGGTCATTATACGGGGTGGATTCACTGAATTCAGTGTTGCAATATTGGTTGAGGCGAGTTCCGAGAACAGATATTCATTACCACTCCTTCGTGCCGAGTCTCCAGTGCAGCGTTCCTTGCTTCCCAGAACGGAGAAGCGAACGTCGGCAGCTTCAAGTATGCGCACCAGCGCACGGGCTGTTTCCTGGGCGCGTTGGTCATACGAAGGGGCACATCCTACCCACCATAAAATTTCGGCGTCAGGTTGTTGTTCAACGGTTGGAACGGTCAGGCCATCGGCCCACTTCAGTCGGTCCCTAGCTCCCATATTCCATGGGTTGCCGTTACGCTCCATACCTTGGTAAACTGCCTCCAGTGCCTCCGGATACTGATCTTCCATCAGAACCAATCCACGCCGAATCTCTAGGATATCAAGCATCGGAGCATTTGCCACAGGACATATTGCTGTACAGGCGCCGCAGGCGGTACACGCCCACACAGCGGACTCAGTGATGGCGTATTCAGTGAGCACAGCGTCGGGTGGTTTTCCCGAAGCAAGGTCATGCAGGTTTTCGTTGATGAAGTAGCGTTTGTTGATCTCGAGAGCTGCGGGTGACAACTCCTTGCCTGTTTCGTACGCCGGGCAGACGTCTTGGCAGCGATTACACATAATGCAGGCGAATGCGTCAGCAATACCCGACTGCGGAAGCTGTTCAAGGCTTAATGCCCCAAAGACTTCAATATTCTCATTCTCAAAATCAATCGGGTCAAGCGCACCGGGCGAATTTCGTTTTACCTGTGTGGCAAAGTTGAATCCCGACATAATAAAATGCACATGCTTCGTGTATGGGAAATAGGGGGCGAAGGCCAAAATCAACCCCAGTGCACCCCACCAGCATACATGATGCCAGATTGTTAGCGTTTCTGAATCCAATCCTGCCCAAATCGGAGTAATTGCAGAAGCAAGTGGTTGCCAGGGATCAGGATCGTGTAATTGTATAGCGACGGATTCGCCAAGCAATCGGAACCCCACATGACACAAGATAAATATGCCGACTATCAGAGAATCACGCGATATCGTTTGGTTAAGGAAGGGGAGTCTAGCCTTCTTGATACGGAGAACATTTGCTCGTTGTGAGAGAATCTGACGTCTGGGAGACACAAAACGTCTCAGGAGGAGCAATACCATAGCCAACAATACTGTGCCGCTGGCAAGGTCAACAGCAAGGCGGTAGCTTTGGCCTATCCAGTCTGGAAATAGCACAGGTTCGGCAACATACCCACGGATTACATCGACGACGTTGACCAAAAGGTATAGGACGAATCCCCATGCGAGTGCTGCATGTACGGCGCCGGTAATGCGGCGTGTTCCCCAGATGGGGCGCATTGTAATCCATGTCCAGAGCGCACTAACTGTCCGTTGCCAGTCTGTCGTGAGAGACGGCGCTCGGCCACGACGTATGGTTCGGAACATGGCGGAAAAGCCCAAGCCCGTGCCGTATGCAGTGAAGATCACCGCAAGAACAAAAAGTACTTTTTCCGTCAGGGTCAACATAGACCCGGGCTAATCCAGTGTGTAGGATGCTGGATCAATGTCCTTTTGGGTCCGCTCCATAATGGCCTGATTAGCAGTAATTGCAATGGCAGCTGCTTCCAGTCCACGTTCCCAATTGGCCGCCGGCGGGTATGGGCCGAAGGCGTGATTGTCCATAAATTCCTGCAGTGCATACCAGAGTGGTGTTTCCACGTTTGGATCGTCCTCGGTGGGATCTACATTCTGGGCATCTAATTGGGTTGCGTTAGCCAAGAGAGCAATTCCTGTTTCCTTATAGAATCGGTCCGTTCGCGCGTACACTTCCCAACCAAGCATTAAAGCATCTACCTCCTTGAACATCCAAGCCTTGCCCCGATCGCGGAATACAATAGTGCTGTCGGAACCGTAGTAGGCTTCATAGGCGTCATCAAAAGAACTTGCCAGTGTCGCATCAAATACCATATGCAATCCGCTTGGGAATTCGAAAATGGCCTGTACCGTGTCCGGGACCTCTCGACCATCATTCCAGGCCATGATCTGACCGAAACCGTGAACGGAGGTGGGTAGCTCTCCAAGTACCCAGTACGCTACGTCCATCTGGAGTAATGCAGACTCACCAATCAGCCCCGTAGTCACGGCTGGATCCAGACGCCAGTTGAGCTCACGCACACGGTCAGCATTGGGAGACGCCCGTCGCCAGCTTTCCTTGGCGTGCCACTGCCCTCGTGCCATAGCTGGTCTACCAATAGCACCGCTGCGCATAAACTGAAATACCGAGCGGTGCTGAGGGTTAGAGCGGTAAGTCTGACCAACCTGGAAAATTTGTCCGGTTGCACTCTGTGCAGCGCGTGCGATTGCTTTGGCATCCTCAATCGAAGAGGCCATAGGGGCTTCGCAATACACATTTTTGCCTGCTTGCAGTGCATTAATTGCCATATCGCGATGCAGGTGCGTAGGCGTTGCGACAATCACGGCCTGAATATCCGGGTTGTCCAGGATTTCACGGTAATCTTCATGTCGGGTTGCCTCAGGTGCATCCCGCTGTGCACGGCGAAGCATCGGAGCATACGTATCACAAATAGCTGCAACCTGGGCACCGGGTACGCGAGCAAGTGTGGCCGTAATTTCACGTCCCTGGGGACCGTACCCGATTATTCCGCAGCGAACGTCATTGCGGTTGCCGGGCCAGAATCTTGTTTTGATATTGGCTGCGCGAACCAAGCCTGCTCCGCTGAGCGCTGCGCTGCCCATCAGGAAAGCTCGTCTGCTGACTGTGTGCTTAGTCATTGCTTAGTGGTTGAATCTATTGAGTTAAATCCCAAGGAAATAATATCCATTGCACCTGTACTGTGGTATGCACATAGTGTACGCATACCACGAAATTTTTGTTGAACCTGTTTTCCTTCTGCCCGACCCATAGCAAGTAACGCGGTTGAAATCGCATCACAGATCGTTGCAGACGGATGTGCTACTGCGGATAAGGCTGCACCTTGCACGGGGTAACCTCGTCGGGGGTCAATTACATGCCCCCACACCTTACCGTCCTTTTGGAATGCTTTACCCTTGGGGGCAGAAACCGAGAAGGCTTCATCACGGATAGAGGTTGAGGTTAGCATCTGCGAGTCGTCCAGCGGATCAGATACGCCTATAGGCCAACCATTTTTATCCTGCTGAGGTGTTCCGATGGCCACCATAGTACTTGTTCCTCCGTGCAACAGCGCGGAAGTTACGCCACATTCCCGCAAAAACATTCCAGCCTCTTCTATGGCATATCCCTTTCCAATCGCACCAAGATCCAGCGCCATGCTTGGCCGCTTAAAGGCGACTGTCCGCTTTTCATCGTCTAACACTACTTTATCCATTCCCGTTCTGGTCAGGGCTTCTTTTCTCGCATGTTCATCGGGCCAGGAGCCTGTGCCACGAACAAATCCCCAACAGCGCATGAGCGGGCCCACCGTTACATCGAAGGCACCATGCGTCATGTAATGGACATCCGCGGCCTTCCTGAGTAGCGAGTATAGCCTGGGAGTCACCCGCACAGGTCGCTCCGATGCGTTACAGTTTACCTGACTGATTTCGCTGGTTGGGTCATAAAAACTCAGTTGTTGCTCCAACCGCTTTATTTCTGCCAAAGCCTCCTCTCCTGCTCCTCGCAACAGGATCATATCCTCCCCGTGAATCAGGAGCTCAAACCGTGTCGCCATGGCGTGCAGCGCCAGTCGAACGGTTTGCATGGCAATCTATTGGCCTGGAAAAGAGCGGAGAGGGGAGGATAGATCGACTACCCTCCCCAAGCTCTTCAGCTTACCGGTCTCAATGGGTTTCGGTGGCGTACGTGATCGGCTCTATCTTCTGGCCGCTACCGGTATGCAGGGAGCGCTCTTCTTCATTGAAGTAAAGCATCTCTCCCATGCGCTCACTCATTTCCGACATGGATATGATGGTCTGTGCCCGGATGGCAACGTCAATGTTACCGTTCGTCTGACCATCCTCACGAATCGCCGTGAAGAAGTTATGTATGTGAGCGGGGACATCTGCGCCTGGAAGGAGATTTTCCATTTGTTCTCCATCCACCAAGTCAGCGAAAGGACGCTCCGGGCGAAGTTCCAAACTCTCACCACTGAAGTACAGCGTGCCTTCGTTGCCTCGGATAACTTGTCCCAATCCCTGTTCATTAACGCTGCTGCCTGTAATGAGCATACATAGGCCGCTTGGGAATTCTGTCAGGAGCTGGCAGTTGTCCGTTACATCGCGGTCTTCTTCTCCTAGAATTGAATCGCCAATCTTCTTGTTTCCAACGGAACACACACGCTTCGGAAACTCGGGAGCACCTGTTGCAATCAGGAGCGGGTGAATCCGGTGTGCCAAAAGGTCTCCTAGAATACCTGCACAGTACGGGTAGTACTTACGCCAGCGATGATAGTGTTGTGCATTGAAGTCACGGGCAGATACTGGTCCGAGCCATTTTTCCCAGTTAATCGTTTTTCCGGGCTCGAGCTCCGGCTCCAGTCCATAGTAGTTCCATTCGCCGATGGGTGTATTGCGGCAATAGGAATCCTGTGCAAGTACCAGCGGGCCGATCCGGCCTGCACGAATCAACTCGGCAGCTGCATGCCACTTGCCTTGCGTACAGAATTGTGAGCCGATCTGGAATTTTTTTCCGGTTTCCTTGACCTTGTCGTAAATCTGGAACCCTTCATGGAAATAGCGGGTCATTGGTTTTTCGCAGTAGACATGCTTTCCGGCGTCTAGTGCATCCACAGCGATCTGTGTATGCCAGTGGTCCACCGTACCAATGAAGACGGCATCAATGTCGGGGTTGTCCAAGACGGCCCGATAGTCCTCATGAACCTCCACTGCCGCTTCACGTCCAGCCTCCTGGCGGGCAGCGTCCAGTGCTGCGTGCGCCTGATCACGACGTTTGGAGAATAGGTCACAGGCCGCCGCGCCAATGGCATTCAGCTGTACGTTATGTCGGGGCCTGCCGTTATTGGTTGGGTTGGTAACGTTGAGGAGATGAGCATTAAAGCCTTGGCCACCCACGCCGATAAATCCGCATACGACCGTGTCGTTGGCTCCTAATACCGAGCCAATTGCAGGCGCTTTAGCGTGCGCAGTTTTTGCACCATGTACCCCGGCCATGATCGCGGCGGTACCGGCAGCAGATTTTTTTAGAAAGTTGCGACGAGAGTTTTGCTTATTTTGCATTAATCTGGATGATGGGTTGTGAACAACAAGCGCAGAACCGTTTCCGAAAGCACTGGAAGCACTTTCATGGAGACAAGCGGTCCATAATATAAGGAAACCAACGTTATATACCAAACACTGTCCAGCCGTCAAGCATGCCGCATGTGTAGCATAAGGTTCAGGGCATGCATGGGGGCAGGAGCGTGTTATTGAGCAGTGATTTGAGGTCGATGCCCCAGTTATTAGGTGCTGTTTATATATTCAGTATTGGTAGAGGCTCGGATGTAGTATACTGGGTGCTGGTAGTGATCCCCGTCCTGTGGACAGGGTAACGACCAGCCTTAAAGCCATACATAACCGGTTCTGCCGCGAATATTGTGGAGGACCACAAACACATTTTACAATGCGAAAACGAAGAAACTCCTTGATTACGATCATTTATCGCTCTGTTTTGTGCAGCTATGCTGATGTTTTTCGGCAGTTATGCAGACTCATACAGTGCTGTGGCCGATATAAAATGCAACCATACATGTAGCTTTATGTATTGCACAGGCGGTTCCAATGAATGTGAAGCGTTCGTCAGATGTTGCGACGTTGAGGATCTTCCCTGTACTACAGATGAAACATGGGAGGTAACATGTTACACCGGCATAGATTTGGGATGAAAGTAACTATTAAATCTCGTAAATCTCAGGTGCTTTTTGCATCATTGATATTCGCATTACTTGTTGGTCTATCGGGGTGGACGTCTAATAATGCTGGACCTAGTATCGTCCCTGAATGTGGCGACCCACAAGCATGTGATGCGGTGGGATGTCACGGCCCGGGATTTTTGCTGTGTGCGGCTATGCCATGTGACTGGTGTGAGGGCTCAACTTGCGGCCAAGCGACCATGATGTGTCTTAAGTGGGGATTGCCTTAATGAACGGTAGGTACATTATCCTGATCTGCTTTTTTGTTTTGTCCTGCAGTAGTGGCGAAGGCGAGGCTACCCTCGGAAAGTTTGTGTTTTTAGAAAAAGCTGAGGAGCAGCAAATAAAGGAAAGGGTTTGGGAACCTGTTTCTGTGAGTAGGATGTTCGAGTTGTCTGTGGAGGAAGAGATTATGCTGTACGACCCCCAGTATATCATACCGGACACCAATGGAGATATGTATGTTGTCGACTACGGGGTGTATCAGATTTTTCGGTTTGATTCTAAGGGCAATTATATCATGTCCTACGGAAGTGGTGTTGGTTCTGCCCCCGGCGAATTTTTAAGCATATCTAGTGTTCAAGTAGCATCTGATTCGCTCATTTATGTAACAGATTCCAACAATGCGAGAATTTCTTCTTTCTCAAAGGCGACAGGGAGTTTAATAGATTCAAGAGTATTTGAAAGGCGGGAGGCTCCTAAGCGGCGCGCCACAACAGATACAGGCATAGAGTACATTTTCCGAGCGTTTAATAAACTAGTCTTTGAATCTAATTTCAGGGATAGATCGGTTGAATTTGGAGAATTAGTGGAAGGTGATGACCGTTTAGTTTCTTCTCTGGTGGCAACCGGGATGATAAAAACGTATAAAGACCGGATGATCTATGTTTCTCATCGCTTTCCTGTAATCCTGGTTTATGATGTGAATGGTAATCTCGTTCGGGCAAAGAAGACAATGACCCTTGACAGGTTCGAAGAGCCTCAGCTTGTGCGATATGTGATGAATGGAATTGAGAGCTATAGGATTGAAGGCAGAGGCGTGAATAGTATCAGGGTAAGTGTCGTGGGAGACGAATTGTTGCTTCAGTCCAGAGGCGATTCAGAAGATCTAATTGTTGATGTATATGAAGCTGGGTCGATCGAGTACAAGTATTCCTTTAGATTAGGATTCTACCAGGCATACATAGCAAATGATCGAATATATCAGCCAACCCGCGATGCCACTGTGATTGTCCATTCAATAATCAGACCTTCATAAGCCAAGGATGAGGTGGGGGGTCTAGGTCTTTTACGAAAGGATCTTTTATACCTTGCCCCACTACTGCACCCGCGCGAAACATACTTCTGGATTTTGGTCCAGGCGAAATGCCGTTTCAGGATAGATTTTAGAGAAGTTACAATGAAGTACGTAGAATGGACAGTGTATGCGCTGGTGGTAGTAGCATTACTATTTTTTCTTCAGGTGACTTTTTTTGCTAAGTCAACTGATGACCACGGCATTGAGGATACTCTTCCGGCGATGTTAGAATATTTTCATGAGGACCAAGATAGATTAGTGTTGATTGTATTAACTCCTACCTGCCCATATTGTCTGCAGAGTTATCCCTTTTACAGAACACTTATTGCAGAGAAAAGCAAAAATATTGGGGTAGTCGCCGGTATTAATCCAAGTTTGTCCATTGAACTTCAAAGACGCATACTTCAGAAAGAAAATATATCTGTTGATACACTGATTGCTCTGCCCAACCAAGATTGGGGAAAAACTTCTGCCCACAGGCTTGATTCGGGCTTTATGCTTTTGTTCTGTATTTAATCCAGTGAAACATTTTCACCTAGTTTGGCCTAAAATCCATCACACCAAACTAGGTTACAGTTATGCCTTCACTAAATTTCAAGCTCATCCTGCGCGTGTTCGTTCTGATTCTTGTACTTGTCGCCCCGGTATATGCGCAGACCGCAGAGTACACGATTGCCCCGGAAAGTGAGATGCATGTGGATGGCACATCAAATCAGACACCGGAATGGCGTGTCTATGCCACCCAGATTGATGGTACGTTGA
This sequence comes from Rhodothermales bacterium, assembly GCA_964291275.2. Classification (GTDB taxonomy): domain Bacteria; phylum Bacteroidota; class Rhodothermia; order Rhodothermales; family Bin80; genus Bin80. The sequence continues at coordinate 1,525,244 of OZ219799.1, forward strand.
GCATGAATGAGGAGGGGAATGTTGAGTCCGTACGTTTGGTGGTACCTTCCAAGATGATGAAAAGCAGAAAAAGTCCCATCATGGACCGTGGTATGCATGGAGCACTCAAGGCCAATGAGCATGCCGAGATCGTCTATGAACTCGCGTCCATATCTGACTTCACAATGACGGGGGATAGCACGTTCACGCTCAATTCGACAGGTAACCTTACCATCACTGACGTGACCAAAGAGATCATGGTTCCGATTGAGGGGATTACACAGGAGGATGGCCGCGTCCATTTCAGTGGGAGCCATGCGCTATTGATGAGCGACTATAACCTCAAACCTCCCTCCCTTATGTTTGGCGCGTATCGGACGGGAGATGAGCTTACAGTAACGTTTGAGCTTATCGCCGCTCCCGCGGAATGAGTCTGGCTATTTGTGCTCGTTGAGCACTTTCTGGTGTTAGATTCCGCCACGTTACGGCCCTCTTCGTGTGCAGGAAAACTGGCAGGGGGAGGCCTTCACTGTCCGATTAACTCAATACAGGAGGCTGACTTAACTGCACTGTCCCAATCTCGCAGGTAACAGGGGTCGGCACTCCGAACACTCCTCGCCCTGCAGCTAAGTACATGATTCCCATGAATATTACCGTCGAAGCGGCTCCAGTTCGGGACGTGAGTGGAGTAACTATTCTCGCTCTGTAAGGAAATATCATCAGAACACTGTAACTGCGTCATGGATAGGATGTGGCTCATACTATCACTAGCGACGTAGTTTTCTGTACAACCATTTGGTACTCACCTGGTATTTTGCATGGCAGACGGATTGGTCCAATTATTCGACTTGAATCCGGCTGACAATCACATTCAAGTGATTAAGCACAGTAAGCCACTTGGAGTGCAGCAGTGGATATGTTGTCTCCAGATAATTCTGAATACTATACCGAGATTTGAACTTGAACAAGCTCCTGTTAGCAAATACAATTATTCCCTGATCGGCGGTGCCCCAGTTGCTTCGAGCGCACTGGTGAGTGCTGGGATCACGTCCTGCTCGAAGGAGGCCAGTGCAGATTCCAGCTCTTCGAGCTGTGTGCGACCAGTCTCTAATGATTGTTCGTGCAGTTCAGTCGGTCCATATGTCGTACGGAGGCCGCTCTGTCCAACAGACAGTCTCGACATCACAGTAGGTGCATTACGCTCACCTGCTGCACCTTTTGCACCGTAACCGCTCAAACTTCGTCGGATGTCTAGGAGTGTCGTACGTGCGGCATGTAACTCTGTGGTCAAATCGGCTGAAGGATTTGGTGCACGCAGGTGTGCAGTTTGCATGGCGTCCACCAGTTCGATGTGATCTGTAAGTGATCCTGACAGGAGGCTTGCACGCTGCATGAGCGAAGCGGCCCGGGTTCTGTATTCAGCGATCTCACTGGGGGTACTACCGGCAAGTGCAGGAGTGCGCAGCAATTCGACCTGGAATGTAACGGGGTCGGACAGGACAGATTCCACGCCATCACTGACACGTACTAGCGTGGCAGTGTAGCTGCCCGGTGTAGCGAGATAGCCGCCTTGGCCAAATCCTCCACCGGAGGAACCCGGCGTAATTACAGCAGGGGAAGGGTATCTCAGATTCCAAGTGACCCGGTGCATGCCCTTTGAAGTGCTTCCAGCAACTCGCCCGGCAACCTGTCCAGATTCATCACGAACAATCACGTATACCTTGTCGGTAACTTCGTTACGTTCGGCTTCAAGTGCATCCCACCCCGGGAAGGGGATATCATTTTCACCGGCCTCTTTCTCGCTTTCTTTGCGGGCTTGTTTCAGCGTTGTCGAACTTTCGGGGAGGTAATAGGTGAATGTTGCTCCAAAGGGTGGATTGGGAGCGGCAAAGTAGTCTGTACCCTGTGATCCTCCTGCAACATCGCGCTCCACGTATAGCTTGGCAGTACGCGGTGTAAACAGATGTGCATCACCGGCAAGCAATTCTGCACTGACGTCACGAAGCGGGGTGTAGTCATCAAGCACAAAGAATCCACGGCCGAAGGAGGCCGCTACAACATCGTTCTCCCGTCGTTGGATCGTAATATCACGGAATGAGATCGTCGCGTCAGATGCAACTTTTATCCACTTCGTTCCACCATCAACAGTGAAGTATATCCCAAATTCAGTGGCGGTGAAGAGCAGGTCGGGGTTAACGTGGTCCTGTACGATACGCCAAATAAGTGTTCGGTCAGGGAGATTGCCAGTGATCGAAGTCCAGGAATGTCCGCGATCACTGCTCTTGATCAAATAAGGAGATAAATCCCCGAACTTATGGTTGTCCAGTGCCGCATAGACGACGTCGACATTATGCAGGTCGGCGTAAAGGTTATTAACAAACGCGGTTGATGGAATACCATTAATACTGCCGACTTCTATTGTTCGCCATGTTTCACCATCATCCTCAGTGACCTGGATCAGGCCATCATCGGTTCCTGCATACAGGAGACTGGCTTGAAGTGGAGACTCTGCGAGGGACGTAATCGTATTGTAGACCGACATGGCGTTGAAGTCCCATGGATTATCGTAGCTCTGTACACGTCCCATGATGGGCAGAGCAATACGCTCTTGGTCACGAGTCAAGTCACCAGAGATTGCGGTCCAGCTGTCGCCCCGGTTTGTCGATTTCCAGACGCGGTAAGATGCAAAATAGAGCGTGGTTGGGGAGTGTGGACTCACAACAATGGGTGCATCCCAGTTGTAGCGTTCATGTTTTTCACCGGGGCCAGCCTGGGGTTGGATCAAAGTTTGTTCTCCCGTGACGAGATCCACACGGCTTATACGCCCCTGCTGTGCTTCAGCGTAGATAATATCCGGGTTTCCAGGTTCGGTGGCAGATTGGTGTCCGTCTGCACCGAGTGTCTTGAACCAATCGGCATTGCGTATACCATGACGATTATCTGTGCGGGATGGACCACCGTGTGAACCATTGTCTTGTGTACCGCCAAATATGCGATAAAATGGTTCTGAGTCATCAACTGCAACCTTGTAGTACTGGGTGATCGGCAGGTTGCTGATAAAACGCCAGGATTCTGTTCCGTCAAAGGTTTCAAAAAGTCCGCCATCCGTGCCCATGAGGATATAGTTCGGATCATCCGTACGGAACGCAATTGCATGGTTATCTGAATGCTTATCGCTTTCGCTCATGCGATAAAATGTACGCCCATGATCATGGGACACCTGTGTGCGCACGTCCATGAGATATATGGTCCCTTCTCTGTGCGGTGAGGCATAGAGTTCCTGATAGTAGTGGGGACCGGTTGCGCCGCTTACTGTATCCGACATTTTTTTCCAGGATGCTCCACGATCGCCCGACATAAAGATTCCGCCCGTTGTCAGATCAAGCTCAATTGCCGCATAAATGATATCTGGGTTCTGTGGCGAGATCGCGAGTCCAATTTTGCCCAGATTCGATTTGGGTATCCCGTGCGTCAGAGCTGTCCAGGTAAGCCCTCCGTCAGTGCTTTTGTGCAATCCACTACCGGGGCCGCCTCCCATGTACGCAGCTACATTACGATGTCGTTGCCATGTGGCCGCATAGAGTACGGCGGGATCGCGTGGATCAATCACCACATCAGTTACTCCCACCCATTCATCATCTCCCAATGTTCGTTCCCATGATTCTCCGCCGTCAACACTCATGTAGAGTCCACGCTCGCCGTCGCTGTTCCACAGGGGACCCTGTGCGGCTACCCAGATGACATCGTTATTGTCGGGGTGAACAATGATACGGGAGATGTGCTCGGACTCCTTAAGCCCCATATTTTTCCATGTTTTTCCTCCGTCATCGCTGCGGTAAATGCCGTCACCATAAGCTACATGGCGTCCGCCCACATTCTCGCCAGTGCCGACCCAAACCGTATGTGGATTACGGGGGGCAAGCGTTAGCGCTCCAATTGAGTAGGATGCCTGGCCGTCAAACAGTGATTCCCAAGTCGTGCCGGCGTTGATGGTCTTCCATACGCCTCCACTTCCTACAGCGACATACCATATGTTATCATCCTCGGGGTGTATTGCAATGTCAGCAATGCGCCCAGAAGTAAAGGCGGGACCCACATTGCGTAACTTCAGAGCCGAAAAATCGGTCTCGCCTATCGGGTTATCCTGCGCGGAAGCAGGTAACGCGATTAGCAGTACAAGGGCGGTGAGTATACGAAGGGCGTAGGTCATTTTTTGATGTGGTTTGCGTAAATCCCCATTAAAGATAGGTTTTGCTTTGTTGTGAGCATAATTTAATACGGATGTATGATCTACCGGTTTGGGATTAGGCCGATTTACCTGGCGATATACTTTGCCCGCAAGTGTGAGTAACCGGCAAGCTCCGGTATAGGGTAGATATTCGAGCTAGGCTCCAGTGTTAGAAGTCCGACCATTTAGTGTCTGACAGAAAGTACCTATTTCTGCCGAGTTGAGGGCATCATGGCGATGGTTGGCGTACGTCTGATAGTATCAATTCGAGGATAATGGCCAAGTCGCGGCATATTTGGGTTGTCGTCTCTTCTTGAAGGTCGGATTTGAGCCGATTTCCGCGAATTGTTCAGTATCTGATCAGCCCAGAGGACACATCTCACCCAAGTTCGTTCAACCGTCCGATTCTCACCGCTTTGGCAATGGTGTTGTGGATCTTTGCCACATCCAGATTATTGTTTGTCCACCCGGTAGCGGGTCGATTCTCCCGGCGCTGCTCTTTATGTATGCGTTCCAGGAGTATCCTGTTATACTCTTCATCTGCCATGGTCCGTGTCGTATTATCGACTCGTTGATACGCAATGTCTTGGTATCGGTATGGTCGCACAGTGCCCGGTTTATCTGCATCATTATGACCTTGCGATTGCGGTCCGCGGGAATCAGTTGAATTGTTGGAAACACCTGTGGGGGCTATCCTCTCGACCGTCGGACTTACCCTTTCAATTGTTCGATCACTTACATCCTGTCCAACGACATCTCACAGGAGTGTGTAATGCACTTTGCATAAACAATCCAATGCCAGAGCGGAGCGAATCAATGGGAAAATTCAGGAGGTCAAAACTATCGGCAGAGGGTACAGTAAATTTGAAAACTTCGGATCTGCAATTCTTTTTTTCTGCGGAGATCCAAGCCTCTACCACAACATTCGCGGTAGAACCCGATCAACAATATGGCCAAAGAGCGGACTGAATATCCGACACAAAAGCCTATTGCACCACTACAGTCCACTCCCTTGACCGACTCATTGTATCTGGAGGTGGAGTGCACAACGAGGCTTTTCTGGATCTACCCAGAGATTGTTTTGCGGGATAAGTAAGATCGCAGTACACGTTGAAGTTTTCAACCGTATGGGGCTATTATAGACAGTAAAGAAGTCCTGTGGTTCGCGATCCTCGGTCACGAAAATGTAAGTGGAATCCCGACTAGTATCCCACCTGTAACCGGCTCACAGTACTTTGGTATGCATCCCCCGGATCCAAGCTTTAACGGTGATGCATCCCCCTGAGGCTGTCTGCCATCATTCGATGGTCATGTTGGTCGCTGTATAAAGCTATCACTTCACCAATGTCATTTGTTTGCTTGCGGAATAGGCATCGCCAGCTTTAAGTTGATAGAAGTAAATACCGCTGGCAAGTCCTTGTGCTTCAAACGAAACCGTATGTTTCCCCGAAGACATTGGTTTTCCATCCAGGAGCACCATGACCTTTCTGCCCAGCGCATCAAAGACGGTGAGTGTGACCGGTTCGTCAGAGGCAAGTGAAAATTCAATCAGTGTTGACGGGTTGAATGGATTGGGATAGTTTTGGCTGAGCGAAAATGTCGCCGGAAGCTTTGCCAGCTCGCCGGAAATGCCCGTCCATGTGAGGCGTCCAACCATGGCTACGACAGGCCACTGTGCAGGTGAATACCACCAGTGTGCATTCGCATTGTGCTTGACAGACCACTGAATCTGGTTGTCTCTTGTTCCGGTTTCGTCCGCGTCGTTCAGGGCCAGATTCATTGGGACCAGTCTGAGGTCCGTGCCTGAGATCGGTGGAAGCATGATGTCCTGCGTCGCTGTATTCTGGATCGCATCCAATGGAATTAATGCAAGCATTTTCCATCCAGACTCCCTACCTGAGACATCCTGTATGACTTCATATGCTGCTCCACTTCCAGGGACAGGGATATACGTTCCCGTTCCGGCATTCAAATAGATGGCTGCCTCCCTATCGTGACCCGCCGCAATACGGAAATGGTAATCTGCGTAGGAACCCCGCTTCAAGGCTTTGTGTGGCGACCCGGTAAGAAATGATCCCCCGTTTACTTCACGGACATCGTAATTGCCCCATCCAAGCTCAATACTGTCATATTGCCACACATCTTCCGGTGACACATCCTTTCCAGCGATTCGAACCAGATCGTCCTTCACTTCGGCATACACGAAGAGCTCGTTGCGAGGACTCTGTCCGATCCAAAAGATTCCAGACAATTCCTCATTATTCTGGGGTAGAGTTCCGCTCTCTCCCGGACTGCTGTGCAACTCATCCACCCGGAAAGGCGCAAGCCACTCCGGGAATCCCTCCTTTGAAGCAGTGGCACTTTGCAGGCTAGCTCTAAGCAGACCTGCTTCCACTTCCGTCAACTCAGCGATCACAGGTGTAACGGGCAGATTCGGATTGACAATGGATACGGAACTGACTGAAACATCTGGATTTTCCACACCATAGGTGCTCAGGGAGGTCACGGCATAATGGGCCTCCAGAGGTATGAAAGAGGTATGCGGGACCTCCAAGCGGTGTATCACTTCCGTCTCCTCGACAACTCTGGAGGGAAGGTATTGCAGCAAAAAGACATTGTCAGCAGAAACGTCCGTAATCGGATCCGTGCTCGTGTAGATCTTATAGCCTCCGAACGACGGTGTAGAATTCCAGGAAATGACATTCCCTGTAGAAGATAGACTCCCAGTCACGCCGGACATTGCCATAGCTGGAGCATCAGCAATGGAAAGATCCAGGCCTGGTTTGCCAATGTAAACATCGTCTACCCACACGCTGCCCCCCCCCTCGCTTTCCCAGGCGATGCCGATCGCCTGCACATTACCCCACTCAAATTCTTTCCACAGCTTCGGTTTTTCACTCGTTCTCGGTCCATCCCCATCGGTCGCTACCCGCAGTCCTGCGGCGGTCATCGCACCCGTATAATACCAATACTGCGCCAGCCCATTCAACGTCCCCCGTGAGCGAGTATCTTCCAACTCCTGCCATGTTCTGGGGGGAAGTGGGATCGCCAACTCATGCCATTGACCGTCGCGTAGTTCCTCCGGTATCCGCCAGCTGGCGCGAAACGGCAAATCTGCACTCCCATCTTCGGCGCGACTGTCGTCTGTTTTATCTTCCAGTACCAGCACGGGGCTTCCCTTGTCTTGACTCGGCACAAGCGGGTCCACCAACAGTCTCAGATGGAGTAAATCACCGTAAATGTGGTTGGATGTGAGATCCGCGCCGAGGTCACGCGTAAAGCGGAAAGATTGAAAAGGGCCGAATTCGTAGTGGAGTACGGTCTCCTGTGCTCCACTCTCCAAGGGATCGGAAACGAGACTTCCATCAAAGGCATTCATCCGTATATTCGTACCGCTGGAAAAGAAAATGAAGTCAGTTCCGAGGGCCGGTCCATACCCGGAACTGGCCACGAGACGTGGCAAGTCAAGTGTCCAGATGCCCCGGCCGTGAGTGGCGAGAATGATCTGATCGTCCACCAGTTTCATCTGCCAGACGGGCACCGCGGGCAGGCCGTTGTCGGCATATGCCCAATGTTTTCCGCCATCTGTGGACTCGAACAGGCCGATCCCCGTGCCCGCCCACAGAATATCGGGATCGTGGGGCATGACCAGCAGGTCGTATACCGCTACGTCGGGAAAACCATTCGTGCTCTCGCCACTAGGCGAATCCGCAAATCCCGAGAGGTCCTGCCACGATTGTCCCAGGTCTGTCGTATGCAGTATTTTTGTCTGTCCGTAGGCAGAGAACAGGACGTACGCGGTGTTGTCCTGGTGGGGATGCGTGGCCAGCCCTGAAATATGTGCTTCCGGCGCAATGTCGGGGACGGCCACGGGCGCAAACGTCTCGCCGCCGTCCAGGGAAACATGCATGGTGCCGGTAAGCGAACCCTTGTCATCCAGACGACCTCCCGCCCAGACGATATCCGCCTTGGCGAGGGAAACGCGCACCTTTCCATTGCTGACGTTACCGATGTCGAATCCCCACTGCTCCTCCGGAATCGGAATGATCTGCCAATGCGCTCCAAAATCTTCCGAACGCCACACACCGCGTTCGCCGATCGCAAACACACGGTCCGGCACGTCCCTCGAATTCGACAAAACGGTCCAAAAAGGACCTTCATCGTTTGGCTTATCAACACCGGTGAAGCTTTTGCCGCCGTCCGTTGAGCGGGCGATATTGTTTCCCTGCCAGCTAGCCAGGACCAGCCGGACATCTTTGGAATGCCAGATGGCGTCAAAGCCGTCACCGCCTAGAACGCGTTCCCAGCCGTCATCGCGCTGCGGGTCCAAACCGGAGAGCCAAGTGCCGTTGTCTTGGGTGCCGCCGATATAGACATTCTCGCCGGGCTTCTTGTCCAGACCATAGAACTGCGTAGTGTTGTATCCGGTTGCGCCGGTGAAGGTCTCGCCACTGTCTTCGGAGAAATACACCCCGCCATCACTCGCGTTGAGTACCTTGAATTCCCCTTGGGCCTCGTTCACGGGAATGAAAATGAGGTTGTGGTGATCCACATGCACGCAGCAATTGGCTGGGTGCTCGCCGGTCTCACCCATTAGCAGCACGGCCTGCTCCACAGAAAGACGCAAATACGATTCTGGCAGATTTTCCGGATCCCAGACAGCACCGCGACTCAGTGTAGGCACTAGGTAGTACAGCAGCTTGTTGACTATCCCTCCGTCCTGGGTGAGGCGCTCGTCGGCTTCCGTGGCATGGTAAGGGTATCCATGGACGGCCACGACCTCCCAACTCAGGCTGTTCCGGTCTCCGAACACGCGGGGCCGCACCAAATTGAACTCTCCGTCGTCCGCCTGATCTCTAAAGGAAACCATGAGCTGGCGGTTGTTGTCGATATCCCACACCTCAAACGGAACGTCCGTATAGTCCTGGTACTCGTATTCGGCGAATGGCAGGTCGAGCCCGTTCGCGGCGGACTCGGTGCTCGTTCTGGACACGGTGTACCGGTGTGCTTTCTGGGATTGCCCGGGACCAAAGCGGATTTCCATGGAAACGAAGTCGTCGGGGGTAACGTCCAGCACCTCGTCAACTGTGTCTCCCGTCCCGAGCAGACCCTGGTAGCTCCCAGGAAAGCCGAGATAGGAGAGAAACGAATTCGTGCCTCGGCGTTCCAGACTGGACAAAATCTTCCTTTCAATGGTACCTGGTGCAAGGCTGGCCTCGAACAGCCAGACCCCTCCAAGAAGCACCTTGTCCACTTCATACGGATGGACAGCAAGCGTCTGATCGTACACCCCCTGACCCCCAAGCCAGTTCTTGGGGCCGTCGATAAGTACTGGGTTCCAGGTCTGCCCCTCGTCGCCGGTTCTATACAATTGGTCGTTGCTCCGCCCGGCAAATGCGGAGGCATAAACAACGTCTGGATCTGACGGGGCAATTGCTAATTCTATCCGTCGGACGAAGCCTACAAAGTCATCGTGGGACACCTCCCAGGTGCGGCCGGCATCCAGGGAGCGCAGAATCGCTCTAGCGTCAACTGTGGCAAACTGTACATCGAAATCATCGGGCCTCGCCTTCAGATCCAGCACTGGTGGGTGATAGGTACCACGCCGCCCGTACACTTGATCCCACACGCCACCGCCATCGGAGGTGCGAAATATCCCTTCGTTAGTCGCCGCCACAACGGTCTGCGCATCGTTCGGGTCCACCACCATACGATTGACAAAGCGAAAGGCCGAACCCTTTACGGACGACGCCAGATGCACCCAGGTGCGTCCGCGGTCGGTTGATCTGAATATGCCGGAGCCCCCGACGCCATTATGGTTGGCAAATCCCTCACCGGTTCCCATGTAGATCACGTCCGGGTCTGACGGTGCCATCGCCAGCGCGGAAACCGCCAGAGTGGGTAGATGATCCGTTAGCGACTGCCAGGAGGCCCCGCCGTCAACGGTCTTCCACAGCCCCCCGGATACGGCGCCCGCAAACCAGGTCCGGTGGCTCGGATCGTCGGGATCTACGATTACGGCCCGCGTACGCCCGGGCGCGTTGGCCGGTCCCCGCTCGACCCAGGCCAGCTTTCGGCCGGGCTGCTTTCTGGCGGCCACGGCTCTGCTGAACGCTTTCATGCGATAGTTCACCGGATAGGTGCGGCCGTCCTCGGTGCGACGGATGGCCGCGTGATAGGCGAAGAACTTGTCCGGATTGCCGTAACTGGAACTTGTATCTTTTGGTTCTATGCCGTGCCAGGGTGGTGCAGGCGCCACCATCGGCACGGACCGTTCCAGAATAGTCAGAATAACGAGGATCAGAATTGCGAGCGCTGATATCCCGACTAAAACACGTTTGTTGCGTGCAAACATTGAATCCGTTGTCGTGAGGATAGAAAACAATGTACGCTAATTAGCGATTAAGCGAGAATACCACTTTAAGGTCGTCATGGCTCTGGTTTGTGTCAATAACCACTCCTGGGCACATTCTGAGGCGGTTTGTATGTCACAACAAACGCGCCAATGAACCATGTTTGTAGTTTTACTCAGGCATTTAATAGTCCGAATCATGCCCTCATTTGCGGCTAAACCCAGATAGAACCGATAAATCATCTGGAATCAGCCCAACATTCACCCGAACAAAGTCTCTTGATCAGGATAGTCTCCGACTCCAAAATCACGCCAGGGGCATGTATAAGGCACAAATTTCCACATTCAAAAACCCAACGCAAACACCTTGTACCCGACAAGCCTATTTCCGTGCAAGCACTATTTAACTAATCGTCCATTGATTTGGTGGAAATACCAGCTACGGCTGCAGCCGGATTACCTTTCCTGATGTAGACGCATACATCGGTGCAACAGTATGTGCTTTTATACGCGAGGTTGATTTGTCGGTCGCTAACCAGTTATAACTCACTCAGGGGATCATTGGAGTCAGAAGTGTGAGGAGAGGCTTAACAGGAAGCACGGCGCAGGGGAGTGCACCGCGCGTATTGAATCCAAATCCCGATGCACAGGTCATTCATCTGGTGATGGGCTGGATTCTCTTTCGATTGATTTGGCAGAGTGCTATCCCGACGTACATGTCTTTGATGTAGATATGGTCGGTATGTTTGCGAAGGAGGCGGTCAATAAGGCCCTGAATGGCCCAGGAAGTCACATTTTTGACCGCCAGATTGACAGATCTCCAGATGTGATCAGAACACTGCATGACGCTGGTTGGGAACGCAAAAACTCACACTGCTGGTGGCAGAGGGGTTATCGTACTACAATACTCAAGCCGTACTTTCCCGTTATTCTGGCTGCTTGCACACAAGGGGAGGTGGACTTGTACTGAAACATTCTACCCCCGACGGCCAACTGGCTGGGGCTTCTAACAGGAGAATTTATCGAGATTTTCGTGTGCCTTACTGATTTGTTGGAGTTACCATTTCCGGTGCAGCAATGCGGAAATGACGAAGTCAAGGGCTTGCAGAAAACTGAACGGAGAGGTGCAGGAGGTAAAGACACAACAGTTAGTTGGGTTCAATCGCATCAGTAAGAACGTGATGCGGAAAGATCCGAATATGGGTATGATTCGGGCTGTCTTGTCCGGTTTTGACTAACGCTATCAGAGCTTGGCAGGGCGATCTCGTCACCTCGTCCCAGGTTGTAGCGTGGAGTAAGTCTGCAGCTACGGGAGGCGTCGGTGATTGAGGCAGGGCAGGCGTTCACGCAGTTGATCCTGGTATGTGAAGTTCAATTCACTGCTGATCACACACGCTCGGTCTGGAGCTTGCGCGAGAATCTGTCCCCAGGGATCGATGATCACGGAGTGCCCAAAGCTTTCACGCTCGGCATTGTGACGACCAAACTGGGCAGGGGCGACGACGTAGGCAAGATTCTCAATTGCACGGGCCCGCAGCAGTGCCAGCCAGTGATATGCTCCGGTACGCCAGGTAAAGGCCGAGGGTACAAAGAGTACCCGTGCACCCCGTTTCACCAGTACCCGATACAGTTCTGGAAAGCGCAGATCATAACAGATGCTGAGCCCCATGGTAGCTCCGAGTGCTTCAAAGGTTACGGGCTCTTTCCCCGCTGCGATGCAACGGGATTCTACAAATGAATGAGCGTCGTCTAGCTGGATGTCGAACAGATGAATTTTATCGTAGCGTGCGATCATTTGGCCCTCAGGCCCAAATACCAGACACGTGTTTGTAACCCTATCATCGGCTGCAAGCGGGACAGTACCCCCAACGATGTAGATGGAGTTTGAGCGGGCCAGCTCCCGTAGCAATTGTACTGCGGGTCCATCCTCGAGATTTTCGACGGCATGGATCTTATTTCCCTCCCGATCCAAGTATGAAAAGTTCTCAGGAAGAGCCACCAGTTGTGCGCCAAGTTGCACGGCATCTTCGATCAACAGCTTCGCCTGTGCCAGATTGGTATGAATGTTCTGGCCTGAGCAGAGCTGAATGGCCGCTATGTGTGGATTGATCATCGGATAAAAAAGATTTGGTAACGTATCATAGCAGTATATCCAACCAGATAACTCCTCAAATTGATGCGCATACTGATCACTGCATTGTTCGCTGTCTTTTGCTTGTTTGGCTGCAGCAATATGGAGCCGGAGTCCGGCAATAACGAATCTGAATCCAATAGGCTCACCGCTGAGGCGGAGGCACGTCTCTCGGCTACGGAAGGGGGGCGAATGGTACTGCGTGCAATTGAAGCACACGGGGGATTGGATGCTTGGCATAATGCGGAGACAAGCGCCTATATCTGGGGTTTCGTAGGAGGGACGCAGACCAGATTGGTAGCCCACAATCGCACTCGGCAGGTATACCACGATATTCTAGCCCTTGCAGGTGAAGCGGTACAAGACGGTGCTCAAATGACCTGGGATGGTTCAGATGCCTGGGTTTATCCAGATTCGCTGATGGGTATGGCGAACCCGAGATTTATGACGACGACGGGCTACTATTTTCAGTCCATTCCATTTGTCTTGGCGGATTTGGGGCTTCATTACGAGGCACTTGCTCCGGTGCTTCTGGATAGTATAGAGCACCAGATGGTGCGAGTAACTTTCGAGGACGGTATAGGTGATGCGTATGGTGATCACTACACGCTGTACATTCATCCAGAGACGCATATGGTGAGTGCTCTCCGGTACCGTTCAACCTTTGGTCGGGGGCGCCCAGCCATTGATGAGAATATGCGGGAAACTCTGCTGTACTACAAAGATTACGTAACAGTTGATGGCTTGACTACCCCGACTCGGTTTGAAGGCTACGGATTTTCCGAGGGTGCAAAGGGGAACCAGTATTATAGTGCAGAATCCAGCAAGCACTCTTTTTCTGCACCTTTTGATGCGACCCGTCTAGTGATGCCTGATGGGGGACGCGTCCAACCAATGCCGCCTGCAGCCAGCGAGAAGTAGCTGTGTCTGTATACCCTTGCAGGACGAAAACATGGTGTGTTTACACGGCTGATTCCATGTGATCTTCAGCATGGCACATTGTTTTTTTGGCTCAAATACTGTTCGTGAAGGGAGTAGTCGTGACTCTTTTCACATACTGCCGAGTCTGAGTCTAATTTCGGAGAGATGATATATCCGCACTCCATCGTAGCAGTCGGGCCACTCGTGCAGTGTACTGCACATGTTTGGGATGCTGTCGATGCGAGCATTGATTTTCAAATAAAGTCTGGATAGCATAATAGTTCTATAGAATTACTAATTTCGTTTGATTGTGCTAACTTAGTAAAGTGCTGACCATCATCTAACCATGGCAAGGAAAAGAGAACTCAATAGGCGTGAATTTATCGCCACCACTAGTGGAGCTGCTGCTGCGGCTGCTATTCTTCCTCGGCGGGTCCTCGGAGGATCGGGTCGTGTTGCACCCAGTGACAGAATAAATGTCGCGCTCATCGGCTCCGGTACGCAGGCTTTACGCCAACTGATGGGCGATTGGCTGCCAAGAGAAGACCTGAGTCTGGTTGCAGTGTGCGATCCCAATACGGATTCGGAGGATTATCGTGACTGGAGCCCGCATGGTGTGCGTAATGCAGTTCGGCGATTCCTGAATAAGCCTGGTTGGGGATCTGAGACAGGTATTCGGGCTGGTCTCATGGCGGGTAAGGAGCTGATAGAAGGCTATTATGCGAACGAACGTGGGCAGGGTGACTGGAGCGGTCTGAAGCTCTATGCGGATTACAGGGAAATGCTGGCTGAATCGGAGGGCATTGATGCTGTGATTGATATGACACCGGAGCACCTTCATGGCGTGGTAAACATTGCAGGCATGAAGGCAGGCAAAGCAGTGATTTCTCACAAAGTTCTGGCCAATACGCTGCATGAGGTACATCATACGGTTCGAGCGGCCAAAGAAACCGGTGTGACCACGCATTTAATGGCCTGGAATAACGATCCAGGTCTGTATCAGTTGTGGGAATGGCTTGATCAGGGTATCATCGGCAAAGTGAAGGAGGTACATAACTGGTCGAATCGTCCAGTCTGGCCCCAAGGTTGGATGGAAAATCCCAAGGAAGCAATGCCGATTCCCGAAGGTCTGGACTGGAGTCTATGGCTGGGTTGTGTACCGGATAGACCGTACCACATTGACTATACGCACGCACTGTTCCGGGGGTGGTTTGAGTTTGGCAGCGGTTGCCTAGGAGATATGGGGCAGTACAGTCTGTGGAGGACGTACCGAATGCTGAATCCCGGTCCCGTGGTCAGTGTTCAGGCAAATGCCGCTACGGGGGCAGTTATTGTAGGGAATCAAAGCCAGTGGCGTCGCTCAGAAGTGGCATTCCCGTCAGCAAGTACAGTGCATTTTGAGCATAAGGATTTGGACATATTCTGGTATGATGGTGGCATGAAGCCGCGTGTACCGAATGGGTTACTGGCACCGGGAGAGCGTCTCCCACGTGAGGGAGTGCTGTATGTTGGAGAGTACGGAACGATCATAGGGAATAATTTTCTTGCGACCGATTTCCGGCTTTTGCCTGAGCGACGTATGTCCGCTCTGCAGGGATCTATGCCTGCTGCTCGACCGGCAGAGGAAGTGAAGGATCCTGTAGACGAGTATGTGGATGCAATCCGCGAAGGTAAACAGAGCCGAGGTAGCTTCATTAACATCGCAGACTTGGCCGAGGCAACCTGTTTAGCCACTATTGCTTTACGCACCGGTGAGCAGATTAGTTGGGATGCTGAGAATATGAAGGTGACCAGTGAGAATATCCCTCACGAGCTCTTGACACGTGATTATCGGGACGGTTGGGCGGTTTAGGCATGATTGACCCAGCCGGGCAGCTGGCAGTTATGGCAGGATTTTAATTGGGCGGAACCGTTTCCGGTGTATGGCGGGAGTGTAGTCCTAGGCAGGAATGTTGCTGGGAGGGGTAGTTTTGCATTATCAGCCCTTTGAAGGCGTACTCGTTCGATAGATCTATTTTCGTTCTGTGAGTAACAGCCTCATTCCTATCGCATCTCCTTAAAGAATTAGGATGTGCGATCTTACTCATTATTTTTTGGTCTTTCATGGAATTTGGTAAGCTTAAAACGTTGGGCAGGATTGGCAAGGTATTCTATTTTGCGGGGTGCGTAGTCGTGACAGTTTCTATTGTGTTCGTGCTCTTTCGCATAGTGATAGGGGGGGGAGGTTGGGAGATGCTTATTGCTCTGGTTCCCATCCTATTTTATGGAGCGCTAATTATGGCAGGTGGCTTGCTCTTTCAGTGGCTCCCGCAAGTGTCAGAAACCTTGACGAAAATCCTAAATAACCTAGAGAGATTGAACGAGGGGATGGAGAAATTGGCGAAACCACCGGATGTTGATGCGTCGATGAGGGAATCGGATGGCGAAGATATCTAGGTTATCTGTCGGAGTGTCCATTTTTGTTTATCACTGGGCGTGATCAACTTTCGGACTAACGCAAGTTTATCATTTGAGCTAAGTGGGGGTTGACTTTCCGGTCTAATTTCCTGATTTCCGGTCCAATTTTCAGCATTTTAGCCCCAGAAAGGCCGTTTTCAAGCCAAGGTTACCGATTTACAGGATTTATTGCGTAAATAGGGTAATGTAGTGGATTTTTGTGGAACTTACAGAGATCCAAAATATATAACCTCCCGAACCAACCCCACATCCCGCATGTATGTCCGCGCTAAATCTCGTAAACTCAAGTCCGGCGTCAAGCTCCATAGCTACGCGCTTCTCGAATGCCACCGCGTCAATGGAAACCCCAAACAAAGAACCGTCCTCAATCTCGGGCAAAACTTCGATCTCCCCAAAGAACAATGGCCCACGCTGGTCAACCATATCCAAGACAGCTTGCGAGGACAGACGAACCTCCCCATTGAAAATGAAAAGATCCAAAAGATCAGTCAAGACCTCGTTCGAAAGCTGCGGAAGAAAGGTTATCAGGTGGAGGACCCGCGGGATGACCGTGACGCCATCATTACCGCGCAAATCCATCATACTGGTACCCGTACCGTAGGCGGTGAACGCGTTGCGCTAAAAGCACTGGAACTGTTGGGCTTTGCCCGCATTCTGAGTAAGCTGAACCTGAACCAGCATCAGATCAAATGTGCGACTGCACTCGTCGTCGGTCGGATGCTCTCCCCCGGCAGTGAACGTCAAACCTACGACTGGATGCGCGAACGATCCAGTATCCTCGAGCTGCTTCAACTTGATCCTCCCAGTCCGAGTACCCTGTACCGGATTGGAGATATGCTCTACGCGCATCGGAAACCGATCATGGATGCGCTCTTTGGCAATACCAAAGAACTGCTGGGATTCAGCGAAACCATTGCCTTCTTTGATCTGACGAATGTATTCTATTATGGCCGTAAGCACGGAGACTTGCTGCGCCATGGACGCAGTAAAGAGAAACGTTCGGACTGTCCGTTGGTCACGTTGGCCCTGACCCTAGATGCCTCGGGTTTCCCGCGCAGCGCGGAAATATTGCCCGGCAATGCCAGTGAGCCGGCAACCCTGGAAAAGGCGATTCAACAACTGAATGGGGCCCAACCGACCGTAATTATGGATGCTGGCATTGCCACAGCGGCGAATTTGGCGTATCTGAGGGAGCAGAAGCTGGATTGGCTCTGTGTGCAGCGCACAAAAACGCCACCGGTTCCCCAGCGTGTACCCGACGAAACGCTCAAAACTACCCGTGACGTTGACGTTCGTGCCTGGAAACTTCCCGAGGAAGACGGCGAACTGCGCGTGTATCTGCACAGTGAGGCCCGGGAAGCAGTGAGTGACAAAATCGTCACGTCCAAGCGTAAACAGTTTGAAGAGAAGCTTGCGCACCTGGAAGCGGGATTCTCCGTGCCCAGACGCCTCAAGCGTTATGCTGCGGTGCAGAAAAAGGTGGGACGGCTCACTGAAAAATACAAGCAGGTTGCCCACCAGTACGAGATCAAGGTGATCAAGAAAAAAGGTAGTCCTAATGCCGAAAGGCTCATCATCACAAAACGACCGGCTTATGATGCCTGCACCGAAGCCTCTGGGGGATACGTGCTGCGCACCAGTCGCACGCAGTGGTCCGTCAAGAAAATCGCACGCACTTACTGGCAACTCGGAGAAATCGAACGCACCTTCCGAACCATGAAAACGGACTTGGGATTACGTCCGATTTACCACAGACGGGACCACCGCATTAGCGGGCACCTCTTCCTATCCATCCTGGCCTTCCATGCAGCGCATCTGGTCCGAAGCAAGTTGAGCGCAAAGAAAATCTACAACAGCTGGGGAACACTCAAAGTCAAACTCAACCAGCGACATCGGATCACGACCGTGCTTCCACAAAACGATACCCACTGCATTCTGCTCAAAAAAGACGCAGACCTTACACCTTTTCAGCGCGAGATCTTCGGGGCTATGGACCTTAAACTCAGCAATTATACCCACAGACAAAAGGCGAAACAGCCTGCAAAAACCGCCGAGGAAGCGTAGCGGAAACGAAAAATAGCCGGCCCTGAACCCCCCTGGACACCAGGAGCAGGGAAACCTCATGCAAAAAATCCACTACAATGATAAACTTGCGCTAAGTTCGTCAAGTGCAAACCGACCTTCGTTTCGGAGTCTCGACCAATCGAACTTGGACTGCAGTTACAGCTCGCTATCTGCTTTGGCTCGTTCAAGGAGCGCCCATGCTTTATGGTAGTCTTCTTTTCTGTCTCATCTATCAACGGGAGCATGGAATGCAATGTATGTTCCTGCGGCCCGCCGGGTAGCGTGTCATCCATGTACGTGTAGGTCGCCCTAGGTCAGGTCTTCAATATCGTTCCATCCGAATGCGAGATTGGTTGCGCACATCCTAGAGTATGCAGGTCGAATGCGTTTTCTTTCTAGTAGGGGTTCGCGGGACTGGGCCTGGCCACTCTTCTTTGAGAATACGATGCATCCCTTGGTATCGTACTAGGTGTCGTTATGTAGTACCGGAGGGCGGGGAGCTGTATACAGTAGGGGGCCAGGAGCTCATTGAGGGTGCTCCCAAAGGCCTGCGCATGGAGGGCATCTATTTCTAGGAGGGCCTGTCTGGGGGCGTAGTCGGTTCGGAGCGACTAAGCAGGACTAGGGTTCGCAGAACCAGTTAGGATTGGCCGGGGATCGGTTTTGAACCAGTCCAACCTGGAGGGTGATCACGTAGTGACATCAGATCGTGCTGTTGTCTATGTTCGGGCAGGAGAGTACGCCAGAAATGATCTGGATAAAACTCGTTCTGGTTGACCAGATCTGTATAATCAAACTCCATGATCGACTTCGTCAGTATCACCGCATACGAAATATTTTCAGCCCCTATGCCTCCTCCCGAGAGGCCATAAGACATCCCATCAATCTTGAAATCCGACGCCGGCGTTGGCTATTGGGGCAATTTCCCAGTCACGGTTCGCCATAATTGCAGTAAAAATGGACGGCGTGAGTGTTTCGAGGACTACATTCGCCTAGTTGACCTATAATCTGGTGCATCTCTGCGATTTATCAAGAAAGCATGTGACAATTTGTCACGATTCTGTGGAGTGGAATACTTTTGGTTCATTATATCTCCAAACACAAACATTGACAAAAAGGCAGATCAAACACAATGAACCTAAACAACTACACCGTTAAAGCACAGGAAATTGTCCAGAAGGCGCTGAAAATCGCCGCAGGGAAGAACCACCAGGGGCTTGATCCAGCACATCTGCTGAAGGCGTTTCTGTTGGATCCCAACAGTATTGGCGTCACCATAATGCAGCGACTCGGTGCAGATTTGCAGGGCCTGCAAATCGAAGTGGATCAATTGCTTGAAAAATTGCCTGTAGTCACAGGCTCATCGGTTGAAGGTGGCTATCTGACTAGTGAATCCAAGCGCACATTTGACAAAGCACTTGAGGAGTCTCAGGCACTAAAGGATGAGTTTGTGAGCAGTGAGCACTTGCTCATTGCCTTGGCAGCGGTCAGCGGGCCTGTAAGTCAGGCATTGGCACGTCGCGGTGTGACTAGGAAGGCAATACTGGGGATACTCAAGGACGTTCGAGGCAACCGGCGCGTCACCGATCAGCACGCTGAAGATCGTTACCGTGCACTGGATCGCTTTACCCGTAACCTCAACGAATTGGCCTCCACAGGAAAGATTGATCCTGTAATAGGACGTGATGAAGAGATTCGACGTGTGTTGCAGATTCTTTCACGACGGACAAAAAACAATCCGGTACTTATCGGAGAGGCAGGTGTTGGTAAGACTGCGATCGCCGAGGGTATCGCAATTCGGATTGTGCAGGGGGATGTACCCGAAGGTCTAAAGTCCAGACGGCTGCATGCGCTTGATATGGGAGCTTTGATTGCAGGTGCCAAATATCGGGGAGAATTCGAGGATCGACTGAAAGCCGTGGTTAAGGAGGTTACCGATGCCAATGGCGAAATTCTACTCTTCATCGACGAGATTCATACTCTGGTGGGAGCCGGCGCTGCTGAAGGTGCAATGGATGCCGCCAATATTCTCAAGCCAGCTCTGGCAAGGGGCGATCTCCGTGCTATTGGTGCAACAACGCTGGATGAGTATCGAAAATATTTCGAGAAAGACAAAGCACTTGAGCGAAGATTTCAGACGATCTTGGTGAGCGAGCCTGATCTGGATGATGCAATTTCAATTCTTCGGGGTATTCGTGAACGCTACGAAGTGCACCACGGAGTGCGTATTACCGATGCTGCAATCGTTGCTGCCGCCCAATTGAGCCATCGATACATTGGGGATAGACACTTACCGGACAAGGCGATTGACTTGGTTGATGAGGCTATGGCTCGTCTGCGGACCGAGATTGATTCACTCCCAGAGGAACTGGATACACTGGAGCGGCAGATCAGGCAGCTGGAAATCGAACGCGAGGCCCTTAAGCGTGAGCAAGACGAGGAGAAACTTGCAACGCTTGAAGAACAGTTGGCTAATCTGACAGAAGAGCGCAGCGGTCTGCGCGCGCGCTGGGATGAAGAAAAACGTCTCATTGCGGAGATTCGTAAGGCGAAAGAGCAGATAGAAGAGCTGCGAATCAAAGATGAAGCGCTCGTACGTGCAGGCCGTTATGAAGAAGTTGCCAAAATTCGTCACGGTACTATTCCTGAGCTCGAACGCCTAGTACAGGATGCCCAGGCCAGGCTCGCAGAGGTACAGACTGGTGGTGCGCTCCTGAAAGAGGAGGTGGATGCCGAAGATATTGCAGAGATTGTCTCGAAATGGACCGGTATCCCGGTTGCCCGGATGCTGGAGAGCGAGAGGATCAAGCTGCTCCGCGCAGAGGATGAACTTAGGCGTCGCGTAGTTGGGCAGGATGAGGCTATTGAGGCCATTGCACATGCCGTGCGCCGTGGACGGGCAGGTTTACAGGAGCAGGGGCGCCCAATCGGATCCTTCATCTTCCTAGGATCTACTGGTGTGGGCAAGACTGAACTGGCCAAAGCTTTAGCCGAGTTCCTCTTTAATAATGAGCAGGCCCTGGTACGTATTGATATGAGTGAGTATCAGGAACGCCATACCGTGAGCAGGTTGATCGGTGCGCCTCCAGGGTATGTAGGTTATGAGGAAGGCGGACAGCTGACGGAGAGGGTTCGGCGGAGACCCTACGCGGTGGTGTTGCTGGATGAAATCGAAAAAGCACATCCCGAGGTATTTAACATTCTCCTCCAGGTGCTAGATGAGGGTTGTCTGACGGACAACAAGGGGCGAACAACGGATTTCAAGAATACAATCGTGATAATGACCAGCAATCTTGGAAGTGATCTGATTCGTCAGCGGGTAGAGTCGGAAGAGACACCGGATCGTCAGACACTCCAACGTGAAATCATGGAGCTCCTGAAGGTGAGCGTGCGCCCGGAATTCCTGAATCGCATTGACGATATTGTATTATTCAATTCACTGGACAAAGATGCGATTCGTCAGATTGTGACGATCCAGTTTGCGCGCATTCAGCGGTTAGCACTGGAGAGCCATGAAGTATCACTCACGTTGACGGAGGAGGCTAGGGATTATCTGGCGGAGAAGGGTTATGATCCGGCATTTGGCGCGCGTCCGGTTAAGCGTATACTTCAGCGTGAGATAATTAACAGGCTTGCAGAAGAAATCCTCTCGGGTTGGATTTCTGGCGGTCAGACGGTTATCGTGGGTACAGCTCCGGATGGAAGTGGATTAACACTTGAAACCGAGCCGATGGTTGCTGCATAGGGATTGGAATAACGGCATTTACGGTCAATTTCTCCATAATAAGGCGAATATGCACTATATTAGCGCATATTCCAACAGCCGGTCATGTTTGGAATACCGGTTATTAAGTTGAGAACGATCGCTCATGTACTTAGGCAGACTTCTTATTCAAGGTTTTAAGAGTTTTGCCTCGACTACGGAGATGTGTTTTGACCCGGGGATCACCGCCATTGTTGGTCCCAATGGTTGTGGGAAGTCCAACATTGTTGACGCACTGCGTTGGGTGATTGGAGAGCAGCGGGCGCGTGTGCTGCGATCCGATAAAATGGACAGTGTCATCTTCAACGGAACGTCACGGCGTCGTGCGGTGGGATTAGCTGAAGTTCAGTTGACTATTATGAATACCCGGGGGATATTGCCCTTGGAGTATTCTGAGGTGATGCTGGGACGTCGTCTGTATCGTTCCGGGGAGGCAGAATATTTGCTCAACGGCGTGCCCTGTAGACTCCGGGATATTACTGACCTGTTTACAGATACTGGAATGGGTGCAGGGGCCTACTCGGTCATTGAACTGAAAATGATCGAGGAGATTCTCTCCGAGAGCACACAGGATCGTCGCCGGTTGTTTGAGGAAGCCTCGGGTATCACGCGATACAAGAAACGTCGGGCGGATGCATTGCGCAAGCTCGATAATATGCAATCTGATCTTGCCCGTGTTCGGGATCTGACAGATGAAATCTCCACACGCGTACGCAACCTCAAACGGCAGGCCAGTACTGCTGCACGTTACCTACGTTACAAGTCTGAGCTGCGCAGTGCCCAGCTAACGCTCCTTCAGTCTGACTACAATCATTTGGCTCTCGAAGAGGAGTTCCTCGCAGATGACGAAGCCAGGATAGCGGACCTGTGTACAGATCTGACGGCTAAGGTACATGCCTGTGATGCGCAACTTGAAGCCCTCAGAGCCAGGTTTGTATCCGAGCAGCAGTCGGCCGCGGATAACCGCCAGGAATTTGTTAGACATGAACAGCGTGTCATGGCACTGGAGGGAGAGATTCGATTAGGGCAGGCGAACCTGGAGATGATTGCGCGCGATCTGGATAGGTTGCTTGTGGAGGGTGAGACCGTGGCTTCGGAATCCGCAGAGTTGTCCGATGATCGGGAGTCTGTAAGTATAGCTCTGTCCGCTGCAATACCACAGGCCGCCAAGGCCTCTCAAGCCTTGGATGAAGCTATATATGCAAGGGACGCTGCACGCAATAATTTGGAGGTACTGGAGCGCGAAAGAAAGTCTTTCCTGGGAAAAGAAAATGACCTCAGTCAGCAAAGGGCAGGTATTCAGCGTCGGGTTGACCAGTTGCAAGGCCGGATTACCCATTTGAGGAGAGAGGAAAGCAGGCTGAGGGTAGAGCAGGAGTCCGGAGGTGAAACAGATGCGGGGGCAGCAAAGGCTGTCGAAGCTGCCAACAATGCGCTGGACGAAGCAAAACGGCAACTTGATGCCGCAAGGTCTGAGCGAACCGCAGCCGAAACTGCAAATGAAGCGCTGGCAAGAAGGATCACTCATGCAGAAGATGCAGTGCGACTGGCTGAAAAGAGCGTAGCTGCAAAGCTCGGAGAAGTGAAGATTCTGCGCGATCTCGTCGATACCTATGAATTCTTCCCGGACGCGGTTCGGTATCTCTCAACCCAGACAGAGGACATTGAGGTTACTACGCTCGGGGATTTGATCACATGTGAGCCGAAATATCGGGCTGCCTTGGCAGGTGCGCTTGGGGCCTACGGAACCTGTATGGTTGCAAAAACGGAATCGGCCGCCAAGGCGGCAGCCGATCGGCTGCGCCTGAAGGATATGGGACGTGCTTATTTCATTGTACTGGAAGATGTCCCGCATACTCCCTTGGTCAAAGAAAACCCGCCCAATGCCCTGCGGACGCTCGTTAGGCTGCGTGAGGAGGCTTGCGAGCCGATCGTCAACCTTTTGCTACAGGATGTGCTTTTGGTCGAATCCCTCGAGGAGGCCCGGCTACTGCTAAAAAATGAAGAGGGAGCAAACTATCGGTACGTAACCTTGCAAGGGGAGTGGATAGATGCCAGGGGGATGCTGTATGCAGGAGGGGATGAAGAGGGTGGGGTTTATTCATATTTGGTCCAACGTGGCAATCTGCAGGAGGCCAGGAATGCGTGCAGAAAGCTTGAGGATCAGGTTGAACAGGCAAAGTATCTGCTCACGGAGATCCGTACAGCTCAGCGCCAGCTAAAATTGAAAGAAGTTGTAGATCGGGCGCGTATGGCGGAAGCAAAGTATGCAGAGGCGAGTCGCACAGCCCAGAATTGTGCACAAATCCGTGAGATTGCCTCAAATCGGCTTGAGGAGCTCAGGCGTCGGAAGTCACAGGTTGCTCAGGAAATTTTGGATTTGGAATCGCAGGTGCAGTCCTATGCTGATGGACTGCAAGATTCGGATAAAAAATTGTCTGAGATCCAAAAGCGCCTCAAATTGGTGGACGACAAGATTCAAACCTCCATGGTGCAGTTAGAGAAGGCGCAGAATGCTCACATCAGGGCGCAGGCTGCTGCTGTTAAAACAGCGTCCGAGTGTGAGCGTTTGGAAGGTGATCTAAAGCGTTTAGAGCAACATCGGGTGCGCTTGGATAAACGGGTAGCGCAGCAAGGCAGAGAGAATGCCGGATTGATACAGGCGCAGCAGAAGGTCAGCGCACAAGTGAGTGAACTGACACGCAAGCGCGACAAAGAGTGTGCTCGTCGCAAAGATCTGGATAAGCTGAGTGCACAAGACAAAACACGTGAACACGAGTCTCGTGTTGAACTGGAGCAGGTGAATGATCGTGTACGCAAGGGGCGTAGAGCTCTCCAAGAGGCAAAGCAGGAAGAGGCAGATATTCGCGTAAAACGCAGTGCGCTAGAGGCACGTTTAGAGGATATGGTGCACCGTGCAAGTGAAGAATACGGCACCGAACTTACTAAAACTTCGGAAAAGACCGAGATTGACGAGGATGAACTCAGAGAACAGATCCAGGAAAAAGAGCGCAGACTGCAGTCAATGGGCAATGTCAATGCACTCGCCCTTGAAGAGTATGAGTATGAGAATGAGCGGCTTGAGTTTATGGTGGCACAGTGTGCAGATCTCGAGGAAGCTCAAAACACACTGATTCGCACGATCAAAGAAATAAATCTTACTGCGTCGAAGCAGTTCATTGACACGTTTGTGTTAATACGCGAGAACTTTCGAGAGCTCTTCTGTGAGCTTTTTGGCGAAAAAGCCAAATGCGAACTTGACCTGACCGTACCGGACGATGTACTTGAATCGCCAATCGCTGTTACGGCCAGACCAAGCGGGAAACGTCCTGTCAGTATAGCACAGCTGTCAAGCGGAGAAAAAACGCTTACGGCAATTGCGTTGCTGTTCGCGATTTATATGGTCAAACCAAGCCCGTTCTGCTTTCTTGATGAAGTAGATGCTCCTTTGGACGACGCGAACGTAGAGCATTTTATGCGTCTCATCCGTCGCTTTTCTTCGGATACACAGTTTGTTCTGGTTACACACAACAAGCGAACAATGGAAATGGCTGATCGACTGTATGGCGTTACGATGCAGGAAGAAGGAGTTTCCAGCCTGGTGAGTGTGCGCTTCGAGGAAGCAATGGCTATGGCAGGGTAGCATCTACTTCTATTTCGACGAGCAGCCCAGGTGCAATCAGCCCGGAAACTTCTACCATTGTGGCAGCGGGTCGGATATCTTTGAAGACCTCACCATGGGCTTTGCCGACCTTATCGCCATTGGCGAGAATATCTACAACATACATGCGTGTACGCACGACGTCTGTAAGAGAGCTCCCCAGTTTCTGAAGGGCCTCGGTGATTATAGTGAAGATATGCTGGGCCTGTTCATGGGCATCACCTTCGCCCACAATCTCCCCGCGTGAGTCAGTTGCCGTAGTGCCCGACACATGCACATGCCGGCCGACACGCACAGCGCGCGTGTACCCATATTTTGCTTCCCAAGCAGTTCCGCTGCTAACTGTCTGTCGCTCGGGTACGGCCAGCGGCTCAGAATCCTCCATAGGTGAGACAGTACCTGGTCAGAGTAAGGGCTTGGTAGATTCGGAACACGTCAGATTACAGACGGCATACAGAAGGTGAAGATCGCGCTGCAATCAATCGCATAACAACAAGCCGCATACATCCCATTTATTTCGAGAACACAGCATACAGGATATCCGTGCTACCTTGAAGCGGTTTAGCGTGGATACTACGGTGTGAAGAAGAAGCTGAAGGGAGCACGGTTTGTGAGCAGTATCTGCGCACTTAGAGCGTAACGTAGCTCGCAAGCCTGGCGAGTTCTTCGTCATCGACATACTTGCCGATTTCGCGCTCAAACTGGGCCATGCTTTCGTAGGGACGATACTCCCTAAACTCACGCAGCATTCTCCTCCCGACACCTGGAATCGCAAGGATGTCCTCGTCGGAAGCGGAATTGAGATCAACAGGAATGAAAACCGTTTTCAACGTTTCCTCGGCAGATTCTTCGCCAATCTCGGCAGCGAGTGTGGTGTACAATTCCCCCAGTGAGGCGAATGGGCGATGAGCAACTATATGGGGGGCGACAACATCTCCAACCGCTTCCTGCAGTGTCTGCTCGGAGACGGTGTTGGCATCAAGCAACCCACTTACCTGTGTGGTAGCAGGGAAAGAGGTTTCCGCAGCAGTATCCACGAGAGCAACATCGCTCTCAGCCGCGGACTCATACGAGTCCTCGCTGCCACAGGCAGCAGCCAGCAACGCAAGAGCGAAAAGTGCAATATGTGGGAGCTTCATTAAGAAGCAGTGATTTGCCCGAAGGCAGCAGTTACATCAAGCAACTTGGCGGATGCATGGTCTTCCTCGTCGCCGCCCTCTTCACCATGATCTTCTGCCTCTTCTTCACCTTCATCCGACATATCGTCGTCCATATCGTGCATAGCGTCAGTGGAATCACTGTCCATGGCATCATCTTCCATCATGGCATCAGTGTCATCCATAGCAGCGTCTTCCTCCATAGCGTCGCCAGGAGCAGTTGCATCGTCGGTTGAGGCGTCGTCAGCGCTACCACCGCAGGCGGCAATCAACAACGCAAGAGCGAAAAGGGCAATGTGAAAGAATTTCATTTTGAAACCGGTGGTTGAATAAGTGCTGTTATCAAGCCTAAAAGACCGATGTAAATCATCGAACCAGGCGCCAAGGCGGGCAGTGCCCCCCTCATGGCTCTCCATAATAAGGAAAAATTAGATAAGTTTTTATACATTTCGAGCTCAAATTCAAAATTTCCTTTCAAATGTAGATATAGTCCTATCACTCCAGATACAATGCACAAGAGCATGCTAATCCTCAACAGCTTCCGTGTGAGCGGGCCAGGTGCAAAGAAATGGATCAGAGTTAGCGTGAGGCAAAGACTTAAGACCACGATCGGCGTCCACTGCCAGGGATCTTCATAGTGACCAAGCAACCCTAATTCAGCACCGGTGCCAATCAACGCAAGCACGAGTACAGCGTGGGTGAGACGGTAGATCATTCGTGGCGCAGGGCCTCAATGGGATTCAGTGCTGCAGCTTTTCGTGCAGGATAGAAACCAAAGAAGATGCCGACACCCGCAGAAAAAGCCAGTGCGATCATGACCGTAGTTGGGGAAGTAACGGTATTCCAGCCGGTCATCTGACTCAGTATGCTTGAACTGGCGAACCCAATCCCAACTCCAATCGCACCCCCTAGAATACTCATTACGATACTTTCGACAAGGAATTGCGTAAGTACGTCCCTTCCGCGTGCACCTATGGCCATTCGAATTCCGATTTCCCGAGTGCGCTCGGTAACGGATACGAGCATAATATTCATGATTCCAATGCCCCCGACTAGGAGTGAGATCGAAGCAATGGCGGCCAGCAACAATGTCATAACCTCCGTGGTGCCTTGTGCGGCTTCCGCAAGGTCATTCTGGTTTCGGACTGTGAAGTCATCTTCGGCGAAGCGTGCCAAGCCATGTGATTCACGCATAATAGCCCGAATTTCCTCCTGTGCTGCTGGGATATCCTTCGACGAAGGAGTACTTGCCAGGATCTGAAATATGCGACTCCACCCGCTGAGACGGGTTTGGACCGTCGTGTAGGGTGCCAAAATCACGTCATCCTGGTCTGTACCACTGGCGGTTTGTCCTTTGGCTTCGAGGACGCCAACAACCTGTACTGGCACATTGCGTATCTGGACGGTTACCCCAACCGGATCTTCGCCAGGAAACAGATTTTCTGCTACGGTGTGTCCCAACACTACGGCGCGCCGCATCTGGCGCAATTCGCTCTGATCGAAGAATCTGCCGTATTTGAGTTTCCAGTTACGAATAATCTGGTAATCTGTTGAAACACCGTTGATGGTCGTACGCCAGTTGCCTTGACCGCCAATGACCTGTGTTCGAGTAAACACGACGGGTGAGACTGCTGATATAATCAGACTCTCCCGCTTAATCTTTTCTGCATCCTTAATTGTGAGGCGGTTGTAGCTTTGTGCTCCCCGGCTCACCCCGCCTTGGCTGCTGGCTCCGGGGGTTACCACAATCAGGTTGGTGCCCAGGGTGTTGATCTGATCCTGTATCTGGGATTGTGCCCCCTGCCCAATGGCAACCATGACAATAACTGCCCCTACGCCAATCACGATTCCCAGCATGGTGAGAAGCGTGCGCATCTTGTTCTTTAGGATGCTCTGGGAGGCAACCTTAACCAGTGTGGAAGCTTTCATGAATAAGGCACTTAATCAAGTGGATATCTGGAGCTCTTTATACAGCTCGGATTTTGCCGAACGACGCTTTTCAGTACGTTTGTCAAGTATGATTTTTCCATCGCGCAACTCGATGATGCGCTCTGTACAGTCAGCCACGTCGGCTTCGTGTGTGATCAGCAGGATTGTCATTCCCTGATCGTGAAGCTCTTGAAACAGGGAGAGAACCTCGACAGAGGTTTTTGTGTCTAGGTTGCCGGTGGGTTCATCGGCCAGCAGAATGGACGGATTCGTCACGAGTGCGCGCGCGATGGCAACACGTTGTTGCTGCCCACCTGAGAGCTCACTGGGTTCATGATCCATTCTGTCCCCGAGACCAACGCGATCCAACGCTTCAGCAGCGGTTTTTCGAACTGAAATTTTTCGACGGGATCGATCGTAGAGAAGTGGTAGCTCAACGTTTTCAAGTGCTGTCGTTCGGGCCAAAAGGTTAAAGCCCTGAAAAACAAAGCCAATCTTGCGGTTACGAATATCGGCCAATCGATTGCGCGACAGTCCCTCCACATGCACGCCGTCAAGGAAGTATGTACCGGAGGTTGGATAATCCAGACAGCCGATAATATTCATCAGGGTTGATTTTCCTGAGCCGGAAGCGCCGATGATGGCTATCATTTCGCCTCGTTCCACGGTAAGATCAATACCTCGCAGGGCATGTACCTCGGTCTTGCCCATTGCGTACACTTTGGTGATTCCCTGTGTACGCATCACGGTTTCATGTTCCATATCTCTAAAAACCTCCCGGACGCCAACTCCGCTGTTGATTCTGGAACGGATTATTTGAATCATCCTCCGCCTGCTGTGTTACCCCTGCTATAATTTCTATGCCGGGCTGAAGTTGAGCGGCGATGACTTCCGTCATTTGACCGTCAGTGATTCCGGTTCGGGCAGGGGCCATCACCAACTCGCCATTTTCGTCTAGGTACCAAAGCATGGTGAAATTACTATCTCCAAATCCTCCTCCTCCCGGGCTTCCGTTGCCACCGCCGCTCCATGTGCCGGCTCCGGGAGAGCCGGCATTTTGTCGTGCGCCTTCAATGTTTCTGCCGGGTCCCTCTGATGAAACGTCCGCTTCCCTGCGGGCGCGGATCGTTTCAAACATCCAAGCAGTTGCCCGGAAACGGAGTGCAGCATTGGGCACCTTGAGTACGTCCGTTGCCGTTTCAATCAAAAAATCTACAACGGCTGTCATTCCAGGCAGGAGAAGGCCGTCGGGATTCTCCACATCAACGACCATGGTATAGTTGACCACGTTTTCTTCAACCGTAGACTGCAAGCGCACTTGGCGCACTGTACCAGTGAAGGTTTCGTCTGGATACGCCTGTACGGTAAACCGGGCAACCTGTCCTTCTCGGATTTGCCCGATATCGCTCTCATCCACAGACGCGAGAATTTCCATACGGGAAAGATCGTCCGCAATCAGGAATAGTTGTGGTGCGGAGAAGCTGGCTGCAACAGTTTGACCGACATCAACATTTCGTTCAATGACTGTTCCAGAGATAGGGGCCACAATTGTAGCATAATTCAGGTTTTGGCGTGCGCGATCCAGACTGATCTCTGCGCTCCGCGTTGTTGCTTTGGCTATATCCAGATTGTATTGTGCCTGAGCGTAATCGACCTCAGTGACAAATTGCTGGGCGTAGAGGGGTTCCAGCCGTTCGAGCTCTCGTTCTGCTTGTCTGAGCTGAGCCTGATTACGTTCAAGGTTGGACTCGGCATCCCGCACGGCGCTCCACAGAAGTGTGGTGTCAATACGGGCAATGATTTGCCCCTCTCGTACGCGATCATTGAAGTCCACGTAAATACTGGCAATAATCCCTGATACCTGTGTGCCGACCTGAACAGTTGTTACGGCATCCAGCGTCCCTGTGCTTGCGACAACAGACTCAATATCGCCTTGTTCCAGCGTGACGAAACGGTAGGGGCTGATAGGTTCAGCGGTACCGCGACTGAAATACCACAAGGAACCGCCCGTGATTACAACGGCGGCTATAACTATAAATAGAGCCAGTTGCAAAACTCTCAAATCGGGGGATTTTTTGGAATTTTGAGGTCACTGTTTCTGGTTGGTGTCTCTGGGTAGAGGAGGCGATTTTGATTGGGATTTGTATCCGCCCCGAGCATAGAAACATCCCTCGATAGGGCTAAAAAAGGGACCGGAGTCCCCCGGATTTCGTATCAATTAGTGTCGACAATTTTCCACGAAAACCGGAGTCTCCCATGTCCCTTAGGAAGAAAATACGAGGTTTTTATATTGCCTGCCAACGGGAATTGTTTCCTTGGGTGGAGGAGGAATTTGGTTCGTTGCCCAAACGGTACCAGAAGTTGTTGTTGGTATTCGAGATGGTGTGTGTGGAGGATTTTCTGCCCCGCACCTCGTTCCGCACGCCGGGGCGCCCGCTGGCATCTCGGGTTTCGCTTGCACGGTCGTTTCTGGCCAAGATGGTCTTGAATATTCCGACGACTGCCGGATTGCGAGAGCGACTACTTTCGGACCCATTGCTTCGGTCGATGTGTGGTTGGTCGCGGCAGCGGAATATACCAAGTGCGTCCACATTTTCCCGTGCGTTCAAGGAGTTTGCGGAGTCCGAGTTACCGACACGAATCCACGAAGTCTTGATTCAGAAGAGCTATGCGGATTCGTTGGTGGGCCATATTTCACGGGATTCGACGGCGATTGAGGCAAGAGAGAAGCCGGTGCCGAAGAAAAAGGCGCCGGAACCGGTGAAACGCAAGCGTGGGCGTCCACGGAAGGGGGAGGAACGTCCAAAGGTCCCCACGCGTCTGGAGCGCCAGCGTACCATGAACAAAGCGGAGCTGTTGGCGGATTTGCCCAAGGCATGCACGGTGGGGAGCAAGCGAAATGCGAAAGGGCATACGCAATCCTGGACGGGATATAAGCTACATATAGATGCAGCAGACGGCGGGGTTCCGATCAGCTGCTTGGTATCTTCCGCGTCCCTGCACGATAGTCAGGCGGCCATTCCATTGGCGACCATGACGGGTGAGCGGGTGGACAACTGCTATGATCTCATGGATAGTGCGTATGACGCGAAGGCGATTCACGCACACAGTACGGCAGCGGGACATGTGCCGATCATCGACACGAATCCGCGTAATCGAAAGGCGGAACACCGTCGTGAGCAGAAGGCACAGCGCAGTGCCGGGTTCATTCCACCTGAGCGGGCGCGCTACAAGGAACGTTCGACCGTGGAGCGGGTCTTTGGACGACTCAAAGATGAGTTTGGTGGACGCCATGTACGGGTGCGTGGGCACAGCAAAGTGATGTGTCACCTGATGTTTGGAATTGTTGTGCTCACGGTGGATCAACTGCTGCGGATGGTCCACTAAACCGGATCGTCGAGTGGTCGCGTACAGAATTGGGGGTTCTGGAATACAGAAGCCGTGGGATTGATGCGTGGAGTCCGCACGGATCGTGGACAAAATTCTCAAAGTTAACACCTCGTTGAAGGCCAATCACCCGTAGCTTCGAAGAAAGCGGTGAACACAGGCCAATCATTCACGTAATCCAAAAAAATCAGACCCATTTATGTCCCGAATTGGCCGGTTCACCAGTTGCAGCAAAATGGGTTTTGCAATTAGCTCAATAGTCTCATTTAAGTAAGTTTGTTCACTCTTTAGGTGAAGTCTGGACAGGTGAATCTCTGTCACGGGAGGGACGATGGGTGCGTCCGTTTCGATCGGAACGTTTGGAGCGTCTTCTTGTCAATCTTGCTTCTACGCGCTCCCACTGCTCGGGGTTGAGTATTCGCTGCAGATCCGCGACCAAAGCCTGATTGTGCACGGCAAAACTGTCGGCCACACGTCGGCGCTGCTCCATAAAAACTTGCTCAGCGCGACGAATAACGGTGATTAGTTCTTCTCGCTGTTCTTCGCTTTCAATCTCAATTACCTGCTCAATCTGCCGCATGAGCCCACCCTGGATTCTGATTTCAGCAATGGCAACGTTACGGCGGTGTTGCCAGGCGCTGGTGCCAAGGATGCCGACCAGGATCCCGGCGATTAATGTGCATCCCAGGATCACAAATGATTTAACTCGAGTACTCATGGAGTAGTTAATAAAAATTCATCAAGGTTCGCAGAGTAAGCCGTAGTGAGAGTTAAGGGTTGCAGGCCGAAGACAACTTCTGTTGGTGTTGGCTCGACTTCATAATTCCGACTGACGAAGGCACTGTACGATACAAAGCCCAAAATCAGGAGCGCGCTTGCGAGAGCCATGGGCCTGAAAGCGAGCCACAGCGTCTGCCAAAGTTGCTCCTCCGGTTGATTTAGAGTCTGGATCCGGCGCATGATCCGATCAGCTAGAAAGGGTTGCATACCGGATACGGCGTTTATCTCTGCAGTCTCACGAAGCAGGGAGTGCAGGTGCTGATTGTTATCCTTCGATGTGGAGGAGGGTAGTTGATTCATTTTAGTCCTCATCTGCAAGTATGGGCCCCAGAATACCACGCAGGTGGGCGGTTGCCCGACTAAGTCGGGACAGTACGGTGCCCTGTGGAATTCCCAGTATTCGGGCAGCTTCGGCAGTCGAGTATCCGTCGACTAATCGAAGTACAACAACTGCACGATGATGGGGCTTAAGTTTATTCATGGCCAAGTTTATTAGTTCTGTCCGGTCAAATCGGTCCGTTTCGGTATCGTGAAATCCCGGCTCTGGCAAAATAACAGTTTCGTCGTCCCTGCTGATGAACCGTGAACGCATACGCTTACGCCGACGCAGGGCATCAAGCGACGCATTGATTGCGATTCGCGTGAGGTAGGTACTACATGCTGCATCTCCCCGAAACCGATCCAGTGTTTTGTAAAACCGGATAAACACTTCCTGTACCAGATCATCAACATCTGCGCTAGTACCGAGCATGCCGGCAACTGTACGGGCCACCATTTTCTGATGGCGTTCAAGTAGTTCGCGAAACGCATTCTGATCACCTTTTCGCGCACGGTTAATTAACGTGTCATCCGATGGAGTGAGCGTCACTTTTCCACGGCCTCAGTGTTGCTGTTATGGCTGCACAAGCTGCATCAAAACCAATCACAGCAATTTGGTTGCTGCAGGGATAAAGTAGTGGATCATATACAAAAGTGTAGTGACTCATGTAGCTACTCTCATATCTATTTCACAGGCTACAGGGGTCGGTAACTACTCTGGCCCAGTGTGACCGTTTATCTTTCGGTTCCGGAAGGTTCCTGAGAGTTACCACATCACGCAAACTGTTACAGTTTGCATTGTAATTTCCTAAAGTAAGCATTACAGTGTATTTGGTGCGAGCGTAACTAGTCGTTAAAATCCGCGCTGTCTGTTGCCGCGTCTTGGCCTTTGTGGCCCGGATTGTTCCTGCATAACTTTTCGGTAAGTAGTCATTTGCTCTTCCGAAAGCAGTACTGAGAGTGCTACTTCTGTTTCCTTATCGACTTCTTCCCGTTTGGCACGAAGAGCGCGAAACTGTTCTCGTCCTCCGCCTGATTCGGGGCGCAATGCCATCAGCGACTCGGTGCGTGCAGCGAGAATGGCACGAACCGCTGGAACCAGTTCGCTGGCAAGGTTAAGCTTTACAATCAGTGAATCATTTGCGGCTTCCAGCACCTCCTGAGAGGCACCAAACTGGCCACGTGGGTTCTGTTGGGCGAGGCTGCCGTGAGCTGCTAGGAGCCCGAACAGGAGCAACGTACAAAAAAGTGTGTTACGCATTTGGAGTGTTATGAGCAAATTGTGCCTATATGACGTTTTTAGCGGGGATGTTATTCCTTGATCGGTCGGTGTTACAAAATTGTGTCCATATAAGGGTAACATTCTGTAAACAATGCCAAACATGCAACCGGTGTGTTACTCAGTCGTAATTTCTCATCCAACTTTTCACTAACTACTGATTCTTATGTCGTATAGAGGCACAATTGGAATTCTTACAGGGGGCGGCGATGTGCCGGGGCTGAATCCTGCGATTCGGGCGGTCACTTTGCGTGCACTACGGGAAGGTTACAGAGTGCTTGGAATCAAGCGGGGCTGGGCTGGGCTGGTCGAGCTTGTCCAGGACAGTGAGTCTGACAATTCAAACAATGTGATTGAGCTTGACGAGTCTACGGTCAATGTGGCGGCGCGCACGGGCGGCACGTTTCTTCACAGTTCCCGTACGCGGCCAAGTCATTTACCGCAAAGCAATTTACCGGAGTACTTAAGGGATCGTTTTACTGACCCCATCAATGACGTTACCTCGGCAGTTCTCGCAAACATTGAATATCTGGGTATTGACTACTTGGTGCCAATCGGGGGGGATGACACGCTCAGTTATGGTTATCGTCTGCATAAGGAGGGGGTTAAAGTTGTGGCGATTCCCAAGACAATGGACAATGATGTCCCGGGTACGGATTATTGTATTGGATTCGGCACCTGCGTAACCCGGACGATTGAGCTGGCTAATACGTTGCGTACTTCGGCAGGCTCGCATGAGCGCTTTCTGGTCATTGAAGTGTTTGGGCGCTATGCGGGGTACTCAGCGCTACTTCCCGCGATGGCAGGAGCCGCGGATCGCTGTGTCATTCCCGAGTTGGATGTTGATATAGATCAGCTAACCGAACTCATGGTGTATGATCGCAACAGAAACCCTAGCCGCTATTCTGTTGTGCTTATCTCTGAGGGTGCGAAGATAAAAGGGGATGATGTCATGTCCTTCCTAGGCTCTGAGAGGGATCAGTACGGGCATGCTAAACTGGGAGGCATAGGGCGCCGGGTTGGTGAGGAATTGAAGCATCGTTCGCCCAAGTACAATAACGGCAGGCGGATCAACGTCGTCAATCAGCGGCTAGGCTATCTGGTTCGCTGTGGAGCTCCGGATGCGCTGGATTGCGTTGTGCCGATGGCTT
Organism: Rhodothermales bacterium; assembly: GCA_964291275.2. Lineage (GTDB taxonomy): Bacteria > Bacteroidota > Rhodothermia > Rhodothermales > Bin80 > Bin80. The sequence continues at coordinate 1,560,801 of OZ219799.1, forward strand.
ATGGAAATCTGGCCCTGGATTTAATTCTGTCAGGCACATCAGGACGCCTAGTCAATATCCGTAACGGTGTGTACGGAAGTATCTCAATGGAGGTAATCAACGGGCCTCACAAAGTGGTGGATGTAGAAAAGTTCTACAATGCTGAACGACTTCGCCCTAACTTCAAAGATCTCCATGACGCGCCCCTCTTCATCATGAACTCCGATTGACGGAGGCGACTCTTCCGATTCGTACGACGCTAACCTAATCGTGTCAGTCTGCATGACGGGGGGAGTTACGTATTGTCGGAATTATACATCAGGACGCATGATTTGCATCTAAAAAGATCAGATTTTTCAAGAATTTCAATAAATTTTTCCCTGGAAACGCTTCCAAAACTCAATAAATTTGGTTTTTAAAGTTATTTTTCCTAAAATAAAGCGGTTTTATCACGCTATAACCATAATAATTTCAGGAAAATACGATGACGAAGAAGAAAATTTGTGTACTGGCAGCTCTGGGCCTGCTAGTACCCTCAGTTCTTGCCCAGGAAGCTGATGCCATCAGCGGCGCCGATACGTCGTGGTTACTCGTATCCACTGCGCTGGTGCTGTTGATGACACCCGCGCTGGCCTTTTTCTATGGAGGATTGGTGCGCTCCAAAAATGCGCTCAACACCATGATGATGAGTTTTGTAGCGCTGGGCGTTTCCGGTACGCTGTGGGCCGTCGCAGGGTACTCCCTCGCCTTTGGTGCGGGAGGAGACTGGCTCGGCGACTTCTCGATGTTTTTTCTAGCCAATGTCGGGCTTGAGCCGAACGGTACGGTCCCGGACTTGCTCTTTATGGGCTTTCAGGGGACGTTTGCCATCATTACCGCTGCGCTGATATCTGGTGCAGTAGTAGAGCGAATAAAATTTGTCCCCTATGTAATTTTTATCGGCTTATGGGGACTTGCAGTATACGCGCCGGTGTGTCACTGGGTATGGGGTGGAGGTTGGCTCGGCGAGATGGGCGCGCTCGATTTTGCAGGTGGCGCTGTTGTACACGTTAATGCGGGGATCGCAGCCTTGGTGGCAGCAAGGGTGCTGGGGCCGCGAAAAGATTATGGACGTGAAGCACTCCTGCCTCATAACGTACCTTTTGTGCTATTGGGTGCAGGTATGCTCTGGTTCGGATGGTTTGGGTTTAATGGTGGAAGTGCGCTTGCTGCCGACGGTATTGCGGCGCTGGCACTGGTGAACACGCTACTTGCTCCAGCCGCAGGAATATTCGTCTGGACACTGCTGGATCGATTCATCACAGGTAAAATCACGGCGGTGGGTATTGCAACAGCGATCGTTGTGGGACTCGTTGCGATTACACCTGCCGCGGGTTTTGTCAGTCCGGGAGGAGCATTGGCACTGGGAGCGGTTGGTGTAATACCGAGTTACTATCTCATTAGGTGGCGTGCAAGAACCAGTCTTGATGATTCCCTGGATGTATTTGCTGCTCACGGCGTGGGTGGAATTATGGGTGCACTCCTCACAGGTGTACTGGCAACGACTGCGATCAACTCCGGGGGAGGGGACGGCCTATTATTTGGCGGAGGCCTTACTCAATTGGGTATTCAGGCGTTGTCTATTTCTGCAGTCGCAGTTTACAGTGGAGTTCTGACCTACTTGATCTTGAAGCTGATTGGACTTCTGACGAAGCTTCGCGCTGATTCTTCAGATGAAGGCTTGGGTATGGACATTGTGGCTCATGGAGAAGAGGCCTATGCAACTGGTGAGGGAGCAGTATTACTCAACGAATCGGAGGCGCCGGAACGCGTCAATGGGTTAACTAACGGAGACAACCAAAAATGAAACTCATAAAAGCAATAATCCGGCCATCTACACTGCCGGATGTACTTCGCGCTCTGTATGCAGCAGACATCACTGGACTTACGGTTTCGCGTGTGCGCGGACATGGAGGTGAAGTCGAAGTTGTGGAAACCTATCGGGGCACAACTGTGAAAATGGAAATGCACGACAAGATAATGATTGACATAGGTGTATCTGACGCTTTTGTTGACGTAGCGGTTGATGCGATCTGCCATAGTGCAGCTACAGGCAATGTTGGTGATGGTAAAATATTCGTACTACCTGTCGAACGGGTGATCCGCGTCCGTACACGGGAAGAGGATGTGGCCGCCGTGACACCCGTGCGTTAGTCTGGTAATCCTGGTCACCTGTCTACGACAGGTGACCAGGATATGCACGGGATCCATTCAACCCAATGCGGGCTTGCGGGTATAAGCCCGCATACTGCCGGATGTGCACATGGATGCCCTGTATTGGATCAATCTCATTGTTGGTGGAGTCTTTGTGCTGCTGTCCTTGCTTGGTGGAGGTGATGCAGATATGGATGCAGACGTGGATGCGGAGCTAGACTTAGATACAGAGGCAGACCTGGGCGCTGGATCAGGGTGGGTGGATCTGTTTTCGCTGCGTACAGTGTTTCTGTTTGCAGCTTTTTTCGGTCTGTGCGGAGTTTTGCTGCCGTTGGCAGATGTTGCTGGGATCACCCGGTTAATTGCTTCCCTAGGGGTCGGTCTGACCGTTGGAATAGGTGGCAATTATATAATAAAACGAGTCGGATATGCACATATTTCCAGTGAGGTCACCGCTTCGGATCTCAAGGGGCGTACTGCTGAGGTGATCATTCCATTTAGCCATTCGGATAAAGGAAAAATAGTTTTGGTCACGAAGGGACAGCGTATGCAGTTTCTGGCGCGCGGGTTTGAGGGGGTGGAGGATGTGTTCACCGAAGGTGAAGAGGTCGTCGTCGTCCGCATGGAGGGAGCAGTTGCTGAAGTTGTAAAAACGACGTGATTGGTGGGATTGAGATACAGGGATGGCGCCTGCGCGCTGTAAGCCCTGACAGATATATGCTGTGGGTCTGTCACCCTGGAGCTCTATGGAGAGAAACCTAGTCGGAGTTGAGGTGTAAGCCCGACGGCTTTTCGCGTGTATTGTGGAGGGGCCCGCGACCAAATATCCTCATTCCCTCCCTATAAACTCGTCAAAAATGGAACCCTTTGGATTTGCTGGCATCGTTGGTGGCTCAATTGTTGCCGCATTGTTCGTAGTGTTAGGTATTGTGCGCGCGAATCTCAAGATCTGCCAACCCAATGAGGTGCTCATCTTTAGCGGACGCAGACGACGTTTGGCTGATGGAAGCAAAGTAGGGTATAGATTCGTCAAGGGCGGACGTGGTTTTCGCATTCCGATACTCGAGCAGGTAGAACGAATTCGTCTAAATACAATCCCGCTGGACTTGACGGTCCAGAACGCGTACTCTAAAGGAGGTATTCCGTTGACTGTGCGGGCTATCGCCAATGTTAAGGTCGCCTCAAACGAATCCGAACTCTCTAATGCAGTGGAACGACTCCTGGGCAAGGACTCCTTTGAAATCCAAACCATTGCAAAAGAAACACTGGAGGGCAACTTGCGTGGTGTGTTGGCAACACTCACACCAGAGGAGGTCAATGAGGATCGTTTAAAGTTTGCGAAGGAATTGTTGGCGGAGGCGGACAATGATTTGAGCGCTCTCGGGTTGCAGCTGGATACGATGAAGATTCAGAGCGTGGAAGATGATGCGGGTTACCTGGATGCAATTGGACGACAGCAGTCAGCGCATATTATTGCCGCAGCACGCGTTGCTGAAGCGGAAAAACGTGAACAGTCAAGACTGGCAGAAACCAAGGCAGATAGGAAGATTGAGCAGGCGGAAAATGATCTTCGCATCTTGAAGGCGCAGTTATCTGCCATGAGCGCCGCAGAAGAAGCCCGGATCGACGTTGCCGGTGAATTAGCGGAAGCCCAAGCTCGTCAGGAACTCGCTTTAGAAGAAATTAAACTGGCAGAAAAAACGCAGCGTACAGAGGTCATTGTCGCTGCTGAAGCCGAGCGTCAGGCTAAGGAAGAGATTGCAAAAGGCAATGCAGCCAGAATATTTGAGGATGGCAATGCAGAAGTAAAGGTTCTGCGTCAAAAACTCGAGCTCTGGCAGGAAGCTGGACCGAATGCCGAGCGATTGTTCCTGATTCAGATGTTGCCGGACATACTCAAACAGGTAGTTCAGACAGTTGACAATCTCTCCATCGATAAGCTTACTGTTGTTGACAGTGGCAGTGGAAAAGGCGTACCATCGGTCTTCAACCAGATCGCTGGATCTACCCCGGCACTGCTGGAAAGCCTGAAAGCTTCAACCGGCATTGACATTGCCGCCATGTTAGGCAGCGTGGCCAATGATTCCGGAAAAGACAAATAGATCTGAACTGTCGCTGTCCGGTGGGTATGGGGCCCGGTAGGTGCGGGGGCAATCAGTAATTACCTCCGCGAGGTCTGTATCTGGACACCGAGGCCCTAAAGCAGCCGCGCCCAACGGCCAGCCCGCATCGAAATAGCAGTGCACTGGCGGTCGGGCGCGAAACTCGTAATCGTTTTGAGCGCCATTATAACCTTTACATCCTGTACTCGCATCTTATGGCCAGTTCTGTTACGTGGCAAGTATGCGGAATAACTTGCCGAAAGTTGCGCAGCTGCGCCGCGACCGGGGAAACCTAATTACTTCGTTTGCTGAACGCTTCCGGGGCCGGGAGGCCGTTCCAGTGTCCTGTTTGTCCTGCCTGGCGGCATCTAATTTTGTCTAGATTCCGTTTGGTCGCGTCCTAGTGCGCTCCGGGCAAAATTAGAGGCGGCCACACATCCCTCCGCCTCGTAGATGACACGGGCAACCTCGACTGGCGGGCGCATTTCCACGGACGCCGCACCTGGGCGGCTAATGCGCCCTCGCGGGCCGCCTTGCTTTCTAATGGATTACTATGGCCATCCGGCGACGGCGCAGCCCGATGTTCGCACCGCCACCGTCCAGGAGCGTCCGTGCGTACTCCTGGCGGATGTTGACCCACTGTGCCTGGTCTCGGCTCCCGCGTGCAGCGCCGGAAGCCAGATAAGGCGATATAAGCGTCTCGGCAAAGCCCCGGTCGTCCGCAAACCGCTCTACAATCCCCCGCAGCTCCGGGTCTTTGAGCGCCAGCGCGAGTTTCAGGGCCACGAACACGACCTTATGATGCTGCGCTCCGGAGAGCCGATCCCGCACGACCGCGCGCACCTGGTTCGCCTGCCCTGCAGTCAGCGTGCCGTCCTCGAGCATGAACCGGAGTGCATCCAGCCCCCTACTGACACGGTAGGGGTATGCGTCGGGATCGGAGACGGCTTCGAGCACCGCCGGGAACGCCACCGCGCCGAAGTCTGCCAGCGCGTTCGCGGAGATGGAGCCGTACTCCAGCGTGGCGACCAGGAACGGGATTCCGCGTGGGTCTCCCAGCTTTGCCACGGCGTCCATATAGTCAAAGCCCGCCTCTGATTCAGGCGGCGTGTCGCTCTCGCCGCGGTACTCCGCCCATGCCGCGTCGATGACGGCAAGCCCTGCCCATTACCCAACTTTTTGACTTGACATTCTGAACAGTGCCCCATATATTGGTGGCATGTTCACGCAGAGTCAGGTTTTGCGCACCTTGAGTGCTCCGGAATCGCAGTCGCGTCTCACCGCGGTGTTGGGCGATGCCGCGTTGTCCACGCGCGCGGCGATAGCAAGGCGCGTGTGTGAACTTTTCACATTCGTTGATGCCTGCGGTCGGTTGCAGGTGTCCACTTGCGCCCGTGCGTTGTCAAAGCTGGCCGACCGTGGGCGGATAGCATTGCCTGCGCCGACGAACAATTACGCGGCGGGGGCGGGTCCCCGCCTGCTGGCCGAACCGGTGCCTGCCCCGGAACGTTTGCCTGAGGTTGTTAACGAGGTGGAGGGTCTTACGCTGGTTAAGGTGACCGACACCGATCAGCGTGAGATTTGGAACACGCTGTTGCATCATGAGCATCCGCGTGGTGTGACGACATTTTGCGGTGCCCAGGTACGGTATCTGATTGACAGTGCACACGGTTATGTGGGTGCGGTCGGTTTTTCGGCGGCCGCCCTGCGACTGGCGGCCCGGGAGCAGTGGATGGCCTGGTCGGACGCACAGCGACAGGCCCATCTGCACCGTGTGGTGTGTCTGAGCCGATTCCTGATGCGGGAGCGATGCCAGCATCTGGCCAGCTACGTGCTCAGTCGCCTGCTCAGGCGACTGGCTGAGGACTATCAGCAGCATTACGGCTACCGGGTGTGGATCGTTGAAACCTATGTGGATCCCGAATGGTCGGGTTCCTGCTTCAAGGCCACCAATTTTCAGTACATTGGACAAACCGCTGGCGGCCTCCGCCATGACACTCCGGAGCCGCCGAAGGCGTTGTATGTATACGAACTTAATCGCAGGTGGCGTCAGCAACTGGGGGTGCCTGCGGTGGAATTACGTCCGGTCAGACAACCTGGTGAGATGTTGGATAGCGAACAGTGGGCCGATGCCGAGTTTGGGGATGCGCCGCTGGGCAACGCGCTGCGCTCGGCGCGGCTGGTCAAGAGTGCGTCTCTGCTCGCCGATACCATCGGCGCGGCGATTACCGGGAACACGGGCTATGATCGGGCGGCGGTCAAGGGGCATTATCGCCTGCTGGCGAGCGATCCGGCGTCTGAGGTGACGCCGGAGAACGTGTTGGCCCCGCATCGGGCGCGTACCATAGAGCGTATGCGCAGCCAAAAGGTGGTCTTATGCATCCAGGATGGCAGTCGGCTCAATTACGGGTCGCGTCTGGCCTGCGAGGACTTGGAAGTCATTGGTCAGAATCAGACCACGACCAAATCGCGGGGACTGCATATTCATACCACGCTGGCGACCACCACCGATGGTCTGCCACTGGGCGTGTTGCGGTGCAGTTACAAAGATCCGACCGATGGACCGTTGAAGCCAAAGGCGCAGCGGTGGCTGGATGGTTATGCGGATATTTGTGAAGCCGCGCAGGAGCTATCGCGCAAGATCAAGGTCCTCTGCGTGATGGATCGGGAGGGCGACAGTTTTGCGCTCTTTGATGCGCAGCGGCAGCACAAGCGGGTTGATCTGCTGGTGCGGGCATCTAAGAATCGGCGTCTGGCAAAAGGCAAAAAGCTGTTTGAGACGATGTCCGGTGGCAAAGCTGCCAAGACGATCAGGATTGAGATTCATCGCCGGTCCGTGCGGTCGAAGACGGCCGGACGCGCCTATCGCGTCGCCGATGCCGAAGTACGCTATGGCCCGGTTACGCTGCCCGCGACTCCACTGGTTGCGGATGCGGATCCGGTGACGCTCACCGGGGTGCATATCAAAGAAGTCTCGCCGCCTGCGGGTGAAAAGGCGATTGAATGGTATCTGCTGACCAGTCTTGCGGTGCCCTCGGCCCGGGCTGCGGAGCGGGTGCTGGGGTATTATCTGAAACGTTGGCGGATTGAGGACTTTTTCCGGGTGCTCAAGAGTGGCTGCAAAGTGGAACATATGCAGCTGCGGAGCGCCTTAAGACTGGAACGGGCATTGGCGATCTACTGTGTGATTGCCTGGCGTCTCATGGTGCTGACGCTGTTGGGGCGAACCATGCCGGAGCTGGATCCGTCGGTATTCTTCACAGAACTGGAACTTGGATTCTTGACCGGCTACGCCAAGCGGGTACGACTGCCGGAACCCAAGATGCTGCGGGACGCCATGTTGCTGGTGGGGGTGTTGGGCGGCTATCAAAACCGGAATCGTGCCCCACCGCCGGGCCATCAGGTCATGTGGAGGGGAATCGAACGACTCGCTATGGCCTTGGTGGGCTATCAGATGCACATTGAGGAGACCCAGGCCCGCTGCTGCTGCTGTGCAGATTCGTGATACCCTCACGAAACGGGAGACTCTTACCCCAATGCTATGGCCCGGACGTACCGGTACCGTGAACCCAAGCGTGAAAACGCTCCGTCACCCTATGCTGCGGACCATCAAGGCGTGCGCTGTAAAGAGGCGCTCCGACCAGACAATCACGGCGGTAGAAAAAACGCTCACGGATCTCCCACAATAGTTAGACTACACCATTACTTGGGTAATGGGCAGGGCAAGCCTGAGCTCCGGGGACACCTCCGCCCCGAGTTTGGTTACGAGCAATAGCGCCTGGTGCCGCTCCTTCCAGTCGCCCTCTGCCAGCAGGACAGACGCCTGCTGCTCCGTCACGGGCGCAGCCGCCCGCTCCTGCGCGGTTACCGCCGGGATCGCCAGCAGCAACAGGGCCTGCGTGAAATATAAATATCTTCCTAATACTCGCGTGGTTACCTACCAATCTATGTGAATGTAGCTGCTGTAGTTCCAGGTGCGATTCCTGCCGCGCCTGTTTTCTGGCTTGCCACCCTTGAATCCTGAAGTCTGTCTCGCCCCAGCGACATCCATCGCTGCCTCCTCGAATTTTTCCCACATACCCACATCGAAGCCCGAGGCAGTGAAGTCCCCCGCCGTGCCCTGCATGTGATCGCTTGTTGGCACGCCACCCACAGCCCTATTACCGTCCGGGCAGCGCCAGTCGGAGTTGATACGTATGCCGATTTGATGATTGTCCGACATGTAGGTTTCTAAAGTATCTCTGCCAGAGACTTCAGCGCCCCCTTTGCGCTGCCCTCCCCGACCGGGAGCGCACACAGGAATGTTTAGCTCCGAGCCCCAGCCGCTCCGCCATGTCGACGTCATTCTGGCTTGCCAGGACGATGGCCTGCTTGCCTTCCGGTCCCGCCTGCCAAGTGTACAGCAGATATTCCAGCTTTATACGCCCCCCTTCAGGCAATCAAAGTCTCTCAGTATCTTTTTTCGACCGTGGAAATACTTGGCCGGGCCACGGTCGACGGCTGTCAGCCCTCGACTTACATGCGCGGATCAATTTTCGATGATGTTGCCGTCGGTATCAAGTCGCACTACGGTTCCGTAGCCCAACGCCTGGATATCCGCCTCAATAAAACTCAAGTCGCCTACGATCAGCCAGATAAGATCATTTGGCCGGAGTACCTCCTCGGCGGCTTCGGCAATCGTATCGACATTCAGAGCACGCACCTGGTCAGGATAGGTCTCGTAGTAGTCTTCCGGCAAATCGTATTGTACAAGCTGTTGTATGCTGGCGGCGACAGATCCATTCGTTTCCCATAACCCTGGTAGGGCAAGTGTCTGGCTCTCCTGCGCCTTGAGCACCTCATCTTCGGTGGCAGGATTATCCCCCAGAATGCCCTCAAGTTCGCCTTTGATTTCCATCATGGACTCCATGGTCTTATCCGTTTGCACGGGTGCGTAAACCAAGAATGGGCGCTGTCCGCGTGCGGTAAGCAGCAAAGAGCTTGCGCCATACGACCATCCTTTCTCCTCGCGCAGATTCATATTGATCCGCGAAACAAAAGCACCGCCCAGGACCGTGTTCATGGTCTCTATACCGATGTTGTTTGGCGTATTGCGTGGGGGGGCCAGATGGCCGGCTAGAATGATGGACTGTTGCGCCTGAGGTCGATCCATCAGGTATACGCGCGAACCGCCCTCGGATGTCACTGAAGCGATATTCTTTGATGGTACATCTGCCGATTCCCAGCCTCCCAAGCGGGCTTCCAGAAGAGGAATAAGTGTGTCTAGGTCTATGTCCCCGACTGCAATCAGCGTTGCGTTGCTGGGTTTGAACCAGGTATCATGATAATCCAGGAGATTCTGGCGTGTCATATTGGTAACCGAGGCCTCCGTACCGCTGCCGGTCAAAGGGTTACTGTAAGCGTGATCTGTGCCGTAGTAGAGTGTCGGCATCACACGCAGTGCCATCTGGATCGGATTCGCTTTCTCCCTCTGGATTCCTGCCAGGCGTTCCTGCTTTAAGCGGGCAAACTCCGATTCAGCAAATGACGGATTCAGAATAACGTCTGCAAAGAGGTCCAAGCTTGCGTCCAAGTTCGCTTTCAGCGCTGTCAGGCTCACAGTAGAGCCATCCAGACCGGCGCCGGTTCCGAGACTCGCCCCAAGGTTCGCAAGGCGGTCATTGATTTCCAGAGCAGTTAGGCTAGTTGTACCTTCATCTAGCATGGACATGACCATACTTGCTGTGCCTGGGGCGATGCCCTGATCAGAAGCATAACCCGCGTCCAACACCAATGTTAAGTCGAGTGCGGGTACTGCGCTGCGTTTCGCAAGGATGACTTCTAATCCATTACTGAGTTTTGCCCGACGGAACTCAGGGAATTTTACCTCAGGCTCGTCGCCGGTTTCGGGCAGGGTTGAGCGGTCAGCCGGCTCGACTGTCGCTGACAGTTCAGGGAAGGGGTGTACTTCCATGATGTACACACCGTCCGAGAGCCATTCCTCTGCGGCTTGACGCACACTCTCAGGAGTTGCAGCATCTTTATCACGGAAGGACTTCAGATAGGCGTCAGGGCTGCCGCCATAGATTTCAGAGGATGCCAGAATATCCGATTTACCACCAAACCCTCCGATGCGCTCCATACCATAAATGAAGCCTGCTTTTTCCTGTGTGATTATCCGGCGAAGTTCTTCTGGTGTCGGTCCTTCGGAGAGGAGCGTAGCCAACTCTTCATTCAGTGCTGTTTCCACATCTGCAAGTGCTATGCCCGGGCGAGCTGTTGCCTGAATGATGAACTGGCTCCCTATGCTGCCTGCAGAAACATATGCACTGGCGTTTGTAGCAATCTGATCTGTGTAAACCAGTCGTTTGTAGAACCTTGAATTTTTGCCGCTGGAAAGCACGCTGGACGCCAGATCCAAAAGGTGGAAATCATTGGAGTAGCGCTCTGGTATGTTCCAGACTTTGTAGATACGCGACTGCGGTACGCGATCCTGCATGATTTCGCGCTGCTCCCCCGTACGTTTGGCGACCCAGGCATCGAAATGGGATACTGGTGGACCAGGTGGGATATCTCCAAAGTATTTCTCAGTCAAGGCACGGGCCTCACTCACTGTGATGTCCCCCGCGATTGAGACGACAGCATTGTTTGGGCCGTAATAAGCCTTGAACCATTCCTGTACATCTTCCAGTTCAGCGGCGTTGAGATCTTCCATTGAGCCGATGACTGTGTGGGCGTAAGGGTGTCCTTTGGGGTAGGTTGCGTTTGTAATGTGGTTAAAAACCTGTCCGTACGGTGCATTTTCCCCCTGACGCTTTTCGTTCTGTACGACGCCGCGTTGCTCGTCAAGCTTTGCCTGATCGATAGCCCCAAGAAGATGGCCCATTCGGTCAGATTCCATCCATAGCACTAAATCCACGGCATTCTTGGGCACGGTCTGGAAATAATTTGTACGATCCTTGTTGGTCGTACCATTAAGATTCGTTGCACCGATGCGCTCCAGTACCTGGAAGTAGTCGTCGTTAAAATTCTCCGAGCCGTTGAACATAAGATGCTCAAAAAGATGAGCGAAGCCACTGCGTCCCTCCGGCTCATTTTTTGATCCTACGTGGTACCATAGGTTCACGGCTACCAGAGGAGCTTTATCGTCTTCGTGGACGATGACCGTCAGGCCGTTGTCCAGCTGAAATTTTTCGTACGCAATTTCTGGAATTTGCATGGTGTTATTTTCCTGTGCCCAAGTGCTTGATACACACAGCAGCAAGGTTAAGAGAATTGGCAATTGTTTTTTCATGGACAAAGCTAAGGCTAGTTATGTGGAAGTCGGAATATGCAAACATAACATCTACGAAAGGCTAAAGCTTCAGGTTGCGAAAGAATCTCCTGCAAGATTGATGGGAGTATGCGGCGATGTTGTGCCAGAATGTGTTTTAGCGCTGAACATGGTTAACGAAAAGGGAGACCAACTCTTGAACTATTTCCAGGTCGGCATTACTCATATTGATCATAGCGGCAACCACCACGCCGGTCTCTGGCTGGATAACGAGGCGTGAAGTGCCTCCGATAGCTCCTCCGCTGTGACTGAGGTAGCGAAGGTTATCTGTGCGGGTCTCTACGTTCCAGCCGAAGGCGTATCCGGTAGGTTCGCCCGTATTGGTTAGCTGTTCCGTAAACAGTAATTCTTTGGCTGCATCGTCGAGAAAAGTCGAGTCTAAATGGGCTATTCCAAATCGAACCACGTCAATCGGGGTGGACAAAAATCCGCCTCCTGCCCATTTATAGCTGTTATCTACAAAGGGTGCATTGAGCAGTAAGCCTTCCTCGTTACGGATGTAGAAGCGTACCCGGTGAGCAATCAGCTTATCTGGGTGATCCGCAACCGTGTTCAGCATTCCGAGGGGGAGAAAGACTTCCTGTTGCATGTGATCTAGAAAAGGCTCTCCGGCAGCCCCCTCAACCACTGCACTGATCAGATTCCAGCCGTAGCTGGAGTATAGAAACCGCGTACCGGGCTCATGCATGAGAGAATCCGTCGCAAATATGTCCAAGCCATCACTGACCGTAGCATAGGGAGTGGCGGATAGCATTTCACCTGGTCGATAGCTGCGAATTCCTCCGAGATGTGCACCAAGTTGGCGTGTAGTGACGGGCCAGCGTTTTTGCGGAAAATCCGGCACATATTGCTGTACACTTGCATCTACATCCAATCGTCCCTGGCTATAGAGTTTGGCGGCCGCTGCCGCCGTTATAGGTTTCGATATACTTGCGATCCTGAAGCGGCTATGCGGCCACATTGGTACGCGTTGTTCCAGATCAGCGAAGCCAACTGCTTCCGACCAGATCAGTTGACCTTCAACTGCTGCGGCTACGGCTATTCCTGGAAACTTGTGCTCCTGCCATGCTTCGAAGATCATTTTTTTGGCCGAGTCAACAGCAGCTTGGTATTGACCCGATATTTGAGCATACTGTGCCCCTGCACATGGTGCAAGCACGAAGGATAGCACAAGTAGTAAATGACGTCGAGGGAAGATCATGTGTGCAGCAGGGTTCGTGACAGTAAGCGCAGTACGCAGGTTTCTGCGCTCTGTTCAAACAATAGTCTTTACGTTTGCGTTAACAGCGACTCTAAGATTGAAATTTTTTCACAAATATTCATGATGCGTGCAGGTGGTGCGGTTTTTTTAACGAGTTTGTTCGTTGTGGCGCTCGGATGTGGGGGGACTGGTAATCCGCAACCAGGATCCGAAATCTACGATAATACGGTAAGCGCCTTTTATGCGGGTGTATCCGCTATGGAAGTGGGCGAAGACCTGCGTGCCAACGCTAAGCTGACGCTAGTCACGGAGCTTGCTCCTATGGAACCTGCCGCGTGGGCAAACCTAGCCCTTATGGCAATGCGCCGCAATGAACTGGAAGTGGCACAGGAGCACTTAAACCGGGCCTTGAATCTGGATTCAACAAACAGTGGGGTCTTACTCCTGGCAGCTGCTCACGCACGGATGCTGGGTGATGAAGCAGCACAGGTAAGCCACCTCCGAAAAGCAGTGGCAAGTGATTCCCTGAATGCTCACGCACTTTTTGATCTCGTTCATCTCCTATCTGGCAGTTCGGATGAGGTTGCGGTATTGATGGAACAACTCGATAGCGCCGTCCCAGAAAATACCTCGGTCCTACTCAAGCGCTTGGAACAGTCTGTGTCTCTTGGAACACTGGATCTGGAGCTACTAAACGAGTTGGCCAGTCATCACTGGGGACCGGACGTAAATGAGCAGATTCAGGCCCTGCGCGAGGCTGCCGTTGAGGCCGGTGATGTCGCTACGCAATTGGCATTTCTGCGCAATGTACTCCTCAGCGAGCCGCAGTATCGTCAGGATCTGGCGTCTGTGCGTGTACCCATTGAACGTGTAGGCGACCCAATTACGCGCTTTATCCGTTTGGCAAGCCCCGTTTCTACACCTGCGTCACTGGACGATTCTCTGCAATTTATTGTTGATCAATCCCTCATACCGACAGAAGGACCTCAGGAATGGATTGCGGCAATCGCATTAGGTAATGCCGCACTGCCAGCCATTTTCTATGCGGGGTTGGATTCCGTCAAAACGCTTCGTGAAGAAGCATGGGAGGCGCCGGGCGTTAGTGGGCATGATGCAGGTATTGGGATAGATTTTGATTTTGATTTCCGTACGGACATTGTTCTGGCAGGAGCTGAGGGGATGCGTTTATTACGCCAGGATTCGCTTGAGCAGTTTGCGGATGTTACCGCCACTCTGGGTTTGGATGCAGCAATTCTCGATGCAGCGTACACGGGTATTTGGGCTGCAGACGTTGACTTGGAAGGTGACGTTGACTTGCTCCTGAACACCGCCCAAAATGAGCTCTTAGCGCTACGCAACAATGGGGACGGCACATTCGAGCGTGCCGACTGGTTCTCCGGTATTTCTGGTGTTAAGGCGTTTGCTTGGGCAGACTTTGATCAGGACGGCGATCCAGATGCTGGATTTGTAGATGCCGAAGGGAGTTTGGTGGTGTTGCAAAATGAAAGACAGGGCCGATTCACCTCCATGCCAGTATCGGTAGGGGATATCACGCCCCTGGATATTACAGTCTCTGACAGCAACAGTGACGGTAAGATTGAGCTTCTGGTGCTTGTAGATACCGGACAGATACTACGAATCACTCTGGGATATCAGGAAACGGTAGAAGCATTGGCGCAGGTAAATCTGAAGACATCTGACGCCCAGCTTTTGACAGGAGATTTGGACAATAACGGTGGTGTGGATCTGGTCATAACTGAGGCGGGACAGTCCCATATTTTGCTACAGGATCAGGACTATGCATTCTATTCGCACGGAGTTCCTGTAGATCTGGAAGCCTATGCACTTAGTGCTACACGCTTTGCAGGTCGCCTGGATCTGATCGGTCTGGATGCCGACCATCAACCGACACGATTTGGAGTCCTCACCACTAAAGGGTACCACTGGAAGCAGATCCAACCTCGTGCTGCACAAGCGGTAGGGGATCAGCGCATCAACTCGTTTGGGATTGGTGGAGAGGTGGAGATTCGTGCCGGATTACTGTATCAGAAGCAGCCCATCATGCAACCCATTGTACACTTTGGTCTCGGAACGCAGTCGCTTGCGGATGTTGCACGAATCACTTGGCCCAATGGGTCTGTTCAGGCCGAGTTTGATCTGCTTTCAGATGAAATTGTGAGTGCCACACAACGATTGAAAGGATCCTGTCCGTGGCTCTTTACATGGGATGGAGAAGAGATGACCTTTGTCACTGATTTTATCTGGCGCTCACCTCTGGGACTTAGAATCAACGCCCAGGAGACGGCCGGAATTATGACAACCGAAGATTGGGTCAAGATCAGGGGAGATCAACTTCAACCGCGGGAGGGGTATTACGATGTCCGGATCACAGCCGAATTATGGGAAACTCATTTTTTTGATCATGTATCGCTTATGATTGTCGATCATCCCATAGGGACTGAAGTTTTTGTCGATGAGCGATTTGCTTTCCCCCCACCAGAATTGAAAGTACACGTGACCGGTGAGCTGATGCCGGTCATCGGCGCGTGGGATGACCGTGGAGAGGATGTGCTGGAGCTGGTTGCTGTTCAGGATGAGAAGTATGCAGACTTCTTTGGAAGAGGTGACTACCAGGGTATAACACGGCATCATTTTCTGGAGGTAGAAATAAGTGACAAAACCCCTCAGGATGCTTTGTTAATTGCAAGAGGATGGATTCGACCTACCGACAGCTCAATTAATGTAGCTATCAGCCAAGGGCAGCATGCAGCTCCAAGCGGACTGCGGGTTGAAGCACAGTTACCTGACGGATCCTGGGAAACTATTCATGCCAACCTTGGATTTCCAAGTGGGAAGTCAAAAACTGTACTGATAGATCTGGTCCCGGCAGCGAGGGAGCTTGATATTCGGCGATTACGCTTGCATACTAATATGGAGATTTACTGGGATGTATTGTACACGGCAGCGAAATTGAGTGATTCCGACGGGCGGGTGGCGCATCTCCTGCCTGCGGAGGCGGACCTCAGATATCGTGGTTTCTCGGCGGTTAGCGAAGCAGATCGCTCTTCTCCTGAGTTACCCGAGTACGGTACACTTGGTGGCACTGCGCAGATATGGCGTGATCTGATCGGATATCATACTCGATTCGGTGATGTATTACCGCTCTTGGAAGATGTGGATGATCGCTACGTGATCATGAATGCGGGAGACGAAATTCAACTGCGCTTCACAGAGGTAAACCCGGTTGAAGTAGGCTGGCAGAGAGATTTCGTCCTTATTGGTGACGGTTGGGTTAAGGATGGCGATTATAATACCACCTTCTCTACGACGCTACGGCCCCTGCCATCGCATGGGGATCCTACGTACGATGAACCACCGGGGAGATTGCAGGCAGATCCGGTATATAAGCGTCATTCTTCAGACTGGCAGGAATATCATACCCGGTATGTTGTCCCAGAGGGCTATTCCAGAGGAATCAGATTTGAGAGCGAGAATCAGTGATCTGGTTACTTGGCTTGATACGAGTCTACGAGGGCTGGGCAAGATTGCTGGATGCGGTAGTTGATACGCGAACAGTCTGCTTTAGGGCTTGCAATGCTTGATGTAATTTCAAGGGGAAGATAGTTCGTGAGGGGAGGTCGTGCAGTAGCGTCGTATTGAAACGTGACCAAGGTGTGTTCGCTGGGCAGACCTGACCCCGAAAATCTCGGCCAAAGCCGGCTCTCTGTATTGATTACGTACCCAATCACGCTGCGACCAAGCCATCATCCATGGATCGGCTCTCTAATCTTGCGCAAATCATGGGTGTGAACCCCTCAACTTGTCAGAAACCGGTATTTTCTGGCAACACTATATTTTTCTCATTGCATTATTGCCGAGGCGGATATCCATCTTCTGGAAGGTCATTCTCACCAGCTTAGAGAAATCTTCAGGATCCGTCCATCCCTTCCCAGAGCCCAGCCTGTTGAGGGTCCGCCAAATCCAACGGTCCACAGATCCTCGTTAGAAAGCGTTGTCCATGATGCTCCCTGATTGGTTGTAATGGCCAAGCCCACTGGCCCCACGGCAACCAGCGTGGGCATGGGAGCATGAGGCACGTAAACGGCCCCGTACACTGGTCCAGAAAAGGAAGGCCGGCCGGCTTGAATCCAAGTAATGCCCCCGTCGTCGGATAGCGCAATGTTGTCTTCATGACTTGTCATGTCTGTAACATCTCCTCCCAATACTGCACCCGTTGCCTGGTCAAGAAATGCCACAGAGGTGATTCCTCGTACAGATCCTCCTGAAATGGGCGTATCGTGGTACGTCCAAGTCATGCCCCGATCCGCTGTCTTAAGCACTCTAGCAGGCCCCGATTCGTGAGCGCCCGTACCAATCCATGCCGTGCTGTCTCCTCCTGCATGCAGGCAGTGCCCGCTAGCAGCAAAACTTCCTTCTCCGGGCCGAGCAGGCGGCAACACTTCAGGTGGTACGCGATGCCATGTTTCTCCACCGTCGCTCGTAGTAATTATGTAGAATGCACCCTCGAAGGAATCACTAAAGGCCATCCCACTGTGTGCATCCCAAAAATCAATACAGTCAAAAAATCCAGAAGGCTCAGCATTCATAAACTGCAGTGTCCAGGATTTTCCTCCATCCGTTGTCTTATAGATTCTGGACTGATCTCCATTGCCGATGCTAAGCAGGTAGGCTGTAGTGTCATTTACGGCATGAACATCCCTAAACTGAAGCGAATCTGCTCCCGGTACTACGCCGATTTCCCAGTGCTCACCTCCGTCAAGGGTGCGCCCATAGGTACCATTTGTTCCGCTTATCCACACTACAGACTCGTCGACCGGGCTTATTCCTATGAAAAGCACCTCGACTCCAGACATCTGTTCTAGGATCTCCACATTCGGCAGCTGAGCTGTTGCTGTCCCCAGTATTGATAGTGTCAGTAGAACTGGCATTCCTCTGAATATGGCCGTGGGTATTGTCATAGCATTAGGCGTGTAGATGATTGAAAAACTTTCAAACCAAGGGAATCTCCTCAAGATACATTCCCCTCCGCTACTGCTTAGGAGTACTGTCCAGCGGTATGCAATCCTCCGAAGATTGGCGATAGTCGCATTCCGCTGCCGAGCCATCACCTTCTACCACGAGATCTAACTTCACCCAATATTTGTCTAAACAGCGAGCACATCCACGATGCCATGGAGTACCATTGGCCGAAAATCGGCCAATATTACCCCTGAAAATCCCTATATCACCATAAATCAGCTAACCACTATTTTCCGGGCAAGCACCAATTAGTCCAGAATAAGGAGCCCGTGATCCTGTGGGGTCGGGTCATATCCCACGATAATGTTCTCCAAAATCTGGTTTGACTCACGGTTTTACAGTTAACTCAGGACTCGAAATAAAGCCATACCAGATCCCTCCTGCCTCGGGGTAAACATCAAAAATCTCCGAAACCCAAACATTGCACTGGTGTAACATCCTCCAATCTGGCATTGATCAAAGCAGATTTTTATTCATGAACTGTTCAGCGTGTCGCTTGCTTGTATTGTTCGGTTTCCTCAGTCTGTTCCCCTTCAGCTCACCACAGGAAGCGGGGACTATGCAAAATGCTGCGGTGATGCCGGTTGTTATGGCTCAGCCGCTCAATCCAGAGGATATGCGTTCGACGGCCGTGGCGTTTCTTGGCTCCCTTGATATTGTGCAGTTGTCCAAGATTCAGTTTGAGTTCTCCGATATGGATGCCCGTACACGGTGGAGCAACCTGCCCAGTATTTTTTATGAGCGTGGAGGGTTGCGCACCGGGGACATGACCGTAACTCAGCGTCGTCATCTTCATGCCCTGATCAGGGCATCCACCAGCAGTCAGGGATACTTGAAGATAGCGGGTGTGATGTGGCTTGATGATGTACTCAGTGAAGCGGCTTCGGAGCGTGGTGCTTCCGGTCGAATGGCAGAGCTGATTGAGAGCTGGTCAACAGAGAACTATTGGATATCTATTTTCGGAAACCCTGAGACGGATGAGCAATGGGGCTGGCTTCTTACAGGGCATCACCTTGCTGCCAGCTTTACCGTAGTTGGTGATGATGTTGCGTTCACTCCTTTATTCTTGGGTGCGGAACCGTATACTGTTGAAACAGGTCCCTATGCGGGTTGGCGGATCCTTTCCCACGAACGGGAACGTGGATACAGGATCATGCAGACACTCACCGATGAGCAGCGTGCAATAGCTGTACTGGGAGAAGCTGTACCAAATGACATTTTCGAAGGTCCGGGGCAGCGTAACAGACTTGAATCGATTGAGGGCATACAAGCTTCTGCATTGGGCGAAGCCCAACAGATTTTGCTGTGGGAATTGATTGAGGAGTATGTTCGCAATGCAGATTATCGCGCTGCAAATGCACAATTGGCGAAAATTCGCTCGGACGGTCTGGAAGCGTTACGCTTCGCATGGATTGGCCCGACAGAGCATGTAGAGCGTCGATACTACTATCGGGTGCATGGTCCGTCCCTACTGATCGAATATGTGCGTGAACGAGGAGTTGGCGGAGATGAGAACGGGAGCAATCATATTCATACGATTGTCAGAGATCCCAGTAACGATTACGGAGAAGATTGGCTGGATACTCATTATGAGGAGCATCATCGGTGATGCTGTTCTCCTCCTATCTTTTGACAAGAAAAAACAATTTTAACTCATGCCCTTAGCTGACTTGCGCGGACAGGCAAGGATACGGATAGGTGAAGACTTAGTCGCTCATCTGAATTCATTTGACCTCACCCCCAAGTTTTCTGCGGGTATCTGGTTTTTTTCGCCAGCAGATTCGAGGTTTCATGCCAAGTACAAGCCGGATGAATCAATTGAGGCCAGACTTGAGATTGCTGCATCTTTGAAAGATTACGGTCTGGATGCTTTGGAAGCACATTATCCGAACGAGATTAACGAAGATAATCTGTCACTCTGGAAAGCCTTTACCCAGGATACCGGAATCCGTTTGTTGACTGTCATTCCGTTGCTTTTTTACGATGTAGAGTTCGAATTTGGCTCTCTCTCAAATCCCGACGATAAGGTTCGGCAGATGGCGATTGATCGAACGGGGCGCTCGCTAAGTCTGGCCAGGGAATTAGGGTGTGATTTTTCAGTCGTGTGGCCCGGAATAGACGGCTATGAGAACCCGTTTGGGATGAACATGGCCCATATGCGTCAGCGATTCGCTGCGGGGTTGGCGGAAGCGCTGGACGCAGCGCCGGGTATGCGTATCGCTTTTGAGCCTAAGCCTTATGAGCCCAGGGGACGCATTCTTTACAGCCTGACTCCAGAGGGTGTGTTGCTCGGACAGCAGGTTGAGGAAATGCTGCAGCATGGGGAAAATCGGAATCTGCTCGCGGATGGCCATAAACTGGTCTGTATGAATCCCGAAATTGGGCACTTGCTTATGGGCTTCGAAGACACAGCATATGCCCTGAGCTGGCCCTTATCGGAGGGACGTCTGGCGCATACGCATTGGAATAGTCAACCGCTGGGCAACTACGATCAGGACCTTAATGCAGGCCTAATATCGCCAGAGCAAATGGAAGCGGGACTTTACGTGCTCAAAATGCACGGGTACGATGCCTGGTACGGTCTGGACATTAATCCAGAGCGCATGCCGGTTGATGTAGCGCTCAAGATTTCGATGGATGCCATACGTGCAGCGTGCGATCGTGTCAACTCCATCGACCACGAGCGGATCGTTGAAGCAGTCGAAGCTCCAAGTAAACACAGAGGTTTCCTGGAGGCGTACATGGTGCGCGCACGTGCCCCCCGGTCAACCGTTTTACCTCCAATCGGCGAAACACTATCAACTCGTATTGCTTAACTTATTGCGGTCTGCGAGGTGAGTTGGACACCATCGCGTGTGATTGCTTTCCACATTCCTGTTGCAGGATGAGATTAAGTAGTTCTCCATGGTACCCTCAAATCCCCGCAGAATACAGAGAATGTTGTAGCAATAATTTTCGCTTGGTACTATCAGGATTGTTTATTGCAGGATCCGCTTTCTTTATCTCTCGGTGTTGCTGTGCACTGAATTTGGCTCCCTCACGATCAGATTAGAACGTGATAGAGCTTGCCGCACCTGCAGATTGGCCATTGGAATAAAGCATCTTCGGGGGCAGCTGCTATATGCGTAGGCACAATGGAGGAATATCGCAACACGCCAACAAGCAACCTGTTGAAGGAAACAAGTGTGTTTGTGCTGTAGTGTGAACGTAGTAGGTTAATTCATGGAAAATCTTCCCTTAAGTACCGTTGCTGCCAGGAAATCCGTGGAGTTACTCGATGAAGTCACCGTGCTTTTTGCCGGAGATTCAGGTGATGGCATGCAGTTAACTGGATCCCAGTTCACTTTGGCGACTGCCTTTGCCCAGAATGATCTGGCAACCCTGCCAGATTTTCCGGCGGAAATCCGTGCACCTGCGGGAACGACTTACGGTGTGAGTGGCTACCAGTTGCACTTTGGATCAGTGAATGTTCGGACGCCGGGTGACGAAGTTGATTTGCTGGTGGCCATGAACCCAGCTGCACTGAAGGTCAATCTGGGACGCGTTCGACGAGGCGGGGCGATCATAGTTAACGTGAATGCCTTTAAGCCTCACAGCTTGAAACTGGCAGGGTATGAGAAAAACAACCCGCTGGAGGATGAAGGAGCATTGAAGGACTATCGGGTCTTCGAGGTTGAGCTGTCCCAGATGACCGAGGAGGCACTCAAGGGCTTTGGACTCGACAAGAAAGCTGTCGATCGCAGCAAGAATATGTTTGCGCTGGGATTGACACTCTGGCTTTATTCTCGTCCACTGAAGCCTGCGATGGAGTGGTTGTCAGAGAAATTTTCCAAGCGTCCTGAGCTTGCGGAAGCAAATATACATCTACTGAAGAAGGGATATCATTTTGGCGAAACCACGGAGGACTTTGTTGTACGATATGAGGTCGCTCCGGCGCCACTTTCGCCTGGTACGTACCGAGCGATTCGCGGAGTGGAGGCCCTTGCCCTTGGACTGGTTGCAGCCAGTAGTAAGAGTGGGCTGGATCTTTTTTATGGCAGCTATCCAATCACCCCTGCTTCGGATCTGCTTCATCATTTAAGCAGGTACAAAAATTTTGGCGTAAAGACGTTTCAGGCAGAAGACGAGATTGCAGCCATTGGCGCAGCTATTGGAGCCAGCTTCGGTGGAAATCTGGGAGTCTGTGCAACCAGTGGTCCGGGGTTGACACTGAAGGCGGAAAGTACAGGACTTGCGGCCATGATGGAGTTGCCCATCGTGATCATAGATGTGCAACGTGGGGGACCGTCAACGGGGTTGCCGACCAAGACTGAGCAAAGCGACCTGCTTCAGGCCATGTATGGCCGCAATGGTGAGGCACCATTACCAGTACTCTCAGCCGCAACTCCGGGAGATTGTTTCTATGCGGCATATGAGGCCTGTGAGGTGGCTATCCGCCATATGACACCGGTCATTTTGTTGGCAGATGGATATATAGCGAACGGTTCTGAGCCTTGGCGTATTCCATCGTCTAGCGAACTCGGAGGTTTCGATATTAGCTTTGCAGGGAAGACGAATCGTAAGGTGGATGGAAAGGATGTATTTCTTCCCTACGTACGCGATCCGGATACCCTGGCTCGACCTTGGGCAAAGCCTGGGACGCCAGGTTTGGAGCATCGCCTAGGTGGTTTGGAGAAGCAACACGAGACGGGGGATGTCTCTTACGATCCGGAGAATCACGAATTCATGACGAATCTTCGGGCGGACAAGGTTGAGCGGGTAGCACAATTCATTAAACCCACAGAGATATACGGTCATGAGGAAGGGGATTTGCTCATAGTTGGTTGGGGATCAACAGATGGGGTTATCAAGACCGCTGTAGATCAGCTGCACAATCATGGATTGAAGGTAGGCACGGTTCAGTTGCGCTATATCAATCCACTACCTCCAGATCTAGGATCTATTCTGGGTCGCTTTGACGGCTATTTGGTGCCTGAGTTGAATAAAGGACAACTGGTTCGCATCCTGCGTGACCGCTTCCTGCTGCCATTTACCGCTCTTAACAAAATTCAGGGCCAACCATTCAAAGCCAGTGAAATTGTTGAAGCTGCCATCAATAATTCCGAAGAGGTTAGTTAAATGCCAACACTCCCCCCTTCCAGGAAACCCACACTACCACCAGGTCGTGGACCGCGCAGAGCGGGCCCACCGAAGGCCAGGATAAACCGCAAGGAGTACACCAGTGATCAGGATGTACGATGGTGCCCAGGCTGTGGGGACTATGCAATTCTCGCGAGCGTGCAGCGGTTAATGCCGCAGCTGGAGGTGAAGCGGGAAAATGTAGTGTTTGTAAGTGGTATTGGCTGTTCAAGCCGATTCCCGTACTATATGAACACGTATGGAATGCACTCCATTCATGGACGTGCTCCTACGATAGCTACAGGGCTCAAGGCCTCGAGGCCGGACCTGGATGTTTGGGTTGTAACAGGGGATGGTGATGCGTTGTCTATTGGGGGTAATCACTTGATCCATCTGCTGCGTCGGAATGTGAACCTACAGCTCCTACTGTTCAATAATCAGATCTATGGGCTCACCAAGGGGCAGTACAGTCCAACAAGTGAGATCGGTAAAGTGACCAAGAGCAGTCCATTTGGCTCGATTACACCTCCGTTCAATCCTATTTCACTTACTCTTGGCGCTTCGGCGTCTTTTGTAGCACGAACTGCTGACCGAGATACGAAGCACCTTACCAAAGTACTCAAGCGTGCACATACCCATTCAGGCAGTGCGTTTGTGGAAGTCTATCAGAACTGTAATATCTACAACGACGGCGCTTTTTTTGACTTTACCGAGAGAGCCACCAAGGCTGATCGGACGGTTTACCTGGAGCACGGAAAGCCTATGCTTTTTGCAAATGGCAAACGAGGCATCAGACTGGATGGATTCAGGACAAGCGTTTTCGATATTGAAGGGAGAGACGCTTCGGTGAACGAAGCCATTGTTTACGACGAAACCTCTTTGGAGCTTGCTGGGATTGTGAGCCGAATGTCGCAACGGCCGAATATGCCCAGACCGTTTGGGGTATTTTTCTGCGAAAAACGCCCAACTTACGAGGAGTTGCTACAGGAGCAGATTGCTGCAATCACCGAGAAACAGGGTCAGGGAGATCTGGACGCGTTACTGTACGCGGCCGATACCTGGACTATCCAATAGCCTCCTGGTGTGCTGTGAAACAGTCTAGATTAAAACTGGGGACATCCTCTCTGGTTGTAGCTGCTTTTGTAGGTCCAGGCACGGTATTGACATGTGCCACTGCGGGAATTGACTTCGGCTATGCGTTGGGTTGGGTATTGTTGTTCTCTGTCGGAGCTACGTTTGTGCTGCAGTCATTCACTGCTGGAGCGGGGATTTTGTCCGGGCTTGGCATGGGGGAAGCGCTGCGTGTGTACACCAAACAGTCACCAGTCCGGTGGATAGTGATCACTTTGGTAGTTCTGGGACTTTGGGCCGGTACTGCGGCATTCCAGACGGGTAACATTGCTGGTGCTGTGGCTGGAGTAAGTAGTCTTACGGGCGGCTTATTTCCGCGAAGCGTGCTGATTTTGCTTATCGGTCTGTTGGCAGCTGCCGCGCTCTTGCTGCAGCTGCAAATGGTGACAAAACTGCTGGCAGGGCTTGTTGCGCTTATGAGCGCAGTCTTCCTGGTTACGGTGTTTCTCGCACCAGTAGATTGGCAAGCTGCATTGCAGGGGCTCGTTATCCCTCGAATTCCTGACGGCAGTCTGGTGCGCACAATTGCGCTGGTTGGTACCACCGTTGTGACCTACAATCTATTCTTGCACGGAAGTGCTGCCAAGAAGTATTGGGCCCAGGATAATCCCCAGTTTGCCTGGCGGCGTGAGCTTACCGGAATGGCTATTTTCCTGCCGCTTGGGGGGATAATTTCTGTCGCGATCCTTCTTGCCGGTGCCACACTGGAGGTTGAGGCAGTAGAGTCGGTAGCGGCGATTGCGCCAGTGATTCGTCCAGCTGTGGGCCCTTTTGCGGAGATACTTTTTGGAGTGGGGTTGTTTGCGGCCGGAATTACTTCAGCAGTGACAGCCCCCTTGGCAGCAGCCTGTGGTGTGCGGGAAATTTTTGGATGGCCAGATGATACACGACACCCAGGGTTTCGGATTGTCTGGATATCTGTTCTGCTTACTGGGATGGTATTCGCATTGTTTGGGCGGAATCCTTTGGAGATTATTATCGCCGCCCAAGCGGCCAATGGACTACTTCTGCCGTTCATAGCTGGGTTCGTGCTGTTCCTGGCGGCGCGACAAAAAGCCGTAACTCTACCGCACTGGTACTTAGGCCTTGGAATCCTGGTGACACTTATATGTGCAGGGCTTGGTGGTCGGACGCTTATTTGGGTTTGGGGGCAGCTGAGTTAGGCTGCATCGCCAAAAGCTTTGTCCAGTTCACGAATTCGTTTGCGCTCTACCCAGGCAGCCACGAGTATTGAACCTTCGTAGAGCAGGTACAACGGAATGGCAGCGGCGAACATGGAGAAAGGGTCGGCAGGAGTGACGAGGGCGCCAAGTACGAAAACGGCCAGAAACGCATACTTGCGAAAGGCACGTAACCGCTCTGGTGTAGCGAGTCCCAATTTTGTAAGAAAATAGATTATGACAGGGAGCTCGAAGAGTATCCCGGAGCCAAAGGCCCACCAGGTCACGCTGCTGAAGTAACGTGTGATGTCAAACTCGTTCCGAATAAGGGGAGAAATACTGAGATTATTGAAAAAATTCAATGCTAATGGGGTGATCACATAGTAGCCGAACAGGATGCCGATCGCAAAGAAGATGGTTGCAAAGGCTGCAATGAATCGCATGCCAGCTCTTTCTTTCGGATAGAGGCCGGGCTCGATAAATTTCCAGATGGAGTAAATGAGGATGGGGGAACCAGCTACAAGTCCTACGGCCATAACAATGCCCATGAGTGCAAAGAACTGGCCGGCTACCGTACGGTTTTGCAGGTGTAGCTCTTCAAAATCAAACCCCAGGAGTTGGTATGTGATGAAGTCTGATCTTGCAGGGCCCATGAGGATTACATCTACCACCCAGTCATGGAATATTGCTGCGACGATAGTCATGATGACCACGCCACTTATGCCCCTTAGGATCGTCCAGCGTAGATCTTCCAGGTGATCGAGGAAGGACATTTCGCTGCCCTTCGGCAGCGTATCCTCGCGTGGTTCAGCAAGCGTTTGAGTATCTGCTGCCTGAACTGCGCTGGATGTTTCCGGTTTTAGGGCACGTCCAAATGTTTTTCGCCAATTGAAACCCATTTCCCTTATGCATGCGTAGCCGAATCGGAGCTTCCCGAATTTTCTTGACCTAATGTCAACTCCATCAATGTATCAACCCATAACCCCTCCTGCTCAAGTGCCATTCGGCCATCACCCCATGCGAATTCGAAAATTGTCAAGTATCCTTCAACCATAAAACCCTCCCTTCGGAGCTCTTTGAGAACGCGCTTGGCCGTTCCTCCACTGTTGAGCAGATCGTCAAGAATTACCACCGGAATCGCAGGATCCAGTGGTCCTTCAATCAGGCGGCGACGTCCGTAGGGTTTGGGTTGAAGTCGGACCAGTCCTCCGTGCAGGGGCGGTGAGCCAGATGCGTTAATTGTTGCACAGACCATGGCGCTGGCCCCAATACCGGAACCGGCGACTTGCCTGATTCCAATCCCACGCAACCGGTTGGCAACCAGCTCACCAATCTCACGGGACATTTTTCCATCCAGGAGAGGGATACGCATATCCAAGAGCCACTCAACTATCCTGCCTTCAGGGTCAAGAAGTGTCTCATTACTACCTGACACTAAGGCTTTATCATAAATCTTCTGGGACAGACCGGATTGGTGCAGATGGGGCCAATAATCTATTTTCTCTCGTGTCATATGTTGTAACGTATCCGCACAAAACGCGACCTACGTATACCAAGCGTAGGATACTCGGTTCAGGTGAGAAATCGTCGTGGAGTGCTCAGTCTAAACCGTTTGAAGGGCGAAATTACTCCTTTCAGCTATGGAAACCGTACTCGCAGTGCGCGGAATCATCTACGATAAGTCATGAATTATCGAGGCTTACACAGGGCTCATCGTTGGCTTCCATGGATACTGTTCCATAATCTACCGGGCACGCACACGAAGGTCATTTAGGCGATCACAAAATCGTACAGTGGATAGGCGGTGCAGAGCGAATAAACTTCTTTCCGTACCTGATGCTGAATTGACTTGTCATTCGGTGCACTCAACACGCGGTCAATCAGAGCAACGATGCTCTCTATGTCTGCTTCGCTAAAACCTCTCGTAGTGACAGCAGCAGTTCCGAGACGAATACCACTTGTGACGAAGGGGCTTTTATCATCAAAGGGAACCATGTTTTTATTGACAGTGATGTGAGCTGCCTGCAACGCTCGTTCCGCGTCCTTTCCCGTGATGTTTTTGCTTTGAAGGTCGACCAGAACAAGATGGTTGTCAGTTCCACCGCTCACGACATCATAGCCACGCGACAAAAAGGCGTTTGCCATCTCAGCTGCATTGCGTTGCACTTGTCGCGAGTACTCAACAAATTCAGGTTTCAGCGCTTCCTTAAAGGCGACGGCCTTAGCTGCGATTACGTGCACAAGCGGGCCCCCCTGCATACCGGGGAACACAGCTGAGTCCAGCAGCTCGCTCATATTGCGTACACGACCGCTTTTTCGCGCAATTTTCCCGAATGGATTTTCAAAGTCACGTCCGACAAGAATCATTCCACCACGTGGTCCACGAAGCGTTTTGTGGGTTGTTGTTGTAACGATGTGAGCGTATGGCAGCGGGTCATTAAGCAGTCCTGCAGCAATCAATCCAGCAGGGTGGGCCATATCCATCCATAGGAGGGCATCCACTTCATCAGCGATGGCACGAAAGGCCGCGTAGTCGAAGTCGCGGGAGTACGCACTAGCTCCGATAGAGATAAGTTTCGGGCGCACAGCTTTTGCTTTTTCCCGGACACGGTCCATGTCAATACGCCCATCCTGTTCTACGCCGTAATAGGTTGCCTTGAACCATATACCGGAGAAATTTACAGGGCTTCCGTGGGTCAGATGCCCACCGTGCGCAAGATCTAGGCCGAGGAATGTATCTCCGGGATTCAAGCAACTCAGGTACACAGCAGCGTTGGCTGATGCGCCGGAGTGTGGTTGAACGTTAACCCAGTCGCACTTAAAGAGTCGCTTGGCGCGCTCGCGAGCCAAATCTTCTGCCGTATCTGCAAAATCGCAGCCTCCGTAGTAGCGTCGTCCTGGTAATCCTTCCGCGTATTTATTGGTAAACACAGAGCCCATAGCCTGCATGACGCTTCGGGATACAAAATTTTCCGAGGCAATCAACTCCAGTCCGTGGTTTTGCCGGTCTACTTCACGTTCAATAGCGGCAAAGATTTTGGGATCCTGGGATACGAGATAGTTCATGTGAGTTTTTAGTTGTGTAGACTGGCACCCGTCAGAGCGTACACCAAGATATTGGTTCCCATCTGCAGGGCAGGTTCCCGGATGTCCAACGGGAGGTCGTGCACTGATTCTGGCTCCCAGCCATCTCCCAAATCGCTCTCGTAACTATAGAAGACGCATAGACGCCCATGCTGGTCGAACAGCCCGAATCCCTGAGGCGGCTTGCCATCGTGTTCGTGAATTTTTGGAAGACCGTTAGGAAATGAGAAGTGTGTATGATAAATGGGGTGATCAAACGGGAGTTCAATGAATTCCTGTTCCGGGAATACGCGAGCCATTTCACGGCGGATGGCACTGTCCAAGCCATAGTTGTCGTCTATATGCAGGAAACCTCCGTGCTCCAAGTATTGCCGCAAGCGGATGATTTCGTGCTCTGTAAACACAGCGTTTCCGTGTCCTGTCAGGTACAGATAGGGGAAGGTGAACAGCCGATCAGTCGAAAGTTCAACGACATCCGGCCTTGGGTTCACATTTACCAGCGTCTTGTTTCGGACATAGGATAGAAGCTCGGGGAGCGACTGTTCATCACTATACCAGTCTCCTCCCCCGCCATATTTAACACGAGCGACAGACAGAGCGTACTCCTGTGCCATACAGGGAGCGGCAAACATCAGACAAATAAAGAGCAGTGATCTGGTCACGGCAGATGCAATCAAGTTGGGGCGATGGGTTGTACGATGTACAAAAGAACTTGATTGTCCCAGATGAGCGCAAACATTTCCTTTGTTTAGGATAGGTGCAGCTGAGATAGCATATGCATATTGGACAAAGGTCCGTTGTTCCAGTCGTACGACTCTTCGCGAAAATTCAGGTTCAGGTCACAAAAAATTTGGAACAAGTAAAGAGGGAGATCAGAACCTATCTGAATTCTAGTGCGGATAGTTGTGATGATTGTGCGGTACACGAATGTAAACGAGACCTAAAATGCGAAGGTGGGGTCTTAATGCTGTTCAATGAAGCTGGCGATGAGTTTGCCGGTATTGAACGAATGAGAATCTGAGATACTTGAAAGAGCAGAGACTGGACTGTTGTGCCGCGTTCCAAAGCTCCTCGTTGCACCACTCGCAAAGGAAGCAGCTAGTGGCTACGAACATGCTTGTGGCGATGAACACCTCCCTGTTCGTGATCGCTACGACAGCCAGCACGATAAACAGCGGGCAGCGAGGATGATGACGGTTCACATGGGGCAATCCTTCAGGGCTGTGGAAGGTTGTCCAGATCGGCCAGGGCATCAACTCCGTAGAGCAAGCCGAGTGCGTCGAGCGTGCTGATGTACGCGCACATCGACGTGGAAGCGTTGCCCCGCTCGATCTTGCTGATGGTGAACTGACTCGTGCCGACATGCTCATCGAACTCACACTACTTCCACCCACGGGCAAGGGGGTATCGCATTCCGGGCGCCTTGCCGTTTGGTGGCGACGGAACCTCCTTGGGCGGCGAGTTT
Organism: Rhodothermales bacterium; assembly: GCA_964291275.2. Taxonomy (GTDB): domain Bacteria; phylum Bacteroidota; class Rhodothermia; order Rhodothermales; family Bin80; genus Bin80. The sequence goes on from OZ219799.1 coordinate 1,590,586, forward strand.
GCGGCCTCAGAATATCGTCCGTGGGCGGAGCAACCAGGGACGGCCGCTAGCTCGACCCCGACCCAAGTTCGATGTGTACGTTATACCAGGAGAAACGCTGGCCACTGGCGTCGAGCGTGACCTCCTTAGTCTCGTCCGGTTCGAGGGAGGTGCGGGGCGTCGGCCCTAGCTCCTTACCGCTCGACAGGTGGATTTCGATCCGCACATTGGTGACTGTGCTAGCAGTGGTGTTGTGGATCGTGCCGGTGAACTTTTGCGTGCCCTCGTTGTAGCTCAGCGTGAGGTCCACGCCGCTGCGCGTCTCCATCGCCGTCTCATCCATATTGTAGCGTGTGCCGCTCTCACCGGGCTCCGAGGAGCTGTCGCAGGCGCCTGCCAGCAGGACGAGCAGCAGCGATGCAAGGTGTAATCGTTTAATGGTAGGGTCTTGTCTTCCCGCCGGCCTAGTCGCAGGCCGACATTTCGGGGTGGGCGGTCCAGTCGCCGACGGTGCTCCCGCCGGTGCTAAGGGTGATCGTGCGGGTTTGGCCGGGTTGTACGTCGTTGCGGGGCGTAGGGCCAAGTTCGGGTCCGCCCGCCAGGTGGACTTCCACTCGCACTGCACAGATAGTCGAGTCCGTAGTGTTGGTAACGGATCCGACGAACTGGTCCGTGCTCGCATCGTAGTGGAGCTGCAGGCGTACGCCGCGCCGCTCGGCATCCCAGTGCTCGGTGCGGCCGATGTACGCGCCGCCCTCCTCTCCCTCGGCTCCCTCTTCCCCCTCGGCATGGCCCTCGCCGCTTTCGCCGGCGTGTTCGCCCTGCCCCTCGACGGAGGGTTGCCGCATGGTGTCGTTCCCAGTGCCGTTGGTGCCGCATGCCACGATGGCGAGGGCCAGCACGATCGTGACTACTGCCTTCCAAGGAATGCTTTTCATCTCTCTCACTGTCTGTTTTTAGTTGGTTGGAAAACGTTGGATGAGAAAGCTCAAGAAACGTCCGCTATATACCCCGATGCGACCGTAAAGTTTCATCCAGAACCGGGGTTGGACGCAGGGAGCGCTATCGCCGCCCCCCACTCCTTTTGTCCAGTTACGGCCCTGATCGCACCTCCATTTTGGCCGACATGCAAGGGATAAACCGGGGATTACAAAGCAGGTCTAGGTTTTCACGCTCTCGCGATTTTGGTGATAACACTTCGAAACGTGATTGTCTCCAGTGGGGCTAACTACATTCAAGAATCACGTATTGCGTTACAGGGACGCTACGTAATACTGAAATTCACCTACGAACCCCGGCTGATGTAGTATTGTCGTCGCCACGTGGCTGTTCTATCACGGGACACAAGGGAGTTCACCGCGGTTCGGCAGCTTCATTGAGCGGTCTCGCCCTTACCTGATGCGGGCAAAGTCTGATCCAGTGCATTCGTATCGCTGTATTTGGAGGGGCACTTCATGAGGATATGTTCGGCTTCGAACACCTCTCCATTCAGGTATCCCTCTACGACGATCTTTTCGGCATCTTCGAAACTCGCCGGTTTTGGGTCCCGGTAATGCACTTCGCGTACCGCTCCCTCGTTATCCCGCAGGTGGAACCTGAAAAGGTTTTTTTCGGGGTCGTAGTGGGCCGTCTCGGACTGCACCCAGTTACCAACGACATGAGCGCGTGTCCCGGACGCTTCGGCTTCAGAAAAATGCATATATGCCCCCACCTGGTCTCCGAAACTGAAGAGAAGTAGGGATGCAAAGCCCACCAGGGCAATCAGACTGATAATGGTGCGAGGTTTGCGCATGATTAAGTCACTGGTCAACTCTGATCAATCGGTGGATTTTTTTCACTGAGTAGGGATTTCACGGAGGATTCCAGTCGATCAATCTTTCGATCTGTAGCATAGATGAACATAGTGATCCCAATCCAGATGATAAGTACAACGGCAAGAACAACCATCAGTTTGTCGTTGTCCAACATAACGGTCTCAATGCTACCGGCTGCTTGTATTAACAGGGTGATCATGTTTTTGTTTGGAGATGCTCGTCTTCCTCAATGTTTTGCAGCGTCATTACAGCACGGGCCAGTCTGACACGTTGGGTATAGAGTAGCCAGCCAACGCCAATGAACCCAAGGACTGCAGGGTAAAAGACTACCCGCATGATTGGATCCGTGATTTCGCTGAAGGCGGGATTGCCCTCTGCACCAGGGTGCAGACTCTCTAATTGACGCGGAAGCACATAAAGCAGGAAGGGTACGGTTACAAAGGCAAATATATTGTACACAGCAGAGATGCGAGCCCGCTTGCGGGGATCATCCAGTGCACTTCTAAGGGCAAAATACGCGCAATAAATCAACACCTGAACAGCAGCCATTGATTGCTTGGGATCAAAATTCCACCAGATATTCGTGCCCTCATACCAAGTGTAATGCGCCCAAACACTACCTGTAGTAAGACCTAGTATGCCGAATATTACCGCAATCAGCGCTGCGATACGGGATCTGAAATCACTGACAGGATTATTCGTTCGGAGACACTGGATAGCATGTATTGCCGAAAGGGCGGTCAGCGCCATCATGGTGAACCACATGGGAACATGAAAATACAGGTTCCGGGCGGTGTGCTCCAGCATCGCTAATTTTGGAATGTTCAGCCACGCACCGCCAAAAGAAAACGCTGCCAACAGTACGAGAGTCATCCAGACGATAATTGCAAGGCGTATTGTCTTGTATTTGCGGGGCATTAGGGTGGAAGACTTTGTTAGTCCTGCCAGACGTAGTCAAACAATAGAACGGATGCAGTGATCACGACGCCGGAAAAACTAGTTATAATGAGTAAGGATCCAGAGGATGCAGCCCAACCGCTTTCGGTAAATGATTCACCAACAAAACTGAAGTATGTAGACTCAACAGCTGCGAGCAGAAGGGGGACCAAAAGCGGAAACAACAATACGGGCAAGAGAATCCCGCTCCGTGTTGTTCTTGCAATGATAGCAGCTAACAGCGTCGTTGCCCCCGCAAGCCCCAATGTACCCAGAAGAAGTGTTAGTATAAATAAGCTTGGCAAGGCAACCTCCACGCCCAGTAGCAGCAGGAATATGCATGCTGAAACGGCATTCGCACACAGGATCGTAAGAAAACTGTAACACAGTTTCCCGGCGTAGACCATGGTGGCCTGCGTATGTATCCGCAAAAAGAGTCCGGTTTTCTGCTCTTTTTCAGACAGGAATGCCCGTCCCAGGCCCAGGGCTGCCGTGAAGAGTATCACAATCCAGAGCAATGCTGCCTCTGTTCGTGGTTCAAGGTCACTTCTACCTGCTGTAACCAAGATCAGGAAGATTGTATTCAGGACAAAAATGAGCAGCATACCCAAGACGGATTTGTTACGCAGTTCCAGTTGGAGATCCTTGCGCAGCACTGCTATAGCTCCGTTTGTCCAACTTGAGGATTTCCTGGAAGCCATCATGCTTTACGGCGTGCAGCCAGCTCTTCGGCCGTAATCAGCCCGGCCGGGCGCGGTAGAAACACGGGTGATCCACCGGTTGGCGGATCAAATTCACCGACAAAATCAATTTCAGTTTCCAGATGGTAGCCCGTCTGCGTAGCTACCTCCTTCTGAACGTAGGCTACCAGTGCCTGTAAATCTGCGGCCGTACCTCCTCCCTGATTGATCATGATATTAGCATGGCGATGCGTAATTACAATGCCTCCAAAACTTGCACCTTTAAGTCCACATTCATCGATCAGGCGTCCGGCTCCGATGCCTTGGATCTTCTTAAAGATAGACCCGACGCTGGGTTCAGTATCCAATGGAGGATGCCTCAGGGCGCGCCAGGCAAGGTTTTCGGTCATTACTTTGCGCAGATCTACCTCCTGTGCAGGTGTAAGCCGGAAGGTGGCACTTAGTACAATGTCATTTCGCCGATGCAGGATTGAGTAATCGTATCCAAACTCAAAGTAATCCACATCCACACGCTGAAGGTCGTTCTCCGCGGTTATGAGATCTGCATGTTCAAGAACTTCCTCAATAAACATGGTTCGCTCTCGAGCCGGAGCTGGGGAAAGAAAGTGAAGGTTCTGCCAGAGTGCACCCCCCACGGTCGAGGGGATGCCAACGTAGTGTTCCAACCCGGACAGTGAACGAGCGACAGATGCCTCAATCAGGTCGGGATATACAATGGTGCCACTTTCCGCGATAACTCGGTTGCCGTCAAATTCAATGTTTTGAGCACCATTGTAGATAACGACACCGCGGAAACCAGCATCTCCTATGACCACGTTAGCTCCGCAGCCTAACAGGAAGTGGGGGAAGTCAAGCTCACGCACGGTTTTGATTGCGCGCGCGAGTGTGCCAGCACTTGTAACCTCGACAAAAAGGTCCGCCGGACCTCCCAGTTGCATCGTTGTGTACGGTGCCAGTACAACGTTCTCCCGAACGGAGCCTATACCAAGAAGATTTTCAAGCGCTCGCTTCATACACAGTAATAATACGTTTGAACGTGCAACCTGCAACAAAGCAGATCGTTGACTACGTTTCTGCTGTGGAGATCAGCAGTCTTCACTATACCACGCTACAACTTTAGTCTGAATAGAGAAAATGAACAACCGAGCAAATTTTTCGAACCCGACACGTTTATTGACCAGAGGGGCTGTAATACTTGCCGTGGTTCTGGTTGTTGGTGCGCTGGCTGGAGGTTGTATGACTACGACCATAGTTTCGGGGCAGGCTGGAGTTCGTTATTCTCCCTTTGGGGGCACAGATACCAGTGATATATACGGTGAAGGGCTCAACCTTCACGCCCCATGGGTGAAAGTGATCAAATACGATGTTCGGGTACAGGAGAAATTGGAAAATATGGAGGCCCTATCCTCTAATGGATTGTCGATTGGTACAGATATTTCCGTACGTTGGAGGCCAAGATCGGAAACCTTACCGTTGTTACATGTGAACTATGGGGTCGATTATTTCCGGAAGCTGATTGGTCCAGAGCTCCGCAGTGTAGTGCGTGAGGTAATTGGTCAGTTCACCCCCGAAGAACTCTATTCTAGTCGAAGGACCGAATTACAGGATCAGATATATTCCCGTGTGAGGGAGAATGTAGAGAACGAGGATGTCATTGTTGAGGCCATCCTTATCAGGGATGTGCGGCTTCCCGAGCAAATTAAAGGGGCTATTGAGAACAAGTTAAAAGAGGAGCAGGAGGCGGAGCGTTACGAGTTCACCATTCAGAAAGAACGTCTCGAGGCCGAACGCAAACGCATTGAGGCAGAAGGTGAAGCTGCCTATCAGCAGATAATCACTGCAAGTCTCTCGTCTCAGTTCCTGCGCTTCAAAGGGATCGAAGCCACGCAGCAACTGGCAACCTCTACTAATGCTAAGACCGTAATCGTGGGCAGCGGCAGCGATGGGCTGCCACTGATCCTAGGAGGTCAGTAGTAGAGTATACTTATGGTAGTTGGCCTCACTCCCATCCCCGGGCAATATCCTCCCATTCCGGGGCAGACGGATACCCGGAATAGCGGGGGGGTGGTTTTTCCGCTGCCAGTTGCAAAAAACGCATTATTTTTTGGTGAGGGGACTACAGGTCATGTGATCTGCTGACTCCTCGTCCCTTCAGACTAATCCACTCACAAAACATAAGGGAGATACTGATGAGACAAATTTCTTTCGTGGCGGCGTTATGTGCGTTGCTCTTTCCGGGGCTGGTGAGCGCGCAGAGTGTAATCTCGGGAACGGTTACCGATGAAACAGGTGAGCCGCTCATTGGAGCGAATGTGCTCATTGAGTCATTGGTTATAGGTGCGTCCACCGACCTAGATGGGAACTACACCTTCCAGGTGCCTGCTGCAAATGTCGGGCAAATACTGGAGCTGACCGCTGGCTACATTGGTTTTACAGACCAGGTTCGAATCATCACGGTCAGCGAGGGCATTATGACAGAGGACTTTGTCCTAGTTGCTGATCTATTGCAGTTGGACGAGTTTGTGGTTACCGGTGTTGCCGAAGCTACACCCAAGAAGAAACTGGCCTTCACCGTGAGCCAGGTGGGCTCTGAAGACATTACATTGGCGCCGGCATCAAACCCGATTGCTTCCATCCAAGGGAAGGTTGCCGGTGTGGCTGTTCAAGCACGCAGTGGTACGCCTGGGGATGCGGTTTCTGTGCGTCTGCGGGGTGCCACCAGTATTACTGGAAGTAATCAGCCACTCTACATTGTTGATGGGGTCGTTCTTGGTGCTAACCAGGTCGACATTGATGCGCTTGACATAGATAATCTAGAGATCGTCAAGGGTGCCGCGGCCTCTTCACTCTACGGATCACGTGCCCAGAATGGTGTGATCAATATCACGACGCAACGGGGAGGAGCTGTTCCCCTGAATCAGACCCGCGTTACGGTTCGCAACGAGTACGGTGTGAGTGGTGTGGCCAAGTCATTCCAAGCCAATACGTCCCATGATCTGCAAGTGGATGGATCTGGGAATTTCCTGGATAATACGGGAGTAAGAAATGAATGTACTACCTGTTTGAGCAATGGATATGGCCCAGGCACGCTGCAGGATACGAACCCGCACGGTGCTGCTTTTTATGACAAACCGTATCAAGGCGCACTCTATAACGCGTTCGATCAATTTTTCAATCCTGGAAATACGTGGACCAACTATGTCGGTGTAAGCCAGAACAGTTCCAAGACAAATTTTCTGGCTTCTTTCACGAACGTTGTTGAGCAGGGTGCTATTCAGGGTTTGACAGGCCTCGAGCGCAGGAATGTCCGGGTTAACCTTGATCACCGGATCCGCCCCAACCTTACCATCTCAAGCTCGGGATTCTATTCCCAGTCGAAGAATGATGCGGTAACCTCAGCATTGGCTTCAAATTCAAACGTCAATCCGTTTTTTGGTTTGATGTTCACAAATCCGCTAGTCAATCTGTCAGCAAAGGATGAAGCAGGTGAGCTCAAAGTTCAGGCAGATCCACTGGCTGTAGAGGAAAATCCATTGTATGTGATTGAGAACGCTGATATGAATCAGGACCGCTCGCGTATCCTTGGGAATTTCCGGGCACGCTGGAGTCCGCTTGACTGGATGGACTTAGAGAGCAATTTCAGCTACGACCGCTCTGACAGGGATGAGTTGGAGTTTTACGACATCGGGTTCGCAACTATTGATCCATCCTCGTTAAATGATGGTCGCATTGAGCGGCGTAACGCGGTCAGCGAGGCAATCAATTACGATATTACGGCTTCTTTCCGTAAGCGGTTTGAAAGCTTCACCACACGTGCTCAACTGAAGGCGCAGGTGGAAGATTTTGATTCGTTCTCAGAATTTGTATTAGGGACCGATATCGTAACCCTGGGTATCTCGGATCTCTCCAACGTGGAGACAGAAGGCGAAAAAGTATTTGGCAACGGTTCCTCAACGGTTCGGTCTGAAGGCTATTACGCAACTGCCGGGGTGGATTACGAAGATAAGTACATCGTGGATGTATTCTTCCGCCGGGATGGCAGTTCGTTGTTTGGTGCAGAAGAGCGCTGGCAGTCTTACTACCGTGGTAGCGCTGCATGGCGTGTCTCGGAAGAAGACTTCTGGCCAACCAATAGCCCCGTAACCGAGTTGAAGTTACGTGCCTCAATCGGAACAGCAGGTGGTCGTCCTAACTTCCAGGCCCAATATGAGACACTCTCACTCAGTAATGGTCAGCTCTCAAAGGCGACCTTGGGGAATGCGTTCCTGAAGCCGGAATTGCAGACAGAAACAGAATTCGGATTGGATGTGGGTGTTCTAGATCGAATATTTATCGAGTTGGTGTATGCGGATACCGAAGTGGAGGATCTGCTTCTGGCAGTTCCGCTTGCGGGCTACTTCGGGTTTGGCTCACAGTGGCGTAATGCAGGTAACCTGGCATCAAATACAGTAGAGGCCAGTGTGAATGCGAACATATACAATTCTCGCGATATGGATTTTGAGGTCGGTGTCATTTTCGACCGTACACGTCAGGAGATCACCGAATTCCACTCCAATCCGTATCTGGGTGGACCACAGAACCTGTTCTTCTATCGAGAAGGCGAAATTCTGGGTTCGATGTACGGCAATAAGTTCATCACAGAACTCTCTGAACTGCCCGCTGGTGCAGATGCAAGCTACTTTGACGTGAACGACGACGGCTACGTTGTAGCAGTTGGCCAAGGGAACAGTTACAGCAGTGGTCCGGGTACAGATGGCACTTTGGGCGGGGAGGATGATCTGTGGGGTACGACTGTTTCTGTGGGTGACAACAACTATCGCTGGGGAATCCCGATCAAGTACTACGACGAGGCTAATGAGACGGACCGGGTCCAGATCGCTGACGCCCTTCCGAATTTCAGCGTTGGAGTGAATTCCACGTTCCGCTACAAAGGATTCACACTGTATATGCTGTGGGGCGCTCAAATTGGCGGCGACGTTTATAACTTCACAAAGCAGTGGAGCTACCGTGATGGTCGCAACACCGACCAGGATCAGGGTGGTAAGCAGGAAGGCATGAAGAAGTCCACCACGTACTACGAAGTGCTCTACGATGCTACCGCAAAGAACAGTCACTTTGTAGAAGATGCGACATACATCAAGTTGCGTGAGCTTTCGGTGGGATATACACTGAACCGTCGGCAGCTCTCACGTGTCTTCGGTAATGTGCTGCATTCCGTTTCTGCCAGCATCATTGGACGTAACCTGTTGACGTTCTCCGATTACTCAGGGTTCGATCCCGAAGTTGGTTCCGGGCCAGACGCGACGTTATACCGTGTGGACAATTTCAATTATCCACCCTTCCGCACGGTTCGGGCAAAGCTGGAATTCCAGTTTTAGCGTGAGGTAACCGAACATGAAACCTGAAGACATAAATCAGATGAAACGAATCGTTTTTTACACATTGGTCGGCTTACTGTCGTTGAGTGCTGCCGGCTGTCAGGATTTGGCCGTTGAAAATAATAATGCTCCGGACCGGAAGGTTGCTTTCGCGCAGCCCGGGGATGTTGTAAACCTGGTCAAAGGTACTTTTGCTGATTACTGGCTCAGCATCCAGAATTGCGGCAATGGTGCGATGTTTTTTTCGACATTGGCAGATGAGAATTCTTCATCGTGGGCCAACTGGGGGATGAGAGACATGTCAAGTGAGCCTCGCATTGCCTGGGATAACAGTTCAACCTATAGTCGTGCAGCTTCTACGAGGGAACCGTGGTTTGACTCTTACCGTGGTATCTCGAATGCAAACGACGCCCTGCAGGCTATTGCGCGTGCTGAAGAAGAAGAAAGTGTAGAGAACAACATTTTCACACGTGAAGATTATGATACAGCGCGCCTGAAAGCATTTGCGAAAATGAACCAAGGCCTCATGCACGGGACACTCTCTTTGATCTTTGATCAGGCATTTATTGTCAACGAGACCGTAGACCTGGAGAATGATGTGCTGGAATTGAGTCCGTACATGGAAGTAAACCAGGAAGCTATTCGGATGCTTGAAGAGGCACGTGCAATTGCGCAGGCAGGCTCATTCTCGTTTACGGCGACAGAAGACTGGATCTGGGGTTTAGATGTAACTTCAGACGATATGGTTAAACTGATTAACTCGTTCATTGCGCGGTTAACCGTTCAGGTCGCCCGTAATGAGTCTGAGCGCGCTGCGGTAAACTGGAGTGAGGTGATGAGTCGTATAGATGCCGGTATTTCCGAAGATTTCTCACCCATTGGTGACGACGATGGCACTACGGAATGGGATTGTCTTAAATTCTACGGGCAAAACGGAACCACTTGGAGCAGGGCTGATTACCGCACGATTGGGCCGGCGGATGAGTCTGGCGGTTACGATGCATGGCTGGCAAAACCCCTTGGAGAACGTTTAGTCTTCGATATTGCTACAGCGGATCGTAGGATCGTAGGAGACGCCACAGATCTAGAAGTTGATGGCTCTGATTTCCAATACCAGGGTAACAATGGGCCATTCCCGGCCGCCCGTGGTGTTTATCACTTTTCGTCACACAATCACAAGCGTTATCAGTACTACAATTTGGGGAATGGTAACGGAGCAATGCCCCACATGATTATGGCAGAGATGGATATGTACAAAGCTGAGGCACTGTTGCGTACGAATGGCAGTACGTCTGTGGTTGCTGATCTGATTAACAAAACCCGCGTGAGCCGGGGGATGCTTAATCCAGCTTCTGCTACGGATTCACCCGGTTCGTCTACAGATGCACAGAGTCACATGGATTCAGCCAGTCTATGGGCGAAGCTTAAGCATGAGCGGCGTATAGAGACGTTCCAGACTTGGGCTGGCTTGCCATATTATGATGATAGGGGATTGGGTGATCTTGTTACGGGTACCCCGATCCATTTCCCTGTACCAGGCAGAGAATTGGAAACGCTGGGATTACAAAGCTATACGTTTGGTGGTGTTGGCGGTAGCGGTAGTGCTCCGACTGCCTATCAGCGGGACGATTATCGGCGGGATTCTGATAATGTCCGTCCCCGTTAAGCATATCTAGACAGGAGATTAGTTCGGGGAGGTCAGTGCGTCGGAAGCGCTGACCTCCCTGTGTATATTGGGTAATCACGACTAAATACGGGTAAATTCTATGCATCGAGTAACGATTTTGGCTTTGGGCATCGTATTATTCTTGGGGGCCTGTTCCGGTCCCGGTTCCGATGGCGACCGCGCTGCCAGTAGTACGCTAAGGTTTAACCTCGGGACCTCAGCGCGGAATCATATCGTCACAACAGCTGAAAACGCTTTGCTGACACGGTACGGATATCGATTGGATCGACGCGTAGATACGGCTGAAGATGTACGACTGGAGACATCATGGAAAGAAGTTACCGCACTTGAAGATGAACGACTATCCGGGTATACCCAAGTGAGAGTGCGTGTTTCGGTTACGGCACGTCCACGCAGCCGTGCAGGAGGCATAGGTAGCACATTTGCCGCACGTATGGTAGCCGAGTGTGAGGGACAACCTGCAGTGGGGGGTAATTGGGTAGAAGTACCAATTACGTCCGAACGGGAAGCATACTTTGAAGAGATTGCCGAGTACCTTGAGAATGAGTTCAAGGGTGGCGTGATGTAGCCGGGCCTTTCTGGATGCTTAGATGGCCATTAAATAACACCCTGTGCTTCGTCCTGCTTGGTGCGCTTGTCTTTGTAGGGTGCGCTCGAGAGCCCGAACGTACGTGGACCCCTTTCGATGGGTATGAAGTACGTCCGCTTGTTTCCCCGATCGGGGAAGGTACAGGGTTTACGGAAGTCTCAAATTCCATTGCGTTCAGCAATGCAATTAGCACCTCAGCCTTCGTAACCAACCGACATGTCGTGAATGGATCGGGTGTAGCTACAGGTGATGTCGACGGAGATGGCCTGCCCGATGTTTTTCTGGCAGGCATGGAGCATAGGAGTACGCTCCATCGCAACCAGGGAGATTGGCAATTCGAGGATGTGACCCTCCGGGCTAACCTAGGTTTGGTGAACCCGCGGGCAACCGGGGCAACGTTCGCTGACGTGGATGCAGACGGTGACCTGGATCTGTTTGTGACGTCGCTAGAAAGCGGTACGCAACTATTCCTGAACGATGGAGCAGGTCAATTCACGGACCATACCGCCCAGGCAAACCTTCCGCAATCTGGAGGCGCAACAACGGTTGCTCTGGCAGACATGGATCAGGATGGTGACCTAGATATATATATAGGCTTCTACAAGGAGGCTACTGTCAAAGATATCTGGCCGCCCAATGAAATCACCTTCGAACGCGTCGTGAAGCAGGTCGCCGACTCATTCGTAGTCAATGATTACTGGGCCGATGTTTACAAGCTCAAACGCCAGGGAGACCGCCTGATGCGTGTAGAGTTGGCAGAACCCGATCGCGTATTCTTCAATGACGGGACGGGATACTTTGCCGAAGTCCCCTTTACCGAGGGACTGTTTCTGGATGAAGAAGGTCACCCGCTGACGGAAACCCCGCGAGACTGGACGCTAGCAGTACGCTTCCAAGACTTTAATGGAGATGGGTACCCGGATCTCTATGTATGCAATGATTTCGAAAGCCCTGATCATTTTTGGCTGGGCAGTGCAGAGGGTACTTTCAGGGCAGTCTCTACATTGGGCCTGAGGAAAACCAGTCAGTCGACAATGTCCGTGGCTGCAGCAGATGTTGATGCAGATGGAGACGTGGACATGTTTCTGGCAGACATGCTGAGTCGGGATTATATACGTCGGCAGAAGCAGCATTTTGTAATACCTCCCGAAGTCGTAATGATGGGAGATATTCGTGCACGTCTGCAGGAGATGCAGAACATGCTGCTGTTGAATCGCTCCGATACGACCTTTTCCGAGATAGCACGCATGAGTGGCATTGCCGCGACGGGCTGGACATGGAGCAGTGCATTCATGGATGTGGATTTGGATGGTCTGCAGGATTTGCTCCTCACCACCGGTCATGCATACGACGCAATGGATGCAGATGCACAAATCGCCGCAGGCTCTTCCCGACGTCCCTGGCGAGAGGTGCTATTGGATTTTCCAGACCTGGATCTACCAAATATTGCGTTTCGCAATCTCGGTGGTGCCCGTTTTGAGTGGGTTGAGGAAGGTTGGGGGCTTGGGGTAATCGCTGATGTGGCACATGGAATGGCCTTCGCAGACCTTGACGAAGACGGAGATCAGGATGTGATCATAAATCGCTTGGATGCACCCGTGGGGGTATTTCGTAATGATGCAGAAGGTGAACGAATTCTCGTTCGTCTTCAGGGGAAGGCGCCGAACCCACAGGGGGTTGGTGCAGTGGTGCATGTTGCCAACGATAGTTTGCCCCCTCAGCGACAGGAAATTCTTGCGGGTGGACAATACCTCTCCTCGAGCTACGCATCGCTCACGTTTGCCTATGCTCCGGGCGCACAGATTGAAGTGCATTGGGCAGGCGGTGGTCACAGTGTCATAGAGGAGGTCCTGCCTGGCAACGAGTATAGAATCTTCCAGCCAGAAATCGAAGCAACCGAACCGTCTGCGGTTCAGGCTACGGAGACACTGTTCACAACGTTGAGCACGGGATTGCAGCACGAAGAAACCAGTTACGCGGACTTTAATCGACAACCACTTTTGCCACATAAACTTAGTCAGAGAGGCCCTGCGCTGGTAGCAGCGGACGTGGATGCAGACGGTGATGAGGATCTGATCCTGGGTGGAGGTAAGGGCAAACAGCTTCAGTTATCGGTAAACGACGGCGGGCGGTTCACAACCATCCAGAGATTGGGCAATTCTTCTTTAGGAGATCACGGGGGTATAGTAGTTTTACCGGGTACCTCTACGGTGCTGGCAGGAGTAAGTAACTATGAGCGCACACCGCAGGAAGCCGCAGAAGTTTCGCAAATTGTTCGGCTATCATCACTATATGGTTCTGAGACCTCGCATATATTCGGGCCGGAGAGCCCGGGGGCACTTGCATTGGGAGAATTTACCGGCGATGGTTCGCTTGAGCTCTTTGTAGGTGGTCAGTTCATGCCCGGACAGTATCCGGTGAATGTGAGCAGTATCATCTACCGGATCGAAGATGGAATACTAGTGCGAGATGACGCTCTTAGTGCGCCATTTGAAAAGCTGGGGCTCGTTTCCGGGGCTACTGCTGCCGATCTCAATGGCGATGGCACTACTGATTTGGCACTTGCGACGATGTGGGGGCCAGTACATGTATTTCACAACCGGGGAGACGGGCAGTTTGCACGGATGACGCGCGCGCTGGGATTGGCCGAGCATACGGGATGGTGGAATGGCGTGGCACCCGCAGATTTTGATGGGGATGGCAGACTTGACTTGATTGCAACCAACTGGGGACAAAATCACCCCTATGCCCAAGACGTACCGGTCCGTGCGTATTACGGAGATCTAGATAACAATGGCAGTCTGGATATTCTAGAGGTACAGCATGTACCGGAATTAGATGCGTTTGGCTTGATACGGGATTTTCGTACGCTCACGCATGCCTTGCCAACGCTGCGTCAGCATATTCGGACCTATGAGGAATTTGCGACACGTTCGGCGATGGATATCTTTGGCTCTGTACTGAGGGGAGCTGCTCAGCACGAGGTCACACAATGGCAGACAACGGTATTTTTGAACCGGGAATCTCACTATGAGGCGGTGCCGCTTGCCGCTGAGGCCCAATGGTCGCCCGCCTTTGCGCCGGTTCCGGGGGATTTCAACGGTGACGGCCGTACAGACTTGTTTCTAAGCCAAAATTTTTTTGCGGTGGCTTCGGGCTATCCACGCTTGGACAGTGGTCGTGGACTGCTATTACTGGCAGATGAATCCCATAAACTTGTGCCACAACCGGCGCAGGTATCAGGTATTCACATTTACGGTTCACAGCGGGCTGCGGTAGGGGCAGATTTCGATCTTGATGGTCGGCTGGATCTTGCTGTTACACAGAATGCTGGATCGGTAGTACACCTTCGGAATACGACTGCAGTGACGGGTCTTCGTGTCGAATTGCAGGGGAATGCCATGAATACGGCTGCAATTGGGGCTCATGTACGTGCGGAATACCGGGATGGCAGCCTAGGTGCTTTAGTGCCTGTAGTTGCAGGAAGCGGGTATTGGTCACAGAGCAGTCTTGCACCTATATTGGCTCCGCGTGATCAGATTGTTAAAGTACATGTCAGCTGGCCGGATGGCGCAGCTACCACGACAGCTATCCAGCCGGATGTGCAGTCAATTGTAATCGCACAGCAATAGTGTGATGTGTGACAGTTATCGAATATGGTCAATCGTGACAGTTTTCGCGATAGTAGGTTGTACTGATCCGCCAGCCAACTGGATACAGAGAGATGGTTTTCGTTATCAGGAGCTGAATGTGCAGGGGAGCTCGCGCACGGGTTTCACAGAGGTTGATTCGAGGCGGTCCGGGATCATGGCAGTCAATGCTGTATCACAGGACGCGATAGTAGCAAACCGGCACACGATGCATGGATCCGGTATTGCAATTGGGGATGTGACGGGTGATGGATTGCCCGATGTGTATGTAGCCCGATTATCGGCATCGGATATGCTCTACCAAAACCTTGGTGATTGGAAGTTTGAGAATATTTCTGTCCAGGCGGGGCTGGACAGCACGGCCCGTGCCACAGCCGGTGTGGTAATGGCTGATTTGGACGGTGATTATGATTTGGATTTACTTCTCACTATGCCTCTTGGTCCAGGGGCGGTATATCGCAATCTGGGAGGGGGCAGGTTTGAGCTCGTTCCCAACGCTTCAGGACTAAATTCTTCGTACGCCAGCACAACTGCAGCCTTGGCCGATATTGACCACGACGGAGATTTAGATGCATACATTGCCCGGTACAAGCGAATTGCACTGGCCGACAGTCTACCTCCTGCGGCCATTAGCTGGGAAGCGGTACTATCGGAGGGAGAACAGATTCCAAAAAAGGAATTCCAGGCACATTACAAGTTTACACAGGTCGGGACTAAGATCATACGTAGCGAGCTTGCAGAACCAGATGGGCTTTATCTCAATGATGGTTCGGGACATTTTACTCCGGTCTCATGGACTAACGGGGCTTTTTTGGATACGGCAGGAGATCCGATAGCATCAGCCCCAAAGGATTGGGCACTTACGGCCAAGTTTTATGATGTGACGGGGGATGGTATAGCAGATCTGTATGTTTGCAACGATTTTGACAGCCCCGATGCACTCTGGATCGGGCTTGGAAATGGTGTTTTTCGACGTGCGCTAGATAATGCGTTACGTAAGACAAGTAACGCGACTATGTCGGTAGATTTTTCAGATGTGAATCGTGACGGTGTTGTTGATTTTTTCATGACCGACATGTTGAGTCGCGATTATTCCCGGAGGCTTCGTCAGCGGAACACACGTATCCCGCTGGAAGGTCCTCCAGGTGATTTGTCGTTCCGTCCCCAGGAAATGCAAAACGCACTCATGGTTGGTCGCGGGGACACCACCTTTGCAGAACTAGCCTGGTTTGGACAGGTAGCTGCATCTGACTGGTCCTGGGCTACGAGCTTCATGGATGTCGATCTGGATGGCTGGGAAGATATTTTAATCACGACGGGACATGTGTATGACGTACAGGATCTAGATGCACAAGGAATAGAGCAGCGTCGCATGGCAGCAGCCCCCTCCTGGCAGGCAGCCAGGCGACTGCTCCTGCATTTTCCGCCTCTTGCACTTGAAAACGTAGCGTTCCGTAACCGTGGAGATTTGACGTTCGAGAATATGCATGGAGGGTGGGGATTAGGTCAAAGCGCTGATGTGGCGCATGGAATGGCACTGGGAGATCTGGATGGAGATGGGGATTTGGACATTGTTACGAACAGGCTGAATGCGGTACCGGGAGTTTATCGCAATACGGGGAAGGTAAATCGGTTGGTGGTTATGCTGGAAGGTGAGCCCCCAAACACGGGTGGGGTTGGAGCGGCGATACGTGTACACTGTGCGGGTTTACCGGAGCAGTCTAAGCAAATGTCTTCGGGAGGAAGTTATCTGTCATCCAATCAGTTGATCGCGGTTTTTGCAGTGGGATCTGAGCCGTGCCGGGTTGAAGTTGCCTGGCCGAGGGGTAAACACTCGAGTGTTAACGTGGAAGCGGGTGAGCCAGTTGCAAAACTCTCAAATCGGGGGATTTTTTGGAATTTTGAGGTCACGGTTTCTGGTTGGTGTCTCTGGGTAGAGGAGGCGATTTTGATTGGGATTTGTATCCGCCCCGAGCATAGAAACATCCCTCGATAGGGCTAAAAAAGGGACCGGAGTCCCCCGGATTTCGTATCAATTAGTGTCGACAATTTTCCACGAAAACCGGAGTCTCCCATGTCCCTTAGGAAGAAAATACGAGGTTTTTATATTGCCTGCCAACGGGAATTGTTTCCTTGGGTGGAGGAGGAATTTGGTTCGTTGCCCAAACGGTACCAGAAGTTGTTGTTGGTATTCGAGATGGTGTGTGTGGAGGATTTTCTGCCCCGCACCTCGTTCCGCACGCCGGGGCGCCCGCTGGCATCTCGGGTTTCGCTTGCACGGTCGTTTCTGGCCAAGATGGTCTTGAATATTCCGACGACTGCCGGATTGCGAGAGCGACTACTTTCGGACCCATTGCTTCGGTCGATGTGTGGTTGGTCGCGGCAGCGGAATATACCAAGTGCGTCCACATTTTCCCGTGCGTTCAAGGAGTTTGCGGAGTCCGAGTTACCGACACGAATCCACGAAGTCTTGATTCAGAAGAGCTATGCGGATTCGTTGGTGGGCCATATTTCACGGGATTCGACGGCGATTGAGGCAAGAGAGAAGCCGGTGCCGAAGAAAAAGGCGCCGGAACCGGTGAAACGCAAGCGTGGGCGTCCACGGAAGGGGGAGGAACGTCCAAAGGTCCCCACGCGTCTGGAGCGCCAGCGTACCATGAACAAAGCGGAGCTGTTGGCGGATTTGCCCAAGGCATGCACGGTGGGGAGCAAGCGAAATGCGAAAGGGCATACGCAATCCTGGACGGGATATAAGCTACATATAGATGCAGCAGACGGCGGGGTTCCGATCAGCTGCTTGGTATCTTCCGCGTCCCTGCACGATAGTCAGGCGGCCATTCCATTGGCGACCATGACGGGTGAGCGGGTGGACAACTGCTATGATCTCATGGATAGTGCGTATGACGCGAAGGAGATTCACGCACACAGTACGGCAGCGGGACATGTGCCGATCATCGACACGAATCCGCGTAATCGAAAGGCGGAACACCGTCGTGAGCAGAAGGCACAGCGCAGTGCCGGGTTCATTCCACCTGAGCGGGCGCGCTACAAGGAACGTTCGACCGTGGAGCGGGTCTTTGGACGACTCAAAGATGAGTTTGGTGGACGCCATGTACGGGTGCGTGGGCACAGCAAAGTGATGTGTCACCTGATGTTTGGAATTGTTGTGCTCACGGTGGATCAACTGCTGCGGATGGTCCACTAAACCGGATCGTCGAGTGGTCGCGTACAGAATTGGGGGTTCTGGAATACAGAAGCCGTGGGATTGATGCGTGGAGTCCGCACGGATCGTGGACAAAATTCTCAAAGTTAACACCTCGTTGAAGGCCAATCACCCGTAGCTTCGAAGAAAGCGGTGAACACAGGCCAATCATTCACGTAATCCAAAAAAATCAGACCCATTTATGTCCCGAATTGGCCGGTTCACCAGTTGCAGCAAAATGGGTTTTGCAATTAGCTCGGGTAACAGACTTTATGTGATTGAAGAATCAGGGGCAACGGATCCAACTGAGTCACAGACGCTTTCCCCGGCGGTGCCCATGTATACGCTGCATTCGCAGCTTGAGCCGCTGATAGAACATGAGTTTGATGATTTTGAGCTTCAGCCGCTGCTGCCCTGGCGCCTCAGTCGGCGCGGGCCGGCACTCGCCGCCATAGATGTTGACGGGGATGGTCGTTTTGAGTTACTCGAAGGTGGAGGGCAGAATCGGGCATTCAGACTGCAGGGCAGACCCATCCTAGACCCACTATTAGGTGATGCAACAGGCATTATTGCTCTTCCCATCAGCCGTAGTCGTATACGTGTGATGGTGGGTGAGTCCGGCTATGAGCGCTTTCCGGACTCGTCCTGGATCCATATTTATGATATTGCGCCGGATGGCAAAGAATTACAGCATCAAAGGCTTTCCTTTGGCCTGAGTGTGCCTGGACCGTTGTCTGTGGCGGATATCGATTCGGATGGGGATTTGGATCTTTTTGTCGGGGGGCATTTCATTCCCGGGGCATATCCGAGAGCTGCAAACAGTCGCATATATCTGAACGAAGACGGGGCTTATAGGCTTGGAGAATCTCTAAATGGATTAGGGCTCGTAAGCGGCAGTGTGTTCGGAGATATGAATGATGATGGACACGAAGACCTCGTGCTTGCCACGGAGTGGGGGCCAGTTCGGGTGCTTATAAGAGTAGAGGAAGGTTTTTCAGATCAGACTGAATTTTTTGGTCTGCAATCCTTCCGAGGCTTGTGGCGTGGTGTGTCAGTCGGTGATTTTGACGGTGATGGCAGACTTGATATTGTTGCCTCAAATGTCGGATGGAACAGTCGCTACAGTCGCAGTACACAGGTGCGTCTGCACTATGGTGATTTTGATGCTAATGGCACGACTGACATTCTGGAATCATTTCTGGATCCGGTTACGAATAAATATCGGCCATCACGTATGCTCGCTGATCTGATACCGGCCATTCCCCCAATACAGATGCGTGTCACTTCGCACCAGGACTTCAGTACTATGGAGGTTGCGCAACTTATGCCATCAGCAGGGGAGAATGCTCAGATCACCGAAGCAGATATGTATGCATCAAGTATCTTTCTTAACAGGGGGGATCATTTTGAGCACCGTCCATTGCCTGCAGAAGCGCAGTACAGCGCAGCCATCAGCCCTGTTGTATTGGATGCAAATCTTGATGGGCATGAAGACATCATTTTATCTCAGAACTGGTTCGCCTATCCTTTGTCAACACCGAGGCAGGATGCAGGTCGGGGACTCTTGCTTTTAGGTCATGGTGATGGCACGTTCACCCCGGCCCCCCAATCTGGTTTTGAAATCTATGGAGAGGGGCGGGCTGTCTCCGTTGGAGATTTTAATGGAGACGGACAGGATGAGATTGCTTTTTCACAGCACAATGGTGCGACACTCGTGTATCGTAAAACGTTGCACAGGGAGGGTATTTCTGTTGAATTTGATCCCACCATCGATGCTATTGGGGTGATTCTTCGTGTGGTTTATTCAGATGGGAGTCGAGGACCAGCCCGTTTAGTAACTGGGGGAACCGGATATTGGTCGCAGAATGCGACAACGACTACCCTTGGATTCAGTGGAACTCCGGTTGGAATTGAAGTGATCTGGCCCGGTGGTCAGCAACCGGTTGTGGTGAAACTGGAGGAGGGTAGCAGAGTGTTGCTGACAAAGCAATAGATTCATGTCACGTTATTTGACACTACTCCTTTTGTTGCTTGCAGCATGCAGGTCAACCGATCCCGAGGGCACGGTACAAATGGCTGCAGAGCTTGAAGCAATTGCCGTGGAAACAGACCGAAACCCCCGTCAGAATGCTCATGCAAATGTGGCACGCGCAGCCGCGTTAGGCATGCAGACCATTCCAACAGCTCTTCCCGACCGTATACAGTACAGCGCTTTACTCGGTACCGAGTTGCTGCGGGCAGGGGACAGCGAAGCTGCAGCCGGGGTATTTGAAGAAATTCTACAATTACTGGAGACATCTCCTGATGAATTTGATCCGTCGTGGCGTTTAGCTGTCATGGATCATCTCGCGCTCAGCCACTTGCGGATTGGAGAGCAAGAAAACTGCCTGGTGGATCACAGCGTCTCCAGATGCCTGTTCCCAATCGGTCCCACAGGCGTTCATACCCGGCAGCGAGGGTCAGCAGTGGCCATTCAGTGGTATGAAAAAATTCTTGAAGAGGACCCAGAAGATATGAATGCTTTGTGGTTGCTGAACCTGGCACATATGACGCTGGGTACACATCCAGAAGGGGTTGATTCTAAGTGGAGAATTCCAGTGGATGCGTTCCATCAAGGGGTATCAATATCGAGATTTGTGGATGTGGCTCCGCTCCTGGACGTAAATGTTATGGGGCTGTCTGGAGGCGTCGTACTGGAAGATTTATCTGGTGATGGATGGCTTGATCTCATGGTTTCTTCTTGGGGGTTACGTGATCAGCTTCGGTACTTTGAGAATGACGGTAAAGGCAGATTTGAGGACCAAACGCATACAGCCGGGTTAACCGGTTTGACAGGGGGACTGAACCTAGTGCACGCAGACTACGATAATGATGGTGATCAGGATGTGTTTGTGCTGCGTGGAGCGTGGCTAAGCGAAGGTCACCCCAATTCGCTCCTGCGCAATAATGGTCGAGGCAAGTTCGAAGACGTCACCATAGAATCTGGAGTTTATTCCCGTCATCCGACACAGACAGCTGCATGGAGTGACTTTGACCGTGATGGGGATCTGGATCTATTTATTGGGAATGAGTCTAACCCGCAAGCAGGGCGGCATCCAAGCGAGTTGTTTGTTAACCAGGGCAATGGGACTTTTGTGGAGTCCGCTCGGGAATATGGGTTAGCGGTTATTGGCTACACTAAGGCCGTTGTCTGGGGAGATTATGACAATGATGGATGGCCTGATCTGTTCGTCAGCAGGTATCTCGAATCGAACCTGCTTCTGCGTAATGAGAATGGAAAGATGTTCACAGATGTAAGCAGTACTGCAGGTGTGCATGAACCAATAGATAGCTTCCCGGCGTGGTTCTGGGATTTTGATCAGGATGGTTGGTTGGATCTGTTTGTTTCTGGCTGGCGTGCTACAGCCGGTGATATAGCTGCCGAATATCTTGAGTTGCCTGGCGGAGATGAGAAACCCCGGTTGTACCGGAATCGGCAGGATGGCACCTTTGAAGATGTAACAGAAGCAATGGGATTGAATAAAGTTATGTACACGATGGGGTGCAACTATGGGGATCTGGATGGAGATGGATGGCTAGATTTTTATGTGGGAACCGGTGATCCAAACCTCCGGGCACTCATGCCCAACAGGATGTTTCGAAATGTTGAGGGATCTCGCTTTGAAGAAGTCACGGTCGCAGGAGGTTTTGGCCATCTACAGAAGGGACATGGCGTAGCATTTGGAGATATAAATCACGACGGAGCTCAGGACGTGTATCAGGTCATGGGAGGAGCCTTTGAGGGAGACCTCGCGCGCAATGTGCTCTTCGAGAATCCGGGACATACGAATGCCTGGGTTGTGCTTTCTCTAGAGGGTACAGGTTCTAATCGAAGTGCCATTGGGGCGCGTATATCACTCGTCACGGATGTGGATACCCTGTATCGTACGGTCGGGACAGGTGCGAGCTTTGGGTCGTCACCACTTCGCTTGGAAATTGGCCTTGGCAAAGCTACAGCAATTGAGCTGGTAACGGTTGTATGGCCGGCTACCGGCATAGTACAGCAGTTTGAGAATGTACCGATGCGGCAACTGATTGGCATCCGTGAAGAAACATCTACAATCGAAAGGGTACCTTTCAGATCCGTACAATTGGGAGTACCTCCCCCTTAGTCGAGGATTATGGTTACTGAGAAGTTTCTGGGAATGCGTTACGTATTCTGCTTAGCTGCTTATCTGGTGGCTATACAGGCTGCCCGTGCACAGTCGACAGATCTGGAAGCCATAGCCGAGTCCGTCGCGCAATACGAGATTGTTCTGGCGTCTGAACCCTCGATGGATGATGGTTCTCAGACCATTGAAGTACGGCGGCTTCTTCCATTACTTCCTGAATCTGTTGCTCAGAAGGTGATTGTACCGGATTCCGGCCACATAACTTCAGACGCCCGGGATGCCATTATAGGCTGGTGGAGAACTCAGGATCCGTTGCCAGCCTCTGAGGTCAATGAGCGAATGGTGGAGCATGTCCGGCGTGTGCAATATGCGCTGGAGCACTACGTATGTGCTACGTGTCCGATGGGTTATGACGCACGCGGAGAAATTTATGTTCGTTATGGTGCACCGGAGCGCATTACGCGGATTGTATTTGATGACCCACTTCTCATTGATGCAATTTACCAACCAGGTGTTGCTGTGAGCCCCGGAGATTTTCCAGAGAATGAATTCTGGAGATATCTGAATATCAACCGCGATGCCTACTTCCTGTTTATTCGAGATGGCAAACCATACCGGCTTGGTGACACTTCTGATCTATTACCAACAGCACTTCGGTCTGGTGTAGGACAGGGAGGGCGTGGACTAGTTAAGTCCAAAATGGTACTTGCTGTTATGCGTTCTATGTACAGGCAGCTTGCTTTAGAGCATTATCATTTTGGGTCGAGATTCAATGAGGTTGATAGATGGTTGGCTGCACACGAAGAGACAGGACGTCTGCAGAGCCGCGATATGATGGAGAACGCGAAGATTATCACAGGTGCTACATTACTGACTCAGGGTGAGCGTCCCGAAACCACAGAGTTTGACCAAGATTTGGGCCAGCCTGCCCATATCTTTGCCCAAGGCATGATCACGAATGCTCGAATTGAAGACAACCAGGCCGCCTATCAAAAGGAAATATTGCTACCTCCGAGTACTTCGGATGTCCTTTCAACATTGCCTACATTGCCATTGGGCGTGCGTTATGTGAGATTTCTGGAGCCCGATGGCACAACAACAACAGAGATCTATTGGCATCCTGAATCCGGTGGATTGATTGCTCCGGGGCATGCATCTGAACCGGTGTATTTCATACATACCTACGCGGCGCAGGAGAGGGCTGATCATACATTGTGGCGCAGCAGTACTGATGCGATACGCATTCATATCCCGCAGTCTGGTGAGCCAGTAACGATTCCGGTACAAACAATTAAGGTTACCGGAGATACTGGTTTATATCACTTAGCCCTTCAATGGGATCAGTATGGGGTTAACTCTGAGGAAATTGGCCCTCGATTGCAGGTTGCTTCCAGACGGGTAGACTCACTTCGTTCGCTGGATGCGAGTGGTATTGCTTTGGAAATGAGTGATCTGAAGCCTCTTGTTCACACCGAAAGCGGGGCCCCGTTGCCATGGCCTCATGACTGGGTTACTCCAAGCATGAGATTTGGTCTGGCATTTGAAATTTATCATCTTACGTATGGTGTAAAAGATGCAACGTTATACACTGTGACCTACGAAGTTACTCCCGAGCGCAGGCGTACTTCATCGACCAGTGTGGAGTTTGAGGGTCGGAGTCGGGTGGAGCGGACAGAGGTTGTCCTGGATATCGGCAGAAGAACAGGCATGGTTCGTGTAAGGGTCAGGGTTAGAGATGAAATATCAGGTATGGAAGTATCCAGGGTGCTTAGTGTAGAGATGCGCTGATGATTGTAAGCAGGGTAGATATTTTCCAGCAGGTCTGGGATACGGTTGCCATAATTCCAACCTCAAAGGTTACAACATATGGGCATATTGCCGAATACTTGGGAAGCAGGAGTGCAGCGCGCACAGTTGGGTGGGCCCTCAAGGCGGCCAAAGGGGCCCATTTGCCGTGTCACCGGGTTGTGAATCGGTACGGTGCATTGACGGGGGCGAAGCAGTTTGGTGGGGTTGACGTTATGGAACAGTTGCTCCGGAGGGAAGGGGTAACGTTTGACGAAGATGGTTGTGTGATTCTCTCACTCCACCTCTGGATTCCCGGTAGCGGGTAGACTCGTTCGTGTTGTCGAGTCTGCTTACCCTGGGTTGGCAGTGAAAAGTTCAGGGAGCAAGCTTGTGTGATTGGATATGGGCCATGATGAGGAAACGTTTGGGAATTATGCCCACAGGCAAAAGGCATACGGCCTGCAAAAATCATCCCGGAAGTGTAGCTCACAAAGAAAAAGTAGCCCATTCTGGCCCCTGAATACCAGAAGAGGAAATCCACTGCAATGGTGAAGATGCGCCAAGGCCGTTTAACGCACTATGCGCGATTGAAGGATAGGTGCCAAAATCTCCCAGACATTGTCAGCTAGTATCTGTTGTCCGGCGGCGGTGGGATGAATTCCGTCTGGTTGGTTTAGTTCGGCAATGCCACCAACTCCTTCCAGTAGAAATGGGATCAGAGCAGCGCCGGTTTCTTGGGCCACGGCAGGAAACACTGCCCTGAATTCTTCCTGGAATTGTGGTCCCAGGTTTGGGGGTAGCTGCATTCCCGCAATAATGATGTTAACCTCAGGGCTTGCTGCTCTCGTCTGGTTTACGATTTGTACCAGATTGGCCTTTGTGAGTGCTGGCGAAATTCCTCGCAGACCGTCATTACCACCCAAAGCTACAACCAGAACATCGGGCGGGTTGCGTAGCTGCCAGCCTAGCCGTCGGAGGCCTCCTGAGGAAGTGTCACCGCTCACCCCGGCATTAACCATGATCACGGGCCACCGCAGCGAATCTACGCGTGTCTGCAGGAATGCAGGGTAGGCTTCCTTTACGGACAACCCATAGCCTGCAGTCAGACTGTTACCCAAAAAAATCACGCGCACGGGGTTGATTGAATCCTGTGCGACAGCCGGTCGTACAGACAGCAGAACACAAAGAAGGACCCCCGTGTATAGGAGCCGGGTTGGGAAAAAGTTACACAAGACAGTGGGATTACAATGCTCGAAATTACTGGGCTTACCAAGACATACCAAAGTGGGTCCCGATTACTGACAGTCCTTGATGATGTTACCTTTGCAATCGACGCAGGAGATACCTGTGCGGTAGTAGGGCCGTCCGGTAGTGGAAAAACCACACTACTTGGATTATGTGCAGGCCTGGATTCGCCTTCCTCGGGCACCGTAAAGCTTACGGGAAAAGATCTTAGCCAATGTTCCGAGGATGAGCGTGCAGAAATTCGGCGTAACGCTGTCGGATTCGTTTTTCAGACGTTTAGATTGATCCCAACGCTTACTGCTCTGCAGAATGTCATGGTGCCTCTGGAACTCAGCGGTCAAGGCGGTGCCCGCAAGCGTGCCTCGGAATTGCTCCGTGAGGTTGGGCTGAAAGGACGCGAGCATCACTACCCCGTGCAAATGAGTGGTGGAGAGCAACAGCGGGTCGGATTGGCCCGGGCATTCATCAACCGTCCAGCTATTCTCTTCGCTGATGAACCTACGGGTAATCTTGATACTACTACGGGTATCAGGATCGAAGAACTGCTGCTTGATTTGAATCGTACAGCCGGGACAGCGTTAGTTGTTGTAACACACGATCTCAGATTAGCGCACTCATGCCATCGGGTGTTGGAGCTTGAGGCAGGTCGAATTGTTCGCGACTATAACGGTGAAGTTGAAGTACCTGTATCGGCATGATCAGTACTTGGACTTTGCGCATGGCATGGAGGGAAAGTCGGGGCAGCCGTCGCCGGCTATTGGTTTTCCTGTCCTCAATGGTGGTCGGTGTTGCTCTCCTAGTGGCCATATCTTCCACGTCAGATAGTCTCCAGTACAGTGTGGATGAACAGGCACGAGAGCTCCTCGGTGCAGATATGCGGTTCTCACATAGTTCGCCGTTTTCTGACACCATACGCGCGGCCATCGACACAATTGGCATCGCCAAGGCACAGCGAATATCAACATTATCCGTAGCCTATTTTCCGGCACAGGGCCGGACACGTTTGGCAGGCATACACGCTACGGAGGGTAAATATCCGTTTTACGGGTCACTAAAGACAGATCCAGTAGAGGCTGCCAGCCAATTCCGAACCGGTTCGGGCGCCCTGGTTGACCAGGGGTTGATGCGAATGTTGGGAATTGCGGTAGGAGACACTGTTCAGGTAGGCAGACGAAAATATGCTATTGCCGGCTCGCTCGTAGGCGCGCCGGGTGAGACGGAGATCAGTATGATCGTTATGCCTTCCATTTATGTTCCGCTTGAAAAGCTCGATACCTTGTTACTTGGATTCGGGGCGATGGCGAACTACGAAGTCTACGTAAAGCTTGCACCTGACGAGGATCCTGAGGAGATACGTGATTCCTTGTATAGTTCTTCTTCCGGGTTTTCCGCAGGAATTGATACGGTGGCAGAGCAGCGGGAAAATTGGGAAGAGGCTTTAGACTTTTTCAGCAAATTTCTAGGCTTGGCAGGATTTGGTGCACTGATACTTGGAGGACTTGGGGTGGGAGGTGCTATCAGGGCACATGTTCGCCGCTGCTTTAACAATATTGCAGTGCTACAATGTTTGGGTGCGGGTAGTGGGGGAGTTTTTGCTGTTTATTTCGTCCAGGCATTTATGCTCGGGTGCATTGCCGGAGTACTAGGATGTATTGGGGGGGCGCTTTCACAGATGCTGATTCCGTATGCATTGGACTCCTTCCTGCCGTTTGAGATTGCACTTCGTGTATCCTGGCCAAGCATGGCGATGGGGTTTGGCGTGGGTCTAACAGTGACACTGATTTTCGCAATCTTGCCTCTTTTGGATGTACGCGGTGTTTCGCCTCTACGTGCACTTCGCTCTAGTATTGAGCCGCTTACACCGGCGCGTGTACGATTACTTGCTTATGTGGTAATAGTAGGTGGTTTGATTGTAATTGCCGCTCTGCAGTCCGGAAGCTGGGCGGCTAGTGCCTATTATGCATTGGCTATTACAGTTGCTCTGGGTGCACTCTTGCTGGTCGCCAAGCTGTTGATGCTGGTTGCACGGCGTATCACAAATCGTATACCATTCTATCCATTTCGTCAGGGACTGGCCAACCTACATCGGCCGGGCAATCAGACCGTATTGGTGATGATAGCATTAGGGTTGGGCACATTTGTTGTCATGGTGCTGCTTATTAGCGAGAGCATGATTACCGGTCAGATTGATTTGGTAGGTGCTGAAGGTCGACCGGATATGATATTTTTTGATATCCAGAACGATCAGTTAGAGGGAATCACTGAACTGATTGAGGAGCAGCGCTGGCCAATTGTTGACAGTTCTCCGGTGGTAAGCATGCGCCTGCATGCTGTCGGTGATCAGACCGTGGAAGAAATTATGCAGGACTCCAGCCGTGAAGTTATATGGCCGTTATTCCGTGAATACAGGTCCACATATCGCGCACAGCTCACTGATGCAGAGAAACTTGTCAGCGGTACGTTTGCAGGAGTACATCACACGGATTCAGCTTTCGTTCAGATATCGATAGAAGAAGATTTTGCGCGCAACGAATTACTGGCAGAGATTGGTGATACGCTTATTTTCGATGTCCAGGGAATGCAGGTTCCCACTAGGGTCACCAGCTTTCGTGAGGTAGAATGGGAGCAGATGCGGTCAAATTTTTACGTCGTTTTTCCAACTAATGTCTTGGAAGAGGCACCGCAAACGCATGTAATCTCAAGTCGAAGAGGGGAGGGTACTACACCTGACTCGTTGCAGGCAGCTGTCGCAGCCTCTTATCCGAATGTTACTGCACTTAGTTTGGAGGCCATTGTGAGGATCATTCGTGAAGTGCTTGAGCGCATTGGCTTTGCCATTCAGTTTATGGCTTATTTTTGTTTTGCCGCTGGAATTTTGGTACTGATAGGTGCTCTTATGATTGGACGTCTGCAACGAATTGAAGAGAGTGGGCTACTCAAGACCTTGGGGGGCAGCAGAAAACAGTTGTTAATCATTGCACTCACGGAGTACTCTGTACTGGGTCTTCTGTCCAGTGCTACCGGTCTGATATTATCTTTGGTAGCGGGATGGGTTTTATCTGTGACAGCATTTGATATTCCATTGAGAGTTTCAGGGCAGTCCATATTGTTGGTTACTGCTGTGGTCATCGCTTTAACCGTGATGATTGGTTTCTTGAGCAGCAGGAGCATTTATGATCGGTCAACACTCTCTGTATTGCGTGCAGAAGGTTGATCGGTAGTATAGTGTGGCATAATGCACCAGATATCCGAAAGGGTCAATCAAGTTCAAGAACGCATTGCCCGAGCCTGCCATTGTGCCGGGCGTGATGTTGAGGAGATAACGCTCGTCGCTGTTACCAAGACCTGGCCTCCCGAAATTGTACAGGCTGGATTGGAGGCTGGGCTTATGGACTTCGGAGAAAATAAAGTACAGGAGCTGGTTGCTAAGGCGCCGCTTTTCCCAACAGCCAATTGGCATATGATCGGACATCTGCAGCGCAACAAGGCACGTCATGTTGTGGCACACGCACGGGAGTTTCACGCATTGGACAGCTTACGTCTGGCCAGGGCGCTAAATCGCCACGCTGAACAAACGGAGCGCGTACTGCCCTGTTTCGTGCAGGTAAATGTGTCTGGAGAAGATTCTAAGTTCGGTCTGCACCCGCCATTGGTTGATGAGTTTATGGCGCAACTGAATGGTCTCGAACATATACGACTGACTGGATTGATGACTTTGGCTTCCCTAGATGCTCGCAAGGTACGAGAGGAATTTCGTCTGCTGCGGAGTATACAGTCTAGGTATGTACACTTAGGCTGTCAGCACCTTTCGATGGGCATGAGTGGGGATTATGAAATCGCGATAGAGGAAGGGGCTACACATGTGCGGGTTGGTTCTGCGCTGTTTGGGCATCGGCGATAGTTGATATATAATCCAATTAATTAGATGGAGACAGACATTCCAGATTCCAAAACACAGGTGGAAAGGGTAGACGCCGCGGTAGCGATTGTGCGTGCAGTTACGGATTTTAAGCCCAAGATTGGCTTAATACTAGGTACCGGTCTAGGGAAATTAGCCGAAAGAATTAACGTCCAGCATACTATACCGTATGATTCGCTTCCGGATTTCCCGGTTTCAACGGTAGAATCTCACCAGGGTCGCCTGCTTATTGGTACTCTGGAGGGCGTTCCAGTTGTGTGTATGCAAGGGCGGATGCATGTATACGAAGGGTATAGTGCTAGAGAGGTTACTTTCCCTATCCGTGTGATGGCCTGCCTGGGTATCGAGTGCCTGCTTATATCCACTGCCTGTGGTGGTATGAATCCAGCATATCGCCGCGGCGAACTGATGCTACTCTCGGATCACATCAATCTGCAAGGAGTCAATCCGCTTGTTGGGCCAAATGTGGATGCATGGGGACCGCGATTCCCTGATATGAGTGAACCGTACGATGTAGAGTTGCGAGTTCGTGCGAAGCAGATCGCAGATAAACATGCAATCAAGCTCCACGAGGGAGTATATGTGTCTGTATTGGGTCCCAACCTGGAAACAAAGGCAGAGTATAGATTTCTGCGTACTATAGGTGCGGATGTGGTAGGCATGTCTACAACGCCGGAGGTGACCGTTGCAAGACATATGGACTTACGCGTGATGGCTATCGGTATTATCACCGATGAGTGTTTCCCGGATACGCTTCAGCCTGTTACGCTTGAAGAGGTTTTGGAGGCGGCGGGCATCGCAGAGCCGAAGCTCACTGCAATCATGTCGGATATGGTTGTATCTTTCCATGAAGATCAGTCACGGTGATTAATAAAGAATAAACCAAATCTCTCAGGTACGCACCACTCGCATTCTCAGGCTTTGTGGGACGTTAGTAGAGATATTGATCCTTCGCTCAGCAAAAAATAAATAAGTGCATATAGCGCAAATCGTTGGCGGTAGCGCAATGCTCCAGCAGTGCTGACATCCAAAACAGGTGTGTCGCAAGGAGGCAGGTTGGAACTAGGGTATGTACTCAGTCCGGTAGTCGAACAAGAACGCTAAAGATTCGTTCAGCGCGCTTGCTTTCAAGCTCTAAGGGCATGCAGCGTTTTGAGGAAATTCGGCGTATTGACGCCCAGATTATTGAGCAACAGATTCGTGATTGGTGGGAATCTGCGCGTATCTTCGAGAAGAGTATTCAGGCACGTACGGGAGCACCTACGTACACCTTTTATGAAGGCCCCCCCACTGCAAATGGACACCCGGGGATTCACCATGTGATGGCCCGGACCATAAAGGATGTGTTCTGCAGGTACCATACAATGAAGGGATGCCTCGTTGAGCGTAAGGCAGGTTGGGATACGCATGGGTTACCTGTCGAGATTGAAGTCGAGAAAGCTCTCAATCTCGATGGACGTGAGGACGTTCTGCGCTACGGTTTGGCAAAGTTCAATCAGAAGTGCCGTGAGAGTGTATTGATCTATAAAGAGGAGTGGGACGAACTGACGCGTCAGATGGGTTACTGGGTGGACTTGGATAACCCCTACGTGACGTTCGAAACAAAATATATCGAAACCGAATGGTGGTTAATCAAGAAAATTTACGAGAAAGGGCTCCTCTATAAGGGACATAAGATTCATTGGTACAGTCCGGGATCCGGCACGATTTTGAGCTCACACGAGGTGAGCCTGGGCTACAAAGAAGTTCAAGATCCCAGTGTGACAGTCCGGTTCAGTTCACTTGATCGGGCTAATACGTACTTGCTTGCCTGGACGACTACTCCCTGGACTCTCACTTCTAATACAGCTCTAGCCGTGGGGTCGGACATTGAGTACGTCTCGGTTCGTTGTGCCTCATTTCCGGAATCAGAACTGATTTTGGCCCGGGCTCGACTGGAAATGCTACGTGAAGATTATCAGATAACCGGCACGTTGAGCGGGGATGAGCTTGTGGGGGAGCGTTACGAGCCGCTTTTCAGTTTCTTCAAAGACCAAGGCCACGATGCTTGGCAAATAGTTGCGGGCGATTTTGTGTCGACGGAGGATGGCACGGGAATAGTACATATAGCTCCTGCTTTTGGTGCAGATGACTATCTAGTCGGAAAATCTCATGGATTTCCAGTATTGAATCCAATTGATCTGCGGGGGAAATTTCTTCCGAACGTGCCTCTTGTGGGTGGGCTCTGGTTCAAGGAGGCAGACATACATATCATCCGGGATCTACGAGGGCGTGGGCTCTTGCACCGTCATGATAGCTATGTGCATAACTATCCACATGATTGGCGTAAGGGCACGCCGCTTATGAGTTACCCAGTGGAAAGTTGGTTTATCCGCACAACGGCAATTCGTGATCGGTTGGTGGAACTCAACGAGACTATTGGCTGGCAACCCAACTCTATTGGACAGGGGCGATTCGGAGAGTGGTTGTCCAACAATGTAGACTGGGCGCTTAGTCGTCAGCGTTTCTGGGGTACTCCACTTCCTGTGTGGGTATCTGATCGTGATCCGAGTATCATTGAAGTGATCGGCTCAATTCAGGAGTTACGTGAACGGTGCGGGGATCAACTGCCGGCCAGAGATGAGGATATTGATTTGCACCGACCGTTTGTAGACGAGCTTAGGTGGACCGGGTCGGACGGAGGAACGATGCGCCGGGTACCGGAGACGATTGATGTATGGTTTGATTCGGGGGCTATGCCATTTGCTCAATGGCATTATCCGTTCGACAACAAAGAGGCGTTTGAGAGAAGCTTTCCCGCGGATTTTATTGCTGAGGGAGTAGACCAGACGCGGGGTTGGTTCTATACGCTACATGCGATAGCTGCCTTGGTTATGGATAGTGTCTCATTCCGCAACTGTGTTGTGAATGGACTGCTGTTGGATGCTAAGGGTGAGAAGATGTCCAAGACCCGAGGCAATGCACTGGATCCTTTCGCGGTGATAGAAGAGCATGGGGTGGATCGGGTAAGATGGTACATGATGAGCAATTCACCGCCGTGGGAAGATCTCAAGTTCAGTCTCACCGGTGTTAAGGAGGTGGAGCGGAAACTGTTCAGTACTCTGACAAATGTCTACAGTTTTTTTGCCACTTACGCCAATATTGATGATTTCACGAGTGCGGGAGTAGCTCCTCCGATAGCCGAACGTCCGGAATTGGACAGATGGATATTGAGCCGGCTACAGTCTACAGCTGGATTCGTGGACATAGCGCTAACAGATTATCATCCCACGAGGGCAGCGCGCGCTGTTGAAGATTTTGTAGAGGATCTGTCTAACTGGTATATCCGCAGGTCTAGAAGACGATTCTGGAGTGCAAAGGCTAAACTACCTTCCGAATCAGATGTCGACAAATGGGCAGCATATCATACGGTGCATACCTGCCTTGAAACGCTCACGCGTCTCATGGCTCCGATTGCTCCGCACTACAGTGAATGGCTGTATCAGCAGCTTATCATAAATCTTGAGGGTGCAGCCGAGTCGGTTCATCTG
This sequence comes from Rhodothermales bacterium, assembly GCA_964291275.2. Taxonomy (GTDB): domain Bacteria; phylum Bacteroidota; class Rhodothermia; order Rhodothermales; family Bin80; genus Bin80. Next base: position 1,623,155 of record OZ219799.1, read on the forward strand.
GCAATATTTCCAGAAAAGGATGAGACCCTAGTAGACGCTTCATTGGAGATGCGAATGAAGCTAGCCCAGGTGGTTTCGTCAATAGTACTGGGGTTGCGCAACCAGGCGAAGTTGAATATTCGTCAACCGGTAGGTCGTGTACTGGTGGTCTTAGATAAAAAATGTACAAAAGACATGGTCGCTCCGGTTGCCTCGATCATTTTGGACGAGGTGAATGCACGAACCATGGAATACGTTGATGCTTCCAGTAACATTGTATGGCGAAAGGCACGTCCGAACTTTCGCCAGCTGGGCCGTAGAGCCGGACGTCATATGCCCAAAGTTAAAAAAGCGATTTTAGCTTTGGGAGCGAAACAGCTCGAGGGATATGCAGCGGGTGAATCATTAACGATCACCGGAGATGGATTTCACCTGGACTTACAGCCGGGGGATATTGAGATCGTAACCGAGGGAATTGAAGGTTGGCTAGTGGGACAGGAGGGGGGATATACGGTTGCAATGGATACAGTGATTACTGAGGAGTTGCTGCATGAAGGGCTGGTGCGTGAGAGTATCAACAGACTCCAGAATCTCAGAAAGGCCGCAGGATTTAATGTTACAGACCGAATTCATATTGAGTACAATGCGACAGGCGTTCTATCCAAGGCGATAGAACGGTATGCTGAGCATGTGAGAAACGAAACGCTGGCAGTTACGTTGAAATCGGCACAATTTCCCACGGGAGAGCGTGTCGAACGATTCAGTATTGGCAAGGAGTCGGTTACCATTGGAGTGAACCGGTTGATATGAGTATCTCTCGTATAAAAGCAGAGTATTATTACTATGAATGCCCAGAAAGCAACCCAAGCGGCATCTGAGACCAAAGATAGCCGTCCTGAGACCCCTTTTGATGACAGTTTGCTGGCCCATTTTCGTGCATTGCTTCTTGATAAGCGCGGAAACGCGATCGAGGAGGTCAAACGAATGCAGGCCCAGATCAAAGACTCGCGCGAGCAATCGGAGAGTGATTCTGCCTACAGTTTTCATATGGCTGATGCCGGAACTGATGCAATGGAACGCGAAAAGTTGTACCTGATGCTGGCGCGTCAGCAAAAGTACATTGGCTACCTAGATCGCGCACTAGAACGTATTGAGAACCGAACATACGGGGTGTGTAGGGTGACGGGTAATCCCATATCGAAAGAGCGACTTGAGGCGGTACCCCATACGGAGATCTCTATTGAGGCCAAACTAAAGCAAAAACGCTAGTTTGTCGCATGCGATTGTTTTGGATTGTCGCCGGAGTATTGGTACTGGATCAGGCGACAAAGCTGATGGTACGGCTCAATATGGACACTGGCCATCTTGGAGCGATCAATGTTTTGGGCGATTGGCTCAAGTTTACGTACACTGAAAATCCTGGAATGGCTTTCGGGATTACTTTCGGTCCGGCGGGATTGATCACAGTTTTTTCGCTTATAGCTGCTGCGATGATAACGGTCTATATGTTGCGTGTACGGACTGGTTATCTACCGTACACGGTCAGCCTAGCGTGCATACTCGGTGGAGCTTTGGGTAATATTATTGACCGTCTTTTCTATGGGATGGTGTTTGACTACGCTCCCTTTTTCCAGGGGCGGGTTGTTGATTTTATTCATTTTGACGTTTGGCACGGTCGATTACCTTCCTCTGTCCCGTTGATTGGGGATACATACCTGTCGTTTTTTCCCATCTTCAACGTGGCAGATATTGGAATTGTAGGCGGAGTAATAGGGATTCTGGTTTTTCAGAAAAATTTTCTAGCTGGATTGACTGCCGAGCAATCTTCGGAGAAAATTGTCGATCCCGAGGTGCTAGGTTCATCTCTCCAAGAGTCACATTCTGTGGCGGAGTGAACGTACTGGCTTGCAGAATTGATGCCATCCACATGAGATGTCCAAGATGTGGCCACTTTCCTGTCTGGCTCTCTGAGTTGATTGTTTTTTTGGGGATCTGTTCAATGGTGACCCTGAGAGGTGTGATTTAGGAGGGTATCCGTATTGTGATATATCACGTAAAAAACTGTGGAGGCGTTGGGGGTGCGGAGGCGTGAAACAGGTTGAGGTTGCATCCGCAGAAGACAAAAATCGTCTATTGCAAAGACAATAATTAGGAGTGAGGAATATTCGAGAAGAAGTATATCTTCTGATTAAGTCCTGACCTCGCTGTTTCCTTTTACAGCGTGCTTTTTGTTGTTGTCAGATGCAGTAAAATGGATGCACCCGCTCTGCTCAGTCAATGTAGGTGTCGCTCTCGCCACAGACCGACAGAATAGGGTTGCAAAAACCCTTGCAAACCCATGAAACCACGCCCGGAATTCCAACGCTGAACTGACTGCCTGGCCCCCATTTGCGCTCATGGTCGGCGCTGCACACGTTAGGTTCGCTGGCGAGTAGCTGGAAGAGGACATACTCCCTCGCCCATTGATGCGACGAACTACTTCCGCGGTCCTGTCGCGTAGAAAGGTGTCAGTTGATCCACGCAGACTGCTGCCATGAAGAATGCTTTCGACGAGGCTGAGTCTGCATCGGCTGTCTTTCATACGCAGGCTAAGAGGGTGATGTGAGGCTATGCATCCGAACGGTTTGGAGCCCAAGCTCGGACCGATGGAGCAGGAGCACGTAGTCGGCTCCGAATTCCCAAACATCGCCGGGGAGCTGGGCCATGTGACAAGCGAACTTGCCGTCAGCACCGAAGGCGAGCCATCCACGATCCTCCCGGGGGCGGTCGTATTGGCGGATCCAGATGCGGCCGTCACGACCAATCCTGACACTGGACATAGCTGGGAAAACGTCAGCCACAGGACGTTCCGGGCTAATCATGGCGTCATCCTCCTCATCCCAGTCCGAAGATGACGGTTGGCTACGGCGCTCCCTGTAATCCTCGCGCCAAGCGCGTACGTCCGCGCGCGTAACCTCACGGTCTGGTTCTGGCCAGCGGATGATCATCCGCAAGTTGAATTCATCGTCCAGAACCTCTACCTCGGGTTTGCTCCCGTGTGCCAGCACGATGGTTGATCCCAGCGCGTCAACTTCCGCGGCTCCCTCGAAGAGCGGGAACAACGAGAAGTCCTCAGCTTCACTGACCTTGCCATAGGTTACGTGGGGGATCCGGGCAAGGTTGCCGACAAGATTCCCGTCGGGATCGTGGAGCTCCACTATCATCGTGTCCGGAGCGCCAAAGTCCGGGCTGCGCATCCCTTCCACTCTGGCGTTTACCGTGTACCCGTTTCCGAGCACGCCTCCAGCTCTTGACGAGTTCGGATACACCGGCTTGAGCACTATCCTTCGCACGAATTCGCCCTGGGCCGTGAAGACGGTATAGCGCCATGGGCGGTAATCACCCACCCAAAGCGTATCGCCCGCGGCGACCCACAGGATAAAGGGATTCGTGAACTCACCGGGGCCTTCGCCACGCTGGCCCATTGACCGCAGGTGGCGCCCCGACGTGTCGAAAATACGAACTTCGGCAGATGTGCGATCAACCACCGCAACAGATCCATCTGACAGACGCCCCATCCCCCGGATCGTGGAGAACCATTGGTTATCGTCTTCCTCGTCATCGCCGATGACCAAGACGGGCTCCTCGCTGAATGTGCACATCGCCTCCGAACTTGCGGGGGCGCTAGTTACGATCTGTGCGCTGGAGCTGTCGACGGCCACGGTTTCGGACGGTGCTTGCTGGGAGCAGGCACTGAGGAGCAAGACAAGCGCGAGAACAAGGCTTCCTGGACACTGATTGTGTACAGTCATTTTATTATCTCGCGGTGGCCGGGATTCGAGGGGTCAGGCTCGCAAACCGTACAAACTATCTTAGGTTCAGGATAGATATAACGACCAAGGTATTAGGCAAATTACTCGCCGATCACTTCCTTGAGTTTAATCTCGGCAGCGTAAAACAGCTTCTCGCGATAGCTCTGTAGCGTTTTCCGCATATCCGCAGAAACTTCCCTCAGCCCAACTGTTATTTCGGCACGTGCCTGTTCCAGTTTCTCCGGGGGTATTGATGTTCCAGTGACATTTTCGTGTTTCTGGATAGCGTACTCGACTATATCATTGAGCTTATCTCTAATAAGCCTTGCGTTGAATGCTTCACGGAATCGGATACTATCGCGTGCAGCATCTTTGTCCCCAGATTTTTCATCTGATTCGCGGGTTGCCAACTCGTGAGAATCAAATATTTGAACAATCTTGATAAACCCACTAATCTCCATCAATCCTTGTACCGGTTCCGGGAGGCCACACAAGCCAAATGTTCTGCCTGATTCCCCGTACTCACGCGCTAAAAGAAGTAGTATGCGTAACCCTGCACTGGATATAAAGGAAAGTTTAGAAAAATCCAAGATCAGACTGGGTTCATCAGGTGCAGTCCCAGCCTTGACCAGATCATCAAAGGTGGCAGCATTTTGGGTGTCAATCCTACCTCTAACATTTCCGACGAGGGTGCTTTCCGTTCTATTCCAAGAGATTGATACTGACATGTGTAAACTTAGAAGATTAGAACTTTTTGGGGCTGAGCACTAAAACGCATGTGGTCCCGAGGCTTTTCTGCAAAAACTTTGCGAAAAAATCCGTTCATGTAGAAATACGCAAGTATAGTAGGACCGGTTTGGGCAATGGCCCTTGGTTGCCCATTTTCAAACATGAACCATAGCTTTATTGGCAATGCACGATGTAGACCTACTCACCGACCACTTTTTTCAGTCTGACATCAGCCGTAATGAATAATTTTTTTCGATAACTCCGCAATTTTCTCCTGATTTCACGGGAAATATTCTGGAGTTCAACCTCGATCTCAACGGCGGCAGACTTTCTGACTTCGGGAGGGAGGTCCGTGCCAGTTAAACTTTCATGTTTCGAGATAACATACTGAGCGATATCAGAGAACTTATCCCGTATAATGTCTCTGTCGAATGTATCCCGCCAGTCCTGAGATTCAACTGAACCCTCATCGTCCGATAATTCAAACTCTTCGGGGCGTTCGCCCGTCATTGCTTCAACTGATGACGCTTTGGAGTCATAAACCTGCACAATTCTTCGGAAGCCACTGATCTCCACTAGTTCCTGTATTGGTTCCGGGAGTGAGCATAAACCAAACATCCTGTCGGAGTTCTTATAATCCCGTGCACAAAGGAGCAGAATACGGAGACCTGCGCTAGTGATGAACTCAAGCTTGGAGAAATCCAAGATCAGGTACGGCTCATCAGCCTTGGTTCCTGACTTGATTAAGTCGGCAAAGGTGTTGGCGCTTTGGCTGTCAACCCTGCCTTCGACACCTCCAACAAGGACATTCCCTAGTCTACTCCAAGAGATTGCTACTGACATGTTTAAAGGAAAAAAGTGATCGAGTTCTGTTGCAGATATCTAATACCTACAAGAGCAGGTGTGCAAGTCAGACATTGTGATTAAGTCCTAGTTCATTCCTGTGCGAGCATTCCGATGACTGGCCTACTCAGAATGTGTTGGTAGCTGGTAGCCAAAAACCAATGTAACGTGCGCGGTACAAAACCCCTCGTACATTGACCAATAATTCTGTGAGAATCGTACACATGACATACCAATCTGACCAAGTTTGTTGAAATTCAGCAGAATTTTTCAACGGGTTTCGGAGCCAGGTTAGTAGGTCAAAATATAAGTATAATGATTGTGTTGCAACGCAGGTCACTTACCTTCATCGCTGCCAGTCAGTCGTCGTTTATGTGCAGCGATACCGAGGATCACGGTCGCAACGCAGGCCCCCATCAAGATGAGCGCAACAGGGCGTTCAAAGAAACTGAGCGGACTCCAGTTGGATTTGATGGCACTGACCATAAAATGCTGTTCAAGGATTGGCCCTAATACCATACCTAGGACTACTTGTGCGAGCGGAAACCCACCTCTGCGCAACATTAGAGCGACCACCCCCATCAATGCCATAACACCCACATCCAGAGGGTTGTTGTTTATTGCGTAGGCGCCCGTAACACATGTTGCAGCTATCACGGGCAAAAGCAGGCTGAAAGGCAGGTGCAGCGCTGTGCGGGCTATGCGGGCCGTTAGAAGCCCTACTGTGGGTAACAATAAAATATTTGCAATCAGGAAGGCGCCAAAGAGCATCCAGATCAAAGGCATCTGCTCTTGAAACAGGAGTGGACCAGGTGTCACCCCTTTCATCATGAAGACTCCTAGGACCATGGCGGTGACGGTGTCGCCAGGCAGGCCCAATGAAAGTGCAGGGATCCATGCACTTGCGACCGCAGCGTTGTTGCTGCTCGCGCCAGCCAGCACTACCCGTTCCTCATTTTTCTGTCGTTTTGCAGATATTTTTTCAAGACTGCAAGCAACCCAGGCACCAATATCTGCGCCCGCACCGGGTAGGAATCCCACAAAAATTCCAAGCAATGAGGAACGCACTACAAGTTTGCGGGCCTTGCGAATTAACTTCAGCGGGGCTGCGTAAAAATTATTGAGTGCTCTACGATGGATCGAAGCATGTGCTGCCGGGGCAGATTTCGTACCGGCGCCCATATGGTACAATACTTCAGAGAATCCGAACAATCCGATCATTACGGCTATGTAATCCAGCCCGCCTAGAAAAGCTGGGTTTCCAAAGTGAAATCTGGGATAACCTAGCGTAGGATCGATTCCCACGGTTGAGAGCAAGAGTCCAATCAAGAGGCTGACAAATCCTTTTAGCAGGTGACGCCCCGAAGCGAAGACGCCAGCAGTCAAGCCTAAAACAGCGATCCAGAAGTACTCAAATGACGAAAACATCGCGGCCAAAGTGGCCAGCGCCAAGGCCCCACCGGCAAGAACCAGCGTGCCGAGTATACCACCGACCGAGGATCCCAAGGCACTAATCCCGAGTCCATACAGCGCACCTTGCGACCTGCTTAGGTTGTGAAGCTCATCGGCGTACGCTGCACTGGCTGGCGTTCCGGGAATCCGTGCAATAGCTGAACCAACATCGCCGGCGTATATAGCTACCGAAGAGATAGCAATAATTGCCGGAAGTGCGATGGTAGCGTCGAGAAAGAATGCTATCGGGATAAAAAGTGCAACAGCGAGTGTAGCGGTCAATCCTGGTATTGCTCCGAAGAGTGCACCATAAAGCGCGCCGGCAATCAGTGCAAGGAATCCTTCCCAACTCACGAGTGTCATTAGAGGGCCAGCAATCCGGAAAAGAGCAGGTGTATCGCTATTCCGGCGGCTGTAGAAGTAATTAGCACCGCTTTGATTCGAGCTTGCATGACAATTCCACACACCAGGCAGGTCATACCAGCAGCAGCGCCAATACTGGTCCAGGGGTTGATCAGCAGGAAGAGGATTGCACCCGACAGTCCGCCCAAAATGCGTGTGATGCCTTTTCTGTGCAGTCGTTGTGCAGAAGTATCAACTTCAACAGAAGGTCGCCAAATCAGGCCGATTCCAGCCAGAGCTAGCAAAAATGCCAGCACATTTGGAAAAAGCCTTGGTCCAGGGTAGCCTTCCGGGAGGGAAGGGAAATTACGGGCACTCAACCATGTGAAGGCTGCGAGGGTCAGAAATACTACCCCCGGTATTCGCGAAACAATACTTTTATAAGGCAAGGCCTGCCTCGTTCATGAGCATACCATTACGGTTATCCTCTTCCCGGAGGAATAACTCAAGAGAGTCCCCAGTAAGATGCTGCAACCTGAATCCTGCACGTTCAAGAGGTACGCTGAATTCAGGTCGTCGGGATGCATTCCAAACGGCCACGCGCAGCAGTTCCAAGCGTGCGTTTGGTAGGTTTTCTGGGGCGGCAAGTACCATCCAGCCACCTTCGGATGCATAGTCAATCCCGAGCTCCTTGAGCGTGGGTACATCTGGCGCTACTGACAGTCGCTCATTTGCCATTAGAGCAAGTGTTCGAACCCGACCAGCCCGGCGCAGCGCATCGGTTTCAGCTAGAGAGGCCGTCACAACATCAACTCCACCTGCCAGCAGTTCCTGCAGAGCAGGCGCTGCGCCCTGACTGGGGACCCATGGCATGGCTGATTGATCAAGACCTACGGCCTCAAGAAATCCGATCCGGCACAAATCCCATATACCACCCAGAGATGTACCGCTTGCTGTTAACGTCCCTGGTTCTGCCTTGAGCGCGGCAACGAGATCATGCACATCTTGCCAAGGTGCATCATTGCGCACCGTAATAGCGCTTGGGTTAACCGTAACCAGCGCGATCGGGGAGTAGTTCGTATAATCAAGAGGGGTGAGGCCCGTCCAGTGCATCATCGTGATTTCGACGGTGATGGCTCCCAGTGTATAGCCATCCGGCTGGGCTTGACTAAGAGCATAGTGCCCAACAATCCCCCCGCCACCGGTTCGATTGACTACGTTCACAGGCTGTTCCAACTCATCCTGGAGCACAGCAGCCAAGGTGCGGGTGGCAGTATCAGTGCCTCCACCCGCTTTCCAAGGCACGATGACGGTCAGCGGACGGGAAGGGTAGGCCTGCTCAATATTAGGTTGACAGGCACTTAGTGTGACCAGTAATAGGCCAATCCAGACGATTCCTCGATCAACCACCACTCCAAGGCGGGGCAACACCATTCGAACGAGCATAAGCGATCAACTGTCCCAAGTGCTCATGGGTATGTCCGGCAAGGATCGACATGGCTCCGTAGACGTTCAGCTGCATCCCAAAGAGTTCAATAGACTCACCCAAGTCAGCATCTCCCAGGGTCTCCAGAAGTCCGCGTACATGATTTTGGGAAGCCATCAACCGTTCGAGGGCGCCTTCTTTCGTGTCGGAGGCAGTAGCCTCGTAGTCCGATGCATGGCCCAATGCTGCGGCAATGCCGAAGTTGGCATCTGATACGTGATTCAGAACCTCGAGAACTGAACGGATTCCTTCCGCAGGGCGCCAGTCATGAAGGTCTTCGGGGATGGCTTCTGCCAGAGCATGCAGTTTTCCGGAGACACCATCAAAATCGTTGGAAAAAGCAGTGAGATAAGCACTATTGTCATGCTCCTGTGCACTGGCTGGTAGAGCCACAACAGTCGCGATCAGGAAAAGGGTAATTACTTGTTTCATCAATTAAGCATTGTTTTTGAGGCAGTAACGAGCGCGTGTAACTGACTAAGATCTATTCCGTTTCCTTGTTCTGTTGCTTTTCCACCATATTGGCCACGTCCTCCAAGAGGGCCTTTGCATCGTAGAGGATGCCATCCTTGATAGTATACTCGACCCCTCCTACATACTCAACCTCGCCGGTTTCATCGTTGAGCTTCATAGCGCCTGTTCCATACAGAACCTTAAAGTTTGCCAGTGGATTTTCGTCCACAATAAGTAGATCTGCCCGCATGCCGGCGCGAATTACTCCAAAGTCTATGGGTTTCTGGAGGGATTTATAAATCTCCATGGCCCCGTGCATGGTAGCAGCGCGAACAACTTCTAAGGGATGAAATCCAGACTCCTGCAGCAATTCGAGTTCCAGGATTGTTCCAAACCCATAGAGTTGATAGATATAGCCACTATCACTGCCAATTGTAACCTTGCCTCCCAGGTTCTTGTATTCATTCAGGAACTGCATCCAGACCTGATAAAACTTCTTCCACGCCACCTCATCATGAGTAGTCCAGTCGAAGAAATATGACCCATGATCAGTGCGGCTTGGAATAAAGAATTCCCAGAGACTATTGAGCGTGTATTTCTCGTGCCAATCCACATTCTTAGCTCGCATCACATCCCGTCCTGCCGAATAGATGGTCAATGTGGGATTGATGTAGTAGTCCAGTTCCAGGAACTCATTCATAACAGCGTGCCATTGATCGCTGTTTGGGGTTACCAGCGACCACTGACGTGCAACTTGCCCGAAACGCATCTGCTCGTCATTGTAGTCCATATCTACAGGCCAGGGCTGCACATCATGTGCGTCGTACAGTGCTTCGAAGAGTCCGTAGAAATGGGTCATACTGCCAAGTCCAAGCCTGGCTGCATCCAGCGCGTTCATTTGAGCCACGCCCATCTGTCCCAGGTGGGCCGTAGATCCGAGGTTGTGCTTGGCAGCCTCATCCAACAGGGCAGCCATAATATCTGGTGGATAGGAGCCAAGCTTGAGGCCATCCACTCCGGATTCGGCTGCAAACTGTACCCAGGCGCGTGCGGCTTCCGGGGTTGTGACGGAGCCTTGATCCCAGCCACTGCCTGGCCGATGATAGCTTACCATGTGGGGGGCAGTGATTGCGTTTTTGGCGCTTCGCTCTTTTTCGCTCAGTGACCACTCAAAGCCTCCGAAGGAAACTCCCCGCACTGTTGTGATTCCGTGAGCAAGCCACAGCTTATAGATATATTCCGCTTCGGGGGCCTTGGGGATCCCACCTGTATGGGCATGCAGATCTACAATCCCGGGCATCACGTATTTTCCGTGTGCATCAATTTCACGTGTTGCGTCGCCGGGCCTGCGATCCTCGTTGATATCCACATAAGGGGCGCCAACACTGGTTACACGTACAATGCGATTTCCTTCAATCACAATATCCATGGGACTGCGGGGGGGTGAGCCTGTCCCGTCAATCACAGTAGCTCCCCGGATGATCAGGCGTTCAAAAGGGCCCTCGCCCTCATCAGGTCCGCGATCCGGTGCCGGCATAACCTGTGCATATGCGAGCAAAGGAAGTGATATGATTGCAAACAGTAAGATCACGAGAATTTGTAAATACTTCATGTCAAATCTGTGAGAATGGAAGGGGTCGAAGAATGAAATCCGTAATATTAGAAACGGTATCCGCGTAAGTGGGATCATCGCGCAGCGCGATCCACTCCGGATCAACGATGAACTTTGCCCACGCGGCATCTCGTTCAGACATGTTCTCGAACCCCAGCATATAGGTCAAATTGGGCATTAAAGGTCCATAGAGTGTCTCACCGAAGAATACTGGATTAAGCCCAGTCTTATGGAAGATGGCAATCTCCCCACCTTCGTTGAACATGGCAATTTTTTTCTGCCCTGCGATACTGCTGTGGCTCTCGTAGACTCGCAGTTCGAATATTCTATCTGGTCCATTGGCGGGTGTTGCTATTTGCGGCATATCTACGAAGGCATGCATGAGTTGGTGCTCCCGTCGCACGTAGGCTGGATTGTCGAGTGTGGCATTCAGGAAATCTGCTCCCGAACGTTGAAATTCCACATCATCCAAGAGCAGTGTACTGCTCCGTACGGCAGAGTCCATGCTTTGATGGGGGAGTATAACGTAGAGAGACGGCTGGTTGGGGCCATTCATAGGTGCAAATACGCCTACCGGTCCGATGCCTAATCGTCCGTAAGCAGGCAATGCTACATCCCGATAAAAATCAGCAACACGCGATTTACCGGCTCCAACGTTTGTATGATACGTTATGAGTTCAAAATACTGTTGTTGTTTCCCGGAAGTGTTAGAGGGTACAAACGGTAGTGCTACGGCCAACGGGACCGATGACATAAAGGAACGGCGATGCATAGGTGTAAAGGATGAATGAATCTCAAAATAGGGATTTGTGGGCGTCAGAGCCTAATTTTGCGGCCAAGAGAATATTTAGTGCTGCGGTAGACGGCGTAAGCGCTTATAGGTTATTGGAGCAGGTGAATAACTTGCCTATCTCCGATTCATGTCGTGTTGTTGGTGCGGGCAAAGCAGCTATGCCTATGGCTGCAGCGCTGGAGCAATGCTTTCCGAATGCTGTATTTGAAGGCGAGGTGGTTGTACCGCATGGATATATGGACTCCTTTCCGGATGAATTAGCACGCCCCAAGGCCATAAGGATATCCGAAGGTGGACATCCCATTCCCAATGTTAATAGTCAGCGGGTGGCAGAGCGTGCTCTGAAGATCGCGAAAGATTGTGGACAGAACGATACACTTATAGTGTTACTCAGCGGGGGGGCTTCGGCGTTGTGGAGTGCACCAGATAAAGGTTTAACCCTGCAGGATATCCGTACAGTAAACCATATGTTGTTGCAGAGCGGTGCGGACATTCATCAGTTGAATACAATCCGCAAGCATCTGTCGGCCATAAAAGGTGGACGCCTCGCAGTAGCAACGTGGCCAGGACGCGTGATCACACTCGCTGTATCGGATGTTATTGGTAATGATATGTCAGTAATTGGGAGTGGGCCTACAGTGGGTGATCTAACCACCTGGCAGGATGCGACAGACATTATCCAAGCCTTGGATTTACGGTTACCAACGGCGGTGCACCAGCATCTTCAACTTGGAGTTGAAGGTGGTTTACCAGATACGCCGAAGCCAAACTCGAAGCTTGTGCAACAGTCTATTTTTCGACTTTTGGCTTCAAATGCTGACGCGTTGAAAGCGGCCGAGGCTGCCGCTCAGAATATGGGATATGAGGTTGTATCGGTGGATCATGATGTATGTGGTGAAGCACGGGAAGTGGGAGCAGCCATGGCGCGGAGTGTTTTGCGCCTAAAATCAGGTCAGTGTTTTATTTGGGGTGGTGAAACTACGGTTACCGTACGCGGTAATGGAAAGGGTGGACGTAACCAAGAGTTAGCATTAGCTGCAGCATGTGAGCTTGAGGGCACATCTTTGGATGCCGTACTGCTTTCTGGCGGTACGGATGGAATTGATGGACCCACAGATGCTGCGGGGGGGTGGGTTAATCCAGACACAGTTCCGATGGCGCTGGCTCACGGAGTGGATCCTCACGCTGCCCTCGAAGCAAATGATGCATATAACTGCCTCCGTGCCACGAAACAACTTTTAATCACTGGCCCGACCCATACAAATGTGATGGATGTAGGCATAGGTCTTGTAGCATCATGAGCAACCGTTTGGCTTCCGAAAAGAGCCCATATCTTCTCCAGCATAAGGATAATCCAGTTAACTGGTGGCCTTGATGCGGCTTTTGTAGCTGTCCGTGCAACTGATCGACCAATATTTCTCTCAATAGGGTATGCGACCTGTCACTGGTGCCATGTCATGGAGCAGGAGTCGTTTGAGGATGCAGAAGTGGCCCGGTTGCTGAACGACACATTACATTGGCAAACTACGGATAACGGCTCTGGCGACGACCCGGGCTCCCATCCCTTAAGCAACTGAGTTTGGGACGCCGCCTCCGCGATTGAACAAGCCTAGTATTTGCGGGTTAACATCGCGCCGTTAGTTCAAATTTAATCATTCCACAACAATTGCGGTAGAACCTGTTTTCATTAACATGAATTGCTCACGGGGGCTGACAAAGATGCTCCGTCTGATTTGCTCTGTTTTTTGCCCTGTAGTCTGCCGGCCCGAGGCAGGAGGGGCCAGTTGCTGGCATCTTCGGCAGCGGGTTCTTTGCGCATTCCACCTTGCTTGCGTCTTATTGGTCGCAGTCTGCAGCCGTCCAGACGTTCCAGTAACCGTCATTGAGTCGGAACAGGTCGAGTTTGATGACCTGTTTACAGTGGTTGACACGGTGCGACTGGATGCCTCTGTTATTATTGGGCGCATTTCATTTCTTGATGTATCCACCAGTGGAAACTTTCTTGTCGCAGATAGGGGGCAGAAGGCCCTCCACCTGTTTTCACCATCTGGTGGCCATATCCGCACATTCTCAACGGCACTGTGCAACCCGGAAAAAGATACCACTCCGCAGAGTGCCCGCTTCCTTGCCGATGGCAGGATGCTGGTCCATACTTTAGGGGGCACCCACTTGTTTACCGCCGAAGGCGCGTGTGTGAAGTCAGTGGACGATTGGCCGAATCATCTAAGATCGTTTTGCGAGCGTTCGGATTCAGTCTATGTATTAAGCCGCTATACGCCAAACCAGAGAGTACTTGTTTTTTCGGCCTCACTGGACTTTGTTCGTGATCACAGCATTCCGTCGTCCAACTTCCCGGGTGTAACGAGAATTTTTGGAGGGACAGTCGGTCGCGAGATCGCCTGTTTGGATCACGGGGTTTACTACCGATATCCAGAAAGCAGTGATGGGCGCCCGCTATTCGGCGCTGAGAACGCGATCTTGCACAAACCTTTCTTTTTTCGTCCTCTTTCGCGCGATCGTTCAACATCGGGAAAGAGTGGTATGAATGCCCGGGTGGATGAATTCTTGGAAATCATAAGTGAGTACACCCTTTCTGAAGGGATTTTTGCCTTGGATGGGGATCACCGGATGTTGACTTTCACGACGAAATCTTTGAACCTAGATGTTCCAACGGCCATCAATATCGTCAGTTTGGGGGCGCGGCCAAGTATGAGCATCTTCACGGAGCGGCGGGGAATTAGGCTGGCGAAGAACGGTCTGTTGTTTCTTCAAGGAGATTACGAGGTTCTTGCAAATGGAGAATACGGCAATCCGATCTTGGAGGTGTTGCGCTTCACCCCGTAGAACTTCCGGTCAGCCGTTTTCAGGACAGGTTGAACAAGAGGAAATGACCACTATCAGTTGCTGCTGCTTTCAATTGACTCATCCCACCTATGCAAATCTAACACTTACAGACGATGACTAGAACGCTCTACTTTCTTGGATCCTTTACAGCCATTCTCCTTCTTTGTCTGGTCGGATGGTGGTTGGCTTCATTAGAGCCGGATTCGTTTGAGAATTCGACTGCCAGCTTAGCCAGCCTGACGCTATTGGATTCAAAGATGCCCATTACTGAATTAGTATTTGCCGCATCAGGTGAACCAGTGGCTGACGCGAACTCCATGTGGACAGACGCGGTGGTGATACTGTTGGGAGGCATGGGGTGTTCTTGGGATCAAGTAAATATTCTCAAGCATTGGGGAGCGAACTATGACCCACAAGGAGACACTGAGCGACTGGTAATTGCCCTTTTTGCTGATCCTCTGCTCGGAGGAAATAGAAGCCGGTACGAAAGTACCATATTGCGCCGTATAAGTGGAGTTGAGATCCCCATACTTGTGTACGTTGGCGAGGAATTCGGTCCCCGACTGTTGGGAGTTAGAACGCCGCAAGTAGTTCGCGTTAGTCACGGTCGTATCTCAGAAATCCTTGAGCCAGGTGCAAATTGAGCAATTGGTAGAGGATTACGCCCGTGAACTGTGAGACGTTACGGGTCAAATTCAAGCTGCGCCAACAAAAGTGACGTCGTCAAGTCGCTTGGGGGAATCTCAATCAGGGCACTCACAGAACCGGACGTGGGCCTCTCAACTCATCCGGCTGGTGTAAACATTCGGTTTCGATTCTGGCGCTATGTAGCTTGGGTTCACATTTTTCCAGTGAATTAGCTAATTGAGAAGAACGCCCTGGCTTGACCGACGATTGATCACTCCGGTGTCCTCGTGCTGGGCCGGAGCCATAGCGCATGATATTGAATTCGACTGGAGTGCCCTGATCTCTTCTTGCGGATTCACCCAACAAGCTAACGCATGCCGGATTGATGGATTCTCCTTCTTGGCTCAAGGCTCCCTTCTCTATGCCAACTTAAGCTGTATTTGCCGTGCGCCGTGGAAAGGCGCTTTCCTGTGGTGGGTGCGAATCCTACCCAACAACTGTCGCTCCGGTTGGTAGCGACCTTAACGTATAATCGAGGTAACGAGATGATATGAAGCATTAAGGTTAACGGGCTACGTAGAGTGGCTTAGCAACCATGCGGGCCGGAACGAGTAGTGAACGCTGAGCAGGGTACGTCAGGCTAACTGACAAAATGTAGCGGGTGAAAGTCCCGTAGTATGAAGATGCAACCAATCACATACTTCCTCAAGCCGTGCGTTATGATCCGTGAGGGTCATGATGAAGTGTCGGTAGAGGTGCGTATGGGAGCTATTGAGCATCGAAAGGCTCATCATTTGGGTCGCCGAGGAAGTCTTGCTGTCCGCAGGCAAAACGTAATCCATCGTAATGGTGAGACGGATTAGGGGCCCACGGTGTCGAAGAACTCACGGACGTGTGTACGCATTTTGTCGGGACCTGAGAGGGTGTGCCACGAAGTACACGGAGGTGAGTCAATGACATAGCCGAAATGTACGAACTGTATAAGGGATGGGGGACGGCCCCCATAAGCGTTAACTTGTTTCCTATTTGATTATCTTTAGGTATCTCTACACGGGAATTGTCGTGATTTCAGCATTCTGAATTCTAACCGATTTGGTAGAATGTTGGATATACCTGTGATTGATCATTCAACCATCGTAATCAGATGAAGGGAACCGTAACACGCGCGCCCGAGGAAGAGGATTGGGCGGTTGTGCTCTCGTTTTTACCGAAAAATTGGCAGGAGTTGGCCGAGGAATCTGGTGCATTGCGCGGGCTACGTAAGGATAAGTCGCCGGAATGCCTACTTCGAACCTTGTTGATCCATTTAGGATGTGGTCATTCGTTACGAGAGACGGTCATACGAGTTCGTCAGGCTCAGATTGCGGATCTATCTGCGGTCGCATTGTTCAAGCGCCTGAAGAAGTCTCGTAGGTGGCTTCATGCGATGTGTGTTGCGCTGTTTCAGGAGCATGGAGTTGGCGTATCGGCGGGAGTGGGACGTCAAATGCGTGCGTTTGACGCGACCCACATCAGTGAGCCGGGACGTACGGGATCTCTATGGAGACTCCACTACAGCATAACCCTACCTGCATTGGGTTGCGATTTTTTCAATTTAACAGCGACGAAAGGAAAAGGGACGGGGGAGTCCTTGAAGCAATTTCCCATCCGGTCAGACGACTATATTTTGGTGGATCGGGGATATGCAACCGCTCTGGGAATCCAGCATGTGGAGGCATCTGGCGGCTATGTGACCGTGCGGGTCAATACTGGAGCCTTGCAGTTCGAGACGAAGCCCGGCCAGTCCTTTGATTTGGGAATTATATACGATAGTACCCATGAAATTTCCCAGATTATCCCCAAAATACCAACTTTTTCCTTACTTTTATGGAACTTTCCATACGCTTATGGGTACTATACTGTACGATAATCACACAGTAGCATGAGTAAGCACAGAACGGGGCCAGGCAAATCTTATCGCAAGGGTATCTCGTGGATGGAGATACTGAAAATGTTTCCTGACGATGCAACCGCTGAAGCGTGGTTTGCACAGAAACGCTGGGGCAATGAGCCTGCGTGTCCGCATTGTGGGTCGGTAAATGTGCAGTCCGGCGCGAAGCATCCAACAATGCCTTACAGGTGCCGAGATTGCCGTAAGCGGTTTAGTGTACGTGTTGGAACGGTTATGCAGGGATCGAATCTGAGTTATCAGATATGGGCCGTGGCAATCTATGTGATGAGTACAGGCATCAAGGGCGTGTCCAGTATGAAGTTGCACCGTGACTTGAACATTACGCAGAAAGCCGCTTGGCACTTAGCCCACCGTATCCGCAAGACGTGGGATGTGGAGCTTGAACAATTCCCGGGACCGGTCGAAGTGGATGAATCGTTCTTTGGAGGCAAGGAACATAACAAGCACGCCGATAAGAAGCTCAACGCCGGCAGGGGCCCCGTAGGCAAGACGGCCGTAGTAGGTATCAAAGATCGCTCTACCCTGCAGGTACAGGCAAAGGTCGTATCAGATACTACCGCAGATACGCTCACAGGCTTCGTATACAGCACTTCGCGGCAGGAGGCGCAAACCTATACCGATGACGCAAAAGCGTACCAGGCGTTGAAGAGAGCCGCACACGCAACCGTTAAGCACTCCGTCAAGCAATACGTGGATGGTCAGGCGCACATCAACGGCATGGAGTCGTTCTGGGCGCTCTTGAAACGTGGCTATTATGGCACCTATCACAAAATGTCACCCGAGCATCTACAGCGCTACGTAGATGAGTTCGTGGGGCGCCACAATGTACGCAGACTCGATACCGTTACGCAGATGGAAAAAGCAGCTGAGGGGTTTGTGGGGAAACGGCTCACGTACAATATGCTCACTCGGAAAATTGGTAACGTCGCAAGAACATGATGGAAACCAACGCACTATATTATGGGGACTGCTTGGACTGGATGAATAAATGGGATGACCAGTCCGTAGACTTGATCTACTTGGATCCCCCATTTAACTCAAAGGCAAACTATAATCAGTTGTTTCACAAGGATGGTGGAGGTGATGCACAATACCGAGCCTTTACGGATATGTGGTCCTGGGATGAAGCAGCTGCGGATAGATTGTACATGTATCAAAATGCGGTGGGGAGAAAGGCACACAACGCGATTATGGGCTTAAATCGAATACTTCGTCCGAGCGGAATGCTCTCCTATCTGACTTATATGGCAGAGCGACTAGAGGTGATGGATCGATTGTTGAAAGATACTGGAAGCATCTATTTGCACTGTGATCCAACGGCGAGCCATTACCTTAAAGTACTAATGGATGCCATATTCGCAAAAAAAAGGGGGGGGGATTTAGAAATGAGATTGTCTGGAAGCGAAAGCAGGAGAAACACAATCTAGCAAAAAAAACAATGGGATCTGCCCACGACATTATTTTGTGGTATGGTGATCCAGAAAAGGCGGTGTACCGCAAGCAATACACCGCCTATGACAAAGATTATATTAACAAGGAGTACAAGCACAAGGATCACCGTGGTCGTTATGCAACCTTCCCATGTACCAACAAGGCCGGCGGAAATTTGCCATACACATTCAGGGGGGTTACAGAAGCGTGGCGTTTTAATGAGGAAGAAATGCAACGCAGGTGGGATAATGGTTTATTGACCCAAGCACGAGAAGGTGGCCCATTCCGTTATAAGAAATATCTCTCTGATGCTATGGGGGTCCCATTAGAAGATATTTGGACAGATTTGCGCGCAGTTCGGGGGAAGGAAAGCCTTGATTACGACACTCAAAAGCCAGATCTTTTGTTGGAACGCATCATCAAGGCTTCAAGTGACGAAGGAGATATTGTTCTTGACCCATTCTGCGGTTGCGGAACGACTGTTGCTGCTGCGAGAAGACTTAATCGTCAATTCGTAGGAATTGATATATCCTCTTTCGCGATTGATGTGGTAGTGGACAGAAAGTTGAAAGACAAAACGGTTCCTGCCTATGGTATCCCACAGTCTTTACGTGCTGCCGAGAAAATGGCAAAAGAGTCCCCATTTTATTTTGAATCATGGGCTATAACACGTCTACCTGGATTTGCACCCAACACCAGACAGGTGGCTGACGGAGGAGTAGATGGGCGTGCAACTATCACACGTAAGCCAGATAACTGGGATACGAAACTGGCGCTTGCTCAGGTAAAAGGAGGCAAGTTCAATCTAAGCGGATTACGCGACTTTATGGGTGTCATGGGGCGAGATGACGCAGCATTAGGTTGCTACGTGACACTCAAACCGGTTAATTCAACCGAAGCAAAAAAAGAATCTGTAAATATCGGCAAGATTTCCATAGCGGGATATTCATTTCCTCGGATGCAGATGTGGTCTATTGCGGATTATTTCGATCAACGCCCTGCCAGATTGCCCACTATGAACGACCCGTATACGGGCAAACCAATGAACTAGTTAGGATTTTCCTAGAATGAACTTCCCCACCATGAAGCCACCCAAGCGCTCGAAACCCATCGTCAGGACCAAGAAGTATACCAAGAAGCCACGCGGTCGTCCAGTGAAGAACGACATCATGAACTTGCAGGGTAGTATCCCGGCGACGCCGGATGAGCTTGCGCGTGTGATCCTGTCCACGCCTCCCCACAAGATCAAGCCCTGAAAAAATCAGTATGAATCGTTCCCGGGAAATCTGGGAAATTTCATGGGTACTATCGTATATAATTCCCTTTGATTTATTAGCCTCCGTGGAATCGATCAAACAGGCAGGGAAGGCGGGGGTCTGGACGGTATTCATCAAAACCTTTCCCCCAATCCAAGGACGTATTTGTGCATTGCGCAAAGCAGACGAAGCCATCCAAGAGGCAGAGAATCGGATCTTAAAGACGGCAAAGCGCAAGGGGCATCGACCACGAGATGAAACCTTACGTTATGCGCGCTATGTTATCCTGTTTACGACCTTCCCGGTCGATGAATTTTCGGAGAACGATATCCTGGAATGGTATCGATTACGCTGGCAGGTGGAACTGGTCTTCAAACGATTCAAATCATTGGCCCAACTGGGACATCTGCCGAAATTAGATGAGGAAAGTTCACAGGCGTGGCTCTACGGGAAGCTAATGGTTGCACTGTTGACCGAAAAAATCATCCGACATGCACGGACATTTTCCCCCTGGGGCTATCCAGTGCAGACGAAGTGCATGGAGAGACTTTAAGTTTGCACTGAATCAAGTTGTGCGGGCAATTGAGCCACACTACGCCTTGAAGGAAATGATTCAGCATTGGCCTATCATTTCCAAGTCGCTGGCAGAGCCACCCAGACTCAGAAACTATCAAATTGAACGATATTTTTCTGTCACTAAAACAAGTTAACGCTTATGGGGACGGCCCCCCGCAATCGCCGTGCAGGCGGAGGTTGCAAACCGCCCACAGCTGCTGCACTAAAGAGGTGTGGTGGTGAGCGTGCTGGGAAAAGGCAGGTGTAGGAACCTGTCAGGTGAGAGTCGTAGAGTCGAACGCAAGTGAATCACGGATGACGAGTCGAAAGTCCTTAGAAGATGGTCAAAACCGGGGTATTCTCCTGATCCCGGGACGAGGTTGGCGGGGACCTGCTTACTGGCCAACCGGCCTCCGGCATAAACGTGGCGAGAATGCGACTTGGGCCCTTATACGGAACGTGGGAACGTGTCGGAGTGATGAGAAGGGAGCGTGGCAAGCAGGCAGTACCTGTAAGCCATTGAGTACCAAGGCACTCCACACGGGCGGATCACCTCGTAGTAGTGATGAGACTCCTGTAACGGGAGAGGAGCGAAGGGGGTGAACCATGCAGCAGGACGCGAGGAAGCAACCGAAAGGGAGGACTTCAACGCAAAACGCAAAGCCGTTTCCAGTGACCAAGCGACAAGTTTGGGAGGCGTGGAAGCGTGTAAAGGCGAACCAAGGCGGGGCGGGGATCGATGCGCAGTCCATCGCAGATTTCGAGGCCAAGCTTGCGGATAATCTCTACAAGCTCTGGAATCGAATGGCATCGGGCAGTTATCATCCACAGCCGGTGCGACGGGTAAATATTCCGAAGTCGGACGGAGGCGTCCGGCCCTTGGGAATCCCAACCGTTGCGGATCGGGTGGCACAGATGGTGGTGAAGCAGGTTTTGGAGCCGGAACTGGAACGAGAGTTCCATCCCGATTCCTATGGATACCGACCGAACAAATCGGCCCATGACGCACTCCGGCAGACGCGAACGCGATGCTGGAAGCGGGCCTGGGTACTGGACATGGATATCAAATCTTGGGTCTTGGGCCAATCTTGTGAAAACGCAATTTTCATTTCATTCTGGGGGAGAGGTCCAAGCCTCCGAGATGGAAGTAAATGGCGGTTGCAAATCGTTCATTATTTCGGAATCCGCGGGCGCGTACTTTGACTGTTTTTATTCGGCTGTTGATGCTTTCGGCCGGGCCATTGCTGACCTTGAGAATAATTGCATTGATGATTCCCCACAGGTGGTTTTTAATGGTTTTGGCGGCTTCCTTGACCGGTTCCAAGCGGCAGCGCATGGCCCAGGAAAGCCATCTTTTCCAGCCCTTGCGGGCCCAGGTGGGATGTACATAATGCCATAAATTTCGTGCCATCTCCTTGATGGCCCACGCCCGGGCGGTTTTCAACGAACTGTTCTTCAACGATTGAAACCGCGCTTTCTGCTTCTTGGACATATTTTCCCGGTTCGTTAGCCAGTCGTACTTACTTCCGGTGAGGGTCGTATCTCCTTCGGCACGTAAAGCCTTGTGCTCTTGCCGACGCACTTTGTCCACGGCCTCCCCCAGATACTTCGCCACATGAAACCGGTCAAACGCAATCTTCTTCGCTGCATCAGCTACACACGCCAAGGTGGCAGAGATGTAGGCGGGCCACATGTCCATGCTAACGCTCTCAATCCCCGCCAATTGTTCTGGTGTGAGACTTAAATACCAGCGCTTTAGCACCGCTTTCGTGCGTCCGATCCCCACATACAGGACCCTGCCTGCCTTTGCATCGGAAACGACCGTAACGTATTTATGTCGCTTACGGAAGGAGGTCTCATCCACGCAAATGTGCGGAATAATCTCCGTTTGTCTGCGCCGAAGTCCTCGCTCTACCGCGTGCTCCATGATCCTTGAAATCACTTTCCATCCCACGCCGAGCTGCCGCGATACTGCGGATACACTCGCATCCCCAAGCCATCCAATTACCATCTCTTCAAAGTCAAAGGTGTGCCGGGAACTCGACGATGCCCAAGGAACCTGCACCGTCCGAACTCCACACGCTCGACACTTTACACGCGGAACCCGGGCAATCAACTCCGTACGATAGGTACAGGTATCTAAGTGCCGCCAGGAACGTGCCTCGCGCAAATCATAAAAGGAACAAGCCGCCTTACACTTCGGACATGACAGCAATGATGTATCCGTGCAGATCACCGTTACCCGCCGTACCCGATCCTTATCATCATAACGATCCTCTGAAATCTCCCAAGGCGATTCAAGCCCTAAACTCCTATGGATACTCGCCTCATCCTTTTTCATTGTATTCGCATCTGTTTCAAGTGAAATTTTCCCCAGAATAACAACCAAAAATAGAGCACATAAACACTACTGTCATGACCACCTTATACCGAATTTTCCTGAATTTACAGATCTCGTCATAATATTGGGTGAAGGGCCCAAATCTTATTTTGATACGATAGACCATGCTCTGTTGATGAAAGCGGTCCGGCTACACACGGATCAGAAGTGGGTGCCCTTATATATAGAGCGTTGGCTGACGGCACCGGTGATTCATCCAGACGGGACGGAAGAGGCTCGGGATGTTGGGACCCCGCAGGGCGGGGTAATCAGTCCGCTGCTGGCCAATCTGTTTCTGCATTACGCGTTTGATAAATGGATGGAACGGAGGTATTCGCACATTCCATTTGAGCGGTATGCAGACGACATCGTGTGCCATTGCACGACAAAGAAGCAAGCGCGCTATCTCTGGAAGGTGCTGAGGGAACGCTTTAAGGCTTGCAACTTAACCTTGCACCCAGTGAAAACCAAGATTGTATACTGCAAGCAGGCATACTTTCGGGGTTCATTTCCAAACACTTCGTTCGATTTTCTGGGGTATACGTTTCGACCGCGGAAGACACGGAGTCGGAGGGGGAGGAATTTTCTTGGGTTCAATCCGGCGATAAGTCGGAAGGCGATGAAGGCCGTACAAGAGACGATCCATGGTTGGAGGTTGGCTCGAATGAGTCCACACCCGATTACGTACATAGCGGGCAAGATCAATGCCACGGTACGTGGATGGATTGATTATTACGGTGCGTTCTTTAAATCAGCATTAAGGCGGCCATTGGAAGGCATTGACCGTCACCTAACACGGTGGCTAATGCGGAAATATAAACGTTTCCGTGGTCGGTGGCTTCGGGCGTTTACGTGGTTAATAGAGCGTGCTCGTCGGGATTCGGGATTGTTCGTGCACTGGGAGTTTCTTCATGGTTCACCTTTATTCAATTCCGAACGGCTGCATGGTAGGAGCCGTGTGAGTTGAGAGGCTCACGCACGGTTCTGTGAGGGCCGGGGGGTGAGATTCCCCCCGGCTACTTGACCCTCTATCCTGTCCTGATGCACTATACAGGACCGCACAGGGAAGGCGGAAGACGTCGAAGCCTGTTATGAACGGGATAGAGGAGTCAGATGAGGGCATAGTAGCGATGAAAGCGGCGAACAAGGGGCGACCTGCGGAGCTGCCGGAGCGAAGGTCCTCACCCGAGGGGAAGCTGTGCGCTCCCACACATACCATACGCAGAGATGGATAAGTGTGTAAAAAAAAAAGGGGATCAAGCAGCTACGGCAGCAATGCCGTCATGCACGGGAGTGCAACCCAAGGGAGGAGGTTTAATGAAAAGAAGGGCGCTTTTTTGTATCGTCCGTCATCGTATTCATCAAATCTCAACTCACATGTACGAAACGGTTTACCTGGGGCTGGATGCCCACACTCGCACCTGCGTTCTGGCCGTAATGGGTTCAGATGGTCCCCTGATATTGCTCAAGGAGTTCAAAACTTCGGAGGCTGGTCTGATTCACTACGTAACTTCAATCCGGGCCCGCGCTAAATACTTAGCGGTAGAAGAATCGTCTCTGGCGGGTTGGATCGCGGGCACGCTTCGTCCGTATGTGACCGAATTAATTGTTTGCGACCCTCGGCATAATTCGCTGATCAGTCGCAGTGGGAACAAGGATGATTTTACAGATGCCTTCAATCTCTGTCGTCTGCTCCGACTGGGGGAATTGGTTCCGGTCTATCACGGCGATGACCTTGCGCGCACGGATTTCAAGATAGCGGTGCAGCAGTATTTGTCTTTCCGTGACGATCACGCTAAATTGAAACGACAAATCAAGGGCAAGTACCAGCAGGCGGGGATGGTTGGTGTGATGGGAACGGGGGTGTTTAGTAAGAAGTACCGTGACAGTTATCTGGATGAGTTGCCGACAAGGGCTCGTCGGGGGATAATGGAGCGCTTATATTCGGGTCTTGATGCGGCTGGCAGACTACGGAAAGAATCGTATAATGCCATGGTCGAATTGGGTCGGCGCTATCCGGAGATCAAGAAATTCCAACGTGTCCCTGGTATCGGCGTTTTGGGGTCTCATGTATTCAGTGCGTTCATTCAAACGCCGGACCGGTTTGCGACGAAGCAACAATTGTGGAGTTATTGCCGACTCGGCATTCTTGAACGCAGCAGTGCAGGAAAACCTTTGGCCTATAAGCGCCTGAATCATTCGGGGTCTGGGACCTTGAAAGCGATGAGTTATCAATGTTGGCAGTCCGCCTTACGCACCAAAGAACCGAACGAGGTTTCGTTGTTCTATAAAGCTTCATTGGAACGCACAGGCGATAAAGTACATGCCCGTCTCAACACGCAACGCAAAGTACTGGCGGTACTTTGGACAATCTGGAAAAACGATGTAGGCTACAATCCGAAACTTTTGTATTCATCGCCGACCTCCGCGGTAATCACGCAGGCTGCGGCAACGCCATAGTGGTTTGTGAGGAATGCTTGCGGATTCGGGTAGCTGGGATATGCTCAAGCATCCGGCTAGCTCCACGATGTGGAAGCTCTGGAGGAGGATAGCAGCCCGGCCTTTTTGCCCCATAAGACATTAGCGCCCAAAATAGGGACGCTCCCAAACGAGCATGGCAGCTGAATAATGCTATTTATACCCGTCTTGTTAATCCGCATCAAAGCAGACCGAAGCATGGCACACAGATATGGATTTCCATAGAAGCTTGCGTATAAATTATTACCTCGGTTGTAAGCGCCCTGTAAAAATTTCGCGCTTTTTGCAGTATGGGAGACGTGTGTTTGAAACTTTTCTTTTCAAACGAGCCGGATGCGTTAACGCGCACGTCTGGATCTGTCCGGGGGGCCCGGGGAAACCCGCATAAGCGCTAACTTGTTATAAATAATTGTTGTAGTTTTCCCTGAATCAAAGGAACTTGATCGGGATTTTTTATGAAGCGAACGGTTACGACGGCTCCGATTAGTGAGGATTGGAGTGTATTGCTTTCGTTTCTGCCCGAGAACTGGAAGGATTTAGCAGCGGATACGGGCGCATTGCGCGGACTTCGTAAGGATAAGTCTCCGGAGACGCTTCTGCGAACCCTCCTCATCCACTTGGGATGTGGGCACTCTCTACGTGAAACTGTCGTACGGGCTCGTCAGGCAAATCTGGCCGATCTATCTGATGTAGCGCTCCTCAAGCGTCTACGCAAATCTCGGGACTGGCTTTATGCACTCTGCAAGGTGCTATTTGAGGAACATGGGATCATCACCTCCGGTGATCCGAAGCATCAGGTACGTGCGTTTGATGCCACGGTGATCTGCGAGCCTGGGCGGACTGGATCGCAGTGGCGAATCCATTATAGCGTAGCGCTGCCTTCCTTTGGGTGCGATTTTTTCAAACTCACGCCGACCAAGGGAAAGGGAACCGGCGAATCATTGAAGCAATTTCCGGTTCATTCTGGGGATTATATTTTGGCAGACCGCGTCTATGCAACGGCCAGTGGCGTGCAATATGTGACGAGCTCTGGTGGGTATGTCACCGTTCGTGTGAATACGGGTACGCTTCGTTTCAATACGAATCTCGACACGCCATTTGATCTGTTGCATGCGGTGGAGTCGATAACGCGCATCGGTGCGATTGGGGAATGGAAGGTATTGGTCGGGTCGGATCCTCCGGTCCCTGGACGTATTTGCGTTCTTCGAAAAACAGAGGAGGCGGCCCAGAAAGCCTGTAAGAAAATTCGCAAGGACGCCCAAAACCATGGAACAAAGCCCCTGGAACAAACGCTACGCTTTGCACGCTACGTCATTGTATTTACCACGTTTCCAGAAAACCAATTTTCTGCATCGCAAGTGCTGGATTGGTATCGACTGCGGTGGCAGGTTGAACTCGTATTCAAACGATTCAAATCCCTGTCTCAATTTGGCCACCTACCGAAATATGACCCAGAGAGTGCGAAGGCTTGGCTCTATGGAAAGCTCCTCGTAGCGCTGCTCACGGAAAAAATCGTTCGTCATACACGAACATTTTCCCCCTGGGGCTACCACATTCCAGAAGAGTCCTTGGAAAGACTTCAAGTTCGCCTTGAACCAAGTAACTCGGGCGATTGAGCCCCCCTGTGGTCTGGAGACCATGATCCAAGACTGGGAAACGATCTCGAAGGGACTCAAAGAATCTACCCGTAAAAGAAAAGTCCAGATTGAAAAATATTTTTTCAAACAAACAAGTTAGCGCTTATGGGGGAAACCCGGGTCCCTACCGGTGTGCCAGGCATGATGAACAGCTTGAAGGTGAAAGTCCTTTATCCAGCCAGATGGCGGCGAAGGATTAGAGAAGCGCAAGGGCGTCGTCGTGAGGCGGGGTCTGAAGGCAGCGTGGATCAAACTTGCGACCTGATGAACAAGAACCGAATACGAGGCCTACCCGATCGGACGAGCGCGCCGGTTATCGCGAAGTCCGGGCCATCTATACGTCGGGGTGGTGCATTCGGCAGGTGTGCAAGGAAGGCGGTTCATCTTACCCTGGGAGGCCTGTGCGGTGTCCAGCGAAACTGGACTGCGCTTGTCGTAAGGCAAGTGATCACGGCACAGGAGTCAGCAGAGGGCATAGTAGTTGAGCGGATCAACGAAGGCCCGAACAATGGATTGGAAAAGTAAGCCCGAACGCTCATGCGTACACAGCGGCAGAATAACCAGCTGGAGCTGGCCTTTACGTGGGATGATCCCGGTGAATCCGAGGGTACCCATGGTGAAGGGACCGAAGTATGCAAGGCGCCGACGGAGACTGAACTTCCGGCACAAACGCGGGGGCCGTCGATGGCGGCGGTAGTAGCATCCCGCAATATGGAGAGTGCGCTGGCACGTGTGCAGCGCAACAAGGGAGGCCCCGGGGTGGACGGGATGACGGTTAAGGAGTTGGGGGACCACCTACGGAGTCATTGGGACGAGATCAAAGCACAACTCTTAGCAGGGACCTATACACCGCAGGCGGTACGGAAGGTGGAGATACCGAAGGCATCGGGCGGCAAGCGCATGCTCGGTGTGCCGACGGTCTTGGACCGCTGTATCCAGCAGGCGTTGTTGCAGGTATTGCAAGCGGAGTGGGATCCGACCTTTTCGGATAAGAGCTACGGATTTCGGCCCAATCGTTCGGCCCATCAGGCCATCGCCCGCGCCCAGCAGTACGCTGGGGAGGGATACAGCGTGGTGGTGGACCTTGATTTGGAGAAGTTTTTCGATCGGGTCAACCATGACGTACTGATGGGATTGGTGGCGAGTCGGGTAACGGACCGGAGTATTCTTCGGCTAATCCGCGGATTATTGACGGCGGGTATGCTGGGGGATGGACTGGTGAGTCAGCGGGTGCAGGGAACGCCGCAGGGTGGCCCCCTCTCCCCGCTGCTGTCCAACCTGATGCTGGATATATTCGACAAGGAGTTGGAGAAGCGAGGCCATCGCTTTGTCCGCTATGCAGACGATGTGAACATATATGTACGTTCGCGTCGGGCAGGGGAGCGGGTAATGGCAAGCGCGGCCCAATTTCTGATGCGACGATTACGGCTAAAGGTGAACGCGACCAAGAGTGCGGTTGGCGACATAGGTTCACGGACGTTCCTGGGATTCTGTTTTACCCGGGGGAAGGTGGCCCGTCGTCGGATCGCGCCGAAGTCGCTGGAACGTTTCCAGGAGCGTGTGCGCGCGCTAACGCGGCGTACACGTGGCGTAGGATTCCGGGGGTTAATCGTGGAGCTGTCGCGCTACCTTCGAGGCTGGCGTGGCTATTATGGCTATTGCGAGACCCCCTCGGTGCTTCGTCGAATGGACGGCTGGGTTCGTCGTCGTCTTAGGGCGTACCTATGGGAACAGTGGAAACACCGACGCCGTCGTTACCGCGCACTGCGGAAGCTTAAAGTTCGCCACGAGTTGGCGGCTAAGTTGGCTGGCAGTGGACGTGGCGCATGGCGACTCAGTTTATCGCCCGCACTCTGCTATGCGCTCCCGAACGCGCTCTTCGCTCAACTCGGACTGGTGCAGTTAGCCCCAGAACCGAACCGCTAATATCCATTGAACCGCCGTGTACGGACCCGTATGCACGGTGGTGTGGGAGGGAGGGGGCCGTGAGGCCCCTCCCTATCCCGATGTGTGCCAGGCATGATGAACAGCTTGAAGGTGAAAGTCCTTTATCCAGCCAGATGGCGGCGAAGGATTAGAGAAGCGCAAGGGCGTCGTCGTGAGGCGGGGTCTGAAGGCAGCGTGGATCAAACTTGCGACCTGATGAACAAGAACCGAATACGAGGCCTACCCGATCGGACGAGCGCGCCGGTTATCGCGAAGTCTGGGCCATCTATACGTCGGGGTGGTGCATTCGGCAGGTGTGCAAGGAAGGCGGTTCATCTTACCCTGGGAGGCCTGTGCGGTGTCCAGCAAAACTGGACTGCGCTTGTCGTAAGGCAAGTGATCGCGGCACAGGAGTCAGCAGAGGGCATAGTAGTTGAGTGGATCAACGAAGGCCCGAACAATGGATTGGAAAAGTAAGCCCGAACGCTCATGCGTACACAGCGGCAGAATAACCAGCTGGAGCTGGCCTTTACGTGGGAAGACCCCGGTGAATCCGAGGGTACCCATGGTGAAGGGACCGAAGTATGTAAGGCGCCGACGGAGACTGAACTTCCGGCACAAACGCGGGGGCCGTCAATGGCGGCGGTTGTAGCATCCCGCAATATGGAGAGCGCGCTGGCCCGAGTGCAGCGCAACAAGGGAGCCCCCGGGGTGGACGGGATGACGGTTAAGGAGTTGGGGGAACACCTACGGCGTCATTGGGACGAGATCAAAGCGCAACTCTTAGCAGGGACCTATACACCGCAGGCGGTACGGAAGGTTGAGATACCGAAGGCATCGGGCGGCAAGCGCATGCTCGGAGTGCCGACGGTATTGGACCGCTGTATCCAGCAGGCGTTGTTGCAGGTATTGCAAGCGGAGTGGGATCCGACCTTTTCGGATATGAGCTACGGATGTCGGCCCAATCGTTCGGCCCATCAGGCCATCGCCCGCGCCCAGCAGTACGCTGGGGAGGGATACAGCTTGGTGGTGGACCTTGATTTGGAGAAGTTTTTCGATCGGGTCAACCACGACGTACTGATGGGATTGGTGGCGAGTCGGGTAACGGACCGGCGTATTCTTCGGCTAATCCGCGGATTTTTGACGGCGGGTATGCTGGGGGATGGACTGGTGAGTCAGCGGGTGCAGGGAACGCCGCAGGGTGGCCTCCTATCCCCGCTGCTGTCCAACCTGATGCTGGATATTTTCGACAAGGAGTTGGAGAAGCGAGGCCATCGCTTTGTCCGCTATGCAGACGATGTGAACATATATGTACGTTCGCGTCGGGCAGGGGAGCGGGTAATGGCAAGCGCGGCCCAATTTCTGATGCGACGATTACGGCTAAAGGTGAACGCGACCAAGAGTGCGGTTGGCGACCTAGGTTCACGGACGTTCCTGGGATTCTGTTTTACCCGGGGCAAGGTGGCCCGTCGTCGGATCGCGCCGAAGTCGCTGGAACGTTTCCAGGAGCGTGTGCGCGCGCTAACGCGGCGTACACGTGGTGTAGGATTCCGGGGGTTACTCGTGGAGCTGTCGCGCTACCTTCGAGGCTGGCGTGGCTATTATGGCTATTGCGAGACGCCCTCGGTGCTTCGTCGTATGGACGGCTGGGTTCGTCGTCGTCTTAGGGCGTACCTATGGGAACAGTGGAAACACCGCCGCCGTCGTTACCGGGCACTGCGGAAGCTGAAAGTTCGCCACGAGCTGGCGGCTAAGTTGGCTGGCAGTGGACGTGGCGCATGGCGACTCAGTTTATCGCCCGCACTCTGCTATGCGCTTCCGAACGCGCTCTTCGCTCAACCCGGACTGGTGTAGTTAGCCCCAGAACCGAACCGCTAATATCCATTGAACCGCCGTGTACGGACCCGTATGCACGGTGGTGTGGGAGGGAGGGGGCCGCGAGGCCCCTCCCTATCCCGATCGATAAGTCGCCGAAGGCCGCACGTTCCTCAATCAACTTGTACGGCACAGCAACACCGCCACCCTGACCGAAGACGAGATCATCGGCAAGATGCATGCCAGAGCCAACACGCCTATTTGACCCACGCAGATTACCTTGAACGACGCGCTGATTCGCCGGCTCTATTCACAATACACACACGAATAAGAAGGCCCGGTATTACAGCATTCGGATTCAGACCCATCTTCCTCGCAATTGCCAGCGCACTCAACTGCGTACTGTTCTTCGCAGTACTTGCAATCATCGTCTTCTACTAATTCAAAAATGGGTCTCGGCACCTCCTCAACAGCTCCGATACCCGTTTTGGCTGGCAGGATGATGAGAAGGAAGACGGCTACTCCGCACGCCGCACCAGATAAAATGTACAGCAGTCTTTGCTTCATGGTCACAAATAAATGAGGGTCTTGGGCCAATCTTGTGAAAACGCAATTTTCATTTCATTCTGGGGGAGAGGTCCAAGCCTCCGAGATGGAAGTAAATGGCGGTTGCAAATCGTTCATTATTTCGGAATCCGCGGGCGCGTACTTTGACTGTTTTTATTCGGCTGTTGATGCTTTCGGCCGGGCCATTGCTGACCTTGAGAATAATTGCATTGATGATTCCCCACAGGTGGTTTTTAATGGTTTTGGCGGCTTCCTTGACCGGCTCCAAGCGGCAGCGCATGGCCCAGGAAAGCCATCTTTTCCAGCCCTTGCGGGCCCAGGTGGGATGTACATAATGCCATAAATTTCGTGCCATCTCCTTGATGGCCCACGCCCGGGCGGTTTTCAACGAACTGTTCTTCAACGATTGAAACCGCGCTTTCTGCTTCTTGGACATATTTTCCCGGTTCGTTAGCCAGTCGTACTTACTTCCGGTGAGGGTCGTATCTCCTTCGGCGCGTAAAGCCTTGTGCTCTTGCCGACGCACTTTGTCCACGGCCTCCCCCAGATACTTCGCCACATGAAACCGGTCAAACGCAATCTTCTTCGCTGCATCAGCTACACACGCCAAGGTGGCAGAGATGTAGGCGGGCCACATGTCCATGCTAACGCTCTCAATCCCCGCCAATTGTTCTGGTGTGAGACTTAAATACCAGCGCTTTAGCACCGCTTTCGTGCGTCCGATCCCCACATACAGGACCCTGCCTGCCTTTGCATCGGAAACGACCGTAACGTATTTATGTCGCTTACGGAAGGAGGTCTCATCCACGCAAATGTGCGGAATAATCTCCGTTTGTCTGCGCCGAAGTCCTCGCTCTACCGCGTGCTCCATGATCCTTGAAATCACTTTCCATCCCACGCCGAGCTGCCGCGATACTGCGGATACCCTCGCATCCCCAAGCCATCCAATTACCATCTCTTCAAAGTCAAAGGTGTGCCGGGAACTCGACGATGCCCAAGGAACCTGCACCGTCCGAACTCCACACGCTGGACACTTTACACGCGGAACCCGGGCAATCAACTCCGTACGATAGGTACAGGTATCTAAGTGCCGCCAGGAACGTGCCTCGCGCAAATCATAAAAGGAACAAGCCGCCTTACACTTCGGACATGACAGCAATGATGTATCCGTGCAGATCACCGTTACCCGCCGTACCCGATCCTTATCATCATAACGATCCTCTGAAATCTCCCAAGGCGATTCAAGCCCTATACTCCTATGGATACTCGCCTCATCCTTTTTCATTGTATTCGCATCTGTTTCAAGTGAAATTTTCCCCAGAATAACAACCAAAAATAGAGCACATAAACACTACTGTCATGACCACCTTATACCGAATTTTCCTGAATTTACAGATCTCGTCATAATATTGGGTGAAGGGCCCCGGGATTATGTGGCGCGGTTCCTTGGCTATGGTCGACCTGAGTTCGCCCGGGTATTCACGGGCTCAAAGCAGCGCGTGACAGTCCTTGGATTCGGGGCAATAGACGATGGAGAGGCGATGAAGTTTGCCATGCCGCTGCCGCCGAGTCTGTCCGGCATCAACGAAAAAAGGCGCGTGATTATCACTTTGGCGTGGTTCTCTCCGGTCAACAGCCGCCGACAGAAATACCGCGTGGCTCATCTTTGGTTTAACAGGCCGAAAAACATCGAATGCGAATAGCGTATCTGTGCCGATCACCGTGCTGCGCAACGAGGGACGATTCAGCACGAGATATTCGAGGGGAGCAATGCGTTCACCGTTCAAGATGGTCAAAAGATGATCGTCAAGGTCAACTGTCGCAAGGATGCCGATGACACACCCCTGCCTGTTCGGTTTGGCTTGGCGGTAACCCTGGAAATTGCGAAGCCATTACTGTTCCCCATTTCGATCTATGAGGAGGTCCGCGAGCGAATTTCTGTGCGTGTTCGGGCTGCTGCGAATACGATGTGACCACGCAGTGAGTGAGCAGGGTGGCATGGTGTGTTAAGCGGTTACAGAAGTGCTAAACGCAAATCTTTCTGGCGTTGGTCAAATGTCACCGACTTTGGTATCATGCCTTGGCTCGCAGGCTCGAGCACTATCAATGAACCCGCGAATCGTTACCTTGAAACCTCACGACGCGCTCCCTTTTAATTAACTAATATTGCGCATCCCCGAAGAGGGGCTCTTTGACCTTGATAAAGCATCGTAATTCAGATTAACGGAGGAATGATTCTCGTTGGAGAAATATTGATTGCTGCGGAATACCATATACCATAAAATGCAAAACAAAAAAGGTTATCTCACTGCTCTACTGTCCCTATTCTGTATCACACTCCTAGCTGCATGTTTTGACACAGGCCCTGCACAGGAAGAGGGCAAAACAGACTTGATTACACTGGAAGAAGTTCTTCGCTTGGGTGATGAGTCCGCCGGCGACACAATCCTTTTCGGATCGGTTTCTCAGATCGTGGTCAATGGACGCGGCGACATCATCGTAGCAGAGAGCAATCCCATGTTGGTCCACACGTTTGGGTCGGACAGTACCTACCTGGGCTCAGTAGGAGGGCAGGGGCAGGGACCGGGGGAGTATCAATATTTTTCGGGCCCAGTCATCGGGCCAGCGGATTCCGTGTATCTGTGGGAACTTCTGGCGAATCGGGTCCTTATCTATGATCCCGATGACTTCTCCTGGGTGCGCAGCATCGAAGTGGAGGATGACGGTGAGAAGCAAGTTAGTGTACTTATAGGGGCTATTGAAAATGGGTTGATCATGGCGATGAGCCTGCCTCCTGTCTTGGAATCCGAGGATGGTTCAATGATGATAAATGACGATGATCATTACGAATTGATAAAAGTCAACCCGAACGGAAACTACGAGACGGACCTTTTTGGCACTGTGGCTGCAGGAGAGATGATTTTTAACATTCAAGAAAGTGGTTTCAACTTTGTCTCTGTTCCATTTGCCAGAGCACCAGCCTGGGCAGTTGGGCCCGATGATATGCTCTACTACGGCTGGAGCGACGCAATCGAAATAACGGTCGTATCCGCTGACGGATCAACTCGCGAAGTAATCAGCTATGAGCATGATCCGGTGCCCATTACAGACGCAGAAATAGCTGAAGAGCAGCCGGAGAATGAATTCTTCCGGGAAATATGGGCTGCCCATGAGCATCATGAGACGAAGCCGGCGTTTCAAACCTTTGTGGTGGATGAGATGGGCCGCGTGTGGATAAAGCTCAGTACTCGAGAAGATGCGGTTCAGGCGGAATGGTTGATTCTGAACAGGGAATCTCAAGCAGTCGGTAGTATTACACTGCCGGTTGCCGTGAAACTTGAGACGATTCGAGACGGCTACGCCTATGGCAGGTACCAAGGGAGCGACGGAGCTCCAATGGTTGTGGTATACGAGATCCAAGAGTGATCTGCAGTTCCCATCGCGATGAAAGCGTCACTTCTCAGGAGGCTATCTGCATACATAACGGCTCCTTCATACAGTTCTGCCCCCGTTTCGTATGTGATCTCTGCTACTCGGTAGTACTCCTTATAGGACGACGAGAAGGTTCTGTGGACGAAAACCCGCAGCTTAGTCCCCGTCAATGCTCAAGCGCCTCAAGCATACTATCGGCGAAGAAAATTAACACAAGGCTGCCTCTGAGGATCACCAGCAGCTGTTTTCAGGCTATCCAATCCGACCCAAGGGTACGAGATCAAAACTCCTGGAACGAACGTCAGGGCGAAATCTGGGCTCATCCGTGACGTTTTTCAAGCGCTTGGGGCAGTTGGATGAATGCAGGATTATAAGTGTCGGTAGACGATCAAGGTTCCGGTAGCATATACGAGTTAGAAGGTCGTGTTTGTGAACGTACCGAAGCAGACAATCGGACGACAGAAAACAAATTCAAGTGGGTGGCCTGTGTTCATCTGGACCTGAATACGGCCGCAAATATACTGGCTTCCAGGATTGGAGCAACTGCACGACGTGAGGCGTTGGCGTTAGTCACTCGTTGATCCGTGCAATAACACACGAGTTCTCGCATAATGTGGGTGCCAGGTATATCATTCGCTTTCTTAACTTGTGTATCATTCTACGTCAGTTACTCGGGAAGGCTATGAATCGTAAATCTGTTTATGTGACCCGCTCTCAGGAGGTGCAGGACGCGATTGTAGTCGGATCCGGTATCAGTGGAGGATTTGCTGCAAAAGAGCTTACCGAGGGCGGACTCAATGTTCTCCTGTTGGAGCGCGGGCACGATCTGAAGCACGGATCAGGATATATTACTGAACACTTGGATAGCTGGGAATTCCCCGCTCGTAACAGCAAAGGTTCGCGCACACATCGTGAGCGGTACGCCATCCAATCACGCACGTATGCATTCGGTGAGCATACCGAACATTTTTTTATAGACGACAGCGAAAATCCTTATGTGGAAGCTGATCCATTTACCTGGATCAGGGCGGATGTAGTTGGAGGGCGGTCACTGCTGTGGGCCCGCCAGTGTTACCGCTGGAGTGCAATGGATTTTGAGGCAAATGCACGAGACAGTACGGGTATCGACTGGCCCATTCGATATGAGGATATTGCTCCGTGGTATGATCATGTAGAGCGGTTCGCAGGGATCACAGGTCAACCAGAAGGTCTTGCACAATGTCCTGATGGGGTTTTCCTGCCACCTATGGCACTCAACTGGGGGGAGCAACATGTACGCGAGGCAATAGCTACGCACTTTGATGATAGGCTACTGACGATAGGGCGTGCAGCAATCCTCACTCAACCGCACAATGGGCGGGCTGCCTGCCATTATTGTGAATCATGCTACAGGGGATGCTCGGCTGGAGCGTACTTTAGTAGCCATAGTGCAACACTGCCAGCTGCTTTTGCAACGGGCAGATTAACATTGCAACCGGAAAGTATTGTGCACAGTGTGATCTATGACGAAGCACAGGGCAAGGCAACCGGTGTTCGATATATAGATCGCACTACGGGAGTTATGCATGAGGCTTATGCCCGTGTCATCTTTCTTTGTGCTTCTGCACTGGGTACTACGCAGATCATGCTGAATTCCAAATCCTCACGGTTTCCCGAAGGTCTCGCCAATGACAGCGGGGTGTTGGGGCACTACTTAATGGATCATCACATGGAGGTTGGTGCCAGAGGAGAGTTACCGGGAGGCGAGGACAGGTACTTTCAAGGCATTCGCCCCAACGGCATTTATATACCTCGTTTCAGGAACCTGCCCGGAGCAACGCAGCGCAGTGATTACCTTCGCGGTTTCGGATACCAGGGAGAGGCAACACGGAGTTCATGGGACCGTCCGGTCTCGGGATTTGGATCTTCACTCAAGTCAACCTTAAGACGACCGGGCCCCTGGGTGATGGGGCTGGAAGGATTCGGAGAAGCATTGCCGAGATACGACAACCATGTTACCTTGGATGAGTCAGCCAAAGATGCGTGGGGAATCCCCCTTCTTCGTATTCATTGCAAATGGAGCGAGAATGAGATCACTATGCGCGAAGACATGAAACAGTCGGCAGCAGAAATGCTGGACGCTGCGGGGGCAACGAACATAGAGACGTATGATAACTATACGGGGGATGGTCTGGGGGCTGAACCCGGTCTGGCAATCCACGAAATGGGAACTGCCCGGATGGGCCGGGATCCAAAGACTAGTGTATTGAATGCACATAACCAGTGTCATTCAATCCCGAATGTATTCGTCACCGACGGAGCATGTATGACATCTTCTGCATGTCAGAATCCGTCAATCACATACATGGCCCTGACTGCAAGAGCAGCAAGTTATGCAATTGAGGAACTAAAGCGAATGAATCTTTAATGGATCGAAGGACTGCCTTACAACGCATTGGTATATTGATGGGAGGGACGCTTTCAGCGTCCACGATCGCAGGAGTTTTAGGAGGGTGCACCGGTGGGACGGGGGAGGAGCCTTTCGAGGCTCGCACCTTGACACAGGGACGGAGTGAGCTCGTTGCGACGCTCTCTGAACTGATTATCCCCGAAACGGACACACCAGGTGCCCGTGCAGCCAGTGTGCATGAGTTTATCGACAATATGCTTACCGACTGGTATGATGAGTCCGAAGTAGAGCAGTTCCTGGCGGGACTGGTAGATGTAGAACGACGTGCTCAGGACAGTGGAGTACAGTCGTTTACAGATTTGGACAATGATATACAGGTTGAAATTCTAACACAAATGGAGGTGGAAGCAGAGGCATGGAGCGAAGATGGAGCAACGGGAACACCGCCGTTCTTCCGGACCATAAAATCGCTGACGCTCTTTGGCTATTATACCTCTGAAATCGGGGCCACGCAGGAATTGCGTGTGAATCCTATGGGAATCTACAGAGCCGATATTTCGTTTGATGAAATCGGCCGTGCATGGGCCTGAATGAGTATATTCTCTTTCTAATCATCCAATTGAAAAATCTTCAATGAATAGACGGGTATTTCTTAAATCTTCTTTCGCTGTTCCGGCAGCGGTTGGTGTATTCGCTGGCTGCGCGTCGGAGACTGAGCCCGAGCCCGAGGCAGAGGTATCTGAAAAAGCTGCAACTCGCTCGCTCGAACGGATTGGGGTACAGTTGTACACGGTCAGAAATCTTCTGGAAAGTGACTACGAGGGAACGATCCAGGCAGTAGCTGATGCAGGTTATGACGAGGTGGAAACCGTATGGGATTCTGAACGAAACCCAGATGATATTCGTGCACTTCTGGATAAGGTAGGGCTTGTTGCTCCGTCAACACATGTGCCGATTGAGGCACTTAAGACTAATCTGACCGGCGTAATAGACGCTGCGCAGCGATTAGGACACTCCTATATAGTTTGCCCTTGGCTTGAAGAGGATCAACGTACGATGGCACACTACCGGAACCATGTAGTCTTCTTCAATGAGGTAGGCACGGCATGTAACGAGGCGGGTATACAATTTGCCTATCATAATCATGAATTCGAGTTCGAGCCCACCGAAGACGGCGTGATTCCTTTTGACTTTATGCTTGACGCAATGGACCCGGATCTGGTCAAGATGGAACTTGACCTGTACTGGGTCGCTTATGCAAACCGCAGTGCTAACGAGTACTTCCAGCGTGATCCTGGGCGGTATCCATTATGCCATATCAAGGATATGGGTCCCGACCGCGGTATGGTGCCAGTTGGTGAAGGGCTAATTGATTTTGCTGCGATTCTGGCGGAAAGTGAAACGGCTGGACTGAAGCATTACCTTGTTGAGCACGATCATCCAGAAGATGCTCTGGCCAGCATTCGGACAGGTATTACGCACTTAAGATCATTGACATTTTAGATGGGTTTGGGTAGAAAGCTTCGATATGGCATGGTCGGTGGAGGCCCTGGTGCCTTCATTGGTAATGTACATCGCATGGCCGCCGCACTTGACGGGACAATGGAGTTGGTTGCGGGTGCATTCTCTGCTGATGCGGCACGCTCCAAGGCGCAGGGAGAAGAGTTAGGACTCGATGCAGATCGTTCATACGCGTCTTTTTCAGTAATGGCGGAAGCTGAGGCTGCACGGGAAGACGGTATTGATTTTGTGTCGATTGTCACGCCGAACCACATGCATTTTCCCGTAGCCAAGACGTTTCTGGAAGCGGGTTTTCATGTGGTATGCGACAAGCCGATGACCAATACACTGGAAGACGCGGAGGCTCTCTGTCACTTGGCGCGTAAGCACGATCGTGTGTTCGCGCTTACGCACAACTATACCGGATACCCCATAGTGAAGCAGGCGCGTGCAATGGTTCAGGAAGGCAAGATTGGGGCCGTGCGCAAGGTTGTTGTTGAATACCCCCAAGGATGGCTTGCCACTCCGCTTGAGCGTTCAGGACACAAACAGGCTGATTGGCGGACCGATCCCAAGCGTGCAGGCGCTGGTGCCTTGGGAGATATAGGATCCCATGCAGAAAATCTTGCCCGCTACATCACGGGACTGGAGCTGGAAGCTTTATGTGCTGACGTGACGACCTTCGTTGAAGGGCGGATCATTGACGATGATGTTAATATGCTAGTACATTATCGGGGAGGGGCGCGAGGTGTACTGCATGCTTCTCAGGTATCAATTGGGGAGGAGAACAATCTGAACATTCGGGTACATGGTGAAACAGGGTCGCTTCAGTGGTTTCAGGAGCATCCCAACTGGTTGTATTACCGTGAGCTCAGTGGCCCCGAACAGGTATTTAAGCGCGGTAATGACTACCTATCGGCAGCAGCACAGCGCAGTACGCGTCTTCCCAGTGGTCATCCGGAAGCATTTTTGGAGGCATTTGCCAATATTTACTTGAACGCCGGAAGAACGATTGCCGCCCGGATATCCGGTCAAACACCAGAATCTGAAGACCTGGATTTTCCGAGCGTGCAGGATGGCGCCAGAGGCGTGCATTTCATTCTCACGGCATTGGAGAGTGGAAGAGCGAGGGAGTGGGTTGATGCTGCGTATACGCCGCCTGTTTGAGACTACATGTCCGTATTATCATTATAAAGTTTAGGTAGAGACCACGTTACTGGTTAGGGTACGCTGATCTGATAACGTTAGCCATTTTCCTACATTCATCTGGGACTTCAATAAATATAGTGAATTAGTCCTGATCTTATCCAATTCTGGGCTAAGGTTTCAGACGATTTATCGCGTCATGCGTCATTCTACTCAAAGGTTTTATCTTTCATTTTTTCGACAATCACGAATCGTAATGGGGGTGAAGATTAAAGGAATAAACAAGGTTTATGGCATTTCGTCACCTTGGTCAATTTCGGAGGTAACAGCGGATCATGATGCCGAGGAGGCCCATATCCATGTGATCTGTACGGATGAATCCAAGCTTCGGTGTCCAAAATGTGATCAAGCGAGTCCGGTGTATGATCGTCGGACTCGGAGTTGGCGTCATCTGGATACCGGAAAATATCGTACAATCGTAACGACGCAGTTACCTCGTGTAAAGTGTGCAGAACACGGAGTGGTGACGATTTCGCCCCCTTGGGCGGATCGGAGTGTACGCATGACCTATGAATTTGAGGCGCTGGTCATTGATCTGCTTCGGGAGTCAACGATCTCGTCAGTGTGTCGGCTCCTGCAGATGAGTTGGCCTGCGGTTGCAGGGATTATGGACCGCGCAGTGGAACGGGGGCTTGATCGCAGAAAGGCGCAACCGGTTGCCCATGTGTGTGTGGATGAGACCTCGTATAAAAAAGGCCATAAGTATATCACCGTGGTCTCAGATTCTCAAACGGGTACGGTGCTGTTTGTCAAGGAAAAGCGCACCCATGCGAGTCTGGATGCTTATTATGAAGGCTGTTCTACTGAGCAACTGGAAGCGATTGAAAGTGTGAGCATGGATATGTGGCCTGCCTATATCAAGTCCACGAAAAAACATGTTCCAGATGCGGCATCCAAGATTGCATTTGATCGTTTTCATGTGGCGAAAAAGATTGGAGGGGCGGTAGATAAAGTCCGTCGGCAGGAGAACCGAGAATTGCGGAAAGCGGGCATTGATGATCTCACCGGGACCAAGTATGACTGGCTGACCAACAAACAGAATATGTCGGTCCGCCAAAAGAAGCGATTCAAGGCGTTAAAGGATAGTTCGTTGAAAACGGCCCGTGCCTGGGCCATCAAAGAATTGTCCCAGAAATTGTGGCACTATAAGAGCCGAACCTGGGCACGCAAAGCTTGGGAAAAATGGTTGTCCTGGGCCTCACGTTGCCGGCTTGAAGACATGGTTAAAGTTGCCAAGACGGTCAGAAAACACCTTTGGGGAATTCTCAATGCGATCATTCTCAAAGCCAGCAATGGGCCAGCAGAAAGCATCAACAGTCGAATCAAAACGATCAAAGTCCGTTGCCGCGGATTTCGAAATACCAAGCGGTTAGCAAATGCAATTTACTTCTATCTCGGTGGACTGGATCTATATCCAGATGCTGTCTCAAAAACAAGGGTTTCACTAAATTAGTTGAAGCCCCATTCATCTAATTCAAACGATACATATGGCACGACCTGTAACCCTGTTTACCGGCCAATGGGCCGACTTAACACTCGAAACACTCGCGGAAAAGGCAGCTTCGTGGGGCTATGATGGTTTGGAATTAGCCTGTTGGGGCGATCATTTTGATGTACAAAGGGCACTAACCGAACCTGATTACTGTC
Source organism: Rhodothermales bacterium (assembly GCA_964291275.2). GTDB lineage: Bacteria > Bacteroidota > Rhodothermia > Rhodothermales > Bin80 > Bin80. The sequence goes on from OZ219799.1 coordinate 1,664,276, forward strand.
AGGGACGGCATGACCTTCTGGCCCGGCACGGCCTGAAAGTGTATGCAATAAGCAATCATTTGGTAGGTCAGGCAATCTGCGATAATATTGATCAGCGGCACAAGGCCATTATCCCTGCACATGTATGGGGTGATGGTGATGCGTCCGGCGTTAAGGAGCGGGCGGCAGCAGAAATGAAGGACACCGCTAGAGCTGCCGCAAAACTGGGAGTCAAGGTAGTAAATGGTTTTACCGGCAGCAGTATTTGGCCACTGCTGTATTCTTTTCCGCCCAATGACCCGGGGATGATAGAAGCTGGATTCCAGGACTTTGCAGATCGCTGGAATCCGATATTGGATGTGTTCGATGAAGTTGGTGTTCGGTTTGGGCTAGAAGTGCATCCAACGGAGATCGCCTTTGACATTGCGAGCAGTGCGCGCGCCCTGGAGGCTATAGGCCACAGAAAAGCTTTTGGGTTCAACTATGATCCAAGTCACCTTGGTTACCAAGGCGTAGACTATGTAGCCTTCATAGACCGCTTTGCAGATCGGATTTATCATACACACATGAAGGATGTGTGGTGGTCAGATAAGCTAACTGAGGCTGGTGTATTCGGTGGTCATACGGAGTTTGGTACTCCGGGAAGGTTCTGGGATTTTCGGTCAATAGGTCGTGGATGTATCAACTTTGAAGAAATCATTCGTGCCTTGAACAGGGCCAATTACAGCGGCCCACTCTCTATCGAGTGGGAGGATATTGGTATGGATCGGGAGGCAGGGGCTTCGGAGGCCTGCGCCTTTGTTAAGAAAGTAGACTTCAAGCCGTCCGTCGCGGCATTTGATGCAGCGTTTGCGAATTAGTGTAGTTAGCATTCTGTTGCTGAGCGCATGCTCCAAGTTTGGGGTGGCTCAGTCAGTCCTGGAAATGGTCACAGATACCATTCCCGGGACAGATGTGCACTTTTCAATGGTTCGTGTGCCTGGTGGGACCTTCATGATTGGTACCCCCGAAGGCGAAGAAGGACGGGACGATGATGAGGGTCCACAGCGCGAGGTTACGGTTTCATCATTCTACATTGGTGTTTACGAAGTAACCTACGACGAATTTGTTCTGTTTTCGAGTCGTGATCGCGACAGTCCAGCGAGCGCTCCGGGGACTGACTTTGACCCAGATCTGGTGGCTCGTCCGAGTCCACCCTATGAAGACCCGGCCCACGGTATGGGGACCAATGGGTATCCAGCCGTCGGTATGACCCAGTGGAGTGCTCTTCAGTATGCGCGGTGGCTTTCGGAAAAAACGGGGGAATTTTATAGGTTACCTACGGAGGCTGAATGGGAGTATGCATGTCGTGCAGGCACCTTATCTGGATTCAGTTTCGGAGAATCGTCGGACTCGTTGGATACCTATGCATGGCACTATGGTAATAGCGATGAGACCTACCAGCGAGTAGGTCTAAAGATGGCAAACCAGTGGGGAATCTTCGATATGCATGGCAATATAGCAGAATGGACGCTGGATGAATACAGCACAACATTCTATGAAGGGTTGGCAGATTCACTTGCAAATGATCCCTGGCAACTGCCAACCCGGTTACATCCTCGCACGGTGCGAGGTGGGGCGTACGACGACAATCCAGATGCACTTCGCTGTGGTGCCCGCCTTCGTTCAGATCTGGATTGGAAGCGGCGTGATCCCCAAATTCCTCGATCTATGTGGTGGAACACGGACTCTCCCTTTGTTGGATTTAGAATTGTTCGCCCGTTTGTCCAGCCTACTGCGGACGAGCAAATGGAATTCTGGATGAGAGCATTAGGAGGGTAACAGTGCCATACATTTAGTAAATTCAATACGTACTAACCAAACTCCAAGCAAAATGGACAAGCTCACAGGATCCCTTAATCGCCGCGACTTCGTTAAGAGCGGCGCAGCAGCAGTTGTAGGTGGCGCACTTGCTAGCCAATTCCCGCTGAAAGCCAGCGCATTCTATGGCGTTGATGATACGATCAGGGTGGGCCTGATCGGCGCTGGAGGCAGGGGGACTGGTGCGGCGCTTCAGGCGCTGAAAGCGGCCTCCAACACCAAGTTAGTAGCGGTGGCGGATGCGTTTAGTGATCGCATTGAGGAGAGCCTCAAGAACATGAAAGAGCCGGAAGAGGCTGACGAAGCTACCTTAGATGCAATCGGTCGCATTGATGTGCCTGGTGAGCGACAGTTTGACGGTTTTGGTGGATATAAGGAAGTAATTGCTCTTTCCGATGTGGTGATTCTGACGACGCCTCCCGGTTTTCGTCCTATGCACTTTGAAGCTGCCGTTGATGCGGGTAAGCAGATATTCATGGAGAAGCCGGTCGCAACAGATGCGCCAGGCATACGCCGCGTATTAGCCGCGGCACAGAAAGCCAAGGAGAAAAAACTCAATGTTGTTGTGGGGCTTCAGCGCCACTATCAAACCGTGTATCGTGAATGGGTCAAACGTATTCACGAGGGCGCCATTGGGGATATCATTCTCGGTCGGGTGTACTGGAATGGTGGAGGTGTCTGGGTTCGCGGACGGAAAGAGTACGAGGAGAAGGCTGGTCGCCCACTAACAGAAATGGAGTATCAAATGCGCAACTGGTACTACTTTAATTGGCTTTGTGGAGACCACATCGTAGAACAGCACATTCACAATATCGATGTAGGCAATTGGGTGAAGCAGGGACATCCAATCAGTGCACAAGGCCAGGGTGGACGCCAGGTTCGTACAGGTGTGGATCATGGAGAAATCTATGATCATCATTTTGTGGAGTTTGAATATGCAGACGGGAGTCGTGTATTGAGTCAGTGCAGGCATATTCCGGATTGCATGAACAGGGTTTCTGAAGGTTTTCATGGAACCTCAGGTACGGCTCCCTCACCAGGCGAACTTTACAGTGCTTCGGGGGAGACCATTCTCAAGCACAATAGGAAAGACGATCCGAACCCTTACCAAGTGGAGCATGACGAGTTGTTTGCAGCTATCAATGCAGGGGAGTTCAAATATGCGGATGGGGAAAATGGTGCTGTCGCGACCATGAGTTCCATTTTGGGACGAATGGCCACCTACTCGGGTAAAGTGATCACTTGGGAGGAAGCGATGGCGAGTGAGTTGGATCTTATGCCACAAACCCTTGCCTGGGATGCTGATCCCCCTGTCATGCCGGATGCGTATGGTCATTACCCCATCCCGACACCTGGCGTGAGTAAGATACTGTAAGACTTGTTCCAGTGGATTTATTCACAGAACCTTGGTCTGCCCATTACCCAACTTTTTGACCTGACATTCTGAACAGTGCCCTCTATATTGGTGGCATGTTTACGCAGAGTCAGGTTTTGCGCACCTTGCGTGCCCCGGAATCGCAGGCGCGTCTCCCCGCGGTGTTGGGCGATGCCGCATTGTCCACGCGCGCGGCGATAGCAAGGCGCGTGTGTGAACTTTTCACGTTTGTTGATGCCTGCGGTCGGTTGCAGGTGTCCACCTGTGCCCGTGCGTTGTCAAAGCTGGCCGACCGTGGGCGGATTGCATTGCCGGCGCCGACGAACAATTACGCGGCGGGAGCGGGTCCCCGCCTGCTGGCCGAACCGGTGCCTGCCCCGGAACGTTTGCCTGAGGTTGTTAATGAGGTGGAGGGTCTTACGCTGGTTAAGGTGACCGACACCGATCAGCGAGAGATCTGGAACACGCTGTTGCATCATGAGCATCCGCGTGGAGTGACGACCTTTTGCGGCGCCCAGGTACGGTATCTGATTGACAGTGTACACGGTTATCTGGGTGCGGTCGGTTTTTCGGCGGCCGCCCTGCGACTGGCGGCCCGGGAGCAGTGGATGGCCTGGTCGGACGCGCAGCGACAGGCCCATCTGCACCGTGTGGTGTGCCTGAGCCGATTCCTGATGCGGGAGCGGTGCCAGCATCTGGCCAGCTACGTGCTCAGTCGCCTGCTCAGGCGACTGGCTGAGGACTATCAGCAGCATTACGGCTACCGGGTGTGGGTCGTTGAAACCTATGTGGATCCCGAATGGTCGGGTTCCTGCTTCAAGGCCACCAATTTTCAGTACATTGGACAAACCGCTGGCGGCCTCCGCCATGACACTCTGGAGCCGCCGAAGGCGTTGTATGTATACGAACTTCATCGCAGGTGGCGTCAGCAACTGGGGATGCCTGCGGTGGAATTACGTCCGGTCAGACAACCTGGTGAGATGTTGGATAGCGAACAGTGGGCCGATGCCGAGTTTGGGGATGCGCCGCTGGGCAACACGCTGCGCTCGGCGCGGCTGGTCAAGAGTGCGTCCCTGCTGGCAAATTCCATCGGCGCGGCGATTACCGGGAACACGGGCTATGATCGGGCGGCGGTCAAGGGGCATTATCGCCTGCTGGCGAGCGATCCGGCGTCTGAGGTGACGCCGGAGAACGTGTTGGCCCCGCATCGGGCGCGTACCATAGAGCGTATGCGCAGCCAAAAGGTGGTCTTATGCATCCAGGATGGCAGTCGGCTCAATTACGGGTCGCGTCTGGCCTGCGAGGACTTGGAAGTCATTGGTCAGAATCAGGCCACGACCAAATCGCGGGGACTGCATATTCATACCACGCTGGCGACCACCACCGATGGTCTGCCACTGGGCGTGTTGCGGTGCAGTTACAAAGATCCGACCGATGGACCGTTGAAGCCAAAGGCGCAGCGGTGGCTGGATGGTTATGCGGATATTTGTGAAGCCGCGCAGGAGCTATCGCGCAAGATCAAGGTCCTCTGCGTGATGGATCGGGAGGGCGACAGTTTTGCGCTCTTTGATGCGCAGCGGCAGCACAAGCGGGTTGATCTGCTGGTGCGGGCATCTAAGAATCGGCGTCTGGCAAAAGGCAAAAAGCTGTTTGAGACGATGTCCGGTGGCAAAGCTGCCAAGACGATCAGGATTGAGATTCATCGCCGGTCCGTGCGGTCGAAGACGGCCGGACGCGCCTATCGCGTCGCCGATGCCGAAGTACGCTATGGCCCGGTTACGCTGCCCGCGACTCCACTGGTTGCGGATGCGGATCCGGTGACGCTCACCGGGGTGCATATCAAAGAAGTCTCGCCGCCTGCGGGTGAAAAGGCGATTGAATGGTATCTGCTGACCAGTCTTGCGGTGCCCTCGGCCCGGGCTGCGGAGCGGGTGCTGGGGTATTATCTGAAACGTTGGCGGATTGAGGACTTTTTCCGGGTGCTCAAGAGTGGCTGCAAAGTGGAACATATGCAGCTGCGGAGCGCCTTAAGACTGGAACGGGCATTGGCGATCTACTGTGTGATTGCCTGGCGTCTCATGGTGCTGACGCTGTTGGGGCGAACCATGCCGGAGCTGGATCCGTCGGTATTCTTCACAGAACTGGAACTTGGATTCTTGACCGGCTACGCCAAGCGGGTACGACTGCCGGAACCCAAGATGCTGCGGGACGCCATGTTGCTGGTGGGGGTGTTGGGCGGCTATCAAAACCGGAATCGTGCCCCACCGCCGGGCCATCAGGTCATGTGGAGGGGAATCGAACGACTCGCTATGGCCTTGGTGGGCTATCAGATGCACATTGAGGAGACCCAGGCCCGCTGCTGCTGCTGTGCAGATTCGTGATACCCTCACGAAACGGGAGACTCTTACCCCAATGCTATGGCCCGGACGTACCGGTACCGTGAACCCAAGCGTGAAAACGCTCCGTCACCCTATGCTGCGGACCATCAAGGCGTGCGCTGTAAAGAGGCGCTCCGACCAGACAATCACGGCGGTAGAAAAAACGCTCACGGATCTCCCACAATAGTTAGACTACACCATTACTTGGGTAATGGGCAGACCTTGGTAGCAGTACAAGCGAAAGCTGACCTTAACAAAGGGCAGCAGGGTCAAGGTCTGTTGATTTTTCAGTAGATGTCAATTCTATCGCCACTGCGGCAATAGATGAAGGCTTACAATATCTGAAACATAATGCTCATCGTCAATTAGAGCGTAACTCATTCTGTGGGCTATTGATTAATAAATGGTAGAGTAGCCTGTAAGGCAAAATTTATTGAGCCTACACATTGAGTGCTCTGAGGTTCATCCTTGTTACCCATGGTTGAAATTCCAGCAAACCGAATATTTCCATCAGATAAACTTCACAGCCCCCTTTTCGATACGTTCATTGAGTCTTGACAGGGCGATCAAGAAGGTTTCCAACTCTGCATAATAAGTGTCCACCTCCAACTCTCCCTTACGTGCCTTGAGTAAGGCGTCTGGTTTTCAAGAGCGGTACGTTCGCTCGCCAGACCAGGATCGCCCACGAGCGTTTGATCACCCGAGTTGTGCTTGCTTGGCACCAATGCCAGATAGGACATCAATTGACATGGACATGCAGAGCGACGGATGAGATTTGCAGAGGATGTAATGAATTCGTGAGACTCCTGGGGGGGAAGTCCAGCATTCTTCAGGATTATTGGAGGCGGGAACAGTTTATCACGGTATTTTCGGACATGATTGATGCCACCGTGTACCTAGCACTAGGGGCATTTAGCTACTCGGTCGTTCCGAGGCGAGTACACGGGAAGAAATACACAACTCGCCTGTGCAAGAGCAAATTCTGCTTTCAAATTCGGGTCGAACCAGTATCTAATTGTAAGTAGTTTTAGGTGCGAAATGTGGACAAATATATCTTGGGGGGTCGGTAATATTACGAGCTATGTCTGTGTCACAATGTCTGTTAGTCTTCCATATTGGTACCTGATTTCGTATTTTAAGGCCCAGTGCTCAGTTGAATAATCTCCTGTACAATCGTAGAATGCAGCCCGGAGACCCATCATGAATATCACCGATGCAGAGGTCCGTAGGCGTTTGCAACTAGGCGAGGATAGCAGGTGGGAATTCAAGCAGATTGAGTTCAGCGGTGATTACCCAAAGAGCCCCCGAAGAGAGGATCTTGCCGATGAGATCGCTGCTTTTGCGAATGCGAATGGTGGTGTACTTATTTGTGGAGTTTCAGACACTGGGGAGCTTCAGGGAATGTCTCCGAAGCAGGCTACTACACTTAACCAACTGTTGGCTGAAGTGAGTACCGACACTGTTAAGCCCCCCCTTCGGATTGATGTCCATCATCGACAGCTTGACGGAAAGATCTTCGTACTTGTAGAGGTACCACGAGGAAATTTTGTGCACGAGCGTGCTGGCCGAGCATACCTCCGGGTCGGCGCAACCAAGCGTCCGATGGAAGTTGATGAACGCTTGCGTCTGGCTCAGGGACGTGCCCAGAGCCGATATCTCTGGTTTGACGACCAGGCTGTTCCCCATACTGGATTTGAAACACTCCTTGAGCGACTGTGGGAGCCATTGATAAGTGCAGCGGGAGGAGTCAATCCTCGTCGTGCTCTGATGAATCTTAGGTTGCTAACGTCTGATGAAGCTGATGTGGATCGGGCAACCGTTGCCGGAGTGTTACTTTGTACCGATTCACCTCATGAGTGGTTGCCGCAAGCCACGATTATGGCCACTATGTATCGTGGTAAAGATCGTGCCTCCGGCCAGTTGGATGCTCAGGAGATTAAAGGGCCGCTTTCAGTTCAGATTGCTGATGCAACGAAGTTTGTAGCCCGTAATATGCGTGTCGCGGCACGGAAAACACCGGCCCGCGAAGATATGCCCCAGTACAGCTTGGCTGCCGTGTTCGAGGCAGTGGTGAACGCTGTTGTACATCGTGACTACTCCATGTCTACCCGGCGCATCCGGCTTTCAATGTTCAAAAACCGTCTGGAAATTGACTCGCCCGGCTCGCTTCCCAATAGGATGACCATAGAGGGAATGGATTCAAGTCAGTCAGCCCGCAATGGGGTTCTTGCTTCGGTATTTGGGCGAATCTCTGTAGGGAATATACCTGGGTCCCATCACCGAAGAAATATGATGGAACGACGCGGGGACGGCGTTTCAATCATCTTCAAAGAAACCCATGAGATTGCAGGTATCAAGCCGGAGTACAGAGTCAATGATAAGACAAATTTGGTTCTAGTCATCCCGGCTGCCCGGCTTGAACTTGTACCGTCGGATGCCATCATCACAGTACATTCTGAAGGAGAGCCGGTCATCGGTGCGGATGTTTTGGCTCTTTTTCCGAACAAAACTTGGCAGCGGGCGACAACTGACGAAAACGGTGAAGCGGATTTTAATCTATATACGACGCATTTGCCGATGACGGTGTATGCCGCAATGCCAGGCTACACCGCAGGTTTGGTGCGGGAGTGGAGGCCGTCCCAGGAGGGATTGCTGTTAGAACTTGATCCGATTACAGCTGGTGGTGCCGTCATTTTCTCAAATGCTACTGGGAACATTCCGGGATTGAATGGACGGCTAAATCCGAAACGTGATAGATTGGATCGGACCTACTTATACGCGGATAATATTGCAATTGATGAGGGAAAGCAGCAGCCAGTCACCTTCCGATTGGGAAAACCGCTGAGGCTCACAGACGCGTATGGGGTAGAGGTTATGGCCACTATTGTTGACATCACTGGTCGGTCAGTGCTCGTGGAGTACAGGCCGTTCGATCGAAGAAGTGAATAGGTGAGGTGGCGACTCCAATCATCCAGATTATCCCATTGAATTTGGCTTCAATACAGAAATTTTGTGTTAATGTAGCCTCTTGCAAAGGGTGTATCAGGAGGACTCACACTCTTCACGATTTCTGCCGCTGCCTCTGCGAGTGCAGGCCCAATCTTTATCCAGTCAGTACGAAATGCTTCGTCTACGGCGCGCATTAAAAGCTCGTAGTTCCAATAGTCCAAGTAATTATGGACACGGCAACCCGACCTGTCTGGCGACTCCTGTTTCATCAAAAATACAAGGACGCATGAAGCGTCCTTGGGGTTAAGATGGCCGGGCTCCGAGAAACCCATACTGGGTGAAGTTCCGACGGGTTTGTTTGTATCCAATATAGACTACAACGATTGATCATGCAAATACTGTTGCGATATCTAGGCGCAACCTGATCTTTTTCCCGGAATTGGCTGCAGTGAAGCAACCTACCGTTAGGTCTGATATTATGGCTCTTCACTAAATAATTTGGTAGCGTCTCGGATGTAGTATATTGGGTGCTGGTAGTGATCCCCGTCCTGTGGACAGGGTGACTACCAGACTTAAAGCCATACATAACCGGTTCTGCCGCGAATATTGTGGAGAACCACAAACACATTTTACAATACGAAAACGAAGAAACTCCTTGAAACGATCATTTATCGCTCTGTTTTGTGCAGCTATGCTGATGTTTTTCAGCAGTAATGCAGACTCATACAGTGCTGTGGCCGATATAAAATGCAACCATACATGTAGCTTTATGTATTGCATAGGCGGTTCCCAGGTATGTGAAGCGGGCGTCAGATGTTGCGACGTTGAGGATCTTCCCTGTACTACAGATGATACATGGCAGGTAACATGTTATGACAGCTTCGGTTCGTGATGAAAGTAACTATTAAATCTCGTAAATTTCGGGTGCTTTTTGCATCATTGATATTCGCATTACTTGTTGGTCCATCGGGGTGGACGTCTAATAATGCTGGATCTGGTATCGTCCCTGAATGTGGCGATCCACAAGCATGTGATGCGGTGGGATGTCACGGCCCGGGATTTATGATGTGTGCGGCTATGCCATGTGAATGGTGTGAGGGCTCAGAATGCGGCCAAGCGACCATGATATGTTTTGGGTCTTGGGCCAATCTTGTGAAAACGCAATTTTCATTTCATTCTGGGGGAGAGGTCCAAGCCTCCGAGATGGAAGTAAATGGCGGTTGCAAATCGTTCATTATTTCGGAATCCCCGGGCGCGTGCTTTGACTGTTTTTATTCGGCTGTTGATGCTTTCGGCCGGGCCATTGCTGACCTTGAGAATAATTGCATTGATGATTCCCCACAGGTGGTTTTTTATGGTTTTGGCGGCTTCCTTGACCGGTTCCAAGCGGCAGCGCATGGCCCAGGAAAGCCATCTTTTCCAGCCCTTGCGGGCCTAGGTGGGATGCACATAATGCCATAAATTTCGTGCCATCTCCTTGATGGCCCACGCCCGGGCGGTTTTCAACGAACTGTTCTTCAACGATTGAAACCGCGCTTTCTGCTTCTTGGACATATTTTCCCGGTTCGTTAGCCAGTCGTACTTACTTCCGGTGAGGGTCGTATCTCCTTCGGCGCGTAAAGCCTTGTGCTCTTGCCGACGCACTTTGTCCACGGCCTCCCCCAGATACTTCGCCACATGAAACCGGTCAAACGCAATCTTCTTCGCTGCATCAGCTACATACGCCAAGGTGGCAGAGATGTAGGCAGGCCACATGTCCATGCTCACGCTCTCAATCCCCGCCAATTGTTCTGGTGTGAGACTTAAATACCAGCGCTTTAGCACCGCTTTCGTGCGTCCGATCCCCACATACAGGACCCTGCCTGCCTTTGCATCGGAAACGACCGTAACGTATTTATGTCGCTTACGGAAGGAGGTCTCATCCACGCAAATGTGCGGAATAATCTCCGTTTGTCTGCGCCGAAGTCCTCGCTCTACCGCGTGCTCCATGATCCTTGAAATCACTTTCCATCCCACGCCGAGCTGCCGCGATACTGCGGATACACTCGCATCCCCAAGCCATCCAATTACCCTCTCTTCAAAGTCAAAGGTGTGCCGGGAACTCGACGATGCCCAGGGAACCTGCACCGTCCGAACTCCACACGCTCGACACTTTACACGCGGAACCCGGGCAATCAACTCCGTACGATAGGTACAGGTATCTAAGTGCCGCCAGGAACGAGCCTCGCGCAAATCATAAAAGGAACAAGCCGCCTTACACTTCGGACATGACAGCAATGATGTATCCGAGCAGATCACCGTTACCCGCCGTACCCGATCCTTATCATCATAACGATCCTCTGAAATCTCCCAAGGCGATTCAAGCCCTAAACTCCTATGGATACTCGCCTCATCCTTTTTCATTGTATTCGCATCTGTTTCAAGTGAAATTTTCCCCAGAATAACGACCAAAAATAGAGCATATAACCACTACTATCATGACCGTCTTATATCGAATTTTTCTGAATTTACAGATTTTATCATAATATTGGGTGAAGGCCCGTATCTAGAATGGGCAACGTATGCACTGGTAGTAGTAGCATTACTATTTTTTCGGGACTTCAATAAATATAGTGAATTAGTCCTGATCTTATCCAATTCTGGGCTAAGGTTTCAGACGATTTATCGCGTCATGCGTCATTCTACTCAAAGGTTTTATCTTTCATTTTTTCGACAATCACGAATCGTAATGGGGGTGAAGATTAAAGGAATAAACAAGGTTTATGGCATTTCGTCACCTTGGTCAATTTCGGAGGTAACAGCGGATCATGATGCCGAGGAGGCCCATATCCATGTGATCTGTACGGATGAATCCAAGCTTCGGTGTCCAAAATGTGATCAAGCGAGTCCGGTGTATGATCGTCGGACTCGGAGTTGGCGTCATCTGGATACCGGAAAATATCGTACAATCGTAACGACGCAGTTACCTCGTGTAAAGTGTGCAGAACACGGAGTGGTGACGATTTCGCCCCCTTGGGCGGATCGGAGTGTACGCATGACCTATGAATTTGAGGCGCTGGTCATTGATCTGCTTCGGGAGTCAACGATCTCGTCAGTGTGTCGGCTCCTGCAGATGAGTTGGCCTGCGGTTGCAGGGATTATGGACCGCGCAGTGGAACGGGGGCTTGATCGCAGAAAGGCGCAACCGGTTGCCCATGTGTGTGTGGATGAGACCTCGTATAAAAAAGGCCATAAGTATATCACCGTGGTCTCAGATTCTCAAACGGGTACGGTGCTGTTTGTCAAGGAAAAGCGCACCCATGCGAGTCTGGATGCTTATTATGAAGGCTGTTCTACTGAGCAACTGGAAGCGATTGAAAGTGTGAGCATGGATATGTGGCCTGCCTATATCAAGTCCACGAAAAAACATGTTCCAGATGCGGCATCCAAGATTGCATTTGATCGTTTTCATGTGGCGAAAAAGATTGGAGGGGCGGTGGATAAAGTCCGTCGGCAGGAGAACCGAGAATTGCGGAAAGCGGGCATTGATGATCTCACCGGGACCAAGTATGACTGGCTGACCAACAAACAGAATATGTCGGTCCGCCAAAAGAAGCGATTCAAGGCGTTAAAGGATAGTTCGTTGAAAACGGCCCGTGCCTGGGCCATCAAAGAATTGTCCCAGAAATTGTGGCACTATAAGAGCCGAACCTGGGCACGCAAAGCTTGGGAAAAATGGTTGTCCTGGGCCTCACGTTGCCGGCTTGAAGACATGGTTAAAGTTGCCAAGACGGTCAGAAAACACCTTTGGGGAATTCTCAATGCGATCATTCTCAAAGCCAGCAATGGGCCAGCAGAAAGCATCAACAGTCGAATCAAAACGATCAAAGTCCGTTGCCGCGGATTTCGAAATACCAAGCGGTTAGCAAATGCAATCTACTTCTATCTCGGTGGACTGGATCTATATCCAAATGCTGTCTCAAAAACAAGGGTTTCACTAAATTAGTTGAAGCCCCATTTTTTCTTCAAGTGACTTTTTTTGCCAAGTCAACTGATGACCACGGCATTGTGGATACTCTTCCGGCTATGTTAGAATATTTTCATGAGGACCAAGATAGATTAGTGTTGATTGTATTAAGTCCTACCTGTCCATATTGTCTGCAGAGTTATCCCTTTTACAGAACACTTATTGCAGAGAAAACCAATAATATTGTGGATGCAACCTTGGATTTGAAAATACTTTGAATGGTGCTGGCTGAATTATCAGTTTGACTTGGGAATGTGATGTGTGCGTACATTGTGGGAACTGAACTTCGCTCGGCATAGCCATGTTGGTTCGCACTGAGGCCATTGTATTGCGATCCACACTCTTTCGGGAAACCAGCCGGCTCGTAACCCTATATACCTTGAACCTTGGAAAACTAACAACCATTGCACGTGGTGCCCAATCAAAAAAGAGCCGGTTCGGCTCAACGCTCCAAGTGCTTTCACATGTGCAGGTCTTAATCTATACTCGTCCGACCCGGTCTATTCAGATTTTGTCGGAGTGCTCACATGTCTTTTTTCATCCAGGTATATCCGGTGATCTGACAAAATTGGCGATTGGACAGCGGATCTGTGAACTTGTCCTGACACTCACGGAAGAAGGTGTAGATTCTCCCAAAATCTTCCATTTAATCACTCGAACACTTGGCGCACTTGGTGATTCGGCTACGGATGCAGTACTGGTACAGCTATACTTCCAGCTCCATTTGACTGCGGCATTGGGTTTCGCTCCTAGCTTTACTCGGGATGAAGTTGAGCGGATTGATGATTCTGGAGGTTTCCTGTTGCTTGATACCGGTACGATTTCGGGCAAGGTGGATACTGGATCTCAATCGTTGTCGGCTTCAAGGAGTGTACTTCGAGCGTTTGCCATTTTGTACAGGGCTGATTTTGATGTAATATTGCGAATGCAGCTTACGGACGAACAGCGGAGAGGTCTTTACACACTGGTCACCCGCTTTATGCGATACCATGTGCAGGAAGCTTATCCTGTGCGTGGGGAAAAGGTTTTAAGCCAGCTCTTAGGCTTGGCGCCACAGGCAGAGTAAGACCGTCAGACGTACTGGTGCGTATCATTTTTCCCGTAATTATGTGGTACTATGCGTGCTAATGGTCAATGTATCGGGATTGACGTAGGAGGGACGTTCACAGACTTTGTGGTATTGGACGCTTCTGGGTTGACCGTGCATAAGGTGCCAACGACCCCAAGTGATCAAAGCCAAGCCATCCTGCAAGGGTTAGCGGTGCTTTCGGTAGATCCCGAGGCGCCGGTCCTGCACGGCACGACAACCGCGACCAATGCACTTCTGGAACGGCGAGGGGCTCGGACTGCGCTCATAACCACACGCGGTTTTGCAGATGTCCTGGCGATCGGCCGACAAAATCGCCCTCAGCTATATGAGTTTTCCCAGGCAGCACGCAATCATCTTGTGCCCCGCTCGGTTCGTCTGCAGATTGATGAACGCATAGATAGCAAGGGGAATATTCACAGGAAGCTGGATACATCCTCACTGTCTGAAGTGCTGGAAGTACTCAGGCAGGAAGACGTAGAGAGTGTGGCGGTTGTTCTGCTCTTTTCCTTCTTGAATGATGTACATGAACGTTGCATTGCGACTGCATTGGCCGAGGAATTTCCAGATGTACCTGTTTCGCTTAGCGTAGATCTCTTACCTGAGTACAGGGAGTACGAGCGCACAGCAACAACGGTTGTAAATGCGTATGTACGGCCTCTCGTTATGCGCTATTTAACACGCCTCAGGCGTGTACTCAGTGGTAGATCACTCAAGGTCATGCAATCCAGTGGTGGTACACTGGATGCGCAACAGGCATCTAAACAGGCATCCAGATTGGTTCTGAGTGGACCTGCAGGTGGAGTTGTAGGGGCATTTGCTTTGGCTGGACAGGCGCTCAGCACTTCCAGGCCCCACATAATATCTTTTGATATGGGGGGCACCAGTACAGATGTAGCGCTTTGTCCTGGCAGAATACCACAGACGACCGAAGGCACGATTTGCGATTTACCACTTCGGTTGCCATCCACACAGATCCACACGGTCGGTGCAGGTGGAGGTAGCTTGGCGTACGTTGATTCAGGAGGTATACTGCGTGTAGGTCCCCAAAGCGCAGGTGCGGTTCCCGGCCCGGTTTGTTATGGACAGGGCGGCCAGACTCCCACTGTAACGGATGCCAATCTGGTACTTGGCCGTTTGATACCATCACAGTTTCTTGGCGGACGCTCTACGCGCCCATTGGATGTTCAGGCAGCATATAAAGCAATTGCACATCTTGGCCAGTCCCTTGATCTTTCTCCTGAAGAGACTGCACTGGGTATTGTACGAGTTGCGAATGCGACCATGGAACGGGCACTACGACGAGTATCCGTTGAGTGTGGTTACGATCCACGATCGTATATCTTGGTCCCCTTTGGCGGGGCAGGGCCGCTGCATGCATGTGCAATCGCCGATTCATTAGGGGTGAGAAAAATTCTTATTCCGCGTCATCCTGGCGTACTCAGTGCACTTGGTCTGTTGATGGCAGATATCACTAGCGATGTATCGCAAGCGTTGCTGTCTGCTGCGGAGGAGCTCTTTCGCAACCCCGAACGTCTCGAAAATTCTATCAATCAGCTGAAGCCCATAGTACTATCCCGCCTGGACTCAGACACGGGGGAGGTTCAGTTAGACTGCAGTCTTGATTTGCGGTATTCGGGACAAAGTTACGAGCTCACAGTGCCTTTGGGTTTACCGATTGTACCAGAAAACATCCGCACTTCGATAGAAGCTTTTCATTCGGCGCACCATATGCGTTACGGGTACAGTGCACCAGAACTGCCCGTAGAGTCGGTAGCAGTGCGACTACGGGCCACTGGGCCCCAGGAGCAAGTAATACCTATACCAGCAACACCAGCTGCCTCTCCATTCGATATAGCCCAAGCATCAAGAGCGCCCGTGTACTTTACAGCGGATGGGCCAATGTCTGTTCCCATCCTAAAACGTGATATACTGGTAGAAGGATGTGCGTTTAGAGGCCCTGCACTGGTTGTGCAGTATGATTCAACGTTAGTCGTGCCTCCAGGCTGGGATGTCGAGGCTGATCAATGGCATAACCTACATATTAAATGTAGTACAGATCATGGCAGTTGATCCCATTCTTCTTGAAATCTATAGACACCGACTCATCGGTGTTGCCGATGAAATGGGCGTCACGCTCCAGCGCACAGGGTATTCTCCCAATATTAAGGAGCGTCTGGACTACTCCTGCGCAGTTTTTGATACGGAGGGCAATATGGTTGCCCAGGCAGCACATATACCGGTTCATTTGGGGGCCATGCCCGCGAGTTGTGAGGTCGCGCTAAGGACGTTCACACATTGGGAGCCGGATGATGTGGTTATTCTGAATGATCCGTTTGATGGGGGGAATCATTTGCCCGACATAACGATGATCTCGCCGGTTTTTGCCGGCGGCGAGCCAATTTTCTTTGTTGCCAGCCGTGCACATCATGCAGATGTTGGTGGCATGAGCCCAGGCTCACTCCCTTTGTCTACCGAGCTCTTTCAGGAAGGAATAATTATCCCGCCCACCAAGCTATACGAAGCGGGCAAGTTAAATGAGGGTGTGTTGCACATGATACTTGCCAATGTGCGGACTCCCACCGAGCGTCGGGGAGATCTGGCGGCTCAGCGGGCTGCACATGCAGTTGGAGAGCGGCGTTTACAAGGGCTCGTAAAAGAGCACGGAGAACTCGAAGTCTGCGCGTATGCTCGTCATTTGCAGGCGTACAGTGAACGGTTAGTGCGTAGTGCTATTCAGACCTGGCCGGATGGGATGTATGTTTTTGAGGATGTGCTGGAACTGCCAGATGACCAGGATGCCATTATCAGAGTGTCTGTTCAGATCACAGGCAGTGATATCGAGTTTGATTTTGAGGGCACAGATGCGACATTGCATGCACCGTTAAATACCGTATTAGCAGTTACAGCATCTGCATGCTATTATGTTGTACTCTGCCTGGTTGAGGGAGATGTCCCGGCAAACGCTGGTTGTTTTGTCCCGATTAACGTGAAAGCCCCCGAAGATACATTAGTGAATGCATCAAGGCCTGCAGCGGTCGCTGGAGGCAATGTGGAGACTTCACAGCGAATTACGGATGTGGTTCTTGGAGCCTTGGCACAGGCGTTGCCGAAGTGTGTCCCGGCCGCAGGTCAAGGTACAATGAATAATGTGACAATAGGAGGTAAACACCCCGACGGGACCTCTTATGCCTATTACGAAACTCTTGGTGGAGGTATGGGAGCTGCTCCCGATGCTGATGGTCTAAGTGGCGTGCATGTGCACATGAGCAATACGCTCAACACACCGATCGAAGCATTGGAAATGCAGTTTCCATTTCGGATCAGGGAATATGCGCTTATCAAAGGAAGCGGGGGGGCTGGTCGATATAAAGGGGGGGAGGGGCTTGTGCGAGAGTATGAGCTTTTGAATCCAGCCACAGTAACTATGCTCAGTGAGCGTCGTTGTCATGCTCCGTGGGGGCTGTACGGCGGCGAGCCAGGCCGTAACGGTCAGAACACGCTGATTGATGCAACCGGAAAAAAGACAAAATTGCCCGGTTTATTTACGCGAAGATTAAAGGCAGGTGACCGGCTTCGTATTGAAACTCCGGGTGGAGGGGGTCATTCTTCTGCCAGAAATTCGCGCAGTACATAGTGTAGAATACCACCATTACGATAGTACTCAACTTCGACAGGCGTATCTATACGGGAGCGTGTAGTGAAGCGTCTTTTTTCTCCTCCTGGGCGTACAGCAGTGACTTCAACGGTTCCCCCTGCTTTTTCCGGGGGGACTAGGCTGTAGGATTCAGTGCCATCTAGGCCCAGTGTCTCGGCATTCTCACCTTTTAAGAATTCCAGAGGCAGCACCCCCATACCAATTAGATTGGAGCGGTGAATACGTTCAAAACTCTCGACGATCACTGCTCTGACTCCTAAGAGGATTGTCCCCTTGGCAGCCCAGTCCCGGCTCGATCCCATACCGTAGTCTTTACCACCAAGGACGATCAAAGGCACGCCCGCCTCCTGGTAACACATAGACGCGTCGTAGATAGACATGACCTCATCATTGTTGATGAAACAACGGGTTATGCCGCCTTCAGTGCCGGGTACCAATTCGTTCTTGATGCGAATATTGCCGAAAGTGCCTCGCATCATGACCTCATGATTACCGCGCCTAGACCCAAATGAGTTAAAATTACGCAGGGTTACATCATTGGAGCTCAGGTAGAGACCAGCAGGGGATTCTTTAGGAATAGCACCTGCTGGTGAGATATGATCCGTTGTTGTTGAATCTCCCAGCTTAGCCAGTACACGGGCATTTTGAATGGGAGTCGTTTCTGGTGCCTCGTGTGTTAGACCAACGAAGAATGGAGGCTCTTGTATGTAAGTGGATTCATCGCTCCATTCGTACTGAGATCCGCTGGGAATCTCGATGGCGTTCCATGTTTCGTTGGACGTCTCTATACCACCATATTCCTCGAGGAACAATTCCGGAGTTATTGAGGCTTCAACGGCTTCGGAAATTTCTTCGGTGGTTGGCCAAATATCCCGCAGATACACGTCATTGCCTGCGAGATCTTTGCCAAGTGGTTCGCTGGTAAGATCAATATCTACGGTACCTGCCAGTGCATACGCAACTACGAGTGGAGGCGACGCGAGATAATTTGCTTGTACAAGCGCATGAATACGGCCTTCAAAGTTGCGGTTACCGCTTAGCACCCCTGCGACTACAAGATCGCCTTGGCGAACTGCATTGCTCACCGCCTCCGGTAGGGGACCGGAATTACCGATACAAGTAGTACAACCATAACCGACCAAGTCAAAACCTAATTGAGCCAAATACGGCATCAGGTTGGCATTGTGGAGATATTCGGTTACTACACGTGATCCTGGTGCCAAACTGGTCTTAACGTAAGGTGCTGTTTCTAGTCCGCGTTCGACCGCTTTTTTGGCTACGAGGCCTGCACCAATCATTACGCTCGGGTTGCTGGTGTTCGTGCAACTGGTGATAGCTGCAATTGCAACATCTCCGTTACCCAATGGATCTGGAAAGTCAGACGTTTCGACTGCACGCTCCAATTCAGATTCCTGCCGCCCAAATCCTTGTGGTCCAGCGGGCGCGGCAAATGACTTACGGAATGATCGGCCCAGGCTGGGGATCGGAATGCGATCCTGTGGTCGTTTTGGTCCGGCAACACTTGGAACCACATCGCCCAAGTCTAATGTCAGAACATCCAGATATTCTGGTTCGGGTGTATCAGGAGTTAGAAACAGCCCCTGGTCTTTTGTGAATCGTTCAACTAGCGCGATTAATCCACTATCCCGTCCTGTGCGTCGCAGGTACCCGAGCGTAATCTCATCAACCGGGAAGAAGCCCATCGTCGCGCCGTACTCGGGGGACATATTGCTGATCGTAGCACGATCAGGCACCGAAAGTGCTTGAATACCTGGACCAAAAAATTCAACAAACCGCCCCACGACACCGTAGGAGCGAAGCATTTGTGTAACTGTGAGTACCATATCGGTAGCAGTAGCCCCTTCGGGTAGTTCACCTGTAAGCCGGAACCCAACCACCTCTGGCATGAGCATATAGATTGGTTGGCCGAGCATGACGGCCTCGGCTTCAATTCCGCCAACTCCCCAACCGACAACACCAAGCCCATTGATCATTGTCGTATGGGAATCTGTACCGACCAGAGAGTCAGGGAATGCTACGACTTGTCCATCCTCCATTCCGGTCCATACGCAGCGGGCTACGTACTCCAGGTTTACCTGGTGACAGATACCGCTTGCGGGAGGCACTACGTAGAAGTTATCAAAGGCTTGCTGACCCCAGCGAAGAAACTCGTACCGTTCCCGATTACGTCGAAATTCATGATCGGAGTTTAGTTGCAGTGCTTCTGGAATTCCATAGTAATCCACCTGAACGCTGTGGTCTATTATGAGGTGTACAGGTACACGCGGATTAATCGCCGAGGGATTGCCGCCTGCACGTGCCATGGCACTGCGCATGGCGGCAAGGTCTACAACCGCGGGCACACCGGTAAAGTCTTGCAACAGTACACGTGCCGGTGAGAAAGGCACTTCTGCGCGTAAGGGAGCTTTTGGATTATATCTTGCTAATTGCTCAACATTCTCTGGTGTAACGGTAAATCCGTCGCAGCCGCGCAGTACGGCTTCCAGCATTACCCGAATAGCGTACGGGAGTCGGTCAAGAGAGTAACCCGACACATCAAGTGAGTCGAGACGATACATCAAAGCTGGCCCTTGCGGGGTTTCGAAGGATGTTCGCGTCCCGAAATAATCTGTTTTTCTGGTTTGGACCGTTGTGCTCATATTTTGTATTCAGTGGTTACCACTTGAAGGGGGCAGGTGAACGATTTTCGAGCCCCATTGTTTGGCACGCGTTCCTCCTGTGGCCTGGATTATGCATGTGGTATGGATTATGCGAATCACTGAAAATCCTGGGGACAGTATCTACATTGGATCCGGTATGCTCCGAGTGATTATGTTTTATCTTGAATCAGTACGACCGGACACCTTCGTCAGAATAGAATAGATTCTGGCTCTCCGGACCAGATGTTTACGGCGTAATGCTTCTACCTGTATACCAGTTTATTGATAATTCCATGGATCTCTGATCTGATGTTTACAAGAGAAAAAATTATTCTGAAACTGTTGAATCAGCTACAGCAGCCAGTATCCAAGACCGTATTCGTCAAGCTTGTATTCCTTCTCCGACATGAAACTTCACTGAGGAATATGTCAAGCTTTTACGACTTCGTTCCGTACAAATATGGTCCGTTTTCTTTCACCTTATACCGCGAATTGGAGCGGCTGAAGAGCAATGGATACGTTAGAGAAGTTGAGGGTAAATTGGAACCATTGCCATTAGTTGCTTCTGCGGGACAACTGGCCCCTTTGGGTAAAGCCGCTGTGCGCCACGTTGTTGGAAATTATGGAAACACTAGTAGAGAAGCAATTTTGGTAGATGTTTACAGGCGGTATCCCTGGTTTGCTCTCAATAGCGAATTACCCCAGCGAAATTTTGCATCCATTGAACCTCCTTTGAAGGCACCGCCCGCTGTGTACACATCGGGGTATGAGGGAATGTCAGTTGAGGCATTCTTCAACCGGTTGCTTAAGCAGGGAATTCGTTTGCTAATTGATGTGAGAGCCAACCCGGTTTCGCGTAAATACGGGTTCGCAGGCTCCCGCCTACGCCAATTTTGTGAACGACTGGGACTCTCATATCGGCATGAGCCTAGCGTGGGGATACCCCGAGAGGCAAGGTCCGAACTTAATGATTTGGCCTCGTACCGCCGTCTGTTTCGTCACTACGAGGAGTCTATTCTCTCTGCGCAACTCAAGAAAATAGCCGAATTGGGTGGGATAATGACTGTAATTCCGTCCGTTCTCGTATGCTTTGAAAAAGATGTTGAGCGATGTCACCGAGGATGTCTGGCACCTTACATTGCACGCGAATCCGGCCTAAAAGTAATTCATCTATGATCCAATCTACCCCTGAGAAAAGCAAACTTCGTGTTCTAATCACTGTGAAGACGTACCCTATCCCCTCTTCAAAGTACGACGAACTGGTCTGCACTGCCGGAGTGACTGAGACAGGCGACTTTGTACGTCTCTACCCGATTAATTTTCGAGATTTACCATACTATCAGAAGTTTAAAAAATAGGGGCTTCCGTTTTTCAAGTGGGTTCGGAGTCAGAATCAGGGTAAGCAACTATTAGATAGCTATAGATTCAGAGTGGATGTCTTTGTTTATTTTGGATCTGTTTTTGGCACAAATCAAATTTTTCATCAGCAATGAATGTACGTATTCAAGATATCAATCGATTGATAGGGATCCAATCTCCGTGGGAGGTATCGGAGATCAAACAAGATGACGCGGCGCAGTTGGCCGAGATCCATGTAACCTGTTCGGAGGGTTCGGTTCTTCGGTGTCCTGCGTGTAACAAAGTTTGCCCGGGTTACGATCATCGTCGCAGGCAATGGCGCCATACGGATATTTGCGAGTATCGGACGACGGTGGTTGCGGAAGTTCCTCGGGTGGAATGTTCGGAGCATGGGATCAAGACGGTTTCGGTACCCTGGGCGGATGAGCGCGTGCGTTTTACAATGGCTTTTGAAGCGAAGGTTATTGACTGGTTGCAGGATGCAACCAGTATTTCGACGGTGGCCTCCCGTCTGGGCGTCAGTTGGACGATGATCGCCAACATCATGGATCGCTCGGTAAAGCGAGGACTCGCCCGTAAAGAGACGCAACCGGTTCCCCATATATGTGTGGACGAGACCTCGTACAAAAAGGGTCATAAGTATATCACGGTGGTTTCGGATTCCCAGACGGGCACGGTGCTGTTTGTTAAGGAAAAACGCACGCATACGAGTCTGGATGCCTATTATGAGGACTGTTCGGCTGAGCAACTGGAAGCGATCGAGAGTGTGAGCATGGATATGTGGCCCGCCTATATTAAGTCCACGAAAAAACATGTTCCAGATGCGGAATCCAAGATTGCATTTGATCGTTTTCATGTGGCGAAAAAGATTTCAGAGGGGGTGGATAAAGTCCGTCGGCAGGAGAACCGAGAATTGCGGAAAGCGGGCATTGATGATCTCGTCGGAACCAAGTACGACTGGCTCACCAATCAGAAGAATATGTCTGCCCGACAAAAGAAACGATTCCAGCAATTAAAGAAAAGTTCGCTGAAAACGGCGCGTGCATGGGCCATCAAGGAATTGTCCCAGAAATTATGGCACTATGTCAGTCGTACCTGGGCACTCAAGGGCTGGAAGCGCTGGTTATCCTGGGCCATGCGTTGTCGACTTGAACCCATGAAAAAAGCCGCCAAGACGGTTAAGAATCATCTATGGGGAATCATAAATTCGATCGTTCTAAAAGTTAGTAATGGCCCAGCTGAAAGCATAAATAGCCGCATCAAAACCATTAAAGTTCGTGCGCGTGGATTCCGAAACACAAAGCGGTTTGCCAATGCAATTTACTTCTATCTCGGAGGACTGGATCTGTACCCCGAAGGCTTCCAAAAACAGGCTCCCCACTCATAAAAGTGAAGAGCCAAAAAATACCAGTGGATTGAGGTGAAAGCTTCAAGACATACTGGGCGCGATCAACGGAAGGAGAGCTATCGGCCGGACAGCGAGTCAATCAGTATCTGTGGAGATCCCATAAAACCAAATCCCGGTAACTGGCGCAGTCGAAGTTTGTATGTACTGAAGAACAAAGCAAAGTCAATGGAAGATCTCTGGGAACGCCAGAAATCTGACAAGACATCTCTTGGAATCTTCAAACCCAAGAAGGTTTCTGATCTGGTCATCCAGCCCGATAGTTCAGAATGGAAACCAAACTTTCTCGCAAAACTCGGGCAGCAAAGAATATGGGAGAATCGCACGAACAGCTTGGTGCCGCCACGCAAGGTACCCTTCAAATTCAAGTATAGGTTCAATTTCAATGATGAAAATTGCAATGGACACAATATGAGCATTGTTGATTGGGAAGTCGGAGCCCTGTTTTGGAGAATGGTGGATGAAGGGATGCCCCCCGAGAGTGCTGCAGAAGAAGTGAAACGAAAATTCTTAAAAAACCTTTGCGGAGATGACAAGGATACTCATTTCTTCGTGGGGACGGTTCTCGCTTATCCCGAAAGTTGGATTATCCTTGGAGTCTATTACCCAAAAGTCGAACCCCCAAGCCTTTTTGATGAATTCATGTAGTCTCTCTGTGGAATCCTTGATTGGCCAATGCGGGTCTTAATGATCATTCTCTCCTGATTGATCACCTTGGCATTCCCAGACTGTACCTCATAGCGGAAAAGAGTTCTAGATGATCGTCCAATTGGAATTGCGATCTATTTCCTAGGCCTCCGGAGTTCCTTTGGTGACGACGAATCAGTATTGATTCATCATATTCATATCCACTGACCTCACTGAGGTACGGCGATTCACCAACCACGAGCCGACACGAGACTTCAACCAAAATCGTTTAACTTCCCTGTCCTCGGCCAATTATTCGACCACATCTTGGTGTTCCTACAGATGAAAAGAATTTCCGTAACAACAAGTTGTTACTTATGGACACAATTCCCATAATTATGTATTCCCATTGTTTTGCCGAGATGTCTGCGGAGGTTTTCTTTGTCAGAGGAGTCTGTTGGGTGCGGGTTAAGTTGTAGTCGGTGACACATGTGGCAGACAGCGTTTCATTAGCTCACGCTGTCCAGGTGATCGCTTTGGTATCATGTCCCAGCGGAGGGAGTACGTGAAGCCTGGGGAAGGTGCTCTATGTTTCTCACACCGGATAGACAATTGCTCGTGCGTAAGGACCTTAAAGCAGCTATGATCGTACATATGCGTCGATTTCCAAGGGGGCTATAGCTCAGTTGGTAGAGCGCCTGAATCGCACTCAGGAGGTCAGCGGTTCGACTCCGCTTAGCTCCACGTCGCCTCCCTATCCACGTTCACCTGGGTAGCGTCAGCCTGTTCTTGGGCAACCACCCGTGCAGGATGTGTGCTGCTTCCTTGCTTCCGGTATTCAGAGCTTGGCAACCATCTCATACAGTCTGGGACAGAGGTGGTGACCGAACGACATTGAGTTCCCAAAACTCCCGTTCATCAGACGATATTCAAACGTGTCCGACCAGAAGCAGCAGATGGTTGAGAGTGCAAATAAACCCCGACTGGGTAACCTCCCATCCTTTGATATCTTTTCGTCCACTAGAATCTTGTAGATTTACTTGCGCGTATCTTTTGCTTCAATACAGCGGGTATCCCCAGATGTTATATTACTACACACTTCGGGTTGCGTTAGGACTTTTAATGCTAGTCTTTTTCAGGCCCACAGCAGGATCTGCACAGCCTTATGACACCACTTATTATAACGCACTGGAGTTTCGCAGTGTAGGGCCTTACAGAGGTGGTCGCTCGGCGACTGTTACAGGAATTCCAGGGCAGCCCATGAAAGCATACTTCGGTGCAACTGGCGGAGGGGTCTGGAAATCTACAACGGGAGGATCTTCCTGGGAAAATATATCAGATGGCTACTTTGGGGGGAGCATTGGCGCAGTTGCAGTCAGTACATGGGATCCCAATGTCATTTATGTCGGCGGTGGAGAAAAGACTGTGCGTGGGAATGTATCACACGGCTATGGTATATACAAATCACTTGATGCCGGCCGTACGTGGGAGCATAAAGGGCTCTCTGACAGCCACCGGATTCCACGAATTCGTATTCATCCCCGCAATCCAGATCACGTATATGCTGCAGTGATGGGTCACTTGTCCGGCCCAAACGATGAACGTGGCATTTACAGATCAATGGATGGGGGGGAGTCCTGGGAAAAGATTTTGTTTATCAGTGACGAAGTAGGATTTGTGGATCTTGTGATGGATCCAACAAATCCGAGAGTTCTGTACGCCAGTGCTTGGCGTGTTATCCGAACACCATATAGCCTGGAAAGTGGTGGTGAGGGTAGTGGGATATGGAAATCCACCGATGGAGGTGACACATGGGAAGAGGTTACCGGACAGGATAATGGCTTGCCAAGTGGTACACTTGGAATCAGTGGTATTGCTATTTCCCCGGTAAACGCGGATAGAATATGGGTCATCATTGAGGCCGCCGAAGGCGGCGTATTCCGGTCTGATAATGGGGGCGAAACGTGGCGTAAGATCAATGACGACCGCAATCTGCGGCAGCGTGCCTGGTATTACACGCGTATTTACGCAGACACAGCTAGCGAGGATGTGGTTTATGTCCTTAACGTTCAGTTTTGGCGATCAAAAGATGGAGGCAGTACTTACTCAAGTATCTCTACACCTCACGGAGATCATCACGACCTGTGGATCGATCCTGATGACTCCAATCACCTCATTATTGCTGATGATGGTGGTGCACAGGTAAGCTTTGATGCCGGGGACAATTGGAGCACATACTACAATCAACCCACAGCTCAATTCTATCGTGTTACGACGGACAATCATTTTCCGTATCGCATTTTAGGTGCACAGCAGGATAACTCGACTGTGCGCATACTACATACTTCCAATGGTCGCAATGAACGGGAATGGGAGCCTACCGCGGGAGGTGAAAGTGGCTGGTTAGCCCCTAAGCCGGATAACCCGCAGATCGTGCACGGAGGATCCTACGGTGGCTATTTGACACGGGTTGATCATGATACTGGTGAGCGCCGAGCCGTAAACGTGTATCCCGACAATCCGATGGGGCATGGTGCAGAGGGCATGAAGTATCGATTTCAATGGAATTTCCCCATACTGTTTTCAATGCACGATTACAACGTGCTTTATGCAGCGGGTAATCACCTCTTCCGCACCACCAACGAAGGGCAATCCTGGGAAATGGTCAGTCCAGACCTAACACGTGCAGATTCAACCAAGCTTGGTCCAAGTGGCGGACCTATAACAAAGGACAACACGGGGGTCGAATACTATGCCACTATCTTCACGGTTGCTGAGAGCCCTCATGATCCCCAGGTCCTCTGGGCTGGGTCTGATGATGGACTCGTTCATATTACCCGTGATGGTGGTGCTACCTGGGAGGACATAACACCGACAGGAATGCCGGAGTGGATGCAGATCAATGACTTGGTAGCTCATCCGACAATGGAGGGAGGGGTCTATTTTGCTGGTACGCGCTATAAGCTTGACGACTTTACTCCATACATTTACAAGACAACTAGTTATGGTGCAGGCTGGGAGTTGATCGTTGATGGTATCGACAAACAGCACTTTACTCGTGCCATTCAGCCGGATCCAGTGCGCCCGGGTCTCCTGTGGGCCGGGACAGAATCAGGTTTGTATATCTCCTTTGATGATGGAGAGAACTGGAGCGAATTCCAGCAGAATTTACCAATCGTGCCGATCACGGATTTGGACTGGAAAGAGAATGATTTGATCGTAGCTACACAAGGGCGCTCGTTCTGGGTCATGGATGATGTGACCCCACTGCATCAGTTGTCCGATACAGTGGCTTCTAAGTCGATGTGGCTGTACGATTCAGCTCCAATCTGGCGAACCGGAGGAAGTGTTAGTCTACGTTACTGGTTCAGCGAGGCACCGGATTCTAGCACCACTAAATTGCGGATTCTTGAATCTGATGGTACGATAATCAAGACCTTTAGCGCGGAAGATGGAGATATTGACGTAGAAGCAGGAATGAATGTTTTCAACTGGAATACTCGCTATGAAGATGCTGAGTCATTCTCTGGACTCATCATGTGGTCGGGCAGTGTTCGAGGCCCCAGGGCAGCTCCTGGAACCTATCGAACACGACTTGTTACGGGGGATGACTCACTGGAAATCACCTTCGAATTACGCAAAGATCCCCGTTCGAACTCAAGTGTAGCCGATTTGCAGGAGCAATTTGATTTCCTGATTGGGATACGAGATAAGCTTACTGAGACCCATGAGGCGATCAAGGATATTCGAGAATTACGTACTCAGGTTCGAAGAATTACGGCCAACTTGGATGAGGAGCATGCGGCCATCACGGATTCCGCGAAAGCTCTGATCCAAAAAATTACTGAGATTGAGGAGACACTTTATCAAACGAAAAATCAAAGCCGTCAGGACCCATTGAACTTCCCGATCCGGTTGAACAATAAATTGGCTGCTGTTGCAGGTAATGCTTCTATTGGAGATTTTCGCCCTACGGATCAGGCTGTTGAGGTACGCGACAATATTGTGATGCATATTGATGCAGAGTTGGAGAAATTGCGTTCTGTGCTGGAGACAGACGTTCCCGCCCTTAATGCAATGATCCGACAAGCAGACATCCCGGCTATTAGTCCAAGATCAAATTAGCGAGACGTCGGACTTAGTGAGTGGAGAGAATTTATTCGAGTGGAGCAGTGCTCAGGGCTGGGTCCACGGGGGATGTATATTTGTTTGGATGGAGTCAATGTTTGTTGAATTTTCGTGCAGTCGAGATCAGCACGTACAAAAAAGAGGGGCTTCCGCTTTTTAAGTGGGTTTGATGTCAGAATTAGGCTGAACAAGTAAGTGCTGGAATAGATTCGGGATTGATTTCGTTGTTATCTTAGCTGCGTTTTTGTGACGAAAATCAATCACAATCATTTACCAACGATGGAACAACGTATACAAGACATAAATCATCTTTTAGGGATTGAATCTCCTTGGGAGATTTCGGAGATCAAGCAAGACAAGACGGCTTTTACGGCTGAGATTCATGTAATCTGTTCAAAGGGTTCGGTATTGCACTGTCCAGAGTGTGGGGAAGTTTGTCCTGGATACGACCATCGTCTTCGGAAATGGCGCCACACGGATATCTGCGAGTATCGGACGAGCGTGGTTGCGAAAGTTCCCCGTGTGGCCTGTTCGGAGCATGGGATCAAGACCGTTTCGGTCCCTTGGGCGGATGCGCGGATGCGTTTTACAATGGCTTTTGAAAGAAAGGTAATTGACTGGTTGCAGGATACAACCAGTATTTCAACGGTGGCCACCAGGCTGGGCGTCAGTTGGACGATGATCGCCAACATCATGGCGCGTGCGGTAAAGCGCGGACTCGCCCGTAGAGAGCCGCAACCGGTTCCCCATATATGTGTGGACGAGACCTCGTACAAAAAGGGCCATAAGTATATCACGGTGGTTTCGGATTCCCAAACGGGCACGGTGCTGTTTGTCAAGGAAAAGCGCACCCATACGAGTCTGGATGCCTATTATGAGGACTGTTCGGCTGCGCAACTGGAAGCGATTGAGAGTGTGAGCATGGATATGTGGCCCGCCTACATCAAGTCCACGAAAAAACATGTTCCAGATGCAGAATCCAAGATTTCATTTGATCGTTTTCATGTGATGAAAAAGATTGTAGAGGCGGTGGATAAAGTTCGTCGGCAGGAGAACCGGGAATTGCGGAAAGCGGGCATTGAGGATCTCACCGGAACCAAGTACGACTGGCTCACCAATCGGGAGAATATGTCTGCCCGACAAAAGAAACGATTCCAGCAATTAAAGCACAGTTCGCTGAAAACGGCGCGTGCATGGGCCATCAAGGAACTGTCCCAGAAATTGTGGCACTATGTCAGTCGTACTTGGGCCCTCAAGGGCTGGAAGCGCTGGTTATCCTGGGCCATGCGTTGTCGACTTGAACCCATGAAAAAAGCTGCTAAGACGGTTAAGAATCATCTATGGGGAATCATAAATGCGATCGTTCTAAAAGTTAGTAATGGCCCAGCTGAAAGCATAAATAGCCGCATCAAAACCGTCAAAGTTCGTGCGCGTGGATTCCGAAACACACAGCGGTTTGCCCATGCAATTTACTTCTATCTCGGAGGACTGGATCTGTACCCCGAAGGCCTCCAAAAACAGGCGCCCCACTCATAAAAGTGAAGAGCCAAAAAAGAATATCAACCTGGTCCAAAGGGTGGAGGTAGCAAGTCGAAATAAAGTTACCGGCTCTTAACCTCTTTAGGATCACACGCCAAGATTGCCCATTGCGGCTTATCCGCACTCAGGAAGACCAATGAGTCAGTTAGAACTCTTCCAATGAAAGTGTCAATGAAACCGAATTCAAACCCAGCCCCGTATTAAACCCACGGTCATGGCATCACCTGTACTGATGTTATAGTAAGCATCGGGTCAGACGGCCATCTGGCCCAGTGTGATGGATATAATTCACTTACCTAATCTGCATCCGCAACGCATTCTATCTCGGGTGCACCTATCGAACGACTGACATTGCTTTTGATCGTTGAACCACCTGATCGCCCATGACTACCTTCAGTGTGTAATAATATACTCCCGAGGGTAGGTCTTCAACATCGATCTCCACAGTATGCCCCTTGCCCATCCCAAATGATCCATATGGCAGCATTTTGCCCGTCCTTCCCAGTAGATCAGTGATAGTGACTGAAATTATTGCTGGTGCAGGCAAATCAAAGGCTATTTTTGTTGTGTTCGATAGAGGGTTAGGATAATTTCCCCAAAGAGCAAGAGATACAGCCTCCTCTGTTGGCTCGGTAGCTACTCCCATGTTGTCTGTGATCGTTACAGTCATAGTTTGAGATGCCACATAGCCGCCTCCCGCAGTTGAGAGCGTCAGCGTAACCTCATCGTTCAACAGATCAGTGTCTTCTGCTGCGGTCAAGGTCACTGTCTGTTCCTGGTCCCAGTTACTTGTTGTAAACGTCAGCACGTTCATATCCAGAGTCAGATCTGTGTTCTCATGCCCTGTAATGGTCACCGTCACATCGCTTGAAGGCTGCACCGTGAGTACAACGCTGATGGATGTCGTGTCTCCCTCCATAAACTCCACCGACGAGGGGATTGATATTCCTGGCATATCAAGGTCAGTGATGGTGACTTCTTCGGAGATCGGACTAACTGCAACTACCCCGGGGGGCAGGTTACTCGTATCCAGTTCCACCGTGAAGGTCTCATCCTCAACGTCGTCATCTTTGTAGGTTTGAATCCCATGCATTGCCTCGGTATCTCCACTGCTGATGTTCAGGTTCACCGGAGTGGTACTGTCGTAATCATCGGGTTCAGCAGTACCAGATGTGAGCATTAAGGGGATCATTACATCGGTGCTCAGCGGATTGGACAGCTGCACGGTTACCGTGACCGACTCTCCCTCATCCACCGGGTTCTGATCTATCGACAGACTCACTTCAGGCACATCAAGGTCTCTGATGGTCACTTCCTCCGAGGTGGGGCTACCTGCCCTGACTTCAGAAGGCAGGTTATTCGTATCCAATTCCACCGTAAAGGTCTCATCCTCAACGTCGTCATCTTTGTAGGATTGAATTACGTATTCCGCCTCTGTATCGCCAGCGTCAATGTCTAGGCTTACAGGAGTAGTACTGTCATAATCACCGGATTCAGCGGTGCCGGATGAGAGCGTTAATGGGATCGCTACATCGGTACTCAGTGCATCGGACAGTTCCACGGTTACCGTTACCGATTCTCCCTCATCCACCGGGTTCGGATCTACCGTCAGACTGACTTTCGGTGTAGCTCCGATAACATTTTTCAATTCAAAGCGAAAGGTTCCTACCGGCTTGACGGATCCGTCAACCAGAAATGGAGAGACTTCTATACGGCTGATAGCCTCCCTTGGATCAGTCGGCTGATTTGGCGAGGTATAGTCGGGGCCACTATCAGTTCCCGCATCATAGACAAATAAATCAACCTCGAGCGAATTAATCCAATCTCCATTTGCATCTAGCAAATCCAACCCTGACACACCGACAAACCAGTCCGGGCTGGGAGCCAGCATTGATGTAACCGTCACAAGGTTCCACGGTGGACGAATGTTGAAGGTAATTGTTCGAGAACCGGGTGATAAACTCATTACCGGTCCATCCAAGACAGCATCCGCGTTTGATGCGCTGATTGCTTGGTTGACTTCGCCTCGAAGTGCTCCCTTGGCTCCGAGCTCGGCCATTTGCTTGATGCCCGCACTTGCATTGGCTCCTACATCCCAAAATGACACTGCACTGTTGTGGGTACCTCCAATCATCCCGGAAAAATGAGGGTTAGATGGAAAATCTGTAGGATGTGTGCTGGAAGACCAAGTTGCCGTGAACTTTAGTTCGTAGGTGGCGGTACCTTGCGCGAACACGATTGATATGCACAGAAGACTACTCGCCATGCAGCAGAATAGACACTTCTGGATTGTAGATGTAAATTTTTTGGGAATTATAACTCAAACTGTAACTTGCCACCAGGTTGGTCGGACTTGGGAAAATCCCTCCTCGGACGTAGCAATTTCATAAATGCCTCCCTGACCGTTAAATCTCCGTAGCGCGGGTTAGCGCAAGGAGCGTCCAGTAACTCGTCAAAGCAGTGCTTCGGGGGCTGCTCGGGCGTGGGTTGTTTGGGATCGGTCATTGGTCTCTTCTTCTTGAATGCTTGGCTTGAATCTCGTCTTTCATACGTTCGAAAAAGCGGTCAATGCTAAGTCTTGTTTCCAGAAGACGGAAATTTTCTGGCAAGACATCTGGAAGATCTTCTTCTGTGCATTGCCTAATTATTTCGCCTCTGTGATCCGAGAGTGAAAATGCCGCCATACACTGTATGTCAGGTACGTGGTGCTTGCCATGGTCTTCTGCTAATTTTGCATACAATTCTATTGCCCCATTGTCAACTTTTTCATTATGCTTAACTTCTCCACCTCTTTTCAAATATGGTGTAGGATGAGTTCGTAACATAATGTGTCCGAACACAATGTCGTTGCTTCGCAAATTCGCAGTCTCTCCAAGTTGTTGTTCAAAGTAGTTATTCTTGTTCTGGCGGTAGTTCGTCATTACGAATTTTACGCTTACAACGCCCAACGTAATACTTGAACGAGAAATTGCTACATCTACATTTTTGGGATAATACCTGCCTTCGACCTTAGATTCTCTACCTCCAAGATCAGATAGGCCTTTAATCTGGTACTCATGACCAAGCACATTTTCTAATTCAGAAATTACCCATCCATGCAAGGCTTTTATCTTGCTGGTTGAACGTGGTCCATCGGCGACGTACCTCGAATATGCTTCTTGCACTGCAGACAATAGGCGATCTCTAAGTTCTGTACTCATGTTTACTACGCAGTGGCAAAATTCTTCTCTATTGGAAAGTCTGAAATGTAGCGTTTAGCGTAGCTATACCAACCGCCCCGAAATGGCTGTGAGAATGTCTTTATGTGTTGATCCATTTCTGGACTGTTAAGCAATTTTTGTAGAGCTGATAACCCTATCCCGTTAAGAGGCTTAATGCAATAGCCGGAATAAAACAAGGTGCCAGGGTCATTGCATATCTGGAAGTTTGGTTTGGGATTCATTCCAGATGTTAGAATCTTGCGCCCAAACGCACTTCGTATCCCAACCTTTCGCCCGTATCCATACCATTTCGATTCACAGAAAGCACCTTTATCCCGAGCCAGCAATAGAGTCTTATTTGCAAGAAGCCATTGATATGCTCGGGGAAATCTATCTGAAAATTCGTCTTCTGGCATCAGCATTCCTTCGTTGTAAGGGTAGATTACAACTCTGTCGATTTTGTCTTTTCCCTTCTTCAAAACAGATGCCTTCAAGATTCGCCTAACTGCCATTTCTTCAATAGCAAACTGCATATGACCACCTTTTACAATCACACATTCGCTCTCCCGATTAATCACTTCGAGTATAAAGACTTTGTCAGCCAAAGTCTGAATACCAACACGAATGTCCGCAATCTCAGAGAGTTTGGTAAAGTTTGATGACCTTGCTGTTTCGCAGACACGATCAACAATAGCCCATCTCAATTCGGACTTGATAAGGTTTGCTTGTACAGAAAACGAATTTCCATCCCACTGGCTAATTGCTTCGTTACCGTGAACATAATTTTTGCGGAGATGAGTTATGCAAGTATAGGTGCTTACGCCTGGGAATACTTGAAAGTCTCGGAAATCGCATAAAGAAACGATGCTGTGGTTGGCTTCCAAGTCATTGCGCATACGCTTCCCTGCATCATTGCGTACCCAGCCACTGGGAGAAATAAATCTTAGATTCCCACCTTTTTTTAACAACCGGATTCCCAACTCAAAGAACACTATATAAAGATCGCTTGATCCATAAAAATAACTCCATCCTGCTTGTTTGATCTTGTCTCTACGATCAGATTCTAAGTGTTGAATCCGAACATAAGGGGGATTCCCTACAACCCAGTCAAATTGACCCTGGTCATGTATCCATGCGTCCATAGCATCCATTTTCCGTACACGCCAGAAATCGCTTGGGAAATCTTGACCAAGCATATTTCTTGTGACAGACGAAAGCCTTTTCCTACAATGCTTAACGGCTTCCTCATCAATATCGTATCCAGTCAATCGCTTCAGTGTGGAAATATATTTGGAACGCTCACTATTAGGCGCTTCGAGTATACGTTTGCAAACTTGTTCTGCAATGGGAACTAGGAAATCGCCTGATCCACACGCAGGATCGCAAATACGAACGTCTTTTAATGATCCTCTAAACAAGGGAATCAACATATAGTCCACAACCCAGCTAGGCGTATAAACTTTCCCAAAAGATTTGACCGCATCCATTAAGCGATCAGATCTTTGTACCTCAACCGTTTCCCGACCATGCCTTGAACAATCATGCTCATTTGGTCGATTGTATCCAAGTTGCGGAGATTATGCTTCCCTGCAAACTGGGTTACGTAGCGATTGAGGTGTTTCTTGCTTAGATGGTGATAGGTGCCGTGGTAAGCACGTTTGAGCGTTGCCCAGAACGATTCAATTCCGTTCGTGTGGGCTAACTCACCCAGCGTAGTAGATACGGCCCACTGCTTCTTGCTGTGATTGACGGACGTGTGATGCGTTAATCCCTCGTAGCTGGTATGATCGTCCGTGAATACCGGAGCATCCTCAGAGCGGACATCATTCACGAACTCCTGTATCGTTGGCTTGGTGGTATCCTCAATCACCTTTGCCTGTATCTGATTGGTCTTGCGATCCTTAACGCCCAATACGGCCGTCTTGCCCACCGTTCCCCGTCCAGCGTTGAGCTTCTTGTCCTCATGCTTGTTCTTTTCCAGTCCCCCGATATAAGCTTCATCTGCCTCGACCGGCCCCTCAAATGCTTGTAGAATCTCCGGTAGCAACCCTTCGCGGATGCGGTGGAGCAGGTGCCATGAAGTCTTTTGAGGAATCCCTAAATCCCTATGGAGTTTCATGCTGGATACGCCTTTCAGGCTGGTGATCTCCAAGAAGATAGCCCATACCCACTTCTGGAGTGGCAGTTTTGAAGATGCTAAGACGTTACCTGTCTTTACGGAAAAATACCGTTTGCAATCACGGCAACGATACGGCATACCGTTCTCGTTGCTCATGGTCTCATAGGTGCTGGTTCCTTTGCAACGGGGGCATTTACGACCATCAGCCCATAGAGTAGATTCAAACCATTCTGTCGCTGCCTTCTCGTCTGGGAATTGTCTTGCCAGATCAATCAAGCTGATTCCTTTGCGGTGTGAGCGTCCGGGTCCGTTGTTACTCATCTTCTTAGCTCCTCCGAGCGATTGCCAAAATATACTACTTTATACGTTTCCGTTCCCATAAAGTTACAGTTTTAGTTATAATTCCCATTTTTTTGCACATTATGTAGTTGGCTCTGATTACAGCGGCAGCGGAATTCTATCCTGAAACCTACAGGTTATACTATTAACATTTACGTTTTTTCCTGTCGGGGTTGCAATTCATCTTTCAATGAGGTTAACGTTCTTGGTTCACGCTCAATCGAAATAGTAACGGGCCCATCGTTCACTAAGAAAATCTGCATGTATGCACCGAAACTACCACAAGCTACTGGATATCCCAATTCTTCCGAGAGTCTATCCTTGAAGTATTCATACAGGGGCTCTGCAATTTCGGGTCTGGCTGCTTGGACAAATGAGGGGCGAAGCCCTTTTTTCGCGTTGCCGTAAAGAGTGAATTGGGATATGAGCAGGACTTTACCGCCGATATCCCCCACAGACAAGTTCATTTGACCCGCGTCATCTGCAAAAATGCGAAGGCGAGCACATTTGTGTGCCAACCAATCCGCTTCCGCAGTGGTATCGTTTGAGTGAATTCCCAGAAATACCAACAACCCCCGATTAATAGCACCAAGCGTGGTGTTATCTACGGTTACGGAAGCTTCTCGGACGCGTTGTACAAGGGCGATCATTGAGCCTGTATTTCATTGAGAAAGTTCAAGAGCTTTGCCGCACTGTGCCCTCGGTGACTGATCCTGTTTTTTTCGTCGCGGGAAAGCTGAGCAAGGCTAATGTTGAATCCCTCTGGAACGAAGATCGACTCGTAGCCAAAGCCTCGCGTAGACATCGTAGATGTTGCAATATGACCATGCAGACATCCCTCAAAGTACTTGAGACCGTCAGGGTATGCCAAAGCCAATATCGTAATAAATTTGGCACTGCGGTTTGTTTCATTTGCGAGCATCTGAAGCACTAGGGTACGGTTGGCCGTGTCATCCGTATTCATGCCAGCAAAGCGAGCGGAACGTACGCCGGGTTGCCCATTGAGGGCATCAATGCATAGTCCGGTATCGTCACCAAGTGCCCAAAGCCCCGTGTGTTCATGTGCACTTAAGGCTTTCAGTGCTGCGTTTTTTGCGAGTGAGGAAGCGGTCTCGTCCACTGATGGGGCGTCTGGAAAGGCAGACAAATCTATGACATCAGCGGATGCGGAAGCTAGAAGCAGTTTAAGTTCAGCCGCTTTATGAGGATTTCGGGTAGCTAGAACCAGTTTTGGAGGTGAACAAATGCTTGCCATCAACACGATTGTTGTTTGACAGAAATATCGACTATTGAGTTGAATTCCCGTTAATGAGGCTGGGATGGATTGGTTTTAGGAGAGGAGATATTTTGTATTTAGTTGGCTCTCCTTGAGTTTCAGTCCGATGAAGCTCAACCTGGAATTTATCCAGTAGCCTGCTCTCTCTAGAGTTAGTGTTGATCATTGATAGGCGCTAATGGTTTACGCGCTTGGCATTCGAACCGCAGCCAATGAGCAGCACACGATTTGATGAGATTACGGCACTCTGCAAGCGCAGAGGTTTTGTTTTTCAGTCTTCTGAGATATATGGTGGACTGGGAGCCACCTATGACTATGGTCCCTTGGGCGTGGAACTGAAGCGAAATGTGCGCGAGCAGTGGTGGCGTGACATGGTTTATGCTAACAAAAACATCGAAGGCATAGATGCAGCAATTCTGATGCATCCCAAAGTATGGAAAGCTTCCGGGCATGTTGATGCATTTCACGACCCATTGATTGATGATAAAGCATCAAAGCGTCGATATCGTGCCGATCAACTTATTGAGCAACACATAGACCGTCTGCGATCAAAAGGCAAAACGGAACGTGCAGACACAGTGCAAAAGCGGTTCACGGAAGCGCTCAATGCAGAGGATATGCCAAAGGCGCTCCATTCGCTTATTCTGTCCGAAGAAATTCGTGGTCCTGACTCGGGAGCGTTCGACTGGACTGATGTACGTCAGTTCAACATGATGTTCGAAACGAAAGTAGGAGCACTCGCTGGTGAGGACTCCTCCATTTATCTACGCCCCGAAACTGCACAGGGTATCTTCGTGAACTTCCAGAATGTATTGGCAACTTCACGCGTGCAGATTCCATTTGGCATTGCTCAAATCGGCAAAGCCTTCCGCAATGAAATTGTTGCACGGCAGTTCATTTTCCGGATGCGTGAGTTTGAGCAAATGGAGATGCAGTACTTCGTGCAGCCGGGCACACAACTTGAAGCGTACGAATTGTGGCGTTCACGCAGATGGGATTGGCATGTACGGAATGGTATCCCGGCATCGAAACTCCGCTGGCATGTTCACGAAAAACCAGCCCATTACGCTGATGCCGCCGTCGATATCCAGTACGAATTCCCGATTGGATGGCAGGAGATCGAGGGCATTCACTCCCGGACAGACTATGACCTGAGCAGACACCAGGAGTATTCTGGTAAAAAGATGCAAATCTTCGACCAGGCATCGGGTAGCAGGTTCATTCCGTATGTGGTCGAAACTTCTGCTGGATTAGACCGAACGGTCTTGATGCTGCTTTGCGAAGCTTATCGTAAAGACGTCGTTGAAGGGCGAAGTCGTACGGTCATGGCTTTCGCACCATCTGTAGCTCCCATAAAGGTTGGTGTATTTCCACTGTTGCGTAAAGATGGTATGCCGGAGCGTGCCCGTGCCATTACAGATGGACTCAGACGCGAATGGAACGTTTTCTATGACGAAAAAGGATCCATAGGTAAGCGTTACCGCAGAATGGATG
Source organism: Rhodothermales bacterium (assembly GCA_964291275.2). Classification (GTDB taxonomy): domain Bacteria; phylum Bacteroidota; class Rhodothermia; order Rhodothermales; family Bin80; genus Bin80. Next base: position 1,701,714 of record OZ219799.1, read on the forward strand.
AAGCGGGTGCGCCGCTATGCATTACGATTGATCGCGATACCCTAGAAGGGGAGGGGGTGACTGTTCGCAACCGAGATACACTGGAGCAGGTACGGGTAGCCGACGATCAGGTGCCAGCATTCGTTTCGGATGCCATGCGAGGTGCGGCGTAGCTGGCGGCTTGGTCTTCAACTGCTTGCCAGACTCTGAGTGCGTTGCCTCCGAGAATTTTGCCAATATCTACGTCGGAATAGCCGCGGTGGAGTAACTCGGCAACCAAGTTGGGGTACGTTGATGCATCCTCTAGGTCTTTGGGCAGTGCGGTCACCCCGTCGAAATCACTGCCAATTCCGACGTGGTCGATGCCAACCAGTTCGACAACATGATCGATATGGTCTACTACCTCCTGCAACGTACCTAACGGATTTGATTTGCGCTGCGATTCACGATAGCGGGCACCCTCTTCGCTGTCGGGAGCAATATTATTTTCTTCCAGATTGTTTTCAATCGCAGCAGCCAGTGTACGTCCGGGTTCCAGGTATTCGCCACGAACAAAAGAGGAGCCGTAGTTGATCATGATTACTCCGCCTTTGGCAGCCATTGCCTGAATGAGCTCGTCGCTCAAGTTGCGTTCCCAGCCCGGTGTAAAATGTCGGGCAGAAGAATGTGAAGCAAGTACGGGTGCACTGCTGCGACGCAAGATTTGGGAGATCGTGCTGTCGGTCAGATGGGAGATATCTATGATCATGCCCAATCGATTCATGTGATCTACGATCTCTTCTCCAAACGGACTGAGCCCGCCCCATGTTCGTGTTGAATCGTAGGAGGAGTCACACAGATGATTGTCTCTCCCGTGCGTGAGAGTTATGTAGCGGATGCCCCGTGCGTAGTAATGCTCCAGATCTGCCACACTCTGAACTGGGGCTCCATTCTCCATGCCCATAGGCAGCGAAATCAGCCCTGCTGTTTTGTGCTCGGCCAGATCAGATGACTGGGTAGCAATGGCAAATTTGTTCGGTGCATTCGCAACAAACCCCTCTACCATGTCAATCAGTGAATCTGCGAGGCTTGGAGCTGATCCAGGAGCATCTTGGCGTGCACTTGGGATGTAAATCGACATGAATGGGGCATTCAACCCACCTGCAACTGCTCTCGGATAGTCAAAATCACCCCCAAAGGTTTCCTGACTGATATCCTCTGTGTATCTGGTCATGCGGTAGGGAACGTCGATATGTCCGTCAATAATGAGGTACTCTTGTGCAAGCGCACGCGCACGTTCCATAGTATCGTCGGTATTGTCTTGTGCGCAGCTTGCGAACAGGAGTAGGGACAGAATAACTAGTCGTTGTATAATCATCTTATCGGGCAGTAGCTTGTCCACGGACTTCACGTATAACCGTTACATTTACCTGACCGGGGTACGTGAGCTCACTTTGGATTCGTGAAGATATGTTTTCTGCAAGTTCACGCGTCCCTTGGTCGGATATCCTTGTGTGCTGAACGATAACACGAAGTTCACGTCCTCCCTGGATCGCGTAGGCCAGTCCAACACCGTCGAATGATTTGGCGATCTCTTCCATATCCTTCAGGCGTTCGAGATATTCTTCTCGGCGTATATGTCGTGCACCTGGCCGGGCCCCACTGATGGCATCGCACACCTGTACAATAGGTGCGTACAGCGTGGTCATTTCGATCTCGTCGTGGTGGGAGCCTACGGCATTGCAAACTGTCGGATGTTCTTTATAGCGTTTGCAGTACTCCATGCCGACGAGTGCATGGGGTTGATCGTCAGATTCCTGAAGAACTTTGCCAATGTCGTGCAACAGACCTGCACGGCGGGCCGTACGGGCATCGAGTCCCATTTCCGCTGCCATAAGTGAGCAGAGACGTGCTACCTGAATACTGTGGCTGAGTAGACTTTGGCCATAGCTCGTCCGGTATTTCATTTTCCCGACGATTGAAGTAAGGTCTTTGTTCATTCCGCGTAACCTCAGCTCAAGAACGGTGCGTTCGCCTATTTCCTGGATTTCCTCCTCAACAGTTTTTTGGGCGTTACTTACGAATCGTTCGACGCTCGCAGGATGAATACGGCCATCTCGTATGAGTCCACTCAAGGCAATTCGCGCGATTTCACGCCGATAGGGATCAAATGAGCTGATTACGACAGCGCCGGGGGTATCGTCTATCAGTAGATCCACTTTTGCAGCAGCTTCGAATGCACGAAGATTTCGCCCTTCCCTTCCGATAATGCGCCCCTTAATGCTTTCGGAGGGGACGGGAACCACTGATACCGAGTTCGGCTCAACCTCGTCTGTCGCGAGCCGTTGCATCGTTGTGAGGACGATTTTTTGCGCTTCATGTTTGGCGGTACGCTCTTTCTCGTCCCGTATTTCCAAGAGCTCTAAGGCAGCATCTTCCCGCGCCTTTTCAATGATTTCCTCACGTAGATGCTGGTGTGCCTGATCTTGGGTCAGGCCTGCGATAACCTCCAGTTTCTCAATGCGATCACTGATGAGCGAGTTGAGTCTATGCTCCTTAGCATCCAAGCCACCAACACGCTGGGATGCCTGTTGCATTAGCTCATCAGCACTCGCACGCAGGCTCTCCGCCTGGCGGTTGATCTTTTCACTTTCTGCTTGAAGTATCGCAATCGCTTCCGCTGCGTTCCCCAAGAGTTTTTGCTTTTTAGTTAAGCGCCGGTTCCTGTTGCTGAGCTTCTTGCGCTGGCGATCGTTCTTTGCTCTGAACTGTTGTTTATCCTGGTCCAGTTTTGCCCGTTCCTTCTCCAAGGCGGTACGTTGAGCATTAAATTCAGCACGTTCATTGTCGAGCTCTGTTCTAGCCTTCTTGACGATCCCCGCCCTCAAGGCGGTAGACTCCCCTTCTGCTAGGCTTATAATTGCTGATGCTTGTTCGCGTGCACTCCTAAGTTTACCCTTGGTAGTTCTAGCAGATATCCACCAAGCAATCCCCAAGCCTGCACCAAACGCTACGATGGCAACGGCCAACAACAGGACGGCTTGCATACCGTCCATATTTTTATGACTTTTCCCTGAAGTGGGTTACCGTTCGGGCTTGGAAGGGTTCCTTAGGAGGCGAAAGGCGTCAGTGGTCTGGCAGTATTACAGACTGGATCTCCCTACAGCAGGTTAACGCAATGCCAACAAGAACTCGGATAGGTGCTGTACAGGTCTTGATCAATCTGGTAGTGCATCTTAAGGCAGCGTAATTCGTGTATTTCCGTTCACAGCTCACCAACGGAAGGACCCGTTGCTATCCAAAAGCATTATCGAGCAACCGATCTTCCTCGGACTTCACGTATAACGTCCACATTTACTTGGCCGGGGTACTGGAGCTCCTTCTGAATTCGAGTGGATATGTTGCGTGAGAGCGTATAGACTTCCCGTTCGCCTACATCCGTATAATTGACCATAACATGGAGCTCTCGTCCTCCTTTGACTGCGTAGGCATCACTAACACCATCAAATGACTTGGCGATCTCTTCCATATCCCGTAAGCGTTCAAAGTGTTTTTCATCATCGATGTTACGTGTGCCTGGACGGGCTGCGCTGATAGCATCGCACACCTGAACAATGTGTGCGTACGGTGTAGTCTTTTCGAGCTTATCGTGGTGGGCTCCCACGGCATTACAAATTGTTTCGTGCTCTCCATAACGTTTGCAATAATCCATGCTGACCAGTTCATGGGAGCGATCCGCAGACTCGGGTACTACTTTGCCAATATCATGCAATAAGCCGGCACGCCGGGCTAGATGGGCGTCGAGTTCCATTTCTGCGGCCATGAGTGAGCATAGACGCGCTACTTCGATACTGTGGTCGAGCAGGTTCTGGCCATAACTCGCCCGGTATTTCATATTCCCAACAACTTGTACGAGTGTGTCATCCATGCCACGAAGTTCCAGGTCAAGGAGTGCGCGCTTGCCGACATCCTGGATCTCTTCTCCGACAGCTTTTTGGGCCTGTTCGACGAGTTGTTCAATTTTTCTAGGATTAATGCGCCCATCTCGTATGAGCTCACGCAAAGCTATCCGGGCCACCTCGCGTCGATAGGGATCAAAGGAACTGATTATGATTGCGTCGGGAGTATCGTCAATCAGTAGATCCACTTTTGCAGCTGCTTCGAATGCACGAAGGTTTCGGCCGTCCTTTCCGATAATGCGTCCCTTAATGTTTCTAGAGGGCACGGAGACCGCTGATACCGAGTTTGACTCGATCTCTTTTGTCGCAAGCCGCTGCATCGTGGTAAGGACGATTTTTCGTGCTTCTTGTTTAGCATTGCTCTCCACTTTATCCCGGATTTGCAGTAGTTCCAGGGAAGCATCTTTTTGCGTCTGCTCAATGAGTTCATCGTGCAGATGCTGACGAGCTTCGTCGCGCGTCAGCCTCGCGGTAGTTTCCAGTCTTTTGATACGCTTATCAATAAGCCTGTCAAGTTTGAGCTCCTTGGCATCTAGGTCAGCAGTGCGTCGATCTGCCTCCTGCATGCATTCATCTGCGCGTTCATGAAGGTGCTCGGCCTGATGCTTCAACTCTTGCTTTCTGTGCAGCTTATTTTAAGCTGTCGCTTTTCTTCGAGTAGTTGATCTTCCTCTTTTCGTAACTGACTCCTCCGCTTGTCATGTTTCTCGTTCAGGCGCGCTGTTTTTTGCTCTAGTTGTTGGCGGCGTCGATCCAGCTTTGCACGTTCGTTCTCTAGGGCAGAGCGTTGTGCATCAAGTTCGGTACGTTCCTGATCATGCTCTTTTCTGACATCCTCTAGGGCGGAGCGCTGTGCGTCGAATTGGGCGCGCCGATTGTCGAGCTCATTTCTGGTATCCTCCAGGGCGGAGCGCTGCGTATCTAAATTGGCGCGTTCTTTGTCAAGCTCTCGCCTGATTTCCCCCAAAGCAGCGTACTGCTCATCGAGTTTAGTGCGTTTATTATCGAATTCTCGTACAGCCTTGTCCAAGGCATTAAGTCTCGCATCAAGTTCAGCGTTTTTATTTTCAGACTCCTTCCTGATCTTTTCCAGGTTGGATTGTTGCACATCAAAGGCTATACGTTCATTGGCGAGTTCCTGCGAGGACTCCTCTAAGGCAGAGTGTTGTGCATTGAGATCCGCACTTTTGTTTTCGAGATCTTTTTCGAGCTCTCCCAGATAGGCACGCAGTGTGGCGAGTTCTGTACATTTACTATGGAGTTCTTGTGCGGTCTTCTCCAAGGTTGCATGTTGCACATTAAGTGCAGCGTGTTTCTGGTTTAGTTCTTTATTGACCTTCCTGAGGGTTGCTTCTCTCAGGGCGGCGGCTTCTTCCTCCGCCAAGGTTAAGATTTCTGATGCATGCTCGCGTGCCTTTCTGGAGCTACTGCGGGCACTTCTCGTAGAGATTATCCAAGCGATGCTTAGTCCCACACTAAACGCCAAGAGGGCTACAGCTAACAACTGAACGACTTGCATGCCTAGATAAATTGGGACGATGTACTGCGGTTGGGAAGGAGCTGTTCTAGCTTAGAGAGCTCCGATTAATTGGAACGGTATCCGCAGGCGTCCGCAGCGGCGGGTGTGAACCCCAAAGTACAAGATTGGGAGTTGCCCAAACCCTTCCATCGTCCCCTGCGTGATCACGACCTGTATAAGGTTGGGGCCTGATGTCCAAGTATGAAGTGTAACCCCCTTTAATTGATAGTGTCGGTTCACGTGCCTAGACCACTACGGACGCTCGAGGACAGACGGGATACAGTGCTGCCGCAATGCAGTTCCCTATTCCTGGATAGAAACCGAATCAACCTCCTCTAATACTTCGGTTAATATGTGGTCAAGATGATCTGTTTCGCGATCAAGAGCAGCCACTAAGGCATCAGATGCTTCTTTTGCACCAAGCAGTTCTTCTCCTAGTTGCAAAGCTGTTATCACAGCAGCTACAAGATCCGGCTCGCTCCGATTTTGATTCTTAAATGCTTGCATGCGCTGATTTACATCCTGAGCAACATTCCGCATAGTTTCTATATCACTGGCTTGCACCCGTAGAGGGTAATCACGGCCAAGAATGCGCACTTTAAGGGGTTGGGGCATGAGTCAGTCCACCTCCGGTTCAAAGACTAAATAATTGTCTATGGTCTTAATGAACTTATTGATCCGATCAAGAAGCTCCTGCTCGTCTTCGTCAAAGGTAAGCACCGCTGTTGTGGGCTTCATATCCGAGGCAGCCTCGAGCTCTGCAATCCGCTCTGCGAGTTTCCGATTCTGTTGCCTCAGATTCTTGATCTCTCGCACGGCGGCTTCAACACTATCACGTAGTTGCCGCAGTGACTTGGCTCCCCGCAGCGCGATGGCAGGTTGCATATCGAACCCCTGGTCAACAGGAGGGTGGTCAGGCTTCTGCGCCTGAGACAGATTTTTTTCGGTCATGCTATAAATATCCTCGACCGGACCTTCAACTACTCAGTTTAAGGTAATGGTTCAAATTAACGTTGTCAAATACCCTCAAGCACGTAACTCTGCGTCAAATTGTGAAGAAAGAGAACTAACAATTTTTTGAACTATGTGGTCAATCTCTTTATCGCGGAGGGTCCGATTTGCGCCGAAGCGTAATGAAAATGCTACACTTTTTTTATCTGGTGCAATTCCCTTACCCTTGTAGACATCAAATATATCTATGCTCTTAAGAAGGGGCTGGCCAGCCTTGCGCGCTTTGTTGATCATGGGGCCAACAGGCTGTTGCGAATCCACGACTATAGCAATATCCCGCTCAACAACAGGGTAACGTGGTACTGGCGTGTAGACGGTAGCTGGTTGTTCTTCGCACATCAGTGCCAGTCTTGTCCAGTTAAATGTGGCAAAGAAAACGGGATCAGGTAAGTCGTGGGCTGCCTGCATCTCATCTGAAAGACGAGCAACAGTCCCCACCCATTTATTGTTCGCGCAAAGTGTAATGTGATGGGCTGTAATCTTTGTCGGCTCGAAGCTTGGCTCCATGCTCAGAGAATCGAGGTTCAATATGCTCAACAGCTTCTCTACATCGCCCTTGATGTCAAAGAAATCTGCCAAAGGTATGCTACCATCCCAGCTCTGTGGTCGTATAGGGCCGCTTACCCCAAAGAAGAGCACTTCATATTCGGAGTAATTTTCTATAAAGGTTGCTTCATGTTCGCTGAGATGAAATACATGTCCGAACTCGTAGAACCGGAGTGTCTGTTGTCCGTGATGAGTATTGTGCTGCATAACATTCAGCATACCCGGCAGGAGTGAAGGCCGCAAGGTTGCCATGGAGCGGGATACCGCATTCAAGGTGCGTACAGGCGGATAGGCTGCTTCAATGACTGCTTGGCTGAACTGCTTAGCCTGTTCATCAGGCAATAGGCTGTTTGTATAGATTTCCCGGAATCCATGACCGTTCAGGTGGGCGTGAACACGTTCACGCATTAGGTCAATGGGGCGCGTGACCGGAACGGATGCAGGTAAAGGTGCAGATCGCGATTCTTTGATTCGATCAAACCCGTAGATGCGTGCGATCTCCTCAATCAGATCAATCTCTAAATGGATGTCAGGCCGGTATGTAGGTACCGTGCACGAGATTACGTCACCTGCTTCATAGGGGTCAAATCCCAGCGATCCAAGGATTCGAAGGATATCCTTACGTGGTATTTGTATGCCCAGAATTTTGGGTACACGGGCGAGCCGTAAATCGAGCTTGGTTGTTGCCGGGGGTTGGGGATGCACATCCACGATACCGGGGGTAACCGATCCACCTCCCAGTTCTGCAATCAGTGCGGCTACATGTGCTGTGGCCCATGGCTGGCTCGCAGTATCTACACCACGTTCGAATCTGTAGGATGCATCCGTAGCAATGCCAAGTGCTTTGGCAGATCGTCTTGTCCGGGACGGACAGAACCAAGCCCCTTCAATTAATACATTGGAGGTAGTATCGTCGACCTCGGAGTTTTCTCCACCCATGATGCCTCCAATTGCAATAGGTCGCTCACCATCACAAATCAGGATAACCCCCTCATTCAACGTATGTTTTTTGCCATCGAGTGTGGTAAATTCCTCTCCCTCGACGGACTCACGGACAATAATTCGTTGTTCAGCTATACGGTCGTAGTCGAATGCGTGTAGAGGTTGTCCGCATTCATACATAACAAAATTGGTCGCATCAACAACATTATTGATGGAGCGAAGCCCGATGGCTTCCAGTCGTCGCTTTAACCAGGTAGGGGAGGGGCCGATTGTTACGCCTGTGACAATCATTGCCACGTACCGATGGCACAAGTCAGGGCATTGAATATCGACCTTGATGTGTTGTATCGTCTCACCGCCGTCCGACGGAATGGTAACTTTGGGCCGTTTTAGTGGCACATTTTGCAGTGCGGATATGTCTCGGGCTATTCCTATATGACTGATTGCATCCGCCCGGTTTGGCGTGATGGCAATATCCAGTACAGTATCATTCACCTCCTGCCCTTCTCTCAGCAGATAGTCAAGCAGTGATTCACCAATCACAGCGGTTTCGGATAGAACCATGATACCGCTGTGGTCGTCAGACAGCCCAAGCTCATCTTCTGCGCAGATCATCCCCATGGAGACCTGCCCACGTATTTTGGATTTTTTGATCGAGAGTACTTTTTCGCCCATGACCAGACGAGTCCCAATCGTCGCTACGGGTACCCGTTGGTCAGCTGCAACATTGGGGGCACCACAAACGATAGGGATCAATTCATCAGTTCCCAAATCAATATCGCAAAGCCTCAGGCGGTCAGCGTTGGGGTGCGGACGCACCGACTCCACGCGTCCAACGAATATGCCATCCAATGATGGACCAAGATGCAGCATGTCTTCGACCTCGAGTCCAGACATGGTCAACGCATGTGCAAGGTCCTCCGGGGACAGTTCATGTGCTACGTACTCGGACAGCCAATTATAAGAGATCTTCATGGCAATTAGAATTGCGCCAAGAATCGCGAGTCGTTTTCGTAAAAGATGCGGATATCATCGATGCCGTATCGGAGCATGGCTGGGCGCTCTATGCCCATGCCGAAGGCGTATCCGGTATAGCGTTCGGAGTCAATACCTACGGCTTCAAGAACGTTTGGGTGTACCATGCCGCTACCCAGGATTTCCATCCAGCGTCCGCCCTTTGGATGATCAGGTAAGTTCCACCAGATGTCTACCTCACCACTTGGCTCCGTGAACGGAAAGAAGCTGGGGCGGAATCGCATCTTGACATCGTTGCCGAAGAATGCACGTGCAAAATTGTAGAGCGTGTGTTTAAGGTCGACCATGGTTACGCCCTCATCGACGACTAGTCCTTCCACTTGATGAAAAAGACAGTAGGACTTATAGGTTATTGCCTCATTGCGAAAAACTCGACCTGGTGCGATCAGGCGGAATGGGGGCTCCCCGGCTACCATTGTTCGAATCTGCACGGGGGATGTATGTGTGCGCATCATAGCCCCGGTCCGACCTTCTCCCGGCTCTTCAATGAAGAGTGTGTCCTGCATGTCGCGGGCGGGGTGATCAGCCGGGAAATTCAGCGCGGTGAAGTTATGCCAGTCATCCTCAATTTCAGGCCCCTCGGCGATCGCGAAGCCCATGTGTTCGAATATATCTGTGATCTTGGCCAGGGCAAGCGTAATGGGATGTCGGGATCCGGCCCACTGACTGTGTCGACCGGGTAGTGTAAGGTCAATATCACGGGTATTTGTAGTCGTCACGCGGAGTTGGTCAATGGCAGATTCAAGCGTGGTTTGGGCTTCTTTACGCAGAGCATTGAGCAGCTGTCCGGCGTTGCGCCGATCCTGCTTGGGTAGATGCGGAATGGTCTTGAAGAGTTTGGGGATCACACCGCGTCTCTGTCCCAGGAACCGGATACGGAATTCTTCGGACTTGGCAGACGAATCAAGTTTCGCTGCTGCAATCTCCTCTATGAAGCTTGCAGCGGCTTTTTTCAGATACTCTAGATTTGTCTCCATTCTACCAAAACAAGAAACCCGCCAAGCCTGCACGAGCAGGGGCGGGAATGTTCTCACCAATCTACATTCGGCCCCTAGCCAAGTGAGGTGCCGCTAAAAAAGAATGAACTAGATACGTGTGTCATCGTCAAGTCCCATGAGCTTCCTGAACAACACGGGTAAAGATTGCAGGCTCATTCATGGCTAAGTCTGCAAGCACTTTTCGATTGAGAGCGATCCCCTCTTTACGAAGAGCGCCGGCTAGACGGGAATAAGTTGTGCCGTTCAGCCGGGCAGCTGCATTTATCCGTACAATCCAGAGTCGACGGAACTGCTGTTTACGTTTGCGGCGATCCCGATACGAGTACTGGAGTCCCTTTTCGACTGCATGTTTTGCTACGGTGTAGACCTTACTCCGGCTACCCCAATATCCTTTGGCCATACCAAGGATCTTCCTGCGTCGTTGACGTGAAGCTACTCTATTGCGTGCGCGTGGCATAATTTTCAGCGAATTTAGGGATCACCTATTGATCACTTGGAGGCACCCAGTAGACGATTCATGCGAGGCTCATCACTCTTGTCGACGAGCGTCTTCTTACCAAGCTCCCGTTTGCGTTTGCGGCTCTTCTTGGTCAGTATATGACTCTTGAAGGCATGCGCGCGCTTCAGGCGCCCGGATGCAGTGCGGACAAATCGTTTTTTGGCTCCGCTGTTGGATTTCGTCTTCGGCATGGTTCCGAAATAATCAAGACGCAGGTTAACCACGTCAAGATCTATTCTGTTCCATCAAAGGGCAGCCCCTCACTTGGTTTTCAGGGGAGTAAGGATGGCAGTCATGCGCCGCCCTTCCATTCGGGGTTCCTGATCCAGTTTTGCAACGTCTTTCAGTGCATCAACGAAGCGTGCAAGGATGACCATCCCCTGTTCCTTGTAGATAATATCCCGCCCTCTGAACTGCACATAGGCACGCACCTTGTGGCCGTCGGAGAGGAATTCGTAGGCATGCTTCGTTTTGAACTGAAAGTCATGCGTATCGGTGCGAGGTCGAAACCGGATTTCTTTGAGTTGCGTGTGATGCTGCTTTTTGCGAGCGTCGCGCTCCTTCTTATTCTTCTCGTAGAGAAACTTGCCGTAGTCCATAATCTTACAGACTGGAGGATCGGCATTTGGTGCAATTTCTACGAGATCCATGGACTGCTCTCCAGCCATATCCAAGGCTTTCTGCAGTTGGTACACGCCATGCTTACCTCCCGGATCAACTACGCGGACTACGTCTGCCTCAATGGCGTCGTTAATACGTGTTTGTATACGTTTTGCGATGATGTTATGAGTTTATGTTTCGAAGAAAGACAACCCAAGGCATTTACCTTGGTGGTGGGTCCTAATGGATTCGAACCATCGACCTCTACGATGTCAACGTAGCGCTCTAACCAACTGAGCTAAGGACCCCTACACACAACATTGCAAATTACGGCTTTTAACGCATTAGATGTATTATGTGTGCAGGGCCAAGATTTTGATGTGGCAAACTACATCGGCTGTACACATTGGTTATAGTGTAAGCGCAAGTTTGAGGATTGGTCCAGGAGTAACAGCAACTTGCAGTGCGCTCTCACGCTTACGCCGAGTGGTAAGCAAGGCTGATACGGCAGAAATCAAACGGTTAGCCACGAGTGCGGCGATAAAGCTGCCCCGTCGTTGCGCCCAGGATTCAGCATCTCCCCGAAGATTTCTATACCGTTGAAAATCCCGCTCGCTAGTCCAGGCCCATTGAAATGCCGGATCATCCACGTATGAGACCAGATCTACGCGTCGGCTGCGCAGTTGTGCTTCGCGGTAATCATGGGAGGAGAGGTGATTGCCGATTGTAACATAGAACCGTCGGTCTTTCCCCGTGGTTGACATCCCCGCGTAGGATACCGCCCATGATTGATAGCTTTGAACCAGCTGACCGCGTTGCCATTCACTGGTCACAAGCCCGGCCAAGAGTACGGCATCGGCGATAGTGTAGAGAGCGGCGCGCCGATTCCACTTGTTCCCATTAGCATACCTATGCCCCAGACCCGGCAAAGCAATACTGTAAGCCGCTGCTTTTGCGGGGCGCAAAGGGGCTTGAGCAACGGACTCAACTGTACTTAGCAAAAAGAATGCAAGGAAAATTAAGGGGATTAATGAGCGCATGCACCGGTAAGTCGAGGTAGTAACGCGTGTGTGCTGAGTTTGTGTTCGCCAGATTATTTATAGTGTTCCGTATAAGGAATCAACATCGGTGATACAACGGGCAACATGTGGAGTTGCTTGTCGGTCTACTGGCAAGGCTCGAGGAAAAAGTAGGTCAGTGATTTGCAGGCAAAGAATAATGATTTGTAGCTACTCAAAATGATGTTCGCAGTCGCAGGTTAATCGTACGAGGTGTAAGACGCGTCGGGATGCGCTGCCAGATGCCGGTCGCGTCTGGTAGCCAAGAATATGCAACCGTATTGGTGATATCAAATATGTTCAGCATTTCGGCAGTTACTTCCAACTGAAGAGCTCGTTCACGCTGGCTCAGCGTGATGATCTTCGTGACTCCAAAATCAACCCGGCGGAACTCGGGGTATCGGGCCGAGTGTCGTGCTCCCGGAATCTGTGTAACGACGCTTCCCACCCGTTTGCCCGGAATCGGGGGCGTGTACGGGATCCCGCTTCCAAACAGTGCACGCATATGCAGTTTCCATGTAGGATCCATTGGAATATAGTCCTGCACAAAAAGGGCAACTGTGTGGCGCTGGTCAGTTGGCCTGGGTAGCAGACCTGCGTTAAGATCGGTGGTGTATTGAGGCAGGAACTGTTCGCGTGCAACCATAAAGCTGTAGTTGAGCCAGCTTTCCATGCCGGGTACAAACTCGCCTCTCACCTGGAGGTCCAATCCATAAAGATGTCCAGATGCGTCGTTCAACCCACTGTAGTTGATCCTCACATTCTCAAGTGAATAGCTGATTACGTTGGTTAGCTGCTTGTAGTATGCTTCTCCACGGAGGTACAACCTTTTCCGTGGTACAAACAATTCTGCACCAGCGATAATCTGAGTCGAGCGCTGTGACCGCAGATTATTGTTCAGAGACTCGTTAAGTGGTATATCCGGACTGGGAGTACCGCGCAGTTCGCGGTATGTGGGCTGTTGATAGTATACACCGGCAGATGCAGTCAGCGTCAATTGTTCAGAGGCTTCATAGCGCAGGCTAGCCCGGGGCGAAAAAGTCCATTCACGATTAAAATCATACCAGTTTACCCGTAGGCCTGCACTGAGCAGGAAATCAGCACTTACACTGTAGGTATCTTCTGCATGGAAACTCAGTTGAGATGCATCCAGCTTCACTGCTCCCTCGAGACTATCTACGACCAGCCGTACCGGTTCCTGGTCAATTCCCCTGCCGGTAACAATGGACTCCTCCTTGAGTACATCCTCAAAGGTCAAACGTCTCAAGCTCCAGCCAGCTTCTCCCGCATGCAGTTCTCCGGTCCAGTTATACAGGCCGCGGCCGGTTAGCGTGGTAACTGAAATTTTATTATTTGCAAAATCTTCCTGACGGGCCATACCTCTCGGTACTTGTATCCGATCTGCGTCGTTAGTAACGATGTCGTACAGGATTGCATCACCTTCCAGAAAGAAGGATTCAGTTTCCTGGGTAGTGTAGAGGCTTACGTCGTGTTGTAGTGTCCATCGTGTTCCGATACGACTCCGAAGGCGCAGTCCGGCAACACCCGTTTGGTACCCATCCTGTTCTGTGCTTTCGTTAGAGTACGAAAGCCATACAGAACGAATATCTGCGGGGCCATCGTTTGCGGAAACTGTTCCATAAAAGGTTCGCCGTCCACGCGGATCCAGGCGGAACACATGATCGGCATAAAGTCCAATGAACTCGATCTCCTGCTGCGATGTCGGCGAGTAGGTCAGACGTACCTGTACATCCTCATAATCAGGCTGGTAGTTGCCTTTTAGCTCCTGGGTAGAGAAAAATCGTCGTGCACGTGCCTTGCGCAACCCAATCTGCCATGAGAATACGTCAGTAGAGGATGAGGCCGTAGCTGTGCCATCCAGAAGGGATAGGGTTGCGCTTGTAGTGAAGTCATCTGTTGCCGCGTATTCAATGTCTAATGCAGAGGAAATCTTGCCGCCATACCGAGCGGGAAATCCTCCCGTGTATAATGTAATTCGCCGTGACAATTCTGGATTGAACAGGCCAATGCCTTCCTGTTCGCCTTGTCTGGGGCGGAATGGCATATGGATTTCGAAGCCGTTAAGAAAGATCAGGTTCTCATTAAATCCACCACCGCGCACAGAATACTGGTTGGACAGTTCGTTATTGGCGGATACACCAGGCAGGACCAGGAGTGCTTGGAAACCCTTGAAGGGAGAGGGCATACGGCGCACCTGTTCCGGTGTGATCTGTTGCACACCGGCTCCGAGTGCCATTTCATCTTCAACTATGATTTCTCCTGCATCAAGCACAGCGGGGGCGAGTGCGATATCCAGGGTTGTTTCGGTACGTGCAGAGATGATCACGGAGTCAATGCGAGTGACAAAACCCACAAAAGAAAATCGCATTGCGTACCGGCCTACTGGAAGTCGCAGGGTATATCTGCCAGATTCGTCCGAGGCTGTTCCAAAATTGGTTTCGTTTACGAGGATGCTGACACCCGGGAGTGGCAGACCTGTGTCGGTTTCTACCACGGTACCGCGCACGTTACCCCAGGACTGTGCAGAGACCTGCGCGGCAAACAGTAGAGGAATCAAGTAGGTAATACGATACATACCACGCACGGTGTGACCGGTAATGACCAGTAGTTTAGCGAGGTAGCAACGGAACAGATCGTAATGTGCTAAGGAGATAGGACGGATTACTGAGACCAGGAAGTCGGTTCGCGATCCCACCGGTGTGTATACAAAGCTTCAAGCAATGATGATTCCAGGAGGCCTTTGTCACTGGTGGCAATATTGGCTTCCACATGGTGTAACTTGCGCATCCCTGGTATTGTTGTGCTAACGATGGGGTTGCTCAGGATAAAACGGAGGGCCATTTCAGGCATTGTACTGTCGGGAGGTACTAAAGCCCGTAATGGTTCTGCGTGTGCTACGCTGCTGCGCAGATTTTCTTTGACAAAGTAAGTGTTTCGCCAATCTCCTGTGGGCCATGTGGAGTTAAGTGTGATATTGCCTGTCAGTGTCCCCTCATCGAAGGGTACCCGGGCGATGACTCCGACATGATGTTCCTGACAGGCAGGAAACAGCTCGTCTACAGGGTTCTGGTCAAAGATGTTGTAGATCACCTGTACGCAGTCCACGAGCCCGCTGCGCACGGCTTGGATTCCATTCCAAGGTTCCCATCTGTTGAGACTGATACCGATAGCGTTAATCTGCCCGTTATTCTTGGATCGTTGGAGTTCCTGTGTCCAACGATCATCTTGTAGCCATGAATCCTCCCATGTGTGGAGTTGCATAACATCCAGCTGTTCCAGGCCGGTGTTCAGGAGGCTTCGCTCAATATATTCACGAACATAGCTGGGAGGATAGCAGTTTTCGAGTGTATGCTCACGGCGGCTGGGCCAAGCGCGATTCTTTGGTGGTACCTTGGAGGCTGTGTAGAGACGCTTATCAGGATTGGCGCGCACAAGTTTACCCAGGAGCTCTTCGCTGTGACCGTTACCGTATGCCCAGGCTGTATCAAAGAAGGTACACCCGAGGTCAACCGCCCGTTGCATGGACCTCATGGACTGTGCGTCTTCTGAGCCTGTCCAACCTGCCATGCCCCACATTCCGTAACCGATTTCGCTTACGGAAAACCCGGTTCGACCCAGTGTTCTATAATTCATGTGCTTGATTTATGCAACTGGTTGTGCTCTGACGCAGAGACAATAGGAAAATATGTACTTAACCGCAACTCACGGGACCTTTTCGGCAGGCGAAAGGCATTCGGACACACTGCGCCAGATGGCAGTCCGAAGCCAGTTCTTCCCATAACATCAGTAGCTAGTGATGCAATGACCGCTTCCCGGTTTACTAAATTTTGGGCCGTTTGTTTATGAACGAAACGGCTGATACCTGTCACAATATCATGTACAGGTTAGTTCTGGAAGTCAAGGCAAAGCGAAGAAACTGGCTGGTTTAGCGGGCGTATATAGGTTTGGGTTCTATCCACAATGTTTGCGGTAGAACCAAACATATTCTTGCACTCCCAGAATAAAAAGGCTCTTCACTTTTATGAGTGGGTAGCCTGTTTTTGGAGGCCTTCGGGGTACAGATCCAGTCCTCCGAGATAGAAGTAAATTGCATGGGCAAACCGCTGTTTGTTTCGGAATCCACGCGCACGAACTTTGACAGTTTTGATGCGGCTATTTATGCTTTCAGCTGGGCCATTACTAACTTTTAGAACGATCGAATTTATGATTCCCCATAGATGATTTTTAACCGTCTTGGCGGCTTTTTTCATGGGTTCAAGGCGACAACGCATGGCCCAGGATAACCAGCGCTTCCAGCCCTTGAGGGCCCAGGTACGACTGACATAGTGCCACAATTTCTGGGACAGTTCCTTGATGGCCCATGCACGCGCTGTTTTCAGCGAACTGTTTTTTAACTGCTGGAATCGTTTCTTTTGTCGGGCAGACATATTCTCCCGATTGGTGAGCCAGTCGTACTTGGTTCCGGTGAGATCATCGATGCCCGCTTTCCGCAATTCTCGGTTCTCCTGCCGACGGACTTTATCCACCGCCTCTGCAATCTTTTTCGGGTCTTGGGCCAATCTTGTGAAAACGCAATTTTCATTTCATTCTGGGGGAGAGGTCCAAGCCTCCGAGATGGAAGTAAATGGCGGTTGCAAATCGTTCATTATTTCGGAATCCGCGGGCGCGTACTTTGACTGTTTTTATTCGGCTGTTGATGCTTTCGGCCGGGCCATTGCTGACCTTGAGAATAATTGCATTGATGATTCCCCACAGGTGGTTTTTAATGGTTTTGGCGGCTTCCTTGACCGGCTCCAAGCGGCAGCGCATGGCCCAGGAAAGCCATCTTTTCCAGCCCTTGCGGGCCCAGGTGGGATGTACATAATGCCATAAATTTCGTGCCATCTCCTTGATGGCCCACGCCCGGGCGGTTTTCAACGAACTGTTCTTCAACGATTGAAACCGCGCTTTCTGCTTCTTGGACATATTTTCCCGGTTCGTTAGCCAGTCGTACTTACTTCCGGTGAGGGTCGTATCTCCTTCGGCGCGTAAAGCCTTGTGCTCTTGCCGACGCACTTTGTCCACGGCCTCCCCCAGATACTTCGCCACATGAAACCGGTCAAACGCAATCTTCTTCGCTGCATCAGCTACACACGCCAAGGTGGCAGAGATGTAGGCGGGCCACATGTCCATGCTCACGCTCTCAATCCCCGCCAATTGTTCTGGTGTGAGACTTAAATACCAGCGCTTTAGCACCGCTTTCGTGCGTCCGATCCCCACATACAGGACCCTGCCTGCCTTTGCATCGGAAACGACCGTAACGTATTTATGTCGCTTACGGAAGGAGGTCTCATCCACGCAAATGTGCGGAATAATCTCCGTTTGTCTGCGCCGAAGTCCTCGCTCTACCGCGTGCTCCATGATCCTCGAAATCACTTTCCATCCCACGCCGAGCTGCCGCGATACTGCGGATACACTCGCATCCCTAAGCCATCCAATTACCCTCTCTTCAAAGTCAAAGGTGTGCCGGGAACTCGACGATGCCCAGGGAACCTGCACCGTCCGAACTCCACACGCTCGACACTTTACACGCGGAACCCGGGCAATCAACTCCGTACGATAGGTACAGGTATCTAAGTGCCGCCAGGAACGTGCCTCGCGCAAATCATAAAAGGAACAAGCCGCCTTACACTTCGGACATGACAGCAATGATGTATCCGTGCAGATCACCGTTACCCGCCGTACCCGATCCTTATCATCATAACGATCCTCTGAAATCTCCCAAGGCGATTCAAGCCCTATACTCCTATGGATACTCGCCTCATCCTTTTTCATTGTATTCGCATCTGTTTCAAGTGAAATTTTCCCCAGAATACCAACCAAAAATAGAGCACATAAACACTACTGTCATGACCACCTTATACCGAATTTTCCTGAATTTACAGATCTCGTCATAATATTGGGTGAAGGGCCTCTTTTTCACCACATGAAAACGATCAAATGAAATCTTGGAGGCCGCATCTGGAACATGTTTTTTCGTGGACTTGATATAGGCGGGCCACATATCCATGCTCACACGCTCAATCGCTTCCAGTTGCGCAGCCGAACAGCCCGCATAATAGGCATCCAGACTCGCATGGGTGCGTTTTTCCTTGACAAACAGCACCGTGCCCGTTTGGGAATCCGAAACCACCGTGATATACTTATGGCCCTTTTTGTACGAGGTCTCGTCCACACATATATGGGGAACCGGTTGCGTCTCTCTACGGGCGAGTCCGCGCTTTACCGAGCGATCCATGATGTTGGCGATCATCGTCCAACTGACGCCCAGCCTGCTGGCCACCGTTGAAATACTGGTTGCATCCTGCAACCAGTCAATGACCTTGCTTTCAAAAGCCATCGTAAAACGCACGCGCGCATCCGCCCAAGGGACCGAAACGGTCTGGATCCCATGCTCCGAACAGGCCACCCGGGGAACTTTCGCAACCACGCTCGTCCGATACTCGCAGATATCCGTGTGGCGCCATTTCCGAAGACGATGGTCGTATCCAGGACAAACTTTGTTGCACGCTGGACACCGAAGCTCCGAATCCTCCGAACAAATCACATGGATCTCGGCCAACTGCGTCGCGTCATCTTGTTTGATCTCCGATACCTCCCACGGAGATTGGATCCCGATCAATCGATTGATATCTTGAATACGTACATTCATTGCTGATAAAAAATGTGACTTGTGCCAAAAACAGATCCAAAATAAACAAAGACATCCACTCTGAATCTATAGAGCCAGTTGCAAAACTCTCAAATCGGGGGATTTTTTGGAATTTTGAGGTCACGGTTTCTGGTTGGTGTCTCTGGGTAGAGGAGGCGATTTTGATTGGGATTTGTATCCGCCCCGAGCATAGAAACATCCCTCGATAGGGCTAAAAAAGGGACCGGAGTCCCCCGGATTTCGTATCAATCAGTGTCGACAATTTTCCACGAAAACCGGAGTCTCCCATGTCCCTTAGGAAGAAAATACGAGGTTTTTATATTGCCTGCCAACGGGAATTGTTTCCTTGGGTGGAGGAGGAATTTGGTTCGTTGCCCAAACGGTACCAGAAGTTGTTGTTGGTATTCGAGATGGTGTGTGTGGAGGATTTTCTGCCCCGCACCTCGTTCCGCACGCCGGGGCGCCCGCTGGCATCTCGGGTTTCGCTTGCACGGTCGTTTCTGGCCAAGATGGTCTTGAATATTCCGACGACTGCCGGATTGCGAGAGCGCCTACTTTCGGACCCATTGCTTCGGTCGATGTGTGGTTGGTCGCGGCAGCGGGATGTGCCCAGTGCGTCCACATTTTCCCGTGCGTTCAAGGAGTTTGCGGAGTCCGAGTTACCGACACGGATCCACGAAGTCTTGATTCAGGAGAGCTACGCGGATTCGTTGGTGGGCCATATTTCGCGGGATTCGACGGCGATTGAGGCAAGAGAGAAGCCGGTGCCGAAGAAAAAGGCGCCGGAACCGGTGAAACGCAAGCGTGGGCGTCCACGGAAGGGGGAGGAACGTCCAAAGGTCCCCACGCGTTTGGAGCGCCAGCGTACCATGAACAAAGCGGAGATGTTGGCGGATTTGCCCAAGGCGTGCACGGTGGGGAGCAAGCGAAATGCGAAAGGGCATACGCAATCCTGGACGGGATATAAGCTACATATAGATGCAGCAGACGGCGGGATTCCGATCAGCTGTATGCTATCTTCCGCGTCCCTGCACGATAGCCAAGCGGCCATTCCATTGGCGACCATGACGGGTGAGCGGGTGGACAACTGCTATGATCTCATGGATAGTGCGTATGACGCGAAGGAGATTCACGCACACAGTACGGCAGCGGGACATGTGCCGATCATTGACACGAATCCGCGTAATCGAAAGGCGGCGCACCGCCGTGAGCAGAAGGCACAGCGCAGTGCCGGGTTTATTCCACCTGAGCGGGCGCGCTACAAGGAACGTTCGACCGTGGAGCGGGTCTTTGGACGACTCAAAGATGAGTTTGGTGGACGCCATGTACGGGTGCGTGGGCACAGCAAAGTGATGTGTCACCTGATGTTTGGAATTGTTGTGCTCACGGTGGATCAACTGCTGCGGATGGTCCACTAAACCGGATCGTCGAGTGGTCGCGTACAGAATTGGGGGGTTCTGGAATACAGAAGCCGTGGGATCGATGCGTAGAGTCCGCACGGATCGTGGACAAAATTCTCCAAGTTAACACCTCGTTGAAGGCCAATCACCCACAGCTTCGAAGAAAGCGGTGAACACAGGCCAATCATTCACGTATTCCAAGAAAATCAGACCCATTTATGTCCCGAATTGGCCGGTTCACCAGTTGCAGCAAAATGGGTTTTGCAATTAGCTCTATAGCTACCTAATAGTTGTTTACCCTGATCCTGACTCCGAACCCACTTGAAAAACGGAAGCCTCAAAAAAAAGGGAATTATAACCTCACGATCGGGAAGTTTGAGGCTTGGATTTGTGTTGAAAAGCTTCAGGAATAATACATTGACAGGCGTTGTTTACGTGAATATCTGGTATCCCTCATCAGGTAAACGACGATGCGGATAGCGTGGAACGAGATTAAACGCCGTGCGGGAGAGTTCACGAAGCGGTGGGCGGATGAAACCTACGAGAAAGGAGCAACCCAAACGTTTTATAACGAATTTTTCAGGGTATTTGGGGTCGACCGAAAGCGTGTAGCAATCTATGAGCATCACGTAAATCTTCTGGGCGACCGCTCCGGTTTTGTTGATTTATTGTGGAAAGGTGTCCTTCTGGTTGAGCATAAAAGTAGAGGGCGTGATCTGGTAAAAGCTTGGGATCAAGCCGTTCGGTATGCCGAAGCGCTGGATGACACCGACATGCCTCGCTACATCCTGGTATCCGACTTCCAGACGTTCCACCTGACCGATCTCCACACACGGCAAGAGTGGGAATTCTCGCTATCTGATTTTCCCAAGTATGTGTACGATTTCGGTTTTATTATTGGCTCACAGAAGCGGGTATTTCGGGATCAAGACCCCGCAAATATCAAGGCCGCAGAACTGGTGGGGCATTTGCATGATATGCTTCTTGAAGAAGCGGGGTATACGGGACACGATCTCGAGCAGTTGCTCGTACGAATTGTATTCTGTCTATTTGCTGATGATACGGGGATATTCGAACCACGAGATATTTTTCTTGACTATCTAGAACATCGTACGGCAAAGGATGGGTCTGACCTCGGTGCAAGACTACTGCACTTATTCAGTATCCTGAACGAACCTGTATCGAAGCGGAGTAATACACTTGATGACGACCTAAAGCAATTCCCGTACGTCAATGGAGCGCTGTTTGAAGGGCGATTGGAGTTCCCGAATTTCACGGCACCAATGCGGGAGGCTCTTTTGGATGCCTGCAAGTTCGACTGGTCGAATATATCCCCCGCGATTTTCGGATCATTGTTCCAGTCTGTTATGGATACGACCGAACGCCGCAAACAGGGTGCACACTATACGACCGAAAAGAACATTCTCAAGGTGATCGAACCTCTATTCATGGATGATCTTCGGGAGGAGTTTGCCTACATAAAGATATTGAAGCGGGGACGCCTCACGCGTCTGCGGAAATTCCAACAGAAACTCGGAACGCTACGCTTTTTTGACCCGGCTTGCGGCTGTGGCAACTTTCTCATTATCGCATACCGGGAATTGCGCCTGCTTGAGACCGAAATATTGAAAGAAATACATTCCAAGTCTTGGGTCAACCGGCAGATAGAGTTGACTGCATCCGATCTGTCACGGACCAACGTAGACCAATTTTACGGGATTGAGATCAGTGAATTCCCGGTGCGGATTGCTGAGACCGCGTTGTGGATGATGGACCACATCATGAATAATCTTCTCAGCCTCGAGTTCGGTCAAACGTATACGCGAATTCCTCTGGAGGCATCACCACATATCGTTCACGGGGATGCGCTGGAGATGAACTGGTCCGAGGTTCTTCCCGCAGAGGACTGTTCCTTCGTGTTCGGGAATCCTCCTTTTGGAGGCGCCAAATTCCAAAGTAAGCCCCAGCGGGCGCACGTACATAGAGTTGCGGCGTTGGGTAAGAGCGGGGGTACGCTCGACTATGTAACTGCATGGTTTATCAAAGCGGGGGAATATATCCGCGTTGGTGAAGGCCGAATCGGGTTTGTAGCGACCAATTCCATCACACAGGGGGAGCAGGTAGGGCAGTTCTGGCCAATTCTATTCGAGCGCTGTCAGCTGGAGCTTGCCTTTGCCCATCGCACGTTTGCGTGGGGATCGGATGCACGTGGAAAGGCGCATGTACATGTCGTCATCCTTGGTCTTGACCTTAAGGAACGTGTGCGAACTGACAAACGTCTGTTCAGCTATCCCGATATCAACGGAGAACCGCTTGAAAGCCAGCATCCAGCACTTTCCCCTTATCTGTTTGATGCCAGCGATCTGGAAAACCCACACATTACAGTAGGTGAGAAAAGCCGTCCGATCAACGGGTTGGGGCAGTTGATCATCGGATCCCAACCCATTGATGGAGGGCATTATATTTTCAGCAAGAGGGAGCGTGCTGAATTTCTAGAAATTGAGCCAGGTGCGGCCCCGTTCATACGTCCTTACATAGGAGCGCGTGAATTTCTACAAGGTACGAAGCGATGGATTTTGGCCTTGCATGACGCGCCCCCTAATGTGCTGGCACAGCTACCCCATGTTAGGCAACGGATGGCTGCCGTCCGTGCTTACAGAGAAATTAGCAAGAGAATTTCTACAAAAAAGCTTGCCCAAACCCCTACACTTTATCAAGTGAATGTCATCCCGGATTCTTCGTTTCTGGTGATTCCAGAAACCAGCTCCGAGCGACGGGAGTACGTGCCCATAGGCTGGATGGAGCCTCCTGTGATTCCGAGTAACAGTTTGAAAGTGTTGGCTAATGCGACACTCATTGATTTTGCACTGCTGACTTCTTCCATGCACATGGCTTGGATGCGAGCTGTGGCGGGGAGACTGAAGAGTGATTACCGGTACTCGGTCGGGGTGGTGTACAATACTTTTCCTTTGCCTCCCGAACCGAATTGGTCGAAACTGGCGCCTCTCGCTCAAGCCATACTGAATGCACGTGCGAAATATCCTGAATCAACGCTGGCGGATATGTATGACCCAATCCAGATGCCACCTGAACTCTGGAAAGCCCACCAAAAACTTGACCGTGCAGTAGACCGACTGTATGATCCGAGAAGGTTCAAGTCCGAGGCTGATAGAGTCCGCCATTTGTTCATGCGCTATGAGCAAATGATCACCTCACTACTGGCGGATGCGGTGTGAGCGTCCAAGTCCTTCATTTCAAATAATTTACAGCAATTAGTACAATTAAGTATATAGTTCCAAAAAAAAACCATCGCCCTTTCATCGCTACAATAACGCCCTCAGGGGTGCATGGGCGCAGGCCAAAAGACAGGAAATGGGGACGAAGGTACGTAGGAATCTAGCGATTTACTCCTTTCGGAGAATGCGCACAGAGCCGCGTAGTGTTGGCTCAATTGTAATTCCGGGATCTTGCCAATCTTTGTATTCACTTCACGTGCCTCTGCTTGTTAGGTACATAATCACCTAATATTAACGTGTTCCACATCGTGGAAATACGGCAATTTCTATCTTAGCTGTGACAATGGTCCGATATTTGCGGATACAACAGACAGGCCTATATGCTACCTTTCAGGTACGAGTGGCGTCTAAGTATCAAACAGGGACCAAACATCGCAAGAACAAGTTACTTTCCCCGTATCCAGATATAAACTGCCGATCCCATGACAGAGTATTTGCACAAGTTCGCTAATGGTAAATCTTTCTTACGGTTCAGCCCGGTTTTGGGCATACTGTTATTGACTGCTGGGTGCTACACACAATTAGGTGTTGGGTATTTCGATGGGGAGCCTGATTATCAGGAGATCACGGAATATGATACTCCGTATGGAGACAGTGTGGTGGTTGATAACTATTACTATGACAGCTATGATGGCTACTACGACCATTATTATCCCCGCACCTTTCGTTATCGCAGGCATTTTTCCACATTTTACGGGCATCCATACACTGTTATAGATCCGTATTACGATCCTTTCTGGTATGACCCGTTCTACGATGACTATTGGTACGGTCGATCCAGTTTGCATCTGAGTTTTGGCTGGGGTAGATCGTTCTTTGGGTCACCACTGGGCTACGGTTGGTATCACCCCTATCGGTATGATCCCTATTTCTATGCTGGTGGATATCACGGTGGATGGTACAATACGCCTGGGGTCTACTGGAGCGGCCGATCAGGCCATTATGGTCCCAGGGGATCGCGTATTGGACGCGGCGGTGTTGCAGCGGGTGGTCGCTATGGGATTGCCGAAGACGATTTGCGTGTTGGCCGGCGCAACGCACCGAACAATCAGGGCAAGGGCACAAGTGCATTGGCTAGGAGCCGAACCCGTAGTGGAGTAGTGGCAGGTGGCACAACCTTACGTGGTGTGCAGCGCTCAGGTGATAGTACAGAACCTTCACGGACGCGTCGTGGGGTTGTACGCAGCACACCAAGTAGCGGCACTACTCGCTCAATGCCTACGACGCGTTCAACGACGCGCACACGTGGCACTGTACGTTCGCTACCTGCGACTCGTTCAACAACGCGCACACGCGGCACTGTACGTTCGATACCTACGACTCGTTCAACGCCGCGTACACGCAGTACAGGCAGCAGTACACGCTCAACGCCCACGACGCGTTCAACACCACGTACACGCAGTTCGGGCGGCAGCAGTCGTTCGACACCTACGACGCGTTCAACGCCGCGCACACGCAGTTCAGGCGGCAGTACACGCTCAACGCCCACGACGCGTTCAACGCCGCGCACACGCAGTTCAGGCGGCAGTACGCGCTCGACGCCCACGACGCCCACGACGCGTTCAACACCACGTACACGCAGTTCAGGCGGCAGCAGTCGTTCGACACCTACGACGCGCTCAACGCCGCGTACACGCAGTTCATCAGGCAGCAGTAGTCGTTCGACGCCTGCAACGCGTTCGTCACCACGAAGCGGTGGTACATCGAAGGCGCCTACGAGAAGTTCGAGCAGCGGTTCTTCGTCCCGTCGAGGAGGAAACTAGCGTCCTTTCGTTAGAAGAGTAGGGTACACTCAAGAACACATCGTGACGAACCTATCAGACACTTGAATCCAGTGAGGGGTAGGGGACGTACGTGCCATAAACAATCACTAAGAGTACATTTTTTTCAATGAAGAAGCCAAGCAGTAACATCATCAGAATTTTCATGGGTAGCATTGTATCTATCATGACGATTACAATGTCTTCCGCAAACGCGCAAAGTGCCAGTGATGCCTTGAGATTCAGTCAGCGAGAAATATCTGTCGGCGCACGCATGACCGGAATGTCCACGCGTGGTTTTGCAGGAATCGGAGACTACAGTGCCATGCACAGTAACCCAGCCGGGATTGGATACATCAGTGATTCGCAATTTAATATATCCATAAGGGGAAATACTGTTAATGACGAATTTGAGACTGGGAGCGGAGGGCTTAGACTCGACAATGATATGTCAACTGTCGAGCAATCGGGGTTGGGGAATATGGCCGTTCTGTATGATGTGCCCGTAACGCAAGGGTCACTCGTTGTCGGGCTTGGCCTTAGCCGGGTACGTGATTTTGCACGCGAGTTGAATTTTTCAGGAGTGAATTCCACGAGTACCATCTCCTCATCGTTCCTGCCATTCGATAACGAATACAGGATAGATGAAAACGGCAACCTTGAGGAACTGAATGACCTACCATTTGCGGCTTTTAACGCCGGTATATTTGAATACTACCAAGATCTCTATTTCCAGGGTGAGTATCCGTTCTTAGAGGCTGTTGTGCCTGGTACCTCAATTGAGCAGTTAGGGGTCGTGACGGAAGCAGGGGGGTTATACGAAGCCACCGGAGCGATAGCCTGGCAGGCAACTAGAGAGGTGATGGTCGGTGTTTCGGCAAACCTGATTCTTGGTAACTACCGTTTCGATTACAGCCTCACGGAAAGGGATATCTTTAACGATAATACTAGCGAGCACTATGATGTGCTTCTTGATGATGGCAGCCTATTACTGGGCTTCGATGAGCTCGGCTATGAGCAGCAATTACGGAGCGACATGGCCGGATTTAATTTTCGGACCGGTATCAGTACAACACTAGGTAGGGCACTCCGTGTTGGAGTTACATTTGAGTCTCCGACTTGGACATTTATAGAGGAGAGCTATGGAGAGCAGTTCGTTACACGATTTGATGTCGGTGGCGAGCTTAGCTACGGAGAGCGCGATGATGATGTTGGCAACGGTTTCTTTGAGTACTCATTACGTACACCATGGCGTTTAGGTGCTGGACTACAGTTTTCCAGCGGGTCGTTTACACTAACTGCGGAAGGGGAGATAGTCGACTGGGGCCAGCTTAAACTAAGTTCAGATGAAGGCGGAGATGTTTTTCGCGAAACCAATCGTGTGATTGAGAACACGTACGAAATGGTTATAAACGCTGCCTTGGGTGCTGAATGGGAGATTGGTAGGTTTGATATTCGGGGCGGCATTGCTGTTCGTCCTGCGCCACATGAATCTGGCCTACTGGAAATTGCGGCCTCGGATGATCTGGAATTGGGAGAACGTATTGCCGTGTCCCTCGGGTTCGGGTTCCGGTTAACAGACAGTATTCGTATGGATCTTGGCTTACAGAAAGTAAGAACGGAAGATTACTGGCATGCTTACCCTTCGGATGCTGGAGGACCAAGGCAGGATGCACAGGTTCAGATCAATGAAACGCTGACCAAAGATGTAGCTGTACTTGAACTTACCTGGAAATTCTAGAATCTGTACTTCAACCCGAATTTGGAGAGATTCCAAATTCAAAAGGTTGAGCTAAAATGCACCCCTCTAGAACAACTAGTTTTATCTGGTTTGTGTGCCTGATCCTGGTTGCCTCATGTGGGGTCGAATCCACGGACAATCCAGGCGTACGAAGTGGTACAATGCACCCCACACCAGACAATATTCCTGGTGTTGACGAGGTCACACACACACCGACCAAGTTCATCTCCCCCGTCCTTGTTCATTCCGGCCCCTTCGGACAGTATAGGAAAGGATTCGGGAGAGGACTATGAGATGATCGGTGATATTCGAGCCCTGGAGGTTGATGATACTGGGCGTATTTTCATATTGGATGCTCCACGGAGATCGGAGTTTGTTGCCATACATGTCTATGGTTACACTAGTCAGCATATTACATCCTTCGGTGAGTATGGTGAGGGGCCGGGACAATTGCGTTATGCAGACCAGCTTGATGTTACCCGGGATGGAATGCTGGTAGCTATATTCGGGCGTACGGGTAAGGCGGAATTTTTTCGCCGCAACAATGCGGATTCAGCATATGCATATTCACACTCAGTTGGGGAAGTTGGGAGTGAGGGTTGCATGATGAACGGTCATATATACACTTTAAGATATCGCGAGGATTTTGAAGGTGTGATACTTAAATACACGTTGGATGGTGATCTGGTGTCATCGTTTGGTGCCCCATACATAAGCGACAATCCCTTTGCCGTAGAGATTTTTTCTGACGAAGGATTTCTTGCTTGCAGCGAGGAATATGGGGTCGTAGGTTGGATACGGGAGAGGGTGCCTGTATTCACTGGATTCGATGAGGAGGGAACTGAATTATGGAAGATTTTATTTCCAGAGTTTACCCCTATGCCTGTTGAGGAGGCTGTAAATAAGGATGGGCGCCCGGCTCTCAGGTACTATTCTTCCGAGGGAGGTCAGAGTTTATTTACCCGGATATTCGCGGATAAAAATGGGGAGTTTTACGTGAACTACGTTGTGGTCCAAGATGAGGGACCATTGCTAAGGTATCTGTTTCGTGTGGCACCCGAATCAGGTAGGGGTCAGTACATTGGCGAAGTTTCTAATACCCTGTATGCTATTGATGAGGAGCACATGGTTTACCGGATGCGTGCTGATGTTCCGCGTGTAGGAATCTCTAAGCGTTAGTGACAAAGGTTACCTCCTTTATTGGACTTGGGTTGAAAGGCGCCCAATAATCGCCTCCAAGGAACAAGTCAGTGTCTGCGCAATAACACACCGACCGTTAGGTTTCGTACTCACATTAAATCAAAGGTTAGTCAGTTGGCATTTCATATTGGCATCGGCGTTAAGGTCAAGGACAAGGAGAACATTGATCGAGCTCTTCGGCGCTTCAAGCGCACAGTCAACCGTAGTCGGGTATTGCGGTTGTATCGGCAGAACATGGCTTTCACAAAGCCCTCTGAGGAGCGGCGGATCGCTGACGAAAAAGCGTCCCGCAACGCAAGAATGCACAACCGGCGCTATTAGTTCGCCACCTCTCGCCGGAACATCGTCCTCCGCTCAATGCGCTGGCGCTCTTTTGTATCGGTGCGAGTGCGCAGCATCCACTTCTCAATTGCAGGCTACGCATGTTTTGCTGTGTGTTGTCTCCCTTCAGAGCCCGTCCGCTTCAGTTTTGGATCTAGGGACAATTAGATCAGAAGTGCACTTGAGATGACCTCCTCCTGTTCAAGCTTGTGAACCATAGAGCTGCCAGTTGCCGGACTCGCGCTCGGATGACGTCCGGCATACTGAATTCTGAATTCATGTCCTGGATGCACAGAACGGAGTGTACTCGTCAACAGTGGGCGGACGTAGGTCCAAGCCCCCATATTCGCTGGCTCTTCCTGTGCCCAGCAAATGTCCACATCAGGACTGTACTTCAATAGCTCGGTGTGTAGAGCTTCTCGTGGCCAAGGATAGTATTGCTCAAGTCGAACCAGAGCGATAGTTTCGTGCTGATCTTCGTGTTTATCAAGCTCAGCCAATAGATCGTAGTAAATTTTTCCACTACATATCACCAAGCGCTCAATCTTAGCAGCATCCTTCTCTGTACCAATCACCGGCATAAATCCGCCGTCAATCAAGTCCTTCGGTGAGGAAATTGCCCTTGGATGGCGCAAGAGGCTCTTGGGGGTCATTAGTATCAATGGCTTCTTAACGTCCCGTACGACCTGTTGCCTTAGTGCGTGGAAGTAGTTACCGGGCGTACTCAAATTGCACACGACCATATTTCCCTCGGCGCAAAGTTGGAGATAGCGCTCTAGACGTGCAGACGAATGTTCAGGGCCCTGCCCCTCGTATCCGTGTGGAAGCAAAGTAACCAAACTGTTTTCCTGGCCCCATTTTTCCTCGGCTGCCGATAAAAATTGGTCAAAAACAATCTGTGCGCCATTAGAGAAATCCCCGAACTGGGCTTCCCAAATCACCAATGCATCCCTATTTTCGACCGAGTACCCGTACTCAAATGCAGCTACTGCATATTCGGAAAGCAGACTGTCGTAGATATGCAGCTTTGCCTGATGCTCCGTGATGTTGTTGAGCGGGATGTATTCCTCATTCGTGTCCTGATCGTAAATTACAGCGTGGCGTTGTGAGAATGTCGCACGCCGGGAATCCTGGCCACTCAAGCGAACCGTAGTTCCCTCCTGGAGCAGTGTGCCGAACGCCAGCGCTTCGGCAAATGCCCAATCGATGATCCCTGATTTCCGCAGTTTTTGATCCCTGCGCTCGAACTGCTGCATCAGTTTAGGATGTGCGTTAAAATCTTCGGGAGTTCTAAGCAGTGCACTAAGCACGGCTTCGAATTGCTCTTCGGAAACGCGTGTGTCTACCCACGGTATCGTGTCGTAACTGCGGTTGTGGAAATGCTCGAGTAATTGCGCCGCATCCTTTTCTTTAAGGTCTGAAGTGCGCTCAAAGGCTTCCTGCAATAACTCCCTGAAGCCATCCAGCATTTTCTCCGCTTCATCGGGTGTCATGTCCCCTCGATTAAGAAGCGATTCCGTGTACAGCTTCCGAGGAGAGCGCTTTTTCTTAATCTGCTGATACAGAACAGGGTTTGTATAAGTCGGCTCATCCCCTTCGTTGTGGCCGTGTTGCCGGTAACAAAGCATATCAATCACGACATCCTTGTTGAACACCTGGCGGTAGTCTAGGGCTAAGCGAGCAACACGTACGCACGCTTCAGGGTCATCTCCGTTGACATGGAAGATGGGGGCTTCAATGAGTCGTGCTACGTCGGTAGCATAGATTGAGCTACGGGCCTCGCTTGGTCCTGTAGTGAAACCAATCTGGTTGTTGATTACGAGATGGACGGTTCCACCGGTGTGGTAGCCACGAAGCTGGCTGCAATTAAGAGTTTCAGCGACCACCCCCTGACCAGCAAAGGCTGCATCTCCATGAATTAACACGGGGATCACGGCATCAATGACTCGGTCGCCGGGTGCGTTCGGGTCGTCCATATTCCGCAGGCAGTCCTGTTTGGCCCGAACCATTCCCTCCACAATCGGACTCACAGACTCCAAATGGCTCGGGTTGGATGCCAAAGTGAGCGCGATCTTGGCACCATTTGGTGTCTCATGGACGCCCTTACTGCCCAAATGATATTTGACATCTCCAGATCCATAAATCGTGTCGGGATTAATGTTGCCCTCAAATTCCGAGAAGATCGCCTCATAAGATTTTTCCATGATATTGGCCAGAATATTTAGCCGGCCTCGATGAGCCATACCAATCACGATTTCGTGCACACCCTGTTCGGCGGCGTCGCCCACAATCACATCCAGCATCGGTACGATACTCTCGCCTCCTTCCAGAGAAAAGCGCTTGTGTCCAATGAAGCGGGTATGCAGAAATCGCTCAAATGCCTCCGCTTCATTCAACTTGTGCAGGATACGCCGTTTCTCCTCCAGCGTAAGTTCTTCGGCGTTGCGTAGAGGCTCAATTTTTTCCTGCAACCAGTGTTTTTCCAGCGGGCTGGAAATATGCATATACGAAACACCGATCCGGCGCGTATAGGTCTCCCGGAGGATATTAAGTATATCCCGCAAGGGGAGTACGTCTTTACCGCCCAAGCCCCCCGTAACGAATTCCCTGTCCAAGTCCCAGACAGTGAGTCCGTATTTGGCGGGATCCAGTTCTGGGTGATATTTCCAGTTGGATTTTAATGGATTTATATCTGCCTGCAGGTGACCCAGTACGCGAAACAACCGGATCAAGATCATAACCTGGGCTTGTTTTTGAATAGCATCAAGCTCTGTGTCTGCCTGCTGCCGATTACCTAGGCGCGGTGTAGAGTCAGGACTGAGTACATAAGGCGGGTGGGGTACGTGCAGATCTTCGAACACACCCGAATAAAAATTATCCTCGCCCTGCAGAAGTTTCGCGACATGGGCTAAAAACGCACCACTTTCCGCGCCCTGGATAACACGGTGATCGTAAGTGCTGGTAACAGTCATTACGGGAGACAGACCGACCTTGCTTGCGGCAGAAGCACTTATTGCCTGGAATTCTGCCGGATAACCGATTGAGCCAATTCCCACGATCACGCCCTGACGCGGCATAAGGCGCGGCACGCTCAGGCTTGTTCCAATCATCCCCGGATTGGTGAGTGTTACATTCGTATTCTGAAAATCTTCCACCGTAAGCTTGTTAGAGCGGGCACGCTGGATGATTTCGTTGTAAGATGCGAGAAATTGCGCAAAATTCATTTGCTCCGCGCCCTTGATGTTAGGCACGAGAAGTGATCGGCGCCCCCTGCGCTGGGTATCTATGGCCAAGCCGAAATTCACATGAGATGGACGTACGTGCTGCGGTTTGTCCCCATCCCGGACGAACGTGCTGAACATAGTCGGGAAGGCCTTCAGCGCCTGTACGATTGCGAAAGCAATAAGATGAGTGAATGACACTTTCCGCCCACCAATTCCGCGCTGGTATTGGTTGAGCAGTGTACGGTTCTCAGTAAGCAGTTTTACAGACAGGGTTCGAACGGAAGTTGCAGTTGGAATCTCCAGACTGGCCTCCATGTTATCCACGATAGCTGCACTCGGCCCGCGAATAGGTGCGACGGCAGCATCAGCCGGCAAGCCGTCTCCTGACGGACGCGGCGGCTCTTTGATTATGACTGTTTGCAGGTCCTGTTTGGGCTCGACCGTAGCAGGGATACTCTCCCCGGGGTCATAATCGGCAAAGAAATCTCGCCAGCTTTCACTGACGCTAGACGGGTCGTCCTGGAAGTGCTTGTAGAGGGCCTCGACGTAACCTGTATTGAATCCAAGCAAGCTCACGGTTCCTGTTCAGATTGGTTAGATATAAGGGAATGTACTGTATTTCACAGGGCAAAAGACGAGCGTGGGTACATTCGAATCGAATGCATCACACCAGCCAAAGCACGTTACGAAACTATACGGTCAAATGCTCAAATGGTTGAATGCGTTGCAGGCGGGGATTGCTGCTCCCGAATATCGCAAAGTAGGGGAATAATCTAATTAACTGCAACTCGGGGGACCTTTCCGGCAGGCGAAAGGCATACTGACACATGGACAGTTTATTAAGAGACTTCCGTTGCTGCTAAAGCCATCCCTGTGCACGATACCACTCAATCGTTTCTTGTACGCCTTGCTCTAACGAAACATGCGAAGAATATCCACAATCCTGCTCTGCTTTTTTAGATGAGCACTGCTTTGTAGCATGAAGGATTTCGCGGGCTTTTTCACGGTTCAGAGGCGGATAGGTATTGGTCAATTTTCCTGCAAATTCGCTAATGATCCCAAGCGGCATGATCAGTGAGCGTGGCAGGCGGATCATCGTTGACTGTTTGCCGAGAGCAGCTTCGGATGCATTCCGCAAAGCCTCCCAGGTTACAACCTCACTGCTGCCCACATAGTAAGTGTTTCCAGTCGTCCGAGGAGATTCTGTAGACTCAATGATTCCCCGGACCAAATCCTTTACATGTACGAGTGATAATCCGGGATCCCCTCGAGGAGCAACACAAATCCGACGGTTTACGGCGGAAAAAAAAGTCAGTAAATCCCGATCTCTCGGGCCATAAACGACCGGCGGTCTGATAATGACCATTGGCAGGTTTATACCGGCCAATGCCTGCTCCATGGCCAGTTTGCTGCGCCCATATCGCGATACCGGCTTGCAGGGTGTTGATTCATCGGCCATTATGCTATTAGCGTACCCGACGACAGCCAGACTGCTGGCAATACAGACCTTGGTAACCTCCATTGAGCCGTTCCTGATTGCTGTTATAAGGTCCATCGTTGAGGTTACATTGGCCGTGTACAGCTCGTGCCAGGTTTTCGCCCGTGTCATAGCACCCAGGTGGTACACATAGTGCACGTCCTCAAGAGCTTGTGCAATCAGGTTGGAATCGCTGAGAGTCCCGTGTATCTGAATTACATCAAGTCCAGTTAACCACTTGGGTTCGGCGCGCACCAGACACCGAACTTCAGAATACCCTCGCTGCAGCAGAGCTTCTGCCAGATGACTACCGACAAAGCCAGTAGCGCCCGTTACAAATGCAACTTTGCCCATATTTACAACTTCTTTTTGAGCAGCACGACGTTCTCAACATGATGCGTCTGTGGGAATAGGTCTATAGGCTGAGCAATCACCGCAAGGTATGATTCCGAAAGCACCTTCAGGTCACGTGCCTGTGATTGGATGTTGCAGCTTACGTACACGATAGTACGCGCCCCCAACTGAGAGACCTGGGCAGCAACTTTTGGATGCATACCTGCCCGGGGTGGATCAAGCACAATGATATCCGGGGGACCGTGCTCAGAGGTAAAGGCGGGCGTCAAGAGTTTCAGCATATCCCCGCTGATGAAAGTACAGTTCTCTACTGCGTTCAGCACTGCATTGGATCTTGCGTTCAGGACGGCGTCCTCGACCAGCTCGATACCCGTTACACTTGCCGCGCTTTTGGCCAGCGACAACGCTATAGTCCCTGTCCCGCAATACAGGTCATACACATGATCGTTTGGGGTGACGTCGGCCAGATCCTGTACGACAGTCACTAAATTTTCGGCTTGAAGAGTATTGGTCTGAAAAAATGCACCAGGCGCAATTTCGAAGGTCAAATCATGGATGCGGTCTCTTATGATTCCGGGGCCATAGATTGTTTCTGTCCGCTCCCCAAAGGCGGTTTGTGCATGGGACGTGTTGATGGTATTGACCAGCGTAGTTACATAAGGGTGTTCGGTTTGCAGGTAAGCCCCAAGGCTGAGCATGCGCTCCTCGTCGTATCCGAATGTAACCAGGTTTGCCATGAGCTCCGGCATGTGCACGGATTCACGGATAACCAGATTTCGCAGAAAACCTTCCTTGCGGCGCCAGTCGCAGGGCACCCAGTTCGATTTTCGTGTGAAGTCACG
Source organism: Rhodothermales bacterium (assembly GCA_964291275.2). GTDB lineage: Bacteria > Bacteroidota > Rhodothermia > Rhodothermales > Bin80 > Bin80. The sequence goes on from OZ219799.1 coordinate 1,736,166, forward strand.
AACCCCGTTCAGCAGCGCAATACATTTTTCGCTCTGAAGGTGACATTCGTTAATGTCCAGAACTTTGGCAAAATTTCCAGGGGGATGCAGACCAAGCGCAAATGATTTGTCGTAGAGAGTGTCGGAGTTGATTTCTTCTCGGGATAGCCAGCGATGAGCCGAAAACGAGAACTCCATTTTATTTCGGTAACCGTATGGCACAGTTACTCCCAGTGGTGCGCGTATCTCCAGTTCGGGGAGATCGGCCTGACGTGTCATTACCTCACGGATCAGCTGATGTTTGTCCTTGAGCTGTTGTGAATAAGCAACATGCTGAAGGGTGCAGCCTCCGCAGCTCCCAAAATAACGGCAGCGTGGCGTAGTCCGGTTTGGGGAAGATTCAAGTACGGACAGGAGACGTGCTTCAGCAAACTTCCGACGTCGTTTTAGAACTTCTACCTTGACGCGCTCTCCTGCCAATGTGTGGGGTACAAAAACAACCTGGCCGTTGTGGTGAGCTAAGCATTTGCCTCGATTGGCTACCTTTTCCATCACCAGCTCCAATACATCTCCGCGCCGCAGTTTGCGTTTTTCGGCTGGAGTCTCTCCGGTTCGCTGATCAGAAGGCATGGCCAAGTCGAAAATGTGCTACCGAGTTGTTCAGGCCCGTGGGAAGGAATCCTGCTTCCGGTCTTGCAGGATCGTAGACACGAACCGCCAGATCCAGTCTTGCAACCAGGTAAGCCCATGAAATCCGTAGCCCCATACCCGCACCAACCCCTGTTTCTCTGAATAGGTTCTGAAGGACAAAACGTCCAGTTGGGCTGTCGGGTGTAGTTTTGGTGAAGCCGGGGTTACGCCATCCGAACCACACATTGCCTGCATCAGCGAACGTCGTCAATATCCAATCAGCTCCCAGGCGATCTCGAACTACTGTTTGTCGTAATTCCAGGCTGGTTTCCAGTTTGATATCTCCACCTAACAGGCTGGTTTCGGTCTTGCTATTATCTCTTTGCCTGAAGCTCGCGGCCCCCGGCCCTAATTGTCGGAGTCTCCATCCTCGCACACTCGAAGCACCTCCGCTATAGAATCGTCGATCAAACGGCACTACGCTGGCTTTTCCGATAGGATGGGCTAAGCCGCCAACAAATTTCATGGCAAGTACGGTTCGATTACCCAAGCGATAGTATCGTCGGAAATTACCCACGAATCGCACATACTGGCGGTAAATAACCTCGGTGTTACTGTCTGCAAAAGAAAAAAGGCGGACGTGTTGTTCTAGAATGTTTGGAGTAAATACGTATCGATCCAGTAAATAAGGCAACGTACCGCCTAGCTCAACGGCAGCTTCGTAACTGTATCCTCTGTCTCTGCGCAACAGGTTCACGTTCTCCGAACGCAAAGTGTATCTGATTGCGTTGTTAATTTGGGGTTGGGTATAGTCCTCAAGAATTTGTGCACGCTGTACAGGGTCAATAATTTGCGGAATTCCTCCAGCGTCCAGCACACGATCCAGGAATCGCAATTGAAAGCCATTCAATGTGTCTGGTTGGCTTAAGCTCAGGTCCATCAGATCTATGATTGAAGTGACATTCTGATTGTGCTGCAACTCCAACCGAATACGAGCTGATGCACGTCCGCGTATGATTAAGCTGAGGTCTTTGCGGCGGGCTGTGAGATAACTGAAAGTGAATCGGGTTCTGGTCTGATATAAATTAAGAGAAGAATCCAGCTTGCGGAACGGAAATACCAGGTACGGCAGGCTGACAGTGGTTGCAAATTCTACTGCGCTGGACGAAAAGAATGTCGTATCCACATCAGTTGCAACTGAACCAGTAGTACTGATGCTGAGTACTTCCCCGTTGCCAAATATATTGGTATTCTCGTAGGTTACGCCTAGCCCGCTGCCGAACTCATTGCCTACGCCACCTAGAATCCCACTGCTTTGTCGAATGAAGGTAGAGAGCAGGAACTGGTGACGCGGTCGGGTACGAACGGTGATGCGGTGGGGAAGTGTCTGATTTGTTGGAGCCAGCGAAACGATATCGGTGAAGGAGAATACCCCCGTAGCTTCTAATCGTCGCTTGGTAGACAGGATTTCCGATTGATTGTACCAGTTTCCCGGATGTATACTTAGCGTCCTTGTCAGGAGGCTGCTCTTGATACGTTTATCACCATCAATCCTGAACGTAACAAGTTGGGTTGAATCGTTGGGCGTCCCGGTTTCGGCAAAGAGTGTGTCTGTGCGCAGGGGTATCGAATCTTCAGGTCCCTCCACCTCAAACTGCACGCTTCCATAGCGGAAGCGGTTACCGGTACTGACACGGAGCTCAACGTCGAAGGAATCTTCTGCTACCGGGATTACAAGCGCCCTAATTGAATCGCGGGTAACGGCAGCGTAGCCCATGTCCCGCAATAGGTTCAGGATTCTGCGTCGTTCCTCAATCAACCGGGTCTCAGTAAACCGTTGCGGTATTGCATAATAGTCAAGGAGGGGCTGATTCACTTTTGGTGGCAGGACAGACGATTGCAGGAGTTGTTGTTGCTGTGGTGTGCTGAGTCGATGCAATCCTGTATAGGTTACCCGGCGGACGATTGTGGCAGGCCCCTGCGTGATATTGAACGTAATGAAACTATGATGGCCCTCAAAGTGCACCTGAGTTTCAATCGCGGTTTGGCGATAGCCGTGGCGCTCAAATAAAATCTGGAGCCGTTCCCGGTCTGCCTCAAGCATAATTTCATCCAAGAAGGAAGGCGCTTCTCCCAAGGTCATCAATGCGTTGCTTAGACGTGAGCCTAGTGTACCGGCTTCTCCAAGTCGATAGAGCCACAGCCACCAGTGCATGCCACGAAGCCCTAGAAGCTTTCGGTTGGGTACCGTTTGAATCTGACCTTGCAGCGTCTCGTGTGAGAAATCGGTGGCTCCAACAAAGCGCACCGCGTCCACGTGGGGCGCTTCAGTGGGCGATTGGGAGAAGGTGGCTGGTGGTATTAGCCCCGATACCAGCACAAGGAGATAACAATGCCACTTACTCGTCCTCGAAATAGAAATCGTCGTCGGCCGTTGGGTAGTCCGGCCAAACTTCATCCATGCTTTCGTAAGGCTCCCCTTCGTCCTCCAATTCCTGAAGGTTTTCGGTTACTTCGAAGGGAGCTCCAGTGCGTTCGGCGTAGTCAATGAGCTCTTCCTGCGTTGCTGGCCAAGGAGCGTCTTCCAGATAGGAAGCCAATTCGAGTGTCCAGTATCCCATTTCAAATTTGCGTCGTTTATGGTCCGCGGTAATGTAGGGATATTATGCAATCGACAGCAAATTTTGTTGCATCCCGGGACTATGGTGTAGATAGACTAATTTAGTCGAGTGATGGCAGGTGGCTTACCTTGCTGTATTCTTCCAGTAGTTGCTGATAGTCTTGTGGTGACATACCCAGCATAAAAAAGTCACGGGGTCTAAGGGGGGTACCGTTTTGATCCCGTACTTCATAGTGAAGATGGGGGGCAGCACTCAAACCGGAGTTACCACTTAGCCCAATTTGTTCTCCACGAACAACTTTTGCACCTCGGGGAATACGAGGCTCCGAATTCAGGTGCGCATAAAGTGTCCTATACCCTGCTTTCGGGTGGCTGAGAATGATATAGTGACCGTATCCTCGAGACTCGTATCCAATTGCTTCAACCACTCCACTTGCTGTGGCATAGATTGGTGTGTTTTTGGGCACAACGATGTCCACGCCGTTGTGCTCTCGCTTGTACCGCAGGATTGGATGTAGTCGAAGTCCCTTAAATGACGAAATCCGCCCTATTGTTGTTGGCATGATTGACGGAGTTTGTTCCCATATTTCGGGCCTATTACGGGCCGTCCCCTCCAAGTACCCAAAGCTGGCAGACTGCAGCTTTATCCGCCGTTCGAGTTCGTCCAGTTTTTCAGCGTTCTTGCGAAGAAGCTCGGCCGCCGATTCACTGAGTCCATCAAAACGACTGTACGAATCTGTACCACCTACGCCAACCCGGGATATATCTTCCGGTATAGGATCTGCTCCCAGGATCACCCGGTACAATTCTTTGTCTTTGTCTGAGATATCAGAGAGCTGATCTGAGAGATTGGAGACCTCTTGCTGGTACCCTGTAAATTGCTCCCGCAATGTCTGATTTTCAGCGGCCAACTGTCTGTCCCGGAAGGAAGTAGAAAATAAAATAGTAGACAACACGACGACCGCAAGGACAAAAACACATAGGCTAACCAGGACCGGTCGGCTCAGGTATGGTCTTGAAGCCACATATTCAAGATTGCTTGGGTCAAAATGGTATCTCTGTAAGCCCATATACTCGAGGAACTGTATCAGTTGGTGTGACTTGGGATTATATACGCGTCAAGCGGTTCAGCCATAACTAAGGTAACAATAAATACCAATAAAAATCATACGTGCGAGGTAACATGACACGCAGCGATCTGATTTGTGGCATTGCGAGGAACTGGGTGTACCCCTCAGGATATTCCGACATTATGGTACTTCAATAGTATCGAGGATGTTCTGAACGATTGTTTCGGCCTCCATTTCTTCGGCCTCTGCTTCGTAGGTCACGGTAACGCGGTGCCTCAGCACATCCATGGCTATTGACCGCACGTCTTCTGGCGTCACATAAGCACGATGTGCAAGGAATGCGTGAGCGCGTGCAGCCAGGTTTAGGTTGATAGTTGCTCGAGGAGAAGCGCCATAGTCAATTAAGGGTACCAGATTAGGCAGCTTGAAGCTGGCAGGATCGCGCGTAGCCAGTACCAGGTCCACGATGTAGTGTTCAACACGCTCATCCATATAGAGCTCGTTCAGAACCAGACGTGCAGATAAAATTTTATCGGGCTGCACGACCGTTCGCACTTCGGTGCTTGCTTCGGTACGTGCCATGCGGCGCATGATCTGCAATTCTTCCGTTCTGGACGGGTAGTCAACCTTGATTTTCAGCATGAAGCGATCAACCTGCGCTTCGGGCAAGGGATAGGTCCCCTCCTGCTCTATGGGGTTCTGTGTTGCAAGCACGAGGAACGGCTCCTCGAGCGGAAACGTTGTGTCGCCAATCGTGATTTGCCGCTCCTGCATACTTTCAAGTAGCGCACTTTGCACCTTGGCCGGTGAGCGGTTAATCTCGTCCGCGAGTACGACGTTCGCAAACAGCGGGCCTTTCTTGATCGAAAAGCTCCCCTTCTGTTGGTTATAAATCAGTGTGCCCAGCAAGTCCGCAGGAAGCAGATCGGGTGTGAACTGAATGCGTTGAAAATTCCCACCAATTGCTCGTGCCAAAGAGCTTACGGTCAGTGTTTTTGCCAGTCCGGGAACGCCTTCCAGCAGTACATGTCCCGAAGCCAGTAATCCGATCAGTAAACGTTCGACCATATAGTTTTGGCCGACGAGGACGTGTCCAATTTCTGTGCGTAGGTCGTCTACAAAAGCACTTTCTATGCGAATACGTTCGCTAACTTGATCAAGGTCAAAATCAGCCATGAGCTAGATAGTCAATTACACCGCGCGCAATTACGCGATCGTTACGTTCATGTTCATCTAAGGATCGTTCCGGGCACAATTGGGTGACCATTCAAGAAGTCTTGCACCTCAAGTACACGTTGGCTAGGTGCTTGTAGGCGTGTAATGGCAACCGCCCCTGTTTTACAGGCTACCACCAGGCAGCCATTTGAGTTCAGTACGGTTCCTGGTTTCCCTGTTCCATGGTCTACTTTGGTTCCCAGAATCTTCAATGTAGTAGACTTCCAAAGAGTCCAAGCACCGGGGTAGGGGGCAAGCCCCCGGCAATGATTATGGACAGCTTCGGCCGGCTGCTCCCAAGGGATATGGCAGTCATTACGAAAAATTTTTGGAGCGGCGGTAACCTGTACATCATCCTGCACACGTGTTTGAGCACGTCCACCTGCTATGCGCCGGGTAGTTTCCAGGACAGCGTGTGCCCCGAGTCGTGCAAGTCGATCATGCAGGTCTCCTGCGGTTTCATGTGGAAGAATAGCGGTTGGCCACTGTAAGATGATACTGCCGGTATCTACCTTTTTCCTTAGATAAAAAGTAGTCACACCGGTTTGTGTTGCTCCCGTCATGAGTGCTCTGTTAATTGGAGCAGCGCCTCGAAATTTCGGTAACAGGGAAGCATGCAAGTTGAACGCACCGAGACGGGCGCGTGTGAATACTGTGCAGGGGAGAATCCGGAAGGCAACCACAACCTGCAAATCACAATCGAGGGTGCCAATTGCAGACGCAAACGCTGGATCCTTGACCGAGGCCGGCTGAAGGATAGTTTTGATATCCAGTCGTTGTGCAGCCTGTTTGATTGCCGTTGGCTGCAGCTTTCGACCGCGTCCCCGTCGGCGATCCGGTCCGGTAACAACGGCCACAGGCTTATATCCTCCTTCAACCAGAGCTTCCAGCGAGGGGACCGCAAATTCTGGAGTCCCCATAAACACAATCCGCATTTCAGTCTAGTCGTGTGCGTTCATCCCAGACTGGCAGCACGAGCTCATAATCTCCAAATCCGGTTTCGTCTACGAACATGTATTGTCTCCCAATCCGGAAGAAATACCAGACCTCCCACGGTTTATTGTTGTAACTGAAGGTTTGGTGCTCCACTTCGTCAGGATGACCGTGAAGGATGAAAACATGTCCACGATCCGATTGCCATCCAGATATCTGCTGCCCGAAATTCTGATTGGCGTAGTCGACACGGTAGTAATGTTCTTCCAAAGCCTCATTGCGAAGCGTTCCCGGAGTTGGATCCCGCTTTTTCCAGAAGGAATCAAAGAGTGATTTGCGCTCGGATTGTGTTTCAGCCCGTCGGAATTCACGAAGCTCTCGATTGCGGGCGATATAAGTCAATTGCTCAATGGCTTCCTCCAGGTTGTTCAGATAGGTGTTTATACCGTCCCAGCGTACGCTGAGGGTATGGGATGCTCGGTCTAACAAGCCTCCGTCCAAACTGCGCAGTGTGACAACAAGGTTATATTGACCAAATTCCAGATCACTTGCGGGGATTCTTGTGATCTGTTGATGGCGTCCAGCATCTACACTAAGTGTGTCGGACCATCGATGTGGTCTACTGAATTGCAGAGCTCCATCTTGTTGAATCAGCTCCTGTGTAACCAGTAAAGTCTGTGCATTGAGCGTGTACACTTCATAGTATGCCTGTAGATCACCAGCACTGACATCCGGTGAGATGCGTGGCACAATAGACCGACGTTCGGGGTCGTAGCCGGCAAGCAATACGACATCACTCAGTGCGATGGTTTGGGAAAAATCACGTTGTTCTGCAGTGATTTCCTGAAAGAAGGTCTTTGATGATGTAAGATCTGTAAGCGTAATGGACAGGAGGTATCGTCCAGGGGCCAGTGCTACCGAATGTGTGGACAGATCACTTGCCTCCTCGGCAACAGTGTTTGCGTGCATCTGAACAGTAACGGTCTGCTCCCAGATGGGGGATGCGGTTACACTTCGTGGGCGCCCTCTTGAGTCCAGCCTGGATATTTCGGCTTCCACATTATAGCGTGCTATGAATCCGCTTGGGCTGGTCTCGAATTGGAGGCTTGTGTACGGAATTTCAGTGTACACATCCAGATGCCCCGCATTGGTATCCCCCTTGATGCTTACAACACGTACCTGTAGTTCATCGTCGAGGGTTTGTGCCTGTGGAGCAGAAGTGAGCGGGAGTGCAGCAATAAGGAGGAGTGTCAGAGAATACTTCATGCTATAGATAAGGCTTTTACGAAACGCTGGCGATCAAAGACTTGTAAATCTTCTAAACTCTCTCCGACGCCAATATATTTCACGGGCACCTTGAACTCGTTAGAAATGCCAATAATGATGCCCCCTTTGGCAGATCCATCCAACTTGGTTACGACTAAACCGGTTACCTCTACGCTACGTGTAAATTCTTCGGCCTGCCGAAGTGCGTTTTGGCCGATGGTGGCATCCAGTATTAAGAGCACCTCATGAGGTGCGTCCATGACCTGGCGGCCCATGACTCGTTTTATCTTCGAGAGTTCATTCATCAGTCCTGTTTTGGTGTGCAGGCGCCCGGCAGTGTCAATAATGGCAATGTCGGCAGAGCGTCGAACGGCAGATTGGACAGTGTCAAAGGCAACAGCAGCGGGATCTGCGCCGTGTTGCTGTTTTACAATATCTACACCGGCCCGTTTAGCCCATGTCTCGAGTTGTTCAATGGCCGCGGCGCGGAAAGTATCTCCGGCGCCGATGAGTACGCTACGTCCTGCCTGCGTATAGCGCCATGCAAGCTTTCCAATGGTGGTGGTCTTGCCCACACCGTTGACACCGACCACCAGAATGATATGGGGGTGGTTATTGAGTGGTGCGTCAAAGTCCGCTGGTCGTGAAGGCGTGTTTTCTTCGAGAAGCTGCGCGACCTCATCGTTAATCAACGTCTGCAATTCCTCGGATGAGAGGTATCGATCTCGCGCGGTCCTTTTCTTAATCCGCTCGATGATATCGAGGGTAGTTTTGATTCCCACGTCACTGGTCACCAAAACTTCCTCAATGTCATCCAACAGGGCCTCATCAATTGTGCGTTTCCCCTTGACCAGGCGCCCAATCTTGCCAAAGATCCCCTCCCGGGTCTTTTTAAGCCCTGACTCCAGGCGATCCTGATCCTCGGCCTGACGACGTCTAAAAAGTTTCATTTGGTTACGCCGAATTGCTGTGCACAGATGCAAGCCGTGACGAGTAAATCAGAAGCGAAAATCCTAAGAGTCCGACGGTTACCCAGGTGCAAATATCCATGACTATCTGGTCAGCTCTCATAAGACCCATGAAAAATGTTATTGCGATTGCGGTAACCGCAAGTTTGCCCAGAAAATTGCTCATCTGGATACGCCCGGAATAGCGTGCTAAGGCAATTCCTCCCACTGCGATCAACAAATCACGCAGCAGCACAACACCTATGAACCACAGGGGTATCAAATCATTCAAGACGAGTGCTATGCCTACTAGAGCGGCGGAAATCTTATCTGCTGCTGGATCCAGTATTTTCCCCCATTCGGACACTGTGTTCGTACGTCGGGCAATCTGACCATCCAGCCAGTCAGTAAGCACGGCTGTCGAAAGCAAGGCTAAACTCCAGCTGACCGGTCCGTCTCTGAGTATAATGACAGCAGCCGCAGCCGAAAACAGGACGCGTGAAATGCTAAGTATGTTGGCAAACGTCCAGAAGGTGCCCAGCATCAATATCAAGCACGTTGCAGATTAGCGTTGTCTAGTACGAAAGCAACCCCAAAAGGTACCATAGGGCGCTACGAAGTCGCAAAACTTATTATTATCCAATCAAGTAACTTGAGGGTTAAATTTTTCAGTTATAATGGCGAATGATCTGACCGCGAGATCGTCTCGAACACTTTGGATAGATGCCTTGTCTCCAGACAGGGCTTCTGTACTCGTCCAAATATTGGCGATCAGCTCCTTCGCGATAGCTACGGCACTTGGCGCCCAAGTGCGGATATATCTCTGGGAAGTTCCAATCACGCTGCAGACACTTTTTGTGTATGGAAGCGGATTGGTGCTCGGAGCCCGTAATGGTCTCTTATCCATGCTGCTGTATTTGGTCCTTGGAATGTTTTTGCCGGTGTTTGCCGGAAGTGGTCATGGATTAGCCTATCTGATGACGGCGGCCAGCGCGGGCTACCTGCTTGGAATGCCTATATCCGCGTATGTGATTGGTTTATTGGGAAAACGTGCCAGAAGCTCACTGGGGGATGCAGCTGCCGTATTTGCAGGCTCGGTGGTGCTGTTCACATGTGGAGTTGTTTGGCTACATTTTGCGGCTGCTCATACCACGTGGTGGTATTCGATAGAGGTTGGCTGGTTTCGATTTGTCGGTTTTGATTTAGCAAAGGTGCTGATCGTCACTCTTGCCTATCGTGGTCTGCGGAGCTGGAGCCGATAACTGGACGCATGCATCGCGTGTTTCTCATCGCGTTGATTTGCGCAATCTTTATCTGTTCAAGCGTTATAGCTCAGACCAGTATACTGTATGAGCCCGAAGTCCAGACGGAGGCAAAAGCCGGTCTGGAGGCATTGTACGATCTTCGCTTTGAGGAAGCGGAATCCCATTTTCAGAAGATCACTCAACGTTATGCGGATCACCCGATAGGCCCATTCTTGGAAGCCTTAACGCTGTGGTGGACAATTCTCCTGGATTTGACTGACACCTCGAATGATAAAGAATTCTTTGCGGCTATGGGGGAGGTCATCGACCGCAGTGAGGCACGTCTGGAGATAGATGCACGCGATTTTGATGCCATGTTCTTTAAGGGCATTGCGTTGGGGTTCAGGGGGCGTTTACGTTCGAATCGACGGGATTGGATACGAGCTGCGGCAGATGGTAAGCGGGCCATGGATTATGTGTTGGCAGTAGCTGCTGCGGACTCAACCAATGACGACTTTGTACTGGGGCGCGGGCTGTACCGCTATTACGCTGCATTGATTCCTGAACGCTATCCGTTCGTACGCCCAATTACTATGTTTCTTCCGCCGGGGGATCGAGAGGGCGGGCTGGCGGAACTCAGGCGCACGGCGACCGAGGGATACTATATGCAGACCGAGGCAATATATTTTCTGCTTCAGATTAATTATCTCTATGAAGGGAATTTCCAAGAATGCGTACGTCTGGTCAGATGGCTTCGTGAGAAGTATCCCGGCAATGCCTTCTTCCACGCACTGGAGGGGCGTATATATGCACACTGGTATCAGTGGCAGGCCGCCGAGACAGTTTTCACAGAAGTTCTGGAACTCTATACGGCGCAGGCCGTCGGCTATACACCTGCTATGGCTGAACAGGCACTATACTTCCTGGCGAGGGCTCGGATTGTAAGTGGAGACGGACGGGCTGCTTTGGCCAATCTGTTGTCGCTGGAGGCGTTAACTTCAAGACTGGACGAGGATACGTACTTCAAGGTTGTCGGGCGCTTATATCAGGGGATTGCGTACGACTTACTGGGCGAACGGGAAAACGCAATTGCTCGATATGAGAGTGTGCTTGCAATGAAGCGCTGGGGTTCGAGTCATTCCAGTGCCCGCCGCTATCTGAGGAATCCCTATCCAGCGGTTGAATAACTCAATGAGCTAATTCTCATCCGCGGTCGGCCCATAGCTCTTTGGGAGCGGCACATCGTTTATGCGCAAGTACACTGAGAGTTGGGCCCGATGGTGAACGAGATGGCTGATCCCGAGGTACCGGAGTACGTCTGCTCTGGGTCGGGTAAAGAATATCTGAGGTCCATGGCTCAAAGTCCAAGGTTCTGCCAGTGAATCCACAGTTGTCCGATTAAAAACTTCACGCAATTGTTTTTCGTAAGCGTCGTACTTGGCTACTAACTCCTCCTGTGTAGAGGCTTCGCTCCTTGGCCAGGTTTTGGCCATGTCAAGGCCGTCCTCTTCCAGAATGAAAGCGCTAAACCAGAGAAGATCAACTGTATGGCAGGCCAACTGGCCCATGGTCCAGGATTTTTTGTGTGGACGCCAGTCAAAACAATTGTCAGGGACGCGTGAGAGCATCTTGCGCGTCACAGCAAACTCGTGTTCCATGTCGCCAAAGGCGAGGTGGAGGGGATCAATGGACATTTTATTCGTGGATTAGGCAAACTTTCTCGGACGACTACACAAACTCTTATGGCCGCATTGGAGTTCGCTGGGCAAGGCGTCGCGGGGAAGGTTGTTGACCGGCAAGGGCATTTACATTAAAATTGAGTCCAGGAAACAGCCATCCCGGACAGTTATGCCAGAACAAACATACGGCTATACACCTGCCATGGCTGAGCAGGCACTGTACTTCCTGGCGAGAGCCCGGATTCTAAGTGGGGACGAACGGGCTGCTTTGGCCAATCTGTTGTCGCTGGAGGCGTAAACTGCAAGACTGGACGAGGATACCTACTTCAATGTTATGGGGCGTTTATATCAGGGAATTGCTTACGACTTACTGGGCGAGCGGGAAAACGCAATTGCTCGATATGAGAGTGTGCTTGCAGTGAAGCGCTGGGGTTCGAGTCATTCCAGTGCCCGCCGCTATCTGAGGAATCCCTATCCAGAGGTTGAATAACCCAACGAGCTAATTCTCATCAGCGGTCGGCCCATAGCTCTTTGGGAGCGGCACATCGTTTATGCGCAAGTACACTGAGAGTTGGGCCCGATGGTGAACAAGATGGCTGATCCCGAAGCGCCGGAGTACGTCCGCTTTGGGTTCGGTAAAGAATACCTGAGATCCATAGCTCAAAGTCCAAGGCTCTGTCAGTGTATCCACAGTTGTCCGATCAAAAACTTCACGCAATTGTTTTTCTTTGGCTTCGTACTTGGCGATCAACTCCTCCTGTGTAGAGGCATCGGTCCTTGGCCAAGTTTTGGCCATGTCGATGCCGTCCTCTTCCAGAATGATTACGCTCCACCAGAGAAGATCAACTGTATGGCAGGCCAACTGGCCCATGGTCCAGGAATTTTTGTGTGGACGCCAGTCAAAACAGTCGTCAGGGACGCGTGAGAGCATCTCGCGCGTCACAGCAAACTCGTGCTCCATGTCGCCAAAGGCAAGGTGGAGGGGATCAATGGACATTTTATTCGTGGGTTAGGCAATTTGCTCGGAAGGCAGCACAAACTCTTATGGTTCATTAGGGTTCGCAGGGGAGAGTGCCGCAGGGCAGATTTGTTGACCTGCAAGGGAATTTTGCATTAAATTGAGTCCGAGAGCAACCATCCCGGAGAGCTATGCCTAGAACAAACATACTTGCAGTCCTGATCATCTTTTGTGCATGTCAGAGTGCGCCGGTGGATCAGTCCGCAGAACAGGTTGCGGAGACCCAAGAGGTCACCCCAGAGTACTTTTTAGACACGGAAAACACGCACAACAAGTTCAGCCGATCAATCCCGCCCACGCTTACTGTGCCCTCTGGAGCCGTCGTGGAAGTGTATACCAAGGAAGCCTCGGATGGTCAATTTTCTCCCGAATCAACGGTCGAAGATGTGTTAACGCTTGATTTTGAACCGATTCATCCCTTGACCGGACCCGTGTATGTTGAGGGTGCTGAAGTGGGAGATGTGCTTGCGGTCACGCTTCATGAAATCGAGCTAGGTGAGTTTGGATGGAGTGCAGTCACGCCCGGTTTTGGGTTTCTGGCAGATGAATTCACGGAACCCTTCCTGCACACGTATACCTTTGAAGAGGGACAGACGTATGCTACGCTTCCCAGTGGGGCCCGGATAAAACTGGCTCCGTTTCCCGGTGTGATGGGGGTTGCCCCTGCAACCGATTCCCTATTGTCCACGATCCCGCCCCGTACGAATGGTGGCAATATGGATGATCCTCATCTGGTGGAGGGCACCACAGTTTATTTTCCAGTTCTGGTGGAGGGAGCGCTCTTTTCTATTGGGGACACTCACGCTGCGCAAGGTCTGGGTGAGGTCTGCGGTACAGCTATCGAAGCGCCGATGCGCATTGTCTACGAGGTTAACGTGGTAAAGGATAAACCATACCTCATAGAACCCCAGTACGAGACTGACTCATACTATGCTGTAACGGGGTTTGCAACGACCATTGATGAGGCTGCGAGGAAAGCCACACGGTACATGATTGATTACATGGGCTATGAGCATGGTTTGGATCGAACAGAAGCTTACGTGCTTGCCTCTCTTGCGGCAAACCTCCATATTGCCGAGACCGTGGATGTACCTCATATGCTGGTTACGATGCACTTGCCTAAATCTACCTTCTAGCTTAGGCGTATACTTCGCGTCCATCAATATTTCTGCCGCATATGATACGCGCGAGTGTTTTATCTCTTGGTTTCTGTTTTTTGGCCTTCAGCGCTGTTGCCCAAGTGCAGCGGACCCCCATTGAAGCTGGTGATCTGCTCAAGATCCAGCAGTTGGGTAATGTGGTTACGGCTCCCAGCGGTCGTTACATAGCCTATACTGTTCGCTCTATAGTTCCAGATGAGGATGTTGACTATAGGTACCAATCTCAGATATGGATCGTATCCGCGGGTGGATCAGAAACCCCCCAGCAATTGACGTACGGTGAAGCAGGTGCAACTTCGCCTATTTGGCATCCGGACGGTGATCGATTGTCGTTTTTACGTTCGGTTGATGGCAAAGCGCAACTTTTTGAAATATCTATTTACGGCGGGGAGGCTAGACAGCTATTTAGTTTTGAACACGGGGTCTGTGATCCACAGTGGTCACCGAATGGCCGATATGTACTCTTCTCTGTCTCATTGACGAGAGAAGAGGTAACCGAGCTTACTGGATCTGATCCTGTGTGGTCGGAAGAACGACCGGGAAGGCGCTCCTGGGAGGAGCATACTGCTGATCCAGACCCGGACGGAGATCTGGTAAACGTTCGAGCCTGGCTGAACGAGAATCGTGAAGATGACAATCCGCGTCTACTGACAAGACTTAATCTGCAGGGCGAACTGGACTTGTCTCCCGAACTTCGCTCCCGGCATTACTTTGTTGCAGATTTGACAGAGGATGAGCCTAAGGTCAGGATGGTTACCTCGGGGCATTATGGTTTCAGTGGTGCGACCTGGCTTTTGGACAACCGTCAGATTGTTGTTAGCGGTTACCCGGAAACCACTCAACATCCCGACCATGAGCGGGACCGCGATCTCTATTTCATTGATGTGGAAACCAAACGTGTACGGTTATTGCTTGATATAGGGGGCTATCGACTAAGTGCTCCTACTGTATCTCCTAACGGGCGGTTTGTTACATTTCAGGCCACTAACCTTGATGATCCCGGATACGCGCAAACGGAAGTGGGGTACTTTTCAATTGATGGTCGGAGTGCTCCAGAGATGCTGACGCTGGATTTTGATCGCAGCGTACGGAATGTTCAGTGGTCGCATGATAACTGGTTTATTTACTTTACTGCACCGTCTGAGGGAGGGGTGCCGCTTTATCGTGCATCAGTCAATGACGGCCGACCAGCTTTACCTACTCCCGAGCCGGTTGCGGATTCGTTGTTGGCTGACAGCGTAGAACAGCGTGCAAGGTCCTTCTTCTATCGTGGAGAACTGGTTCACCGGGGATTGCCCGTAACACAGCTTACCGATAACGACAAAGGAGTCGGCAGCTATGATCTAACAACTGCCACGGCCTATATGGTGATGACACAGGTGGTCAATCCGTCAGAGCTGTACACATCCTCGATGGATTTCGAGTCACCGAGAGTGATAACGAGACACAATTCGGAATGGCTCCGGGAGAAGGCATTGAGTTTCCCAATGGCTTATCGCCTCCGAAGGGATACCATTGAGGTGCAGTATTGGGTGATGCCGCCTACTTTTCAGGTTCCTGGACAGACCTACCCGCTGATGGTTGCTATTCATGGCGGCCCCGCGTCAATGTGGGGCCCCGGCGAAGCCACCATGTGGCACGAGTTTCAGTTCATGGCCGCAAAGGGGTACGGGTTGGTCTATTCTAACCCTCGGGGATCTGGAGGATACGGACAGGCTTTTCGTCGGGGTAACTACCAGGATTGGGGTGTGGGGCCAGCCGAAGATGTTTTGGCTGCAGCCAGTGAGGTTACGAGGCAGAGCCGATGGGTAAATAGTGACCGGCAGGTTGTTGCTGGGGGATCATATGCTGGATATCTAACGGCTTGGATCGTGTCTCAGGACAATCGTTTCAAAGCTGCGGTTGCTCAGCGGGGGGTCTATGACTTATCCACGTTTTTCGGGGAGGGGAATGCATGGCGTCTTGTGCCGAATCATTTTGGCGGTTACCCTTGGGAAGCTGGTGTGCTCTTGCGAGCGAACTCACCGATCACATTTGTAGATCAAATTCAAACCCCGCTACTCATAATGCACGCTGATAATGATCTTCGAACTGGCGTGATTCAAAGCGAGGTATTGTACAAGAGTCTGAAGGTGCTTGGCCGTCCGGTAGAGTACGTTCGGTACCCGGATGCCGGGCATGATCTTTCGCGTACAGGCAACCCAAAACAGCGTATTGATCGACTTCTGCGCATCTGGGAGTTCGTGGAAAGGTACACTGGAAGCGAATCTTAGTTAGGTGTTTCGCACAGAGATACGGAAGTT
This sequence comes from Rhodothermales bacterium, assembly GCA_964291275.2. Classification (GTDB taxonomy): domain Bacteria; phylum Bacteroidota; class Rhodothermia; order Rhodothermales; family Bin80; genus Bin80. The sequence goes on from OZ219799.1 coordinate 1,752,230, forward strand.
CCTTAAAGCACTGCGGTCATTAGACTTGCAGACGGTCGTGGTATTGACGCTTTCCGTGCTGCTTTTGGTTGCAACCTTCAAGTTCGGAAGCCGTGATTTTTTTCTGGGGCAGGTTGCTCCCCAAGGAACTAGGCTACAGTCGTGGGCTTGGTGGTTTGTTGCCCAGGGCATTACAGGATTTGTGATTCCGGTGCTTATTCTGGTCGTAGGGTTCCGGCGGAAGGCGGTGGCTATTGGTCTGGGGCTTGGTGACTGGAAGTTGGCGACAACGCTGTTTGCCCTTTATTTGCCAATCGTCATTATTGGCACCTGGGTGCTCTCGGATGGACCACTCTTCCAGGCAGAGTATCCTCATTACCGCGAGGCCGCAGAATCATGGTCAGTTTTTGCCATTTATCATGTGCTCTTCCTTTTTTACTGGGTAGGTTGGGAGTACTTGTGGAGAGGGTTTATTCTGTTTGGAACAGCACATACGTTTGGGTTGCATACCATATTTATCCAGGCAGTTCCATTTGCATTAATGCATCTACAGAAACCTACTAGTGAATTGGTGCTCTCTCTTGTGGGAGGGATAGTTCTGGGTGCACTAGTCTGGCGCTGCCGTGCTTTCTGGATAGCAGTACCGATACATTCAGCGCAAATGCTGGCATTGGACTTTTGGTGCAGCCTGCGTATTCGTACCGGAGCAAGTGGTCTTGGGCTTGAGGCTCTACGCACGGCGTTCACAGGGATATAGCCAGGCAGGCGGCTTCTGGAAGCCAGCAAGTCAGGTATAAATTGCCGCAGCGCTTTTTCAACCGTGTTGTTTATCCGCATCGAAGCAGACCGAAGCAAAGATAGGCCCGGATAACCGATAGTAGACTACGAATCTAACCGCCCGAGTAGTATGCGTTTGTAAATTCCGTTCATTTTGCAGCATAGGAGCGATGTGCGCCGAACTTATTTTTTCGAACGAATTTTCTGGTCAAGCATCCTCTTGGTCTTGACTCCAGTGCTCAGAATCAAATTATCGTGCGCCAGGCTAACTGGCAAAAGTGTAGCGGGTGCAAGTCCTGCAATATGAAGTTTAACCGAAACACATATTTCCGCGAGCCGTGCGTAGTGATCCGCGAGGATCCCTGCGAAGCGTCGGTAGCGGTGCGTGTGGCCAGAGCTAATGAGCATCGAAATGGTCATGATCTGGGTCGCCGAGGCCGTGGTAATGGTCGAAGGCAACATGTATGTCATCGCTATGGTGAGATGGCATACAGGCCCACGGTGTCGAAGAACTCATGGACGCATGTACACACTTTGTCGGGACCTGGGATAGTGTGCCACGAAGTACACGGAGGTGAGTCAATGACATAGCCGAAATGTACGAACTGTATAAGGGATGGGGGACGGCCCCCCGCAATCGCCGTGCAGGCGGAGGTTGCAAACCGCCCACAGCTGCTGCACTAAAGAGGTGTGGTGGTGAGCGTGCTGGGAAAAGGCAGGTGTAGGAACCTGTCAGGTGAGAGTCGTAGAGTCGAACGCAAGTGAATCACGGATGACGAGTCGAAAGTCCTTAGAAGATGGTCAAAACCGGGGTATTCTCCTGATCCCGGGACGAGGTTGGCGGGGACCTGCTTACTGGCCAACCGGCCTCCGGCATAAACGTGGCGAGAATGCGACTTGGGCCCTTATACGGAACGTGGGAACGTGTCGGAGTGATGAGAAGGGAGCGTGGCAAGCAGGCAGTACCTGTAAGCCATTGAGTACCAAGGCACTCCACACGGGCGGATCACCTCGTAGTAGTGATGAGACTCCTGTAACGGGAGAGGAGCGAAGGGGGTGAACCATGCAGCAGGACGCGAGGAAGCAACCGAAAGGGAGGACTTCAACGCAAAACGCAAAGCCGTTTCCAGTGACCAAGCGACAAGTTTGGGAGGCGTGGAAGCGTGTAAAGGCGAACCAAGGCGGGGCGGGGATCGATGCGCAGTCCATCGCAGATTTCGAGGCCAAGCTTGCGGATAATCTCTACAAGCTCTGGAATCGAATGGCATCGGGCAGTTATCATCCACAGCCGGTGCGACGGGTAAATATTCCGAAGTCGGACGGAGGCGTCCGGCCCTTGGGAATCCCAACCGTTGCGGATCGGGTGGCACAGATGGTGGTGAAGCAGGTTTTGGAGCCGGAACTGGAACGAGAGTTCCATCCCGATTCCTATGGATACCGACCGAACAAATCGGCCCATGACGCACTCCGGCAGACGCGAACGCGATGCTGGAAGCGGGCCTGGGTACTGGACATGGATATCAAATCTTATTTTGATACGATAGACCATGCTCTGTTGATGAAAGCGGTCCGGCTACACACGGATCAGAAGTGGGTGCTCTTATATATAGAGCGTTGGCTGACGGCACCGGTGATTCATCCAGACGGGACGGAAGAGGCTCGGGATGTTGGGACCCCGCAGGGCGGGGTAATCAGTCCGCTGCTGGCCAATCTGTTTCTGCATTACGCGTTTGATAAATGGATGGAACGGAGGTATTCGCACATTCCATTTGAGCGGTATGCAGACGACATCGTATGCCATTGCACGACAAAGAAGCAAGCGCGCTACCTCTGGAAGGTGCTGAGGGAACGCTTTAAGGCTTGCAACTTAACCTTGCACCCAGTGAAAACCAAGATTGTATACTGCAAGCAGGCATACTTTCGGGGTTCATTTCCAAACACTTCGTTCGATTTTCTGGGGTATACGTTTCGACCGCGGAAGACACGGAGTCGGAGGGGGAGGAATTTTCTTGGGTTCAATCCGGCGATAAGTCGGAAGGCGATGAAGGCCGTACAAGAGACGATCCATGGTTGGAGGTTGGCTCGAATGAGTCCACACCCGATTACGTACATAGCGGGCAAGATCAATGCCACGGTACGTGGATGGATTGATTATTACGGTGCGTTCTTTAAATCAGCATTAAGGCGGCCATTGGAAGGCATTGACCGTCACCTAACACGGTGGCTAATGCGGAAATATAAACGTTTCCGTGGTCGGTGGCTTCGGGCGTTTACGTGGTTAATAGAGCGTGCTCGTCGGGATTCGGGATTGTTCGTGCACTGGGAGTTTCTTCATGGTTCACCTTTATTCAATTCCGAACGGCTGCATGGTAGGAGCCGTGTGAGTTGAGAGGCTCACGCACGGTTCTGTGAGGGCCGGGGGGTGAGATTCCCCCCGGCTACTTGACTCTCCATTTTGCCCTGTTGTCGTACGGGGCCGTTTAGAGAAGGCGGAAGAGGCCGAAGACTAAGATGCACAAAATGGAGAAGTCAGATGAGGGCATAGTAGCCGTGAGACCTGCGAACAAGGGGCAACCTACGGAGCAGGAGGAGCCAAGGCCCTCACCCGAGGGGAAGGCGCAAGATTCTACCACACACCATGCGCAGAAATGGGCACGTGTGCACCAGGGGATTGCGCGTCTACGGGAATTCGTTCAACGGAACCCAAAGGAGAAGCTTACCACGTTACTGCACCATATCAGCGAGGATTCACTGAGGGCGGCGTTTTTCGCATTAAAGCGGGATGCATCACCGGGGGTGGATCAGGTGACATGGGAGGCGTACGAAGCGGAAGTAGATCAGCGCATCGCGGATCTATGCACGCGCGTACACCGTGGATCGTTTCGAGCAACCCCAAGTCGGCGGGTAAATATACCCAAGCCAGACGGGGGGACACGACCGCTCGGGATTGCAGCCCTGGAAGACAAGATCGTCCAGACTGCAATTGTAAAGTGTATCCTGGAGCCCATTTATGAGCATGAGTTCTGCGGGTTCAGCTATGGATTCAGGCCGGGCCGCAGTGCCCATAATGCACTGGATGCCTTAGCGTATGTAATCGAACGCCGGAATGTGAACTATGTGGTGGATGCGGATATTCGCAAGTTCCTTGATATGGTAGATCAGCAATGGCTGTGCGCCGTGGAAAGGCGCTTTCCTGTGGCGGGTGCGAATCCCGCCCAACACCTGTCGCTCCGGTTGGTAGCGGCCTTAGCGTATTATGGAGGTAACGAAATGATATGAAGCACTGAGGTTTAACGGGCTACGCGAGTAGCTTAGCGACCATGCGGGCCGGAACGTGCAGTAAACGTCGAGCAGGCCTCGAAACGATCAATGTGAGTGTCGACCTTCCGGTCATATGGGGAAGACTGGCACGTTTTGGGAAGCGAGCGACAAGCGCACCAGAACGGCTCACCGGGGTACTGGCGCTGGCACGCATGGAAGATCAGGGAAGTAGCAACACGGGAAGCCCTGTCGGTGCTGAGGCACACGGCAACCGGAACTCCGTAAGGAGCAGGCCGGTCCGTCAGGGTGGCGGAGTGGTCCGTAGTACCGTAGACGCGGGGTAACGCCTGTTGAGGAAAGGGACCGCAGGGTTGGAGGGCAGATAATAAGGACAAAGGGCATCGGAAAATGGCAACGCCTAATATCTGGGAAAATGTCAGTGCGTCCGGCATCTGCACATGCATAAGTGAAGGGATCGTCAAGGCGACGGTGCTGGCGGGGCGTAGCGAGGCCCGTCCGCATGTCATGCGAAGTTGGTCTGTCCGCAGGCAATGTGCCATTGTCTGCATAACAGGCAGGACTGTACTGAGGCATGGTAATCCGAGTACGAGCCGCATGATCCACCTGGAGAGCCGGGTGCGGGAAACCCGCACGCCCGGTTCGGAGAGCAGGGGGCCGGAGACGACTTACGGGAGCCTGACTGAGGGCCAAAGCGAAAGCGATGGAATTGCCACAGGACCCTAAGAGCACCGCGCCGGCCCCTTGACTCTACGATGCGCTTTCTGCGCCACCGTATTGCAGACGAGCGGTTATTACGCATCATCATAAAGTTCTTAAAGGCGGGAATAATGGAGGATGGAGAGTGGCAAGCAAGTGAGCAAGGTACGCCACAAGGCGCTGTGATCTCTCCAATACTTGCAAACATCTATCTCCATTATGTGCTGGACATATGGTTTCAACACCAGCGCAGATTACAAAAGATCGGCGGCGAGTCGTACATCATCCGATATGCGGATGATTTTGTGGTGTGTTTTGAGAACAAGGCGGCGGCGGAGAGATTTCTACAAGCATTGCGGACCCGATTGAAGAAATTTGGATTGAGTTTGCACCCGGAGAAAACGCGACTGATTGAATTTGGTCGTGAGGCAGAAGAGGCTCGTAGAAGTCGCGGAGAGGGCAAGCCCTGCCCATTACCCAACTTTTTGACTTGACATTCTGAACAGTGCCCCATATATTGGTGGCATGTTCACGCAGAGTCAGGTTTTGCGCACCTTGAGTGCTCCGGAATCGCAGTCGCGTCTCACCGCGGTGTTGGGCGATGCCGCGTTGTCCACGCGCGCGGCGATAGCAAGGCGCGTGTGTGAACTTTTCACATTCGTTGATGCCTGCGGTCGGTTGCAGGTGTCCACTTGCGCCCGTGCGTTGTCAAAGCTGGCCGACCGTGGGCGGATAGCATTGCCTGCGCCGACGAACAATTACGCGGCGGGGGCGGGTCCCCGCCTGCTGGCCGAACCGGTGCCTGCCCCGGAACGTTTGCCTGAGGTTGTTAACGAGGTGGAGGGTCTTACGCTGGTTAAGGTGACCGACACCGATCAGCGTGAGATTTGGAACACGCTGTTGCATCATGAGCATCCGCGTGGAGTGACGACATTTTGCGGTGCCCAGGTACGGTATCTGATTGACAGTGCACACGGTTATGTGGGTGCGGTCGGTTTTTCGGCGGCCGCCCTGCGACTGGCGGCCCGGGAGCAGTGGATGGCCTGGTCGGACGCACAGCGACAGGCCCATCTGCACCGTGTGGTGTGTCTGAGCCGATTCCTGATGCGGGAGCGATGCCAGCATCTGGCCAGCTACGTGCTCAGTCGCCTGCTCAGGCGACTGGCTGAGGACTATCAGCAGCATTACGGCTACCGGGTGTGGATCGTTGAAACCTATGTGGATCCCGAATGGTCGGGTTCCTGCTTCAAGGCCACCAATTTTCAGTACATTGGACAAACCGCTGGCGGCCTCCGCCATGACACTCCGGAGCCGCCGAAGGCGTTGTATGTATACGAACTTCATCGCAGGTGGCGTCAGCAACTGGGGGTGCCTGCGGTGGAATTACGTCCGGTCAGACAACCTGGTGAGATGTTGGATAGCGAACAGTGGGCCGATGCCGAGTTTGGGGATGCGCCGCTGGGCAACGCGCTGCGCTCGGCGCGGCTGGTCAAGAGTGCGTCTCTGCTCGCCGATACCATCGGCGCGGCGATTACCGGGAACACGGGCTATGATCGGGCGGCGGTCAAGGGGCATTATCGCCTGCTGGCGAGCGATCCGGCGTCTGAGGTGACGCCGGAGAACGTGTTGGCCCCGCATCGGGCGCGTACCATAGAGCGTATGCGCAGCCAAAAGGTGGTCTTATGCATCCAGGATGGCAGTCGGCTCAATTACGGGTCGCGTCTGGCCTGCGAGGACTTGGAAGTCATTGGTCAGAATCAGACCACGACCAAATCGCGGGGACTGCATATTCATACCACGCTGGCGACCACCACCGATGGTCTGCCACTGGGCGTGTTGCGGTGCAGTTACAAAGATCCGACCGATGGACCGTTGAAGCCAAAGGCGCAGCGGTGGCTGGATGGTTATGCGGATATTTGTGAAGCCGCGCAGGAGCTATCGCGCAAGATCAAGGTCCTCTGCGTGATGGATCGGGAGGGCGACAGTTTTGCGCTCTTTGATGCGCAGCGGCAGCACAAGCGGGTTGATCTGCTGGTGCGGGCATCTAAGAATCGGCGTCTGGCAAAAGGCAAAAAGCTGTTTGAGACGATGTCCGGTGGCAAAGCTGCCAAGACGATCAGGATTGAGATTCATCGCCGGTCCGTGCGGTCGAAGACGGCCGGACGCGCCTATCGCGTCGCCGATGCCGAAGTACGCTATGGCCCGGTTACGCTGCCCGCGACTCCACTGGTTGCGGATGCGGATCCGGTGACGCTCACCGGGGTGCATATCAAAGAAGTCTCGCCGCCTGCGGGTGAAAAGGCGATTGAATGGTATCTGCTGACCAGTCTTGCGGTGCCCTCGGCCCGGGCTGCGGAGCGGGTGCTGGGGTATTATCTGAAACGTTGGCGGATTGAGGACTTTTTCCGGGTGCTCAAGAGTGGCTGCAAAGTGGAACATATGCAGCTGCGGAGCGCCTTAAGACTGGAACGGGCATTGGCGATCTACTGTGTGATTGCCTGGCGTCTCATGGTGCTGACGCTGTTGGGGCGAACCATGCCGGAGCTGGATCCGTCGGTATTCTTCACAGAACTGGAACTTGGATTCTTGACCGGCTACGCCAAGCGGGTACGACTGCCGGAACCCAAGATGCTGCGGGACGCCATGTTGCTGGTGGGGGTGTTGGGCGGCTATCAAAACCGGAATCGTGCCCCACCGCCGGGCCATCAGGTCATGTGGAGGGGAATCGAACGACTCGCTATGGCCTTGGTGGGCTATCAGATGCACATTGAGGAGACCCAGGCCCGCTGCTGCTGCTGTGCAGATTCGTGATACCCTCACGAAACGGGAGACTCTTACCCCAATGCTATGGCCCGGACGTACCGGTACCGTGAACCCAAGCGTGAAAACGCTCCGTCACCCTATGCTGCGGACCATCAAGGCGTGCGCTGTAAAGAGGCGCTCCGACCAGACAATCACGGCGGTAGAAAAAACGCTCACGGATCTCCCACAATAGTTAGACTACACCATTACTTGGGTAATGGGCAGGGCAAGCCCAAGACCTTTGACTTCCTGGGATTTACGCATTATTGCCGTAAAACCCGCGGGGGGACATTTGGACTGGGCCGCAAGCCAATAGCAAAGCGCATGGTGCGCTTCATAAAACGAATCCGTACCGAACTATGGCGTAGGATGCACCAAAGTGTGCATGAGACGGGCAAATGGCTCGGCCAAGTACTCAATGGTTGGCTAAATTACTATGCCGTCCCATGGAGTTATTGGTACTTACGGAGGTGTTTTAAGTCTTTGAAATGGATCTGGTTGCGAGTGCTGCGGAGACGATCCCAAAAGGATCGGACGACCTGGGAGCAATTGGAGCGCCTAACAGAGCGCTACTGGCCGAAGCTGAAAATACGCCATGACTGGCCGGCGAGACGATTTTCCGTCACGCACGCGAGAGTAACCCAAGGGAGGAGCCGGATGCGTTAGCGCGCCCGTCCGGATCTGTGCGGGGGGCCCGAGGAAACTCGGGTCCCTACCGCGATCACCTATTCAGATCGATGTTGCCCACCTTGGGTGGATTTTTTTTGGAGCATTTTTCATGTTTGGTTTCGGGTTCGAATGAATGTATTTTTTTCTTGTTTCATGGCATGGATTTTTCGGGGTTTGTGAATTGTTTTCTCATGGAGTCGCCTTCGAGTTCAATTCGATAGGCGGGTTGAATGAGTCGGTCGAGAATGGCATCGGCAATGGTGGGATTCGCCATAGACTGGTGCCAGTGTTCGACGGGTAATTGACTGGTTGCAATGGTTGAGCGTTTCTGGATTCGGTCATCGAGTATCTGGAAGATATCTTCTTGTTGCGTTTGGGTCAGGGCAGTAAGTCCCCAATCGTCAAGCACGAGGACATCCAGTTTTTTCAGGGCATTCAAGATTTTCAGATACCGACCATCGGCCCGGGCAAGGGTTAATTCTTCCAGGAGTCGTGGTAAGCGATGATAGCGGGCGGTAAAGCCTTCCAGACAGGCTTTGTGGGCCAGCGCACAGGCCAGGTAGCTTTTGCCAGTCCCGGTGGGGCCGGTCAGGATTACATTCAGATGACGGCGGATCCAGTCACAGCTGGCCAATTGTAACATTTGTTGCTGGTTGAGTCCCCGTGCAGTCCGATAATCAATTTCTTCCATGCAGGCGATCTGATGCAGTTTGGCCCGACGCAGCCGCATGTTCAGGGCCCTGTTTTCTCGGTCGCTGGTTTCACAATCCAACAGGAGTGCCAGACGATCGAGAAAGGACAAGCGGTTGATATCGGGCTGGGTCAACTGGTCGCGCAAGGCGCGGGCCATCCCATGAAAGCGGAGTTTTTCGAGTTGATCAAGCGTTGAATGATGAAGCATCGGTAGATTCATTTTTGGGTTTGTTGGCATAATAGTCTCCGCCCCGAAGATTTTTATGCAGGATGGTTGGGGGATCAGGGACGGTCTCCTGCAGCAAATCCCGTCCTTTTTGAAGGATGGAGGCAATGGACGGATAATTGAACGCACGCGGCCCCAGCAACGCTGCGAGGCGACATGCGGACTCCAGGCGCTCGGGACCATATCGGTCCTTGAGGCCCAAGATGCCCATGACTGCGCGGAAGTTCTGCTCTTGGTGTGATCGGCGATCCAGAACGGCCTCGGTCAAGCGCTCGGTCTCTGGACCCACGGATCGGGCACGCACCAACAAATGTTCGCGGTCCCGATAACGACGATGTTTTTCCGGCATGTGATTGCGGTGAGTACTAAAGCATCCTTTGGTACGAATTCGTTGATGGATCGCCACCAATTTGTTCTTGTAATAGCATTTGACCAGGGTTTCACCGATGCATACGTCCAGTTTCTTGCGACGAAGGCGGTGGGGAACACTGTAATAGGCGAAATCGGCTTGAATATGGTAATCCACATTCACGATCAGCTTCTTCCATTGTCGGAACTCGTACCGCGTATCTGGAAGCGGGCGCATGGCAGGCCGGTCCAGTTCCTCAAATTGACCGCGACGCGTACCTTGTTTCTTCTGAAAGGGAATCTCGTTCAGCTGCTTCAGTAGGGGAGCGATGGCTTGATTGAGTTCCTCAATACTGAAGAATTGACGGGTACGGATACACGTCAAGATTCGCGTCGTTACAAATTTCACTCCAAGCTCGACTAGGCTCTTATCCTGCGGTTTCTCCACGCGGGCAGGTGAGATTTTCGTGTTATAGTGACGTGCAAAATCCAGGTAAGTGGGTTGAATCTTTTGATTCCTACGATTCGCACGCACGACCGCCGCTTTCAAATTATCACAGACCACGACTGCGGGGACGGCCCCAAAGAACGCCATCGCCCGGACATGCGCCCCAATCCAACTACGAATCGTTTGATCCGGCGTCGCCTCCACATACGTATAGTTGGAACAGCCCAGCGTCGCAACAAAGATCTGCGCCTGGGTCACTTCGCCCGTGTCTGGATCAATGATCGCGACCGTCGTGCCTGCATAGTCTACAAAAAGCTTGTCGCAGGCTTTGTGATGAAGCCGCATGGTCACCTCCAGGAGACCACTCCATTCATGGTAAAGAACACAAAAATGCCCGTAGCTGTACCCCTCCGGATGAACTTGGCGGTAGGAATGCCAGATCCGCTCCAGGGTCATCCCCTTCCGGGATAACTGCCTGTTAAGCTCCGTCCAGTCCGGCTGGGGACGATCGGAAGAAACCTGATCGCGCGGGAACAACAAGGCCTCAAGGGTCTCATCGGTGTACGCCTCCGGAAGAGGCCAAGACACGCCCGCGGCCTCGGCGCGACGAAGATAATTACGCACCGTCCCCGGGGAGATCTGCAGGTAGCCCGCGATTTGACGCTTACTGCGGCGCTCATCGTAGTAGTAGCGCAGCACGTCTCGTATGGTCTTCATAGAAATTCGTTGTTGTGGCATGAGTTGCTCTGATTGGTTCAGGGCCGCTAATGCCTTGTAATTCTTCCTGCTCCAACAACAAATCCTGTCTCGAAATTCAGATCAAAATTGCACCGAAAATCAATTGGATTTTATCCACCCAAGGTGGGCAACATCAATCTGAATACCCGGGCAACATCAATCTGAATATACATTCGATCCCGTTTTCTCGCTACACTTGCATTTGTCGAAAAATGTTTGTAGTGTAGTTATTATAATAATCATAGAGGTAGTACAACATGACTGATCTTGCCAACCACTTCCTCAAACCCAAAAATAAAACGCACAAACACTACGAAGTCCTACGCGCCGCCTTCGTTGAACAACTTCCCCTGAAAACCATCGCCGAACGCTTCGGATACGCCCACGGAACGGTCCGTAATCTCTGCTCCGAGTTTCAGAAACAGCCCGACCAAGACTTCTTTCTGCCCCGCATACACCGTGTGGAGCAACCCAGTACAGAGACGACACCTCCCCGGAACACACGCGTCCAGCGGAACCAACGTATCCGACAATTGCGCAAAGAAAAGAACCTCTCGGTCAGGGAAATTTGTGCGATCCTCCACCAGGAAGACCTGGGGACCAGTGTATCCACCGTAGGCCGCATCTTGCGCAAGGCGGGCTTCCCTAAACTGCGTAGGCGCACCGCTCTTGAGCAATTGGACTCGGTGAACATCCACCGTGCAGCCACGGCGGACCGTCGGAATCTGGATCTGAAACCCCATCGCTTTCGGACCGACTTTGGGGGGCTCTTTCTCTTTATGCACGATCTGGCCCGCATGGACCTGGACGGGTTACTCAAGACCTGTACCCTGCCTGGCAGCGTCATGATTCCCGCTGGCTGTGCGGTACGGGCGCTGCTTGCCCTCAAGCTCTGGGGAGTGCGGCGGACCTCGCGGGGGATGGTGGATATTCTGGATCCTGGACTGGCGCTCTTTGCCGGCCTGAATGCCATGCCCAAGCGCAGTACGCTCACCGAGTACTCCTGTCGCGTACATCCTGTGCAGATCCGCCGTCTCATGGAGGCCTGGCATCCGGCCGTGCGTGCACTCGGCGGGGCGTTGGGGGGCAAGGGGACCTCCTTTGACCTTGACTTCCATACCATCCCCTACCACGGAGAGGATGCCCTGATTGAAAAACATTTCGTTTCCAAGCGGAGTCGCAGTCAGAAAGGAATCCTCTCGCTTGTGGTACGCGATGCCGATGCTCGCTGCTTCGTCTACGCCGATGCTCAGCTTCGCAAAACGAATCGCCACGACGCCCTCCCGCAGTTTCTCCGGTTCTGGCGCGAGCGGACCGGGGCCTATCCCCGGGAAGTGGTCTTTGACAGTACCTTCACCACCTATGCGCACTTGCAAAAATTGACCGACCTCGGAATTGACTTCCTGACCCTCAGAAGACGCTCCCGAAACATGGTGGAGGCCCTGAACAAGGTGCCCACAGACCAGTGGCAGCGCATCCGACTCACCAATGTCGGACGTAGGTTCCGTAATCCACGTGTCCTGGACAAAAAAGTCCGCGTCCGAGGCTATAAATCAGAATTGCGACAGATCGCCATCCTTGACCTCGGACATGACAAGCCGACGCTGCTGATCACCAATCAGATGAAAGAACACGCCGGCCAATTGATTGACCGCTACGCCCGACGCATGATCATCGAAAACACGCTGGCCGATGCCATTGACTTCTTCCACATGGATGCGCTCAGCTCCGCTGTCCCCCTTAAAATCGAAATGGACCTCCAACTCACACTCATGGCCAGTACCCTCTACCGACTCCTTGCCCAACGCGTTGGGCCGGGCATGGAAACCGCTAAACCCCGTACCCTCTTCGAAAAACTCGTGCGAAATCAAGCCACCATCCAGATCCGACCCAATGATATCCTGGTCTCTCTGTCCCGACGGGCCAATAATCCCTATCTCCTGGCAGCAGGCTACGAAAATGTAGAGTACCAGATCCCATGGCTTGGGAATCGGAAACTGCGCATCATGATCCCATAAAATACCCGCCCATTGTCATAACTTAATTCCCCAAAATGCCGGTTGGAAATTCAGGCTAGGATCACAATTGCAGGATCAAGGATACAGACCAGTGCTGCGATAGCCTGTGCCAAGTAGTCAGTAGCCTTATTGATCAACGCGATCGCCTTAATATCTCCTGCATCAGCTGCTTGGAACACTTCTAGAGCGCTCGTTGTGTTCGAGGGAGTACCTTGGATTTTAGCCCATTGGGCAGCCAGGCCAACGCCGCCCGCCAGTTGCTCCAAACATCCACCCGGCTGCCAATCTTGGCCGAGATACTCAGGGGAGGGAATAAGACTGCCAATCTCCCCTGAGCAGCAATTTGCTCCCCGCAGGATTTTGCCGTCAATGACTATGCCAGCAGCTATTCCCGTACTCAAGGTCACGTAGACGACTGGGGACATTTTAGTGGATACACTCAGTCGAGTCTCCGCTAAGACAGCAGCGTTAACGTCATTCTCAATAGCAGCAGGAGCTTGAAACCTTGTTTCAAGCTCGGCGACTAGGGGGACGTTAGTCCAGTTATTCAGATTGGTTGCCTCAAGCACCACGCCAGACTGCGTATCCGTCCAGCCCGGCGCTACGCAGCCAACCGCACATAACGGCTCTTCTACCCCTAGCTTGTCACGAATCATGTCCTCAATTACATCAAGCACCGCATCAGGTCCTTGCTGCGGGGTCGCTACCGATGTTCTGCGGAAAATTTCGTGTGGCTTGTCCTTCCGCGCCAGCGCACAGCGCGTCCGTGTTCCGCCAATGTCAATCCCTGCGATTAAGGTCATTCATAGATTACATATCTGTTTCCAAGTCACGGATCCAGATATTACGAAAGCGTGTAGGCTCGTTATGATCTTGTAAGAAGAGTGGCAATGCGTCCTCGTGAGCCCGGTATGGGGGACGGGATCGATGCCCACTAGGTCCAGTCAGGATCACATTGTCCTGAACGAGTACACCGTTATGGAAAACAGTGACTCTTGCAGGTTGCTTCAGCGAACCGTCCTCCTCGAAATGGGGTCTTCTGAAGACAATATCGTAGGACTGCCATTCCAACGGTGGGCGGCTGGCGTTCACAAGTGGGGGATACTGCCCGTACAACGATGCGGCCTGTCCATCGGGATAGGTCTCATTCTCGAACGAATTAAGCACCTGTACCTCATAGGTGTTCATGAGATACACACCACTGTTGCCACTGTCCTGTCCTGTCCCACTATTTGGTGTTGCCCATTCGATATGAAGCTGGACGTCGCCGAACGAACGTTTGGTTTTGATAATCCCGGTACCGGGATTCACCTCCATGTAACCGTCACGTAAATGCCATTTAACTGCATCGCCGTTTGCATGCATCCATTCCTCGAAGTGTGTTCCATCAAACAGAACAATAGCGTCTGAGGGTGGGGGTGCGGGAGTCATTTCTCCAGGAGTAACGACAATCGGTTGCGGGCGATCAAGATCATGAATCTCCCACGCGTCGAGGGAGGGCACAGCGGGCGTCTGTGCTAAGGTCTGAGAGACAGTGAACAACAAGGCTGCCGTGAAGAGTATCAATAGTTTTTGCATCGGGAGTGGAAAGATTATTGTTGGGGAAGCTCCTGTCTTAGAAAGCTAAGCAAATCGCGCAGATCATCAGGTTCAAGAGCCATGTTAAGGCCCGGTGGCATAAACGAACCGGGTATTGCAGTCAATTCCTTCACATCCTGTCGTGGAACCACGACTGTCTCAGTGAGAGTACTAATTGTAATTGCTGAAGAGGTTTCTGAGGCAATAGTTCCCTCGATTGTTGAACCGTTGGTACGCGTCAACTTCCACGACTCGTAACCGCTGGCAATCCTCTGACCGGGGTTTTGAAGCTCGGCTAACAGGGCATGGCGTGGCCAATGTTGTACAGTAGCCAAATCTGGTCCAATAGTGCCTGCACCTACATCCCCTGCCATGTGGCACTGTGCACACAGGTTTTCAAATAGTACCCGTCCATGGTCAATTTTCCCTGGACCGTCAGGAATAGATAATGCGCCGAGAGCGGTATCCTTTACTTTGAGGATTGCTCGCGCACGGCTTCGGACAGGTTCCACCGTATCGCGCATCAAACGGACACGTTGGTGCCAAGTGATTTCTTCAGGTAGAACGACGCCCTCCTCTAATGCAGTTATTAACAGATCTGCACGATCTTGGCTGGAAAATTGGTCCAGTGCCCGAATTCGGGAGCGCGGTGAAAGATTAGGCCAGGATTGCAGCAAAAGCTGTGCAGGCCGTGTGCCTGGTTGGGCCCCTAGTGCTTCCACAGATGTGAGTTGGACTTCTACAGGATAGGAGGGGGCAAGTAGTGCCGCCAGGATTTCGATATTATCGTGGGTAAGCGACAGAATACGCACTGCACGCACTCTCGTCTCCACCGTTTGGTTAATGTTAGTCGCTATATGCTGTGCTTGTTCGAGTCTCTCTGATTCGGGGAGGATCACTGCTTCAAGTAACGCTGCGGCAGCATTGCCCAGTTCATCATCAGGCGCCAAGGCTAATCTTGCTAAACGCCCGGATAGCTCTAGTGAGATTGCAACCTTATCCTGACGTTCCTGCAAACCTCCCGCAGCCCCCTCCAAACGTGCAGCAAGAGCAGGCCCCTCATTGGTTAGGGCAGGTACCAGTCCATTTGTTCTTGCGAGAATACGTGCCAGACGTAGAACAAAGCGGTCAATGACGTGGTCTGGTGCTGTGAACTCATACACTGCTGTTTGCATGAGGTCATGGACAGAAACATCAAGTGCCAGGAGTGCGGCCGTTTGAAACCATTCGCTTTCAATATTTTGCTCAAGCAGTCTAAGTTTAGCAGCATCTGAGCCAGGTAGGAACCCAAGGGTATTGAGTAGCTGATACCGAACCCGGACATCAGGATCCTCGGTCATGGTTAGCAGGTTCTGGCCGAGTTCAGGGTTATCGGGCAGTGCCAGTTCTGCCAGACGTAAAGCATTTTCACGCACTTCAGGGTATGGATCATCAAGTGCCAACCTAATCTGACTGGTTGTCAGTGCGCCCAAGCCATTCAAGGTCCAAAGGGCATGAAGTCGCCCCAAGGCAGAAGTGCTGGATGCAGCCATTTCCGAAAGAAGGGCTATCGCATCCTGATGATCCCGGCTCACCAGAATGCGCTGCGCGTTGCGACGCCACCAGATATTCTCAGAGGCCAACTTGCTGACTAGTTCGTCTATGTCAGCATTGGCAAGGTTGAGATTCCCGTACCAGTCCAATTCAGGAGTGCCCTCGGGTACAATACGATAGATGCGTCCGCGATTGGTGCCTTGGTGCAGGTCACCGGTAGCTGCCAGACTGTCGTCCATCCACTCCGGGTGCTCTATGATCTGCCGGTAGTAGTCAACAATATATATAGCTCCATCGGGGCCAATGGTGAAATTAACAGGACGAAACCAGCTGTCTGTGGATGCGAGAAATTCACGCTTCTCGAGTACGCGCTCGCTCCGAAAAACCGGCCCATCTGGAACCACTCGGTCAATGTGCACAAGGTTGTGAACCGGCTCCGCGACCAGCGTAATGTTGCTGTCAAATGGTGCAGGAAACAAACCTCCAAGTTGCCAGGTCAGTGCGCATGCAGAAGTGAATACTCCACGATCAGTCAGCAACTGGTGTATGGGATTGATGGTGATGGGATATACTTCGGCAGCATCCCCGTGGTCCGGCGTTCTGTGAACGGTTGTTTGGATTGGTACATCAGGGCGCCGCTCCAAGTATTGCGAAGCAAGGGCTTCCACCGAGTGGTGATGACTATTATCCACTAAAAAATGCCTTCCCCAAGCGTCAAAGGTATGTCCAAACTGGGATCGCCCACCAAGAAGTTCAAGTTCATAGGTATCCGGTCGGAAACGCACGTTTCGGTCGGCAGCATTACGCGGCAGACGCTTGCCCTCAGGGTTGTCGGGAAAATATACATGGCCTCCTTGATTACCGAAGGGGTCCGCATATTTTTCGGTCCACCAGATCGTGCTGTTGTTAGCTACGTAAATCCAGTTGGTCAGTCCGTAGAGCGGTGAATTTGTATTGTGTTGCGGATTTGAAAGTGCAAACCCGGTTAGTACTACTATATGGCTGTCTGCTCGGGAATCCCCATCGGTGTCCGGGAGATAGAGAATATCAGGTGGATCGGTTACCAGGACGCCATCCTTCCAGCGCATAATACCGGTCGGCAGTCTAAGTCCGTCAGCGAACAATGCTGCGGAATCAGGTCGACCATCCTGGTTTGTATCATGCAGGATTTTTATTCGTCCAGACCCGCCAATATCCAAGGGATAGCCGGGCATTTCGGCGACCCAGATTCGACCATATTCATCAATATCCATAGCGACAGGGTCGGCCACCAGGGGTTCTGCCGCGACAAGGTCTACACGTAAGCCATTGGGTACCTTGATGGTTTCCAGTGCTTCTTGGGGTTCAAAGGGTGGACCGTCCGCAGGAACAGTGTCAGACCATAATGGAAGGAAAATCAAGAGCCAAAGTGCACGCATCCGGTGGTAACGCCTATCCAGTAAACAATGGGTTCTACCACGATTTGGATGGAATGATTAATTTTGGCTGAATCATAGTTAGCATTTTCACGCGGGGAACCGTGATAGATTTAATGAAGTGATATACCTTGGGACTCAGTTCTGCGGGTATGTTAATCAGGTGATTATGGATACGGAGAATCAGTGTGTAGATGCAGATCTATCGCATTCGGGGGAAGGATCTGGTTTGTCTGGAGACCGGTGAGGCCGAGATATTGTATGACTATCGCAAGGAGTGATCCTGACACCATCTTGACTGGCCCCAATTAGGGCGATATGTATTGTTTCGGGCTACATTCAGTTATAATTTGGGACAGATAACCATGAAGAAGGAGCCTTGAGCAATTACGACGGCAAGGTAACCATCGCCCAGAATGAAATCCTCTTCCAGCCGCTGGCACGAGCCAAGAGAACTACCAAGCCCTGCCCATTACCCAAGTAATGGTGTAGTCTAACTATTGTGGGAGATCCGTGAGCGTTTTTTCTACCGCCGTGATTGTCTGGTCGGAGCGCCTCTTTACAGCGCACGCCTTGATGGTCCGCAGCATAGGGTGACGGAGCGTTTTCACGCTTGGGTTCACGGTACCGGTACGTCCGGGCCATAGCATTGGGGTAAGAGTCTCCCGTTTCGTGAGGGTATCACGAATCTGCACAGCAGCAGCAGCGGGCCTGGGTCTCCTCAATGTGCATCTGATAGCCCACCAAGGCCATAGCGAGTCGTTCGATTCCCCTCCACATGACCTGATGGCCCGGCGGTGGGGCACGATTCCGGTTTTGATAGCCGCCCAACACCCCCACCAGCAACATGGCGTCCCGCAGCATCTTGGGTTCCGGCAGTCGTACCCGCTTGGCGTAGCCGGTCAAGAATCCAAGTTCCAGTTCTGTGAAGAATACCGACGGATCCAGCTCCGGCATGGTTCGCCCCAACAGCGTCAGCACCATGAGACGCCAGGCAATCACACAGTAGATCGCCAATGCCCGTTCCAGTCTTAAGGCGCTCCGCAGCTGCATATGTTCCACTTTGCAGCCACTCTTGAGCACCCGGAAAAAGTCCTCAATCCGCCAACGTTTCAGATAATACCCCAGCACCCGCTCCGCAGCCCGGGCCGAGGGCACCGCAAGACTGGTCAGCAGATACCATTCAATCGCCTTTTCACCCGCAGGCGGCGAGACTTCTTTGATATGCACCCCGGTGAGCGTCACCGGATCCGCATCCGCAACCAGTGGAGTCGCGGGCAGCGTAACCGGGCCATAGCGTACTTCGGCATCGGCGACGCGATAGGCGCGTCCGGCCGTCTTCGACCGCACGGACCGGCGATGAATCTCAATCCTGATCGTCTTGGCAGCTTTGCCACCGGACATCGTCTCAAACAGCTTTTTGCCTTTTGCCAGACGCCGATTCTTAGATGCCCGCACCAGCAGATCAACCCGCTTGTGCTGCCGCTGCGCATCAAAGAGCGCAAAACTGTCGCCCTCCCGATCCATCACGCAGAGGACCTTGATCTTGCGCGATAGCTCCTGCGCGGCTTCACAAATATCCGCATAACCATCCAGCCACCGCTGCGCCTTTGGCTTCAACGGTCCATCGGTCGGATCTTTGTAACTGCACCGCAACACGCCCAGTGGCAGACCATCGGTGGTGGTCGCCAGCGTGGTATGAATATGCAGTCCCCGCGATTTGGTCGTGGTCTGATTCTGACCAATGACTTCCAAGTCCTCGCAGGCCAGACGCGACCCGTAATTGAGCCGACTGCCATCCTGGATGCATAAGACCACCTTTTGGCTGCGCATACGCTCTATGGTACGCGCCCGATGCGGGGCCAACACGTTCTCCGGCGTCACCTCAGACGCCGGATCGCTCGCCAGCAGGCGATAATGCCCCTTGACCGCCGCCCGATCATAGCCCGTGTTCCCGGTAATCGCCGCGCCGATGGTATCGGCGAGCAGAGACGCACTCTTGACCAGCCGCGCCGAGCGCAGCGCGTTGCCCAGCGGCGCATCCCCAAACTCGGCATCGGCCCACTGTTCGCTATCCAACATCTCACCAGGTTGTCTGACCGGACGTAATTCCACCGCAGGCACCCCCAGTTGCTGACGCCACCTGCGATTAAGTTCGTATACATACAACGCCTTCGGCGGCTCCGGAGTGTCATGGCGGAGGCCGCCAGCGGTTTGTCCAATGTACTGAAAATTGGTGGCCTTGAAGCAGGAACCCGACCATTCGGGATCCACATAGGTTTCAACGATCCACACCCGGTAGCCGTAATGCTGCTGATAGTCCTCAGCCAGTCGCCTGAGCAGGCGACTGAGCACGTAGCTGGCCAGATGCTGGCATCGCTCCCGCATCAGGAATCGGCTCAGACACACCACACGGTGCAGATGGGCCTGTCGCTGTGCGTCCGACCAGGCCATCCACTGCTCCCGGGCCGCCAGTCGCAGGGCGGCCGCCGAAAAACCGACCGCACCCACATAACCGTGTGCACTGTCAATCAGATACCGTACCTGGGCACCGCAAAATGTCGTCACTCCACGCGGATGCTCATGATGCAACAGCGTGTTCCAAATCTCACGCTGATCGGTGTCGGTCACCTTAACCAGCGTAAGACCCTCCACCTCGTTAACAACCTCAGGCAAACGTTCCGGGGCAGGCACCGGTTCGGCCAGCAGGCGGGGACCCGCCCCCGCCGCGTAATTGTTCGTCGGCGCAGGCAATGCTATCCGCCCACGGTCGGCCAGCTTTGACAACGCACGGGCGCAAGTGGACACCTGCAACCGACCGCAGGCATCAACGAATGTGAAAAGTTCACACACGCGCCTTGCTATCGCCGCGCGCGTGGACAACGCGGCATCGCCCAACACCGCGGTGAGACGCGACTGCGATTCCGGAGCACTCAAGGTGCGCAAAACCTGACTCTGCGTGAACATGCCACCAATATATGGGGCACTGTTCAGAATGTCAAGTCAAAAAGTTGGGTAATGGGCAGACCTAGCCTGAATTCCCGGGGAGTTTCAGCCAAGCGTGTTTTCACGGAAAATCCTATGAATAAGGCCTGAAAATGGCTTTTTTACACCTATATTCATATTTTTCATGAACTTGCGAACAGTATTCCAATATTATAACATCGTATCCTGTCCTGGTGTTGCCGCCGAGCTATCCCAGCTCAATCCCTGCTCATAGCCTCTGAATTGGACATTTCGTCCGCTATTTCGTTGATTTTACTGGGTCTTTTAATGTATTCGAGTTCGGTCGTTTGTTTTATAATTTTATTGTTATTATATTGGCTATTATTTCATAGTTCACGATATACAATGAACCGACGCTCCGATTTCTTTGCGCTGCCCGATGGCCTCCCCATGCGTCAGTATGAAGCCCTCCGAGCCTACCTCCACGAAGGATGCACGATTGAAGAAGCCGCCGAGCGCGGCGGCTATGCCCCCGGCTCCTTCCGTAACCTCCTCACACGCTTCAATAAAAATCCCTCCGCAGACTTCTTTTGGCCCCAATTAAAAAAATCCGAACCCCGCGCTAAGCCGACTGATCCCAAACGTGCCCGGATTCTTGCCCTCCGAAAACAACAGGGCTTAACCCTCTATCAAATTCAGGAGGCACTGAAAAAGGAAAACATGCCGGCCAGTGTAGGCTACATCCATAAGATCTTCAACCAGGAAAACATCAAGCGCCTGCCCCGCCGATCCGCCCAGCGGCCTGCTCCGCGAACCCTCAACGCAAACCGCAAAAAGCTTGATCTCAGTCCGCGGTCCTTTTCGACTGATTTTGCAGGATTGTTTTTATTCGCCTTTGATCTGGCGCGAATAGGTCTTGACGAAATTCTGGATCAGGTCAAGATGCCGGGTACCCGTATGATCCCGGCCGGTTGTGCGGTTCGTTCGCTCTTGGCCCTGAAGCTCGCCGGGATCGGACGGCCCTCCCAGGTCATGGCCGAAACGCTGGATCAGGGCCTCGCATTGTTTACCGGCCTCAATGTCATCCCCAAACGCACGACCCTGACGGAGTACTCCATCCAGGTGGATTCGACCTTTTCGGGACCCTTGATGCACCGGTGGTATCATGCCGCTGCACAGCTGGCCAAGGTGGGGGGAACGGGCGCCTCCGTGGACCTGGATTTCCATACCATCCCCTATCATGAGCATCAGGCCCTTTTGCAGAAACACTTTGTCTCCAAGCGAAGTCGACGCCAACGCGGGATCCTGACCCTGTTAGCCCGCGATGCCGAAGCACATGTCTTCTGTTACGCGGATTCGACGATCCGAAAAGAAACCCAGAATGATGCCATTCTGGAGTTTGTCAGAGATTGGAAAGCCCGAACGGGGAAGCTCCCCGGTGAACTGGTCTTTGACAGTCGGTTTACGATCTATGCCAACTTGGCAGAACTGGATGCGCTCGGCATTGACTTTATCACGCTGCGCCGCCGCCACGCTTCCTTGATCCGGCGCATTCATTCCCTGGATAAGTCGGCCTGGAAGAAAATCCGACTCTCCAACATTGGGCGCACGTATCGGACCCCAAGCGTCGTGGATGAAACCGTCAAACTGCGTGCTTATCCCAAGCCCATTCGGCAACTGCTTGTCAAAAACTTAGGACATGACAAGCCAACGGTTTTGATTACCAATCAGATGAAACGCACGCCCCGGCAACTGATTGACCGGTATGCCCGGCGTATGGTCATCGAAAATGTCATCAGCGATGCCATTGACTTCTTTCACATGGATGCGTTGAGCTCGGCCGTTCCTATGCGCATCAACGTTGATGTGCAGTTGACCGTTATGGCCAGCGTACTCTATCGACTCATGGGCGTGCGCGTCGGACAAGGCTATGAAAAAGCCAAGGCGCGGACCCTCTACCGTGACCTGATGCGACACACCGGAAAGGTCACCATTACCCAGAATGAAATCCTCGTCCAGTTGCGTGCACGCGCCAAAGATAACTACCTGGTCGCTGCCGGATACCCCGAATTACACCAGAAAATCCCCTGGCTTGACAACAAAACCCTACGAGTACAGTTCTCTAAACGACCATAATCCTCACATGAGAAAATGAACGCGGGAATTCAGGCTAGTCGCTGCCGGATGCCCTGAATTACGCCAGAATATCCCCTGACTTGACTACAAAACTCTCCGGGTACAGTTCTCAAAACAACCGTAATCACCGCAAGAGAAATAAAATGGGAATTCAGGCTAGCCGGAGCAGCACCTTATTGATGAGCGGGTCGCTGCGACCTTGGTGTTTCAGCCAGTCAATATGAAGCGTTTTCTCAATACTGGGTTGCTAAGACGATCCTCTCAGTTGCTAAGATGCCCGAAGCCCATTTATTCTTGATCACGCGCTGCTGTGTGAGAATTTTACGCTGCCTGACGGTGCTCATGCTACTTATCTCTCTGCATTTATACTTCCAACCGCAGCTTGCCCCTTGTCCGTCAGTTGATATTGTTGGAACCGACTTCGGGGTATTTCGGGCCGCGTGAAAGCGATCTTCCCTTTGTCGACTAGCAACCGAACCACCTTGTTGAGTTGACCGGATATCTTCTTCTGTCCCAAGTTCGTGGACAACTCGGTCTTTGACATCGGTCCAGCCGCTAAGAGCCGGAGTATCCTCGATTCCAGTGACTCTGGCCGTGACTCTGGCCGTGACTCTGGCCGTGACTCTGGCTGTGACTCTGGCTGAATCCGAATTGCACGATACTCCAATAGTGCTGATCGGCCTACGATGTCGAGAACGTGTGCCACAACTTCGTTGTCGTAAGCGTCAGTAAGGCGCAGCTTTTGACCGTAATCGAACGATACCGGCAGTGATTGACCATCGTTGATGGCGACATTTGAGGTGTAAAGGTAGGTCCGATCTTGGGAATCGCGTATAGGATTCAGTCTCCCCTTAAGCCCAGGTATAAAGCCAGTCGCTTCGGGAAAGATTACCGAACCCCCGTTGTTTAATGAATCAAGTTGCAGCGAGAGAGTCCGTTCTCCAGGCATCCAGCCGTATTCTGTGCAGGCAGCGAAGCCCGCAGCAGCGGCGAACACCGTCATAGGCAAATGGAGGGAATGCAGTCCGATGTGTGCCTCGCCGTGTTTGTTGGTTCGTGACCTTATCCACGTATTGTTGGGATACAGCACCAATATGTCGACGTCAGGCAGTGGCTCGCGGCCGCAATATGCCGACACGGTGCAGACTTGACTCCGTGGCCGCCGCATGGTCGCAACAAAGCCATCTGTGACTGTGAATTCTGGCTCCGGTAGTCCGGCCTCACCACAGCGTCTAATCATGTCCAGGGTTCCCGTTCCCATCCGTTCGATGTATTCGGCCAGGTACATGGACTCCGCTAGCAAGGGGTTGCCCGGTACTGACCCGTGGTGGACGCGCAGTTTATCCAGTGTCAGCGATGGCGGGAGACTGCCGGGATTCCACACCTCCAACCGGTCTGCGAAGAGCATTACTTGTACGCTTCCGTTATTCGTGTAGTCTCTGTGGGCCACCGCGTTGACGATGGCTTCAGTCACAACTTCTTTCGGGATCTCGTAGGTTGTGGGGGCATGTGGTGTCTCCGCCCGTGTGCCAATTGATCGGTTGATCTTGCTCAGCACAAAGTCCACTGCCTGATCAACCAAATTGAACGCCGTGCCCTTGTAGACTTGATAAGAGGGAATGGGTTTGCTAACAACAGTCCCGTGGAAGTGTGCACACCTGATTTCGGAGGAGATCAGAAACCGCTGCGGCGTCATCCCGAACAGTAATACCGCAGCATTCGTCGGCCCTCGATCGTGGAGCAGGTTCAGATGCTCTAACAATTCCTCGGGGGACGCATCTTCAGTCAGCGGAAATTGTCTGGCTCTGCGCGCCGTGCGGATGAATCGAACCATACATTCAGAATCGAGATCGTCTACGGTAGCCTTTACACAGGGTGCCGCATCAAATGGAGTTGAGCGGATTACTTCAGTGGCTGTCAAATACTCCACCAGCGCCGCGTAGAGTCCGGTTACGAGCTCGTTAAGAGCGTTGAACCGCTTTCTGATCACGCTGGCTTGGGCTGCCCATTACCCAAGTAATGGTGTAGTCTAACTATTGTGGGAGATCCGTGAGCGTTTTTTCTACCGCCGTGATTGTCTGGTCGGAGCGCCTCTTTACAGCGCACGCCTTGATGGTCCGCAGCATAGGGTGACGGAGCGTTTTCACGCTTGGGTTCACGGTACCGGTACGTCCGGGCCATAGCATTGGGGTAAGAGTCTCCCGTTTCGTGAGGGTATCACGAATCTGCACAGCAGCAGCAGCGGGCCTGGGTCTCCTCAATGTGCATCTGATAGCCCACCAAGGCCATAGCGAGTCGTTCGATTCCCCTCCACATGACCTGATGGCCCGGCGGTGGGGCACGATTCCGGTTTTGATAGCCGCCCAACACCCCCACCAGCAACATGGCGTCCCGCAGCATCTTGGGTTCCGGCAGTCGTACCCGCTTGGCGTAGCCGGTCAAGAATCCAAGTTCCAGTTCTGTGAAGAATACCGACGGATCCAGCTCCGGCATGGTTCGCCCCAACAGCGTCAGCACCATGAGACGCCAGGCAATCACACAGTAGATCGCCAATGCCCGTTCCAGTCTTAAGGCGCTCCGCAGCTGCATATGTTCCACTTTGCAGCCACTCTTGAGCACCCGGAAAAAGTCCTCAATCCGCCAACGTTTCAGATAATACCCCAGCACCCGCTCCGCAGCCCGGGCCGAGGGCACCGCAAGACTGGTCAGCAGATACCATTCAATCGCCTTTTCACCCGCAGGCGGCGAGACTTCTTTGATATGCACCCCGGTGAGCGTCACCGGATCCGCATCCGCAACCAGTGGAGTCGCGGGCAGCGTAACCGGGCCATAGCGTACTTCGGCATCGGCGACGCGATAGGCGCGTCCGGCCGTCTTCGACCGCACGGACCGGCGATGAATCTCAATCCTGATCGTCTTGGCAGCTTTGCCACCGGACATCGTCTCAAACAGCTTTTTGCCTTTTGCCAGACGCCGATTCTTAGATGCCCGCACCAGCAGATCAACCCGCTTGTGCTGCCGCTGCGCATCAAAGAGCGCAAAACTGTCGCCCTCCCGATCCATCACGCAGAGGACCTTGATCTTGCGCGATAGCTCCTGCGCGGCTTCACAAATATCCGCATAACCATCCAGCCACCGCTGCGCCTTTGGCTTCAACGGTCCATCGGTCGGATCTTTGTAACTGCACCGCAACACGCCCAGTGGCAGACCATCGGTGGTGGTCGCCAGCGTGGTATGAATATGCAGTCCCCGCGATTTGGTCGTGGTCTGATTCTGACCAATGACTTCCAAGTCCTCGCAGGCCAGACGCGACCCGTAATTGAGCCGACTGCCATCCTGGATGCATAAGACCACCTTTTGGCTGCGCATACGCTCTATGGTACGCGCCCGATGCGGGGCCAACACGTTCTCCGGCGTCACCTCAGACGCCGGATCGCTCGCCAGCAGGCGATAATGCCCCTTGACCGCCGCCCGATCATAGCCCGTGTTCCCGGTAATCGCCGCGCCGATGGTATCGGCGAGCAGAGACGCACTCTTGACCAGCCGCGCCGAGCGCAGCGCGTTGCCCAGCGGCGCATCCCCAAACTCGGCATCGGCCCACTGTTCGCTATCCAACATCTCACCAGGTTGTCTGACCGGACGTAATTCCACCGCAGGCACCCCCAGTTGCTGACGCCACCTGCGATTAAGTTCGTATACATACAACGCCTTCGGCGGCTCCAGAGTGTCATGGCGGAGGCCGCCAGCGGTTTGTCCAATGTACTGAAAATTGGTGGCCTTGAAGCAGGAACCCGACCATTCGGGATCCACATAGGTTTCAACGATCCACACCCGGTAGCCGTAATGCTGCTGATAGTCCTCAGCCAGTCGCCTGAGCAGGCGACTGAGCACGTAGCTGGCCAGATGCTGGCATCGCTCCCGCATCAGGAATCGGCTCAGACACACCACACGGTGCAGATGGGCCTGTCGCTGTGCGTCCGACCAGGCCATCCACTGCTCCCGGGCCGCCAGTCGCAGGGCGGCCGCCGAAAAACCGACCGCACCCACATAACCGTGTGCACTGTCAATCAGATACCGTACCTGGGCACCGCAAAATGTCGTCACTCCACGCGGATGCTCATGATGCAACAGCGTGTTCCAAATCTCACGCTGATCGGTGTCGGTCACCTTAACCAGCGTAAGACCCTCCACCTCGTTAACAACCTCAGGCAAACGTTCCGGGGCAGGCACCGGTTCGGCCAGCAGGCGGGGACCCGCCCCCGCCGCGTAATTGTTCGTCGGCGCAGGCAATGCTATCCGCCCACGGTCGGCCAGCTTTGACAACGCACGGGCGCAAGTGGACACCTGCAACCGACCGCAGGCATCAACGAATGTGAAAAGTTCACACACGCGCCTTGCTATCGCCGCGCGCGTGGACAACGCGGCATCGCCCAACACCGCGGTGAGACGCGACTGCGATTCCGGAGCACTCAAGGTGCGCAAAACCTGACTCTGCGTGAACATGCCACCAATATATGGGGCACTGTTCAGAATGTCAAGTCAAAAAGTTGGGTAATGGGCAGGGCTTGGGCCTTATCAATGAGTGCCTGCATCTTCGGATTTCGGGCGCTGTCACCCACACCCTTAACAAAAATCAGGCGATGTTTGCTTATTGTAGCCGCGTGATCAAACTCTCGCTCCGTCGGCGATACTCCCTTATCATCTTCGGTCCCATACTCGCTTCCAAATAATCCAACATAGATGTCGGACCGTTCAACTTCTTCTAGGTAGAGCTCGTCGGGGCGCCGATCCGAAGCCGGAACGTCCTCGAACAGAAATACCTCGAAGAATTTCCGTAGCAGCGGGTTGCTGCGGACATAGTCTCGCAGCTCTGCTCGTTCCTCCGCGAACTCACTTTGCACGCTGCTGATGAAAATGCGGAGCGGATTCATGCCTTGCCCATAGACTTTATGCAAGTAATGCGAGGACTGGTTACCAAGGTATGGAATTTGATCGGTTGAATTTGCAGAACGTACTGTTCACGTTCCATTAATCAAATGATAAATCAGCCTAGGCTATAAAGTGTGGCCCACTTCAATCGTATTAGTGGCTCACTTGGTTGGAATATGCACTCCGACTTCTGGACAGTGGTTTAGTGTGGAATCCTGCCTCCGAAAACTAGGCGTATCCGAGCGTCGTGTCGTCTACGGTTGTCCACATGCTCCGCGATATATGATGATACAGGAGTTCGCTGCTAACCAAGCCCCACCCTACCTCAAGTGCCTTTTAAGAAATTGCGAGCCATCCCAAGTCCATAACAAACATCCCTTGTTTGCAGTAGGGACATGCCTT
This sequence comes from Rhodothermales bacterium, assembly GCA_964291275.2. Lineage (GTDB taxonomy): Bacteria > Bacteroidota > Rhodothermia > Rhodothermales > Bin80 > Bin80. Next base: position 1,779,845 of record OZ219799.1, read on the forward strand.
GCCATCCAACATCGTCGTACATACGATCATGTCGGCCTTGCACTTTGGACACTCCGTGATCGGTGCATTGGAATCAACCATGAATTGATGTCCACACGATTGACAAAGGTGTGGAGAATCGTTACCGATGCAGAGTGCCAACAGACTGCTTGGAAGGTATGCGTATCGCTTCCGGCCCTTCTCCAGGTAGTAAGGATTACCGTCGTCCCACGCCTCAATGCTTTTGTCGCATCCACGGCAAACAAAGCGCATGCCAGTAGCCATTTCGTTCTCCTTAGTGGTGGACTGTTCTTATTGGATCCTCCCTATAAGATATTGGGCGAAAACCATTTTTGCTACTTATCCTGACAGGATAATCATTTCGGGCTCAGTTTCCCCGTTTTTCCTTCAAAAGGCTGGCAACCGTCAAATTGTACCTCCGGCTGCAAATAATGACACTCACCGTTACGAAAGTGCCATTTTGTCCTACCATCCAAGGTTGGCATATCTCTTGCACGCTTGCCTCCCGAACATTTGTACTAAATCAGCTATGAGCAAACCATAAGATAGGACCATTTCTCGTCGGTCAGACGGAAAATGGGGAAACAAGAGAGATGATCGGCAGAGAGCATCCAGCATTCACGATACGCAAAGGGATGCCATAGAAGCCGCTAGGCAGATGCTAGCAAATCAAGGCGGCGGTGAACTTACTACCAAGGGACGCAACGGCAGAATAAGAAGCAAGGATACGATTCATCCTGGTCGTGACCCCAATCCTCCAAAGGATTCAGAACACTGAAACACATTTCATTCATCCAAAACGAGCAAATTTATCATGCGCAGACAAGTTACTGCAACCCAAAAGGATAAAGATGGAGATATTCTCGGACTTGCAATAGTAGAGAAAGCTGGTCTCCAAGATCTAAGGCTAACGCAATATAAGATATAGAACAGAGGGACCATCAGTATACGTTTTATGGGGTGACGGTATGGAAACCCGCATTCATGTTGCGAACGGTCGATACGGTAAGTATCTGAGAACCGATAGAGACCAAACTGCCAGAAATAATCTGGACTACTTGCCCGACTGCAATTAGGCTATCCTCAAAAACTTCAATAGGAGAGTCAGGCTTCAAGCAGATCCTCCAATCTAATTTAGGTTGCTGGTTCTACCGCGAATGTTGTGGATAGAGGTCTAAAGGAGGGTGTTTCTATGCACGGGGCAGATACGAATCCCAATTAAAATCGCCTCCTCCACCTAGATGCACCAGCCTGAAACCGAAATCCAATAGATTTCCCGATTTGGGAGTTTAGCAAGAGGCTGGGTAGGTATATAATTCCTTCCTTGGATCAAAGGCTTCCTCCACCAATAGGGCTTTCCAGCTAATGTTGAAGCGCATCTACGTAGACAACTATAAGTGTCTTATCAATTTCGAATTGCAACTTCAGGAGCTCACTCTGCTTGTTGGACGGAACGGTGTGGGTAAGACAGCGGTATTTGACGCTGTTTATGCTCTGTGCAGACTGCTAGAAGGTCGCTCCATAGTTAAGGACCGAGAGATTTTACCTCCTTCTACTCTGACCAGGTGGCAGACACGAGAGATGCAGATCTACGAAGTCAATATTGAGTTAGGAGAAGAGCAGTTTGCCTATCGCCTTGAGGTAGAACACAACAGGCGAGGTCGTCAGGCGTGGATAAAGCGTGAGGTTCTAGAGGCAAATGGCGGCGTTCTCTTCGAGTTTGCACTCGGTAATGTGCAACTCTACCATGACGACCATTCGCTGGGCCCGACTTTCACGAGTGATTGGGAAGAATCGGCGTTGGCCCGAGTGGCAGTTGACAAGCATAACAAGCGCCTTTGCAGATTGTTGGAGTTCATGCGCAATGTTTTGGTTTGCGGACTTAATCCAGCTAGCTTTGCGGCTGAGGCAGCCGGGGAAGCCCAGAGACTCGCTAGGGATGGAAGCAATTTCGTCGATTGGTACCGACACTTACTGCAGGAGCGACAGGATCTCGTGTACAAATACACACAAGTCATGCGGGAGGTCTTGGACGGACTACGCAGGTCTCAATTGGAGAAAGTAGGGATTGGCACGAGAGCATTGGTTAGTGTTTTTGGCGATGGGGATAAAGCACAGGCGTATACGTTCAACGAGTTGTCGGACGGCCAAAGAGTGCTGACCATTCTTTATGCCCTAATATCACTTGCTACTGACCCAGGACAGACACTCTTTCTTGATGAGCCCGTGAACTTTGTCGGGCTATCCGAAATTCAGCCGTGGCTGATTTCTCTGAACGATGCTTGTGGGACCAGTATACCTCAGGCCGTGCTGGCGTCTCATCACCCGGAGATACTCGACTACCTTGGAGCAGACCGAGCGATTCTTCTCTCGCGAGATGAGGCGGGGCCGACGCGAGTTGAGCCCTTGTCTGAAAAGGTAAAGCACCTGGCTGGCAATGAATTTCTAAGATTGTCGCAGGTGATAGCCAGAGGCTGGGAAGGGTAGTGGTTCGGCGTAGGGTACAGTATATACTTGTGTGCGAGGACCAGCAACATGAAGCGTTCGTGCGCCGGTTTCTGAGGGAGATGGGACTCGTCGATAATAGGTATCAACTCCGCGTTTAAAAGGCGTTTGCTGGACAGGGTTCCGCCGAGCAATTCGTCCGCAAAACTATGTTACCGAACTGGGGGATAGTCGCCGGAATCATGTTGATTGTACTCTGATCCTAGTGATTGACGGAGACAGATATGGTGTCGAATGACGACTGCGCCAATTGGATAGAGACTGCGAAGCGAGGGGAGCAGGCGTGAAGTCTTCCGAGGACAAGGTCGCAATATTCATTCCGACTTGGAATATTGAGGCCTGGCTTGCCCTGCCCATTACCCAACTTTTTGACCTGACATTCTGAACAGTGCCCTCTATATTGGTGGCATGTTTACGCAGAGTCAGGTTTTGCGCACCTTGCGTGCCCCGGAATCGCAGGCGCGTCTCACCGCGGTGTTGGGCGATGCCGCATTGTCCACGCGCGCGGCGATAGCAAGGCGCGTGTGTGAACTTTTCACGTTTGTTGATGCCTGCGGTCGGTTGCAGGTGTCCACCTGCGCCCGTGCGTTGTCAAAGCTGGCCGACCGTGGGCGGATTGCATTGCCGGCGCCGACGAACAATTACGCGGCGGGAGCGGGTCCCCGCCTGCTGGCCGAACCGGTGCCTGCCCCGGAACGTTTGCCTGAGGTTGTTAATGAGGTGGAGGGTCTTACGCTGGTTAAGGTGACCGACACCGATCAGCGAGAGATCTGGAACACGCTGTTGCATCATGAGCATCCGCGTGGAGTGACGACCTTTTGCGGCGCCCAGGTACGGTATCTGATTGACAGTGTACACGGTTATCTGGGTGCGGTCGGTTTTTCGGCGGCCGCCCTGCGACTGGCGGCCCGGGAGCAGTGGATGGCCTGGTCGGACGCGCAGCGACAGGCCCATCTGCACCGTGTGGTGTGCCTGAGCCGATTCCTGATGCGGGAGCGGTGCCAGCATCTGGCCAGCTACGTGCTCAGTCGCCTGCTCAGGCGACTGGCTGAGGACTATCAGCAGCATTACGGCTACCGGGTGTGGGTCGTTGAAACCTATGTGGATCCCGAATGGTCGGGTTCCTGCTTCAAGGCCACCAATTTTCAGTACATTGGACAAACCGCTGGCGGCCTCCGCCATGACACTCTGGAGCCGCCGAAGGCGTTGTATGTATACGAACTTCATCGCAGGTGGCGTCAGCAACTGGGGATGCCTGCGGTGGAATTACGTCCGGTCAGACAACCTGGTGAGATGTTGGATAGCGAACAGTGGGCCGATGCCGAGTTTGGGGATGCGCCGCTGGGCAACACGCTGCGCTCGGCGCGGCTGGTCAAGAGTGCGTCTCTGCTCGCCGATACCATCGGCGCGGCGATTACCGGGAACACGGGCTATGATCGGGCGGCGGTCAAGGGGCATTATCGCCTGCTGGCGAGCGATCCGGCGTCTGAGGTGACGCCGGAGAACGTGTTGGCCCCGCATCGGGCGCGTACCATAGAGCGTATGCGCAGCCAAAAGGTGGTCTTATGCATCCAGGATGGCAGTCGGCTCAATTACGGGTCGCGTCTGGCCTGCGAGGACTTGGAAGTCATTGGTCAGAATCAGACCACGACCAAATCGCGGGGACTGCATATTCATACCACGCTGGCGACCACCACCGATGGTCTGCCACTGGGCGTGTTGCGGTGCAGTTACAAAGATCCGACCGATGGACCGTTGAAGCCAAAGGCGCAGCGGTGGCTGGATGGTTATGCGGATATTTGTGAAGCCGCGCAGGAGCTATCGCGCAAGATCAAGGTCCTCTGCGTGATGGATCGGGAGGGCGACAGTTTTGCGCTCTTTGATGCGCAGCGGCAGCACAAGCGGGTTGATCTGCTGGTGCGGGCATCTAAGAATCGGCGTCTGGCAAAAGGCAAAAAGCTGTTTGAGACGATGTCCGGTGGCAAAGCTGCCAAGACGATCAGGATTGAGATTCATCGCCGGTCCGTGCGGTCGAAGACGGCCGGACGCGCCTATCGCGTCGCCGATGCCGAAGTACGCTATGGCCCGGTTACGCTGCCCGCGACTCCACTGGTTGCGGATGCGGATCCGGTGACGCTCACCGGGGTGCATATCAAAGAAGTCTCGCCGCCTGCGGGTGAAAAGGCGATTGAATGGTATCTGCTGACCAGTCTTGCGGTGCCCTCGGCCCGGGCTGCGGAGCGGGTGCTGGGGTATTATCTGAAACGTTGGCGGATTGAGGACTTTTTCCGGGTGCTCAAGAGTGGCTGCAAAGTGGAACATATGCAGCTGCGGAGCGCCTTAAGACTGGAACGGGCATTGGCGATCTACTGTGTGATTGCCTGGCGTCTCATGGTGCTGACGCTGTTGGGGCGAACCATGCCGGAGCTGGATCCGTCGGTATTCTTCACAGAACTGGAACTTGGATTCTTGACCGGCTACGCCAAGCGGGTACGACTGCCGGAACCCAAGATGCTGCGGGACGCCATGTTGCTGGTGGGGGTGTTGGGCGGCTATCAAAACCGGAATCGTGCCCCACCGCCGGGCCATCAGGTCATGTGGAGGGGAATCGAACGACTCGCTATGGCCTTGGTGGGCTATCAGATGCACATTGAGGAGACCCAGGCCCGCTGCTGCTGTGCAGATTCGTGATACCCTCACGAAACGGGAGACTCTTACCCCAATGCTATGGCCCGGACGTACCGGTACCGTGAACCCAAGCGTGAAAACGCTCCGTCACCCTATGCTGCGGACCATCAAGGCGTGCGCTGTAAAGAGGCGCTCCGACCAGACAATCACGGCGGTAGAAAAAACGCTCACGGATCTCCCACAATAGTTAGACTACACCATTACTTGGGTAATGGGCAGGGCTTGCCTACCTGGACGGTGAAGTCGTTAACGAAAGCAAAAAAATTATCCCAAGCTTTCTAAACCAAGTGATTGCAAAGAACACGCCAAGAATCTAGCGGAAATGTGCAACCGCGGGAAGCTTCGGGAACCAGCCCCCGAATCTCTCAAATCCGCTTGCTCGGAATATAATAATCGGCTACGTTGAAGTAGGCAGATTCAAAGGTGGCAGATGGATGTGTAGGTAGGTGCCTAGCACAACCGTCATTATCTCAGAAGGTGCTCATTCCGTTGAGTCGACCAACATGGTTGTCATGACGTGACTGGGTCAGGTTATCGAGTTGGGTGGTCGATTTGATGCGAGGGGGCTGCAATTCTGACAGACATTTGCGTATGGATTCGCCCGTGGGTTTGATCCGGTTGGAGGTTGCCTTTGAAATGAATGCAGGGTAATTGAAAGGTTCGATATACAGATTCCCGGAATCTGGGAGCAATGAAACAGTATTTCTGCGTACGTGCAACTAGATATTGTCAGAGCGGACTCTTACCATATTAGGTTTCCGCAAGGCTTGGAGACAGTAGGAGACAGCCCAATAAACAGGGAAAGTTGTTGTTTGAAACCATGGCTCTCGGAGAAATGCTGCTTGAAAACAACAGGTTTGGACAGTATATACAGCAGGTAGTTGCCATTAACCAAAGCCCTAAGTATTGCTCTCCAGCCAGCCTCTGATACAATAGCGGCCTCAAGCGCAGAGCTACCACGTTTAATAGAGCCATACCGCCGGTATTTACTGCTATATCATCTTGGGAGGCTAGCTGCCCGTATGGAACAAGTGGAGAACTGGGGCTGTTGATCACACCAATCAGCAATCATGAGGTTTTTGTCACGTACGGTGGGCCGAAATTGGCTTGTTGGTAGTTAGGGCAGTGTACTTAGAAGGACAGATTAATTCCTTTCAGAGGAAGTGTAGATTCGTGATTGTTGCAGGTAGAATGTGAAGGACCTTAAGTTTAAGATGTTGAGCGAACAGCGAATCGACTATATGCACCTGCGTAGACGAACAATATCGCAGATTCGCGTTGGGTTTTGGGTGCGATTGACGAACTGACGATGGCTCGCGCGGATCTCATACTTGATTTAGTCCGAGCAAGCTGCTTGGGTGATAAGGTGAAGGTTCGGAAAACTGTTGAGGCACTGGCTGCCAATGAGCGGGCTAAGAACCACAAGATCCTTGCGGATCGCCTGCTAGCACAACTCCAAGTCGGGAATGGGAATACCACAAATACCGTTCCCATCCCAGGGTCGTCGAACACACCAATGGTGGCTGAGAAGGTTCCGTCTCACCAGTTAGACGACCTAATTTTAGGGAATTATATACGTGAGTAACCCAGCGAATTCCCTACCGATTCTTGATTGATCCAGGCGGAGCGCTCAGAATTGCCTTCGCGATTTGCTCAGACGTGTAAGGAATTGAACGCTGGATGTGCGCTATGTCCTTTTCAGGACGTCCACGAGGCTTAGATGCCTTCTTGGTCGAGGAAGTAGGTTTCGGACGTTTGGTTGGTTTCATGGTGAGATTAGAATAGTTGCGGCAGCACCATTGGCTTGCCTGTGTATGGATCATTCATCAGAGGTAACCTGGGAATGCGTTCGTCAAAATAATCCTTTATTGACCAAATCTGCATCCGGGGAAATTGATTACTCTCCACAGAAACCTTGCCGGTGTTAACAACTTCCATTCTTGCTGCAGATGAATTCACTGGTTTGAGTGTCACGTAGCACCCTAATGCTGCTTGATCCCGATCCGTGACGTGGATAAAGTCACGCAATCCGCTTAGGCTGAACTTGCCTCCTTTCACTTGTGCGAGTGCCAGTTTCGTATCCCAGTTATCCGGCTTATGTGCGATAGTTGCACGTCCATCTACTCCTCCGTCCGCTACCTGTTTGGTATTGGGTGCAAACCCAGGCAGGCGTGTTATTGCCCATGATTCAAAATTAAATGGATCATCTTTTGCCAGCTTTTCGGCAGACCGGAGGTCTTGTGGAATACCATAGGCAGGAACCGTTTTATCTCCTAACTTTTTATTCAGCACTAGGTCAATCGCAAAAGAGGATATGTCAATTCCTACGAATTGACGCTTAAGTTTTCTCGCAACAGCAACCGTTGTTCCGCAGCCGCAAAAAGGATCAAGCACAATATCTCCCTCGTTACTTGATGCCTTAATAATGCGCTCAAGTAACGCCTCTGGCTTTTGAGTCTCGTAACCAAGACGCTCCTTGGATTGCGAATTCAACTGTTGAAACTGTTTTTCTTGCACATAAGTCCACACATCGTCACATGTTTGGCCGTGGTCCAGATAATATTTTCTCCCCTGTCCATTTACATCATATCTACGCCCGTCACTATCTATTTTGTTATATCTCGCGGGATTGATTACCGGTTTAGATATTCTATTTATTTTGTGTTTTTTCATAGCATAAAAAAACACAATGTCATGTTTTCTCCCGAAATGAAACTTCCCTTTTGTTCCTGCCTGATAATGCCATACAATTTCATTCCTAAATGCCCCCCCCCCCATTTTTTGCGAAAATAGAATCCATCAGCACTTTCAGGTAGTGGCTTGCCGTTGGGTCACAATGAAAGTAGATGCTTCCCGTATCTTTCAACAACCGATGACAATGTTCCAATCGCTCTGCCATATAGGTCAAGTAGGCGAGCATCCCGCTCAGACCAAGAACTCGCCTTAAACCCACAATCGCGTCGTGTGCCTTTCTCCCCAACGCATTTTCATACATGGACAATCTATCCGCAGCAGCTTCATCCCATGTCCAAGTGTCCGTAAAAGCCCTGTATTGCGCATCACCTCCACCATCTCTGTGAAAAAGCTGATTATATTTTGCCTTTGAGTTAAATGGGGGATCCAAGTAAATCACGTCTACAGACTGATCATCCCATTGCTGCATCCAGTCCAAACAGTCCCCGTAATACAGTGCGTTAGTCTGCATCAGGTTCTTGCAACGTTATCGACCTTCCGAGTGAGCGTGTTGTACGTGAGCCGCTTCCCTACAAGCCCTTGTGCAGTTCTACTCATTTGCTCGACGGTATCCAGTCTGCGTACATTGTGCCGTCCAACAAACTCATCCACATAGCGCTGTAGGTGTTCTGGGGACATTTTGTGGTAGGTGCCATAGTAACCACGTTTCAGAAGTGACCAGAAGGATTCCATGCCGTTGATGTGCGCTTGCCCGTCCACGTATTGCTTGACGGAGTGCTTAACGGTCGCGTGTGCAGCTCTCTTTAACGCCTGATACGCTTTTGCGTCGTCGGTATAGGTTTGTGCCTCCTGCCGTGAAGTGCTGTATACGAAGCCTGTGAGCGTATCTGCGGTGGTATCCTGTACCACTTTCGCCTGTACTTGCAGTGTAGAGCGATCTTTGATACCTACTACGGCCGTCTTGCCTACCGTACCACGTCCTGCGTTGAGTTTCTTATCGGCGTGTTTGTTCTTTTCCTTGCCCCCCATGTACGTTTCATCAATCTCAACCGGCCCTACAAATGGTTCAAGTTCAGTATCCCACGCTTTGCGAATCCGGTGGGCTAAGTGCCAAGCGGTCTTTTGAGTGATATTAAGATCACGGTGCAACTTCATGCTGGATACACCCTTGATCCCTGTTTCCAGTATATAAATGGCTATTGCCCAAATCTGGTAACTCAATTTGGTGTCCTGCATGGAGGTCCCGATGCGAACACTGAAAAACTTCTTGCACTGTCGATCCCTGCAACGGTAAGGCATGGTAGGATGTGAGGTTCCAACCTGAACATTCTTGCATCCACAACGGGGGCAGGTGGGTTCATTGCCCCAGCGCTGCTTGGCAAACCACGCTTCTGCGGTCGCATCGTCAGGAAACATCTTCATGAGTTCAACCCACGAAAGTCCCTTCCTGTACGATTTGCCGGGCCCTGTTCTTTGCTTTGCCATTGTATTTGTCTGTGTCTGAGTAACCTAATATACGACATTATTTCCAAATAGTTGCAGAAAATTCCATATATTTCAGGCAATCTCAAGAGGTTGGGTTACTCACGTATATAATTCCCTAATTTTAGTGCCGCAGGTAGCCGAAACCGTACGGGAACTGGTAGCAGAGCACCATAGGGCGGACTTGCTCAGATCCTATAACCTAGAGCCTCGGAATCGTGTGTTGCTCATTGGGCCGCCAGGGAACGGCAAGACGAGCCTTGCCGAGGCATTGGCTGATGCCTTGAACGTTCCGGTTTTAGTCGTTCGGTATGAGGCGGTAATCGGTAGCTATCTGGGGGAAACGGCGCAGCGTATCGCGCGCGTATTTGAACATGCCCGGTCGCGACATTGCGTCCTGCTGTTTGACGAGTTTGACGCAGTGGGCAAGGAGCGGGGTGACGCTCACGAAACAGGCGAAATCAAACGCGTGGTGAGTTCCCTTCTATTGCAAATTGATGCACTGCCAAGCTATGTAGTAGTGGTGGCGGCCAGCAACCATCCTGAACTGCTTGATCGAGCGGCATGGCGCAGGTTCCAGGTTCGCCTTGAACTTAAACTGCCCACACGACGGCAGATCGAAGAATGGTATTACGGATTCGAGCAGCGGACAGGACACTCATTCGGCATGCAGCCGAAGAACTTGGCCTCCAAGTTGTATGGACTGAGCTTCGCAGAGGTGGAGGATTTTTCCACTGATCTCTTGCGCAAGTTAATTCTAGACGGGCCGGATGCTTGTCCCGAGGCAATCCTAGACTGTCGCTTGCGACAATGGAAGAAACGGTTTGGAATAGCTTCGGTAGATGGAACAAGCGTCTGAACCATGGCGGACAGTGATTACCCGGTTCTGGTATTTCCAGAACCTGTGCCTGCAGACCGAGCGAAGCTTTTCGGAGGCGGCGGGACGCTGAGGCGCCCCGGGGTTGCCAGACAAGTCGAACGGTTGGCGCCTCAATTCCAACGTTTACTGGACGCACTGGAGAACCGTCGAATTGCGATCCAAGACAGTTCGCTTGGCATTGAGCCTGAACTGGCATTAGTTCTCAAGACGGTTGGACCACCAGCGGATTTCTTCCGAGCAGTGGAAAAAGTCGAAGGACTTGAGTGGCTTGCAGAATATAGTGTGGAGGATATCCCACCAGGCGATGGGTTTGAGGATGCCAATAATCCTGAGAAGAGTCTGAGCGGCCGGCTCTTCCTGATAATGTCTGATGGGCGGGCCTTGACGGAACTCGAGAGGCTGTTCAACTCTTGGCACCGTGACTCCGAAGCACCATTCAGTCGTGGCTTAGCCCCTTTCAAGAAAGTATTTGAACATCTGCGCGAAATTCGGCCGTGGGACATGGAGGATCGGCTAGCCGACACTGGTCTGCTAGATGACTGGAGGGAGCAGGAGAAATCCGGGCAGGATACGGTTTCCTTTGAGGGGTCTTGGGCCAATCTTGTGAAAACGCAATTTTCATTTCATTCTGGGGGAGAGGTCCAAGCCTCCGAGATGGAAGTAAATGGCGGTTGCAAATCGTTCATTATTTCGGAATCCGCGGGCGCGTACTTTGACTGTTTTTATTCGGCTGTTGATGCTTTCGGCCGGGCCATTGCTGACCTTGAGAATAATTGCATTGATGATTCCCCACAGGTGGTTTTTAATGGTTTTGGCGGCTTCCTTGACCGGCTCCAAGCGGCAGCGCATGGCCCAGGAAAGCCATCTTTTCCAGCCCTTGCGGGCCCAGGTGGGATGTACATAATGCCATAAATTTCGTGCCATCTCCTTGATGGCCCACGCCCGGGCGGTTTTCAACGAACTGTTCTTCAACGATTGAAACCGCGCTTTCTGCTTCTTGGACATATTTTCCCGGTTCGTTAGCCAGTCGTACTTACTTCCGGTGAGGGTCGTATCTCCTTCGGCGCGTAAAGCCTTGTGCTCTTGCCGACGCACTTTGTCCACGGCCTCCCCCAGATACTTCGCCACATGAAACCGGTCAAACGCAATCTTCTTCGCTGCATCAGCTACACACGCCAAGGTGGCAGAGATGTAGGCGGGCCACATGTCCATGCTCACGCTCTCAATCCCCGCCAATTGTTCTGGTGTGAGACTTAAATACCAGCGCTTTAGCGCCGCTTTCGTGCGTCCGATCCCCACATACAGGACCCTGCCTGCCTTTGGATCGGAAACGACCGTAACGTATTGGGACTTCAATAAATATAGTGAATTAGTCCTGATCTTATCCAATTCTGGGCTAAGGTTTCAGACGATTTATCGCGTCATGCGTCATTCTACTCAAAGGTTTTATCTTTCATTTTTTCGACAATCACGAATCGTAATGGGGGTGAAGATTAAAGGAATAAACAAGGTTTATGGCATTTCGTCACCTTGGTCAATTTCGGAGGTAACAGCGGATCATGATGCCGAGGAGGCCCATATCCATGTGATCTGTACGGATGAATCCAAGCTTCGGTGTCCAAAATGTGATCAAGCGAGTCCGGTGTATGATCGTCGGACTCGGAGTTGGCGTCATCTGGATACCGGAAAATATCGTACAATCGTAACGACGCAGTTACCTCGTGTAAAGTGTGCAGAACACGGAGTGGTGACGATTTCGCCCCCTTGGGCGGATCGGAGTGTACGCATGACCTATGAATTTGAGGCGCTGGTCATTGATCTGCTTCGGGAGTCAACGATCTCGTCAGTGTGTCGGCTCCTGCAGATGAGTTGGCCTGCGGTTGCAGGGATTATGGACCGCGCAGTGGAACGGGGGCTTGATCGCAGAAAGGCGCAACCGGTTGCCCATGTGTGTGTGGATGAGACCTCGTATAAAAAAGGCCATAAGTATATCACCGTGGTCTCAGATTCTCAAACGGGTACGGTGCTGTTTGTCAAGGAAAAGCGCACCCATGCGAGTCTGGATGCTTATTATGAAGGCTGTTCTACTGAGCAACTGGAAGCGATTGAAAGTGTGAGCATGGATATGTGGCCTGCCTATATCAAGTCCACGAAAAAACATGTTCCAGATGCGGCATCCAAGATTGCATTTGATCGTTTTCATGTGGCGAAAAAGATTGGAGGGGCGGTGGATAAAGTCCGTCGGCAGGAGAACCGAGAATTGCGGAAAGCGGGCATTGATGATCTCACCGGGACCAAGTATGACTGGCTGACCAACAAACAGAATATGTCGGTCCGCCAAAAGAAGCGATTCAAGGCGTTAAAGGATAGTTCGTTGAAAACGGCCCGTGCCTGGGCCATCAAAGAATTGTCCCAGAAATTGTGGCACTATAAGAGCCGAACCTGGGCACGCAAAGCTTGGGAAAAATGGTTGTCCTGGGCCTCACGTTGCCGGCTTGAAGACATGGTTAAAGTTGCCAAGACGGTCAGAAAACACCTTTGGGGAATTCTCAATGCGATCATTCTCAAAGCCAGCAATGGGCCAGCAGAAAGCATCAACAGTCGAATCAAAACGATCAAAGTCCGTTGCCGCGGATTTCGAAATACCAAGCGGTTAGCAAATGCAATTTACTTCTATCTCGGTGGACTGGATCTATATCCAGATGCTGTCTCAAAAACAAGGGTTTCACTAAATTAGTTGAAGCCCCAACGTATTTATGTCGCTTACGGAAGGAGGTCTCATCCACGCAAATGTGCGGAATAATCTCCGTTTGTCTGCGCCGAAGTCCTCGCTCTACCGCGTGCTCCATGATCCTTGAAATCACTTTCCATCCCACGCCGAGCTGCCGCGATACTGCGGATACACTCGCATCCCCAAGCCATCCAATTACCCTCTCTTCAAAGTCAAAGGTGTGCCGGGAACTCGACGATGCCCAGGGAACCTGCACCGTCCGAACTCCACACGCTCGACACTTTACACGCGGAACCCGGGCAATCAACTCCGTACGACAGGTACAGGTATCTAAGTGCCGCCAGAAACGAGCCTCGCGCAAATCATAAAAGGAACAAGCCGCCTTACACTTCGGACATGACAGCAATGATGTATCCGTGCAGATCACCGTTACCCGCCGTCCCCGATCCTTATCATCATAACGATTCACTAGAAATCTCCCAAGGCGATTCAAGCCCTAAACTCCTATGGATACTCGCCTCATCCTTTTTCATTGTATTCGCATCTGTTTCAAGTGAAATTTTCCCCAGAATAACGACCAAAAATAGAGCATATAACCACTACTATCATGACCGCCTTATATCGAATTTTTCTGAATTTACAGATTTTATCATAATATTGGGTGAAGGCCCATAAATGATTCGCAGTATTAACTCCACGACTAAGGTAAGGTTCACGGGGCAATTTGCCAAGCCTGGAATACGACCACGATGCACATTCCGACGTTGCGGGCCGCTGATTTCACCAGATTATTCACTCCGACTGCGTTCCAAGCTGCGGAGTGGGCATTCTGTGGGGATCCGAGCAAGATTGCAGATACGGAACGGAACACATAGCGCAGCTGCGGCTACGGAGGCTGCGTACGGGGCAATTTATCGCGTTTTCAGCCCGATCCCGCTATATTTCCTGGCTTCCGCATTCCGCATAGGCGGACTTGCCCCACGCGCCGTTTCGCGCTGCTATGCATCAGGTTTGGATGTGCGTGGTATGGCTCTTAGAAGTTAACCCTGCCTCGCACCCATATTAAAGCCCTCACTGTTCAGCATTTTGAATGGGTGCGAGGCAGCAGTAGCTCCCCTGATGATCAGGCGCTCAAAAGGTCCCCCGCCTTCATCAGGCCCACGATCCGGTGCTGGCGCGACCGATGCATATGTGAGCGAGGGGAGCGATATGGCTGCAAACGGCAGGATCACAATAATTTGGGCTCTTCCCCAAATATAGTTGAAGCAACATTAGATTCGGAGATACTTTGAATGATGCCGACTGAGGTTACGGTTATTCTCAGTCTACCTTGGGGATCATATTCCCAAGGTTCGCCATCATTCTAAACATCTGAATCAGTCAATGAAGATAGAGATCAAAGCGATGAGCCACGTCTATGGTATCGAGTCTCCGTGGGAGATTTCACGGATGACGACAAACCATACGGCCAAAGAAGTGGAGATTCATGTTATTTGCACGGATGCATCTGTGCTGCGTTGTTCGAAGTGTGATCAGGTTTGTCCTGTGTATGATCGTCGTCCTCGTCGGTGGCGTCATCTGGATACGGGAGAGTATCGTACCTTCGTGGTGACCGAGATTGCCCGCGTGCAGTGTTCAGACCATGGAGTTCGGACGGTATTGGTTCCCTGGGCATCGGCGAAGGCACGGGTGACGTTTGCCTATGAGTCCCTGGTGATTGCCTGGCTTAAGGAGACGAGTGTTTCCGCAGTTGCCCGTTTGATGGGGGTGAGCTGGAACACAATTGACGGGATCAAGCAACGTGCGGTACAACGGGGGCTTGCGCGAAGAGCGGAGCAGTCCTCGACCCACATCTGTGTGGACGAGACATCGTTTCGTAAGCGGCATGATTGTGTGACGATTGTATCGGATCCCAAGACGGGGAGGGGATGCTCCAATATTAGTTGGTTAAAGGAGCGTGACGTGAGGTTTCAAGATAACGATTTACAGGTTCACGGTAATGTTCGAGCCTGTAAACCAAGGCTCTCAGTTGTGGGTTGTTGGGGATCCGCTTGAGTCTTTTTTCGGCGTGCAAGCAGACCGCCGCGATCCATCGCTGACGTTGGTGTGAGTTCGACCATCGTTTGACATTGCGCGTACCATGTGCCAGGAGACTGTTCACGTTTTCAATCGTATTGGTGGTTCTTAAGCTATTGCGAAGTGGCTCGGCGACCCCCAGTTCGTGCAGCGTCAACGTTTCTTCCATCCCCTCTCGCAGACTGGCCGCTGCGCTGGGGGATTCTTGCTCAAGCTCCGCTTCGACTTTCGCAAGTGCACGTTTGGCCTCCGCGTAAGTGGGTTGTGAGTAGGCCGCCTCCATCTTTGCTTTTACCCGCTTTTTGCCCGACTCCTCTTTGATGTGACGCGCTAGGTTTTCCTGCTTGTGCCATTGACACCGTTGGACTAAGGCGTGCGCACCAAATACGTCCTGGACGCCCTTGCGTAGCCCCTTGGCGCCATCGATAAGCACCAACAGGTGTCCGATATGCCGGAAGCCGCGCTGGATCAGATCAAGCAGCAAAGTCCGAACACTTTCATGGTTTTCTGTATTGGATTCCGTAAATCCCAGAATGAGCTTCTCGCCGGTCACCGTAATCCCCAGACACAGGATCATTTGGCGACCGCGCAACGTCGTCCCATCCAGCGAGATGGCGATAAACGTCTGATCGTCAAACCGGCGATTCATGAAGGCCTCCAGAGATTTGGCCGTCTCCGCAATGAATCTTCGGCCCACAGAACTGGCGCTCAACCCGAAACTCTCGGCCGCTTCTGCGGCCGTCTCGTGGTAACTGCGTTGAGAAAGCCCCAACAACAGTCGGTTGATCAGCTTTTCCAAAAACGCCCCCTGCCTTTTGTGGAGGTGTTGATAGGTCCTCAGCGGTTGTTCCTTGTTCGTCTCCTGGTTGCGCACACGCGGCACCGAGATCTTGACCCGGGCTTAGTCCAGACAGATCGAGCCACGATTGCTGCCCCAACGTTGATACTTCCTCCCCTCACGCCTGCGGGGTTGCCCGCAATAGGCCGTGACTTCTGCCTGAATGAGCTCACAGGCCAACCCCAGAATATCCGCGGAATTCCGCGCAGATTGAAGCAATGCAGCTGAATATTCGGGATATTGGCACGACCATTCCTCATAGGTCAGGGGATTTTCATGGTTTTGGGACATGGTGTCGATAGGCATGATTGGACGATTAGTTTGCAGGGAGGGTGGTGAGAGACTTGCGTAATGCAGGAAGATACGCAGCGTGGGCTACACGGCGCAGCTGGGGTTCAAGCTCCAGCAATCCAGCACACAGGCGTGGGACACGTTGCGGGACAGGACCGGCAGGAATCACGGGACGAACCCGTGACATCAGCGTATTCAGATAGCTCAATACGCGCAGTCCCCGGTCGGCCTGGGGCAGCATACCGGTTTGTTGCAGGGTTAAGGTTTGATCCATATGTTGCCGCAACACGCGCGCAACCGAACGATTCTTCTGATCCAGGTCGCGGGCAATCTCCTCCAATGCCTGTTGCGCCTCCGCGGCATCACACGCATGCCATGCATGTTGCAGGCGATGTCTAAACCGCCCCGCGTCCACCTCCCCCAATCCATTCACCACATCGGCCATCGTTGTATTGAGACAGCGCTGCAGGGCTACACGAGTCCCCCAAACCGTGCGTACAGCATTGGGCAAGGCAACCCCACCCGGCACCGTACATAACAATCCCGGTCGGCAGACAATCCACGGGCATCCAGATCATAGAGAAACCCCTCCATACGTTCCTGGTCCTGCGGCGTGCTTTCGATTACCCCCGCGATACGCCGGTAACCCTGGATCGTGACGGCTAAACCGACCAGCACATGGGTGCCCAGCACGTAACAGAGCTGCAACCACAGGTGCACCACCTCCTCTCGTCTGAAATCACGAGCATGCAGGTATCCGGACGCCTCCTCCCAAGACGCAGGGGTCTCCTCCAATTGGACCTCGGGAGCCTCCTGTACCGGTGGCGGTGTAGCCGCAGGCGTAGCGGGGAGACCAGGGGCAGGAACACGCGCGGTCAACATTCGCAGCACATCCGCGTAATGGCGTACAAGCTCCAATTGGAGGTCCTGGGCCGAAGTGTTACCTCGTGGAGTAGGCTCCGGAGTAGAAAAATGTTGAGAATTCATGGAATGTGATATAAGTTGAAAGTGTTATATCACGCTCCTTTTAACCAACTGGTATAGTAGGACTCCCCCTGATCAGGTAGGGCTTACATGGTGCTATGTTTTTTGCAATTTACATCATAATATACAACGTGGCTTATGGAGAAGCGAGTTGGCGGCTTCGACGGCTAATCAGTCTGGTATTCGCGTATTTTGTGCCCTGGAGGGTTGTAACGCATGATTTCGGTTCGTGTGGAGCTGCCACGATCTAAAAACGCGCATTCATCGGTAAGATGCCGATTATCGCAAGGGGGTTTCGTGGGTTCTCCAACCGTGCCAATCGCTTCTCCATAAGCCATGACTCAGGCGCGCACACGCGTGGTGATCAATGGGTTTTCCAGGTGCAGTGCCGCCCACAAAAAGCCGACCAGTTCGCGCGCGACCGCGGTGTTGGCGACACATCGCGATTTGGTCTGACACAGTTTGTGAAAACGTTTGTACAGTCGGCGTTGCGCTTTCCAGGTAACGGCGACGACCTCCGCAGACACCGCTTGTTGCCGTTCTTTTAGTACCCGACTGCATCGCGGAGGCCTTGTATACTTCCATGCGGCGGAGATGACGGCATTTCGCACATGGACATTCCCGGTTTTGGTGATGCCCCCGCGTTTTGTACGATTCCCCGAGCTATGCTCGCTTGGCACGAGGCCCAGATAGGCCATCAATTGACGTGGATGTGAAAAACGCCGAATATCTCCTAACTCAAAAATCAGCGTTAACGCGCTCACCAGGCCGATCCCTCGGAATGCCATTAAGACCTTGACGGGCGCTTGATAGCGAGCCCGGTCGGCGACCGCTGCTAAATCGGCCTCAATTCTGCACACCTCTTGTTCCAGTTGGTCCAACTGATGCAGATAGGTGTGAAGGGTGATCTGATCCACCTCCGGCATCGGTAAGGCACGAACCCAGGTGTGAAACGTCTTCGTCCAACGGGACTTGCCGGGATACTGAAACCCTCGCATCAGCAAAAAAGCCAGAATCCGCTGTTTCGTCCGGGTGATGGTTTCGGTCAAATCTCCCCGACAACGCAGCAAAGATCGAATGGCTTCCTGTTCCTCGTCTGGAATACTGATCGTCGTCAGTAAGCCGGCAGCATACAACGTCGCTAACTTTCGCGCATCTCGCCGATCTGTTTTGACTCGCTCGCCTGGACGGCGGGGAATCGATGAGGGCGCAACCACTTCGCACGAAATCCCTTGGGCTTCCAAGGCGCGTTGTAAACCAAATCCACACGAAGACGCTTCATAGCAAGCGTCTACCCGGCCATGGCGGTCCTGAACCTTCCGGAAATACCTGAGCACCTTTGGCAGATCATGCAGCAATTCCCGCTCGTCCAGTACCTCACCTCTAAACGCATTGTAGACGCACAACGCGATCGTCTTTTTGTGCACATCCATGCCGACGGCGATGGGAGACCCAGATGTGGAAGAATGTGTGTAGTTTTGCATAGGGCTATTCTCGGTTGGTTGATTAGTAGCTCATGTGAAGGTAGCTCAACCAGCCGGGATAGTCCTACTATAAGATCTAATATTGGAGCATCCCCGACGGGGAAGGTACTAAATGTGAGTGAAGGTCAGACAAAATCGAGTTTACGGGTTTGGTATGCGGGACTTAACCCCCGCGCAGTTGGATCAAATTGAGAGCGTGAGCATGGATATGTGGCCTGCGTACATTCAGTCCACGATGGTGTGCGTACCGGGGGCCAAGGAGAAGATCGCGTTTGACCGTTTTCATGTGGCCAAATATCTGGGAGCGGCCGTGGACAAGGTTCGGTGCCAGGAGAACCGGGAGTTGATGAAACAAGGAATAGAAGATCTCAAAGGGACCAAATATGACTGGCTAACCAATCTAGTCAATATGTCGGAGCGGCAAAAGGAACGATTCCGAACTTTGCGGAAGAGTACGTTGAGAACCGCCAGAGCTTGGGCGATCATGGAAACCGCCCAGAAGTTGTGGCACTATATCAGTCGTACCTGGGCCTACAAGTGCTGGAAGCGCTGGCTATTCTGGGCCATGCGCTGTCGGCTTGAACTCGTCAAAAAAAGCTGCAAAAACCATCAAGAATCACTTGTGGGGCATTATCAATGCCATCATTCTAAAGGTCAGCAATGGTCCTGCCGAAAGCTTGAACAGCCGAATCAAAACCATTAAAGTCCGGTGTCACGGATTCCGCAACAAACAGCGGTTTGCCAATGCAATTTATTTCTATCTCGGAGGACTGGATATGTACCCCGAAGGCCTTCAAAAACAGGCTCCCCACTCATAAAAGTGAAGAGCCCATAATATTGGAATCGGTATCTGCATAGGTGGGATCGTCGCGCAGTGCGATCCGTTCTGTATCAACAATGAACCTTGTCCACGCGGCATCTCGGTCAGACATACTTTCGAACCCCAGCATATAGGTCAAATTTGTCATTAAAGGTCCATAGAGTGTTTCGCCGAAGAATACTGGATTAAGTCCAGTCTTGTGGAAAATGGCAATCTCCCCTCATTGGCCGTCTCGGATGTTATTGGTGATATTAGGTCAGTAATTGGGAGCGGGCCTACAGTGGGTGATCTAACCACCTGGCAGGATGCGACAGACATTATCCAGGCCTTGGATTTACGGTTACCAACGGCGGTGCACCAGCACCTTCAACTTGGAGTTGAAGGTGGTTTACCAGATACGCCGAAGCCAAACTCGAAGTTTGTGCAACAGTCTATTTTTCGACTTTTGGCCTCAAATGCTGACGCGTTGAAAGCGGCCGAGGCTACCGCTCAGAATATGGGATATGAGGTTGTATCGGTGGATCATGATGTATGTGGTGAAGCACGGGAAGTGGGAGCAGCCATGGCGCGGTGTGTTTTGCGCCTAAAACCAGGTCAGTGTTTTATTTGGGGTGGTGAAACTACGGTTACTGTACGCGGTAATGGGAAGGGTGGACGTAACCAAGAGTTAGCATTGGCTGCAGCATGTGAGCTTGAGGGCACATCTTTGGATGCCGTACTGCTTTCTGGCGGTACGGATGGAATTGATGGGCCCACAGATGCTGCGGGGGGGTGGGTTAATCCAGACACAGTTCCGATGGCGCTGGCTCACGGAGTGGATCCTCAAGCTGCCCTCGAAGCAAATGACGCATATAACTGTCTCCGTGCTACGAAACAACTTTTAATCACTGGCCCGACCCATACAAATGTGATGGATGTAGGCATAGGTCTTGTAGCATCATGAGCAACCGTTTGGCTTCCGAAAAGAGCCCATATCTTCTTCAGCACAAGGATAATCCAGTTAACTGGTGGCCTTGGGGAGATGCAGCATTTGCAGCTGCCCGTGCAACTGATCGACCAATATTTCTCTCAATTGGGTATGCGACCTGTCACTGGTGCCATGTGATGGAGCGGGAGTCGTTTGAGGACGCAGAAGTGGCCCAGTTGCTGAACGACACATTCATTAACATTAAGGTTGACCGTGAGGAGCGCCCGGATGTGGATACCATCTATATGAATGCCTGCCAAGTTGCCACCGGGCGCGGTGGATGGCCACTCTCCATAATGATAACGCCGGACATGCGCCCATTTTTTGCGGCCACGTATGTCCCCAAGACAGGACGCTATGGGCGCGATGGTATGCTGCAGATCATCCCACGTGTAGCAGAAATATGGGAGAAGGATCGGTCTGCATTGGAGAATGTCGCAGAAGATTTTCTGAATGCGTTGAAGAACGCTTCTATGCTTAATCTTGCGGGAGAGGAGCTATCTGCACAGGTCCTTGATGCAGCATTCAGACACCACGAGCAACAATATGACTCGGTCAACGGTGGATTTGGTAATGCCCCCAAGTTTCCATCCCCGGAACGCCTGAGATTCTTGTTGCGCTATTGGAATCGCACAGGGAATACTCGAGCACTGCAGATGGTTGAGCATACGCTTCAGCATATGCGCAGAGGGGGATTGTTTGATCAATTGGGTGGGGGCTTCCATCGTTACAGCACGGATCCAACGTGGCTTTTGCCTCATTTCGAGAAGATGCTGTATGATCAGGCGCTCCTGGTATTAGTCTATCTCGAGGCATTTCAGGCTACCGGACGTCTGGAGTATGAGCAGA
Source organism: Rhodothermales bacterium (assembly GCA_964291275.2). Taxonomy (GTDB): domain Bacteria; phylum Bacteroidota; class Rhodothermia; order Rhodothermales; family Bin80; genus Bin80. The sequence continues at coordinate 1,801,134 of OZ219799.1, forward strand.
CAGTTCGGAGCGTATTGGAGTACGTTTGCCGCGAATTACAAAATGCTGAGGGCGCCTATTCTACCGGAGAGGATGCAGATTCTGAAGGAATCGAAGGGAAATATTATGTCTGGAGCATGGATGAAGTGCGTAGAGTGCTGGATCCAGCTGCCGCAAGACTTGTGACAGCCGCCTTCAACCTTACCGAAACAGGTAATTATGTCGATGAAGCTACTCGAGATCGGACAGGTGACAACATCTTTCATCGTTCTCCTGGGGCTGATCTCTCGGATACTGCGAGTCTATGCGCGGCATCCAGGCGGCTATTCGAGCTTCGTGCTCAGCGTGTACGTCCACTCCTTGACGATAAGGTATTAACGGACTGGAATGGACTCATGATCGCCGCTCTTGCGCGGTGTGGTGCGGTATTGAACGATGCTGATTTAATTCGTCGTGCCGTAAAATGCGCACAATTCATTGAAGCACACATGGTACCGGAGTCTGGCAGATTGCTGCACCGATGGCGTGAAGGAGAAGCTGCAATAGCCGGTATGCTGGATGATTATGCTTATATGATCATGGGACTCCTAGCACTTTATGAAGCCACCGGCGAAGAGGGCTACTGTTCATGGGCTCTGATGCTCACACAAACAGTACTTGACGAATTCGGAGATGAAGATGGGGGCTTTTATCTGACTGCACAGGACAGCGAGGCGCTCCTGATACGCCCTAGGCAATCATTTGACAGCGCACTCCCGGCAGGCGGTGCTGTAATGATGACGAACTTGCTACGTTTGGGACGCATAACCGGTGAGGCCGACCTGGAAGCCGCTGGGCATGACGCGATTGCCGCGCATTCGGCAGGACTGCGGCAGTATCCTGATGGCTTTAATGCAGCGTTGTCTGCCTTGGACTATGCATTGGGGCCCAGCACCGAGGTGATGGTTTCGGGAGTCCGCAGTCTTGCTGGAACACAGGCGATGTTGTCGGCACTTAGAGGAATTTATGCTCCCAATGCCGTGATTCTTTCACGTCCGGTCTTCGGGGGCAGTAACGAGCCGGCGATACATGTATGTCACGGAAGCACATGTGATCTGCCGACCCAGGATACTGGAGCGGTTATTGCCCGATTACAAAACGCCACGGATTAAACGCCGACCAAGATGAATGATGTCTTTATTTTGAGTGCCACTCGTTCCCCAATTGGTCGTTTTGGAGGGGCATTCCGCTCGTTGAGTCCAGCGGAAATTGCGGCACCGGTTCTTCGGTCAGCACTGCAGCAGTCCGTAGTGCCGGACTTGTTACCTGATTTGATTTTGATGGGTCATGTTCTGAGAGGTGGTCATGGACAGCTTGTTCCCCGACAGGCCGCAAAACTTGCAGGCATCCCTCACTCCGTTGATGCAGTTGGCATTGATATGGTATGTTCTTCTGGCATGATGAGCCTGATTACAGGAGCGGCATTTATCCAGTCGGGTGCCTCGAATTTGATCCTGGCGGGAGGTGTGGAATCTATGTCGGATACAAGGTTTGCGCTCTCTAGCAAGGCCAGATGGGGATACAAGTATCTACCTGGACAGGGGGAAGCGGTGGTAGACCTTATGTACAGGGATGGGTTATCAGATCCCACAAACGGTGAAGCTATGGGAGTACAGGCGGAGCGTTTGGCACAGACGCTCCGCATTAGCCGCCGAGAGCTGGATGCAGTAGCTGTGGAGTCTCATTCCCGTGCACACAGGGCGACATTAAATGGCGGGTTCAACGCAGAAATTACCCCGATCCCTACTAGGAAGGGCAGTCTGGAGCGGGACGAAGGAATTCGCTCGGGCACAACTGTACAAACACTTGCTGATCTGCGTTCCGTTTTTGTAGAGGATGGATTACTGACTGCAGGCAATAGCAGTCAAATAAGCGATGGAGCTGCAGCACTTCTGCTTGCCAGTGAAAAGTTCGTGAGAGATTACAGTCTGCGGCCGATAGCCCGTATACATGGTAGTGCATGGGCTGCCGGAACATGGGATCGGTTCATAGAGGTTCCTGCCGAGGCAGCCCGTCGCGCATTAGCGGTGACTGGCATGCGCGTGGAGGACATAGATCTATATGAAAACAACGAGGCGTTCGCCTTGAGTACGCTTCTTTTCGTTCGTGATTTTGGAATTGCCCCAGAGGTACTAAACGTGAATGGTGGTGCCATTGCCTTGGGACATCCAATCGGATGTTCAGGAGCCAGGATTGTAGTGACGCTCCTGCACGCACTCAGGACCCATGGAAAATCACTTGGTCTTGCTGCTCTCTGCCACGGCACAGGTGGGGGTACAGCATTAGTGGTAGAGTACTTATAGCGTGCAATACTTCGTACGCTCACGTATATGTTTATCGGAGTAACTGGTATGGCGTGATATTCGAGGAGTGTTCGAAAATAGTTGATGGTGGGGTATGCAGGCATTTGGGTGTTCCTAGGGCCATCTATTCCGCATCTTCCTGGATGAATCAGTTCAGTCAGGGCGCATTTGAGATTACCATGTCTCTCCTTATCCGTCTGGATTAATCGTTTCCCTGATGGTGCTTCCCTCGATATTATTTGGCGTGTAGCCCAGAAAGGATATTTGTGAGATCCCCGTTCCAATTCAGCTTTAATCCAAATAGCGCATTTCAAGCGAACTGAAGGTAAATAGGGTTGCCAAGGATTTTATGCGCTGGGTATCGGGTTCCTGATCCTACGGATACGGAGTTTAACATTTTTTCTGGGAGCGCAGGACGGAAATGGATTGATCTTGAGTTCGCGGTCTTCGGGTAGCAGATCCAACTCAAAGTGATATGCAAGAAGCAGAATGTTTGCAACCATCAGAAGCTCCGTGTAACGACGTCCCAAGCAGGTGTGTGTACCTATACCATATGGCATATAGGCCCCGGGCTGTTTATGTTCGGCTCGCTCTGGTAGGTAGCGGTCTATATCAAATTGGTATGGGTTATTGAAAAGAGTGTCATCATAATGGGTTGCAGTATGACCGATAAGCAGTCGTGTTCCGGGGGGGATTTCATAACCCTCAACCACAAACCGATTCACGACTGCTCTTATTTGCCAGGGAATCACGGGATACATGCGGATCGACTCCAAAATGAGACGATGGGTAATATCTATGTTGCTGAGATTGAAATCATCTCCATTGGGCATGTGTCCGTTCCCGAAAAGCTTCTCAGCTTCTTTGTAGACTCCCTCGTGTACCTCAGGGTTTCGAATCATACAGTAGAGTGCAAAAGAAATTCCGGCGCCTACATAAATAGCTGCGACCATACCCGCAGCAAGTGAGAAAGTCAAATCTGTCTCTGATATAAGTTGAGGATCGTTCCTGTGGAGTTCCAGATATGCATCAGCAATATCAATAGGTTGTCCTTTACGCTGTCCTGGTGTATGCGATAGGAGGATATTCTCAGTTAATTCATGCACCAGTTTCTCATAACGCTTCATCTTAGGCGTTTTCATCATGAATTTGGGTAACGCCTTAGTTACGTGCACGATAAGCGCACGATGTTCATAGTCCAGTAGTTCATTGGAGAACTGGGTGCAGTCAGTGCTGTAGACTAGAGGGCCGACCTGATCAGCCATGTACGCTCTAATTACATCAATCATCGGAAAGACATCGCCCTCTTTCCATTTGCTCATTGATAACCTGCTGTGATGGTACAAATCCGGCAATTTGTTTGTCAGTGCAGAACGAGAATAGCTTCCCTTCAACGCCTTGCGCATTCTGTAATGATTGGCACCATCCGCGCCCGGCAGTGTTCTGGTAGAACCGAATGCGTTTTCGAAGTCTCCGAGGTATTCTTTGGAGCGTAAATAAAATCGGGCATTCCTGTTGATCCACTGAATTGCTTCCGCCCCCATCACCGCGTGTAGGGGAAGGCCCTGCATTTTGGCTGGTATTTTCACAACTGGTCCATACCGGTTGTAGATCCTATGGAGTCCTCTCGGGATATACCCGTCAAGAAAATCTCGCGGCCGTAAAATATCACTGATTCGAACCTTCGGAATGGGTTTGGTTCTAATGGCTGCCCGCCTGGGTTGGAATGCACCGCTCTCAACTGCCGCGGCAACCTTTCGTCCCACAACATCCAGTTTGGAAACCAATTCGATCCTGTCCAATACCTCTTCGTAGTCCTCTTCTTCAAGCAGGAGTTTGAATCCCCCGAGTGTATGCATTAAAGCAATGAGAATCGCATCTCTCGGATCTGGAATATCGTCGTGCAATATGATGTCTAGGATTCGTGCTTTTGCTTCTCGACGAACGGTCGAATCACTGGATGGATATGCACCCGATCGGGAAATTGAGCGCGTAAGACCGAAAAATCCTCCAAGTTCATGAACGAGAATGTTCCTCTTCACCAAGCGATCAAATGAAGTCGTAATGATGTCATCAACCCGCTGCGCATTTCGCTCAATCCAGTACTGGGTATCCCGTATCTTTTCAGACTTTTCAATATCCCGGAGCACAACATCAAGCAGTTCATCTCCTGTTGGAGTGGAATCAACCAAATAAAGTGACTCCAGATCAGTATCAATTCGCCCTTTGAGTGCGAGATCAGCTAGTATGGCTCCCGCCATAACACAAGAAAACTGCCAACCCGGTACCACTTCCAGGTAACCAGTTTTCTCGTCCAACATGAGAAGAATTAGTTCTTCGGCAAAACTGATCTCAGATGAAGTAACGTTTTCGCTCATTGTGATCCTTTGTAAAGATTGCAGACAAGTGTTTCTCGTATGCTAGACTACGATTTCTAGTTGAGTGTTTCCGGGGTTCGCTCAATACAATTAAATGACTGGGCCGTGGGCATACTCCCTACATGTTCTTGTGCTACGAAGATACACACACTAGAATGGTAATCATGATCAGAGAAAACCACGAGGACATCTAAAACTCTCCAATCCAGATAGCTGCTGAATGTAGTCTTTAATGACAGGGTCAAACAGCGGGGATGCCCCAAATTTAGTGGGGGTTTAGGGGAAGTTGTGAGAGTCTACCGGTGTACTGATGTTTGGTTCGGTCGTGTCGTTCCAGTCCCCGTAGCAAAGTTTGGGAATTATATACCTGATTAAGCAAGTTAAGCGATTAATGTGTATATTATACAGACACGCTTAATGAAAATCCAATGAGTACTCATACATATAGTGGCCCTGGGAAAAGCTATCGAACAGGCATTACGCTTATCGAACTTTTTCAGATGTTTCCCAATAACTCCACGGCAGAACAGTGGTTGGAAAATTCGCGTTGGGGAAAAGATGGAGTTGAGTGTCCACGCTGCGAAAGCCGTGACCGAGTGAAAGAAACCCCGAATCGTAAGCCTGCTGCATATTGGTGTGGGAAATGTCGCAGACATTTCAACGTACGCACAAAAACGATCTTGGCTGATACGAAAATCTCTTATCAGAAGTGGGTTATTGCTATGTACCTTCACGCATCCAGTCTCAAAGGGGTATCGAGCATGAAGCTGCACCGTGATCTTGGCATCACACAGACATCGGCTTGGCATCTTTCCCACAGACTAAGAGAGGCAATGATGTCAATGCAGGTTATGTTTGAGGGGCCGGTGGAGGTGGATGAAACGTACGTGGGAGGACTCGAAAAGAATAAACATGCTGATAAGAAGCTGAATGCTGGACGTGGCACCGTAGGCAAAACAGCCGTAGCGGGGATCAAAGATCGTCCCACTGGGCAAGTTCAAACTCGCGTAGTGGTGGATACTACGGCCCCAACACTGCAAGGCTTCGTAAAGGAATATGTAAAGGACGGCGCAAAGATCTATACAGACGAATCTACGTCCTACAAAGGGCTTCCTAACCACGAAAGCGTCAAGCACAGTGTAAGTGAGTGGGTGAGGGATCAAGCCCACACAAACGGTATGGAGAGCTTTTGGGCAGCGTTAAAGCGTGGATACCATGGCGTATATCATCATATGTCGCCTAAGCATCTGCACCGCTACGCGAACGAATTTGCAGGTCGACATAACTTCCGGAAGTTGGACACTATCGACCAGATGGCGTATATTGTGAGGCAAATGGTTGGAAAGCAACTGCTGTACAAAGACCTGATCGCCTAATCGCCCGGAGGGGCAAACGGAAATGAAGCAGACGAGCCCCCCCCCCCCAATTTTCGTGCCAAAACCATATGGACAGGGGATAACCTGTACATCATGCGTGGCATGAACTCCGCTACGTTTGACCTGATTTATCTTGATCCGCCGTTTAACTCCAAAGCCAACTACGCTGCCCCAATCGGTAGTGTGGCTGCGGGGGCAGCCTTTACAGATACCTGGACATTAAGTGATTTGGATATCGAATGGTTGGATTTAATTGAATCTCAGCATCCTGCATTACATAGGATTGTTATGGCAGCCATGAGAGATAGTGATAAGTCCTACCTCGTGTACATGGCTGCACGGCTACTGGAAATGCGCCGTTTATTGAAACCTACTGGATCCATTTACTTGCACTGTGATCCAACAATGAGCCATTACTTAAAGTTGGTTATGGACGCAGTATTTGGACAAACGAACTTCCGTAACGAAATCGTGTGGTGTTACACTGGGCCGTCGAATACAAAAAAATGGTTTCCTCGAAAACATGATATAATCTTCGTTTATACTGCGGGAAACCAGTGGACCTTTAATTGGAAAGACGTACGTGTTCCCTATGTAAAACTAAAAACAGGAAAAACGTCAGGGATCATCTTCAAGCAGGCAGCAACTTTGAATCCTGCGGGAAAAGTACCAGAAGATTGGTGGTCGAAATTTACGCCCGTAGGACGAATAAAATATGAGCGCACGGGCTACCCAACCCAAAAACCTCTAGCGCTGCTCAATCGCATAATAAAAGCATCCAGTAATGAAGGCGATATTGTGTTAGATCCTTTCTGCGGTTGTGCAACGACCTGTGTCGCATCTGATAAACTGGATCGCAAGTGGGTGGGAATTGATATTGCGGAGAAGGCCTACGAATTGGTCAATATTCGCTTGCGCGAAACTCAGGGCGCTGTATACCACTCAGATGGTACCCAACGTTCAATCCTTGAGGAAGTCATTCACCGGACTGACATACCTCAGCGCACCGACCTGGGCGACATTCCCCGTTATAATTGCACAGAGAATAAGACTTTTCTATACGGTCAACAAGGCGGCCATTGTGGTCACTGTCGCACACATTTCCAGATTCAACATTTACAAGTAGATCATATCATTGCTCGCAATAAGGGCGGTACGGATCACCTATCAAACCTCCAACTCCTATGTGGATATTGCAATAGTGTCAAAGGCGATCGTGGCATGGAATATCTGCGACAACGGTTGTGTCTGGCAGCTTAACAGGACGGCTTGACCATAACAGTATCCTTACCGCACTCCATAAGCAACCTGTCAAGCACCACGGATTCTATGGGGTCCACGGTTAGATCGTACTCTTTTTTGACCTGCACGATAGTATGGACATACCAGCATTGATTATTCTCTGGCAGCCATTCTCCTGCATCCTTGGCCCCTTTGACGTTACGGTTTAGCCTGGGACTTGCCAAGGTCAGGTTATCCAGGTCGCGGGCAAATGTGCGCTTTGTTTCTGCGTCGGCGCTACATAGCCCAGAATCGTGCGCCTCCGAGGTAGCAACTATATGCTCAATATCCGTCTCACTCGTGGACTGAAAGCATTGCAGATCGTAGGGCGAAAAGATACCGTCCTGTTTATCTACAATAAGCTGCTCCACGCTTTGGGGATAACTATAATCTCCCCCGTCGTAGGTACTGCACCTATTTTCGGCAGCAACTTTGAGCCCGTGAGATATCTCAATCTCGATCGGAGCGTCGTCTTCGGTTTCCGAAACAGAATCGCAACCCAGGAGCAATACAAGGATAATCTGAGATATGGCGCATTTCGTGAATGGTGATATCATGGAAGCACTAATCCATCATGATTTTTACATTACGGGCGATCTCCGTAGCGATCTCGTTATTGTACGCATCTACCCTGCCGGGCGTAAGAAACCATTCAATAATGTACCACACAGCAAATCCTCCGAAAGTCAGGAGAAAGAGAACGCCCATTCCTGTTTTTCCGAGGAGAAATAATTGAATAGGAAAGAGCATAGCGAGGGCAATCATCAAGCCCTTTGACTTTTTTTGGCGGTCATATTCCGACTGGAAAGTCAGCTTCTCCTCCTCGCTCATTTTGGATAGAGACGATTGAACTACTGGCGAAAATTTGCTCATGGTGCTACGGGTCTGGTTTGTTTGAATGATGGAGCCGGGTTATGCATCCATCATTTGGTAGGGCTTGGCACTTTAGAAGTGCAGAGCAGATGTCCCACTTATTTACCGGACCAGAGGATCAATCTGTTCCGTGTGTATGGCTATTGTATTCGGCGGGAAACCCGACGTGTCGAAGCCCTGCCCAAATAAGGATGCGGGAACAATATACAACTTATTTAATGTAAATATCACCAAATATCATATATTTGCATACTACCGTCAGGGGAATGCAAACAAATGACCACACTAAGGCCTATAAACTTCTAAGGAAGACCGGGCTGGAAGGGGTGGAGGCTAATGAGTTAACCAACCTTATCGGAGATATGGCATCGGAAAATATCGTTTCAAGGTTCGAGGCTAAAATGGATTCCGTAAACGCGAAGATGGATGCTCAGAACGCAAAAATAGATGCCACGAATGGCAAATATGATCTAATGCTCTGGTTAATCGGTATTGGAATTGCATTAATCATTGCCTCCAATTTTATCGGTGGCGCTAACTAAATTCTAATAAATGAGTAAGTCCAAGATCAACACAAGGGAGATCGCAAAGGTGGAGCGGGAGGGCATTACGATGTCTGAGTTTAAGGATGCGTTCCGTCAAATAATGTTACACCCAGCCAAGCCCAAAATGACGAGAAAACAGCAGAAAGAATTGACACAAAAAACAGCTATACGGAAATCTCCGCCTCCGAAGCAACCACAATTAAAACGAGAAGTTATTGAAGCTCGCGCTCAGGCGATTGCAAAGGCTGTTCTCAAGTCGAGGTCTGAGCCTGGAAGGAAACTTGCTTAATCAGGTATATAATTCCCCAAAGTTTCCCACTGCCAATCTTGCGGGATGGGGTTCAGGGATCGTTGTTCAATGTCAAGGCACGCGGCAGCAATCCATCGTTGGCGTTGGTCCGAGTTACTCCATCGCGTGATTCTGCGCGTTGTATGTGCCAGTCTGCTATTGATGCTCTCAATGATGTTCGTGGTTCGAAGCCGATCGCGTAGCGACTTGGGGAGCCCCAGTTTGTGAAGGGTGAGGGTTTCCTCAAGTCCCTCTTTTAAGCTGGCCGCTGCTTTTGGGCATTGGGATTCCAAGGATTGAATCAAGGTCGTCAGTCGTTTTTTTGCTTCTGCATACGTACGCGTTGCATAGGCGGCTTCCAGTTGTTTCTTGACCTGCTCAGCAAAGTCGGTATCCTGGATCTTGGAGACGACATTTTCGCGTTTGTGCCACTGACATCGCTGAATCAGCGCCCGATCTCCAAAGACCTCTCGTACGCCTTTGCGCAATCCTTTGGAGCCATCCAGCAGCACCAGCAATGGGCCCGTAACCTGGAAGCCGCGTGCCTGCAAATTCTGCAGTAAGGCAACCACACGGATGGGCTTCGGTTTTGACCTCCATGAACCCGAGGATGATCTTCTGTCCTTGTCCCGTCAATCCCACGACTAAAAGAATCTGTTCACTCCGCAAGGTCTTCCCGTCAATGAGAATGGCGACAAACTCCGTCTCATCAAACCGCCGGCTCATGAACGTCTCCAGTGCTTTGGCCGTCTCGTTGATAAACACGCGTCCGGTGGTGGAGCCGCTGAGACCAAAACTCTCTGACAGGTGTTGCGCCACTTGCCCATACTTGCGTTGAGAGAGTCCAAGTAGCACACTGCGTGCCAGTTCCTGTTCATAGCCGGGTTCGGCCTGGTGCAGCAGTTTGTACGTCTCCAGCGGCACTTCCTGATTCGTTTCGGTGTTACGAACCCGGGGGACCTCAACGGGCACCTTCGCCCCGTTCCAGCGAATTGAACCGGGATTGGTTCCCCAACGCTGGCACTTCGTCGGGGTATGTTTCCAGCGAATTCCGCAAAGCTCGCTCACTTCGGCCTGAAACAAGAGCGGAACCAATCCGGGCTACGAAACAACCGAGCCAGTTTGGCCGCATTCCTGACCAAAAACGGTTGGAGAACGGCGGAAGGAAAGAGAGAAGATAATGCAGTCATGTGTTCGATGGTTTAGAAGGAAGCGACGTTTTCAGTGCAGCATGCAACTGCGGAAGATACGTCGCATGTCGCACCCGACGCAGTCGGGGTTCAAGTTCCAACAGTGCCGCGCACAGGTGCATCTCGCGCTGGTGGACCGGCGTAGCCGTCAGTCTGCGCCCTGCACGAGCCAAGAGCGTCCTGAGTGAATTCAGCACGCGCAATCCCCGGTCACTATGGAGCAATCGCCCGGTACGTTGCAAGGTGAGCGTGGATTCCAGCGCATGCGCAAGCACGCTTCCAGAGGAGCGATTCACCTGGGTCAACGCTGCCGTGATCTGCTGAAGATCTGTCCGAGCCTGGGACGCATCGCACTGTTGCCATGCCTGTCGTAGGCGGTGACGAAACCGCAGCGCCTCATCGGGATCCAGTCCGCTCAGCGCTTCGGCCATGACCGTATTCAGACATCGCTGCACCCACACGCGGCCTCCCCATACGCGGGACACCGCCGCGTGGAGTGCGACATTGCCAGGAAGCGTCAACAGCATCCCCGAACCCAATCCACGAACGCTCAAATCGTCCAGCACCGCCTCCATACCGGACTGATCCTGGGGGCCGCATTCGGTCACAGTCACGATCCGACGATGCCCCCGCAGACTCACCCCGATTCCAAACAATACATGCAGCCCCATCACATACGAGGGCCGAAGCCACAAATGGACCAGAGACTCCGTATGCCAGTCACGGCACGCCAGCACAGATACCGCAGATTCCCAGCATAAAGTCGGCGCAGGAGCCCCCGGGACCGCCGCCGACTCCTCAGGAGCTGATACCACAGGATCAGGCGCCGCAGGATCAGGTGCCGCAGGTACGGAGGAAATCCGATCGGTCAGCATGCGAAGTACATCCACATAATGCCGAACCAATTCAACCTGCAGATCCTGAACAGGCTCCTGAATTGGTGGAGAGAAAGGAAAAGAAGATTCTGGGTTCATCAAGGAAGGATCGGGTTAAGTCATTATCGTTACTCCCCCGAACCCCCACTAAATTTGACGCATCCCCCAAACAGCTGTCAACAATATTCTTCTGTCTAGCCATCAACTCCAATTTAATGAAACCAAAGGATATTACTGTGGAAATTATATCCGTGAGGCGTGGTGACTTACAAATGAGGAGACACAGCACACTCGTGAGGACATGATAAACCGTCTTGTGGGCATAAAGAGCAAGATTGGCGGAACGCGAAAATGGGGTTAGAGAGTTGAATCACCATGAAACCAGGAACCTTTGAAGCCTGAGTTGCTCCAACCATCATGTCAGAAGAAATTAACCACAATCACACAGGCCCATTCCCACGAGCTTCTATGCTGCTGCGCAAGAAGAAGCTCACTGAACTCATTGAAAACAGGACCTCTGTAAATATAATTGCCCAATTCGGAGCGAAACTCGATGCGAAAATGGATACTATGATTGCTCAACTGGCCGTTCAGAGCACGAAGTATAGTGTAATGTGTTGATCGGGGCTAATGGATTCGCAACGTTAATTCTTTCGGCCGTGAGGGCCTTCGCGTGACTACCTTGGGGGTGTACAAAACGCGTCAGGCTGCCTCAGCATCGCACTCAGATGGTAATGCTCCCTCCTTGGACAGGGGTGATCTGTACGTATGGAGCTAATATGGGCATCACTGGTATGGGCAAGCGGACGATTTCTCTTCCCATCCAGTCAAATTCCTGGACCGGGCTAAAGGTGCAATTCTCCAGGCAGGATCTTATATCTGCCACTCGCGAATATCTGTTGATCCACGTAAATCAGCCAGTCCATTCTGATTGATCTCCAATAAGGAGCCTCGCGAGTGGTTTGCCTCAGGTATCCTGATTTATTGCTCTGTTCCAGATCGTGTGAAACAGAGTAGATTTGGAAGAAAGCCACTTTATCATTCGCGCAATTAGCCATGAGCACCAATTTTATGGGAGCGATGGAAGCAGCCAAACATGATCGTGTGTGCTGTTTTATCTAACGCTGTTTTGTAAATTCTTGGGGTGACGGTAGCAAGATTCTGAGTTATAAAATTGTGCACAGGGATAGTGATCTCAGGTTAATGTCGGTGCACAGCGCATAGATTGCAGATTCAGCAGACACACTTCAATGGGATATTATCTAAATTCGTCACAGCTATCAGAAGTTCAAAGGGGGGTCTGGAATAGGTTCGCTGGATCAATGCTTGTACTCCATTGCAATAATAATTGCATATCCCGGAGGCATTCGAAAATGAACGATTCCCTCAAAACGAAAAAGAATCTTTTTTTGCAAGCATAAAGAGTCCGAAAATTTCGCACGATCCGATGAGTAGAAGACTTAGCTTCTTGGTTGCCGGTATCATCTTTGTCGGATGTATGGTCATAGCCGCCACTCTCATAGTTCGAAGCCCCGAAACTGCCCGCCAGGCTGTTCCCTCACGTGCGCCGTTTGTAACTACCGATTCCGTTATGAGCGGAGAGGGACCTATCCCAATACATGGGGGAGGCACTGTACGCCCATATGCAGAAGTAAATGTGACGGCGGAAATCTCAGGCAGAATCGTATGGGTGAATCCTACCTTTCAAAGTGGAGGACTGGTATCCTCGGGTGAGGTTCTATTCCGAATTGATGATGCAGATTACTTGGGTCGAGTAGATCGGGCACGCGCTAATGTAGTCGCTCAAGAAGTTGAGTTGATGCGTGTGACGGCAGAATCCAATATTGCGAAGACGCAGTTCGAGAAGTGGAAAAATGAGGGAAATACTGGACAACCCAGCCCATTGGCATTGTGGGAACCCCAAATAACAGCTGCTCAGGCCGCGCTGAACAGGGACCAGGCTGAACTCACCGAAGCCGAACTACATCTTTCCAGGGTCGTCATTTACAGCCCCTTTACGGCCGCGGTTTTGAGCGAGTCCGTTACGGTAGGACAGTTCGTGGCAGCAGGTCAAAGTGTAGGGCGTCTATATAGCATTGATACCGTTGAGGTTGTCGTACCACTCCCGGACGAAAGTGCAGCGCTGATCCCTGGACTTTGGGGATTGAGACCAAGCGCTCAAAACAGGCGGAGTTCCACTCGTGTGATCGCGAAGTATGGCGAACAGTATTATTCGTGGGCGGGTTACGTAGATCGTGCGGAAGCAGCCCTGAAAAAGCAGACACGCACGATTGAGGTGGTCATTCGTGTGCCCAATCCGTTCACAGCTGGATTAGCCTTGAACACGGAAGATTTCCCGCAGTCGAACAGCACTCCACCTCTTTTGATCGGTAAGTTTGTGAATGTCGAAATTGACGGGATGATTCCAGACCAGTATTTCAGAATACGGCGATCAGCTCTTAAACCGGATGCTGAGGTATGGGTCGTACGCAACGATGTACTGAACCGCGTTCCTGTACAAGTTCTGCAGCGCTCAGAGGATGAGGTTTTTCTTACTGGACCACTTGAGAAAGGACAACAGGTAGTTGTGAGCGGAATCCAAGCGGCCATTGATGGGATGGCAGTACGGACCCAATTATAAGCGGATTATAGCCTGCTGAGACCATGCGGCCCGGGCATTGCATCCATGAACACAGCAAAGAGACATTCTCAAATTCAGATCAATAGTGACCATAGTAATATGAGCGTCCGGTCTGAAGCTGATCAACTCCTCTCCTGCGTGTTGTTTCCAGATCCTAGAATCGGATTGTGCTGATGAATCTGAAGGGCCCTTATTCAGGTGAGTCGGCAGGGCCAATCGCCTACATGGCGAGTAATCGGATTGCCCCCAATTTGTTAATGTTTGGCATTATCGCCTTGGGCCTTGTATCACTTGGGGGTCTGGAGCGGGAAGGCTGGCCAGTGGTCCCCTTTAATATGATTGAAGTCTTCATGGCCTATCCCGGGGCTACGCCAGAAGAGATTGAAGAATCCATCATAGTTAAGATCGAAGAACGAATTGAGACACTGGAGGATGTCAAGGCAATCAGATCCCTAGCGGCCCCCGGGGTGGCATCCGTCAGAATTCAGTGGAGAACCGGCACGAATCTTAGCGAGGCCATGGACGAGGTGCAGGCTGCTGTCGGACAAATTCAATCTTTTCCGGCTACGGCTGAGCGCCCCCAGTTTTGGGAAATGGACAGCCGCAGTAGCGTCATTCGACTGATGCTTTTCGGTGATGCCACCGAACGTGCGCTGAAAGAACTTGCCTATCAAGTCAGGAATGAATTAAAAACTTTGCCCAGCGTATCCCTCGTCGAAGTCAGTGGCACGAGGGATTATGAGATCTCTATTGAGGTACCACTTGCTACATTACGCGCGCTCGGATTGACGCTGGAAGACATTGCCTATGCTGTCCGCCAAAGCTCGCTCAATCTTTCTGCCGGGAGCATTGACACAAGGGAGTCCGAGGTCCGTGTACGGACTATTGGTCAGAATTACAATCAACTTGATTTTGAGGAAATCGCCGTTGTTGCTCAAAACGACGGTACGATTGTGCGCCTCAGAGATATTGCAACGATCCGAGACGGATTCCAGGAAACCAATATGATTGTCCGCCATCAGGACATGCCGGTAGTTTTCGTGGAAATCTATCGGGGAGACGATGAGAATGTTAAAACGATTTCGGATACAGTCAATGAGCATGTTCGGGATGTGATCCTGCCTTCACTTCCCAATGATATCGGGATTACTGTATGGAACGATGATTCTCCTGTCTACGCAGAGCGTGCAGGTCTTTTGGTTCGGAATGGTTTTCTGGGCTTCATCTTAGTATTCATCGCGCTGGCACTCTTTCTTGAGATCCGGCTTGCAATATGGGTTATTTTCGGTCTGCTCACCTCTGGTGTGGGCGCTTTGGCGGTCATGCTGTGGCTTGATCTGCCACTCAACGCCCAGTCACTTTTCTCATTCGTCCTGGCAATCGGTATTATTGTAGACGACGCCATTGTCGTAGCCGAACGAATCTATTCTCAGCGCATGACAGGTCTTCCTGGACCGGTCGCTGCGATCCGGGGAACACGAAGAATCAAAACGGCACTAACCTTCGCAGTCCTCACTTCAGTGGCAGCGTTCACCCCTCTACTCTTTATTCCGGGTGGTGTTGGAGAAGTATGGTTTGCATTGCCGGCAATTACTATTGCAATGCTGGTGATTTCTCTCATTGAAGCACTTTTCATTCTACCTGCGCATCTGTCTCACCTGCCAGGCCCAGAATGGACGCCATCCAATTTTGCGGATAAATTCCTTTTTCGTATCCGAACCTACGTAAATCAAGGGCTGACCAGGTTCCTGCGGGGCCCGTTGAGTCGTGCCCTTCGCTTTGCTACGGATTATCCCGCAATTATTATGTCAGGAACCCTCGGCTTATTTGTACTCTGTCTGTCGCTAATTCCAGCAGGCGTGATTCCGACTACACTTATCGGGGTAATAGAGGGTGATTTTGTCACCGCTACGCTTGAAATGCCGGAGGGAACACCCGCAGAGAGAACTCTTGAAGTTGCAATGGAATTGGAAGCTGCCGGCAAACGCGTGATTGAACGCTTGGATCAGGAAAGGCCGGAGGGAGCCCCTTCACTGCTGGAAGGGGCGATCATAGCGATAGGTCAAGGCCCTCGTGTAGAAGGAGGAGGACTTGATTCATCTCCTACCATGAATCCCCAGTCACATGTTGCCGGTATTGAAATCAAGTTACTGAGTGCACGGCAACGGGATATATCCACTATCACAATCATGCAGGCTTGGCGGGAAGAGGTGGGATTCCTGCCCTATGTTCGGGGAATTGCTTTCAGTGGAGATGTCATCAACCTGGGGAACCCTGTGGAGGTTGTTCTATCTCACCCAAGCTCGGAGCGTCTGATTATTGCTGCCGATTCAGTTGTGACCAGCCTATATAGTGTGGCCGGTGTCTTTGATATCCGCTCGGATCATGCCCCGGGTATCGGGGAGATTCAACTGCAGTTGCGACCTGAAGCGCGAACACTGGGTCTCACCGTCGAAGATCTGGCACAGCAGGTGCGGTCAGCTTTTTTTGGAGTGGAGACGGTAAGACTGCAACGAGGCGAAGAAGAAGTCCGAGTTTATACGCGCTTACCCGCTAGCGAGCGGGAAGCAATCACGGATGTTGAGGGATATTTGATCCAGACGCAATCAGATGGGAAGGTACCGATCCATCAAGTCGCCACGATGACAATGGGAACATCCCCACCAGTCATTCGACGGAGAGATGGGCAACGAATTGTAACCGTGACGGCAGATGTGAATGATGAAGTGATTTCTGGATCACAGGCCAATGAGATTCTCGAAAATAGTTTTCTCCCAGATATAATCGCTTCCGAGCCCGAGTTAACCTATTCATTTGGGGGGGAACAGCAAGAACAACTGGAGTCCCTAGGTGCACTCAACCGTGGATTTATCCTTGCCATGCTGGGGATATATGCGTTGTTGGCGATTCCTCTGCGCTCCTATCGTAAACCATTCCTATTGATGGCCATCGTGCCATTCGGTCTTATTGGAATCATCCTTGGTCACCTGATACTGGGCCTTCCGCTAAGCGCTGTTTCTTTCCTTGGCTTTTTCGGCCTCAGTGGGGTCGTCGTGAACGATGCGTTAGTAATGATTGATTCAATCGATCGACGCATTCAAGAGGGAAGTACGCCAAGGCAGGCAATTATTGAAGGTGCTAAAAGTCGCTTTCGTCCCATCATGCTAACGTCAGTGACCACATTTCTGGCATTTGTACCGCTTATCTTGGAGCCCGCAATTCAAGCACAGTACCTGATCCCGTTTGCGGCATCATTAGGCGTTGGTATCATGGTTACAACTGCAATTCTGATGCTGCTCTTACCTGCACTGATGGCTGCTTTCTTTCGAATCAATTCCAGTCGCACCGTACAGGATATGCAGAATGCCTGATCCTGTCTTAGGCTTGACCTTCAGATTGCCGTAAAACCTCATGCTCATTGCCTACACTTAAACTGGAGATTTTACCCAAAGAGGGGAAATTAAAATCAATCCACTACCGAACTGTCATTCCAGAAAATATCTCAAGTTTAAAGCTTTTCCTCCAGGGACGGATGAGAACGGAAGAGATTAATCCCAAGGGGAATCTTGGTGAAGCGGGGTTCTCTATTTTCCACTCCAAAAACTGAGAGAGGGGACAAACCATGCTATGGAAGCTATCGAAAAAACTCAAGGATGCGTACCGAGAGGGCAATGTCACCCGTCGTGTGCAAGACCTAGAGGGTTGGATGGAGCGAGCGACGCCCAAAGCCGTTGATTCGGGCGATTACGACCACACCCAGTTGGTCAAGGACTACTACGATCTTTACAACGAGCTAATGACATGGAGTTGGGGTGAATCCCTGCACTTCGCGCCCCTCGCGCCGCATGAGACCTTGGAGGATTCCAAAATCCGTCATCAGCGGTTGATGATCGAGAAGCTGGACCTGGAGCAGGGCATGACGGTGGCTGATGTTGGTTGCGGAACCGGTGGCCCGATGCGTCGTGTCGTTAGTGAGGCCGGTGTTCGGGTTGTCGGGATTAACATCAACAAAATCCAGTTGGAAAAGGCGAAAAGATTGAACGCCGAGGCTGGGCTTGATCACATGGTTGATTACTTGGAGTGCAGCTTCATGGATATGAACGTTATTGAAGACAACACCTTCGACCGGGGTTATGCCATAGAGTCAACGTGCCATGCCCCGGATAAGCAAAGGGCATTTGAAGAGATATTTCGCGTGGTGAAACCTGGCGCTCTGTTCTGGGGGCAGGAGATGTGTCTGACGGACAAGTTTGATCCTAATGACAGACAGCACTGGGACCTTAAGCTTGACCTCCAGCGCGGCATTGCACTAAAGGGTATCGCCACGTTCGGGGAAGTGAATCAAGCACTCGAAGCGGCGGGGTTCCACATCATCGAGGGGATGGACCTAGGTGTTTCAGGGGGAGCGACCACACCATGGTATCAACCCATGGAGAGTCGACATGGGATGTTGAGTAACGTCTTGTTCAGGCTTCCACAGGGCCGTAGGGCGATGGTCGCAGGATCAAAACTGGCCGAGATGGTTGGATTGTTTCCAAAGGGCTCCGCAGAAGTCTTCCGATCCTTGGACCGGACCGCTGATGCCTATGTCGAGGGTGGTAAAACTGGTATCTTCACGCCGCTGTACTGTTTTTTGGCGCGCAAACCCCATTAGGCCGATTGGCACTGTGTTTGCCAGGCGCGTGCCATTACGACCAGAGGACAAGATTGAAATGAAGACAGAAGTACAAACTGGGGCTAGGGCTACATCCGATTTATCACCGGAAGAAAGTTCGGATTAACCCAAGTACACAATTTTCATCGAAAGTTCCTCGAGAAACTCGTTTCCAGCTCAGCAGAAATCAGGCCGGAATTCAATGCCTGTTCAACTGAAACGCGCGACATGAGTAGTTCCTTAACGCCGGAGGCTTCGCATTACTGCATCCCCATCAGATGTGCGCACGCGAATCATCGATCCACCACCATTCAGGTCGCCGACAATCTTCGAGCTCGCAACGTCACCCGAGAAATTCGAGAATGAATCCATCTCCACGTCATTCGCTTTCACGTCAAGCGTAGCCGAGAGGTCTGAGGGCATCGAAACAAGCGCGTCGCCATCACTAACTGATACGGATATATCTCCTGGATCAACTAGTCCAAGCTCTATATCTCCGTCGCTGGAGCTGACCGTAAGGCTCCCCGTAACGTTGCTAATTTTTATGTCGCCATCCGATGTTCGAACTGCAGCGCTGGAAGACACCATCTCGCCGATTCTGAGATCACCGTCTGATGTTCTTGCTTCAAACTCTCCGATTACAGATTCAACTCCTATATCTCCGTCAGAGGTTTGGGCGCGAATGACATCTCCGCTAAGTTTCCCGAGCATTAGATCTCCGTCGCTGGTCTTTATAGATACAGACGGTCCCTGGAGCAAGTCGGCTACGATATCACCGTCTGAGGTTTGTATCGCAACGTCTCCACCCGAAATTGCCCCAATTTTTATGTCGCCATCACTGGTTTTGATCTTTGCACCGGAGGTCAGTTCTTCAACGATCAGGTCGCCATCAGAGGTATGGATGTTCGTGAGCACATTGGCTGGCATGTTGATCATTACATGAATATTTATCGAATTATCCCATTCGTAGGATCCCCCGTAATTCTTTTCCCGTTTCGAGACTACATGCAGCGTTCCATCTTCAAGGGCTACACTGAAATTTTGCTTCTCATAGTACTCCATTGCTTTATTGCGGTCACGGCCTTCAACGGTAACGTTAACCGTCACACCGGATACATTGGATGTGTTCACTGTCACGTCAGCATCTGTTACGCTGAGTATGAGTTCGCCGACCTGACTGGCAGAAAATTGCTCGCTGATTGGCGTGAGCTTTACCTGCGCACTGACTGGGGCAACAATAAGTAACAGTACAGCAAAGGAGATGGGTTTTAGGTATGGGCGCATGGAAGTGCCTTGGTTGGTTTTGATTTTCAGGACTGACGTAATTAACCTACGTACGGGCACGGCCCGTGGTTGCAGCATGTGATGAAGCACAAAAAACTCTCCAAGATTGGCTAATACGCGGCGCATACAGGCACAAGACACTTCGATCAGGCGTTTCACGGGGATCCGAATTGATCCATTGTAATGGTAAATCATCGCAGTATCTCGCAGATAAGGGCGGAATTCCTGGAGTTCTTTGAGGAAAAGGGGCATACGATTGTTTCCAGCGCCCCTCTTGTACCCTTGGATGATCCCACATTACTGTTCATCAACTCAGGGATGGCCCAGTTCAAGGACATCTTTCTGGGGAAAGAGACACGGTCATATGTTCGAGCTGCGGATACCCAAAAATGCCTTCGAGTATCTGGCAAGCACAACGATCTTGAAGAAGTGGGGCGCGACACGTATCACCACACCTTCTTCGAAATGCTGGGTAACTGGAGCTTTGGTGATTATTTCAAGAAGGAAGCAATTGATCTGGCCTGGGAGCTTCTGGTGAAGCGATGGGGATTGCCCGAGGATCGACTCTACGCGACTGTGCACGCCGGGGATGTCGACCTGGATTTGCCCTCGGACGAGGAAGCTGCGGACCTGTGGAGGCGCTACCTACCTAGTGGACATGTTTTATATGGCAGTTCTAAGGATAATTTTTGGATGATGGGGGAGACAGGACCGTGTGGTCCTTGCTCAGAAATCCACATTGACCTTCGTTCAGAGGAACAACGCAAGCAGGTACCTGGGAGCGAGTGCATAAACAAAGATCTCCCTACGGTGATTGAGCTGTGGAACCTGGTGTTCATTCAGTACAATGCGCAGGTAGATCGCGGTCATGTGCCCTTGACTGCACGCCATGTAGATACGGGTATGGGGCTTGAGCGCCTCGCTGCTGTCATGCAGGGCAAGATCAGTACCTACGATACGGATGCTTTTAGCGAGCTTTTGAGTGAGGTAGCCGGATTAACGCCGATCGCCGGTATCCGGGGGTACGACGACATAGATACTGCTCTGGATTCAGACAGTATCCGAGTCGCCATGCGGGTTGTGGTGGATCATATCCGTGGCATTGTAGTGGCTATTGCGGACGGAGCAACTCCAGGTAATGTGGGGCAGGGATACGTCATTCGTAGAATTTTGCGCCGGGCAGTTCGTTACGGGTATACCACGCTCGATATTAAGGAGCCATTCCTGTGTCGTCTAGTGCCAACGGTCATAAAATCACTTGGGGGAGTTTTTCCAGAGCTGACGGCCAAGTCGACATTCATTACCGAGAGTATCCGGGGAGAGGAACGGGCTTTTCTGCGAACTTTAGGGCGCGGCCTCATGCTGTTTGACTCGGTTTGCAGGTACATAGATAAACTCTCTTCGAGTGAACAGGAGGACTGCATTGAGGACTTACAGGAGGATGCTTCGATCCAGGATCTGTTGAAAAAAGCCTATATGACTGGGACGGGTAGTATACAGTCCTTTATCTCGGTAGCCCGGTTAAGCCGTATACCTGGGGAGGTTGCGTTTTTACTGCACGATACCTACGGTTTCCCGATCGATCTCACGCAGTTAATGGCGCGTGAACACGGTCGACATGTGGATATGCCCAAGTTCGAAGAGTTGATGGCTGAACAGAAGAATCGTGCGCGCAGTGCTAAAGCCACTGTGACGATCTCAGTCGACCGGCCGGATGGGGTGTCCGGGCTTCAGGAGCAGCAATCAAGCGTAAGGACAAAATTTGTTGGTTATGAAGCGACAACCCTGGAAGGTGCGCGTATTGTTGGATATGATGTAGATGCGGGAGTTATCATATTGGACAGCACCCCTTTCTATGCTGAAAGAGGGGGGCAGGTTGGAGATACGGGTACGCTCAATTTTGATGGCGAGGTTATTCCTGTTACCGATACCCAGGTGTGGAGAGATCAGATTTTGCATAAGGTTGAGCGTTTTCCGTCTAGTCTGGAATGTCAGGTCATTGCCAGCGTAGATCAGGAACGCCGGCAGCGCATAGCTAAGCATCACACAGCAACACACCTTATGCACGCAGCCCTGAGGGAGACGCTTGGGCCTGGAGTGGAGCAAAAGGGCTCGCTTGTAGCAGCGGGGCATTTGCGATTTGATTTCAGTCATTACGAACGAGTCAGTCCAGAGGATCTGAGACGTGTGCAGGATCGGGTCAACGATCAGGTACAGCGAAATATCACCGCAGAGATCGAGGACCGTGTACCTTACCAGGAGGCACTGGCACGTGGGGCTACGGCGCTCTTTGGCGAGAAGTATGGGGATTTTGTGCGAGTAGTCACGTTTGATCCGGATTTTTCTGTGGAGTTATGCGGGGGAACACATGTCGGAGCAACTGGCGAAATAGGGCTCTTTCTCTTGCAATCTGAGGGATCAGTTGCCGCAGGTATTCGTCGTATAGAGGCCATCACGGGAATCGATGCCGTTAATTTGGTTACGCAGGAGCGGACAGCGCTCACGCGCACCAGAAGACAGTTTAAAGGCTCAAAGCGCCCCGTTGAAGAATCGGTAGCAGAGCTTCTGGAAACGAATCGTTCACTGCAGAAGGAGCTGGAACAGCTTTGCCACGCACGTCTGGAAGTCCAAGTAAACAGACTAATGGATAATGCGTCTGTGTTGAATGGGGTTAATCTGGTCGCTGGACGCATTGATGATACAGACATAACGATGCTGAGGGCTCAGGGACAGAAGCTTCGTCGCCGGCTCAACCCCTCCAGCGTGGGCATTTTGGGTACGTGTGATCCAGAGGGGCAAAAAGCTTATCTGGTAGCGGTTGTTACAGACGACCTGCTACCTAAGGGCGTGAAGGCGGGCGCTATTGTTAATCTATTGGCGCGCCAGATTGGCGGTGGTGGTGGGGGTAAGCCGGATTTTGCAACGGCTGGAGGGCGTCAGCCAGAAAAGCTGGATGCGGTCCTGCATAACGTCTATGAACTGATCCGCAACATACTGCCTTCGGCCTGATTTGGGTATCCTTCACACCGGGGTGGTAGATTCTAGGACTTAATCCCCCAGAAGCCACATTGACGAAAATCGAAGCGACAGGGACAGCGGATAACGCACAAATTTCGAGTTTTTGGTGAAATTGCGATCTTGGTTTGCGGATCCTTAATCACCGACTAAAGACACAGGGCAGTCGCTGCCGACCTCATTGATGTGTGGAAGAAAATGCCGTATCAATGGCTTGGCGTTGTTTGGACTCCAAACTTAGGTGGTGTTCTTACGTACATCTGCCCAGATCTTGGGAGCCCGTTGAAGTAATTAGGGGGCAGAGCTCTCAGGGGTATGTAGCCCCCTGTTTCGGCAGATATAAAATTAGACATTCGAATCCTCGAATCATACTTTTCCCAAAGACATGGCAACCCAAAGGCTTTTTCCACTGAGAACAGCCTCGCTGGCATTAATGGTTTTCGGATGGATAATTGGGGTAGTCTCCGCAATCCTTTTCCTAGGCGTGTTCGTTATGGTTGTAGCAACATTCTTCGGCGCTAACCTGGGCGTGATCCCCATATCACTAAGTTTGCTGCTTTTAGTCTATCTGACTGTTGGGGTATTAGTGGGATTACTGATATTGACTTGTGGTCGGTTTCTTGAATGCATCAATCAGATGTCAGAAGATTTGTCAGAACTCAAACATCTGAACAGAAATATGGCTGAAGCTATGGCGAACGCCGATGCAAAAAATTCTGCTAATGGGCTGGAGTCCGACAGTTAACTGGACCGGCTCAACGGTAGGACATATAGCTGTTGTGAAGTCGATACTTCAGAGTGCAGTGGACCCAAATTGGAGGTATTGGACGAACTGTCGGGGCTCGTATCTGAGATTATCCTTTTTGATTTCCCACGGAGAGCAGTATCACGGGATGTGCACAGGCTTACCATCACTAGGGGAGGCGTAAAAAGCATTACTTGACAAAGTTTGGGATAGATACCATTCTGCAGTGCTGTGTTGGCGCCACGCCTTCGGACCAAACTTTGGGGTACAAACGATAGAGGCAGCATGCAGTGGTACGAACAAACTTCTTTTCCTGCTCGTTCACACGGAGCCGGAGGGGTGCCGGAGTGGTCGAACGGGGTGGTCTCGAAAACCATTGTAGGCACTGCCTACCGGGGGTTCGAATCCCTCCCCCTCCGCAGATGCGTTTTCCAGTAATCGCTTCCTGCCTCATCCTGCTGGCGGCAGCTCCATCCGTCTCAGGCCAGTGGATTGTGTACGAGCCCGTAGTACGTCCGCTTGGGAGCCGTTATCAAGTGCACAGAACACAGCATTTCGAGATTATTTTTGAAGAGGGGGCAGCGACTGAGGCTTGGGAAACTGCCATGGTGCTGGAACGCATGCTACCAGACGCACAGGCACTTTCGGGGATGGCCCGAACAATGCGGATGCCTGTGATACTGAACAACTCCAATGATCGGTCTAATGGGTATGTACACACACACCCATTCCGTCAGGAAATCGAGGTCCCTCATATTAAAGGGGGACGTTTGGGGCCGAACTTTCCTTCCTGGGTAGAGGCAGTTGCATCACATGAGCTTGTGCACGCATCCCAGGGGCAGGCAGGCGGTCCCTGGGGCTTGGGTAAACTGGTTCATTGGTTTGCCCCTGATGCTGCGCGTACGTTCAATTTATCGCTTCCGCCAGGGGTGAATGAGGGTGCAGCTGTTTATTTCGAGAGCTTGGGGGCGCACCGTGCAGGACGTCTGAATGACGCCCGGTTCCAGATGCAGTACCGGGCTGCGATGGCTTCTGAGCGCCCCTGGAGTTTATCTCAACTCTTTGAGATTCCCCGCTACGCTTTCCACGGAAACCGTCACTACATCGGTGGAGCCAATTTTTTCGCCTGGCAGGTTGGTCGTGATGGAGGTTCATTTTTCCAGAAGATGCGAACCCGGCGCTATCGCAATCCAATCCGATCAACAGGATTGGGCTTGCGTCGTGCAACGGGTCAACCATTACGGGAGCTGTCTGCGGAATTTAAACAGGAAACGATCTCAACTGCCCGTGAGCCAACAAAACCTGCAAGCATACTTGCAGGACAAAAGGGCGTACTACAACGCTGGCCCCAGTGGCTGAATGATTCGACGCTCGTGATATACAGGCGGGGGCTGAGCGAAACACCCGGGTTATATAGCCTCGACGCCGAAACTGGCCAAACCCAGCTCATACATGCTGTGTTGCTGCCGGAGGATGCATCGTTCAGCGTAAAGGACAGTGTGTTGCTGTATGCTCGGTACATCCCGGACAGATTCTCAACACTACGTTCAGTTGCGGATGTATTTGCATATGATTTGCGTCGGGGCAGGGAGGTTCGTGTCACTCACGGGGCACGTATGCACATGCCTCTGCAAACCTCTGCCGGCATTTGGGCGCTTCAAAATGACGGCCAGCGCAATAAGTGGGTTCAGGTTGATTGGGACGGAAGTATTCGGACAATCCGGGACCGAAGTCAAGCCGATCTCATACAGATCGCACACACCAAGGATAAGACGGCAGTATTGGTTCGGCATGATGGAGTACAAATAGTTTATTTAGCTGCGTCGGACGGCACGCTTACACCTTTGATCTTTCTGGATGGAGGGGCCGTGCGAGAAATATCGTGGAGTTCAGATGGACGCTATCTCCTGTTCACTGCAGATTTGGACGGTGTGACGGATATCTACTGTCATGATCTGCAATTAGAACGAACCAGTCGGTTAACAGAAGTCTCGTATGGAGCAATGGATCCGCTGTTATCCACGGATGGTCGAACGCTGATTTATGTCGATTATCAGCACGAGCGCTACGATGTAGTAGCGACAGAGTTCTCCCCGGGTGATGGGCCGAGTATATCGCTTACTCCAGTGAATCAGCGGCCCGGCATTGCTGACAGATTGCAGGTACCGGACGAATTCACCTATCAGCCATACAAACTGAGCGGTAGACTTTGGCCTCGAATGATTCTCCCAGTGGGCTCCTGGTCGTTCCAGGCACCCGAAAGCAAACTTGGGCTACGAGGCGGACTTGCCATATACGGGAGTGATCCTCTTCGCCGTGTTACCTACGCTGCCGAGGTCACATTGCAGTCACAAAAGGCATGGCAGCGTGCAGTGATAAGTTCAGCATTTGGTCCGGTTTTAGCAACGCTCGAGGCTTATAACAAGCCTGGGGCCGTTATTGCTAGGATCGTGGCGCAGGATCAAACAACTCAGGATAGAACATACGGAGAGCAAGCAATGGGGACTAGTGTGACTATTGCGCTGCCTCTCAGGTTTGAGTCTAATGTTCGCCACAGTTATGCCAGAATTTTCGCAGGTATGCGTACCGAACGAACGAGATGGTATAGTCTGGATGATGGTCCTGTTCCGTATCTCCTGGACACAGGCCGATCACTTGCCGAATGGAGCGCGCGGACAACAGCTGATGCAGGTATATGGTTTGTAGCTGGGGTACAGCAAAATACGCGCGATATATGGCCCAATAGGGGAGCGACGCTTGGAGTATATGGACGTGCAGATGTGGACAGAGACAATGCACCTCGGCGGGTTGGCGTGTACCTGGAGTTCAATCAGTATTGGTCTCCCTATCGGCGTTGGAATACCGGTATGATGTTTGGAGCAGCTGCACTTGCTCAGAATGATGCAGGTGTATACAGTAATTCGTTGATTCTTCCGCGTGGGCGAGAGGCATTCCTTGGCCGTGGTATCCATGGGAAAATTGATCTAGAAGTTCTGCAACCGATATGGTATTTGGAAAACGGACTCCTGAACATCCCCGTGTATGTCAAAGCGGTCTATCTATACGGGTTTGCAGAATACGTCCTCGTGAGTGAAGATTACAGTGGCGGTTGGGCAGCGGGGCTGGGTCTAGGAGTCCAGTTTCGCTTCTTTCATTATCTGGACTTGGAAGTACGCGCAGCGATCAATCCTCTGGAGTTGAATCAGCGCTATTTCTCGCTCATGTAGTGGTCGTCCGCTCAATATGCATGAGAGGTGAACAAATTAAACCAATTCGTGTACCGCCCGGATCACGTATTGCGCCCAACATCTATCGGCTGAGCATGACTTCACCGCCGAGGGACAGTGGTTGCCTTTGTGTGTAGCTTTTCTGTGTTTGTCACCAGACAACTTAGTTATAAACTCACGCCTACAGGGTATTTCTTTTGGCCGCCTATGTGTTGTTTTAACAAACAGATTATGCGACGTCTAGTGATTATTTGTATTCTGGCTGGTGCTGTATCGGTTTCGATGGCACGTGAGTTCAGGTGTACTGCACAGGTCAATTATCTGAAGTTGGAAGGTTCAGGATTTGGATTCCTTGATGACCTAGAGCAGCAGATCGAGGAGTATATGAACAACAATAACTGGACGGAAGATCCGTTCGAAGTGCATGAGCTGATTGAATGCTCTATGCAGATCGTGTTTCAGGAGAATTTTACACTTACATCGTTCCGAGCGCAACTTGTTTTGACCAGTACGCGTCCGATTTATGGAACGATGGCAAAGACACCCCTTTTGCAAATTAGCGATGAAACGTGGGATTTCAGTTATGCCCAGGGTACCCCCTTGGTATTTGAGGTGGAACGGTTTGACCAATTGACCTCAGTCCTAGATTATTATGCCTACTTGATGTTGGGCTATGACTATGATAGTTTCAGTGAATTCGGAGGAGAAGAGCATTTTCAGCAAGCGAAGCGGATTCAGCAGTTAGCTTCAAGCAGCAATGCCGCTGGATGGAGTACAGTGGATATTGATGGACGCGCACGTATTGTCGATCAGATGACAAATCCACGGATGCGTCCACTCCGCCAAGTGTACTATCAGTACCATATTGAAGCGCTGGATTTGTTCATCCTGGACCAGGAGTCTGCACGAACAAAGGTCTTAGAAGTGCTGCAGACCATGTCTGATTTATATGAAGATCAGGCCAGGCAGTACGTTCTTGACATCTTTTTTTCTACGAAACACAAAGAGCTGGTCGGTATTTTCGAAGACTCAGATGAGCGGGGAGAGGCTTTTGATTTACTCTCTGATGCAGATCCTGCCCGACTATCCAGCTACAACGCATTATTGGAATAAGACTTAAAAGCATGAAACGGTCAATATCACTGACACTGCTTGTGTTGGGGTTCGGTGCAGTCGTCGCAGCCGGGGTTCTCCTGCGACCCATCGATAACGATAAACCATCCATGGTTGTATACAAATCCCCGACTTGTGGGTGCTGTGTCAAGTGGGTGGAGCATATGGAAAATGCCGGTTTCGAGGTAGAGACACGAGATATGAGAGACATGGGGGCGATCAAGACACAGTTGGGTGTGCCACGTTCAGTGGGTTCGTGCCACACGGCGGTAATAGATGGTTATGTAGTTGAAGGCCATGTACCGTCTGAACATGTGGAACGTCTACTTGAAGAGCGTCCAGATACACGCGGCATAGCGGTACCGGGGATGCCCATAGGATCACCGGGTATGGAGGGGCCTAATGCCCAACCCTATGATGTTGTAACCTTCGACGAAAATGGAACTACGGGCGTTTTTGCTCGTGTGGAGTTGTAGAGTTCATGGCGATCCTCCCGATTCGTCTGTTTGGTGATCCTGTTCTTCGTCAACAAACCGAGCCAGTCGAGTCCGTTGGCAATGAGCTTTGCAAGCTTATTGTTGACATGGTAGAGACTATGCACAATGCAGAGGGCATTGGTCTAGCTGCCCCCCAGGTAGGACGTCGGGAGCAGCTCTTTGTTGTAGATGTTTCTCCACTACTGGATGAAATACCAGAAGATTTAAGAGGCGATCTTCCCGAACAGCCCATGGTGTTGATCAACCCTGAAATAATGTGGGAGTCAGAAGAAGAGGAAGAGTTCGAGGAAGGGTGTCTGTCGATACCGGACATTCGGGAACCCGTGGTCCGACCGGAATCTGTGCGGCTGACTTACCAAGACGAAACCATGAAAGAGCACACACTTACAGTTGATGGTATCCTTGCGCGCGTGATACAGCATGAGTATGATCATTTGGAGGGCGTGTTGTTCACGGACCATATCAGTTCCTTTCGTCGCAGTATACTCAAGCGAAAATTAACGGGAATTTCACAGGGTAAAGTTGAAGCTACCTATCCAGTACAACCGTGCAACTGACATTAAACTGTCCAACCCCTTGACTCTACTAGCATCTGGTTACTAAGGTGTATAATTCCCAAAAGAACCCTCATTTTCATATTTTGCGTGGATATGTGTGAGAAACTTTCCTGTAAAATGTTTTCGAAGAAAAGGTTTTTGATAGGTCTGGCGGGCTTGGTGGTAGGTGTCTGGGGTGGGTTTTCCTCGCAGGCTCTGGGACAGGGTGAACATGAAATCTCGTTGGTGCTACCCTCCGACAATGATGCCATCTTCGAGGAGGGTGGTGGGCCACAGTTTTACATGCATACGTACCGTCAGGAACGGCCTGGTGAACAGCCTGCTTGGACGGCAGGTATGTATGGGTTTGTGCGTAACGTGCGTCGCACGAGTGTGGGAATGACCTACAGCCGCTTTCACGAGGGGATTGATATTCGTCCAATGCGTCGCACGAGAACAGGAAATCCGATAGATGAGATTAGAACCGTAGCAGATGGTGTAGTTGTCTACGTTAACCAGAGTTCAGGCCATTCCAACTATGGGAAATACATCGTGATTGAGCACCAGTGGGGGGAATCACCATACTACAGTCTTTATGCTCATCTCAGCAGAGTTAGTGTGGCAGTCGGAGACTGGGTTGATCAGGGGAATGCAATTGGTGTGATGGGATACACGGGGCGGGGTGTAAATCGTTCACGGGCTCACTTGCATCTAGAAGTCAATCTGATGCTCAATGAGTCCTTTGATGACTGGTATGATGATTACCTGAAGGATGCTGCCCCTAACTATCATGGACTGTTTAACGGCATCAATCTGACGGGATTAGATATTGCGCAGCTCTACCTAAAGCTGCAGGAAACTCCCGACTTGACCATGCCGGAGTTTTTGCAGGAAACAGAAACCCCCTTCTTTGAAGTCATGATTCCTGCAGAGTCGGCCATGCCCAATATGCTTTGGCGTTATCCCTGGCTCTGCCCCGACCTCGAAGATTGGCGACCTGATTACGGGGCTCCACTCGAAATGGGAAACTCATGGAAAATTACTTTTGCCGCGTCTGGATTGCCGCTTAAATTTGAACCACTAGACGAGGTGCTGGATGAACCGAAACTGAATGTACTGCAGCGTTCGAGTATACCTTATCAATACCTGACAAACGGCTTGGTACGCGGCAAGGGTGACAATTTCAGTTTGACTACTAGTGGTCTACGTCGTATTGATTTGATCTCGCGTCCCACTCCGAATTACCGAGAGATGGAATAAAAACCGGGCAGTACCGGATAAACGTCAGGTATTGGCGGGCATGTGCGGGCGAGCGTTAGATTACAGTTATCTATACCGCATCGCCAGAAAATGTCTGAGATTTCTGGTTACGGTAGAAGGAGTATCTTACAATTATGTCCGGAGAAGTAGAACACATGGCATTGACCTGCGCGGATGGTGAGGCACGAAATCATTTTAGTAATTACTAACTGTTCCTCGGCGGGGACCCTCCAAGACAATAATAGCCGGACGCCTGTTTATTGTCTCTGCACAACTGAATAATGCTGCAATTTCGGTGGATTGTCTTGTACCACGTGGCTTGGTGCTTTGTCCTGGGCGTTGGTCTGAACAGTTCCAAATTACAAGCTCAATCAGCAATAGTAACAGGTTCTGTTCTGGATTCGAAAAACCTGAATCCAGTTCCGGGTGCGCTCGTAATACTGACAGGAACACTGCACGGGACGATAACAGGGCCGGATGGCCACTTCGAGTTTGGAGCTGTAAACTTGGGCGAATATACACTGATGGTATCAGCCGAAGGATATACGGATTTACAGCAATCAGTCAAGGTTGAAGATGATGTACAACTGGAGATATTTCTTATGTCCGCAGTTCGTGTTCTACCCGATAAGCACACATTCGTGAGCCTGGATGATGGGCTCCCAACTCGAATGCAGATGGGTGTTCTACCTCGTAAATTCGACGTGTTGCTCCCAGAATTCACGGTTCGCAAACTGCCCATCGCAGCAAGGTCTATGTATGTGGACGGAGTTAGACTGCTTGATTCTGGCATGCCGCTCCTTATGACTGCGGATGTAGAGCAGACAGAGGTCATCCCTGGTCCCTATGATTTAAGTCTTGGGTCCGATGCATTGGCCCATTTCAGAACAAGTGATAAACCGGCAACGGGTGCGAATGTGATTTATGACTCAAGGGCGCGGTGGATACATTCGGGAGCAACGATGGGTCACAATTGGTCATGCGGTTACGGAGCAATCAGTTGGATATATGAAGGTGCGTCCGACTATACAGACGGGGTCGGCGTATTGCAGCATGCCAGTGCCCGCGATGGAGGTATTTCGGCAAGAATAATGAGCAGTATTGCTCCCGGCCATGTGCTCAATGGCGGAGTCGGTTGGGGGCGGTATGTTGGTCTTATCGAAGACGAGTTTAACAAACGTGAGGTGATGTTACGGTACAGATTCACCCGTGACACCACAATCCTGCGGGCAGTTACTGTTACGGGGGCTCTTCAAGAACTGGAAGGTTCATCTAACGATGCACAGCAGAGTATATCGGCATCTACACGCCTAAGTCCTCTGCCGAACCTGCGCCTGTACATCGGTGCGGACTATTATCGGTTAAATTCGGTCGTTGAGAGCGGTTTATTTATCAGAGCATTGCACGGGATGGCACATCTTTTAATCGATGGACAATTCAGGTTCGACTATTACAATGGTGATTGGGGAGCTAATGCTTCTGCCACCTGGGAGGTTAGCAGTAACTGGCAGGTATTTACGGGCTTCGGACGTGCAGTTTGGCAATGGGCAGGTAGGACGGTAATGCAGGCGGATGGGGGTGTACGGTGGAAAGGTTTTGAGAAATCATTGCAGTTCGTGACCTTTACACGAAAAATTATTGATCAGTGCTCACATGGTGCGACTGCGGTCGTCCGCGGTTCATGGAGAAGGGCTGCTTTGTCCGCAACGGCAATGGTACTCAATGATGATAGAGGCTGGTCGGGCTGGGGCCGCGGTCGTGCGTCAGTGGCGGGCCCATTCGATCTGTTCGACCTTGGTGCAGAAGCCTATGGCTCTCCCGTGCGTTTTGGTGATCACGGGTGGATGAGTGCAGATTTGTGGATGGAAAGTATGACAGTTAGAGGTGTATTTCTACGGGTTGGAATATATAATCTGTTGGATGGAGTTTATATGTATCCGCTCAGCGATTTCGCTGAGCCCGGGCGGTCATTTAAGATCGGTTTGTTTTATCACAGCGGATAGGATTAAGACCGTTTTTCATTATTCGTTCACAACCAGGGAGTCCGCCACACGCTGAGCTGTTTCCGGGAAGGGGCGGAACGAGCAGCCGAGTTCGTCAATCGCTCGTCTGTTTGAGTATCGGTGATTGTTATAGATATGCTTTACAATAGATCGACCTATGGGTAGTCTGCGACCGGTTGTGTAGCCCCATGCATCTGCTAATATGCCACCCGCAAGTGCCAGTTGATACGGTAGCTGAAAGCTGGGGGGCTTAGCTCCTTGCACTTTGGCCAAGGTAGAAAAGATGGCATTCCAGCTAAGGTTTTCACTACCCAGTATATAGCGGGCGCCTGTACGTCCGCGCTCTAATGCCAGCAGATGCCCTGTTACAACATCGTCCACATCCACGATATTCGTCCCACCGTCGGGGTAAAACCACACCTTGCCAGTACGAATTATACGGGCATAATCATGTGTGATATTCGGAGCTTCTCCCTTGCTACGGTCTGGGCCGAATATCAAACTTGGATTGACCATAACGGCGTCGAGACCTTCAGCAATGCCACGTTGTACCTCAAACTCTGCCAGGTATTTGCTTCGTGCATAGGGCAATGTTCGGGATCCATCCTGCCATTCAGAGTTTTCGTCGGCGATCGTATGGTCACTATTTCCGACTGCTGCAACGCTGGATGTGTGTACCAGTCGTTCAACGCCGCTTTTTAGCGCCGCATTGACGACGGCGGCTGTGCCTTGCACGTTCACACGGTACAGCGATCTGGATTCAAACCGGACGTTT
This sequence comes from Rhodothermales bacterium, assembly GCA_964291275.2. Classification (GTDB taxonomy): domain Bacteria; phylum Bacteroidota; class Rhodothermia; order Rhodothermales; family Bin80; genus Bin80. Next base: position 1,834,012 of record OZ219799.1, read on the forward strand.
CCCGCCACGTGAAAAACAACTTGAACATCCTTCATTGCCACACGCAATGCATCCATGTCCGTGATGTCGCCTACACTATGATCCACTTCGTCTTTTGTCTTGCCAAGTGTGTCGAATCTGGAGGTTGCTCGTCTAAAGATTCTGACCCGGTGTCCAGTCTCCAAGAGCGTACGCACAAGCTGGCTACCCAGAAAACCAGTTGCGCCCGTTACAAGTGCAGTCATGATTCAAACTCAACAAGGATTGCATCGACTGTGACAGACTCGCCTTCCTGGACATAAACTTGCCCGATACGTCCTTGAATAGGAGACCGAAGTTCATTTTCCATTTTCATGGCTTCTAGTACGACAAGTCCCTGGCCAGTAACGACACTGTCGCCGGGCTTAACCAGTACCTGTGTCACTAGCCCCAGCATCGGGGCTCGCAGCTCATTCGTTGTTTTCTGGACTGTTTTTTGTTGTCCATAACGTGCAATCAGTTTTGAGCGTTCGCTGACAAAGCTAGCAACGAGAGTCCGTCCATCTACAGTCAGCTTGATATATGTATCTGTTTCGCTTGCTATGTGGATCACATGGCTGTCGTTTTCCAATAACAAGCTGTATAATTTTGGACCAAGCTCCACGAGAGATACGTTCGCACTCCTGCCATTTAGGGAGAGTTTGTTCTGTGATTGTGCAACAGGAATCCGCTCGTTCTCAATCTCAATAAGGAAGTGTTTCGTCATGCGGATCAGGGTTGGCACATTCGGTAACGAGCTAACATTGTCTTGCTAATGCAACGCAGCCTATGTAACCTTGTTTATATGGTCATGCGTTGACTTCGAAGCAGCGTCACGATGCTTCCGGGGTTTGCCAGCCAGATGTGTGTGGGTTAAAATTATGGCAGCCCAGACACTGTGGGTAATGCAATGCCATGCTATTGTGAGCCCGGATTGACTTTGCAATGTTAGCATTGGTTCGGAATGTATTAAATTTGGTTGCCATTCGAGAAAGGCGTTGATGCGCTATTATCCAACCATAGGCGAGAACGACCAGAAGGAGTCAGAAGTAGCGGCGATGTTCGATGCAATCGCACATCGCTATGACTTGCTCAACCGCGTCTTGAGCTTTGGTTTAGACCGCACATGGCGTAGAGCGGCTATCCGGCAGCTTGGTGAACAAAAAAATGGAAGAATCCTTGACGTAGCAACAGGAACGGGAGATGTTGCACTTGCAACCCTTCGACTGGAACCTAGGGAAATCGTAGGGATCGACATTGCAGAAGTCATGCTAATGTCTGCACGGCAAAAAGCAGCTCGAAAATTTCCCGGAGCCCCGCTTGTTTTTATGCAGGGTTCGGCAGAACGTCTTCCCTTCGAAACTGACAGCTTCGATGCTGCGATTGTGGCCTTTGGTGTGCGTAATTTTTCCAACTTGGGTGCAGGGTTGCGTTCAATAGGGCGAGTACTCAAACCCCAGGCCCCATTGGTGATTCTGGAGTTCGGCCAACCTGCAACCAAGCCTGTTCGAGCACTTTACAGCATGTATTCTCGGTTGATACTTCCCCGAATCGGTCGGGTGCTCTCGGGTGTTACAGGCCCATATAAATACTTACCAGATTCCATACAGGCTTTTCCGCACGGCCAGAATTTCCTATCCCGACTTGAAGAATGTGGTTTCGAGAGTACGTTCGCAGAGCCCCTCACCTTTGGGATTGTATCACTTTATACTGGTTATGCCACCGAGGGTGATCACTCCGATTAGTGAAGAAATTTGGTCAATCGGACCTCGTTCATGTTCTCATGTGCTAAATACTCAACTTTATCCATCATTCGGCGCATGATATCCACACCGAGTCCGCCGGATCTGCGCTTGCGCGACAATTCTACTACGTTTGGACGTTGGTAGTCATTCCTATTGAAGGGCAGTCCGTGGTCACGGATTTCTACGACCACATGCGTTGATTCGATAGTCATGGCGATGGTCAGTTCGTTGTTCGGATCCTGCTGGTAGGCGTGTTCAATGATATTGGCACAGGCCTCGTCAACGGCCAGAATTAGAGCATTAATATGTGTCTCAGTAAGCTTGGCTTGTTGCGCGTGCTGGGTCACGAATTTGCGTACCCTCCTCAGATAGCGCGTTGCGCTTGGAATGGTGAGGGTATGAATACCGGGCGCATAGCTCATGGCCAGTGCAACTATACAGGCTGAATTCCTTGGTTAAAGAGAGACAATGCTTCCTCTTCAGTTTTGACGATGTGATAGATACGTGGAAAACCCAGCAAATCAAACACATTAAAAACCTTGGGCTTAAGCGCACATATTTTGATATCACCGTCAAGTGCGCGAATTTCCTCGATGTACGCCATAAAAACGCCGAGGCCCGCACTGGAGATATAGTCAAGCCCATGTCCGTTCACGATGAGATAAATCTTTCCCTCATCGACGCACTTTTTAATTGCGGACTCAAGTTCGGGTGCAGTGTGCGCATCCAATTCTCCGCATACAGTCAATATCGTAGCAATATCGAAGTCTCGAAATGCGACAGAAAAATTACTCATAAGCGATTACAGTCAGTGATTTACGGTGCATCACAAACTTACGACAATGAGGTTTGTGTGGTACCGCTTGACAGAGTTTTACAGCCATGCCATTTAATGATCAGTAATGTAAGGTCGTCATCGTAGCTTTTATTCGACCCCATGAACTCGTCAACTGTTTGACGTATAGCATCATGCACGCCTTGTGCAGCTTCATTGCGTGCAGCCTGCACGGTTTGCAATAGGCGGTCATATCCAAATTCTTCCCCCTCATGATTTCGGCTCTCGACTACCCCGTCTGTGTACAGCACAAGCAGGTCATCAGGTTTAAGCTTGAGGTGTTCGACTTCTAGGACGTTTCCGAACAGTTCTCCCCGGTCCAGGCCGATTCCCAATCCGTCAGAGTGCAGAAGTTTTGCATTACCGCTGGCGTCTACAAGGACAGCGGGAGTATGGCCGGCGCGTGCAAGCGCGACACGACCGGATTGGCAGTTAACGATTCCGTAGATAGCGGTAACAAAGATGTTTTTCTCCAGTGATTCCCCGAGTGCCTGATTAGCGTGTCCCAGAAAGACATCGGGTGCGGGCGCAATGCGTGCAACCGCTTGAAAGATACCTTGCATTTCAGCCATATAGAAGGCTGCTGAAGTCCCCTTCCCCGAAACATCCGCCACGATGAAGGCCAATTCCCCTTCGCCCAATTCCAGTATGTCGAAATAATCTCCACCGACCTCACGAGCGGCAACGCTGGACGCAGCCAAATTGAGATTAGGTAGTTCAGGCATGGTCTGGGGCAACAGGCGTCGTTGCACGTCGCGTGCGATGGCGAGTTCGTTCGCCAAGCGCTCACGTTCGATCTTTGTTTCCAGGAGACGAGCATTTTCCAGCACAAGAGTTGCCTGTGAAGCAAAAACACCTATTGCTTCTACATCCTCCCTTTCGAAAGCGTGGATAACATCACGCGATGCAAACAACACAGCAAGTACTTCGGTGCGTGTCGAAAGGGGGATTGCCAGGAGACTCTCGAATTTGCCGGATTTACTTTTTCGGGTTCGAGTATCGATGAGTGTGTCCTGGATTAACACGGGTTCGCGCGTCTGTACGATTGTATTGTGTATTGCAGTGACGTCACACAACTCATTGATATGTTTACTTTCAATATTGCGTGAAGCAACGATATTGGCGGTTAGTGATCCAGACTCAAGGTTTTGTACCGTGAGCCACGCCGAATTTGCGTGTCCGGACTCGACCGGTGTAGAAACAGCCCACTGGTGTAGTTTCTCGGATTCGACAACTTCGCGCAGCAAACCGCTAAGCGTCCGCATGGCGACCATTTCGTCTGTACTCCGTCTGTAATCTGCCGTGGTTGGCAAATGGAAGATCAGGGATAGTACTGAGGTCAGTGCATAAATGAGTCCGAAGAAAAGGAAGGAAAATGTGACAACAGTAAGGGGGGTGCTATAGAAAAGCAGAAAATTACCGGGTGGTGTTAAGGTCGCGCTTCCGACGATTGAGCCAACATTACCCAGTGCTGCTAGCACGCAAACAAGCAACACAATGATAGCAGTTCCCAACCCGATAGCGGCTCCTTTTCCCCTAAGGGACAGGCGCACAATCCATGCTAGACGAATTGAATTCATCAGAATGAATATGATCGCAGTAAGGCACAATACGATGATGGGAAGGATAGCATAAAGCCCCTCAGGCAAATAAGATTCAAATAGGTGGTGCACAAGAGCCGTGGACAAGGAGGCAACACCAATGAAAAATATCATGAGGCGCCAGTTGCGCTCACCCGTTCGGGTACGTCGAAAGCGAACCAAACGACCAAGCCGATGGACGACAAAAAAACTCAGGCCTGCCAGGAGTACACTCAAAAGGGCACTCTTTATATGGACGATGGAGGCAGCCGGAACAGAGCGTTCTATAAAATCGCCCTGAATCTGAAATGCCAGAAATGCTACAAACGAGATGCCCAGGATGGCTAAGATTGTTTGCCAAAAGGTCTGAACAGGCGTCGGACGAGAGTTATGGACCAAGCGGGCAACGGTAATCCATAAACACAGAAAGCACAGGACCAGTGCTGCATGATGAACTATTCGCTGAACTAATGTTGAGGATTCGTCCAGTCCCCCAAGAAAGGCAAAGACAGTTGTGCCTATGAACAACAATGGAAATCCAATGAGCGGCAGCCAACGCCATAAGCGTTTGAATACCGAAAGGATGGCCGCTTTGGAGAGACTGTTATGCAAACTGCTTTGAGGCTTATACTGCCGGAAGGATTCTTGACCGACTCAAGTTATTACCCGGAATGGGCCAATTTTGTTACAATTCAGGGGATACGCTGGGAGCAACTTTACTGCTGGGACATCCGTAGTAAACGTAGTTATCACAACGAATAAGATGAGAAGAAAATGAACTCCCGGAATCGATTGCAGGTCATTGTACTGTCATTGTTAGGGCTTCTCGTAATTATAAGACTTTTTTCAGGCCCGCCCTCTCCACATGGAGCAATTATATTCTCGAAGCTTGATGCTCGTGAACTGAGGCAACAGATTTTTCAAGTCTCAGAGCGTGTAACGGTGGTAATTGACGCGACCGGTTCAATTGATGAGCGTCGTTCAGGAGAGATGGGACTGGCTGCATATCCTTGGATAACACGTGACGATACGGGGTCGGTCATTTGGGAAATGGATGGTTCCAATACTATACTGGAAGGTTCGCTCGCCCATGTAAAAGGAGATGAGCTTGTTTTAGAGCCAGGTATATACACGCTAAACTTTGTATCATACGGCCAACTCCTGAGTCGTTCACGCGCCCCATTCTGGAATGATGACCGGAAGTGGCACGTGATGATTCAAAGTCCAGAGAACGAGGATGCACTGCGACCCATATCAGGCGTGTTAAAAACGGATTCGGGCGATCATGTCTGGGCGGCTACGGCCTTGGGTCGCAACGAAGAGAGAGAATATTTTTTTGAGGTTCTGCGTCCGGCAGAGCTCGAGATTCATGCTATTGGACAATTGAGCAACGGCGATGGAATTCGACCAGTTGACTATTCACTGATCGAAGATGCAGTCACCGAGCAGGTAGTTTGGTATTTTTCCAGAGATAATACAACCTGGGCGGGAGGAGCACAGGAAAACCGAATATTTGAGGGTAAAGCTGCGATGCAGCCGGGGATATATCGGGCTGTCGTGGTTACGGACAGCCGTCATAACTACGGTAGCTGGGAAGCAAATCCTCCTTACAATCCCGATGGATGGGGAGTGCACCTAAGCAGTTCTACTCGTGATCGGATCACCACGTTTGATCCGTGGATGCAGGACGAGCCTGTAATCGCCTTTATACAGGTCGGAGATGACGCACGGTTAGAGAAAACTTTTACAGTACACCGGACTACGCCTGTGGTGCTGTATGCCATGGGAGAAATAACAGGTCATAACAACGGATATGATCTTGCGTGGTTAGACCAGTTGGAAGACGACGGGGGGGCACACACATTATGGGAAATGACATACGAAAACTCAGTGCCTGCAGGTGGAGATCAAAAAAATCGAAAAACTGTTAAATTCCTAAACTTGGAGCCGGGGAGTTACGTGTTACATTACAAATCAGACGAGTCTCACTCGTATGGGAGTTGGAACACGCGCGAGCCAGAACACTCCGAACGGTGGGGCGTGGCATTGTTCCGACTCCAAGGGGATGGTCCGGAATTTACGATTGTTGATTCTTCGGCAGAAGTCCCCGCGCCCGTGCAGTAGCCCCTTTGTTTTGTTGCCGCAGGGTATCCGTGGTTGACCTGGTGATAATTCGCCCCTTGATAGCGCCTTGGCCGGTCACGAGACCCATACCTGAAGCTAGGCGTAATACAGCAATCTGAAGGAACAGTTGGATTCATCCATTTTGATTTGAGGCCTTGGCGTGCGGTTGGCAACTATTGATATCGGGACAAATTCGGCAAAGCTTTTAATCTTGGAATCGGCTTCGGGGAGTACGCTTAGGCCGCTTGAGGAACAACGGCGAACGATCAGACTGGGGGAGAGAGTAGATGCAAGTGGTGTTCTGTCAGAGGCTGCTATAGAACGACTTATTAAGACTCTGCGGGAGTTTCAGGTTATAGCAGATAGATGGGACGTACAGAGATGTATCGTGGTTGGCACCAGTGCTTCCAGGGATGCTGGCAATACCCTGATTCACACCGTTCGGGAGCACACAGGATTGCGCTACGAGTTACTTTCTGGCGAAGAAGAGGCTGAATTAAGTTTTGTAGGTGCTATTGCCGGGTTGCCACATGCGAGCGGCAGCTTCGTCACGTGTGATATAGGTGGAGGTTCAACAGAAATTGTCAGGGGTACTTCCCAAGGGGTAGTCCATGAGCGCTTAAGCCTGGATATTGGTTCCGTACGTATCACCGAAAGGTTTTTTTCTTATCAACCTCCCAAACCGAATGAATTGGAGGCGGCTGAGAAATTCATTCGAAAGCTACTCGCCGATTCGATTGCTCCACGGCAAGAGAATGATTGTCTAGTGGGCGCTTCAGACACACATCGACTCCTGCTGGATTTACAGCATGCGCTGGTTAATGGTGAGATTCAAATGGCGATGGATCCGCTAAGTGCACAGCAGGAACGATCAGGAAAAACTGGAGCATATGCGCGAAAACTCTCGCTCACCCAAGTGAGGGGCTGGATGAAAAATTTGGTTCAGATGGACGGGGCTGACGTTCTTGCTTTGAATCCTGCACAGCTCAAGGGGCGCTCGGATGTGTTTCCAGCAGCATGTATGATTTGTTTTGAGCTCATGAATAGACTCGCACACGAATCGATTATCATAAGCAAATGGGGATTACGTCATGGTATTGGGTTAATAATTCTAAGAGATGGTACGTTGAGGTAATGAACAGGGGGAGAGCTGTAATTGCCTTTTGCAGAAAGGTGCGGACAGATTTGCACAATCAATTGACATGATCGTTGCAGTGCTACCAGAGCTAGATAGATGGTGAGACTACTTGGGTGTTGCGCGCATATGCAGGTCATGGTCGAATATTGGATTAACCTGATTAATGCCTTTGGTTATGAATACGATGCAGTCATTGCTTACAATGGATCGGGTACCGGTGAGTTGTGACAGCGTGTAACTCAATGTGCAGCATTTGCATTATTTACTCAGTGAATGGCGGTTTTAACCTCAGGTTATAACTTCTGATGAGAATCATGGGCAATCAAATTATCAAGCGAAAAGCAGTTTATCAGGCACTCAGTAAAGTGCGCGATCCAGATCGAGGTCATGACATCATCCGGCTCGGTTTAGTACGGGATCTGACTGTGGATGGTCGCACAGTGGCGTTCAAATTCAATATTACCCAGCCTGGGACAGCATTTTCCCGTGAGGTTGTGGGGCGATGCAGGGAGGTTATTCAGGATACGTTTGGACAGGATGTCGAAGTAAAGATTGATTTAGTTCATTCGAAGGGTAGAGGGCAGAAGATTAGGCTTGGAGCGCGGCATATGATTGCTATTGCTTCGGGCAAGGGGGGTGTCGGCAAGAGTACAGTAGCAGTGAATTTAGCAGTAGCACTTGCAGCAGAGGGGTATCGGACAGGACTCGTGGATACGGATATTTATGGACCAAGCATTCCGGTAATGTTTGGTCTGGAAGGCAGTAAGCCACGTGTAAATTCTCAGCGAAAAATTATTCCATTGGCAAAGTACGGTGTTCATGTGTTATCCATGGGGCTGTTGGTTGATGATTCTCAGGCTGTGATCTGGCGGGGGCCGATGGTTTCCGGGGCTGTGCGACAATTCCTGAATGACACCGAGTGGGGGGAGCTTGATTTTCTGCTCCTGGATTTGCCGCCCGGAACAGGTGATATCCAATTGACGATTGTTCAGACAGTCAAGTTGGCTGGTGCTGTTATTGTCTCAACACCACAGAAGGTCGCGCTTGCTGATGCAAGAAAGGGATTGGTTATGTTTGAAAAAGTAAACGTGCCTGTACTGGGTATTGTGGAGAATATGGCGTGGTTCAGCCCACCGGATTTCCCTGATCGGAAATACTTCATCTTTGGAGAGGGAGGGGCAGAGAACCTTGCATCCGAAACCGGTGTACCTTTACTAGGTAGGATCCCTTTGGAGGAATCCTTGCGTGTTTCGGGTGATGAAGGGGCACCAATTGTTCTAACGGCCCCAGACACTGCATCTGCTCAGGCTTTTCACCAAGTTGCAGCTGGGATCGCAGAGGCGTTGTCGGTATCCAGGGTGGTGCCTGAGATTTCTCCGCTCATTGAATATCAGTAGGTCGGCCCTTTTTCTATGTCCGCATACCATCCAAACACTGATGCCGATCTTCGCAAACGGATTGAGGATGGACTTGATTCAATTCGGCCGTATCTGATAGCTGATGGAGGGGAGGTTCGTTTGCGTAGAATTACAGACGAAATGGTTGTCGAACTTGAACTACTCGGTGCATGTGGTACCTGTCCTATGAGTAGCATGACTTTACGTGCAGGTATTGAGCAGGCACTCCAACATGCCGTGCCTCAGATTCTAAGGGTTGAGGCTGTATAGGGAGTCACCAGATGATGTTATCTTCCGGATGCTGAAACTTGATCTGCAAGTTCATAAATTGTCCGTAGGATGTACCTCGCCTTTCATCGGAACCATACACATATAAAAATGAATCACAAGCGGCTTTTTGCAGGGGTTTTGGTTGCTGCTATCTTCACCGGGTTCAGTTACCTACCGGCATCTGCACAAATGGAATTTCATTTCCAGTATGGCAGTCTTAAGAACCCATTCTCGGGCGAATTTCATTCAACCCGGATCCTAACGTTCCAGCACGCAGGTGCTTGGAAGCTTGGAGGGAGTTTTTTCTTTATTGATTTCCTAGATGATGTGAATGTAGATGGATTCAATGACAAAGAGTTTTACGGTGAGTGGTATCCTACGCTTAGTTTCAGCAAGCTCTTTGACACGACTATTAAAATGGGTCCAATCCGGGACGTTTCTGTTATTGGTGGCCTGAATTTCGATGGCGATGCCAACGTACTCAAGTTCCTGCCAGGTTTGCAGCTTTCCTGGCAGATCCCTGGGTTCATTTTTGTGAACACCGATTTTACCGCCATGATGGACCAGAGCAACAAGCCACTTCGGACGACAAATGGATTCATGTTCGATATCAGTTGGCTCAAGGTCATGAACATTGGGGAACAGTCCTTCTCGTTCATGGGGCATGCTGAATACATTGCTGCGGTAGATCAGACAGATTTGGGCACTAAGAGTGAGGGGTGGATATTGGCGCAGCCACAGTTGGTATGGGACCTGGGCAACGCTTTCGGATCACCAAACTGGCTTCATGTTGGTGTAGAGCTTCAGTACTGGCGCAACAAGTTGGGCGTTAAGGATCAGAATGAATTTCGGCCTGAGCTGTTGGTTGTTTGGCGCTTGTAGTTTGCTGATCTTCGATTGCAGACTGAATTAGGCCAGTCAGCCATGGCCTGTACGCTTAACGATGTCCGACTGTGTGGTGTTATATCGTGCCGGGGACCTTGGAATGAGGATATTACGGACGGAGCCGGGCGTGTTGAGCTTGATGGAAAGTCTTGGATAATCATCCGGTAGGTCTTAGACTACTTTCTGCAGGGCTGCGGCGTCATCCCTTGATGATCAGTCAGTATTGGTTCATTTTGCCGCCCAGCTTTACTTTTTTTTGCATTATCTTATTTCGGCTTCTATTTTTTCGCTTACGACAATTTAGTCATGATGGTACCAGAAACACAGTTTGTTCTTAATACCTTTGCCTTCCTTATCTGGGGAGCTCTTGTGATGTGGATGGCTGCGGGTTTTACTATGTTGGAGTCCGGATCTGTTCGTACGAAGAATGCTTCTGTAATTTGCCTAAAAAATCTCGGGTTATATTCAATTGCCGGGCTGGCCTACTACATCATTGGGTACAATGTGATGTATACAGATGTATCGGGTTTTGTCGGTAGTTTCAATCTCTTCTTCAATGCTTCCCCGGAAGAGGTTGCCTTGGTTGGTGGAGATGCAGATATGACAGAGTCCGTTCTGGACTCTGGTTTTTCGCAAATGTCGGGCTGGTTTTTTCAGATGGTGTTTGTAGCGACTGCGGCTTCTATCGTGTCCGGTGCACTTGCTGAGAGGATTCGATTATGGGCTTTCTTTACATTCGTGTTAATATTGACGGCCTTCGTTTATCCCATAGTTGGTGCGTGGACTTGGGGGGAAGGCTGGTTATTTGAGATGGGCTTTTCTGATTTTGCTGGTTCCACAATCGTGCATGGTACAGGAGGTTGGGCTGCACTTGCCGGGGCAATCGTGCTTGGACCTCGGTTGGGCAAATTCAGGAAAGATGGTACTGTGAGGTATACCCCACCCTCCAGTGTACCGATTGTTACCTTGGGGGTGTTCATCCTCTGGTTTGGCTGGTTTGGATTCAACGGTGGGTCCCAATTGGCTCTGGCGGGAGCTACGGATGCTATAAGTATTGCAGGCATCTTGGTTAACACTAACTTGGCGGGAGCAGCTGGGGCCCTGGCTGCCATTACTGTCTCACGTATGGTACTCGGGCGGTTTGATCTGTTTGCTGTACTCAACGGTGCACTGGCTGGATTGGTAGCCATTACAGCAGCTCCCACGATGAACCATCATGGGATAGCGATCCTGATTGGCTTCGTAGGAGGCGTAGTTTGTGTACTAGCGATTAAACTGCTCGATGTTCTCAAGATTGATGACGTTGTTGGTGCAGTCCCCGTCCATCTTTTTGCCGGAATATGGGGAACTCTTGCAGTTGCTTTTACCGTAGACGGTACAAGTTTCTGGGTCCAGCTTGTGGGTATTATTACCGTGGGAGCTTTCGTGTTTGGTAGTTCATTTGGATTATGGAAGCTGATTGACATCCTGATAGGAACACGCGTTTCAAAATCCGTTGAGCAGCTTGGACAGGATGTTGCGGAACTGGGTGTTGATGCTTACCCAGAATTTGTGTTGATGCCGGAAGAGTATGATGACGATGATGACTAGTCTCTTGTTTGCAAGAGAAATTCACTCGATTTGATCAGCCCCCACAAGAGATGGAATGGGCGGTCTGCTGATTCAAGCGGACCGCCCATCGCTTTGTGTCATGGTCTGCAGATGTACCCCTACGCAAAGGTTCATATTTGAGCAGTTCAGGAAAGATGTTGAGAGTGCTCTTGAGCAGGCTGATCAATCTGTTCGCGTGGAGACTAAGGAAATATGCGGGGAGTTTATGCCGATTGTCGTGTTGCTTCTTCTGCTTCTTAACGACCTGATTCAACCGGTACACATTCGCCGCCACGCTCTCCAGTGTGACCGTCCGAACTATCCCCTCCACGCATGCGTCCGCATCCGGTCCAGTCCACAGAACTTAGTTTTTAGGCTCTTCATCTTTTTTAGTGAGGAGATCGATTTCGGGCTCCATCTGGGTAGAGATCTAGGCCTCCAAGATAGAAGTAAATTGCATTGGCAAACCGCTGTTTATTGCGGAATCCGCGACATCGGACTTTGATGGTTTTGATCCGGCTGTTCAAGCTTTCGGCAGGACCATTGCTGACCCTTAGAATGATGGCATTGATGATGCCCCACAAGTGATTCTTGATGGTTTTGGCAGCTTTTTTGACGGGTTCAAGTCGGCAGCGCATGGCCCAGGATAACCAGCGCTTCCAGCCCTTGTAGGCCCAGGTACGACTGACATAGTGCCACAACTTCTGGGCGGCTTCCTTAATCGCCCAAGCTCTGGCGGTTCTCAACGTACTCTTGCGCAACGCTTGGAATCGTTTCTTTTGCCGTTCCGACATATTGACTGGATTGGTCAGCCAGTAATACTTGGTCCCTTTGAGATCGTCCATTCCTTGTTTCATCAGCTCCCGGTTCTCCTGGCGCCGAACCTTGTCCACGGCCGCTCCCAGATATTTGACCACATGAAAACGGTCAAACGTGATCTTCTCCTTGGCCCCCGGCACGCACGCCAGCGTGGATTGAATGTACGCTGGCCACATATCCATGCTCACGCTCTCAATTTGCGCCAACTGCGCTGGGGTAAGTCCCGCATACCAAGCCCAAAAACTCGATTTTGTCCGACCTTCACTCATATTTAGCACCTTCCCCGTTTTGGGGTCCGATACAATCGTCACATAATCATGCCGCTTGCGAAACGAGGTCTCGTCTACACAGATGTGGGCCGGAGACTGCGTCGCTCTTCGCGCAAGTCCCCGGTTCACCGCACGTTGCATGATCCCGTCAATTGCGCTCCAGCTCACCCCCCATCAAACGGGCAACCGCGGATACACTCGTCTCCTTAAGCCAGTCAATCACCAAGGCCTCATAGGCAAACGTCACCCGTGCACTCGCCGATGCCCAGGGAACCAATACCGTCCGAACTCCATGGTCTGAACACTGCACGCGGGCAATCTCGGTCACCACGAAGGTGCGATACTTTCCCGTATCCAGATGACGCCACCGACGAGGTCGACGATCATACAAAGAACAAACCTGATCACACTTCGGACACCGTAGCACAGATGCATCCGTGCAAATAACATGAACCTCCATCTCTTTCGTCTCACGGTCCAACGTCATCCGTGAAATCTCCCAAGGAGAATCGATCCCGTATGCGTGACGGACCTCCTTGAGCTCTTTGATCTCCGTTTTCATTACGCTGATTCAGATGTTTAAAATGATGGATAACCTTGGGAAAATCATTCCCAAGTCAGACTGAAAATTCAGCCAGCACCATTCAAAGCATTTCCAAATCCAAGGTTGCTTCCACTATATTTAGTGAAGAGCCAGTTTTTCGAACGAATTGTCGTTAAACACAGATAATTACTAAAAATGGCTCTTCACTTTTATGAGTGGGGAGCCTGTTTTTGGAGGCCTTCGGGGTACAGATCCAGTCCTCCGAGATAGAAGTAAATTGCATTGGCAAACCGCTTTGTGTTTCGGAATCCACGCGCACGAACTTTAATGGTTTTGATGCGGCTATTTATGCTTTCAGCTGGGCCATTACTAACTTTTAGAACGATCGAATTTATGATTCCCCATAGATGATTCTTAACCGTCTTGGCGGCTTTTTTCATGGGTTCAAGTCGACAACGCATGGCCCAGGATAACCAGCGCTTCCAGCCCTTGAGTGCCCAGGTACGACTGACATAGTGCCATAATTTCTGGGACAATTCCTTGATGGCCCATGCACGCGCCGTTTTCAGCGAACTTTTCTTTAATTGCTGGAATCGTTTCTTTTGTCGGGCAGACATATTCTTCTGATTGGTGAGCCAGTCGTACTTGGTTCCGACGAGATCATCAATGCCCGCTTTCCGCAATTCTCGGTTCTCCTGCCGACGGACTTTATCCACCCCCTCTGAAATCTTTTTCGCCACATGAAAACGATCAAATGCAATCTTGGATTCCGCATCTGGAACATGTTTTTTCGTGGACTTAATATAGGCGGGCCACATATCCATGCTCACACTCTCGATCGCTTCCAGTTGCTCAGCCGAACAGTCCTCATAATAGGCATCCAGACTCGTATGCGTGCGTTTTTCCTTAACAAACAGCACCGTGCCCGTCTGGGAATCCGAAACCACCGTGATATACTTATGACCCTTTTTGTACGAGGTCTCGTCCACACATATATGGGGAACCGGTTGCGTCTCTTTACGGGCGAGTCCTCGCTTTACCGAGCGATCCATGATGTTGGCGATCATCGTCCAACTGACGCCCAGACGGGAGGCCACCGTCGAAATACTGGTTGCATCCTGCAACCAGTCAATAACCTTCGCTTCAAAAGCCATTGTAAAACGCACGCGCTCATCCGCCCAGGGTACCGAAACCGTCTTGATCCCATGCTCCGAACATTCCACCCGAGGAACTTCCGCAACCACCGTCGTCCGATACTCGCAAATATCCGTATGGCGCCATTGCCTGCGACGATGATCGTAACCCGGGCAAACTTTGTTACACGCAGGACACCGAAGAACCGAACCCTCCGAACAGGTTACATGGATCTCGGCCAACTGCGCCGCGTCATCTTGTTTGATCTCCGATACCTCCCACGGAGATTGGATCCCTATCAATCGATTGATATCTTGAATACGTACATTCATTGCTGATGAAAAATTTGATTTGTGCCAAAAACAGATCCAAAATAAACAAAGACATCCACACTGAATCTATAGCTATCTAATAGTTGCTTACCCTGATTCTGACTCCGAACCCACTTGAAAAACGGAAGCCCCCTAAAAATCAGGATCAATACGGGTGGCAGGACGCATCCCCGTACATAAACTCGTGCAGTCTGAGGATCAACGTTTATAGCACAGTGGACGCCGCGCACGCTATCTCGACACCACAGTGGACTAGGCTATCAGATGATCAGATAGCGTCAGCGGCTGCGGTGCGATCTTTGACTACCGGTATAATGGTATCAAAACCGCTGATGCTGAAGATCTCCCGGATACTATCACGCATTCCGCAGAGGACGAGCTTGCCACTAATAGCACGTACACTCTTTGCTCCAATCAGCAGTACACGCATTCCCGAACTGCTGATGAAGGATAACTTGCTAAAGTCGACAATGATATTGGTTTCACCGTCGTCAATCCAGTCTTTGAGTACACGCTCAAAAAGCGGCGCGTTGGAGCTATCAACACGCCCAACCGGGACCAATGTGAGTATATTTGTTTCACGCTCTTCAAGTACTTCAAGTTTGCTGGCCATTGCTGCCTCTCAGAATAGTTTCGATTAGGGTTGTGCTAGAAGTTAATAAGGATACCTAATATAGTGAACCTTGTGCAACATCAGGGCAAGTTATACTCCAAAGTTAGCTGGTTGATACCATCGATATACTCATATGAATAAGCGTCGGCCTGACTCTTTACAAGATGTAGTCCGAGGCCGCCAATCGGACGAGAATTCAGCTCACTTGTCGTATCCGGGTCAGTATCCTGTGTCGGATCGAACTTACCACCATTAGATTTCACGATCACGATCACACGGCCGTCTTGGATATTAAGGTTAATTTCAATTTGGGGATCAACACCGTGCTCAAACTTACCGTGTACGAGTGTATTTGTCACGAGCTCTTCCAGAGCGAGGTTGATTATAAAATTAGTCCTCGGAGGGAGTTCATGTGTTTCGCCAAATGTCTCCACCATAGCCGAGAGGTCACGCAGTTCTGACACCCGAGCAGCCACTGTAACGTTGAAATCACCAGTAATCATGTTGTTTCCGATTCAGATTGGATGTTGCGGTAAAGAATCAAGCATGTGCGATCATCCGCAGATGCAGTTCCGTAAGAGAAGTTAGCAATATCATCCCATACATAGTTCAGAAGCTTGTCTGGGTTTGACGTATCAGCGCTGTCCAATGCCCTCTCCAAACGATCTTTGCCGTAAATATCACCGTCCAAGTTGATCATATCAGTCAAGCCATCAGTATAGGAAAACAGGTACTCCCCTGGTTTCATTTGGATCAAATTTGTATCGTATGGAATTCCATCCAGCACTCCCATAGCGATCCCGCCAGTTCCGGCAATTGTTGTACGCGTCCCTCCACTCAACAGGTACGGGGACTCATGTCCTGCTAGGGCATATACGGCTTCCCCGGTTTCTAGGTTTACTCTAGCAATAAACACAGTGACGAAGAGGCCCATTGGGTTTTGATGACAGAGCCGGTTATTTGCGCTTTGACAGATCTCAGCTATGTCGCTACTCTCATTAGCGGCGAAACGAATTGCAGCTTGAGAAGCCGCCATGAAAAGTGCTGAAGCAACACCTTTTCCTGATACATCGCCCACGACACAGATGACTGAGTTGCCATCCTCGAAAAAATCGACAAAATCTCCACCCACCTGTTGGGCGGGCTCCATTCGTGCGCAGATTGTGTAGATTCCGAGGTCTGCTGTACCTTCCCTCACCAGGGCAGCCTGTACAACCGTAGCCATTTCCAGGTCCTGATTAATAGCCTGCTGAGCGAGACGTAGTTCATTGTTCGCGGAGACGAGTTCAGCAGTGCGTTCAGATACCAGCGTCTCAAGTACTTCTTCACGATTGAAAACCTGTATGGTCATATCCTGAAAAACTCTTGCAAGGGCACCAATCTCATCAGCCCGGGTCACCACAGAGCTAATCAACTCCTCATCCGGTTGCTCGCCGCTCTCGACAAAGCGTGCTGCCGTTGCAATTTTCTCAATGGGGCGTGTGAGCAGACGGGTCCCAAAGAAGCTTGCTGCCGCCGTGAAGATCAACAGAAACAGTGAAATAAACAAGGTTTGCTGGATCCCCCCCCAGATTTCTTCAGCTGTATCGTCGAGGTTAATAAAGGCCAGTATAGCACCGACCCGGTTTTCGCCAAGTGAAATGGGTGCGGCAACCCAAATGCCGCGATGCTCGGAATTGATTAGTCCGAGTCGTGCGTAGCTAGCGGGTCGACCGGTCGCAGATGCGCGTTCGAGTAGGGCAGCTGCGCTATCCGAGCGTTCATGGTAGGGCAAACGCCAGGCAGATTCCATTTCAGTAATGTCGTCTGCTTCTGAGTATTGCGCTGCTGCAGCAATCTGATTGTCTGAGTCATTAAACCAGAGTGCTTCCGGATAGCCCTCGCTCACAAGTACATCCGCCTGTTCCTGATAGACAGTATTCAGAATACTGGCGCTATTCCCTCGAACCAGTGGCAGCCCAATCTGGACTAGATAGTCGCTGTTTGGCCGTGCGACGGTTACGTACTTGTACTGTGACGAATCTCCACGGTGGATTTTGGCTCCACTGTGATTGATCCAGTGGTCTGCCATCAAATTGTCCAGTTCTTCCTGATATGCTACCGTAGTGAGTTGTTCTCCGCCGGATGAAGTCACAGAATAGAGTACTTTTCCGGTGCGATCAGCCACAGTAATTTCACCTATTGCGGTGTGGGTAATAATTCTGGCTAGATCGTCCTCGATTTCTGTTACATCGTCGCCAGCAGCAGTTGAAGCTACGATGTAATGATCGAGAATTATCCCAACCGCGCGCATATTAACGGCCAGATTCCCTTCAATCACAGATGAGACGTCTGCCGTTGAATCTGTATCAGTCCGACGAAGCAGGTCATTAGCTCCGAACTCCAGACGGTTACCCACCTGTACGATACGGTAGTGGTCTACACCATTGGTGCCTACATATTTGTACACATCTCGATCAACCTCACGAACCTGGGCGGGTTGCGTAACCACTGCGAACGAGTCAGGTGAGACGTAGAGCAAAGAATAAAACTTGTATGCCTGTGGCTGTTCAATCGGGCTTTCCTCGAATGCGAAAAAAATCAGTTCGCCATCGTCTCCTCGAACATTGGTTAGATAAGAATATGCTTCACGGTCTGTGATCCAGAATTCATCCAGAACAGTTTCCTCAACGATAGAGGTCAGAATATCAATAACTTGTAAGGTATCATAACCAGCTTCAGCGGTAACCTTAACCAAAAAAGCAGCGGTAAAAGCTTGTGCAGTCATGGGTCCATTCAGCGAAGCGTCAACGGTTCGAGCTACATTGGCAATAGATATCTCACCAATGTCTGCATAAATATCGGTTATCTGAGTTGCAGTCTTTTCAGCGGTATTAAGCGCCTGCTCACGCGCTCCGTTCATCCAATTACTAACCTGCGATACAGATATGGCCAGGACAGTGATAACCAACAGTCCCACATTGGCGGCGAAAATTATCGTTGCCAAGCGTCGTCCTCTCGATCCTTTGAGTTGCTTCGGAGAGCTATTCTCCGAACTATCGTGTTGTAGATTATCTGTCATCGATTGTCCGGAATATTGTTATATAAGTTGGTGGAGTTGCCCGAAGGTCAGTTAGATAGCACAACCCATATCGCAACAGAATATACATATTATCACAGTTTGCAATAATTCTTGGCATACTTACTGTCGTTTACTGTGATAGCAAGGAATGCCATGAATCCGGCGCCGATCTCTAAGGCTGATTCATCCGGAAAAAAATCGGCAGTATGAAGGTCTGGCGATGGTCCTACCCCCAGCGTGTAAAATAATCCATTGCATCGCTGTAGAAAATACGCAAAATCTTCGCTCGCCAGCCAAAGTGGCATGTTTTTGACTTTAGACTTTCCCGCGTAGCTAATCGCTGCACCCAATGCAGTTGTTGTAAGTGTAGGATTATTCACGAGTACGGGATAACCTTTACGTATTTCAACTCGGACCTTTGCACCGTGTGCTTGGGCAGTATGTTCTGCAGTTTGACGAATACGCTCGTGGGCAGATTCTCGCCAGCCCTCGTTCATAGCACGAAAGGTGCCTTCCAGTTGTACATTCGGTGGGATTACATTAGTTGCACCATCAGCTTTAACGCGTCCAATTGAGAGAACGCCAGGGACCTCTGGAGGTCTGTGTCGACTGACAATGCTCTGAAGCGCTACAATCACATGGGCGGCGGCGAGTACGGGATCTCCACTTAATTGATGAGGTTTTGCAGCATGACCACCATCAGATAAGATCTCAATATAGAGCTCATCTGAGCTGGCCATAAAGGTCCCGGCGCGAAACCCAAGCGTAGAAGCCGACAAGGATGGCATTACGTGTTGGGCGATACAATAGGTTGGGGCTGGTTCATCCTCACCAGGATCCAGAGCGCCCGCGTTGATCATAGCCAGTGCACCGCCTGGCAATAGCTCTTCGGCGGGCTGAAAAACCAGTCGAACTGTGCCTGCAATCCTGCCTCGCAATTGATGTAAAATGAACGCAGCGCCCAACAGTGCAGCTGCATGCATGTCATGTCCACATGCGTGCATTACTCCCGCGTGTTTGGAAGCAAAAGGCAAATTTGTTTTCTCTTGTATCGGCAATCCATCAAGATCTGCCCGTAACAGCACTGTGGGACCGGGCTTACTGCCCCGGATAGTTGCGATCACTCCGGTGTCGGCGACTTCAGTTACGCACTGGATCCCCGCTCCCAACAGCTCTTCCCGCACCAAGGCAGAGGTGGCATGTTCTTCAAAGGCCAGCTCAGGGTTTTGGTGTATAGTCCGCCTCAGACTGATTAGCCGGGGTAGAAGAGCTTTGGCTGCAATCTTAATATCACGGGCGATGTCGTTATCCATGAATGACTCTAGTGTAGCGTTCGACGCTTATTGAGATAAGCTAACAGGGCTTTGTCGTACGGCACGGCAGTATCTAATTCGATGTAATCAATAGTGTGCTTGAGGCATTGGCGCCGGAAGTTTTCAGTGAGGGAGGCCATTCGTTCCGTGTAGGCCTCTCGGAGTTGGCCAGGATGGAGAGACAGTTCAGTGCCAGATTCCATATCCCGCAGTACCATCGGACGGTCAGGAAGATTAAAAAGACGTTCAGTTGTTCCTTCGAGTATGCGGAAGATAAGTACCTCGTGTCCTTTGTGGCGCAGCCTTCTGAGGGCGCGAACCACTTGTTCCTGTGATTCAGTTCCCTCAATCAGGTCCGAGATAATTACGATCAGCGATCGTCGATGAACCATTTCCGCAACTCGGTGAAGAGCGTGAGCTGTCCCGGTGTACGGTTCGGTACTTGTAACTTTTGAGACCCGTTCGAGATGTAACAGGATTTCCCGCAAATAACGCATAGTACTGCGTGGCCTGAGTACAGACCGTATTTCTGAATCAAAGGTCAGGAGTCCAGTGGCATCCCGTTGCATCACCATTAAGAAATGCAGTGCAGCTGCCAGATATGCGCCGTATTCGAGTTTGGATATTTGACCTGCATAGCGATACTGCATTGATGCTGATGTATCCAGGACGACGTAGTGCCGCAAATTTGTTTCTTCTTCGTATTGTTTGATATAATAGCGGTCAGACTTTGCGTATACCTTCCAGTCTACATGTCTGAGATCGTCTCCCGGGTTATATGGCCGATGCTCTGCGAACTCAACGGAAAATCCATGGTAAGGGCTCTTATGCAGACCGGTAATGAAACCCTCAACAACCAGACGCGCACGCATCTCCATGTTTTTCAATCGGGAAACCGTGATGGGATCCAGATACTTGAGAGGACTTGTTGAACCGCGATTTACCATTTTGGAAGATAGAATGAGCTCAAGGATACGCTTCAGTGCTTAGATTTGTACAATGAAACCCTCGGATATTATCAAGGCGCAGCTAATGGATGTGCAAGATATGGAGCGCACATTAGCCCGACTGGCCAGACAGGTCGTTGAGGCGCTGCATCCGAATGAAAATTCGGCTGCGATCATAGGGATGCACCGGCGTGGCGTATATTTGGCACGGCGGCTGCAAACTCTCATCTGTGAATTTGAAAATATCGTGATACCTGTGGGAACGTTGGATGTAACCATGTACAGGGATGATTTGCGCAGAATTCCCCGCAAAGCTCAGATGCGCAGCACAAACATCCCGTTTGATGTTACCAATCGCCACCTGATTCTGGTTGATGATGTGTTGTGCACTGGTCGCACAGTACGTGCGGCCATGGATGCGGTTACAGATTTCGGTCGACCTGCGCGGATTCAATTCCTGACGCTCATCGATCGGGGGCATTATGAGTTACCTATTCGGGCGGATATGGTCGGGCGTGTGGTGCCAACGATTCCCGGAGAGGAGGTACGGGTGCAGCTTCATGAAATCGATGACCGTGAAGGTGTATGGTTGGTTACTCGAGGATCTAAATGATGGAAGATGTAGTCCCACAAACCGAAATGCGGGTACTCCAACACAGACATTTGTTGGGCTTATCCACTTACAGTGCGGATGAGATCCAGTTGATTCTGAGCACGGCTCGTGAGTTCCGTAAGGTATTGGAGCGTCCGATCAAGCGTGTCCCGACACTGCTCGGTACCACGATTGCAAACTTGTTTTTTGAGCCATCCACACGCACGCGAGTATCGTTTGAGCTTGCGGCCAAGCGGTTATCTGCAGACCTGATTAATTTCGGCGGATCAGGATCAAGTCTATCCAAGGGGGAGAGTCTGCGTGATACGGTTCAAAATATTGAGGCGATGAAGGTAGATATGGTGGTCATCCGACATAGCTCGCCGGGCGCAGCCCATTTCCTGACACGATGCATCAAGGCGCGTGTCATAAATGCCGGGGATGGAGCGCATGAGCACCCCACTCAAGCGCTTCTGGATTTGTTGACAATTTCGGAGAGGTACGAGTCTTTTTCGGGCCTGCGGGTCTCTATAATAGGGGACATTGCGCACAGCAGGGTTGCCCGGTCAAATATCTTTGCACTAACGACGTTGGGAGCTAAGGTCACCGTGTGCGGCCCTGCGACGCTTATGCCGCTACACGTCGAAAGCTTGGGTGTGCGTGTGGTTCACAATTTGGATGACGCACTTCGTGGCTGTGATGTAGCCATGGCGTTGCGCATACAACGGGAGAGGCTTGGGGCAAGCCTGGTTCCGTCCATGCGTGAATATCACGTTACTTACGGACTCAATGGAGGCCATATGGCCATGCATCCTGATATGATTGTACTGCACCCCGGTCCAGTGAACAGAGGAGTTGAGCTGGATGACGAGGTGGCAGACCATGAACGTACAGCGATACTTGATCAAGTAATCAACGGTGTGGCCGTACGTATGGCGGTAATTTACTTACTTGCTCCCGGAGTAGGTGAGTAGGTATTTTGATTCTGTTTGTGTCTCGATTTCTTACTCAACCCTGCGGGTTTTCATGCGTCGGTGATCTTACGGGCAACGGTTATGACTTCAGGAGGACACCGACCAGAAAACTTGGCAAAATTGTCAGAGAATAGAATAGAGAGTCGCTGACCAGCCTGTCGATAAGCATCCGGGTTCGACCAGGTCCGCTCCGTGAACAGAAGCTTGTCGGGTACACCCGGACACTTGGTTGGAATTTCCAAATCAAAAATAGGCTCACGCACAGTGGGCACATTCAATAGGGCGCCATTGTGGATAGCGTCAATGATGGCTCTAGTGTGGCGAAGCTTGATTCGCTGATTTCCGTCCCCGATGACACCAGTGTTAACGAGCCAGCTGTTCGCCTTGTGGGTTTTCATTTTGGTTGCGAGTAGTTCGGCGTACCTTGCTGGATGCCATACCAGGAACGCTGCTCCAAAACATGCAGAAAATGTCGCCACTGGTTCATTCACACCGATCTCTGTTCCAGCGACTTTGGCGGTATAGCCGCTAATGAAGTGGTACATAACCTGCTCAGGTGTGAGTCGTGATACTGGTGGCAGAAACCCAAAGGCGTCAAAAGTGAGAAAAATAATGTTCGATGGATGCTTTGCGACACACGGAATCTTGGCGTTCCGCATATACTCAATAGGGAAGCAGGCACGAGTGTTCTCAGTGAGACTGGTGTCTGTGTAATCCACAGCATGTGTAACTGGATCTACGATGACATTTTCCAGGACAGAACCAAAGCGGATGGCTTCGAAAATCTCGGGTTCACGTTCGGCGGACAGATCAATTACCTTCGCATAGCAACCTCCCTCAATGTTGAAGATGCCATCATCTGACCAACAGTGTTCATCATCGCCGATTAGTCTACGGTTTGGATCTGCCGACAGCGTGGTTTTGCCTGTTCCTGAGAGTCCGAAAAAGAGAGAAACATCCCCCTGCTTCCCCTGATTAGCTGAGCAATGCATTGATAACACCTCCTTGCGCGGCATGACGTAATGCATGACCGTGAAGATCCCCTTTTTCATTTCCCCCGCATACTGGGTGCCTAGGATGACGATTTCCTGATCTTCAAAGGATATATCTATGCTGGTCTTGGAGGACATGTATGTCGTATGTCGGTTAGCCGGAAACATGCCTGCATTGTACACGACATAGTCGGGTTCACCAAAATATTCGAGCTCTTCATCGGTGAGTCGAATCAGCATATTGCGCATAAAGAGCGCATGGTAGGCGCGTTCGCATATGATACGGACCTTGATTCGGTAGCGTGGATCCCAGCCGGCATAACCGTCTACGACGTAGAGATGATCACATGTGTTCAGATAATCGCGTGCACGTTCCCGGTTAATCTCGAATGTGTGCTGATCTATCGGCAGGTTTACTGATCCCCACCAGATATCATGGGAACTCGAACGCATTTTAGCGATGCGTTTGTCCCGCGGGCTGCGCCCAGTTTTTTCTCCGCTCGTGATCGCAATGGCGCCACTGTCAGTAATTGTTGTTGCTGTCTCATTGCGAAGTGCATCTTCATAGAGAACAGCAGGCACCATATTTCTCCGGATGTCCCTGACCTTAATGCCGCAAGAAGATAGATCGAGTTCCATAATTCATGGGGCTTGTATCTGGAGCGGAGCGTACGGCAATACGTGACTTCAGTTGCAGGGAATGGCGTGGTAAGTTACGGCTATTCGGATGCGTACAAAGCATTAATCTCCTTCTCATATCGGGCAAATACATTCTTACGGCGCACCTTCAGAGTTGGTGTGAGTTCCCCGCCTTCAATGGTGAATGGTTCTGAGATCAAATGAAATTTCTTCACCTGTTCCCATGGTGGAAGCGCCTGGTTCACCCTGTCAATAATGATTTGAATTTTTTCTCTCAAGACATCTTTGTCGGGATCGGCACCAAGTGTGCTCTCCACGTAGGCTGCGTCTGCGACTATCAGGGCGGAGCAGAACTTGAACTCGGGACCTATAACCACGGCATGTTCGATCAGGGGATCAGAGGCCAGCGCAACTTCGATAGGTACAGGAGCAATGTATTTGCCGGTGGACAGTTTGAAGAGTTGTTTCTTGCGATCGGTGATATACAAATGCCCATCTTCGTCGAGTTCACCAATGTCACCAGTGTGCAGCCATCCATCTTCTGCAATAGTTTTGGCTGTAGCCTCTGGCATGTTGTAGTACCCACGCATAATGTGCGGGCCCCGTGTCAGAATTTCACTGTCCTCAGCAATCTTGACTTCGACATCTCGAATGGCCCTGCCGACTGACCTTGGGCGAAGCCGATCACGTTCGTAGAGCGTGATGACCGGGGAGGTCTCGGTCAGGCCATATCCCTGCCCACAGCGGATACCTAGGCCGTTGATAAAAGCCTGAACCTTCGGTGAAAGTGCTGCTCCACCACTGGTAAGCGCTCCCAGGTTCCCCCCAAAAGCTGTGGCACGCACTTTACTGTAAACGAGCTTGTCCGCTAGTTTGTCTAGCAGGGTAGCTTGGGGGTTTTCCAAGTCAAAACGCTCCGCACGCCCAAAAGCCCATCGGGCGATCATTCCAGGGATGCCCTTCGTGGCTGCAGCCTTGGTCATCATGCCAGCATGAACCTTTTCCAATAGTCGTGGCACAGTTGTCATGTGGGCCGGCTTCACATGGGCCAGATCCTGAAGGAGCTCATCTGTTGTCTCAATGAAATAAATCGGGCAGGATTTAGAAAGGTAGAAGAAGGTTGCAATGCGTTCCAGTGAATGGGACATTGGAAGGAAAGACAACACAGGTGCGGGTACCTCAAAGGGCAATCTTTCCGACACGGCAATCGCGTTAGTAGTGAAGTTCGTATGCGTAAGCATAACGCCCTTTGGTACACCGGTCGTACCAGATGTGTAGCATAGTGTAGCGAGATCATCACCGCTAACCGCTGCCTTCGATTGATCCAGGATGTCTGGTGTCTCGGAAAGCTGTGCTTCTCCGCGTTTGATCAGCTCCTCCAGGGTGAGCATATCCTCAGTGTATTGGCCAAAAAGACCCACTATCCACTGCAGGTTCGGATTAGACATCAGATCTGCCGGGCACCCATCGTAAAGCTCCTTTGATGAGACCACATACCCGCACACGCCCGCATCACGGACAATGTGCGCGATTTGACCTTCAGGTTGTGTTGTATAGATAGGCACACTGGCGGCTCCCAGGCGCAACAGTGCCTGATCAATGATGAGCCATTCTGTGCTGTTTTCTGCATGCAGGGCAACCCGATCCCCCCGTCGTACGCCCAAACTGTAGAAGCCTGCAGCGCAAGCGTGCATTCGTGCTCGAAACGTGTGGGTATCCGTGTCAACCCAGACACCATCTCGCTTGGTAGAGGCAACAATACCTGGGTTATGATCTAAACCGAAGTCAACAAGTTCACATACAGTGGAAATAGAATGCATGATGTTAGGGCGTAATTTGGTTGCATGTACAGGCTTCATTTTCAAGGAGATTCACTGGATAAGGTAATTCCCCGTTGAAATACAGCGCCTATGTCTTAGATTATACGGAGTTCCTGTCATAGGAGTATCTTCGGCAATCTAATCGTTATATAATCCGTATGGCGGAATTTACGCATCTGGATGATGGAGGTGGTATCCATATGGTGGATGTTTCAACAAAGGAGTTCTCTGTGCGTTGCGCGTCAGCTGAAAGTACGGTGCAACTGGGTGCCGATGCATACACTGCACTTCTGGAACAGCGCGTAGCCAAAGGGGATGTGCTCACAACGGCCCAGTTGGCTGGAATCATGGGGGCCAAGGAAACTGCTCGGCTCATTCCGCTGTGTCACCCGATAGCCCTCGAAGCGATAGACCTGACGTTTTCTTTCAATGAAAGGATGTATTCGATAACCGTCCGGGCTGAAGCAACCTCGGTTGGACGTACAGGTGTAGAGATGGAGGCCTTAACGGCGGTATCAATTGCCTCATTGGCCATTTACGATATGTGTAAATCAATTTCGAATAACATTCGTATCACAGATATTCACTTGGTATCCAAGGAGGGTGGTGTGCATGGTGCTTACCATGTACGTGACGGTCGTTGATATCACAAACCGATAAAAATGGAGAATTTATTAAGCTTTGGAGGTCTAGTCGTCATTTTATTGATCCTGTTCGGGGTCATTATGCTGCTGTACTTTGTGCCGGTGCGTCTTTGGATTACGGCAATTTTTTCAGGTGTTCATCTGAGACTCTTTCGTGATTTGGTAGGAATGCGTCTGCGTCGCGTCCCACCGGACAGAATTGTAAAGCCGCTCATCACTGCGCACAAGGCCGGGATCCCTTCGGAGACGCCCAAACTTGAAGCACATTTCCTGGCCGGGGGTAATGTGCAGCAGGTAATCAATGCGCTCATTTCAGCAGATAAGGCAGACATTGACCTGCCGTTTGAGCGTGCCACGGCGATTGACCTTGCCGGGCGCGATGTGTTTGAGGCCGTGCAGGTTTCGGTAAATCCGAAGGTCATCGAAACCCCGCCCATCTCCGCAATAGCAAAGGACGGAATTCAGTTACGGGCGATTGCGCGTGTTACGGTGCGTGCCAACATTGAGCGGCTGGTAGGTGGTGCCGGTGAAGAAACAATTATCGCTCGAGTAGGCGAGGGAATTGTCTCTACGATCGGATCTTCCGTCTCACATGCCGCGGTGCTGGAAAATCCCGATAGAATTTCCAAGACGGTATTAGCCAAGGGGCTGGATTCCGGGACGGCATTTGAGATTCTTTCGATTGATATTGCCGATGTTGACGTTGGTGAAAACATTGGGGCTAAGCTGCAGACAGATCAGGCAGAGGCAGATTTACAGGTCGCGCGTGCGAAGGCTGAGGAGCGGCGTGCAGCTGCGGTGGCACTCGAACAGGAAATGGTCGCTCGGGTGCAGGAGGCGCGAGCCCGTGTGGTAGAAGCAGAAGCTATGGTTCCTGCGGCTATTGCGGAGGCTTTCCGTAAGGGTCAACTGGGAGTTATGGATTACTATAACCTGCGCAACATTGAGGCAGATACGGATATGCGCTCTGCAATTGGGGGTACAAGTACTGGTTTAAGCGAGGATGAAAGCAAGTAGGAATTAGTTAAGTCTGTTTTTGATGGGTTGTCAGCAGTTCTGGCAGTCATGTTGCTTTTTATGGCGGGGTATGCTTTTTCCCGATTGACTGTGGGTGATACGGCTTGTCGATGCTTTGCAGAGGCGAGCTGCTTCGTTGGCGAGGATGATCTGTATTCCAAAACTCGAGGAATTATATACCTGACTGTACGGTATCTATTTCGCTGGTCTTAGGTGTCGGTAATCCGAACGACCCTTGTCGTGCAGTTGGCCCAATTCTGAGAGCCCGTATGTTTGCGGCCGTATGATTCGCATGGCCACAGGCCATACACTCGAATTGGCGCTGCGTCGTCCGATTACCTGACTCGGTATGCCCGCACACATAACACAGCTGACTCGTACACGTCGTTTTGATCTCAATTACCCCCCACGACATTTATAGCCCAGCATCTGATCTAGCTCACCCTAATCCGTTTCCAGAATCTCACGGTTGAGCCCAGACTTCTGCTCCACGTTCGTACTCGGGGATTCAATCGTATCCTTTGCCGAACGCGTCATCGCTTCCACTTTTAAGTTTTCCAGTACAACCGTACGCCGCGCTAAATCAGCCAAATTTTTTACTTGCCTTGGTTCCAGCACTAACCTGTACGTGATGTTGCGATAGGTACTAGCCGTTTCGCTCATAAACAAACAGCCCAAAATTTGGTAAACCGAAAAACGGGTATGGTATTACCTATGGTGTTATAGTAAGCACTGGGTCGGACGGCTATCTGGCCCAGTATCCCCATTGCTGTCCGATTGCTGGAAGATTCCTGCGAGTAACAGTCTCGCATATAATTTCCAATGCTAAATTCTGGTATCCTTAAAATAGCTTCCGCTTCAACCTCTGGCGACTTTCCTATGGAACAGATCCTATTGTTGAACCTTGCGGGCATACGTAGATAAGGCGAGCGGTCAAATTATCGAATACAATGCCACGGACATTCAAGATTCCGCAATTCTATCGCAGCCCGATCATATCGACGCTTAAGACTGCGCGAACGGCGGCAGATCCGCGGAAGAAGGACACTTCACCCTCACTCTTGGACTTCGGATCTCTCCGCCTGTGGATTCCCCGGAATTTCGGTTTTTGCTTCGGTGTGGAAAACGCCGTCGAAATCGCCTATCAGGCAATTGCGGATCATCCAGACCGTCGACTGTTCATGCTCTCGGAAATGATTCACAACCCTCATGTGAATAATGATCTGCGTCGACGGGGTATGCAGTTCCTACGTTCAACCATGGGGGAACAGCTAATTCCCTTCAGTACGCTTGTCCCTGAGGATATTGTTATTATTCCTGCCTTCGGAACCACGCTGGAAATTTTTGCAGAACTGGAAGCCTTGGGAGTAGATGTACGCACGTACGATACGACGTGTCCGTTTGTCGAAAAGGTTTGGCGTCGGAGTGCACAGATAGGTGACAGGGGCTACACTGTAATCATTCATGGCAAGCGGCTTCATGAGGAGTCACGTGCGACCTTTTCGCATGCCAGGGAGCACGCTCCGGTGATCGTGGTACGAGATATTGCCGAGGCGAATGATTTGGCAAAGGTAATCCGGGGCGAGGAGGGGCGTGACTATTTTTTTGATCGGTTTGCTGATCGTTACAGTAAAGGGCTTGATCCGGACCGGGATCTGGTGCGCATCGGTGTTGTGAACCAGACCACAATGTTGGTGACAGAGACACAAGCGGTTACGGGTGTTCTGCGGAGGGCCATTGTCGATCGGTATGGTGCAAAGGATCACTTTGTAGATACCAGCGATACGCTTTGCTACGCAACTCATGAAAACCAGGAGGCAGTAGGAGCGCTGCTGGATCGACCGCTCAGTTTGGCGCTCGTCGTTGGGGGATACAACTCTTCAAATACCAGTCAGATAGTTTCTTTGTGTAGAGAGATGGTTCCCACTTACTTCATACGGGGAGCCGATGATATTGCGGGCAGGAAACGGATACATCACTATGACTATGCGGCCAAAGAAGTGCGTACGACCGTAAATTGGATACCAACGGACCGTCCAGTATCTATCGCACTGACTTCGGGTGCATCCTGTCCCGATATGTTAATGGATGAAGTGATTCGTAAAGTGGTGGCATTTTTTGAGGACACAGCTTCCTTTGAACAGGCACTGGCGCCGTATCAGAATGCTCCTGCAACAGCGTAAGTCAAATGACGACGCGTGGCATTTGGGTTTGCCTTATTGTTCTTGCGTCCTGTGACGTATTTAGTGCACGTACACCTGAGCCGCCGGTGGGCGAGGCGGGCACATGGCTGCAGCCGGTAGTTCCCGACCTTGTTGTTGATAATCTGCGAGCTGCTGTCGAAGAACTTAATGCTGCCAACTACCGACGTTCCATTGATCAGGAATTTGTGTTCACTCCAACTGCTCCCGCACAGGCGCGTGATCCACAGCGCTGGGCTATCTGGGGACAGGCCCAGGAAAACAGCTATTTCACGACAGTTGCGGAAGCGGCCAAGGAGAACACTGGACATTTTCTTCGCCTAGAAGATGTGACCACTGAGCTGGGGGATACGACGTACACGTTAGAGGCCCATTATGTGCTGCTGATCAAGCACGGAAGCCGGCAAGTCGCCGACTCCCTGCAGGGAAGATTAATCTGGATCATTGCAAGGAATCCCGATGGTCTCTGGGCCCTTTCCTGGTGGAAAGACCAGAGCATTGGATCGGCAGATTCCTGGAGTGATCTTAAAGCTGAGTTTGGTAACTAATTATTGGTAGTGATACGCCAATTCTACATAGCCGGGATGGCAGTCATGGTTCTGCCGTTTTTGTTGGCAGCATGCAATCCGTTTGCGCCTGCTATAGGAGAGGGAGATCCGTTTGGTGATCTACTGGGCGATCCCAAGACCATTGAGGGATATTTCACCAATTTCAGAAATGCGTACGAACTGCGGGATCTCTCACTTTATGAACCTCTAATCGATTCGTCATTTGTGTTTATTTACACGGATTTTGATACGGGAATTGAGCGCGAATGGGGATTTGGGCAGGAGCTCGAGACAACCCGCAGGATGTTCGAGAGTGTTGTGGAAGTGCAGTTGCAGTGGAATCAGATGATTTCCAGGCAGGTTTTCGATGAAGGCACACGGGCGATTACGGTGCGGAGCTTCAATCTTGCCATCGGTCTGGATAATGGCGAGGTGTTCAGAGGTGATGGTAACGTAAATTTCCTGCTTGCACGCACGGATACAACCCGCGCCTGGAAGTTACGCCGTTGGCGTGATGAAAGTGAACTGTAGTACAAAAGTATAACTTCAAATGAGCGATGTAACGCATGCACTGCACTATGCAAAGGCTAATCAAGGTCGTTTTGTGGGGGAGTTGATTGATTTGCTTCGTATCTCTTCGATCAGCACTGATCCGGCTTATTCACAAGATGTTGCAGACGCGGCTAGTTGGTTGGCAGAAGCACTGCGGGATATCGGAGTAATGGATGCCATACTTACTGAAACGAAGGGACATCCGATTGTAACTGGTGAAGTGCATGTAGACTCAGCACTTCCTACAGTCCTGGTGTATGGCCACTACGATGTCCAACCGCCTGACCCGCTTGATCTGTGGAACTCGCCTCCTTTTGATCCCATGATTGAGGATGGTGTGCTCTATGCACGCGGAGCCTGCGATGATAAAGGTCAGCTGTTTATGCACCTGAAGGCGTTGGAATGCTGGATGCGCACCGCGGGCAAACCGCCTGTAAATCTCAAATTCATTTTGGAGGGCGAAGAAGAATCTGGATCGGCAAGCCTCCCAGGGTTCATTAAGGAGCACAAGGATGCCCTGGCAGCGGATATAGTTGTGATTTCGGATTCCAGTTTATTTGCACCGGGTATTCCTTCTATTACTTATGGTTTGCGGGGGATGGCCTATGTGGAAATCACAGTAACAGGGCCGGACCGAGACCTCCACTCAGGTACATACGGGGGCGCCATTCATAACCCAATCAACGCATTGGCAGCCTTGATCGGGGAGATGCACGATGGGCATGACAGGATTACGATTGATGGTTTTTATGATTGTGTGAGGTCACTTTCCGAGAGTGAACGGAGTGCCATTGCAGCATTACCGTTTGATGCGGAGGCTTGGGCACGGGAGGTTGGTGTTGGTACACCGCGTACGGAGTCAGGTTATTCAGTATTGGAGGCGTCAACGGCACGTCCCACACTTGACTGCAATGGTATCTGGGGTGGTTATACTGGGGATGGGGCGAAGACGGTATTGCCCTCGAAGGCCAGTGCGAAGATTTCCATGCGACTGGTACCTGATCAGGACCCAGAAGAGATAACCGAGCTTATGGAGGCATGGTTGCGTGCGCGCGTACCTGATTCCATGCAGTTACAGTTCAAGAGCCTACATGGAGCACAGCCTGTGCTGATTGATACCGGGAGTGCCGCGATGACCGCGGCATCGAAGGCATTGAATGACGTTTATGGCCGCAATCCCTATTTCACGCGCATTGGGGGCAGTATACCGGTGGTAGCTGATTTCAAGCACTTACTGGGATTGGACAGTGTGCTCATGGGTTTTGGACTGGATTCTGACGCGATCCACTCCCCGAACGAACATTTTGGACTGGATCGGTTCGCGCAGGGAATTGAGGCGATCGCGCGATTCCATGCTCATTATGCCTCGTGTGCAGGATCCGCTCAGGTCCACTAAAAGTAGAACGCTTTGTTGCCCGGGTGGCGGAATTGGTAGACGCGACGGACTCAAAATCCGTTGGCCCCAAAGGCTGTGTGGGTTCGAGTCCCACCCCGGGTACAGAACTGTTTATTACAAAGCGCTAATCCTCAATGGGTTAGCGCTTTGTTGTTTTGATGATGTCAACACTATATCTACAAAATATGCACGTATAGCCGAGGCGGGCGGGTAGCGGCCTGCGCACTGAACGAAGCCCAGACAGTCGATTGGCCCGGCTTTGAGGTCGAAGCCTTCCATTGGCGTCGATTGCTGAGGCGCACGAGGCGGTGGAGGAGATCGGTATTTGGCCGGGTCGTATTGAGTTTCGGGACCGAGGAGCCTTAAGGGGTCACGCCGTTTGAAGGGAGCGCGTCCGCCGCCGCCCGAATCGTGCGCAGCATGATGGAAGGAGGGTGTCGATGGCTTCAAGTGTTCCCTAAGCGGCTGCGCAGGTCGGTCGTATCTCCGGCGCCCGCCGCAACCCAGTTCGCGTGGCAGGGAGAACTCGGTGCAAGCACATTCGGCGCAAATTGTGCGTAGGAAGGAAGTCCCCGAGGTTCTGGAGCAATTTTGGAAGGGTCCTCGGAAGATTGCCTGTTTCTCAACATAATGGCGATCTCCCGGAGCCACGCAGGGAGGGAGATACCCGTTATGGTGTGGATCTATGGTGGTGTTTTGTAGGGGGAAGCGGCTCCGGACCCGATACCGCAGGAAATGAATTCGCCAGACTAAGGTGTCATTCTGATGACCTTCAACTGCCGGCTTGGGCGTCTCGGTCATTTTGCATTACCGTCGAGCGTGCCAAGCACGGCCCGTCCGCTGGGGGTATTGAGGTTGAAGGCAAGGTACTGGTTCATGATGCTCACAATCTCAGAGGCTCTGCGGGGGCACGTAGGCGACGTCGGCCCGCTCCGTGGTCTTCGCCGCGCGATAGCCGGAGGCGCGGAAAGCAGAGACTGGGTTGAGCGCGCCGCCACTACGTTGGCGGGCCTCGGTAACGAGGGGCCGCACGTCCGTCTCGTAGGCCGCTTTGAGCGCCTGTTCGGCCATCACTACATCGTTCGTATCCTGGTAGTACGCCAGCGCCGTCCGGTCGACGAGGAGCGCCTTCGCGTAGGACTGCCGCAGGTTGTCCACTGTCATCAAGAGCGCCTCGATCGGATCCTTCAGGTTGTGGCTCTGATCAATCATGTAGGCCGGGGCAGCGTCGAGCACGCCCGCCTCGGACGCGTCAACCAGCTCGTTGAAGACCAAAAAGAGCTGATACGGTTTGATCGAGCCGGCTATCAGATCGTCGTCGCCGTACTTCGAGTCGTTGAAGTGGAAGCCGCCGAGCTTGCCCGCCGTCACGAGCCGTGCCACGACCAGTTCGATGTTGGTGTTGGGCAGGTGATGGCCTAGGTCGACTAGGCAGGAGGCCCGAGGCCCTAGCGCCTGCGCCAGCATGAGCGACGAGCCCCAGTCCTGCACGACGGTAGCATAAAAGGCTGGTTCGTAGGGTTTATGCTCGGTAAAGAGCTGCCAGCCCTCCGGCAGCGCGGTGTAGATCTCGCGGAGGCCCTCCAGGGTGCGTTCGAAGCTCTTCCGGAGGTGCATCTGACCGGGATAGTTGGCCCCGTCGGCCAGCCAGACCGAGAGCGCCTCGGAGCCGAGCGCCTGACCAACCTCAATAACGTGCACATTGTGGGCGACGGCCTGCGCACGCACGGCCGCGTTGGTGTGGCAGAGCGAGCCGAACTTGTAGCTGTGCCCTTGGTGCGCCTGATCCTGGAAGGTGTTCGAGTTGACCGCGTCAAAGCCCAGGCCCAGCGTGGTGGCATGATCGCGTAGGGCGCCGGGGTCGTCGGGTTCGTCCCACGGAAGGTGGAGCGAGACGCGGGGCGTGGCGCGTGTGAGTTGCTGGATCACGGCAATGTCGTCCATCTTCTCGAAGATGTCGCGCGGCTCGCCTGGTTCGGGGAAGCGCCCGAAGCGGGTGCCGCCGGTGCCCAGCGCCCAGGAGGGCACGGCCACTTCGAAGGCGGCCACCTGCGCAACGACGGCGTTGAGGTCGATTCCCCGCCGCCGGAGCTGTTCCCCTAGGTGCTCGGTGTCGCACCGGTGCGACTCCATCATCGCCGCGTTGCTTGTTTCGATCTGCTCTGGATTCATCATTTTTAGGTCTCGAGTTTAAGATTGCCCTCCAAGCTTCGCTGCGATAACGGCCCATCCATCCGATTCGACAGCCCCCCCTGTCAAATCGAGATTGACGCATGGGAGGATGGAGTTTTTTGCAAGGTCAAACAGGGGCATCATGGGGCATCCAGAAGGGTGCCGTGACGAACCAAAGCACCGCGCCGAGAGCCATCAGCGTCGCGTGAGTGGTCCATGTGATGGTACCCGCGAAGACCAGAAAGGCCGGCACGACCGTCAGCCCGAGGCCGAGGAACGAAGCGAGTTTCAGGGCAGTTTTCATGTATTCTCTTCGGTAAGGAAGTCCGTAGTCGGCGCGGCGGCCTGTGGAGCCGGTACGCGCCGCTGTTGTGCTATGCTTAGCCCGACGTAGAGGCCCGTGGCGATGAACCAGCCCGGCAGGCCTAAGAAGAAGATCTCTACGTCCCAGACGAGATTAAGCAGCAGGCAGGCCCCCAACGTGAGGAGCCACGCGAGTGCCGCCGGGAGGCTAAAGAGGAGTTGTTTCCACTCCGCGTAGTCCTGCCGCAGGCCCAGCTTCGGCAACAGCCAGAAATCGGCGAAGATCACCGCGCCCATCGGCATCAGCAGCAGGCCGTAAAGCGCAACGAAGTCCAAGAGTCGCATCATCAGCGCCGGGAAGAGTGCCGCCATGGTGGTGATCATTCCCACTGCGAGGGTCACCTTCCAGCGCTTCCAATTCGGTGTGATTGTCTGCATCGCCAGGCCCGCGCGGTAGATTGTCGGGTTGGCCGTCGTCCAGCCGGCGAGGAGCACTGCCACGAGGCCCGCCACGCCTGCGCCCAAGTAGGCGATCGGACCCGGTGCCACCTCGTTGGCGTTCTGCAGCGCGAGTG
Source organism: Rhodothermales bacterium (assembly GCA_964291275.2). Classification (GTDB taxonomy): domain Bacteria; phylum Bacteroidota; class Rhodothermia; order Rhodothermales; family Bin80; genus Bin80. The sequence continues at coordinate 1,869,030 of OZ219799.1, forward strand.
CCACTAGGATTCCCGAGGCGACCCAGGCGATGTAGTGGCCGAGGTACATGCCGAAGGCACTCGCGAAGCCGTAGTGCCACTTCTTAGCGAAGCGCAGGATGGTCATATCAGCCATGCCGATGTGCATGGCCATGTTGGCGAACCAGGCGAAGAACATCACATGCCAGAACGTGAAGCGGACGCGCCCCGACAGCGGCTCGCCGGTCCAGATCTTCTCGTTGGCTACCGTCCAGAAGTCGCCCATCGAGGTGACGCCGAGCTGCGGGAGGACGGCCACGCCGCAGGCAACGAAGACGAGAAACATCCATGGGGCGGCGATCTTCGAGAAATAGGCGATCTTTTTGAAGCCCAGGATGGCTAGGATGGTCACAACCGATCCGACCAAGAGCACCGTCACGACCCAGCCGACACTGTTGGGATAGAGGTCGTCGAGGCCGGGCATGGTCATGTCGAACGGGATGCCCACCGCCGTGGCCGCGACCGAGATCATCGAGCCAGCCAGGAAGCAAAACATGGCAGCGTTGACGAGGTTGTAGACGAAGAGCAGGTTCGGGCCAGCGATCTTGCGGAGCTTCCAGTAGAGGTTGAGCCGCGTGCGCGTGGCGATGGGCGCGCAGATGAAGGCCCAAGAAAGGACAGCCAGCAGGTTGCCCACGAGCAGACCCAAGAACAGGTCCCCGGCGGCTACGCCGTGGGCGACGAACAACGGTCCGATGACGAACTCGGTGCCGGCCACATGCTCGCCGGCGTAGAGGCCGACAAAGTTGCCGGATCCCTGGAGGGCGTCCTCGGAGACAGGCTCGCGGTCGAACTCATTGATTGCGTCGAGCCGTTCGGTGATTGATGCGGGGAGCGTAGACGCCATCCTATGTTTTGCCGAGGGGGACTATCTGAGTACTCATGCAAAAAGTGAACTTCCATTCATTTATCTGTGCAGGGCCCGGAAAAACCCGAGTCCCTACCGCGATAAAAAGAATAACTTAAAGTGTGTGAATATCCATGTACCGCCAACTTCAGGAGGCTCCTTGCGAAAATTGTCAGCAGTGAGAGAACCCGCATGGCTAATCCCAGATAGATCCGGTCAGCCGAAAATCTCCTCATCCAAATCATTCTGACTGATCGTTGATCATCTCGACAAGCTTGCCAATAAGATCATTGGGCACGGGCAGTGTGAGGTGATACTGAACGATCCTCCATGTGTCCCCTTCAAGGATCAAAGCTCCTGTTCCACGAACATCCCCGAACTTTTCATTGTAGAGAATCTCGTCAAACCAAGCAGACTGACCGTCTGGGGCTACGTAAACGTAACGGTTTTTAGCCACATAGGTCCAGCCGCGGCCCGCGTTGAAATGGGGCCTAGCATAATCCTGGAACTCAGCTTTGGTCCAGCGCTCGGTTATGTCCGTTCCCAGAAAAATGCTTTCTTCAGCGAGATGACCGAAGTATCGGTCATAATCGGCTTCGGAAGCAGCAAGATGAAAATCGTCAAGCACAGCCTCAATTTGAGATTGCGCTTGTACCCCTGAGGTTATGGCCAAACCAGCTAGAATGAGAAAAATGTGAGGTCTAGTCATGGCAATTGATCTGTCATATTATCAGCGACCCGAAGCGCCTGGGCCGCAATTGTGAGTGCCGGGTTCATGGCCCCGGAGGATGAAAAAAAAGATGCGTCGACGACGCGAAGATTCTCGAGTTCATGCATACGGCAATAGGGGTCAAGCACGCTGTCAACTGCATCCTTGCCCATGCGTAATGTGCCGCACTGATGTGAATTGGTTTCAATGCCCATTTCTTGACTTAACAGGATTGGATATCCCGCGCGGCGCAGCATGCTGCGTGCCTTGCTTAACAGACGCCGATGCGCCGTTAGATTATTTGGCTTCCAGTGGATCTGTATCCTCCCACTGGATGAAAGTGTGACGCGGTTGTCGGGATCGGGTAAATCCTCACTCATTACCCACCATTCAATGCTTCTGTTTGCTAGATATTTCAGCCACGGGAGAGGCAACTGGGGGCGCGCGGACTTCAACATGGATCCTTGCACTTTACCAATCATCTGCAGGTTTCCCATTGGCCAAGGCCACGACGGTTCCCCAAGATACCAATCATTGATCGATAGTGTTTTCTGGAAGGTGGTTGCATTAGGCTCCCATGGGCGTACAGCAATAAGTGCACTGTTGTTGTGCATCATGTAGTTGCGGCCAATCAATCTTGATTTGTTTGGTATTCCTCCGGAGCGGAGCAACAATGCAGCGGAGTTAACGGCACCACAACTGAGTACATAGGTACCCGCTCTCACGATTACCTGCTCACCCTCCCTTTCCAGTTCAAGCGAATCGACTGATCCGTTACGTACCACGATGCGGCGCACCGTCGAATTTGTCCACAAAGTTACGTTTGGGTGGTTGAGAGCAGGGCGCACGACGCATACTTCAGCATCATGCTTTGCGTGAACTCTACACGGGAAACCATCGCACGTATGGCAACGGAGGCATTGTCCGCCAAGATCTATGCCCAGCGGTAAATGGAAGGGATTTAGCCCCTGTTTGTGCAGGGAAGTGGCTAGACGGGCAATCTGAGGCTCGTGTGGAACGGCCTTGTGAGGGTAATCTGCGGTACGTGAGGGATCGGTAGGATCTTCGCCAGCATTCCCGCGCACACCATATAATATCTCTGCACGACAGTAATAGGGTTCCAGTTCGTCATATGTAATTGGCCAGCTCGGGCTCGTTCCCCCCTCATGCTCAAGCGCTCCAAAATCTTCTTCCCGGAATCGGGGCAGGGCGGCACCGTAAACCTTGGAGTTGCCACCCACACAATAATGTACTCCGGGCTTGAAGGGGCGACCATCGGCAGCTTCCCAGGTTTCGTCCGGTTTGTAACGGTTGTCACCAAAGACAGCTTCAGGAACCCAGTTCTGTGCTTCCTGCGGCAAAAAATCTCCACGCTCAATCAAGAGGATGTGGGCACCGGTATTGCGCAGTCCCCAGGCCAGCGTCCCCCCGCCAATTCCAGTGCCTACTATGATGACATCAGCAGTGATCATGCTTTTACCGCACCGGATACGAGTCCTCTTACAAAGAACTTCCCCAGTCCGATGTAAACCAGCGCTGTGGGCAGGGCCGCTATGACTGCACCAGCCATAACTACGTTCCAGTCCACAGAGAATGATCCGGAAAGATTGTTGAGCGCAATGGTAACTGGTTGGGCCTGCGGATTCGGAACCACCGTAATTCCAAAGAGAAAGTCGTTCCAGATGTTGGTGAACTGGAAGATAAGTGTGACCGCGAAAGCGGGCAGGGACAATGGTAGCATAACACGCCAGAAGGTCTCAATCATACCGGCACCGTCCACTGTTGCAGCCTCAACGATAGAGCCCGGAATATTGACGTAAAAATTACGGAAGATGAGTGTAGTTACGGAGATACCGTACACTACGTGTGTCAGTACCAGTCCCGGAAGCGTACCGTAAACGTTAATCCACTGCAGGAAGCGCACCAAGGGCAGCAGAATAGCCTGATAGGGGATAAAGAAGCCGAACAGGAGCAGAGCAAATAGAACCTCTGAACCGCGAAAACGCCATTGCGAAAAAACATAACCGTTCAGTGCGCCGATGATCGAGGATAAGAGCGCTGCGGGAATGACCATCACGAGGCTATTGCGCAGGTTGGGAGAAAGCATTGCCCAGGCCTCTGTAAAGCCTCCCAGTGAGGCGTGGCTAGGTAATTGCCACATCGTGGCGAGACTCACGCTGGATGCATCCTTGAATCCATTAGTGATCATCACGTAAACGGGCAGCGCGTACAGAATGAGCGCGAGCCCCAGAATGAACCACAGAATGCCGCGTCTCATACTCATGATTCATGGCTTCTGAATGTGTGCACGAGGTAAGGCACAATGACCAGGCATGATGCGACTAGCATGACGATGGAAGCGGCAGCTCCAAGGTTGTATCGGGCGGCCTTGAACATCATTTCGAACACGAAAATCGCAGGGACGTCCGTCGCAAAGCCCGGTCCAACCCCCGACATGGCAAAAACCAGGTCAAAGATTTTTAGCGAAACATGCAGCAGAATGATAGCTATCGAAATCGTGATAGGAGTAAGCATAGGAATGATCACAGATCTGTACATCCTGAATTCTCCTGCGCCGTCGATACGTGCAGCGTCCCGCACCTGTCTGCTAATACTTCCAAGTCCTCCTAAGTACATGGCCATCACAAATCCGGATAACTGCCAGGTTGCAGCAATAGCCACTGGGATGAGTGCCACCGGAATCCCCCACTCGATCTGAAACGTCATCCCGCTAGGCCAGACGTGGGCCAGAACCTGGTTGACAGATAGGACCACTTCGGGATCAGTTGTCCAGCCCGGAGACAGTGGACCCATCCCCGCCGCTTCCAAGACCTGATTGATCCCCAGTATGTCAAAGAAAAGGTTTATGCCGGTTTCTGGATTAAAAATCCACCGCCAGACGACCCCTGTAACGATAAATGAGAGTGCATACGGGAACAGGAACGCACTTCGAAAGAAGCCTCGACCGGCGATCTGCCGGTCGAGTAGGATTGCAAGCCCAAGTCCAATGCCGATGGCAAGTCCTATGAAGAGTACGGTGAATACAAGGGTATTTCTAAGGTCTGCCTGGAAGCGCGGCATGGCCAGCATGTCTGTGTAGGTTTGCCACAGCGGGTCACGCAGGGACAAATCAACAGCAAGAGTTCGCCAGTTTGTAAGCGAAAAAAAGAAGCTCGTCCCAATGAATCCGTAGACAAAGATGGCCGTCAACAGGAGGGATGGCAGGAGGATGAGCAATCCTTTATTACGGACCAGCCAATGCGGGTTGACCATGCTCTATTGACCAAAGCCTGCTGCACGTGCCTCACGGGCTAGGGTTTCAGCAAAGGTCTGATGGTCACGCCGCACAACAAAATTTGTCAGCGCATCATTAAGCGCTTGCTGAAAACCCGGAGGTGCGGCTGAACCATGGATAACCGTAGGCACAGCTACCCCTTCGGCATACTTATCCATTGACCACTGAAGGTAGGGGCCAAACCGGGAACGATCGCAATCGGTTCGTGCACAAATGGATCCCTTTAGCAGATTAAAGTCCTCTTGAACGACGCGATCCCCCATGATCCGCAGCATGTCAAGAGTTTCTGTGGGGTTTGGTGCGTTTTTGGCCAGGGTAAATCCGTCAGTAACCAACAAGAATGTTCTATCACTTCCAGGATGGGCAACCCAACCAAAGTCAACATTTTCCTCGAGACCGTTCTGGATTAATTCACCATAAACCCAGTCTCCCATGGAGTAAAAGGCACAATCGCCGTCGCCCAGTTTTTTAGCTGCCTGATCCCATGAGAGGGCTGCATGGTCCTCATTCTGGTGATCAAGCAATCGACCATAGTTCTCTATGGCCTGCATCACGTCTGCGTCTGTGAAACTGGTGGTTCCATCCCAAAGCCCTAGATACCGTTCGGGGCCGATAGTCCCCACAAGTGTATTCTCGAACATGATACCTGTAGCCCAGATACCAGTATCCCCCATGCACATGGCCGGAATGTTAGCGAGTTGGAGTGATTCTGCGATACCAAGTAGCTCATCAAGGCTGAGCGAATCTTCGATAACAATCCCCTGTTCTGCGAGTAATGGCTTATTGTACCAAAGGGTATTGCTGCGATGGAGGTTCAGGACGACTAGATAGGGTTCACCATCCCGGCTAATCATATCTACAAGGGAGGGTGAGAACAATTCGTACCAACCTTCAGCATCGTAAAGATCCTTTAGTGATGCGACATAGTCAGGTGTAACGTAATATTCCATCAATTCAGCTCCGTGGTGGGTTTGCCAGCTGTCTGGAGGATTTCCGCCCAAGAGTCTGGTTTGAAGTATTGGACGGGCAGCTGAGCCTCCACCACCAGCAACTGAAGCGTTGATCAAGTCAACCTCGGGGTATGCTGCTCTGTAGGCGTCGAGTACAGTTTCCAGCGCGGCGGCCTCACTGCCGGAGGTCCACCATGTGAAGATCTCCACTTGTTTTTCTGTATCAGTCTGGTCGCCAGTGGCCTGGCACGCGGCCAGGAGCAGTATGGGCAGGAATCTGTAGATACGCATTGCAAAAAGTATTATAGCCACGAGCCTGTACGTTTGCCTATATGGAGTTGAACAGTTTTGAGCTCTGTAAATTCGTCAGTGGAAAACCGTCCTAATTCACGTCCCAGACCACTGTCCCTGTAGCCACCGAAGGGAAGCTCGGGATGCCCATCCATGAAACAGTTAATCCATAGGGTGCCTGCGCGGATTTTGCGGCTAACCTCGAAGGCGGTATCAACATTGGAGGTCCATAAGCCGGCACTGAGTCCATAGAGGGTATCGTTAGCGATCTGGATAGCTTCCTCTTTTGTTCTGAAAGTCAAGATCGACAGTACGGGTCCAAATATTTCTTCTCGTGCGATGTCCATTTTTGGACACACTCCGTCAAACACGGTAGGCTCAAAAAATCGTCCGGTGGGCGTTGGGATCTTATGCCCACCGAGTCGCAGTCGTGCACCGCAGTCTGTACCGTTACTTACATAGCTTGAAATCTTCTCCAGTTGTGGGATATTGATGATGGCCCCAACCTTGGTAGCGGGGTCAAGCGGGTCGCCAACGGGTACAGTACGTGCCAACTCAAGAACACGTTCAGTGAATTCTTGGGCAATACTCTCTTCCAGAAGAAGCCGGCTGCCGCTATTGCAACACTCCCCCATATTGAAGTAGATTCCAAACACGACTGGATCCAGTGCAGCATCTAAATCTGCGTCCGCAAATATGATATGTGGGTTTTTACCTCCGAGCTCGAGAGAGCAGCGTTTTAGATTCTTGCCTGCGGCAGCAGCCACCCGGCGTCCTACGGCGGTTGAGCCCGTGAATGAGAGTACATCAATATCAGGGTGCTCGGACAGTCGACTTCCTACCGACGTACCCAGACCGGTTACAACGTTAATCACCCCTTCCGGCACGCCGGCTTCATGAGCCAATGAGGCTAATTGCAGCGTAGTGCCTGGCGTTAGTTCGCTAGGTTTAATTACGGCGGTACAGCCAACAGACAGCGCAAATGGCAATTTCTGGCTGATGATGAGCAGCGGAAAATTCCATGGTGTGATCATGCCCACTACCCCTGCAGGTTCGCGCAGCACCAGTCCGAGTTTGTTTTCGCCAAGGCTGTTGTAAGCTTCACCGCAGGTGTGACGGGCGAGTGTCGCTGCATAGCGCCACAGGTCGACTGCAGCATCCATTTCTGCTTTTGCCTGCGTGATAGGCTTTCCGCTCTCGAGCGTTTCCAGTCTTGCTAGATCATCGTTGTGAGCATCCATCAGATCCGCAGTTGCATTCAGTACGCTGGCACGTTCCTGCCCAGATATTCGAGGCCATGGCCCGGTATCGAAGGCGGTGCGTGCAGCCTGCACCGCCTTATCGATGTCTGAGGCGGTACCGAGTGCATAGTCCCCAACGGTAGTATCGTGTGCAGGGCTCACGGTTGTGAAACGATCCCTGATCTCTGAGCGAACGTTTTTGCCTCCTATCCAGTGATGTACCATCATGGTTGTTCTCTGATCATGGCAGCTCCTTTTTCACCAATCATAATGGAAGTTGCCTGTGTGTTGCCGCTGATTAGGCGGGGCATTATGGATGCGTCAATCACGCGAAGAGCATCAACACCTCGTACGCGAAGCTGCGTGTCTACTACAGCCTCGTCGTCAGTTCCCATCTTACAGGATCCCACAGGGTGGTAATCATTTTTTGCCCATTTTCGGATATAGGTCCCAATTTCTTCCTCGCTCTGTGTTTCTGGTCCAGGCAGGATCTCTTTAGCAATGTACGGGCGGAAAGAAGGTGCAGCCAATATGCGTCGCCCCCATTTGAAACCTTCCATGGATACCTTAAGATCGTATGGATCATCCAGAAAATTTGGATCAATCGCGGGATCATCAAATGGATCACTGCTACGCAGTGTTACAGATCCAATGCTGCGTGGGCGCAGGTTACAGGTATTGATTGTTAAACCGTGACCTTTGATGGTCATTCGACCATGGTCCACTACGTATGCGGGCAGACAGTGAATCTGTATATCAGGGGATCGAACTTCGGGCGAGCTTTTGAGAAAACAACCGGCTTCACACACAGAGGCGGTTACCGGTCCAGTCTTGTACAGCAGATACTGAATACCGTGCAGGAGTGCTCTATTCCAGCGGTCGTGTCCGTTATAGCTGATGGGTTTACTGGAAGATGCAGCCAGATACACGTCCATATGATCCTGGAAATTTCTGCCAACGCCCGGCAGGTCGTGTTGTACGGAAATTCCAAGGGCTTTTAATTCATCTGCAGGTCCGACGCCTGAAAGCAGCAGGAGCTTTGGAGAATTGACCGCTCCGCCGCTGACTACAATCTCTCGTTCCGCATGAGCCCGGACGCGTTTGCCGTTCTGGACGTACTCAATTCCGGTTGCCCGACCGCTTTGAAGAAGCACGCTTGTAGCAACCGCCCGGGTTTGAATTGTAAGATTGGGTTTGGGCGGGCGCAGAAACGCGGTTGCCGTGCTTTCCCGGCGCACATTGCGTTGGGTGACCTGGTAATAGCTCACTCCTGACTGGTGGGCACCGTTCAAGTCGGGGTTATAGGGGATGCCGACCTCCTGTGCTGATCTGACGAACGCGCGTGTCAGTAGATTTGACTGGACCTGATCTGCGACATTTAATGGACCACCTTGTCCATGGTACTCGTCCACAAAACGCTCGTTGTTTTCGGACTTCTTAAAATATGGAAGTACATCTGTATAACCCCAACCATCGCAGCCCAGTCCACGCCATTCTTCGTAGTCCAGGCGATGTCCTCGGATGTAGATCATTGCGTTAATGGACGTACTGCCCCCTAGTGTACGTCCTTGGGGGTAGTGCATTTCGCGGTCGTTCAGACGCTTCTGGGGTACGGTTTTGAAGCACCAGTTCACATTTTTACCAGTGAGTTTGGCAAAACCTGCCGGCATGTGGATGAGTGGAGAACGATCGGGTGGTCCGGCTTCGAGCAGCAGTACCCGGGTATGTCGATCTTCGGCGAGACGGTGAGCTATAACACATCCTGCCGCCCCTGCCCCCACAATCACATAATCGAACGAATTCTGGTGTGGCATGACGTTAGGTTCCCTTATAGTCAGGCTTTCGGCGCTCAGAGAAGCTTTGCACACCTTCTTGACCATCGTCCGTGTATGCGCTGAGTGCGCCTGCAATGGATTCAAGGGGTGCACAGTTGGCATTCAAAATTTGTTTGGATATCTGTACAGCTATGGGAGCATTGTTGGAGATAGTTGCTATCAGCTTACTTGCTGCATGGGGTAATTGATCGGGTGAACACACCTTAGTCACAAGCCCCCAAGCGAGGGCAGTCTGTGCATCGATAGGATTACCGGTCAGGATCATCATTTTGGCGCGGGCAATTCCGATTATTTTCGATAATCTGGCTGTCCCACCCCAACCAGGGACGGCTGCGATTTTAACCTCAGGCATTGCAAAAGAGGCCGTGCTTGCAGCGATTCGAATATCGCATGCAAGAGCAAGTTCAAGCCCGCCGCCGAACGCATATCCGTTCATAAGAGCAATTACGGGTTGACGCAGGTTTGCCAGACGCGAAAAAATTCGTTGACCCTTGGGAATCCATTCGTTCCACATACCGAGAGCATCCAGTGCGCCCCATGCTTTGATGTCAGCGCCCGCGCAGAATGCTTTGTCTCCTGCCCCTGAAAGTGTCACGACCCGAATCTCCCTGTTGGATTCAAGAGTAGCCAGGTGGGCATCCAGAGCTTCCAGCATCGAAGGATTAATGGCATTACGTTTTTCTTGGCGATCAAGCGTTAGCTTTGCCACAGGTTCACAAACTTCAAGATGGACGTTACTCATTGTACCTAAGACAGTTGGAGGTTCATAGGCGCGGGATCATATAGTCGGGAATCCATAATGCTCAATGAAGGGCTAACCTTAAGCTTCAGGACGGTTTGTGCCAGGACATCACGCTCAAGATCAATCCCCGGGGCAATCTCGGTCACAGTCAGTCCCTCGGGCAGCAGACGCAGCACACAACGTTCTGTAATGTAGGTGATCTGCTGCCCTAAGCGAAGGGCCCGGCGCCCGCTGAAAGAAACATGTTCTACAGTCGGCACCAGTTTCTGGATTTTACCCTCCCTGAGAATGTTCAGCTTTCCTCCTTCGACGACAAGACGCAGTCCACCGGTTGTATATGTGCCGACAAACGTGAGGTTACGTGCACTGGTTGTGATGTCAATGAAGCCTCCTACGCCTGCAGTAACATGAGGGCGGGCAGCTAGGCGTGAGACATTGACGCATCCCTGTTCATCAATTTGCATGAAAGACAGCAGGCTTTGATCAAACCTGCCGCCCTGGAAATAAGTGAACTGATCAGGTGATGCGAGGATGGCCTGTGCACCGGAGGCACAGCCAAACTGAAAATCTAGGAGAGGGATACCCCCGACGGCCCCCTGTTCAATGACCCAGGTCACGGCATCAGACAATCCTTCTTCCAACAGGATGCGAGGTACCTGTGCGGATACTCCAAAGCCCAGATTTACTGCATCACCTTGCTGCAATTCCATTGCAGCCCGACGCGCCATAGGTTTGTACGCTCCCCAGGGCATGAGATCGTAGGTAATTCCCTTGGGGTATTTTTCACCGCTGATTGTCGGATCGTAGTCCGTGTTGGTGGTTTGCATCTGATCCGGCGCAGTGACCACGTAGTCTACTACAACACCGGGTACTCTGACGTCCTGTGATTTTAATGTTCCGGAGTCTACCACACGTTTAACCTGGGCAATCACAATACCACCGTTGTTGTGAGCTGCAAGCGCTTGGTCGTAGATGCCGAGGAAACCCCCTTCGTGCTCTGTGGTAATGTTGCCATTCCTGTCTGCTGTTGTTCCTCGAATGATAGCTACATCAACGGGTATTGATCGGTAAAACAGCCATTCATCATCATCAAAAGTAACCCGTTCAACGACACCGGGAGGGCTGCAGTCGTTCATCCGCGCACCAAGAATCCGGGGATCAACAAACGTGTCCATCCCCACTTTGGTGAGTATTCCGGGTCTATGCGCTGCGGCTTCACGATGCATGTGATACAACACTCCACTGGGCAGGTTATAGGCCTCGACACGGTTTTCGCCAATCATTTGCCATATCCTGGGGGAGGGCATAGAAGAGGGGCCGCTCGGCAAGGATCCAGCGACCACACGTTTCAGCAGGCCATCATAGGCTAAATGGTCAATCCCATCAATACCATACATATCACCTGCTGCAATGGGATGAATTGTGGTTATTCTGCGTGGTTGACCTGTATTGGCGAAGCGTTGGCCGATAGCAGACAGCATTGTATCAGGACAGCCCAGACCACTTGATGAGCTCACGGTTACGACCGCGTCATTTTTGATCTGCTCGGCGGCAAAGGCGAATGAGCAAAACTCAGGCATAGGTTACTTTGACGTGTGAACTCGTTTGCGCTGCCTGTTCGACTGCCAAGGCAACGGCGAGCGAACGAATGCCATCCTCGGCTGTTGCTGCGGGAGTTCCATTGCCCTGAACTGCATTATTGAAGCATTTTACTGCACGTTCGTAAAGGTTGGTATGGGGTGGAAGCTCAACTTTTTCAACCTGATCACCACGGCGGAGGGTGATATTTCCAATGGGTTGCTGAGTCATGACATCTGTGGCAATCAAAGATCCGTTTGTGCCATGAACTTGAAGTCCAGTTCCAGCGTGGCCAACTACGAATGAGTCATGGAATTGCGCCAGCGTGCCGTTGTTAAACCGCATAATACCCATTACCGTGTCGGCGATTCCGTGTTCTCCGAGGCCTTGAGCTGAAGTGAATGCCGTCACCGACTCAACCTCGTCATCCAAAATGAATCGAAGGGTATCTGTGTCATGAACGGTTATGTCCAGAACAACTCCGGCTCCGGTTGCGGGATCCTTGATCCGCCAGGTCTGCAAATGGGGTGGCAGCATCACAGCGTGGAACACTCGAACCGCGAGTGGCTGCCCGATTACACCGTTCTGGACAAGCGCCCGAATTTTGCGGTGAGTGACAGCATTACGCAGATGGTGATTGGTCCCCATGACTACGCCAGCTGTTGTGCAGGCTTGAGCCATTTGTTGTGCGTCGGCAAGTGATAGGGCAAGGGGTTTCTCACAGAGCACATGTTTTTGGGCCGCCGCAGCGGCCAGTGTTTGTGGCTTATGCAGCTCATTGGTGGTCCCCACGTAGACTACATCTATGTCTGGATCTGCCAGAAATTGATCAAGATCTGTATATGTGCTTGCAATGCCGAATTGTGCTTTATAATCCTGTCCGCGCTGATGAGATCGACTCAGAATGGCGGTTACCTGGCTTTCGGGGTTCGCATTAATGGCATCGATCATCCATTCCTTGGCGATCGTGCTTGCACCGATAATTCCCCAGTTGATAGACGACTTCACTTTCTGTTTTGGATGGTTGTGATTGGGAGCGTGGATAAAATAACTGATCAGGTGCAATCAACGCACATGCACAGGTAGATTGCAGAAACCCTTTGGATCCCGGATAAGTCTAGCTTCGTTGTGGTATAACCATCGGGTTGACTGAGCACGTCGTTTTACGTACGATTGTGGTGATGTGTGATCAACACGTCGTATCAGTGTATTCGAGTATGTCCAGGGGAGCCTGTGAATTACCTCAATATTTTCTCGAATTAACAATTGAAATTCCTGAATTGGATAAATGAATATAGCCGTATGCATTAAGCAGACAGCCGATACGGAATCCCGCCCCACATTGAGCGCTGATGGGTCCCGTGTTGAGGAAGAGGGCCTGGTCTGGATAATAAATCCGCATGACGAGTCTGCCATTGAGGTAGCGGTGCGTCTGCGTGATGAGCGGGGTGGTACAGTCACGCTCTTTGCCCTCGGACCGGATCGCGTAGAAAGCTCACTCAGGCAGGGCTTAGCCATAGGTGCCGACTTTGCTGTTCATCTTCAGTGTGATGCTATGCCGGATGATCCAAAGACTGTCGCAGGTGCGCTCGCAAACAGTATTAGTACGCGTGATTTCGACTTGGTTCTAACGGGGGAGGTAGCCATCGACGGTGCAGGAGCTCAAGTGCCGCAGCGGTTAGGGGTACTGCTCAATTGGCCATGCGTTACCGGGGTTGAAGAACTGGAAGTAACCTCAGATGGATTGACCGCCCGACATCCTGTTGAGCAGGGTGACGAAATTCACATATGCAATCTGCCGGCAATCATCGGCATTAATCGCCGGATTGGTGAACCGCGCTACCCATCCTTCAGAGGTATTATGAAGGCAAAGCGTAAGCCCATAGAAAAAGAGGCAGCTGTACTTGAGTTTGCTCAACTTCGGATTGAGTCATTGGCTTTGCCGGCATCAAGGTCAGAAGGTGAAATTTTGACTTACGAAGATGGGGTTGCAGCGCGAGTCGTCGCGCTCTTGCGTGAGGAGGCAAAAGTTATCTGAGAGTAAAATGTTCAAAGTTCTGGTTATAGCAGAATCGAGCGGCGCTCGCCTGACCATATCAACCCTGGAAGTATGCAGGGCTGCGTCCGAACTCTCAATGCGTTTGGGCGGTCACTGGGAGATGCTGGTTGATCATCGGGCCGCAGAAGCCGCTGGTGCTATCGCTCCGAGGGTCTCTTCTCTTGATCTGCAGGGAATCGCATATCCGGGCCCTGAGATGCTGTCTGATATTGTAGCCCAAGTCACAGAGGCGGTGGATCTGGTCATCATGCCGGCCACGTCAACGGGCAAAGATGTGATGGGGCGGCTGGCCCAGAAGCTAGATGCTCCACTTGCACAGGACTGTATGGGTTTCGAGGTGGTCGCGGGCAGACCTGTATTCAAACGAGCACTGTACGGGGGGAAGGTGACAGCAAATGTAGAACTGTCAGGAAAGCTGACCTTGGTCAGTTTTCGACCAAGAGCCTACGCACCAATTCAGCAATCAGATGAATTTGTGAAAGCGAGTCCATGTATGGTGAGCATTCCCGAATTGATGGCCGCGGTCAAACTTCAGCCAAAAGATTCAAGCGAGCGTCCTGATGTGACGGAAGCCTCAATTGTGGTCAGTGGAGGTCGGGGTCTGCAGGGGCCAGAGAACTGGTATGTGCTTGAGGATCTACTGGATACACTTGGCCCGAATGCTGCCTTGGCCTGTTCGCGTCCGGTGAGCGATGAGAATTGGCGCCCGCACAGCGAACATGTGGGCCAGACTGGCCGTGCGGTCGCCCCCGATCTATATATCGCAGTGGGGATTTCGGGGGCAACGCAGCACGTGGCTGGTATCGTCCGCTCGAAGTGTATTCTTGCAATTAACAAGGATCCGGCGGCACCGATTTTCAAAGTTGCCGATTATGGCATCGTCGGAGATTTGTTTGAAGTCGTTCCGGCACTTGCGGCTGCCATCCGTCGTGGAGCATAGCCTGATTTGTGCGGCTGCTGAAGATTGTATTTAGCTGGTCTGTACCAATGATTGGCGTGGAACAGTCAACGCTCGCCTCCCTGGTTAAAGGGGAAAGCCGGGTCGTCAACTCAATTGAGCAATAAGCCAAGGAGTGCACCGCCTGCGACGAGCCAGACTGCGTTTACCTTGAAGCGCAGACTCGCAACTGTGGCAAGCAGAAAGATCACTGCGGGTGCCCAGCCAGTCAGTACACTAACCCCTAATCGTATCGTCACTACCAGCATAAGTGCAACTGCACTGACGTTTACAGCATCCAAAAATGATCCCATGAGAGCTGACTTCCGCAGACGGGGAATCAGTGGGTTCAGAATACTGACGAACACAAAGGACGGCAGGAATATCGCTACAGTGGCCATTATTCCGCCCTGCCAGCCCCCTAGGAATACGCCAATAAATGTAGCAGTAGTGAGCACAGGCCCGGGAGTGAATTGACCGATAGCTACTGCGTCCAGTAATTGCTGTTCGGTCAGCCAGCCATAAGTCTGTACTAGGCCTCCCTCCAGAAAGGCGATAAGGACATAACCGCTTCCATACAGTACAGCACCAACCTTGAGGAAGAACCATCCCAAGTTCCAGATGCTGTATTCCACCTTGGGAGTCTGCAGGAACCCAACAATAAAAGGCAGTACTCCGAGGGCTGCTAGACGGCGACGCCACAGGTAGAGTCCACCCAGACCGAGGATACCCCCACCCAGCATGGCGAGCACTTCATTCACCCCCAATAGCAACGCTATAGAGACAACAGCACCGATAGGGACCAGTGCCCAGGCCTTAACGGCGGATTTCCCTAAACGCCACAGCGCCCCCAGGATAATTGCGAGTACAGCAGGCTTAATACCGCGAAGGAACGGTTCGACCTCTGGCACTTCACCATACGAGGCGTACAGCCATCCAAGTACGCCAGTCATGAGTGCTGCAGGCAGGATGAAGCAGAGTCCTGCAACGACTAAACCCCCAAAACCACGCTGTTCATAGCCGACATGCATGGCCATCTCGGTGGAGTTTGGACCGGGAATCAGATTAGTTGCACCAACTAGATCTAAGAAATGCTCTCTTGTAAGCCATTTGCGTCGGGTGACCACCTCGTCATCCATCATTGCGATGACTGCCGCAGGTCCCCCAAACCCGATGAAACCTAACTTGAGAAAAAGTTGTACCAACTCACCCATTACACGGTTAAATTTGATGTCCCGGAAGATAGAGATCAATTACGACGATCAGTGCGTCTTTTGCCAGCGTTCGAGCAACTGGCTTCGTAAACGTGATCATAGGGGCCGTTTTTCATACGGGGCGCTCCCGCCCGGGGCATCGTTCGTTACTTTGCGTGACGAAGCGGGGACATGGCAGGCATCCACTGCTGCGCTGCGTGCATTGAGCCACTTGGGAGGCGGATGGCGCATAACAGCGTATGCACTGCTGATCATTCCACGACCGATTCGTGATGCAGTTTACCAAGTTGTTGCTCGGAACCGGCGTCGACTGATCACTGATTGCGAAGCAACTCAAAATAGCGCTGAATGAGCGCTTGGTAGTCTTTTGCATACCCGCTCTCGAGTGCATCCATGAGCGCGCGTCGCAGTGCATCCTGGGTCAGGTTACTTTGCAGTTCCCCGGGGCTCACACGCTCAATGTCGGTACCCCGGCGTCCTTCACGTCTTTTTTCTTCGCCTCGTTCCTGTAGACTGCGCGATGCATCCAGTAGTCTGGTCAAAATCTGCTGTTGGCGCTGGCGCGTTGGGCGGTTCACTTGGCCGATCTGTAACTCCTGAATGGATTCAGCCATCTGTTCAGCGATCCGTTCAAGGTCACCCGCCAATTGGCTTGCCAGATCGCGTTCCTGTGCCATTTCGGTGAGCTGACGCCGCATAGATTCCTGTTGGCCGGCGAGTTGCCGTAGGCGTTCCTGCATATCAGCACTCATGCGCTCTCCCGGCGATTGCCCAAAAAAATCTTCGAGTGCCTGGTTCAATTGATCCTGCTGCATGGCCATTTCCTGGAGCTGCTGAATCATTTGCTCCATAGACATTCCCCCGCCGCTGCTGGAGGAAGAAGCATTCATGAGCTGGTCCAGTAAATCGCTCAACAGCAATGCCAGGTTATTCAGGTTGGTCATTGCTTGGGCGGCACTGGACTCTGCCGAGAGGCTGTTGCGATCCGTCAGCGCTTCGATGGAAGCCTCCATGCTCATCAGCGCATTACCGGCAAACTCCTGGACATCCCGTGAAAGTTGGGGTAAGGTGCGCCCTAAAGACTGGATTGAGTCGGCAACGACGGCACTACCTGTCGCTAAGATTGCTTGTTTTCTTGCAAAATCGCGCAGCAAGGGGCTGTCTCTGGTGGCATCTGCAATACTGCGACGCAGGTCTTCCTGATCAAAGGACAGTCGTAGAACGTTGCTCAGGATCAGTCTCAGTGCGGCCATATTGACCTGCATTTGTTGCCCCTGCATTCCAGTTTGGATGTTCTGCAGGTCAGACTGCAATTGCTGCATACTCTGGCTCATTTGCTGCTGTCCCTGGTTAGCTTGCTGCATTTGGCCAGCCTGCATCTGCTGAGCATTTTCCTGCATGCCTTTGGGTAGCTCCTTTGCTTGAGTTTGTTCGTTGAGCTGCTCCATTTGCTGCACAGGGGCTTGTTGCAGTTCATGCATGCGTTCAGCAATTTCTTCCATCTTGGCTTCCAATGCCGACATCTCTTCGGCGGCTTGCATCTGTTCCTCTGCGAGCGTCTCAGTCGTTTCTGTCGGGGTATCTCCAGCCGTTTGCTCTTCTAGTTTATCCTGTACTTCTTGTAGATCTTCAGCACGTCGCGACGATTCCTCCAGTTGCTGCTGCACTTGGAAATTTTTGAACAATTCGAGGGCCCGCTCCATTCGTTCTCTGAACATCTCCTCATTGAACTCGAATTTTTCGAGCGATTCCTGCATTGCAGCCGGATCAAGTTCAGTGATGGCCTCCTGCAGCTGCTCAAGTGCCTCCGCGAGTTCAGGAGAGTTGATTTCTTCGGTCACATTCTGCAGCTCTTCAAATATGTCCAGTAATTCGTCACTGACCAGATTGTGGTCCTCCATCTGTTCAGCCGCCTCAGCCATGTTGTTAGCCAGCTCATCTATTCGGTTTTGCAGGTCCTCCTGCTCCTGGCGCAAGCTTTCCAAGCTTTGTTGGTCGTCCCAGTCGGCATCCTGCTTCCTTCGAAGCTCGTCGCGCAGCTCTTCAAATTGTTGGCGTACGTATTCGGCTTCTTCAATGAGTGACTCAAGACCGGACTCTGTTTCATCCTGTGTGGACTCCAGTGCTTCATATCGTTCAGCAATTGAAGGGAGCCGCAATTGCTGCGTTGCAGAGATACTCTTCTTAGCACCGTTGTAGCCGTCATTATCCCAAACAGTCACGAAATAACTAATCACATCGCCAGGCACAATATCCAGACCCGTTGTCGTGTCAAGGTTCCAGAGGTATCGAACCTCGGGGGTGCTTGGCAGCGGCAGCATTATTTCCTGGAAGGTATCCATGGTATCTCCGAATCGGCTATCGGACAGTCGCCAGGAGAGCGTAAGCCGTGAAAAACCAAAATCATCCCGGACACGAATATCAAGCGGAACCAACAGTGCGAAATCCATATCTGTTTGAGGAGCCGGGGAAATTAGTTCTACAAAGGGGTATTGGTCAACGAGGGGGGTAATTGAATAGGTGATCGGATCGAGATTCGAGACACCGCTGGGTGACCGCAGAATGATGCGATAGCTGGTTTCCTCACGAAGCATGATATCTCCGGCCATACTATCAAGAACAATATCACTGTTAGTATTGTCCATAGATAGCCAAGCCTTAGCATCAGGATCACTCGTCCGAACGCGAATATTTGCTATCGTGCCTTGCAACGCCGTGATATTTCCTGTCCCGGGCGGCAGCTGCTGAGCAGGGAGTCCTGTGTAGGCAGGGGGGCGCAAGGTTACCTGTAGGTCCCGAAGAATTGGGCGGTCAATTACGGTCACCTCATACCAGGGCGATCTTACAGAACCGGACACAGCGCGATATCTCAAGGGCAGGCGAAGGTTGTGTTCCTGGTGTAGGAACTGGCCAGATAAATCAGATCGGACGCTCTGCGAGCGAATGCTATTTTCCCCAGGCACACCCAGCTCGAAGGTTACTATTTCCGGTAGGATTTCGCCTGAGGCAGTGGCAATTATTGTTAGGGAGTCTCCCTTGGTAATTTCAATATTGCCTGGGGTAACCATCAATGTGAATGGTGCAGGGCGTTCGAAAGTTGTTCCGGGAGAGAATAAGCGAACCGAAGCGTTCCAGAATCCCTGAGGAGCTGTCAATGTTAGTACAGCGATAAGTCCTAATGGGATTGCTGCATATCGGCTCCAGGCAATTGATTGCCGCCAGTTCACTTTCTCAATGAGTGGCAAGTTGGATACCTCAGTATTGAGTGCTTTCACTGCACCACCTACCAAGGAGCGGGGAGCTGCACTGGCTTCACCATTACAGAGCTCGAGCAAACTGACCAGTCTACTCTGTAGGTCAGGTTGGCCCTCGGTCACGGTGTGTGCAATTTGTTTGTAGTGTGTGCGGCCAAGCCATCCTGTCACCCAGGGGCGAACTACAAACCATAAGAGTAGTGCAAGGCCTGTGCCAACCCAGACCCAGAGGAGTGCGCCGCGCCAAGGAGACGGCATCCATAGGCGCATCTCTACTGTAAGGAGTATAAGCAGCGTACTTGTGACCGCAGTAATGAGCAGAATAAGCCCAACAGCGATACGTTCAGTGATTAGTCGACCCCAGCAAGCCCGTAGCCGGGTCTGGATTCCGTGTAGAATGCGTTTGGCTTCTTCACTCATGGCGCCATGTGTACAGCTGACTATTATGAACGGTTTCATCAGCTTTTAACGCCGGAGCGGCGCATTACAGTATTATCTTTACAAGTCTGTGATTCGATTTATCCAATAATTCTGATTAAATAATGACTGATTGTGTAGCAATTATCCTTGGTGGCGGTGCGGGCTCGCGATTATTTCCACTCACATTACTTCGTTCCAAGCCTGCTGTGCCCCTTGCAGGCAAGTATCGGCTTATCGACGTTCCGGTTTCAAATTGTATTAATTCAGAGATCAGCAAGATTTTTGTTTTAACACAGTTCAATTCTGCCAGTCTGAATCGCCACCTGGCTCATACATACAGATTTGACGACTATCGGCGGGGGTTCGTGACGGTATTGGCGGCAGAGCAGACCCAGCAATCAGCTAACTGGTTTCAGGGAACCGCTGATGCTGTTCGCCAAAGTATACCTCATGTCGCAATCTACCGGCAGGAGCACGTACTGATTCTTTCAGGGGATCAGCTCTATTCGGTGGACTACAGGAAGCTCCTGGCTCATCATGTGGATAACAATGCTGCTGTGACTGTTGCAACCATCCCTGTCACGGCAGAAGAAGCTCCCGCATTCGGAATACTCAAGACCGATGAAGATCAAAGGATCATCGAGTTCCATGAAAAACCTCAGGACCTGACTGGCAAATCGAGTCCGGTCAGTGAGTCTATGAAAGCTGCGGAACGGGTATACTTGGCTTCCATGGGTATTTATGTGTTTAATAGCGAGCTTCTCTTCAAAATTCTTGATGAGGAGCCTAACCACCATGACTTTGGGAAGCAGATTATTCCGGACGTAATCAATAAAATGCATGTAGTTAGTTATCCGTTCGAGGGCTATTGGAGTGATATTGGAACAATCCGTTCCTACTATGATGCCAGCTTAATGCTGGCCGATCCACAGCCGGGTTACAACATTTATAATCCTGCAATGCGTCTGTACACCCATGCGAGAATGCTTGCGCCGGCCAAGATTTCCGGAGCAAAACTTACCAACAGTCTGGTGTCCGAAGGATGTGTAATCGGCAAGAGTGAAATTACCGGATCAGTGATTGGAATCCGCACACAAATTGGTGATCATACAACCATTCGTAATTCAGTATTTCTCGGCGCAGATTATTATCCCTGGCATGGGACAGAAACACGCGAACGTGTTGAGGGACCGGACCAACCTGGCATAGGGGACCATTCGTTTATTGGGGGAGCGATCGTAGATAAAAACGTGGCCATCGGTAGTAGATGCATCATACGTAACACCGAAGGCGTACAAGAACACGATGGTGAGAATTTCTATATCCGAGACGGGGTCGTTGTGATCCCGAAGAACGTTACAATCCCGGACGAAACCGTAATCTGATGCTGTTGGTTGCGAACAGGCGATGGGTCATCCTTCTTTTTGCCGGACTTATAGTTTTGCCAGGATGCCGGACCTATGGTGGTTCTGAAGACGAAATTGCTGCGAACCTGTCTGCGACAGTTCAGCAGATAGCAGCGGAGGCATCCGCTTTGGAAACAGAAGCTGTCAGGTTGGCTGAGGCTACAGTTGCAAATCCTGCGTTGTCTCCTTATAGTGACCGCATGCAGGCCATAGTCTCCGAGTACGCGGCAATGGCACAAAAGCAGGAGGAGTTGATCGACGAGGTGTTGACAATCGAGAGTAACGTGTTAACAAACTGGGTTGGACGGGCCCGATACGGGGCGCTGCATCGGGCATTTGGTGCACTTATCAGTGAAAGAGAATTGGTCCAGTCCAAGCGACATGCGCTCTCTGAAGATCTTGGAGTATACTTGGGTCTCACGCAGCGGAGGCAGGTACCGGAAGAAGGGCGCTTCCAGATTAGGCCACACCACTACAACCGCTCGCAGACCGCTACAGATTTGAAAGACTTGTTGGCCGGTATATAATTTGAGCCCGCTCCATAGCCCTGCCCGAAGCAGGGCGTCTACCGATTGTTATGGACGCATGATCCTGAGGGTAGCATTTTGTTTGTTTACAATAGCAGGTGGCTTATTTGTGCGGAGGACGGTGCAGGCGCAGACACCGGTCGATTCACTGAGCCACTACGAATTGGGGGAAATTGTCGTAAGTCTGCAGGACAGTTCGACCGTGACTTCACCGGTATCTACGATGCAGCGTGTCCGTCTGGCCGATATTGCGCAGTCTGACGTAGCTTCGATTGACTACGTTTTCCGGCGTGTTCCGTCCGCACATTTGCAAACAAATTCGCGTGGGGAGTCACTGATTTATCTGCGTGGGGCAGGGGAGCGGCAGGTAAGCATATTCTTTGATGGGGCGTTGCTCAATGTTCCATGGGATAACCGTGTAGATCTGAGCCTGATTCCCTCGGAAGTTGTTGGAGAAATCTCAATTGCCAAAGGCGTGCCGTCAGTACTCTATGGGACCAATGTCCTTGGCGGGGCCATCAATCTTACATCCAGACAGCTTAGTAACCAAGGGACTTTTACGCAGCTGTCGGGAATTACCGGCTCGTATGGTTCGCAACAGGCCCGACTCACATGGCTTCGCCGCACGGAACGGTTCCAGTCTACGGTTTTTGCAGGTGTATCGGATCAGAATGGTATAGGGGTTCCTGGTGAGGCAGATTTGCCATATGGCCAACATTCTGATGTGCGAACCAACACAGACCGTCAAATGCAGTCTGTATTTGGGCAGTTGGCCTACAAGGTAGGTGATGGCGGTAGTATTGGTATTTCGCTTCTGAGTTTTGGCGGCAAGAAGGGCGTCGCTCCAGAAGGTCATCTAGATCCTGAAGTGTCCAATGTGCGATTCTGGCGGTATCCAGAGTGGGAAACCAACATGGCTATTGTCAGTGGACAGTTTCCTGTTCGGAGCGGAACCTTACGCGGCGCTGCCTGGGTTAGCCGGTTTGGCCAGACGATTGCACAATACTCGGATGTATCCTATCGCGAGCAGCTTGAAACACAAATAGATCAGGATGATACGTACGGGTTACGTCTTACCTATCTGCGTGATTTTTCTAGGGAGGGGGTGCTGCAGCTGGCCGTAAATTGGTTATCGTCAAGCCATGAGCAGCAGGACCTTGCTATCGGAGAGCCCTCGCTTCTCAGGCTCTTCTCGCAGCGAACCCTCAGCAACGGTATCGAATACACAAAAGCCGGGCGTGTAAATCTTACAGTGGGCGCCAGTATGGATGTTTTTGCGACCCCAAAAACCGGGGACAAGCCAGATCGGGGTCCGCAGACAGGTGTCGGTGTCACAGCGGGACTTTCCCATGACCTTACCCCTGGTGTGACGATCAGGGGAGTTGCTGGGCGCAAAGTTCGTTTTCCAACTATGCGTGAACTGTTTGGTGAAGCGTTGGGGAGATTTCTAGTGAATCCGGATCTCGTCCCCGAATCCTCCCTATTGACAGAGGCGGCGGTGCGTATTGAGCGTGGTGAAACTACTGCAGAAGCGATTGTCTTTTTTAATCGGACCTACGATACAATCGGACAGAGGATGGTGCTCGTCGAAGGTGAAATGCGCCCCCGGAGACAGCGTGTTAATCTTGATGGCAGCCGTGTACTTGGACTCGAGACTACACTGGTCTCTCGCATTGTGCCGAGTATGCTGGCAAGCTGCAGCATGACCATAATGCGTGCACGAGAGGTTACTCCAGATGGTACGGAGCCACTCGTGGAGAAACCGTCCGGGATCGGAGGATGCAGTATGACTTATTGGTCTGCGATTGGCTTTTCGGTGGTATTGGAGGGCCAATACACAGGTAAGGCTCACGGATTAGGAGAGAATAACGCATTCATACCGCTTGAGCGTTCAATGGTAACAAGCATCCGTCTGGCCTGGCTAATCCTGTACAAACAATATTCGGCCGAAATTTTTGCACGGGCCAACAACATCACCGACGCAGTAACACTGCCACAACTGGGCCTCCCCGGTCCGGGGAGGGCATTACATATGGGAGTTCAGGTAACTTTTTGAGGGAGGTAGCTGTGGGCTAGAGCCGGAGCTGCAAACATCGGCTTAACGGTTGCCCAGGCATCCCTGAACAGGGTGGATTTCCGGTAGGTATTCAGATTGGACTCAGAATCCCACTCGCTGTACGTTGTGATGATGTTTGAGAATTTAGCATCCACCCAGAGCTCGAGTTTTCTACAACCTTGCGCCTGTCGAATTTTTGGAGCGGTTGCGGCAAAGACACTGTAAAAAGAATGCACGGCATCAGGTTGCAGTGTTAGGCGCACGATCCTGATCAGCATATTCAACTGTTCGTTTGGTTAAGGGCATCACGCAGTTTGCGCGCGGCTTTTGCTGCCATCTTGTCAAAATCTTTGTCTGGAGAGGCATACAGGATGCTGCGGCTGCTGTTTACAAGAATCAGACCTTTCGGAGTTGCTGCACACGCAGCGGCTTCTACCGAGCCCCCCTGTGCACCTACGCCGGGGATCAGGAAGGGGATGGTCGGATGTTGATCACGCAAGCGCTGGAGTTCCTGAGGCTTGGTTGCGCCCACTACGAATCCGACAGATCCAGGGAAATTATTGCCCCAGGTGGCAGCTCGATTGGCAACATGTTCATATAGGGGCTTGCCGTCCATAATCAGCGACTGCAGTTCATCGCTGCTCGGGTTGGAAGTTCGTACTAGGACAAATGTTGCCCGCCCGCGGTATTCGAGGAATGGTTGCACCGCATCAAAACCCATGTAAGGTGCAACCGTGCAGCCATCAGCCCCCAGTAAGTTAAAGATACTGGAAGCATAACTGCGGGCCGTATTACCAATATCGCCGCGTTTAGCATCTACAATGCATAGTGCATGGCTCGGGAGCAGATCAATGGTCGCAGCTAGGGTGCTAAATCCGCCGCTTCCTAGATTTTCATAGAAGGCCGCATTGAGTTTATAGGCACAGGCATAGGGAGCCGTAGCTTGTATGATTGCGCTGTTGAAAGCCAGGATGGCAGCTTCAGGCCTCGCGTGTTTTTGGCGTAGAGAGTCGGGCAGTTTGGCTACGTCGGGATCCAATCCTACGCAAACCATGCTATCGCAGGCAGCCTGGGCATTGCGTAAACGTTCAGTGAAGTTAGACTCCATGCGTGGAAAAAGGAATTCAGGCTCAATAGTCCCTAAACTAAGGTTCAAAAGGTAGCAGAATCGTATTTGTCCGAGAACCCCATATTGATTTGAGTAGGTTTGTGTTTGGAATTATGTTAGGTTGGTGGACACAAATATTTGATGGAAGAGCGTGTGACGAAGGTAAGGTCAAATCGGTGAGGGGATTTGTGGCATGAATTTGTCAGCAGTGTTGAGGTTGGAGGAACATGGTGGAACCAGCGATTGTCAGTGTACATCCGTCTGCGAATTTTGTATGTCGTCATTTACAGTTACTTTCGTCTGGTTTAATTCAACTCAAGATGGTGCTATAACAGGCTTGTAGGTATCAAAAACATTGGTTTCCGTCAAGTTTGAATCAAGGATTGCCATTCAGGTATTGCAGTGGCCGAGGAGATGGGCATTCCAAATTCACCAGAGATTGAGCATAGATACGTGCTATGTGTATAATCACCTAGTAAGCTCCCGGAATTGTTCGGCGAGTGGTTTTTGTAGTACAATCCGAATATCCTGAGTTCATGTCTACCGCCAGAGAAATTTTGAGGAAACCTAAGCTCAGCCTAGGCATCGAAGAGGAGTATCTCATCGTAGATGAAGATACCGGAAAACTTATTCGCGAAGTACCGCCTTCAATGTTGGCGGATGCACAGGAAGCGCTTGGTGGGCAGGTCTCGCAGGAATTTTTTCAATCTCAGATAGAGGTTGGAACACATGTCTGTGCAAACGTGCAGGAGGCACAGGATGAGCTGATTCGATTACGCAGAACGGTGCACGATGTGGTAGAGCCGTATGGACTCGCAATTATTGCCTCATCTTCGCATCCGAATGCTTCGTATTTCACCCAGCGTCACACCCCCCGAGAACGCTACGAAATTTTAGCGCAGAACATGCAGGTGATCGCTCAGAGAATGGTCATCTGCGGAATGCACATACATGCGGGAATTGAGGATGATGATCTACGGATTGACCTGATGAACCAGGCGACCTATGTGCTGCCGCACCTACTGGCGCTGAGCTCATCATCCCCCTATTGGGAAGGGCAGGATACGGGACTTATGTCATACCGTATTGCGGTCTGGAACGAAATTCCACGTACAGGACTTCCTGAACACTTTGAGAGCTATGCAGAATTTGAGCGGCATGTAGATATGTTGGTTCATGCCGGCGTAATAGAGGACAGCACGAAGATATGGTGGGATATTCGACCCAGTCACCGTTTTCCTACGCTGGAGATGCGTGTGGCAGACATTTGCACAAGAATAGAGGATGCGATCTGCATTGCGGCGTTGTACCAGTGCTGGTTGCATATGCTGTGGCGCCTGCGCCGGGAAAACCAGCGTTGGCGCAACTATGCTAACATGCTGTTGTACGAAAACCGTTGGCGGGCCCAGCGTTACGGGATTGATGGATCACTGATTGATTTTGGGAGGGGACTGATGATTCCGTATAAAGAACTGCTCGAAGAGTTATTGGAATCAGTCATGCCGGATGCAGAAAGCTTGGGATGTGTGGAAGAGATCAGGCATGCGCGCACGATCCTGAGGCGGGGGACCAGCGCACACTGGCAGCGTGAAGCCTACAAAAAAGCAATACAGAAAGGGGCCACACCGGAGCAGGCTATTAAGGCTGTTGTGGATATGCTCATTCAGGAAACCATGCACGGCGTGTAGCCCCTATTCTCTCGGAGGAAACACAGTGAACTGTGTCTTGTCCCGGGCCAGGCTCCCAAAGAGACCGTGTGCACCAGATAGGGTCGGGATGGCGTTGGGAATAACTCCGGGACCAAAGGTGCTGTTACCGCCCTGTTGTAGCTCGGCAGAACGGATAAAGTCGGACAGGTTACGATCCAGCGAATTCACGTAGATCACGTTGCGGCCGTAGAAATTGACCCCGATCCACGGATAGACTAACCTGATAGTGCCGTCAGTGAACTTAAAGAAATTGCCTTCTGTAATGATTGGAGATCCGTTGATCCTGAAGTCTTCCAGAGTGAGCTCGTCATCATCTTCTAGAAATCCAGCCGCCGTTGGCACCAGAAGATCCTCCTGTACATCCAAAGCCTCAGTAACCAGTGTGAAGCTGCTTTGGGTTTGATCACTACCACGACCGGGGGTCACAATGAGGGTTAGCTGTTCATCTGACAGATACGTTCCTGCCTCTGGCGAGGCACTCAGTATTTTCACAACAGTCGGCACATTGGTTGTTCCTGTGATGAGAGATGCTACACCAGGCACGGTTACCTTCAAATCATAGCGCGCACCGGGTTGTATGATATGTTCGGGGCCAAGGTACAGGTAGGCTCCAGGTTTTTTAGTGGACGCTTCCAGCAACAAACTCGTTGAGCCCGTACTGAGTACTACCTCTGCATTCGTGATAGCACGTTCCTCAAAATCACTCGACTGATTTACCAGCACAATCTTGCTAACACGCGCCGGGGGGACCGGCTCGTTAGCGATGAGCATAAGTTCGACTACGGTTTCATTGTCCAGTACACTAAAGTCTGTGGAATCACAAGCAACCAGAGACAGAAGCAGTCCAGTAAAGAGAATCTGTCGCCACATCAGAAATCAAGAGTAAAGGATAAGTTGGGGAGGGGGATTGGTATTTGCGGAATGGTTGATCTGGAAAGAGTGCCATCATCTTCAATCTCGTTAAAGATGAACCAAGTGTTGCTCCTTGAATAGACGTTGATAACCTGTATTTGCAGTGTATAGTCAGCAAAGCGTTTCAATGAGCCAGTCCAGGTCACCCCTAGATCAAGGCGATGATAGGCGGGCAATCTGGCTTGATTAAGGCCTGGGGATACCAGCAGGTCAGTTTGATCAAATCCATTCACACGCTTTGTTCCATAGATAGTATAGGAAGCTTCTGGACGTGTATATGCCTGTCCTGTGGCATACGTAAATACAGCGCCCAATTCCCAACGTCGGGAGATTCTCCATTGGCCTACTACGTTCAGGTCATGAAGCCGGTCGTTACGCGGAACAAAATTCCGGGGCTCTCTGAATGCATCCTGATTCAGTCTCGGATAATACCGGTTCGTGTGAGCCAGTGTGTAGGCGATAAACCCGTTGATCCGGCCCTCCTGGCGTGATAGCTGCATTTCTGCGCCGCGTGCCATTCCTTCGCCAAAGGCAAACAACTCTGAGTATTCCAGACCGGCTAGGCCATTACTGAACGGATCAAGCACAAAAAGCTGGCGCATGGTTCTGTAATAGACTTCCGTATCTAGCGTAATTCCCCTGGACAGGTTTGTCTTCAATCCTAAGATGAATTGATCACCGTACGCCGGCTTGACCCCCTCGCCACTTGTTAGCCAAAAGTCAAATCCGGAGAACACCTCATTGGTAATGAGGGTTAAGAATTGATAGTACCTTCCGGCGCTTGTTTGAAACCGTACGTCTGCCCCCAGTTGCCGTTCGAGCGAAAACCGAGGGGCCAACGTAAAGTGATCTCCATAGCCATAGTACGTACCTCGCAGGCCGGCAGAGATGGACCAGTTCTCCGTTGGATGATAGGTATCCTGCAGATAGAAGGAAGCATGTTCTACCCTGTTGCGTGTGTTGAAGACTTCTCGGTCATCAAAAAAATTCGTTAGCGGCGCATCAAATATACCTGCCCAGATTCCACCAGTCAGATCATGTTTCGGTCCTGGATAGTACTCAAAATCTGCCCTGAGCGAGGTTTCCGCCACGCGGTTGATCTGCTTAAAGTTAGTGCCGCTAAAAGTTGCGCTCGGCATGGATTCATACCAGGATGTCGTTAACGTGACATTAGAGAAGAACTGGTTGGACCACAGGTGTGTCCAGCTGCCGGCTACCGTACGGTTACCATAGCGTAGTTTTATCTCTATGCCTTCGGTGAAGGTGGAGCGCAGGTAATCTGAACCCGTGTAGAATGAGAGCGAAAGCTTATCGTTTGGGGAAGCATCAAGGTTAACTTTCCCGTTGAAGTCGTAGAAATAGAATGCCCGGGGGACGGCGTCGATATTTTGTAGAACTCCGAGTATAGGCTCAAGTGTCGATCGTCTCACGGCAACCATCCAGGAGCCGCGGGAATACGGACCTTCGGCAAAAGCTCTGGAGGCCAGCAGGCCAACGCTGAGTTTCCCGTGTGTTTCGCGCCGGTTACCATCCTTGTTCTGGATGTCCAGCACCGATCCAAGAACACCGCCATAGTTCGCAGGGAAACCTCCCTTATAGAGCCGTACGTCCTTGATCGCGTCCGTGTTGAACGTGGAGAAAAATCCAAAAACGTGGCTTGGGTTGTAGATTTTTGTGCGATCCAGAAGAATGAGTGTTTGCCCAGGATCTCCCCCGCGGATGTAGAGGCCGCTTGAGTAATCAGATGACTGTGCGACACCGGGTAACAGCTGAAGAGACCGAAACACATCGGGTTCGAACACCTGTGGCAGCTTCTGGATGGTAGCTACACTGATTTGACCCACTCCGATCGAGCGCTGTTCTTCTTCTGTGATACGGTCAGCCGACACTTCCAGAATGTCCAATAGTTCTTGGGTAGTTGCCAGCTCTACGTCGAGTCTGACTGACTCGCTTGCAGCAAAGGTCACTTCTCGTGTGACCGTCTCAAATCCGACAAAGGAGTATCGAACGGTGTACGTTCCAGGTTCAATCCCTGAAATAGCATAATATCCTGACAGGTTGCTGGTCGCTCCTCGAAGGGTACCTTCCAGGATTACGTTTGCAGAAATAAGCGTTTCTCCGTTGGATGCGTCAGTTATGAATCCATCCAATGCAGCGAGCTCTTGGCTATGCGCCGAGGCAACAAAGAAGCCGAAGCCGAACAGGAATGTGATTTTTGCAAAAACCGAGAGTGTATACCGAGAAGGAGCGGTCGTTACAGTACCGATCAATTTAATGGAGGTTTAGGTAAGGGGTCAGGACTTCGGGCAGTTCATACGAACAATTTTCGGTTTGGTTATACTCCAGCAAAGCTGCAACGACTCGGGGCAGTGCAAGAGCACTTCCGTTGAGCGTGTGCACGAGCTGTGGTTTGCCGCCACTCTCTGGACGAAACCGGATATTCATGCGGCGCGCCTGATAATTGGTGAAATTCGAAATAGAAGATACTTCCAGCCAGCGTTCCTGCCCGGCGCTCCATACTTCCAGATCGTACTGTTTGGTTTGGTTAAAGCCTAACTCGCCAGCGCACATCAATAGGCGTCGATAGGGCAGGTTCAATGCTTTCAGGAGTGCTTCTGCATCTCTGCGCATGGTTTCCAGAACATCATAACTGTGTTCTGGATGCGTAAGCTGCACGATCTCCACCTTATCGAATTGGTGTAACCGGTTGAGTCCACGTACATGTGCGCCGTGGGAGCCCGCCTCGCGTCGCCAACAGGGTGTATATGCGCAGAATTTGACGGGCAGGTCGGATTCAGATAGAATCTCGTCCCGGAAATAGTTCGTGAGTGGTACTTCGGCCGTAGGCACGGGATAGAGTCCATCCAAGGACACATGATACATTTGCCCTTCTTTGTCGGGTATTTGTCCTGTGCCGCGTGCGCTGGCCTCGTTCACGAACAGTGGTGGACGAACCTCCCTGTACTGGCGTGTTGCGGTATCAAGGAAAAAATTGATCAGTGCTCTGTGCAGTCTTGCACCGACATCCATATAGAATGGAAAACCTGCTCCTGCTACTTTCGCACCACGTTCAAAGTCAATCAGCCCATGTTGTCTGGCAATCTCCCAGTGAGGCAGAGGAGTAAACTCAAATGAGGGAATTTCACCATGCCGGTAGACTTCCACATTATCCGCTTCGCTCAGTCCGTCAGGAACACTTTCATGTGGAATGTTTGGGATAGTGAGTAGCAGTTCAGAGAGTGCCTGTTCTGCACTTGCGGCAGTCTCTCCAAGCTCTTTG
This sequence comes from Rhodothermales bacterium, assembly GCA_964291275.2. Lineage (GTDB taxonomy): Bacteria > Bacteroidota > Rhodothermia > Rhodothermales > Bin80 > Bin80. The sequence continues at coordinate 1,899,418 of OZ219799.1, forward strand.
ATCTCTGTTTTCAGGCTTGACTGACGTGCAATCAGGACTTTTGCTGCTTCGTGCTTACCCTCACGCATCAGGACGCCTATATCTCGGCTCTCGGCATTTGCCGCCTGTTGCTTGACCTGGTGGAGTGTCAGCGCCTCCCGGCGAACACGGTCCTGTTCCAGCACATGATCAACGAGATCCGCGCCTGCCGGGATTCCGCGCCTGGAAAGTGCCAGGCAAATTTCCCGGGGGTTTGCTCGAATGAATTCAACACCAAGCATCTACCGGAGGACGTCCAGTCTTAGCAGACTTCTTACGAAGGCGCAAGTGCGCTAGGGCTGCCTTGAGGGGCAGGGGGCGATAGTCAAGCTCGGTCTCCGCCTTCAGCGTAATGAGGCCGGTACGTTTGGGGCGTTGAGCAGGTCGGTTATCTGAGTGCTGCAAGATTGGCTTAATAAGTGTTGAATCAAGATCGAAGGCCTGCGCGATTGCGAGTGCAAAGTTGTACATGTTCACAAACTCGCGACCGGACAGATTATACACGCCATTTTTCTGAAAGTGTACTATGCGAAGAATTCCCAAAGCAAGATCGTGGGTGTACGAGGGAGTACGCCATTGATCGGTATACACTCCGATCCTGTTTTTTTCCTGAAGATTATCACAGACCCATTCAACAAAATCTGCCCGTGGGAGTCCAGTTGCTGCACCATAGACCACATTCGTTCGTACGACAGTCCATTTGCCTACACCTGCTGCACGCGCAGCATTTTCGCCTGCAAGCTTTGCTTTCCCATAAAAGTTCAGAGGTTCGGGCCGATCGTCTTCGCCATACGGTCCACTATTGCCGTCAAACACAAAATCTGTAGATAATTGAATCAAGTGCGTCCCTCGACTGTGGCATGCTTTTGCAAGCTGTTTAACCGCTTGTGCGTTCACACGCCAGCACTCGTCACGGCTGGTTTCGCAGGCATCAACAGCTGTCATTGCTGCACAGTTGATCACGCACTCTGGCGAGAAGTCAGCGAAGATTCGCTGGATATCATCCGCCTGACATACATCAAGTTTCGCATAGTTGTATGGCAGCGTATTCTGTGCACGAGGGGCAGTTTCCCGACCGGTGGCTAACAACTTATAGGAATCCCGTTCTACGAGTTTCCGAATAAGCTCCTGGCCCAGAAGTCCGTCAGCTCCAGTAATCAATATGCGCTCAATGGCCATCGATTGTGTGTTCGTGTTTTGTCTAGAGATCTCTCCCCGAAATGGTTGCAATGAGGTCGTCCTTCAGGTATACCGTGTCTGCAAGAGTGATACGTCCTTTCAGGTGCAGGCGAAGTTCACGGCGCATAGCTGCTTTTTCGTAGCGTTCTTTCTCGAGCTCTGTTTCCGGATGTATTGGTGGCACCGCGGTTGGGCGGCCTTCATCGTCGAGAGCCACAAAAGTAAAGTATGCATGATTGCACTCGCGCCGATCTTTTCGGTCCAGGTTTTCGGATTCTACAGAAAGCTCGACCTCAAGGGATGTACCGAATGCCCGGTTTACCCAGGCCTCAACAATTACGACCTCGCCCAGCAAGAGAGGTGAACTAAATTCTACCGAGTCGATCGCCATGGTTACGCACACCAGCCCCGCATGACGCATCGCACAGATGGCGGCACATTTGTCCATCAGCGAAAGCAGTCGCCCGCCAAACATGGTACCATAGGCATTGGTATCGTTTGGCAGAACGATTTCGGACATCACGCAGCGCGATGCACGCGGAGTTTTCGGTGGATTCATGAACCGTCAGGTTTTTTGCTTTTTCTTACGGGCTGCTGGGAATAGAATATTATTCAGGATAAGGCGATAGCCCGGCGAGTTTTGATGCAAGCTCAGGTCAGTTGGAGGATCTCCTACGTAGTGTTGATAGTCTTCGGGGTCGTGGCCGGCATAGTAAGTAAAGGTACCCTGACCGTAGGATCCATGCAGGTATTTGACCTCACCTCGCTGTGGTACTTCGGCGAGCACGACTACATCAGGCTTAATAAGATGCTTTCTGAACGCGGTGGTTTGTCCGATGAATCCTTTCACGGTCCCGACGTGATTCTGTGTTAACATGGAAGGTACAGGATCCCATTTGGCACTGAATTCAAACATTGTAAAATAATCCAGTGCTGGATTTTGCAACTGCTGTGGGGGGGGCCCGACGTCAATATCGGAGTGCTCATACTCGGCAGCGTTAAAACTTGGACTAAAGCCCTCAAAAGCAAGTGAGGCCGAATAATCTAGCTCTCTAATGGCATTGGGGTTTATGGGATCCCCGTCGTACTCAGACGGAACGATATCGGTCGAGTGTGCAGCTAAAGCAATATCGTAAGTATCTGTGCCGGAGCACATGGCGAACAAAAAACCGCCATCGGCAACGTACTGTTTGATCGTCTGCGCAACCAGTAGTTTCAGGTGGCTCACCTTTCGGTATCCGTGGCGTTGAGCGGCTAATTCGGCACCGCGCTGCTGTTCGATATACCAGGGCATATTTCGATACTGGTAGAACTTGCCGTATTGTCCGGTGAAATCTTCATGGTGAAGATGCAGCCAATCGTAAGCAGACAGCACACCGCTAAGGACATCGTCATCGTAAATCATATCGTACGGTACCTCGGCATATTCCAGAGCAAGGAGTACAGCATCGTCCCAGGGAAGGGTTTGTTGCGGGGCGTATACCGCGATACGCGGGGGTGTTTCCAGTCTCACGAGTGCTGTGTTTGCCAGGTCACTCTCAACCTCTGCAATAAGTCGGGCTGTTGCAGTCCCGGAAAGTGTTTCGTGTACAACCCCGCGAAGCGCAAGCTCATTACTCAATCCGGGGAAATCTGCAGCCAGAAAAGCGCCGCCGCGAAAATTCAACAACCAGTCGACGGGTTCTCCCCGCTGGAGCGCCCAGTATACCGCACCGTAGGCTTTCAGGTGATCTGACTGGCCGTGGTCCATTGGTATCAGCACGTCCTGCGCACCGGCAGGATAAATGGGCAACAGCAGCAATGCAGCAACGCTACACACCTGCCGAGCGAAGCGCACGTATGCGCTCACGTGCCTCGCTGACCAGGAGTGAGCCAGGGTATTGTGTGAGCAGGTTGGTGTATGCCTGCAGTGCACCTGCAGCATCGCCTTGAAAGGTTTCAAGGATTTCAGCATAGTAAAAAAGGCTGCGATCTCGCAGCGGACTCTGTGGATGTATAAGTGGGAATTCACCAAATGCCATCATGGCTTCATCAGGACGATTATCAAGCAAAAGGGCCCGGGCGCGCAAAAATCGGACATCATCTGCAATTGGATGCCGTCCCCATTGTGCCAGTATATCCTGGGCGACATGGGCGGTTTCAGCTGCTTTTTGCTGTCGGAAGAGCAGCCGGGCCTGTGCGTAGCCTGTGAGTGCCCGATTCGTGGAGTCAGTGTCGGGATTTTCCAGAAGCAGTATGCGCAACTCGATTGCATCGTTGGCGGTCTCTTTATCCGTGTCTTCTTTAAGATTGCTCAGGATAGATTGTGTCTCAGAAAAATTTCCAGCGTAGAAGTGGGTCATTGCCTCCTCAAACCGTGCTTTTGCTGCGAGTTCGCCGTCCGTCTGTTCAGCCAGGCGTGCAAAGATGGTGCCAGCTTCATTCAGATTGCCGTTCTCTACAGCCAGGCGCCCTAAATCAAATCGAGCCTGATAGCCAATGGGAGAATTCGAATACCGTGTGGCCAAAAAGGACAAAATGCGTTTGGCGGCCTCCCTGTCTCTAAATACATCCTGGTGCAGGGCGCCGATTCGCGCCATTACAGAGGGGGTTTGTAGATGCCCGGGAAAGTCCCTCAGAAATGCTTCATAAGCTTCAAGTGCACGTTGGTACTGCTCGGGGCTATTGGTTTTTTCAGCCTGTAAGCGATACATGTCCGCCATGCCGAGACGTGCTTCAATAGATATATTTTCTTCGGGATATGCCTCAAGTACAGACTGGAATGCCTGGCCGGCGACTGCGAAGGCACCTGCCTCTGCCGCACGCAGGGCAAACTGATAGACTCCTTGCCCGTCAGAATCAGCATCCTCTTCGAGTGCCATAATCTCCTCAAATGCTCGATCAAAACTCTCCGCCTCCTCATACAGCCACGCCAGGAGGTCTCTTAGTTGACGTAGATCGGGTTCAGTTGCGACACGCGCTTCTGTAATACGGATGGCGGCTTCAAGGGCGCCATCCTGCTCCAGATCTCTTCCGAGTCGACTGCGCACGTAATTTAGCTGTCGCTCGTTCACAGACAGAAGATCCAGGTGTTCCTGTGTAGCAAGCTCAGGTTGTCCGGTAAGAGCATACAGTTGTGCAAGTTCTGCCTGAAACAGGCTCATATTGCCAATATCCTGTCTGCCCTGCTTTAATACGTCAATCGCTTGAATAAGGAGGCGTATCTGAAGCATACTGGCATAGACGGCACGGTAAACCGCTTCGGTGTCAGGAGCGGACTGCAGGAGTGCAGACCAGGCTTCCATTGCCGCAGGTTCATCTCCGCCAAGGTAAAATAGTTGTGCACGTTCAGCTTCAAGTTCCAGCTGCACCACCTCACTGCGTGCAAGTGCATCGTCTAACAGTGCCACTGCATCGTCATATCGCTTAACACTGACGTAAGCTTCCTTGAGCTTATCGAAGAAAATCTTACGTTCGGGTTGTTCGGCGTACAAATCACTCAGGATTACAATAGCACGATCAAACTGCATGCCCCGCAGGTACCCGAGGGCAAGTTGATAACGGGAGGCAGAATTTCCGTCAAGCTGCTCTTCCTCGGTAGGAGGACGTGTTCGGTTTGCACGTTGAGGTTGGGCCAGCGCTAGGTCGCCAAATGCGAATACACACAGGCAACAAACAAGAAAGAATCGCATTCGGGTTACTGAACTCATACGGATGCAGAGAATACTACGTTATATTCGGATTGATCAATCCAGACAAGTGGACTAACCAATAATGAACACGGGTAGGCGCAGTATAAGTATTGTGGGGGCAACAGGATCCATAGGTACGCAGTGTTTGGATATTGTTCAAAGACATACGGATAAGTTACGCGTGGTAGCCCTTGCCGCCAACCGGAATGTAGATCTGTTAGTTAAACAGGCACACGCGTTTGATCCGGATGTAGTCGCCATAGCAGACAGATCGTATACACAGGCGCTTCGGAGTGGACTTGAGGGGACCGGCATTCGTGTACTTGAGGGTGATGAAGGGGTATGTGCCTGTGCAACGCTTCCGGAGGCGGATATAGTACTTGGCGCTGCCTCGGGTATTGCAGGACTCAAATCTGTTCTGGCTGCCCTGGAAGCCGGAAAGGTATTGGCTTTGGCGAACAAAGAGACATTGGTAGCAGCCGGCGATCTTGCAATGCGGACGGCTCGGTTGCACAAGGCCAGAATTGTACCGGTGGACAGTGAGCATGCAGCAGTGTTTCAGTGTTTGGAAGACAGCATACGCAGTGTAGAAAAGGTCATACTTACGGCATCCGGGGGCCCGTTCCACAATAGTGATCGTGCAGCACTCGATAAAGTTACGCCTCAGCAGGCGCTCAATCACCCCAACTGGAGCATGGGACCCAAGGTAACGATCGATTCAGCCACCATGATGAATAAGGGCTTGGAAGTGATTGAAGCCTATTGGCTGTTTGGACTTCGCGAGGACCAGATTGAGATAGTCGTGCATCCGCAATCGATTGTGCACTCAATGGTATTGTTTGAAGATGGATCACTCAAAGCACAACTCAGCCTGCCGGACATGCGATTACCCATCCAGTATGCTCTCAGCTATCCGGATCGATGGCCACTATCTGAGGGGCGCGTAGATTGGACGCGCCCACAATCTTTGACCTTTACCCCGCCCGACCTAGATAAATTTCCATGTTTGCGTTTGGCACGTGAGGCACTGGACGCCGGTGGGAATGCACCGGCCGTACTCAATGCAGCCAATGAGGCTGCAGTTGATCTTTTTATTAAAGAACGATTAGGTCTCATGGACATTCCGCGTATGGTGGAGGGGGCACTTGGCAAGCTTGCGGGCGCCTCATGTGATACGTACGAAGAGATTCTACTTGTTGATCAGGCCGCGCGGCACTACGTGTTTGTAGCTTCCAAAAGGAACACCTTCACTCTGTGAAGTATACCGTACGCCGAACAACAATAGGTAGTATTTTCCCGTGAGTATACTCTGGATTCTCCTGACGTTCATTCCAGCCCTGATGATTCTCGTGTTTGTGCACGAGTTGGGTCATTTCTGGGCAGCGCGTGCATTTGGTATGCGTGTCGACCGTTTTTCCATAGGATTTCCGCCCAACATTCTAAAAAAGCGCTTTGGCCAAACAGAATACGTCCTTGGCTTAACGCCACTTGGAGGTTATGTCAAGATTGCCGGCATGATTGACGAGAGCATGGACACGGACTTTAAGGACACAGCGCCGCAGCCGGACGAGTTCAGATCCAAGCCATTATGGCAGCGCATGATTGTGATCAGTGCGGGCGTGATCATGAATATGGTTCTTGCAGGGGTGATCTTCTTTGCCCTGACATGGAGTTTTGGTGTCAGCCGTGTAGCCCATACCGAGGATGGATCGGTGTTCGTAATGGACAGCTCAGTTGCAGCACTGGACATCGATATTCGAACAGGTGATCGGCTTTTAGCAGTAGGCGGGCATGAGTACGACCCAGGCGGAGCCCAGATTCCCCTCTCGGCACTCCTAGCGGACGATCTCACGTTTGAAGTGGAACGCAAAGGACAACGCGTAACCCTTGATGGTCCGGGAAACATCATGACTCGGATCCAGGAATTGCCGGCAGGAGGATTCTATGGTCTTGGTATATACACCTGGCCCAGTACCCTTGGAAGTGTTGCAGCAGGCATGCCGGCAGAAGCTGCAGGCCTGCAGGTCGGGGATCTAATCACAGCGGTTGACGGGACCCCAATCCGTTATTGGCCGGAGCTCACCGATCAGATCCGCAATTCGGGTGGAGACTCGCTCCAAATCACATGGGTGCGCGACGATGGTCATATTTCCGTGGAACATCAAGCTGCCGTGATTCCAGCTATGGATACCGTCAGCTGCAATTATGTACTTGGTATTGGGTTAGGACAAACACAGGTCGAATATGGGCCTCTGCAGTCTGCCCGAATCGGAGTGGCTGATGTATGGAACAACACGCGAACAATTACCGCCAGTTTATGGCGAATAGTTGCAGGCAAAGAGAGCGTTCGGGAAAACCTCGGTGGGCCGGTTATGGTCGCCAATGTGATCGGACAGGCCGCAAGCAGCGGTACACGCCCGTTCTGGCACATTGTAGCAGTCCTTTCTATAACGTTGGCCATTGTTAATATTCTGCCGATCCCGGTGCTGGATGGCGGGCATCTGACGTTTCTGTTTTATGAACTGATTGCCCGCAAGGAACCTCCGGTTAAGGTGCGAATGTTTTTGCAGCAAGCGGGCATGATACTGTTGCTGCTTTTGATGGCTTTCCTGATCACAAACGATGTAATCCGTGCGTTTAGTTCCAGGGGTGAAGCCGCCGTTGAAGAGCCGCCGCAGACCTGTGAGGTTGTAGAGACTGGGATCGGGGAAGGATAAGCTAATTTGCCTGACCACGGTACGGGTTTTGCAATAACGCGTAGGTGGAGTCCGTTTTCGGATTGGTCTCCTCGAAACAAGACGCTCTATAGAGCAGTACCATGAGATTGCACCGTCCAATTCTATTCACAGTGCATCGAACTATCATGCGCACAGCTGCCCCATTGCTGATACTTGTCCTGTGCATGAGCACAGCGGCGGCACAGGGCCTGTCGGGATCCTTGCAGGGGGGCGGCTCCTCCTTGGCAAATCCTGAGGAGTTTGAGATTCTGGGAATCTCGGTTGAAGGCGTGGAAACCGAGAACATGCGCAACTATGCTCTCAGAAGCAGTGGACTGGTTGTAGGGCAGAAGATCATGCTTCCCGGAGACCCGGCGATCTCAGAAGCTATTCGTAGTATCTATAAGCTGCGGGTGTTTTCGGATGTGCGAATCGTTGAGGAGCGCAGGGCTGGAACCGGCATTTTTCTGCTGATCCAGCTTACGGAAGAGCCGCAGTTGGCGGAGTTTACATTTTCAGGAATCAAGAAAAAGCACCGTCGTAAGCTCGAAGATGAGGTTCCTCTTTTCAAGGGGACTCGTGTTCGCCCCGCTGATCTGGAACGGTCGAAGCAGATCATCAAGGAATATTTCGGAGAAAAGGGGTACATGCTCGCCGAAGTGACGGTGAACGAAACTCCGGGCCCCGAGAACACGGTGAACCTCGATTTTGAGATTGATATGGGCGAGAAGGTCAGGATCAGAGAGGTTCTGGTTACCGGGAATGAGAATATCAGTGACCGAACAGTGCGCCGAAAGCTCAAAGAAACAAAGGCCAGGAAGGGGATTTTCTTCTGGCGTAAAGCACGCTTCGATCGCATGCTTTACGAAGAAGACAAGGTTAACGTCATTAATCACTTTAACTCGAAGGGGTACTATGATGCCCGGGTGATCCAAGACTCCGTTTGGCTTGATACCTCGGGTGAAAAGCCAGGTTTGGTTGTATCCCTGGAGGTTCAGGAGGGCCCTCAGTACCATGTTCGCAGCATTGAGTGGGATGGCAACACCGTCTATCCCGATGAAGCACTTTCGACAGCTTTAGGCCTAACACCCGGAGATGTGTACAACTCGGAGCGATTAGAGCAGAATTTGCACGGTAACAAGTCGAGTAGTGATGTGTCCAGTCTCTACATGAATCAGGGGTACATGCTTTTTCGCGTGCAACCTGAAGTCCGTGTGGTCGAGGGAGATTCGCTTGACCTGTACTACGACATTTACGAGGGCGAAATTTTCAGTTTCGGTGAGATTTCAATTACTGGCAACGAAAAGACCAAGGAGCATGTTGTGCGCCGGGAGCTCTACACGATTCCCGGTCAAACTTATAGCCGGGAAATGGTGCAGGAAACGATCAGGCGGCTGTCCCAGCTGAATTACTTCGATCAGGAAAAACTCGGTGCAGGTCCCTCGATTGACCTGAATCAGGATAAAAAAGAGGTTAACCTAACTTACAATCTCGAGGAGATCGGCAGTGATCAGCTGGAGCTCAGTGGCACCTATGGGAGATTTGGCGTGATTCTGATGCTACGTTTTGGCTTCAACAATTTCAGTGCACAGGATATATTTAAGGGCAGAGCTTGGCGGCCTTTGCCCTCGGGTGATGGTCAGCAGCTATCTGTCAGTCTACAGACCAGTGGTCGCCAGTATCAGAGCTATTCACTAGGCTTCACGGAGCCTTGGCTAAATGGACGACCAACCCCTGTGGGGTTTCAGGTATCGCATTCCCGATTTACCAGCAACTTTGGTGGCTACTATGGATATGGCTACTACGGCACCAATTTGGGGGACAATAATAATATTAGTAATACCGGCTTCACGAACACCTCGGCACGCGTTTTTTATGAACAGCGGCTTCAATGGCCGGATGATAAGTTCAGTGCCAGCACTTCGCTGGGTTATCAGTTTTACTTCAACAGGGACTATACTTACGCCCTTCCATCTGGACAAAGCCAACAGGTTACGGTTCGCCAGGCACTCACACGGAGCTCAGTGGATCACCCGATCTTCCCAACAGCAGGATCCACATTCCTGCTCTCGGCAGAGTTGGCATTACCGATTTCGAATTTTATACAATACCATAAGTGGAGATTTTCCACGAGTTGGAATATCCCGATTTTGCGGAAGCTGACTACGAGTTTTTCAGCGGACTTTGGCTACATCGGCTCAATCACAGGTGAGGATGTCCTTTTTGAACGTTACATCGTTGGCGGATCGCCGTTTGACGTGCAAGGGTATCGGAATAATTTTGGCAAGGACATAATCTATATGCGTGGTTACCCGTCCCGGGTACTTGGCCCTCGGAGGAATGGTGAGGCTGTTGGTGGTCGCGTGTTGAACAAGTTCACTTCGGAACTTAGGGTCTTAGCGGTCCAGACCCCACAGTTAACGGCTGCGCCGTACCTTTTCATGGATGCAGCAAATACGTGGGATCAAATAGAGAGCTACAATCCGAGACAATTTTATCGTTCGGCAGGAGTAGGTGCACGTCTGTTTTTGCCAATCTTGGGCATGCTCGAAATCGCATACGGTTATAATTTTGACCAGTTTACGCCCATTACGGGCCAAGAGTCACAGCATGATGGCTCCAACAAGTGGTTCTTCCAGTTTACTCTCGGACAAGGATTCAACTAGCATACTCGGATGAGGAAATTGTTTGTCTTGGGGTTGGTCTTGACATGGATGAGCACCCCTCTACTGGCGCAGCACAAGATTGCCTATATCGATTCGGATAGGATTTACCAGAATTACCCTGAGTTTGCCACTGCGCAGCAGTCCCTGGATCGCCTTGCTCAGGAGTGGGAGCAGGATCTTTCTGAGCGGCAGCAGATGCTAGATGATATGTTCCAAGAGTATCAGGCGCGCGAGCTGCTTTACACATCGGAATCACGTCAGGAAAAACAGAACGAGATCATTGCTGCGGAAGAGGAGCTTGAACGGATGCGGATTCAATATTTTGGACCAGACGGTCAGCTATTTCATCAGCAGGAACAAATTCTACGTCCAATCCAGGAAAGAGTACTGGAGGTTATTCAGGAAGTGGCCGAGGGCGAGGGATACGACTATGTATTCGACCGCAACGGTGACTTTGTATTTTTTTATCTCAACGAGAGTCTCGACATCACGGACATAGTCCTTGAGGAGCTGGGCGTTGACGTTACACGTATCAGTAGCGGTGGCCTGCGGTAAATATTTTAATTCAATTAGAGAGCTACAATCCGAGACAATTTTATCGTTATGCAGGAGTAGGTGCACGTTTGTTTTTGCCAATCTTGGGCATGCTCGAAATCTCATATGGTTATAATTTTGACCGGTTTACACCCATTACGGGCCAAGAGTCACAGCATGATGGCTCCAACAAGTGGTTTTTCCAGTTAACTCTTGGACAAGGATTCAACTAGCATACCCGGATGAGAAAATTATTTGGCTTGGGGTTGGTCTTGATATGGATGAGCGCTCCTGTACTGGCGCAGCACAAGATTGCCTATATTGACTCGGATAGGATTTACCAGAATTACCCTGAATTTGCCACGGCGCAGCAGTCCTTGGATCGTCTTGCTCAGGGGTGGGAGCAGGATCTTTCTGAGCGGCAGCAGGCCCTAGATGATATGTCCAAAGAGCATCAAGCGCGCGAGTTGCTTTACACATCGGAATCGCGTCGCGAAAAACAGAACGAGATCAGTGCTGCGGAAGAAGAGCTTGAACGGATGCGGATTCAATATTTTGGACCAGACGGTCAGCTATTTCATCAGCAGGAACAAATTCTGCGTCCAATCCAGGAAAGAGTACTGGAGGTTATTCAGGAGGTGGCCGAAGGCGAGGGATACGACTATGTATTCGACCGCAACGGTGCCTTTATTTTTCTTTATGCCAACGAGAGTCTCGACATCACGGACTTAGTCCTTGAGGAGCTGGGCGTTGACCTTACACGAATCAGTGGGCAATAGCCTGCGGTAAATATTTTAATTTAATTATTCTCATGCGACTCACTTCGCTTAAACGCAGTGCAGGTTATCTCGTAGCTGCGTCAATACTTGGTTTTGCGGCCGCTGCTCAGGCACAGCAGTTGCCTCCGTTGCGTATCGGATACACGGATCACGAGGTTCTGATATCCAATATGCCCCAAACCCGTACTATACAGGAGGAACTGCAGGCTGAACTGGAAAGCGGGCAACGGATTCTTCAAAGCATGCAGGAGGACTATACGGGCAAGGTGGAGCGGTACCAGACACAGCGGGGTTTATTGTCAGAGGAACGACGGCAGGAGCGTGAGCAAGAGCTCATATCGCTTCAGCAGGAGCTCCAGGAAAAAGCAACAGAGCTGGAACAGGGGCTTGTACAGCGTGAGATAGACTTATTCAGTCCGATTTACGAGCTTGTGGATGGGGCGATCAGGACGGTTGCGATCGAGCAGGGGCTTGATTTGGTTTTGCGTACCCAGGCAGGACCGGCACAACCCATTTTACTTTTTGCGAACGAGGACCGGATCGTCGATATCACGCTGGATGTTGCACGTGAGCTAGGAATTGATGTCGATGCTGCTATGCAGGCGGCCTCTGAGAATTAGAGCGTACAAACTAAGGCAGCTCCTTGTGGACGTGGCCACAGGTCACCCGTGTTAATGGAAGGTGTAAGGCGAGTCACGACGCAGACGCTCCAGCAGATGAAGGCTGCCGGTACGCCGGTCGCGATGCTGACGGCCTATGATTACACCATGGCCCGGATTCTGGATCGTGCCGGCGTAGATGCCATTCTGGTAGGAGATTCCGCTTCCAATGTTATAGCAGGACACGAGACGACCCTGCCAATAACACTGGAGCAGATGATCTATCATGCTCAATGTGTGGTTCGGGGGGTAACCCGTGCGCTTGTGATCGTGGATCTACCATTTGGCACCTACCAAGGGAACAGCAAAGAAGCACTCGCTTCCTCCATTCGTGTTATGAAGGAGACAGGAGCGCATGCGATCAAATTGGAGGGAGGTACAGCTGTTCATTCAGCGGCGGAGCGTATACTACAGGCTGGCATCCCGGTCATGGGCCACTTGGGCCTTACGCCTCAGAGTATTTATAAATTTGGTACTTACAAGGTACGAGCCCGGGACAAAGGGGAATCGGATCAGTTGCGGAAAGATGCCCTCGAACTTGAGAGAGTTGGTTGCTTTGCGATCGTGCTCGAGAAGATACCCGTCAAGCTCGCTGCGGAGGTCTCAGCATCACTGACTATTCCAACTATTGGTATAGGAGCTGGTAATGTCTGTGATGGTCAGGTACTGGTGATCCACGATGCGTTAGGGCTAACCACTGATTTTAATCCGCGGTTTGTACGACATTATGCCAAATTGTCTGAGTTAGCGTCAAAGGCCGTCAAGAGTTATGTTAAGGATGTACGAACCCGTGATTTTCCAACAGCCGAAGAGAGCTACTGGGTAGATGATGGATCTTGGTAAAGGCGGAGGCAGTGGTAAACAATTTCGCCGACGCCCGCTGATTCTAGTTACGAATGATGACGGTATTATGTCTCCTGGGATTCGAGAGCTCACGGAAGCCCTGGTCAAACTGGGAGATGTTGTTGTCATAGCTCCTGCAGGTGAGCAAAGTGCAGTTGCGCACTCAATCACACTTGATGATCCGATCCGAGTCGAGAGTTGGAGCTTCGGTGGGGATTTGAATCATGTGCGTGCTTTAGCCATAACTGGCACACCTTGTGATTGTATCAAACTGGCATTGCACCAGTTGCTTCATCGTCTACCAGACCTAGTTGTAAGTGGGATTAACAGGGGGGCAAATACGGCGATCAATGTGATATACTCCGGTACGATTAGTGCGGCGACCGAATCGTCGATATATGGCATTGATTCAATCGCTGTAAGTCTGGACTCGAAGGAACCAGATGCTGATTATCGCCCGGCTGCCAAGTATGCTGGCATCATAGCACAGAAAGTACTCAGGAGCCATCTGCCCAGGGGCGTTCTTCTCAGTGTAAACGTGCCTATGATTCCTGAGGACGAAATCAAAGGGATTGTAGTGACCCGCCAGGCTAGATCTAGGTGGAAAGAGGGGTTTATTGAGCGTCTTGATCCCGCCAACAGAGCCTATTACTGGTATCGTGGTACGCTGAATATACTGGATGAGGGCGCAGATACGGACATACACGTACTGGAGGATGGCTATATCTCAATCACACCATTGCAGCATGACCGTACTGCCTACGGGTGTTTGGGAGTATTGAGTACTTGGAGTTGGAAGGATAGTCCCATTTAAGCGGATTTCGACCAAGCTGGTGTCTGGCTGAAATCCACATTACCACCGCTGATAATTACCCCCACGTTCTTACGGTCTACGGAAACCACGCCACTCAAGAGTGCAGCCACGCCCAGTGCTCCGGTTGGTTCGACAACAATTTTCATACGTTCCCACAGAAATCGCATAGCATCAACGATGGCATCTTCCGTAACGGTGGCGATATCGTAAGCAAGGGCGCGTATGATTTGAAAGGTCAGTGCTCCGAGCGACGGTGTGCGTGCACCGTCTGCAATTGTTTGCGGGTTGTACACAGTATGTAGCGTACCGCTCTTGAAACTGAGGGCGGCATCATTTGCCGTAGCCGGCTCCACACCGATGACACGAATATTTGGTCGGATTGCATGAGCAGTGAGGGTCGTACCGGACAAAAGTCCGCCCCCGCCACAGGGTACAAGGAGTACCTCTATATCTGGTTGAGACTGCAGCAATTCCAGCGCCGCCGTTCCTTGGCCGGCTATAATGTGTGGGTGGTCATATGGAGGAATGATCGGCAGATCCCGTTCGCTGGCCAGCTGCTGTGCGAGCGCTTCGCGCGTAATTTCGCTTCGATCATAGGGGATAATATTTGCTCCATAAGCCGCTGTGGCTTCGCGTTTCACCTCTGGAGCATCTCGGGGCATGATGATTGTTGGTTGGACGTCCAGGAGTGATCCGGCAAGCGCGACTGCTTGAGCGTGGTTACCAGAGGAAAAGGTTAGAACTTCCCGGGTTGCTGCTGGAATCCGGCTCAAGGCATTATAAGCCCCCCGAAACTTAAACGCACCTGTGCGCTGAAAACTTTCACATTTGCAGTAAACGCGCGCGTTCGAACGCATGTCCAATGTACGCGAGGTAAGTACTGGCGTATTATTTGCCACGCCCTGGAGTAAACTGGCTGCCGCGCGGATATCTTCAAATCCTACGGCGAAGGATACACTCACGGCAGGTCGTCAATATTTTGTGAGGGCGTCCGTTCAATACCCTCTGGGGGATCGCGTTCAATACGCACGGTAACATCTGTCACGAGTGCTGCTATCGCACCAACCGCAGCGAGGGTTGATGAAAGAGCGATAGCTGCAACGGCACCTCCCAGGCCGAGATATAGAGGGAAATCTGCCAATGTCCGGCCCTCCTTGATGATGGAGATTCTGCTGGTTTTACCTTCTTTGGCAAGCTCTTTTACTTTGTCCACCAGCTGTGATCCCTCTAGCTTTATTTCTTCGAAGCGTTCCCCTACGCGGTCGCCTATATTGCGTGAAGTCATGGAGTGAATAGATAATTATGCACGGTCTACCCACTAGGTACGCAATCTCTTCCCTACGGTTGCAGTATACGGTTATGGGAGGCTATCAGACGTTCATTGATGACTATATTAAGCCCTATTCAGGAACAAACACGGCTTTAGAATGCAGTTAGCGAGACGGGACACTCCCGAAGTGACGATCATTGCCAGTGGGGATCTACGCCTCTCGGCGAACCGGACCTGTTGGCCGGAGCAGGAGAAAGTTGAGGTTGCGGTTGCGCAGGCCATTCGATCAAGCGGATATGATGTTGTGCGGGGGCATCCGGTAGATGCAGATAAGGGACACGGGTTCATAGATAGCCAGAAGTATGGACGCGAGGTGTTTCAGGGGATTCACCCAGAGAGTCCGATAGTGGTAGTGTTTGCTGCCTGGCAGTATTCTCATCATGTATTGTCGGGGTTGATGCGGCATAAGGGGCCGATTCTCACAGTTGCCAATTGGAGTGGTACGTGGCCGGGTCTGGTGGGGATGTTGAACATGAACGGATCGCTCGCCAAGGCCGGCGTACCATACACTACGCTTTGGAGTGAGAATTTTGCGGACGAAAATTTCAACGAGCGGCTATCACGCTGGCTTGCTGGACAGAATGTAGTCCAGGATGATTCGCATACGATTCCTGTTGCGCGAATGAGTCTACCAGGGTATGCCCGTGTGCTTGGGAGGCGTATTGCCAGACAAATCAAAGACAGTACGCCCATTATGGGGGTCTTTGATGAGGGGTGTATGGGAATGTACAATGCGATCATTCCGGACCATTTATTAAACCAGGTGGGGATGTTCAAGGAGCGCTTAAGTCAGAGCACCCTTTATTATGAAACCCTTCAGGTGACCGACGAGGAAGCAGCGTCCTGCCTTGCGTGGGTTCAGGAGCGGGGAATGTCTTTCACATTCGGGACGGATGAGGCCACTGAGCTTACCGAAGTCCAGGTTTTGCAGCAATGCAAAATGTATATCGCCACGCTTCGGATTGCTGATGATTTTGGTTGTGATACGATCGGTATACAGTATCAGCAAGGCTTGAAAGATCTCCTTCCAGCATCAGACTTGGCGGAAGGATTGCTCAACAGTACAGAGCGCCCTCCAGTTTTGAGTCGTGATAGAAGCCGAGAACTCTACGCCGGTCGAGCTCTGGTTCATTTCAATGAGGTGGACGAGTGTGCTGGACTAGATGGATACATTACTGCGGTCCTATGGCAATCGCTCGGATATCCTCCAGAAAACACGTTACACGACGTGCGTTGGGGTGAGTGGTACGATGGTAAGTTTGTCTGGGTGTTTCAGATTTCCGGGGCGGCACCTCCTGCCCATTTTGTTGGCGGTTACAGTGGTGCAATGAGTGAGCGGCAGCCGCCGATGTATTTCCGTTTGGGTGGAGGGACAGTCAAGGGGGTATGCAAGCCTGGCCAGATCATCTGGAGTCGTATTTACGTGGAGGATGGCAGGCTAAAGGCGGACCTTGGGCGCGGGGAGGCGATTGCGTTGCCGGATGAAGAAACTGAACGGCGCTGGAAGTCTACGACGCACCAGTGGCCGATCATGCATGCGGTATTGGAGGGTACATCCCGGCAACAGCTGATGGCACGGCACAAGTCAAACCACATCCAGGTTGTTTATGTACCTGATAAGGGCGGGGCACGGCAGGCTTTACTGGCAAAGGCGGCTACTTTGGAGCAACTTGGTATAGAATCTTTTATTTGCGGACGGGGATTGAAATAAATGTGGAGATATATCGGCCTCGAATACCGCTTGCTAGGGCAATTAGATAGGTCTAATGAAAAAGCGGGCGCTATCTTGCCCCTTCGCCGTTCTCATTCATTAGACCTCCGTTCTCATGTACAAATCGCTTTATCTGGGGCTGGATGCCCACACGCGCATCTGTGTTCTGGCGGCCATGGCTCCGACAGGGCATATAGTATCTACCCAGACCTTTTCGACTTCGGAGGCGGCGCTGATCCGTCACGTAATCGAACTGCCTGCGCGATCCAAGTATTTGGGCTTGGAGGAATCTTCGTTGGCCGGCTGGATCGCTTCGGCGCTGCGTCCGTATGTAACGCGATTGATCGTTTGTGATCCTCGGCACAATACCCTCATCAGTCGTGGAAATAAGGATGACCGCAGAGATGCTGCTGACCTGTGCCGACTGCTTCGACTGGGGGAATTGGTCGAAGTGTTTCATCCGGACCAGGAGCACCGCGCAGACTTTAAGATTACGGTGCAACAGTATTTGCATTTTACGCGTGATCGCGCCAGCTTAAAGTCACAAATCAAGTCCAAGTACCACCAGGCCGGCGTGACGTATGTGGCCGGGACCCAAGTGTTCACGAAAAAACATCGTACCTCGTATCTGGATCAATTACCAACGAATGCACGACGGGCGATCATGGAGAACTTGTACGAGCAGCTGGACGCAACGGATGCGCTGTAGAACAAAGCCCGAACCTCGATGGTGGCGTTGGGCAAGCGTTATCCAGAAATCATCCAGTTCCAGCGCATGCCGGGTATCGGTGTGGTGGGAGCGCATGTGTTCAGTGCCTTCATTCAGACCCCGCACCGGTTTGCAACCAAGCATAAATTGTGGCGCTATTGCGGGCTCGGGATTCGTCAACGCAGCAGTGCAGGCAAGTCCTTGGCGTACAAACGTCTGGATCGTTCAGGCGCTGGCGTCCTAAAAGCCATGAGCTATCAGTGCTGGCTTTCTTCTTTGCAAACCGCACAACCGAATGAGGTCTCCTTGTTTTATGATGCCTCATTACGTCGCACCCGGGACACGGTGCACGCGCGGCTGAATACGCAGCGAAAAATATTCAACGTGCTCTGGACCATCTGGAAAAAAGAGGTCACCTACAATCCGAAATCTTTTTATTCACCACCTGCATCCGCGGTGACCGCGTAGACCTTGGACATGTCATCGTGCCTTGTAACGGTTGCTTGCGGATCTGGGTAGCCGGGATATACTCCAGCGACAATTGAGCTCCACTGTGGAAGCTCGAATTTTAGGTTAGTAGCCCGGCCTTTATGCCCCATAAGACACTAGCGCCCATTTTGGGGGACGCTCATAAACGAGTATGGCAGCTGAACAGACGCCCTTTTCATCCGTCCTGTTAATCCGCACCCAAGCAAGCCGAAGCACCGCACAAATATGGATCCCCAATAAAAATCTACATAATCAGCGGTTTATTGCAGTGTGCGCCCTGCAAAATTTCACATATTTTGTTGCATGGGAGAGGTGTGTGTGATCGCGGTAGGGACCCGAGTTTCCTCGGACCCCCCGCACAGATCCGGACGTGCGCGCTAACGCATCCGGCTCCTCCCTTGGGTTGCATTCGCATGCATGACGGTAAATCGTATTGCCGGCCAGTCGTGGCGTATGTTCAGCTTCGGCCAATAGCGCTCTATCAGCGTCTCCAGTTGCTCCCATGTCGTTTGATCCCGCTGGGATCGACGACGTAGTACGCGCAACCAGATCCATTTCAGATACGCATAGCACCTCTGTATAGACGGCATACTCCATGGTACAGCATAGTAATTCAACCATCCATTGAGTACCCGTCCAAGCCATTTCCCCGTTTGGTGCACCGGTTGGTGCATCCGTTGTCGGAGCTTCACATATATATGTTTCACAAAACGCGTCATGCGCTTCGCGATTGGCTTGCGACCTAACCCGAAACGTCCTTTCCGTGTCTTACGACAATAATGTGTAAATCCCAGAAAATCAAACGTCTTGGGACGGCCTTCTCCACGCTTCTTACGGTCTCTCTCTGCAAAACGACCAAACTCTATCAGCCGGGTCTTGTCAGGGTGCAGACGCAATCCGAATTGCTCCAATCGCATCCGCAGGTCCCGTAGAAAACGCTCCGCTGCCTCCTTGTACTGAAAACATACCACAAAATCGTCCGCATAGCGGACCATATACGACTCGCCTCCAATGTTTCGTGATTTGCGCTGGGCCTTGAACCATAGGTCCAGCACGTAATGTAGGTAGAGGTTGGCCAGGATCGGCGAGATAACCGCGCCTTGCGGCGTGCCCTGCTCGCTTTTCCACCAACTCCCCTCCTCCATCACCCCCGCTTTCAGAAACTTCATGATGATCAGCAGCACTCGCTCATCTCCGATCCGATGGCGCAGGAAACGCATAAGCCAGTCCTGGTCTACCTCATCGAAAAACTTGCGAATATCCGCGTCCACCACATAATTTACCTTCCGGCGTTCGATCACATACGCTAAGGCATCCAGCCCATTGTGGGCACTACGCCCCGGTCTGAGTCTTTGATGTCTGAATGCGATCTGTCGAGGACATGCCTACGATACTTGTTTGACTTGCGGTTCCGGGATGAGTTTGTACATTTTGAAGGTACGTTTTTCGCTGGGAATCTCATAGATTTCCACGCGTGGGTTATCGGGTACATGCTTATAGAGCTGCGCGTAGGCTACGCCAAGTTCTGCTGCAAGTTCGACTCCGCCGATGCAGCCTTGTTCACGCAATTGATCTCGTTTCTGCCGAAGCCCGTTTTTGATGTTGTATCGGATACGAATGAGGCGGATACGCTGTCGGGTGAACCGATCTCCGCGGGAATCACGATGTCCGCGCCGATTTAGGTCTTTTGCTGCAAGGCTGTCTGAACAGCCCGCTTCAAGCAAGATCTCCAATTCCGCCAAAACCTTGGTGGAGGCATCCCGTCGTATGATCACCGCCCAGGGCAGGGGTAATGCAACGGGTTCCAGTTGGTGAATCCGCCCCCCGCGCAGACGCAGTCCCACCTCAACCTGATAGCCGTTGCGTGTGAGCGTAATATCCTCCACCAAAAAGCCCAGTAGGCGTTTTCGATCTTCGTTGGAGGTCTCGGGGGCCTTCCACACCTTACAAAAATCATGGGTCAGTTCCAGAATACGCTTGTCCAATTCGGGTTCCGGCATACGGGTCTGTGCGTCCATATAGTTCTCTCGTTCCCGGACGACTTCCGCGTGGCGTTTTAGTTGGGCCTCCCATTCGGCCTCCAGTGTTGCAGCCACGAGGCGATTGGAGGGATCCACTTCCATGAACCTGCGACGGGCCAGATCCACTTGATGCCGCAGCGCCTGGATATGATTCATTCGCTGCCGATCGGCCGTCTCAAAATCGGTACGTAGCTGCTCGCGTACCATCAAAGACAGGGCTAGATTCTCTTGATTGTGCGCCGTGGAAAGGCGCTTTCCTGTGGCGGGTGCGAATCCCGCCCAACACCTGTCGCTCCGGTTGGTAGCGGCCTTAGCGTATTATGGAGGTAACGAAATGATATGAAGCACTGAGGTTTAACGGGCTACGCGAGTAGCTTAGCGACCATGCGGGCCGGAACGTGCAGTAAACGTCGAGCAGGCCTCGAAACGATCAATGTGAGTGTCGACCTTCCGGTCATATGGGGAAGACTGGCACGTTTTGGGAAGCGAGCGACAAGCGCACCAGAACGGCTCACCGGGGTACTGGCGCTGGCACGCATGGAAGATCAGGGAAGTAGCAACACGGGAAGCCCTGTCGGTGCTGAGGCACACGGCAACCGGAACTCCGTAAGGAGCAGGCCGGGCCGACAGGGTGGCGGAGTGGTCCGTAGTACCGTAGACGCGGGGTAACGCCTGTTGAGGAAAGGGACCGCAGGGTTGGAGGGCAGATAATAAGGACAAAGGGCATCGGAAAATGGCAACGCCTAATATCTGGGAAAATGTCAGTGCGTCCGGCATCTGCACATGCATAAGTGAAGGGATCGTCAAGGCGACGGTGCTGGCGGGGCGTAGCGAGGCCCGTCCGCATGTCATGCGAAGTTGGTCTGTCCGCAGGCAATGTGCCATTGTCTGCATAACAGGCAGGACTGTACTGAGGCATGGTAATCCGAGTACGAGCCGCATGATCCACCTGGAGAGCCGGGTGCGGGAAACCCGCACGCCCGGTTCGGAGAGCAGGGGGCCGGAGACGACTTACGGGAGCCTGACTGAGGGCCAAAGCGAAAGCGATGGAATTGCCACAGGACCCTAAGAGCACCGCGCCGGCCCCTTGACTCTACGACTGCGGCGACCACAAAGGCTCCCACCGCTTCATCCAGCAGGTCTCCACGCATGCTCTGACAGGTTCGCATTCCGTAGCGGACCTTATTCTCCTTGCACAGATAGTACCACTTCGGCGCCGAAGCGCGTCTTTTATTCCGATTATAGGAGACTTTCATTCGTTGCCCACAGAGGCCACAAATGATCCGGGATTGCAGTAAAGCTACGCCTTTCCGCGGCGATGGCACCCGGTCTCCCTGCAGAAAGCTGGTGGCGTTCGCGCGTATGGTGTCTTGATTTTGCAGATATTCTTCCCAGGAAATATATCCTGCATGGGCCTCCGGAATACAGACCATCCATTGATCCATGGGAATCCTAGAGTATTTCATGGACCCGTCTGCACGTTGCTCCGTCTTCGTGCGACCGTAGGCATAGCATCCCGCATACCGGGGATTGTGAAGCATGCGCTGGAGCTGACTGTGGTTCGGGACGCTCCAATATACCGCCCCAGCCCCGGCTCTCGGACGTGAGGGCAACCGGATTCCCCGCTTACGGAACCATTTTGTGACCTGCATGATGGAGTTTAGGCGCCGAAAGGTGTGGAACACGAGCTCCACGGCTTCGGTGATGGACTGATCTGGATCCAGAACCACCTCATCGGTAGCGGTGTAGGCCAACCCGATCGGCAGGGGCAGTTTCAATTCTCCCCGTCTGGCCTTGCTGCGCTGGCCGCCCACCATGCGCTCACGAATGCCACGCAGTTCATATTCCGAAAGCTGCCCCTTGAGCCCCAGCAACATCCAGTCATTGAGATCGCTGACATTGTAGACGCCGTACTCGTCCAGAATCAGGGTGTTCGACACTGCGGCAATCCGAAGCAATTGATGCCACTCGGCATTATCCCGGCACAGGCGAGACACCTCCAGACTCAGGATAATCCCCACCTCAGCTGCCCCGACCCGAGCACGCAAATCCTGGAATCCCGTTCGCTGGGCCGTACTTGCCCCCGACTTGCCCTGATCTTCATCAATGATGTCAATTTGATCCTCGGACCAGCCCAACGCGAGCGCCCGGTGGCGGAGGTTATACTGCCGGAATTGGCTTTCTTTATGGGTTTCCACCTGGTGGAGCGAGGACTGCCGGATATACAAACAGGCCCGCCGACGCAGATGTGCGGACGTAACTTTAGAATTTGACGACATGGTTCATTTGGATCGTGTGAAGTAGGGCACAACTCATTGAGCTTGCCTGCGTGAGCAGAGAACCGGGCGCCGCCATCGCGACGGGATCTTGGGCAGGTGCCGGGGCAGGCAAGGGGGCCGCCAGCACCAGCGCCCGCGCCAACCCATGGTGACACACCAGCGAGATGGCCTGGGTCTGCCCCCCATGCAACCACTGATCCCGCCATTGGCCGTACCGGTCCTGCATTCCGGCCCGCTGCTCAGGAATCCCTTCCGGCGTTTTTTTTTGACAGCGCCCGATACAATGCGCTGAAGTGGATGCTGATCTGGAAGTGCTCGCTGACCCGTTCGGCGAGTTTGCGGATGCTCGTATCGCCATGTTGCTCCAGATACGTGTGGGCAAACGCCACCACCTCGGGGGTGATTTTTCGCGGCCCCCGGGGTCCGCGACGTCTTGGAATTAACGCCTGTAGCCCACCCGCGCGATAATCCCGCTTGAGCCGTACACAGGTCGGAACAGACATCCCATACCGATCTGCCGTTTCTTTGAGGGTTGTGTTTTTGGTGTGCGAACGGATCATCTCGTAGCGGACCTGCAGCAGATCGTTCGGATCGAAGAAGGAACTGTTGGCAAACAGGGCATCGGCGACCGATTCCGGGCGTGAGTTGAGCGTTCCGGACGCGCGCAGGCGTTTGAGCTTGGTATTGGACATTGGGCCACATTAAATGATTAAAATAGAAGATACATAACGCACGACAATTTTGCAACAATCTGCCGCAATCGTGCGCTATATTTGCAATATATCGCATTAATTCTCTATTTGTTGCACAATTCATGATCATTATGTTGTTTTATTGTTGATCATCTAAAAGCACATCCACAAAGGCCCTCAACGCCACCAGGTCGTCAACACGGAAGAAGGCCCGACCCGACGATACCCGCTCAAAGTCGTCCACGATACGTAGATCGGTCCACGCTCTGGGAAGACACCGAAGCGTGTCCTGATCCACAATACAGCGCACTAATTGCACATTTCCGGTTGTGAGAACGTGTTGGCGCCGCAATTTTCGACCGTACCACGGGTGGAGAGGGTGGGTGACTTCTACCCAGTCCTCAGCCCTACTTGAAGAAGCCTCCTGGGGAGAAGGGGCATCCTCTTGAGAGCGTGATGTGTCCGCCGGTTTCGCATTTGGAAACCTGCGATAAATCCATAGCTGAACCCACAGAACTCCATCTCGTAGATGGGCTCCAAGATACACTTCACCATCGCATACTGGACGATCTTATCTTCCAGGGCTGCAATCCCGAGCGGTCGTGTACCCCCATCTGGCTTGGGTATATTTACCCGCCTGCTTGGGGTCGCTCGAAACGATCCGCGGTGTACACGCGTGCATAGATCCTCTATTCGATGATCCAGGTCCGCGCCATACGCCTTCCACGTCATGCCGTCCACCCCCGGTGATGCATCCCGCTTTAATGCGAAATACGCCGCTTTCAGTGAATCCACATTGATGTGGTGCAGAAGCGTTGTAAGTTTCTCCTTCGGGTTCCGTTGTACGAACTCCCGTATCCGCGCAATCCCCTGGTGCACACGCGCCCATTTCTGCGCATGGTGTGTGGTGGGATATTGCGGATTCCCCTTGGGT
Source organism: Rhodothermales bacterium (assembly GCA_964291275.2). Taxonomy (GTDB): domain Bacteria; phylum Bacteroidota; class Rhodothermia; order Rhodothermales; family Bin80; genus Bin80. The sequence goes on from OZ219799.1 coordinate 1,923,463, forward strand.
AGAGGCCTTCGCTCCGACAGCTCCGCAGATGGTCCCTTGTTCGCTGACTTCTTCGCTACTATGCCTCTATCTGACTTCTCCTTCTCGTGCATCTTAGTCTATGGCGTCTTCCGCCTTCTCTAAGCGGCCCTGTTCGACAGCAGGACAAGATGGAGACCTCCCAGGTCCCCGCAAAATGCGTACATGCGTCCATGAGGTCTTCGACACCGTGGGCCCGCTTATCGTCTCACCATAACAACGATCCGCGTGTTGCCTTCGACCAAGTTTACAGCCTCGGCAGCCCAAATGATAAATATTTGGCTCTTCACTTTTATGAGTGGGTAGCCTGTTTTTGGAGGTCTTCGGGGTACAGATCCAGTCCTCCGAGATAGAAGTAAATTGCATGGGCAAACCGCTGTTTGTTTCGGAATCCACGCGCACGAACTTTCTTTTTCAAACGAATTCCCATCTATTGGCTTATTGCCATGTCCGATCAGAGCTTAGTCAGTGGTTGTTAATTCTTTACGCCAATCCAACCAGTACTTTACGATCATGCTGCCCATAACCACCAATATGGCTGATCCCCAAAGGTCCCCTCTACTTGGTGCAAGTGCTCCGAAAGATGCCAAGGGGAGGGTGAGTCCGAGAGTCATGAAAAACTTTGTCCGAGTTGTTAATGGTGGACGAATGAGTTTGATTGGCCCGAGCCAACTCAGCACGATCAAGGTTAAGGTTGCGAAAAATAGAATGTCCCGCATTGTTCAGTTGTGTTATGTCTGGAGAGTATACGGTTTATTTATCAAATACATATCGCCCGTAATTGGAACCTGCCATACTACATCAGTCGATTGTCACTTGGGACTACGCCAGTTTTTACCAGAAATGGGAAATTGGGTCAATAATCAGAGAATTAGACTGGGAAATCAATCCAGTTCAACTCAAATGGGAAACTGCGGGGAGAATCTGTGCTCGTCAAAGATGGAAGAGAAAGAGCACACCCAGGCCAGAGTTCTCTGATACCACATAAAACTTTATGTTATGGGGGAAGAATATCGTTGAATCCTGCCTGACCAAACCCGGATTTCCCTTGCCGCCTGCGACTATTGTTGGTTCGTTGAAAAGTCGATGATCATGCCAATCAATTTGGTCGTTGGATCCGTGTACCGAAACATGCTGTAGCCTCCGCTCTGTGTCCCAGCATCCAGAGCAATGTAGGGATCGAACTGCCATCCCATCCGTGACCTTCAAGCCATTCGAACGTTGCAGAGTTGTATCGATAACTCGGTCACGTTACTTTCCAAGTTGCATTCGCCAGAAGGGTTACTCACTGAGATCGCACTATTCGTTCGACAGAACTCCCTCTAGATGTGAGTTCAACAACCTCCATCGCTGACCCATACGTTCGAGATCTCCAGAAAGAATGACCATTGCTTTATCCTTGTGGGCCTGAACGGCCCGTTCGTAGTCCCGACGTTCCAATAATGCTGTAACCGACTGGGATTTCTGATCAACAAAAGTATTCAAACGAATCGTTCCATCCTCATCGCCCTCCCCACGGGTCAGTAACCGAACGTGCCCATGTAGGCGGACATCGGGTTGCGGTGCGTGTTCTCGGAACGAGCGGGCCGCTTCCTGCAACATAGGAGCATCTGTGCCGCCGAAGCGCACGGCGTTCTGCTGCGGCACCGTTACCGGTCGAGTCCGTGCCCAGGATACACTCACATCGAGTGTTGGAAAGGATCTGATGATCCGGGCCAAAGCTTCACATAGGTTAGCACTCACACCGCTTTCCACTGCTTCTTTGAACGCGTCCCCATTTCCTACGGTTGTCCGTTCCACGGCCAGACGTGCCGCAACTAAAGCTTTCATTAAGCGGACCGTCAGCTGCCGCTCAGGGGGTGCATCTCGATCCGAAACACCGGGTAATGACAATTGGATCGGCGGTGGTACGACTGGTGTTAATAGTGTCACGATGAAGCTTCCCTGGTCTGTCTGCCCCAAACGAATTCCCGCCAGAAGATCCGTCGCGCTACGATTCGCTCCGGCTCGGTAGACCGTTTTCAGCCCACCGAGGGAGCATGCCGCAGCCAGCAGCATATCGTGGGTGCCTCCGATGAGGTCCACGCCTTTGTTCAGGGGCACGCTACCATCTTGGCTCTCTCCTGCCCGCACGCGAATGATATCGCGGTCTGCCGTCACGAGCGAACGGTAAACACTGGTCTCATCCTGGCCCCCAACATGGGCGAACACCTTGATCAATTCCGCCACCACGCTCGCGTAGTCCCCTAGACGTTCTGTCCGCGGGACGATGACCTCCGGCCGGTCGTCACCAACATAGATATCCGAGTGTACACGATAAGCCTCATGCCGCTTCCAGCCGGCAGCGTGTGCGTACGCGGAAAGGGCTGTTGGCGATACTGCCAACAATGCATTACGATCGTATATGTGGACTTGCATCAGATTTCTCCAGTCCTAGACTTTTCCATCAGATCTCGCAGAGTTTTGACATCCAGTACGTTACATTTGGGGATATGAATCGTAACGGTGTCTTGGTCAATGATATTCTCGCAGTTCTGTTGCAGACTGAGCCAATAGGCTCGGCGCCGGAGTACGAGTTCCTCATCGGTTACTGTCATCCAAAGCGACTCGTCCTCCGGGAGTTCCAGCACCACGAGCAGTCGGGGCGTCTGTGTCTCGTCGCGGAGGTCTTGGTAGTTCTTGATGGACGTGCGCCGTGGAAAGGCGCTTTCCTGTGGCGGGTGCGAACCCCGCCCAACACCTGTCGCTCCGGTTGGTAGCGGCCTTAGCGTATTATGGAGGTAACGACATGATATGAAACACTGAGGTTTAACGGGCTACGCGAGTAGCTTAGCGACCATGCGGGCCGGAACGCGTAGTGAACGTCGAGCAGGCCTCGAAACGGATAATGTGAGTGTCGACCTTCCGTCCATATGGGGAAGACTGGTACGTCTTGGGAAGTGAGCGACAAGCGCACCAAGACGGCTCACCGGGGTATTGGCGCTGGCACGCATGGAAGATCAGGGAAGTAGCAACACGGGAAGCCCTGTCGGTGCTGAGGCACACGGCAACCGGAACTCCGTAAGGAGCAGGCCGGTCCGGCAGGGTGGCGGAGTGGTCCGTAGTACCGCAGACGCGGGGTAACGCCCGTTGAGGAAAGGGACCGCAGGGTTGGAGGGCAGATAATAAGGACAAAGGGCACCGGAAAAAATGGCAAGGCCTAACATCTGGAAAAATGTCAGTGCGTCCGGCATCTGCACATGCATAAGTGAAGGGATCGTCAAAGCGACGGTGCTGGCGGGGCGTAGCGAGGCCCGTCCGCATGCCATGCGAAGTTGGGCTGTCCGCAGGCAATGTGCCATTGTCTGCATAGCGGGCAGGACTGTACTGAAGCATGGTAATCCGAGTACGAGCCGCATGATCCACCTGGAGAGCCGGGTGCGGGAAACCCGCACGCCCGGTTCGGAGAGCAGGGGGCCGGAGACGACTTATGGGAGCCTGACTGAGGGCCAAAGCGAAAGCGATGGAATTGCCACAGGACCCTAAGAGCACCGCGCCGGCCTCCTGACTCTACAGGTGGAAGGACAGGAAACCATCACGACGTTCGCGTAATTCCGTTGTAGCTTTCAATTGCAGATCAAGTGCGGGATGACGCGGTCCTCCTGCTTGAATACGCAAATCAATGCTGTCCCGATCCGGCTCGGGCACTGAAGTTAAGTAGCCAACGCGTGCTGCAAGTGCTTTGACGTACACTTTGGACATCGCCTCCTTTCGATCCGAGGATGTAAGCAGCACATCTACCATGGTCTTGTCTCTCCAGAGACGTTCGCATCGGAAATTCGGATCTCCCCGAAAATAAGCTTGGGGAGGAGAGTATCACGAAGAGCGGCGGGGGTGCAGATGTTTGTTTTATTTGCTTCGTTAGCAGCCCGCCGCTCCAAGGAACGTGAGAACGTATCGGAGAATTTCTCCACCACATAATTTGGGAGGGCTACACCTATTTGTTGCTCATGTTTACCACCTGGCACAAGAGATTTTATCTCAAAATCACGTTTTTTGCATTGTTCTTGGATACAGAAAGGTCGGTAAAGATTCCATCCGAGACGTGAACGTTCGCGCACGTTTACTTGCATGATGCTTGCGGAATAGATATCTACGAAATTGACTGTGGTCAGTGACCGTTAGAATTGCGATTGAGGCTCTCCTCCCAGATTGAGGATTTTCGGGTTTTCTCAAGGGTTACAGATTCTGCTCCTAGGCTGGTACAATTGGACGTGTATGGAGTTCAGAGGGAAGCGTCCCCCGGCCTTTTTGTGCAAATGTACGGCATAGCCCCTTTCCTCCACAAGCGGAAATGGCAAAGGATGGGGGCTTCCGAATTTTGGGTCTTTGTTGAAGCAATTCCAAAGGCAAGTCTGTGATGCTCGGATTACAACTCGCTTTCGTTCAGGTGTACCGCTCAGAGTCGGTTTAGTGGGCATCATGTGGGTGGTCTTTGCGTTTCCATGGGGCGTACTGATTTTGTTAGTAACTTCGATATCTCTATACTTGGGTGAGCGTTCCAGATACGATTATGGCTGAACATGACATAGATAAAATTCTTGAGGGTTGGCGACAGCAGGCGAGCGAAGCAGGCTATAACAGAGAGCGGGATAAGGGGACAGCATTTGAGGATCTGTGCAGAGCCTTTCTCACACATGATCCTGTTCAAAAGGATCAATACCAGACCCCGTTGGGCTATGCGGACTGGGCACGGGAGCGGGGGCTGTCCGAACAGGACATCGGAATTGATCTGGTTGCTAAGCTTCGTAATACCGGGGGCTGGTGTGCGGTTCAGTGTAAGTTCTGGGCCGAGGATAAGACGCTTCAGAAGAAGGAGATAGATTCTTTTCTGGCCTCTTCGGGCAGGAAGGAGTTTACGCGCCGTCTGGTTATTGACACGACTGGTAAGCGTTGGAGTAAGCAGGCGGAAGATACAATCCGTTCCCAGAGCGTGCCGGTGACGCGCCTTGGTCTACATGATCTCCGGAAGAGCCCAATTGACTGGGCGAAGTACATCAGAGTAGATCAGGTTGTACGGAAGGAACCGAAAAAGACGCCTCACCCGCACCAAGAGGAGGCGATCCACAGCGTATTGTCTGGTCTCAGTAGGCCTGGATCGAGAGGAAAGCTGCTCATGGCTTGCGGCACGGGCAAGACATTCACCTCGCTTCGCATTGCGGAAGAACTGATAGGTACAGGTGGTCGGGTATTATATCTCGTTCCCAGTCTGGCCCTGATGTCGCAGACTGTACGGGAATGGTCCGCAGATGCACGGTTTCCGCTCCGGGCATATGCAGTATGTTCAGATGCACAGGTCGGCCGTGTTCGACGCCGAAACGATGATCGCATTGATATGGATGTGCTGGACCTAGCTTTTCCAGCGACAACGGATGCAGCTAAGCTGGCTCAGGAGGCAAATCTGGAATTAAGAGATAGGTTAACGGTCGTCTTTGCTACGTATCATTCACTTCCTGTGGTTGGGAAGGCGCAACGCGAGTATGGATTGCCAGACTTTGACCTCGCGATCTGTGACGAGGCACATCGTACAGCAGGGGCCCGGATCAAGGGGGAAGTAGACAGCCACTTTGTGCAAATCCATGATCAGGAGCAGGTGCGAACTGACCGTCGTCTGTACATGACGGCAACGCCCAAAGTGTACGCATCTTCTGCACGCAACAGGGCTGGCAAGGTGAATGCAACACTATGCTCCATGGAAGATGAGGATATTTATGGCTCGGTACTCTATGAGATCGGTTTTGGTAGCGCAGTAGAGCAGGGGCTTTTGACGGACTACAAAGTGATAGTACTCACGGTTTCTGAAGAGGAGGTTGCTCGTGATGTGGGTGGATCAATATCCAAGTACGAGTTAAAACTTGGTGACGCAGGCAAGCTCATTGGTTGCTGGCGCGCCTTGTCGAAAATAGATGCAGAGGAATTTCCAGAGGATGACCATTTACCCATGCGCCGGGCGATTGCCTATTGTCGGGACATCAAAACCTCCAAGTTACTAGCAAAGTTTTTTCAAGAGGTTACACATCAATACCGAAAATCTGAGGCGGCAAAAGGAGAGGCTGATAAGCTCATTGAATATGATATTGCATCGGAGCATGTAGACGGGACATTCAATGCGCTCAGTCGGGTAGAGCGTCTAGAGTGGTTGGATGCGGTGCAGCGGCAGGATCAAAGATGTCATGTGCTTTCAAATGTTCGCTGTTTGTCCGAAGGCGTAGATGTTCCTGCACTGGATGCGATTTTGTTCATGCATCCTCGCAAGAGCCAGATTGAAGTGGTTCAGGCAGTGGGGCGAGTCATGCGCCGCTCCGTGGGTAAGAACATGGGCTACGTCGTCCTACCCGTAGTTGTTCCAGCTGGTGCAGATCCGAATGAAGAGTTAGACCGACGAGATACGTTCAGAGTGGTATGGCAGGTACTGAACGCTATCCGCTCGCATGATGAGCGCTTTGAAGCAATGCTCAATCTGCTTGAAGAAGGCAAGTCCGGCAAGCATTTGGGGATCATTGCACTGTCGGACTGGCAGGAGAGGTCAAAACCGTCCATCCCAACTATTATTGGAGATCCTAAGCTCACAGGAGATGATCTAGGTAAAACCCAAGATTCAGACGAAAATCAAGAAACCCAGAATACCAACGGAATCCAGTTATCAATAGAGTTTGATCTTCCAGCAGCGATCCGAGCAAAGATTGTTGAAAAATGCGGGAATCGGCGGTACTGGGATGAATGGGCAGAAGATGTTGCGGAGATTGCACAGAAGCATATTATTCGCATTCGGGATATGGTGAATCGCCATGAGGATGCACAAGAGGTATTTAAGTTCTTTCTTGAAGAATTGCAGGATGATCTGAATGAGGGCGTCTCCGAGCAGGATGCGATTGAGATGCTTGCACAGCACATGGTCACGCGGCCTGTATTTGAAGCGCTACATGGCGATGGGCGATTCGTGGATCAGAACCCGATCAGCACAGGGATGCAACTGGTGCTTGACGTGTTGGAGCCGGCCAATATTGAAGTGGAGGCGGAGAGTATGGATGAATTCTATGCGAGCGTGGCCCGTCGCGCCAAGGCCGCAAACACGCCGATGGCCCGGCAGAAGATCATCACGGATTTGTATGATAAGTTCTTTCGGAATGCTTTTCCGAAGACAGCGGAGCGATTGGGGATCGTTTATACGCCGATTGAATTGGTGGATTTTGTTTTGCATTCGGTGGACGAATTATTGCGGGATGAATTTGGGCAGTCACTCTCATCAGAGGGGGTGGAGATCCTGGATCCGTTCACAGGAACGGGTACTTTTATCACGCGCATCATCCAGAATGGTCTGATCAGTCCTAAATCTTTGGTGCAGAAGTATGCATCCGAGATTCACGCCAACGAGATCATGCTCTTGGCTTACTACATTGCTGCAGTGAACATTGAGGGAGCATATCATGCGGCTACGAAGGCGGATGATTATAGCCGGTTCCAAGGAATCATTCTGACGGATACATTCGAGATGCAGGATAGCCCGGATATGATCGCAGACATTCTGCCGGAGAACTCGGAGCAGCGTAAGCGGCAGAAGAAGGCAGAAATTCGTGTGATTGTAGGGAATCCCCCGTGGAGTACTGGACAAAGGAGCCAGAACGATGCGGCTCAGAATCAGTCGTATCCGATGCTGAACCAAAGGATATCAGATTCTTATGCGAGATATTCAGATGCTAATAGCAAGAGAAACCTGTACGACAGCTATGTACTGGCGATCAGATGGGCATCGGATCGCATTGGAGAGAGCGGTGTGATCGGGTTTGTGACGAATGCTGGCTGGCTGGAGGGGAATGCGATGGATGGTATGCGAAAGTGCCTAGCAGATGAGTTTACCTCCATTTATGTGCTGAATTTAAGGGGGAATCAACGAACACAAGGGGAGCGGTCTCGTCAAGAGGGCGGGAAGGTGTTTGGAGCAGGATCGCGTGCGCCGGTGGCGATCACACTCTTTGTAAAGAACCCAAAGCGCAAGGGGTGTAGAATTCTCTATCACGATATCGGCGACTATCTGAGCCGGGAAGAAAAGCTGGAGAAAGTCAAGACGTTCGGCGGGATTCAAGGGATTGAAGACAAGTGGACTGAGCTCAAGCCGGATGCTTATCAAGACTGGCTGGATCAGCGGGATGCGGGGTTTGATAAATTCATGCCTTTGGGGGATAAGACGAGATATGCAGAGAATGTGATTTTCAAGAATTACTCGCTGGGAGTAGCGACGGGTCGAGACGCGTGGTGCTACAACTATTCAGAAGCTGCACTTAGATGGAATATTCGCGCCATGATTCGTTTCTATGAAAACGAGCGGAAGCGACTCCGGGACCAGAGTACCACGGGGAGCAGGCTAACGCAAGCGGAGGTTACGCGTTTTGTTAACAATGATTCGATAAAGATTAGCTGGACGGTGAACCTGAAGGATGACTTGGCAAAAAACAAAGAGTTGAGTATTCAAGAAGGGCGCATTGCAGCTTCCCAGTATAGACCCTTCACGCGCCAATATCTATTCCATAGTCGTAGGCTAAACGAACGTGTCTACCAGATTCCTCAGCTCTTCCCCCACGCGGGGGCTGAGAATCGGGTGATATGTGTGACGGGAACGGGGGCTAAGAGGCCGTTCTCTGCATTGATGATTGAGTGCATTCCAGACTTACAGATAATGTTTAACGGCCAGTGTTTTCCCCAATGGTTGTATGCAAAGTCCAGTGAGAATAAGGGGACGCTGTTTACCGAAGAACATGAGACCGATGCCTATGGATACGTGCGAGAAAGTGCTATCACTAGCACTGCGCTGCGTGCTTTTTCTAAAAAATTGAGGAGGGGGATTTCATCAGATGACTTGTTCTATTATATCTATAGTGTGCTTCACGTACCCTCCTACCGGACGAAGTATGCCGCAAACCTCTGCAAAGTGTTGCCCCGGATCCCAATCCCGGAAAACCTGGAAGAATTCCGGGTACTTGCTGAAGCCGGGAAAAAACTTGGGGAGCTGCATGTTGATTATGAGCAAGCCGAAGAATGGCCAATCAATTTCGAGAAGGGAGGTTGGGAGCCACCCGCAAAGGGTCCCCAACACGAGGCCTGGTTCCAGGTGAGGGATCACGCCATGAAACATCCCGGTAAAGCGCGAGACAAAGATCAATCTAGAATCATTTACAACGACCACATTACCGTACAGAGCATCCCAAGCGAAGCCTATGACTACATGGTCAACGGCAAACCTGCTATAGCGTGGGTCATGGAAAGGCAGCGTATGAAAACAGCCAATGCCAGCCAAATCGTCAACGATGCCAATCGCTTCGCAATCGAAACGATGAAAGATCCAGCCTACCCACTCAGACTATTGGCAAAAGTGATTACGGTCTCAACGGAGACGCTCAAGATTGTCAAGAAACTGAGTGAAAGGGAGTTCTCTTGGGATAGGAAGGAAGGGTCTCTAAGTTAAAATCCTCACTGTCCGGAACAGGCAGGTAAATGGCTGGCAGCCGTCGAATTGTGCTGGTTGGACCGATGTATCCTTACCGGGGAGGTATAGCACATTTGTCTGAAACCATGGCCGCATGTCTCCTGGACCGTGGACATAAGGTTCATGCCATTACCTTTACGCGCCAGTATCCGGCGCTGTTGTTTCCAGGTCGAACGCAATACGAAACCGGAGCGGTGGCAGAACGTGCAGTGGAGGCAGAACGATGGATCGATACAATCAACCCATTTTCCTGGTGGAGAGCAGTAAGACGCATCAAGGAACTGGGAGCTGAGGTTGTCATTTTTCGCTACTGGATGCCATTCTTCGCTCCCGTCTTCGGTACCATGGCACGCATCCTTGCACGCAACGGCATCAAGTCGCTGGTTGTTGTCGATAATGCGCTGCCACATGAGCGGCGACCGGGTGATATAGCGCTGGGACGTTATTTTTTCAGGGCGATGCAGGGATGTGTTGTGATGTCTTCAGCGGTGGATCGGGATTTGGATCAGTTGGGGATCAGTTCCTCACGGGTCCTCGCACCACACCCGGTATACGATAGTTTCGGCAAGCCCTCAGACCGTGCCGAAGCACGCGCAAAAATGGGAATGTCTGAGGATTTACCGGTGATTCTTTTCTTCGGTTTTGTGCGTCGGTACAAGGGACTGCATGTACTTCTGGACAGCATGCCGGTAGTTCGGCAGACGCTGCCAGACATCTGCTTATTCGTAGCAGGAGAATTCTATGACGATGAAGAACCTTACCAAAAGAAAGTCGAAGTCCTAGACCTTCAGGAACAGGTGAAGTTAGTCAACCAGTACATCCCCAAGGATGAAGTGGCTAATTATTTTGCCGTTGCTGACGTTGTGGTTCAGCCGTACCTGTCTGCAACCCAGAGTGGAGTTGCGCAAGTTGCATATCAGTTTGAGGTTCCGATCATTACCACCGATGTTGGAGGGCTCGCCGAAATCGTACCCCACGAGGAAGCGGGGCTCATTGTCCCACCCAATGATGCTGCCGCTTTGGCAAGCGCCATCGTGCGATATTTTGTGGATGATATGCAGGTTAGCCTGACGGCAGGGGTCCGGCGTCAAAAACAGTCTCTGGGATGGGACAAATTGTTGGATGCTATTGAATCGGTAATGTAGTCCAATGTCCATGAACGCGCATACAGGGGGACGACATCAGAAGAAAGGGTACAGCTACGTCGCTGTCATTCTGCTTTTTGCTGGTTGTCTGTCGCTGGACAACGTGGAAGTCCCCCCGATAGGGTCACCGGATACACCATCGTGGCAACCGATAAGTGTGATTGACGATGCCCGTCAGTTGGCGCTGTTAGGGGAGTCCGGGACACCAAGAGATATTGGAGATTATTTGTCTGCCCGAATGGTCGGGTTACAGCCTGCATTTGGGGACTCCTTCACGATCACACTACAGGGGCCCAGGCGTGCAATCTACGGAGTGTCGTTTGGTGACGTGAAAAATCCGGACAAAATGTTTTGGGCGGATCCCCGGTCTACATCAGGTGTCTACACTGCAACCACGCTCGTTTCTGCTGAAAAAAGTGTATTCCGTGAGGGAATGGCTGTGGTGCTGCCGAAGGAGTTGTTATTCCCCAGCCGCATTGATACACTTTTGCATCGGGGGGCGCAAGCCATTATCGGTGTGGGTGATGTACGCAGGCGATTGACAACCGCACAGAGTGCTGATGCTCTACTACTCCAGGTGACGTCAGATGCTCTTGCTAAAGTAGCAGGACTGGATGCAGACAGTATTGCAGGGCTTTTATCAAGCATGCAGTATACGCTTCTCAATCCGATAGATATCGAGGTACAGGCGCAAACATATGGATCTGTCTTAAATGCGTTGGGATTTATCGCTGGGCAGGACCCACGTTATGCATTACAGCTGATAGTTGTCGTCGTAGATCCAGGTTCCGCAGAGGTATTTTCCGATGCCAATAATTCTCAATGGATTCCTTCGGCTATCCTCTTGGAACTCGCTAGAAAGTACGCCATGGGAAGTGCACACAGTGCATTCCCAAGACGGTCTATTCTGGTTGCTGTGGGCACAGGAGCAAGTCTGCATGCAGTATTTGCGCGCCCAATATGGTTCCGGAAAAATATCTCCACTATACTGTCGCTGGGGAGGAAGGGTAACAGTTATGTCCGTGTAGAGGACGATGATATTGCTCTCACGGGGTACTCTTTCCCCGACATCAATGAATCGGAGGTGATGGAAGTCTATATCACGTCGGTGTTGGACGAAGTCCACGATGTATTACGACAACTCGACGGTTTGCCGCTTGATTACGAATTCAGTGGGGATAAAGACTAGTGCTGAGCAATAGCTCACATTAGGGACTTACTGCGGCTCCACAGCGCACTGTCCGCATTCGTACGACCTTTCTCAATGTCCTCTATTCTGGTGCAGTATACAAGAAGCAATACCCCCTCCATAATACGTGAGTTATACGGCTGTGCACTGCGAATATCCCTATAACACTAAAAAATCCGGCATAAGCAACTTGTTACTAATCTGTCAATCACCTATCTCGCTCTACCAATGTTAAATGTCAATCGAGATTCGGATATATCCCTTGGGGACCGAGTATTATGCAGACAGAGCCATCAAAGGTGTTTTTTGGTTGCCGAGTATTTGGAGACGGGCTGGATATCAGGCGGCATAGGCGTCAGGCTCCGCCTCGGCTTGATGCGCTGGGTATGGGCATTGGTCGCGTGTTCATCGTAGGCGTTGCCGTCACCCTGCGCGCGTCATTACCGTCACGCTGACGTGGATATGTTTGCACGCCATATCCAATTGGAACACGGTAGAGTGTGTGCGGTAGCAACATCAAGGTTCCGTTGATCTGGCGCTCGAGTCGCGTGATGCGTACTACTGTCGTAACAGCAACCGTATTACTGCTCCTAACAAGCAGCTTTCCGCATCTGCTATGCGCATGCGCGAGCTATATCCAGGTCGCTAACGCACATGGGCAGGGCGAATGTCCACATCAGGAGCGTGAGGCGAAACATGCGCACGGAGACGAGCCTGCCGCAGCATTGTCCCATGCCACCCCGAACCATGAATGTTGCGTGATCCAAGCCCATCCTGATGTGGTGTCAAAAGCAGTGCCGGCTCCCGCTAGACTGATCAGTTGGGCGTTGCCCGCTGTGACGCATGTTGACGGCAAAGTTTCTCCTTTTGCTGCTCACGAAGTGTTTTATGATAATCAGCGGCGACCGCCCCTTCTGCTTTCCCTGTATCTGCTACACGGCACGTTCCTGATTTGAGTTTTGACGCTACCGGTAGCCCACACGCGGCTACTCATTTCCCAGCGTTAATCATTCAGGAATAACATGTACCCCTTCTACAAGGGTGTCCTGATAGTTCTGCTCCTGATTTGCCCGATACCGCTACGCGGGCAGGTTCCGGCGGGGTCACAGGCACCCGATCCACTTGACCTTTCCAAGATCCTAGAAGATCTGGAAACCGGCAATCTCGACCTCGAGGCTGCCCGCCTCTATGCTCAAGCTCTGGAAAAGCGCCCTGCGCAGGTTTCCGCGTATCCAGATCCGACTATGCGGGTGCTTATCCAGCCATGGCCAGTTCATACAGCACGTGGCGTGCAGCGGTCGCAGTGGCAGTTGGAACAGCCGCTCCCGGTTCCTGGGAAACGAATCCTTCGCAGGCGCATCGCCGAGCTTCATACTCAGGATGCCGAGCTCAATGTGCGCGCGCTTAGGCTCGCGCTCATGAATGAGGCCAAAGAGAGCTACTACGAACTCTACAGAATCCAGGAGACCGACAGCATGATAGACAGCTTTCAGGCTCTTCTCCGCAGCTTTGAAGAGGCTGCCACGGCACACTACGAAGTGGGTGCCGGTACGCAGGCGGCCATCTTGAAGGCACAGCTCGAACGCCAACGGCTCGACCTTAAGCGTGAGCAGTTGGCTGCCGAGCGGCAGGCTGCCCAACAAAGCCTGGCTCGTCTGTTGGGGCATACAGATGCCTCCGCCTTCCGTGGAACTGTAACCCCCTCATTGCCCACCTCCCTGCCTGATAGCTTGCAATTGCTGGCCTATGCCCTGCAGCACGATCCCAAGGCATTGGCCAGTGTGCGGAATGTCCAGCGCGCAGAGCAGCAGGTGGCCCTAGCTCGCCTCGCGTTTTGGCCGGACATCATGGTCAATGTTACCTATTTCGACATCGCAGCATCGAACGTACCTCCATCTTCCGACGGACGCGACGCGCTTGGTGTGGGGTTCGGCGTGCGCATTCCACTCGAACGCGCTGGTCTACACGCTCGTCTGCAAGAAACCCGTCTTGGTCGACAGAGACTTAACACAAGCAGGCGAGCACTCGAGGTGGAAACTCATGCTCATATCCAAACCCTGATCAGCCAACACGATCGGCTGCAGCGCCAAATACGTCAGTTTGAGGAAACGCTGATTCCGCAGGCAGAGGCCGCACTCGAAGCAGCGCTTAGTGCTTATACGAACACAGGAGGCGACTTCTTCGATGTGCTCGACGCAGAACGCACCCTGTTCAGCCTCCGACTGGATCATACTGATACCGTCGTTGCCATCCTCAATACCGTCGCCGAGCTTGAAAAGACCATCGGAGTGCGCTGGCTCAATGAAATCGAACTATGAAAATTGCAATTTACATCGGGTTGCTGTTCGTCCTGCTCTTGGGCGGATGCACGCAAGGCGGCAGTCCTTCAGGAGAGCATATGCACGATGATATGCTCGTTGACTCCCTGAACGTACTTTCCCCACCGGAGGCACAGGTGTACACATGCGTCATGCATCCGCATATCCACAGCGAAGAACCCGGTCCATGCCCGATCTGCGGCATGGCAATGACACCAGTCGCAGGACAAGAGAACGCCAATGGCATCATCCAGATTGACCCAGTTACGACACAGAACATTGGAGTTCGGACAGCAAGCGTGACAACGGCGGAGCTCCGACGCACGATCCGTACTACAGGACGCTTCGAAATGGATGAGCAGGGAGCCTATACCGTTACACTTAAGGCGGGCGGCTGGGTCGAGACACTACATATAGACTACGAAGGAGCACTCGTCGAGAAGGGGCAACCGCTTTTGGAATTATACAGCCCGGAACTCGTCGCTGCCCAGGAGGAATACCTGCTTGCCCTGCGCCATGTGGATCGCGTCTCACATGGTGGCGAACAAGACGCCCAACGTCTATTGGAGGCTGCACGTAGACGATTGACTTACTGGGATGTGACCGAGCAGCAGATTTCTCGCTTGGAAGAGACGATGACCCCTCAGCGGACGCTGACATTCTATGCGCCAGCCTCGGGGGAAGTGATGAACAAGAGTGTAGTTGCAGGACAGCGGATCGTGGCGGGACATTCGCTAATGGACATAGTGGATATTTCGCGGATCTGGCTCATCGCAGACATTTATGAACAGGACCTTGGCTGGATAGAGGAGGGAGCATTGTCTCGCATTGAATTGCCTTATCAGCCAGGGCAGAACTACCAGGGTCGCGTGGATCATATTTATCTCATGATGGACACCGAGGCCCGTTCGGCCCGTGCCCGGATTGTGCTGTCTGGAGGGTCAACCAGTCGACTTAAACCTGGCATGTACGCCACCGTCTACATCGAAGGTGGCAGAGCTGACGCATCTCTCGTTGTGCCAGAAGAAGCCATCATCCGTACAGGAGAGTACAGTGTGGCCATCCTTGCCCTAGGTAACGGAAGATTCCAGCCGCGCGAGGTACGCACGGGAGTCACCGCGGAAGGCTTGGTACAGGTACTCTCGGGTCTGGAAGGAGGAGATCGCATCGTAACGAGTGCGCAATTCCTTATTGATTCTGAGGTGCGGCTCAAGGGAGCCATTGGTGCCATGCATGCCGGTCACTGATGTCCAGGTGACTGTGTATCCCTGACAAGAATGCAATACGGACAATACCATGATACATCGCATTATTGTGTGGAGCGCTGCTAACAGTACGCTTGTATTGCTTGCCACCTTGCTTGTCGCGTCGTTGGGCATTTGGGCCATGATGCAAACGCCTGTCGACGCGATTCCCGATCTGTCGGACGTACAGGTCATCATCAAGACGGACTATCATGATCAGGGCCCCCGCATCGTTGAGGAGCAGGTCACCTACCCGCTTGCCACAGCGATGTTGGCGGTGCCGCAAGCCAAAACTGTGCGCGGGTTTTCCCTGTTCGGCGTCTCCTTCGTATACGTTCTGTTTGAGGACCAAACCGATCAGTATTGGGCGCGAAGCAGAGTGTTGGAGGTACTCAGCTATGTGGGTGAGGATCTGCCTGAGGGTGTGAGGCCGACACTTGGCCCAGACGCCACGGGGCTTGGTTGGGTATATGCCTATTCCGTCATCGATCGCTCCGGTGCTCGAGATCTTGCACAGCTACGTTCAATTCAGGATTTCTTTTTGAAGTATGAACTTCAAGCAGTGAAGGGCGTCGCTGAAATCGCTACGATAGGTGGATTCCAAAAGCAGTATCAGGTCGTGGTAGACCCGCAGAAGCTGGCGGCATACGGCATTTCCCCAAAAGAAGTGGGGGAAGCGTTGCGCCGCTCCAACCGGGATGTTGGAGCGCGCCTACTAGAGCTGGGGGAGCGCGAGTATATCGTTCGCGGACTCGGTTACCTACAAGGGCAGGGCGATATTCGTGCCGTACCCCTTCGAACCGCTCAGGGGACTCCCGTGACCATAGGTGACATAGCCACGGTGCGGATTGGCCCCGAAATCAGGCGTGGCCTTGCAGAAAAGGACGGTGAGGGAGAAGTGGTGGGCGGCATTGTCGTCATGCGTCATGGCGAGAACGCCCAAGAGGTGATTCGGCACGTCAAACAGCGGCTCGCCGCTATACAGCATAGCCTGCCTGAAGGAGTAGAAATTATCACAGAGTATGATCGCAGCAGCCTGATCTCGCGTGCGGTCGGCACACTCAAGACAAAACTCTGGCAAGAGTTGGCCATCGTAGCCCTCATTGTCCTGCTTTTTCTAGTCCATGTGCGCAGCGCTCTTGTGGCGCTCATCACGATTCCCGTAGGTATCCTGATTGCTTTGCTCGTCATGTATCTACTGGGCATCAATGCCAACATCATGAGCCTGGGTGGCATTGCGATCTCCATCGGTGTAATGGCTGACGCCTCCTTGGTCATGGTCGAAAATGCTCATAAGCATGTGGGACGGCTACGCGCCGTATCTGGTGTGGAGACGCAAGGGGCCGGATCACCCGTGCTCTCTTCGGCGCAACGTCTGGAGGCCATCTCCGCTGCCGCCAAGGAATTAGGCCCCAGTCTGTTCTTTTCGCTGCTAATCGTGACCGTCAGCTTCTTGCCTGTATTCACGCTTGGAGAGATCGAAGGCCGTCTGTTCCGCCCGCTTGCATTCACCAAGACCTTCGCTATGGCTGCGTCCGCGCTACTCGCGGTGACCCTCGTGCCTGCGCTTATGGTGGTGCTTATCAGGGGCCGTATTCGCAATGAGGAGGAATCTTTGCTGAACCGCTATATCATGGGAGCCTATCGCCTTTTGCTTCGGGCCACATTGCGGCATCCGGTCACCACACTCGTGGGCGGCGCTCTGCTCCTAGTGCTTTCTCTGCTTCCACTTCAACGACTTCTTTTTAGGGATGTCGTGGTGCCGTTTGTACAAATCGGATCGGAGTTCATGCCGCCTTTGGACGAAGGCGATCTATTGTACATGCCGACGACACTCCCCGGGATATCTCTCCAGAAGGCCAAAGAACTGTTGCAGCAGACCAATCGTATTATCGCGTCATTCCCCGAGGTGGAAGGTGTCTTTGGCAAGGTAGGACGAGCAGAAACCGCTACGGACCCTGCACCTCCGTCGATGATCGAAACCATCATTCGGCTCAAGCCGACTTCTGACTGGCGCGATGGCATAACGCGTGATGGACTCATACGTGAACTTGATCGAGCCATCCAAATCCCCGGTCTTACCAATGCGTGGACCATGCCGATACAGGCACGACTGGACATGCTTACCACCGGTATTCGCACTCCGGTGGGCATCAAGATCACGGGGCCAGATTTGTATGTCCTGGAATCCATCGGGGAACAGGTTGAGGATGCACTAAGACCGGTTGCGGGTACGCTGTCGGTCTATGGCGAACGCGTTATGGGTGGTTCGTTCCTCAACATAGACATTGACCGGCTGGAAGCCAGCCGTTATGGACTCACCACGGGCGATGTGCAGGACATCATTACCACAGCTATAGGCGGCATGAACGTTACGACAACCGTGGAGGGGCTGGAGCGTTACCCGGTCAACGTGCGCTATCCTCGTGCGCTGCGCGACAACTTGCCCGCCCTGCTCAATGTGCTCGTGCCCACCAAGAGCGGCGGACAGATTCCTCTTGGTCAGATCGCCACGTTAAGCCTTGTGAGTGGGCCAGCCATGATCAAGAGTGAAGATGCCAGACCAGCAGCGTGGGTATTCGTAGATCTGCAGCGCGGCGCCGATCTTGGCTCTTACGTCCGCCAAGCACAGCGTGTTGTGGCGGAACAGGTAGCCCTGCCTGCGGGCTACGTGCTTACATGGGGTGGCCGGTTCACCTATATGCAACGAGCCAATAGCCGCCTCCTGCTATTGGTGCCAGTTACCATTCTCTTGGTATTCCTGCTGCTATTCATACACTTCAAGAGTGCAACGGAGAGCCTGCTGCTGCTAATACCGCTCCCGTTTGCCGCATCCGGGGCCATTTGGCTGTTAAGCATTCTTAACTACCGGTTGAGCATCGCGGTTGGCGTGGGGATCATAGCTGTAGTGGGCCTTGCGGCCGAAACAGGCGTCGTGATGTTCGTATATCTCAGACAGGCCATTGATCGCTACCAGAGAAAAGGTCTTCTGTCCTCCCAGCGAAAGCTCCGGCAGGCTCTTGAGCATGGTGCCGTGCAGCGTTTGCGCCCCATATTCATGACTGTAATCACAACCGCGTTTGCACTCTTGCCGGTCATGTTTGGTACAGAGACAGGGGTCGAGATCATGAAGCGCATTGCCGCCCCAATCATTGGTGGCCTCGCAACGGCGACCGTACAAACGCTATTTATTCTGCCGGCCATGTTCCTGGTCGTGATGGGGCCACGATTCCGGCGTGCCGCCAGGGTTAGCAAGACACAGTGGCTGACACCAGATGACCCGGTGCACGACGAGTAGCAGTAGTGTTGGACAGATACAGCGCCTGGGTAACAGGTGTGCGTGGATTCACGGTGAATTAGCCACCTTGTGCGATTACCTGACGCGTATAAGATGGAGTTGGCAATAGGTAGCAGGGTGATGGATGTTTGGCTTGAGAACAGATTGATTGTGGGCAATTTATCTATCTAGTGCTTGCCAGAAAATGATTTTGGTTGTGGGATTATACGATGAGTTCGGGTATTTGGGGGCAGATTTGATCATTTTGGGTGGATTTGGTCAGGATTTAGCGTGTATTTGGGGCTCTGATCGCATAGGCGTCGTCCGAGCGGGAGGATGAATGAATTTGCGAATCTGGCGGCAATTTTGGGGTAGAAGGTCTGATTTGGGCGTTTAAGCGTGTACATTCGCCCCTTTGTTGCCATGCGTGTAGTAATGGAAGCCCAACGCGCGTTTGGGCAGGTCCCGATTGAAGAGATCGAGCTTGCCCCCCGCAGCCGGGATGACATTCCGGTGGTATTGCGTGGTTTGCTTTCGATTTACAAGAATGCAAAGACGCGAGCGAAGATTTTCGAGCTTTTGGAAGGGGGCGTGGCTTCGGGGGTCAGTCACAAATTGGGGCGCCGGGGGATGGATCTGTGGAGGATTTTTGTTCTGGGGATGCTGAAGCAGGCCCTGAATTGCGATTATGATCGACTGACGCATATGGCGAACAACGACAAGCTCCTGCGCCAGATGCTTGGGCATGGTAGTTGGCGCGAGGGATCGGAATACCATGTACAGACGATTCTGGACAATGTGAGTTTGTTATCGGAGGAGTTACTGGGCAAGATCAACAAGGTTGTGGTGGAGCATGGTCACGGGGAGCTTACGAAGAAGGCCCGTCAGGAGGGGTTACGTTGCAGGGTAGATTCAGCGGTGACGAAGACGCATGTTCATTGGCCTACGGATGTGAGTCTGCTAAGGGATGCGGTGGGTTTGTTGCTTCGGGAGTCTGCACGTATGAGCGGTGCGCACGGCCTGCCGGGCTGGCGCAAGGCGTCGGATTGGGAAAAGCGGCTTGATCGTTTGTTTCAAGGGGTACGCAGGTCACGGGGTTGGCATCGTCGTGATCGGGTGCGCAAATACCTGTGCCACTGCAGAAAGCTGGTGAAGAAGGCGTTGGCTTCGCAGCGGAGGTTGGGGGCAGATTGCAGTGATCGGTGGCTGCACTACCTGGGATGCAGCTTGACACTGATCGATCAGGTGGATCGGCGGTTGCTCAGGGGCGAAAAGATTCCGCATTCGGAGAAGATTTTCTCGGTTCACGAGCCGCATACGCGTTGGATCGTCAAAGGTAAGGCGGGGGTACAGGCGGAGTTGGGCCTCCCGGTCTGCGTCTTGGAGGACCAGCATCAGTACATTCTTCACTACCGGGTGCTCTACGAGGGGGTAGATTCGTCAATGATCGTGGATTTTTTACGGGAGGCCACGACGCTGTACCCGTCCCTGACTTCGTGCAGCATGGATACGGGGTATTCATCGGAACACAACCGGCGCGCATTGGAGCAAATTCTGAAACTGGTGAGCCAGTTGCAAAACTCTCAAATCGGGGGATTTTTTGGAATTTTGAGGTCACGGTTTCTGGTTGGTGTCTCTGGGTAGAGGAGGCGATTTTGATTGGGATTTGTATCCGCCCCGAGCATAGAAACATCCCTCGATAGGGCTAAAAAAGGGACCGGAGTCCCCCGGATTTCGTATCAATTAGTGTCGACAATTTTCCACGAAAACCGGAGTCTCCCATGTCCCTTAGGAAGAAAATACGAGGTTTTTATATTGCCTGCCAACGGGAATTGTTTCCTTGGGTGGAGGAGGAATTTGGTTCGTTGCCCAAACGGTACCAGAAGTTGTTGTTGGTATTCGAGATGGTGTGTGTGGAGGATTTTCTGCCCCGCACCTCGTTCCGCACGCCGGGGCGCCCGCTGGCATCTCGGGTTTCGCTTGCACGGTCGTTTCTGGCCAAGATGGTCTTGAATATTCCGACGACTGCCGGATTGCGAGAGCGCCTACTTTCGGACCCATTGCTTCGGTCGATGTGTGGTTGGTCGCGGCAGCGGGATGTGCCCAGTGCGTCCACATTTTCCCGTGCGTTCAAGGAGTTTGCGGAGTCCGAGTTACCGACACGGATCCACGAAGTCTTGATTCAGGAGAGCTACGCGGATTCGTTGGTGGGCCATATTTCGCGGGATTCGACGGCGATTGAGGCAAGAGAGAAGCCGGTGCCGAAGAAAAAGGCGCCGGAACCGGTGAAACGCAAGCGTGGGCGTCCACGGAAGGGGGAGGAACGTCCAAAGGTCCCCACGCGTTTGGAGCGCCAGCGTACCATGAACAAAGCGGAGATGTTGGCGGATTTGCCCAAGGCGTGCACGGTGGGGAGCAAGCGAAATGCGAAAGGACATACGCAATCCTGGACGGGATATAAGCTACATATAGATGCAGCAGACGGCGGGATTCCGATCAGCTGTATGCTATCTTCCGCGTCCCTGCACGATAGCCAAGCGGCCATTCCATTGGCGACCATGACGGGTGAGCGGGTGGACAACTGCTATGATCTCATGGATAGTGCGTATGACGCGAAGGAGATTCACGCACACAGTACGGCAGCGGGACATGTGCCGATCATTGACACGAATCCGCGTAATCGAAAGGCGGCGCACCGTCGTGAGCAGAAGGCACAGCGCAGTGCCGGGTTTATTCCACCTGAGCGGGCGCGCTACAAGGAACGTTCGACCGTGGAGCGGGTCTTTGGACGACTCAAAGATGAGTTTGGTGGACGCCATGTACGGGTGCGTGGGCACAGCAAAGTGATGTGTCACCTGATGTTTGGAATTGTTGTGCTCACGGTGGATCAACTGCTGCGGATGGTCCACTAAACCGGATCGTCGAGTGGTCGCGTACAGAATTGGGGGGTTCTGGAATACAGAAGCCGTGGGATCGATGCGTAGAGTCCGCACGGATCGTGGACAAAATTCTCCAAGTTAACACCTCGTTGAAGGCCAATCACCCACAGCTTCGAAGAAAGCGGTGAACACAGGCCAATCATTCACGTATTCCAAGAAAATCAGACCCATTTATGTCCCGAATTGGCCGGTTCACCAGTTGCAGCAAAATGGGTTTTGCAATTAGCTCTGGTGATTATGCCGAAGCGGGGGCGTTTAAGTCATGCGGACAGGGAGCGCGCATCCGCTCCGGACTTTGTGGAGGGTCGTCGTCAGCATCCGGCGGTAGAATCCGCGATCAACAATTTGAACCAGCGCGGACTGGACTTGGTGCGTACGCATGGTAAGGAGGGGTTTGGTCGCACGGTAGCGCTCTCTGTGGTCGCGGCCAACGTACATCGTCTTGGCTTGCAGTTGAAGCGGAAAGAGGAGCGGCTCAAGCGCTGGCATCAGGCCCGAAAACGAGCGGCGTAGCGCCGCTGTAATCCTACCGAAGGAATTTGGACAGGCTCCGCCATAAGCGGAAAGGCAGACATACGTCGGGTTGGCACGCATGGTCGCGTCCCAGCTGCATCGGAGAGCAAAAAATGTCTTCCAGTGACCATTCAGCAAGCCGAAAGGCACCTGATTCCCCCGAAACTCCACCAACGACGCCACAATTACGGCCCCAGATTGTTATGAATATAGCAAGAATCGCAAAAATGACCTATTCTCTGACAAGCACTATCTATCCCGATCTACACTCAATGTCCTCCATCCCAGTGTAGCACACATGAAGCAATATCTTCTCGGTAGAACTTCCCCAAACAATTCCCATGCTTAACGCGCCGCATGCGTTGGAGTAAAGTGCCGTTTATTGGATAACTACAGTGTTCTGTAGTCGTGGCGTAGCAAGTGCAAGACGCAAGTTGACCTGAAATACCTCGCAGTCGGGCTACTGTCGCGTCACATCTGGCTCGGCAAAGAAATCCGTGAACTTCAATTTTCTTGACAGTAAGGAATCACAGCAGACCGAGCAAATGAGAATTTGGCTAGAAGAGTACTCCAAGCATGATTGCCCAGCCCTGATTAGTCAGGATGGAGTCGCCAGTTTCGGAGTGGGGTTTGGTCACATCATTACGGCCTCGATAAGATCGGGCTTCAATCGTGAAGCGCTGGCTGGCTAGATAGAGGTCTAGGCCTGCCCCGAACATAAGGCCATAATCAAAAGGCTCGATGGATTCGTCTTCTTCTACAAAGATTTGCCCATCGGTAGTAGATTCGGCTAGGATTACCGACTCCAATGCAAACAAAGCCGCTCCCCCGAGAAAAAACCGTGGTCTGACAACCCCAGAAGATTCAAACCGGAATTGTCCCAAGATAGGAACTGCGAGATATGATGATCTACTGGTCAGTTCACCCGGGAAGTCATTGTATTGTACCCGGGTTTTTGCACCCATTCGAAAGTAGAGCACTTCCCCAATTGCACTGAGACCTCCAATAAGTTCTAGTTCAGCAGATCCTCCGCCTGCAATACCCGTAACATTCTCCCATGTGGTTTCACCGGAGGCCAGGTCACCAGAAAATGTGGTTTGTGTCATGCCAAGTTTTATCGCTCCCCTTATGCGTTGTGCATTCGAGGGGGCAGCTAGCAAGAGAGCTATGGACAGCAACAGCAGCAATTTGAGGTTCTGCATGGATAGTGTAGGGAATTATAAATCAAGGTGAATCATGTGGAACCTTCTTCTCGCGCTGTGTGCACACTCGCAAGACATAAAGCAAGTTCACGTGCATGGCTTGTTACCATGCGGATAATGCAGACCGAACATGTCTGCAAACAGATCGAGGCCTCCGGGATTGGGGCATCTGCACAGCGAGAGGCGTTCGGGTTACCGACCTCTACGACCTGTGAAATCGAAATCGAGGAGACCACACAATGTGGTTCACCTTGGTTTATAATTCCCATAGTGTAAGTCTCAGTAGGCCGAATCAGCGTTCAGAAAGATAAGACGGGATTTGCTGCGGAGCGTAGTGATGTTGGGGTCTCAGGCTAATGAATGCGAACGATGATAGGAAGCCAAGATCGGTGATACAAGCGTATTCGTAGCGAGTCTGTATGTAATCCTTGGCATCCCCTCATCGTCATTGTACACAGGGCCGTGTTGTACTGCGCTATTTAATAACGTTATTTCATAACCTTGCTCATCAGCGCAGCGAAACGGATACAAGGTTTCCAGGTGATCTCTCAGTACGCCTGTGCCTCGTGGTACGTGTCGCCCAGTGCATATTGCGCTGTTCGATTGCCTTGTCCAGCGGCGAGCTGGATGCGCTTCAACGTTTTCCGGTGATTTTTCCTCAGTTTGTCCATGTAGACCGGATGATTTGAGAAAGCTTCAAAGAGGTGGCATTTGCCATAACTCTCCTTGTACTCCTCGTGCGGCGCTTTACTCTTGGGCTTGGGTGATTGTCGGAATTATGGAACAGGGGGCGAAGGCTACCGTACGCTTACCGGATTTTATCGCACAGTCTATGGCTATATCAAAGGACGAGGTTCGTCATATCGCTAAGTTGGCTCGGCTGGAATTCACTGAGGCCGAGGAGGAAGTCCTATCTGACGATATGAGTCGCATACTCGACTACATGGATATGCTCAATGAGTTGGATACTTCGGAAGTTGAGCCAATGACACATGTGCTTGATCTTGCGCACGTTGTGCGTGCAGACTCTGTCGAAAAGCGTATCAGTCGAGAAGACGCTCTCAAGAATGCGCCGGATACGGATGGGGAGTATTTCAGGGTACCGAAGGTCATTGGGTAGCGTCCGTCTATGGCCAGATTAAAAGCCACGCGTTATTCCCAGACCCCACGGTCGTGGTGGGCGACGCAACCACCTCTTTTCCAGCACGCGGTCTGTGCACTTGCGCTGCTGATGGTTGCCGTTTATTTCTGCTGGCCGACCCTTTTCAGTGGTAGGAGCCTGATTGGAGGCGATACTGTTCAGTGGAGAGCAGCAGCTCAAAGCATGTTCGAGTACCGTGAAGAAACTGGTGAAGAGCCGCTGTGGGCAGCCAATATCTTTGCAGGCATGCCAGGGTATAATGTTTCCCCGCCTCCGCTGGTCCCCCAATTGGACGAAATTCCTCGTTCGATCCGACGGATATCATGGCCCTTTTCGCATGTGATTTTCTTGCTAATGGGGGCCTATATCCTTGTCTGGTATCTGACCCGTGATACGCTAAGCTCACTATTTGCGGCCTGTGTGTACGGCATGACCACCTATTTGCCCGTCATTCTGGTGGCTGGGCACAATACCAAATTCGTCGCGCTGGCTTTCGCTCCATGGCTGCTTCTGGCGTTTATCTATGGAATGCGAAAACCAAGCCTGATGGCCGGCTTATTGTTTGCCGTCGTATTGGCTGTGAATCTGCGAGCGGGGCATGTACAGATTACGTATTACGTCACCTTTATAGCTGTTGTCTGGTGGATTGTGCTTGCCATAGAGGCATGGCGGCAAAAGAGACGGCTTGCGTTCTTGAAGTCGACAGGGTTATTGGCTATGGGGGCAGTGCTTGCGCTCCTCATGGTGGCTGAGCATTACTGGCCCATGATTGAGTATAAGGAATACAGTATACGTGGCATGTCTTCTGGTGGAGGTGCGGGCGGATTGACTTGGGATTATGCTATGCGATGGAGTCAAAGCCCGGGGGAGCTGTTAACGTTACTGGTGGCAGATGCCTATGGTGGAGCCAGATACTATTGGGGATCCAAACCCTTTACGGGTGGCCCCCATTATGCAGGCAGTGTAGCCTTGCTTCTTGCAGTCCTGGCCGTATGGCGCATTCGTTCACGTCTTGCAGCGGCGCTGGGCATTGCCGGTGGTCTGATGGTACTGTTTTCTCTCGGGCATTACTTCGGGATGTTAAATCGTATCATGTTCGATTACTTCCCCCTATTTGATGCATTCAGAGTCCCCGAAACCTGGCTCATTGCAGTGGTGTTGGTGCTGGCGGTTCTTTCAGCCCTTGGTCTGTCCTACATTGTGCGACGTGAAGTATCTGTTGCCGCCGAACGTACTAAATGGCGAACTATCTATGTCATATGTGGCGTGACCGGTGGTTTATTACTGCTTTTGCTGACAACTGGGAGTTCGGCATTTGATTTTCAGCGTGAGGGAGAGCGTCAACAAGTAATAACGTATGTAGCCCAATCCCTGCAGCGAAGTCCAACGGACCCTGAGGTGGTTGCAGTTGCAGAGCGGGTTTTGTCCGAGGAGCTTGTAGCCCCGCGAAAAGATGCTTTTATGGCAGATGTGAAACGCTCGTTACTTTTTGTGGCCCTAACAATTATAGCATTAGCGGCTATCCGCCGCGGAAAATTATCGACTTGGGTATTTCAGGGACTCCTTGTGCTTCTAGTGGTCCTTGATTTGGGGGGCGTAGCGCGCAGATACCTGAGTATTGATGATCTCAGCATGTCGAGGGATCCTGTTCGACGTATAGAAACATTGGATGTGGATGAGTATGTACATGAACAGGAGGGGCAGTTCCGTGTGCTGTCACTCGAACGTCTGGATCAGACTGGGTTGGGGCGTCCATCATTCCATCACGAGTCGCTTGGAGGATATAGTGCAGTGAAATTGCGCTTGTATCAGGATTTCCTGGATAATATTCTCATGGGTCCTAACACGGCAACGCCGAACGAGAATGCTCTCGACATGATGAATGTTCGATATATCCTGTCACAGGTGCCTGTTAGCGGGGCCTCAAGTGTGTACTACGGTTCGGAATCCGGTTTCAGTGTGTACGAAAACCTGGACGTGCTCCCACGGGCATACCTTGTAGGGCAGACGGATGTCATAGAAGATCCGAGTGAAGCTATGTTTCGCATCCAGGAGTCCAACTTCGATCCCGCAATGACAGCTATACTGCCTGGGCCGATTGAAGAAGCAGTGACCCCCATTGATTCGTCTAGTACTGTTACCGTTAATACACTCAACTATGGACCTCGACGAATTTCCTATGAGGTGGAAACGGACGCTCCACGTCTGCTGGTTATCAGCGAAGTCTATTACCCGGCGGGCTGGACAGCCACCCTGAACGGGGAAAGCGTACCTATATATAGAGCGAATTATCTGCTGCGTGCGGTCGCCATTCCTGCAGGAAAACATACCCTAGAAATGAACTTTGCCCCCGCAAGCTACATCTTGGGTAAAAGAATCAGTGGGATTTTCACAATTTTTGTTTACGGGTTAACACTGATTCTTCTTGTATTTAGTGGTTATAGGTATTTTCCGAGATTCAGAAGGAGGATTAGCGGTTAAACTGAGGAGGCGATAAACTTTCGTTGTTGGTGCTTGTAGATCGGTTTTGAGACGTACTTCTGCTGATCAGCTACTATTTCTCACCCTCCGGGGGATATACTCCAACGAGTGCTCAAGATCTATCCGACCATGAATGACAGCTTGGAATCCAGGGGAGAGCCTTGGGAGGTCAATGATGCAGCATAAGCCGAATATGAACGTCTCTGTCTACGGCACATCTGCTGGATCGTCTCTTTGAATTCAATCACTAAAACGACATATGCATGTTTGGATGTTGGTTGGGGCACACTCCCCAGTTCGTGAAGTCAGCAGCTGTCAGCTCGAAATTGAAGTAAGCAGGAATCAGGGAAACTTTGGTACACTCTAGGCAGCATTACGACAAATTGTTGAGTCAGATCTTTTTTGATGAACTCGGTGTAGATTCACCAGCTCTGACTCTGGAGAAAAGATGAGCCAAGGAGCCAAGCCTCTTGTTGTAATTGCTGACGAGATGAAATCTCGAGATATTTCATTAGTATGCTCTGACGAAAAGGTAGTCGTGCTACCGAATACGATCAACACGGAGGCATTGACGTCCATCCTGTAGATAAGACACTTATGCGGACTCATAAGTCCGAGTTTACCTTAGGTTACACGGGCACCATCGATATCCACCGTGGTCTAGATTTCTCCTAGACACGATGTCGTCACTACCGGAGCATTGCAGCGCACAGTTCGTAATGTTGGTGAAGATCGTATTTGCGTTGACTGGAAGCGCAGGCAGAATCATTGGGGCAGCTGATTGCATGAAATTCGAAGGATAGCGACCGCGAGTGCAGATCAAGAACTACATACTTGTAAGCGATCTTTGTCTTGTACGCCAGTCGATGCGAAGAAACGGGCGCAGCTCTGCCGCATAAATTATTCAACCATATGCACCTTGAGCGTCCAGTGGTCGTTGCAGACTGTACAAACAGGAGCAAATTTGAATAAGCGGAAAATTTTGGAGCAGTGGTGCCAGATGAGGATCATGAAGCTTTGCTTCGTGTCTGATTGCACGGTACAAGGATCCTATTCGCAGCAACTGATGTCCTACAATAGTCACTAGGCTGTATTGGAACGTAATGACTGGGACCACTCTGTGCTTTCACGGATATAATTTCCATTATAATCGGCCTGACATGATCCAGTGACATGTTTTTTAGGTTAATGCACGTTCAATCAGATTATCAGTAACCGTTATATGCCGGATGTACTACGACGGTTATGGCGCGGTGTCCGAGAAGCAATTTTCGGGGACCAATCGACTTTTGACGAGACCGCGAGGACGTCAGGAGCTCGACGGCGGGCGATGATTTTTAGTCTGGTAGCCTCCATCGTGATATGGTTTCTGCTTAGTCTGTCGGAGAATCAGTATTTGTCTGTTGAATACGTAACCTGCGCGTCACAGGCCCAGGTCGCCTCTCCCTCATGTATTTCCGGGCTTGATACAGATTCGGTCTTGACACAACCTTTGCCCGAGACCATTCGCACGACCTTGCATGGTCCAGGCAGGAGCCTGTTGGTACAGCGTTTTCGGGCGCGTCACTGGAGCAGTCCAATTACATTCGATGTGACCATACCCGCACTGGAAACACAATTATTGCCTCGATTACCGGAAGAGATAACAATAGAAAGCATTGTGCCGGAGCGAATAGATTTTCAAAAAGAGGCGAAAATGGAACGTATGCTTCCTATTGAGTCACGTGTCACGTTTGTACCCCAGCCACCGTATTTCCTGACGAGTGAGGTACAGCTTGCCCCCGATACTGTCGGGGTTCATGGACCGGCATCTGTTGTAAGTCGATTGGAAGTATGGCCTACAAAGTCAGACACCGTTGTAGGGGTCAGTGATATAGTACATTATTCGGTAAGCTTACTTGATTCATTGACTGGCCTCGTGAACTTATCTACCAAGGAGACGACAGTCACGCAACTTGCATCGCAATACACAGAGGGTCAAAAAGAACATATAAGAGTGGAGCTAGAAGGTCTCCCCGACGGAAACAATACAGTCCAGCTTGATCCAGAGTTCGTGACGATCACGTATCAGGTACCTTTGTCAAAATTTTCCGAGGCACAACAATCCCAGTTCATTCAGGCCACGGTGTCGTACGATCAGATATTTGCCGATACAACTGGACACGTCGAACCGATTGCCCAATATCCACCTGATTTGATGTTACGTCAGGTAACAGTTTCTCCAGAGCGACTTCGATATTTCATTAACATTGGATCGCTGTAAGACTTATTCTTGTGGGGCAACAACGGCATAATGTCGTGGTTGAAAGGCGCAGATTCTTGACGACTGTGTACATGGCTTGGCCGCTGTGGCCTAAGAATGCGGTTAAATACCACGATACCCCACAGGGCATCCTTACCGAGTCCGGTATTTGGTACAGAACTACCGTAAATCTTCTCAACGAATACGCAGCAGAAGTCTTCGAGCGCGAGCCAATCGAGGCACATTTGGCACGTGCAGATACGTGGATTCGATCCCCTCACACGCTGTCCGCATGGCTGCTTGCATTAGGTTTAATCTACTACGATCCGTGGC
This sequence comes from Rhodothermales bacterium, assembly GCA_964291275.2. Classification (GTDB taxonomy): domain Bacteria; phylum Bacteroidota; class Rhodothermia; order Rhodothermales; family Bin80; genus Bin80. Next base: position 1,953,025 of record OZ219799.1, read on the forward strand.
AGATTGCTGTAGTTGTGCTGGGGTTTTTCCTGGGATGGCAAATATTGGCTCCGGCACTGGTAAATCGTGGAGTATCGTCCCTATTGAGGATATTGGACGCGGTGTTGATGCAGGCGATACTATTCGCTGGAACGATGTCGATATTAGCTATGACTGGTCGATACCAGGCTGTGGCTGTGGGGCTGATCGGTTTTGTATGTTTGCGGTGGGGCATATTGTCATATCTGATGCGCCCACTGATAATCCCGTGTTGGAAAGCACTGTACCGACTTCCAGTACCTGACCATATATTGAGAGCTTTCATTGTTCGTAGTGCGTTGCGTCATGGCATTAATCTTGCCGATTTTGCAGATATTGAGCAGGAAATTATCCAAAATGTATTCAAGAAGAAGGCGCCTCGAGGGAGGAAATAACTTATGATAAATGGCGTTAATGTTGATGCGATAAGTGAGCTGCGGGCGAAGGTACGATGCTTGCTGGAACAACCAGATACCCCTTCCAAAGCAAGAATAGCTACGGTTTCTGTGGCATTTCAGGATATTTCTCCGATCAGGTGGTTGGCGAATTATCCACAGGAGGCGCGTATCTACTGGTCAGGACGGGATTATGGTATGGAGGTTGCTGCGATTGGGGAGGCAGATTGCCAGTATTCACCTTCTGCGGTTGACTTGAAGGTGTTACGCAGCGGACTTGGACTGATGCTCTCAGGTTGTGAGCATGGTGTTAGATACTACGGGGGCATTCGCTTTGACCTTCGCCTACCGTATGAAGCGCAGTGGAGTTCATTTGGTGCATGGCGATTTGTCTTGCCAAGATTTGAAGTTCGTAAAGATCTCAAGGGCACGATGCTCCGCTGCAATGTCGTGTTGCCTGATGATCGTGCGCAGATGAATCTGATTCTTGACCAGGTTGATGCACTTCGGGTGCCTGCTCAGGGGACCGAACAATTTCCGAAGCCTATCAGGCACAGATTCTGTCCAGATTTCCGAAAATGGGAGTCTATTGTTGGCTGGGTGCTCCGCGCGGTTCATTGCTCTCCTTTGGATAAAATAGTTTTGGCAAGAGAAACCGCAGTTGATTTTTCAGCTCCCCTGGAACCGGCTACTATTTTGCAGCAGCTTCAGAGTAGTTCTCCCGGTTGTTTCCACTTTCTTTTTGAACCGATACCAGGTATGGCATTTTTGGGCGCATCCCCCGAGCGACTATTCAGGCGCGAGGGGCGTTCAGTAGAAAGTGAGGCGGTAGCAGGCACCCGTCCGCGTCGAGCATCTGATTTGGAGGATGAGAGGATGATTGATGAGCTGTTCGGGAGCGCAAAAGAGCAGCGGGAGCATGAGTTTGTTCGAATCAGTCTGCAGGAGGAGATTGCCCAACTGGCCGCCCATGTGACCATGGATGTCCAGCCTTCAATTATGCGTTTAGCTTCCGAGATACATTTGGTCTCACGGTTGCGTGCGATCCTGCGCCAGGAGTATACGAGCCTGGATGTGCTGGAAGCATTGCATCCATCTCCAGCAGTGGGTGGGTACCCATCTAATTTGGCATTGGACGTTATCCGGGAGCGGGAGCCCTTGGATCGAGGCTGGTATGCGGGTCCGGTAGGCTGGATAGGTGTAAATGAGGCCGAATTTGCCGCTGGGATTCGATCCGGTCTTGTATCGGGATCAATGATCCGACTTTATTCGGGTGCAGGGATCGTCCGAGGATCAACTCCTTCAGATGAATGGGCGGAGATTGGACATAAGATCGGTGGATTAGCGCGGGTGCTGGGGCTCTATACTTATCCAGTCCAAGCGGACTTCCAGTACGCATGATCCAAAGCAATGCGCACCGTGCACGCCTGATCGTCGCGGAGTTAGTACGCTGCGGGGTTCGTGAATTTATAATTGCTCCCGGTTTTCGGAGTGCGCCTCTCGCGCTGGCTGCGATCAGTCATCCTGACACGCATTGCACGGTTCATTTTGATGAACGCGGCAGCGCATTTTTTGCACTTGGATACGGTCGAGCAACCCGGCAGCCATGTGTTTGGATCACCACCTCAGGAACAGCCGCGGCAAATGGCCTGCCGGCTATAGTCGAAGCTGGCATGGATAATGTGCCAATGATTTGCCTTACGGCCGACCGCCCTCCAGAACTTCGCGATACCGGTGCCAATCAGACAATTGACCAAGTGCATTTGTTTGGTCGCTATCCCAAGTGGTTTGCGGATTTGCCAGCTCCGGTCTCAGAACAGGATGGAGCGTATATAAGCACCACGATTGATCATGCGGTGCACCGGGCCTGCACCGGACCAGTACACCTGAACTGCATGTTCAGAGAGCCCCTTTTGGAGAAAGAGCAGGAAGAGAAATCGATCCCGGAGACGTCCTGGCCGACAGAAGAACGTCAGCATACACAGTATATGGCTGCGGTAAGGGATGTGGTTGTATCGAGGCGAAGAGTACTACAGAATATTCGTGAAGCCCAACGAGGGCTTATCGTCGCTGGTCGCCTACAGATCCCTGAGGATGCCAAACCCATTCATGCCTTGGCAGAGCATCTGGGATGGCCGTTAATGGCAGATATTAGCGCACCAGTGCCTGCAGGAGAGAACGTGGTAACTTTTTTTGATTTAATTGTTCGCAGTGAAGTATTTACACGCCGGCATTTCCCGGACGTGGTATTGCACTTTGGCGGGCCTCTGGTATCCAATAAATTGCAGCAGTTTTTATCGCGTGCGCGTCCCGAAACTTATGCATTAATTGCTCCATCTTCAGACAGGATTGATCCGTACCACGTATTAACGGATCGAATTCAGTCGGAAATTTCCGGGTTCTGTAATTATTTACTGGGTGAGATACCCGGGGATAAACCTCGTGCTGCATGGGTTGATGTGTGGATGCGTGCGAATATCTTAGCTCGGCGTACGCTCGTTTCATTGATTGACTATGAGCTTTCTGAACCATCTGTAGCATGGATGCTGTCCAGACTATCCGATAATACAAATTGGATTTTTGGTGCCAGTAGCATGCCGATTCGGGACTTGCAGGCCTTCCTAGCAAGAGACGCAGCCCCACGCGTTTTTGCTAATCGTGGTGCAAGTGGAATTGATGGCACGCTCGCTACGGCGGCAGGTATTGCTCAGGGGCAGTCTGGGTCTGGTACCGTACTGTTGGGAGATTTGGCCATGCTACACGACCTGAACTCGCTGGCACTCCTCAAAGACTGCGATATTACCATTGTTGTCATCAACAACAATGGCGGTGGCATATTTAATATGCTTCCAATTGCTCTTGAGCAGGAACAGTTTGAAATGGTACTGGGAACTCCCCACGGCATGGATTTTCGATTTGCTGCAGAGCAATTCCAGATACCGTATACGCTGGCTGACTCATGTGTCCGGTTCCACGAAGCCTGGCTGGCTGCAGCCGATTCAGCAGGACCAAGTCTGATTGAGATCAAAACGGATCGCAAGGAAAACGCAGATCTGCACGAAACCATCTACAGACTCGTAAACGAGGCTATTGAGGCCAAACTTCTCGCATAATTCCCAATCATTACTATGTCTAAGAAGAAGCATCACTTTACCCATCGCCCCACGGTTAAGGGGCCAATTGTATGGCAGGATGCAGACGAATACACGGACATCCTGTACCAGACAGGTGTGCCTGACACTGATACGGAAGGTATTGCCAAGGTGACGATCAACCGTCCACAGGTCCGCAACGCTTTCCGTCCATTAACGGTGACTGAAATGCAGGATGCATTTGCCAAGGCTCGTGATGATACGTCTATTGGAGTGATTGTACTGACCGGGGCTGGACCGGATGCTTTTTGTTCTGGGGGGGATCAGCGCATACGCGGGGATCATGGATATACCGAGAAGGGCACGGGTACTCAGCGCCTGAATGTTCTTGATCTGCAAAGGCAGATCAGAACCTGCCCCAAGCCAGTGATTGCAATGGTTGCGGGTTGGGCTGTCGGAGGTGGGCATGTACTGCATGTCATCTGTGATCTCACGATTGCTGCCGATAATGCCAAATTCATGCAAACCGGCCCAAAGGTCGGTTCTTTCGACGGGGGCTATGGTGCGAGTTATCTTGCCCGTCATGTGGGGCAGAAAAAAGCGCGGGAGATCTGGTTCTTGTGCAGACCTTACGATGCTTCCGAAGCTTTGCAGATGGGTCTCGTAAACACCGTTGTTAAACTGGACGATCTTGAACGCACTACGGTGCAGTGGTGCAGGGAAATTCTTCAGAACTCCAATATTGCAATACGGATGCTTAAGGCCGGATTCAATGCAGATTGTGATGGTCAGGCCGGTTTACAGGAGTTAGCCGGACATGCAACGATGCTATTCTATATGACTGAGGAGGGGCAGGAGGGTAGAAATGCATACTTGGCCAAACGTCCTCCAGACTTTGACAAGGAAGGGTACAAGCCGTGAATATGAACACGATTGTCGTCTGGCTTTCAGCTACTCGTCCCAAGACATTATCCGTTGCGATTGCGCCAATCATCGTAGGATCTGCGATGGCATGGGCGAATGGTGGTTTCAGCCTCGGCGCAATGCTGGTTGCGATGGCTTGTGCATTACTGATCACTATTGGGACAAATTTTTGCAATGATTATGCCGATTTTGCACGGGGTGCTGACACGGCTGACCGTAAGGGTCCTACAAGAGTAACGCAAGCCGGACTGATTCCCCCGGGGCACATCAAGATTGCCACTTTTGTAATCTTCGCGCTTGCTGCAATCCTTGGGATGTATCTGGTTTACCGAGCCGGATGGGTTATACTCCTCATTGGATTGGTTTCAATAGCTGCAGGTATACTCTACACGGCTGGGCCGTGGCCGTTTGGTTACAAGGGATTGGGGGATCTGGTTGTTCTGGTATTTTTCGGGCCGGTAGCCGTCGGGGGGACGTATTATGTTCAAGCGCTCGAGATCACACCGTATGTGATTATCGCAGGCATTGCGCCTGGTCTACTTGCAACTGCGATCTTGCTAATTAACAATATCCGGGATATGGAGGAAGATCGCAGGGCGGGCAAAATGACGACGGTGGTGCGGTTCGGGCGTAAGTTCGGTATTGGAATGTGGGTTGCCTGTGTAGTTATCGCAGCGCTCATGCCTCTGGAGTTTGTTCGTGTTACCGGTGAACATATATGGTCTGGACTTACAGTACTGATTTTACTCCCGGCCATGCACATACTGGATGGTTTGGTTACAATAGAAGATGCCTCCCGCTTGAATCCACTTCTTGGACAAACGGCACTGTTACTACTTGCACATAGTGTAATTTTTGCGTTGGCATGGGCTTTGTAACGTAAGATTAATGGAATGACGAATCCTATTGACTATGTCACAGGCATCCAGTACGCTTGAGAGGAGATTCAGCAATACATTGCGGTTTCTTGATGATGTTTCTCCACCACCAGCGCGTATTCTCGACCTCGGCACTCCAAATGAACTTGGGCGGCGGATGGAGCGTGCAGGGTACGAGGTTAGTAATACAGAGGGTGACTTGGAAGAGCCCACAGGCGTAATTGGGAAGGACGTTGATCTTGTAACTGCTTTTGAGATATTGGAGCACTTGGTGACTCCATATAACGTACTACGCGCTATTCAAGCCCCTCGTCTCGTTGTGACGGTTCCGCTTCGTTTGTGGTTCGCTTCAGCATACTGCAATCCGGATGATCCGTGGGATCGGCATTTTCATGAATTTGAGACTTGGCAGTTTGACTGGTTGCTGGAGCATGCCGGATGGCGGATAGTCCGCAGTGAAAAATGGGTCAGCTACGGTGCATTGAATGGTATTCGCCCGATACTTCGCCGCTTTACACCCCGCTATTACGCAGTTGAGGCTGTTCGTCAGTAGGACAGGCCGTTCGGGTAGTATCACAACGCAGTCTCAATCATGGCAATCCTGGCAGGGATAACCCCTTGTTAAGCCGTTTAGAGGTTTACGCTATGCGTTCGCAGGCCATACATGATGTAGGATTGATAGATCTAAATCGTGGTTCTCTGTATGTCTATCGGGCTGCAGCTCGGGACCGCTCAATTGGGGATCGGCCTTAAACACGTCACGTTCAAATACTCTGTGCGTATCTAGGCCATGTATTTCCCCCGGGAGCTTTCTGGCCAACTCAATCAAGCCAAGTATTCCCACACCGGATTCATAGGAGGAACTGATGATGCATCGTGCGTTTTCTCGTATGGCTTGTTCAATGTGTGCGAGAGTTGTATAGATGCCCCCGGCCAGTGTCGGTTTTAGTACGCGAACATCGGCAAACTTGAGGTACTTTTCCGCATCCCGCTCTCGGAGTGTTTCATCCAGTGCTAGGGGAATATTACAGTTTCGGGCCAATTCCATAAGATCGGTTTTATCTTTCAGGGGTTCTTCGAGATAGTCTATCCTCAAATTTTGTGTGGCTCGAACGAATTTTTTTGCCGTTTTTATTGACCAGGAGCGGTTCGCATCAACGCGCACTTCAACTGCGGGGTATTTTCCGCAAATTGTGTGCACTAAATTCAAATCTTCCTCCAGGGATTGTCTGCCAACTTTAAGTTTTATAGCCCGATAGTCTGAGTCGACAAGACTGTGCGCAATATGGATTCGTTGATTGCCTTGGTGTCCTATCAAGCCACAGCACGCTATGGCAGATGTTTCTTTTGGGGATTGTTTTCTCGTTGCTGCGTTTAGATTGTAGAGGGCAAGTTCAAATCCAAATCGAACTGACGGGGGTATCTTGACTGCATTCAGGTCCAAAGTGCCTAGTGGCGACTCCCTGATTTCCCCGGCAAACACCTCGGCCCGTGCTTGTGCTTCTGTTAATGACTCTGCGCTGAACCCGGGTAATGGTGAAATATCCCCCCAGCCTGAGTTATCGCCATTACTGAGACATATCAAGAGACCATCTCGATGTGTATGAGCTTGCCCGTCCCAGGCAATGGGACATGTCAGTCGTAGGTGGTACCTGTAGATGTTGACCGAATCGATAATGATCATGTTTCAGTATTATTGCAGTTGCAACCGAGGCTCTGCCCGTACAGGGATCCCTCGACACGTCGCTGGAAATGCAGAGTGCGCAATAGTCGCAGGAGGGGGATAAACCAAATTAAATTTGACTCATCTCCAAACCAGGACAAATCGTTATTTTAGTGCAACAGTTTCCTTACGTAAAACGTCTGCGCCATGCAGGTGGGATTATAACCTTTTGGTTAGCCTGCTTGATCATTTTTCTCCGGTTTGTCCGATGTAGGGGTCTGCCGAAAAAAATCAGTTGATTGATCATCTCACAAAGTCCAAAGATTCAAGCAAAATGTAGTACAGGTCTAAATCCAGCCAAGGTTAAGCTACGAACCCCTGAGTCGTTGTTCTTTGCCAAAGACCGGCTGTGGGAGGCATCGATTAAGGTATCTGGCTACATGATCCGCAACCATATATCGAGAGTGGGTATTTACTTGGAACCCGGTTGGCAAGCAGTGGAGGTGATGCTGGGTTGCGTGCATGCCGGAGTGTCGGTATGTGTACTAAGCATGCGCTGGCCCGGCACTGCAGTGGATCGGGCGCTCGGACGATTGGGGATCAAGTATGTGTTGACCACACGTACAGATCTGAAGACTAAGTGCTTGGATCCTGCTACGTGCTACACTGAGAAGTCTCATGCAGGTGACGCCAGCTCTTATGAAGGCGTAGCCACGATAGTATATACATCGGGTTCGTCAGCCACCCCCAAAGCTGTGGCACACAGTTTGGAAAACCACATTGCCAGCGCACAAAGTGCGTGCGCGGCACTGGATTTAGGGAGTCGTGACCGGTGGCTTTTGAGTCTTCCACTCTGGCATGTCTCGGGGATCAGTGTTGTCTTTCGTTGTTCTATAGCCGGTGCAGCGATTGTCATCCCCGATCCCGGGATGTCTCTCACTGAGGCTCTATCCAGCTATCAGATCACGCATGTATCCATGGTTTCGACACAGCTACTACAAGTCCTGGAACAAGATAAAAAGCCTCCTGCCCACTTGCGTGCAGTCATCGTAGGAGGAGGGCCTACGCCCCAAGGTATCTTGAAAATGGCAATAGACAAAGGGTGGCCGATCCGCACAACGTATGGGATGACGGAAACGAGCTCAATGGTCACTCTAAGCGAAAAAAATCCATCTCCTGGTTCCTCTGGACATGTACTGCAGGGAAATGAACTCAAGATTGCCGGAGATGGCGAAATACTGGTCCGTAGCCCGGCCGTGTGTCTGGGATACCTGAATGCGGACACGCTCGAAAACATCGCAGATGAAGATGGATGGCTACATACAGGGGATCTGGGACGACTGGATGAAGCCGGGGAGCTTTATGTTCTGGGCCGCAAGGATAACATGTTTATTTCAGGCGGTGAAAATATAAGTCCAGAAGAAATTGAACATGTTCTCTGCAGCGTTCAAGGCGTACAAAAGGCCGTTGTGGTACCAGTACCTGATCCAGAGTTCGGACAGTGCCCGGTAGCATTCGTTCGAGGAAGCGCGAAATCTGAAGATGTAGAAAATTTTCTCGCTCGCGAGTTTCCCCGGTTCAAGATTCCGAAATGCTATCCCTGGCCAGATAACATCTGGGCACGTTCGCTCAAACCTGACCGAAAATTACTCACTGACCTAGCAGTCCGGCTTCAGGATAGTTCCTAGTTTCCTGAAATTCAAACTGGAAGGGTATATCTTGAGATTGTATGCAGAGAGTCATCCACGCGATAAGGATAATCATGTCCAGTTTATCAAGTTCACACGTGTGTGTAGCATGTTAGTCATATGCAGTAATACGGCTGCCAAGCGGGTAGTGGTTCTGCTGTTGTTTACCCTTCTGGTTGTCCAGCAGAGTTGGTCTCAGGACCGAGAACAGTGTATGTCTACGCCCTTGCAGCAGCGCATAGCGGAGCGCACCGCTGCTGCAAAGATTACGCGATCCAGTGCACAAGTGACTGCCTCTGAAGCGGATTCTTTAGTCTTAGTAACGCTATACAACTTTTCCAAAGGTGCTTCCTGGTTTGATAACACCGGATGGCTACAAGAGCCGGTATCTCAGTGGTACGGTATTACGCTCAACAGTGATGGCCGCGTGGTGTCTATCGACCTTGGCGGTAATGGACTGGGCGGCCTGCTCCCCACGGGTCTGGGTACGCTCGAAGAACTTGAAATGCTCGATCTTTCCGAGAATGATCTGACTTATTCAATTCCTGCATCACTGGCCGATCTGACGGCATTGAGGGAATTAATCTTGTGGGGTAACAGGCTCTCCGATGCTATTCCTCCAGAGCTGGGGCAAATGTCGGCCCTGGAAAAATTATCACTCTTTCAGAACCAGTTGACCGGCCCAATACCACCGGAACTGGGCAATATTTCTACGCTCAAGTGGTTGTACCTAGATATTAATCAGCTGGAGGGCTCAATACCTACCGAACTGGCAAATATCACAGGGCTTGAGGAGTTGTTCGTTGATGGAAATAACCTCACGGGTGAATTTCCTCTGGAACTGACTACATTCCCATCGCTGGAGTCGCTGTATGCGGGATGTAATCAGTTGACGGGGACGATTCCAATTGAATTGGCCTCGATGTCTAAATTGGAGAACCTATCACTGGAGGGTAATCAACTCACTGGCGTGATTCCACCTGAATTAACCCAGGGACCAGATTTGACAAAAATTTACCTAGCAAACAATCGTCTCACAGGTGTGATCCCGGAGGGCTTTGGGAGCATGTATATTCTTACAACTCTGGATTTGGCAGGGAATGGGCTAACGGGCTCATTGCCCCCGGATCTGGGAAGAAGTCCCAATCTGCGCCTGCTGAACCTATCAAATAATCAACTCACGGGCGAGGTTACCCGGTTGCCAAGATCATTGGATGAGCTGCACCTGCGAGGGAATCAGCTTACCGGCGATTTTGCATCGTTTATCGAACCGCTCTCCTGGTTGCGTAAGATAGATATAAGGGGCAATGCTTTTACGGGTACACTCGAAAACATGTATGGCCATCAGAGACTGGTTGAAGTTCGACTGAGTAATAATCAACTGACTGGTTCATTCATGCCGCATCGCAGAGCAATGTACTACCTCGAGATTTTGGATCTCGCCAGGAACAGGTTTGATGAAATGACAGATCTCACGGAGTGGGCATTCCTGGACACAGTGGATGTCTCGGAAAACCAATTGGATTTCCTGGATTTAGTCCAGAGTGCTCGCTTGGAAAGTGAAAGTTTTTTCGTTTATGCACCACAAGATTCATTACCTACACAGGTCCAACGTACCGGTTCGGAGGTTATTTTCAGTGTGATGGATTCGGCGGATGGGAATAAGTATAGATGGTTCCGGAATGGAGAAATTATCAGTGGTGCGGACTCAATATCAATTCGAGTTGATGCAAATGAATCTGTGGCCAAGTATTACTGTGAGGTAACTAACAGTGCATTGCCCAACCTCACGCTGGTCAGTACGATAAAGACGACAGATGCTACGCCGACACATTCAATCCCGGTGCCAGATGGGTTTGTACAAATAGCAGTTGGCAAAAATTTCCCGAATCCGTTTGGAACCAGCACCACGATCCCATTTTCACTCGTTGAACCGGGTCCCGTTCGTATTGTCGTGTATGATATTTCTGGCCGTGAGGTTCTGACTTTGACGGAAAAGATGTTCGGTGCAGGTGAACATATGGTACGGCTGGATTCTGCTCGCCTATCGCAGGGATTATACACCTATTTAGTCAGTGCTGGGTCAGCACGGATTGGGCACAGTATGATGGTAATCAAGTAGATAGAGTAGTGAGGGCAATACCACTCGAGCCTCGCTGACTATAAGAGCTCAATCTACTTCCTGCTCGTATTACGTTCATTGATGTTATCAAGGCGTTCATTTTTACAACTTTCCAGCTCAGGACTTCTGGCTATACTCCATGCGGACAGAGAATGGGAGGCAGATATAGCGATCATTGGAGGTGGTACAGGAGGATGTGCGGCTGCGTTGGCTGCGCTGCGAATGAATCAGCGTGTGATTCTTACGGAAGAGACAGAATGGATTGGCGGGCAATTTACGCAGCAGGGAGTTCCCCCGGATGAGCATCAGTGGATTGAGTCTCAGGGTGCAACAGACAGTTATCGGGCGTTTCGAACAGGAGTGCGTGATTACTATCGAAGATTGTATCCGCTAGTGGATCCTACAGCGGAGCTACTGAATCCAGGTACCTGTGGGGTATCCAGGCTCTGCCATGAACCGCGAGCAGCCCTCGCGGTGTTGACCGACTGGTTGGCTCCTTACCTGAGTACAGGACAGCTCAGAATAATGTTGAATGTACGACCAACCTCTGCCGAGGTGAGTGGGGATCGTATTCAAGCTGTCCAATTATCGCCCGCAGGTACTGTAATCAGAGCGAAGTACTTCCTTGATGCAACGGAAGATGGAGTACTTCTAGATTTATCACAGACGGAGCATGTCATGGGCGCTGAGGCGGATACGGGAGAGTTGCACGCCTCGCCTCGTCCGGGACCTCAAAACATGCAGGCCCCCACATGGTGTTTTGCGATGGATTATCGACCGGGGGAAGATCACACGATTGAGCCCCCTGAATCCTATATGTACTGGCGGGACTACGTACCGCCAATTGATCCTCCATGGCCCGGGAAGCTGTTCAGTCTGACCTACAGTCACCCCATAACCCTAGAGCCGAGAACGGTTTCGTTCGATCCTCGACCGGGAGCGGTCACCGAGAACTTTAATCTATGGACATATCGCAGGCTAATAAATCCGAGGTTATTTGCATCGGGGGCCTATGCAGGTGGAATTTCGCTTGTTAACTGGCCGCAAAACGACTATATGAACGGAAACCTGTTTGCAGCCTCTGACAGCGCTCTGCATCGACAGGCAGCACGAGAGCTGAGTTTTTCGCTCTTCTTCTGGCTTCAGACTGAAGTACCGCGGGAGGACGGAGGCCAGGGTTGGCCAGGACTAAGGTTACGTGGGGATATTATGGGCACTGAGGATGGACTCGCAAAGGCCCCTTATTTGAGGGAGTCCAGGCGTATTCTCTCAGAGTTCACGGTAACCGAAAATCATGTGGGTGAGGAAGCCCGAAAGGGTACCAAACGTGCGGAGTATTTTGAGGATTCGGTTGGGGTTGGTAGCTATCGCATAGATTTGCACCCGTCCACCGCGGGAGACAACTACATTGATGTTGCTTCTCTACCCTTCGAAATCCCCCTTGGTGCACTGATCCCCATCCGGATGGAAAACCTGTTGCCAGCAGCAAAAAACATCGGTGTAACCCATATCACTGGTGGATGCTACCGACTACATCCTGTCGAGTGGAATATTGGTGAAGCTGTAGGTGCGCTTGCTGCCTGGTGTATTGTCAGAAATACAAAACCGCGAAGCGTGCGCACCAATCATCTGAGAGACTTTCAGGATATTTTGGCGCGGCAGGGTGTTCAGTTACGTTGGCCGGAATCCATTTACTAGACCATGGCACGTCTGCGCAAGCGTTACATACGATTGCCCAAACGCCAGCGGCGAATGGTCGCAGTGCTATTGGGTGGTTTTGGCGTTCTTTTGGTGAACAGCCTACTCCTTTATCTGATGGAGCAATCCACGGCGCTCCTCTACATGAGCAACGTGCTTCTCCATATAGGTCTAGGCACGCTGTTCGTCTTGCCGTCCGCAGTATTTATAACACTGCACCTGGCAAAAATGCCGTTCCGGCTCAACTGGAAAGCAACTTTTGCGGGAACGTTTACAGGAGCATCACTTATCGCACTGCTCTCTTCGGGGTTCGGCCTTGTATTTCTGGGTTCAACCTGGGCGGGCAGCACTCTGCTGTATGTGCACTTGATCTCCGTTGTCACTTCGATTGGTGGATTTCTGGTTCATGTATCCATGAAAGAGGGGGTGCGGTATCGATTCCTGGAGTGGGGGCAGGCCTTCCGATCAGGCGGACTTCACGTATGGCGCCATCCGCTCTCTCTTACGTTGATTACTGGTCTTGCAATTACTTTGCTGGTAGGGCTTCTGCCTTGGCTTCAGGGTAGGAGGGCGATTTATGTGGAAGGGTCCGAAGAAAACCCTCTGTCGGCATCACAAGCTATACTGGCGCATGATGGATATCTCAATGATGATGATCTAGGCAGATCTGAATCCTGTGGTCAGGAAGGATGTCACCCGGATGTTGTGGCCCAATGGCAGACCTCAGCCCACCGTCTATCCTCGTTCAACAACCCTTATTACCGTAAAAGTGTCGAAGCGTTAGTGGAGCGTGCGGGCAATGATCCTGCACGCTGGTGCGCATCCTGCCACGACCCATTGGTGCTCTTTACTGGACGGTTCACTGATGAGCAGTTATTGGATTTTGAGCATCCAACTGCAATTGCAGGTATCACATGTCTGTCCTGTCATGCAATTGATGCTTTGAGGGATGTAAAAGGTAACGGCCGATATGTGATCTCAGCTCCGGATGAGTACCCATTTGCCCGTGCGAGCGATGATACCCGCCGGTGGATTCATAACACGCTTGTCCGAGCCAAGCCTGACCCGCACAGAGAAGCCATGTTAACTCCGGTCCATCAGACGATGGAGTTCTGCGGTAGCTGTCACAAAGTAGGCTTACCGCCGGGGGTTAATAACTATCGATGGAAGCGCGGGCAGAATGAATACGATGCCTGGCAAAGCAGCGGCACGAGCGGGAATACTGTACGCTCATTTTACCTCCCGGAGACGCCTTTATCCTGTATTGATTGTCATATGCCGCGTGTAGCCTCCGATGATCAGGGAGGCACGGGAGGATTTATTCGCAGTCATACATTTGCCGCCGCCAATACTGCGCTGCCTGCGCTCGAAGGATACCCCGAACAAGTACGTGAAGCACAGGAATCCCTGCAGTCTTCTGCGTCCGTTGACATTTTTTCTGTGACGGTAAATGGTCAAACATATGGTCCGAGTGAGGCTATACCCTCCCTTGATTCGGGGGATGAGGTTGAGGTCAGTGTGGTTGTTCGTAATCGGCGCGTAGGACACTTACTGCCCGGCGGGACAAACGATTCCAACGAAATGTGGCTAGAGTTTGCCGCCAGGGATACATCAGGGGCGGAGGTATTGATATCGGGCCATCTGGATGAGGAAGGCAGGGTTGATTCAACCGCACATTTCTGGGGGGCGGTGCAGGTGGATCGTGCAAGCAATCTTATTAGTCGACGGAATGCACAGGACTGGATTGCTACGGTCTATGCAAATATGATCGGACCAGGGACAGCACACACGGTGCATTACCGCTTCCAGGTGCCCAAAGGCACAATAATCAGTGAGCTGTCTGCTCAGTTGTATCACCGCAAGTTCAAGTGGTACTTCCACAACTGGACGTTTCGCGGGCAGGTTGCTCCTGGAGAGCCGGACTCACTGGCACGCAAGGAGGTTGATCTGCGGAGATGGGAATTGGCACCGGGTGAAGCCCCTGAGATTCCCATTACTTTGATGGCCTCCGCAAAGCGGTCAGAAAGTGGCCAACCCGATACAACGTACGCCCTGTGGGAGCGGTGGAATGACTATGGGATAGGACTTTTTCTAGAGGGGGATACGCGCGGTGCGCTCGAGGCATTCGGTCAGGTTTCGTCTATTGCCCCGGAAAGTCCAGAGGGACCAATCAACCTTGCTCGTGTACATCTTGCTGAGGGCAGTCTTGAAGAGGCGGAGTTAGAACTGATAGAAGCCGAGAAAAGACAAACCGGATACATCAAGACCGCTTATTTCCGTGGTGAAGTATTGAAAGGATACGGTTGGTACGATGATGCGATTACCGAGTGGCTGTATGTGTACGAGGCCTATCCCGCAGACCGTGTACTACTGCTTTCTATTGGTCGGATGCATTACCTGATGGAGCGATACGAGATGGCACTACAGTGGATTGACCGCGTCCTTGAGATAGACCCCGAGGACCTTGGGGCCTTGTATAATCGCATGTTAACGCTCGCGGCCCTAGAACGTACAGAAGAACTTCAGGAGGCGCAAAGGGTGTATGAATTTTACAAGGATGATGAGACTGCTCTTGCAGTAACCGGTCCCTATAAGCAGCGTTATCCGTCAGACAATCTAGAAGCTCAGCCGATCCACGAGCACACGCTGCATTCAGTACAGCACTAAGGTTGTTTGGGTGCAGCGAACTCGTCGTATTGTTCGCGCCTGATATCTATTCCGCACTTACTGAGTTTTGTTTCCAGGCGCTCATAGCCTCGATCCAGATGGTAGATTCGGCCAACGTGCGTAGTTCCTTGTGCGATCATCCCCGCAAGTACTAGTGATACACTTGCGCGCAGATCGGTACTTATGACACGTGCTCCACTAAGCCGGGCGCCCCCGTAGACGGTCACCTGATTGCCAACAACGTGAGCTTGAAGTCCCATACGGCCCAATTCCGGGATGTGATTGAAGCGATCACCATACACCTGGTCGGTAACTGTAGCTTTTCCGCTTGCACAGGCTAGGAATACTGTCCATTGGGCCTGTAGATCTGTTGGGAACCCCGGATAAATAGCGGTTTTGATAGAGACGGGTTTTATTGATTCGGGGGGAGTTATGATAACTTCGTTGTCTGCAATGGTACACGTAGCTCCGGTTTCCCTGAATGCGGCTACAAATTGCTCGCCCAGGTGATCTGGGCGGGCATGGGTTAACCGTACGGGCTCCCCTGGCACACCCGCGATTGCAGCGGCAATCATGAACGTTCCCAATTCTATGCGATCTGGACAGTTGCTGAAGTCGATTGCCTGCAGTTCCTGAACTCCCTCAACTTCAATAGTGCGTGTTCCGATGCCTTTCAGCCGTGCTCCCATGGCCGTGAGCATTTCGCAGAATACGACCACATCCGGTTCAATTGCCGCATTTTCGATTCGGGTACCGCCACGCCCCAAACTGGCGGCTAGTAATAGATTGATGGTAGCTCCTACGCTTGATGGTTCAAGTTTGTAGCATCCGCCTGGCAATCCCCCGTGGGGCGTCTGCGCGACAACGTACCCTTCATCCAGATCAATCTGTGCTCCCAAGGCCGTGAGTCCTTCAAGGTGTAGGTTAACGGGTCGGGGTCCCCAAGCACATCCGCCCGGCAGTGACACGCGGGCACGTCCGCAGCGGCCAAGGAGTGCTCCCAACATATAGAAGGAGGCACGCATTTTCTTTACGAGCTCATAGGGAGCCTCCGGGAATCCTATCCGGGTTGCATCGATTTCCAGCCCAGTATCCTTACGTGTGACCGCTGCACCAGCAATCCGGAGCACATGAGAAAATGTAGTGATATCGCGAAGCTTTGGGATATGGGCCAGGCGTGTGACTCCCTGGGGCAGAATTGCGGCAGCCATCAGTGACAATGCCGCATTCTTGGATGCACTTATGGCCAACGTACCGCGAAGTGGCTGGCCTCCTCGAATTACAAGTTTCTCCATGAGTAATCATTATACAACGGCAAAGATAATGAGCTGTGGGCATTATCCTGTATACCGATATGTTTTGGGTACTACGGCACGCTTTCGTCACTAATCGGGTCGTTCACTACTCCGTAATAAACACCCGAATTAGGGCGGTCGAGGAGATTATCCCTCGGGGTGGCTGTGTAATGTAGGTGTACTTTATTATTAACGTGTAGTTTATGGCCGGAGATAGCCATATTGCAGATTGTAGCGGCACCGTTCTCAATGGAGCCGCTCACTCATTTGTGAAGCCTCGCCCTTCCTTGCACAGGCGGTGTAATGATCCCCGGGATCGGCCCGCATCTGTCCCAATTGAGAAACCTGCAATCGTCCAGCTCACTATGATCCATTGGACGGGTTAAGCCAAATGCCAAAGCCGAAACTGATTAACGCCAGACGCTATCATTTTACCAGCCACTTGAACCAAAATGGCACTGCCGTGGTCGAATAGCTCTCGAAGGCATACCGAACTCGCCCCAGGTTTGTACCAAAGTATGTCCCTTGATCGGACGGATACCATGCAGTTACTATGATTGTTGAGCGTGACAACAAGCGGTCTTATTCACGATCAGTCTATATGGATCATGCGGCCACAACACCGCTAGATCCGGCTGTTCTGGAAGCTATGCTGCCGTACATGAGGGATGATTTTGGAAATGCATCCTCGGTACATCGCTTGGGCAGAGCTGCACGTGGGGCAATCGAGGATAGTCGAGAACGAATTGCAGACCATTTGAATGCAAACCCTGAAGAAATCGTTTTTATGAGTGGAGCTACAGAGGCTAACAACTTTGCATTGAATGGATTAGGCCCACGAAGTCACCTGGTAACATCACGTATTGAACATAAAGCGGTGTTGGAGCCGGCACAGGTTCTGGAGTCGCGGGGAATTCGAGTTACATATCTCACGCCAGACGCCAGAATTGGGGCTCCAAGTGCAGATCAGGTTGCTGAGGCAATGGAAGCTGACACTTGCCAGGTTTCGGTCATGTATGTGAACAACGAAACCGGTGCAGTTGCCCCCATAAAGGAAATCGCATCCATTTGTCGTGCGCGCGATGTGGTTCTACACACAGATGCAGTCCAGGCAGCTGCATGGATGACATTAGATGTTGAGGACCTTGGTGTAGATATGATGTCGCTCTCAGCGCACAAGATGTATGGTCCCAAGGGAGCAGGTATCCTTTATGTTCGAAGCGGAGTGGAACTGTCCCCACAGGTCCTTGGTGGCTCACAGGAGAGAGGGCGGCGCGGGGGGACAGAGAACGTAGCAGCTGTGGTCGGTATGGCAGCTGCTATGGCTCTTACCGTAAGTGACCGGGACGCAGCTGTAGCCCGTGTACAGGCGCTTCGAATGGAACTGGAAGGGCGACTCATTGATAGTATCGGAGATCAATTGGTGATCAATACACCGCTCAATGCTGCACCACACATCCTGAGCACGGCATTCAGACCCATTGCAGGCAGTCCGCTTGACGGAGAAATGCTGTTGCTGAACATGGATCTTGAAGGTATTAGTGCTTCTGCAGGTTCGGCTTGTGCTAGTGGGGCCATTACGCCAAGTCATGTACTGCTTGGCCTCGGATTACCTGAGCATACCGCTCGCGCGTCGATCAGACTCTCCCTCGGTCGCTCGACAACGTCCGAGGATATTGCACTGACCGCAGAACGCATAGTCAAGATTGTTCAAAGGATGCGTCAACAGCGTACAGGATGAGCGATCGTGCACTGATTGTGTTTGCCCGTTCCCCAGTAGCAGGTCGAGTAAAGTCCAGACTTACACAACTCCTGTCGCCACAGGAGGCGGCAGACTTATATCGTGCTTTTCTGATGGATAGCCTCGCACAATACGCATCCTTAGACGTGGATGTACGTCTCTACATGGCTGATGGGGGCGATCCCGGCGTTCACCTGTATGGCGCGCAATTAAAACAACAGTACGGCAATGGGTTAGGAGAGCGAATGCAACATGCTTTCAGAGAAACGGCCGCGGAGGGATATGAGCAAGTGATTATTATCGGGACAGATCATCCTACACTGCCGACAGAGTTTATCATGGAGGCATATGGAGCATTATCAGATGTGCCGGCTGTATGCGTTGGTCCCGCATTAGATGGTGGATATTACCTCCTTGGGATGGCACCGCTTATTTGCGGTCTTTTCGACGGAATTGTTTACGGTAAGCCAAATGTGCTCAGGCTGACACTGGTTCGTGCTCATGAATCGGGTGCATCAGTTACTCGGTTGCCAGTGTGGTACGACGTGGATACGCCTGAAGACCTAAGGCGTCTGGTTTCAAAAAAAACAGTGTTACCTCCTGCTACGATGAAGATTATGGGGGTGCTGAAGACTAGATACGGGTTATGACCTCTTTTTTGGGATGATGGCTTCTGTACTGGTCCATTGAGGTGTTTTGTACGTTAAATACGGATTGACCAACTTTTTACGCTCTTGAGCAACACAGATAAGCAATTCGTGAGGGTTTATGGTCCTGCATCGTTATCAAATCTGGGGCCGGGGTTTGATACATTGGGGTTATGCCTCAAGGGGATCGGAGATATTATCGAAGCACGATTCACATCAGGGCGGGAGATCACGATTACGTCATCTGCCGAAATCCCCCTAGTGGCAAGCGATAATACGGCTGGGCGGGCGGCACACCTTGTGATGACGAAGGCTGCTGATATGCGAGGTCTCCATCTATCCATTAAAAAAGGTATACCGGTAGGTTCAGGGATCGGTGGATCTGCAGCGAGTGCTTCGGCAGGTGCTTGGGCAGCGAATCTTCTTCTAGGTGCGCCGTTCAGTAAGGAGGAATTAGCTTATGCGGTCCTCGAAGCGGAACGATTGGCCAGTGGGGGTATGCTCCACGGAGATAATGCATTACCCTCCTTGTTTGGCGGGCTTGTACTTACTTCGCCCGCTAAACCATTGGATTATCGCTGCATTAAGCTTGCGGTCCCCTTATACTTGGCTGTCGTAATGCCGAAACGCTCGATCTTGACGGCAGATGCCAGAACTATCTTACCCTCAGCCGTACCTAGAATCGAAGCTGTACACAATGCCAGCGACCTAGCGTTTATGCTGCACGCGTTCATGATCGGCGACTGGGATTCCGTATCGCCCTACATGATGCGCGATCGGGTTGTAGAGCCTGCACGGGCAAGCCTCGTTCCCTGCTATCATGCGGTCCGAGAGGCGGCAATGGATGCTGGTGCGTGTGGTGCAGCACTCACGGGTTCGGGGCCAGCGATGTTCGCAATCGCAAGGGATTCCTGCTCAGTCTCGAAGATATGCGACGCAATGGTTAGGGCGGCGGGAGAGGGGGCGCGGGGTATAGTTACCGAAGCAGATATGCACGGTGTTCGCCAGTGCAGTTAGGATTATGAGGTATGTAAGTACGCGCGAGCAGACACAGACTGTCACTTTTGCGACGGCATTACTACGCGGCCTGGCGCCGGACGGTGGACTATACGTTCCACAAGATATTCCCACAGTAAACCCCGGAGCGTGGGAAAAATCGACGGACTTTGGTACGATGGCGACAAACGTACTGACTCCGTGGTTGGCGGACGAGGTCTCCGAAGCGGAGCTCGAATCGATACTCAAGAGTGCATTTTGTTTTCCTGTGCCAATAGTTCGGATAGGACAGGCCTGGGTACTGGAGCTATTCCATGGTCCTACATTATCGTTCAAGGATTTTGGTGCGCGTACTATGGCACGTCTCATGAATCACTTTGTCGATGGTGAGCCCTTGACGATATTGGTGGCTACCTCTGGTGATACTGGAAGTGCCGTGGCCGATGGGTTTAGTGGACTTCCCAATCTGCGGGTTGCCGTGCTCTATCCGAAGGGCCAGGTAAGTTCTGTACAGGAGCAGCAGCTTATTGTACGGCGAGAGGGTGTGAGAACATTTGCTGTTGAGGGGACCTTTGATGATTGCCAGACAATAGTCAAAACCCTTCTAGTTTCGCCCGGTCGGCTACGCCTTTCAGCAGCAAACTCAATAAATGTGGGTCGCCTTTTACCGCAGATGCTCTACTATTACTGGGCATTTGCCACAGGTGGATGGAAATTTGCAGATGTATGCGTTCCGTGCGGCAATCTGGGCAACCTGACTGCAGGTGTGCTTGCACACCTTTGTGGTCTTCCCGTACGTGGCTTTTTTGCCGCCCACAATGCCAACGATGGGTATCCTCGGTACCTTACAGGAGAAAGGGATGCCTTTAGTGAGTCAATCCAGACGCTGTCCAATGCAATGGATGTTGGGCGGCCGAGTAACTTTGAACGGCTCAAGTTCATGCTGTCGGATGATCAAATGCGTCATATGATTCGAGGTAGCTCATGGTCTGATGATGACACATTGGCTTCGATTCGGCGAGTTTATGAAGAAACGGGATATATTGCTGATCCGCACACGGCCATCGCACTTGCAGCGGCTCGCGATGCCCCCGACCCGGTTATCGTGCTGTCTACTGCCCATCCGGCAAAATTCCCTGATACGATCAAGCGGGCGCTCGGGAGCGCACCGGCGACAGCGTCGGAGTTAACCTCACTATACGCGATGCCCGTTCGGGTTCAATCTATTGAGGCAAATCCTGACATTCTTCGTTCAAAGCTGGAAGTTTGGGATTGATTATATGACTCCATTTCCTCCTTCGGATTGGCCACGAGAGGGACTGCAGCAGGCGGCAGGTGTGCTCTGGGACTGGCATCGCGCAGCACAGATCAATGTTTTCCCGATGGCGCTCCGAGAGAAGGCGTACACGGTGTGCGAGAGATTTAATCTGCCGAGCCATCTGGTTGATGCGCAGCTGCTTGAACAGGGTTTCCCGGCCATTGAAACTACAGAAGATCTTTTTGGCTATGTGGATGCCACCGCAGGTTCGCATGCGTTACTCCTGGCGAAACTTGCCGGCTATACTTCTAATTGGATTGAGATTCCGGTCAAACAGTTTGCGCGGGCAATCTTTCTGACACGATCAATTTGCTTGCTCAAGGAGGATATTGAAGCAGGACGGTGTTTTATTCCTACCGATATTCTCGCAAAGGGGAACGTGACCACGATGGATTTCATTCAGGGTAGACCAACTCCGGCTATTCGATCAATTCTATGGAAGCAGGTGGTACGTGCACGTGATGCATATGCGTCATGTAAAACATTAAACAGTGATCTTAAAGGTTGGAGTAGACGACGATTCCGGGTTTATTGGACCGGAGGGTTGCATATCTTAGGCTATATCGAGTCACGCAAGTTTGATGTCTGGTCCAGGTCGATAAAACTTACTTTTATACGTCGTACGCAGATATACTGGCAAATCTATTTTGGTAAAGCAGGTCAATGACAACATATAAAGATGCAGGCGTTGATATTGATGCAGCGGATAAAGCGTTTACCCGCTTGAAGCCACTGATCAGATCAACCTTCACCCCCGGTGTAGTTAGGGATGTCGGGGCATTCGGTGCATTTTACCAGCTTGATCACTCACGATGGGAGCGGCCTACGCTGGTGTCTTCTATAGATGGTGTAGGCACCAAGGTTAAAGTTGCTATGGTTGCTGGGGTCCACGATACAGTTGGGGAAGACTTGGTTAATCACTGTGTTAATGATATTGCAGTGTGTGGGGCTGAGCCCTTGTGTTTTCTCGACTATTTTGCAACCGGCAAACTTACATTCGATGTCATAGAAGCGATAATGACAGGCTTGGTACGGGCGTGCAAGAACGCAGGAGTCGCCCTGATTGGTGGAGAAACTGCCGAAATGCCGGATCTTTATATCCACGGAGATTACGATCTGGCGGGCACAATCATCGGGATTGTTGAGAGAGACGGAATAATTGATGGAAGCAATGTACAGAGAGGAGATATACTCTGGGGGATTGCTTCTACAGGACTGCACACAAATGGTTATTCGCTCGCTCGCAGGGTTCTATTGGGCAGCCTTTCCGGATTTCTCCCCGGGGCGAAGCCCGAACAGCTGGAGGGCGACACTATCGAAGAGGCACTATTGCGCGTACACAAGTGTTATCTGCCACTGATTCGTGACCTCAAAGAACATGTGCATGCCTTTGCTCATATCACTGGAGGTGGGATTGAAGGTAATACGCACCGCGTGATTCCTGAAGGACTCCGTATGCAGGTGAACTATGAAAAATGGTATCGTCCACCGATTTTCAATCTTATCCAGGAACATGGCGTAGTGCCGGAAGAGGATATGCGGGCTACTTTCAACCTGGGCATTGGACTGGTGGCTATTGCACCTCCATCGGCAGAACAGGACATACTTCGAATCGCTGCAACTCATAATGAAATTCCCATTGCTATTGGTTCGGTATACTAGCTTGGAAACCGCCCCGTCGGATTGCAGTTACGGCGGCGATATTCACTATTATTAGGTGTCTCCCCAATGGCTTCAGTTGTCGTAATACTGCTCTTGAGCTATCTGGCCGGATCAATCCCCGGAAGTGTGTGGATGGGGCAGTTATTGTATGGGGTTGACGTGCGCAAACATGGGAGTCTTAATGCAGGGGCAACCAATGTTTTTCGGGTGCTGGGATGGAAAGCCGGGGTATTATCAACAATCGTTGATCTAGGTAAGGGTTTGTTGGCTGCAGGGGTTATTGCCTCGATTCGGATTGACGGACTGCCATCAGGATTCACCTTCTGGCAGGTAGAGTCGGTGATGCGCCTATTGGCTGGTATCGCAGCTATCGTAGGTCATATGTTGCCGATCTGGGCTCGTTTTCGGGGGGGCAAGGGGGTTAATACTGCAGCAGGAGTTCTGTTTGCGCTCACGCCTAAGACCATGTGGATCGTTATCGGGGTTTTTGCATTGGTGTTGTTCAGTTCTCGATATGTTTCGCTTGCCAGCATTGTCGCAGCTATAATGTTTCCGGCAACGATTGCGATACGGATGTTTATTTTTGACATTGAGGCGTTGGATCGGAGCCTACTGCTTTTCGGGATTATATTCGCGCTGGCCATTCTTTATGCTCACCGCAGCAATATTCAACGATTAATAGCCGGCACAGAAAACAAGGTCAAGAACTTTCGTTTGGCGCACGGTATGCGTGGACGTGGTGAGCTTTAGCACATCGCTGAGACACATGTCGTCTAGGATATCAGTTTTTGGCGCGGGCAGTTGGGGAACTGCACTTTCGATCAGTCTAGTTGGGCGGGGGCATTCGGTTGTGCTCTGGGCGCGGCGGGCGGATGTAGCACGAGCCATAGTTCAGGAGCGCCGCAACCCCGAGTATCTCTCTGAAGCTTTCATTCCTGACTTAGTAGTTGTTACAGACAATCTGGAAGTAGCTGCGCGGGAGTCCGATCTTTGGGTTATAGCGACGCCGTCGCACGCTGTGCGTACGTTGGCTACAGATTTACTGGAGTATTGTGACGAAATGAAAACGGTGGTTTCGGTTGCCAAAGGGATTGAGAATAAGACCGAGCTAACCACTACTGCTGTACTTGCAGATGTGCTTACGCCGCCGGTTCCCAGAGGTGATCTGGTTGCGCTGTATGGTCCTAGTCATGCCGAGGAAGTTGCGGCAGGGCAACCGACCACCTTGGTTGCTGCGGCAACTAACCTGAATAAGGCCGAAGCCGTGCGGGCAATCTTTATGACTGAACGCCTCCGCGTTTATGTTAATGACGATGTACGAGGTGTAGAGATTGGTGGGAGTGTGAAAAATATTATGGCAATTGCCTCCGGTATCAGTGACGGTGTTGGTTACGGAGATAATGCCAGGGCTGCACTGATTACTCGGGGAATTGCTGAGATCCAGCGACTGGGTAGTATGCTCGGGGCTAAGCCACAGACATTTACAGGGCTAACCGGATTGGGGGACCTTGTGGTGACGTGCACGAGTCAGCATAGCCGTAATCGCCGTTTAGGGGAGGCCATTGGGCGTGGAGCAACACTCGATGAGATCACGGCATCTATGAGTATGGTTGCGGAAGGAGTGCGAACAACGAAAGCTGTATACCACATGGCCAAGCGTCTTGGTATAGAAATGCCGATTACCGAAGCTGTTTATGCCATTCTTTTTGGGGGAAAACAGCCGGCAGATGCGGTACAGGAATTGATGACACGTTCAGCAAAACAGGAAGAGTTTCTGCTGGTATAGATTATTGGAAGGAGTTAGCTGAAATGGATATGATGCCGTAGGCTCCTGAGAAGCTAAATTGGAGGCGCTTGCTCGACGTGGAATTCATCGAAAACACAGGCAAGGGGTTTCTTCCGGGTCGATGCACACAGTGAGCGCGCCCAAGGATTAACAAGGACCATGAGCAGGGGCGACTTGAAGCAATTAGTGGCGCAAGGCGAGGGCTTGCGACTCGAATTCAAGCATCGTCTACCGGAACCTGAGCGGGTTGCGCGCGAGGTGACTGCTTTGGCAAACACATTCGGGGGACACCTGCTTATAGGTGTTGCTGATGACGGAACGATCAACGGTGTTAAGGATCCAGAAGAAGAGATATATGCCCTTAACAGTGCGCTCGAGCAGTATTGTTTTCCAGATGTCATTGTCGAACTCGAGCGTGTGAGTGTAAGCCGGACCCGCACAGTGATGATAGTAAAGATATCTACCAGTCCGGTGCGTCCCCACTATGTTCGGAATCCTTCCAGCCTGCATCGGTCCGTTTTTGTCAGGTTTGAAGATATGTGTATCGAGGCCAGTCGCGAAGCACGCAAATTAATGCACAGTTCGTCTGATGCCGAGGGCGTGCTGATCAAACTAAGAGCAAAAGAACGTCTTTTGTTGAAACAACTTGAGCAGGTGGGCAGGGTAACTGTTTACGGGTTTGCCAAATATGCAAAAATCCATCCAGGGAGAGCATCCCGGATTATCGTTAGAATGACTCGGGCGAAGATTCTTGTTCATCACATTAGTCTGGAAGACGACTATTTTACCGCAGGCTCGGCGCTGCTTCAGTAGTCCGTTCAGTATCCATATCAGTACAAGTCCGTAGTGTTTTTTTATTTTCTGGAGAATTGAGTAATATGAGTGGGCACATTTCATACGGGGACATGGTTTGGCCAAATCCATTACAACACGATAGTTTTCTGGCATGTTGTATTTCTGCCCTATCCTATTGATGATCAGCACAAACCCTATTTTGACGAAATACAGCGTCGAGAGGCTGTTTCGGTGCTTCGGATTAGAAACCAAACCCGATTGATCCCGTACGATGCTCCGCAGAAAGTTAGATTGCATGAGAAACCTGATTCTCTCATTGCAAGGCCGGATGGGCTTGAAATTTAATTTGCAATTGAGTAAATTGGGCCTTGGGTTTCCCTAGAATTAGACTAGTATTTCAGATGAAACATGTTTCTACACTTTTTCTCGCTCTAGCCTTTTTATCCATACAGGTAGCCGTGGCACAGGTACAGGTGCAGGGTACAGTGATGGATGCTGAGACAGAGCAGCCCTTTCCTGGCGTGCAGGTAGTCGTAAAGGGTACGCTAATCGGTACGACAACTGGCGGGGATGGCGGATTTTCAATTACGGTCCCAGAGGTTGGGAATACGCTGGAATTCCGCTTTGTAGGCTATGGCACTCAGGAACATCTGGTTACGGATGGAATGACTGAGCTGAATGTACGCCTGTTTGAAAGCGTCCTGGGATTGGAGGAGTTCGTTGTTGTGGGATCACGGCGTCTGCCTAGGCTTGTTAAGGATTCTGCCGTACCGGTCGATGTATTTGGTCCACGCGATTTGGCTTCCCAGGCAAGTACGGATATCGATGACATACTTCGCACTCAGGTGCCCTCCTATAACGTGCAGCGCTACGGAATAGATGATGAAGCCACACTGGTCAGACCGATCACTCTTCGGGGACTTTCTCCGGACAATGTTGTCGTGCTGGTCAATGGCAAGCGACGTCACCGTTCGGCGTCAATGGCGCTTCTTGCCAGCTCACTCAATACGGGTTCACAAGGCGCGGATATGAACATGATCCCAAGTATCGCCTTGGGGCGGGTTGAGGTGCTCCGGGATGGCGCGACTGCACAGTACGGTGCAGACGCGGTTGCTGGGGTATTCAATATGCAATTGCGTGAAAATTCCAGTGGAGTTCATGTACGGATGCAGGGAGGACAGTACAGTGAGGGAGATGGGACCAATTTCCTTGCGGCAGCCAATGTGGGGCTTCCATTGACGGAGAATGGTTTCTTGAACCTCAGCTTCGAATATCGTGATGCAGATCCCACAGTCAGAAGCGGCTTGAGGCGTGATGAAGGACTTCTCTTGCAGAGGGGCTATCCAGGTGGCTCAACAAACGGAGATGTTGTAGATGGTGATGATGTCCCTGCCCAGGTTTGGGGGAGCCCGGATGTTAGCACTTCAATGGTCGGATTCTTGAATGCAGGCATTGATGTGGGTAGTAACATGCGTATATATGCGTTTGGTGGTTATGGACAACGGGAATCCGAAGGTGGCTTTTATTTTCGGGCTCCAGGTACCGGCAGTGCGAGGTCCAGCGTATTTCGCTTCGGCTCTGGTGACAGTGCCGTTCGGGCCGTAGCTGATCTGAACGATACTGATGACATAGTATGCAGTGATGTGGTACCCGGTTTGGATTCCGATTTTTCCGCTGTGCAGAGCTTTATATCTCAGTACAGTGGGCAGTGCTTCCTCTTTAACGAGATGTTCCCCGGTGGCTTCACCCCACGCTTCGGTGCCAATATTTACGATCTTAGTGCAACTGGAGGCATTCGCGGGGGAGCGGATGATGGTTTTCGCTGGGATCTCAGTTTCGGGTATGGCAACAGTGACATAGACTACTTTATTTACAATACAGTCAATGCGTCGATGGGACCGGACACGCCTACGTCGTTCGATCCCCGGGGCTATGAGCAACTGGAGCTAACGGTTTCTGCAAGCGGGTCCTATCCCGTTGAAGTAGATGCTTTTGCTACGCCGCTCAATGTCGCCGCGGGCGTTGAATGGCGCCGCGAGGAGTTCAGCACATATCCAGGTGATGAGGATTCGTACCGGGTTGGCAAATACGGCGAACAAGGTTTCAGTGTTGGTTCTAATGGATATCAGGGCTTGAACCCCAAATTTTCTGGCACATGGGATCGCCCCAACTTCTCCGCTTATGTTGATTTGGAGACTGACGTGAGTGAGCGTTGGGTTTTGGGTGCTGCCGCCCGTTACGAAAACTACTACAATGACTTCGGTAGTACACTGACGGGTAAGCTTGCGGCATTATACAGAGCCACTGACCGTATTCGCCTGCGTGCCACAGCATCCACGGGCTTCCGTGCACCTACTCCTGGTCAGGCGAATTTGTGGGCCCTGCAAACGGCATTGGCAGGTACAGGAGACCAACTCGTTGAGACTGGACAGCTTCCGCCAACGCACCCGATTTCCGCTGCTTTGGGGGGAGAGGAACTTACCGAAGAGACAGCACGCAGCTTCACATTGGGAACTGTCATGGATCTTTCGCAGGATCTAACGCTTACCTTGGACTACTTTGATATTACGTTGACGGACAGGATTTCGCTGACTGGCAATATTCCTCTCACACCGACGATGCAGACCATCATGGATGAGGCAAATCTGCTGGGCGGGGTCGAGAATTTGCGAGAGGTAAAATTCTTCTCCAATGACTTTGATACGCGTACACGCGGTATTGACCTACTCCTAGCGTACGATGTAGAGGATGAGGAGGGTAATGCGACTCAGGCTACCATTGCATGGAATTGGACGTCACAGCGTCTCGTGTCCTTCTCAGAGCCTCGGCAGATCAGTGATTTTCTGGGGCAGCAGCTAAGTTCTCCGTTCACACTCACACTGCTTACACCACGGCGGCAGATTGAGATTGAGGAAGTGAATCCAGAGCATCGCATTGTGATGATGGGACGACATGTACGCGGAGCACTTAATGGCATGCTACGGCTCAATTACTATGATGGCTGGTCTGCCTGCCGGAACAATAGCAATTCTTGTGTAGATGGTAACGACATGAGTCTATTGGACGCGTACGACGGTGCAATCATTGCAGACATCGGGTTAGGCTATAGTTTATTTGATGGCTATCAGATCTCTTTGGGAATAGATAACCTCTTCAACACAATTCCGGACGCGCATATGGATGAAACTCTCAGCCAGGGTAACATTCGACCGGAGAGTACTCCTTGGGACTACAATGGACGAGCCTATGTCCTTCGTCTGGTAGCAGACCTGTTCTAGTTATTTAAACCATAGAAACAAAAGCCTCGGGACTCTTTGTCTCGGGGCTTTTGTTTTTTACATTGTCCGTGATAATGCCGGCCGAAATCCTTGTCCTCACCACTGGTGGCACAATTGACAAAGTGTACTTTGACGCCAAGAGTAATTATCGGATAGGAAATCCCCAAATCACAGAAATTCTTCACCATATTGGTGTCTCCGTTCCCTATGTCATCAAACCACTCTTGGCAAAAGACAGCCTGGAATTGACTGAACAGGACAGGGACTGCATTCGTGACGAGGTGCGCCAGACTACGCAACGGTGCATACTGATCACGCACGGCACCGATACCATGATCACGACCGCCCGACACCTCCAGCCTGTCAGAGACAAGACGGTGGTTTTGGTTGGTGCTTTGATGCCGGCTAGGTTCAAGTCTTCCGATGCAGAATTCAATATTGGGTTTGCACTTGCTGCGGTGCAAATGTTGCCCAATGGTGTGTATCTGGCTATGAACGGTCGGATCTTTAATCCAGAAGAGGTCCAGAAAAATATTGCTGCAAACAGGTTTGAACCTGTGTAGTACACTAGGGCCGACAATCAGTCTGTACATGTATGTACCTGTATGCCCACGATGGCTCACAGTAAATTTGATCCAAGATTGGTTAGAAACGCACAGGACGGTGATGGGCTAGCCAGAGAAGTGCTTCTGCGGCGATTGACACAGGTCTTCAAGAAGTACTTCCGAGCAAAAGTCGGGAATCAGGCTATTGTGGACGATCTAGTGCAGTGCGCGCTGTTACGAGTTCATTCTGGCCTCTCTGCCTTGAAGCACCCCGATCGGTTTAAGGCCTTTGCCATGAAAGCAGCCTTGTTTGAGCTGCATGATTATTATCGTGGGCGCCACTCGCCCAAGGAGCGAGTGTACGAGCCTCAGGTGCTCTCGGAAAAGGTTGAGGCTGCTAGTAACAGATTTGCGAGCTCTCTTGATGTCGAGCGAGCTCTATCTGTACTCACTCCCCATGCTAGACGTATCCTAGAACTTCGCGAGTACGGATACAAATACAAAGAAATAGCCAAAATTCTCGGCACTACTGAAACAGCCGTCAAGATGCAGGTGAAACGTGCCTTTGAGAAAATGAGAAAAGTATTTGCAGATGGGTAAGATACTTTTTATCTACTGTCTGCGTCATATGGGCGATATCCGTTTCTAGAATGGAGCAATTCGACAAAATAGACGCGATTCTTCACGAGGGTGGTCTGACCCCAGAGGAGCGACAAACTCTTATAGAGGCGCTGGAGCGCGATCCAGAGCTGGCTCGCTCCTATGCCGGCTGGCAGCAGATATGTGGGCATCTGTGTAGCAGATTGCCGGATACTCGCCAATTCGTGCTGTACTCATTGGTCACTGGCGGACATGCCGGAGATCTTAGTGAGGAAGAATCTGAGGAGATTAGGGCCAATTGGAGCACGGTGGATAGGGTGGTTGAGTCACATCCAGGTTTTGCTGAGGCTGCGGTTCAGATCGAACAGGATCGACAGGATTTCCTCGAATGCTGGGCGCAGATAGATCGTCCTGCACGAAAGCTGTCGTCCTGGCCCTTGCGCATTGCGGCGGTGATAGCTGTTCTCGGTGTCTGTTTCGTTGCTGCATTGATGCTCCGCGACAATGATACTGCATTACAAACGATTGCTGCTGTGTCAGGCGAGTATGAGCGAGTATCACTTCCAGATGGCTCGGTCGCCCACCTGAATGGGCCAGCGACCCTTCAATTTGATGAGCAAGATTTCGTGCGCAGCGTAACGCTTACCGGTGAGGCGTTTTTTGATATTATGCACCAGACTGATCCGTTTACAGTGCAGACGAACGAAGCGCTCATCCATGTACTCGGAACACGTTTTGGTGTTCGATCGCAGCAAGGTGCTACGCAGGTAGTATTGGAAAGCGGCCGAGTGGAGGTGGCTTCGAAAGCTCAAGGTTCGCAAAGCGTCATGCTTGAACCTGGGCAGATGACAAGTGTCACCGATGGCGCCCCGCCCGAATCGCCAGTTCTCGTCGAATTGGAGGATGCACTGAATTGGACAGGTTTTATTTTTCTCCGACAAACCCCGCTGAGCAGAGCAGCAATATTGCTTTCGGAAAGTCGTAATGTTCGTGTCGAGGTAGATCCATCGCTGGCAAATGAGACCGTGACAGGTACGTTTGCTCCGGATGCAGAGATAGAAGAAATTCTGTATGCACTGGCCCTTGCACTTGGAACCGAGGTCCATATAGAGGGGAATGTGTTTCGGATTGCCCCGTAAGCTCACCATTGGAACCGAGTGAAGAATATCGTGTAACGCGCACTTCAGATGCGCGTGGTTTCTCAGAATCGGTTCCTACGAAAGTATTATACAGGCCTGTGTGTAGCTGCTGCTATCGTGTGGGCAATTCCGTCATCAACCACCTGCGCGCAGGTTATTCAAGTAGATGTTGTTTCTGAATCTCTCCAGAAGGTTCTGAACACATTCACCGCGGCGCAGCGCGTTGATCTTGTTTATGTGGAGCGACAGGTTGAGGGACGTTTAGTCACGTGCAGTTATGTGGGTACCGATGTTGAGCGCGCCCTGGCATGTATCCTCGAAAATCAGGATCTTCGAGCTGTTCGGCTGAGGAGGAGGCAATACGTGCTCGTAGAGAGGAGCAGTGATTCCATCTCGAACTCTACTGAAGACAATGTTCATATGGGCGCGCTCCGGGGTTTTGTAACTGATGCCATATCTCAGGAGACATTGCCTGGCGCCCATGTGTACCTGCCTGAACTCGCCATTGGTGCAGTGAGCAACGAGGGCGGTTATTATGCTATTCCGGCCCTTCCCATCGGCCAATACTCAGTAAGCGCTTCTTTTCTCGGCTATTCCTCGCTGGATACGCTGATTACAATTTCCGAAGAATCAGTCATGCTTGAACTTGAGCGCGGGACGGTCGAATCGGGAACCGTTGTTGTCAGCTCGAATCGTCGAGATCCCTATGAGGTTGCTCCGGGTGTGCGGGAGATTCCGGTTGATCTGATCAACAGATTTCCGGGGCTTCCTGGCGAAGCAGATCTTCTCCAATCTTTACGCTGGCTTCCCAGTGTACAGAGGGTGCGCACAAACCAGGGAGGTCTTGTTGTTCGAGGCGGTGAACCGGATCAAATTCAGTATCTGATTGATGGGGCACCTGTGTATCATATGTGGCATGTGGGTGGATTATTGTCTGTTTATCAGCCCGAGGTCTTCAAGGATGTCCGTCTGTATCGGGGTAGTTTTCCTGCTGAATATGGGGGGCGTCTTTCTGCCGTACTGGATGCTGAACTAAAGGACGGTACGCGGGAGGGAATATCTGGGTTGGTGGGTGTAGGATTGTTTAGCGCCCGCCTTTTTGCTGAAGGGCCGATTGGAAATGAGTTTTCGTTTATGGTGTCCGGGCGTCGTTCTTACCTGGATCGTATTATAGGACGCACGCACCCTGTTGATAACGGCGTGATCAAGGACACACTGCGCACGGGGATATATCTGTATGACGTTAGTACGAAACTGGCTTGGCGTCCATCCCCCCAACATAGACTGACTCTGGGTGTCTACGGCAGTGCAGATGTATTGGATATTCGATTGCCGATTAATATTTCAAGTATCGGTGAATCCGGGTCAATACTTCCATTGAGGGACTGGTTGAGTCCATCGAGTCTAGTGGTCGAATTTGACACGCGCTGGAGCAACCGTCTCGTGAGTGCGCGTTACCATTATCTACATGCTGACCGATTCTTTCTGAGTGCGACGGCATATGCCACCTCATATCGTGCGCATGAACGCATATTCCTTCGACCGGTAGCAACTTCGTCAATCAGTTCGAAATATGCAGTAGATATACTTGATATGGGCCTTAAGTTAGACATGGATTACTATCTGTCGCTAACGCATCACATTCGGGCAGGGGCATCCATTGTCCAGCGGAGCTTTTCCAGCGAGTTGGAAGCACTTATTCTGCAGACTAATTCAATTTCCGAGAGCACCGATGAAAAGAGTACATTAAACAATACGGAACTGGTGCTCCATATACAGGACACGTGGAAGCCAACACGCAGGCTGCAGGTACAACCGGGGTTGCGAATCAGTCAACTCCTTGACGGCAATGACCTGAGGCTGAGTCCTCGCCTGGGTGTTCGCTATGCTCTGGATCGTGTCATTTTACGTGCATCTGCGGGGATCAATGTCCAGTACCTGCATCAGGTTCGCGATCGTTATTCGGTGCTCTACGATTTGATTTCTTACCGGTGGGTGCCTGCGAGTGGTTCAGTTGAACCCTCGTATAGCTATCATGGGGCTGTTGGTGGCAATCTGTCTCTCGGCATGTATCTTACAGCCGGTATCGCTACGTACGTCCATATAACACGCGGCTTATTGATTCCACGGGATGAGGAACAGACCAAGGATGGGCTGCGGGGGCCGGGGATTTCGCTTGCAGCAATTTTGGGTCAGTATACCAGAGGAGAGGCATTGGCATATGGCTTGGAGGGGAGTCTGCAGTATGAACGTGGTGCGAACGTAGTTTGGGTCAGTTATGCTGCCGGACGATCTCGTAGTCGCGCCCCTTCTCTTGGGGAGGAAGATCTTCGTCCTACTCGTTATGATGTGCCGCAACGACTTGAGATCGTCTTGCAACGCAACACGCGGAACTGGACTTATGGATTAACGGGACAATGGCGCAGTGGCTACCCTGTAACCGTTCCTGAAGCCCGCTACGCCATAGATGATCCGCTGTCCGAAGAACCTCAGGGATTTCTTTATTTCCCCAAGATCAACAATGGTCGACTGCCCCCGTACGTGAACTATGGGCTGCAGGGTGCCTACAGGTTTGATGTAGGTTTCGCTTCTGTCCAGGTTAGACTGGACATCAACAATATTACATTCCGGCGTAATATTGTTAGGCAAACATATACCTTCGAAATTCCCGAACCGGTCTCGGTAATGTCCACTTATGGCGTGTCAGCTTATCCGCTTCTCGAAATCGTTGTTCGGTTTTAGCATATGTTGCTCAGGTATACAGTATTGGTGATCTTTTTCCTGATGGGCTGCGAAGCGGTTCATCCCGAGGATACCTCACTCCTTGTGGTAGAGTCGTACGTGGCGGCCGGAGAGCCGTTGCCGCAGGTAACATTGAGAAGGACAGCACCTTTGGAGGCGCATTACGACCTGAACCAGACGACAGCTGCTATCGGTGCGCGTGTGGAGTTTATGATGCAGGATACTTTGGTTCCATACACGATGCAAGGCGCCGGAGTCTATACTCCACTTACGCCCCTTACAGCGATTCCAGGAGCAAAATTGGACTTAAAAGTGTACTGGGACGATCAAGTTATCATGGCTAATAGTAGGGTTCCACCGCCAATTTCTCTTGATAGTGTAAGCATTGAAGTTTCAGACACCCCGATACCTGGTCTGATTCTGGATTCGGTGTTTGTCGACCCACTCCTAGTGGACTCTCTGGGACTGCAGGCATTAGGTGCGAATGCGCGTGAAGGATTGGTCTATTTGGTGGAAGCAACATTGTATTGGACCGACAACACCGAAGGTGACGGCAATGACTGGTGGATGCGGACACAGCTTCTCCCACGTTTGGGACAGAGTCCACGACTGAGCAACTTTTTTCTCAGTCCAGAAGCACTACTGCGGGAGAGGTCTGTACCGTTTGTCAATGCTAAGCAGCGTTCATGGTCGGGGGCTTATGCTGTCCAGGTATCTAGTTCGAGTAACCACATACCCGTACATGGGTTGCGTATTGGCATTGTTCGATGCACTCGGGCTTATGCACAGTTTGTATCCGGCAGTTCTAATCCTGGGGAGAGCGAACCTCCTTCAAACGTAACAGGTGCGCTTGGGATTTTTGCGGGATTGGCAATAGATACTCTTACGGTGGAGGTCCAGTGATGGCCAGTGATCGAGAGGTTCTGGTCGAGCACGGTGAAATAACAGCGCTGAAACAGCAGGTTCGGAATTCTGCCAGGACATCTGTCTTTATTGACGGCGAATTTGCGTTTGGAGTCCACTCTGATTTAGCTGTAAGTGAAGGATTATATGTTGGTCAACGGCTCAGTGAATCAGACTTGAATACTTTGCTGTGTGGTGAGAAGGTATTAAGGGGGCGCTCTACTGCACTGCGATATCTCGCTTATGCTCCAAGGACTGAACATCAAGTACGTCAACGTTTAACGCAGGAGGGGGTTACCAAGAATGAACTCGATGATATAATTACCGATCTTTACGAGCTTGGTTATATAGACGACCGCAGGTACGCAGTAGAGTACGCTGTGGCACGGTTCAGGAACAAGGGATACGGGCCAGACCGGATCCGCCGTGAGCTTATTGAGGATGGAGTATCACGTGATTATGTTACAGAGGCGATCACGGCAGCTGCGAGTTCGGATATGTATATCGTGAGTGCCAAAAAATTAGCAGAAAAGTTCAGGGATAGGGTACAAGGCACATTACCTGAGCGAAAGAAAAAGTTGACAGCTTACCTTGTCAGACGCGGTTATGAGTACACATTATCGAAAGAATTGGCCCACGAGGTGCTGAACCAAAGGTGAGTTATACGCAGACAGGGCTTAAACATGCGAGTAGTCTGTTACATCATTGTCTTGGGGGCAGGCAGCCCTCTGTTGCAATCGTATTGGGGTCAGGCCTGAATATACAGTTGGATACCAGTTATGGGGAGCTGTCTGCCTCGGATATTCCGGGGTTCGTTCTTCCCATGGTGGATGGACACACGGGACGTGTAAGGGCTGGCGTCTTGGGGCGTCACGATGTTCTGTTAATGCAGGGGCGCACCCATTGCTATGAGGGCGTTCCTGAAAAGAGTATTACCTTCCAAGTGCGTCTAATTCGAGAATTGGGTATCAGAAACATAGTTTTGGTGAGTGCAGCAGGTGGAATACGGGATGACTTGGATCCAGGGAGCATAATGCTTGTAGAAGATCATCTCTGTGCGCAGCCGTTGTTAGCAACTGCCAAGCGAGGGGCAGTGTACGATGCATGTTGGAGACGACGTGTAATTACAGCCGCTGACGGGTTACCAGTTTCGTGCGGGGTATTTGTATGGACGATTGGGCCAAGCTATGAAACCCCGGCAGAGATTATTGCTTTTGAACGTAGAGGTGGCAATGCCGTTGGAATGAGTCTCGTACCGGAGGCGCTGTGGGCGTCTGCTTTGGGAATGCGTGTGTTTGCTGTAGCAGTCATCACCAATAAAGCTTCTGGATTGAGCAAACAAGGATTGGATCATGAAGAAGTGCTTCGTGCAGCATGGAGCGCACAGGCCAACTTGGCGCAGCTGTTGGTTCATGCTGTAGCTCAGTCTCCTAAGTTGCATCTTTAAGAAAAAAACACGATCATAGAACTAGCGAAAGCGGATTCAGCGTATGAACGACGATTATAGAGACGACAAAGGTCATTGGGATGGGGCGCCGCCGCGCCAAAATAAGGGGTCTAGGTACCGTGATGAGGTGTTTTCAAAGCGGGTCCCGGCAGGGCGACGTACCTATTTTTTTGATGTTAAAACAACTCGATCTGGCGAGGACTACTTCATAGTCATCACAGAGAGTAAGCGTGTTGGAGATCATCATGAGAAACATAAGATCTTCGTCTATAAGGAAGATTTTGCCAAGTTTATCAAGGGATTGTATGCGGCGATGGAGGATGTGCGGACTGAGCGGTTGCCGGATTATGAGTTCTATGGCTATCCGACGCTTGACTTTCCGCCGAGAGACGACGATCAATAGCCTGAGATTCGGGCCATGATCCCTTTGATTGCGGCGGAGGATTGGAAGCGGAAAGCGGTCAGCCTCCACCCTGAGGTAGAGAAGATAGTCGCCGGTATAGTCAAGGATGTCTCCGAGTTCGGAGACCGTGCTCTATTCAGATATACTCGCGAGTTTGACGGCGTACAGTTGTCCTCGGTCCGCGTGCCTATCTCGAGACTGGAGGCGGCGTGGATGGAGTCAAAACCATCATGGAGGCGCGTTTTTCGGGCTGCAGCAGACAACATACGTCGGTATCACCTGAGACAGCAGCGGGAATCTTGGTACGTGGATGATGGGGATGGTGTGCGTCTGGGGCAACGTGTTTTACCGTTATACCGTGCGGGTTTGTATGTCCCTGGTGGCACGGCTGCCTACCCATCTAGTGTATTGATGACGGCAATTCCAGCTCAAGTAGCGGGAGTAGGAAGTATACATCTTACGAGTCCGCCTGGACCATCTGGACTGCCTCATCCGGAAATCATGGCCGCTGCATACATGTTGGATATAAAGAACGTTTATGCCATTGGAGGTGCTCAGGCTATCGCAGCATTAGCGTTTGGAACAGCGTCCATACCTAGTGTTGACAAGGTTGTGGGGCCGGGCAATGCTTATGTTACAGCAGCCAAAAAGCTGGTCTTTGGTCACGTAGATATTGATAGCCTCGCCGGGCCGAGTGAATTGGTAGTTCTGGCCGACAAAACCTGTCAAGCCGACTGGATTGCCCATGATCTTATTGCACAGGCCGAACATGATCCCGAGGCGTCAGCAATACTGGTTACGCCGGAGGTAACGGTTGCAGAAGCGGTCTGCGAAGCGCTACACGATTTTTCAGTCAACCTTCCACGTGCGGATATTGCACGTACAGCCCTGTGTGATCACGGTGCAGCGATTGTAACAGATTCTATGGATGAAGCCATTAACATGGTCAACAAAATCGCGCCGGAGCATCTGGAGCTTATGGTTGCAGATCCATGGGATATGTTGGGGCGTGTTCGCAATGCGGGTGCAGTATTTATTGGTTCGTGGTCTCCTGAGGCAGTTGGGGATTACTATGCAGGACCCAATCATGTACTGCCTACGGGCGGGGCTGCTAGGTTTGCATCCGCCTTGGGAGTTGACGATTTTGTGAGACGGCAAAGTGTAATTGGTTACAGTCAGCAGCGATTGGAACGTACGGTTGATGATATTGCTCTGATGGCTCGAAGCGAAGGGCTGGAGGGACATGCACGTAGCGTAGAGGCTCGGATTAGGGTTAATGACTAAACTGGGTGAAGTACTCTCGCGGGTTCGACCTGAGGTTCGCGAACAACGCCCTTACAAGGTCGGTGTGCCGACCGGAGATATTGCGGTTAAGCTGAACCAGAACGAAAGTCCTTTTGATCTGCCCGAAGAGTTGAAGGTTGCTGTATTTGCAGGATGGAGAGAGATTGCTTTTAATAGATACCCAGCGGAGCAGCCAGACGATCTTGCGGAATTGATCGCGTCCAACATAGGCTGGGACCCGAAAGGAATAATTATTGGCAATGGCTCCAATGAATTGACCTATGCTTTG
Source organism: Rhodothermales bacterium (assembly GCA_964291275.2). GTDB lineage: Bacteria > Bacteroidota > Rhodothermia > Rhodothermales > Bin80 > Bin80. Next base: position 1,991,040 of record OZ219799.1, read on the forward strand.
GGTATGACCTTCATTGCTGCTGGCAGCAGAGTGGTATTGCCACGTCCAATGTTTTCTTTTTATGAGCGAGTTGTGCATATCTACGGAGGGGAAGTGGTGCCCGTTGCGCCTCTTGAAAGTCTTGGATTTAATACGGGTAGTATCCTTACAGCTATTCAGAGGATTGGGCCCTCCATGGTAGTTATAACTTCGCCCAACAACCCTACCGGCCTGGTTCTTCCTCTCGCAGAATTAAGAGCAATTGCTGAAGCTTCACCGGGACTCGTGTTGATTGATGAAGCATACATAGAGTTTTCAGACGAACCAAGTATGCTTACTCTGTTGAGCAATTTCCCTAATGTCATTCTGCTTAGAACTTTCTCCAAGGCGTTCGGCCTAGCGGGTTCACGGTTAGGTTATTTGGTTGGTCATCCTGATCTCATGGGTGAGATCTTGAAGATTCGTCCTCCTTTCATGGTTGATCGATTCACTGTTTGTGTGACAAAACTGCTTCTCGAGCATCCACAGTTGGTCCACGATCGTGTGATGTTGATTCGCTCAGGTATACATGGACTGATAAAGGGGTTGCAGGAAATAGGGGGGATGCGAGTACTTGCAGGGCAGGCGAATTTTGTCACTTTTCGACCTCCGTGCGACGGAGAGGAATTATTTATGGCGTTGGCCGAGAGGGGGGTTTTGGTGCGAAATATGAGTGGGTATCCAGAGCTTAGGGGCTTTTTACGTGTGAGTGCGGGTGCACCTGCCGAGAACAGGATATTCCTACAAGCGTTGACACAGGCAATGTTGTAGGTTCTACTCCGCCGGTATTGTACCACAATCAATAAATGAACAGGGGAATGATTGCCGTTGAGGTCGTGGGATTATCAACCAGCCCAGCCAGTGGGGGGGCATTCATATTGGTATTGGGTGAGATGGGCGGTGCTCGGAGATTACCGATAGTTGTGGGGGAGAATGAAGCTACCGCAATTGTCGTCGGTATTGAAAATCGGCCCCCTCCGCGACCCATGTCACACGATCTTTTTTGCAGTCTGATACAGCAGACAGGAATTCAGGTAGTGAGTATTGTGATCGATGGGTTGAAGGATGGCACCTTTTATGCTAAGATTCGCTTCGTCCAAGATGGAAACCATGATCAGTTGGACTCACGTCCGAGTGATGCTGTTGCCATTGCTGTGCGGTTGGATGCCGACATTTTTGTTGCGGAGACTGTACTCGATGAAGCTGGTATCCCGATGGGAGAGCCGGAATTGCCGACGTACGAGGACCAGACCACAGAGAAAGTATCCCCAACTGAACAATTAGAGCAGCAACTGGCGCGCGCTATTGAGAAAGAAGACTATGAAGAAGCTGCACGTTTGCGCGATGCTCTTGCCCAGATCAAGGAACCAGAGTGATGCCTCATAGTGCCTGCTATCGACAACCAGTTCAAAATGACACGGAAACTGATTCCCTACTCGGGAATGAAGGGGGTGTCGCGGCTTTTTGCGGCATACGTCACGGACTACGGCCGACTATCTCCATATTATGCTGGGGACTGGCGCGAAGATAGAAGCTACGAGGCTGTTGCCCAAAACCTGACTACCAGCCCCATTGACCGGACCGTGCTGGTAGATGTGCTAGAAGAGCAAAACCTAGGCTGGAATAATGGCCATCTTGCGTCACAACTACGTGATCCGCACTCACTGGCAGTAGTAACTGGCCAACAGGTAGGCATCTTCGGTGGGCCATTATACACGCTCTATAAGGCATTGACGGCCATTCGGTTGGCAGAGCGCCTGTCAATAATACTTGCGCGTCCCGTCATACCGGTTTTCTGGATAGAGGGGGGAGATCATGATCTTGATGAGGTCAAAGGCGTCCCTTTTCCTGGAAAACAGATATGGTATAAAGGGCATGAGCAGCCTGAGATTGGCAACCTTGGAAGCGTTGGACGTCTTGCCTTCAAAGAGGATATTGATCGGGTAGTCACCGAGCTCCGTGAGGTATTACCAGATACATCGTTTCTGGAGGATGTATTTGCTACTCATTATGCCGCCTATAGTCAGGGGGTAACGTTCACAGATGCATTTGCACGCACGCTGACGTCTCTGTTAGGTAGCGGTTCGATAGTTTTTATGAACCCGGAGGATTGTCGACTCAAGCAGTTGGCAGCTCCTTTACTGAGGCGTGAGTTGAGAGAGTACAATACGACGCATGCTGCGCTGCAGGCAACCAGTGCGGCGCTTGAAAAGGACTACCATGCTCAGGTACATGTTAATCCAGGGAATGTATTCATGCTGAGTGATTCAGGGCGAGAGGCACTGGATCCAACAGGTAATGGCTACAAAGCGCGTTTCTCTGGAGGTATGATTCCGCTTGACGGGATCCAGAATATTTCTCCATGCAATCTTAGTCCCAATGTTGTTATGCGGCCGCTTGTGCAGGACTCGCTGCTTCCAACGGTAGCCTATGTAGCTGGGCCAGGTGAGATTGCCTATTTCGCCCAGTTCAAATCACTATACACCTGGGCGAAGCGTCCCATGCCCATCATTTTTCCGCGGGCAAGCCTGACGGTAATTGAACCTCGAGTGGCAAAGCTCATGCAACGGCATGATCTATCGGCGGATGAACTGCGACATGAGACCTCTGAACTCATGCGCAGGCGCGTACTTGAGGGGACAGAACTTGAATATGCCTTTGAAAAAGCTGCAATCGCACTTGACACATGTGTGGATGGGTTGAGACCGGCTGTAACGGCAGTAGACTCAACATTGCGCCCTACGGTGGAGGCGATGCGGACTCAGTGGGGCAAGGAGCTATCTAGACTACAACATCGTGCAGAGCGTGCAGAGAAGCGGCGTCATGAACAGATGCAGGCGCAAATTGAACGTTGCAAACAGGCACTGTACCCGAGCGGCAGTTTCCAGGAACGCGTATTGCCGGCGCTCTACTATCTGGTTAAGTATGGCGAGGATTTTCTAGATCAAGTGCGTTCGGGACTGGATATTGAGTCGACCTCACAGCACCAGTTGCTGACATTATCGTAGGGAAGCCTCAATCGTTCTGGCTTCTCCGGTTGACTCGACGTATCGGGTATTACTACGTCATATTGATAAGGTTAGGCAGGCAAAAACTTGAGCTCGTTTACAGATCTGTGCTTCAGTGTGATCTTAGCGAGTCCAATGTCGCCATCAGCGCTGAAGCAATATCTGGCCGGTTGTTGTATTGGTTTGTTGTCTCCCCTGGATCATCGTCTAGGTTATACAATTGGCGAGGAGAGTCATCAGCAAGCGTATCAAATCTGGTAAAGCCGCCGGACCCTTTTCCATCAATTAGTTTCCAAGGGCCACGTCTGAGAGCAAGCATGCCGAGGATCGATTGATGAACTGCTTCCTTACGAGTCCCGTTGTTGCCCATAAAGACAGGCAGCAGGCTAAAGCTGTCCTCGCCGCGAGTTTCGGCCCCAACTATATCTGCGAGTGTAGAAAAAAAGTCAGTGTGTACCGTGAGTTGATCAGTCATGGAGCCTGCCTCCACTACGCCGGGCCACTGAACGATCAAAGGAACCCGATGTCCACCTTCGTGGATATCTGCCTTCATCCCCCGCCAGGCAGAATTGGCTCGATGCTGAAAGCGCTCAATAAAGCCCGGTGGCCAGTAGGCGCCATTATCACTCGTCACGAACAGGAGTGTATTTTCCGTTTGGTTGCTTTCAGCCAAGGCAGAAGCTATTTGTCCAATGGCGTCATCCACCATCACTACAAAGTCACCATATTCACCTGCCTCACTAGTGCCGATGAAGTCTTCTGTGGGTAACCATGGCGTATGTGGTGCAGCTAGTGGGACATAAAGAAAGAATGGGGCATTTATTGAGGCTTGTGATCGGATATAATCGGATGCTCGTCGAGCAATCTCGGGCAAAACGTCCGTATGGTTGAAATCGGCCGCAATGGCTCCCGATCGCCAGAAGGCCCCGGTGCAACAGCCAACGGGATTCTCAGCATATTCTGTTGGGTGTCCAGTGACTTGTTCATTCTCAACCCAGACATAAGGTGCCATATCAAGCGAAGCGGGGATGCCGAAGAAATAATCAAATCCCAGTGAGCGCGGTCCTGGCACGAGCGGCTCGTCATAATTGGTAGGCGTTACACTTCCAAGGCCTAAGTGCCATTTGCCAATCGCAGCTGTATGGTATCCGGCGTCAGACATTATGTCGGCTACGGTGGTTCGGCTTGTATCAGCAATCAGTGGGGAGTAGCCATTTGTTACACCGGAAGTCAGCGACGGTAGTCTCCACGCATAGCGCCCCATCAGTAATGCGTATCGTGTGGGTGTACAAACCGCGGAAGGCGAGTGTGCATTTGTGAAGCGCATCCCTTGCGAGGCAATCGAGTCCATGTGTGGCGTAGGAATACGGGAATCTTCATTGTAGCTACCAAGATCACCGTAACCCATATCATCTGCCATGATGATTATCACGTTTGGGGGAGCGGGGCGATTGCAGCCCAGAAGAAAGAAAAAACCGGTCAGGAGGAGAATACTGCGATACACGAAACTAATTTTCTGGTGAGGTTAGTACAGCTGGCAATAAAACTTCTGTTGGCGTCCAGAAGTTACGAAACGGAATACACATAGGGCAGCATTTACCCGCCAACGATGACGGATTTTGAACCTGGCCGACTGGAAACAGAGTGTAGTGTCAAAGTTAGTAGGAACCACACCTGAATCCAATAATGTTGACAACGATTGCGTTGTCAACATTTCTGTTGTGCATTATGCTTACAGTTTCTTAATTGAAATGTCGCCCGAGATCATCTACCGGTCGCTGGGTAAGCAGCGGAAATTTCTTTGATAGAGAAGCTGATTTGAATATCCTGAGACAACGCATTCAGGGCCACAAACATGTGATGCTAACAGGACAACGACGCATGGGAAAACCAGTGTTGCGCGAGAGATCGGACGGCAATTGAACTTATTGGGTGGAAATGGCTTCGCATGTTTTGCTCAAGGTTATTTCTGGCGATGATTTTCGTAAGGCCGCTCTGCACCCACTAATTGTCGCTCTGCGATTGGAGGCAGGTGAAACAATCCGGGCTCCCGAAGAGGTTCTTGAGGTTGCTACCATATACTTAAGGACATTAAAGAGAAAAGACTGAAGCTGGTTTGAAGCAATATCTTCTCTTGAGTGGGACATGTTTTCAAGAGCATCTTGCCTGATTAGTGAGATCATAGCACGCTCCCTTGAGCAACTAAGATTTCACATCTCCGCGAAGTTCAGTAGTATAGAAGTATTAATGACATTTCCGATGATCTGGGATGTGGGGATGATAGAGTGTTGGCATCTGATAGCTTTTGCCCCTGATTGCATGCAGGGGTAAAGCTGGAGAGAAGACGTCGTTCCATAGCTCGTTTATTCATGACTGATCCATACGTACGATCTGAACAGACGGTCAAAGCTCCACCGAGGAGCTTTCGTACGCGGTTACGCTTTTTGGGGCCGGGATTCATTCTGTCTGCTTCAATAGTAGGCAGCGGAGAACTTATAGCAACCACCCGTTTGGGAGCCGAAGCTGGATGGGTAACGCTTTGGGTAATATTGGTGAGCTGCCTTGTAAAGGTTGCTGTGCAACTCGAGTTCGGACGCCACACCATCTTCTACGGGGAAACGACGATGAAAGCATTTAGTCGTTTGCCAGGTCCCCGCATTGGGCGTACCCACTGGTCAATCTGGACATGGATGCTGCTTATGGTCGTCAAACTCTTGCAGGTTGGGGGCATCGTGGGAGGAACAGCACTGGTACTGCACCTGGTGTTGCCCCAAGTTCCTTTATGGGTGTGGTGTTACGCTACCGCATTCGTAGTCTCGGTGATCATTTACAGGGGACACTATAAGCCCATTGAAAGTGTGTCCGTGATAATGATAGGTCTTTTCACACTTCTTACGCTGGCGTCCGTGGTTGCTGTGCAGTTCACGGATTACAGGTTTAGTGCGATCGATCTGGCAAGTGGCTTCCTGTTTGAGCTTCCCCCTGAAATGGTACTGATTGTCATTGGAGCGTTTGGTATCACTGGTGTAGGAGGTGACGAAATCATGGGCTACAACTACTGGCTTCTTGAAAAAGGGTACGCTGCCTGGACGGGACCGAAAGAAGACACCAGAGCATGGGCTGCAAGGGCGAATGGCTGGGTGCGTGTAATGACGCTGGATGCGCTCTTATCCATGGTAGTGTACACGCTTATGACAGCGGCATTCTATGTGCTGGGGGTAGCTATCCTGCATCAGCAGGGTCTCTTGCCCGAGGGCATGGAGTTAGTGACGACACTTTCTCAGATGTACACACAGAGTCTGGGTTCCTGGGCGGGAACGATGTTTCTTGTCGGCGCTTTCGTGGTGTTGTTTTCGACGCTGTTTGGCGCACTGGCACTTTGGACTCGGTTATTTTCAGATGCATTTTCACAGGTGGGTTGGCTTGACTACTTGAACCCGGTTCAGCGCCATCGGGCGATTGCACTCGTAGCCTGGATTGTTCCAATATTGTGGGCAACGTTGTTTCTGTTGGTAAGGCTACCCACGTTAATGGTGATCATTGGGGGTGTTGCAGGAACGGGAATTCTCGTTATTGTAGTGGTTGCGGTCATACACTTCCGTTGCTGGCGGACTCCGCCTGAGCTACGTCCCTCTAAGTTCTATGACGTTTGGCTCTGGGTGAGCATACTGGTCGTTGCCGGCGTGGCTCTGTACAGCACCATTCAGGTGTTGCAGCCACACTAATCCTGAATCAGCTGAATGTGTGGGAACGGGATTTCGATATTAGCCTGGCGCAGCGCCTCTCTAATGGCTTCGGTGTAGTAGTAAATAATCTGACGTTCTTTCTTCGGATTGGCAACATAAACCCAAAGTCTCATATCTACACTGCTGTCATTCAAGGCGGTCACCACGACTGTTGGGGTTGGATCCTCCATCAGACGTGGATCGTCCTCGGTGAGCCTGAGAATCACTTCACGGGCTTGTTGTGGGTGCTCCTTATAAGCGATCGAGAAAGGGATCTCAATTCGAAGTGCATCTGCAATTGTGTGATTGAGTATTCGTTCGTTGGCCATCTGCTGGTTTGGCACCACTAAGATCTCGTTCTTTGGTGTTCGCAGGCGTGTTGTGCGTAATGTGATCTTTTCAACCACACAGTAGATGTCGTTTACAATCAGAGTATCACCGATCTGGAAAGCTTTATCTGTTAGAATATTAACCCCTGAGAGGATATTTTCAACTGTATCCCGGGCTGCAAATCCAAAGGCGATACCGGCAACACCTATGCCGGCTATCAGCGCCGCAAGATTAATTCCTAGTGTCTGCAAGACAGTTATACCAATCAGAATCAGTGCAAGGAGTCGGAATCCCTGCATCAGCAGGGTTTGCAGGCCGGTTTGGACGACATTACTTTTGCGGAGAATTCGGCGCAGCAGGTTCTGAAGGACACGATAGCCTGTATAAAAAACAACCAGAACTAGGAATGCTGCAACAATTTTAGGCCAAAGATTCCCGAAGGCAACTGCCAAATCCAACGTCATAACATCCCAGGCTTCCGAAAATCGACCTTCGGCAATGAGGAGGCCTGCGTCCACAAGATCCTGTGTAAGATTTCCGATTGTCTCCGAAGTTGTATTCCGAGCACTGGCTACCTGTATGGAGTCGCTTGCGCTCAGCGTCGTATCGGCTACCTGCGTTGTGTCTTGGGATTGTATGTTTGCAGGAGCAACTTGCATCAGCTAAGCAATTTTGCTGCGGTCATCGTGTTTTTCAAGAGCATGGCGATTGTCATTGGTCCTACACCACCTGGAACTGGAGTAATGTAGCCTGCTAATTCTTTAGCAGCGCTATAGTCCACATCACCGGTAAGATAATATCCTCTTTTACGTGTTGGGGTTTCAACTCTGTTGATTCCCACATCTATTACAGCTGCTCCCAGCTTAATCATATCGGCGGATACAAAATGTCTACGACCGATTGCGGCTACGAGGATGTCGGCTGTTCGGCAAATTTCGGGCAGGTTTTGTGTTCGGCTGTGGCAAACGGTAACCGTTGAGTTGTTTTCTTTTCGCAGCAACAGGCTAGCCAGTGGGCGTCCAACCAAATGCGATCGCCCAAGAATTACTGCATGCTGCCCTTCGGTGGGGATATTTGAGCGGTGCAGCAGCTCTACAATTCCGGCTGGTGTGCAAGGTACAAAGCCTAGTGAATCGGTAACTAACCTACCAGCATTCACGGTATGCAGACCATCTACATCCTTATCCGGATTCAGAGCAGCAATAATACGTGACGAATCAAGGTGGCCAGGAAGGGGGAGCTGTACCAGTATTCCGCTTACGTGAGGGCTGTCGTTTAAGTCTTGAATGACGGAGAGTAGGGCCTTTTCGGATATGCTAGCGTCAAATTGTAGCGTATCGCCTGCAATTCCAACATCCTGACTTGCCTTGATCTTTCCTCGAACGTACGAAGCCGACGCGGGGTTGTCGCCAACCAGTACCACTGCAAGATAGGGGGGGGCATATCCTTTGGACGTCCATGCTGCAACCTCTTCTCGCACTTCACTGCGCACTTCGGCCGCGATGGCCTTTCCGTCGATTATTGTAGCCACGTTAAATGTAGTTTTCTGATGGAAGGTGCCTCCGTTGAACGCTGAAGGTCCAAGATGGTAACAATCGCAAGCTACGTTCTGGCATGGCTATGTGCCGAATCCTCTTTTTACTGGTTATTGCAGTATTCTCTGCGTTACCTGCGGTTTCACAGATTTTGCGTGGATTTGTTACGGAAGCCATTAGCGGTGAACCTTTGGAGGGCGTTAACGTGGTGCTGTATGGAGAGGGAGAAATCTCGTTTGGTGCCGCAACGGACAGCGATGGGTTCTATCTGTTGCCACGCCTGACACCGGGAAAATATGTTTTACGCACCACGTACGTAGGATACGTCACCTACGTAGATTCTTTGGACATTACGCCGGGTCAGGAAATACGTCAGTTGGATATTACGTTGGAAGAAGATGAGTTCTTGTTGCAGCAACTCACGATAGTCGACAATGCAGGCGGAAGTGCGACTGTGCTGGGCGCAGGTACTGAGCGCATTACTCCCGCTGCGATTGAGCGTGTTCCGATGCCGGACGTTGCAGCCGATCTGTCTGCCTATCTCGCTACATTGCCTGGTGTTGTACTTGTGGGAGACCAGGGAGGACAGTTTTATGTGCGAGGCGGCGAGCCAACACAGAATCTGGTGTTGCTTGACGGTATGCTGATCTATCAGCCATTTCATATTCTCAGCTACTACACTGCTTTCCCATCGGAGGTATTGCGGAGTGTTGACTTACATGCAGGCGGGTTTGGTCCGCAGTTTGGAGGAAGAATTTCTAGCGTAGTGGACGCTTGGAGCCGCAATGGAAATAATAGTCGGTTCGCGGCCTCTGGTTCGGTTTCCCCGTTTCTTGTCGGTACGCAGGTGGAAGGGCCCATTGTACCGGGAGGACGTTTTACGATGATTGCCTCCGCGCGGCAGTCGGTTGTTGAAGATGCTGCGGCGAGCGTGATTGGGCAGGACATCCCATTGCTTTTTCACGATCTGTTTGCCAAGATTCACGGAAGACCCAACAGAAATGGCCGTGTTTCAGTCAGTGCGATCAAAACTTATGACCGTGGACGTGTAGGGGGTACGAGAGGTGTTGGTGCCCCGGATGAAGTGCGGTGGTGGAATGATGCTGTGGGCGGGCGCTACCTATTTTTGCCGGGCAATCTGCCGGTTTTGGCAGAGTTTCTGATATCATGGTCAGGTCACACCATGCAGTTGGGGCCAAGCGAAGACCTAATCAGGACCTCGACCACTAGTCGGATAAATATGGAGGCTAACGTGACACACTATTCTCGTAGGGGTGATTTGCATTGGGGACTTTTTGCACGTTCGTTGACACTCAAGAGCGAACTGGGCGGGTTATACCAAAATCTTGACCTTAAAACCGAGTATGTAACCGAAGCGGGTATATATGCTGCCCCCGAATTTAAGCTTACCTCTAGCACATCGGTCTCACCGGGTTTAAGGATTCATCATTTTCCCAGCAAGAGCCGCGTGATTCTTGAACCTCGCCTGCGTGCAAAATCTGCCTGGGGCGACAACGAATTCAGCGCTGCCGCGGGCCTGTACCATCAGGAACTCGTCGGTATCAATGATCGAAGAGATGCAGCTAGCGTGTTTACGGCATGGACTGCAGTACCGGTAGGAGATATTCCGCAGGCGCTGCACATTCTAATGGGATACAGGAGGACGATTGCAGAGGGGATGACCGTTGTGACGGATGTGTATTATAAACGCATGAGCAATCTGTATATCGCAGAATGGACTGCTCGTCCGCGTCTGACCACCAAGCTCCAGCAGGCTGACGGGCGTGTACTGGGGCTTGATCTGCGGTTGGAGTATTCGCGCGCCCCCTACTATGCGTACATCAACTACGGTTTGGCTTCTACAGAGTATGAAGCCATGCAATCTGAACTGGTGCACTGGTTTGACGAAGTTTCCTACAAATATCGCCCTGCACATGACCGGAGGCATCAGATAAACGCGATGTTTTCGACAAGTATGTACGGTTTTGATATTTCATTTCGATGGCAGTTTGGATCGGGGCGTCCATTTAATCGGGCCTATGGATTTGACGGGTTTCTGCTCATGGACGGTTCTGTTAACGTATTTACTGAGGCGGGCGAGCGACGTGTGGTCTATGAACGCCCCTTTAACGGAATTTTGCCGGCCTATCATCGGCTTGATGCTTCTGTGAACCGCGCTTTCCAGATAGGTTTCTCAAGGGTAACACTACAGGCAAGTGTGATCAACGTGTACGATCGTGCCAATGTCTTCTATTTGGATGTTTTTACACTTGAGCGGTCTGATCAGTTACCGCTCATTCCATCTGTTGGGATTAAGGTTGATTTGCCATGATCCGAGCCGGGCTTCTTGTATTGGCGCTGGTGCTTGGTGCCTGTGATGAGAGCGTAGATGTTGTGTTGGATACCGAGCGTGCATACACCGTGTATGGGCATTTGAGCGTACGTGCGGATACGCAGGCAGTGCGTGTATATGCGATTGATCAGACGATTGATGTTGTGCGACCGAAACTGCTTGATGCAAGGGTCATGTCCAGGAATCTGCATACGGGGGAAGTCTATACATGGAGAGACTCAGTTATTCAATTTGGAGAGCATGATTTTGGGCATGTTTTCTGGGTGCGTTTTCGGCCGGATTTCGAAGAGCGTCATCGACTCGAATTAGTGCGCTCGGATGGTGCAATGTCTGCGGTTGAGGTGCAGATGCCTCCGGAATCGACTCCAGAGCTCGTAGATCCAATCATCACGTCGGGTTTTGTGCAATTACCGATTCTATGGCAGAATGCCCCCAGACTGAACAACATCCGTGTTCTCTATCATACCAATAGGGGCATGTTTGCCTTCGAGTATCCGAATGATCAGGAGCATATTGAGGATGGGCAGGTTGCCACGGTCCTCGTTTATGCAGATGTTCGTGAGATCTTTCGTGAGATCTTCCGCGCTCACGGGTCTACTAGCGATGCAAGGCTCAGAGCGATTGAGCAGATCGTGCTTGTTTCCAGTGCAGATTGGATACCTCCTGGCGATGTATTTTCGCCCGATGTGCTGATCGAACCAGGTACATTCTCCAACGTGGAGAATGGTTTCGGGTACGTAGGAGCAGGTTATGAGGCCTCATTCTACTATGAGGTTCCCGACTCCGTCGCTATAGCGGCTGGTTTTACTGTTCGCTGATTCTACCGCCGCTGGAGTACCAGTAAGGTAACATCATCATTAAGTGCTCTTTCTGCTCTCCAGGCGATTCCAGCCTTTCTGAGATGGGTAATAATTTCATTGGGGGAGCGGTTGCCTGCTTCCGCAAAGATTTTCCTGATCCGATCCAGTTGTAGCATTTCGCCACAGGGACTCAGGAGTTCAAGCAATCCGTCACTCATGAACAGTACAGTGTCCCCAGGATCGAGGGGTACATTGAGTGCTTCATACGGGAACTCTGTGAAGCTTCCCAGCGGCATGCCCTTCAGGACGATTTCCTCAACTGTTTGCGTTGCTGCCCGGTATACCAGAACGGGGGGCATCCCCGCCACGATTAGCCGCAGCACTCCCTCGTTATAGCGAGCGAGGGTGAGGTGCATATATGTGTTGCGCAGGTTCAAACTCTTAAGCGTTTTTGACATGCGTCGAACAAGATTCCGCAACTTTGATTCGGCTGCCAAGGCTTTGAAGAGCGCTTTGGTTGCAATGACCATCATACCGGCAGTTGTTCCATGGCCGGTTGCATCCCCAATTGCGATAGTGAGCACGCCCTCTTCGGAAAGAAAAAAGTCGTAATAGTCGCCGCTAACCTCGGTTGCTGTTTTGAGGAATGCATCAATCTCCAACTTGGGATGAGTAGGAATTTTTGCAGCGAGCATCTCCTGCTGTGCCTGGCGTGCAGTATTCAACTCACTGGATTTACGCAGGTATTCGGCGTTTATTTCGGGTGGAAGGCCCCCATCTTTAACGAATGCGTCCGGGCCTTCCCGGTTGTAGCGCAGAACGATGTCCCTGACCCAGTCCTCACGGTATCCAGTTATGTTAATAATGTCATTGATGGTCTTGCCTTGATTCTTCAGATAGATGATCTGCCAGTGTGTCCGCTCGGCGGCACCTTTTGTTCGGCGGTATCTGTCGAATATTTCTTGGCGAGACAAATGCTCTCGCAAGGGAAGCACTGCTTTTGACGCGGGGAAAATAGATGTATCAGTCATCAATGTAGTAATTTTAATTAGCTTCCCTATACACACAGCCTGCACTTTATACGGTATGAATCCCGATAAATCTTGTATTTATGAATATTACGACTAAATCGGCCACCACTACTATCTAATATGCAGATTGGTAGTGGTGGCAATGGTCAGGGTCTTTTGCATGGATTCACCTTTGGGTACGATGGGATAGGCATTAAGAATGATATGTCCAGAATGGTTTCTGCGACGGTGGGATCTTCCATGGTTTCATGCCAAAGGTAGAAGCACTATAGCTGTTGTAGTAGCTTCGGGTTTCATCCGTCCCCGTGTGGGACATCAGATCATCCAGTAGACGGGGAGTTGATAGCAGTAGGCTCGGAACACTTCCTACATGCTTTGAATGCCAAAGCGCAGATGACAAGCTATGCCATTCACGTTCCACCGCAAGCTGCATGATCCCATCTAGCGCATTCCACCAGTTGAGCCCTATCTCGCGGGAACACTGCCACTTTCCGGTCTCTCTCAGTCAATCAACCACGAGCAATGCAAATTCTGCTTTATACCAGCACAACACCAGTCCTCATTGAAACCGTAGAGAGGCTGTTGTAGTTTGAAATTCAAGGGCTGAGAGAGAACCCGAAGACGAGATATGTTTTCTCAGTTGTAGGATTCATGATGTAAGCAGCGGACAGAGGTAGGGAAAATTGCTCTGTGATTTGTAGATCCTTACTGGCGGATAAGCTCATGTTCACCAGGGATGTGCTTGCTACACCATAGAAATCACTCATGCCCGCGACCATGCCAAGCGTGAGCCCCAGTTCTACATCTCCTATGCTAAACGGAAGTGCACCCTCGAGATAGAGGGAGTTATCTGGGTCGTTGTAGGCCATAAAGGCTGCTGAGAGTGTCACAGGGAAGGATTCAGGGAAGGTTAATGAGCCCATTAATTCGATCCAGTGTGCTCCGTCACCGTCACCGTCAAAATTAAGCCAATCGCTATCGGTTGGGAAATAGTAGTCTGTAACAGTTAGCGCCAGACTAGTAGAGCTGCCCAAACCGAAGCTGTACGTGGCGTATAGGTCGTGTTCATTCGCATCTGCACCATCAGCACTGATGGAATATGAACCCCAGGTTCCGAGTTCAAAGTCCCCTGCAGTGAAGGCAAGGCCGGGCTGGACACTAAAGGAGTCACCGAAGTCATAACCACGCCATATATAGCGGTTATAGAAGTCTGCTCCGAAGCCAATAGACTGGGCGTTCGTGAGCAATGGCGTTGAAACTAGGAGCGCCAGCATCATGAATGTGCGTGTAATATAATGCTTGGTCATCGTGCAAAGGATGAGTTTGTTGAAGAGATAGCGAGGAATTCTGCAAATAAGAGTCAAACTTTCCGCATAGACTTAAAACTACTAAGTAATCTGCTGTTTTACCAGAGTAGCACAGGCAGGATCGGCAATAGACCGAAAATTCTGGATTTTCCCGGAGGTACAATACAGCTCATAGCCGAAAATATCTCTCGTTTTTTGAAAATTCCATGAATTTTCAGCACAGGACAGGAAAATCTATTTTAGTTGATTTCTAAAATAATAATGATTTTTTATAATAAATGCGATATATTTTGAGATATAGTTATTTAATCCAAAAAAAAATTCAGAAAGGAACCAATTTATCTATAATCCCGATATTATTGCATTCCAAAAGGAAGCGTAAGTTTGGTAAAGGATGGTTATTTGGGATGCGTTTGGGAAGTTCCAGTTCTAGAATATTATCAGTGGCGGATTCGGTCCTCGAAGGTAGGGATGGCGAAGCTGATTCAGAAGTAGAGTTTAAGACAGATGATTAAACAGCGAGGATTATATGATCCCGCATTTGAGCATGATGCGTGCGGGGTTGGACTCTATTGTCGTATAGATGGGACGCCTTCACATGGTGTCGTAAAAAATGGGCTCCAGATACTCATAGAGCTGGATCACAGGGGGGCATGCGGCTGCGACGAAACAACAGGCGATGGTGCAGGAATTCTGGTACAGTTACCCCATGCATTCTTCGAGCATGAAATTTCTTCCCTGCCAGAGCCGGGAGATTATGGCGTTGGGATGGTGTTTATTCCGCCTCGCCATGAAAAAAACTGTAAGCGGCTGGTGGAAAACATCCTGAAAGCAGAGGGAGCGGGGCTCATAGCCTGGCGACGGGTCCCAACGGAGGCGACGTCTATAGGACCAGGTGCAAAAATAACCGAACCAACAATATGGCAGTGTTTTGTTCAGCGGCGCAGGGACGTTGCCCTGGATGCATTCGAGCGTCAACTCTATGTTATCCGGAAAGTATTTCAACAGCATGTCCTTGAACGCACACTTCATGGATGCTACATTGCGAGTCTGTCCGCAAAAACCATTGTCTATAAGGGTATGCTCACGCCGGAACAGGTCTCGGCTTACTATCCGGATCTGAGCTCCAGGCGATTCAAGAGCGCATTGGCCATGGTGCACTCCAGGTTCAGTACAAATACCTTTCCCGAGTGGTCACTGGCACAACCGTTTCGTTTTCTTTGTCACAATGGAGAGATCAACACGCTCCGGGGCAACATCAATCAGATGCATGCAGGCGAAGTAATGTTCAGGAGTGAGCGTTTTGGAGAGGGTACACGCAAACTCGTTCCAATCATCCGTGAGGGAGGGAGTGACTCCATGGCACTCGACAATGCTCTGGAACTGCTCTACTACACCGGTCGCTCGCTCCCCCATTCAATGATGATGCTGATCCCGGAGGCATGGGAGCATAATGAGACCATGCCTGATGAAAAACGGGCATTTTATCAGTATCACAGTAACCTGATGGAACCGTGGGATGGGCCCGCGACAATTCCATTCACAGATGGTCGATATGCAGGAGCATTACTGGATCGTAATGGATTGCGTCCTTCCCGCTACAACATATCCAAAGACGGTTATGTCGTTTTAGCTTCAGAAACCGGCGTTGGCGGTATTCCCGAGTCAAACGTACTGCGGAAAGGCCGCCTCAAGCCTGGGCGCATGTTTTTGATTGATCTGGAGGAAAAGCGTGTGATTGAGGATGAAGAAATCAAAGCCCGCATTTGTTCACGAGCGCCATATCGTGTGTGGTTGAATGAACATCAACGCACTCTTGATTCGCTTCCTCCTGCGGAACCGAAGGCAATGGAGGGCTCGTTGCTCGGTAGACAGCAGATGTTTGGATACACGCTGGAGGACCTACGCTTGCTAGTGGCTCCCATGGGAGAAAAAGGTAAAGAACCCCTGGGCGCAATGGGCAATGACACACCGCTTGCGGTACTGTCCGATCGGCCGAGACTGCTCTACGATTATTTTAAACAGCTTTTTGCGCAGGTTACGAACCCCCCACTGGATGCGATTCGCGAGTCTATGGTAACCTCACTTGCACTGAATCTGGGATCCAGTGGTAATCTCTTTACGGAAGAGGCGTGGCATTGTGAAAAGTTGAGGTTGATGCAGCCAATACTTACCGACGCGGATCTGGCTTCAATTGAGACAGGGATTGCCGGTGTTGCCACACTTAATATGTGCTTTCAGCCCGGGGAACTGTCAATGGCACTGGAGCGCCTCCAAGAGGAAGCTACGCAATCCATAAGTCATGGTTGTAGTCTGATTGTTCTCTCTGATCGCGAGGCCGGAAAAAATCAATTGCCTGTGCCGGCCTTGCTGGCTACGGGGGCAGTCCATCATTATTTGATCGAAAAAGGGTTGCGACTCCGATGTGGCCTGATCGTGGATAGTGGAGAACCTCGTGAGGTACATCACTTTGCAATGCTGATCGGTTATGGTGCGGAAGCAGTCTGTCCATATGTTGCGTTGTCCAGCGTACGCCAGATGGCTCACCGAGGTCAACTCGGAGAAATTTCCATGGCAGATGCGGAAGAGCATTACATCAAGGCTGTTGGACATGGGTTGCTGAAGGTCATGTCCAAGATGGGCATTTCGACACTGCAGAGTTATCGCGGTGCACAGATATTTGAGGCAATTGGGCTGAGTCTGCAGGTGATTGATGAATACTTCTGCCGTACACCATCACGGATCGGGGGAATTGGCCTGAAAGAGATCACTAGAGAGGTGGTCATGCGACACGAGCGCGCATACCCAGTAAAAAAAGTTTCTGGAATCTACCCACTGGATGTAGGTGGTCAGTATCAGTGGCGTCGGGGAGGTGAGCGTCATGCATTCAGCCCGACGGCGATTACAAATATGCAGGAAGCTGCATGGACGCAGTCACAGTCGTCTTATAAGGCCTTTTCAGACGAGATCAACAAAGGTGCAGTAAACACCTTAAGGGGACTGTTATCCTTCGACTATTCCAAGGCAAAACCGATGGATATAGATGAGGTTATGCCATGGACTGAGATTGTTAAGTCCTTCAAGACGGGGGCTATGTCCAATGGATCGATTAGTGGAGAAACACACGAAGCTCTGGCTATTGCAATGAACTCCATAGGTGGCAAGAGCAATACAGGGGAAGGAGGGGAAGGTCCTGAACGATATGGAAAAAGCAACCCCCGCCGGAGTCGAATCAAGCAGGTTGCTTCCGGCAGATTTGGAGTAACGATTGAATACCTGGAGAGTGCTGACGAGATTCAAATCAAGATGGCGCAGGGTGCCAAGCCGGGAGAAGGTGGTCAGCTCCCTGGCAAGAAGGTTTATCCTTGGATTGCAAAACTTCGGCATTCAACACCTTATGTGGGGCTGATTTCTCCACCGCCGCATCATGACATTTACTCCATAGAAGACTTGGCTCAGTTGATCCATGACCTCAAAAATGCGAATCCACGCGCCCGGATCAGTGTTAAGCTGGTATCAGAAGTGGGGGTAGGTACGGTTGCGGCGGGCGTAGCCAAAGGGAAAGCGGATGTCGTGCTCATCAGTGGAACGGATGGAGGTACGGGTGCATCACCACAAACCTCCATCATGCACGCAGGGCTGCCCTGGGAGCTTGGGCTTTCGGAAACGCATCAAACACTTGTAAGCCACGGATTGCGCTCACGCATCGTAGTCGAGTGTGATGGTCAGATGAAGACAGGCAGAGATGTTGCAGTTGCAGTACTCCTAGGCGCAGACGAATTTGGGTTTGCAACCGCACCCCTGGTGGCTCTGGGCTGCATAATGATGCGCAAATGCCACCTGAATACTTGCCCCGTGGGGATTGCCACACAGGAGCCTGAGCTGCGCAAAAAATTTCGTGGCCAGCCGGAGCATGTTGTGAACTACCTGCATTTTGTTGCAGAAGATTTGCGAAAAATAATGGCACGGCTAGGAGTCCGTACGCTCGCGGAAATGCGTGGGCGTGTTGACCTACTTAAGCCGCGACGGAATATCAAGCACTGGAAAGCACGTCATTTAGATTTATCACGGATTCTAGTCCGTCCTGAGGTGCCGGAGGAGTTTAAAGTATTCGCATCCGCCGAACAAGATCACGGACTGGAAGGGGCATTGGACCACACGCTGATCGCTTTGGCCAAGCCTACCTTGGAGAGACGGGAGCCGGTAGTTGCTGACATTCAGATCAGGAACACAAACCGGACTGTAGGCACCATGCTAAGCAATGCGATTACGCAACGTTTTCGTACGGACCCTTTGTCGGACGATACGGTGACCCTCAATTGTGTCGGCTCCGCTGGACAAAGCTTTGCAGCCTTCGCCTGCAAGGGCATTACATTCAATATCCAAGGTGATGCGAATGATTACTTCGGAAAGGGGCTTTCGGGTGCTAAGCTGACTATTATGCCGCCACCTGAGGCGACGTATGTACCGCACAAGAATATTACTGTGGGTAATGTGGCCCTCTACGGTGCCACGAGCGGGGAAGTTTACATACGTGGGGGAGCTGGTGAGCGTTTTTGTGTTAGAAACAGTGGTGTCCGTACAGTGGTTGAGGCTGTCGGAGATCATGGTTGCGAGTACATGACTGGCGGACGTGTCGTCGTTCTTGGAGAAACAGGCCGGAATTTTGCCGCTGGAATGAGTGGGGGTATTGCGTATGTGATTGATGCCACATGTGAATTCAGGAGAGAACGCTGCAATATGGAATCAGTTGAATTACTGAGTGTGGAAGATGAGGAAGGCATTGCTGAGTTGCGGACTATGATTGAGAATCACTTTGAGTATACCGGGAGTCGGGCAGCACAATGGATTCTGGAGAACTGGGAGATGGCATTGACTGAGTTTATCCAGGTAATGCCCATTGAGTATCGCAATGCGCTAAGACGTTTAGCCAGCGAATCAGACCAGTTAGTTGTTGCCGCGTGACACCATGGCCAAGATTACAGGGTTTATTGAGTACCAGCGCGAGCTCCCCGACCAGCGTCCGGTTGAAGAACGCGTGACGGATTGGCGTGAAGTGTATGCCCCATTCAGTGAAGACCGTCTGCACCGTCAGGCTGCCCGTTGTATGGATTGCGGGACTCCTTTCTGCCAGACAGGTTGTCCTTTGGGAAATGTGATTCCTGATTGGAATGATCTCACCTATCGGGGTGATTGGCGCATGGCCTATGAGCGGTTAAACGCAACAAACAATTTCCCCGAATTTACCGGGCGGATTTGTCCTGCCCCCTGCGAGTCGGCTTGTGTATTGGGCATTAATGATGATCCCGTTACGATTGAACAGATTGAGAAGGAGATCATCGAATATGCATTTCGGTCAGGGTGGGTTAAGCCGGAGCAGCCGGTGAGAAGAACAGAAAAAAAAGTTGCTGTAGTAGGATCTGGTCCTGCTGGACTGGCGGCAGCGGATCAGCTTAATCGTGCAGGGCATCGTGTGACAGTACTGGAACGGGATGATCGGATTGGTGGATTGCTCCGATATGGAATTCCAGATTTTAAGCTAGAAAAAGGGGTGCTTGATCGTCGCCTTGATGTGATGAAGAAAAATGGTATACAGTTTATCACGTTTGCGGATGTAGGTAACACATACACCTGTTCACGTCTGCGCAGATTTGATGCAGTTGTCATGTGTACAGGAGCTACACGTCCCCGTGACTTGCCGGTCCGTGGACGCAAACTGAAAGGCATTCATTTTGCGTTTGACTACCTGCGTCAGCAAAACAAGCTTAACGCGGGAGATGACCTGGTTCGCGAGGGCATCAACCACATCAGTGCGAAAGGCAAGGATGTCATTGTGATTGGAGGGGGGGATACCGGCAGTGATTGTGTTGGCACTGCCAATCGACAGGGTGCACGTTCTATCACCCAGTTCGAATTGTTACCGATGCCCCCAGACGAGCGACCGGAACACCAGCCATGGCCCTATTATCCGATGGTTTTACGAACCAGTTCCTCGCACGAGGAGGGGGCAAATCGTCGCTGGAGTATTATGACAAAGGCATTCAGGGGTAATAATGGGCATGTAGAAAGTCTACAGACTGTCAATGTAGAACTTCAGGGGCGAAAGGTCACCGAGCTGGAGGGTACGAAGAGGCAGTGGCCAGCTGATCTCGTACTCTTAGCTATAGGCTATACCGGCCCTGAGAGTGCAAGTATGGTAGATTCGCTGGGGCTGAAGCTAGATAAGAGGAGTAATTTTAAGACAGACAGAAACTACCAGACTAATGTGCCTGGTATTTTCGCGGCAGGAGATGCACGCCGTGGGCAGTCCTTAGTAGTTTGGGCTATCAGTGAGGGGCGAGAGGCTGCACGCCATGCAGATGCATATCTCTCGGGGTTTGTTGCGCTGCCGACGAAAGGAGAAGGAGATTTGCCACGGAGATGAATCAAAAAAATATTTTTTCCGAAAAATCGCAAATTGTTGAACTTTTCCCGATAAGGCCGTATACTAGCGTCAGTTGACACGATGTTCGTGCCGGCTCATCAAGAAGGGTGGAGGGTTCAGGCCCAGTGAAACCCTGGCAACCCCCGCAAGGTTTGGACACCTTGCGTGAAAGGTGCCACTTCCTGCCTCGTGTTATGCGGGGACAGATGAGCGGGAGGAATGATTCGATTTTTTGATCGACTCTAGTCCGACCTCTTCCGCCCATCCTACCTGGAAGGGGATCTTTCGTGGGAAAGCCAGAAAGCTTTTTGGTGAAGGCCAATGTTGTGCCATTCATCATCTCTAACAAAAGCAGAGGCTAAACTCATGTCACAGAACGGTCAATCGCTTCATTTCGACACACTCCAGGTCCATGCGGGGCAGGAACCGGATCCAGCTACCAATGCTCGCGCGGTACCGGTTTATGCTACGACCTCGTACGTCTTCAATGATTCGGATCATGGAGCAGATCTCTTCGCGTTAAAAGAGTTCGGAAACATCTACACCCGGATTATGAATCCGACCAACGATGTTTTCGAAAAGCGTATTGCGGCGCTTGAAGGTGGTTTGGCAGCTCTGGCTACTTCGAGTGGACAGGCAGCCCAGTTCCTTGCTCTTGCAACGCTAGCAGAGTCCGGCGAAAATATTGTCTCATCCAGTTATCTGTATGGAGGGACCTACAACCAGTTCAAGGTCACGCTGCCGAGACTGGGAATCAGTGTTCGGTTCGCAGATGGCGACGACCCTCGATCCATCGAGGCGTTGATCGATGAGCGGACCAAGGCGATCTATCTCGAAACTATTGGAAACCCTCGCTTCAATGTGCCAGATTTCGAAGCTATTGCTAAGGTTGCCAAAAGCAATGGCATTCCCCTGGTAGTTGATAACACCTTTGGTGCGGCAGGTTATTTGTGTCGTCCAATCGATCATGGTGCTGATATCGTAGTTGCCAGTGCCACCAAGTGGATTGGCGGGCATGGTAACACTATTGGTGGGGTGATCGTTGATGCTGGCACCTTCCCATGGGATAACGGGCGTTTCCCGAGCTTCACTGAGCCATCAGCATCCTATCATGGTCTGAGCTTCTGGGATGTTTTCGGTCCTCGTGGAGTTTTGGGAGCAAACCTGGCTTTCATAATCCGTGCCCGCGTCGAGGGACTGCGTGATCTAGGACCGTGCCAGAATCCGTTCGGCTCCTTCCTATTGCTCCAAGGATTGGAAACTCTGTCGCTGCGTGTACAACGCAGTTGTGACAATGCCTTGGAATTGGCACACTGGTTACTCGAGCGGCCAGAGGTTTCCTGGGTTAGTTATCCGGGATTGGAGACGCATCCATACCACGAGAATGCACAGCAATACCTGAGGAATGGCTTTGGTCCCGTGCTTTCATTCGGAGTTGAGGGTGGTTTGGAGGCTGGTCAGAAGTTTGTTAATAGTACAAAGTTGGCAAGTCATCTGGCTAACGTCGGCGATGCCAAAACGCTTGTGATTCATCCTGCTTCCACGACGCACCAGCAATTGGCGCGTGAGGAACAGGTGTCTGCAGGTGTTACCGAAGATCTGATTCGCGTTTCAGTGGGTATTGAGCATATTGACGACATTAAGTCTGATTTTTCTAAGGCCCTGTGTCCTGTTGGCGCGGAAGTTGTAGCATAACGATTTTTGATTGGGCTGCACACTCGAATATATTCGGGTGTGCAGCTTGGTAAATTTGATGCCGAGGATATTGACCATACCGAAACTAGAGCTGTGCAACGGTGCTGTCCTAAGTGAAGTCCCGGTGGGTTATGAGCGCTGGGGCGAGCTTAATGAGGCCAGAGACAATGTAATCATTGTTGGCCATTCACTGACAAGCACTCCAGATGCTCGTTCATGGTGGCCTAGTTGTATTGGCCCGGGTAAGGCGCTTGATACGGATAAGTTCTTTGTCATATGTGCCAATGTGATTGGATCTCCTTATGGCACGTTGTCTCCGATCTCGGTCAATCCGGATACTGGCAGGATCTACGGAAATATGTTGCCCCAGGCAACGGTGCGGGATACGGTTACGCTGCATAAGGCGTTGTTGGACAGCCTGGGTGTTCGAGGTATCGCATTTGCTATTGGCGGAAGTATGGGGGGGATGCAGGTGCTTGAGTGGGCGTATTATGGAGCCGACTATGTACGTGGAATCGTACCCATTGCAGTAGGTGGACGTCACTCTTCATGGTGCATCGCCTGGAGTGAGGCGCAACGACAGGCTGTTTATGCAGATCCCAAGTGGAAAGGAGGAGTTTATGAGCCGCATAATTCTCCCAGGGATGGCTTGGCTGCTGCACGTATGATGGCCATGGTATCCTATCGATCGCTGGCATCTTTTGATAGCAGGTTCGGACGTAACCAGAATGGATCAAACTCCTTCAAGGTTGAAGCTTGGCTCCAGCATCATGGTGATAAAATTGTCAGTCGGTTTGACCCGGCCTGCTATGTTTATCTAACTCGCTTGATGGATACACACGACGTGGCGCAGGGGCGAGGCACTTATGAAGCTGCGCTTTCAGCTATTCTCCAGCCCACGCTGGCCATAGGTGTTCGCTCGGATGTTCTCTACTTACTGGAAGAGTCAGAAGAACTTGCTCAATACATTCCACATGCAGAATTGGCGATTATGGAGGGCCCGCATGGTCACGACACTTTCCTGCTTGATCAGGAGGAGTTAAACCAGGTAGTACTACAGTGGCGTCGGCGTGAGATTGATCCGTTAATCGACTCGGTTACTGGAAAAAGGCGGGTGCTCAGTGCATGTGGGTAATATGCACTTATGCGTTTTGCGGATAGCTACAAGATGGCTAGATGTTTGTGCAGGAGCACTTGCTCTCTAGTGAGCCCATGTTGTTGAATGAGATATCTACAAGCCAGATGTCTGTGGGATAGGGTGCCGGTAGAATCGCCTGTAGCGTCTGGGATACTCGAAACAGCGTCTTCTCTTGTCTCAAAAAACAGAGACATTCATTATGGTCAGGCCAGAAGTGTGTGACATCAGCTTGCTACATCGGGCGACCGGATGGCCGATCTGTTCAAAAGGCTCCATGGATCCGGCACGAAGCAGATGACGTGGTCTTTTGCATTATCTCCCGTCAGGTGACACAATTGTAATCAGTGGTCGTAGTATGCCCGCTTATATAATGGTTGGTAAGAACTAAACGATGACCAAGCTTAGAGTGGGAGTTATTGGAGCTACGGGTGCCGTTGGGCAGAAATTCGTTGAGTTGCTTGAAGGTCATCCCTGGTTCGAAATCACAGCTTTAGCTGCGTCTGACAGATCGGCTGGACATCGATACAGTGAGGCCGTCAACTGGATTGGCAGCGCACCAATACCGTCCTCCATCGCCTCTATGGAGGTTGTGTCACTGAACACCGAGTTGCCATGTGATTTTGTATTCTCGGGGTTGCACGCTTCAGTGGCTGATCATGCAGAGCCCAGACTGGCCAGCGAAGGGTATCCGGTGATCTCTAATGCAAAAAGCTTCAGGATGCACAAGGATGTGCCCCTTCTGATCCCCGAAATCAATCCAGATCACACTGCACTGATAGAAAATCAGGATTGGGGGCGAGGGGGATACATAGTCACCAATCCCAACTGTTCTACAGTCGGTCTGACGTGTGCGCTCAAACCACTTCATGATGCGTTTGGCTTGGAGGCGGTTCAGGTAACGACGCTGCAGGCCCTTTCCGGTGCTGGGTATCCGGGGGTCCCATCCCTAGATGCACTGGCCAATGTTGTGCCTTTTATTGGTGGAGAAGAGGATAAGTTGGTTCACGAGCCGAATAAACTCTTGGGGAGATTGGTGGATGGTGCAATTCAAACTGAGGCCATTACTATTAGTGCACAGTGTAATCGTGTTCCAATTCTCGAGGGACACTTGGAGTGTGTTTCCGTCAAATTGGGATCGTGTGTGAGTTCGGACGAGGTGTGTAATGCATTCAAATCCTATGTAAGTCCAATCCGAACCCTGGAACTACCCACTGAACCTGACAATTTTCTGCATGTGTTTGAGGATGAGCGATTTCCGCAGCCGAGGCGTCATTCAGAGCTTGGGGGCGGCATGACAGTCAGCATTGGAAGGATTCGTCCGTGTGAGGTTCTTGATCACAAGTTTGTGGTTCTCTCTCACAATACGGTTCGTGGGGCTGCAGGTGGCGCCGTCCTCAATGCGGAACTGCTTCTTAAGCAGGGATTATTGCAACCGCGAAAGGCGCATATTCCGCAGAACATCGGAACAGCTGAAGGTTCGTAGAAGTACTACGCAATTGCATTCTTATCGCGGGAATAGCTCAGTTGGTAGAGCATCTGCTTGCCATGCAGAAGGTCGCGAGTTCGAGTCTCGTTTCCCGCTCAACACACATCTCGGCGCATACTATATCCTTGGTCTTTGATTTCGCCGACACAGAATTTCATGTTTCCGCCCAGCACAGATTCTCCAATCTCAGGGTTGTTATGGGCGGTCGTTTTGCTGGCATTGATTCCTGTTTCCTGCACATACCAAGATGCTTCTGAGATTCCGGCGCAGCTTCCACCTGGTCCTTCTCAGGAAAGCTGGAATGTTAGAACTGTAATCTCACAGGCAGATTCAGAGGCTGACACAAGTCATACAAGATTGGTAATTACGGCAGACTATGTAGAATGGGTTGAAGAGGAAGATAATCTCATCCAGCTTCTGCAAGGTATAGACAATAAGGTTGATGTCGAAATCCATGACTCCTCCGGAGCAATCTCGGCCATGCTTGAGGCGTATCGTGTGTCGTACTACGAGTCAGAAACGCGCTTTGTCGCTGAAGGTGAGGTGGTTATACAAACAAGCGACGATCGAACGCTCGTATCCGAGTGGATCGAATGGGAGGAGGCTGATCGGTTGCTTCGCACGGATCGATTCGTTCAGATTACCACATCTGATGAAGTGGTTTCGGGGACGGGCCTTGAAGCTGCGGAGGACCTATCTTCTTATCAGATCGGTCGGTTTAGGGCTGAAGTTGTGCTTGACCAATGAGGTGTATTACGCTGTGGCTGCTGGTAGTGCTGCTAATGCCGAAAGGCAATCACTACAAGTACGAACGTGTCCTTTTCATTCATGCGGATACGGATTCTGTAGTCGTGGAGGGAGATCTGTTGACAGGTCGACAGGAGGGGGAGGAGTTTGTGCAGTATATCGACGGGAATGTGCGGGTAATCCTAGACGGAACGAAGGTGACAGCGGATCGAGCTATCCGAAACGTAACCCGGCGTACAATTACCTTTATGGGCAATGCCATACTGATTGACGATGGTGACACATTAAGAACAGACTCACTGCACTATGAAGAAGAGTTGAAAGTAGGCTATGCTGTAGGCAATGTCCAGTTATCCGATGGAGAAGTTGTTGCTCTGGCGCCTGTGGGTATCCATTACGTTGAAGAGCGGCGTGCAGTATTCCCGCAGGGGCTTTTGCTGGAGGATTCTGTCTCCGTTCTGACAGGAGAAGCCGGCGTCTATCGGATTGAGGATAAGGTGGCTGATCTCATAGGTAATGTTACAATGGAATCGGAGGATGCAGAACTAACTTCTGATTCACTTACCCATTACAGAGATTTTGCAATATCACTTGCTCGAGGATCGGTATTGTATTTGACTGCATCAGAGGGAGATTCGACCTGGATTGCGGGCGAACGGGTCGAACGAAATGCCGAAGACTCACTCAGCATTGTTCGTGGCAATCCACTACTTGTACACCTCGTAAGTGACTCACTCTCTGTGGATACTCTTATAGTCGGGGCAGGGACCTTCCGTATACAGGAGAGGCAGGAAGGATCCAGGCTTGAGGCGATGAGTGATGTTCGTGTCTGGAAAACCTCTTTTGCAGCTCGTGCGGACTCGATGGTTTACGACCGATCAGAAAATGGTCGGCATGAATCCACTTGGTTTTACGGCCAGCCGTTTATATGGATTGATAATATTCAGCTTACTGGCGATACGGTTAGAGTAGTTCTGACAGAAGGTACAATTGACTCCTTGTTTATTCTAGGGAATGCTTTTGTTGCCAAGGAGGACAGCTCAACGGAGCGGATCAATCAGGTTCGCGGGAAAGGTCTTGTTGGGACATTTCAGGGTGACTCTGTGCGCGTTTTTAGGCTTGGTCCGAATGCAGAGGCTATTTATTTCAGCAAGGATGAAGACGGTGAGTTTAATGGAGCCCTGGAGGCATCGGGAGATGAAATTCGCGTGCAATTTGAGGGAGATTCACTCCGCAGGATGAAGTTCAGTACGGATGTGCAGGGGGGACGATACCCGGAGTCCGATTTGCCCGACACACTTGTGCTTGATGGTTTGAAGTGGGAACCCACCCTCAAACTCATGAGTGAACGGCTTCTGAGCAATCCTTTACTGAGCGCGTTGCCATGGAATCGCTAAAATTGCGAGCAGAAGGATTGACCAAACGCTTCAAGAAGCGCACGGTCGTGGACGATGTTTCGCTCGAGGTACAGCGCGGTGAAGTTGTTGGTTTGCTCGGTTCAAACGGAGCTGGCAAGTCAACATCCTTTCATATGATCGTGGGCCTTGAGCGCCCCAACCGAGGACAAATATATCTGGGTGATAGGGATATTACAGACTTACCGATGTACAGGCGGGCGCGTCTTGGGCTGGGTTACCTCGCACAGGAGACGAGTGTATTTCAGCAATTGACTGTAGAGCAAAATCTTCACGCTGTACTGGAGTTTCAAAAACTGTCCAGGCCGGAGCGCAATGAACGGGTAGATAGATTGATCAATCAGTTTGGTTTGGACACTGTAAGAAAAGCCAAAGCCTATACGCTCTCTGGCGGAGAGCGTCGTCGAACTGAGATCGCTCGCTCAATGGCGCTTGAACCCAGTTTTTTCTTACTGGATGAACCGTTTGCCGGGGTAGACCCGATCACGGTCGAGTATATACAGGGTATTGTACGCCAGTTGGCGGGTTTGGGTATTGGAGTACTGATCACCGACCATAATGTCCACGAAACCCTGGCCATTACTGATCGGGCGTACTTACTTTTTGACGGTAAGATTATGAAATCTGGAACGGCGGAGCAATTGGCATTCGATCCTGAGGTACGCAAGCATTATCTAGGTGAAAAATTTACGCTTGAGCGCTATCACTGAACGCCCGGGAAGTGTTGAAGTAAAAACTCAAGGTGTAATCCCAGTGATGTGATGGTTGTCATTATGAAAAGTGGTGCCTCGCAAGAGGAGATCGAGGCTGTCATTGCGAATTTGAGCGCGTTTGGCTTCGACATTCATCGCTCTAGTGGAGTTAACCAGACCGTTTTGGGTGCTATTGGAGTCAAGCCGGGGTTTGATCATCGCATTATTCGGGGGCTCAAAGGCGTTGCAGATGTTAAGCGCGTGACGGAATCCTACAAGTTAGCCAGCCGCGCAGGGCGTGATGTGTCGACGGTAGTCGAGATAGGGGGGGTGAGTATTGGTGGACGCTCAATCACCGTTATGGCCGGGCCCTGTAGCGTAGAAAGCGAGGAGCAGATAACAGAAACGACAGCATATGTTGCTTCCCACGGAGCATCACTGTTCCGGGGAAATATTCTGAAACCACGCACATCCTTTTATGAGTTTTATGGGCTGGAAGAAGGTAGACTGGAATTAATCCGTCAGGCGGCAGATAGTAGTGATTTGAAGGTTGCGATTGAGATTACAGATGTTGCCCGTTTGGGCATGATGTCGGAATATGCGGACATCCTGCAGGTGGGGGCACGTAACATGCAGAATTTTGAGCTGCTTCGGGCACTTGGCGCGTCGAATAAGCCGATCTTACTAGAGCGTGGCCTGGCTGCCACAATAGAAGAGTGGCTTATGGCGGCAGAATATGTCATGAGGTGTGGGAACACACAGATCATTTTGTGTGAGTGTGGTATTCGGACATTTGAGTCAGCGACACGCTATACACTGGATTTATCAGCAGTGTCCGTTGTTAAAGCAAAGAGCCATCTGCCTGTTTTTGTTGATCCATGCAGAAGTACAGGTATGCGGAATCATATTATCCCACTGGCTCGAGCAGCCATTGCAGCGGGTGCTGACGGGATCATGGTAGATGTGCATCACGATCCGGCTAACGCATCTGGTGTCGGGTTGAGTGCACTTAATTTTGATCAGTTCACTGAACTGATCATCCAGGTTCGGGATGTCGCAAAAGCTGTTGGTCGTAGTTTAAGTGCGGTAGGGACGACAAACAGGCTGCATCAGTAGTGCATATTGTATCTACTGTCTGCAGTACATGGGTTTCGTGGGTAAATCAGCAGCCGAGGAAATGGGATGATTGATTTAAAAAAAAGAAAGGAGATAAAGGAGCGCTTCCAGTCGCTCACTGATCTTATTGCGGATCCCGAAACGGCGGCAGATCCCAAGCGCATGGCCACTCTGGGGCCTGAGCACAGGGAGTTGTCGGAGGTAGTGGAGGCAATCCAAAAGTATGAAACCACACTCTCAGAGGTGGAAGAGATGCAGGAGTTGATTTATGCGGAGGAGGATGCAGAGTTGGTGGCACTGGCGCGTGAGGAATTGGATGTGCTGACATCCCGGCTTCCGAAAATGGAGGAGGCGCTGCATCAGGCACTTATTCCAAAGAATCCTACCGATGCCCGAGACGCGATTGTGGAAATTCGTGCAGGTACGGGTGGTGATGAGGCTGCGCTTTTTGCAGCCGATCTGTTCAGACTCTATGAGCGCTATGCCGCTCGCAAGGGATGGAAGATTTCGGTCATGAACAGTTCTGGAGGCACGCTGGGTGGATTCAAGGAGGTCGTATTCGGTGTGAGCGGGAAAAACGTTTTCGGCAATCTCAAATATGAAAATGGGGTTCACCGTGTTCAGAGGGTACCTCAAACCGAGTCCAGTGGGAGGGTACACACGTCAGCCGCGAGTGTGGCTGTATTGCCGGAAGCAACAGATATCGAGGTTAAAATCGAATCTAATCACCTGAAGATTGATGTTTATCGTTCCAGTGGTCCAGGTGGCCAGAGCGTGAATACGACCGACTCTGCGGTTCGGATTACACACATTCCAACCGGGTTGGTGGTTACGTGTCAAGACGAGAAGAGTCAACACAAGAACAAGGACAAGGCAATGCGTGTTCTTCGTTCACGCCTATACGAACAGAAACTTAGTGAAGTTAACGCGGAGCGGGATGCAGTTCGGAGAAAAGCAGTTGGATCTGGGGATCGTTCCGTCAAGATTCGGACCTACAATTTTCCACAGGATCGTGTGACGGATCACCGTCTGGAAGGGAGCCATAAGAATCATCCGTTACGCAAGGTGATCGAAGGTGAGCTTCATGAGCTAGTTGATGCTTTGCGGGCGGCAGATCATGTGGATCGTATGGCAAATGCCTGATGGAACCCTCTGATTGATCAGGCATAGAATCGGTCCTTACCCTGCTCCTGCGAAACACAGGGGCATGACCAATCAATAATCTAGTCATTCCGTAGGGATAAGTATGACAATGAATCGGAAGATGTACGAACTCACGTACATCCTCACCTCGGTGCTCTCGAGCGAACAGACCGCAGAGGTAGTTGTTCGGGTGAACGAGATAATCGAAAGTGCCGGAGGCTCAATCAGTGAGGTTGACGAGTGGGGAGCACGCAAGCTCGCGTACCCTGTAGACAAGAAAAAGAACGGTTACTACGTCAACATCTATTTTGAGGGTCCTGGTACATTGATTCCACGCATCGAACGGGCGCTCACCATTGACGACAATGTTTTGCGCTCGTTAATTTTGGTGATGGACAAGAGCATGGTAGTCCACTACAATGCGAGCAGAGCGGGCAGGCAGGTTGCGGCTGAAACTCAAGAGAAAGCTGAGAAAGCTGAGACAGCCATTGTCGGATCGCCCCGGAGGTATATTGACTATAAGGAGACCGACTACCTGAAGCGCTTTGTAAACGAGCAAGGCAAGATGCTTCCTAGGCGAGTTTTGGATGTTCCTGCAAAAAAACAGCGGGCTATTGCTAGGGCTGTCAAGCGCGCACGGCATCTTGCTTTGATGCCTTATGTTGCCGATTCGGTGCGCTAAGTATAAATTGAACTACCTTAAGGATTGTATGCGATGAAGGTAATACTCTTGAACGACGTTAAGAACCTTGGTAGTGAGGGAGATGTCGTGAGTGTGAAGAACGGGTATGGGCGCAATTGGCTCATTCCCCAGGGTCTGGCGCAGATGGCCACCCCCGGTGTCGTTAGAGCGCTGGAGGATCAGATGCGTCAGCAAGCGAGACGTCGCGCCCAGGAGCGCAATAATGCGGAGGAGATTCGGAATCAATTGGAGAGTGTGGTAGTCAAGGTCGAAGCCAAGGTGGGTGCGGAGAACCGAATTTTTGGTACAATTACTCCCCAGCAGGTTGCCCTTGGATTGGCACTGCAAGGCTTCAACATTGACCGCCGCACCATTACCCTCAATGAGGACATCAAAGTCCTTGGTGAATATAAAGCGACGATCAAGTTACATACGGAAGTGCATGCTGAACTCGGTGTGCATGTGGTTCCGGCCGGTAGCCTATCCTAGACGAGCTGCCCCGTTCTTGATCCTGCTTCTGTGGTCGCTGGCAACCGTCAGTGACGTAATGTCCCAGTCTACCGTGTCGTGGTTGACTATGGCGGAGTATCACGGCGAGCTTGCACGAATAGTTTTCGAAGGCAACCTGCCTCCGAGTGATCCAGCAGGAGGAGCATGGCGAATGTATGCACTGGACTCTCCTCCACCCAGCCGAGCACTGAAAGTACAATTTGGATCCTTGCCTGCTGGACTGACAGCATTAGATTCATTGCGTCAGGTTGAGGTGCAATCGGGGTTTGACCCCTATTTCGACAAGGTCGTTACTTATTTCCAGGGGCGGGCACTTGTTTGGGCAGACTACGCGATAGGTCCGGGTTTTCCTGGCGGAGAAGTCCATGGCAGCATTGGATTCATGATCTGCAACAACCTGATCTGTCAGCCACCGGACTCTATTGATTTTACGGCAGCTTTCACCGAAGCAGCAGATCCGTTGGGGAGTGTTCCAATTGCAACGGTTGCGCCGATAGAATTGTCCAATTCAGCCGATTTACCCAGCATTGAGGATCTGCCTGCTTCCGACATGGAGTCAAGTGACTCATCCGGGTTATTCGGTTTTTTGCTTTTGGCTATTGGGGCAGGTTTTGGGGCATTGCTCATGCCATGTGTTTACCCTATGATTCCACTCACGGTCTCATACTTCGCACGGCATGCTCAGGGAACACCGTTGCGTATGGCCTTGCTGTATGGCTTAGCTATTGTAGTAACTTTTACTGGCTTAGGCGTAGCTCTTTCGTTTCTTTTAGGCAGTGCAGGTACCCAAATCGTGGCTGCAAATCCCTGGGTTAATCTCATTATAGCGACGGCTTTTCTGATATTCGGGTTGTCGTTATTGGGCTTATTCAGTATCAGACTGCCGTCTACCCTCGTAAATTGGTTTGATCGCAAAGGGAGAGAGCGTCAGGACTATGTTGGTGTTTTCTTCATGGGGCTGGCGCTTACACTCGTGTCATTTACATGCACCGTACCATTTGTAGGTCTATTACTTCCGAGTATCGTCTCGGGGGGCTGGTTTTACGGAATACTAGGGATGTGTACGTTCAGTATGACGTTTGCACTTCCATTCGTGGCATTTGCATGTTTCCCCAGAGCTTTGAAGGCACTCCCAGGCAGTGGGGGCTGGATGCGAGAGGTTGCAATCATTTTCGGTTTTATAGAAATTGCAGCTGCAATCAAGTTTTTCTCCAATGTCGACCTGGTTTGGGGCCTTGGACTGATCGACAGGTCGCTGGCGATAGCATTCTGGGTGGTACTGGCTGCATTGGCAGGGCTCTATCTAATTGGGCATTTGCGGTTATCGCCCGACAGTACGAGTTCACGTATTGGTGCAGGGAGACTTTTGTTTGGGATTCTGTTTTTAGGGCTGGCAGTTTATATGCTGCCTGGTCTGTTTGGAGGGCGACTTGGACGACTGGATGCATATCTGCCACCGCGCGGGCCGGATGAAGTTGTAATGGGTTCTTTTGATGTCGGGGTTCGGCATGAGTGGATAACAGACGACTTGCCGGGTGCATTTTCGGAAGCTACCTTTCGCGACCAACCGCTATTTATCGACTTTTCTGGCTACACCTGCACGAACTGTAGAGAGATGGAAGTAAATGTATTTGAGCGTGGAGAGGTAAGTAAGCTGTTGGCGAGTGATTTTATATTGAGCCGGCTATATACAGATGGTCCGGAGGGGCGGGAATTTCAGACCTTCCAGGAAAACCTGACCGGGACCCGTGCCCTTCCCACGTATGCGATCGTAGATGGAAGGAGGCCAGATCAACCACTGATACAGTTGAGTGGTGTAGTGTCATCCGAGAGGTTTGTAGCTTTCCTGCGTCAGGGGTTGACAGAATATGCGGATTGAGTTGTGGATGGTGATATATAGGAATCAGGGATAAGGCTGTGTTGCCGTCCCCGATTATTGCACGTTGGTGTTTAATAGCATGGAGTTTTTCTGGTATGATTATGAAACCTGGGGTAAGAATGTGCGACGAGATCGCATCGTACAGTTTGGCGGAGTGAGGACAGATGAGGAATTAGTAGAGCTCGGGCCTCCAATTCAGCTCAAGTGTAAGCCTGGATTAGATTGTCCCATTGGACCGGGAGCAGTTAACGTTCATGGGATCATGCCTCTGGAAGCTCACAAAGAGGGGCTGCTGGAAGGAGAGTTTGCCAAGCGGATCCATGCTGAACTGAGCAAGAAAGGTACATGCAGTGTGGCATACAACGGGATGAGCTTTGATCATGAGATGACCAGGTTACTCTTCTATCGTAATCTGCGTGATCCTTATGCATGGGCGTGGAAAGATGGAAACACGATTTGGGATACCATGGAGCTGATGCGGGCGGCTTTTCTTTTAAGACCGGAAGCACTTAAACACTGGCCACAAAAGAGTAATGGGCAACCATCCTTTAAACTAGAGGCGCTGTCAATTGAAAACCTGAACAGTCGGTTACCAGGATCATCTCACGATGCAGTGGCAGATGCGGTTGACATGTTAGCAATGGCGAGACTTGTACGTGAACGGGCTCGTGATCTATGGGAGTATGCGTTTGGGTTACGTTTTAAGAAGACGGTCCAAGATATCATGAGTACAACTGAGCCAGTACTTCATGTAGTCGGAAAAATTGACACGAGCCGACATTGCGCTACTTTACTGACTCCCTTGGATTATCGGCATCGCAATGATATTTATGGCTTCGATTTATCAAATGATCCAAGACCTTTACTGAAACCATACGAACAGTGGACGCCAGAGGACAAGCGCACAGCCTGGCGCTCTATTCGATCGTTCAAGTGCAATCAATCCCCCTTTGTATGTGAGTGGTCAAATGTGCCAAATTTACTTTCACGTGGACTGACTATCAGCGATATTTTGGCAAAGATGCAACTGAGTGAAACCGAAATTCAAGCACGCCATGAAATGCTTCAAGAGCATGCTGCATGTGAACGGCAGCACGCTCTTCATCAGTATCTCAAATATGAGGCAGCTGCGACGAAAGTTCGGTATTCTTACCAGCTGGATCCAGATGAAGCTATATACGATGACTTCTTTTCTGATGAGGACGAATTCCTGATGAACCAGGTTCTGCGGGAGGGTCCAAACTTTGATTGGCGTACAGTCCTATCAAACGATCGACGTGTTGAGCCATTGATTTTCAGGTATATCGCACGAAATTTTCCAGAGACCTTGGATGAAGCTGGGAAAAAACGATGGGAAGCTTATTGTCGAGCGCGGCAGTTGGTGCAAAGGGAGCGACGTCGAGTAACTTCAGACCAAGTGTTCAGTTATGAATTAAGGGACAGTATGGAGCCCTTGGGGGGTCTAAATGAGACTCAAATCCAAGAGCTAACGCGATGGCAGGATCGGGTCAGGGAGGTATTGATGCCAGAAAAGTATGAATCATAGAGGGGCTTGCAAAATTCCCCTTAGAAACGGAATCTTGTAGTACTCTGAGCGGTTTCGGGGCCTAAATGTATCTTTCCGGGGGGGGAGATTCACGGGTTACTTTGGCGATGAACTTGTTACGCGATGGCTAAGATGATCAATGAGCGCATGAACCGCCCGGTCTTCGGCAC
This sequence comes from Rhodothermales bacterium, assembly GCA_964291275.2. GTDB lineage: Bacteria > Bacteroidota > Rhodothermia > Rhodothermales > Bin80 > Bin80. The sequence goes on from OZ219799.1 coordinate 2,025,790, forward strand.
ACTAGTCTCGACGTGTCTAGTGCTTTCATATCTGCTTCCGGCTTATGCCTACGGTACGCAGTCAGGGAAGATAGTAGCACAGCATCCAACACCCGAGAACCTCCCGGAGGTGACTGATTCGCAATTCATATTGCGTGAGATCCCGGGGCTGACCTTCATTGACGAGCAAAGTCACGAGAAAATTACGATTGGTGTGGAAGAAGGAGAGTTTCATGAAATGTTCGGTTTCGTCAGTGATCTGGCAGTACCCGGTGACGGAACTGTGCTTGTCTTGGACCGCATCAACAGCGAAGTACGCGTCTTCGACTATGGAGGAATCCTGCTCGCGACTTTTGGCAGATTGGGAGAGGGTCCGGGGGAGTTCCGGGAAGAGCCGAACCGAATTTCCATTACCGATCACGGGAAATCGGTTTTCGTGCTGGAGCAATTCGGGAGAACCGCTTCGGTGTTTGATCGCCTAGATTTGTCCACGTTTGCACCGAAAGTGAATTCTGTCCCGAACGTGCTATCCTTCAGTGGGTGCGCAATGAATGGGCACTATTGGGTCTTCGGGTACGATCCAGCCAAGGAGGGTGTGCTTCACAAATTTGGTTACGAGGGTCAGCACGTTGCCACGTTTGCGGAGCGCTACAAGGCAGCCAGTGAGAGAGCGTCGTCCCGTTTGTCATTCTACGGTGCCGTAGCCTGCAGTGAAGCCCACGGCATCGTCGCCCTGAATAGGGTATGGGCGCCCGTCATCACGGGATACAGGGATAATGGCGAGATCGCGTGGCATGTGAAGTTTGCCGACATTGACGTCAAATATATTCCGGAGTATGAGGATGGCAAACGGGGTCTCTCGCATCCTTACGAACTTGGTCAGCGCCGGTTTGATTACTTGTTCACTGATCCGGCGGGAGACGTTTACGTGCAGTACACAACAATATCGGCAGGGGACGCCCTCGATCGCAGGTCAGACCGCGGCCCTTTGTTCAAGGTAGATGCCGCGACAGGACTGGGGACGTACTTGGGCATTGCGCCGAAACTATCTGGTTTTGACGCCGGCTATGGATTCTCGGTAATCAATTTACCATTTCCGCATGTGGTCATATACAGGCCTAGGGAGGGAACCAACCGCGACGGGCAATCTCATCGCAGGTAAGACGAACCCCCGCCGTTCGATAGTGCAACGTGGAGCAAATCGTTCGGTCAATTCGGTCGAAACCGTCCGATTAGCTACGTGTAGGTTGAAATGATGGGTTGCTGGAAGATGTGGGGAAGAGGATGTCATCGTCCCTTGCAATCTGAATCAGAAACGGCCTAGTCAACTGGTCACGACCTGGATTCAATGCTTGCCAGCCGACCGTAACCGGCCCTTCGGCGCTATGAGCATGATTGGGGACAATGACGGGATGCCGCTTTTCGGGTGTGTGACATCGCCGTGAGCGAGAGCGAAGCCGTCTTTGTAGCGACGCTAATGGCGCCCAGTGCGCAAGTGGTCACGACCATCTACCGATCGTCAATGGCATGACCGAAGCGGGAGAGGACTATGTCGCAGCGGTCGGTACGCTGGAGTTTGCACCGAGGGAGACGCAGAAAGAGGTCCGGGTGAAGCTGCTGCGCAGCGCGCGGGACTGGCTCGCGGAGACATTTCTTCTGGCATTGGGAACAGCCTCGAATGCAGGAATGCAGAATATCATTTCAACAGCAACCATCGTGGAGGACGAGTCCGTGGAGCAGGGCGTGCGTGCGGCGTATCTTTCGCGGGTTGAAGATAGAATGAACACTTGAATTTTATGATCGTACTCATTATATTTGTCCTAAGGACAAATATAATGAGTACGATAGGAAACAAATGAACACAAATATACAGAGACCTCGAAAGATGACACGGGCGAGTCGTCATCTGGCAGGCCTCTTAGAGAAACATGGTAGACCTGTACTAACTCCGTTCGACTTCTATAGCCTTATCCGGCAGATATACCAGGAATCGCCCGAGAAAAAGCTATACTTGCGCAAAGGCGATCCAGGTATAGACGATTATCATAGGCTGAAGCGAATCCTGATACACGCAGGTATTGTTCAGATTGATCGGGATTACAGAGCACGCATGCTTCGCATACTCACGATCTCTGACCGCCCAACGGAAGAGATCGTCTGTCTTGTAGATCCAACGTGTTATGTTTCTTATTTGTCTGCTATGGAGCGATGGGGGCTTACGAATCGCAGTCCGAAAGCCCTTATGCTATCACGGCCGGATCGCAGGACCGCACTTGATAGGTTGCGAAGGCATCGCCAAAACATACAAGGTGAATATTATGATATCGACATCTTCCCACTTCACCTCATTAATCATCCTGCTCGTGTACGGGGACAGCGCGTTCGAATGCATATGACCAAATTAGCTGGTGCCACCCTGACAGTTCGTGGTAGTAATGTTCGGATTTCTACTGTCGGTCAAACTTTTCTAGACATGCTTCAAAAACCTGATCTCTGCGGAGGAATGCCACATGTACTCGAGGTTTGGGAACAACACGCCGAAACCCATATCGACAGCATTGTCACCGCTGTCGACACGGCTTCAAGTGGGCTTGTCAAAAGCCGCGCCGGTTATATTCTGCAGGAATATTTGGGCCTAGACCATTTCCGCATCTCAGACTGGAAAGCCTTCTCCCAGCGTGGAGGAAGCCGAAAACTGGATCCAAGTCAAGATTATGCTCCTATGTACTCAGAAACATGGATGATATCAATCAATGTCTGAGTACACAGTCGAAGTTAATGTTGCGGCATGGGTCGAAAAGGTTCGGGAGCAGCCCATTGCCTATCAACGGCGACAAACTGTGGAAATTACGCTGAATACGATTGCAATGATTGCGCCCCTGAATAGAAAATTATTTTTGAAGGGGGGACTCCTAATGGGGCTCGCGTATCATAGTCCACGGCAAACAATGGACATCGATCTTACGGCGGCGCTTGCGCCCGAGAATAATAGTGATGAGCGAATCCGAAGACTGTTAGACGAAACATTCCCGCGTGCCGCTGCGGTACTTGGTTATGCAGACCTCATTGTTAAGACTCATTCAGTGAAATGTCGGCCTAAGAAGCCGCCGTTTGCAAATGCACAATTCCCAGCTCTGGAACTCAAGATCACTTCCGCAAAGCGGGGAACCTCCCAGGAACAGACATTGAAAGAAGGCAAAACATCCTTCACGATTGACGTGGATATCTCCTTCAATGAACCACCACTACAACAAATCCAGATTATGAAATTAACTGGTGGACAGGAGTTGTTCGCCTATAGCCTGATTGATCTTGTAGCAGAAAAATACCGGGCCATTCTGCAACAGATTCCACGCAGACGATCCCGGCCGCAAGACATCTATGATCTGAGCCGTTTGATCACCCAAGAGAAGATGGATGATGGTGTCCAAATGAAGATTTTGGCCGCTTTGAAGGAAAAAAGCCGGGCGCGCCGGATCGAGCCAACACGGGATGCATTCGACGAGCCTGAAATAAGACGTCGATCCGGAGCCAATTGGCGATCACTAACTTTGGAGATCGATGAGGTGCCAGAATTTGATCCTTGTTTCCTGCGTGTTGCTACATTCTATCGCAATTTGCCTTGGCAAAACGTCCCCTGAGTTACAGAATTTTCGCGACGCTGTCTTAGCTGGACTATCCGCAGAATCCCTATGTTAAGGTCCGGGCCATTTTCCTGACTGCTCCCACGCTATCGAAGCCGCTCCCAGCACAACGCTGTAGGTGACGATATCGGAGACCTCAATTAAGACATCTTCTCCGGGAGGATACCGGAAAGTATGTTGATTAACGTGCTTACGCACATGGTCCAGGAAATAAGGGGCACCTGAAGCCGCACCACCGCTCAGAATGATGATTTCCGGTGCGTACATGTGAACTACACTGACCAGGAACCAGGACAGTTCGGTTCGCCAGGTTTTTAATGCATCCAGGCAGAGGGCGTCGTTCTGGGCGACTCCCTCAATCACTGCCGCAAAATCCACACTGTGAGGGTCGTCAAAATAGCGCTCATTAAGGACGGAGGGTAATCCCCGGATCAACCCATCCCGAGCAATGACGGCCAAGGCCGTTGCAGAGCAGAGGATATTGGCAGTTCCGCGGGCACGTGTAATACAGAGTCGGTCACTGCCGGATTGTTGAACGATATGACTTGCTTGCGTGCCAAACTGAAAATGAGGATCACGAAGTATTTTTCCATCAAGCATAATGCCCGACCCAACACCGGTTCCCAAAGTGATTGAGGCAGCCCAGCGATAACCTTGAGCTTTTCCGTAGCAAACTTCGGCCACAATCGACAGACGGCCATCGTTATCGGCAATGACAGGCAGGTTCAAGGTGCTGGAGATATTGGGCACGATCGGGAATCCCTCCAAGTGAAGTTTTCCCGGAAGAAGGATGACGCCTTTTGTTGGATCTACTGCTCCCGGAAAACCCAGCCCTACTCCGAGAGGAGCGTGTCCTATATCTGACTGAATTCGAGAAATTTCTTCAACTACAGCTGCTTCCAGGGCTTCGGCTGACAGTGCGAACCCTGATGAACGTGCACGCTCTGCCATGAGTGTACCATCCCATAGCACGGCGCCGGCCTTTATGCGTGTGCCGCCAACATCCACTCCGATCACATATTCGTTCATCCAGTGAACAGATGAGTGAGACTTATTCTGTAGGCCTCGTAAAAATCCTCGAGTTGTTCTTCAGCGGTCGTATCCCCAATGAACTGGTGGCTGGGCAGAACGACCGGTTTGTGCCCAAGTTGAAGCAAGTGTTCCGCAACAGAAACACGCAGCATGTTCATCAGCATTCCTCCCGTCACGGTGGAGACAGGCCCGGTACGCCATTCAAGGCCGTCCAGCTCAATAATACAGTCTCCTGGTGGGCATTGGTTATCCAGCACAATGTCTGCCACGTCGATAAGCTTCAGGCCCGAGGAGTGGGATGCACTAGTCGCCTCACAATGCTCTTTTGCGACAACACCAATTACGGGCATGCCCCGCTTTTTTACCCCGAGAGCCATTTCTACGATCAGCGGCCTGATGCCGCTCGTAGAAATGATAATGAACGCATCATGTGGACCAAATCGGAAGCTGCGGAGAATCTCCTCTGCGTATCCATCAATTTTTTCGAGATGAAGCGGTCCACGCAAGCCATTAGGTCCTATAATGGCTGCATGGTTCGAGAGCGCCTGTTCAACCAGTGCATAAAAGCCAACAAATCCACCTTGCCGGGGGGTCATCTCTTCGCACATCATACGGGAATGGCCGGACCCAAAACAGAAAATGAGGCCGCCATTGTTAATCCGTTCCGCACACAGTTCGGCGGCACACTCAATTTTTTCATATTGTGTTTCCCGGAGCCGTTGCAGACGCTCGATTGTTAGCTGAAAGTAATCAGAGGCTGCTGCCATGTAAGCAAAACAATCAGATTCCAACGTCGCGAATCGACAGCACCCACGAATTCGGCGGAAGTGCATCTAGCCGAGACTTAAGATCCAGGGCTTCAGTAATTGTAGGGACTTGGCCAACGGCAACCCGATGATTCGCATTATCGCTGCTCCTGAGAATGCCGATAGGGACATCGGGGTAGATATTTCGGTAGCGTTCGACTACTTCCAGTGCTATGGACTCGTCAGAGAATGAAGCAACGATGAGTGTATAACCTCCAGCCTCATGATCGAATGTGAGAGTTTCCGGGCTGGTTTCTGGCTCAGGATCGGAAACGATGGGTGATCCCTCAGGCGGTTCCTGACTGACACTGTCTTCAATGGCCACAGTGGTAATTGAATCAGTCGAGGCAGAATCAGGGATGACTGGTGTGGAGATTGTGGTCGTTTCCTCAATAGGATCGTTCGACACAATGCTGTCCCGCGTAATGAAGTAGATCCCAGCTGCGACGACAACAATCGTCGCAACAGCCCAGGGCCATCTTTGACGACGTTCTATTGGCTGAGGTATGATTGTGTCTCCAACAGTAACGGATGACAGCCCGGCATAAATTCCGGATACGACGGCAGCTAATTCAGGGTCAGTTGTAAACTGGAGACCATCATCTGAGTCCGAGAGTGTACCTAATTTTGGGATGTAGACCGGTATCTGTGATAAAATTTCGGTCACGAGAAGGTCCAGAACTTCAGAAGCCTTTGTATCAGAAATCCCCAAGTTAGCTGCGAGCGATAAAATTAGTGTAGGACTCGATTCTGTTGAGGGATTTTCTTCAAAAGAAATGCGTCGACTGGGCGGATGCACCATGAACTTTCCACCGTCCAGGGGTTCACGCACGCTTGGGGTAGATTCAATCTTCAGTGTACCGAGACCGAGAATATCTATGCGATCATGCTGGAGTAATAGCTCACGTACAATCGCGGCAAGTTTTGTAAGTACTTTTTCGCTGGTCACAACAGGAAGTGGCTAATAATTTCGTCTAATGTATGAAAGTACGAGTAAAATAAAGCCTCTAGCGTATAATTTATTCGGCACTGTCTCAGTAGAGCTTCGTAAATTGAGTCACTGAGACTAAATGTTTCAACGGATTAAGCAACCGCAGATTTGAATGAGTGTACTGGCAGTAGGTACGTTAGCTTTGGACTACATTGAGACCCCTTGGGATAAAACCGAGGAGGTCCTCGGTGGGAGCGCCACATACATTGCGCTTGCAGCCCGGCTGTTTACCGAACCAGTGGGTATGGTTGCTGTTGCCGGTCGAGATTTTCCAGATGCTCATAAGCAATTGTTGATATCGAAAGGGATAGATCTTTCGGGTTTACAAGAGCTCAGCGATCACGATACCTTCGCCTGGGGAGGGCGTTATCATGATAACATCAACGTGAGGGATACACTCTTTACGCATCTCAATGCGCTCGCCGAATTTGATCCGGTGGTGCCGGATGCTTATGAAGACAGTAAGGTTGTGTGTCTGGGCAATCTTTCACCGGACATCCAAACTATATCCTTGAATCAATTGAGCGGTAGAGGGTTCATAGCATGCGATACTATGAATTACTGGATCAGTAATACGCCAAATGCTCTGAGAGAGGTACTGACACAAATTGATTGCCTACTGATCAACGACGAGGAGGCCCACCAAATGACCGGTGAGCACAATCTGATCCTTGCTGCACGTAAAATTGTAGCATTGGGCCCGCGCATTCTGGTAATAAAGAAAGGTGAGCATGGTGCAATGCTGTTTGCTGACGACCATATCTTCATCGTGCCCGGGTTTCCACTTGACAAAGTTCGTGACCCCACTGGGGCAGGGGATTCGTTTTTGGGAGCTTTTGCTGGCAGCTTGGCATGTGAATCTCACATTGGTCTAGATGCGCTTAAGCGTGCGGTAATTTATGGATCCAGTGTAGCTTCTTTTTGTGTCGAGACCCATGGGCCATTCCAGCTGGTAAGAGTACTTCCAGCGGCCGTTGAAGAACGAACCAGACTATTTCGAGGACTGACGGAGTGGCCGATATCTTGCGAAAGCCTGGATGTCTGATGCGCATAGTCGCTCTGGTTTTGTTAATAGCTGCCTGTTCTTCGGCAGAGCAGCTTGAGGTAACTTTGGAAGGTGAGAGAGCAGAGCGGTTGCTTCGTTTTTACTTTGGCAGTTATACGAGTGATGATCCTTTTGAAACCGGATTGCTGGAAAGGCGAGGAAACAGGTTTTATGTTGGATTGGCAGTGCTTCGGGAATACAGCCCGGAACTGGCTCAGGGACTTAAAGTCAAGGCGTCAGATGGTATCGTGAGACCAGAGAGCCTGCGGGCTGCAGTACAGATGACGTACTACCGTGCGCGCAACTTGCCGGAAAAACTCTCAGAATTCAATGATCGGTGGGTTACAGACAATGTAATCGCGTTCGAGGTGCATGGTCCGGTCACTAACTATTTACGGCGAATCACCTTAGCAGAGTCTGCATTGCAAAGTGCTATCTGGGATTACTATGAGAACGGAGAAAAAATTCGCTATGCAATAGGTACGGTCATTAAGGCTGAGCATCTCCGAGGTACCAGGGTAGTCGAAACAACGGCAATGGTTCGGCGATCCGATGGGTTTTGGGATTTTGCTACGTATGATAGCGCTGGAGCTCTTGCATCCCATACGTTGCCAAATGATCGTGCATTGGTTACGCCTACGGAGTGTGCAGGATGTCATTTTGGTAAGAAAGGGTTTGAACCTGAACAAAGCTGGCCGCTGGAGCCCACCCAAACTCCTGATGGCATCCGAAAGTGGTATACCGGATCGCGAGACGTAGAAGTTGCTGAGTTCTTCAGCGAGCATTTGCGTAGAAGTGATACATTGTTGGGCCTATATGCGACGACTTATGTATCCGATCTCCGGGAGCGACGCAGGGCGGGTACTCTAGATTCCTCCGCCATCGCATTATTGAATCATTTGGGGTTGTAGGCACATGCATACGATCAGCTTGAAGAATGCTGTATTCTTTGCCCACCACGGTGTGAGCTCCGAGGAGCAGCATGTTGGGGGGAGATATGAAGTAGATGTGAGTGTCAAGTTTGACTTTGAAGCGGCTGCTAAGGAGGATGCTCTAGATCAAACCGTGAACTACGAGAGCGTTTACAGTATAGTGGATCGTGTATTTATCGGAGCAAGGTTTCGGTTAATGGAGCGGCTTGCCTATATGATTGCCAATCAGGTTTGGGAATTGTCGGTTCAAATAGAGTATGTTGAGGTTGCAGTTCGAAAGAAAAGCCCTCCTGTGGGTGGGACGATTGACTGTGCCGAGGTGGTTTACCGGAAGGGTACACACGACCTTAGAATTCAATCAGATCGTTGAAGTGTTTTTTAAGCAGCATATACAGACTCCGAATCGGAAGACCGACCACGTTGTAGTAATCTCCGTTGATACGTTCGATAAACAGAGCTCCCATGTCGTCCTGGATACCGTACGCCCCTGCTTTGTCCAAGGGAGAACCAGTTTTGACGTAGCTCGCAATTTCAGTTTCACTCAAATGTCCGAAGGTAACCGCGGTAGATTCCACGGCCGTAACATTTCGATGCGAATCCGCATGAACCAGAGCTATCCCAGTATACACTATGTGTGTAGATGCACTCAATTGGCGAAGCATTGCAGCAGCCTCTACTGCTCCGCTGGGTTTACCGAGGATGAGTCCCCGGTACTCTACAATTGTATCTGCACCGAGGATCAGTGCACTAGGTCTCCTACCCGAAACGGCCATAGCTTTTTTGAGGGCCAGGCTTTCAACCAATCGTCGGGGCTTGATGGCGGGATCAGCGGTCTCATCCACGTTGGCTGGAATATGAAAAAAAGATATTCCCATTTGACGAAGCAGTTTTCGCCTTCGTGGAGACTGAGATGCCAGAACAAAATCGGTACAAATACGCATAGGGATGAGTGCTAGGCGAGATTTAATGTCTTTGGCTCAGCGTATTTCCATTGATACCCAAAACCAGTATAATTGATTTATGGCAGTAATTACGATCGGTAACCATAAGGGTGGTACGGGTAAAACAACGACATCTGTACATATCGGGGCCGTATTGGGGTTGATTGGATACAAAACACTCATTATTGATCTTGATCCGCAGGGGTTCCTAACACGTATGATGGACGTGGACAGGGATAACGTGAAGGATACATCTCTTGGACTGTTTGATATCGACACTAGTCTGGCCCAATTAGAGACCGTCCCACTTCCCTCGTTTCATTTACTTCCCTCTTCTGTGGGCATGAACCGTCGGGCAAAAAATCTGACCGGTGCTACCGACGTATTTTTAGTCAAAGAGGCGCTCAGTAACCAAGACATTTATGACGTGATTATTCTGGATACGGCTGCTGCTATTTCGACTTACGTCGTGAATGCCCTTGTGGCTGCGGATACATTGATGATTCCCGTTACTCCCGAGCTTCAGTCAGTTTACGGTGCGGAGCAAACCTGGTATTCGGCGCGTGAGGTCCAGGGTAGATTGAACCCGAGCCTAAAGAGAGCGATGTTCCTATTGTCTAACGTACATGGGCGTAAGACGGTGCATCGTCAGTATGCCCGTTATATGCGGAAGAAGTATGGGAGGCTTGTAATGGACGCGGTAGTCCGCACATGTTCTTCGGTTGCTGTTGAATGCCAAGACGGACAGACTGTATTTGATAAGAACATAAATTCCCGTGGGGCAAAGGACTATTCAGCCGTCGTGGATGAACTTATCAGGAATGATTGTCTCTGATGGGATCAAGTATTAACAGGACAGTAGTGCTAAAATTTGTGCTGCATGCCATTTTGACTGCCGCGCTACTTTGGGGGCTCCATTATGCCCCTGCTGGTACTGCGCCCTTGGTCAATCTACTTGATCCGGTACGCGGGTTTTATCATAATGCACGTATAGCCGAGCACGATTCGTATGACGAAGTTGTTATCCCCACACTTTCTGGTCTGGTAACCGTGGAGCGGGATGAGCGTGGGGTTCCTCATATTTTCGCCAGTGAAGACAGGGATGCTATCCTTGTACTGGGATACGTGACAGCACAGGATCGGCTTTTTCAGATGGATTTTATCAGTCGCGTTGCGGCAGGGCGGCTTTCCGAGATCTTCGGCTCTGCCTCACTGGATGCAGATAGATTCCTGCGCTCTATCGGGATGAATAGGGCAGCCAAACAAATCACGGCTGCATACGCTGAAGAGCAAGATTTCGATTACGAGATAATGATATGGTTTGCTGACGGAGTCAATGCGTATCTGAATGAGCTCTCCTATGCTGAATGGCCGATAGAATTCAAGCTATTTGGCTACGCCCCAGAGCCGTATACGCCGATGCATACGGTACTCCTGATGCAGTATTTCAATTATGACCTCTCATTTAACTCGGAGGAGGCAGCATACGGTCTTGCCAAGGAGCGGTTGGGGGGTGACGAATACGCCAAGTTGTACCCGCGCCATGCTACGCGTTACAAGCCGATCATTCCAACAGAAATTGCGGAACGAGCAGTTTCCGTGAATTCGGATGAATCACCAGTGCATTCGTCAGATGCATTGGCCTTATTGAACAATGTGCACCATACGTTGGAGGAATACGGTTTAGAAGGTTATCGACCCTCCAAAGGATCAAATAATTGGGCAGTGACAGATGATCGTTCCGCGACTGGCTCAGCCATACTCGCTGGGGATATGCATCTGGCGCTTTCGCTTCCCTCAATATGGTATGAAGTACATCTCGTAACGCCATCAATGAACACGTATGGAGTGCTGGCACCGGGTGCGCCATTACCGATAGAGGCTTTCAATGATCACGTAGCCTGGGCCTATACAAACTCCGGTTTGGACGCGATTGATCATTATCTCTTGCAATTGAGCGAAGATAGACGTAGCTACGAATTTGACGGAGAATGGCTTCCCCTTGAGATGCAGCCGGATACGATTTACGTGAAAGATGCTGATCCAGTCGTGGACACCCGGATACTGTCAGATATCGGTCCAGTCATTATGGACTCGACCACTGCTGTTGCCATACGATGGGTGGCGCATGAAAAGAATAACGGGATGACTGCACTTTGGGGAATGAACCGTGCTGAAAACGCAGCCCAGATTGACAGTGCCCTACGGTACTGGCATTCCCCAGCCCAGAATGTGCTTTATGCTGACACCACAGGTATTATCGGGATTCGCGTTGCAGGAAAATTGCCGATTCGTGCCTCGGGAGATGGAGTGGGGCTTCTGGATGGTAGCACTAGTGACACGGAGTGGGTGGGCCGTGTTCCATTTGAGGAAATGCCACATGCCGTAAGCCCTGCGCGCGGTTATCTCACTTCGACGAATCAACAGCCAACGACGGCAGACTATCCCTATTATGTAGATCATAACTGGCAGCCGGCGTATCGCTCACTACGTATTGACACGTTGCTCGCTGGCAGGGACCAGCATACGATCGAGAATATGAAGGAGTATCAGGCGGATTTTCACGTTGGCCAATATGATGCTTTTGTACCAATGCTGGACTCAGTGCGTGAATTGACTCCAGCAGGTGAAGCGGTTAGAGCTGCACTCGTTGAGTGGGATGGTAAGGCAGTGGGAGAGACGCCTGGGCCACTTGCACTGCATGAGTACCTGCAGGCCCTTAAGCGGCTAACGTGGGATGAATCATTGTTCATGGGTATTCCCGATCCTACCGAAACAGTACTGGTAACACTTTTGGAGATGGGTTCTTCATGGCTTGATGTTCAGAAAACACATGAAGTCGAAGATGCAGCGATGCTTATGGCCTTGGCACTTGAAGAAGCAGCAGATGCACTGCAAACTCAGTATGGAGATAATTGGAGTTGGAATACGCATCATCAGATAATTTTTAGGCATCTGACACAAAATTCGGCATTGAGCGTGCTGTGGCGTGGTCCGTATAGCTACCCCGGGTACGACGAAACGCTGGGACCAGGGGATGGGATAACGGTAACACACAGTGCAAGTTGGCGGGTAGTAGTGGACTTGAGTACCAATCCTCCCCGCGGTGTCGGTATCTACGCGGGTGGCCAGAATGGTAATCCCCTGAGCCGGTTCTATGATCTTCACATACCGACTTTTCTGGATTACGACTACTATCCCCTGCACAAACCCAGAGAGGCGGGCGAACTGGCAACTGTTTCTTCTATACTCCGGTTACATAACTCAGAATGAGTGTAGCATATCATGCTACACTGCTGCATCAAATAGTCCGACTAACATGCCAATTAAAAAATCCTAACCGAATGAGCAGTAATAAACAGCGTTTTACATCCAGATGGGGGATGCTCATCACCGTTTTGGGTATGGCGATAGGGACGGGAAATATCTGGCGGTTTCCCCGGATTGCCGCTACCAACAGTGGTGATGAAGGTACAGGAGCTTTTCTTGTCGCTTGGGTTGTTTTTCTGTTTTTGTGGAGCGTTCCACTCATTATAGCAGAATATGCACTGGGCCGGAAAGGTCGATTAGGCGTAATCGGGACTTTCACGAAGCTTGCAGGTGACCGGTTCAGCTGGATGGGTGCCTTCTGCGTGTTTGTCGCTGCGGCTATCCTCTTTTACTATACCGTTGTTGCTGGCTGGTGCTTTTATTATTTCGGTCGAATGGTGTTTATGGGTCCCGATCTCACGTATGAGGCCGCGCAGGGAGCATGGGATGGGTTCCAGAGCAGTTATTTCCCGGTGCTGTTCCACGCGCTTGCCCTCGGATTGGGTGCCTGGGCGGTATGGAAAGGAGTTAGAAGAATTGAGCGCATAAACAAGATATTGGTGCCAACACTATTGGTCATTGTCTTGATCGCATTAGTTCGGACTCTTTTCCTGGATGGTGCAGGTGAGGGTATAAAATTCCTGTTTACTCCAGAATGGTCTACGCTTAGTCGACCGCGAATCTGGCTTGAAGCGTTGACGCAAAATGCTTGGGATACAGGGGCAGGTTGGGGTCTTGTGCTCACTTATGGGGCCTATATGCAGAGCCGGCATGGCGTCGTTCAGAATGCATTCATAACCGGCGTCGGTAACAATACAGTGTCCATCCTTGCGGCTATCATTGTTTTTGGAACCGTATTTGCCATTCTTGGGCAGGAAATGTCTCGTCCGGAAGTACTCGAGATCATGAAAACCAGTGGGCCTGCAGCAACTGGGCTTACGTTTATCTGGATGCCTCAGCTGTTCGCAAAAATGCCGGCTGGTAATGTGTTTGCGATGCTCTTCTTTCTAGGTCTTTCCTGTGCAGCGCTCAGTTCATTGATTTCGATGGTCGAAATGGTCGTGCGTTCGGTGACCGATCTTGGCGTCTCGCGGCCGCATGCAATTGTTGGTGTTGCTCTGGTGAGTTTGGTGCTGGGTATCCCGTCTGCCATGAACCTGGGTTTCTTTGAAAATCAGGACTTTGTCTGGGGTTTGGCGCTTATAATTTCCGGGGCTTTCATGGCGATTCTTGTCATTCGACAGGGGGTACGATCATTCCGGGAGAATGAAATTGATGGTACAGTAGGGGATTGGGATGCAGGGCGACCATGGGATGCTATACTGAACTACACTGTGCCCTTGCTGGCAGTGGTGTTGTTGGGTTGGTGGTTGTGGCTGTCGGCAACGGTTTATGCTCCAGAAACTTGGTATGACCCCACGGATCCATTTAGCCTGATGACCTGCCTCGTGCAGTGGGGTACGGTAATTGCTGTGCTCCTGATACTGAATCGCTGGATGGCTGGGCGTGTACGCTCATTCAATCAGGCATGATTTATGCTTGGATAAAGGTTGTACAACCATAAATGGGTTAGTTATGGCGAGATCAATAATTTTTGTGATAGCGTTTTTGTTTCCAAATGTAGTCGCTGCGCAGATTTCAGTAGGCAGTGCTTTACCGGATTTACCGCTTGAGAGCATGCAGGGGGGATCGGCTTTGACCACTCATGCACTTGTAGGCGTCCAGGGCACTGTATTTGTATTCTGGAGTAATGACTGCAACTGGACGAGTCAGTATGAGGAGCGTGTGGAAGCATTGGTTACTACGGGGGTTACGGTAATTCTTGTGAACAGCAATGATCCTGAGGTATTCCCCAAGGAGGCTGAGGCGGGAAAGCAGTACAATCTGACTTATGTACGGGATCCGCAAGCAGGATTGGCGCGAGCATTGGGGGCGGAGCGAACCCCACATGTATTTGCATTCGACAACACAAACAAGCTTGTCTATGTCGGAGGCATTGACGATGCACCTGCAGATCCTCAGGTAGCACAGGTGCATTGGCTTCAGGATGTTGTCCAGCAGCTTGCCAGTGGTCAGGAAGTGAACATTTCCTCCACCAAACCTTTTGGATGTCGGATTAAACTGCCGTGACTACTGCAGATATAGAAGTCCGGTTCACTGATTTGGATAGCGCAAACGGTGCGTCGTTCGCGGCAATGGAGCGTGCGCTGGAGGACTATCAGAGGCAGCATTGTCCGGTTTATCGGCGTTTTGGTTACAAGTATCTGCCTGTGGCTGCTTTCAAACATGCCGAGGTTACCACATTCCCGCCCGCAGAAGCTGAATGTGTGTTTAAGAGCAGTGCAACCGGAGGCGGACTGCGGAGCCGCCACTTTGTACGTCGAATGGCCGTTTATGAAGCTTCTGTTTGTGCGGCCTTCGAAGCTGTTTTCGGTGAGGGACCATACAATATCTGGGCGCATTTGCCGGGATATGCTCCTGAGTCATCGCTAGTTTGCATGATGAAAATTCTCATGCGGAAGTATGGGACCGGAGAAAGTCAATTTTTTCTGACCAAAAGGTTGCCTAACGTTGCAGATACCGGTACACCTCTACTGCTCTTTGGTTCAGCATTTGGCCTTCTGGATTTGGCCGAGACAGGGCCTCGGCAACTGCCTAGGGATGCACGCATCATAGAGACTGGCGGCATGAAAACACACAGGCGCACAATAACTCGCGACGAACTGCACGCGCGCCTGGCTGCGGGATTCGGTATTGATGAACAGCGGGTTTGGAGTGAGTATGGTATGTGTGAACTAATGAGTCAGGCTTATACACAAGGAGGCCCTGTTTATAGGTCGCCGCCGTGGATGCGTGTTCGGATTGTTGATCCAGATGCCCCGAATCGTGAAATGTCTGATGGAAAGCCAGGGCTTTTAGCGATTACTGACCTGGCGAATCTCTATACCGTGTCCAGTATTCTCACGGAGGATTTGGGGGTTAGCCGTGGACAGGGATTTGAAGTCTTAGGTCGATTTCCTGGAAGCGCGATGAGGGGGTGTAATTTTTTATTGGAAACTAGCCTCCCTGGATTCCCAGGGATTATTAGCCAAGAGCGTGTTCACAGAAAACCCTATGAATAAGGCCTGAAAATGGCCATTCTACATGTATATGCATATTCCGACCATGTGGACCACTGATTCCGAGCCACGCGTCAGCATGAAGCCATCCGGGCCTATCTCCAAGAAGGATGCACTATTGAAGAACCGTCGAGTGCGGCGACTATACCCCTGGCTCCTTACAAACCTCGTCGCGCGCTTCAATAAGAACCCTTCCACAGACTGCTTTTGACTCCAATTAAAATAATCCGATCCCAAACGTGTCCGGGTTCTTGCCCTCCGAAAGGAACAGGGCTTGACCAGCTATCAGATTCACGAGGTGCTAAACGGGAGAACATGCCGGCCAGGCGGCTATATCGTAGGATGCCGCAATAGAAGCATTGCCGCTATAGTCGTACTTCGAGTTAACGGACGGGTTGCTTTCAGCGATACCTGTAGGGGCTTACCGGCGGCTGCGGCCCGCTGTTTGGTATCGTTCTAAGAGTGCAGCAAGGGAGTCAACGACTGCCGGATGGTCAAGGTATAGGTTTCGCTCTTCAGCAGGATCGGTGGATAAGTCATACAGCTGTCCGACGGGCTCGCCTGGTTCGGGCGTAATGTGGCGGGGGTTGGTGAAGCCTCCCGATCCTCGTCCGAGAATCAGCTTCCAAGAGTTCTGACGCACAGCGAACATGCCGGAAAGGGAGTGTTGGATCATCGCATCGCGCGTACCGGTCCCTGTTCCTGTCAGCACGGAAAGGAAATTATAGCTGTCTTCTGCGGACGCGTGCGGCAGATCCGCTCCCAACAATGTGGCAAAGGTCGCCATGAGATCGGTAAGGGAGACCAATTGGTCGCTGGTACTTCTCGGCTCCGTGTGTCCCGGCCACCGAACCAAAAACGGCACCCGGTGACCGCCTTCCCAAATATCTGCTTTTTGGCCGCGCCATGGGCCATTAGCATCATGTCCAAAGGTTGTGCGGTCGTTGACAGGCCAATGCGAGCCGTTGTCGCTAGTAAAGATGAGCAGAGTCTCACTATCTAAATCGTCAATGGCCTGGAGTATGTTGCCCACGGCATGGTCCACCTGGGTAACAAAGTCTCCGTAGTAACCTGCTCCGCTAGTCCCCCGGAAATCGTCTGCAGGCAGCCATGGCGTGTGTGGAGCGCTCAGGGGCACGTACAGAAAAAATGGACTGCTGGCTGCATGGTTCCGTATGAAGGTTACCGCTTTCTCTGTCGTTTTCGGCAGCACATCCGCATGCCGGAACCCCGGCGCAATGTTGCCTGCACGCCAGAATCCTCCTCCACCCTGTCGTCTATGGGCACTTCGTTCAATCCATTCAGTGGGCTGGGCTTCTAAGCCCGTGTCTACGACGAAAACATAAGGCGCAAAATCTAGTGAGGACGGAATGCCGAAGAAGTAATCGAATCCAGCCGCGTTTGGTCCTGGAACAAGCGGGAGATCGTAGTGGGTAGAGTCACGGTAGCCCAATCCAAGATGCCATTTGCCCGTGGCACCCGTGGCATATCCATGCTCCTTGAAGAGTTTCGGTAACGTAAATCGCGTAGTGTCAATGAGATTTGGCGAATATCCCTGTAATACTCCGCGCTTGAGATGTGTTCGCCACGCATATCTACCTGTTAGCAGGCCATAACGCGTTGGCGTACAGACAGCAGACGGTGAGTGCGCATCGGTAAAGCGCATGCCCTCGTCCGCTATGCGGTTCAGGTTGGGCGTCGGAATCTTTGATGCGGGATTGTAGTGCTCAATATCGCCATAGCCCAAGTCATCGGCCAAAATCACGACGACGTTTGGTGGCTTGGGAGCTGTCTGGCAAGCATTAAGCAGGCAGAAGAGAATGAGCAGGAGGTACGAACGCATGCTATTGGTCAAGTGGCGGCATGGACGGAAGGACGTTTTACAGCGTCTCCTTAGCAAGAACTGTGGCTTCATTCAACGCAGAATCTAGAAGCGGGATGCGCCCATTTGGGTTGCATGTATCCGTACGATGGCCCCGCGTAATATAATATCGTGTATCTCCTGATGCAATACAGGTGAAACGATATTTTCTCCAGATCAGTGGAGATATGTCTCCGTGGTTCTGTACATCGGGTACATCTGACTGCATAAAGTCACGCATCCGTTCCATCCTTGGTCGGGTCGGAGTTGTCCGTTACAGCACTCTTCGGTGTCAAAAAGCGTGAGTTGGTATGTTGTATCGTAGGAAAGGATGCTCTTCGCCGTTTGCCAAGCGCTTGCACCAGTCTACGCGAGATTGACCATTATTGAGCGGATTTCTGCGGGGCGAGCCTTTTTCAGGATGGACGGTTTCATCGGAGTTGGAGGTTGGCGCAAATGAGTCCGGTCTCCTTGGAAGCGATCGCAGTCAAGATCAATGCCGCGGTACGCGGATGGATTGATTAGGGAATTACATACGTGAGTAACCCATGACGGAGACGGTTAGTGCATATCGCAACATAACCTACAGGTTGTTGCCTGGTAGCCGGGGCAAGGCGAAGAAGCTTGCAGGTTTGTATGGAACGTGATGCTGGCCCAACAAAACGAGGCCTATGAGAAAGCAAAGGAGGCTGGCGAGAAGCCGCCCTCTGTAAGTTTCTTTTCACTGGGAAAGCGATTCACGGAATTACGACGCAACATTGAATGGTTACCTGAATATTCTTTTCATGTCGTTCGCTACACTTTGAAATATCAGGCAGACGCATGGAAAGCATTCTTCAAGGAGGGTAAGGGCAGGCCGAGGTTTCATTCCAGACATGGCAGCATCCCTTCGTTCACGATCCCGGAGGATGTAAAGATTCGAGATAACAAGTTGTATATCCCGAAAGTGGGTTATATCGAGATTCGCCGCAAGGGGGGCAACCCATATCCTGATGGTGAACCCGTCAAAGCGGTCATCCAGAAACGAGCGGGTAAGTGGTATGCTGTCATCTGCTACAGGGTTAATGTACCCGAGATAGAGGATAATGGTGTTGCTGCGGGCATTGACCGTAACTGCGGACAGGTGGCTACGGTGTCAACTGTTGGGAAGAGAGAGATCATATCTCAACAAAAGACGAACCGTTTGAATGCCAAGCTAAGACGTCATCAACGCAGATTGGCTCGGCATAAGAAAGGCTCTGGCCGGCGTAATAAGCGGAAGTACAGAATCGCACGTATACACCGCAAGCGCGCCAACATCCTCATGAACGCAAACCATCAGGTAAGCCGGAGTATAGCCAGGCATAGTTCAACGGTCGTGCTGGAAGACTTGAATATCTCGGGGATGACGCGTTCGGCAAAGGGAACAGCAGCGGCTCCGGGTACGAACGTAAAGGCGAAGTCCGGTCTCAATCGCGAGATACTAAGAACGGGTTGGGGGCAACTAGATCAGATGCTGGATTATAAATGCCGTGAGGTGATCAAGGTCAATCCCGCGTACACTAGCCAGCGTTGTTTCGTGTGCGGGCATACCGAAGCGAGTAATCGAAAGGAGCAGAGCAAATTCACGTGTATGGTTTGTGGCCATGCGGATCATGCGGACCTGAATGCGGCCGCAAACATATTGGCCTCCGGGATTGGGGTATCTGCACGGCGAGGGGCGTTCGGGTTACCGACCCCTACGACCCGTGAAATGGATACGGCAGTACCCTTGGGTCACTCACGTATATAGTGTGCCACGAAAATACATATGAGGTGAAGCGATGACTTAGCTGAGATGTATTGAACTGTGCAAGGGATGGGGGTCGGCCCCCCGCAACCGCTGTACAGGCGGAGGTTGCAAACCACCCACAGCTGCGGTATTTAAGAGGTATCGTGGTGAGCGTGTAGGGAAAAGGCAGGTGTAGGAATCTGTTAGGTGAGGATCGTAGAGTCGAATGAAAATGAACCATGGATGACGTGTCGAAAAGAATTAGATGATGGTCGAAACCGGGGTCGTATATTAATCCTGGGACGAGGTTGGCGGGGACCTGTTTACTGGCCAACTGGCCTCCGGCATATACATGGCGAGAATGCGATTTGGGCCCTTGTATGGAACGTGGGAACATGTCGGAGTGATGCGAAGGGAGCGTGTCAAGCGGGCGCCCCCCGTGAGACATTGAGTACCAAAGCACTCCACATGGGCGGATCACCTCGTAGTAGTGAGGAAGCTTCTGTAATGGAAGTAGAGCGAAGGGGGTGAACCATGCAGCAGGACGCGAGGGAGCAACCGAGAGGGAGGACTTCAACGCAAAATGCAAAGCCGTTTCCGGTGACCAAGCGACAAGTTTGGGAGGCATGGAAGCGGGTGAAGGCGAATCAGGGCGGGGCAGGGATTGATCAACAGTCTATTGCGGATATCGAGGAGAATCTTGCGGACAATCTCTACAAGATTTGGAATCGGATGGCATCGGGCAGTTATCATCCGAAGCCGGTGCGCCGCGTGAATATTCCGAAGTCAGACGGAGGGGTTCGTCCCTTGGGAATACCCACGGTGGCAGATCGGGTGGCACAGATGGTGGTGAAACAAGTTTTGGAGCCGGAACTGGAACGCGTGTTCCATCCGGATTCCTATGGGTACCGACCGAACAAATCGGCTCATGCTGCGCTCCGGCAGACGCGAAGGCGGTGCTGGGAACGGGCCTGGGTACTGGACATGGATATCAAGTCCTATTTTGACACGATAGACCATGCGCTGTTGATGAAAGCGGTCCGACGACATACGGATCAGAAGTGGGTGCTCTTGTACATAGAGCGCTGGCTGACGGCACCGGTGATTCACCCAGACGGGACGGAAGCGGCTCGGGACATTGGGACACCCCAAGGCGGGGTCATCAGTCCACTGTTGGCCAATCTGTTTTTGCACTACTCGTTTGATAAGTGGATGGAGCGGTATTACCCGCAGATTCCATTTGAGCGATATGCAGATGATATTGTGTGCCACTGCACGAGTGAGGAACAGGCGCACGAACTTTGGCAGGTGCTCAAGGGACGTTTTACGGCCTGTAACTTAAAGTTACACCCGGATAAGACCCGGATCGTATACTGCAAGAGTGCGCGCCGAGAAGGCACGTATCCGGAGATTTCCTTTGATTTCTTGGGCTACACGTTTAGACCTCGAATGACAATGAGTCGCGGGGGCAAGATCTTTCTTGGGTTCAATCCAGCGATAAGCCGAAAGGCGGCGAAAGCCATACGGGAGACCATTTACAGTTGGGGATTGGCTCGCATGAGTCCATTCTCAATGGCACACATTGCAAGCAGGATAAATGCCGTGGTGCGGGGATGGATTGCCTATTATGGCGTATTCTTCAAATCGGAACTGAAAAAGGTTTTGAGAAGCATTGACCAACACCTCATCCGATGGATGATGCGGAAGTATAAGCACTTCCGGGGACATTGGAGACGGTCGTGGCGATGGTTAACGAGAATTGCTCGTCAAAATTCCGGTATATTCGTGCATTGGGCGTTTCTTTACGGTTCACCTTTGTTCAATTCCAAACGGTTGCATGGTAAGAGCCGCGTGAGTTGAGAGGCTCACGCGCGGTTCTGTGAGAGCCCGGGGGTGAAATTCCCCCGGGCTACTTGACAATTCCATTGATTACCTTTCTGCGGTGCATCCTTCAAAGCAGAACTAAAAACGGTTCTTCAAGAGCATGGGTCAACACCTGACCCGGTTGATGATGCGGAAGTAGAAGTGGTTTCGAGGTCATTGGAGACGGTTGACGGGAATTGCACGCCAAAATCCTAGACTGTTTGCGCACTGGGGTTTCTTTATGGTCCACCTTTATTCAATTCGAAACAGCTGGATGGTAAGAACCGTGTGAGTTGAGAGGCTCCCGTGCGGTTCTTGAGAGCCGGAGGGTGAAATTCCTTCGGCTACTTGACATTTCCCTTTTATTGGATAGTACATGGGAGAAATAATTACAGCATTGGTTCAGACTGCTCGCGCATGGAAGTCTCCAAGATACCAGAAGTTGAGACGCAACGTTGTAAAAAAAACACTTACGGCCTCCGATACATTTACTGAAGAGGCGATTGAGTTTGCGATTGATCAGCAAATGGATGGAGTTACGAAGGCTGCGCTGAGTGCCTGGATTGGGCAACGAAAAATCAAAGAAAGGTGCCGGGTTGGGGTGATTAATGCAGGCAACGTTCCATTAGTCGGGTTACAGGACCTGCTCGCAGTACTTGTTTGTGGTCACTCCTATGTCGGTGTACTGTCCAGTAAATCTCCGTATTTACTTCCTGCATTCGTCAAAACCCTGCTTGACCAAGGGGCTGATATAAAGGCTAAGTTCGTGGGTCGCGATGAGATGTGGGGAAGAGTGGACGCCGTTATAGCAACCGGTAGCAATGAGTCTATTGCACAGATCAAGGTTCTTGCAAGCAGGCAGGGATTGACACCGGATAAGTGTTTATTTCGTGGTAACCGGTACGGAGCTGCAATCCTGAATGGTTTTGAATCGGAAAGTGACCTAGATGGGCTTGCGTTGGACGTGCTGCTGCATGAGGGTATGGGATGCCGTAATGTTGCATTGATTATAGCACCGGAAGGTTTCGAGCCGGACAGCTGCCTCAAACATTTTGCCGAAATGCGTGGGGTTTTCCCTGCGCATCCTTCAACATCGGGCAAACTTTCGATTCAACAGGCCTATCTGGCTGCAACGGGTCAGCCGCACGCTTACGGAGATGGTTTAGAGTTTCTTCTGAGCAAAGGCGCTCCCGAGGTTCAAGCCCCCGGGCATGTGCGCTGGGTGGAGTATAGAGATCAGGATGAGATGGTAAACGTCATAGAAGCATTGGGCGACGAAATCCAATGTATTGTAGCTCAGGAGAATTTACGTGAGCAATTGCCGGATTCTTGGAACGTTGGATCATTCGGTAGCACGCAGATGCCCGCGCTGGATTGGCAGCCTGATGGACTTGATACCATTGGTTTTTTGTGTAATCTGTAGCAGGAACAAGCACAGTGTAAATTACGTTTCCACCGATTCTAGGCAGTGTCCCCGAGGCCAAGGCAATGGTCAAGAAGAGTGTAGAGAAAAGTAGAGCGGAGCGTATTGCACTGCACTACAAAGGGTTTGTCGATAGCTTCCAATCCTGGTTGGAGTTGAGGCTAGAGCTTGTAGGGCAGCAGTATTGGGAGCGGGTCCTGCAAAATAGACAGACCATCTATGCCGTACTCTTCACAGGACTTTCGGTTGTTCTCGCCGTCACCTTTATATTGGTGGCTGCAGCACTAGGATTGGGAGTTTTGCTGGGAAACACAGCATGGGGTTTTGCGTCAGTGGGCGTGGTAATGGCTATTTTGGCATGGTGCCTGTACAGATGTACATACCGGTCTCGAGAAAATGAAACTACGGTGGTAGACGGGATAACAGATAAAAAGAATGGAAGAGACGATGCAGAACAACAGGACAAATAGCGACGTTCGAGAAGCGCTTAGTGAGAATGCACGCCGCATGGAACAGCATTTGGATGCGCTTCGTCACGAGTTGCTCAGTGTAGTGCCACCGGTTAGAGAAATCATTACGAGGCATCCTATCGGCAGTACGTGCGCGATCATAGGGATAGGTGTGGCGCTGGGATATTTGATGGGAAGTGACCGGCGTACAGCTGGATCCGGTAGTGGTAGAGCACTCCTGGATGCAGCATTAGTGCCCGTTGTTGGAATGGTGAGGGAGCATTTGGACAAGAGGATAACATTGGAGAAAGTGGTGGACGAATAAGCTATCTGGATCATAACCAAGATCAAATGGAAGAGACGAAGCAAAGCCGGACAAGCAATGACGTACGCGAAGCGTTGCGTGAGCGAATGCGCCATGTGGAGCAGCATCTGGATGCACTCCGTCGCGAGTTAACTGGTGCAGTATCCCCCGTCAAGGAGATCGTTACGCGCCACCCTATCGGCAGTGCATGTACAGCTCTGGGGTTGGGTGTCGCATTGGGATATTTGCTTGCCAGTGGACGACGCTCAGGTGAATCGAATAGGGGTGAACTCCTTGATGCAACATTAGCGCCCGTTATTGAAGCAGTGAAGGAGCACCTAGACGTGGGCGGAGAGTCGGAAGACGTTGTCCCCAGGAATGTCTCGGTTAGGAACGATACAGTCCCACAGAAAACTGAGAGTACACTTAGTCAGTTGGTCCAGATGCTAGCCCCTGTGGTTGTTGAGATGGGGATTAGAGCATTGAGTACGGACGGGAAAGCGGAGGAAGGTTAATGTCCGCACGGGACCACCGGCTTGTTTTCTTTGGCCCCCCGGGTGCGGGAAAAGGTACCCAGGCACGCCGGTTGGTTTCCAGGTTCGGGTTCACGCAAATTTCTACGGGAGCGATACTCCGAAAAATTATACGGGCAGATACTCCCTTAGGTCAAGAAGCTCAAAGGTATATTAATGATGGTAATCTCGTGCCTGATCGGATTGTCCGCATACTGGCAGAAGATGCCATATTGGATGAGGATTTCACCGGGTTTATTCTAGACGGATATCCTCGGACGCTTCAGCAGGCTGAGTGGTTGCAGGAGTTTCTGCAGTCCCAAGGTATGTCACTGACAGTCGCCATCAATTTCGTTCTTACTGACGAGGAGGTAATATCGCGCTTATCACAACGGCGCATTCATCGTCTTACTGGTGAGAATTTTCACTTATCAAATAAGCCTCCACCGCCAGAGGAGGCCGAGTTCATGATTTCGCGTTCGGATGATCAACCAGAGGCCATTCAACAGCGTTTGAAGATCTATTATCGCGATACGCACCCCTTGGTTGAGTATTATCGTTTTCGTGGTTTGCTCTGCTCTATAGATGCTTCGGGAGCGTTTTCTGAGGTACATTCGAAAATCTGTGAACTGCTGCAATTACCGTAATTTTCGGTGAACAAGGTCGTGACGGTATGCAGTGTCAAGAGAATTTGGACAAAAGACTTGAGGATCTTCGTGTTGCGGTCGAGTCAGGCCTTTCGGGGTTGGTTCGAGATCGCAGCCCCAGCGAGTTGTACGATTCTGTACGATATGTCCTGTCTGGCGGAGGCAAGCGTATTCGATCGATCCTACTTCTTCTTTCAGCTGACGTTTTTGAGTCTGATATCCAGGAAGCAATGTCGCTTGCACTGGCGGTGGAATTGGTCCACAATTTCTCGCTCGTCCATGATGATATCATGGATCATGCCGACACCCGTCGAGGACGTGAAACTGTGCATGTACTCTGGAATACCAACACTGCAATCTTATGCGGGGATGTTCTCGTGGCCCTCGCTGCCGAGAGCGTAAGTCAGACAAGTTCGGACAAGACCGGACAGTTGACAAAGGTATTTGGAGAAATGCTGAGAGGGTTATGTGAGGGACAGGCACTGGATATGGCAATCGAGACCAGACAGGATTTAAGAATGTCCGATTACCTGCGGATGATTGATGGCAAGACTGGTGCATTGCTTTCGGCTTCACTTGAAATGGGAGGAATTATTGGGGGCGCAGATTCCAATACGCGATCGGTTTTAAGAGAGGCAGGCAAATCGATCGGGCGTGCGTTTCAGATTCAGGATGATCTGCTGGATATGGTAGCGGATAGTCAGCACTGGGGAAAGGCTCAAGGGGGTGACCTGATTGAGGGTAAGCAGACATATTTGCTCTTGGAGGCCCGTGAACGTGCGACAGGTGAGGAGTTGGCTTTTTTTGAAAAGGTACGACCGGGCTCAGGTCTTGACAAACAGGAAATTCCGAAGGCTCGTGAACGTATGGAAAGACTTGGTGTTTTTGATACTGCACGTGCGCGTGTACGTGCTTACACCCATCGTGCATTATCTCATGTTGATTTACTTCCGGGTGACACGTCGCAGCTTCACGCGCTGATTAATCGTATGGCAGCCCGTGCTCATTGAGTTTTGTACTACGGCGGAGCAGCAAAACAAAACAGATCAAACGCGTAGCACAGGTAGCTTCAGACGAAAACGGGCAGGAAGATTGTTTTTGGCTTCAATTATGGTATATAAATGAGCTGGAGCCCCCTTGATGGTTACATGAAGCGTTTCTCTTACGTTCTGTTGAGTTTGTTCCTCATCTCCGTATGTATCTTTTTGATTGTAACTGCAATACGTAGGACTCCTGATTCAAATGTCAATGTCGAAGTTACCCACCCAACTCCACAAAACATCCCGAACGCATCTGTCATCTTAACGAGAGAGGGAGATTCGGCATACGATCCGTCTTATTGGTCTTCAACGCGACCCGTTACACAAATTGGTGTAGACGAAGGGCCCAAGCATGCCATGTTGGGTATTATCGAGTCTGTTTCAATGGACGCCAATCGGAATATATTTATTTTAGATAGCGAGTACAATACTGTGCGCATCTACAACGAGGGCGGAGATTATATTGGTTCCTTCGGAAGTGAGGGGGATGGACCTGGTGAGTTTTGGGATCCTGAATCTATTGACCTGTCCGAAGGCGACAGTCTAGCTGTGATCGTCGGACGCGAGAGTAGGATCACAATGTATCGACAATCAAATTCATCGGAATCATTGGAGTATGTTTTTGAGAACTCCTTCCTCCAGGTAAATGATGCACACAGCCGGGCCGGTTGTTCCATGAATGGTCATATCTATGTGCTTGCATACAGCTCTGATCAAGATGGCGTCATTTTCAAATACGACCTGACTGGGCGCTTCATTACGTCGTTTGGAGACAAATACATGGACCCTGATCCGTGGGTCAGGCAAGAGTTGTCCTTGCGGGGTTTTTTGGCGTGTAGCGACAAGCATGACACCGTCGCATGGATACGGCGAAGTATACCAGTCGTTCATGTCTACACTGGAAATGGGGAACTACTGGTGCGATACAAATTGCAAGATTTTGCATCCTCTGCAGTCACGCAGCGACGGACAGAAGACGGTCGCCCATCATTACGTTTTGAAGCTCTAAAAGAAGGTGAAAGTTGGTTTTCTAATCTATTTACAGATGATGATGGAGCCTTCGTTATAAGTCATGTCACTGCAGTAGAATCCACTTCGATCCGAGGAGCTTCCCCACCCATAGACTTTCATGTATATCGGCTTGCCCCCCATTTGGGGGCAGAGACTTACCTGGGGAGCATTCCTCGTATCGTAGCTATGTTAGAGGGCAAGGTTGTCGTAGAGGCAGAGAGTCCCTATCCGCAGGTGTTACTTTATGAGGTTGCGCCATGATAAATTTGGCGCTTATAACGGGATATTTATGTAATCACCTTGGTGGTTTGCATGTGTAATGCATGCCCGGGAACGGTTACTGACCCGGCAGGCATTCATGACGCTGATGAATCTGGAGGCTGTCCGGGTAGCCGATGGGGTCAGTTAGAAGGCATAAGCGAGGACATGCTATGACGCGTTTGTCGGAGGCGCCGAATGGCTGGGAGATTCCGCCCGCTATTAATGTGAAGCGCTTCTTGAAAATGCTAGGCTCTCCATAGCTGGACTCCCTCAAGGTACACAACTCAAAGCATCTTCTGCTGGGTAATTAGGAACAGCTTATATAATCGAATATGCTACTTTCTGACGGGATAATCGAAACACCGCGCCGTTGATGTCTCCAGTTCCTTTTTTGAACTCGAAATTGCCCGATTCAATCAGGCACAATTTAGGCCCAAGGCAGTATTCAGGCCAAAATGGAGTTCCCGGACGGATACGTGTTCTCCTGAGTAGATATCATCGAAATTAACAGTTGAAAAAACATCTCTGATAGAATGACCAAAGAATCGCTCGAACGGATTGATGTTGAAGGTATGTATGAGGCCGTTCGGAGTTTTCCTGAGCAGCTTAGAGAAGGCCGCAGGCGTGCACTGCAGGCTGAAACCTGCGGTTGGCCAGGGACTGATGTAAGTGGGGTAGTTGTTGCTGGAATGGGCGGGAGCGCTATTGGCGGGGACATCCTGTTGGCGTTGGCAGCGGATCAGGCAACCATTCCAATTGCGGTGTCACGTAGTTATTCACTACCGGCTTGGGTCGGCCCCGATACGGCGGTGGTGACCTCAAGTTATTCAGGCAATACGGAGGAGACGCTTGAGGCCTTTGATGACGCCTGTGCACGGGGAGCCAAAGTTTTGGCTATTTCGACTGGCGGAGAACTTGCGGCCAAGGCTGAAGAACAGAATGTTCCACTGGTTAGTTTGCCGGCTGGAATTCAGCCGCGTGCAGCTTTGCCACATTCACTGTCGGCGTTGCTGACGGTCACTGAACCACTCCGACTTACTGCTGTTGAGTCTGAGCACTGGGCTGAGGCTGTATCCATTACGGGCAGACAGTCGGAGATTATGGCTAATCTAGCCGACCCGGAAAATCCTGCAATAACGCTGGCTGGAGCACTCTACGGTCATTTTCCAGTTATCTATAGTAGTGAGCAGTATGCTGCCGCGAACACCCGGTGGCGCAACCAGATGCACGAGAACGCAAAGAGCCTTGCTGTTGGGAATCTACTCCCGGAAATGAATCACAATGAGGTCATGGGGTGGGCACGGTTCCAGCCGGAGTTGAAGCAGCTTGCAGTGGTTGTTCTTCGGGATATGGAGGATCATGCACGCACTCAGCGCAGAATGGACGTAACCCGATCGCTGCTGGAACCGCATGCGCAAAGCTGGAATGAAGTATGGAGTGAGGGTAGCAGTCGTCTGGCACGTTTGTTGTCAATCATGTATGTCAGTGATTGGGTGAGCTTATATCTTGCAATAATGAACAACACGGATCCATCTCCTGTGGGATTGATTTCGCGCCTGAAGGCAGCGCTGGTTGAGGGATAGACCGTTCATAGGGAACGGTATACGCTTGATAGCGTTGCGCATACGAACCACTATTGCTCATGCGCCACATAGTTGCTGCATGGGGCTTGTTCGCCATGCTGGGATTGGCTGTATTGCCTGTATCAGCACAGTATAATCTTCATTTCGGGCGTAACAAGATCCAGTACGAGAATTTCGACTGGAACGTGCTCAAGACTGAGCACTTCGATGTGTATTTCTATCCGGAAATGCAGGCCCTTGCCGAGCATGGCGCTGCTTTCGCGGAAGAGGCTTACGCCGAGTTGCAGAACCGCTTCAACTTTTCTGTTACTCGGCGTGTACCTATTGTCTTCTACTCATCGCAGCTACACTTTAAGCAGACCAATATTACTGATGGGTTTATTCCCGATGGTGTAGGTGGCTTTTATGAGTTTCTTAAAGGGCGGGTTGTCATTCCTGCTAACGGCAATCTGCATCGATTCAGACGTGTTGTTCGTCACGAGATGGTGCATGTCTTCACCATGCACAAGCTTGCCCGTGTCTACAGGGACTATCGTATTCCAATTGATCGTTACTTGCCGTTGTGGTTTACCGAAGGTCTGGCGGAGTACTGGTCTGGCCCACAGGACTATCAACATGAGATGATCATGCGGGATGCGATCTTCTCGAACTACTTGGTACCGCTGGAGAATATTTACAGGATTAACGGTTCCTACGTGATGTACAAGGAGGGGGAGGCACTGTGTCGTTTCATTGCAGAGACGTATGGTGAGGATAAGCTGTTGCAGTTGATTGAGGATGCCTGGATCAACCGGGATTTCCGCAAGGTTATGGAGCATATTTTGCAGGACGAATTAAATGACATCGGTACTCGGTGGCAGGAATGGTTACGTCAAACCTATTATACCCGGCTGGATACGGCGGAGAGTCCAACATTAATTACCGAAGGAATCTCCGTAAGAGGATTCAACTCGAAGCCGGTTTTTTACCAAATGCAGGATGGGCAGCGACGGATTTTGTTTACCGGCAATCATGGCGGTTACAGCAACGTCTACTATGTTGACGTTGATTCAATGTATGTCCCGCTCGATAAACCCCGTGTTCTCATTCGAGGTGAACGTAAAAATCAGTTTGAGTCGTTTCACCTTTTGGATAGCCGGATGGGCGTCTCGAAGGATGGCCGATTGGCATTTGTTACCAAGAGCGGAGAGGGGGATGTTATTCACACCTACGATTTGGAGTCTGGTGTGAATGATCGTATGTATGGTTTCGATGAGATTATTGCCCTGTACTCTCCGACATGGAGCCCGGATGGTTTGCGTATAGCCTTTGTCGCTATAGACGAGAGTGGCTTTATTGACTTGTATGTTTACGATACCGAGCGTGGTCGTCTGGAACGGTTAACAGATGACAGCTATGACGAACGTGATCCCGCCTGGAGCCCGAATGGGCGCTTCCTCGTGTTCTCTTCCGATCGTACCTCGAAAGGCTTTGACGACGCCTACAATTTATTTACATATGAACTGGAAACGGGGGCCATAGACTACGTTACGTTTGGTACACAGCACGATTTCTCGCCAAACTGGAGTCCAGACGGGAATCAGATCATTTACACGAGCACCAGGAAGGATAGCACGGGGCGCTATGGTGGTCAGGATATTTATGTGATTGATGCGGCCTTACGCCCGCCTACCATTGCTTCTGCCGGTGTGGGAACTCGTGGAGGAGAAGATCCAGAACCCGGTGTGCGTTGGAAAAAACGTCTAACGAAGCTAACCACCGCAGCCTACGATCCGGTTTGGACGCCCGATGGACAGATGGTTTTTTCAACCTTCGAAAATTACCGGTTCACCGTGCGCAGTCTGGGAGGTTTGGATACCCTATTGAGTCGTCCTGTATCGGAGAAACCCGAACATTTGGCGGTAGAGTCTGGTGAGACCTGGGAATTTCCACGCATTGAAGCCGGCACTGCAACCGATCGGTTGCGATATCGGCGGCGCTATGGATTGGATATCGCGCAGGGACAGATATCAAGCAGTGCGGTCTGGGGAACGAGTGGCGCAGCTGTTCTTGCCTTTTCCGATCTCATGGGTAACGATCGGTTTTTCGTAACGCTTTACAGCACGAGTCAGTACACAGGGGATTTTCTGAAGGGACTAAACGTGAATATATCTAGGATTCATCTGAACCGCAGGGCCAACGTTGGTTATGGGGTTTATCGGTATGGTGGGTTGAGGTACGACTTGACAGATCCGGATGCTCCTACAGAGTTTCCGCGTTTTTGGGAGGAAGTGTGGGGCGGATTTGGAGCTGTGAGCTATCCACTCTCCATGTTTCGACGCGTAGAGGTTGCGACTTCCTTGAGCTGGGATGATAAGCAGATTCCACAGCGACGGATTGATCGTCAGGCATTGCTGTTGACAAATCAGATCAGTCTGGTCCATGATAATGCTTTGTTTGGCGCCAATGGTCCTATGGTCGGGTGGCGCGGAAGGATTTCGGCGGCTTATACAACGGATCTGCTGTACTCCAACGTGAATTACATCACATTGGAGGCGGATTTTCGGCATTATCTGAGATTAAGCCGTAGTGTAACGATTGCATCGCGCGCTCTGGGACGTATGAATCATGGCCGGGAAGCCCGTTTATGGTTTATGGGTGGAAGTTGGGATCTGCGAGGATACCCATTATTTGATGTGCGGGGAAAGAAAGCTTGGTTCACATCTCATGAGTTACGTTTCCCGCTGGTCGAGAACCCATCTGTCTATATTCCGCCTTTGGCCATTCTAGGAATTGTTAACTTGCGCGGGGCACTTTTTTTTGACGCTGCACATACATGGAATGATAAATACGACGAGCGGATTCGCCAGATTTATGCCGGAGAAACCTTAGGGTCTACGGGACTTGGTTTTCGTCTCAATCTGTTCGGTGGGCTGGTTCTTCGTTATGATTTAGGTTACCGGTTTCGTGATGCATTCAAGTCACGGGATTCATCTCTTTTCCGTCAATTCTTTTTCGGGTTCGATTTTTAGGAGTTCAATTTCATTACTACTGCTGGTGTGCATCGGCTGTAGCGGGCTGGTAATGGACATTCGTCCGTTGCCGGAAGTAAAGTTTGGGCCAACTCCGCCTCTGGAAATTGCCTGGACCTATAACGCTCGGGCCGGGTTCGGCCCGGATGCTCCATTGCTGTTTGAGGACAATGTTTTGGTTGCTACCAGGCAGGGGGAGCTTCATGTCATTGATTTGGCCACGGGTAAGCGTGGTGGAGCAAAACGATTAGGTGACGCAGTCAATGGATCCCCGGCCGTTGTAGGTAAGATCGTTGTAGTACCGATCGCATTAGGGCGTCGAGCCCTGATAGCTTATGATCTGGATCTATCGGATATACGCTGGCGTACCCGAGGGGCTTCCGTCCGGGCAGGCATTGCATCGGTCGAGGGTGGAGGTGTTTTTGTTAACACTGTTGGCGAAGTTCAGCGCTTTGAAGTGGAGGATGGAACGGTAGTTTGGGTGCATCAATTACCAGAGGGCACGCGTGTTCATGTGAAACCACTGGTTTATGATGGATTGGTGATTGTTGTAGGTGACAGTGGGATGGTTAGGGCTTTGTCCCTCAACGATGGTACTGTACAGTGGTCTGCTGATGTTAACTCACCACTGTATGCTGCCCCGGTTGCATATGACAAACAATTACTAGTATCTACCACACGCGGAATTTTGTTGTCGATGGACGTGGACACGGGTGAAATTGTATGGAAAGCGGCACTAGAGGATGAAACGGTTCACTTTTCGTCGCCCGCCGTGGACGATGAGCTTGTGATTGCAGGGGCTTCAGATGGAGTACTGCGGGCCTTTAACATTGATACGGGGAGCATCGAATGGACTGTACAATGCTCTGATGCATTAGTGGCTCAGCCGTTGATTGCAGGGGGCGCAGTATATGTCGGTAGTATGGGCAACTGGTTTTATGCATTTGATCGTACTAGTGGAGAACTACTTCAGGAGATTGAGCTTAGAGGGCGGGTAAAGAGTGCAATCGGACTGACCTCCGACGGGTTAATAGTTCTAACAGAGCCTCGTTATGTCGTCCGTCTTAGCCCCGTATCAACAGATGATGAAGTTTAGCAGTCGATTGAGTATGACATTATGGGGCGGACTGTTTGCCGCTCTTCCGGGCGTCAGTATGGCTCAGCCCCAAGTTCTCGTCCACATCGAAACCAACGATGTTAGTGCAGCGGCCTATGCTGATTCTACGTATCTGGGGCTGGCGAGTGGGAGCCCGTACTGGGTAGACCATGATGTCGGCTTTATTCGGCTTTCGACACTTCGTGCGGCGGCTTGGAGTATGTCCCCATTGAGTGAGCGACTGATAGCAACACCGGGGGATACCGTACGGGTTACGCTGAACTTTCCAATGTATCATCGAATCGAATCTTATCCCTTTGGGGCTGAGGCATGGCTACAGGAGGGCTCTGAACGTAGACTATTGGGGCTGACTCCTGTTGTATTTGCTTCTCCCGGTATCCAAGACGGGATGTTCCATGTTGAGATGGAGGGCTATGCCCCGGGTGCAGTTATGCCCAGGTACGATCTATGGAATCGTTACGAGGTCTCGCTCACAGCATTGAATGAAACGGGAGATGCAGCAGGATTTTCCCGTAGAGTGAGTCGCGATCGAGCCTGGATTGATTGGGGTGCAGCAACTCTGGCTATGATTGCGGGCGCGGTAGCTGTACACTACAAATTTCAGGCGGATCGGATTAACGATGATTATTTGGCTACTGGCGATCCATCGTTGCGTCCACGCGTAGCCAGGCTTGATGATCGTTCCGGGATTGCTTTGGGAGTAATGCAGGCGGGTCTAGTTACGTTGGCCGTACGGTTTGCATTTAAATGATAATCGTATCATTTCCGTAACTTTCCCAGTGTCGTTATCGTAGTGCGTCAGTATGAATTGGCTTGATGTGGTAATCGTAGTTGTGTTGGGCATGGGTGCTCTGGTAGGTGTCAGACGCGGGCTTATCCGCCAAGTTTTTGGATTGGCAAGCTTGCTGATTGCGTTTGCATTGGGATATTCCTTCATGGAAGGAGTCGGGGGGTGGCTGGAAACAAGAATAGGTGTACCCCCAGATTTTTCTTCACTCGCGGGCTTTGGTCTAGTGTTCTTAGGCGCTCAAGTGTTTTTTGTGATTATTTCACGCGGAATTGACAAGGTCGTAAGGAATATCATATTTATTGGTACGATAAATAGGCTTTTCGGAGGAGCTTTTGGTGTGGTCACGGCCTGTTTGGCATCTAGTCTGGTATTATACGTTTTGGCATCTGTTGGATTGCCTCCGAATGAAGTTCGTGGTTCTTCTGCGCTTTACGAAGTCGTATACCAATTTCTACCCCAGACGTGGGATTTAGCGACGGCAAAGTTCCCGGCGTTGGCAGAGTTATCTGAACGGTTCAATACCGGGTTCTAACCCGAGGTGGTAATCTCGCGCTAAGCGACATAGCCATGTCCGTGTTCTTTGCGTGATTGTAACGAAGAGAGCCAATTCAGAGTCCCGGTCCAACTATTATTCTTGCGGGGTAGTGCTCCCATTATCCACGGAGCGGTCAAGCTTCTGGTACTCACGGCGCATATCGGGCGGTATCAGATCTGGACCATACAAATCCCCAGCGTTGCATTTTGTGCCGGGTAAAGCGACTTCCCCTTATGCTGGTTCACTCCATCCTTGTCGGTCCGACGCCTCGCCGCCCCCGTTGCGCCACTGGATGGTGGGGTGAACGGCTAGTGGCCCATGAAGTGGCTGGCCCGGCGCCGGGCCCATCGGAGCGCCACGCTTGCTATGATCGCCATCACAGTTGCCAGCACGTTGAACAACATGTCCACTGGGTCCATGACGCGGCTGGGCAAAAACCATTGGATGCCCTCGTCGATGATGCCGATCACCGATGCGATTGCGATTGCAAGCAGACTCGGCACGGGAACACGCCGTCCTTGGCCGGCCCGCTCCAAAAGTGCTTCATGGACGAAGACAGCCACCACTCCGTACTCGACCAAATGGGAGCGCTCGGTTGGCACCGCCATCCGAACGACGATCAGGAGGTAGGCGGCGACGACACCAAGAGCGATGCCGATCTCCATGCCACTCGGTCGAACCTTGAGGCCCTGCGTGATCACGGTTGCGAGCACCAGAATGCAGCCGAGGAGAAAGAGCCAGACCGACAAGAAGTCGCTTCCCAACTCGTCGACCAGGATTCGTGCCAGCCCCAGGGTAGAGTAGATAGCCACCACGACAACCAGCGTCCAGGCCCAGAGGCGTCTCTCTCTCGCCGATGTGAAAGCAGGCATGACGGGAATCTAGTTGTGTGCCACCCCAATACGACGTAGGGTCATGTCGGTTGCCAACGCACTGGAGGCGGTGTTCAGCGGGACCGTGTTTTTCAAACGAATTGTCGTTAGACAACAGATTGGGGGTCACGGCGAAACGGTCTCTGGGAAAGGCGGCAGAGTATCACAGGAAGCGTATTTGTGAGTGTCACCCGGATGCCAATTGCATCTCTAATTGGCACGAGGCCAACAATTTTGCATGAAATTGCACAGTGAAACCTTTTTGACATAAGCTGTACACCATTAAGATTTTAACTGACGCTATACATACCATAATGCAATGGTATCGACCAAGATGCTCTGCCGTGGTGTTAGGGTTGTTGGCTTGTGTTGCCACAATAGTGGATGTGGAGGCTCAGTACGTTGCTCGTTTTGGGTTCACGAGGCATCTAATGGGCACGGAAGTGAAGATTGTACTTTATGCAGCTGACTCAATAGAAGCGGCTGGAGCTGCTGGGCAAGCGTTCGCTCGCATTGAAGAACTCAACGCACGACTGAGCGACTACCTGATCGACAGCGAGGTCAGCAGATTATCCAAGACTCACGGTCAACCCATTGCCGTTGGTGAAGACCTGTGGAATGTGCTTATCACGGGGCAGGAAATTGCACGTGCATCATACGGAGCTTTTGATGTAACCGTAGGCCCCCTCACACTACTGTGGCGTAAGGCTATGCGCCGATCAACGTTACCGGAGGCCGTTGAGATTACAAATGCTTTGGCTATGGTAGGGCACCGGTTTCTAGTGTTGGATGCGGATAGTCGTACAGTTCAATTGAACAGGGAAAATATGCGACTTGATCTTGGAGGTATTGCCAAGGGATATGTAGCTGATGAAGCACTGAAGATTCTCACAAAAGCGGGAATTGCGAGTGCTGCTGTCGACGCGGGAGGAGATATAGCTTTGGGAAATGCTCCTATTGGTGCAGATGGATGGTCTGTAGAGGTATTTGATCTGGATGTAGAAGGCAAACTGGGAACAGATGAGCTGACTCTGGCGAACTGTGGTATTGCAGTCTCTGGTGATACATACCGATATTTGGAGTATGATGGGGTGAAGTACTCTCACATAATTAATCCCCATACTGGATATGGTGTAGAACATGAGCGCAAGGTTGCTGTGGTTGCTCCAAGTGCGATGATTGCAGATGCCTGGGCATCTGCATACAGTGTTATGGTATGGGAATCGGCTATTTCGGATGCCGATAATCAGGCAAATTTGAGCACGCGGTTTGTGGAGCGTAGGGAAGCGGGTTTGCAGGAGACGAATACGGGGCAGTTTATTCGTGAGTAAAAACTTGAATGCAGGATAACAGGTATATTTCAGGGAATTAAACTCGAAATTCATATGCAAGAGAGTGAAATAACAAGACGCGACTTTGTAAAGGTGACGGCCGCCGGCACCCTTGGTCTAATGGCCTCGGGGAATTTCGCGTATGCTGGTGCCAGCGATACGCTACGCGTGGGTGTCATTGGTTGTGGAGGGCGCGGTACGGGTGCGGCAAGAGATGCTGTTGTATCCAGTGAAGGGGTAGAAATAGTTGCCATGGGTGATCTGTTTGAAGACCGCTTGGATGCTTCCAGACAGGCACTGGAGCAGGAGATTGGAGAGGCGTTCAAGGTAGGTGATCAGCATGCGTTTGTTGGTTTTGATGCCTATCAGCGTGTGATCGAAAGTGATGTGGATATGGTAATACTCGCTGCGCCGCCTGGATTCAGGCCTGCTCATTTCGCAGCTGCGGTGGATGCGAATAAGCATGTGTTCATGGAAAAGCCAGTCAGTGTAGATGTAGCGGGAGCAATGGAGATAATGGCTTCTGGGGAGATTGCTACACAGAAGGGTTTGTCGGTTGTTGCTGGAACATTGTACCGTCGACAGCCGAGTTTTGTAGAGGCGATCAAGCGGATTCATGACGGCATGATTGGCGAGATAGTGGGCGCGCAGGAATACTATCTGACAGGTCCCATTTGGCTACGCGAGCGCAAGAGCGGGATGAGCGATATGGAGTGGCAGTGTCGCAACTGGTACTACTTCACATGGTTAAGTGGCGACCATATTGTGGAGCAGTTCGTACACAATATTGATGTAATCAACTGGGTATTTCAAGGGCATCCCGATAGTGCTATTGCAATGGGAGGTCGGATCGTAAGAACCAGCCCGGATTACGGACATATCTATGACCACTTCAGTGTTGAATATGTCTATCCCGGAGAGGTCCTTGTTGAAGCCAAATGCAGGCAGTTCCATGGTGCGACCAATAGGGTTACTAATCGAATAGTTGGTACCCGAGGTGTTGCCGAGTTGCATCCCCGTCATTCAATCCTGAAGTCTCACGACGGGAGCATGTTGTACGAGATGCCTGAGCCAGGTGGCAACGGATATGTACAGGAACATACGGATCTCATTGCATCGATCCGCGCAAATAAGCCGATCAACGAGGCGGTTCAAATAGCCCAAAGCACACTTACAGCGGTATTGGGACGTGAGAGTGCATATACGGGTCAGCAGTTGAGTTGGGATGAGCTTATGGCTTCAGGCCTCAATCTCGCGCCAAAGACACTTGCTTTCGGGCAGCTTGTAGCTCCGGGAGTAGCAACGCCGGGAGTAACAAAACTTTCGCGTACTGCTTCGACGTCTGCCCAAAAGATGTAGGTAATTTTCATGAAAAGAAGAGATTTTCTGCTTACCAGTGCACTAGGCGCAACAGGACTCGCGTTCGCTGGACGCGGCTTCGCACGCACTCGCATTTCCGTCCAAAAGGCGGTGAAGTTTGGGATGATCCAGGAACCTGAGCTTTCTATTGTCGAGAAATTCCAGTTGCTCAAGGACCTAGGGTTCGATGGGGTAGAAATGGATAGCCCTAATGACTTGGATAATCACGAAGTAATAGCCGCGCGAGATGCCACTGGGCTACCGATTCATGGTGTGGTTGATTCAGTTCACTGGCGACAAACTCTTTCCGATCCTGATGCGACTGTCAGAGAAGCCGGGCTGAATGGACTGAAGACCGCAGTCCAGGATGCACATGCCTATGGAGCCTCAACGGTCCTTCTTGTGCCGGCGGTGGTTAACAAACAGGTGTCCTATGCAGATGCTTACACACGGTCGCAATCGGAAATCCGCAAGGTGCTCCCCATGGCGGCTGAGCATGGCATCAAGATTGCGTTTGAAAATGTTTGGAACAAGTTTCTCCTCAGTCCACTTGAGTGCGCCAGGTATATAGATGAGTTCGAGAGTGATTCGGTGGGCTGGTATTTTGATGTAGGTAACGTAGTTGCTTATGGCTGGCCGGAGCACTGGATTCGCACATTGAATCATCGCATACTGAAGTTGGATATTAAGGAGTACAGCCGATCAAAAGCTGATACAGAGGGACCGTATGCGGGCTTTAGAGTGCCGTTAGGAGAAGGCGATTGTGACTGGCCTGTTGTTAATGAAGCCCTTGCAGAAATCGGTTATCAGGGATGGGCAACTGCAGAGGTATCAGGAGGCGACCGAGCTTATCTTGAAGGATTGGCCGCACGCATGGATCATATTTTGCCTGCGGGTTAAAGTCTGACCTGTCAGAAATAACGTAAAATGGAACGTCGAACTTTCATCGAAACCGGTCTGACCGGACTTGCAGGAGCTAGTTTGCTAGGTGCTACCTCAGAACTCCTTTTGCGGGGGCGGGTGAATCATAGTGTATGCAAGTGGTGCTACCCTGATCACTCGGTTGAAGAACTTGCTCAGGCAGCTGCGACTATAGGACTGAAGTCTGTAGAACTACTTGAGCCTGATGAATGGCCGATTCTCGAGAA
This sequence comes from Rhodothermales bacterium, assembly GCA_964291275.2. Lineage (GTDB taxonomy): Bacteria > Bacteroidota > Rhodothermia > Rhodothermales > Bin80 > Bin80. The sequence goes on from OZ219799.1 coordinate 2,064,455, forward strand.
GTATGGACTGGTTTGTGCTATGCCCTTCGGACCGGGGATAGAAGGCAAGAATCGCCTGACAGATGGGTTTAATGAGCCGTCCAACCATGAATGGTTAGTGCCGCTATTTCAGGAACGGATCAAAGAGGTTGCGGAGGCTGGTTATGAGCGTGTAATTTGTTTTTCGGGAAACAGGCGGGGGATGGAGGATGCTGAGGGGCTCGAGAACTGTGTGACAGGCCTTAAGGGTATTATTCCGGTGGCAGAAGAATATGGGGTCACTGTATGCATGGAGCTATTGAACAGCAAGGTCAGTCATCCAGATTACATGTGTGATCGTACAGCTTGGGGGGTTGAGCTGTGCAAACAGGTTGGCTCTGAGCGCTTCAAATTGCTCTACGACATTTATCACATGCAGATCATGGAGGGAGACGTCATTCGCACTATTCGGGACAACCATCAGTACATTGATCATTATCATACTGGCGGTAACCCTGGGCGTAATGAGATTGATGATTCACAGGAACTGAATTATTCGGCTATCATGCGTGCGATTGTGGAAACAGGCTACGAAGGATTTGTAGGTCAGGAGTTCATTCCGATCAGAACCCCCTTGGTATCCCTGCGTGAAGCTGTTCGCATCTGCGATGTGTAGAAGTTTGTTACAATCCTGTTTTTGATAATCCTATAACACTACGAAGAACATGACTCGCCGAGAATTTGTGCCTTCTGCCGCCCTTATGACCGCGGCTGCAAGTTTAGGTTGTGCTCCACTAACAACGGATGCTGAAAGTGGAGCACGTGATGCTTTCTCAATGCACTATGCGCCACACTTTGGCATGTTTAAGAACAGTGCGGGAGATGATCTGGTTGACCAGCTGAATTTTGCAGCGGATCAAGGCTTCACGGCTTGGGAGGACAATGGTATGAAGGGACGGAGTACAGACACACAGGAGCGCATAGCGAAGGCTATGTCGCAGCGCAACATGCGGATGGGGGTCTTTGTGGCACATCAGATTCATTGGCGGGAGCCCAATCTTTCCAGTGGTGATGCAGATCTCAGAATACAGTTTTTGAGCGAAATTGAGTCCTCTATTGAGGTAGCGAAGCGCGTCAACGCGACTTGGATGACCGTGGTGCCTGGCTTTGTAGATCTCAGGCTTGATATGGGTTACCAGACTGCTAATGTCGTGGAGAGCCTACGGCGTGCCTGTGACATTTTGGAGCCACATGGTTTAGTAATGGTATTGGAACCGCTCAATCCACGTAATCACCCGGGGCTTTTTCTGACGAAAATTCCCCAAGCCTATGAAATCTGCCGTGCTGTGGACAGCCCCGCCTGCAAGATCCTGGATGACCTATATCATCAGCAAATCACAGAAGGCAACCTGATCCCCAACATTGATGCTGCCTGGGATGAAATTGGATACTTCCAGATTGGTGATAATCCCGGTCGCAAGGAGCCGACGACTGGCGAGATCAATTATGCAAACGTCTTTGCCCATATCCGAAAAAAGGGGTTTGGGGGCATATTGGGGATGGAGCACGGCAACATGCATCCTGGGAAGGAGGGAGAAGTTGCGCTGATTGAGGCGTATCGGAGTGTAGACGGAACCGGCGGTTGATATCAGGGCGTTGTTGCGGATTAGGTTGGCCGTGTTGTCTGAGTAGCAGAATTCATTAGATCGGATTCATATGTTGCTCTGCGCGACCGGAGCGATTACCAATACCAAGGCTGGCGAGATAGTGCATACGATGTTGTGTGGATATGGCGGTATCAATGCAGATCATATGAACTGTGGGCATCGAGATAACGCTGTTTGAGAGATATTACCAAGCGTAGATCAGTGCTTGTCAGTCGGGAAACATCACTCCGACATACTATTTTGTGGTTCTCTGGCAGGGTAGGTCAGTGTCCGGGGTTTCGTTATTCATTCATTTTTTAGTGATATGGGATTATCAACTTTGCTGTTCGCACTTATTTTGCAAGCATCACCCGCTTCGGCTTCCTCTGATGCCCCCGCACCAGTGCGCGTTGGTGTGGTGGGACTTGTGCACGGGCACGTAGGCTGGATACTTGGCCGTGAAGCCCGTGGGGATATAGAAATTGTCGGGATTGCGGAGGCCGATCAGGCGTTGGCTGAGCGTCATGCGGCTCGGTTTGGGTTTGATATGGAGTTGGTTTATGCGTCTGTGGAGGAGATGATTGATACGACCAAGCCTGAAGCTGTGACTGTATTCTCCAATATATATGACCATTTAGCTATAACCAGAGTGGCTGCTGCGCGCGGTGTACATGTGATGGTTGAAAAACCATTGGCAATCTCACTAGACCATGCGGAGCAGATGAAGGTAGTTGCAGATTCTGCGGGGATCCACTTGTTGACCAACTACGAAACCAGTTGGTATCCTAGCGTCCATTACGCAAAGGAGTCACTTCCTTTACTTGGAGATATACGGAAGATGGTTGTACGGGATGGGCATCCCGGCCCTATTGAGATTGGTGTAGGCGAAGAATTTTCATCTTGGCTTCTGACGGAAGAAAAGAATGGAGGTGGTGCGATTACAGACTTTGGTTGTTACGGTGCCAACCTAATTACCTGGTTTATGAATGGTCAGCGACCAGAGAGTGTAACAGCGGTAACGCAGATATTTAAGCCAGAGCCTCCCTACGGCCAAGTGGATGACGAGGCAACGATCATCGTAACATATCCGTCCACGCAAGGAATTATCCAGGCGTCTTGGAATTGGCCGTTCAATCGGAAGGATATGGATGTGTACGGAACGGAAGGATTTGTGTATGCCTCGAATGCGACCGATGGCACTATTGGTCTGCCGAATACCCCATCAACGCCCTTCGAGGCACCTGCCAGAGTTGCACCCTACAATGATCCCTTTGCATTTTTTGCAGCCGTCGTGCGTGGCAATGTAGATCCAGGGGGAAGTTTATCATCGCTCCCCGTCAATATGGTAGCAATGGAAATTTTGGATGCAGCTGTTCGGTCTGCCAAATCGGGGGAAACAGTGTGGTTCACCCAGTAACCATGACCAGTATAACATCCGCCTGAGTAGACAGGGCGGACGGATGGCAACGGTTTTGGTTAGTTACGGTTACGCATTGCGCTGTCCAGTGTTAGGTACGCTCCTGCTGCCAGGAACACATAGTATCCAAGCATTCGCCAGATAAGGGCGGTGGGGGACACCAAGGCCTGAGGCAGCAGTGGTCCGACGAGTAGTGCGAATAATCCTTCCGCACCGCCTGCTCCCCCAGGGGTAGGTACAGCAAGCATGCCAAGCATCGTTACAACTGAACGCAAGCCTGAGAGGATGTAGTCGACCTCGGGGGCAATAGCAGCTACAATGAGCACGACCAGTGCATAACGGCTTGCCCAAGCCAATAGTGTTAAACCGAAACCGTTCAGAAAAAACATCGGACGCTGGGATCGAAGGACATTTGCACGTTCTTGCAGGTCCTGTAGGATTGAGTCAGCCTTGCTGCTGAAACGCCTGAGCCCAGGCAACATAAAGACTCGTTGAACAACCCATGACAATACCTCTGGCTTCTTCAGTGCACCGTACGCGAAGATGATTATCCATGCCAGGTACCCCAGAAAATAGGTGGTTAATGTGAGCACACCGATATTCCCCAAGGAATCCGGGATAACGTCAATTGAGGCTGTGCTCAGCAGGATTAGTACAATGGTGCAGGCAAACCATATTTGATCCAGTAGCATAGCGAATAGCATGATTGCAGACGAGTCCCCTAGGGAGACGCATGAGTCTTTCGCAATGTAAGCAGGAGTGATTGGACCTCCTCCAATCGAAGAGGGAGTAATACAGGAAAAGAAATCCCACGCCAATTGTGCACGGAGTGCACCACCGAATCTCAAAAGTCCTTTCGCAATGTAATGGAGACGCCACGCCCCCAATATCACGCGCAAACCAACAACGAATGGCGCCAACGCCAAAAGTCCCCAGCGGGTTTGCCCAAGTAGTGGTAGTGTGTCGGGTTCTACTGTGAATAGCGCAATCGCTACTAGGACAGCGAGGCTGAGTACAATGGGAACCCAAATTCGGATACTGGTTTTCTGCAAATCAGATTCTTTTGATGTTGCGCATACTATGATACATTATATCCCACTACATCCAGAGTGAGGGTATGGTGTTCTTTGTAATTCCACCTTGCATTCCCTTCCAGCAAGTTATGATAAGATTGACGGATGTAGCCGTTACTTGTTGTGCTGGAGCCTGTCCTCTTGTATAGGAGGAAAGTAGATGCATACAAATCCTGCAAGTTGCGTCTATTCCGCGTGCAATACGAGATGATCGCGATACTGTTTTATCAGTGTTAAGCACCAACGGGTTGATTTTGCGTATCACTTGAGTCAGGTCGGAGTGGGCCATTTTTCAGAAAGATAGTGAGCAACTTTCATTATATGCTTCATTGCACGGGTAGCAAGGATGCCAGAGCGTGCAGGAAGTCAGACACATCGACGCCGTAATTCAGCAAAGGGTGTTTTATGCGAATTGATCCAGTAAAGTCGGCCGAGGAGCAAGTAAGCGAGGACAAGAATTCGTATACCAGTTACGAGCCAAATATTATATCAGAGTTTAGGGGAAGGTTGCCCCGGGATAGAGATACTCAGTTCGGTATTGTCGTGAGCCGATTCAATGAATCGATCACACGGGATTTACTTGAAGGCTGTCTGGAAACTCTTTCCTCTTACAAAGTCACAAAGATCGACATTGCTTGGTGTCCTGGAGCATTTGAGTTGCCGCTTGCGGCTGAGAGTATGATTAGCGTCAACCACTATGATGCCGTCATCGCCTTGGGGGCTGTGATTCGAGGGGAAACTTATCACTTTGAGGCAATAAGCAACTCGGCAATCAATGGGTTGCAGGAGGTGGCGTTAAGGACGGGGGTTCCGGTAGCTCTTGGAGTCATTACGACTGACAATCTTGAGCAGGCACAAATACGTTCGACTCCCGGCCCCAATCATAAGGGAAAAGAAGCAGCGCTCGCTGCTCTGGAAATGAGCGATCTATTACACAAACTCCCCCATAACCGCACGGATATCCCCGATGATGAGCCCATTTAAGTGCATTTTTGTGTCCTTTTGTGTTCTTGTGCTCGTCCAGTTTGCTCACGCTCAGAATCCCCGCTCTTGGACAGCCCATACTAGCTTTCGTGAGGTTACAGAACTTTCAACTGCAGACGGTGGAGTGATTTGGGTGGCTTCAACAGGTGGAATATTCAGTTATGATCCAGATGGCGGCGAGATCAATCGTTATACTGCTGCTGAGGGCTTGTACGACGTGAATGTGCAAGCTCTTGCTTGGGACACTAAGCGGCAATTGCTTTGGGTTGGGTATGTGAACGGCGTATTTGACCGGCTTGATGTATCCACAGGCGAGGTAACCTCTTTTTTCGATATATATCGTAGCGAACGATTCCCTGACAAAACAATCAATGCTATGGAGGTGTTGGGGGATAGCTTGCTCATTGCAACGGGGTTTGGACTGGTTGTATTCGATCCTGTGGGCAACGAAGTTCGAGACACTTACAGTAGGCTCGGATCACTTACGGCTGCTACGGCAGTCAATGATGTTATTGTAAACACCGTTCCTGGCGGTGAAATGGGTTTGTGGCTCGGCACCGATGAGGGGGTGGCATTTGCACCACTTTCGGGGCAAAGCCTGCAAGATCCAAGTTCATGGACATCAGAACGGAATGTCCGTTCTGGTACTCGGGTCACTAATCTCGTTTACCAGCATGATCGTCTGTACGTTGGCACGATGTTTGGATTGCAGAGACGGACAGAAAATGGAGGGTATGAGCATGTAGGTACCAACACCCGTCCTATCCTGGATCTGAACAAACTTGATGATCAGGTTCTGGCGGTGACGCAGTTCCGCTTACGTGCTTATGATATCAATGGTGTGGAGTCAATTCCGGTCAGTGGGTACGAAGATTTACGGTCAGTGGAGGTCGATGCTACGGGGAACGTATGGCTCGGGGATGCTGGTAGTGGACTGAATCATTATATCAGAGCAGGAGGAGCTATCTCACTTGATCCTGTCAGTCGTGATCTTTACCCTGCGGGTCCGTTCGATTCCCCTCTTGGAGACTTGGCTATCAGCCCCGACGGTGATCTTTGGGCTGCTGCCCAATTGGGCATCCCGGGATCCGGTTTCTATCGCATGAGACCAGGGGGTGATTGGACGAACTTCACTGGACGTTTTGTGGAGGAATTAAGTGGGAGAGGCAGCTATTGGCGTGTGCATGTAGATGGGCAGGGTAATGCTTGGGCTGCCTCTCGTGGTGCCGGCTTGGTCCAGGTATCGCCAGAGGATATTGTTACTGTTTATGATCAGTCCAACTCGACTTTGCTTCCTGCTGCCGGAACGCAGAATTATATCATAGTAGGTGGGGTTGCAAGCGAGCAGGACGGAACGTTATGGGTTACCAATACCATCTCACCCTATCCATTACATGTACGGACGGTAGATGGAACATGGGCGCGGCTTTTGCCGCCCCAGTGTAGCGGTATGTCTCAAACAACTGCGTTGGGAGATATCTTGGTAGACTCAAACGGTATAAAATGGATCGTCCTTCTGGATCAAGGCAACCTAACGATAACGAGGGGGGTACTTGTGTTAGATACGAACGATACTCCGGGAGACGGATCAGACGATGTGTGCACCTATTATTCTGAAGCGGGTTCGAATGGAGTGGGTTTTCCAGGGACTCAGATTTATTCACTGGCCGAGGATCTGTCCGGGAGGATTTGGGTCGGCACGAGCGGGGGACCGGCATACTTCCGAAGCACTGCCTTTGCGGCAAATGATCCTTCCATAGCTGCCGTGTGGCCCATTTGGCAGGACCGAACATTAGGGTCCTACGTACTAAATGGTTTGGGAGTAAATGATATTGCGGTTGATCCATCGAACAGATTATGGATGGCTACTCCTGAGGGCGCGTACTTGCTTTCGGAGGGTGTAGGGTTTGAGCTGGTTGACCACCATAGGGCTGACAACTCCCCGCTTTTTTCTGATGTTGTGATCACTGTGGCGGTTGAAGCGTTAACGGGGCGGATTTTCTTAGGTACAGACAGAGGACTTGTTAGTTTGTTGGGTGACGCGATACAGCCTGCCGAGGAGGCACAGGATCTGTTTGTGTATCCAAATCCGGCTGAAATTTCCGGACAGACAGAGGCTCAAATCTACATTGAGGGCTTGGTAGCAGAAACAGAAATATCAATTGTTGCTGTGCATGGTGAACTTATTCGGCGAATGCAGGCCCGTGGAGGGCGCATCAGTTGGGATGGTCGAGACCAGAATGGTCAACTGGTTCCCTCCGGTATGTATTTGATTGTTGCTCGGGGCAAAAATAATGAGGGCGTTTCATACGGCAAGGTAGCAATCATTCGTTAATCCCATTTTAGTTATTATCCATCATTCTTGTGTAAATTTCAGGCAAAACTAAACAAATGGTGACCGTAGCTCAGGTGGTTAGAGCGCCAGGTTGTGGCCCTGGAGGTCGGGGGTTCAAGTCCCCTCGGTCACCCTTTTATTGATATCTGCCGCGTTCGTCTAGGGGTTAGGACGCCGGCCTTTCACGCCGGTAACACGGGTTCAAATCCCGTACGCGGTACTCTTGCAAGAGTAATGCATCGCACTATTACTGCCAGTGCAAGGGGAAGGGCTATAGCTGGTGAAGGCTGTGGCCACCACGCCAAACCTAGTGCAAACATCGCAGCACTGGCGGCTGCACACCACCAATAAATAGTCGCCCAGGAACGATGGGAAAAGTAAAGCGGGAGTACGTGCAGCGGCCACGCCCACATAATGTGCAGATTTGGTCGGGTGATTGTGTGCAGAGATATAAGCCAAAAGAAGGTAACCAAGAGTCCCAAGAGCGTTACCGTGGAGAGCAATGCCACATCGAATTTGCGTTGACAAGGTTTGCGAAAATCACGCAGGAAATATACAAGTGCCACAACGAAGATGAGCCAGGCTAAACCTGTTGGAAGAGACATCGAACGACGGGTCTCAGGCGTCACGGGATTGCCATAAAGCGTATCAGATCTGAGAACCAATGGGGCACCAGTTGCGGTTTGTGCGTTTTGTAGCAAAACTTGCAACTTAATGGGTAAGAGGGCCAGCTCTCTTTGTGATGCATAACGATCCACTGGGAGTCCCATAGCAAGATTGATGGCCATGTCCAATTCCGGGCGCGCATGTACATAGGGCCTGACCAGATCACGAAAGGTCACACCCGTTGAAGTTGAATCGGCCAAGGGAGCTTGTAAAGCATACTCCAGAGCATCACGAATCCGTGTAGCGCAATTATCATAGAGAAAATCGTAGCGATATGTGCGATTTTCTGGAAGAGCATTGTTAGACAGGTATTGATAGAGTGCCCGTCGCTCGGATGGTGTGAGATTCAAGTGCTGCTCCACAACTCCACGTTTTTGTGAGAACCAGGAGTATTCAACCAAGGCGGGCGAGTTTTGCAAGGACAATTGATAGTCCAGTTTCCCATATGCAAACCGGGCAATGAACGATAGAGGGTTCCTGAAGTCGAATGTGCCGTAGTTGTATGAGATATCAATTTCAGTAACCGGATCCCAGATTCTGAGTGCACTATGCCCCCAGAGAGAGTAAATGGCCTCTCCTGGATAGATGGTAAATACCGATACACGCGCAGAGTCCGATATCTGAGCACGGGTAGGCATTACCAACGTGAGCGAGATAAGGCTCAATAGCGCGAACAGGGCCAGTATTCTATGAGTTAACCGCATACCCCTCAGGAGGTCAATGGACATAGGCAGAAAGAAGCGTGCTCAAATCATACTTGACGCGCTCGCAAAAGTAATTCCACGCCCGGAGAGTGAGCTCAATTTCTCAGGAGAGTATGAGCTCATAGTCGCTGTTATTCTTTCCGCACAGTGCACGGATGCACGTGTTAACCTAGTCACGCCGTCGCTGTTCAAAGTATGGCCGACATTTGCTGCGCTTTCTCAGGCTGCCCCGGAGGATGTGGCCAATATAATTGCATCCATCTCATACCCCAATAACAAAGCCAGGCATTTGGTGGGTATGGCTCGCCAGGTAATGTCGGACTATGATGGTCAGCTTCCCATGAGTCAGGCAGGTTTGATGAAATTACCAGGCGTTGGAAGAAAAACAGCACAAGTGGTTTCGTCCGTCGCATTCGATGACCAGGACGCGCTGCCTGTAGACACACATGTTTTTCGAGTTGCCAATCGGATTGGGCTAGTGCATCAGGCGGATACTCCACTGAAGGTAGAGCGAGGCCTTAAACGAGTGATTCCTCGGGGAAACTGGGGGCTGGCGCACCATCTTCTGATCCTGCATGGGAGATACACCTGTACTGCACGTAATCCTGGTTGCACTGCCTGTGTAGTAGCGGATGCGTGCAAATACTACGAGACAGTTCAGCGCCTTCCGCAACCCATCGTGGGATTGGATCCGGCAAGGGGTGCGTACTACTGTGCAACTCGGCGACATTACTTTAGTGAGCCTGCTTCACGTACCGACCGCACCGGAGTTGTACAGCTGAGCTGCCCGCGATGTAATTCAATGAATGTGTATGTCTCCAAGACCGGGCATACGTCAAAAGTCGTCCGTGATTACCGCATCGATAAACCAAGTCGTAAAACAAACAAGAATGCCCAGTAAACACATTCTGATAATCCTGGATGGCTACGGTATAGCCGTGGACCCAACGGTAAGCGCTATACACAAGGCACGAAAGCCATTTTTGGACAGTTTGTTTGCCAAGTATCCGCATGGAACGCTGGAAGCATCAGGAAGACCGGTTGGACTTCCACCCGGACAAATGGGCAATAGTGAGGTCGGGCATATGAACCTGGGTGCCGGCCGCGTGGTGAATCAGGAAATCACGCGTATTGATTTAGCCATAGAGAATGGCCTGATCTTCAGGGATGAAGTACTGGTCAATGCCGCACAGCATGCACGCAATGCGCGGTTGCATTTTATGGGATTATTTTCTGACGGTGGAGTTCACAGTCACTTAAATCATCTCATAGCACTTTGTCAGTTGGCGCAGCGTGAGGGCCTCTCACGCGAACAGGTGTGCGTACATGCATTCACCGACGGCAGGGACTCTGATCCCCATGGCGGAGTTCGTTACGTACGAGAGTTTGAGCAGCGAGCAGGGCATTTGGCGCGAATCGTAACCGTAATTGGTCGCTACGATGCAATGGACCGAGATCGGCGATGGGAGCGTATCCAGAAAGCCTATCGCATGCTTACAAAAGGCGAAGGGCAGCTGTCTGCAAGTGCAGTTGAGGCTCTTGAGGCCAGTTACTCGGCCGGTGTTACGGACGAGTTTATTGAACCACATGTCATTGAACAGGTCCCCATCACCGATGGAGACGCAGTCGTGTTTTTTAACTTCAGAGCCGATCGGGGCCGTCAGTTAGTCAATGCATTTACGCAGAGACCTACGGATGCCGATTTTGAAGTGGAGGTTTTTGAGCAACTTTATTTTGTCACGCTCACACCATACGACAAAAAATTTGGTTTGCCAGTTGCGTTTGATAAGGTGGACCTTGAGGAAACCTTGGGGGAGGTTGTATCCAAGGCGGGGCTGCGTCAGTTACGGGTAGCAGAGACTGAAAAATATCCGCATGTAACCTATTTCTTTAGTGGTGGACGGGAAAAACTGTTTGAGGAGGAAGAGCGCGTTTTGGTTGCCTCGCCGAAGGTAGCCACCTATGACTTGCAGCCAGAAATGAGTGCGCCCGAAGTTGCCAGTCGCTGTGCAGATGTGTTGAGACAGGAAAGGTTTGATTTTATATGCCTGAATTTCGCCAATCCCGATATGGTTGGTCACACGGGCGTATTTGAAGCAGCGGTAAAGGCAGTAGAGGCTGTTGATGAAGCTGCGCGTATTGTGGTTGAGGCTGCACGCGATGCCAACTACAGTATCAGCATTATTGCCGACCATGGGAACGCTGACTGCATGCGCAATGAGGACGGCTCACCCCATACGGCTCACACCACCGCGCTCGTACCCCATCTGATCATCAGAGATGGATTCTCCGGTCCTATACGACCGGGTAAACTTGGGGATGTGGCACCTACAATCTTGAAACTTATGGGGTTGCCGATACCGGATACCATGACGGGGAGTGTTCTGGTGGATATTTAGTGATTGGCAGAAAACCCTGATATTCAGGCGGCGAGTTCAAAATTACGGTTGTTTTTTGTATTTGTGAGACGCGCGTTTCGGGCCTGTTCACAGAATGTGATACGCCAGTATAAACTGGTACGTATCCTCCACCACGGCGACCGGAACCCCCAGCTCTGCCACGACCCCCGCCTTGCCCTTATTGATCCGGCGCGTGTACGGCTTGTGGATCGAAAACATTTTCTCCTCATGCGGAGTCTTCTCGCTGTCCAGTATCCGCCGCCGGACCTGATCTGCAAAAAGTTCCGCATAGTCCAGATAACCGCGGATCTCGACCTGCACCTGGGCCGATTCCTCCGCTTCGGCCAGCGCCTCCAATAGCACCCGTGCACGGTTGGCGTTCTTCTGGCAAAGCTTCAATTACGCCTTCACCCCCTTCGGATTCCACCGGAAGCGGGGCGCGGTCCGCACTTTGTTAAAGAATGCATACACCTTACGCCTGCGGTCCGCATGCTTGCGCCAGCCTGGAATGTCAAAGGCCGCCGCCACACGCCCATACGAGCGAATCAGACCCTGAACCGAATCCCACAACAAACTCACGTCGGTCGGAAAGTGCACGTGTGTCTTAACCACCCTCGAATCGCAACGACCGCGCAGTGCGGCGCCAGACTTTTTTCCGGCCACCCCGTGCCCCGCGCGAACGATCAACTCAATCACACGCAGAATCAACTCTGGAGTCAACAACAGCACGTTGTCGACCAGTCGTTGCCGCGTGTACTTGAGCGCATCAAAGCCCGCATCGCCATGCCCCAGCAATTCTCGAAGCAAGAGATCGTTGTTCGGCTGGTACAACAGCGCATCGTAGTCCAGATCCAGACACCGCTTGATGGTCGCAATAGACATGTTGCAGGCCCTTGAGCACCGTAGACATATCGTCCCGCATCTTCGGGTCAATCACAGTCTCCTCAACTGGTGTACTGTCGAGTGCGCGGCACTCTGGCACGATCTTGCGCATGGCTACACAGGTGAATGTGGACTGTTTTGCCCCCTCAAACGCAAAAATCACGTGAAAAATCCCCGGATTCGGGGCTTAACGTATGTCGTAACCTACTTGGACGCAGTGAGTTAACTGATTTTCGGACAAGCACCAGTTAAGTGCATAGTCACCTTGTCGAACGTTCCGATGAGTAGCAGAGGCCTACCATCATGTTGTCTCTCTGCCCCTCTTGGACAATCGCCCGTTCCCAATTGGTCTGAAAGATCCAGAGACCCAATGCTTGATCACGCAAAATCGCGGTGCCTTGAGGATCGTGGCTGGTGGCAGTTTTCTGTCCTTCAGTGAACACACGAGCTTCCTCATGGGATCTCAAGCCATTGCAGCATCAAATCTTCAAGGTCAAGGGACTCTCACTCGGAATTAATCCGCGACGAAGCAAGGCAAAACGACCTCCAAAAGAGGACTCCGAAACGTAAAAAAGCGAGAAAACAGGCCTTATTTTGCCCCCTGAAAACAGGGGGACGGAACCTCATGAAAAGCCCCACTACAATGATGAATTTACGTCAAGCACGACCAGTTCCTGACGACATGAGTATCCCTCGCTATGCTAAGCCCCAGGCGGACTTGCCTCGTTTTCTTGTCACATACCAAGCACAATCTAGCAGACACTAATTGAGTGATCGTCGCTTTAACGCGAAGCTCGCATTGGCAATGATGGACTGTGCCTTATCGTTTGCCTCAATATTATGGCTGCACAGAATACTTCCGTGGCATCGTCGACCGTAGTTAGCAACTATGTCCGCCGCCATCACCAAAGCTCTAATGTCTGTTTGATGAATAAGCCAGTTCTGTACGACTTCCATCACATGATCAACAGAAGCGCCTGCTTCGAAAAACTTCTCAATCCAAGGGTTCAAAAAGAATGGCTGTCCCCTTCTGAACATGTCATCAAGGCTTGCCATCGCACGAGTATCATCTGTGTAGTCAGACCTAACATGTGGGTCAAGGTGGTGGCGCCGGAATACAAACCATCCATTACGGTTGCATACATCCCAAAGCATCCGGAAGTCATCATCGCTTAAATATTCGAAGTAAGGTAGCAGGGCTTCAAGCTGCTCCATTCGTGTTATCCCTCTGCGACCCTTAATCATGAGTCCAAAATGTAAGACTAGGCGCTTGAACACAGATTCGGGGTAGGTGCATTGAAAAATGGCTTTTGCGGCGATTTTCGTGAGGCGTGGGGTCGCGGTGTAAAGGGCCACTTGCACATAGTAGGAAGAGTAACGCAAATGACACCAGTGTTTAACCAGTAATTCTTCCGCTGTGCGTGTCGGAAGCTCCATCAGGCATTCTGATAGCACCTCGTCGAGCGAGTAATTGCTCGTCGGGCTCCAAGTTCGCCCCATCTGCTCACCTCGCCGGTGCAGAGCTGCATCAAGAATTGTGGTTAGCTCATCTGACCAAATATGCCGACCTGCACGCCACCAGTAGCCTATCGTATCTTGCCGTAGTTTCTCTATCAGACTAGATGTAGCTTCATGGTCACCTCGCTTGAGCCGCTGATACAGTGCCTGAGTCTCAATATCGTCGCCGGTTGAGACAGTTTGGAGAACTGGAATATCTTCTTTCGAAGTAGTAGAACACCAAAGCCTGAGCGCCAATTCGCGTAAGCGCTTTTCATTTGACCTGTTTGCCCACATTTCATGGAGTCGATGTCGTGAGGCATCGGACATTGCACGGCCCGTCCTTTCTTGCCGCCAACTCCATGTACTTTCTATTGTCGTTAACAAGTGCAGAAAGCTCTCGTCGCTTGCAGCGAGTTCCCGAGCAAGGAACTCAACCACAGCAGGGTGATCAATTCCGTGCAGCATGAATGTAATTGGCCAGCGCAGATCAGACGAGTCTGTCCGTTCGATGAAGTAGAGAATCGCTGGCTCTGGGAGTTTTTCCTGGAAAGCAAATCGAATTTCATGCGAAGCGAGATTGTTGCGGGGTGAGCTTGAATACTCTTCTTCTGTTTCATCAGGTAACGCAGCCCAACTATCACAAACTGGTGCCAACAGTTCGGCAGCATCGTCGCTACAACACTGTGCCGCTGCCCACAAGTAATCCGCGAGCCTTGTATCTCGACCAGCATCAGTTAGCCAAGAGGTTTTAATTGCATCGGCTAGTGCTGGGTCACCTATGTAGCCAGCCTCAAGGCGCCTGACCTGAAACCGGATGTGAGTGAGCCGCGGCGTAAAATTCCATTTAGCGCGTGAATAGCCGTTGTACCCCTATTCTGCCGAACGTGATGGATTAATTCAGCATGTCCGGCTCCCGTTAAACCGGGGCGGAATTGAGAGCAAAGTTTAATTCCCGCCACAAGATCCCCATTGCGAAAACTGGCCCGCAGCCCCCACCAACAAGATTTCTCGTTGCGAAAGTGCTTGACAAGTGAAATGACGTGTCGCGCATCTGTCTCAGAGAGCACGCGACATGCAGACAAGCGCAAACTGGCGTATTGAGATCCATGGGTTGGATCTTTCCCCAGCCATTGTTTAGCAGACTCAACGATGGCACAGTAGAGATCATTGGCAGACTCAGATTTGCCGAAGTAGCGCATCGCACAGAATAGCGCAAGGGGGTTGGCACTTCCAACTTGCTTCACTACTGCAATTCGAACGTTTCCACGAACCAAGGCCATACCAATGATTTCTGCATAAAACGGCTCCGTTAATACCGTCTCGGGCATGGCTTCTCGGCACAAGAGATCATCTGCCGCGTCCGCAAGAAGCCAGTCACGAACGCGATCATGGCGAAATGCAAGTCGTTCATCCAAGGGAGGACCGATAGCGCGAATGACTTCACGGAAATGCACGATATGCCGGAGTATGTTTGGGATGTCGGGTGTGTCTCTAAACCAAGAGACTATTTCGGTCATAGAAATGTCTAGGCAACGCTGCTCCAGCATTCTGGCGGCGAGGCGTCTTAACCCATTCCGGTACTCTCCCGCTGTAAAATTGCCTTGATGTTCAGCCAGACTCGCTAAGCTGCCGTCTATAAACGATTGGATGACATTGTCAGGATTTGGTACCCTCGCAGGGTCTTGCAGGGCGATAAGAAGGGGGTCTTTACCAAGAGCTACTGCCACTTCTTCTGCGCCGAGTCGTGAAATGGGAACCCCAGAATGCTTCCAGCGGCGTCGTACGGCTGCTACTCCTTCTGCTGCTGTGAAGGTAGTTGCTAAGAGCACTAATTCACTGACTTTCTTACGGACCTGATCACTAAGTGCTACCAGTATCTGGGGCCAAACCGGGCATAGAAGCTGCCAGTTTGCCACCTGATCACGCTTCTTCCGTTGCGTACCCCATTTTACCATTCTTTCAATGATCGGCGTTGGATCTCTTGATTGGTTGATATCCTCTACGATCATCAACAATGGCGTCTGGACCGAGGCCAAGCTCTGCCCATTACCCAAGTAATGGTGTAGTCTAACTATTGTGGGAGATCCGTGAGCGTTTTTTCTACCGCCGTGATTGTCTGGTCGGAGCGCCTCTTTACAGCGCACGCCTTGATGGTCCGCAGCATAGGGTGACGGAGCGTTTTCACGCTTGGGTTCACGGTACCGGTACGTCCGGGCCATAGCATTGGGGTAAGAGTCTCCCGTTTCGTGAGGGTATCACGAATCTGCACAGCAGCAGCAGCGGGCCTGGGTCTCCTCAATGTGCATCTGATAGCCCACCAAGGCCATAGCGAGTCGTTCGATTCCCCTCCACATGACCTGATGGCCCGGCGGTGGGGCACGATTCCGGTTTTGATAGCCGCCCAACACCCCCACCAGCAACATGGCGTCCCGCAGCATCTTGGGTTCCGGCAGTCGTACCCGCTTGGCGTAGCCGGTCAAGAATCCAAGTTCCAGTTCTGTGAAGAATACCGACGGATCCAGCTCCGGCATGGTTCGCCCCAACAGCGTCAGCACCATGAGACGCCAGGCAATCACACAGTAGATCGCCAATGCCCGTTCCAGTCTTAAGGCGCTCCGCAGCTGCATATGTTCCACTTTGCAGCCACTCTTGAGCACCCGGAAAAAGTCCTCAATCCGCCAACGTTTCAGATAATACCCCAGCACCCGCTCCGCAGCCCGGGCCGAGGGCACCGCAAGACTGGTCAGCAGATACCATTCAATCGCCTTTTCACCCGCAGGCGGCGAGACTTCTTTGATATGCACCCCGGTGAGCGTCACCGGATCCGCATCCGCAACCAGTGGAGTCGCGGGCAGCGTAACCGGGCCATAGCGTACTTCGGCATCGGCGACGCGATAGGCGCGTCCGGCCGTCTTCGACCGCACGGACCGGCGATGAATCTCAATCCTGATCGTCTTGGCAGCTTTGCCACCGGACATCGTCTCAAACAGCTTTTTGCCTTTTGCCAGACGCCGATTCTTAGATGCCCGCACCAGCAGATCAACCCGCTTGTGCTGCCGCTGCGCATCAAAGAGCGCAAAACTGTCGCCCTCCCGATCCATCACGCAGAGGACCTTGATCTTGCGCGATAGCTCCTGCGCGGCTTCACAAATATCCGCATAACCATCCAGCCACCGCTGCGCCTTTGGCTTCAACGGTCCATCGGTCGGATCTTTGTAACTGCACCGCAACACGCCCAGTGGCAGACCATCGGTGGTGGTCGCCAGCGTGGTATGAATATGCAGTCCCCGCGATTTGGTCGTGGTCTGAGTCTGACCAATGACTTCCAAGTCCTCGCAGGCCAGACGCGACCCGTAATTGAGCCGACTGCCATCCTGGATGCATAAGACCACCTTTTGGCTGCGCATACGCTCTATGGTACGCGCCCGATGCGGGGCCAACACGTTCTCCGGCGTCACCTCAGACGCCGGATCGCTCGCCAGCAGGCGATAATGCCCCTTGACCGCCGCCCGATCATAGCCCGTGTTCCCGGTAATCGCCGCGCCGATGGTATCGGCGAGCAGAGACGCACTCTTGACCAGCCGCGCCGAGCGCAGCGCGTTGCCCAGCGGCGCATCCCCAAACTCGGCATCGGCCCACTGTTCGCTATCCAACATCTCACCAGGTTGTCTGACCGGACGTAATTCCACCGCAGGCACCCCCAGTTGCTGACGCCACCTGCGATTAAGTTCGTATACATACAACGCCTTCGGCGGCTCCAGAGTGTCATGGCGGAGGCCGCCAGCGGTTTGTCCAATGTACTGAAAATTGGTGGCCTTGAAGCAGGAACCCGACCATTCGGGATCCACATAGGTTTCAACGATCCACACCCGGTAGCCGTAATGCTGCTGATAGTCCTCAGCCAGTCGCCTGAGCAGGCGACTGAGCACGTAGCTGGCCAGATGCTGGCATCGCTCCCGCATCAGGAATCGGCTCAGACACACCACACGGTGCAGATGGGCCTGTCGCTGTGCGTCCGACCAGGCCATCCACTGCTCCCGGGCCGCCAGTCGCAGGGCGGCCGCCGAAAAACCGACCGCACCCACATAACCGTGTGCACTGTCAATCAGATACCGTACCTGGGCACCGCAAAATGTCGTCACTCCACGCGGATGCTCATGATGCAACAGCGTGTTCCAAATCTCACGCTGATCGGTGTCGGTCACCTTAACCAGCGTAAGACCCTCCACCTCGTTAACAACCTCAGGCAAACGTTCCGGGGCAGGCACCGGTTCGGCCAGCAGGCGGGGACCCGCCCCCGCCGCGTAATTGTTCGTCGGCGCAGGCAATGCTATCCGCCCACGGTCGGCCAGCTTTGACAACGCACGGGCGCAAGTGGACACCTGCAACCGACCGCAGGCATCAACGAATGTGAAAAGTTCACACACGCGCCTTGCTATCGCCGCGCGCGTGGACAACGCGGCATCGCCCAACACCGCGGTGAGACGCGACTGCGATTCCGGAGCACTCAAGGTGCGCAAAACCTGACTCTGCGTGAACATGCCACCAATATATGGGGCACTGTTCAGAATGTCAAGTCAAAAAGTTGGGTAATGGGCAGGCCAAGCTCAGTGCCTCTCTTCCTTGACCCTGAGCAAGAGAAGGATGTAGGTGACGCAGCGTTCTGTCGATGGCCAACTCAAGTGATGGGGCCTCAGCAATTGTTCTGTGTGAAATGATTATTCCACTCCCCCCGTTCTCGATATGGGATCGGAGGCGTTTATAACACGCTACGCTCTTGCCGAGACCTGGCTCAGCAACAATAAAAACAACGTCACTGCCGACAGCATCTTCCAGTCTTCGGTCGAGTTGGCGGTCAATCCACGATGTGCTATCGTCTTGCAGATTGCTGAATGACAAGCTGCGTCCCGAAAGACTGCACAGTAGTTCTCCCGACAAACGTTCTTGGTCGATTCCCAAGAATCTCTGGCGAATCCATTGCCCCGTAGCGTCATAGTCGAGAAAATGCGCAAGACGTGACCCTGACCAAATGCGTACCTCAAGTCCTGCCTTTGCTCCAAGTGAGTTCACTCGGCAGACGAGTTCCGCGTCCGGGTCCTTGTTGGTCGTGAGAATGAGCGTTGCACGAAGATTGGGGATCTGCTGCTTTTGCTTTTCGAATAACCGGGTTGCTTTAACGAGATCTCCAGGGGGTGTACTTGGTTTGCCTCCTGTACTTGGCCCGGCGTTGGCGAAACCATGCAACCATTTCTTTTTAAGGGCCGTACGACCGCAAGTTGTATGATGCATCACAATCATGTGCCGCGGATTTGCGCCTTCCACGAAGGCAATGCCATCTTCCGGGGCCGGGACCGTACGGCCATCCAGATTCACCCCAGTATGAATGAGTCCACCGCATTGAGAATCCGCCGCGCGCAATACAGCGGTCGCAAGGCGCTCAAACATGCCTGGATCTGACATTGCTGCTATGCAGCGCTCGGTTGCTCCTTGCTCCATAAAATACGGTTACTTAATTCCAGTCACCGACCGAGTACTCGGATCATCTTGGACGCACTCTTGGGTCCCATCTTATTCAAGATCCTACCTCCCTTCTACTGGTCGTACCGATCAGCAAGTAGTATGCCTATATCGGCTTCCTTGACCAAGTCTATATCCATTAAGGGAACCCCCAAGTTCGCATGATTTGCCACCACCTAGCCTGAATTCCCGCGTTCATTTTCTCATGTGAGGATTATGGTCGTTTAGAGAACTGTACTCGTAGGGTTTTGTTGTCAAGCCAGGGGATTTTCTGGTGTAATTCGGGGTATCCGGCAGCGACCAGGTAGTTATCTTTGGCGCGTGCACGCAACTGGACGAGGATTTCATTCTGGGTAATGGTGACCTTTCCGGTGTGTCGCATCAGGTCACGGTAGAGGGTCCGCGCCTCGGCTTTTTCATAGCCTTGTCCGACGCGCACGCCCATGAGTCGATAGAGTACGCTGGCCATAACGGTCAACTGCACATCAACGTTGATGCGCATAGGAACGGCCGAGCTCAACGCATCCATGTGAAAGAAGTCAATGGCATCGCTGATGACATTTTCGATGACCATACGCCGGGCATACCGGTCAATCAGCTGCCGGGGCGTACGTTTCATCTGATTGGTAATCAAAACCGTTGGCTTGTCATGTCCTAAGTTTTTGACAAGCAGTTGCCGAATGGGCTTGGGATAAGCACGCAGTTTGACGGTTTCATCCACGACGCTTGGGGTCCGATACGCGCGCCCAATGTTGGAGAGTCGGACCTTCTTCCAGGCCGACTTATCCAGGGAATGAATGCGCCGGATCAAGGAAGCGTGGCGGCGGCGCAGCGTGATAAAGTCAATGCCGAGCGCATCCAGTTCTGCCAAGTTGGCATAGACCGTAAACCGACTGTCAAAGACCAGTTCACCGGGGAGCTTCCCCGTTCGGGCTTTCCAATCTCTGACAAACTCCAGAATGGCATCATTCTGGGTTTCTTTTCGGATCGTCGAATCCGCGTAACAGAAGACATGTGCTTCGGCATCGCGGGCCAACAGGGTCAGGATCCCGCGTTGGCGTCGACTTCGCTTGGAGACAAAGTGTTTCTGCAAAAGGGCCTGATGCCCATGATAGGGGATGGTATGGAAATCCAGGTCCACGGAGGCGCCCGTACCCCCCACATTGGCCAGCTGTGCAGCAGCATGATACCACCGGTGCATCAAGGGTCCCGAAAAGGTCGAATCCACCTGGATGGAGTACTCCGTCAGGGTCGTGCGTTTGGGGATGACATTGAGACCGGTAAACAATGCGAGGCCCTGATCCAACGTTTCGGCCATGACCTGGGAGGGCCGTCCGATCCCGGCGAGCTTCAGGGCCAGGAGCGAACGAACCGCACAACCGGCCGGGATCATACGGGTACCCGGCATCTTGACGTGATCCAGAATTTCGTCAAGACCTATTCGCGCTAGATCAAAGGCGAATAAAAACAATCCTGCAAAATCAGTCGAAAAGGACCGCGGACTGAGATCAAGCTTTTTGCGGTTTGCGTTGAGGGTTCGCGGAGCAGGCCGCTGGGCGGATCGGCGGGGCAGGCGCTTGATGTTTTCCTGGTTGAAGATCTTATGGATGTAGCCTACACTGGCCGGCATGTTTTCCTTTTTCAGTGCCTCCTGAATTTGATAGAGGGTTAAGCCCTGTTGTTTTCGGAGGGCAAGAATCCGGGCACGTTTGGGATCAGTCGGCTTAGCGCGGGGTTCGGATTTTTTTAATTGGGGCCAAAAGAAGTCTGCGGAGGGATTTTTATTGAAGCGTGTGAGGAGGTTACGGAAGGAGCCGGGGGCATAGCCACCGCGCTCGGCGGCTTCTTCAATCGTGCATCCTTCGTGGAGGTAGGCTCGGAGGGCTTCATACTGACGCATGGGGAGGCCATCGGGCAGCGCAAAGAAATCGGAGCGTCGGTTCATTGTATATCGTGAACTATGAAATAATAGCCAATATAATAACAATAAAATTATAAAACAAACGACGAACTAGAATACATTAAAAGACCCAGTAAAATCAACGAAATAGCGGACGAAATGCCCAATTCAGAGGCTATGAGCAGGGATTGAGCTGGGACAGCTCGGCGGCAACACCAGAACAGGATATGATGTTATAATATTGGAATACTGTTCGTAAGTTCACGTAAAATATGAATATAGGTGTAAAAAAGCCATTTTCAGGCCTTATTCATAGGATTTTCCGTGAAAACACGCTTGGCTAAAATTCCCCGGGAATTCAGGCTAGCATGGACTAAATACAAGGCTGTTGCCGAACGTTGTCATTCGTCAGATAAAAGCTGTGGTTGCCACAACCTAGTACGACATCCTTTGTTTCCCATCTTTGACGTTCACCCCTCCCAACCCACATTACTCTTCAGACATCACTTATGAAGTTATTAATTGGGGCTTCCGCTTTTTAAGTGGGTTTGATGTCAGAATTAGGCTGAACAAGTAAGTGCTGGAATAGATTCGGGATTGATTTCGTTGTTATCTTAGCTGCGTTTTTGTGACGAAAATCAATCACAATCATTTACCAACGATGGAACAACGTATACAAGACATAAATCATCTTTTAGGGATTGAATCTCCTTGGGAGATTTCGGAGATCAAGCAAGACAAGACGGCTTTTACGGCTGAGATTCATGTAATCTGTTCAAAGGGTTCGGTATTGCACTGTCCAGAGTGTGGGGAAGTTTGTCCTGGATACGACCATCGTCTTCGGAAATGGCGCCACACGGATATCTGCGAGTATCGGACGAGCGTGGTTGCGAAAGTTCCCCGTGTGGCCTGTTCGGAGCATGGGATCAAGACCGTTTCGGTCCCTTGGGCGGATGCGCGGATGCGTTTTACAATGGCTTTTGAAAGAAAGGTAATTGACTGGTTGCAGGATACAACCAGTATTTCAACGGTGGCCACCAGGCTGGGCGTCAGTTGGACGATGATCGCCAACATCATGGCGCGTGCGGTAAAGCGCGGACTCGCCCGTAGAGAGCCGCAACCGGTTCCCCATATATGTGTGGACGAGACCTCGTACAAAAAGGGCCATAAGTATATCACGGTGGTTTCGGATTCCCAAACGGGCACGGTGCTGTTTGTCAAGGAAAAGCGCACCCATACGAGTCTGGATGCCTATTATGAGGACTGTTCGGCTGCGCAACTGGAAGCGATTGAGAGTGTGAGCATGGATATGTGGCCCGCCTACATCAAGTCCACGAAAAAACATGTTCCAGATGCAGAATCCAAGATTTCATTTGATCGTTTTCATGTGATGAAAAAGATTGTAGAGGCGGTGGATAAAGTTCGTCGGCAGGAGAACCGGGAATTGCGGAAAGCGGGCATTGAGGATCTCACCGGAACCAAGTACGACTGGCTCACCAATCGGGAGAATATGTCTGCCCGACAAAAGAAACGATTCCAGCAATTAAAGCACAGTTCGCTGAAAACGGCGCGTGCATGGGCCATCAAGGAACTGTCCCAGAAATTGTGGCACTATGTCAGTCGTACTTGGGCCCTCAAGGGCTGGAAGCGCTGGTTATCCTGG
This sequence comes from Rhodothermales bacterium, assembly GCA_964291275.2. Taxonomy (GTDB): domain Bacteria; phylum Bacteroidota; class Rhodothermia; order Rhodothermales; family Bin80; genus Bin80. Next base: position 2,087,099 of record OZ219799.1, read on the forward strand.
GCCATGCGTTGTCGACTTGAACCCATGAAAAAAGCTGCTAAGACGGTTAAGAATCATCTATGGGGAATCATAAATGCGATCGTTCTAAAAGTTAGTAATGGCCCAGCTGAAAGCATAAATAGCCGCATCAAAACCGTCAAAGTTCGTGCGCGTGGATTCCGAAACACACAGCGGTTTGCCCATGCAATTTACTTCTATCTCGGAGGACTGGATCTGTACCCCGAAGGCCTCCAAAAACAGGCGCCCCACTCATAAAAGTGAAGAGCCTATTAATTAATGGTTGTCAGGCGACGATTAGAATTTAATTGGAGGTTTTGGCGAGTCCTGGGTTTTAGTAGTGTACTGATATTGTTTGATTGATCGTATCGTTTCAGTGCCCGGATCAAGGCTTCCCATTGCCGGTCTTGCGGCTTGACTCAGGGGTCGTTAGACGATGGCGGGGGCTACGGCAACTCATTTGAAGTCGCCGTCCTCGGGAGTGGGCTCAACCGTGCGCGGCCGGAATAGGAAAATCTTCACTGTCCCCTACAATGCCGCATCCGACTCGGGTAGGAATGCGCTGGGCCAGCCGCCGTTGATTTCGATGACTGCATCGATCTCGGCCATGATGCGGATGGTCTCGTTCAGGGCAACGACAATCTTCTGGTAGTGAGCGATGTCCTTGTCTGATAGCATGCAGCCCTTCCGCTCCTTAAGCCATTTGTGGCAGACTTTGTAGCCTCCAATTTGGAAGTCCCAGACCTTCTTGGGCACACCACGAAAGCCTATGGTGCCTGGCTTCGTGGCGCGGTGACCGTCGCGTGCACTGGTTTTGCTGGCGTCTAGCCAGACGGTACCGTCCGACCAGACGGCGGGGTCGACTTTGGGGTTCCGAGGACCAGTGTAGGTGGTGATGGGTTTACTGAGCTTCGGGGATTCGAGCAAGTGGAGGACTAGCAGGTCGTGGCCCGCCACTGCCAGCTGTCGGAAGATGTCAACATTCCTAGGCAGCGGCACTCGGGGGAAATCGACCTTAAGCTTGGTCTCATAGCGGATGCGGTAGCCGGGGCTGTGAAACACCGTGTAGATGTAGGCGAGGATGTCTTCGGGACCAAAGGTCTGCTGGAGATCGCCGCAGCCGTCGCTGACGAATCCGAGTTCGGTGGCGGTTGCAATCTGATCTACGAACCTCGCGTCTAGGTTTGGCGTACGACCGTCCCTTCCTTTGGGCCACTGGCTGAACAGCGATGCGTTGATCTTGCCGACGCCGGGATAGAGATAGAGCGGACCGAAACTCATGATTCCCTTGTTACTGTAGAAGGCTCGGGCGTCTACCGGATACCGACTTGCGCCAAAGTGGGTGTATGGATCGCCCATTGCGACCTGCCGCATGAAGATTAGGCCAACATTCTCCCCCGCGCGCATGTGCCCCATGACTCTAGCACGCGGGCGACACAGAAAGCCCCTCGACTTGCCGGTGTAGTAGGTGAAGCGGATGTCAAAAGGCCGATAGAGGATTGGCCCGACATTGCTCTTGGACAGTCCACCGCGACGAAGATCATCCTGCGCCCACCCCACTCTCCAATCATGCACGTCCTTCCTGAGTCGGTACTTCTTGCGAATGTCTTCGGTATCACTTCGCACCATGTCAGAGACCACATTCCAAATATCTTTCGCCGACCATCGCACTGTCAGGGTATCTCTTGCAGTCACGATTCCCACGGAATTCACGGGAAAGATCTCTGCAATCGAAGGCCATTCCTCGTATTCCTTAGTTTCAGCACCATCTGAAGTCTTGAACAGATAGAACTTCTTGCAAGGAACGACATCGATCCACTCGGAATTGGCCGCATGGTGACCAAGCAGCCAATCGTATTTTTCTGCCCTTGGTCCCCAGTGGTCCGCATGGCGCACAAGGGTGGATGACACTTCGTCACTGTTGGGGAACTTCTTGATAAACAAACCTATGGCAACGCCCTGTTGGATGTCGAATACATTATCGTTCCTGCTGCCGTCAGGCGTCACCTCCTTTTTCTTCAAGTTGCCGTGCAGGTCGACTAGGAAGAGCTGATCGAACGTCATCAGCAGCGCCCATCGCATCCCGCGGAAGGTCAGACTATCGATATAGCTGTGGTTTGTGATGAAGCCATGAACGCCGAGGCCAGCCTGCTCAAGTAGCCAGTGGGACAGTCGCGTGAAACGGACGTATAGATCGTTCAGCCACTTTGTATTCCGTTCGTTCAAAGAGCAACCTTCTATCTCGAAGTAGCTCAACGTTTTTCGGTCATTCTGTATATCCCGACCGCGCATGAGTGCAGCGATCCAGTCGCCGCCGCGTCCTGCTTCACCAAAGTACGGCGGATTTCCGATCACCACCGTGAAACGTTGTTTTCGCTTGATCTCGTTAACCGCCCTGGCCTCGTCTGCCAGAGCGGGCAGGAAGTCGAATGTGAGCTGCTCGTTCCCTGCCGGCTCCAATGCATTCGTGAGGTACACCCTTGCCCGCTCGTCGCTTTCGAAACGGTAGCCAGTTTCGAAGAGCTTGAGCCCGATCTTGAGGTGCGCGATGGCATACGGTGCCATCATCAGTTCGTAGCCGTGCAGGCGAGGCAGAAGGCATTTCGGTACATACTCGTTCCAGAGTGTCTGAATCTTTGTTTCACTATGGCCCTGCGACTCCCATTTCGCAGCCATCGTGTTATGAATGAGATCAATGACCTCAACAAGGAAGGTACCGGTGCCGGTGGCTGGATCAAGGATCTGAACAAATGCGTGGGTGGGCGATATCCCTTCCGGGACTTTTAGATCCTCGTAGCGCTTCGCCATCTCGCCCCAGGTGGTGACGTCGGCGAAGCCGTCGGTTAGGCCGAATTCGCTCCGCAAAAGCTCGTCTACCGAATGTACGATGTAAGAGACCACCGGACGTGGCGTGTAGAAGACGCCCCGTTTCACCTTCTCCTCCTTATCATAGGCAGTGAGGAAGTGCTCGTAGAAATGGATGACCGGGTCTTCTTTGGGGTTGCGGTTACCGAAATCGCGGATTACCGCCTCCATGTTGGCCTGATCTAGCATTTCCACAACCTCGGAGATACCCAGCTCATCGAAGTCGATACCTAGCCCATCTACTTGGAGGCAGGTCTGCATCAGTTTCCGCAGGAACGGGTTTGTCCGCATTTGGGCGGCGAAATCGTCGGTGCGCCGTTCTGGGTTACTGATTCGGGTCGAGAGCAAGCCATAGGCGATGGTCTGAGCGTACATGTCGGCGAAGCGAGCTTCGTCGAGGTCGTGGATGAGGGCGGTCTTGAATGCCTTCATAAGCTTGGTGACCGGCCCGTATTTGGTCTCGATGGCTAGCGCTGTCTGGATGCGGTCGCGGATTGCTAGGGCCAACTCAGCTAGGCTTTTGGAGAGCTGTTTCGAGGTGCAGATGACTTCTCGGTGGCCCAGCGTGAAGGCAGAACGCCAGCGCTCACGCCAGGCATCGGGGTCGTCCTCATCGTCGGGCCAGGTGAGGTGGTCCGTCAGCTCACGGGCGACGGCATCGAAGTGGAGTGGCGTGTCGAGGTTGTCCCATCCTAGTACCTTGAGGGAGGGCAGATCAAGGCCGTCCTGGGGCTTCGAGAAGTGCGCGAAAGCGATACAACGCTCCTCGTTCTCGCCGTAGCTGGACACGAAGAGCAGGTCATCGTTGGCCCATGCCTTGAGCTCGGGTCTGTTTGCCGAGGTGCGCTTCTTGAGCACCACTTGGCCGAGGATGCGACGCAGTACCACCACAGGCAGGCGCTTCGGCTCGAACTTGACGAAGAAGATGCCCCAAGGCTGGCCCGGCACGAGTTGGCGCAGACGCCAGATCTCCTGGATTTTTGCTGCGTTCTTCGCGTCAATGCCGAGCTCCTCGGGGGTGTACTCAAATGTTAGCTCCTCAAAGTCGTCCGAAACGATGGGCCAGTCAAGCTCATCGCGCAGGTACACGATGAGTTGGGGAAAGCTACGGATACACGCGAGGCGTTCACGGTGGTCAGACGGCATCAATTTAGCCCTCGTTTAGCTCCATCCAGCAGTGTAGCCGCGGCTTGACACCGGCTGGAGCATCCACACGCTTCAGGTAGCTGTTCTTGATGTGCCTCTCGATCCGCTTGCGGATATCAAGGAGTGTCTTCTCCTTCGAGGTGCAACGCCTGGGAGCCGTGGGCTTTGAATGGACGCTCGCGACGATCGCTCTCGGTTCTTCTAGGATGGTCTCGCGGTCAAGGTCGTAAAGGTACCAGCGGGTAGTGCCAACCTCCTCGGTGAACTCATTCTTTTCTTTATCTAGGGCGGGAAGCACGTAGCAGAAAAAGACACCGCGCACGCCATTCATCAGACGCTTGCGGCCGCTGAAAATCGCACCAGGAAAGTGATCAAGGCGTGCTTCCAGCTCTGGATCGTCCTGGAGCAGAGCCTGATACTCGAGGTGCATTTCCTCCTCAGCGGTGTATGTACCCTCGTAAGCATGATGGAATTCTTTTAGTGCCGCGTAATCATCATCTGGAGTTAGGAGCTTCCTGCCCTCGATACCGAGGGTTTTAGAGATCAGGAGCATCTTCTGGGTGACCTTCGTGTAGAGCAAGAGGATTTCGTCCAACTCCTTGGGCGGGAGAAAATTCCAGAACAAGACCTTGCCGCGCGAGGAGGCCAACTCAGGATGATCGGCGATGAGCCGCTTCTCAATTGTAGGATTCATGCGCCGGTCCACCCGTCCGATCCGCTGCATGAGGCGGACCGGGTTCCAGTGGATGTCGTAGTTCATAATCCGCGAGGCATCCTGGAGGTTAAGACCCTCGGAAAGGACATCGGTTGAGATCAGAATACGGATTTCCTCGCTGCCCCGCACTACGAGCTCCGGAGACGAAAGGCCGTTGTAGTAGGGCGCAAAGCGCTGAATGACATCGGCACGGTCCTTCTTCGTGGCACTATCCACTTGCTCGACGCCCTCAATTCCAGCCGCATTTAGGTGACCTTTGAGGTAGCGGGCCGTGTCGGCAAACTCGGTGAAGATTAGGACCTTCTGTCCGGCCAGTTGCTTTGACTTAAGCAGAAGGATGAGCCTCTGAAGCTTATCGTCGTGCTTCGGCTTGAACTTCCGAGCCTCGTTAAGGAACTGCACGATCTGGTCGAGGTCAAGGAAGGTCTCAGACAACATCTCCTTTACGTCATACTCTGTCCGGTCAAGTCGTTCGACTGCATCAAGCATTTCTAGGGGGGAAACGTCTTCGTCGTCAAGTTCCTCGCCTTCCTCACCCCAAAACTCAAGTTGGCGATGGGCGGTGTAGCCTAGGACATCGGCGTTCTGTGCCTTCCAGCGCTTAAGTCGGTTCTTCTCGGGGCCGTTCTTGCTGTGAACCTCAAGGAAGGCAAGTAGCTTTTGGAGGAGGCGTTCGCAGGAAAGCTCGAAGGCAGCGACGGAGCTCTCGAAGCGCTTGAGAAAGTTGGTACGGATGAGGCCGACCACCTGCTTCTGGCGATTCTCCTCGAATTTGTCAATGTCATTGTTCGGTCCCCTGTACCAATGTAGGGGGTAGTACATCGGGAGTGTAAAGAGTGGGTTCTGCTTCGCGAAGGCGTTATCGAACAGATCAAGCATCCGCCCGTAGCTTTTGCGGATCGAGTACACCGCTACTTGAGGGTCCCTTCGCTCGGGAAAGGCGGTTGCTTCTCCGTGCTCCCGCCTCTGACTCTCACGGGCGTACGCTCGGCTCCGCTGGACGACAAGCCTGCGGAAAAATGTGTCGTTGAAGAGGATGCTCTGGGCTTCGCTCATATGTTCCCCTGCATCTACTTCGTCCTGCCCCACACGGCTGCGAAGCATTTTTTCCATCTGGTTGAAGTGCGCCCGCAGGTTGTTCACGCCGAGAGTGCTCGCGAAGTAGGCCTTGTCGCGGCGAGTGAAAAGCTCGGTCATGTGACGAAAGTCACTCAGGCGGTTGTTGATGGGGGTGGCCGTCAGCATAAATACGGTCTTAGGGCGGTCCGCGTTGTCTAGCAACTCGAACAGACGGTAGTAGCGCGACGGTTCGATTCCTCTGTCGGGGTCATATCTGCGGCCCGGATTACGGAAGTGGTGCGCCTCGTCAATGACAACGATATCGGCGAGTTCCGCAATGCGCTTGAAACGCTCCGGGAAGTCCCCCTTACGTCCGAGATCAGTGTGGCTGAAGACGGCCAGATTACTGAAGTCGGCGCCACCGCCTACGCCACCAATATGCGAAAGCCACTGACGCAGATGCGGCTCCCAAACCCCCTCCTTGGCCGCCTTCGGTGCGAACAGCACGACACGTTTGCCGTCGTGAAGGATGAGCCTCTCAATCAGCATCAGACCAACGAAGGTCTTGCCAAGACCCACACCGTCACAAAGGAACGCGCCGCGGTGCTGCCGGGCAATTTTCATAAGCGCCCAGTACGCCTCCTTCTGATAGCGATCAAGGTGCGGGTACATACGCGATCGTGTCTTCTCCCAGTGGGTCGCACTCAGCTCGTGGCCACGGAAGAACTGCTGCAGGGCCTTCGCGTAGACGTCGAAAGGGGAGTACAGACTCGTATGGCGCGAGATCGTCTTGATGACGGCCTCGGTGACCTCGCTCGCTGCCTCCCAGTGCGCCTCGAACCACTCCTGGAGCTGCGCCACCTCGCGCGCGCTCTGGATCTGAACGTTCAGTTCAATATTGTTCGTGAGACCTGGCCGCGTGAAGTTGCTGGAGCCCACCAGTGCTTGGGCACCTATGACCTCAAGCCTTGCGTGGGTGATGTAGGCCTTGGCATGGAATTTTTCCTTGTTGTAGACACGACATTCGATTTGCCTAGAGCGGAGCGCATCGACAATCGCAGGGACCCCATGCAGGAAGGGGTTCGGCTCCTTATCCTCTTCGATACTATTGTCGAGCCTGTCGAGCGCTTGCGCCCGGACCGCTTCTAGAAACGCCTTCCGAGTCCGATGAGTAATCTCCGCGCCCATTAGGATTCGGATCTTATTGAGCCCCTGCCAGCTGCCGTTAAGGGTGAGCAGTGCGCCGATATCGAAGTATCCAGTCGCAATATCGAACGCCGTGGCGAGGCTACACCACTCCTCCAAGTACCGGAGCCCGGTCCAACCGGAAACGCTGTTGTCGACGATAAAGAGCCCGCGGCCCTTGGAGTCATTGGTCATGAGGCTCCAGTTCGTATCTCATGAACTGAGTCGACGATGCGGTCGGTACCAGCCGTAGACTGTACTGTGGCGCGTTCTCGACTCCATTAGTGTTGCCGTGAGCAAAAATAAGGGAGAATCGGACCCAGGCAGATCTGTTCAGCATTCTGGATTCCCCAGTCATTTGAATGACAATCGCATTATAGCCAGAGTGGATTTACGCGATCTAAGCGGTAATGATCAATCGGAATGCCCGAACTGGCAGTTGTTCGTTTTCGGGGCTTATGGGCGGTTTCAGACACATGTCTGTGGTTACGTGCACATATATGCGGCTCTGCTGGATCCGGTCTCTTCAGGTCCTGCCTTCATACTTTCCGGCGACGCCAATGCGACGTAGTGGTCTTTATGTTCCGTACAAAGGTATTAATCCGGGAGAAATCCAGGATCCTTAATCTACAATATAGGAATTGGGATAGATCTTATAGCAGGACTATCCCGGCTGGTTGAGCTACATTTGCATGAGTTCACCAATCAACCAACCGAGAATAGCCCCATGGAAAACTACACAAATTCGTCCACAACTGGATACTCCATCGCCGTCGGCATGGATGTACACAAAAAGACGATCGCGTTGTGCGTCTACAACGCGTTTGCAGGTGAGATCTTGGACGAGCGGGAAATGCTGCACAACCTGCCCAAGGTGCTGAGGTATTTCCGGAAAGTTCAGGGCTGCCACGGCCGGGTACTCACTTGCTATGAAGCATCTTCGTGTGGATTTGGTTTAAAACGCGCTTTGGAAGCACGAGGAATTTCGTGCGAAGTGATTGCGCCCTCATCGATTCCCCGCCGACCAAGAGAGCGCGTCAAAACAGATCGGCGGGATGCGAGAAAGTTAGCGACCATGTATGCTACTGGCTTATTGACAACGATCAGCACTCCAGACGAGGAACAGGAAGCCATTCGATCGTTGCTGCGATGTCGGGGAGATCTGACAGAAACCATCACCCGGACGAAGCAGCGGATTCTGAGCTTTTTGCAGACGCGTGGATATCAGTATTCAGGTAAGACCCGTTGGACGCAGAAGTTTTATACTTGGGTTCGCGCCTTACCGATGTCGGAGATCGATCAGATCACCCTTCAGACCTATCTGCACCAGCTGGAACACGAGGTGCACAGAATTGAGTCCGATTTAAGGGCGGTCGCTTGCCGAGCTCGCTATCAAGCGCTCGTTAAGGTCTTGATGGCATTCCGGGGGATCGGATTGGTGACCGCATTACCGCTGGTTTTTGGGTTAGGAGATATTCGGCGTTTTTCACATCCACGTCAGTTGATGGCCTACCTGGGCCTCGTGCCAAGCGAGCATAGCTCGAGGAATCGTACAAAACGGGGTGGCATCACCAAAACCGGGGATGTCCATTTGCGAAATGCCGTCATCTCCGCCGCGTGGAAGTATACAAGACCTCCGCGATGAAGTCGGATACTAAAAGAACGGCAACAACCGGTGTCTGCGCAAGTCGTCGCCGTCACCTGGAAAGCGCAACGCCGACTGTACAATCGTTTTCACAAACTGTGTCAGATCATACCGCGATGTGTCGCCAACACCGCGGTCGCGCGCGAACTGGTCGGCTTTTTGTGGGCAGCTCTGCACCTGGAAAATCCCTTGATCACAACCCGCGTGCAGGCCTGAGTCATGGCTTATAGAGGAGCGACTGGCACGGTAGGAGAACCCACGACCCCTACTTGCGATAATCGGCATCTTTCCGATGAATGTGCGTTTTTAGATCGTGGCAGCTCCACTCGAAATCGAAATCATGCGTTACAATCCTCCGGGGCACAAAATACGCGAATACCAGACTGATTAACCGTCGAAGCCGCCAAGTCGCTCCTCCATATGCAAGGTTGTTTATTATCATGTGAATTGCACAAAAACACAACACCTCTTGAGCTCTACCTAGGCACGGAGAGTCCTACTATTCCAGTGGGTGGTGGCTTTATGAAAGGTTATCTTGCCAGGAAGGGCAAGCGATAACCCTGTGCCAAAGTCTACGGCCAACCTTCTTGGTAAACCGTGAGTTGCAGTTTCAGTTATGATTTCCCAGCATTACGCTCTGACTGTCCTTGACTGGTCTGTCGAACGTTCCGATGAGTAGGAGAAAGCTGCTGTCATTTCGTCTCCTTCTGTCGCTCGGACCATCGTCCGTTCCCAATTGGCCTGAAAGATCCAGAAACCCGATGCCGACCATGCAATGTCGGTACACTGAGGATTGTAGCTGTTGGTAACTTTTTGCACGTCAGTGAACGCAAGAGCTTTTTCACGGGGTCACACGCTGCCGAGCAAACGCATACCGCTTTCGCGCGCGGCTCTCCGATCAAACGTCACCGTTTCCCGCGCACCCGACAGCTTGGCCGTTTCAGCAATCAACGTGTCGGCAAAATCAACCGAAGCTCCATCACGATAGATCGCTAAGGCCCGGTATTTTGCTTCGGTATTTTCAAAGACGAGATCATGCGAGCGCAGCAGCGCTTCAATCACTTCACCAATTTCTTCGCGACCCAATTTATATGAGGTTGCCAGCACCCAACTTGTCTCAGCCAAGACAACCGAACTGATAAAGCCCGGATCATCCCGGCTGAGCCTATCTATGACTTTAGACGCAATGGAACTTTGGGCCTCATCATCCTGGACGAGATAGCGCACCAGAACATTTGTATCAAGACCAATCATTCGCCGCCGCGCCTTTGACAATTGCTTGATCCATATCCTCAAGCGAAACAGGTTTTTGCCCCGGCCGCCGCAAGAAACCTTTCAGTGTCTGGACTGAATGCGTCTCTGGAAGTACCGCGTAGTTACCATCTTCCATCCTGACAAAATCGACCCGGTCACCAGGGCTGAGCCCCAAGGCGACCCGAATCTCTTTGGGCAGGGTCAATTGGCCTTTCGATGAAATAGTTGTGGTGGCCATGGCGTTTCCTTACTTTTGGTAAAGCTAAATGTAAGGAATACGAGGTTAAAGATCAATGTTTACGGCATGCCGGACGAAGCAGCCGGATGAATAGCCAATACAATGGTATCAATACAGCGATGGCCCGAGAGTTCGTGGGATTTCTTCGGGAAACACCGCGTCTGAATACATCATTGTATACAAGGAGGCTAATGTGGGGATTTATAAAGCAAGGTGAATCATGGGCAACCTTCTACCACGTTGTGTAGTTTGAATCGCAATACTTGAGAAGATTCAAGTGCATGGTTTGTATCCATGCGGATAATGCAGACCAAACATGTCTGCAAATAGATCGAGGCCTCCGGGATTGGGGCATCTGCACGGCGAGGGGCGTTCACGTTAGTGACCCCTATGACCCGTGAAATTGAAATCAAGGTTGCACCCATGTGGTTGCACCTTGCTTTATAATTCCCCTAATGTGTATCTTGGTTCATGGCTTATGGAGAAGCGATTGGCAATGTAGGAGTATCTATAGAGTCCCTATATATAGCCGACTTGGTTGGCTGGTAAGTGCACATTCTGGACCGTGGCAACTCTGTACGAAACCAAAATCATGCGTTACAGTCCTTCGGATCAAGCACGCGGAAAGATAAATTCTGATTTTAGGTTGACACTGCTGATCGCTTCTCTATAGGTCAGGTCAAGCTCGTTAGAGCATGCAACTTTCCTAACCATGGTGTCCATGCACTTTCACTGACGATTCAAGCCCACCTACGAAAGGTAGGCCGACGCGCATATTCACGCCGTGTGACGGGTAGGAAATTCTGTTGTAGTGCTACTTTTTCAGCATTCAGTCAAACTCCACGAAATCAAGAGGGAAGCGTGCGATGGGTATGGCATGCAGTCTGACAACCTCTTCCAGCAAGCGTGCCTCAGTACGAAGCTGTGCTTCGATCGGAGATTCGAAGAATGATCGGATACTAACCATAAATAGATCCAGATACCGATCCATTAACGTTCTAGGTCTTGGCAATCGCCGAATTCGATACTGATCTTTTTCCAGGCCTGCCATTTCGGCTGCGATTTCTACTGCGTCATCCAGACCTCCCAGTTGGTCAACCAATCCGGAATTCAGCGCAGCTTCTCCAGTCCATATGCGTCCCTGGCCTATGGCATCCACGGCATCCACGGTCATATCGCGACTTTCTGCGACACGTTCGAGAAATTTTGTGTAGATCTGACCCAGGGAGCGTTCAAACAGTGCACGTTCGGCGTCACGTAGAGGTCTCATCCCGGAAAACATGTCTGCGTAATCGCTCGTGGACACGTGATCGTAAGTAATCCCCAGTTTGGTTTCCATCATTTGCCCTAGACTGAAGTGCATCCCGAATACTCCGATAGAGCCGGTCAGCGTATGTGGAGAAGCCAAAATGGTATCTCCTGCTGTTGCAAGCCAATATCCGCCGGAAGCTGCCATGTCACCCATGGAGACAACTACGGGTTTCTCTTTAGATGTTTCCTTAACTGCTTGCCACATGATTTCGCTCGCGGCTGCACTGCCGCCAGGCGAATCTATGCGTAGCACGACAGCTTTCACGTTTTCGTTCTCTCGGAACGATTTCATGGATTTTTCAAGAGTAGCTGCTCCCAAATAACCATTCCGGTCCGTACTGTTGCCACTAACGATAGTACCGGATGCAATCATAACGCCAATTGCATCGCTGTGACCGGATGATCCACTTGAAATCGCTGAAGCGTAGGAGGAAAGGCTGGTTGTTCTCAGTTTCCCATCTGACTCAACCCATTTCTGAAGGTGCGTTCTTACCCTCTCTTCGCTCAGCAGTCCATCCAGGAGGTTGGCTTCATGTGCATCGTCAGTAGTCAGCAGCGCTCCTGTTTGCATGAGGTCTGTAATGTGTTCTTCACTCATGCCGCGGGCTTCGGCTGTGGTACTGGTCAAGAGTTGATTCCAATTTTCCAGTATTGCCTCTAGTTGCGTCCGATTTTCCCTAGACAGATCTTCGCGTGTATAGGGTTCTACGGCTCCCTTATAGGTGCCGACACGGAGGACGGTAGGTTCGATATTCAATTTATCGAGGAGCCCTTTGTAAAACAGTACGCTCAGAGACAGGCCATTAAATTCAAAGAAGGCACCCGGTGTAGCATAGATACTGTCGGCAGCAGTTGCCAGAAAGTAGTCAGATTCACGCATAGCCAAATCACCAGAAGCAGATGCGACAACCGGCTTGCCGCTCTTCTTGAATTCGAGAAGAGATTGCCTGATTTCCGCGAGCGTTGACCATCCTGCAATCACTCCCTGTGGTTTAAGCCAGACTCCTTTAATACGGTCGTCATCGGCCGCTTTTTCAAGTGCTCCCTTTATTTGAGCCAAGCTTTTTGGCTGGGGTAAATCAAACAGTTCGTAGGTTGGATCAGATATCCCGTATTCTTCTATTGGACCGGATAACCGAAGAGTCAGTACGGACTCTGATGCAACGGGGGCTTGAACAGAGGAGATGGATGAGGCGACAAATGCTGTGGCGATCAGCGCACCAATAAAAATGAGCAGTCCAAAGGCTATGAGTGAGCCTAGAATGCTTGCAATCATGGTTGAGAAGAAACGCATGTGCTGATAACAATCTGAAATCTAGAGAGGCAGAAGTCGAGAATACGCAATAGATTACCTACTGTTGCGTCGCGACGGAAACCGCATGTGACACAGCTGGTATCCAAGGTATTCGGTGCGGTCAAAATGGCAGTTTTTGGCAGATTAGCGCAGTCCTGTCCTATGGCAAGGAGTTTGTAGCTTACTAATTTCGTGAAAAAGCCTGTATATACATATCACAAGAAGCTTCCATTTCAGCTAACAGAAAGGGAGCGTACAATTCTGCATTTGGTCGTGCGCAACTTTATCGATACGGCCGGGCCGGTGGGATCGCGCAAATTGGTCAAGCGGTCCTCCCTTGATCTCAGCCCGGCTACCGTCCGAAATACGCTCTGTGATCTAGAAGAGCAGGGGTATCTCAGGCATCCTTACAGATCTGCTGGGCGTATGCCAACCGAGCGCGGGTATCGGGCATTTGTGAATGAACTGATGGATACTCCCGAACTGTCCGCAGCAGAACGGCGGTTGTTGAAAGAGAGAATGGACAGGCTTATGGGAGATGCTGATGCACTCTTTCGGGAGACGTCCCGTCTTCTGAGTCGCATGACCAATCTTTTGGCTGTAGTGCTCAGCCCGAAAATTTCGACAGGGGTGCTGGAACGATTGGAAGTTGTACAGCTTTCGGGGTCGAATATTATGATCGTGATCGGCGTACGCAGTCGACTGGTTAAGACCATTATCTACGAAACCACGCTCGATATTTGTCGCAGCGATCTTGATCGGATAGTTACTATTCTAAATGAGCGTTTGGCGGGTCTCCGACTTGACGTAATTCGACGTGACTATGCCTCACGTACCAGAGATTTGGACAATGATCCCACGGGAATAGTACAACTGATTCTGAATGAGTCAGCCGTGTTGTTCAGTGACCCTGTCGAAGGTCGGTTAACACACGCGGGGACCTCCGGGTTACTCACACAACCTGAATTTCAGGGGACAACCGAGGTTCGGCAATTGATTCAACTCATTGAAGATGAGGGGTATGTAGTACAGCTTTTTGAGCAGGAGCCCAATAAACGTCGGGATACGGGTGATAGCGTGTCCGTCAGTATTGGTAGCGAAATAGAGGATGAGAGTGCCTATTCAATTGTGACGGCTCGATACAATGTAGGAGAGAGCATAGGTACAGTCGGGTTGCTTGGTCCCATGCGTATGGATTATGGTCGCGCAATTTCACTTGTAGAGGGCATGGCCTCATTACTTAACAGATCAACTATTACGGCTTCAAAACAATAGACTGAATAACAACAATGGCTGAGCAATTTTCGGAGGAGAAAGATGAATCCCTTGACCACGAGGCACCTTCTCAGGTGAGCGAAGACGAGGCTCCACAGGAGGAACTGCCTGATGCGTTGGCAGAATGTACTGAGGCGTTGTCCGCGGAGAGGGATCAGCGACTCAGACTTGCAGCAGAATTCGCTAATTATCGTCGCCGGATGGAAAACCAGCGCGTTGAATGGCCGGCGCGTGCACGGGCAACCGTGATCAGGCCGTTGCTTCCAATTCTGGATGACTTAGAGCGATCACTGGATGTCGCTGGGCAAACCGAATCAGAAGATGCTGCCTTCTTGTCGCTGAGATCCGGCGTTAACCTGGTATACAAGAATTTTATTGCCGAACTCGAGAAATTCGGCCTCGAGCGTATCCAAGCTCTCGGTATGCCATTCGACGAGAACCTGCATGAGGCAGTAGGGCAGGCACCCGCTGCTGAAGGTTCAGACAGTGGTTCTGTACTGCATGAGAGTCAGGCAGGATATCGCTTGGGGGATCGGGTGCTCAGGCATGCACAGGTTGTTGTAGCTTTCACCCCGGAACCTTCAGCAACAGTGGAGGCGGATATTCAATGAGTGATTACTACAAAGTCTTGGGAGTGGAGCGAAACGCTTCCGCGGACGAGATAAAAAAAGCTTACCGTAAAAAGGCGCTTCAGAATCATCCCGATCGCAATCCAGGTGATAAGGCAGCCGAGTCTCGCTTTAAGGAGGCGGCGGTGGCGTACGAGGTTCTGAGTGATTCAGAGAAACGGTCTATTTACGATCGCTACGGCGAAGCGGGTTTACGTGGCTCTGGAGGAGGGCAGCAGCCGGGTTTTAATGATATTAACGACATTTTCAGTGCCTTTAGCGATGTCTTCGGGGGAGGGAGAGGAAGTGGAATGTTTGGTGATTTCTTTGGGGGTGGAGGACAACGAACGCGGGAAAGAGGACAGCCAGGTGCAACGCTGCGCCGACGCTTGTCACTAACGTTGGAGGAAATTGCAACAGGTGCAGAAAAGCACATCAAGATTCGCCGACTGGCATCGTGTGGGGAATGTGAAGGCAGTGGAGCAAAGGGAGGTCCCAGTCAACTGAAGCAGTGTAGCGCATGTAAGGGTGCAGGAGAAGAGCGGCGTGTACGGCAGACTGCGTTGGGACAATTCGTGAGTGTATCGGAATGTAGTAGATGCAATGGTGAGGGCCAAACGGTTGAGGATAAATGCCCGGAGTGCCGAGGGCAAGGGCGCCGAGAGACGCAGTCAACCATAAAAATTACAGTGCCCGCTGGTGTAGAGGATGGTATGACTATAAACGTGCGAGGTCAGGGACACGCAGGACTCCGTGGAGGAAGAGCAGGAGATCTCAGAATTGAGGTACGGGAAAAGGCGCATGATCACTTCATTCGCAGGGGAAGTGATCTGATCTACAATCTGGAAATTTCTTTCCCCGATGCGGCCTTGGGTGCGGATATCGAAGTCCCCACACTCACGGGGCGGGCGAGCGTAACCATTGCCCCGGGGACGCAATCCGGCAAAGTCTTGCGTATGCAGGGGAGGGGACTCGGGCAATTTCAAAGCTCCCGAAAAGGCGATCAGCTGATTCGGGTTCACGTATGGACACCACAAAATCTTTCTGCTCCCGATAAAGAGTTGCTTGAGAAATTGCGAGAATCCAGCACATTGAACATTCCAAAGCAGGGTAAGGGCAAATCCTTTTTCTCGAAGGTTAAAGACGCCTTTGTATAAGTTGAGTGTGTGGATTAAGCGGAAAACAGGACAGAATACGCGCGAACTCGGCAAGACGCACCAAGATCAGGTTAGTAGACGATCTCCAAC
Source organism: Rhodothermales bacterium (assembly GCA_964291275.2). Classification (GTDB taxonomy): domain Bacteria; phylum Bacteroidota; class Rhodothermia; order Rhodothermales; family Bin80; genus Bin80. The sequence continues at coordinate 2,102,938 of OZ219799.1, forward strand.
GACATTTGTAATGGGAATATATTTGTGTTGGTGGTCGTTGGATTCAGCTGTTTTCGGCAAGCCTCGGATAATTCCCAATAATTAGATAACATGGCGGCATACCCCTTTCAGAAAATTGAAAGTCGTTGGCAGGACTATTGGGAGTCGAACAAGATATTCCGTACACCCAATAAGGTCGACACTTCCAAGCCGAAGTGCTATGTTCTGGACATGTTTCCATACCCGAGTGGGTCCGGTTTACATGTTGGGCATCCCGAAGGCTATACGGCGACAGACATTGTGGCACGGTATAAGCGGATGTGCGGGTTCAATGTGTTGCATCCAATTGGATGGGATGCGTTCGGACTGCCGGCAGAACAGTATGCTCTGCGGACCGGGACGCACCCGCGCATTACAACAGAACAAAACATTATCCGCTTCCGCAAGCAGCTCAAATCCCTTGGGCTTTCTTATGACTGGGATCGGGAGGTGGATACAACTGACCCGGCATACTTCAAGTGGACACAATGGATCTTTTTGAAGCTGTTTGAGCGTGGACTTGCATACGAGGCCGAGGTACCCGTCTGGTGGTGTGAAGCACTGGGCACCACATTGGCCAATGAAGAAGTTATCGACGGCAGGAGTGACATAGGTGGGCACCCCTGTGAACGGCGAATGTTGCGGCAATGGGTATTGCGTATTACGCACTATGCCGAACGGCTGTTGGAAGGACTAGATCATATGGATTGGCCCACCAGCACGAAGGAAATGCAGCGCAACTGGATTGGGCGGAGCGAGGGGGCGGAAATAGACTTTCCGATACAGGGCGATAAATCGTCCAGTATCTGCGTGTATACCACGCGACCGGACACAATTTTCGGGGCTACTTACATGGTACTTGCTCCCGAGCACCCTCTTGTAGAGCAAATTTCAAAAAGGGAGCAACTCGATGAGGTCAGGAAATATCGGGAATTGGCATCCCGCAAAAGTGACTTGGAGCGAACCGAACTCCAGAAGGATAAGTCTGGTGTATTTACAGGAGCGTATGCTATAAACCCTGTAACGAAAGAATTTATTCCTGTCTGGATAGCCGATTATGTGTTGATATCCTACGGAACCGGAGCCATCATGGCAGTTCCCGGGCAAGATGAACGAGACTGGGCATTTGCTGCACGGTATGATCTGCCGATTCGTCGCACCGTACAGCCACCTCCGGGTTTTACCGGTCTGGCTTATATAGGGGATGGACCTGCCATTAACAGTGATTTCCTGAACGGTCTACATGTTGAGAAAGCCAAAGCGCGGATATTGGACTGGCTTGAAGAGCATGAACTGGGACGTCGGAAGGTGAACTATAAGTTGCGAGATTGGCTTTTCTCTAGGCAGAGGTATTGGGGAGAACCGATTCCGATCATATTTGAACGTGAGAAAGTACGCTCATTATCCGAGAATGCGTTACCAATTGCTTTGCCTGAGCTTGCGAAGTTTAAGCCAAGCGGAACACCGGAAGGTCCACTTGCTTTGGCCTCAGAATGGTTGAATGTCACGGATCCAGACACCGGTAAACCAGCGAGACGAGAAACCAACACAATGCCACAGTGGGCAGGATCCTGTTGGTATTTCCTGCGCTACATTGATCCGGATAATTCTGAACGTCTCGTTGATCCAGAGCTCGAGAAGTACTGGATGCCCGTGGACCTGTATGTTGGGGGAGCTGAACACGCGGTGCTTCATTTGCTATATGCCCGGTTCTGGCATATGGTGCTCTATGATGCTGGTGTGGTTTCAACACCGGAGCCTTTTGCCAAGCTCGTTCATCAGGGTATGATCCTAGGTGAACTCGAATACACTGCCTGGCGCAACAATAAGACAGGGGAGTGGGTCAGTGCAGAAAATGTGAATGCCGGCAAAGAAATCTCTACGGGTGCGAGTCTGGAAGCTGTCCACGTTGACGAGGAGTCTGTGGTCAAGGATGGTGAGGTCTTCGTACTGAAAGCGGCGCCGGATATACGGCTTGATGTACGCGCCTTCAAGATGAGTAAGAGTCGAGGCAACGTGGTTAACCCTGACACAATCATTAATCAGTACGGTGCGGATGCCTTCAGACTATACGAGATGTTCATGGGGCCTCTGGAACAGGTTAAGCCTTGGAGCACGCGAGGGGTTCACGGGACTTTTCGGTTCCTTGACCGTGTATGGCGCCTGATTACTGCAAAGCCCCTGAGTGAGGAGGAGCCCGAACGCACACAGTTGAGGATACTGCATCAAACGATCGATCGGGTGACACGAGACATTGAAGCCCTTCGAATGAACACGGCCATTGCTGCACTCATGGAGTTGGTCAATGCTGCCTTCAAATGGCCTGCTGTTCCCCGGAAGATTGCAGAGCCATTGATTCTTTTGCTTTCGCCGTTTGCTCCGCACATAGCAGAAGAGCTCTGGTCCAGGCTTGGGCACGAAGGGTCGCTGGCCTATGTTGCGTGGCCAGTACTGAATGACGAATATCTTGTTGAAGATCGAATATCCCTGCCAGTGCAGGTCAATGGAAGGGTGCGGGCAACGATTCGTGTTGCTCCGGATGCAGACAAAGGGGATGTGATCAAAGCCGCAGTACGCGAGCCGAATGTGCAGCGATTCCTTGGTGATAAGCCGCCACATCGTGAGATTTATGTAAAGGGTCGTATAATTAATCTGGTAGCGGCCAAGTGATGGTGGAAACACTTGACATATTGGCGATTGCCGCCCATCCAGATGATGTCGAATTAGCCGCGGGCGGGACACTGGCACTATGTGTTCGACAAGGACTCCGGGTTGGAGCCTTGGATCTGACTCGTGGAGAACTGGGTACACGGGGGACGCCCGAATTACGTGCCAAAGAGACTGCCGCTGCTACCGTAGTTCTCGGGCTCTCGGTACGTGAAAATCTTGAACTACCGGATGGTAACATAACAACCTCTGGTCTGGGAGGCGTGATTGAGATACTACGGAAGTGGCGTCCACGCATAGTAATGACGCACCCTGAGGTTTGCCGACACCCTGATCACAGAGCTACGCATACTCTTGTTCGCGATGCATGCTATTATGCGGGGCTAAAAAAAATGAACACAAGTACCGGAACGTATGTAGTGCCTTGGAGACCAAAGCATTTATTGTATTTCGCCGAAGTGAAGCATTTTGAGCCAACCTTTGTCGTGGATGTTACGAGCACGTGGGAGCAGAGAATGCAGGCGCTCAGGTGTTATGGATCCCAGGTTCATAATCCAGACTATAAGGAAACAAGTGAGGAGCCGGAAACATACATTTCCAATGCAGGCTTCTTCGAATGGATTGAAGCACGTGCTCGCACGTACGGACATCTCATTGGCTGCACTTATGGAGAGGCTTTCCAGCACAACGGAACATTGGGTACCGCGAATCTCGGTATGTTTCTCAACATGGAGGCACCTTTTCAGTAGTACGACAGAACAAATATTCTATATCTTTTGTGGCATAGCAGCCAGATACGTGGTATATTCGCGTTCAGGGTGCCGTAATAATTAGGAATTATGGCAGATACGACAGATTTCAGGAACGGCTTTGCCATGCGATTGCATGGTGAGCTGTGGCAGATCGTGAAATTTCAGCATGTGAAGCCAGGCAAGGGTGGAGCTTTTGTTCGAACTACGTTGAAGAATATTCGGACAGGTCGCGTCGTAGACAAGACGTTTCGGGCGGGTGAGAAAGTACAGCAGGCGCGGATAGAGCGCCGCGAACATCAGTTTCTGTACGAGGATGCGATGGGGATGCATTTCATGAATATGGAAGACTATAGTCAGTTTGCTTTGGCTGCGGAGAGCGTGGCTAAACGCGAGTTCCTCAAAGAGGGGGGAATGATTGATATTCTGTTTCATGCTGAAACCGAAGCACCGCTTTTGGCTGAGTTGTCAAAGAGTGTGGAGCTGAGGATTGTGCAGTCTGATCCCGGGCTCAGGGGGGATACTGCGACCGGAGCCACAAAACCGGCAAAGCTGGAGACCGGCGCAACTATCAATGTTCCCCTTTTTGTTTCCGAGGGAGACCTTGTTCGGGTCAATACGGATACTGGAGCTTATATCACTCGGGTTGCGGAGTAGCTGGCCAGTTCATAAGAGAATAATCTAAAAGTCACGTGCCAAAATTCTTTTCTAAAGCTTGGTCGAAGGGCGAATTTGATCGCATTCGGGAGTTGATCTCGATGGCGGCCGAGAGTGGTGCAGCGGAAGTCGAAATCGAAGCCGATGGTGTTCGTGTTTTGGTTCGGCAGTACGTTGCACCGAACGTTCAGGAAGGGGCGTCTGCCCCTATCCCTGTGACCGTGCAGGCTGGACCGAGCACCACAGCCGTTGTAAGGGACAAAGGAGCAGACTCCGTCGAGGCTCCATCTTCACAATCTTCCGAGACCGAGTCTGCGAATGGTACGCCGGTACTTGCTCCAACGCCGGGTACTTTTTATGCGAAACCATCACCTGACTCAGAGCCCTTTGTTCAGGTTGGAGATTATGTAAGCGAAGGACAGACAGTTTGCATCATTGAGGCTATGAAGCTGATGAACGAGGTGGAATCCGAGGCTGTAGGAACGGTGACACAAATTCTTGTAAGCGATGGTGACCCGGTTGAGTATGGTCAACCACTGCTACTTATTGAGTCCCCATAATTGGGTGCACCCGATATGAAGAAAGTCCTGATTGCAAACAGAGGAGAGATTGCCCTCCGGGTGATTCGTGCCTGCAAAGAATTGGGAATCAAATCCGTGGCTGTATACTCCAAGGCCGATGTGGATTCACTCCATGTGTGTTATGCCGATGAAGCTGTATGCATCGGTCTAGCACCGTCATCTGAGAGCTACCTCAAGCCGGACAGGATCATAGCTGCTGCCGAAGTTACTGGCTCGGATGCCATTCATCCCGGATACGGATTCCTGGCCGAAAATGCAGTATTCAGTGCTATTTGTGCGGATAATGGTATAAAATTTATAGGTCCATCTCCAGAGATCATTGCCATGATGGGCGATAAGAGTCGTGCTAAGGATCAGATGAAGGCTGCCGGTGTCCCGGTTGTGCCCGGTTCCGATGGGGTCGTACCATCACTCGATCACGGCAGAGTCCTCGCCGAGTCCATTGGGTATCCGGTCATGATCAAGGCCAGCGCAGGTGGAGGTGGTCGAGGAATGCGTGCGGTAATGGATGTAGACGATTTTGAGCGTCAATTCCATGCAGCGCAGGCAGAGGCGGCAGGGGCATTCGGCAATTCCGATGTTTACTTGGAAAAATTGATTCAGAAGCCTCGACACATCGAAATTCAGGTCATGGGGGATGGGCGTGGGACCACGTTGCATTACGGGGAACGGGAATGTTCTGTGCAGCGACGCCATCAGAAATTACTCGAGGAAGCTCCTTCGGTAGCGGTTGACAGCGATCTCCGTGCACGGATGGGTGCAGCAGCTGTTGCGGGAGCCGAAGCTGTTAATTACGAGGGCGCAGGTACCGTCGAGTTTTTACTTGATGCGGATAGAAACTTCTATTTCATGGAGATGAACACACGGATACAGGTGGAGCATCCGGTAACTGAAGAGGTAACGGGGCAGGACCTGGTTGAGCAGCAGATCCTCGTAGCCATGGGGGAGCAGCTTTCCAATGAGAGTGTCAAAATGAATGGTCATGCAATCGAGTGTCGTATCAACGCAGAGGATCCCACAAAAAACTTCCGGCCTGCCCCGGGGAAGATCAAGGATTTCCACCAACCCGGAGGCCTCGGAGTCCGCATAGATACACACGTCTATAACGGATATACAATCCCGCCACACTATGATTCTATGATTGCCAAGCTCATCACTCATGGGCCTACTCGGGAACGGGCTATTTGGCGAATGCTGCGAGCTTTGGATGAATTTGTGCTGGAAGGCGTTCCCACCACGATCCCATTCCATAAAGAATTGTTACAGCATCCCGCATTCATTCGAGGAGAAATTGATACGCATTTTGTAGAACGGCAAATGTTACCGCAGGACTAATTGATTTCCCATAAACCACGATTCATGAATTTCCCCGAAGATCTTAAGTATACCGAAGAGCACGAGTGGGTACGTATGCATGAGGATGGTACCACCGTGACAATTGGTATCACTGATTATGCCCAGGGTGAACTGGGAGACATTGTGTTTGTAGAGCTGGAACCTGAAGGAGACGCCTATGAACAGGGAGAAGTGTTTGGTTCAGTAGAGGCGGTTAAGGCCGTTTCCGAACTGTTTCTTCCAGTGGACGGGATTGTCAAGCGACATAACCCTGCACTCGAAGCGAGCCCGGAGTTGGTCAACAGTGATCCCTTTGGTGAGGGGTGGATGATAGAGCTTAGTGTATCGAATCCAGAGCAACTGGAAGATCTACTGTCTGCCGAAGAATATGCCGATCAAGTTGCATAGGCACTTCCAGTATGGATGAGCGGATTGTCATTTTAGATTTTGGGGCCCAGTATACCCAATTAATCGCTCGCCGAATACGCGAGGCAGGTGTATTCTCAGAGATCCTTCCCTGTACTGCACCGGTTGAGAACTTTGCAACCGCGCGGGGTATTGTGCTTTCCGGGGGGCCAAGCTCTGTCTATGAGCCGGATGCACCACAACTGAATCTGGAGCTTCTCCAATTGCAGCGAGATGATGGTTCGCCTATGCCCTTACTTGGGATCTGTTATGGATTGCAGGCCTTGGTGCATTCCATTGGTGGCGCGGTGGAGGCTGCGGAACATCGGGAATTTGGGCGTGCATCTCTCAATATTCTCCGGGATGATAAGCTGCTTGCCGGTATTGAAAACGGTGCACAAGTCTGGATGAGTCACGGAGATTTGCCAACGCATGCACCACCTGGCTATGAGGTCATTGCAGATACAACAAGTGCAGTTATTGCCGGACTACGTCACGTAACACTGCCACACTATGGTGTGCAGTTCCATCCAGAGGTCGTGCACACTGAAGGTGGGCAGCGCATCTTCGAGAATTTTGTGCGGGAAATCTGTGGTTGCCGTTGCGATTGGTCCCCGGCCTCCTTTATGACGCAGAAAATTGCAGAAATACGCGAACTGGTCGGGAGAGACAGTGTCATCCTAGGCTTGTCGGGAGGGGTTGATTCATCGGTTGCCGCCCGTCTGATTCACGAGGCGATTGGTGATCAGTTAACCTGTATTTTTGTAAATAACGGGCTTTTGCGTCATGGTGAATGGGAAAGTGTACAGAACACTTTCCGTAATCATTTTCGGATTTGCCTGGAAGCAATTGATGCCAGCGAGCGATTCCTGACTCGCCTGAAGGGTATTACGGATCCAGAACGCAAACGTGTTATAATCGGCAATACGTTTGTGCATGTATTTGAGGAGGCAACGTTGGGAATTTCCTCTTCGCGGGGTGCCAAACCAAAATTTTTAGCCCAGGGCACGCTGTACCCTGATGTAATCGAAAGCGTCTCTTTCAAGGGGCCCAGTGTAACTATAAAAACTCACCATAATGTTGGTGGATTGCCAGAGGATCATCCATTTGAAATACTGGAGCCCTTCAGGGAGTTATTTAAGGATGAAATTCGAGAGATTGGCAGACTGTTGGCATTGCCAGAAGAGATTATTGGTCGGCATCCGTTTCCTGGTCCAGGGCTTGCCGTGCGTATCCTTGGACCGGTATGCGCAAGGAGCTTGCATCTCGTGAGGGAGGCAGACCGCATATTTATTGAAGAATTGCGTGCGCAGGGGCACTATGACGACGTATGGCAGGCTTTCGCGGTTCTTTTGCCGGTTCAGAGCGTAGGTGTAATGGGAGACGAGCGTACATATGAACAGGTGTGTGGGCTCAGAGCGGTCACCAGTACAGATGGGATGACGGCAGACTGGGCCAAACTGCCCCTTGAATTTCTTGGATATGTAGCTAACCGGATAGTCAACGAAGTTCGGGGTATTAACCGCGTGGTGTATGACATTAGTTCAAAACCGCCAGCTACCATTGAATGGGAGTAGTGTGCAAATGAGAGCCCGTTTTTCATCGATCTGTGTTGTGCTCATATGGGGGGCTGGAATATGCGCTGCTCAGGCGCCACTTGGGGAGTCGGCAGACGTGGAGGAGATTTTTGCTGCTGCGTTGGCTGCATTTGAGGGAGAGAATTACGCTGAAGCGTTTTTCGGTTTCAGAGATGTGTATGAGCGGAAGCCAGTGCATGTGAAAACGACAGCAGCATATTTGATGGCAGGTAAGTCACTCTATCGTCACGGAGATCACCAGGCGGCCATTGATCTTTTGGAGGAATTTACTCGTGAATATTCCAGCAGTCGTTACCGAGACGAGGCTGAACGCGTAATTGCGGCAGCTTGGCTAGGCCAAGAGCATACACGTGTGAACGACAGCGCGATAAATCTTGGTTTGGCTCTGCCTCTTTCGCGTGATGAACTGGCATTAACACGATCTATATTCAGCGGTGTACAGCTTGCTGTTGAAGATTACAATTCGCGCCATGAGCCGAAGATCAGGATTGTGTTCAGGGACACAAAAGATTCCGAGGCCGATGCCAGATCAGCAGCTAACGCGCTTGTGAACGAAGGTGTATCTGTGATCATTGGTCCGCTATTCAGTGATCAGGTTCACTCCGCTTCCCATACGGCGGAGCAGCAGCAGACTGTGATGGTAGCACCACTGGCTACCGATGGCCAGATCACACGAGGGCGCCAATACGTTTTTCAGGTCAATGCTACGTTGTCGGAGCGCGGGCGTTATACAGCCCGCCAGGCCATCGACTATTTGAATCTGCAAGATATCGGTATTGTGGTAGAAGTGGGCAATCCTATGAGTGAGGAAATGGCCCAGGGATTTGAAGAAGAACTTGCTGCTCGTGATATAACTCCCACGTTTATTTATCAGATCGGGCCTGATTCGGATTGGACAAGGTTCCCGAGCTTGATCAGTTCGGATATGCTTGGGGCATCAGAAGGTGTCTATTTGGCCATACATCGCGATAATGAGGTGGATGCATCCCGTTTGATAGGAAGAACAGTTATTAATCTTAGGCGGACGGGGGCGCGACCAATCATACTAGGTCCATTAGCCTGGCCTTCCCTCGATCTGGAAAACTATAACCTATCAATTCCGATATACTACACTGATGTCTACTACGTTAATAGTCTGAGCAGGAGGGTGCGGACCTTTATCCGGGAATATGAAGTAGCTAATGGAGGCGCTGCACCCGACCGGTTCGCATATGTAGGCTACGATGTCACAAGTATGATATTAGAGAATCTGGACGAGGGTGGGATACTACTGGAGCGTTTATTGCAGGCGCCGCTGTACGAAGGTTTAGGTATACGTATCCAATTTGGAGAAAATCGGCGTAATACAGAATTTTATTTCTTCAAACATACCCCCAACGGTCCGCAGAGGGTTCGCTGATAAGGATCCGCAAGTGTAGGAAAATGACCAGGACAAAGCTCACTCCTCACCGAACCACCGGTCTTGCCGCGGCGTTGCTGGCGGTGGTCCTTGCGAGCCCGGATCCCGCCGCCGGGCAGAACTGGGCCGCATTGGTCTCCGCGGAAACCACCTGCCGCGCCGAGCCCTCGCCTTCGGCGGATGCGGTGGGAATGCTCGAGATCGGAAACGTGATCCTGGGCAACCGAAGCGTATACACAATGGGGGGGTCGTGGACGCATGTCCTGCCCGGCGGATCCGGCGGCTACGTGATTCCCGGTGGCTGCTGGGTGCCCTCGGCGAACCTGGCTCGGACTACGGAGACCGAGCACTTCCTGCAACTGGCCGACAGGCTGTTGTCCGCGGACGTCCGGCCTGCCCTTGATGAACTGCTTGCCGTCCACAACCTGTTCGGGCGTTCCTGGAATCGGGATCGGGTGGAGGCATCCGCCGCCCTCACCCAGCGGCGCACGGCCCTGCTGGCCAGGGCGGTGGAGGTGGCGCAGAGGCCGCAGTGGGGCGATCCCCGCCCGGCCGACGACCCGCTGGTGCTTGCATGGCTCGAGTCGCTCGGCGAACAGGTGAGGTACTCGGAAGGCAGGAGCGGCAGGGGCAAGTGGACGGTGTTCATGGGAGCACCCGAAGGGGAAGAGGAGCCGTCGAGGTCGCGGCAGGTTGAATCGGCGGCCGCGCCCGAGGGGAGGGGAATGGCGGTCATCGCGCCCGATGTGGCCTGTCGCACTCGGCCGTCGCGGACTGCGTGGAGTTGGATGACACTGCCGGTAGACTTGCACTTCCGCACGGAACGGGCGGATACGAGCGTCGCCGGCGATGTGTGGGTCTTCGTTCAGGAACATGGGTGCTGGGTGTTGGCGGTACACACCGCCGCGGGTGGCACGGACCAGCATGTGCTGGCGATCGCAGACCGGTTCCTGAGTTCGGGCGAGGCATGGACATTTGAGAATCACCTGCGGGTGCATAACGTCCTGTCCAGCCGAAACCGGGGGCACCGTGAGGACGTCGAGGCCTCGGCAATTCTGGGACTTCGGCGGCTGCAGGTGTTGCGGGGTGCGCTCCGCTTCCTCCATCCCGGCGATGCCGATGCTCTGACGCATGCGTGGATCGGGTCGCTGGGAGACGAAGTAAAAGGTGCGCATGAAGGGCATATCTGGACTGTGAGCGACGAGGCGTATCTCAACCTGTACGAGAAGCACCGGCCGCACCCGTTCGCGGAGGAGATCCTGTGGGAGTACGCAAGCGAATCGGTCCGCCGTGACTGTGAGGGGGGGCTCGCTTGCAGCGTGAAGGAGAGCGTCATCAAAAGGCTGGCAAGGTACTGGATCGACTTCCCGAATGGCCGTTACATCGCCGAAGCGGTGGAGTTGGGGCGGACCCAACTCGGCTACGGTCTCGAGTATTGCAAAGCCGCGCGGGGGGCCGAGCCGGACTCGCGGGAGGGCAGAATGTGGGGATGGTCGGAGTGGGACCACTCCGGTGAGGAGATCACGCGGGAGCTGCTGGCGACGCTCGAAGGGGTAAGTGAGGAGGACAAGGGGGCGCTGTTGGAGATGCTGGGGAGATTAAACAGGTGCGTGGGGGATGGGGGGTAGGCCCCATAAGCGTTAACTTGTTTTAGTGACAGAAAAATATCGTTCAATTTGATAGTTTCTGAGTCTGGGTGGCTCTGCCAGCGACTTGGAAATGATAGGCCAATGCTGAATCATTTCCTTCAAGGCGTAGTGTGGCTCAATTGCCCGCACAACTTGATTCAGTGCAAACTTAAAGTCTCTCCATGCACTTCGTCTGCACTGGATAGCCCCAGGGGGAAAATGTCCGTGCATGTCGGATGATTTTTTCGGTCAACAGTGCAACCATTAGCTTCCCGTAGAGCCACGCCTGTGAACTTTCCTCATCTAATTTCGGCAGATGTCCCAGTTGGGCCAATGATTTGAATCGTTTGAAGACCAGTTCCACCTGCCAGCGTAATCGATACCATTCCAGGATATCGTTCTCCGAAAATTCATCGACCGGGAAGGTCGTAAACAGGATAACATAGCGCGCATAACGTAAGGTTTCATCTCGTGGTCGATGCCCCTTGCGCTTTGCCGTCTTTAAGATCCGATTCTCTGCCTCTTGGATGGCTTCGTCTGCTTTGCGCAATGCACAAATACGTCCTTGGATTGGGGGAAAGGTTTTGATGAATACCGTCCAGACCCCCGCCTTCCCTGCCTGTTTGATCGATTCCACGGAGGCTAATAAATCAAAGGACTGGCCGGGCTTCGTCTCGAACTGCAAGGCTCCAGTATTGACCCGCACGGTCACATAGCCGCCAGATGCCTCCACATGCTGGATTCCCAGAGCGGTTGCATATCCCCGATCCACCAAAATATAGTCGTCTGACCGGATGGGAAATTGCTTCAAGGACTCCCCCGTCCCTTTTCCTTTCGTCGCTGTTAAATTGAAAAAATCGCAACCCAATGCAGGTAGGGTTATGCTGTAGTGGAGTCTCCATAGAGATCCCGTACGTCCCGGCTCACTGATGTGGGTCGCGTCAAACGCACGCATTTGACGTCCCACTCCCGCCGATACGCCAACTCCATGCTCCTGAAACAGCGCAACACACATCGCATGAAGCCACCTACGAGACTTCTTCAGGCGCTTGAACAATGCGACCGCAGATAGATCCGCAATCTGAGCCTGACGAGCTCGTATGACCGTCTCTCGTAACGAATGACCACATCCTAAATGGATCAACAAGGTTCGAAGTAGACATTCCGGCGACTTATCCTTACGTAGCCCGCGCAATGCACCAGATTCCTCGGCCAACTCCTGCCAATTTTTCGGTAAAAACGAGAGCACAACCGCCCAATCCTCTTCCTCGGGCGCGCGTGTTACGGTTCCCTTCATCTGATTACGATGGTTGAATGATCAATCACAGGTATATCCAACATTCTACCAAATCGGTTAGAATTCAGAATGCTGAAATCACGACAATTCCCGTGTAGAGATACCCAAAGATAATCAAACAGGAAACAAGTTAACGCTTATGGGGGGGGGTAGGCCCAGGCTGACTCGGGACTGTCAGTTTTTCTGTGTAAATGGCCCTCGCACTCATACGGGCACTCGGGTTCCCGCACAGCGGTGTGTTTCCCCCGCGTCCGTGGGCGCGCCTCATGGATCCGCATTCCGAACAGATCCGGGCACGGCCATACACGCTGATCGCGTGGGCTTGGCCACCGAGGAGGCTACGGCCTGATGGAGGTCGCGGATGGGGGCACCGCCCCCTTTCCCTCCGTGTCGGTGCGCCGTGATGCCTGAGCGCCGAACTGCCTTCGTTACCGCCCGCGTATCGGCGCCGAGTTCGCCGACTGGCGGGCTAAGGTCGCAGTCGCAGGCATACCCCTGTCATTGCTGATCCGGCGGGCCATGGCCCGTATCAGGAACAGTTTTGTCTCGTTACGGTAACTGCGCAATGTTTCCACAGTGACCCACGTTAACTTCCTACAGCATTGAGCAGCGTGCGGGTTATTCGATTCCTTAATGAAAAACCGATTAATTATTCTTTTCTTGTTTGTCGCTGGGTGTGCGGGGTCAGGGCGTCTTAGCTATGATTCTCCCAGTGAGGCATATACGAAAGGGTTGGAGCATTACGAAGCTGGCCGTTACAGTCGTGCAGCCCAGTATTTCCAGGGCGTATTTGACTTCGGCCGGACAAGCGAATGGGCACCCAGTGCACAATTGTACTTGGCCCGCGCTTATCGCCAGAACAGGGATTACATCTTGGCAGCCAGTGAGTATACCCGGTTTACGGAGCTTTACAGGGCCGATCCGCGGAGTGCAGATGCCGAGTTTGAGCGGGCCATGACATTCTTTGAGCGCTCTCCACAGATTGAATTAGATCAGACGAGCACCCGGCGGGGGATTGAAGTGTTCAATCTGTATATTCAGCGCTATTCCGATCACGATTCCGTAGATGTTGCGATTCGGCATGTTGGAGAGTTGCGCCAGAAGTTGGCCGACAAGCAATTTCATGCTGCCAGGCTTTACGAGCGGCGGGGCCTCTACCAAGCGGCAGCACTGTCTTATGAGTTGGTATTTGACAAGTACCCAGACACTCCCTTGGCAGATGACGCATTATTGGGTGCCATCAGGTCTTACATCGAGTTCAGCGCGCAGAGTATCACACAGCGGCAACCGGAGCGATTACAAAAAGCGATCGATCATTACCAGCGCCTGGTGGACCTTTTTCCTGAAAGCGAGTTGATGGATGTAGCCAGTGAGCTCAATGAGCAGGCGGAAGAAGAGCTTGATACGCTGATCGGAAACGGCACAGTATTGTAGCGTATAGTGCACCTCGACGAATAGATGAACTTGGGCATTTTCGGCGGAAGCTTTGATCCCCCGCATATAGCCCATTCGAGAATTGCCGAATTTGCACGATCGGTTTTTGGGTTGGAACTGGTTTTATGGGTACCTGCATACGACCCACCGCACAAATCCCAGAACCAACTCACACAGTATCAAAACCGTCTGGGTATGGTGCAGGCTGCTACAGCAGATCATGGATCCTTTCGGGTTTCTGATGTAGAGTCGATGCTTGAACGTCCGACTTACACTGTACGGATGCTTGAAGTGCTGAGGAAACGATACCCGGATGCTGAATTTTACCTGATTCTGGGGAGTGACAGTCTTAAGCAGTTTCACACCTGGTTACAGCCGGACATTATTGCCCAAGAGGTGCAGCTTCTGGTTTATCCTCGCGCAGGGTACTCTATTGCAGAAAAAGATTTGCCTGAATATCTGTGCGGGCGTGTTCAATTCATGGAGGCTCCTGAGATGGCGATCAGTGCGGAGCGTATTCGCGGTAGACTTTCTAGCGGGCAATCTGTACGCCATTTGGTTTCAGACGGTGTACTTTCCTACATTATCAAACATCGTCTATACACAGGGTATAACAACTGCGGGGACAACAACGAGTAATCCGCCCCGAGGTCATGGGCTTCCTGGATTTTTTCACTGGCAACCAACCGCCTCTTATCAGAGACGCCTTGGATGATGTTAAGGTCATGTTGGACACTGGCCGCGAGTTGTTTGCTGCCTCAAGTGGACGGCTCTTAGAAAACGAAATTCTCGACACAGATCTCTCCGCTCAAGAAGCAGTTATTCGTAAGCGAGAGCAGTCGGTGCGTCTGGCGGTATTGGAACACCTGAACATTGACCCGAAGCGGGAGCTAGTGCTTTGTGTCAAACTGTTAACGGCTGCACAGGAGGCAGAGCGTATCGGGTACCTGGGACGGACAATGGAGAAGACGGCTACACTGGCAGCTGCCCCCCGAATTGGTACCATCGTGGACGAAATCCGTGAGCTCCGTACTCGTACACTTGGCCAGTTTAATGCTGCTCGTGACTGTTTTATCGAGGGAGACATAAATAAGGCTGATGTTGTTCAAATAGAGCAGGAAGCCATTGCCAAGAGCCTTCGTGAGGTTTTTACATGTCTGGCCAAATCCGAGCTGTCCGCAAACAAGGCGGTGGTGTGTACAGTAGGTGCGTATTCGATAGGGCGCGTAGGTGAGCACTTGGCAAGTATTGCTCGTTGTGTAACAGAGCCACTTCATCGAGTAGGGCCAGATCATAGGGAGGACTTTTGAAGTGCACTACTGCAAAGTCAATATTAAGCCCTACATTCTCACAACTCAGAACACATCAACACGCTTTCATGGCACTTACGTACTCACAAATGATTGATCTCGGAGCGAAAGCTCCAGAGTTTGATTTACCCGTCAGTAATCCTCAGGTAGTTGGCAGTGAAACGCTAAACCTTAAGTGTGCATCAGATGGGAAGCCATTCGCAATTGTCTTCATGTGTAATCATTGTCCGTTTGTTGTGCATATTGAAGATGCTCTGGTGGACGCCGCACGGGTCTGCAAGGGAAGAGGTGTGAATCTTATCGGCATCAGCAGCAACGATGCTTTGCAATATCCCCAGGATTCTTTTGAGGCGATGGGAAGGCGTGCGCAGGACAAGAAGTATCCGTTCCCTTACCTGTATGATGAGTCTCAGTCTGTGGCTAAGGCTTATGGTGCGGTATGCACGCCTGATTTTTTCCTGTATGATGAGAACCTTGGTCTGGCCTATCGAGGAAGGTTTGACGAAACCCGTCCTGGTATTGGTAAGGCGACGGGCAAAGAATTTCTGCAAGCTGTGGATGAGCTCCTGACCCTGGGTGTTGTCACCATGCCGCAGCGCCCATCCATGGGTTGCAACATAAAATGGAAGTAGCAAATGCCAACAGACTGGGTTGTCCTTCTACCACCGATTGTGGCCATTGGGTTGGCGCTCTGGACACGACAGGTGTTCTTATCTCTGATTGTAGGGCTCTGGGTTGGGACGACCATATTGGCTGGTGGTAATGTGATTCAGGGCCTGATTGGCATGGCCGATGTGGTGGTGGCAGTGTTTGCCGAACCATCGAACACGAAAATTGTGCTGTTCAGCCTCCTGGTTGGGGGGCTTATTGCACTGGTTCAGATATCTGGTGGGGTGGCTGCTTTCGTGCGCTTCGTTCAAACAGCAGGGTTAGCCAAAACACGGCGTGGAGTAGAGCTGCTCGCTTGGTTCACGGGCTTATTAATCTTTGTGGAATCCAGCATCACGTCCCTGATAGTAGGTACGCTTAGCCGGCCGTTTTTTGACGGGCTAAAACTTCCACGGGAGAAGCTTGCCTACTACTGTGATGCGACCAGTGCTCCAGTCTGTATGGCTATTCCACTCAATGGTTGGGGAGCCTTTGTGCTTGGGTTACTGATCACACAAGGGTATGATAGCAATGCAGTGAGTACGTTGTTCAATGCTCTACTCTACAATTTTTTCTGCCTTTTTGCAATAGTGTTTGCTTTAGGACTTGCCCTAACGGGATGGGGGTTTGGTCCGATGCGCAAGGCTGAACGCAGGGCAGCCACCACGGGGCAGTTGATTCGCCTTGGATCCAATCCAATGATTGCAGATGAGGTAACTGGCTTGGAGCCCATTAAACCAGGCATGGGACGTGTGTATGATTTTCTGGTGCCAATATTCGTGATGATCGGCATGATATTCGTCAGCCTGTATGTGACAGGTAACGGGAATCTTATGGATGGCAGCGGCTCGACGGCGGTGTTGTGGGCCGTGGGCACCGCCATCTTTGTTGCTATGCTTGTCTATATGATACCGCGACGGGGCCAACCACTTCTAATGCCCGACAAGTCAACGAATTATGTTATCAAGGGCGCATCAGGTCTAGTTGGTGTTGTAGGATTATTGGTACTTGCGTTTGCGCTTGGTGAGGTTTCGCACAGCCTGGAAATGGGGCCATATGTCGTCTCGGTTTTGGGAGAAGACATATGGGTCTGGTGGTTGCCTGCGCTGGTATTTGCGATAGGGTGTATTGTGTCCTTCACGCTGGGGTCATCCTGGACCACCTTTGCCATCCTGATTCCTCTGGCCCTACCATTGGCGGAGGGGCTGGACATCTCTGTGCCTCTAATGCTTGGTGCGGTGCTTTCGGGGGGCGTGTACGGTGACCACGCATCGCCGCTTTCAGATACATCCATCATATCTTCAATGGCTTCCGCATGTGACCATGTGGACCATGTGAACACGCAACTGCCTTACTCCGCTTTGGTTGCAGGGATTTCTTTTTGTGCGTTTCTAGTTGCAGGTTTGTTAGTCTGAGGTGGATAGCGTTTTATCGAGTATCCATCTCGAAGGGCACCATCGGTTCGTCATCACGATAGGGTGAGCGTTCCGGTAGGTGGTACATATCGCCTGACCTGAGAAGATAAAATGCGCCATTTGTTTTGGTCGTGAACTGCCGGTCGTAAACGGCAACGTATGAAGTGCCAATTACTTCAAACCAGTCGTGTTGTACCACAATGGCAGTATTCTCGTCAATACCAATACCGAGCAGTTCCGGGTGCACATCAAGGATTTGGAGGAGATCCCACTGACGGTTACGACGCAAATGGTGCTGATCGATTGCTGTGTTCTTAAGGAAGCCGAATCCCTCTTCATGATCTCCCATCATGATGACGTTTGTCTTGGTATCACCGCGTGCAAGATAGGATCCTTGAATCGTAGCACCAGCTGAAGATCCCCCAATCACTCCACCTCTGTCCAGCAGGCTCCACAGTGCTTCTTCCGTCTTTGTATCCAGGTAGGAGTCAGCGAGGCGCCATTGACGTCCGCCGCTAAACCAAACTCCACTTGCTTCGTGAATGGCTTGTACGAATGAATCTGCATTTGCAACATCCCTATCCCGGGTATGAAGCAGGGTAAGATGTGAAGCGCCACGTTCTTTGAATATTTGTAGTCCGTAGAAATCGTCGCCAAAATCATCGGAAGCACCTGCGGTGGGAATGAGAACGATGTGGCTTTCAGGACCTCCGGCCAGCTCCATAAAGCGATCCAGGATGCTTGGATCAAGTCTTCCCCCGCCCACAATAATCAGTGAGCCATTTGGCGGGGATATGTGCTGAGCTTGTATTTGGGAGTATCCCAGTAGGGGAAGAAGGAAAAGCAGGTACCTGCTGAGAAAAATTTTCATGACTAGTTTCTAAATACGTGCTTGATGAACCGCCGAATGAGGCCATTGGCTTCCGGTGTTTCCTGTAGTGTTTCGATAAGTTCATCCACCGACATGCCGGTAATACTCTCAGTATACTGGGGGTAGGCACGTAGCCGCTGCTTCAATAGAGGCACTTTGAGTTCAGAATGAAACTGCGTGCAGTAGAGTGGAGCATCCGACATACAGAACGCGTGGTTTTCTACGAGGGGGGTGCCTGCCAGTTGAACAGCGCCCTCGGGGAGGCGAATAACAGTATCCTGATGTCCCACATGGGCTAAGAACGGGGTTCCTAATTCACTGAAAATGGGATCCTTTCCTCCCTCGTTCGTCAAAGAAAGTTCAAGGGTACCCAGTTCTGCCAGTTGCGGATCAGTAACGACCAAACCACCAAGGGCAGCGGCCATAGCTTGAAAGCCCCAGCAGGATGCAAAGACCGGTTTGCGTTTCGCATAAAGTGAGCGCATGGCATCCAGCGCACGGTCTAACCAAGGGCCACCCTCCGGTACAGAGTAATCACCAGCTCCTCCGATCAACACCAGATCTGCGATGCGGAGCATCTCGGGAGAAGGTGGATCATTGACCAAATCGGCGGCAGTAATCTGTTCTGGTGAACAGTCCACGGCATCAGCAAATGCGGCCACCTCACTGATGCGCATCGGGTCATCAAGTTTGCGTATTTGTAGGAGGAGGATATTGAGAGTAGACATATGCGGCTGCTGGTATTAATTCAGTTAAACATGTTGGAGGCTCTTCGTGCTCCCTATAAGTTTCTGGATTCGGGTTTGCACAAATCAATCGAGAAGGAGCAAGTAGGAGAAATCGGCTTCAAGGATCGTCAATTGATTTGTTGCTCACTGGTTAAAGGGTGTTTCATGAAATTTTCATGTACATCGATCTAATGGTTGTGTCCGTGGTGGGAGTGAGTATCCTTGTTTCCTGATGCATTGTGCGAGTGTGGACTTCCATGATGGCTCTCGTGAAAGATGACATGCAATAAGGAGCCAGCCACGAATGCTTGAAAGTAATTGCTCCCCACAAACTCATTAGCCAATACGCCAGAAAGAAAGAACCCAGTAGCGGTAGTCAGCAAAAGTCCTGCAATGCCGACCATAGCGATGACAGTACCATAGCGAGGTTGCAAAATCCACCATATCATAAGCCCCACGGCGAGGCGATGGATCGCTATGGGGGCTACGGCGATGGGCTGATCCGCATTCAGGCTTGCACCTTCTAAAAGGGCATGGAGAAAAAGTCCAAGAAATCCTGCAATGACGGACACTGCTTCAGTTTTTGGGGCAATACCTCGGGACAAGTGTTCGATCGCAATCGGTGTTAGAAGTCCGACCGCCATAATTCCCATGAGGGTCACAATGCTACCCAGCTCCCAACCATCATGCTCGATCTGATGTCCGAATACCTGAATCAGTACTAACAGGGGCACCATCACATACATACTTCGGTCGAAGGCACGTGTAAGCTTTGGATGGTCATGTAGTACCGGGTATAGGAGGGCTCCTATTACTGGTGTACTTAGGGCGTAAAGAAGGGGGAGCATCTAAGTATTGCAGATGAGATAGACGCGCAATATACTTGCTGTTTGGCGATTTTGATTGTTATAGTAGGTTGTCCAAGCATAATCAGGTTAGTATCTTGAACTGAATTCAAACGGAAGCGCTTTGGACAGGTACGAGCAAGGTGGACGGTAATTGACTGAGTTGGAGGGGCAAATAAAATGCTTAAAAATGACCGGATAGTACACGCCGGCGAACGCAATTTTCCCCATAATTTCCTCAGACACAATTCTCAGGCGGAAATATGTGCTTTGCCGATCGGGATAAAATGAGCACTTCAATGTTAAAACTTTGATCGAATCCGACCCCAATTAAAATCTGCTCGAGACATGCCTTGTGAGTTCATACTGTAAAATCGAATTTCCACACCAAGAATGTATATAAAAACCATATTTCGGGAAGTGGAAAATTTGTTGGAGCAGGCAAGTGCCCCATTTCCCCGACGTACGGCAGTGTGGATTCTCTGCGATATAGTCAGATGTAGCCCTGCACATTTGATTAGCCGCGAAGGTGACCGGCTGGACCAGAATCATATAATCAGAATCCGGGATGCAGCCCAACGCTGTGCGGCTCATGAACCTGTACAGTACGTATTAGGGCACACGGAATTTAGCGGGCTACGTCTGTATCTTTCTCCTGCCGTGCTGATACCCCGGCCAGAAACAGAGCAAATGATTGAGGTTGCTCTTGAAGCTGTTGGGTCAGGAAGTACATTAAAAGTGTTGGACATTGGTACCGGCAGTGGATGCATTGCACTGAGCATTAAGCACGCTTTGCCTGCCGCACAGGTGACAGCCTGTGATATCAGTGACACTGCACTCCAGATCGCCAAGAAAAATGCCACGGAAAATGGGCTTGATATCAGTTTCATCATGGCAGATTTGTTGAGCCATGATTTTGTGCATACAGTTGGTACGGGATACGATTTAGTAGTTGCTAATCCTCCTTACATACCAGACAGCGAGCATTCGCAGCTGCCCCGGGTAGTAAGGGATTATGAGCCGGGTATTGCATTGTTTTGTGGTGACGATCCCCTTGCATTTTACCGGGCTATAGCTGAGAGCCTTGGGACTGGTCTACTAAGCCAAGGAGGAACGCTCGTGCTGGAAACTCATGTCGATTATACAGATTCCGTCGGTATGCTGCTGCAGCAAAAAGATGTCTCACAGGTTCAGATCAAACCGGATTTTGCAGGATTGCCCAGATTCGTGATCGGCAAACTGCTCTGAAGAAAACCATTTGTTCAGCAGTAGGATGCAGACCACAGCAACTTAAATTGATGAAGCTCGCGCTTATCCAATGTTCAGCATCGAATGATGTGGAAGCTAACCTGGCTCAGGGGCTGAAGTCCTTGGAGACAGCTGCGCAGGCAGGGGCAAACCTGGTCGTGTACCCAGAGCTTGCATTTACACCGTTTTATCCTCAGCACCGAAAGATGCATCACCCTGAGTGCAGAGGGAATGATTTACCACCATTGTCTCTCGCTGAAGAAATTCCTGGCCGTACAACAGAGGCATTCTGCGCAGTGGCCAAAAGACTGGGAGTGGTTGTGGTTCTTAATCTGTATGCACGGGAAGGTAATACCGCTTTTGACGCTTCGCCGGTGATCAATGCAGACGGTACGCTTCTGGGTGTAACAAGAATGATGCACATCACGCAATACGAAGGGTTCTATGAGCAGGACTACTACACGGCTGCGGGTAATCGGGCTCCGGTGTACAATACTGCCGCTGGTCGGATTGGTGTAGCCATTTGCTACGACCGACATTACGGAGAATACCTGCGTGCCTTAGCCCTGCAGCGAGCGGACGTGGTGGTTGTCCCCCAGGCAGGTGCACTCGGTGAGTGGCCGGGAGGGTTGTTTGAAGCGGAGTTGAAGGTGGGAGCATTTCAGAATGGCTACTACATGGCACTCGCCAACCGTGTAGGAAAGGAAGACATCCTATCCTTTGGTGGGGGATCCTTCGTGGTTGATCCGGCAGGTAGAATTGTGGCCCAGGCTCCCGAGATATCTGAGGCGATTCTTTATGCTGACCTGGACCTGAGGCGCTGCGAAGAATCCCATGCACGGCAATTATTTCTTAAACATCGCCGTCCGGATATCTATGCAGGTGGAGCGGTTTGTATTCAGAATTGCGAAAATTCGGAGAATGGCGTATGCTGCCAGGCTCCCGTGGCTACATAACGCAGGGCAGAGCTGAAATCATCTTTTGCCCAATATCCAGGGCACCTTGTGATATAGCTGCCATCGCTCTCCAGGAACACTGTAGTGGGCGTGCCTTCAGCCCCGAGTGCATATCCCAGTTCCATGGATGAAATGTCATATCCCTGAAAGTCATGCCGGGTTTCGGCATCGTCGATATTTAGCCGTCCGTAAGCAAAATTATCCTGAACGTAGGCAACGAGTGCAGCATCCGTATAAACCTCTTGCTGCATTTTTTGACACCATCCACACCACGGTGCATAAATGTCAATAAGGATTGGCTTGCCTGTTGTGGCAGCGGTTGCAACGGCTTCATCGAAGGTAGGCCAACTCATGGGAGTCGGCAATACTTCAGATTCAGGAGCAGTCGTCTCCGTTACATCGTCACGGGTGCATCCAGCAATCATGAAGACCACAAGTAGTAATGTGCGATGCAGCATCATCTGTTCAGGAGAGGGAGATAGGCGGCAATAAAACGTTCCGATTCTGTAGCAAAGTTAAAAACTTTTTGGACATTAGGAGTATTCATCGCCCATTTTTGGCGTAACTCAGCATCACTTACAGTACGGTTCAAGGCAGCGGCCAGAGCTTGTGCATTGCCGGGAGGTACTACGCAACCCACGTTGAAACGCCGTATGATTTGCGAGATTTCAGGGAGATCGCTGGCAATGACCGGCACACCGGCTGCCAGATATTCAAACAGCTTATTGGGTAATGCATATCTGTGGTTTAGACAACAATCTTCCAGGAATGTCAGCCCGAGATCGGCCGATGCTGTAACTGAAAGAAGTTTGTTAGGTGGTACAGGATCAATAAACCAGACTTTCGATTGCAACTCAAGGCTGTGAACCAAACATTCTATATCTGATCGCAAAGGTCCACCACCCATGAAAACCAGGACTGCGTTGTCTGTGTGTAGCATTGCCTCGACCATCATTGTTGCTCCTCGGTACTTCTGCAGATTACCTTGATGGAGTATAATTGTAACGTTTGGAGGCAATGCAAGTCGCTCACGCAAGGAGAGCGTGGGGGTGGCTGCTTGTGGCGCAGGGACATTGCGCATCAGGCAGATGTTATTGAGATTGAATTTTTTTTGTAGACATTGGGCAATGCTTTCGCTTACCGTGTAGACGCAGTTGGCACGACGAATATGCAAGTGTTGTATAACCTCCCAAGTGGTACGGACCCATGGACGCCGGGTAGTCGAGGGGAGGTGTGTGTAAAGTTCACGCGAATCAAAGACCAGTTGGGCATGGTGACGGTCTGCAGCCTGGCGCATGGCAGGCAGGGTATACAGATCACTTGCATGGTAGACAGTAGATTTTATGTATTTCAGCGCAGATTTGAATTGCCAATGATTACGCCAGAAAAACCGGGGTCCGGATCCAGTTGGTCTGGGGAGGCATATGAGTGTTACACCCTTGACGTTCATCTCGGTCATTCCCACTGGCGTACCAAGCCCCAACACCAGGACTTTGAGGCCCAGTTCGGAGAGCAGACGCAACTGTCGGAGTGCACGCGAATTAACCCTCGGATCCCCGGTAAGGGCGAATGTAATATCCACTGATTGTTGTGCAGTTTTACTCAAGTCCGTATGTTCGTGTAACTGCATGCAGCGCAGTATAATGTTCGTGCCTATTGAAATTCAAATATTTACTATAAACTAAGAGTATAGGCAATGTGGGTCTGGTTACATCTCGTATGCGCCTTGGTCTTAACCATAGTCGGTAGTCTTCATACGAGTATCGGGGCATCATTACGTCCCAGAGATGAGCGCTTGGCTTACAGGATGAAACGTCAGGGTATGGCAGCCCGCCTATTCTGTCGAGTTCTGAATATTCACGTGAAGGCATCCAGTGAAGCGAGATTGGCACCAGGTGTATTGAGGGTAAGCAACCATCTGACGGCGCTGGATCCAATATTCCTTGCATCCAAATTGGATGTCTGTTTCGCGGGCAAGGCAGAGATTACGCGCTGGCCAATAGTAGGGTGGATCTGTCGTACCTATGCCATGCTGTTGGTTGACAGATCCCGTAAGGGACGGGCTAAAGCGTTTGCTTCTCAGGTCCGGGCACGTCTCATGGAACGCGGTTCGGTTATGGTATTCCCTGAAGGTACGACAGGTGATGGTAAGGCGTTGTTGCCATTCAAAACGGGCTCCTTTGAAAGCATCAGAGGCTGGGATAAAGGGCGAGTGCAACCAATATTTGTAAATGTGATCGGCCTGAACGGGCGTGCAGTGCAGGGCAGTGAAGGACGGGAAAAAGTTTCCCACGTACATCACGATACGTTTGTTGGACATGTGTATTACTTGGCGGGTTTCAGTCGACTGGATATAGAGTTGCGAATTGGTCCATTTCTTGAAACCCAAGGCATGGATCGTAAAGCAATCTCGAAAGTGGTCAGAGAGGCTATCTTGTTGCTTGCCGAAACAATACCTACGGCGCATAGTAGCGAACCTAATGCAGGATCCTAAAACATCAACATATCGTTTTGAATCCAGGCGCGAACAATTTCGGCTTCTGATCGGAATTGGTTTGGTCAGTGCAGGGTTGTTGGCTGGGATATTCTTTATGCTACTTGCATACCCTCCGGCTCCCCGAGGCTCCCAATTTGCCGAGATCCGTCTTGTCGAACGGGCAAGTTCGGATGAAGAAGCGATGGAGTCAGAGATGTCTGCTCTTCCTGTCCCCGGTGATGCATTCCGGGACGTTGCTCGCCGTACAGTCCAGTCTGTTGTTTCCATTAATGTCGAATCCAGCTGGTCTTCACGTTTCTGGTCTCCGTCTGATTCCGATTCAGAGATGTTTCGTGAAAATGAGGGCAGTGGCGTTGTAATTACCCCGCAAGGGCACATTGTGACTAGCTATCACCTCGTAGAGGATGCGGGGAAACTGCAGATTAGGTTTGCAGATAAGCGAGAGTATGAGGCATACACGGTGGGTGTAGATCCATCGACGGACCTAGCGGTGATACAGATTGTCCTGCGCCCAGGAGAGAGAGTTGCGCCCATTACGGTTGGAGATTCAGAAACTGTGCAGCTAGGGGACTGGGTTCTAGCAGTAGGTAATCCGCTGCAACTCAACTCAACCGTTACAGCGGGGATTGTGAGCGCTCTTGGTCGTTCAATGAACATCATTGACGAGAGTTTTGGGGTAGAGGCCTTTATCCAGACGGATGCAGCAATCAATCCTGGAAGTTCTGGTGGAGCACTCGTCAATCTCAGCGGCGAACTCATTGGCATTAATACGGCGATAGCAACGGACAGTGGGTTCTATGAGGGTTATGGTTTTGCTATTCCGGTCAACTTAATGATTCGTGTTGCAAGTGATCTGATTGAATTTGGGGAATTTCGGCGTGGCTACATAGGGGTAGTACCCACAAATGTGCATGCAAAACTGGCACGAGCATTGGGGATGACAACGATTCAGGGTGTATTTATAGATCAGATTTATGGCGGAAGTGCAGCGGAGATTGCTGGATTGCAGCCGGGGGATGTGATCGTTGCGATCAACGGACAGCCTGTGAATGAACCCAATGAACTACAAAGTATAATTATGCTACAACGTCCTAATTCCACAGTAGAGGTTGCGTATTGGCGCGAAGGTCGAGTGGATAGCTTACAACTCACACTGCTTGGACGGGACCATCCAAAGGTTGCCTCCTGGTTGGCTGAAATGGGATACTATCCACGCAGAGAGGTTAGTACTGCCAGATATTTAGATCAGTGGGGTCTTGTACTACGGGACAAATGGGGAGAGGAAGATGAGAAACGGTTCGGAAATTTTGAGGGTGTAATAATACAGCGCGTGATGCGTCAGGAGGAGATAGAACATTTGCAGGCAAATGTTCTATTGGAACGCATCAATGGGGAGGAAATCAACTCAGTCGAACAGGCTGTTAGAATGCTGAATAGTGCAGGCGAGAGTGTAAGACTCACCATTCGTGATAAGTGGAACGTTCCACGGATGGTAAATATGAGCGAGCTTAAAGGGTAGCGGGCGTCGGATGCTGCGATATTTGACAGCTGGCGAATCCCATGGTGAGGCGCTGGTGGGAATTGTTGAAGGGATGCCGGCAGGTGTGCCGCTCACTGCGAAGGATATCAATCGTCACTTGGCTCGACGTTGGTTGGGGTTTGGCCGGGGCGGACGTGCTAAGTTCGAGCGTGACAAAATCCACATTTACTCAGGGGTGCGTTTTTCGAAAACAATTGCCAGCCCGATTGGATTGCGATTGGACAATTCGGCCTACAGGAAGGACAAAAGTGGATGGCCAGAGGTGATGGCCGTTGATGGAACAGGGGAGGATATCAAACGGGTAACTTTGCCACGGCCTGGCCATGCGGACTTAGTCGGGACACAAAAGTATGGGTTCAATGACATTCGACCCGTTATTGATCGTGCAAGTGCACGTGAAACCGCCATGCGCGTAGCCTGTTGTTCGATTGCACGCCAGCTGCTTAAACAGTTTGGGATCGAGGTAGGCAGTCATGTTATTCAAATTGGTGAAGTCGGATGGGATCATGAAGCCGACTGGTGTGAGCGGCGGGAAGCGCTCATAGTTGAAGGGGCTGAGAACATCAATGGTCTGGCAGATCAGAGCGAAGTGCGCATGTTAGACGAAGAACTTAGCCGTACTTGTGTAGATCACATCAAACAGACCAAAAAATCCGGAGATTCACTCGGAGGGATTTACGAAGTTGTAGTTACGGGGGTGCCGCCTGGCCTGGGATCCTACGTACACTGGGATCGGCGTTTGACTGGACTATTAGCTCAGGCGATTCTTTCTATACAGGCACAGAAAGGTGTTGAAATTGGCGATGGAATAGCAAATACCCGTCGTCCAGGCTCCCAGGTACACGATGAGATTTTCCGGGACGATGAGGGTGTATTTCGACGAAGATCTAATCGTGCAGGTGGACTTGAAGGTGGCATGACGAATGGGATGCCAATAATTGTACGGGGCTATATGAAGCCGATTCCTACACTCATCAAACCGCTGGAAACTGCAGATATGGTAACTGGCAAGGCTCAACCGACGCGCTATGAGCGCAGCGATGTGACTAGTGTGCCAGCCGCTTCAACGGTAGCCGAAGCGACGGTGGCCTGGGTGATAGCCAATGCGTTCCTTGAGAGATATGGTGCGGATAGCCTCGAAGAAATGATGGTACGTTTTTCTAATGCCTCCCGGGTATAGCCTGCCATAACAAGTACTATCGTGGAAATGAGTGATATGAGGGGCCGTTCGGCGGCCTACGATCCAAAGGCGACCGAAGCCCGTTGGTATGAGTACTGGGAGTCAAATGGTTTCTTTCGGGCTGATCGTGTGAGTGGACGATCTCCTCACACGATTATGATGCCTCCTCCCAATGTGACAGGAGCACTGCATATGGGGCATGCACTGCAGGATACGATTCAGGATGCTCTGACACGTATGCGCCGAATGCAGGGTAGAGAAGCGCTATGGATGCCTGGCAAAGATCACGCGGGGATCGCGACACAAAACGTTGTGGAGCGCACGCTGAAGAAAACAGAGGGCAAGAATCGGTTTGATTTGGGTCGTGAAGCCTTTATTGAGAAGGTTTGGGAGTGGGTGAGTGAATATGGTGATCGAATCCTACAACAAAAACGCCGTCTGGGGGATTCATGTGACTGGGAGCGGGAACGGTTCACCATGGATCCGGGGTATGTGAGAGCTGTGCAGCATGTTTTTGTGAAGCTGTATGAAGAAGGCCTCATCTATCGCGGATATTATCTCGTGAACTGGTGTCCGGTGGACCGGACTGCACTCTCTGATGAGGAAGTGGATAACGTCGAACGGGATGGCTTTCTGTGGTACATCCGATATCCGACAGAGGATGGGAGTGGTCACATCACAGTGGCGACAACCCGACCGGAAACCATGTTGGGTGACGTAGCAGTAGCCGTTAATTCCAATGACGGGCGCTACGCAGAATTGGTGGATAAGCGCGTCAGATTACCGCTTACCCAGCGCCATATTCCAGTTGTAGCTGACGACTATGTACAACAGGAATTTGGAACAGGAGCGCTCAAGATTACCCCCGGCCATGATAAGAATGATTTTGAAGTTGGAAAGCGCCATGGATTGGAGGCTTTGAGTGTTATTGCGGAAGATGGAACCCTGAACGAGCATGCAGGCATCTATGCGGGAATTGATCGCTTCGAGGCGCGAACGATCATTGTTAAAGACTTGGAAGCGGAGGGATTTCTCGAGAAAGTCGAGCCATACAAGAGTACAGTACCGGTTTCGCAACGCTCCAAGGCGGTCGTGGAACCTCTTTTATCCCGTCAGTGGTTTGTTCGCATGAAGCCGCTCGCAGAGCCAGCGATCGCTGCAGTAAGGGACGGCACTGTAAAATTTCATCCACGGCGCTGGGAAAACGAATATTTCCGCTGGCTGGAAGAGATTCGTGACTGGTGTATCAGTCGGCAACTATGGTGGGGACATCGTATTCCGGTCTGGTACTACACGGATTCAAGTGGAGCGGTTGATGAAACTCGCGGGTTTGTAGTGGCGGTAGAGCAGCCCGAGCCGGGCATGATACAGGATGAAGATGTGCTGGATACATGGTTTTCGTCTTGGCTTTTCCCGTTCGCTACACTCGGATGGCCGAGCGAGGACGCTGATACCCAGGCTGATTTGAAATACTTCCATCCAACACATGTGCTGGTATCTGGCTACGACATCCTGTTCTTCTGGATTGCTCGTATGATCATGGCCTCGCTCTATTTTATGGGGGAGGTACCCTACCGGGATATTTTCATTACTGGCATGATCAAGGACAAACTTGGTCGGTGGATGTCCAAGAGTCTCGGCAATGGGATTGATCCTTTGGAATTGATTGAGAAGTATGGAGCAGATGCAGTGCGATTTTATCTCACAATTTTATGTGCGCAGGGGCAGGATATTCGACTGGATCCTGCAGGCTTTAAAATGGGGCGCAACTTCGCCAATAAAATCTGGAATGCGTTCAATGTGTTCGGTCGGTTTATCCAGTCGGATAAGGACTACCGGCGCACAAGATCAATCAAAGAACTTGAGTTGGTCGAACGCTGGATGCTCACGCGTCTTGCAGAATGTATTGAGGCAGTGGAAGAGGCACTGACTAAATACAGATTGAATGAAGCTGCAAACCTGCTCTACACCACTTTTCGCAATGATTACTGTGATTGGTATCTAGAGTTGGTCAAGCCGCAGCACGAATCTGTCATGTCCGAGGAGAGTATTGCCCTCTCCATCGAAATCTATGAGCAGCTGATCCAGTTACTCCATCCGTTTATGCCATTTATCACGGAGGAGTTGTGGCATCGCCTCCGCCCTCGTGCGGAGGGGGAAGCATGTATGGTATCCAGGTGGCCGACTGCAACGAGTGAGCGTGATACAGCGGGCGCGGAACAGTTTGCATTCCTTCAGGAGGCGGTGACGGCAATCAGACATCTGCGTAGCAAGTATGGCGTAGCTCCGGGTAAGAGTATTGAGGTTACGTTGAGTTTATCGGAGGAACAACCAGAATTGGCCGATAGAATGTTGGCATGTAAGGGGTATTTCGAGAAGCTTGCTCGCGTGACGAATCTGAACGTCGGCGTGAACTTACCAAAACCGCCGCAGTGTGCCTCGACCGTTGTGGAAGCTGCGCTGATTTATGTGCAAGGTATGGTCGATCCATTGGAGGAGCGACAGCGGCTTGCCAAGAGCTTAGCCCAGAGAGAAGCTTTTCTTCTTCGGGTGCAGAAGAAGTTGCGGAACGAGAAATTTATCAGCCGTGCACCAGCGAATGTAGTTGAACGTGAGCGTCAGAAAGAGCTGGACGCTAAGGCTGAGATCGAACGGCTGAAAACCAGCCTTGCAGCGTGGATGGAAGCGTGACATATATTCTGGGTATTAGTTGCTGGTACCATGATTCTGCCGCCTGCCTGCTAAAAGACGGCATCATCGTTGCGGCTGCTCAGGAGGAGCGCTTTACAAGAATAAAGCATGACGCGTCTTTGCCCGTCAATGCAATAGCCTGGTGCCTCAGATATGCAGGTATCACGGCTAAGGACCTGAGTATAGTATCCTATTACGACAAGCCGTTTCTGAAATTTGAGAGACTCTTGGAGACGTACATCTCCGGTGCACCACGTGGGATCCCCTCCTTCCTCAAAGCAATGCCGGTATGGCTGAAGCGTAGCCTGTGGATTCCAGAAATTCTCCGCAAGGAAATCGACTTTCGTGGTACGTTACTTTTCTGTGAGCATCACGAGAGTCATGCAGCCAGCGCCTTCTTTCCGTCGCCGTTCGACCGCGCTGCAATCATAACGACGGATGGGGTGGGGGAGTGGGCTACTACTTCTGTGGGGATAGGGAATCAGTCCAGGATCGTGCTCAAAGAAGAGATTCATTTTCCGCATTCGCTGGGATTATTATACAGCACCTTCACGGGGTATTGCGGTTTTCGGGTTAACTCCGGTGAGTACAAGCTCATGGGGCTGGCGCCGTACGGTAAGCCAAAATATGTACAAACGATTCTGAATGAGCTCATTGATCTGAAGGAGGATGGTTCCTACCGATTGAACCTTCGCTATTTCTCGTTTCCATGGGGTCTTCGGATGTACTCCCGCGCTTTCGAGGATCTCTTTGGTGGCCGGGTGCGCAGTCCAGAATCTTCTATCACCCACAGAGAGCTTGATCTCGCGCGATCTATTCAGGTTGTTACAGAAGAAGTTGTTCAACGAATGGCTCGGCATGCTGCAAGGGAATCAGGTGAGCGTAAGCTTTGCATGGCCGGTGGCGTAGCCCTGAATTGTGTTGCTAACGGCAAACTCTTACGATCAGGGCTTTTTGAGGAAATATGGATTCAGCCGGCCGCAGGCGACGCAGGCGGTGCACTTGGAGCAGCATTGATGGCTTGGCACGACCATGCCCAGGCCCCTCGTGAACCTTGTGCGTCTGATGCAATGAAGGGCGCCAAACTTGGCCCCTCGTACGACGCAGACGAAATTCGTGCCGCACTGGACGCAGTTTCGATCCGCTACGAAGAGCTCAGTGAGGAAATGCTGTGTAAGCGAACAGCTGAGTCCCTGTCGGCTCAGAAGGTGGTTGGTTGGTTTCAGGGAAGCATGGAATATGGTCCGCGTGCATTAGGTAACCGCAGTATTCTTGCAGATCCTCGTCAACTCCGTATGCAGCGGCATGTGAACCAGTCCATCAAGTTCAGAGAAAGTTTTCGTCCCTTTGCTCCGGCTGTGTTGGCCGAAAAAGCGTCTGACTGGTTTAAAATGGTGTGCGAGAGCCCGTACATGCTCCTAACTTCGCAGGTGCAGGATGCACACATCGAGGGGGAGGGTTTAGAGCGGCAGCAGAATATAGAGTCACCGATAGCGGCGGTAACCCATGTGGATGGTTCCGCCCGTGTTCAGACGGTAAGTGAGCAGAGTAACCCTCTTTTTTACCGGTTACTGCAGGAATTTGAAGTTTTGACCGGATGTCCTGTGCTGGTCAACACAAGCTTCAACGTACGCGGAGAGCCCATCGTCTGCACACCCGAGGATGCGATAAGGTGTTTCCGGGATACGCACATGGATATCTTGGTAGTTGGTCCGTTTCGGGTGAATAAAAAAGATCTAGCGTGAATTACAGTGGAGGATTTAGGCTATGATAATCAGGGATGTAAATGAGACCGAGCCGAGCCTTAACATTTGGCAACCTGGCGAGCTTTGTGTGCTGAGGAGAGGGCGTAAGTGGACACCATCATGCCAGTGTATCCGAAGCAAATCCAGTTCAGAGAGCTTCTCTGCTGTTTTCTTGACATATCCTTGACTGCAACACAATTTAGCGACACATCTTCCCGTTTAAGTTGTTCTCCAAACAGTTCCTTAGTCCCGCTGCAAAGAGGTAACCCGCATCAACAGACACAGTGATGCGTTACCTGCGTTAATAGAAGTGGATAAATTTGAGGGGGCTCATATACTTAACTGTACACTGCTTGGGTCAGAAGAACGTGCACCCCTACAAAGCGTATGAGAAAACGTGTATCCCTGCAAAGCTTATGACTAGAAGAGTCCGGGCATTCTGCACTTGGTAGCAATCATCCACGATGTCGTGCGCCAATTCACCAAAAGCCACTGGCACCACATACCACCCCTGCGGCTTCGAGCCGAGAATGGGGTCAAACTGACTGCATGTCCTATGAATAGAATCATACAAGTAAGCCTGGCTCTGGCAGGCTTGGCCTGCCCATTACCCAACTTTTTGACTTGACATTCTGAACAGTGCCCCATATATTGGTGGCATGTTCACGCAGAGTCAGGTTTTGCGCACCTTGAGTGCTCCGGAATCGCAGTCGCGTCTCACCGCGGTGTTGGGCGATGCCGCGTTGTCCACGCGCGCGGCGATAGCAAGGCGCGTGTGTGAACTTTTCACATTCGTTGATGCCTGCGGTCGGTTGCAGGTGTCCACTTGCGCCCGTGCGTTGTCAAAGCTGGCCGACCGTGGGCGGATAGCATTGCCTGCGCCGACGAACAATTACGCGGCGGGGGCGGGTCCCCGCCTGCTGGCCGAACCGGTGCCTGCCCCGGAACGTTTGCCTGAGGTTGTTAACGAGGTGGAGGGTCTTACGCTGGTTAAGGTGACCGACACCGATCAGCGTGAGATTTGGAACACGCTGTTGCATCATGAGCATCCGCGTGGAGTGACGACATTTTGCGGTGCCCAGGTACGGTATCTGATTGACAGTGCACACGGTTATGTGGGTGCGGTCGGTTTTTCGGCGGCCGCCCTGCGACTGGCGGCCCGGGAGCAGTGGATGGCCTGGTCGGACGCACAGCGACAGGCCCATCTGCACCGTGTGGTGTGTCTGAGCCGATTCCTGATGCGGGAGCGATGCCAGCATCTGGCCAGCTACGTGCTCAGTCGCCTGCTCAGGCGACTGGCTGAGGACTATCAGCAGCATTACGGCTACCGGGTGTGGATCGTTGAAACCTATGTGGATCCCGAATGGTCGGGTTCCTGCTTCAAGGCCACCAATTTTCAGTACATTGGACAAACCGCTGGCGGCCTCCGCCATGACACTCTGGAGCCGCCGAAGGCGTTGTATGTATACGAACTTCATCGCAGGTGGCGTCAGCAACTGGGGGTGCCTGCGGTGGAATTACGTCCGGTCAGACAACCTGGTGAGATGTTGGATAGCGAACAGTGGGCCGATGCCGAGTTTGGGGATGCGCCGCTGGGCAACGCGCTGCGCTCGGCGCGGCTGGTCAAGAGTGCGTCTCTGCTCGCCGATACCATCGGCGCGGCGATTACCGGGAACACGGGCTATGATCGGGCGGCGGTCAAGGGGCATTATCGCCTGCTGGCGAGCGATCCGGCGTCTGAGGTGACGCCGGAGAACGTGTTGGCCCCGCATCGGGCGCGTACCATAGAGCGTATGCGCAGCCAAAAGGTGGTCTTATGCATCCAGGATGGCAGTCGGCTCAATTACGGGTCGCGTCTGGCCTGCGAGGACTTGGAAGTCATTGGTCAGACTCAGACCACGACCAAATCGCGGGGACTGCATATTCATACCACGCTGGCGACCACCACCGATGGTCTGCCACTGGGCGTGTTGCGGTGCAGTTACAAAGATCCGACCGATGGACCGTTGAAGCCAAAGGCGCAGCGGTGGCTGGATGGTTATGCGGATATTTGTGAAGCCGCGCAGGAGCTATCGCGCAAGATCAAGGTCCTCTGCGTGATGGATCGGGAGGGCGACAGTTTTGCGCTCTTTGATGCGCAGCGGCAGCACAAGCGGGTTGATCTGCTGGTGCGGGCATCTAAGAATCGGCGTCTGGCAAAAGGCAAAAAGCTGTTTGAGACGATGTCCGGTGGCAAAGCTGCCAAGACGATCAGGATTGAGATTCATCGCCGGTCCGTGCGGTCGAAGACGGCCGGACGCGCCTATCGCGTCGCCGATGCCGAAGTACGCTATGGCCCGGTTACGCTGCCCGCGACTCCACTGGTTGCGGATGCGGATCCGGTGACGCTCACCGGGGTGCATATCAAAGAAGTCTCGCCGCCTGCGGGTGAAAAGGCGATTGAATGGTATCTGCTGACCAGTCTTGCGGTGCCCTCGGCCCGGGCTGCGGAGCGGGTGCTGGGGTATTATCTGAAACGTTGGCGGATTGAGGACTTTTTCCGGGTGCTCAAGAGTGGCTGCAAAGTGGAACATATGCAGCTGCGGAGCGCCTTAAGACTGGAACGGGCATTGGCGATCTACTGTGTGATTGCCTGGCGTCTCATGGTGCTGACGCTGTTGGGGCGAACCATGCCGGAGCTGGATCCGTCGGTATTCTTCACAGAACTGGAACTTGGATTCTTGACCGGCTACGCCAAGCGGGTACGACTGCCGGAACCCAAGATGCTGCGGGACGCCATGTTGCTGGTGGGGGTGTTGGGCGGCTATCAAAACCGGAATCGTGCCCCACCGCCGGGCCATCAGGTCATGTGGAGGGGAATCGAACGACTCGCTATGGCCTTGGTGGGCTATCAGATGCACATTGAGGAGACCCAGGCCCGCTGCTGCTGCTGTGCAGATTCGTGATACCCTCACGAAACGGGAGACTCTTACCCCAATGCTATGGCCCGGACGTACCGGTACCGTGAACCCAAGCGTGAAAACGCTCCGTCACCCTATGCTGCGGACCATCAAGGCGTGCGCTGTAAAGAGGCGCTCCGACCAGACAATCACGGCGGTAGAAAAAACGCTCACGGATCTCCCACAATAGTTAGACTACACCATTACTTGGGTAATGGGCAGGGCTTGGCGCTGTCCACGCCCGTCGTGGCTACTGCAAGTGGAATGCAGCAGTCAGAGATCGTGGAGCTGCATCCTACGGCAGAGAATATTCCGGAGGTGACCGATCCGCGCTTTATTTTGCACGAGGACCCCTCTGTAACCTTCATGGGCGAGGCCAGTCACGAGAAGATTACCATCGGCGTGGCTGATGGCGAGTACCACGAAATGTTCGGCCAAGTCGCTAGCCTGGCGCTTACGGGCAATGGAACCGTGCTGGTGGTCGACGCTGCAAACGCCGAGGTCCGCCTCTATGACTATGATGGAATCCTGCTCACCACATTCGGCGGGTCCGGCGAGGGTCCGGGAGAGTTCCGTAACGAGCCAGACAACATTTCCGTCGTGGACAACGGAAGTTCAGTATTCGTGCTCGGGTCTTTTGGCGACTTTGTTACGGCCTTTGAGCTTCAAGGTAAGTCCGCCGTCACGCCAAAGGGGAACTTCTACACAAGTTTGATCGCCCACAACGGTTGCGCGATGAATGGGCACTTCTGGGTCTATGGGTACGAACCGGGGTTCGAGGGTGTGCTGCACAAGTTCACGTATGGCGGCGAGCGCGTGGCATCGTTTCTGGAGTACTACAAGTCTCCACGCCAGTACTTTTCGCAAAGGTTTTCACGGAATGGACGTATGGCCTGCAGCGAGGCGCACGGCATCGTGGCCCTGAATCGGCTCAATTCGCCAGTGGTGACCGGGTACAGGGAGGATGGCGAGATGGCGTGGCAAGTAAAACTGGCTGACTTTGATCCGGTCCGCATGGCGGAGTATTCTCCTCGGGCTTGGGGCTGGCATCGACCTGAGCCAGGCCAGAGCTGGCTTCGGTCCATCTTTACCGATCTGGAGGGCGACTTCTATGTGCACTACGTGACATTCGAAAAGAAGGGCTACGACAATACTCCAGACCACGGGCCCTTGTTCAAGATTGATGCCCGGACAGGTGAAGGAACGTACTTGGGGACTGCGCCGAGCGTGGTGCGAGGTATTGATTCGGGCTATGTGTTCTCAACTACCAACGATCCCTTCCCGCAAGTCGTCATACACAAGCCCAAAACGAGATTGATTCTAAACTAGCTGGGCAGAGATAGTTGAGCGTCTCGTGCATAAACCCAATCCAGCTATGAAATTCCCCCTGAAATAGTGCCCGCTACACCGGCGTGATTTCCCATCGCACGCGCAACGTATGGAGTGGGAGCGGCGATCCCGACTGGTGACGATCAAGGTCACTGATGTCGAGTTCGAGGCGTTGTCAAGCCTGGCAGAAGTGACTGGCTTGACAAAATCCCGGCTCATGCGCCTGGCACTGCCGGAAAGGCGCTGGAGCTGGGGCGCGGGGCGGTGAAAGTGCCCCGCGCCACGCCACCCGGGAATCAGACAACGGAGAACACCACCGAGGACGATCGCTTCGTCCAGGGAGAGCTGTTTTCGGATGATGAATATCGCTGATACTTCCCCTCCCGTCAATGCGCGAGGGTGTAGGGGTACGGGCACGCGGAAATCTGGAACTCGTGGTCCCTGATATCCTGCTCGATATAGATCTAATGAAAAACGGGCGCGGAGGCTGGACTACTACAGATTGGGGATGGGAGCTCCTCTGTCAACCCAGTTCCGTATCTGGCTTATACCCAACTTGCTGGCAAGCATTACATTCTCCCCGGCGTTCGTGTCCATGCCTCCACCGACACGCTTTCGACGCTCGTATACCAATACCTGCGGAGTCCCCAGAATCCCGACAATCCCCTCCTCGACAAACTGGCGTGCCCCAAAGCTGTCCCACTTACGTCCCACGATATACTCATCAAATGCCCCGTACTTGCCCAAATGCTTCCATCCATCAGTTGGCAGCCAGTCAACACCTACCCCCACAACCGAAAAGCCAATATTCAAGTCAACCGACCGTCGTAATAGTTCATCTTTCAGTTCTTCAACCAGTCCAGGAAGTGCCGGATCATTTGATGCATCACAAGATCGTGATCCAATATATACCAGCACCAATTCCCGGTCCTTATCTATCCTGAATGATGGCACGTAGGATGCGCCCCCTATACGAGATTGATTCCACGTAAAACTGACCCCCGGTACAGGAATCAGGCGGGTAACACCCAGTGCCAGTGTGGTGACAA
This sequence comes from Rhodothermales bacterium, assembly GCA_964291275.2. GTDB lineage: Bacteria > Bacteroidota > Rhodothermia > Rhodothermales > Bin80 > Bin80. Next base: position 2,139,697 of record OZ219799.1, read on the forward strand.
ACAGAACAAGTGCCCACAAAAGCAGCCGACGATTACTCATATCCACTCCGAATCGATGACGGACCTATTCCCCGTCAAAATGAAATATACGCAAGTAGGGATACGGGGAATTGAAATATTGGATAACATAGTCACGGTGTCTAGCACGAAGAGTCGTCGCATGACCCACATACTGACCACGTCCAGTCCGCACATCTACCCGATAATAATGAAATGGGATCGGCTTCCCAATGCCAGGTCTTACAAGATACGTGAGATTAAAATATTCATCCTCATCAACAAATAAACGTACAGCATACGAGTCTCCTTTGGAGGGTGTCTTGTAGGTAAGCGAACGGCCTCCATTAGTTTCTTCAGCCGGAGAAGGCTTTATATCTTCAAACTTTACCCGCCATAATAACTCACCGTCCTCTGAGTATCCGTGCAAGACCGGTATCCGGGTTAAGATCATACCTATGACACCATGCCGCTCGCTGCATGCAAGCCTGCCCCAATGACCACCTGACAAGCTAGACTTCACTAATTCATTCTTTGATTCATAGGTGTATCCAAACGATGCAACCCATTCCCCTTCCATTGTGAGCTTTTGAATGTTCCCGGGTTTGCCAGGGTAATATTTCAGAACATAGATGTGATCATTCATTGCACACCCATAGGTGCCGCTATACGGAAAACTGTTCCGGTAGAGAAATTGGCCATTCTCCTGACGTTCAAACACCTGTATGTGATTTAGCGAGAAAACCACAGCTTTCCTGCCAGATTCAGAGAGCGCTAGCTCACGGGGTTGATGCAACTCCCCCGGGCCTTCACCTTGACCACCGAAGAAACCCAAATATGAGCCATCAGAACTATATAACAATACCTCGCCGAGTTCGTGGTCCAGAACAAATATGCGTCCATCAGCATCAACCTCTATGTCCCCTACACTTCCAAGCATCTCATGCCGTTCACCCTCGGCAACTCCGATAATGACCGTATCGGTCAGCGCAAGTGAGGAATAGAAGTTTGGTCCCATATCCACGATCTCACCGGGAGGCTTAAGAATGAAATCAGGATCCGTAATCGTTGGGATATTGTCGCTGGTCGGATGCACCCGCTTTTGGACGGAGCAAGCCAGTACCTCTGACACTCCCAAGAATGCGCCAACGTTCAATAGCACAAGTAAGGACGGGACAAACTGAGCAATGCTATGCGTTCTCATCAATTGGTACTAATGGAAAAAAGTTAGCCTCAACACCCAAAAATCTGCCACCACGCACAACACTCGGTATCCTCGCATTCGCTCCCGTCCATACTGCATTTCATACCTGAATCTTCTCCGCCGTCTATGCAAGACTCAACACCGGTGTTAATGGATTCAACGATGTCACCATTTTCATCATGAAAATGTATTGTCGCTTCGCCACATACATCATCCTCGCATCATAGCGTGCTCAACCGCGGTGATCGGAGCAGAGAGGATCGCACTTGCGGTATAGCCGCCCAATACCGCAGACAGCAGGAAAACAGAACGGGAGAGGATGTTCTTGGCGCTTGTGATTGTAGTCATGAAATACGTGTGATTAGTTAGTGCTTGTCAGAGAATAGGTCATTTTTGCGATTCTTGCTATACTCATAACAATCTGGGCCCATAATTGTGGCGTCGTTGGTGGAGTTTCGGGGGAATCAGGTGCCTTTCGGCTTGCTGAATGGTCACTGGAAGACATTTTTTGCTCTCCGATGCAGCTGGGACGCGACCATGCGTGCCAACCCGACGTATGTCTGCCTTTCCGCTTATGGCGGAGCCTGTCCAAATTCCTTCGGTAGGATCACAGCGGCGCTACGCCGCTCGTTTTCGGGCCCGATGCCAGCGCTTGAGCCGCTCCTCTTTCCGCTTCAACTGCAAGCCAAGACGATGCACGTTGGCCGCGACCACAGAGAGCGCTACCGTGCGACCAAACCCCTCCTTACCATGCGTACGCACCAAGTCCAGTCCGCGCTGGTTCAAATTGTTGATCGCGGATTCTACCGCCGGATGCTGACGACGACCCTCCACAAAGTCCGGAGCGGATGCGCGCTCCTTGTCCGCATGACTTAAACGACCCCGCTTCGGCATAATCACCAGTTCCAGAATTTGCTCCAATGCGCGCCGGTTGTGTTCCGATGAATACCCCGTATCCATGCTGCACGAAGTCAGGGACGGGTACAGTGTCTTGGCCTCCCGTAAAAAATCCACGATCATTGACGAATCGCCCCCCTCGTAGAGCACCTGGTAGTAAAGAATGTACCGATGCTGGTCCTCCAAGACGCAGACCGGGAGGCCCAACTCCGCCTGTACCCCCGCCTTACCTTTGCTGATCCAACGCGTATGCGGCTCGTGAACCGAGAAAATCTTCTCCGAATGCGGAATCTTTTCGCCCCTGAGCAACCGCCGATCCACCTGATCGATCAGTTTCAAGCTGCATTCCAGGTAATGTAGCCCCTTATCACTGCAATCTGCCCCCAACCTCCGCTGCGAAGCCAACGCCTTCTTCATCAGCTTTCTGCAGTGGCACAGGTATTTGCGCACCCGATCACGACGACGCCAGCCCCGTGACCTGCGTACCCCTTGAAACAAACGATCAAGCCGCTTTTCCCAATCCGACGCCTTGCGCCAGCCCGGCAGGCCGTGCGAACGGCTCATACGTGCCGACTCCCGAAGCAAACAACCCACCGCATCCCTTAGCAGATTCACATCCGTAGGCCAATGAACATGCGTCTTCGTCACCGCTGAATCTACCCTGCAACGTAACCCTTCCTCCTGGGCCTTCTTCGTAAGTTCTGCGTGCCCATGTTCCACCACAACCTTGTTGATCTTGCCCAGTAACTCCTCCGATAACAAACTCACATTGTCCAGAATCGTCTGTACATGGTATTCCGGTTCCGATCCCTCGCGCCAACCACCATGCCCAAGCATCTGGCGCAGGAGCTTGTCGTTGTTCGCCATATGCGTCAGTCGATCATAATCGCAATTCAGGGCCTGCTTCAGCATCCCCAGAACGAAAATCCTCCACAGATCCATCCCCCGGCGCCCCAATTTGTGACTGACTCCCGAAGCCACACCCCCTTCCAAAAGCTCGAAAATCTTCGCTCGCGTCTTTGCATTCTTGTATATCGAACGCAAACCACGCAATACCGCCGGAATGTCATCCCGGCTTCGGGGGGCAAGCTCAATCTCTTCAATCGGAACCTGCCCAAACGCGCGTTGGGCTTCCATTACTACTCGCATGGCAACAAAGGGGCGAATGTACACGCTTAAACGCCCAAATCAGACCTCTTACCCCAAAATTGCCGCCAGATTCGCAAATTCATTCATCCTCCCGCTCAGACGACGCCTATGCGATCAGAGCCCCAAATACACGCTAAATCCTGACCAAATCCACCCAAAATGATCAAATCTGCCCCCAAATACCCGGATTCATCGTATAATCCCACGACCAAAATCATTTTCTGGCAAGCACTAGTTAGAAGGAGCGACATAATAAGAAAAAGATCCGACTTTACCAAACGGCGGATTTCTCGGATTGAAAAAGCGATAAATGTGCACTCAACTAAACATCTTCTTATGTATTGCCTGCCCGAAAACAGCAAAGGCCAGCGAATAGACGCGGACAAGATCAGGGGGATAGGTGAACGATCGGTACGATATGGGGTGCATGGATTTCAGTCGGACATTTTGTCTGGATATATAACAAAACTCCGGAAGCGGCCGGATTTCCCAGTGATCGCGGAGATGGGTGAGACATAACGGGTTTTATGTAACATCCGCGACCCCCGGACATACAGATTACACATATTCAGCGCCGTAATTCTGTGTCTGTTTTCATGTGCCCTGCCCGCCCTCAACGCGCCGCACGATCCAGAACTTCATTGATCCATAGTCCAATCCCCCGCATCACGTTTAGCCTGCCGCCGCCGAGCCTGTTCTTCCGAGCACTCCTTCAATAGCTTATCCAGTATCTCCCGTGCTTTCTTGACCTCACAAATCCCCCGCGGAATCTTATCATTCTCCAAGGAGACCAGGGCATGGGCAAGCAGGGTTTCGGCATCCCGGATTTTATTCTTCACCACGATATCTAGATCTATTTCCATTTTGTTGTAGGGCTGTTTATGTGTTACCCCGCCTGACCGAATCAGTCCTGCTATTGACTAGGTTTTGACCAATAAGGATGTCCCTCCTTGACCATCTTTTCAGCTTCTTCACGTGCTTTTTTATAAAAGGAGTTGGCTTTCTCTTTAATTTCATCTGAAATACTTGCGATTCCTTTTTTAGAAAACAAGCGGAGTTCATAACCACTGCTACAGAGGGAGGTGATCCAATATCCTTCTAACTCTGACAGTTTATATTTTTCAGAATTCAGGAGCTCACATGTAAGAAAGAATTCTTTATGTAAAGTGCCAGCATTTATTGGACCTTGCCCGAAGCGCATTACTTCTGTTTTAAAATTCAGCATGATTTTGCCGACCTCTCGGCGTTTAGTTAGTGTGTTGGTGTTATGCTGCCGCGCCTCTTTTCTCTTTCTCACACGGTGCACTTTTTCGCGCATATTGCTTCCCGCGCAGCTCGTCAGTCAGCGGATACGGGACTTGCTTGGGATCCAGGTCAAAGAAAGCTCTGTACGTCTCTTGCGTAGCCTTGCGGAACACAATTGCATCCGCCTTTGAAGTTACCGTGCCACCCCCACGCACGGGCACAACACGCAGGATTTTGTACGGATCCCCCAACGCCAGCAGAAACCGCTGCAGCGCGTGTTTATGCCCGTTCGCTTCCAGCGTCCCCTCGCAGTTGTACACCGTATAGGCGCCACCCCCGCGCCGTATGCAGATCACATAATCGCTGTATTTCATGTTCTCGTTCAGTCAGCTATCAGTCCCAGCGTCAATCTGCGGCCATTCATGCGAATAAAGTTCTCATTCAGGTACGCGTAAGACTGATTCGGGGCCGTCAGGACGACTTTTATTGCGCGTGCATCAAATATATGCTTCTCTTCCAGCCAGTCCAGACACGTTTCGACCGTTCCATCGCTCCCGAATTTGTAGTTGTGCTTGTTTGCAATGTTGATCACGTGTTTCATCTCGCGCAGCCCCACGTCTTGGAGCATTACGGACGTCATCCTATTATAGGATATCCCAGGAGATGCTATTGAATCCATCCGCACCGGTTATGGGAATGTCATATGACGCCACGCATTCCCCAGAGTTTCTCATTGTTGTTAGTGGCAATGCTTACTTGTGAGGTGGGCGTGTCTAATTGAGTTGCTCTCCGCCAGTTGCACCGATTATCCCGCGCAGACACTTCTCGTAACGTAAGGGCATCCAAATGCTTCATTTTTACAGATCGCCTCCGCATCCACGCACTCCAATAGGAGAACTAATGCAGTGGTTGGCGACAATAAGACCATACGAAGGCTGATCATGTCCATCAATTTACACATCCTACCTAGGCTATACAGCTTCTTCCACGCACATATCATAGAGCTGGGAATAATCGGCTATGTACCTGTCAAATGGATGTTCAAGCGTGTTGGGACTCTTAGTCCAGGATTTCATGTCCCAGCCACATTCTACCAAGACAGATGCTAAAAAGATGAATTCGAGTGTGCACGCATAGAATATGTGGGTGGGCCCATGCTGTTTAGGTATGCTGTTTCCGTGGATGTACTCGTTCCTGGCGTCAACTGTTTGGAATGCTACCTTCTCAATATTCTTCATCTCGACGGGCAGGTAGCCTCGGATTATGTCTATGCGAGATTTAATCTTGTCTTTCAGTGTACTCCGTCGTACAATTCCCCCCATCTCTGACAGAATATAATCTCTTTCTTCGGAACAGGAAAATTTGCCCTTTATTTGTTTGTTCGCAAATTTTATGATCTTCTCTTTCAGTGTACTCCGTCGTGCAATTCCCCCCATCTCCGACAGGATATAATCTCTTTCTTCGGAGCAGGGAAATTTGCGCTTTATTTGTTCGTTTGCAAAGTCTATGATCTTCTTTTTTTTCGAATCTAGATTCGTCTTTTTCTTCCGTGCTTCCGACAGCTCCCCAAACCGTTCATACGCAACTGCGGCACGTGCTATCCTGTAAGGTTGATGAGAAGATTCAGTGAACTGTGACAGGATTATATCGCAAGCGTTCCTCTGGTCTTCTGAGAGAGATACCGAGCATTTGAAGCACTTCTCAATAGATTGTCTTGGGTCAAAAGGGTTAACCAGTAGGCAATTAGATATTGAATGAGTGCTACTATCCTTGGTGAAAAGCGATGCTTCTTGGAGCAAGAAGTGCACATTGAGTTCGTGGGTTTTCCCATCTTCTGGGTCTCTCACATCTAATCGAATGTCTTCCGCATACTGGCGGATTCCAGTGATTAACCAGAAGAAACGCGTCACGCATTCTATGGCACTCTCCGCATAAGACAGATCAGCATCTGTGACTGGCTCTATTGTGAACTCTACGTCAATATATGGGAGCGTGGTGACATCATACGGGCGAACAGAAAAGCGGCCATAGCCCGTGTCACACGAGACCACTTCTGTTCCACCGCTACAATAGTAGACCCTGTCAAAGCTGTGATCCTGATCATTGAGTCGGTATCCTTCTCTCATGATCGCTTTGAGTATTTCACGGCGATTTTCAGGACGAACACATTTCATAGATATCGGGAAGATTTGCCGTGAGTGCGGCAACTTGAATCTGATTTTTGTAACCTCACAGCAATCTATGCGGGCTATCTGGTGGGTATGTGCTGTAAGCACGCTCTGACAATAGATAACGTAATTAGGGAGTCTAGGTATATACTTCGATCTGGTTGGAGTCGAACCAATCAATGTTAAGTACATCTCGTCGTTGAGTTTGCCATGTATAATAGCTTTTTCAAGATCTGGTGGGTAGGATCGCTGTTCTTGTGAAGTGACGACGACACGCAAGAGTATGGTATAATCGTATTGGGGATCCAATAAGATGCATCCCTTAACTTTCTCACCAGATGGCAACGTGAATTCTCCTTCAAGTGGCTCGGGCTTGTTGAGTAGATCGATAATATTCATGGCTTAAAGACACATCTTTTGTTTGTGGTCATTCTTAGTGGCAGGCTTTATAGTCTCCCCAGTGCTTGGGACCATGCCATGCTGCCCAGAGTGAACATACGCGGTTTGTGGATCAGTTGCTAAAAGGAGCTTTCCCCTTGGGAGGAGAGGAGACTTAGCCCTCTGGCCAGATGCTATTGGAAGTTTTTGTTGGTCCTGGAAATGATTCCGTACGGAAAGCTTTCTGCACCGCGCGCAGGATCACATACCGGGCCGTCCGCAGAAGCCTCACGCCGCACTTGCGCGATGTGCCAACGCTTTCTCGTGCATTTAAGGACTTTGTAGCAGCTCAGTTGCTTGCATGTAGCATCAGCTGAGGCGGGAAGTGATCACAGGGTAGTTGGAGGGGCATATTTCGCGTGATTCGACGGCCGTAGAGGCACGAGAGAAGCCGGATCATCCGAAATGCAAACGTGAGTGTCCTCGCAACGGCAAGGACAGGAATCGGCCAAAATAAATCGCGGAAGAAGCGTAGACAGGGTGACAAGAATGTTGATTTACGGTCGCTGTTGTGGGATACTGAGCATTAAGGAACAGCACATCCGAAAAATCAGGCTTCTCAACTAAACAAAATAGAATGGATCCCCGCTTTCCTGGTGCACCACTATGGTACCCGGTAGTCTGGGGGTCAACCATTCAGCGAGCCACTCCATGCCCGGCTCTTCACTCAGTGCATGTCCAATCACAATCAAGCCTACCTGCCTCTCACCCTGCCAGTTCGCATCACGAACGTACTCGGTTGTTTCCCACTCTCGAACTTCACCTACAACGAGAACATCGACCTCAGATAGCATCTCAATTTGACGCTGCCCGCCTACCGCCCCAACTAACAGACCTACGCGGCCACACGGCATGTCCGCACTTCCCATAACACGGACCCGCTTCGCTCCAAAACGATCTTTCATGAACCTGGAAAGTTCTCCAAGCGGTACTGGAGGAATCTGACATATCTGGGGTTGATCCGGTTGCGCGTATGCTTCCCAGCCAAGACGCTTAAGAACCCCCGTCGCTATGCCATCAGGCCTGTGGGCATGCCAGTAATCATGAAAACGCCACACCACAATTCCGTTGTCTTCTAGCGTCCTGCGCTTCTTCTGGTAGACCGGGTTATTTTCCAGCCATGAGGTTTCATCCAAATGGTTGTAGTAGGTAGGCTCGTGCGTTATGATGAGGTTCACACCGTGACGTGCAGCATAATCAATGGTTCGCTGCGTAGCCAAAAAGGTTGTAAGCACAGCTCGCACCGGCTGCGTTACATCCCCCGATTTAACGGTATCAACCGTTGGTTCCCACGGAGCACCGGGGATTTCCTCTGTGATCAGGTTGATGACATCCTGAATTGTTAGAGCTTTTTTATGCAAGCCTGCCAAAAGGATACCTCCCCCGGACTGAGCAAGGAACTCTCTTCTTGTAACCATGAATTGTTCTGCCTATGATGCTGTAAAGATAGCAACGCCGCCTGCGGCAATGCATTGATTATCTTATACTTTGCTACTCAACTAAGCGCCCTTCTACGATGCTACGTGCAATTATGCTCACACTCCTTTCGTTCGGACTCACAACCACCAGCTTTGGCCAGGAATGGAAGTTACTTGTTAACGGGGACGACCTTTCCGAATGGGAGCGACTGGGAGGAGAAGCAACCTACACGGCCTCTAACGGCGAGGTGATCGGCACTACAGTTGCAAATACCCCAAACACGTTCTTGGCTACACAACGATCTTACGGCGATTTTGCTCTTAACGTCGAAGTATGGGTTGATCCCGCAATCAACTCCGGCATTCAGATTCGAAGTGAATCCAAGCCGGATTACTTGAATGGCAGAGTGCATGGATATCAGATTGAAATTGATCCCAGTCCTCGCGCCTGGAGTGGAGGAGTATACGACGAGGCCCGCCGAGGCTGGCTCTATCCTATGTCAGCGAATGAAGATTGTCGCGTGGCCTTTAATCCTGACGGCTGGAATCATTACTACGTGGAAGCGATCGGATCATCAATCCGCACATGGATTAACGATGTACCCTGTGCTGCACTTTACGATGACATGACTTCCTCGGGCTTCATTGCACTCCAGGTGCATAGTGTACCCGGAGAGGATTTGGCTAACCGCAATGTCCGCTGGCGTAACATCCGGATTCTGGAAGAAAATGTAACACCGCGTCCATGGACTAGTAATTACGTCGTAAATCTTGTTCCGAACACACTCAGTCAGCAGGAAATCGCTCAGGGATTCTCCCTGCTCTTTGATGGAGAAACTACCCAAGGCTGGCGTGGAGCAGGTAAGGAATCTTTCCCTGAAAAAGGTTGGCGGGTCGAAGACGGAATACTTATCGTTGAACCCTCTGGAGGAGCCGAGGCGGCTTACGGGGGTGACATCGTTACCGTAGATGAATATTCAACTTTCGAATTCAGCCTGGACTTCAAACTCACCGAAGGAGCAAATAGTGGTATTAAATACTTCATAACAGAATCCTATGGTAGCGATGCATCAGCCATCGGATTGGAATACCAATTATTAGACGATGAACGTCATCCCGATGCAACTCAAGGCGCAGCCGGCAACCGAACGTTGGCATCGCTCTACGACCTAATCCCGGCAGACGAAGGAAAAACCTTTCGTATACCAGGTCAATGGAATCGTGCCCGTATCGTTGTAACCGGCAGACGATTGGACGAGCGTGTCCTAGGTAGCCGCATGGAACAATCCGAGTTCTCGGGGGCGCATGTTGAGCATTGGCTCAACGATCGCAAAGTTCTGGAATATGAGCGCGGCACACCGGTCTTTGATGCACTGGTAGCCCGTAGCAAGTACGTCGTGTGGGAAGGATTTGGGCATTGGCCTCAAGGCCATATTCTGCTGCAGGACCATGGCGACGAAGTCCATTTTCGCAGTGTCAAGGTCCGCCGGATTGATTAGGCTGAAAAGTTTCGGTCTGTACACTGGTCGCGGACACCTCACGAAGTGAACTATCCGCAGGCAAACAATTCATTGCTCCGGCCTGGATGAGCAGGTTTCCGAGTGCAGTCGCTTCTGAAGGACCCGCAATGACTGGTACACCGCAACGGTCTGCCGTCCATTGATTGAGCAATCTGTTGCGGCTCCCTCCACCAACAACATGCAGACATTCGAAACGCCTCCCCAGTAAGGTCGAGAGTGACTCGAGCGTGGTACGATATACTTCGGCTAGGCTTTCTAATATGAGCCGCACGATGTCTCCACGTTCACTTGGTACGGACATGCCACGCTCTCTGCACCAATCCGCAATGCGCTTAGGCATATTTCCGGGAGCGGAGAATTTTGGGTCGTTGAAGTCAATTGTGTACACAGGAGGCGCTGCCCGGCTTGCCTCATCAAGCAGTTCAGTATAGTCAAAGTTCATTCCCGCCTCCCGCCAGACACGCTCACATTCCTGCAGCACCCATAGCCCGGTTAAGTTTTTCAGGAGTCGAATAGTCCCCCCATACCCTACCTCGTTCGTAAATCCAGCCTCCATCGCAGCGGGTGTACAGATTGGTGTGGGGATTTCCACACCAAGAAGCGACCAGGTACCACTGCTGAGGAAGGCCCAGGATGATCGTTCATTCGCAGGAATCGCCGCAACTGCACAAGCAGTATCGTGCGAACAACCTGCAATAACAGCTACATTAGGGATATCTCGCACAGGACCAAGTACGGTGCCTGATGGCACGAGCCGTGGCCATGTAACCGGATCCATCTGTAAGGCCTTCATCGCCTCAACAGACCATGAACGAGAGTTCGCGCTCAGCAGCTGCGTCGTGCTTGCCAATGACATCTCTGCTACGAGGCGATCACAAAATCGCCAGTGCATGTAATCGGCAATGAGTAGTCTACAACACGTAGCGGCATAAACGTCGGGGGTCAGCTGCTCATCCGCCAGAACCTGAAACAACGTGTTGATTGGATGTGACGCCACTCCTGTCATACTGTACAACTCCTCCCGCGCAACACGTTGCCAGGCAAGCACTTCTCCCGAAACTGATCTGGGATCCCTGTAGACATGCGCACGCCGCAGGGTTTGCATTGTACTGCTAAGGGGCACATAATCAACTCCCCATGAGTCAACACTCAGACTGCACAGATCAGGCGCTTCCTTAAGAGCAATCGCCAACCCTTCCTGCATGGAGCCCCACACCGCATCCAGATCCCAATAGAGCCGCTCTCCTTCAACTTCATTTGGTGTGGCCCAACGATGCACTTCCTGCATTTCCATGCGGCTCCCGTCGAACCTACCCAGAACTGCTCGACCGCTGGACGCCCCCAAGTCGAAAGCAAGATGTACGGATGCCTGCATATGTATATGGCCTTTAGTTAGTTGCCAGCACTCATCAACCGCAAATCCAGCCATCCTGGCTTACGTCCAATCTTTCCACGTATGCACAGTGATGGCGCGACACACCGTTAGGATAGGCTTTACGCAACTCTGTACAGTTTGCAATGGGCCCACACCCAGCCGTGCTATCCGTCAGAAAGTCGGGATAGGGAGTAGATGTAATCTCCATCTCAAACGAATCACACTCATTGATCTTATCTGCGAGGGAACCTCGCTCTTTAGAGTCAATTGAGAGCCGGTAGGCATTACGTACAGTAATCACCTGCCGCGCAAACCAGCATTGATTATGGGATGGCCACCACTCTGCAGCATCTTGGGCTCCCTTGCCGCGGTTAATTGCACTGTTTACCAGAACCAGATTGAGTGTGTCATTGGCGAATTGCTCACGGATATCTCCGTCTAATCTATCACTGCATAACCCACTGTCATGAGCTTCTCGCGCTGCCACGATGTGTTCAATATCTACAGAATCTCTCGAGTCGTACCAGCGCAGCTCATAAGGATCGTATATGCCGCCATATCTCAGGATCAATCTGTTTTCATGAGATTGAGAATGCCTGTATTCGCTGCGATCATAAGCACAGGATTGTAGCTCCGGTGCAATCCTAAGATTGTCCAATGCCCTTAGAACTTGATCCCGGGCAGATTCTGTAATCGATTCTTTTTCGTAATCGGTCATCATAGTCGATGCACACCCCTGCAATAACAAGACAGCAAGGATGCCACTAAGAAGAAAAACTCTTACGTGGCATTGCTTACCCATACCTCAATGTCGCCTGTGAAGAAAGAATTTTGCCCTAAACTACGGTCGATTAGTTTAACTGCGATGCTTTTTCAGGTACCAACACTCAATTACCGCAAATCTACCATAACGGTTTGCACCCAGCCTTTCATACGCACAATGCTGACGCGATACACCGTCGGGATAGGCTTTACACGGTTCTGAACGGCTTGTAAAAGAACGACACCTAGCCGTGCTGTCCGTCAGAAAATTGGGATAGCGTGTGTCTGGAACCACGACCATTTCGAATGAGCCGCATTCCCTGTGTGTTCCTCAGATGATTTCAAACACAACGATGTACACTGACAGTCTAGCCATGAATCGTTTAGGATAGCCCCTGCAACCTGTCAAGTTGACTACTGAGCGCTTTCATCCGCCAGAAAATCTGAACTGAATACTCTGCCAGTCAAGTAGCCGGGGGGAATCTCACCCCCCGGCCCTCACAGAACCGTGCGTGAGCCTCTCAACTCACACGGCTCCTACCATGCAGCCGTTCGGAATTGAATAAAGGTGAACCATGAAGAAACTCCCAGTGCACGAACAATCCCGAATCCCGACGAGCACGCTCTATTAACCACGTAAACGCCCGAAGCCACCGACCACGGAAACGTTTATATTTCCGCATTAGCCACCGTGTTAGGTGACGGTCAATGCCTTCCAATGGCCGCCTTAATGCTGATTTAAAGAACGCACCGTAATAATCAATCCATCCACGTACCGTGGCATTGATCTTGCCCGCTATGTACGTAATCGGGTGTGGACTCATTCGAGCCAACCTCCAACCATGGATCGTCTCTTGTACGGCCTTCATCGCCTTCCGACTTATCGCCGGATTGAACCCAAGAAAATTCCTCCCCCTCCGACTCCGTGTCTTCCGCGGTCGAAACGTATACCCCAGAAAATCGAACGAAGTGTTTGGAAATGAACCCCGAAAGTATGCCTGCTTGCAGTATACAATCTTGGTTTTCACTGGGTGCAAGGTTAAGTTGCAAGCCTTAAAGCGTTCCCTCAGCACCTTCCAGAGGTAGCGCGCTTGCTTCTTTGTCGTGCAATGGCATACGATGTCGTCTGCATACCGCTCAAATGGAATGTGCGAATACCTCCGTTCCATCCATTTATCAAACGCGTAATGCAGAAACAGATTGGCCAGCAGCGGACTGATTACCCCGCCCTGCGGGGTCCCAACATCCCGAGCCTCTTCCGTCCCGTCTGGATGAATCACCGGTGCCGTCAGCCAACGCTCTATATATAAGAGCACCCACTTCTGATCCGTGTGTAGCCGGACCGCTTTCATCAACAGAGCATGGTCTATCGTATCAAAATAAGATTTGATATCCATGTCCAGTACCCAGGCCCGCTTCCAGCATCGCGTTCGCGTCTGCCGGAGTGCGTCATGGGCCGATTTGTTCGGTCGGTATCCATAGGAATCGGGATGGAACTCTCGTTCCAGTTCCGGCTCCAAAACCTGCTTCACCACCATCTGTGCCACCCGATCCGCAACGGTTGGGATTCCCAAGGGCCGGACGCCTCCGTCCGACTTCGGAATATTTACCCGTCGCACCGGCTGTGGATGATAACTGCCCGATGCCATTCGATTCCAGAGCTTGTAGAGATTATCCGCAAGCTTGGCCTCGAAATCTGCGATGGACTGCGCATCGATCCCCGCCCCGCCTTGGTTCGCCTTTACACGCTTCCACGCCTCCCAAACTTGTCGCTTGGTCACTGGAAACGGCTTTGCGTTTTGCGTTGAAGTCCTCCCTTTCGGTTGCTTCCTCGCGTCCTGCTGCATGGTTCACCCCCTTCGCTCCTCTCCCGTTACAGGAGTCTCATCACTACTACGAGGTGATCCGCCCGTGTGGAGTGCCTTGGTACTCAATGGCTTACAGGTACTGCCTGCTTGCCACGCTCCCTTCTCATCACTCCGACACGTTCCCACGTTCCGTATAAGGGCCCAAGTCGCATTCTCGCCACGTTTATGCCGGAGGCCGGTTGGCCAGTAAGCAGGTCCCCGCCAACCTCGTCCCGGGATCAGGAGAATACCCCGGTTTTGACCATCTTCTAACTGAACTTCCCCCTATTTTGATTTTTTCGAAGGCACGATTTTCTCCACAAATTTGAGGCTTTTTTTGAAAAATTACTGACCGCCAGGGACGGCGGTCTGGGGAGTCCAGTTTGGTGAACCGAGGACTACAGCAGTTTGATATTCAGCAGTTTGAATGCCTGCTTTTGGGTGGGACTGATCTCCTTGACCATGACGACTTCGGGGGATGCATCCGTCTTGATTTTCGGAATGACAACGAGGCGGCATGCCTTTGAAAGTTCTTCCATCAGCTCCGCAAAGCTCCAAACCTTTTCGCCCGTCTCAGTTTGCTTGGTTTGGGCTTTCTTTTTCGCCGATTCCGAGGGTTTGGCGGGTTCGACAACTTCTCCGCGCTGCACTCGTTTTGCTTCCAGATCATCCTCTGCAAACAACATCGGAGCCAACTTACGACGCAGATGATATTCTACGTAGTAGGCCAGCATGCACAAAAAGACATGTGCAACGACCCGGTCTTTGGTGCGATGGTGAATCGGACGGATCTGCAACGACATGGATTTCATCGTACGGAAGGCCATCTCCACCGTGGAAAGACGTTTATAATTTGTGACCAACTCGGCGGCGTTCGGCCCCGATTTCAGACTGGAACGGATGGCATACAGGCCGTCGAGTCGTTCCTCCTTCTGAATCACCTCTTCATTGCGAGTATATGAAAAGTGTCCTTCCCGGATCACGAGTTGAAAGTATTTTTTCTTGTGCTTCTTTTTCCCGAATACCTTTCCGACCCGCACGCCAATTTTCCCTGCATCTTTGAGTCGCCCGTTTTGGATCGCCTCGATGATCTTGTCAAGTTTCTCCTCCGCCTTCACGAGCAGGTCTTCCCGCGTTTTCTTACTCTTTTCGGCCTGTAAGGAGTTTCTGCACAGGACCAGCCGGTCATTTGGATACAGGTCACAACAGACCTCTACCAAGTTCTGTTCATCAAATAGACTCATCTGATAGCCCTCTTGCTCGACCACCTCACGAATCTCGCACTTTTGCATCGCCGTGATCCAGTCCAGACCTACGGGCAGAATCTCCTCCTGAATCTGCTTCTGCTTCAGAATTCCACGGTCTCCGACCAACACCACATGCTTGAGTTCAAATGTGTTCTGAATTTTTTCCACTTGGGCGCGCAGTGTACGGGTGTCGGCGGTATTGCCGCGAAACACCTCGACCGACACCGGACAGCCCTCCTGATCGGTCATCAGTCCATAGACAATCTGCTTCTTGCCCAGCTTCTTGTCCCGGTTGTAGCCATAGGCCGCCCATTCATTTTTCTCGCCTTCCACATAGCTACTGGTCACATCGTAGAGCACCAGACTCCCCTCCTTGAGGTGTCGTTTTGCCAAACGACACTCAATGTCTGTCTTGCGTTTGAGCAGTTCATCCATCGCATCATAGAGATCATCTTCATCCACGCGTTTGAGTCCAAGCTCTTCATTGAGCGTGGTGGATGCGTGTTTTACATCCAGCATGGCACTGGTCGAGAGCTTGCTTGCCGACTTGATCACGCGTGCGGCAATCATGCCGAGGATCAGTCGGCGGAAGCGGGAATTCTTCGGAGCAATCAGTTCCGGCAGTCTGAGTTGTCTCATGATGCCCAGGACCGCGGCGACATGTCCGTGGTTCTTGCTGCTTTGCACGTCGAAGGCCTCCTCGAACGAGCGGACGGCGGTGCCGCCTTTGAGGAGAACCCGGATTCCATCAATGAACACCTGGGGAAGTTTGGTGATATTGGCGATGGTGATTTTTTGGATTTTTCCATTGACGCGTCTGGACTCACGGATGAGCCAAGTGGGATTGGAATTCCGGTTGGGGATTCGCGCTACATACATGGGTACAATATCATGGGTATGTTTCCTATAATATACGAAAAATATGGGAATATATCCGTAAATCGGCCATAAAACCGAAAACATTCAAAATAATGACATGGGTACACCTGTTTAAAACCCAATCACCAAAAAACACGCCGAAAACAGAGAAATACACCACAAAAAGCCCGAAAAAGAGTCGAAATGAGAAGAAAAGTTCAACGATAAGGCCCAAATATTCGGCCCTACGTCCCAAAATCAGAACAAAAAGAGAAAAACCTTAGGATAAGGGGGGAAGTTCAGTTCTAAGGACTTTCGACACGTCATCCGTGATTCACTTGCGTTCGACTCTACGACTCTCACCTGACAGGTTCCTACACCTGCCTTTTCCCAGCACGCTCACCACCACACCTCTTTAGTGCAGCAGCTGTGGGCGGTTTGCAACCTCCGCCTGCACGGCGATTGCGGGGGGCCGTCCCCCATCCCTTATACAGTTCGTACATTTCGGCTATGTCATTGACTCACCTCCGTGTACTTCGTGGCACACCCTCCCATTCCCCAAACTGAGGGGGAAATATGAGCCACAATGCACTCAATCACACCTGATGCATATACACGGGAGTTATATACATCTTGCCGGACCAATGCTTGGATACTGCAGGGAGCCCTTAGTGCAAACACTGGGGCTCAGGCGCCTGTTTAGTCAGTTGGTAACCAGCCCGTGTTCATTCATTTCTCTGGCGCAAATTCTTCATATCAAGGTAAGGTTCGGGCTAAATACATTGCAGAAATGAGTAGCAGAAAATTTCGCTGGGGAATACTGTCGAGCGCCCGCATCGCCCGACAAAAGGTCATTCCTGCGATTCAAAAGAGTCAATGTGGTGTTGTGACAGCCATTGCCTCCAGAGATGTTGATGTGGCACATCAGGTAGCTCAAATACGTCAGATTCCTGTAGTCTGCCCTTCGTACGAGGATCTGATTAATCTGCCAGGGATCGATGCCGTCTACATCCCACTACCCAACCATCTGCATGTCGAATGGGCCTCCCAGGCCATAAAAGCAGGAAAACATGTACTCTGCGAAAAGCCCCTGGGGATGAATGAGGTGGATGTAAAACAACTCCAGAGTATCTCCAGACAGTACCCAAAGCACCTGATCTCGGAGGCCTTCATGTATCGATACCATCCTCAGTGGAGACATACACGTCAACTCATTCGCTCCAAAAGTATCGGTGAGCTTCAGAGTATCCATGTGCATTTTTCCTATGACAACAAAGATCCGGGCAATATTCGGAATAAATTGGAGTTTGGGGGAGGTGCCTTAATGGATATTGGCTGTTACGGGATTTCTGTTGCACGCTGGTTGTTTGAATGTGAACCACGGCGGGTTTGTGCACGCATGGTACGGCATCCCGAATTCGGAACAGACGCCTTTACTACAATCCTTTTGGATTTCCCACAAGGAAACGCTACCGTCGTGTGTGCGACACAAATGCAGCGGTACCAGCGTGTTATTCTGGTAGGTAGCCATGGTCAAATAACCTTACACACACCGTTCAACGCACCACCGGACCAAACCATACGTGTAGAGTACCAGGATAGCAACGAATACAGTGTCCGTGAGATGGGACCAGCGGATCAGTTTACAGAGCAATGTGATCACTTCGCTGCAGCTGCGATTGATGGTGAGTCCCTGCTTACACCCCTTTCTGACTCTGTGTGTAACATGCATGTGATAGATGCATGTTTCCAGAGCGCTCAAACAGATGTCTGGGTGGACTGCTGAAGACGGTAGATGGATAGCTGGCACGATCCGCTCTCCTGAATGTCCTCTGTTCTTGGCTACTTGGCACAGGCACGTTCCTTGCATATGGCTGCTTGTACATTGTAGGATGTCTGTTTGTACATTATTAACAATCACTATCACACGTCTAAGATGTCAATGAACCGCCGTGACTGGCTCCGCCTCAGTGCTGCTGGTGCAGCACTGCCATTCATACCGAGTTTTGCAACGCGGAGGAGCAATAACCCGATTCGCCTTCACAGTAACGAGAACCCGTACGCACCGGCACAGTCCGCACGCACAGCAATGCGTGAGGCATTCAGCGAAACCAATCTGTACGCGGAACCGGCTACCTATCGAAGCTTGGAATCCATGATTGCGGCTCGAGAGGGGCTGAGACCTGAGCACGTAGTCCTTGGAGCCGGATCTACCGAAGTACTCCGCATGGCAGCTATGGCTTATGGACTAAGTGGAGGTGAGGTCGTTACGGGTTATCCGACCTATGAGGGTATGGAGGAATCTGCGAAGTCTATTGAAGCACGTGTGCATCGTGTGCCTCTTAAGACCGACAAGAGCCTTGACCTGTCCACCATGGATATGCGAACAACGAAGGATGTAAAGCTGGTCTTTATATGCAACCCCAATAACCCAACGGGTAGTATTTGCGACAAAGAGGAGCTTAATGATTTTTGTATGGAAGTCTCCAAACGATGCGCAATTCTGGTTGATGAGGCCTATTACGAACTTGTCGACCACCCCAGATACAGCAGCGCAGTGCCCCTTGTAAAGGCGGGGGCCAATCTCATTGTCTCGAGAACATTCTCGAAAGTGTATGGCTTGGCCGGATTGCGTGTGGGTTACGCACTTGCACGCCCTGACATCGCAGCACGCCTTCGTACTTATCGTACTCCCATGGCCGTCAATATCATGGGACTGCGGGCAGCGATTGCATCTCTTAATGACGAACGCTTTTTACATTACAGTAAAACACAACTTGAGACCGGCCGCAATCAAATTACAGCTGCACTTCGCGACTGGGGACATGAAGTCGTTGAGTCACACACAAACTTCGTATTCTTCCACCTTGGCCGAGGAATTGAGGGTTTTCAAAGATCAATGGCCTCCCATGGCATCCTGGTTGGACGTCCATTTCCTCCATACCTGGACTGGTGTCGTCTTAGTATCGGAAATGAGGAGGAGATGACACAATTTTCTGATGTCTTCCCGAAAGTTATGAGTACATCAACACGTTAGCAGCGATCACCGGGGAATATGTTCAGCCGAACCCTGTTTGTATCATTAACCCTGCTGTTGCTGAGCACTACCTGGCTGACACAAGCAAGTGGACAGGACTCGGGCTTTCAATTTGCAAGAGTCTGGTACGAAAGCCATCCGGGGCTGAGAAACAACGCTTGGGCCACAGACTATCCGACTGCAGAATACAACCTGCACGAAGCAATCAGCCGTACAACCGGACTTCAACTGGAGGGCCCGCCAATAGTGGTCTCACTAACCGACGACCGAATTTTTGAGTATGCTGTACTGTACTTGACCGAACCTGGGTATTGGCGCACCAACGAAGAAGAGGTAGCTAACCTGCGCCGTTACCTTGACCGAGGTGGATTTCTCATTATTGACGATTTCCATGACTACGGCCGTGGACATATCGGGCCACAATGGAATAACATGTACGACAACATTAAGCGGGTTTATCCAGATCGTGAACCGGTGGAATTAACTGCCGATCATCCAATCTGGCAGATCTACTATGATGTCGACCCAGACGCCGCAATCTCAACGAAGAATGGTGGTTCTCGGCGATGGGGCGGTATGCGCTTCTCCCCGGAAGATGACATATACTATGCCGTATTTGATGATGCGGGTCGGCCCACGATCGTTATCTGCTACAACCAGGACATTGGCGACGGATGGGAGTGGCCCGGCGGCCGTAACCTGGGATCGGCCTCGACCGTGAGTTTCCAGATGGCTATCAATTTCATCTTCTATCCACTCACGCATTAGAACCTGCTCCCAATCAGATTCACGACTCAGAGCAACCCTATTCAATGAGGCATATGGCGTCAGGGAATGAACCCCGCTGCGTCACACTTTTTTTCGACCATCTTGATTCTTGTGATGGATGCTGACGGGAACATTCCCAAATAAAACATTTTCTAACCGTATCCCGACTGTGGCACAACCGGAAAAATAAATGGAGATTGCGATACTGATCTTGGTTTTTATTATCCTACTGGGCGCACTCGCTTGGCATGGTGGACGTGATCTGTGGACGCAGAGGAGTTCCCCAAAGTCCAAGCTTTATTACGGGATGGCAGCTGCTTTGGGTTTGGTTATGCTTTGCTCCACAGATATGACCACATCTTCCGAAATATCAACGGGGCCCTTCCTCGTGATAGCAGTAGTTATCGCGGGTGGAATATCCCGCCGCTACCGGATATACCGACAACAACATTCAATCTGAGTCTGCTGTATCTGGTTACCCTGCCATACCAGTAGGGGCTGCAGATATCATTCGTTCCTATACTCCTTGTAAGCTTCTAGTGCCCGCTGCCTCCCAGTACTCAGGTCAATGGTTGGGCGAGGGTATTCTTGATCCGGGGTCGGGGCCCATGATCGTTATCTGCTACAACCAGGACATTGGCGACAGATGGGAGTGGCCCGGCGGTCGTAACCTGGGATCTGCCTTGACCGTGAGTTTCCAGATGGCTATCAATTTCATCTTTTATACACCCACACATTAGAACCTGCTCCCAATCAGATTCACGGCTCAGAGCAACCCTACTCAGTGAGGCAAATGGCGTCAAGGGGTGAACCCCGCTGCGTCACGCTTTTTCGACCATCTTGATTCTTGTGATAGATGCTGACAGGAACATTCCCAAATAAAACATATTCCAACCGTAGCACGGCCGAAAAAATAAATGCAACTTGCAATATTGACCTTGGTTTTTGTTATCCTACTGGGCGCACTCGCCTGGCATGGTGGGCGTGAACTGTGGACGCAAAGGGATTCCCCAAAGTCCAAGCTTTATTACGGCATGGCAGGTACCTTGGGTATGGCTATGCTTGCCACCACAGAGATGGCCACATCTTCCGAAATACCAACGGGGCTTTGGTTTATGGTCGTAGTATTTATCACGATTGCTATATCCCGCCGCTACCAGATAGACCGACAACAATATTCAGTCTGAGTCTGCCGTACCTAGTTACCCTGCCATGCCAGTAGGGCCTGATATCATCGGTTCCTATACTCCTTGTAAGCGTCTAATGCCCGCTGCCTCCCAGCGCTCAGGTCAATGATCGGGTGAGGATACTCCTGATCCGGGGTCAGGGCCCACGATCGTTATCTGCTACAACTAGGACATTGGCGACAGATGGGAGTGGCCCGGCGGTCGTAACCTGGGATCTGCCTCGACCGGAGTTTCTAGATGGCTATCAATTTCATCTTTTGTACACCCACACATTAGAACCTGCTCCCAATCAGATTCACGGCTCAGAGCAACCCTACTCAGTGAGGCAATGGCGTCAAGGGATGACCCCGCTACATCACGCTTTTTCGACCATCTTGATGCTTGTGGTGGATGGTGACAGGAACCTCCCCAAAGAAAACATATTCCAACCGTAGCACAGCCGGAAAAATAAATGCAGATTGCAGTACTGATCCTGGTTTTTATTACTCTACTGGGCGCACTCGCGTGGTACGGTGGGCGTGATTTATGGACGCAAAGGCATTCCCCAAAATCCAAGCTCTGTTGGACCATAGCAGCTGTTTTGGGTCTTATTGCTATAGATCTGGCCACATCTTCCGAAATATCAATAGTCACCCTTATAATAGCTGGAGCTGCGTGGGGTAGTATACTCCACAACTACCGGATAGACCGACAACAGAATCCAGCCTGAGTCTGCTGTACCTAGTTACCCTGCCATGCCAGTAGGGCCTGATATCATCGGTTCCTATACTCCTTGTAAGCGTTTAATGCCCGCTGCCTCCCAGTGCTCAGGTCAATGATCGGGCGAGGATACGCTTGATCCGGGGTCAGGGCCCACGACTTGGGTACAGCTTCAAAATAATTCAATGCATTCGGATGAGGCGGCCTGCGACCCTCGGCAAGAAAACTATTCCTGTACCGCCCATCAGGATCAAACTTCTTGGCCTGGAGCTCAGGATTGAAGATCCTGAAGTAAGGAGCAGCATCAGGGCCCGACCCGGCAACCCACTGCCATCCCATAGCATTGGACGCGATATCCCAGTCAATCAAACACTCGCGGAACCATGCCTCTCCAACCCACCACCCGGTCATCAGATGCTTAGTTAAAAAGCTAGCCACTAACATACGGGCCCGATTATGCATGGTGCCTGTCGTATACATTTCACGCATACCAGCATCCACGACCTCAATGCCTGTCATTCCACGCCGCCAGGCTTCTGCATCCTTGTTATCATTCCGCCACGGAAAATTATCCCACTCTGAACGCCAGCTCTCTTTGATAATGTGCGGGGTATGATAAAGGAGGTGATATGCGAATTCTCTCCATGCTATCTCTCGCAGAAAATACTCAACCTCTACAGTATTCCTCTTGCCCTCTACAGCATTTATCACCGCGTACCAGAGTCTGCGTGGTGATATTTCTCCATAGGTCAGATTTTCTGACAGCTTTGATGTCGAATCCAGAGACAGATAATCCCTCTCGGATTTGTAGCGCCCTATCGAGTGTGCTATAAACCGGTCAAGTCGCTCGCAGGCAGCATCCTCCCCCACTTTTGCGTAGCGGGAAACAATGGCCGCTCCCCGATCCATTTCAGCATCAAGGTGCCAATCAGAAAGCTTATCGCTCGCGGGCCAATTCTCAGGCGGAGAAAGATCACCCGGAGCACCTAATGGCTGCCCGACATCCCTATGCTGCACCGCTTTCCAAAAAGGCGTATAAACCCTATAGAACTGTCCCTGCTGCGTCTCGACAGTCCATGGCTCAAATAACAGACTTGAGTTGACCTCCAGAACCGTCACGCCCTGTGCATTCAATCCTGCTCTGATTTTCTCATCCCTGTCGACCGACACAGAATCGTAGAGCCTTGACCATACAACACGTCGCGCTCCGGTTTCCGTAGTCAAAGACTGTAAGACCTTCAACGGATCTCCGCGCCGAAAAAGCAACCGGCTCTTACGCCTTTTGAGACTGGTCGCCAGTGACCGCAAACTTTCTCCCAGTCTCCATTTAGGCGCTGCACCGTATGTCTCTTCAATGAGTGAATCAAGAATAAAGACCGGCCAGACAGGGCCATCGTCTTCGAGTGCTGCCTCCCATGCAGGCTGGTCCCTCAGGCGGAGATCCCGACGCAGCCATAAAATGGTTCCTCCTCGAGAGTATGCTACACACCCCATGCCATGCATTTTCAAGCGTCTCAATCCCCCAGTTCATCAAATAATATCTGCCTCCAGGGTTCACAACCGGAAAGTCAAGCCTAAAACATCAAATAGCTCCCAAACAATAATATGGAGATTATAATGTGTAACCCCAACAAATATTGCACTCAATCTGACAAAGAGCACCGATATGATGCTACTCAACCGTTATGGTAACAGGCTCTGACACTACAGGAGGATCGTGTGGTATGTGGGCAAAATCCCCCAAAACCAACTGAAGTGTGTACGTCCCCGAGCTCAGATCCAATGTGGTTTCTGTCTGACCAAGACCAAAGTGGATGTGTGCAGAGTCCGCAGGGACAGGCATATCCATAGGTGGTAGTTCTTCGACATTAATCAAAAGGTGATGATGCCCCGAATTGTCAAAATTCACGCCTGCCGGTGCAACACCCATCCCAGATAGTCCGAACCTGACAGTAACAGCTCCACTCTGTACGATAGATCCGTCCTCCGGTGAGATGATATATGCTGCAGCACCCTCCGCAGATGTAGACGGCGTGTACTCCTCTGCCTGCGTAGATTCTACAGGAGGTTCAACCTCTGCCTGACAGGCGGCAAATATCAGTAACGCTATAATCCAATTCCACTTCATCGAGACACGTATTTGTAATGGTTGCTCATTAAGATACGCTAGTAAACTCAACCTCATTAACTGAACTGGCAACCGCGCATAAATATCAGCGTTGCACAGCTGCCTAGAATTCTGTACGACTGGTTACTCTCCTAACTTTCTGCCCCGAAGAAACCCGATCCTTGGGGTGCTGGATCGGCACACAGCTGCCTGATAATGCTGTTGTTGGCCTAGATGGCCCCGTGGGGTCAGGCAAGACCTGTTTCGTGCAGGGCCTTGCACGCGGACTTGGTGTCCCCGTGAACACCCACGTAACCAGTCCCGCCTATAATTTGATTAGAGAGTATACGATCGGCCAGCAAAGACTCACACATATTGATTTTTACAGACTTGTAAGCCTTACAAGAGATGACTTCATGCTGTTCGAGGAGGCGTTTTTAGGACCGAGAAATGTCGTGGTCGCCGAATGGGCGTCTGAGTTTATAGAAGACTTCACATCGGAGTTCCTGCACGTTTTGATCTCAAAGGAGACTGGGGACAATGTGCGACGTATTGAGGTGTCCTCATCATCTCCCACCTACGCACAGCTGCTCAATAAACTGTCTGATTATGCGAACGCTGATACTTGATACATCAGGCCCGTTCACGACGGTTCTTGTCGCCACTGAAGCCAGCTTAAGCGCCGCCTCCGTTCTCCAAGGACGCCCCGCTGAACATTTGCATGAGCAAATACAGACCTCACTTTCCTGCCTGCATATTGAACCCCCAGACCTGGATCACATAGCAGTAGTAGTAGGACCGGGTTCGTGGACTGGTCTCAACATTGGGGTGACTGCTGCCAAAACACTGGCACAGGTATTGGAAATACCCCTCTCACCGATACGTACACTTGATGCATTGGTGGCCGGTCACTCAAAGCCTGCCTGGGCACTCATGAACGCGGGGCGGGGTCAATGCTATTATGTACGCTACCCACATTCGACGCATGACGAACAACAGGCAATGGCAGTAGCTCCACTAGATACAGTTTACGACCAAATTCAGACAGACTCCGACGCGGTCACCATCCTTGAGTATGGCAATACCTTCGAGAACCAGTTGTGTGCCGATAGCAGGTATCAGTCCGTACGACGCCTACTGCCTGAATCATTGATAACCACTATGAAGAAATCACGCCTAATGGAGGGAGACGCCATCAAAGCACTCAAACCGGCATACCTCCAGCCCACCCTGGCAGAGCGTGATGCGACCAGTTAATGTTCTTCAATGCTGATCCTTGGTATAGATACTTCCTGTGATGATACTGGCGCGGCTGTGGTGCGCAATGGAGAAGAGGTGTTGTCAAACGTTATTGCGTCACAATACAAAGCTCATGACCGGTTTGGAGGCATTGTACCTGTAATTGCAGCACGAGAACACACTGCCAAGATCAATTTTATCCTTGAGTCCGCATTGGAAGAAGCTGGAGTATCATTTGCGGACCTTGATGCAGTGGCTGTTTCACACCATCAGGGCCTTCTCCTTGCACTTGTCGTTGGTGTTTCAGCTGCAAAATCGATTGCACTGGCCTGCAATATTCCCTTGATAGGCATCCATCACTTGGAGGGACATATCTATTCCAACCTGATGGGACGCTCCGAAGCGCTTCGGTTTCCGTTTCTCTGTCTCACAGTCGCTGGAGGTCACACACTCCTACTGAAGGTAGTATCTCACGGCACTTATGAACTACTCGGCCATACGCGTGATGATGCTGCCGGTGAGGTATTCGACAAAGTAGCAAGACATCTCGGGTTAGGATATCCGGGTGGCGCGGCCATTGAAAAGCTGGCCGAAAAAGGCAACTCCAAAGCTTACGACTTCCCCCGCCCCCTGATCAACAGGCCCGATGGTGAATTTAGCTTTAGTGGACTCAAAACAGCAGTAATTGCAGCGATTGACCGAGATCCCAACCTGGACAAGGCCGACCTTTGCGCCAGCTTCCAACAGGCCGTCGTGGACCTACTCATCTCCAAAACCATACGCATGGCTGACGAACATCAGTTGACGCAGATTACATTGGCGGGAGGCGTAGCCCTTAATTTACCACTGCGAACGGCGCTTAAACACGCTGCAGATGATTACGGGTATCAAATCTTTACGCCGCGATGTGATCTGTGTATGGATAATGGGGCCATGGTAGCTGGCGCAGCCTATTTTCTTTATCAGGAGCGCGGTCCCGATCCAATCGGTATTGATACACGCGCCAACGCTCCGCTTGGATCAATGGGAGTTCGCTATCGCCACGATAGTAAGTACAAGTAATAACTTACTCGCGGTAAAAGTCCTTCAACCGTGGGTACAGGCCCTTAAATCGCTCATGTAAAGCCGCATACCTTGATTCGAACTCTCCCGGTACGGACAGCTCACGCGTACATACCGTTGCGTCGCACGCTTCCTGCACAGAAGACCAAATACCAATCCCGGTTCCCGCCAGTAGCGCAGCTCCCATCGCTGCCCCTTCCGTTACTTCAACCACGTTCAGGGGGTGCCCCATGATATCTGCCAGTATTTGCCGCCATAATGCGCTCTTTGCACCTCCACCTGAAATTCTGATCCTCTCGGGTGCAGGCAATCCCGAGGCACGGAGGAGAAGAAGATTATCCCTCAAGCCGTAAGCAACGCCTTCCAGAACAGCTCGCGTAAGGTGGCCCCGACCATGACGGGAGGTAAGCCCGATAAAACTGCCCCGAACTAGCGGATCGGCATGTGGTGTACGCTCACCGCTGAGGTACGGTGAAAAGAATAACCCTTCGCTGCCAGGTTCTACATCAGCCGCCTCTGAGAGTAGTTCGTCATAAGAGGTACCATCTGCAAACGCATCACGATACCACTGGAGGCTGCCTGCTGCACTTAGCATAACTCCCATCATGTGCCAAGTCTCCGGGAGTGCATGCGGAAATGCATGGGCTCGCCCAAGCGAGTCTGTGCGTGGATGATCGCATGGTGCGAACACCACGCCTGATGTTCCCAGTGTAACCGCCCAGGTACTGGGATGTACGGCCCCTACCCCGACTGCCTGTGCTGCCTGATCTCCACCCCCTGCGTAAATAGGTACACCCTCCGGGAGTCCAGTTTCTGATGCACCGGCACGACTCACCGTACCTGTGATTGTGGTGCCTTCATACGTAGGGGGAAGCCACGCTTCTGGAATCTCCAATTCCTTGAGTAAGTCTGATGCCCAGGTACGTGATGCTAAATCTAGCATCAGCGTTCCGCCTGCACCTGCTTTGTCAGCAGCATATTTACCGCTCAACTGCCAGCGAATGTAATCCTTTGGTAATAAAACCTGGGCAATCCTGTCGAAACATTCCGGCTCATAATCACAAACCCACAAGAGCTTGGGCGCTGTAAACCCGGTGAATGCGTCATTACCTGTAGTAGCAACCAGACGTTCAAGTCCCACACGCGCACGAATAGCTTCGCACTGGGCCTTGGCCCTTCCATCATTCCACAACATAGCCGGTCGCAGGACCTGCCCATCCGAATCCAGGATCACCAGGCCATGCATTTGTCCTGTTAACCCAATCGCCTGCACAGCTTGTGCATCAACCGATGGCAACGCCAAAACGCTTCGAATGCTGTTGCACATTGCACGCCACCAAGCCTCAGGGTCCTGTTCTCTCCAAAGCGGATGAGGGCTTGACAGCGTATGAGCAGTTGAAAATTGTCCAAGTACTTTGCCTTCGGCGTCTATACATACGGCTTTGGAAGCCGTCGTAGACACATCAAGTCCGAGGATGCATGGGGCGGATGTCATAAGCGTCTGAGTAACGTTAACTATTCGTAATGCGTTAATTTTGGGAATTACATATTGTACCAAATTCTAGCAATTTTGAAACTTATTGGTACAATTTAACAGGGTACAAAAAGCATTTAATTGTACCGATGAAAGACTGTCTTGGTGTTTCAGAGTTCTACAAGAAGTTTCCCGGTGAAAATACGTGCCGGAGCTGTATTGCGCACAGCGCTGGGGGAGTGAACCTGTTCGCCCTCGCTGTAGCGGTACCAAGGTTTGGCAAATCAACGGCTTTAGTATGAGCCAGTTGCAAAACTCTCAAATCGGGGGATTTTTTGGAATTTTGAGGTCACTGTTTCTGG
Source organism: Rhodothermales bacterium (assembly GCA_964291275.2). Lineage (GTDB taxonomy): Bacteria > Bacteroidota > Rhodothermia > Rhodothermales > Bin80 > Bin80. The sequence continues at coordinate 2,167,757 of OZ219799.1, forward strand.
TTGGTGTCTCTGGGTAGAGGAGGCGATTTTGATTGGGATTTGTATCCGCCCCGAGCATAGAAACATCCCTCGATAGGGCTAAAAAAGGGACCGGAGTCCCCCGGATTTCGTATCAATTAGTGTCGACAATTTTCCACGAAAACCGGAGTCTCCCATGTCCCTTAGGAAGAAAATACGAGGTTTTTATATTGCCTGCCAACGGGAATTGTTTCCTTGGGTGGAGGAGGAATTTGGTTCGTTGCCCAAACGGTACCAGAAGTTGTTGTTGGTATTCGAGATGGTGTGTGTGGAGGATTTTCTGCCCCGCACCTCGTTCCGCACGCCGGGGCGCCCGCTGGCATCTCGGGTTTCGCTTGCACGGTCGTTTCTGGCCAAGATGGTCTTGAATATTCCGACGACTGCCGGATTGCGAGAGCGCCTACTTTCGGACCCATTGCTTCGGTCGATGTGTGGTTGGTCGCGGCAGCGGGATGTGCCCAGTGCGTCCACATTTTCCCGTGCGTTCAAGGAGTTTGCGGAGTCCGAGTTACCGACACGGATCCACGAAGTCTTGATTCAGGAGAGCTACGCGGATTCGTTGGTGGGCCATATTTCGCGGGATTCGACGGCGATTGAGGCAAGAGAGAAGCCGGTGCCGAAGAAAAAGGCGCCGGAACCGGTGAAACGCAAGCGTGGGCGTCCACGGAAGGGGGAGGAACGTCCAAAGGTCCCCACGCGTTTGGAGCGCCAGCGTACCATGAACAAAGCGGAGATGTTGGCGGATTTGCCCAAGGCGTGCACGGTGGGGAGCAAGCGAAATGCGAAAGGACATACGCAATCCTGGACGGGATATAAGCTACATATAGATGCAGCAGACGGCGGGATTCCGATCAGCTGTATGTTATCTTCCGCGTCCCTGCACGATAGCCAAGCGGCCATTCCATTGGCGACCATGACGGGTGAGCGGGTGGACAACTGCTATGATCTCATGGATAGTGCGTATGACGCGAAGGAGATTCACGCACACAGTACGGCAGCGGGACATGTGCCGATCATTGACACGAATCCGCGTAATCGAAAGGCGGCGCACCGTCGTGAGCAGAAGGCACAGCGCAGTGCCGGGTTTATTCCACCTGAGCGGGCGCGCTACAAGGAACGTTCGACCGTGGAGCGGGTCTTTGGACGACTCAAAGATGAGTTTGGTGGACGCCATGTACGGGTGCGTGGGCACAGCAAAGTGATGTGTCACCTGATGTTTGGAATTGTTGTGCTCACGGTGGATCAACTGCTGCGGATGGTCCACTAAACCGGATCGTCGAGTGGTCGCGTACAGAATTGGGGGGGGGTTCTGGAATACAGAAGCCGTGGGATCGATGCGTAGAGTCCGCACGGATCGTGGACAAAATTCTCCAAGTTAACACCTCGTTGAAGGCCAATCACCCACAGCTTCGAAGAAAGCGGTGAACACAGGCCAATCATTCACGTATTCCAAGAAAATCAGACCCATTTATGTCCCGAATTGGCCGGTTCACCAGTTGCAGCAAAATGGGTTTTGCAATTAGCTCTACAATTAGGTATATAATCCCTATTATTTGATTCTCTATCCTTAGCTTGGCAGTGCCGCACATTCTGCCCAACCCGATGAAGAACCACTTAGTGAACACGCCCTCCGCCAATGCAAGGGTTGTACTGTACGGAGCCATGATCCGTGTGGCCATTTATGGGTTATTGATACCCGCTACCACGCTCGCAGCTCAGACAATAGTCGAGAGTGAAGATCCAGGTCGCCCCGACCTGATCCTATCGGACGAGCCGTTGGTGCGTATCGGTGTCCTTGAAGGTCCGATGGAATACATGTTCGGGGAGGTAACCGGTGCGATTCGGTTCCAAGATGGGAGCGTGGTTGTGACGGACGAGCAGAGCTACGAAGTTCGGATGTTCGATGCCGATGGTCGGCACGTGTGGACGAGCGGACGGCAAGGCGAGGGACCGGGAGAGTATGGGGGACTCCGGTTGCTGCGAGGCTGCCCGGGAGCCGCGGTCACGGTTTTCGACTGGCATCTGGACCGAATTACCGAACTCGACGCGGAGGGCAACGTGACCGACACACGGAGGCTCGGCGAGGTCGGAGTGAATCCGTATAGCGAACCCATGTGCGCGCCCGATGCCAGCTTAATCTTCACGCCTTGGCCGGAAACGGACTACGCATCCTTGACGATGGGCGAGATCTACCGCTGGAGCATGTCGCTGAACCGAGCGCGGGATGACAGCGTGATGGTTTTGCGTTCCGGGATACCCGGTGTGGAGCGTTTCTTTTATGGCGGGGGCTCCGGGCCGAGGGAGTGGGGAAAGGCCATGGTCTTCGCGGCGACTGGCACCGGCGTGTGGTACGGGTCGGGAGACGACTACGAACTCGAACATGTCGACTGGAGTGGTCGTGTCACGCGCATCGCGCGGTGGGCCGGGCCGGACCGGGAGGTGACAACCGAGCATCTCGAGCGCTACCTGCGCGCATACCTAGCTCGGTACAACACACCTGCAGAGCGCCAGCGCTTCGAGAGCGAGCGGTGGCGGGACATTCGGAATGACCTGCCGGAGCGGTTCCCCGCCTTCGAAGCGGACGGGCTCATGGCGCTGCCGGACGGCAGTCTGTGGGTCACCACCTTCGGCTGGCGGTCGCCGGACCAGGAACTCCATCTGCTGCACCCAAGCGGTAGTTGGGTGGCTTGCCTCGTTATCCCCGCGCGCTCGACGCTGCTGGACGCTGGGCCTGACTGGGTGCTCCTACGGGAGCGCGGCGAATTCGGTGAGCACAGCGTGGCCGTGTACGAGTTGGTGGAGGCGGGCGATGCAGGTTAGCTCGGATGGTCGGATCGGGCCTGTTACCAATCGGAAAACCGAATGGGAGATCTCTCCCCTCAATGACCGGGACATCGTACTCATCCGCGCTATGTTTGACGGCATGGTGATCAAACGCCATATTCAGCCCAATATACGCTCTGTGTTCATCAGTATAAACGGATGAACATTCCTCACAGTTTAAGTATGTAATTCCCTTAATTTGTTCAATCATGAAGAAAGAGCCGCCATACGGGTTACGACAACGCGTAGGCCTGTTCCTGGGTCCAATTTGGCTGTTGGCGGCGCTTGTGCTTCCTCCCCCGAGCGGACTGGAACTGGAAGCATGGTACACAGCAGGCGCAGCTCTATTGATGGCCACGTGGTGGATCGCTGAATCCATCCCAATTCCCGCAACCTCCCTTCTCCCACTAATTCTGTTTCCAATTATGGGAGTGAACACAATGCAGGATACCGCAGAGCCCTATGCACATCCTATCATCTTTCTGTTTATGGGTGGCTTCATCATCGCACTGGGAATGATGCGATGGGATTTGCACCGGCGTATCGCAATCTGGATTATTTCCCGTGCTGGTACGGGACCCCGAGCCTTGATTGCCGGATTCATGATGGCGACCGCAGGACTTAGCATGTGGGTCAGTAATACCGCAACGACCCTGATGATGCTACCCGTTGCACTCTCTGTCATCGTGCTGGCCGATACCGAAGGAACAGACGACCGGTTTAAGCATCATTTTGCAGTTGCTTTGCTCCTGGGCGTCGCCTACGCAGCTAACATAGGGGGAATGGGTACGCTCATTGGCACAATCCCCAACGCATTTATCAGTGCATTCTTCGAAAGTGAGTACGGATACACCATAACATTCACGAAATGGCTTTCGGTCGGTGTGCCAATTGTACTCATTGGTGTACCCCTAGTATTCTTCGCGATCACTCGATTTCTCTACTCATTTGACAAAAAAGACCTGATTGGAAGTGAGTCGATCATAGCAGAGCAACAACAAAAGCTCGGGCCTATGAAGAAGGGCGAGAAAATTGTAGCCGTAGTGTTCACCATTACTGCACTGCTCTGGATAACTCGTCCATTACTTGCTCCCATAATCCCTGGGTTGACCGATGCAAATATTGCGATGCTTGGAGGACTATCGCTGTTTGTGATCCCCGTCGATTTCAAACGCGGTATCTTCGCGCAGGACTGGCATACAGCCAAGAAGCTTCCATGGGGGGCACTCATCCTGATTGGAGGCGGACTGAGCCTTGCGGGAGCCGTTTCGGGTAGCGGTCTCGCTGCGTGGCTCGGCGAATCACTCCACCCACTTCAGCAATTTCCTACGATTCTTGTTGTCCTTATTACAACAGGCGTCATTGTTTTTCTTACGGAGATTACCAGCAATACTGCCACCACGGCAACATTCCTGCCGGTGCTCGCAGCTCTCGCCCTGGCCGTTGGAGAGAGCCCCCTGCTTTTGGCTGTGCCCGCAGCCCTGGGGGCCAGTTGTGCATTCATGCTACCCGTTGCAACGCCCCCTAACGCTATCGTTTACGGTAGTGGACGCGTAGAGGTCTTCGAAATGGCACGAGCGGGCTTTTTGCTTAACTTTGCCTTCCTTTTGCTGATCACCGTTTGTGCATACTCGATATTGCTCTGGGTATTTGGGATTGATGTCGGAATTGTCCCGGATTGGGCAGTGCAAAACCACTCACCATGACAATAGCAAAACGTACATAGACGTCTAACTCGCGCTCAATAATAAAATCTGATCCAAAATGAAACACTGCGTCACATTTGGCGAAATCATGCTGAGGCTTTCCCCGCCTGGATTACAGCGATTCGTACAGGCATCCTCATTTGAGGTGTGCTATGGAGGAGCGGAAGCAAACGTTGCTGCTTCACTGGCTGGATTTGGGATCCCCGTTCAGTTTGTCTCACGCGTACCTTCGAACGAGCTGGGAACCAGTGCAGTGCAAACTGTGCGTGCACTCGGGGTCGAAACACAATTTATCCAGCGTGGAGGAGAGCGTCTGGGAATCTACTTCTTGGAAACCGGCGCGTCTGCACGCGCAAGCAAGGTCCTTTATGACCGCGCATACTCGGGTATCGCTTCCATAGAGCCGGGAATGATCAACTGGGATGATGTCTTTGCAGGAGCTGGGTGGTTTCACTGGACTGGAATCACGCCGGCAGTTTCTGAGGGGGCAGCACTGGCTGTGGAGGAAGCTCTCGCAGCGGCGAAGCGTCAGAACGTGACGATCTCCGTTGATCTCAATTACCGTGGAAATTTGTGGAAGTGGGGAAAAACCCCTGGAGAAGTAATGCCCGATCTGGTTGCTTCATGCAATGTTATTGTAGGTAATGAGGAAGATGCCCAGAAGGTCTTTGGTATTCATCCTGAGGGCATCGAGGTAAAAAGCGGCCATCTGGAAGCTTCCGCCTATGAATCAGTCGGCCGACAACTTATGGAACGATTTCCGCGCTGCCAACGGGCCATCATTACACTGCGCAGTTCTATCAGTGCTTCACACAATGCCTGGTCCGGCGTCCTGTGGGATGGATCGAAGCTATTGTACGGGCCTAAGTACGATATCACCCATATCGTTGACCGTGTTGGAGGAGGAGATTCTTTCGTAGGCGGCTTGATCTACGGACTCCTGGCCTTTGATGGTGACAATCAAAAAGCGTTGAACTTTGCCGTGGCCGCTTCGTGTCTCAAACACACCATACCCGGGGATTTCAACCTGGTGAGCGTAGCTGAGGTGGAAAAACTGCTCTCTGGAGACGCCTCTGGTAGGGTTACCCGCTAAGCACTGGGCGCAATTGGTGGTGGAAACTGCCATTCCACCGACTGTATGCCCGGGAGGATTCGAACCCCCGGCCTTCTGATCCGTAGTCAGACGCTCTATCCAACTGAGCTACGGGCACACTATAACGGGCCCTGCTACCCTATTGACTCAAAGCTGTTCCGGGAAGACCCTTGTGCAAGATCCTGTTTTCGATGTAATTGTTGCCGGTGCTGGACTAAGCGGCACGTGTGCAGCTTTGTGGCTCTCCACCTCCAACCGGGTGCTATTGCTATCGGGAACCGCTCCGGCTGCATCCGGCATCGCAGTAGGGCTCGTCAATCCATTTGCCGGACAACGAGTTGCCCCGTCCTGGCATGCCAGCCTTGCACACAATGACCTATTAGACACACTTGCTCACGCTGATGCAAGCGATACATACGATCCGTGTGGTATTTTCCGACCGGCCCTGAACGAGGCACAGGCTGTACGCATGCGTACACTGGCCTTGGAGCACGCTGAGTCATTCACTTGGTTATCGCGTGATGAGGTACACTCCCGCTATCCTCATGTGTCGGCCCCTTTTGGTGCTGCAATCACGATCGGTGGGGTAATTGATACGCCTCGAATGCTGGAGTACACACATAAGACAATCGCATCTCGCAGTACCATACGGTCTTCCGATCTTGTTGGCTGGAAAGACTTAGGTTCGGGAGTGACTGTTGCGCTCAAATCAGGACCCTCCCTTCGAGCCTCGAAACTAATCCTTGCACTTGGTGCAGGTTACAGGTCCTTCCCTGCACTCTCTCCGTTGAATTTGCATTGTATCAAAGGCCAAATCGTTCGCATACGCACTCCAGAGTATCTGTCACTCCCCATTCCGGTGAGCGGATATGGTTACGTAGTTCCTCTGCGAAACACATTAGTCCTCGGAACCACTTATGAGCATTCCTATCAGAATGATCAACCCACAAAAGAGGGATCCAAAAACATTCTTGCGCTAACACAACAAATGGTACCCTGTATAGAGACAGCAGATGTACTTAATATAGCAGCAGGAATTAGAGTCGGGGTTCCTGGAACCCGGTTGCCGATGGTTGGCCCACTGTCTAGAAATGTATGGATCCTGACTGGACTTGGATCGAAGGGATTGTTGTTCGGCGCACACATCGGCCGCAACCTAGTGAACTGGCTCACTGATCCTGGACGTGTTCCCCACGAGCTACATTTGCAGAAAAAACGACGGCTTTGAGTAACCTTTACCCCTGAACAGTAGTTGAATGTCTATATTCTCCCAAATTTGGGAGTTTGTAATTTTCACAACCTAACCCACAATTACAACCATGTCTGAAGTTCTGAGCGCCAATACCGCTGCTATACTCGAAGATTCTGCAGAGAATCTCTTAACGCATAAGTGCGAAACCATCCCGCGCGAAAACCTGCATTTGCCCGGCCCAAACTTTATAGATAACGTTTGGGCGGCGTCAGATCGCACCCCTCGCGTACTACGTTCGCTCCAGACACTTTTCGATTCGGGCCGACTGGCCGGAACAGGCTATGTGTCAATTCTTCCTGTTGACCAGGGGATTGAGCACGCTGCCGGTGCTTCCTTTGCCAAGAACCCCCTTTACTTCGATCCCGAGAATATAGTCCGTCTGGCTATCGAAGGGGGATGCAATGGAGTTGCCTCAACCTATGGTGTACTGGGATCCATCGCGCGCAAGTATGCGCACAAGATCCCCTTCATCTTGAAATTTAACCACAACGAGCTGTTAAGCTATCCCAACTCACACGATCAGATACCCTTTGCAAGCATCCAAAATGCTTGGGATATGGGTTGTGTTGGTGTAGGAGCCACAGTCTACTACGGCTCCGAAAACTCCAATCGCCAGCTACAGGAAGTTTCAGAAGCGTTTGCCCTTGCGCATGAGCTTGGCATGCTAACGATCCTGTGGTGCTACGTGCGTAACAGTGCCTTCAAGATTAACGGCGTCAACCACGAAGCCTCAGCGGACCTCACCGGGCAGGCCAATCACCTGGGTGTGACCATAGAAGCCGATATTATAAAACAAAAGCAACCCACCTCAAATGGAGGGTACGCTGCCCTGAATTATGGTAGCTCCAGCTATGGTAAGTTTGATGAACGTATTTATACGCATCTGGCAAGCGACCATCCAATTGATCTGACGAGATATCAGATAGCCAACTGCTATATGGGACGTTGTGGGCTGATCAACTCCGGCGGTGCTTCAGGTTCGAACGACTTGCAGCAGGCGGTGAAGACTGCTGTCATCAACAAACGAGCCGGCGGGATGGGTCTGATCTCCGGGCGCAAGGCCTTCCAACGCCCAATGAAAGACGGGATCGGCATCCTTAATGCTATTCAAGATGTCTACCTTGATAAATCTGTAACCGTTGCATAGGAGCCTGCATCAGCAATAAACACCCATTGCAAAGCTGCGAGGACTGACCCGTAAACCCCATTCTTCCAGTAGAAAAGCTCGAGAAAGCCTAGGTTCTTGCCACCATCGGGTACCCACATAGGGAACTGCCATTCCGAAATGGCGGGGCCCGTGATCGCCCACTTGGCGTCTGCAGCGATGTGTGCGCGTACACCCATATAACTATGCAGCGTCATTGCTTCGACTGCAAGCATGAATGACTATGCCACAGGCGGCCGTGACGGCGGAGCACCCGTAGCTTGATCCTGCATCCTGTACAGCAAGAACAGTGAGGAAACGAATCAATTCAGCTCCTGCCGAACCACTTCTACCTGAGTGACAAGCTTGGAATCTGATGCGCCGCTGAATACGCCGCGTACCGGAGGAACATCGCCATAATCCCTCCCGGTTGCAACTCGGATGTGGCGCTCATCGCAGTCACCATCGTTGACGGGATCCACACCAAACCATCCTGCGTCCGGCAACCAGCATTCAACCCACGCGTGACTCTCATTGTGTCCGACAGCGTTGCTGTCCGGTCCAAGGTATCCCGACACGTAACGCGAGGGAATGCCCCAGCTTCGCAAGATTGAAATCATCACATGGGCATAGTCCTGGCACACGCCCCTACCACCTTCAAGTATATGATCTATCGGCGACTGCGCTGAGGTGCTCCCGGGCGCGTAGACGAAGGCCGCGCGTAGCGCCGCTTTAAGGTCTTGGATGCTGTTCAAGGGAGTGCTGCCTTTCTCTATCCCGAATTCCTTCATGAATCGCTTCAACGTACCGGACGAAGGCCGTGCGAAGTGGCTGGGCTGGAGCATCATCCACTGTTGCGGGGTACATGTGGCAGATTCGAGCGAGGTCCAGCTTAAGACATCTATGGATTCGGGCAGCGGAGGTTGGCTAACTACATCAACCTCAGAGAATGCGCGGATATGGAGTTCGTGATGCAGGCTGGGTCGGTCAAAAAAATGCCCCCGGTTACCATATGGGCCGGTAAAAGCAAAGATAGATCCCCCTGGATCAGTGCCAAGCGAAAAGCTGTGGACCAATTGGTTCAGATTACGAGCAGGTGCCAGAAAAAGCGTAATCACCGATCCAGTCACTGCACCTTCGTACGTGAATTTCAACTCGTGGCGTATTGTATAGCGAGCAGTCATGACGGTAGCCCCCGCTCCAAGGGATAATCCACGTATTCTGCGATGATGAGGTTGTGCAGCATACGGCATTCCTCAGCAAAGCCTGCCAAGAAATCCCGTGTATCCACATGCTCGGAGGGCGCCTGCAAGTCGGTCTCGATTGCGGCTGCCAGACGCAATGCGTGGCGGTGAGGCGCTCTTAGCGGATACCGTCCACCCGCCGGATCTATACCCGACAGCAAGGACTGAACGCGCCGGATCGCGAAATTCAAGGAACACGGAATCTCAGGATTGGATAGTAGGAATGCCAGTGCATGTGCAGGCCGGATCACCATTGAGTGCGTTCGGCAGTATGCCTCGTAGGCAGCGCACACCTCTAACAGTCCTGTCCACATTTGAGAATCCCCATTTGAAGGACGAGACCACGCTTGCAATAGGGCTGTCTGATGCTGCAGCCGTTCAACAAAGCGGCCTAACACAAGGAACCGCCAAGCATCGTCCCGTGACATCCTGGCTTCAATGACCCCGGATAAAAGCCGCAGTCGGTCTATGACCCCTGCCGGTAGCCTGTTGGGCCCTCGAGCCCAATACTCCGCAAAGTCGCAGTCTCTGAGCCAGAAAAAGCCGTCGTTGAGACATGTCCAAACCCGGACCGGTAGCCACGGACGAAGCTGCTTGGCATTATCGCGTGCGTTGGTCCAACTCTGGATGATGGCATCCGGGTTTGCGGAGTCCTCAATCAAGTGAGCAGCAAGTGCAAAGGCATCTGCAACCAAAAAGGCTTCTGCGTCGTCAGTAACCGTGGGAGATACTGGAGGTGGCTGTCCAAGAGCCGCATACAAGACCTGCCAGCCGTGTGCCAGCACGTCAACAGGAGTATCGACTAGATGTGCAAGATGATAGTCCAACAGACGCGCCGTGTGCTCAGCACGCTCGAAATAGCGACCCATCCAGTAAAAATCCGCAGCGGCTCTAGCCAGCATCATGTATTTCTTCCCTCGTCGTTAATAATCCACAAGTCCTTGCAGCCTCCGCCCTGACTCGAGTTAACGACTAGACTTCCCCGGCGAAGCGCAACGCGACAGAGCCCCCCCGGCGCTATCCAGGTATCTTTTCTTCCTCGTAGCACAAAAGGGCGGACATCCACATGGCGTGGCTCCAGCTTTCCGTCGGTAAAGCACGCTGCACGGGAAAGTGCGAGCGTCGGCTGGGAAATGAAATTCGCCGGGTCGCTTCGCAGCCGCTCGGCAAAATCCCTTTTCTCCTTTGCCGATGCATGTGGTCCGACCAACATACCGTACCCCCCGGATCCCCCGACCTCCTTCACAACCAATTTGTCAAGATATTCCAGTGTATAATTTAACCCCTCAGTGGTCCGGCAGAGGTAAGTCTCAACATTAGCAAGAATCGGATCCTCGGAAAGAAAGTATCGAATGAGGTCGGGTACGTAGGCATAAAGCGCCTTATCATCGGCCACGCCGGTACCAGGAGCATTGGCGATTACAACGTTGCCCGCCCTGTATGCATGGAACAGGCCTGGTACGCCCAAGAGGGAATCACTACGAAAAGTCACCGGATCCAGAAAGTCGTCGTCTATCCTTCGGTAGATCACATCAATTCTCTTAAGCCCGGCGACAGTTCGCATGAATACCAAACCGTCATGTACTACCAAGTCGCGTCCTTCAACGAGCTCGGCTCCCATCTCGCCCGCGAGAAAGGCATGTTCGTAGTACGCTGAGTTATACCGGCCGGGAGTCAGTACTGCTACCCGCGGCATCTGTGTCCAAGTCACGAGCGAGGCCAACTGTGAATAAAGTCTCTCCGGATATGGAAGGACCTCCCGCACATTATGTGCCCGGTACAGTCGTGGCATTGCCTGCTTTATCGCAGCACGACAGGCGAGCATGTAAGAGACTCCGGACGGCACACGGAAATTATCCTCGAGGACGGCAAATCCATCGCGGGTACGTACTATATCGGTGCCGCAAACGGACACGTAAGCATCGTGGGGGACCTTTGTGCCCAGCATCTCCATGCGGTACTGAGGACATCCCAGAACCAATTCATGGGGCACGATACCGTCGCGCAACGACCACCCTTCATGGTAAATATCCTTCAGAAACAGGTTGAGCGCGTGCAGGCGTTGTCGGAGCCCCCGGTCAATATGGTCCCATTCAGAAGCAGTCAGGATCCGCGGCACACAGTCGATAGGAATAATTTGTTCGGTGGCTTCTCCTGTACCGATGACAGTGAAGGTGATCCCTTCGTGAAGGAATTGCCGCCGAACGCTGTCCTGAAGCTGCATCAACTGCTCCGGGGTGGCGTTGTTAAGTGCCATGCCTAGTCGCTCCGTTGCCATCCGCAACGTCCCATCGCTGCGAAACATCTCGTCGCGAAAACGGCTGTCTATCGCATAATGGGTAAAAGCTCCTGTTCCAGCAACAGCGGGGCTGGCTGCGCTTGGCCTTACGCGATCGAACGATAGGTGCGCCGTGGTACTCAAACCACCGGGGCTTGATGTGGGTGCCGTCACTGGGGTATCTGTTTTCGACACAATCTCTCGTTCTTGCGAAAGTTACCTTTTATTATTCTGGCCTAATCCGCGCTAGGTTCCCCTAATTTAGCCATTTCGGTATGGCATATTTCTGAATCCCCCTGAGCTAGTTAAAGGTGACACAAGATGTTAAACCAGGATTGACATATCCGTTGATGTTATCTTAGACCGCCGACAGAACAGACCCGCAAGAATGCTTGATTCTGGACGGTCTGTTGGATACACTGAATCCGTTCCAGATAGTGAACGCTTTTGGACAGACGATCATGTAACAATTGACGCGCTGGACGGTAGTGTATCCTTGACGGCTGGGAACCGTACCAAGGCCTTAGACTCATAAGGGTGTTAAATGCAGACAGGACAGAAATCGGACCTCGACCAACACACGTCGCATTTGCCGCGGTGGGCCCGAACACTTGCTAGAAAATATTTCACCAAAACGCTATCCCAGTTTGTCCTCCACGGCAACGTCCGAGACCTCGTTCGATATGAAAAGCCTGGTTCAGGCCGGATAAACTATATAGGCCTGACGCACTTCCTAGAGAAGGAATTATTTGCCGCCAGAGATATCGTTCTGTTTTATGACCGGGCAGCTGGGATTCATTTCCTAGATCATCAGGATGCACAAAAAGATTTCAACCTTGCGGTGACCGGATATGACAGCGCGTTTGGGACTGAGTACGCCAGTAAACGCCCTCGAAGTCCTTCTCAGGTACTCCCGCTTTTGGACAATTACTTCCGTTTACGCTTACGCTCAGGTAAAAGAATCGCCTGCATCATTGACTATGCTGAAACGGTCATCCCCATGGCTGAAGCGTCAATGTACTCGGCCGAAGATCGCAGCGCCTTGATCAGCCTGCAGCGCTGGGCGCATGATCCACTGTTCTTACGGCATGATTTTACCGTCTGTTTGATTGCGGAAAACCTGAATGATCTCAATCAACAACATGTGCAGAGCCCTTGGACCGCAGAAATAAATATCCCACTGCCCGACGAGAAAGAGCGTCTCGCCTTTGCCCAGTGGTCTATTGAAGGACGGGAATCGCTCTTTGATCAATATTCTGATCTGGGTCACAAACACTTGGCGCAGCACACTCCCGGTCTTGGGTACACGCAGTTACGTACGATTCTGGCGGATACGCTGGAAAACAAAACGCATCTCAGCTTCGGACACATGTCAACCCTCAAGAAGTCCCTGATTGAGGAAGCCGCATTCGGGATGCTGGAATTTGTGGAATCCAAAAACGGATTGGATGATGTAGCCGGGCATTCGGAGGCCAAAGCTCACTTGCGCCAGGCAGCCTATGCCCTGCGTCACAGAATACACGATGTGATGCCAATGGGATATCTGGTGAGCGGACCGGTCGGCACCGGAAAAACATTCCTGATCACATGTTTTGCCAACGAAATTGGCATTCCTATGGTTAAGCTGAAAAATTTCCGCTCTCAGTGGCAGGGGCAGACCGAGGGCAACCTGGAGCGGATATTGCACCTTCTGGAAGCCATGCCACCCGTGGCGGTCATGATTGACGAAGCCGATGCTGCACTGGGCAATCGAAGCGCAGAGGGGGACTCAGGAGTATCCAAACGTGTCTTCGGGCAGATTGCATCTTTCATGAGCAAGCCGGAACACCGTGGACGAATCATTTTCTTCCTGATCACTGCACGGCCTGATCTAATGCCGATAGACCTTAAGCGACAAGGCCGTGCGGAGGAGCACCTTGCACTCTTTTATCCCTCCACACCGGAAGACCGACTCGAACTTCTTCAAGTTATGATGCGCAGAACCGGCATCAGTCTTCCAGAGAAAGATATACCCCCGGCACTGCTGAATGGAAATACAATCTACAGTGGCGCAGATATGGAAGCACTCTTGACCCGTGCAAAATTTCATGCCGCTGCAACCAATGAGGATCCAAGCGCAGTTACAGCAGAAATTCTGACATCCGTTGTCGAAGATTTTGTGCCACCAGCAAACAGCAAGGAGAAAGAATTACAGACATTGGTTGCCATTCTGGAGAGTACCAGCAAAAAATCCCTCCCCGAAATGTACAGATCGATGGATCGCACGAAAATTATTCGACGCGTAAATGAACTGAAAATGCAGGTCGTGTAATAACGTCAGTAGAAATACTGGGTCTTGGGCCAATCTTGTGAAAACGCAATTTTCATTTCATTCTGGGGGAGAGGTCCAAGCCTCCGAGATGGAAGTAAATGGCGGTTGCAAATCGTTCATTATTTCGGAATCCGCGGGCGCGTACTTTGACTGTTTTTATTCGGCTGTTGATGCTTTCGGCCGGGCCATTGCTGACCTTGAGAATAATTGCATTGATGATTCCCCACAGGTGGTTTTTAATGGTTTTGGCGGCTTCCTTGACCGGCTCCAAGCGGCAGCGCATGGCCCAGGAAAGCCATCTTTTCCAGCCCTTGCGGGCCCAGGTGGGATGTACATAATGCCATAAATTTCGTGCCATCTCCTTGATGGCCCACGCCCGGGCGGTTTTCAACGAACTGTTCTTCAACGATTGAAACCGCGCTTTCTGCTTCTTGGACATATTTTCCCGGTTCGTTAGCCAGTCGTACTTACTTCCGGTGAGGGTCGTATCTCCTTCGGCGCGTAAAGCCTTGTGCTCTTGCCGACGCACTTTGTCCACGGCCTCCCCCAGATACTTCGCCACATGAAACCGGTCAAACGCAATCTTCTTCGCTGCATCAGCTACACACGCCAAGGTGGCAGAGATGTAGGCGGGCCACATGTCCATGCTCACGCTCTCAATCCCCGCCAATTGTTCTGGTGTGAGACTTAAATACCAGCGCTTTAGCACCGCTTTCGTGCGTCCGATCCCCACATACAGGACCCTGCCTGCCTTTGCATCGGAAACGACCGTAACGTATTTATGTCGCTTACGGAAGGAGGTCTCATCCACGCAAATGTGCGGAATAATCTCCGTTTGTCTGCGCCGAAGTCCTCGCTCTACCGCGTGCTCCATGATCCTTGAAATCACTTTCCATCCCACGCCGAGCTGCCGCGATACTGCGGATACACTCGCATCCCTAAGCCATCCAATTACCATCTCTTCAAAGTCAAAGGTGTGCCGGGAACTCGACGATGCCCAAGGAACCTGCACCGTCCGAACTCCACACGCTCGACACTTTACACGCGGAACCCGGGCAATCAACTCCGTACGATAGGTACAGGTATCTAAGTGCCGCCAGGAACGTGCCTCGCGCAAATCATAAAAGGAACAAGCCGCCTTACACTTCGGACATGACAGCAATGATGTATCCGTGCAGATCACCGTTACCCGCCGTACCCGATCCTTATCATCATAACGATCCTCTGAAATCTCCCAAGGCGATTCAAGCCCTATACTCCTATGGATACTCGCCTCATCCTTTTTCATTGTATTCGCATCTGTTTCAAGTGAAATTTTCCCCAGAATAACAACCAAAAATAGAGCACATAAACACTACTGTCATGACCACCTTATACCGAATTTTCCTGAATTTACAGATCTCGTCATAATATTGGGTGAAGGGCCGAAATACTTAGCGTGGTTCACTATCTTCCTAGTCCCATATTTGTCCGCACCCTAATCATGCGTGTTCATAGCCGAATCATAATTGCCCTCCTTTCGTGTGCTGTACTGCTCGGCACATCTGTAAGGGCCCAGGTAAACAGCGGAGAGTCCATCCCGGACGTAACCCGCACAATTGTGCTTACCAATGCCCGAGTAGTTCAGGCTCCTGGGCAAATCCAGGAACGAACCAACGTGATCATTCGGGATGGCCTAATCACCACCATCGCCCCGGACGCAGCTATACCTTTTGATGCCATAGAAATACCTGCCGACTCTTTAACGGTCTATGCTGGTTTCATTGATGGGCTCTCCCACACTGGCATTCCTGAGCCAAAAGAACAACCCAACCGGGAGCGGCCTGACAACCCTGCTTATCCGCCAGATGAAGAGGCTGGGATTCAACCACAGCAGGACGTGCGCAATCTGCTTGATCCAGAGGATAAGCGCATCACTGCCATGCGAGAAGCAGGCTTCACGGCTGCGCATGTCGTTCCAAGAGGACGTATGCTGCCGGGCGTCGGTGCAATCATCCTTTTAGCCGGTGACGATGCCAATGAGATGGTCTATCGTGGAGAAACCGCCTTGTATGCGCAACTCGCTGGAGCACGCAGGATGTACCCCGGTACAGACATGGCTGTCATCGCCAAACTGCGCCAGTTATACCGGGAAGCAGCACGACGCCAGAAGATCGAACAGCTGTATGCCGAAAATCCAGCCGGCCTGGAACGTCCACAGTACGATCCGGTGCTCTACGCAATGTTTCCAGTACTGGATGGTAATCGACCAATCTTCTTTAACACAGAGAGCGTAATGGATTTGCACCGTGTGTTAGCCGTCCAACAGGAACTGGGCTTCCCAATGGTGCTCACCGGGTTAACGCAAAGCTTTGATGCTGTCGATAAACTGAAATCAGCAAATCTGCCCATCCTGCTGACACTGGAACTACCAAAAGAGCCCGAGAACAGCGAGCAAGAACAACCATCGGATTCCACAGAAGCCGCACCTACCGACGCTGCTGCGGAACTGCCCCAGATTGCAGAGCCAAGCTATAACGCAGACTTTCGTGTCACCTCTTTGACCGATGTTGCAGCAGAAAAAGAAAATCTGGAAGCCCGACGAGAAATGGCCTATAAGGCACATGTCGGCAATGCTGGTATGCTTGAATCCGAGGGACTGACCTTTGGTTTTTCAACGGGAAGCGCAAAACCGGGTGATCTGTTGGGGAACGTGCGAAAAATGGTCGAGGAGGGTCTATCCGAAGATGCTGCCCTGGCAGCCCTCACCACAACGCCCGCTCAAATTCTCGGACTTACATCGAGTATGGGAACCGTTGAAGAAGGGAAACTCGGAAACCTTGTCGTAACCAAAGGCTCGATCTTCGACGAAGAAGGAGAGATTCGATATGTCTTTGTGGATGGCCGAAAGTATGAGATCGAACCGCCAAAAAAACGCTCTGGAAAAAACACCGATGCCGACGTGAACCCTGCAGGAACGTGGAGCATAACCATCTCCACACCGGGTGGCGATATGGGTGGAACACTAACCATTGAGGGTTCAGATGACGACTGGTCAGGTAGCCTGAGCGTTGAGATTGAGCCAGGAGCACTTCCACTTGAATACGTTGTTCTGGACGGCAACAAGCTGACCTTCTCATTTGATGTACCCGATATGGGGACTGCTGAATCTTCACTGATCTTGGACGGCGAATCATTGAATGGGTCTTTTGAAGTACCAGGGTTGGGTAATGCAACCGTATCCGGTACGCGGACATCGGGTCCAGAAATGTCTTCACAACACAATGATTAATGCAATGAAGTTTAAGCTTCTTTTTCTGAGTGCAGCATTTATCTTCGCGAGCAATTGTCTGGCACAGGTGCCGACCGGGGATGTGCTTGTTCGTGGCGGCACAGTACTCACTGTGACGAATGGGACGCTGGAAAACACGGATGTGCTTATCCTGAATGGAATCATTACGGAGATAGGCGAAAACCTGAGCGCGCCGCAAGGCGTCTCTGTGGTTGATGCGGCAGGCATGTATGTGATGCCGGGAATTATTGACGCGCATTCGCATATCGGCATAAGCAATGTAAATGAGTCATCTGCACCAGTTACAGCCCAGGTATCCGTTGGTGATGTGCTCAATCCCTACAGCATTTCTATTTACCGCGCTTTGGCGGGAGGGGTAACCTCTTCCCACGTGATGCATGGATCCGCCAATGTGATCGGTGGACAGAATGAAACCATCAAGCACCGATGGGGACTCCTAGACCCAGATGAATTACGCATGGCGGACGCCCCACGCACGATCAAATTTGCACTTGGCGAAAATCCTACCCGAGTTCACGGACAAGGCAGTAATAAACGCCCTGCATCACGTATGGGGGTCGAGTATGTATTGCGTGAGACCTTTGCAAAAGCACAGCGCTATCAGGAAGCCTGGGTACAGTACGAAGAAGAAGCAAAATCAAATCCACGTGCGATTTCTCCCGCATACAACGGTCAGCTGGAAGTCATGAGTGACATTCTAAATGGCGATATTCTGATTCACTGCCACTCCTACCGCGCAGACGAGATCCTCATGTTGCTTGATGTTCTAGGAGATTTCGGTGTTAATCAGATCACGTTTCAGCATGTGAATGAAGGGTTCAAGATCGCGCCGGAGCTTGCCGAATTCGGCGCCGGTGCCTCTATCTTTGCCGACTGGTGGGCCTATAAGTTTGAAGTCTACTATTCGACGGCCTACAATGCTGCTATTCTCACCCGTAACGGTGTGCTGACGTCCATCAACTCAGACTCAGGTGAACTTAACCGCCACCTGTATCATGAAGCGGCAAAATCACAGAAATACGGTGGACTCTCCGACACCGAAGCCTTGTCTCTCATCACTATTAATCCTGCTAAACAACTCGGTATCGCCGATCGAGTAGGTTCTATCGAGGTAGGTAAAGAGGGGGATCTCGCAATCTTTGACCGGCACCCCCTTTCAATCTATGCGGTCAACCAAAAGACAATCGTAGACGGGATTAACTACTTTGACATCGTACGGGATGCCGATGATATGCGATTGAGCGTAGACCCGGAAAGCCCAATCGAGACAACGGTACTGCACTCACATGACGATACTCATCAGTGTCTGCACGAGGGGGCACTGGATCTTTACGACTTCCTGGAGAACAACTAGTAATGACCTATTTGTATTCACTGCTTATCAGCGCGGTCTTATTGATCGCGCCGACTAAAAATGAAGCTGTCGATACGATCACGGTGTTGACCAACGCACGTATCGTAACGATTACACAGGGCACGATTGAAAATGGCACGATTGTCGTTGAGGATGGAATCATTGTCCAGCTTGGTACAGACATTGACATACCGGACGGTGCACAGATTGTTGACTTGGCAGGATTAACCGTCTATCCCGGCATGATCGACTCAGGTACACAAATGGGGCTTGTGGAAGTGGGATCATTATCGGAGACCCGTGACGCATCAGAGCTCGGAGACCTGTCTCCCCAGATGAAAGCCCTAACTGCTGTGAACCCCAATGGCGTAGCCATCCCGGTTACAAGAGTCAACGGGATTACTACGGTACTTACCGTACCATCCGGTGGCATGCTGCCTGGACAGGCAGCCCTGATTAACCTTCATGGTTACACCCCCCAGCAAATGTATGCCGGGTTCGAGGGGGTGGTTTTACGATTTCCCTCCACGGGACGTAGAGGACGGTTTGATTCACGTTCGGAAGAAGATGTTGAAAAAGCAGCTACCGAAGCCCTGAAGAAGCTCAATGATACCTGGGACAGCGCTGAGCTACATCACCGTATTGACTCCACTTATCAGGCACGCCCCGAAGATGGACGCCGACCCGAATACGTTCCATCTATGGAAGCTCTAAAGGGCGTTGTCCGTGGAGAACAGTCCCTTATAATCCAGGTGAACAATGCCAAAGATATCCTATCTGCACTTGACTGGATCAAGGCCCGGAATATGACGAACGTGATCCTCAGTGGATTGGCCGAAGGCTGGCGTGTCGCAGATAAGATCGCCGAAGCCGGGGTCCCGTGCCTAGTCGGACCAGTCCTCAGCATTCCAACACGGGCAAGTGACCGCTTCGACAAGGCATACAAAAATGCAGCCCTAATGCATGAAGCCGGGGTTAAGATTGCCATCCGCTCGAATGATACCGCCAACGCACGCAACCTGCCCTATCATGCCGGCTTTGCCGCTGCGTACGGACTACCTGTAGACGCAGCACTCCGTGCAGTAACAATCAATCCAGCTGAAATTTTTGGTGTGGATGACAAACTGGGCTCGCTTGAGGTAGGCAAAGAAGCCACTTTCTTCGTGGCCGATGGTGATCCATTCGAGACCTCCACGACAATTCTTCACGTTTTTATTGCAGGATACCAGGTGCCCATGGAAAGCAGGCACACTCGGCTTTACGAGGAGTTTCTAAACCGTAATCCCGGTCTGGATAAGCATAATCGCCAATAGTCCAGATTAACTAGGTCTTGCACAACTTCCGCAGAAAATAGCGTTATGTATGCGGACCGGTGGAGGACGTTAGTTGAAGTAATTGTACCAGAAAACGTGCATGGTCGGTACGTGCCTGCCGTTGCCCACTGAAAATTTAGACTCTCTGCCTTCATGGGATCTTGCCGTGATGGATTCGCTCTTCATCTTTTCGGTGGGCACGCACCGTTCCTTGGCTCTTGCTTCACAGAAAGCCTGGAACCACGGAGCCTAGCTCCTGTGTAACGCAGAGCTAGCTCCTTACTGTTTACGGAAGTAGGACCGAGTGCGCGCAAGGTGTCAAGGTCCAGCGTTGTCGCACCAGCAAAGCCTTCCCAGAGACACAAAGCAAGGCGCGCATTAAGAAAACTGGCGATGGCGTGTGCGCATGAGCCTCCAGGCATTGATGACCATCAGTTGCAACGGAAAGAACGAATTCAGGAACCAAGTTCCTCGCCTTGCATCCTTCACAGAGAAACGTCCCCATGCCCATCAGAGGCTGTACACGGGCCTGATCTGCACTCCGTTCCTATGCCCAGTTGTCTCGACCAAGGTGAAACCCTGTAGCCCTGTTACAAAATCATAAAAATTGTCAATTCAGAAATTTTGCAAGGGATTTGGTAGGTATACCTAAACATGCTATGGGCAAACACAGAAGTTTTTCTCGACTGAATTCTGGACTTACCGGAAGAGATCACTATAGCTCTACTTACTCAGACTCACTAAAACGACAAATAGACTGGCTTCGTAGGGGAGCGAACCAAAAGGCCAATGCAATCTGCATGTTGCTTAATCAAAATGGATTGAAGCCTTCAAGCATTTTGGAGGTTGGCTGTGGCACTGGTGCAATAATCGCGGAGCTGCAACGACGGGGCGTAGCCAAATCATATCATGCAATTGATTATTCCGCGGAAGCCATTGCGTTTGTAAAAAAAACCCTTCCAAATGTGCATTCACTGGTAGGAGATATAGTGGATTGTGCTACGTTGTTTGGAGAACATAAATTTGACCTGATCATCTGCAGCCATGTTTTGGAGCATCTTGAGAACCCTGAACGGTTCTTGCGGTCTTTATCTGATCTTAGCTGGACAAATTTATTAGCGGAAGTTCCACTTGAAAACCTGTTTTTCGGGAGAATTAAGGGAAGGCTCCAAGATCGAGGGAAACATCCTGCTGGACATGTTCAATTCTTTGATAAGCAAGATTTCTTGACCCTACTTTCTAACAACGGGATGGATATATCTGATGAATATGTCTATGCACCATTCTTCAACAGGGATACAATAAAGTTTGCATATAGTGACGGAGGCCAACTACGACATCTCCTGAAGATGTGTACTGAACATTATTTCCCAAAATATTGCGGCGCGCTTTGGGCTAAATTTTATCACGCTCATATGACTGTTCTATGCAAAAAGAACCAGAATTTGTTTAAGGTAGCACCGAAAGATGGGCCAAATTAGAGGTATTAATCTGCATGCGAATGGGACCATCCAGATTGATTTTTAGCCTCCGACCAAATCTTTTGATTTTTCCCAGTGTAGGTCTAGCTCTTCCAAGTCGGCAGCCTTCATGTTGGGAACACATGCTTCCACGTATGCCAAGCGATTACGAAATCGGCGATTTGTGCCGCGAAGCGCATCCTCAGGATTAATTTGGTTCTTTCTCGCATAGTTGACCAGTGCAAAAAGCAGATCACCCAACTCGTTTTCGCGTTCAGCGTCTGATGCCGCTACCTTGAATTCCTGAATCTCTTCTTCGACCTTAGCCCATGTACTTTCCTGATCTGGAAAGTCAAACCCGACGCTGGCAGCTTTTTCCTGCATCCGATAGGCACACAAGAGCGCCGGTAAACTGGCAGGTACACCGCTTAGCACAGATGCACCCTTCCGTTCACTTGCCTTGAGTGATTCCCAATTCTGAAGCACTTCCTCAACCCCCGATACGGCAATATCACCAAAAACATGCGGATGTCGTCGAACCATCTTGTCGGTAACTGCAGAAACCACGCCGGCAAGATCAAACTGATTGGTCTCTTCTGCAATCACGCTGTGCATAACAATCTGCAATAGCAGATCACCCAACTCTATCCGCAGCTCCTGCATATCCTCCGAATCAAGTGCCTCAATGGTTTCGTAGGCCTCTTCGATTAATAAATGGCGCAAAGAAGCGTGGGTCTGCTTGCGGTCCCACGGACACTGTTTCCTAAGTTGGCGAACAACATTTACGAAAGCTATCCAATGGGGTGCAGAATCATTGACTTCTGTGTATTCTTCATCAAATATCTCTGATAGCATGGGGAGAGGTGTGATAGTGTTGGAGACTTGTTCAGAAAGTACTGGATCGTATCTTATCGAACTCATTGTGAGACGTTTCCGCCTCTAACGCGTAAAAACCGCAATCTAGAACCGATAGTGCGTAAGAATCATGAACCTGCAAGATATAAGTATTAACAAGGTAGTTCTGATTGGACGACTGAGCAAGGAACCCGAGCTTCGCCATATCGCGAGCGGTACAGCGATTTGCCAATTACGTGTGGTAACTACAGAGAGCTATGTGAACAGGGAAGGTAATCACGTGGAAAGGAGAGCATCACACACCGTGGTAATTTGGGGGCAGAAGGGGGAAGCCATAGCTAACCAGGTGCACACCAACACGCGTGTATTCGTGGAGGGAAGAATTCAAAATCGTTCCTACGAGAATCAGCACGGAGAAACGAAGTGGGTAACCGAAATAGTAGCTTCAAATGCTTTCGCATTAGAACAGGGAGGTGGTAACTTTGGACAGTCTGCACCATCGGGCGCGTATGGCCAGCAGCCGAGCGGTGGATATACACAACCCCCACCGGGTGCCCCTCCGCAGCAACAGCCAGGCGGGGTACCATACGTACCTGAACAGCCCCCTCCCGTACAACAACCACCAACCGCACCACCCGCGACAACCGACAGTTCGCCTCCGACAACCATTGTACCGGATGACGATCTGCCTTTCTAGATCGGGATCTGCAACTAAAAAACATCTATCTACTCTCCCAACACTTCATTGCCTGAGTTCGCATGTCTCTGGACCTCTCCGTAATGAATTACATGAGTCTCGGTAACGTCCGTAACAAAAAGACATTCGCAATCTGCAAGTATTGTTTGTAAGCACAATAGTCTTATCCCTTTGCACTAAATTTCCCCTATCTGCACGCATACATTGCAGTGTGAGATAATCCGTTACAGCTAATCAAATAAATATTAGACCATGGGCTCAGTTAACGGCCGCGAACAATGGAGTGGACGACTCGGCTTTATTCTGGCTGCTGCTGGAAGTGCTATTGGACTCGGAAATATCTGGCGTTTTCCCTACTCTGTGGCTGAAGGCGGCGGAGGCCTTTTCGTCCTTATTTATCTAATTTTCGTTCTTGCAATCGGGCTACCGGTGCTTTTAGCTGAACTCTCCTTGGGACGCACCTCTCAACGCAACCCGGTAGGTGCATTTAAGGCATTGATCCCTGGCAGATTCTGGCCGTACGTGGGTGGACTTGGTGTTACAACCGGTGTGGGAATTCTTGCATTTTATTCGGTTATCGCCGGATGGACCGTGGGGTATCTTGGTAAAGCTGTGTCTGGAGAATTATTGCAGGCACAGGATGGCGAAACGAGTAATGCCATCTTTACGGAATTTGTTGGAGACCCCCTCTGGCCCATTCTGCTATGTGGTCTGTTTCTTCTGCTCACGCTGGTGGTCGTACGAAGGGGGGTATCCAAGGGCATTGAACGTGCGGCCACGATTTTGATGCCTGCACTCTTTGTTCTGCTGATCCTATTGGCCATTCGGGCAGTTAGTTTGCCTGGAGGCATTGATGGACTCACCTATCTCTTTACACCGGACTGGTCCAAACTTAGTTTGAATGTTGTTATGGGAGCACTCGGACAAGCATTGTTTAGTCTGAGTTTGGGCATGGGCGCTATGATTACTTTCGGATCCTACATGTCTAAAAGAGAAAATCTCTGGCAATCAGGTATTTTTGTTGCAATTGCGGATACTGGCATAGCTCTACTGGCAGGTCTTATCATTTTCCCCGCTCTTTTCTTCGCGAATGCCGATCCCAGTGCTGGACCTGGCCTCGTGTTCGTGGTACTGCCTACCATCTTCAATCAGATGCCCTTGGGGGCTCTATTTGCCACGGCATTTTTCTCATTGCTGGCCATCGCTGCACTCACCTCTACTGTTAGTCTGTTGGAAGTGGTTGTTGCGTACTTCGTGGATGAGAAAGGATGGACCCGTAACCGGGCTGCCAGCTTTGTATCTGGAATTTGCTTTGCGCTAGCAGTGCCGTCAGCCCTTGCATTCGGAGCAGTATCGGGGCTCTCAGGTGGAGAGGACGGGATTCTTCCATTTGGACTTGACTTCCTAACCCTGAATAACAACATCTGGGGAAATTACTCCCTGAGCATAGGAGCATTCTTGGTTTGCATCGCGGTTGGATGGGTATGGGGTGTACCTAAACTGTTGGCTGCCCTCGAGGACGGTGATGACCGCAGATTTCCAATGCCAGGGGCCCCGGTGGTAGGATTCCTGATCAAAGTTGTTTGCCCCTTGGCTATACTCACTGTCCTCATTTTTATAATAGTGACCGGACAATATTTCTAGTCAAGCTACATCGGACCGTGGCTTGGCCCCAAGACTGATTTGTATGCACCAGACCGTTCCACAGTTTGGCACCTCCTGAAGGTTCTCCTATAGCTGCACTGAGCCTGCTGGCCCAATCTCACAGTGCACTGGTATCGCCAACCGAGATTGTTGTCTTCCTGCTGCTGCTGCTAGCCAGTGCAGTTGTATCAGGTGCTGAGGTTGCACTCTTTTCGCTCCACGCTACTGATCGTGAGACTCTCGCCACTCGTGGAGACCACCAAAGTCGACGCGTGCTCTCTCTTCTAGAAAATCCGCGCCGACTCCTGGTTACCATCCTGCTGCTCAATACACTCATCAACGTCTCAGCAGCTATCCTTGCAGCATTGGTGACCGAACGCGCAGCAGAAACTATGGGGCTAAGACCTGAATTTGTTTTTGCACTGGAGGTCGTCGCACTAACCTTCACATTACTGATTGTCTCGGAAATCACCCCTAAGCTGATCGCATCCAGGTATGCCCTCACCTATAGCCGCCGTGTGGCAGGTGTCCTTAAAATAGTCTCATGGCCGCTGTATCCCGTGACTACACTCCTTGCACGCATGACAACCCGCATACATGGAATTTATCACAACTGGAATGTAGACGAAAAACCGGATGTACTTTCTTCTGACGATTTGCGAGTTATGGCTGAGATCGGCAAGGACCACGGATCACTGGAGGAAGATGAACATGGCTGGATTCAATCACTGCTTGACTTCGGTGAAACAACAGTTCGCGCCATTATGGTGAATCGCCTGGACATATCGGCTCTTCCTATAACCGCCTCCCTGCAAGAGGCCCTGGAATTAATTCGTACCTGCGGACATTCCCGACTGCCACTCTACAGGGATCACCTGGACAACATTCAAGGTATTGTCTATGCCAAAGATCTGCTGCCCTTCGTGAACCAGCCTGATGCAGCGATTGATTGGACCCATCTAATGAGGCCGCCTATTTTTGTGCCGCTCGGACGAAAATTGGATGACCTTCTTCAGGATTTTCAACACCGTAAAACACACCTGGCCATAGTGGTAGACGAGTATGGAGGCACAGCAGGACTCGTAACACTGGATGATGTCCTAGAAGAAGTGGTTGGAGAAATAGAGGATGAGCACGACGAAGTCAGAGACACACTCATTACCTCCTTGGGTAACAACGAATACAGGATCGACGCCCGGATAAATCTGGACGACCTTAATGATGCGACAGACATCTCGCTGCCAACCGATACCTACGAATTTGAGACACTGGGCGGCCTTATATTTCACTTGGCAGGAGACATTCCCGAGCCGGGCTATACTACCGTGTATGACCGCTTGGAGATCTCCGTAGAGGAAGTAGAAAATAACCGGATTCGTCTGGTTCACATTCGGATTCGAACTGCTCCCAAGGAGTCAAACGGAATAATTCGGTAATATCTGAAACCACGGCACGGTCACTGGATTTAACGGCCCATTGACCATCCTATGCAGCTTGAGCTCGCATGGACAGTATACGTGACCATTGCGGTGTCTTTGGAATTTTTAATTCCCCAGAGGCTGCTCGACTTACCTACTTCGGTCTGCATGCCCTCCAACACAGGGGACAGGAGTCCTGCGGCATAGTTTCGTCATCCTTCGATCCCGGCCGGCAGCGTCGTATCATGTCTTCTGTGCGGGACTTCGGGCTCGTTCTGGATGTCTTTGACGATCCTTCGCTATTCAACGACCCGCTAAGCGGTTCGTCGGCCATTGGCCATACACGGTACTCCACCAGCGGGTCAGCTATCAAACATGCCAATATTCAGCCTCTCCATGTTCAATACCGTGGAGGTAACCTTGCGATAGCTCACAACGGCAATCTTTCCAATGTTACTGAGCTTAGGGCTTCCTTCAGTGAGCGTGGCACGCTGTTTCAATCAACCTCTGATACGGAGCTCATCCTGCACCTGATTGCTCAAAGCCGTCGTACCAAACAGATTGATCAAATTCTGGATGCCCTCGCGCAGGTGGAGGGCGGATACGCCCTGGCCCTGCTCACGGACGACAGCCTGATTGCTGTTCGGGATCCTAACGGATTCCGCCCCCTGGCACTAGGACGGATTCACAATTCAAACGAAAACGGCACAATGGCCTATTGTGTCGCCAGTGAAACCTGTGCCTTTGATATGATCGGCGCCGAGTATGTACGTGATATCGATCCTGGAGAAATTATCACTATTGACCGGGAAGGCTGCAAAACAGAGCGCTTCCGTAGTGAGCATCTGAACAGCCGCCACGGCGTAAGTCAATGCATTTTCGAGTACATCTACTTCTCCCGACCAGATTCACGCATCTATGGTGAGATGGTCGATAAGGTGCGTCGCAAGTTTGGCAAACAGTTAGCTCACGATGCTCCAGTGCCACGCGTCCAAGCAGAAGAGAAGGCTCCCCTAGTGATCTCGGTCCCTGACTCTTCCAATACCGCCACACTTGGCTATGTAAGCGAATGCCAAAAACTCGGATACCGCTGCAAGTATGACATCGGTCTGATCCGTAACCACTACGTTGGCCGAACTTTCATTGCACCAGGACAAGATAGCCGTGAAATGCGTGTTCGGTGCAAGTTCAATACAGTCGACGGCCTCCTCAAAGACCGTATTGTCGTGGTAGTGGACGACTCAATAGTACGCGGAACAACGGCCAAGCTCCTAGTGAAGATGATCAAGGAAGCCGGAGCCAAAGAGGTTCACTTCCGTGTGGCCTCACCAACGGTCACGAATCCCTGCTTCTATGGCATGGATTTTCCAAGTAAGGAAGAGTTGCTCTCAAGTAAGTTTGACGACGTGACAGCCATTGGTGAATGGCTCGGCGTTGACTCCCTTGCCTATCTCACGATAGCGGGTCTGAAAAAGGCGGTGCGTGCTGCCCACGATAGCTCACACGGCTACTGTGATGCCTGTTTCACAGGCTCATATCCCGTGCCTGTAGACGCGTGCGCCAGTAAGGAAGCGTATGACTGACTCCTATGATCCGTCTGTTGGCGGCTCACACGTAGGCGGACGATTAGTGTCTGCCAGATAAACGATTTTCCACCCCTCGTCAGTCCGATAGAGTTGCATTGAGTTCACACCGCAGTGACTCATTTTTTCGCCAAGAAAGAAAGCAAATTCCATCCAGGCTGAAGCCAACCGACCATCAATCGAGATATGAACATCCCAGATCCGTTCATCCCATACCTGATCATGCGGTGTACCGACAGCTCGTACAAATTGATCGGGTGGGCCGACCCTGAAACCTTGGTCGCCTGCACGTCCCATCAGTGCGTCTTCATGCAGCACGCTCCGTACCATCGTACTGTCACCTGCACGCATACCATCGAACAGGCGATCGATTACCGCCCTGACTTCGTCAAACTCTTCTGATTGGGCCTGTGCCGACGGAGCAAGCGTACCGGCTAGCACCATCAAACCCAGAGCGAGTGAATAAGTGATCCTTCTCATTGATTGTATTTGTGTTGTTGCTCAGAACAACCCTTACTCGGGGATGTTCGTTCCATTTTTCGAGCCGTGATGGTATTTCCGTATTAAATTGATCTCCGGTACACATAACACGCAGGAGATACATGCATCTTTTCCTGAGTAAACTGTCTGGTCCCCGTACTTGCATACATACTCAGAAGGTTTATCTCGACAGGTTCTTTGCTTCGAAATATCAATAGATCTATGTCAGCCGCGCTCGACCAGTCTGAACATCTGCGATATGCACGACAGATCGCCTTGGAGAAGGTTGGGGTTACAGGGCAGGAAAAACTCAAAGCCTCCTCTGTTCTTATCGTTGGTGTAGGTGGACTGGGGTCATCATTGTCCTTGTACCTCACTGCTGCGGGTGTTGGGCATCTGGGGCTTGTTGATTTTGACGTCGTGTCAAAAAGTAATCTTCACCGGCAAATCCTGCACACAGATGAATTCCTAGAAACATCTAAACTTGATTCGGCCCTTACTACCCTAGAAGCCCGTAACCCTCACATTAGAATAACCAGGCACAATGTTCGTCTGCAAAAAGAGAACGCGATGGATATTCTTCGAGGCTACGATATAGTTGCTGATTGTTCAGACAATTTTGCTACCCGTTACCTCGTAAATGATGCCTGCGTACTACTGGGGATCCCCAATGTGTACGGAAATGTCTATCAATTTGAGGGGCAGGTGACCGTTCTGTGTCACGCAAATGGCCCATGCTACCGTTGCCTCCATCCCACTCCACCCCCTGCCGGACTCGTACCTACCTGCGCGGAAAGTGGAGTACTCGGCGTACTTCCCGGGCTGATCGGTACACTCCAAGCGAACGAGGTTCTAAAACTGCTTCTTAACATCGGCCAGCCACTCATTGGACATATGACGCTGATCAACGCTTTAGATTCAGAATGGAAAAAACTAACTTTCCCAAAAAATGATGACTGTCACCTCTGTGGAAAATCCCCAACAATCAATGTCCTCATTGACTATGAGGAATTGTGTGGAACAACACCCCACATCAGTGCAGCAGAACTGAGCACACTGAAGAATAGCCGCACTCCTTTCTTTCTTCTTGACGTCCGGAGAACTGATGAGGCTGCAGCTACTAGCATGGGAGCCAACCAGCAAATATCGGTTGAGACACTCCCCGATAGGCTGTCAGAAATCAAAGCAACCTCCGACGAGCGTATCGTCGTACATTGCCAAACAGGCCTTCGGTCCAGACGTGCTGTACAAATACTACACAACGCCGGGTATCCTCGCGCAGTGAGCCTGGATGGTGGTATTCTGGCTTGGATGGAGTTGCAGGATATCTAATCTGCAAGTGGTGAAGGTCGTGCTTGTCAGCAAATTAACATATCCTTGTTGTTCGGCTTGCCAAGTTGATGACTCCAAGGCCAATTCCACCGTTCTTTCCCTCCTGAGCGGCCGATTTCAGTTTCTTACCCGTTCTGGGAAAATGCAGTGTGGTACCAAAATTAGGCTATTTTCTGACAGACGCTAGATCGCCCCCACGATAAAAGATGACATACCAGTTGTTCCACGAGTATCTTGTGCTTGCTTCGAAAACTTACACTGCTTTTGTCAAATAAGATCATGCAGCGTCTACTAACTGCCACCACTTCGATAATTGCTTTCCTGATACTTAGCGTACAGCTGTCCGGTTATCAACCTGCAGATACCCCATCGAATGTTACGATTAACACATCACTTTCTGAACATATCTCCAAGCGGACAGAATATGATCGCCCGCCAAACTTTATAGTGATACTGGCAGACGATCTTGGTTACGGTGATTTGGGATCCTATGGTCAAAAGAAAATTCACACACCTCGCCTTGACCAAATGGCTGCGGAGGGAATGCGATTCACAAGCTTTTATGCAGGACACACGGTCTGTGCGCCATCCCGCATTGCTCTCCTGACAGGTGTAGACATGGCACATTCACGTACACGTTCCAATGCCGGCCCCGGGCTTCAGGAAACAGACGTAACCGTAGCTGAAGTACTCAAGGAAGCAGATTACGCCACGGGCATCTTCGGAAAATGGGGATTTGGAACGCCAGAAAACGGTGCACCGGACCGGCAGGGTTTCGATGAATTTCTGGGATACCTAGGGCACGTTCACGCACATTCATACTATACAGACCACCTGTTTGGCATCCAGAACGGCAAAACAGAGCGAGTACCTGTTGATACGACGCAGTATACACCGGATCTGTTTACTGAAGCGGGCCTAGACTTCATTACTCGTCACAAAGATCGTCCATTCCTATTATATCTCCCGTACCCACTGGTGCATGCGGAGCTTCTGGTACCGTCAGAGTCCATGAGCCCCTATCAGGATAGCACCGGTCGCAGCCTCCTAATGCCGGAAAAACCATTTCCCTGCTGTGGTGTCATTGGTACCTATCGTGGACAGGAGCAACCCCATGCGGCATTTGCGGGTATGGTTTCCAGACTTGATCGAGATGTTGGTCGGATACTGGATCATCTCCGCAACCTTAAACTAAGTGACAACACGATCGTGTTGTTCACCAGCGACAATGGCCCCCATGTTGAAGGTGGTGCCGACCCTGGTTTCTTTGAAAGCAACGGCCCACTGCGTGGGCTAAAACGTGATCTGTACGAGGGCGGTATCCGGGTACCTGCAATTGCCTGGGGACCTGGGATCATACCGGAAGGCATCGTGAGCAACCATCCCTGGGGAAGCTGGGATCTCCCTGCTACCCTTGCGGATTTCGCAGATACACCCGCACCACCCACCAACGGGCTTTCGATGCAAAATTTGCTGCGCGACGACGGACCGGTAACGCAGCATGAGTATTTTTACTGGGAATTCAATAACCGTTGGGGTGGGCATTATGTGCAGGCCATCCGCCAGGACGATTGGAAACTCCTACGTTTTATTGAGTCGGAACGGACCTGGATTGAACTGTACAACTTGCGTACAGACATTGGCGAATTCAATAACCTTGCCGCACACTATCCAGAGATAACACTGAGATTGAGTAACTTGATAGACAAAGTTCGTGTGGATCTATGATGCCGTGGGAGACAATCATCAGAAAAGATTGGTGATTTTTGCGTAGGGCTCAGCTGCCTCCAAAACGTTGAACCAAGCAAGGCACAGCTGCAGGACCCGTGTACCCTATAGCAGCTATCCCTCTTCTGCATATGACAGGCGATGTTCCGTCGATATAGCGAATATCTTCGACAGTTGAAGGGAGATGTGCAAGGGTCAACACGGCGTGTTGTCTGCGGCGTTCCACCTCACATGTATGGGCTGCCTCCATCGCTCCCAGTTGCAAACGCTCCAAGATGCGACTTGGTCTGGACTCGTGGGGCTTGACGATAGCGGCGAACCAGCGGTGCCGTTGATTCGTGGAACGCCATCGTTCTGAATTTTATAACAGAAGTAATGCGCTTCGGGCAAGGTCCAATAAATGCTGGCATTTTACATAAAGAATTCTTTCTTACATGTGAGCTCCTGAATTCTGAGAAATATAAACTGTCAGAGTTAGAAGGATATTGGATCACCTCCCTCTGTAGCAGTGGTTATGAACTCCGCTTGTTTTCTAAAAAAGGAATCGCAAGTATTTCAGATGAAATTAAAGAGAAAGCCAACTCCTTTTATAAAAAAGCACGTGAAGAAGCTGAAAAGATGGTCAAGGAGGGACATCCTTATTGGTCAAAACCTAGTCAATAGCAGGACTGATTCGGTCAGGCGGAGTAACACATAAACAGCCCTACAACAAAATGGAAATAGATCTAGATATCGTGGTGAAGAATAAAATCCGGGATGCCGAAACCCTGCTTGCCCATGCCCTGGTCTCCTTGGAGAATGATAAGATTCCGCGGGGGATTTGTGAGGTCAAGAAAGCACGGGAGATACTGGATAAGCTATTGAAGGAGTACTCTGAAGAACAGACTAGGCGGCGGCAGACTAAACGTGATGCGGGGGATTGGACTATGGATCAATGAAGTTCTGGATCGCGAGGCGCGTTGAGGGCGGGCAGGGCACATGAAAACAGACACAGAATTACGGCGCTGAATATGTGAAATCTGTATGTCCGGGGGTCGCGGATGTTACATAAAACCCATTATGTTGCATGCCCTGCCGCGGATCAGCCCCGATCCGGCCGTTTCAGCGCCGATCGTCGATTTTGTTATATATCCGGACATTTTGTCAGCCATTTTCCGGAACCGACAGTACCCCGAATCTGTCCAAAACCGGACCATAAACAGACCCCTGCCATGACCATGTGGAGGTCCTGGGCCGAAGTGTTACCTCGTGGAGTAGGCTCCGGAGTAGAAAAATTTTGAGAATTCATGGAATGTGATATAAGTTGAAAATGTTATATCACGCTCCCTTTAACCAACTAACTTCTACGCATCCCCTCCGCCGTTTGGCAAAGTCGGATCTTTTTCTTATTATGTCGCTCCTTCTAACTAGTGCTTGCCAGAAAATGATTTTGGTCGTGGGATTATACGATGAATCCGGGTATTTGGGGGCAGATTTGATCATTTTGGGTGGATTTGGTCAGGATTTAGCGTGTATTTGGGGCTCTGATCGCATAGGCGTCGTCTGAGCGGGAGGATGAATGAATTTGCGAATCTGGCGGCAATTTTGGGGTAAGAGGTCTGATTTGGGCGTTTAAGCGTGTACATTCGCCCCTTTGTTGCCATGCGAGTAGTAATGGAAGCCCAACGCGCGTTTGGGCAGGTTCCGATTGAAGAGATTGAGCTTGCCCCCCGAAGCCGGGATGACATTCCGGCGGTATTGCGTGGTTTGCGTTCGATATACAAGAATGCAAAGACGCGAGCGAAGATTTTCGAGCTTTTGGAAGGGGGTGTGGCTTCGGGAGTCAGTCACAAATTGGGGCGCCGGGGGATGGATCTGTGGAGGATTTTCGTTCTGGGGATGCTGAAGCAGGCCCTGAATTGCGATTATGATCGACTGACGCATATGGCGAACAACGACTAACTAATCACACGTATTTCATGACTACAATCACAAGCGCCAAGAACATCCTCGCCCGTTCTGTTTTCCTGCTGTCTGCGGTATTGGGCGGCTGGACCGCAAGTGCCCTCCTCTCTGCTCCGATCACCGCGGTTGAGCACGCTATGATGCGTGGATGCGAAAATAATACATGTCAAGAAATAGTAATTGATCTTACTGATCCTGAGACAGGCATCACTGAAACTACTCACACCGGTAAAGAGGTTTGCGATTACGATGAAGGTTCAGACAAGAAATGCAGTGTGACAAGCGGAGGGTGCGAAGACGGTGGCTGTTGTCCGTGGTGGAAGTTTTGGTGTTAAGGCTAACTTTTTTCCATTAGTACCATGAGAACGCATAGCATTGCTCAGTTTGTCCCGTTCTTGCTTGTGCTATTGAACGTTGGTGCATTCTTGATTGTGTCAGAAGTACTGGCTTGCTCCATCCAGAAGCGAGTGCATCCGACCAGCGACAATATCCCAGTGATTACGGATCCTGATTTCGTCCTTAAGCCTCCTGGTGATATCCTTGATAGAGGCACAAATTTTTACTCCTCCCTTGCGCTGACCGACACGGTCATTATTGGAGTTGCCGAGGGTGAACGGTATGAGATGCTTGGAAGAGTAGAGGACATAGAAATAGATGGCGATGGACGCATATTTATTGTGGATCGTGAGCTCGGCGAGGTATTGTTCTACAGTTCTGATGGCTCATACCTTGGTTTCTTCGGTGGTCAAGGTGAAGGCCCGGGGGAGTTTAATCAACCCCGTGAGCTAGCGCTCTTTGAGTCTGGCAGAAAAGCTGTGGTATTCTCGAAAGGGCGCGTACAGGTGTTTGAACGTCAGGAGAACGGCCAATTTCTCTACCGGAACGGTTTTACGTCTATTGGTACCCAAGGATGTGTAATGAATGATCACATCTATGTCCTGAGACATTACCTTGGCAGACCTGGGAACATTCAAAAGCTCACAATGGAAGGGGAACGGGTTACCTCGTTCGGATACACGTATAAGTCAAAAAACAAGTTCGTAACTCGTAGTCTATCAACGGGAAGTGGGAGCAGGATCGCATGCAGCGAGCGGCATGGTGTAGTAGGTATGATCGTAGGCCGGATACCGGTCTTGCACGGATACTCAGAGGACGGTGAGTTATTATGGCGGGTAAAGTTTGAAGATACAAAGTTTGCTCCGGTTGAAGAAAAGAATGGAGGCCGTACGCTTTTCTATAAGAATTCCTCCAAAGGAGACGCGTTTGGTACAAGGTTATTTGTTGATGGGGATGGGGAATATTTTAATCTCACGTATGTTGTAAACGCTGGCCCTGAGAAGTCGACTCCAGTGCATTATTATCGGGTTAATGCGCAGACCGGGTATGGTCATTATGTGGGTCATGCGCCGGCTTTTCGTGCTAGACACCGCGACTATGTTATCCAGTCTTTTAATTCCCCGTATCCCCTCTTGCGTATATTTCATTTTGATGGGGAATAGGTCCGTCATCGATTCGGAGTGGATATGAGTAATCGTCGGTTGCTTTTGTGGGCACTCGTTCTGTTTGTCGCCACACTGGCACTGGGTGTTACCCGCCTGATTCCTGTGGCGGGGGTCAGTTTTACGTGGAATCAATCTCGCATAGGAGGGGGGGCATCGTATGTGCCAGCAGCCAGGATACAGGAGGACCGGGAATTGGTGCTGGTATATATTGGATCGCGATTTTGTGATGCCTCAAATGATCCGGCACTTCCTGGACTGGTTGAAGAACTGAAAGATGAACTATTACGACGGTCGGTTGATTTGAATATTGGCTTTTCGGTTGTGGGGGTAGGTGTTGACTGGTTGCCAATTGATGGATGGAAGCATTTGGGCAAGTATGGGGCATTTGATGAGCTTATCGTGGGACGTAGGTGGCACAACATTGGGGCACTCCATTTTGTCGAGGAGGGGATTGTTGGGCCCCGGGTCACTCCGCAGGTATTGGTATACGAGCGTCGAAAGCGTGTCGGTGGGGACATGGACACGAACGCCGGGGAGAATGTAATGCTTGCCCGCAAGTTGGGTATAAGCGAGATACGGAACTGGGTTGACAGAGAAGCTCCCATACCCAATCTGCAGTAGTCCAGCCTCCGCGCCCGTTTTTCATTAGATCTATATCGAGCAGGATATCAGGGACCACGAGTTCCAGATTTCCGCGTGCCCGTACCCCTACACCTCGCGCATTGACGGGAGGGGAAGTATCAGCGATATTCATCATCCGAAAACAGCTCTCCTTGGACGAAGCGATCGTCCTCGGTGGTGTTCTCCGTTGTCTGATTCCGGGGTGGCGTGGCGCGGGGCACTTTCACCGCCCCGCGCCCCAGCTCCAGCGCCTTTCCGGCAAGTGCCAAGCGCATGAGCCGGGATTTTGTCAAGCCAGTCACTTCTGCCAGGTTTGACAACGCCCAAAGATGCTGCAATGGTTTCTATAGTTTTGTTGAATTTTGCAATATTCTGGTTACAGAATACAACTTGATATGTTAGGTTACATTCATTTGACATATTCTGATGGTCTGACTCATTATCTATTGAACGGGGGAATAGGCGGCACATCCAAGATTTTAGTGGATGTTAATAATACAGGAGGAACGAACGCAGAGAATTGCCGGATGCTTTGTCGGGAGGAAAATCAAAGAAGTCATCGAAATAAAGCTCTCACTGAACACTGGGGATGCTCCAATATTAGATCTTATAGTAGGACTATCCCCTGAACACTTTAGATGAGTAAAGGAATACTCGGCGAAATGAGTGTTGCTGGTGTGGAGGACAGAAAGTCCGAGAGGGCTACCAAATAAATCAAGATGAGGAGGGGAGTGTTTGTATCCAGCCTAAGCCCCTGTATCTTATACACGATGCTTAACTGAGTTCAATATTGGAGGGATTGGTGAAGTTGAAGATTGGAGGCACAGTGTGAATGTGGGAGGTATCCGGGGACATTGGACCATGCAGGACGGCAACATCAATCTGAAGAAACGGGTAATTTCGACTCAATTTGCAAGATCTAGGAAATCAAAACGGTTAGTAGAGGGTAAGAAGATTGAAAATATTAGATTTGTGTTCCATTTCGTTTCCGACCGCATGAAGTCTTTTTGCAAGAATCTCGGTAGAGCCCGTGAATTCGACTTGAACTCAGCTAGAAAACAAACGCATGACCGAGATAAAGGGAAAAATTCTCAATGATTTATTCTTGCGCCTTGAAGAGTCAGAGGACATATCAAGCGAAGTAATTGAAGAACTGCAAAGACTATTGCTGGCCGAAGGAAATCCGACTGCAGAGGCCTTGGTTAAAGCCTTCGAAATGCAAATTAATCAATTGGGGCATGGTCAAACTTGAAGAGATTACAATTTCGGAACTGCGCGGCATTCGTTCTCTCACGCTGGATTTTGCACGCGAGAACTTCGTGATCTATGGCCCAAATGGTTCAGGGAAGAGTGGGGTGATTGATGCAATACAATTTGGTCTCACAGGTAAGATATCTCGACTTACTGGAAGGGGGTCACGCCAGTTATCTTTCCAAAAATATGGTCCACATGTGGACAGCCGAGATAACGTCTCTGCAGTAGAAGTATCCCTCAAGCTTTACTTTCCAAGCCTTAAAATGACAATTGTTCTAAGGCGCAACGCGAAGTCTCCGAAGACTTTTGTTCTTGATCCAGATAATGATGATGCTCGGGCAATTATAGAGGAACTTGCACGATTTCCAAAGCTTGCATTATCGCGTCGAGAGATTATTGAGTACATCTTAGTAGAGGCGGGCGAGCGGGCGAAACAAATACAGGCATTACTCAAACTTGAGGAAATAACTGCCCTTCGTGGAATTCTCTTGAAATCAAAAAACCAAGCCAGCAAAAGGTACGACAGTAAGAAGAATCACAAAGAAGACGCCCAACAATCTCTACTTAGTCACTTTGGCTTGCCTACCATATCAAGCGAAAAAGTTCTTAGTACAGTCAATAAACAAAGAAAACTTCTAAGTTTACCCCCAATTACCGAACTGAAGGATGGAAAGACATTGGCCACGGGAATAACGCAAGGGGAGCAACAAATAATTTTCAATAAGGCGACGGCTCTTCGGGACATAGAAGAGTTGGAAAATCAATTGGTAAAATTTAGGAAGTCAAGCGGGGAAGAGGTTGAAGTAATACTTAAAGCCATTGGAACACTAGAAGATGACCCATCTCTGCTAGAGATGCTTCAGAAAAAACTACTCATTGAACGAGGCTTGGATTTAGTAGAGGGGGCACAGTGTCCACTTTGCGACAAGGATTGGGAGAATGAAGAAAATCTAAAGGAGCATCTGCGCAGGAAGATAACAAAATCAAAGCAAGCCGAGGAGATACAACACGAGATCCAGAGCAAAGCAAGGGCTATTGCCGGCCGTGTTCAGCGATTTGTTAGACAACTTGCGCGGGTTAAAGAGTTTG
Organism: Rhodothermales bacterium; assembly: GCA_964291275.2. Taxonomy (GTDB): domain Bacteria; phylum Bacteroidota; class Rhodothermia; order Rhodothermales; family Bin80; genus Bin80. The sequence continues at coordinate 2,205,192 of OZ219799.1, forward strand.
CTCTGCGTGATGGTCCAACGGGACTCGCAGATGAACTGACAAACTGGGCAGATGACCTTACAGAGTTCGCACAAAAAATGATGTCAGTTGAGCCAGTTGCAAAACTCTCAAATCGGGGGATTTTTTGGAATTTTGAGGTCACTGTTTCTGGTTGGTGTCTCTGGGTAGAGGAGGCGATTTTGATTGGGATTTGTATCCGCCCCGAGCATAGAAACATCCCTCGATAGGGCTAAAAAAGGGACCGGAGTCCCCCGGATTTCGTATCAATTAGTGTCGACAATTTTCCACGAAAACCGGAGTCTCCCATGTCCCTTAGGAAGAAAATACGAGGTTTTTATATTGCCTGCCAACGGGAATTGTTTCCTTGGGTGGAGGAGGAATTTGGTTCGTTGCCCAAACGGTACCAGAAGTTGTTGTTGGTATTCGAGATGGTGTGTGTGGAGGATTTTCTGCCCCGCACCTCGTTCCGCACGCCGGGGCGCCCGCTGGCATCTCGGGTTTCGCTTGCACGGTCGTTTCTGGCCAAGATGGTCTTGAATATTCCGACGACTGCCGGATTGCGAGAGCGACTACTTTCGGACCCATTGCTTCGGTCGATGTGTGGTTGGTCGCGGCAGCGGAATATACCAAGTGCGTCCACATTTTCCCGTGCGTTCAAGGAGTTTGCGGAGTCCGAGTTACCGACACGAATCCACGAAGTCTTGATTCAGAAGAGCTATGCGGATTCGTTGGTGGGCCATATTTCACGGGATTCGACGGCGATTGAGGCAAGAGAGAAGCCGGTGCCGAAGAAAAAGGCGCCGGAACCGGTGAAACGCAAGCGTGGGCGTCCACGGAAGGGGGAGGAACGTCCAAAGGTCCCCACGCGTCTGGAGCGCCAGCGTACCATGAACAAAGCGGAGCTGTTGGCGGATTTGCCCAAGGCATGCACGGTGGGGAGCAAGCGAAATGCGAAAGGGCATACGCAATCCTGGACGGGATATAAGCTACATATAGATGCAGCAGACGGCGGGGTTCCGATCAGCTGCTTGGTATCTTCCGCGTCCCTGCACGATAGTCAGGCGGCCATTCCATTGGCGACCATGACGGGTGAGCGGGTGGACAACTGCTATGATCTCATGGATAGTGCGTATGACGCGAAGGCGATTCACGCACACAGTACGGCAGCGGGACATGTGCCGATCATCGACACGAATCCGCGTAATCGAAAGGCGGAACACCGTCGTGAGCAGAAGGCACAGCGCAGTGCCGGGTTCATTCCACCTGAGCGGGCGCGCTACAAGGAACGTTCGACCGTGGAGCGGGTCTTTGGACGACTCAAAGATGAGTTTGGTGGACGCCATGTACGGGTGCGTGGGCACAGCAAAGTGATGTGTCACCTGATGTTTGGAATTGTTGTGCTCACGGTGGATCAACTGCTGCGGATGGTCCACTAAACCGGATCGTCGAGTGGTCGCGTACAGAATTGGGGGTTCTGGAATACAGAAGCCGTGGGATTGATGCGTGGAGTCCGCACGGATCGTGGACAAAATTCTCAAAGTTAACACCTCGTTGAAGGCCAATCACCCGTAGCTTCGAAGAAAGCGGTGAACACAGGCCAATCATTCACGTAATCCAAAAAAATCAGACCCATTTATGTCCCGAATTGGCCGGTTCACCAGTTGCAGCAAAATGGGTTTTGCAATTAGCTCAGTTGATGATATAATTATCCAACGGTCCAGATTAGAACAGGATTGGATGTCGGAACCTCATACTGTAGCTAAAGACATTACTGAACTGGCAGCAACTATAAAAGACAAACCTGATCAAGACAGTACAACGGAGGCCAATGGTTTCCTGATTGTAGCCAAAGAGCGCTATGATAAATATCTTGAAGCAGACCAGAATGAAAAATCAGCATGCCTTACGGCTAAAACTGGCCAGTTAGTTTATGATTCTTACTTGGAAGTGTCGGAGAAACGATTAACGGAGCTTTATAAGACCGTTGAGACCGATTTTAGCAATTACTATCGCGTACTCAACGATGGTGACGAAAGTGGATTCAATGCAAGTATAGAACCAACCAATGGAAAACTTAACCTTAACGTAGCATTCTACGATAAAGGAAGTTTTCCACCAGCTGCTTATCACAGCGAAGGCCACCAAGACGGAATGGGAGTGTGCTTGTACCTTGCCCTGATGAAGCAATTAATGGGTAGTAGTTTCAAGTTTGCTATGCTTGACGATGTCGTAATGTCAATTGACCGACAGCATCGCAAGCAGTTCTGCCGATTACTGAAGAATCATTTCCCCGACACTCAGTTCATCATCACCACACATGACAAGGTATGGGCCAAGCAGATGCAGACTGAGTCTCTTGTTACATCAAAGAATAGAATAGATTTTTATCGCTGGAGCGTGCGGACAGGCCCCGTTCATAGAGAAGGATGTAATGTCTGGGATAAGCTCAATGATGACCTTGCAGAGCAACAAATCAATACGGCGGCCGCAAGATTGCGGCACCATCTTGAATACATTTTCGCTGAACTGGCTGACCGACTTGGTGCGAAGGTTCCCTATCGGTCTGATCATTCGTACGAATTCGGAATATTTTTTAATGCTGTAACTGGTCGTCACAAAGACCTACTAAAGCTTGCGGCGAATTCTGCCAATTCGCGGAATAAAGATGCAGATTTGCGGAAAATTCAAAATTTGAAGGTGGCTCGGTCAAACTTGCTGACGAAGCATGGTCAAGAGAATTGGCTTATTAACACGGCAGTCCATTACAATGAGTGGGAGGATTTTTCGGAGATGGAATTTCGTGAGGTAATTAATACATTCAGGGAATTACTCCTGCAATTCCAATGTTCTCAGTGCAATTCCTGGATGTATATTACGCAGAGAAATCACGCTCCAGAATCGTTGCGTTGTGATTGTACAGAAACCTTTTTCAACTTGAATTAGAATCATTGATACTGCCCCCCGGAATAACCAGTTGTCGTGTCCATATCAACAAAAGAAATCCGTCACATTGCTAAGCTGGCTAGGCTATAATTCTCGGAGGCCGAAGAGAAAGTTTTGGCTCACGATATGAGCCGAATTCTTGATTATGTGAGCATATTGAATTAGGTGGATATCTCGGAAATCCCCCCTAACACACGTACATGACCTTGCCCATGTGGTACGTGCAATTCTGTACAGGAGTGTGTGGTCATGAAGATGCGCTGAAGAACGCACCGGATACGGATGGAGAATGTTTCGGGTTCCGAAAGTAATTGGGTAGTGGTCAGCTTTATGGGCAGATCTAAAGCGTCGCGTTCCTTGCAGCCACAGAAGTCGTGGTGGCAGCTCAGTCTCCTCTTCTGCAGTATGGATTCTGTATCCTTGGGATGGTGGTCGTTGCTATCTACTTTTCCTGGACAACTCTTTTCAGTGGAAGAAGTCTTGTCGGTGGGGATACTGTGGAATGAAAGGCAGTAGCCCAGAATATGCTTGACGGAAGTTACCCCCCAGTACAGGGGGTAACTTCCGTTATAACGTTTTGAAACCCGGCCCCAACAGTTGGTCGGTGTGTTTTTCAGGAATCTATCCTAGTGAAACCGGAAGTGAGATAAGTTCCATGATTGTGTTTTCTCGCAGCTCTGGGTTACCTTTGAGTTGACGGTCATTTTTCAAACTCTGATGAGTCGCTACATTTCGGATAGACTTAAATGGTTCGTGTTACTCACGATTACTCTCCTAATGTCCTGTACAACATCCGATCCATTGGGGATTTTCGAGGGAACTACCAACGTGGGTGATGCCCCTCTGGGGGGAGGTATGTTGTTTGACCAGAATACGGGAACGTACATTATTGCCGGCAGCGGTGCGGATATCTACGGAGCCAGCGACGAATTCTTCTTCGTCTGGAAGGAGGTTGCCGGTGATCTGGTGTTACGGACAGATGTCGAGTTCGAAGATACCACAGGCCACCAGTACCGCAAGGCGGGGTGGATGGTTCGAGAGAGTTTGGATGCAGATGCCGCATACGTGGATGCCCTGATACATGCCGATGGGCTGATTGCACTGCAATGGCGTTCAGAAACAGGAGGTCTAACCAGCGAGGTAACGACCCCTGTCCGCGCTCCAGCCTCACTTCGCCTTGAACGTACAGAAAACCTGTTCACATTATATCTGGACAGACCAGGGGAACGAACAACGGTCGTAGGGAACATCACAGTGGAGCTGCCGGATTCGGCCTACACGGGCCTTGTTGTTTGTGCTCATGATGCCGAAGTCCGAGAGACCGCTGTTTTCACCAATGTTCATTTACAGGAGAATGTTGTGACTGAGGAGCGTGTAGTAGAGAGCACCCTTGAGATCATTGACAGCCAGACTGGTGAACGCCAGGTAATCCATCAGGCCCAAGAGCATTTTGAAGCTCCTAACTGGTCACCGGATTCGTTGACACTACTCTATAACAGTGGGGGACATCTGTACCATATGCCCTCTACCGGTGGCGAACCCGTTATGCTTGACACACAGTTTGCTGATCGGTGCAACAATGACCATGGATACTCACCTGATGGTACAGAGCTTGCAATTAGTCATATTACAGAAGACAGGGGATCATTGATCTATATCATGCCTGCTATGGGCGGAAACCCCCGATTGGTTACTGAACTTGGCCCCTCTTACTGGCATGGCTGGTCGCCGGATGGGCAGAAGCTTGTTTACTGCGCCCGTCGTGGTGATAATTTTGATGTTTATGCGATCGGACGGGACGGGGGCGAGGAGGTGCGGTTGACGGATGCACAGGGGCTTGATGATGGACCGGAATATTCACCGGATGGCCAGACAATTTATTTTAACTCTGTGCGTACGGGGCAAATGAAAATCTGGCGAATGGATTCGGATGGCGGCAACCAGACACAGGTTACGCAACATGATGAATTTGGGGATTGGTTTGCACATCCGTCTCATGACGGTCGATGGATTGTATTTCTGTCTTACGATAAATCCGTAGAGGGACATCCTCCGAACAAGGATGTGAAGTTACGGATCATGCCCGTGGACGAAACCGAAGATCCAAGGATAATCGCACATCTGTTTGGTGGCCAGGGGACGATAAATGTGCCATCCTGGAGCCCGGATAGCCGCCATTTTGCTTTCGTCAGCTATCGCTTGGTGGGGCAGAGTAGTCCGGATTAGGACTGGGCATACGCGCACCGACAGAGTCTCGCCAGGATTGCATTTGATGTAGGAGTTCCTGGGCTTTGGCTGGTTCGAAAGTGCTGATATCGGTGGTTTCGCTTGGATCTGACTCGAGGTCGTAGAGCTCTACTGAGTTGGTTTCGAACCACTCGATAGCCTTGTATCTTCCTTGGCGCATAGCTCCGGATGGACGATTGGCAGAGCCGTGGTAGTGGGGAAAATGCCAGTAAAGCGCTCTTTCAGGTGCTGGTTTCGCAAATAAATTGAGACCATCAACGCCAACAGGATCAGGCAGGCCTGCCAATGAAGTTATGGTTGGTACCAAGTCATCCGTAGTACCAGGTACATCTAGGATCACCGGATCACTCTGTATTCCGCTCACTATGAGAGGGATACGTATACCTCCTTCGTACAGCCAGCCCTTACCTGCACGGAGTGGTTGATTGGAGGTTGGCGCCCGGGTACGTCCTCGACTGAGCGTTGACAGGCCACCGTTGTCAGAAGTAAATACGATAATGGTGTTATCCTGAATTTCTGCAGCTTCCAATGCCTGTAATACAAGTCCAACACTCTCGTCCACCGAAGCAATCATGGCCGCATATACTGCGTGATCTTGTGTCAGGCGTGTCGAGCCACCAAAGTGCTCGCGTTCGAACATCGTAGACGTTTCGGTTGCACGGAAGCGTTCGATGTCTTGGTTTTTGGCCTGTAGCGGTGTATGAACTCCATAATGGGAGAGTACTAGGAGGAACGGGTCCTCACGACTGGTCTCAATAAAGTCTACGGCAAGGTCGGTTAGACGATCAGTCAGGTACGTACTGTCCGCATCCGCTTCCAGTCCAGGCACATTTGAAGCCGGGAAATTTGTATCGATATAGGGTGCGAAGTAAGATCCGGGTCGTCCGGCATCATTGGATGCAAACACATTGTTAAATCCTTGATTTTCAGGACGAAAAATTCCGGTACCCAGATGCCATTTGCCTATGTAGGCAGTGCTATATCCAGCCTGTGTGAATATTTCCCCAATAGTGGTTTCTTCGAGTGGAAGTGCATGGCGGTACTCAGCCTGAAGAAGTTGTCCATTCGCGGATCCTCCAATCCAGTTGGTAATTTGCAGTCTTGCCGGGTGCTTTCCAGTCATAATACTGGCACGCGTTGGCGAGCAGACTGAGCTGGATGCATAAAATTGCGTAAATCGCGTGCCTGATGCTGCTAAGCGATCTATATTGGGGGTATGATAGAATGTGCTTCCGTATACACCGGAATCCATCCATCCCAAATCATCAACTAGAATCAGTACCACGTTCGGCTGAGCTGGTCTGCAGGCAGCCAAGAGGAGAGGGAGCAGTAAGAGTGGGCTTAACTTCAAAACGTGACCACCAGTGTTTCGGGGTTTTCCATTGAATCCGCCCGCAGTCCGGTCAGCCGTGTCTCATGCATGGACTGGTCACCGATAACAGCCGTATATGAGCTGCTGGCATCAAAAACTTTTGCTCTGAACGGCAGCGTCGAAAGGCGGAGCGTGTAAAGCGTGTCCATTGTAGTTTCATCAATCAGAGTTAGTACGGGCTCAGTTATACCCTCAACATTGATAGGGGGCAAATACCCGGCTGCTCGCCGCCCGTAATTACTTTCCTGGGTGACGGTGACTGGCCAATCAGAATACTGATAGGCATCTTCACTTCCCAGATCAACCCAACGTGGCCATGCCTCAGCAGTAATAGTACGGGAATCCCGATTGAAGCGAATGATTCCATAGCCGGGTACACGATCGTAGAGTGCCTCCGGTGTACGACCGCTATTGACGGGATTAGCTACGGCATGTACGGTCATGCGATTTCCGAAGCCATCCAGATGGTCACCGGTATAGGCCGGAGCTCCCGACTCGCGATTGCCGCCGGGCTCCGGTGGAAACCAGCGTCGAGGCCACACATTGGCAATCGCAGGTGATATGAAGGCATTGGGGCCATCCCCAAATTCATCAATACCGTACTGTACGAAACTCCCCAGATGCTGATCACCAGCCACGTGAAATGCGAATCCTTTCCGAATGGCCGTTAACGCGCGGTTGCGCCCGCTTTGTGGCCAACCATTTGAGTCCATGTCTGTGCCTAGATGGTCATCACTAATGTATTCTCCTGGCTCAGCGTATCGCATTTGTGGAACGACGCGATCGTCAAACGACCCACTGGGCAGTGTGGCCAGATTGCTGAACAAGGTCTGAGAGAGCATCACTTTCATCCAGACATTATCAGGATATTGGTGGGCCCATTGGTTCAGGAATTTGAGTTGTCGTGGCCCCAGGAGGTGTGCCTCTGTTACTGAGGTCGCGTCAAAATCTCGGTTTTCCGGCCAACCATTGCGCACCTGCGCTTCTGGAAGGACTAGGCGGGGGGCTGATTTCCACATACGATCTGCCACAATGGCGAAGCTGATGTCACCATAGGTCAGGTTTGTATAGTACACGCTGATATCCTGCTCAATTGGTGTAGGGTCAAAGGGATCGGGCAAGTGGGAGACTTGAGTATTATGGACAGCATTGACAAAGCGGGCATCCATGATGTAGCCACCGTTATCGGACTGTGGTCGCCACGGTCCCTCGGCCTTTTTGCCACCATGCCCCCAAATATTGCCATGATATACATCATGGTCGTCCGGGATTGTTACGGTGGGGCGGTCACGCATCAAATCCCTGAAGGCCCAAAGGAATCTATACCAATGATAGTGATAGTCCAGGAAAGTCTTATCAAGGGGAGTACGGATAATTCCTGCAAGCCCGCCTTCATAGATCTGATCCCCGGCGAAAAAGAGTAAATCAGGATCATGGTGAGCCACGGCGGCCGAGAGTTCGCTGTGTGGATACCAGATCGTACTGTGATTCCATACCAGATTTCGGCCTTGGGAAATATTCTGACAGTTTAGTGAAGCTAGGACAAACTCATCATCCTCAGTCTGTGCCATACGCACTGTACCTGGAAAATGTACACGCTCAGTACCGTTCGCAGTGCGTAGATCGTAGGTCAGCCGATAGGGTACGTCGGTGTTCGCCTCGAAATCGTCCACGCGTAGGGGGGCAGTGTAGCTGTCTGGTATGATTGTCGCGCTTGCTGAGGGTACCCAATCTCCATTGAGCATGAGTTCAAGCCCAACTGTACGGGTATCACTGTCCCCAATCGGTGGCATTTGTGCAGTCATTTTCACCGTTCTGTCACTTACGGTATACTGGGCTGCCAGTATGGGACCGAATGCTCGCGCATCATCATGCAGGAATTTCGAACCTCCAATCGTCCAGTCATCAAACCAGTAGCCTTCCCCTTCCATAAGAGGGCTGTTATGACTCACCAGCGCTACATTGCCCATGAAATAGCCATCGGGCAACCCGGTATATCGTGCCTCCGCCAAGGTCTCCTCGGTAACCGGATCTGAGGCCGTAACGAATAACTCGTAGTTATTTTCGGATGGGTTGGCTTGTATGCTCAACTTCACAGGATCACCCGCCGACAGGTTACTTGTGGAGGTCTCGGGTTCAATGAGCGGCCAAGCCTCAACAGGAATATTGGCTCGTGGGCCCTTTGGGGCATCTGCATTGGTATTGGACCGGACTATGATCTGTCCTTGACCATCTATACCTACGATCAGTCCTCCATCTTCCGCAGGCCAATGGTGAACAAGGCTCGAAATTCTCCAATCAACATCTGGCCCTCCCGCACCAAGCAGAAAACCTGACCACGTATTGCTATGGGCGCTGTCTGCCGGCGATAATGCTCCCATCTGAACTGACATCGTTAGTTCTCCTGCCTCTGCACTCAGATAGTAAGTGAGCAGGTGAAGCGTTCTCATTGGTTTGGCACTTCTACCCTCAATGCATTCAATGCGACCATTAGCGTAACGCCAATCCATTAGGCGGTTGGCATAGAAATCGGATCCGATCCAGATACGTTCAAGATCGTCAGGGAGGGATCCTGTAACATCAGTTGTCGACGGTGAGGTGCAACCGGATACAAGGAGGCCGGCGATAAGGATGGTGGCAGTAGCTCTAATCATCAATAGACGGAGTTTAGGGTGCACTCTAAATGGAGTCGCAGCGCCGGTGAATGACCAGCGTCTGAAAGTTCGCAGAATTCAAGGAGAATTGCCAATATCTGGACCTCTGTTGAAGGTAGGCGGGTCAGTTCACTCCACCATCTGGTGAACAGAGAGTACTTGAGACAGCTTTCAACGCAACTTCAGAGGATAAGATGGAGGGTAAGCCTCCAGAAAAACCAAGATGTATTCTACTGGGTCAGTTTTTTCATAATTCGATACAATCTGCTAAAGGACAAACGAGTTCCTACTCCTGAATTGGTTTTAATACAGACTAACCAAGGCGGTGCACACGTAACAAGTCAGCAGGAACGTAATCTTTCCACTTACTTACCTCGTCTTCCTGGGCAGTGAAGTAGAAAACCTGTCGGTCGGCCGCTAAAGTCGACATGGTCTTGATGATAGCCTGAGCACGCTGATCATCACTATTAGCCAGTGTTTCGTCTAGAGTGAGTGGTAACCGGTAGCTGGTTTCCTGTGTCTCTACGAACGCGAGGCGCACGGACAGGAGGAGTTGCACCCTCGTAGCGCTGGATAACTTGGTTAGATCAAAGTCACGCTCGAGTTGGTTGTCCCTTGCTCCGAAAGTATTGTCTTCGGGGATACTGAGGGTGTAGCGGTTGTCGGTAACCCGTTCAAAATTCTCTTGCGCGCGCTGAAAAACCGGTGGTGCGTTCTTGATTGCATTGTCGCGGAGGGTCTCCAAGATGGTTTGGCCGACGCCTTTTGCTGCTTTCTCGTCCCGTACGCTCTCGAGCTTTACACGTTTATTCTCTTTATCTGCTAAGGCATTTTCCAATGAATTCCCTTTTTCAGTACGTTCGATCTCTGTGTCAAGCTTGGTGAGACGATCTTGTAAATCCCTTTGTTGTGCAGATTTGCTTCGAGCGGCTTCTAATTCATCCTCGAGATTTTCGAGTTCCAAAAGTGATTTATGTTCACGCAGAAGCTCTGGTGAGGGGCGTAACGTGTCCGCTCTGACCATTAGCTCGTTCCTGTGGGAATTAGCTTTTTCCCATTCGGCAAATTGTCTTGCGCAGGCCACCAGACCGGATAGGTCTCCTACTTCAAGCTCCAAGTCATTGAACAGTTTTGCATGCTGGGATATTTGATTTTCCAGGTTGCGTTGCGTTGTTTCCGCCCCTCTTTTTTCCTGTATCAGGCGGGCATGGTCACGTTTGGCCGCATCATCGTCATTTCTGACGATATCAAGTAATCGCTTGGCATCATGTGGATTGACTGGTTTTTCGTATCCGCGCTGCTCAAATGTGTTGCCTACTGTTTCCAAAAGGGTGCGGTAGGTTACAGATACCTGTTCGCATGTGTTTGCCAACTCTCTTGCTTTATCATCAAACTCCTGCCAGTTCAGGATGCTGCCAACAAGCTCAATCAGAGATATAATATCATTTGGTGGGTCAAGATTGATCGCATTTATCAGCTTTTCTTTTTGTGCTTCAAACTTGGACTGTTGCTCGGACATGCTCTCAAGAGATCGCTCTATCCGACGGGATTCGTTCAGTTTAAGCGTGTCTAACTGCGCTTGGGAGCGTTTCTCAGTCAGTTGATCAAGCCCCGATTGCAGGGCGTCCGGGTCGGGATTTTCGGGCAGTTCGGAAAGGAGGCGCTTAATATTATCTTTTTGTGAAGAGGATATCTCTGGTTGATGATCTGAACGTACAAGGGTATACGCCCACCCAATTAGTAGGCTGATAACCAGCCCAAGATATCCGCTGGGATGGATCGCAATACCGAACCCCAGGGACATAAGTATGGAAGCTATTGCCGTGGCCTGGAGAATGGTACGGATTCTCTGTCGTTGAGGAGATTCATCTCTCAGGACCAGGATCCATTGCAAAATATCCCGTTGCGCATCGCGAAGCTTGTTGCTGTCCGAATCTCCATGTCTGGTTTGATCTTCTCCAAGCAAGATCTTTAATTTTTCCAGTGCTTGTTTTTCCTGGGTATGCAAACCACGATCTTTCGCATAGCTTTGCAGCTGTGCAAGGTCTTCTCGGGTAAATGCGGGTTGCCATCCCTTCGGCAAGAGACCGTCTAGCCTTTTCCAGGCATTCAGGGCCTGTTTTTCAGCGGCTTGCTGGGTTTCTTTCAGTTCCTCAAGCTTCCGGTATTTTTCGGAAAAATTACGGACCTGGGAGACCAGTAGTTGCAACGCACCTGGTTCTAGACCATTCGGTGAGAGACGATTTCCTTCTATATTTTTTTGTGTGCTTTCAATAGCTCGGCGTCCTTCATCCGCCTCTCTTTTCAGGCGGTCAATGGTTCTGGCTAGCTCCTGCGCTTTCTTTACAGCAATAGCTGGGTTCTGACTGGATCGGATAACACGAGGGTAGGACTCTGCGGCGGCGTTGGCTTTTTGGTATTCGGCGTCAGCGCTGCGCCATTGCATTATTTTTGCGATCAGTTCTGCGCGACGGCCGGCTTCCAGGCTTAGGTCAAGCTCCTGTATGAAATTTTCACGTTGATTTTTCTGTTGATGAAGACTGCTTTGTTCTTGAATAATAGATCGCAGTTTCTTGTTGATTGCTTCAAACTCTTTGGTTTCACTTGTTTTGTTGTAGCGTTTCTGGAGGTTAAAACCGAGTTTCTTGCCCGCAGCTACAATGTCAAATCCACCATTGGCTTGCTTGATGATTTCTCGGGCAAGCTCATTATCGTCATTTTTTTCGGGGAGCAGTTCCTGTAAGGATAGGTGATAGCTTTTGGGTCGCAGGAACTGCGAGAGCTCGCTTCGATCAACCGTTCTCGCATTGATTCGACATTCCGCACGCGTCCCTTTTACGTCCAGATAAAGTGTCTGATTGCCAAAACCCAGATTTGCTTGCCCGTATAGCTTCAATACACGCCCGGAACTTGGCAGAAGCAGGCCATTTAGCGCATTGGCGATGGTGGTCTTTCCCGACCCATTCGGGCCAAACACGATATTAAGGTGTGCAGACAGTCCTGAGAGAAAAAGGTCAAAGGGCAAGCCATACATCCGATCTATCCTGACTTCCTTGAAGAACAGAGACTCAGCCATTATCCTCTTTCTGTGCAAGAAGTTCGTCAAGAAGAAGCATACTCTGCTGAATCACGAATTTGGAGAGTGTTGCTGTATCAGGCTCCTTTTCACCTAGACTCTTAAATCCAGTGCTCTTGTATACCGATGCAGCAGACTCGCGAGCAGGATCAAGCAATACGTGGTCTTTACCACTCTTGAGTTCCAGGATCCACCGTGCAAGAATGCCTGGTGGATCATTATTGAGTTGTGCAATCTCATTTAAGTCTCGGGTTGGCGAGGTCTCAACGTATACTTCGTCGACTGTGATGCTGCACCCACTAACTTGAACGTCAAGGTCATCAATATCTGGGAGTCCTTCAATGGAGAGTGTGCGGTGAAGTCGTGTTTGTCCTGTAAGAATAGGACGGCACGATAGGTATTGAAGGTTCGGATGGCAATTTATCAATTCACTGCCGCGTTGCTCAAGCTGTTCAGCGACCAAGGTTTTTACATCGTTGATCTGTGCTGCAGCAGATACGTCGACCGAAATGGTTTCATACCGCACGGAGGCAAGCGGCAGCTGTACAGCTTTTATTTGATTGTCTTGGCAGAGTCTGATCATCCAGGGTCCATGAATACCAGGTTCTCCCGGATCCAAGGGTTGAGGTGATCCTGGGTAGAGTACGGGGATTTGGTGGTCATCATGAAGCTTGGGGGCATGCACATGCCCGAGCAGCCATAGATCCACCGGTTGATTAACCAGATTCTGTGTGTTAAGTGGGGCGTATTTGCTTTGCGTATCTAGATCTCCGTGTACAATACCAATCGTGAAGTCTTTGCTTTGATTGAGCCCAAGCGAATCCAGGGGTGAACGATCATAGTGAGAGCTTGGAAATGACCATCCTACACAACGGAGTTTTCGGCCAGAACGCGTCCTCAATACCGTCTCAGTCCAAGTGCCGTCACGTCCAAGAAAAATGAAATTATCCTCGGACATTGATTCTGCAAGTTGAGGAAAGACATCATAATCGTGATTGCCAGCAATGGCTACGACAGGGATACGTTCCTGACTGAGTTGGGAAATCCCCCTCCGAAGAGCACCATAGGCTTCGAAATAGGCGTTCTTGTTGTCGGCCATATCCCCGGTGAGAATCACGGCGTCAACACGTTGTTCAATGGCAGTTGAGACCGCCCGCTCCCAGACCGCACGCACTGAAAGGGATTTATCACCAGAAGGAACCCTGGACGGATACCGGCCCAGGTGTGCATCCCCGAGACATAAAAGCTTGATCAAAACGTTTCTAGAAATTCAAGGTCTGGAAATATAGTATGAGACTGTTGAAAAAAGGCGCTTAAGATCTTGGACGGAAATACTACAAGGGCCAATATTGATTTCTGCAAAGATTTTAGACGCGATTCCGCCGTTACCACAGCATGAAAGCTCTTCAGGGGGTACGCGATTGAATGGATTGCGGAAGGCAGATGCAGAGTACCTACTGGAGGCGGTCGCGCACAATTCGAAACGATTCAAAAGGATTGCAGCGTGAACAGCTACCATAAGCGGCTAAAATATCTCTCGCTCTCTTTGCATTTTTACTTCTTCTCCGCCAATACCGCTTGACTGTGCTTTTTTCACACCCTATTGATATGGGGCACTAAGTCCTTGCTGTCATGGGTATTCGCCGGGATTAAATGCTCGTCCAGGATCATACCCGCCTGTCCTTCGTCACGCGTTTCATTGACTTCTACATCGTATCGGCGCGCTATTTTGCCCAGTGGCTATCATGATCCGTTTACCAATATTGATCTCTTGCTCCAGGCGTTCATCTTTGTCCCCAACCGGGGAAAAACGTGCAAAAATTCATGATCACGGATACATTATATTGCACGGGACGTTCGTACCGATACTCACCGCCTTTGCAATTATTGCAGACCCCTGCGATATTTTGACACTGAGTCCTGCGCGTAACTTGAATCCCGGCATTTGAATATACCAGCACATTGTCATCGCTATGCCTTTTACAACGATAAAGCCTGCACCTTGGATTGCTCTTTTCCTGCTAGTAGCCGTAGCCGCCTGCTCTCGGCCGGATGCTCAGACCGGCTGGCCCGTGCTGAAGACGTATTCGGGGGCCTACCTGGACGAAGTTGCGATGCCACTGGGGGGTATTGGAACTGGGACGGTATCCCTCGGAGGGCGCGGAGACCTGCGGGACTGGGAAATCATGAATCGCGGCGCACTGGGCTACCTGCCGGCCTTTAAGCTCGTCCTGCCGACCATTGCCAACGGGCCGTTCTTTGCACTCTATTATCGGACACCGGACACCCCGGGTCAGGTTCGAGTGCTAGAGGGTCCTGTATCAGCAAAGGAGCACAGCGGCGACTGGGGTGCGGATGCCGTCAATTCGGGTTTCCCTCGTTTTGAGTCCACCACATTTGAGGCCGCCTACCCGTTGGCGCAGGTGTCGTTTGAGCATCAAAACGTACCACTGGAAGTACGCCTGGAAGCATTCAACCCGCTGCTTGTTGGCGATGCCGAGCAAAGTGGTATTCCTGTGGCGATTCTTCGTTATGTGCTAGCCAATCCGACCCAGGATTCGGTGGAGGCGGCCGTGGTCGGCATGGTACCCAATTACATTGGAGCGGATGGCTGGACCGGTGCACCGGACAGGAATGTGAACTCGTTTCGTGCAGATGGGGGTATCAGAGGCGTTTACATGACATCGGACGGTGTTGATTCTTTGGATGTAAACTGGGGCACCATGGCTCTGGCGACCACGGCCAGTCCAGTCACTTACCGTACCTCGTGGGATCCATTGGCCTGGAACTGGACGTTCCGCGAATTCTGGGATGATTTTATTGAAGATGGCGAGCTTACCGATCATCCCGACACCGCCCATGTCATTCAGACCCCGCCGGCGACCCTTGCCGCTAAAGTTGAGCTCGCGCCAGGCGAGGCACGTGCAATCACATTCATGCTGACCTGGCATTTCCCGAATCGGCGTGCATGGGATCATGGGGTTCATCACGCCGGAGAATTCGGCGGCCCCGAAATCGTTGGTAATTACTACACGACGCTGTATGAAGACGCATGGGATGTCGCCGTGCGCACTGCCTCGGCACTGGACAGCCTAGAAGCGGAAACTGTAAGTTTTGTACGTACGCTGGTAGACAGCGATGCTCCAGAAGTGCTCAAAGAGGCGGGACTCTTTAATCTCAACCACCTGCGGAGCCAGACGGTTTTCAGAACTGCCGATGGACTTCCGTACGGCTTTGAGGGAACCGGGAGCATCAACGGAACGAAGATCGGGGCATCCCGCAGTTCCGGATGGGGGTTCGGCACATGCTTTCATGTGTGGAATTACGAGTCTACCGTCCCATTTTTGTTCGGGGATCTGTCCAAGCGGTTCCGGGAGGTGGAATTCGTGCATTCAGTCAACGACGATGGGGCCATGAGTCATCGCGTCGGACTTCCCATTGAACTTCGGGCCAGGACCTTCCAACGCTGGGCGGCCGACGGGCAGATGGGAACGCTGATCAAGGTATATCGCGACTGGCAGCTGTCAGGGGATGATGAGATGCTCCGCCGGATGTGGCCCAACATCCGTAAGTCCATGAGTTTTGCCTGGACGGGTATTTGGGATCAGGACAAGGATGGAGTGATGGAAGGTAGCCAGCACAACACCATGGACATCAACTATCTGGGGCCGAATCCACAGATGGCTGGCTGGTATCTGGGTGCACTGCGGGCCTCAGAGGAAATGGCGCGGTACTTGGGAGATGATGCTTTTGCACAGGAAACCAGAGAGCTGTTCGAGCAGGGCAGTGCCTGGATAGATGACAATATCTTTAACGGTGAATACTACGAGCATCATATACCGGAGGGCACCAGCACCGTGGCACAATTAGGCAAGGGGTGCCTGGTAGACCAACTGGTCGGACAATACCTGGCGCACACGGCAGGCTTGGGGTATCTCCTGAGCAAGGAGAACGTGCAGACCACGCTACGCAGTATCATGAAGTACAACTACATTGATAACTTCAATGAGCATTTCAACACCTTTCGCAGCTTCGGTCTGGGCAGTGAGGCAGGCCTGCTTATGGCCAGCTATCCGCGCGGAGAGTTGCTGGATTTCCCCTTCCCATATTACACGGAGATCATGACCGGATTTGAGTACAGTACCGCGGCCCACATGATCTATGAAGGCCAGGAGGATGCGGGCCTGAAGGTGTTTCGGGCTATTCGGGACCGCTATGATGGCCGCAAGCGCAATCCGTTCAATGAAGGCGAGTATGGCCACCGATATGCGCGGGCTATGGCCGCGTGGGCCGGACTGCTGGCTTACACGGGCTTTCAGTACTCCGCGGTAGAACATCGCATGGGGTTCAATCCAAGGCCCGGTACCTACTTCTGGTCTAACGGATACCAGTGCGGCAGTGTAACGATTGCTGGCGGCGGATCGCAGATGTCCGTTGAATTACATCCAGCCAATGGCCCCATTGAGTTGAATCGGCTTGTACTGCACGGCTACGGGGAAGCGGAGTTTACTGACGGGCGAACGTTTTCGCAAGGAGAAGCCTCGACGGTCGTTGTGGAGCGGCAGGAAATGTAGCGGAGTATCTCAGAGTGCTGACCTACCAGTTGGCTTTGAGCCAGCCGGGGAACGAGCACGCGAACGCAGCGAATCTAGACCAGTCGGCGGGGTGGTTTCATTCGTGTTCAGCCCGCATCTGAAACTGGGTCAGGGCAATCGCGGGAATACGATTAGGCAAAAGGCAAGGCAGGACAAGTGCGGTTACAGTGCACCCATCGCAGTTCCGGAATCCAATCATGGCCTTCCCCGGCACGGTGCAGCGGCCACGGCAATTGAACCAGTGAATTATTCACAATAATCGCTCGGGCTTCTATTACGGAACGGGAGGCTTGCGCGGTCCGCCAGATGGCAGCAAGTGGCGCCTCGTTTGAATGTTTCTGGTAGTCATCTTCTTCACGTTCGGCGGAGATCCAGTGAGGGACTGCTTTCCCTGTCGCCGGAGAGCGCGGAATGCCGAACTGCCATTCAAGTGAAGGCGCGGAGTCTGAATGGGAACGACGATAACATCCGCGGTGCACGAGGTGATCAGACTTGCCGTCTCGTCAAAAAAAGATCAGAAAATCTTCAAAATTTTGTTAAGTATTGTTGTATATTGAGATCGGTCGCATCGGCAGTCAGCCAGTTTGCAGGAAGTAGGACCCAATGAGGATGCATGCATCTAGCGCGAAGCCGTACATGCTGCCTCACGGATGATCCTGCCACCAGAACAAGGTGAATCATGCTTACGCGACTGCCTACTCTCATCGTTGCGCTGCTACTGGCCTGCCCGGGTGTAGTGCTGGCCCAGTCCCAGTTGGCCCCCAGCGCGGGAGAGCCCCACGGCTCGTGGGGCTCATTTGGTTTGCAACCAGATGTGACCATCACGGGCACTGTAACCGATGTCAATGGAGACCCGCTGGGCGGCGCGACGGTGCGCGTCCCGGAAACCTTCATCGGGATGGCTACTGATGTAGATGGCAACTATGAGCTAATCGTCCCCGACGACGCAACTATTCTCGTGTTCTCGTTCGTGGGCTTCGTTACGCAGGAAGTGGCTATTGAAGGTCGGACGGTCATTGATGTGATGATGGAGGAGGACACGGCGGGACTTGAGGAGATTATCGTTACGGGTTACGGTACCCAGTTGCGCAAGGACGTCACCGGATCCATTGCCTCAGTTTCGGCTGCGGACCTGGCTTCGCGACCGGTTGCTTCGGTAGAAAAGGCCCTGCAGGGTCTGGTTCCGGGCATCAATGTAGCTGATCGCAGTGCCAACCCAGGTGATCTGGCTCAGATCTCAATCCGCGCCATCGGTTCCCTGTCCGCCGGTTACGAGCCTCTCTGGGTAATTGATGGGTTTCCGACCGACCAGCGGAATGCCCAAATGCTAAACCCCGCGGATATTGAATCAATTGATGTGCTCAAGGATGCCTCGGCAACGGCCATTTACGGGTCCCGGGGAGCCAACGGCGTGATTATCGTCACCACAAAGTCTGGACTTATCGGGACCGCTCAGATCAATTTGGCTATGAACGCCGGGATATCAAGCATCACGCAGGCCTCACGCTTCAAGATGCTGAATGCTCAGGAGTATGTTCAATTTCATACTGAGCAGAATGGCGGTACAACGCCCACGTGGATTTCCTCCGTTTGGGATGGGTCCACGAACACGGACTGGCAGGATGAGCTCTATGAGACTGCTCCCTTCCACAGCTGGTCCCTTTCTGCACACGGGGGAACCGAAAAAATCTCCTACTTGCTTTCAAGCAGCTATACGCAGGAATCGGGAGTCATACCCGGCGAGGGATTCAATAAGATCGGAGCCCGCGTTAAACTGGACTATCGCCCCGGCAACAGAATCACTTTCGGGCTGAATGTAGCTCCGAGCGTGTCCAAGATCACGAAGTCCAGTCGGCCCAGCGAAGATGGCAGTGACTGGAGATCTGCATGGGCACAGGCCATTCTGTTGCCACCCATTATCCCGGTCTTTGATTCCGATGGTGAATATGCCATCGGAAGTTATGTGCCGGGCAATTTTCCGATTGGGAACCCCCTGCAGACCGTCAACCAGTTCAAGCGCACGCATGATCTGTTCAGGATGCTGGGTGGAGTCAGCATGGAGGTGGAGGCGTTTCCAGGCATTACGTTCAAGTCGGTTCTGTCCACTAATATCGGATCTGACAAGAATGAATCGCTCTACGACGCTCCCGCCGGCCCGCCCCGATTTTCCTATCCGTCGGTCAGTACCCTTAATGTAGGGCAAGTGTGGCGGCGGGGATGGCTGAACGAAAACACGGTCAACTTCCGCAGGCAATTTAGACGGGATCACTTCTTTGATGTGCTGGCCGGCTTTACCCTGCAACGAGACCGAGTCGAGTTCGTGTCCTCAAACGTAGCTGGGCTGCAGATTCCGGGAGCGCGGATTCTGTCTATCGGTGACTCGGAGACCCTCACCTCCAACAATGGATTCGGCGAAAACGCACTCGCCTCTACTCTCGGACGGCTCAACTATTCGTTTAAGGACCGATACCTACTGACAGCCACAGTACGGCGGGACGGGAGTTCAAGGTTCGGGGCCAATAATCGCTATCAAACGTTCGGCTCATTCGCTCTCGGCTGGCGCCTATCCGAAGAGGACTTCGTTAAGAAGCTGGGTTTTGTCAACGATGCGAAGCTCCGGGTGTCCTACGGCTCCACAGGCAGCAATGCAATTCCAGACTTCATTGCGAGGCCGAGCCTGCGACCCGTCAATCACTCGCTCGGAGCCGCTCAATTGACTGGCGTAGCCATTGGTGATCCGGGTAACCCCGGTCTGAGCTGGGAGACATCCGAGCAACTTGATATTGGACTCGATCTGATTCTGTTCGATGGCCGCTACAGCGTGGTGCTGGATTACTACAATAATGTCACCGCCAGCTTGCTCTTATCGCGGAATATCGTGGCGTCGTCTGGCTATGGGGGCTTCCTTACTAATATCGGCAGCATGCGCAACGACGGCATTGAGCTGTCAGCCAGTGTTGCTGTGATGGAGACAAGTGATTTCGACTTGGTTGTGGGCGGCAATGTGACGAACAACAATCAGGAGATTCTGGATTTGGGAGGCGATGAAGAGATTAGAAATTTCTTCGGGGCGCTGCGCCGCACGGTTGGCGGAGAACTGCAGAACATTCATGTTGTAGAGCATGTGGGCATCGTAAGGGAAGGAGAAACACATCCGGCGCAGCCGGGGGCGGAACCAGGTACGATGCTCTACAGAGATGCCGATGGCGATGGTTCGATCAGTAATTTCCTAGGACCTGATGGCATTAACCTGGAAGGAACGAATCTGGACTACATCTATGGATTCTACACCGATGTTCGCTACAAGGACTTTGAGCTTAGTGTCCGGTTCAACGGACAGGCCGGTGCCTCCGTTCTGGATCTATATATCATTCAGATCGGCGCACCGTTCCGCCGGGTCAATCTGTCCAGGGAATTCTGGTACGATGGCCGGTACATTTCGGAAAATGAACCTGGCGATGGCAAGACGCCGAGCGCCTCAGGATTTGATACCGGAATTGGAGCCGTTTCGAGCCTTGGTATTCAGGATACCGATTTTCTCAGACTCCGCAACATAACTCTGACCTATAACCTGCCCCAAAGGCTGCTTCAGGGCATCGGCGTTCGGGGTGCGCGCGGGAGAATCTATACGTCTATGGAGAACGTCCACATGTGGACCAGCTTCATTGGCGGCAATCCTGACGGGCGGCGGAATTCGGCCGGCGGTCCGTCGCTGTTCGGCGGATCCAGAATTCCCGGCGTAGCCGACGGCAGGGAAATTGGACTGACGAGTCCACCGCACCTACCCCTGCCGCGCGTATGGACCTTCGGCATCCACCTAACCTATTGATCCCTGCTACAATGAAATCGTGGAATAACGAAAAATTGCTATCGGGGCCCGCGGGTGGTGGTGCTCCCTTACGGAAAAGCCATCGGCAATGCTTAACGGCAAACGGGCTTAGGGTCGTGATATTTGTGCTACTGGCTTCGCTAGTCGGGGTATCGTGTGACAGTTTCCTAGATGTGGAACCCGTTGACCGGATTGATGCTCCTTCATTTTTCTCGACGGATCAGGAGCTCCTGATCGGCATGAACGGCGTGTACGCCGCGCAAAGATCCATTTACGGGAGCGGGACCATTTACAACATTATTGAGGGAAGATCAGATAATACCGGCTTGGACCATACGGACCAGGCGGAGCGTGTCGAGATTGACATATTTGCGGAGGTACCGGGTAATCTGCTGTTGGATATCACGTGGGCCGCGATGTATAACTGCATTAATCTCGCCAACACGGTCATCGTCCGAGGTCCCGATGCCGACGGAGATGCAGCACTTATTGCGCGCATTGTGGGAGAAGCCAAATTCGTGCGCGCGTTCACTTACTACCATATGGTCAATCTCTGGGGAGGCACACCGCTGAGAGTAACCCCTACGGAAGATTTTGAGGAAACTGCCATAGCGCGGTCCTCGGAGGCCGAGGTCTACAATCAGATAGTACGAGATCTGACGGAGGCTGCCGCCGTGCTTCCCGAAACCTACGATGGCAGTTCCGGCCATGAAGTCGGCAGGGCTACCAACTCAGCCGCTCTGACGTTGCTGGGAAAAGTAGAATTGCAGCGGGGAAATGCGGGGGCTGCGACAGCCGCACTACGTCAGGTAGTCAACAGGTATTCGCTCCTCAGCGACTACGGGATGATCCATAGCCCCGGCAATGACAATTCGGCTGAGTCCATTTTTGAAGTCAGTTTTAACCCAGCGAATCAGACGGGGTTGTTCCGCCAGCACTTTATTCCTCAGAGTGTTGCAGACGAACTGGGCATTGTTGCTGGAGGCTCAACACGTGAGATTCTCTTCCCGTTTGTCACTCAGGACTTGATTGATGCATTTGATGATCCGAATGATCTACGGATTCCGTACACGTTCGGCACTATCGAGGGCCGTGAGCCCGGGGGATATATCACCAAGTTCATAGATACAAGCGCGGAGTCGGACGGAGCTGACGTCAATCTTGTCCTGTTGCGCCATGCCGATGTGCTGTTGTCGCTTGCAGAGTCGCTGGGAGAGGGTGGCGAGGCCTATGCCCTTATAAATGAGGTACGAAGCCGTGCGGGTCTTGCGGATATTGGCCCCGACACGCCCGGCAGCTTCATGGAAAAGCTGATGAAGGAGCGTAGACTGGAGTTTGCCTTTGAAATGCACCGTTGGTTCGATCTGGTCAGACTTCCGGAGGCTCAGACTATTGCAACAATGAACGCGCAGTTGGAGGCCCAGCAGACCACGTTCCAGAGGATCACCAATTACGGTGGGCCGACAAGCTTCAGCTTAACGCCGGAGCGTCTCCTGTATCCGATTCCGCAATTGGAAATTGATATTTCCGGTGGCGTGGTAACGCAGAACCCCGGACATTAGCAGAACCCGCTGTGAATTGCGAAATGCAACGGTCCAGGTTCCTGGATAACAGTGGGTCTGGTTGTTGTTTAAGAATGCTCAGATTTATTGAGCCAACGGGGTGTAGCCGGTGATCCAGATTGGGGAGTTGACAAGTACGGCCACCGATATGTGCGTAAGCTTGGGCGGGGCTCCTGGCCTGCACGAGTTCTCAGTACACTACAATTGAAGTTCTCGGGTAATTCAATCCAAGGCCGGGTTTCCATTCAAGGTCTAAGGGTTACCAGTACAGCAACGTAGCTATTTTCGGTGGCGGAGCGTACATGGCAATGAATTGTACCCGGTCAATGACCCCGTTGAACGCAAGCAGTTGTGCTGCGCGGCTATGAATAGGCGGTGTTCGCTGATGGGCGAAAATTTCCTTGCGACGAAGCCTCCACTTTCATTATGGAGCGACAGGAAATGTAGTGGGGTCTGTCAAGGCTTGGAAGGCTGGCATGTGGCCGTTTAGTTCGGCCAGACAGGGTGCGGGAGATTAGCATTGCGGAATTCAGCCCGGGGAAGTGCAGAGACTCTTCTGTGGTCAGTCCGCACCGCAACCGTACCGGAGGGGTGGTTGTCGGACCTGAAAGACCTTTGCCACCCTCGCTGCATCACCCCTCAATTCCAGTCATCACGGTGCAATACAGTGGCCAGAACAATCGGTCAATAAAATTCACAGAATATTGACAGTATCGGTACTATGATCCCATATAAATGGGAATTCAGGCTTACACCGATGCCTCAGCCACGAGAATCCTCCAGAGTCTGCTGAACCTGCAAATAATACTAAATCAGATGCACTGATTCGCTCACCAATTAGATCCCTTGCCCCATCGCCCAACTCTGTCCTGACCAAGAGTCAATCATGCAACAATTCATGATCACTCATGCATTATGTCGCATTAGGGTTCGTATCGACCCCCTTGACTATTGTTACGTAGTTGTTTATATATAGGGTAGGCGGCTTGCCTGAATTTCCATTCGGATTGTGCTGGTGACTGATTTTGCTGTATTCCTCCCTCTTACGGGCTATGACGGGCATAAATTGCCAACAATACGTCATCTCATGTCATTAACTGAATACTGTTAGCCACGATAGTAATATAATTGTTGGCTTCGTAGCCCAGGCCGTCATAGAGACATTATTATGCCCTAAGAGGGCCTAATATAGCACCAACTATCAATTTGTCGGGGGATGCACACGCATTTCTGAAAGTAATACGATAGATCTTGCATTTGTCAGAATTATTGTGTATATTGGTAATCAGTTTACGGTTTATGATAAATGATGACTGATTACGCTGACTTCTTTCGCCAACCGGTCCTGCGCAGCCACATCCAATACGAGGCCCTGCGTGCTTACTTTGTTGGCGGGCTCTCGGCCAGAGAGGCCGCCGACCAATTTGGCTATTCCTATGGCTCGTTCAAAAATCTTTGCGTGGCCTTCCGAAAAAACCCCAACCACACCTTCTTCTGGCCCAAGCCCGAAACGCGCAAGGACAAACCGGAGGATCCGCGACCGGCCCGCATTCGCGCCTTGCGCGAGGCGCATCAAGCGTCCATCTACCAGATCGCCGACCTCTTGAAGGAAGAAGGCCTCAGTGCGAGTACGGCTTACATCCACAACCAGCTCTCCGCAGCCGGTTACCCGAAGCTTCCCCGACGCACCGCTACTGAGCGCAGTGTGCGGACCTTAAAGGCGGTGCGGGCGGACCGCCGGGCGTTAAACCTTGCCCCGCGCAAGTTCACCACCAGCTTCGGCGGTCTCTTCTTGTTCGCCTTTGATCTGGCCCGGATCAACATGGACAAGGTGTTCAGAGGCCTGCCCGGTTCAGCGCTGATTCCCACAGGCTGTGCAATACGGTCCATGCTGGCTTTGAAGCTATGGGGGATCGGGCGACCCTCTCAGGTCATGGCCGAGACGTTGGATCCGGGACTGGCCCTCTTTGCTGGCCTCAATGTCATTCCGAAGCGGTCTACGCTCAGTGAGTATACCGGACGCTGCGATCCCCACTTCACCGAGGCCCTCATGCATCGGTGGTACCATGCCGCAGCCGAACTGGAGGCCGATCCGAGCCCGGGCCGTTCGTTTGATCTGGACTTCCATACCATCCCGTATCATGGCGACCAGGCGCTATTGGAAAAACACTATGTCTCCAAGCGCAGCCGCAGGCAGCGGGGGATCCTGACCGTCTTGGCCCGTGATCTTGATGCCCGCATCTTTTGCTATGCCGATACCACCGTGCGCAAAGCAACTCAGAAGGATGCGGCGCTGGAATTTGTTACGTACTGGAGTCGCCTTACCGGCCAATCGCCCGTTGAACTCGTCTTTGACAGCGGATTTACCACCCATAAGACACTCGGTGAGCTCGACGAAAGGAACATCAAATTCATCACACTCAGACGCCGCCATCCCAGTCTGATGGCCCATATCCAGTCCATCCCCAAGCATCAATGGCGTCCCATCACACTCACCAACATCAGCCGCAAGTATCGCCGACCTAGTATCGTGGATGAACAAGCCGACCTGGCCGCCTATCCCAAACCGATCCGACAAATCCTCGTCAAGGGCCTGGGGCATCCCCAACCCACCGTACTGATCACCAACCAGGAGAAAATCTCGCCGGTCAAACTCGTCGACCGCTATGCGCGCCGCATGATCATTGAAAATGTCATCAGTGACGCCATTGACTTCTTCCACATCGATGCGCTCAGCGCGGCGGTACCCATGAAAATTAATGTAGACGTGCAGCTTACCGTGATCGCCAGTGTGCTCTATCGCTTGCTTGGTCGGCGCATCGGGGACGGATTCGAAGTCGCCGAAGCACGCACACTCTTCCGCCGACTCATCCCCAAACGAGCCGACATCAGACTGACCGATACGCATATAGAAGTCACCTTTCCACGCCGCGCTCACAATCCACACCTCATCAAGGCCAACTACCACCGATTAGAACAACCCATCCCCTGGCTAGACAATAAAATCCTCAAAATTAACTTCGCCTGAATATACATAGGGTCACAGCTCCTTAGGTGAATGGAAATTCAGGCTTGGGCAGTCGGCGGTTGTAGGTAGTGGTTAGGACTTTGTTTTGATGTAGGTATCTGCAGCGCAGACTCTCCTGGTGCCTCGTGCTCCGCTGAGGATAATACTGTCATTAGAACAAGGTGAATCATGCCTACTCGATTACCTACCCTCCTTATCGCCCTGCTCTTGGCCTGTCAGGGTGTGGCACTGGCCCAGTCGCAGACGGGCAAAATTGCAGGAACAGTTACCGATGCAAGTACGGGCGAGCCCTTGCCGGGGGCCAATGTCGTTGTGGTCGGGACGGGCCTGGGGGCATCCACCGATGTGGACGGCAACTACTTCATACTGCGGGTGCCACCCGGACTGCATAACATTCAGGCGTCCATCGTCGGATTTGTGACTGTCACGAAGACGGACGCCCGGGTCTTCATAGATCAGACAACGCCGTTGGACTTCGAACTGGCCGAGGCGGTTCTCGAGACCGGCGAACTCGTAGTGACTGCAGAGCGTCCGCCCGTGGAGGTAGACCTGACCGGCAGCAAGGAGCGCATGAGTGGTGAGGAATTGGCAAACAGCTGGGCCACGACAGTCCTGGAGGCTATCGAAACCCAGGCAGCCACCAACATTAACGGAGGCATTCGCGGCGGCTTTGGTCTGGAGGACAATTACTACGTGGACGGGCTCAGCCTGCGGGATAATGTTTCCGGCGGCAATCTGACCGGTATCAACACCACGGCCATATCTGAGCTTGAAGTGCTAACCGGGGGCTGGAATGCGGAATACGGCCGTGCGATGGGGGCCATTGTCAACATCGTCACCAAGTCGGCTATGGATCGCCTGCACGGAACGGTTCGCGCGCGTCTGCGGCCTGCTGGCCAGTACCACTGGGGCCGAAATATCTACAGCAGGGAGAATTACGAATGGGTAACCATGGCGACCCTGGATTACTGGACGGAGAATACCGGCGGAGGCGAGTGGGTCAATAGAACACCCCAGGAACGACTGGATGCTTGGATGAACTTTATTTCCGGAGATCTTTTCGGGGAACCGTCAAGACGTATGCAGCAATACACCGAGCGCGCAACCTGGGAAACCGAAGCTACCATCTACGGACCGATCACCGACAGACTCAGCTTCTTGCTGTCCGGCAAGTACCTCAAGGATGCCCCGGAATTCCCAGCCTATCTGCCCTATTCCAAAGACTGGAATTATCAGGGAAAGTTTGACTATCGGCTCTCCCGCAGCAATCGGCTGGAATTGTCGGGGTTCGTTCAAGGATTCAACAATACCGAGGGTCCTCGTCTGAGCTACTGGTCCAGTGAAGATTCGTTTATTGCTGGGCTCTGGGGACCAGCGCCATTCTACTATTCGGGCTACTCCAATTTCAAGTATTGGCCGTACGGCACCTCACATATTTTTCAGTTGCCTTCACCTCCGGAATATATGCGACTCAAGAGCGGGCAGTTGAAATGGACCCACGTATTCAATCCTGCTTCCTTCCTGGATGTCCAGGCGAGCTACACATCAATGGACTTGGACCGCAACAACTTCAGGCAGCTGGAAGCCAACGACACGTACGATCCAGACTCCGAAGACTTCGGAACGCAGTGGGACGAGACCATGATTCCCGGCAATCCGCTATTTCTGCTGCCGCCGATTTTCCACCGGAGACACCCCGGCATTTTTCAGCTCACCGCGGAGTCTGATGCCTGGTTGTTCAAGGCCGCTTACACCAATCAAATCAACCGTTTTTTCCAGCTTAAGACTGGGGCGATGTATTCGCCGCAGTACGTCTCCAAGCGGTTCAAGGCAGGCGCCATGCCCGGTGCCATTTACTCCAATCATGCGACCCGCCCCGACTTCAATCCCTGGGACGCCTCCGCGTACGTGCAGGGAAAAATTGAGGTCAATGGTATGGTGATCAACGCCGGACTGCGCGTAGATGCCTTCAATGCCAACACGAAAGTGGCCCCCTCCATACTTGATCCAGCCTTGATCACCAACATGGTCGGCGTAGCGCCCACAGAAATTGTCACTTATTCTGATGAGGAGCACGGCGTGGATACCGAAACCAAGGCTATCCTTTCACCGCGTTTCGGTATTTCTCACCCGATCACCGAAAATACGGTACTTCATTTTTCCTACGGGCACTTCAACCAGCGTCCAGCCTGGCAGCTCATTGGTGGCGGGCCCACCATCTTTCACATCTTTGGCTCGTCCGCCGGTGCTCCGCATGCCTCGCCGGACACGGCGCAGTACGATTTTGTGTTCTATCACCCGAACACCAACACGGGCAATCCTGACCTCAGTTTTGAAAAGATCATCCAGTATGAACTTGGATTTGACCAACATATTCCGGGCGTTGCAAATCTGGATGTCACGGTTTATTACCGTGATGGAAAGAATCTGACCTCGCTGGGAGTGCGGCAGTCGCCCAACAATATCGGCGACAACCTCTTCGGCGTCGGTGGGTCGGTAACTACGGAAGTACACTTTGATGCGGCGAACCCGTTCGGGTTTGCGCCGGGCGGTGGCCGTAGCCGCGTCACCTCCAACGGGGGGTATGTAGATGTACGCGGCCTAGAGCTGTCCCTGCACTCCCTGTTCCTGGAGCATGCCCGTGCACGAATCATTTTCAACAGGTCCTTCGTGCGCTCCGGGCAGTATGGCTTCCGGCAGGTCTTCATCACAGATGAAGAGGGCAACCCCGTTCGGCCCCATACGCTGCACGGCGTGAGCCTGACCGATAAGGGTCTGTCTGGCACCAACAGCGACACGTGGAATCCCACCACCAGTGTGAAGGTTATCGTGGACCTTTTCTCGCCATCGGAATTCGGGCCTGCTCTCGGCTTCTTTCATCCGCTAGGCGGCTGGCGCCTCAATGCCTACTACGTATACGCGAGTGGACACCGCTATACCTACCACTCGCCAGGAGATTTCTCCACCGAACCCAACAACCGGCGCTGGAAGCCGCACCACAATACCAATCTGCGCCTTTCGAAAGCGATTGGTATGCCTGGTGTTGAAGAGATGAAATTCAGCATTGATATCCACAATGTGTTCAATTCCAAGCGGCTCAACTTCCTGACCGGCAATGCGCTGGAAACCTATCACGAACAAGGAACACTGCCGGTCAATCCGACCACAGGGGAGGAAAACGAATGGGACTGGTACAATCAAGGTCTCCTGCCGAGGCAGGTTTATTTCGGACTCGAGGTGACCTTCTAGGAGTGCCCGGAATCATTTAGTCAACCAAAAAACTGGAAGAGTCTGAACAGATGAAATCCCATACAATTCACAGCACCCTGGTCGCAGTCCTGATCGTGGTTCTGCCCTGCGGGGCGGTCACTGGCCAAAGCAGCACAGATCACACCTTTACGCGGGGCAAATTCTGGACGGTCATCAGTGAATCGGTGCCCAACCCGCCGATCTGGCTGGCCTCGTATCCCGGCTATTTCGAAGCGCCATCCAATTGGTTCAATACCCTCAGCTACTGGGCGGGCGAAGTGGATGGCACGCAGCATATTACCGGTGGCTGGCCGGGCTTCAACATCGTACATCACACGCAGGTAAAGAATTACAATTTTGCAGAAAGCCTGACTGAGGCCGAAGAATACTCGTACGAGACGGTCACCTCTGTGGACCCATCCGGGTCTGAGGTCCCGGTCATTCCCCTGACAGTTTCGCGCAAGCGAATGGTGTGGAGTCTGCCGAAATATGACGACTTTATTATCCATCGGGAGGTGTTTACCAACCAGAGCAGTGAGCAGATCACCAACTGGTACTACAGCGTCGCGTACGGCCTCAATATCAGCCTGGGCATCCCGTACAGCGTGTCCTTTGACGACGAATACCTGTGGGATCCGGGGTTCAGCAATTTTCGCATGGAGCAGGGCAATTTCGTGTTCTATGACGACACCTCAATGCCGCCCAATCAGGCGGCGGTGACCTATGATATTTCCCCAGGCGATCAGACCGGTGACCGCGGTGATCCCGGCAATATCACAATCCAGAATTCGATTGACCGCCGCCTGTACTCTCCGCAGCTCTTCACGGACAACATTGTATATGTCACGCCCAATAAGCGGGGTGAGACGATGGTTTATCAGGGCATTTTTCACCGCATCCTGAATGAAAACCCCGGCGCACCTGATGAGGAGTTCTGGCAGCCGACCAACCAGGATCCGACGTACGTCTTCACCCGCATGACGACGCAGCAGGCCCGCATGAGCTGGCGGGACGCCAATACGGATGGCGGCACCATAGATGGAAATCTGTATGAACGTGTGCCTTCGTTCAACCTGGGGATCGGCCCCTATGATATTGCGCCTGGCGATTCGGTAGAGCTCATTCGTATTGTTGCCCTCGGCGAAATTGACCGCAATGTCAGTGAGTTAGGGGGACTCAATGCCACCCAAAACTATCTGTCGCAGGGACTGGCCAATCTGAAGGCGAATTGGCAGGCGGCGCTGGATATTGTAGACGGATTCAGACGGACAGGCAACTGGAATGAGGGCATCTCCGAGTTTCCGCCTCCAACGGTCGGCGATGCTCCGTTTGCCAGCAATGACGACGAGTTGCAGGTTGATCTCTACGTTGACACAGAACTGGGTATGCAGGGATTTGAGCTTACTTGGACAGCGGTGCCTCCCAACTACCAGGACCCTATCACGGGCACCAATGACTTTGCCGGATACAAAGTATACCGGTCTGAGTCAAGGATTGAAGGGCCTTGGATCGAAGCCGCTGACCTGCCACGCGCTGAGGCCGCGGAGTATACAGCCGGGGGGAAGGTGACCTTCCGCCTTCCTGCCGAGGCAGGAATTCCGTACCGTCATTGGGTTACTTCTTACGATTTGGATGGCAATGAAAGCGGATTCACCGCCTATACGTTCCACGCTCTGGCGGCCAAGCCTGCACCGAGCAATGATCAATCCGAGGTACTGGTGATTCCGAATCCGTTTCGTCAGGTCAGCGGCCTGTCTGATCCGTCCGAGGAGAAGCGAATCAGCTTTCTGAATATCCCGGGCCAATGCACCATCCGTATCTATACGGTGGCCGGGGATCTGGTGCGTACCATTGAGCACAACGATGGCTTCGGAGAAGAGGCATGGGGCTCGGCGCTGCACGGGGATTACCTTCTGACGCGCTTCTTCCAGAATGTCCAACCGGGTGTTTATATCTACCATATCGAGTCGCATGTGCTAGGACACGAAGGAGAGTCAAGCATAGGCAAGTTCATAATCATCAAGTGATGGGAATTAATCCTGCCCCTACACCCTTACCGAGAAATCTCATGAAGCGACTGCCTTTCCTTTTAGCCTACTTGGCTTTCCTGACCGCCAGTCTGGCGCCTGCGTATGCTCAAGTTACCCCGGACCCTGGCACCGGGCTTCCTCCCACAGACTTCAACCGCGTAGGACAGGCGGGATTCCAGTTCCTTAAACTGCCCACCAACGCGCGCCAGGCTGGTATGGGCGGAGTCATCTCATCATTGGGGCGGGGCGATGCGGCATCGTCACTCACTAATCCTGCCTCGCTGGTGGATGTGACCGGTCTTGACATCGGACTCTCAACCGTGCGCTGGATTGCCGACATCAACTACTACAGCGCGGCTGCCGCCCGGTACTTTGAGGGCATCGGCATTATCGGCGTAAACCTGCTGTTTTTGGACTACGGTGACATGCCGCGTACCGAAAACAGGCCGATTCTACTGAATGACATTCCCACCGGACGCTCGGAGGTGCTCACGAATCTTGGCACCGTGACCGCTCAGGACCTTGCCGTGGGGATCAGCTATGCCCGCAGGGTGACCGAGCAGCTACACTTCGGTGTCAACTTCAAATACATTTCAGAAACCCTTGACGACGCCACTGTTGGTGCCTGGGCGGTGGACATCGGCACGGTATTCCATACGGGCATTCGAAGTCTGCGCGTCACTTTGGTGGGTCGCAATATCGGCCCCGACACGCAAATTGCTTCCTTTGACGAGCGCATCGGGTACGAACCAGCTGACATCCGAATGCCGGTCAATTTCAGCTTTGGTGCGGCCTATGACCTTTTGGAAGGCGATTCCGGCGGTCTGCATCACTTGACAATAGCTGCAGAGTTTGTACACCCCAATGACGGCGCCGAGAAGGTGAACTTCGGCACCGAGTACACCTTCCGCAACCTGTTTTCGGTCCGCGGCGGGTACCGCTTCAATTACGACGAGGAAGGATTTACTCTGGGCAGCGGTTTCAATGTGGGCCTTAGTGACTATACACTCAATCTGGGGTACGCGTTCTGGGAATTCGGTTTGCTTGGGTCGGTGCATGTCGTCTCGGCATCATTCGGGCTGTAGATTATTGGGCGTTGCAGACATTGGTGGCCAGATGCGTTTTCTCGGAAATTATTGCCCGAAACTGGGCCCTCAAGGCAGTGCTGATGCCCGGCTGGAGTATGGATCCTGGCATCGACGCCAATTCCTGCAAGTGATAGGTCAAGCAGCGGCGCTGTTTGGAATGGCCGGTGGGCTGCCCGCCTGCCGGAGTGCGCGTGGGCAGCTGCCGAACTTCGTGATCATCTTTACTGACGACCAGGGCTACAATGACCTAGGTATCTACGGATCGCCCAATATTCGGACCCCGCGTATTGATCGCATGGCGGCAGAAGGCATGCGCTTTACGGACTTTTATGTCAGTCCGATCTGTAGTCCCTCGCGTGCGGCGCTGCTGACCGGAAGCTATCCGGTACGGGTCGGCATGCCCGATGTACATTTGTACGATGCCCCCTTCGGACTCAGCCCCGACGAGATTACGATCGCGGATATGCTCAAGCCATTGGGCTATTCCACCGCCTGCATAGGCAAATGGCACCTGGGCCAAGACGACAAATTTGCTCCAAACCGCCAGGGCTTTGACCATTTCTATGGAATCCGCATCGTTAATGGCACACAGCCATTCGAAAATTTTGCAGTGCCGCTTTATTACAACGATCGAAAGATCACTGAACGTCCCAACCATTTCCGGTTCACGCAGGATTTCACCCGTGAAGCCATGCAGTTTGTTGAGCGCAGTCAGCATCAGCCGTTTCTGCTGTATCTGGCTCATCCGATGCCGCATATCCCCATATATCCCGGCAAGGAGTTCCAAGGTGTTTCCGATGCCGGGCTATACGGAGATGCGGTGGAAGAGATTGACTGGTGTACGGGGCTGATTCTGGATCACTTGTTGTCGCTGGGCCTGGACGAGCGCACCCTGGTCATTTATACCTCGGACAACGGGCCATGGCTGGGCTTCGGAGATCAGTCCGGTTCGGCAGAACCACTCCGAGGTGGCAAACTGACAACATGGGAAGGGGGTGTGCGTGTGCCCTGTATCATGCGATGGCCCAACAATATTCCGGCCGGCACAATCTGTAGCGAGTTGGTCACCATCATGGATATCATGCCGACAATCGCAGATCTGTCAGGCGCTTCCCTGCCGCACCATGGCGCCATAGATGGCAAAAGCCTGTGGCCTCTGATGCAGGCATCTGCGGAAGCAAAGAGTCCGCACGAAGTGTACTACTACTACGCCGGGACCTGGCTGCAGGCCCTGCGGGCGGGGGAATGGAAACTGCACCTTGCGCGCCCAGAGTCGCGCGAGGGCATCTACGGTGAATGTGCACCGTGGCTTGCGGTCAATACGACCATTATGGAACACCCGGAGCTCTACAATCTGCACGAGGATCCAGGTGAGACTAGGAATGTGGCCGCCCAGTATCCAGATATTGTGGTCCGCCTGTCAGCATTGGCGGAAGAAGCACGTGCTGAACTCGGTGACTACGGCCAGCCTGGCCGAGGTGTTCGGCCCACCGGATCAGCCCATCCTGACTACCCAGTACCCCACGAATGGCTGGGCAGTTCGCACTGGGAAGCGACGTCTGGCGCCATGCAGGAGGATATGCGCGCTTTTCGAAAGTACCGCTTCCAGTTGCTGAGTCGCGAAGACACACTTGACGCACGCGAGCAGCTTGAATGGAAGTGGTATATGGATCACCCTGACCAGGTATTTGAATAGTCAATGAACAGGACCATACAACAGACCACCAATGATTTGCATCGTGCCATTGAGGCAGGTGACCTGACGGCTGTTCAAGCGGCCCTGGCTGCAGGAGCCGACATAAATGGCATATACGGCGATTGGGCGCCGTTGCACCGTGCCGCAGCAACAGGTGACAGCACCATGGTGCAGATACTATTGGAGGCTGGAGCGGAGTTAGAACAGGTCGGGGCTGCTAGCTGGACCCCACTGCACCGTGCTGCTAAACTTGGTCACGAGGCGATTACATCGTTGCTCCTGGAGTGGGGCGCCAATGTTGAGGCGGTAGGCATCGACGGATGGACACCACTTATGCGAGCCGCCATGCAAGGCCAGGAAGGCACGGGCCGACTACTGATTACTGCAGGTGCAGATCTCAGTACAGCCAATGGTGCTCAACAATGGACCCCCTTGCATTGGGTGGCATTCAGCGGCAGCCACGCGCTCGCTGAGGCCCTTCTTTTGGCCGGGGCGGATGCGAAGGCTAATCCGGGAGGTGGCATAGGTCCGAAGGAACTGGCAATGCACTACGGCCACGACCACATCGTGGAGCTTTTGGAAACACATTTGGAAGAATCCGGCGAATGATGCAGTCCTCTCCTGGCAATGTTGCTCTGACAAGGCGGGAATTCATCTTGCTGACCACCTTTGCTGCGGCCATCCATGGAACCGGCTGTCGGAATACGAATGCTAAGGGTCCCAATATAGTCCTCATTTTTGCCGATGATCTGGGATACGGTGACCTTGGCTGCTATGGATCCGAAACAATCAGAACGCCCTATCTGGATCGCATTGCTGCAGAAGGCATTCGATTCACCGATTACCGTTCCCTTTCTTCGGTTTGCAGCCCTTCACGTGCCGCATTGTTGACAGGGCGGTATCCCTCGCGATCCGGGGTACCGTTCGCCGTGGGCGGGGTCTACAGCGATCTGGGGCTTCAGGAAAGTGAAGTGACCGTGGCCAAATTGGTCAGAGCTCAAGGCTACAGGACGGCCTGCGTCGGCAAATGGCACCTGGGCATTCCGCGCGACTTTGACTTTAAAACGCATGAAGGGTTCACTGCGCGATCGGAATTTCACCCCGCCCGAAAAGGATTCGACCTGTTCTATGGAATGGTCGGCAATTCAAGCCCAGATGGCTCTACGCCATTGCTGGAAAACGATGAAGTGGTGGATCCAGATGCCCATTTAACTACGATCACGGAGCACTTTACGCAACGAGCGGTCGAATTTATGCTGGCGGATCGTCGCCACCCGTTCCTGCTATACCTGTCGCACACGCGGGCCCATGCACCTTGGATGCCCAATCCAAGATTCGCAGGACATTCGCCTGCCGGCGTGTACGGTGACATGGTTGAGGAGATAGACTGGAGTGCCGGCCGGATCTTGGACGCGCTTGATGAATCCGGCCTGGCAGCCGATACACTGGTGATATTCACCTCAGACAACGGACCTGGGCCCAACGGTTCCACCGGACCTTTCAGAGGCGGGAAAGGGAGCACATTTGAAGGGGGTATGCGAGTTCCCTGTATTATGCGCTGGCCTGTTCGTATTGAGGCGGGAACCGTAAGCGGCGCGATGGTCAATGCTATGGACCTGCTGCCTACAATTACCAGTATTACCGGTGCCGCGCTGCCTGCTGATCGCAAAGTGGATGGCAGAGATTTGTCCCCTCTTCTATTCGGAGAAGGGATTCAAGGGATGGACAATCGCGTATTCTACTACTACAACGGTGTGAACCTGCAGGCAGTCCGCGAGGGTCGCTGGAAGCTGCACCTCCCTCGCAGTCCGCAGATGCTAGTCTGGTGGGAGTCGGGGCTTCGCGAACTTGAACAACCGCTGCTGTATGACTTGCAAGCGGACCCCGGAGAAACTCAGGATCTCGCTTCCGCCCATCCTGAAATAGTGGCACGATTGATGGCAGAGGCTGCGCGTGCGAGGGCCGAGCTGGGCTCATGGGATAAGGCCGGGACGGATCAACTGCCGATCGTGCACCTGATGGACGATCGCCGGAGTCTGCGGCACCTGCGTTCGCAGCAGGATCACCAGGCAATGGGTCGTAATCTCCCAAAAGAATAGGCCCATTCAAAGAGTGAAAAGCCAACTATCGGTCAGGTAAGACTTAAGAGGACAATGGTAACTAACGCTACAGTATCCGTGATCAGCTCGCGTGGCGGGCCCGTCGGCGCCGCCCGCGCGCCTCAATTCTCCGCAATGGGTCGGGTGATGGTCGCCATAGTTTGCACCAAAACCGCCAGGTTCTGTGCCCTCACACGCTGTGCCATAATCCTGCTGTGGATGACCATCCTGGCTTCAGGGTCATCGGCACAGGTCAATGTACATCACACCGCAAACGGCTTGGAATTCTCCAACCAGCAGGTCAGGGTTGTCATTGAGAAAGATGAATTTGGAGTCAGTCAGCACTTTTTTGCCGCCAGGGACGGGATTTGGGTGGAGGTGGCAGAGGCCTTCAGGCCGCCGTCCCCGCGACCTGTGACCACGACTGAGCTGTATTTGGATCGTTCCAATGAGCACGGTCGGGCGCTCGAAGTAGCGGATGACTACCGTATCATCGTCCCGGAGGTGCTTAGTACGTTTGAAATTGCGGGGCAGGACGAAGATCAGGTAACTGTGACGCTGTCGGGAAGTACACCAATCGCAGACATTGAGCAGTCGTTGACGCTGCGCAGCGGTGCGGCTTCGGTGCATATCAATGTGCGGGCCGAGCTAAAGGGTGACCCGCCACAATTGGAATACCTGCTTTCCCCTATCGCATTTGCAGAAGAAGGTCCCCCGGAATTCAGTCATGCGCCCGCATACAAGCGTTCTCCCGGTGATGTCATTGCGGACCGTGTCTTTTTTGCGCCAGCAGCAATAGTGCAGACCGGCGGACAGGTTGCCGCCATTGTACCAGACCTGAATCTGATTAATGAGCACAGGGTCTATGCAGAACGGGCACGCCCCCAGAAGCATCGTTGGATTTTTGGAGTGCCGATTGACTCGTCCAGAATAACATTGCCAGCCGTGTTGGATCTGGAGCTTGTCTCAGGGATGACCAGTCAACCCCTGTTGGCCTACGGCCTGATGGATGTAATAGCGGAGCAGCACGTGTACTGGCGCCATGTTAACGCCGGAGGCACGTTTGTACGCACCCTTTCCGGCAACGAGTTGCAGTATGGCATGGATCTCCTCCTAGCTTCCGATGCACCGGCGCACCGCGGCTACCAGCGCGTTTCTCGATTCCTGTGGGAACACTATGGTCAGCACTATTTTCGGAAGCCACGACCACAGGCACTTCCATTTGCTGAATATGCCAGAGCCCTCTATCCGGCGAGCTTTGACTACAAGGGATTCACTGTGGAATTCGAGGACAATCAGCCGGTAATGGTCCAAAGATCCCCGGATGGTCCACAGACATGGACGTCCTGGCAGGAGTGGGAGACGGACGGTCAGGACATGGGCATGTTTCGGCTGACAGCGCCCCAATGGTTTCATCTGACCTACATCACAGCCTGGTGGAACAATGTCGCCGATGCGTTGGGGTTATCCTACTGGGGGGAGACATTGTCTGATGTATCATTCGCGGCGAAGGTCGACCGGATTATCAACTTGGTTCTGGATGCCCCGCAGAAACAGGGGATGTTTCCGTCCCTATATGACCTGGACAAGAAGTCCTGGCAGCGCAGCCTCTGGCGCTTTCCCGGGGAGGATTACGATCCGAATGAGACACGCACCTACTGGGACTGGGAGACCTCGGATTACCACACGGCCGCAGCAGCTGTTACGGTTGGCTACCTTATGGAATTCTATCGTCTCGGCCGGGAAGACCCGCACATTCTGGCATTTGCGCAGCGATTTGGGGATTTTTTGGTGGAACAAATGGCCCCCGACGGTTCGGTGCCAGCTTGGTTTGATGCCAACCTGGAGCCACGGTTGTCCATGCGGTGGAACGCGGAAGGCGGGGCGAATGTATGGGTGCTCAGTGAGCTTTTTCGCGCAACGAAAGATACCCTTTACCTGGACGCGGCCAGACGAGCAGCAGAATTTCTCTTTAACGAAGTGCTGCCCACGCAGCGTTGGGTTGACTTCGAGGCACTATACTCGTGTGCGGTGAAGCCCGAAACCTTCTACGATGATCGGACCGGGCAGCCGCCGCGCAACGCTATGGCCATGTCATGGGCGCTGCAGGGCTTTGTTTCAATGTACGAAACAACCGGAGAGCCCCAATACCTGGATGCAGCGGAGGCGGTCGCGGACTATGCAGGGCTGCTCCAGACGGTTTGGGCGCCGCACTATATCATCACGGCCTATCCTTTTGGCGGCTTCACCTCACAGATTGGAGATGCCGAATGGCTTGACCAGCGGGATCACCGATTCGCAGGCATTCTGGTACGTCTGGGACTGCTGACCGGTCGCCAGGATCTAATTGAACGCGGTGTCGCTGCGGCCCGCTCGTCCCTGACGCTGGTTACGCATCCCCGCCATACAGCCAACGGAATCTACAATGCACCTACCTTTCCCTTCGGATTGGGGCCGGAGAACATTGACCATGAAGGCTTTCCCCAGACCCCGCTACGTTCAGGGCCAAGTTGGGCGGAGGTTGGCGGTCTCATGGCCGCAGCAGATGTGGTTAAACAGCTGGGAAGCGTCTATATTGATGTAGCTCGTGATATCGCCGTGGGCGTGGACGGACTGGCCGTTGAGGGCTATGACCTGGAAGGTCGCTCTCTCACCATAGATTTAGCAAAGTTGATGTCTGTACTGCCCTTGCCGTATGAGGAGCCCTATCCGGCGGTTATTCGGATCGAGGGGCTGCCCGATGCGGGGCCCTATGACCTGACTATTGATGGTCAGACCTACCCGGGACTATACGCCGAGGATCTGACCAGCTATTCAATTACCATAATGCCTTGAAACTCAGGTTTGTATATTTCACGAACCACAGACTAGGATCAATAATCTGACGCGCTGATGACAACAAAATGCGCTATAGTGACTGTACTAATTTTGCTCGCAGCCTGCAACCCGCCCGC
Organism: Rhodothermales bacterium; assembly: GCA_964291275.2. Taxonomy (GTDB): domain Bacteria; phylum Bacteroidota; class Rhodothermia; order Rhodothermales; family Bin80; genus Bin80. The sequence goes on from OZ219799.1 coordinate 2,243,614, forward strand.
TACCACCATGGAGCAACTCCCCGAGACCACCGCTTTCGGTGCGGACCTTGAATTTCTGCAGGAGCACACCAGCCTGGTGGTGCTCACTGACGCTGATGCGCAGGCACAGGTTGCCGTCAGCCCTGACATGCAGGGGCGTGTGTTGACCAGTACGGCCCAGGGCAGCGAAGGCACCAGCTTCGGCTGGATTAACAGGCCCGTGATTGCTTCCGGTCAGCGGCAGAAACACATCAATGTGTTTGGCGGGGAGGACCGCTTCTGGCTTGGCCCTGAGGGCGGACAGTTCTCGATATACTTCGAAGAGGGAGATCCTTTCGATCTGGATCACTGGCAAGTACCGGAGGAGATTGACTGGGGGCCATGGGCGCTCGTATCCCAGTCTGCCGGGCAGGTCGCGTTTGAAAAAGACATGCGGCTTGAGAACTATTCTGGAACGGTCTTCGACCTGAAGGTTGATCGTGCGGTGCGGTTGCTCTCTGTGGACACCGTAAATGTACTTCTGGGGCTGGAAATCGACCCCGGTATCCACATGGTGGCGTTCGAATCCGTCAACACGGTCACCAACACCGGGAGCGAAGCCTGGACTGCAGAGACCGGACTTCTGTCCATCTGGATTCTGGGGATGTACAATCCGTCGCCGACGACAACCGTGGTAGTACCCTACGCGGCTGGCAGCGAAGAGGCTGCCGGCCCAGTGGTGAATGCGGCCTATTTTGGGGAGGTGCCCGCGGACAGGCTAACGCACGATGACGAGGTCGTTTATTTCAAGGGTGATGGCGAATTCCGCAGCAAGATCGGGTTTTCCAAGGCACGCAGCATGCCGACATTCGGAAGCTATGACGCAGCCAACGGGGTGCTGACGCTGGTACAGTATACCCGGCCGGGTGAGGATGATCTGTACGTTAACTCCATGTGGGAACTCCAGGAGGATCCATTCAGTGGCGATGTGGTCAACAGCTACAATGATGGCCCCCCGGAGGTAGGCGTACCCCCGTTAGGTCCCTTTTATGAACTGGAATCCTCTTCTCCAGCAATGGCCCTAGCACCAGGTGAAGCGCATACACATGTGCATCGCACGATCCATTTACAGGGAGATGAGGCAGCGCTTGACCGCACGGCCGTAGCCGTGCTTGGCAAATCTTTAGGTACAATCCGGTCCGCATTCGGCGAGTAGTTGAGGCGAATTCTACACAAGTGATCTGCGACGATGGCTAATAAACGGGACTGCCAGCCAAGGTCATATGCCCGGCAAATAGTCCTGCGATGTGGCCGAGGGGCACGCGGACATCTGACCAAATGAGAAAGGTCCCACGCGAATGCCAGCATCGTGGCCGCCCCAAGGTATTTTCCCTAGAACCCTTGGGATCAACAATTGACAGGTATATTCCACTTTCATCAAAAACGCGTTCTGAATGCAGAACATAGCGAGCAAAACGGTACCCGGCAGGCAATTGGCGGGCACGCTGGTTCCCCGTAAGTATCTGTGGCCGTTCATACTGCTGACCAGTCTGTTTGCCTTCTGGGGCCTGGCAAACAACATGACGGATGTGCTACTGGCCACCTTCAAGAAGATCATGAGCATGTCTGATTTCCAGACCAGTTGGATTCAGATTGCCTTCTACGGATCCTATTTCTGTCTGGCGCTGCCAGCGGCTGTTTATATTCGACGCTTCAGTTACAAGTCGGGGGTGATGCTGGGTCTGGGTCTGTTTGCGGCTGGAGCGTTGCTTTTTTATCCCGCTAGCCAGACGATGGTATACGGACATTTTCTGGTAGCACTGTTCATTCTGGCGGGCGGTCTTTCGATACTGGAAACGAGCGCCAACCCGTACGCGATCGCTATGGGGCCGGAGTCCAGTGCAACCCGCCGACTAAATCTCGCTCAGTCCTTTAATCCGCTGGGCTCTATAACGGGTGTGATTCTGGGGAAGATTTTCATTCTCTCCAGTCTCAATGAGGCATCCACCCAGGAACGGGCGCAGATGGCTCCAGAGCAGCTGCAACAAATGCAAGAGGCGGAGCTGGCGGCGGTCATGGGGCCGTATGTGACCGTTGCCTGCATCATTGTTGGGGTGGGGATTCTATTTGCAGTTACCAAATTCCCCCGGGCTTCAGACCACGATACGTCGGTAAATTTGTTGCCGACACTTAGGCGGCTGCTGGGACGCTCGCATTACGTCAAGGGTGTGATTGCCCAGTTCTTTTATGTAGGCGCCCAGATTGGCGTATGGTCATTTACGATCCGCTACGTGATGAATGAGCTGGAAATGAACGAAGCGTCCGCCGCCAACTACTATCTGGCCTCGATTCTGTTGTTTTCGGCGTCCCGATTTGTATGCACCGCACTGATGAAGATTCTTTCGCCGCAACGTCTGCTGAGCGTAATGGCTGCCGGTGCGTGCGGATTTACGCTACTGGTGATCCTGGTTGGAGGGCAGGTCGGTGCCGTTGCGCTAGTAGGGGTTTCTGGATGCATGTCGCTGATGTTTCCGACCATTTACGGCCTATCCGTGGAGGGATTGGGAGAAGACGCCAAGATTGGCGCTTCTGGACTCGTGATGGCTATTCTGGGAGGAGCTGTGTTGACCGCCCTGCAGGGTCAGGTGTCCGATCTGGCAGGTATCCATATGGCGTATCTGGTCCCGCTGGGCTGCTTCCTGATAATTCTGTACTATGGCATGCGGGGCAACCGGGTGCAGACCCCTAATGACCAACGATTTGCTGAAGCTTAATTAGCCCTAGTCAAACAACGAGCCCCCGATTGCCGCGTAATAATTTGTGGTCAGCGTGCCGCTTTATTGCGGGTGCCGTAAAACCCCTTCCTTGGGACGGGGAGCTGTCACAATGGCAGGCAGGTCTTTGGTCATCGAAATCCAGTTGGGTTATTTCTGGTATGCCGATTCGTGCTCAGCAGGTGCACAGGATGCGGTATTTGGGCACCAATCTCCGTGGCGGGCCAAGGACGACGGTTATTCTGCATGAGAAATTGACGACAGGTATTGATAACTGGCTTTGAGCGTCTGATCGGGGTCGGGAGCCAGATCACGCTCCAGATAGAAGTGCTCCACACCGGTCATAGATGCCACTTCAAGGATCCCGGCAAGATCCAACACTCCTTCACCGGCATCCGCCATGTTGGGAAAAAGTGGAATCCACTGGGACGGATCGCCTCCGTCACCCTCAAATTGGATCAGCTTGGTCATGTCCTTGATGTGCGTAAGCTTAAAGCGACCGGGATAGGCGTTCAGATATTCCACCGGATCGGCCCGTCCCGCCGTCATCCAGAAGACATCCATTTCCATGACGACCAGTTCTGGATCCGTGCGGTCCAGGATCAGATTGAACGGAATGATGCCTTCCAATTCCACAAGCCCATAGCCATGGTTGTGGTAGAGAAACTGGAGACCCACCTCCTTCATGGCCAGGCCGATTTCATTGAAGGTATCGGCAATTCGCCGGTAATCATCCAGGTTGGTGCGCTGTTCCGGCGGGATGGCCGCGATACCGGCGTATTGGTGTCCCAGCACCTGTGAAGCCTCGGCCACTTCGTCCAGCCGGGTTTGGAGGGTCCCGAGATCAATATGCATAGAAGGTGAGGTAAGGCCGTTGGCATCCAAAATGTCACGGACCTGCCGTGGGGTATGCCCATAGTAGCCACTCTGGGAGAGACCGATAGATTTGGCTATAGGCTCCCAGGAAGCCACCGCCTCCGGCACGGAGTAGGGGTAGGGGCCGAACAATTCGACTTCCTTATAGCCAATGGTGGCCAGTCTTGCCATAGCGCCCGAAAAATCCTCTTCCAGCAACTTCGGAATCGTAAACAACCCCAGGCCTACACGTTCAATCCGCGGTTGGGTTCGCACCGGGCGTGCGGATGGAGTCCTGAGAGCAATACCAATCGGTATTGCAGTTGCTGATCTGATAAAGTCCCGTCGGGTGATCATGGTCAATAATGTAAGTAGAAGTCGTGCCGACACGTTTGATTGTGAATTTAATGGATTTAGCCGTAAATGTAATGGCTCGGTCCTATCGAATCGGCCTTGGGCCCCTCCTCTATGTGTTCCATTAGGAAGATCTATTGCCACGTTTTTGCGAGTTATGATAGAATCAAGCCCTTTCTCACCTTGGAGCCTGCTCGCAGGCGCCCTTTGAACGTAATCAATAAATACACCTTGGAGATGAATTCATGTCCAAGTCTATGGATACTCTTTTTGTGCTTCCCTCCAACCAGTCAATCCAGATCAATGCGCAAGGGTACGGTACTAGAAGAGTGCATCCACATAAAAGGACCGCTTTGCAGCTGCTGCATCAATAAAAAGTTGACTAAAACTCATCTGGTCGGGCGGGGTTTGAATGACTAGGCATACAACCAAGCTACAAACTGAGATCGCACAAATCCAAGAAATTCGATAGCTTTGTGTAACAGCCTCAGTATGTGAAATTCGTATAATCACCAATTGGGGAAGGGCATGGGGTTTTGTGCAAGAAATGCCATATAATCCTGAAGAATGCTCTCAATGAACCTGACTTTAAGCGACAAGGCGGACTTGCATGGTGAACGAGGCAAGGCCAGACAGATGGCCATGCGAATCCTGGTGCGCATGCTGCCGGTCTTTGGAGGTCGGGAATTCCTGGACATTACTGCCGCGCACATTGACAGTTCACTCTTTCAGGGTGATGCGACCCTCGAGTATGCCGAGCGGCTGTCGAACTGGGGGGCGCGTGTAGTTGTACCTACGACACTCAATGTCGGTGGTGTGGATGAGCATGGCTGGGAACGGTGGTCTGTACCTGCTGACTGGGCGGAAAAATCTATACGGCAAATGGCGGCATATAAGTCCATGGGGTGTAAGCCCACGTGGACTTGTGCTCCGTACCAGGAGAGTAAGCGTCCGGTACTGGGGCAGCAGGTGGCCTGGGGCGAGTCCAGCGCAGTTGTATTTATCAACTCAGTTTTGGGCGCGAGGACGGCGCGTTATCCTGACCTAATGGATGTATGTGCAGCGATAACTGGACGGGCCCCCGCAGCAGGTTTGCATCTGGCAGAGAACCGCCGAGGACAACTGCTTTATAGCCTGAAGAACGTGCCGGTTGGTCTTCAGGAGGACGACAGCTTCTACGGAGTGTTGGGGCATCTTATTGGTGCTGATGCCGGGATACAGGTACCGGCTATAGAAGGGCTTGAGGTGCATCCAGGCGAAGATAACCTGAAAGCACTCGGGGCGGCGATGGCCTCTTCCGGGGCTACGGCTCTCTATCATGTCATTGGAGTTACTCCCGAAGCTCCCACCATGAATGCAGCATTTGGTGGCATGTTACCCGTACGCAAAGTAGATATAACGATGGACAAGTTGCGTGCTGCACGCAGGGAATTAACCACGGCAGAGGGGGACTCTCTAGATATAGTAGCCTTGGGTAGTCCACATTTTTCGTTGGGGGAATTTGCAGCACTGTCTAGCCTCGTGGAGGGGAAGTGCAAGTGTGATCGGGTGCAGTTTTTGGTTACGGCAAGCCGGATCGTCCGCGCACTTGCGGATAAGGCGGGCTATTTGGAGCCCATAACTCAGTTTGGTGGTACGGTTACTGTAGACACGTGTATTCTGACTAGTCCAATGTTGCCCGACTCAATCAATACATTGATGACGAATTCCGCTAAGTACGCCTACTATGCACCGGGCTTGCTGGGGACGCATGTTATCTATGGTTCGCTCGAGGATTGCGTTCGCTCTGCGATATCGGGGCGTATAGAGACCGATTCTACGCTATGGGACGCGTGATACACGGCAAGGTTCTGATGGAAGGATTGGCCTCAGGTCCCCTCCTGGTCAGCAATGCGCCGCTTAGTTTTTGGGGCGGGTATAGCCAGTTTACTGGCGAAATAATTGACCGCAGGCATCCGTTGTCAGGAAAGATTGCGGCCGGATGTATCCTGGCAATTCCAGCTTCCAGAGGTTCAAGCACTACCACTGCAGTATTACTCGAGGCGGTCCGCAGGGGTACTGCGCCTGCGGCGCTCATTACCAGCGAGACAGATACGTTCCTGGTGCTCGCCTCCGTGGTAGCGGACGAGCTTTATCAAAAGCCCATTCCTGTATTGGCCATACAGGTAGAGGAATTCGAGACACTCGAGGACGGTCAGCATGCTGAATTGACCAGGGATGGATCTCTCAGGATTACCGATCCGATCTGAATCCTGCGGTTTAGCGCTTCCAGGCTGCAAGCACTTGCCGTTTGCCAGGCGGACCAGGCCGGCGAACAACGGAGAATCCACTTGAAGTGAGCGCACGTCGGACATGCCCGGCTACTGAATAGGTTGCAAGGCAACCGCCATCACGGAGAGCTTTGTACAATTCCCCGAAAAATTCGGGAATCCACAGACTCGGATTAGCTTTTGGATCGAATGCATCCAGGTATATACTGTTGTAGGCCTGGTTGGGGAAACTGGCTTCAGTTGCTTTACCAATGCACAGTTGGAGTGTGCTGTCGTGTTCATGTGACAGGTTATAGGTGCCATAGGGCACCTCGCTACTGAAGGTCTTCCGCCATTCTTCTATTGTTGCCGCCAGTGAGGGGGCTCCAATGAGGTCTCCATAGCCTAACTGAGACAACAATTCGGCACTAGGTATCTGCTTATCCAATGCAGTATAGGTGAGTCGTACACGGTATCTACGAGCGGCTGAGGCAGTTATTAGCCAGTTGAGACCAGTGCCAAATCCAATCTCCAAAACGCTTAACTCCTGTTGTGTTTTAAGGAGTTCCTCTGTTCCCGAGCCCTCAAGAAAAACATGACGGGCTTCCGTTAAGGCCCCATGCACTGAATGGAAGGATTGCTGGTATTGCCTGCTGTACAAGGTTCGGCTGCCATCCCGCGTGGTGAGAATTTCTAGGAGATTGTCCATGTAAGACTGGATTGGTATTGATGCTAGGCTTTTTACCTGATATAAATTATCGATAAAATGCCACCGTTAGGCACTTGTTGTGGTTAGAGGGTAAACCAAGGCGGGTGAACATGTGGCATACGAGACAAGCGAGGTTGGGCGTTCGTCAGCTCTACCGGATCATAAATATTCTCTATATCCTCCTGGGGCCTGCTGTATCGCTTGACATGAACAGATTCCTATTGTCATAGTATTCGCTCGGCGCTGTTTGTAAGCTGTATAGCATGCTTGTAATAGCAACTTTGAGTTATCCCGCACCGCAGGATGATGCCTCGTACCGGCATCGCTTAAAGTTCCTATATGCCACAACACGTGTAAGTTGATCCTTGGTGGATGCGGTGGGTGCCTTCCTCACTGTGTTTGTGCCTGTGGAGCAATCGGTCTGGCCAAGTACCTTATGGAAGAAGTTGATCGACCCCACAGCAAAGTGAGCGCTAGTTCGTCTACATCTTCGGGGTGGCAACCCACCGAAAGCTGGTGGAATGTCTTTGTTCATGCCGTGAAGGGAACCGGGGGTGATCCAACCAAGGGGCCGATCCGACGCGCAGTCATTCTCCTAGCCATTCCAATGGTGCTGGAAATGGTGATGGAGTCGCTTTTCGCAGTCGTTGATATCTATTTCGTTTCGAAGCTCGGAGACTCGGCAATGGCAGGGGTTGCACTTACTGAATCGGTGCTGTCATTAATCTATACAATAGCGCTGGGTTTCAGTATCGGGGTTACGGCCGTGGTAGCACGCCGGATCGGCGAGGACGATCCAGAAGGGGCCGCCCGTGCGACGGGTCAAGCGATCCTGTTGGGGCTACTATTGGCCATCGGATTTGCAATTCCAGGTGTTATTTACGCGCCAGAAATCCTAGGGATTATGGGGGCGGATGAGGCCACCATCGCCATTGGGCTTCCTTACACTCAGGTAATGCTCGGAGGTAATCTGGTTATTTTATTGCTTTTTCTGCAGAACGCTGCTTTTCGCGGGGCGGGCGATGCAGCGATTGCAATGCGCGTACTCTGGATAGCCAACGGGCTCAATATCATTCTTGATCCGCTGCTCATTTTTGGGATCGGGCCTTTTCCAGAGATGGGCGTGCAGGGAGCGGCGATTGCAACTACTATTGGTCGGGGAACGGCTGTTCTTGTCCAAGTCTACATGCTGTTTCGCCGCAGCGAAAAAATACGGATCCACCTTACACATTTGCGGGTCCAACTCGGGGTTATGGTCCGATTAGTGCGCCTCTCGGCTACCGGCATGCTACAGATATTCATCGCTTCAGCAAGTTGGATCGGACTGATTCGGGTCACGGCAATTTCAGGACCTGAAGCGCTGGCTGGCTACGTTATTGCGATTCGGATCATACTTTTTGCAATACTGCCTGCCTGGGGACTCTCTAACGCAGCAGCTACCATGGTGGGGCAGAACCTGGGTGCGGGAGACCCTGCACGTGCTGAACGCTCTGCGTGGATCGCCTGCAAAATCAATTTCATCTTCCTGGGAGTGATCAGTGTGTTCTTCATAGCCTTTGCGCCTACGATCGTCGGCTTATTCGGAGGAACCAGTGCTACGTCAGAAGTGGCAATTACAGGATTGCGGATCGTGTCAATTGGCTTTGTATTCTATGGTTACGGAATGGTCTTGACTGCCGCGTTCAACGGCGCGGGTGCTGTATGGACGCCGACTATTCTGAACTTCTTCTGCTTTTGGGCCTGGGAGATTCCGCTGGCGTGGGGGCTCTCAGTCTTGGGTGGGCTGGGGCCAACGGGAGTCTTTATTGCCATGACCGTATCGTTCTCTACACTGGCGGTCGTGAGCGTGGTATTGTTCAGGCGGGGTTCGTGGAAGCTGGCCACAGTATAGGACTGTGATCTAACGCCGTCGCGTTTGTCCGTGGTATAAATGCCAGATTTGATATGGTGTATTCACGGACTGTCTAAATGCTCAAAATTCAAGGCGTGCTTCTCGGATGGTTCACAGTAGCATCAACACCAGCCCGATGTAAGGATACCGCTTCTATTTTTGATCTCAATGCTGACAGGTTCAGATAGACAGCGGTCGGCCTGGGGTCGTGAAACTGTGCGAATGGCACGAAATCAGTAGTGTCGGTGTTTTGTTTCGGTCATAAAGATATTATGGGGCATCATGTACATGAACCCCCATGTTATGCAGCTACTCACATATCCATTTTATGGTCAACGAGGTGCCCAAAGCCTCTCGCCAGACCGATGCCCTAATTCTGGAGGCCATTGTATTTGCGGCCAGATGCGGGCCGCAGGCATGGATGCTTTTGGTATCACAATCGGGTTTACGTTGATTGGGGACTCACATATATGATGTCCCATTAGTCCCATTATTGTCTAGACTATGATTTCGATGTCAGGACTCATGTCGTATACGAAACAGAGTTTGCCCTCTTATTCGGTGGGGCTCTGGTATTAATGTTCACATGTCAATTGAAAATGAAGGAATGGGAGAATGTATCAGGTTCAAGATTCAACGGTTACAGCTTGGCATATGGAAATCGTTCAAGATTGTGAGTCCAACGACCCGTACTTTGGTGTATCTGTCGATGGCATTTGCTGTGACGGCGAGATGGAGTTATGTCCTACTATCTGTACGTAGAACCATGGTTTATGATTACATGCTCGTGCGTGTGTTCGTGGTACTGGCGTGTTTGTCGGCCAGTATGCTGGGTTTGACTGGATGCTCTACGGAGGACGGGGTGTTACAGGAAAAGTCTCTTGTCGCAACCAGCTTTGTCGAAGCCGTAGAGGGGGATCGATTTATGGCGCATGTTTTTGCCATGCAAAAATCCGGGGATGTGCTGTATCTAAGCGGACAGGGTTATGGTCATATTTTTGCCTTGGATGATGATTTAAGAGTCCTCCGGACATTTGGCCGCAGTGGAGAGGGACCAGGAGAATTTTCTGAAGCGCCGCATAATTTGTATGCTGAGGGTAATAGGGTTTTCGGTTTGGAAGCCGGCTCTAATAACGCCCACGTATTTTCGCTCGAGGGGGATTACCTAAGATCTTTTTCAGTTGATCCAAGAGCGGTGGCCTTGGAACAGGGGATATCGGTAAATAATCAGGGTGATGTATACATTGCCAGCGCATTTCCGATGGAGCCATCTTCAATAACAAAATCAGACTCTTCGGGTACGGTCGTCAAGACTTTTGGGGAGTTACTTACGACGTCGTACCCCGAGATGTTGAATCGTAGACTGAGCGGGCGGCGCATCACCGTGATCAACAATAAATATTTACTGGCAGTGGGCTTATGTGTACCAGTTATTGAAAAATATTCGCTTGACGGTGAATTAATTCAATCTTCGGATTTATCTGACACGCCCTATTTTCGGGAACGGCTTGACTACGCAGAGGATCTTTACTCACAAGCAAACGGTGGGCAGGCAGGCTTCGTGTCTGTTATTAGTTAGTGCTTGTCAGAGAATAGGTCATTTTTGCGATTCTTGCTATACTCATAACAATCTGGGCCCATAATTGTGGCGTCGTTGGTGGAGTTTCGGGGGAATCAGGTGCCTTTCGGCTTGCTGAATGGTCACTGGAAGACATTTTTTGCTCTCCGATGCAGCTGGGACGCGACCATGCGTGCCAACCCGACGTATGTCTGCCTTTCCGCTTATGGCGGAGCCTGTCCAAATTCCTTCGGTAGGATCACAGCGGCGCTACGCCGCTCGTTTTCGGGCCCGATGCCAGCGCTTGAGCCGCTCCTCTTTCCGCTTCAACTGCAAGCCAAGACGATGCACGTTGGCCGCGACCACAGAGAGCGCTACCGTGCGACCAAACCCCTCCTTACCATGCGTACGCACCAAGTCCAGTCCGCGCTGGTTCAAATTGTTGATCGCGGATTCTACCGCCGGATGCTGACGACGACCCTCCACAAAGTCCGGAGCGGATGCGCGCTCCTTGTCCGCATGACTTAAACGACCCCGCTTCGGCATAATCACCAGTTCCAGAATTTGCTCCAATGCGCGCCGGTTGTGTTCCGATGAATACCCCGTATCCATGCTGCACGAAGTCAGGGACGGGTACAGTGTCTTGGCCTCCCGTAAAAAATCCACGATCATTGACGAATCGCCCCCCTCGTAGAGCACCTGGTAGTAAAGAATGTACCGATGCTGGTCCTCCAAGACGCAGACCGGGAGGCCCAACTCCGCCTGTACCCCCGCCTTACCTTTGCTGATCCAACGCGTATGCGGCTCGTGAACCGAGAAAATCTTCTCCGAATGCGGAATCTTTTCGCCCCTGAGCAACCGCCGATCCACCTGATCGATCAGTTTCAAGCTGCATTCCAGGTAATGTAGCCCCTTATCACTGCAATCTGCCCCCAACCTCCGCTGCGAAGCCAACGCCTTCTTCATCAGCTTTCTGCAGTGGCACAGGTATTTGCGCACCCGATCACGACGACGCCAGCCCCGTGACCTGCGTACCCCTTGAAACAAACGATCAAGCCGCTTTTCCCAATCCGACGCCTTGCGCCAGCCCGGCAGGCCGTGCGAACGGCTCATACGTGCCGACTCCCGAAGCAAACAACCCACCGCATCCCTTAGCAGATTCACATCCGTAGGCCAATGAACATGCGTCTTCGTCACCGCTGAATCTACCCTGCAACGTAACCCTTCCTCCTGGGCCTTCTTCGTAAGTTCTGCGTGCCCATGTTCCACCACAACCTTGTTGATCTTGCCCAGTAACTCCTCCGATAACAAACTCACATTGTCCAGAATCGTCTGTACATGGTATTCCGGTTCCGATCCCTCGCGCCAACCACCATGCCCAAGCATCTGGCGCAGGAGCTTGTCGTTGTTCGCCATATGCGTCAGTCGATCATAATCGCAATTCAGGGCCTGCTTCAGCATCCCCAGAACGAAAATCCTCCACAGATCCATCCCCCGGCGCCCCAATTTGTGACTGACTCCCGAAGCCACACCCCCTTCCAAAAGCTCGAAAATCTTCGCTCGCGTCTTTGCATTCTTGTATATCGAACGCAAACCACGCAATACCGCCGGAATGTCATCCCGGCTTCGGGGGGCAAGCTCAATCTCTTCAATCGGAACCTGCCCAAACGCGCGTTGGGCTTCCATTACTACACGCATGGCAACAAAGGGGCGAATGTACACGCTTAAACGCCCAAATCAGACCTCTTACCCCAAAATTGCCGCCAGATTCGCAAATTCATTCATCCTCCCGCTCAGACGACGCCTATGCGATCAGAGCCCCAAATACACGCTAAATCCTGACCAAATCCACCCAAAATGATCAAATCTGCCCCCAAATACCCGGATTCATCGTATAATCCCACGACCAAAATCATTTTCTGGCAAGCACTAGTTATATGGCCACACTCAACTCCAGGCTTTATCTACTGCCAGTTGAAGGCTATCCTGAAGTTGGCACGAAGGTGAATAGACTTTTGGAGATAGACTTGGAATCGCTGAATATTTTGAACGCGTATACTTTACTGGATCATCAGGAGGAGCCGCTGAGGTGGGTGGAGGCATTTGAATTTGTTTCGGAGGATGAATTGTTAGTTTTTCACTACACTGACGGTGCGTTTTATCGGTACAAAGACATAGATTTGATTCAGTAGTGGTTATGAGCAGAGCACAAGACAGGCTACACATCCTGTTGTTATCAATATTCTTATGAGCCAGTTGCAAAACTCTCAAATCGGGGGATTTTTTGGAATTTTGAGGTCACGGTTTCTGGTTGGTGTCTCTGGGTAGAGGAGGCGATTTTGATTGGGATTTGTATCCGCCCCGAGCATAGAAACATCCCTCGATAGGGCTAAAAAAGGGACCGGAGTCCCCCGGATTTCGTATCAATTAGTGTCGACAATTTTCCACGAAAACCGGAGTCTCCCATGTCCCTTAGGAAGAAAATACGAGGTTTTTATATTGCCTGCCAACGGGAATTGTTTCCTTGGGTGGAGGAGGAATTTGGTTCGTTGCCCAAACGGTACCAGAAGTTGTTGTTGGTATTCGAGATGGTGTGTGTGGAGGATTTTCTGCCCCGCACCTCGTTCCGCACGCCGGGGCGCCCGCTGGCATCTCGGGTTTCGCTTGCACGGTCGTTTCTGGCCAAGATGGTCTTGAATATTCCGACGACTGCCGGATTGCGAGAGCGCCTACTTTCGGACCCATTGCTTCGGTCGATGTGTGGTTGGTCGCGGCAGCGGGATGTGCCCAGTGCGTCCACATTTTCCCGTGCGTTCAAGGAGTTTGCGGAGTCCGAGTTACCGACACGGATCCACGAAGTCTTGATTCAGGAGAGCTACGCGGATTCGTTGGTGGGCCATATTTCGCGGGATTCGACGGCGATTGAGGCAAGAGAGAAGCCGGTGCCGAAGAAAAAGGCGCCGGAACCGGTGAAACGCAAGCGTGGGCGTCCACGGAAGGGGGAGGAACGTCCAAAGGTCCCCACGCGTTTGGAGCGCCAGCGTACCATGAACAAAGCGGAGATGTTGGCGGATTTGCCCAAGGCGTGCACGGTGGGGAGCAAGCGAAATGCGAAAGGGCATACGCAATCCTGGACGGGATATAAGCTACATATAGATGCAGCAGACGGCGGGATTCCGATCAGCTGTATGCTATCTTCCGCGTCCCTGCACGATAGCCAAGCGGCCATTCCATTGGCGACCATGACGGGTGAGCGGGTGGACAACTGCTATGATCTCATGGATAGTGCGTATGACGCGAAGGAGATTCACGCACACAGTACGGCAGCGGGACATGTGCCGATCATTGACACGAATCCGCGTAATCGAAAGGCGGCGCACCGCCGTGAGCAGAAGGCACAGCGCAGTGCCGGGTTTATTCCACCTGAGCGGGCGCGCTACAAGGAACGTTCGACCGTGGAGCGGGTCTTTGGACGACTCAAAGATGAGTTTGGTGGACGCCATGTACGGGTGCGTGGGCACAGCAAAGTGATGTGTCACCTGATGTTTGGAATTGTTGTGCTCACGGTGGATCAACTGCTGCGGATGGTCCACTAAACCGGATCGTCGAGTGGTCGCGTACAGAATTGGGGGGTTCTGGAATACAGAAGCCGTGGGATCGATGCGTAGAGTCCGCACGGATCGTGGACAAAATTCTCCAAGTTAACACCTCGTTGAAGGCCAATCACCCACAGCTTCGAAGAAAGCGGTGAACACAGGCCAATCATTCACGTATTCCAAGAAAATCAGACCCATTTATGTCCCGAATTGGCCGGTTCACCAGTTGCAGCAAAATGGGTTTTGCAATTAGCTCTTATGTGCCTGCATTTTATTTATTGTTTTTGGGTTGATTGGCGAGAGAAGTATTGACGCGGGGCAAGACAAAATGAGTGAGGTAGGGGTTAGACGAATGAATCTGGTTGTGGAGTCGTTAGCGGGCGGGCCAGTTTACTCCGAGTTGACTGTCGAACCCAATTGTGCTTGGAGTAGCAATGGAGCTTTAATTGTCCTATACACAGATGAGTAAAACCATGGTTTATGATTACATGCTAGTGCGTGTGTTCGTTGTACTGGCATGTCTATCGTCGAGTATGCTGGGTTTGACTGGATGCTCTACGGAGGATGGGGTGTCACAGGAAAAGTCTCTTATCGCAACCGGCCTTGTGGAAGCCATAGAGGGGGATCAGTTTATGGAGACTGTTCGGGCCATGCATAAATCCGGAGACATCCTGTATCTCAGTGGAAAGGGTTACAATCATATTTTTGCTTTGGATGATGATCTAAGAGTCATCCGGACAATTGGCCGCAGCGGTGAGGGACCAGGAGAATTTAATCTAGCTCCGGGTTTTATTTACGTTGGAGGTAATAGGGTTTACGCCTACCAACACAGAAGCATACACGTATTTTCGCTCGAAGGGGACTATTTAAGATCTTTTTCAGCAGGTCTGAGAGGTGGTCCTTCGTCCCAGGGGATTTCGGTAAACAATCAGGGCGATGTATACATTGCCAGTGTACTTCTGCAGGATCCATACTATTCAATAACAAAATTTGATTCTTCGGGTACGGTTATTAAGACTTTTGGAGAATTACTTACGACATCGTACTCCGAGAATTTGAATCGTAGACTGAGCGAACGGCGCATCACCTTGATCAACAATGAATATTTACTGGCAGTGGGCGAACTGAGACCAGTTATTGAAAAATATTCGCTTGACGGTGAATTAATTCAATCTTCGGATTTATCTGACACGCCCTATTTTCGGGAACGGCTTGACTATGCAGAGGATCGTTACTCACAAGCAAACGGTGGTCCGATAGGCGTCGCGATTGTTATTAATTATATGGCCACACTCAACGCTAGGCTTTATCTATTACTAATTGAAGGCTATCCTGAAGTTGGCACGAATGTGAATAGACTTTTGGAGATAGACTTGGAATCGCTCAATATTTTGGATGCGTATACTTTGCTGGATAATCAGGGGGGTACGCTGAAATGGGTGGATGCATTTGAATTTGTTTCGGAGGATGAATTGTTAGTTTTTCATTACTCTGACGGTGTGTTTTATCGGTACAAAGACATAGATCTAATTCAGTAGTGGTTATGAGCAGAGCGCGAGATAAGCTACACATCCTGTAGTATCAATATTCTTATGTGCCTGCATTTTTCTTGTTTTCGGATTGGTTGGTGAGAGAAATATTGGTCTCTGCGTCTTTATTTAGTGGAGATCGAATACTGATTCCTACAGTCATGCCCCTTGCAAGCCTCGTGGACTGACGATCGCTGGAATTTTGCAGGGGACTCAGTTATATAATTCTATACTTTTCATCTTCACGTTACCGTCACATTACGTTTATGCTCAGTCCAGCTGTTCAGGATTATTTGAAGGCAATTTTCACACTGCAGGAAAAGACTTCTGTGGTTGCCACGAACGATATCGCACGTGCAATGAAGGTTTCCGCCGCATCTGTTACAGGTATGATTAAGCGACTGGATCGCATGCAGCTGGTTGTATATGAATCGTACAAAGGGGTAACGCTTACTGAGGCAGGCGAAAAAATTGCACTGGAAATCATTCGTCATCATCGCCTATTAGAGACTTATCTAAAAGAAGTCATGGGGTACTCATGGCAAAAAATGCACGAGGAGGCAGAGCACTTGGAGCATCATATCTCAGAGGACTTTGAACAGCGGATTGATGCTCTGTTGGGGTATCCCACACACGATCCGCATGGGCACCCAATCCCTACACAGGACCTGAGTCTGGTCCACGCCAAGACCATTGCACTTGCGGAAGCTCCCGTTGACGAATCCCTTGTGATCCACCATGTCTCAGATGAAGATACAGCGCTTCTCCACTTACTGGAGCAGATTGGCTTAATGCCAGGGTGCAGAGTGCGTATTGTAGTGCGCGATGAGAATGGTACGAAAATACAGGTTGGCGGCCGCGAAGAGTTTGTCGGAGAGGCAGTAACCCGTGGCGTGCACGTGATGGCTTAAGATATCTGCCCGATATGAGGGCATATTTGATCCAAATCTAGGTCAGAGTTCGGGTAGATTCCAGGGATTATTATGCTGCCTGTGCAAGAGAGGCTGGGGCTTCAGGAAGGAGATTCCATCCTTGGGCAAGAGTTTCCCCAGACGCTCAGGGGATGCGCTCAAAGTATAGTTTTGCCCATCAGAGAGGTCAAAAGTCCGGCAGCCAATTGGGCAGTCCGGTTACGCTCGTCAATGATTGGGTTGATTTCTACAACTCCGGCCGATGTGAGTCGGCCATCCTCGGCAATGAGTTCCATTAATAGGTGTGCCTCACGTGGATTAAGCCCGCCCTCCACAGGTGTCCCGACACCTGGTGCAAAATGCGGATCAATGCTATCCATATCAAAGCTCACATGCAATCTGCTATGGTTTCCCAGTTGGTTGAGTGCGGTTCTGGTAACTTCTGCCATTCCACGTTCGTCAATATCCCGCATGGTATAAATGCCCAACTTGGATTCACGCAGAACACGACGCTCCTCTGCATCAATATCACGCAGCGCAATGATCGCTACATCTTCTGAGCGGAGCTTGGGGCCGGGGCGACCAACGTTGACTAACTGGTAATCGCCTGATCCGCAAAGGACCGCAAGGGGCATGCCGTGAATATTTCCACTGGGGGAGGATGTCGGGGTGTTGAAATCTGCGTGAGCATCAATCCAGATCACGCCTGTTGGCCCATCATGCGTTGCCCCTCCGATACTGCCGATAGCAATTGAGTGATCTCCCCCCATCACTAACGGGAAACAGCCGTCGGCAATAGCACGACGAACTTCGGCGTAAAGCAGATCGCAGGCATCCCGAATCGCTCCTGCGCAGTCGTCATTTACCGAGAGTGAGGTTCGCAGTGCGGTTGGAATATTGCCACAGTCTTCAACACTGTGTCCTAATCGGCGTAGACGTTCCGCAAGCCCTGTATAGCGGAGAGCACTGGGTCCGACATCCACACCACGCAGATCCTGCCCCAAATCCATCGGGACTCCAATCAGGCGAATATTTTTCAGTTGAGCATTCATGATGCTGTTGGATGAGCTTCGTATGTAATTTGGGTTTGTCTTTATTGTTGAATTGCGGATCCGAGATTGCTGAAATTCGTTTGCCGCTGGTCAGGAGATAGACAAAATGCAATCACTCGCCCGGTTGAATCATTACTTTGTACGCTATTGGCGTCTGTTCGTACCGGGTCTACTGTTTACGATGATCTCAGCAATCTTCGCGATTGCTGTGCCCGTTGTCGTCCGACAGGCGGTAGACAGCATTCCTCGCTTTGAAATGCTGTATCGACAATTTCAGGGGACAGATTTACAGCATGCGTTGTACTGGGAGATTTTCTGGACTTTGTTGATCTTTGGGTTGATCATTATCGGCCTAAGCTTAGTGAGTGGGTTGTTTTCGTTTTTGATGCGGCAGACTGTGATTGTAGCCTCGCGTCATATCGAGTTTGATATGCGCAATACTTTGTACGAGCATTTACAGAAGCTTTCAGCCAGCTTCTACAATCGTACGAAGACCGGAGATGTAATAACGCGTTCCACGAGTGATATTGAGCAGGTACGCCGCTATATTGGTCCGGCCATAATGTATTCCACGCGGGCGCTGGTGATCGTAATTACAGCAGTCGTCACGATGCTGATTATCTCGCCGACTCTGACCTTGTATGCGCTCATGCCGTTGTCAATTCTTGGCGGGGCAATCTTCATTGTTGCACAACTTGTACACAAGCGGAGTGAAGCACTCCAGCGACAGTATGCACAGCTTACCAGTCGCGTTCAGGAAACACTCGCAGGTATTCGTCTCGTCAAGGCCTATGCACGGGAGAAAACTGAGACAGAAGCTTTTGAGGAAGAAAGTACGCTCTACAAATCGCGGATGCTTGGACTTGCTCGTGTCGAGGCAACATGGCGGCCGGTCTTTGTTGTTGTAGTTGGTCTATCACAAGTCATGGTCGTTTGGGTAGGCGGCCGGCTGGTTACTGAAGGAGTGATTACGATCGGCAATATTGCGGAATACATTATTTACGTTGGGCTCATGACCTGGCCGATTGCTGCGTTTGGGCTAGTGATTTCCATGATGCAGCGCGCCAGCGCTTCTTCTGAACGCATTTACGAGGTGCTGGACGAGAAGCCGGATATTTCCGATGGTTTTCGGACAGACCATTCAGTTACCAAGCTTTATGGTCACGTGACGTTTGAGAATGTATCATTCAGATATGCAGAGGACTTGCCCTATGCTCTTCGGAACGTATCGTTTGATCTGCCCCCAGGGGGTAGCCTTGCCATAGTCGGAAGAACCGGGGCGGGGAAGACTACGTTGATTGAGCTGATTGTTCGCCTGGTTGACCCAACCGAGGGGCGTATATTGATTGATGGTAAAGATTTACGTGAATTGCCCCTCAGTGTAGTTAGAGAAAGTATAGGCTATGTTGCCCAGGATGTATTCTTGTTCAGCGATACGATAGGCAATAACGTTGCATTTGGTACTGTGGGAGCATCAGAGGAAGAAATACGACAGGCGGCATTTGAGGCAGAGTTGCTGGAAACGGTTCTGGAATTCTCCGAAGGGCTCAACAGTGGAGTAGGAGAGCGGGGTGTTTCGCTGTCCGGTGGACAAGCTCAGCGCACCACTATCGCTCGCGCGCTTATTCGAGAACCGAAAATACTGATCATGGACGATGCCTTAAGCAGCGTGGATGCAAGTACAGAGACCCGGATTCTTGAGCATTTACGTCGCAGGCAGGGCCAGCATTCAATGATCCTGGTAAGTCATCGGATCTCCAGCATACAGGATTTGAATCAGATTCTTGTTCTGGATGAAGGTTCCTTAGTTGAGCGTGGAACGCATGAATCCTTGGTGGAGCAGGGCGGGCTTTATGCACAGATGCACCGGCGGCAACTCCTCGAGGCTAGGCTTGAAGCACTTCAGTAGGTACATGGAATTGATACCCATAGGCACGTCTTCTGCAACTCTCGTTAAGGATCGCGGGTTACCTGCGCATGTATTGCGAAGCGGCGGAAGTGTGTTGCTGTTTGATTGCGGGGATGGAACTCAGTTTCGGTTGAAGAAAGCTGGGATACGCCATAGTCGGATCAAGGCGATATTGATTTCGCATTTGCATGGAGATCATCTTCTGGGTCTTTTTGGACTCCTATCCTCCATGTCGCTGGCGCGTCGTGAAACGCCACTTACTATCGTAGGGCCAGAGGAACTCGCCAACATAGTGAATTCTGTTCCGGGACTTAACCTGTCAGCCCTCAGTTTTCAGGTTCATTACGTGAAGCTTAAAGAAGGTTTTAAACATGAGGAGGTTTACAGAGCAAATCAACTGTGCGTGAGTGCCCGTCCACTTGATCATGGTGCATTCTGTATAGGTTATCGAGTTACAAAAAATGGGCAGAAGGGAAAAATTGACGGTACACGGGCACGAATGCTTGGGGTTAATAAAAGTGAGCAGTTTCGTCTGTTGGCGGCAGGAGAAGTGGTTCGAACAGCAAGTGGTCGAGTGGTAACTCTGGAGGAAGTAGAGGGTGTATCAGGTTCTCAGGCGGTTTTCGCGTATGTGACAGATACCCGTCCGTGCGCGCGAGCACTGGATTTGGCAAAGGATGCCAACCTGCTTTTACACGAAGCTACGTTCAGTCAGGAACACGCAGCGCGCGCTCGATCCACCGGTCATACAACAGCCAGTGGAGCGGCCTCAATGGCCATGGATGCAGGAGTGGAAAAATTGCTGCTGACCCACTTTAGCTCGAGATATTCGGATTTGTCGGTTCTTGAGGAAGAAGCACGGATGGTTTTCCCTAATACAGCAATTGCGCGCGAATATAATGTGTACAGCATCATGTCCGCGGATGCAAAGCAAAAAGCTGGTATCGCCAGATGAATACGGGAAAGGGCTTAGATCGACGGCTACTCAGGCGTATCATCGGATACCTGATGCCCTACAAGCATTGGGTACTCCTTGCATTTTGCCTGGTACTGCTTGTGTCGTTTCTGGGACCGCTTCGTCCGTGGTTAATCCGACTGGCCATTGACCGTCACATCGTACCCGGTGAGCTGGATGGCTTAGTTGTTCTAATGGTCGCTTTGATGGGGGTGCTTGCGCTGGAAGGGGCATTGAGCTACGTGAATGCTTATTTCACACAGTGGATTGGGCAGCAGGCTATTTACGATGTGCGTGTACGCGTTTTTCGACATGTACAGCGGCAATCCTTGTCATTCTTTGATCGGACGCCGATCGGACGTTTAATTACGCGCACGACATCAGATGTCGAAGCACTTGCAGATGTCTTGTCTGCGGGAGTTGTAGTAATCATGGGCGATATGTTCAAACTGGTGTTCATAGCAGCTTTCATGTTCAGTTTGAACTGGGTACTGGCACTCGTAACGTTATGTGTAATGCCCTTTATGCTACTTGTAACCTTATGGTTCAAGCGCAATGTGCGTGGGCAGTACAGGGAAACCCGAAAGCAGGTAGCACGACTGAATTCTTTCATGCAGGAACATGTTACAGGGATGCAGATTGTGCAACTTTTTGGGCGAGAAAAGGTGGAGATGGATCGCTTTGAGAAAATAAATGATCAGCATCAGGTTGCACAACTCAAAACGGTTTTCTTTCATTCTCTCTTCTGGCCCGCGGTAGACATTATCGCCTCAACAGCTATTGGGTTTGTGCTTTGGACGGGTGGGGTCAGCGCACTTAGCGGTGCGATCACAGTTGGAATTCTCATTGCATTCGTGCAGTATTGCCGACAATTCTTTGAGCCTATTCGCAATCTGTCGGAGCAGTTCAATACGCTTCAGGGAGCTATGGCAGGGGCCGAGCGCATCTTTGATATCCTGGACAATGATCAGTCGTTACCGCAGGTAGAGAAGCAGGCTCCACTGGATCGCCTGGAAGGGGAGATAGTTTTCGACAATGTCTGGTTTGCTTACAAGGACCTTGATGATGGCACGCCGGACTGGGTACTCCGGGGGGTTTCGTTCAAGATCAGGAGTGGACAGGATGTGGCGATTGTAGGGGCGACTGGAAGTGGAAAAACAACGATTATCAGCCTCCTAATGCGGTTCTATGATATCCAGAAAGGTCGCATACTGCTGGATGGCCAGGACATTCGTACGTTCCGGCTTAAGTATCTCCGGTGGCGTATAGGCCTGGTACAGCAGGATGTATTTCTCTTTTCCGGATCAGTAGCTCGCAACATCGCACTGGACAGCCCGGGTATTACATTTGATAATGTCAAGCAGGCTGCGGAAACTGTTGGAGCCAGCAAATTTATTGAACAATTACCCGATGGGTACGATAATGATGTACGCGAACGAGGATCATCGCTCTCACAAGGTCAGCGGCAGTTGTTGTCGTTTGCTCGCGTTCTGGCACATGACCCAGACATCCTGGTGCTCGACGAAGCAACATCAAGTATTGACACAGAAACTGAACAAATTATCCAGCGTGCGATCGAGAGAACCCTCCAGGGCAGGACATCCCTGGTTGTTGCGCATCGGCTGTCGACCATTCGCTATGCTGATGCGATTCTCGTTCTGCATAAAGGTCTTTTACGTGAGCAGGGTACACACGATGAACTAGTTGCTGCCGGTGGGCTCTATCAAACGCTTTATGAACTGCAATATCGTGAGCAGGAGCAGGCGGCAGTTAGCTCACTGGTTACAGAAGGGTGATCCTCCTATGGATCCGTGAATTCATCCTTTGTACGAACACGTACAGTTCAGTATGGTAGCATATACCATCAGCCTCGACAATTTGTAATGTCCCAGCTTATTGAACCATGTTGTACGGTGAAGGAGACCGTACAAGAAAAGTACGATGCAATTGCACGGGGGCAGAGGGATTCGGGCTACTGCATGGTGGAACAGGCCGATTATCGGGATAAAACTGGATACCAGGAAGATGCCGATTTAGGCTTGGGCTGTGGCACACCAGTAGATCACGCAGAGCTGCAGTTGGGTGAAATTGTACTTGATCTAGGAAGCGGAGCAGGTCTGGATTCCATGATAGCCGCGCCATTAGTGGGGGCAAAGGGAGAAATTATTGGTGTAGACCTCACTCCTTCCATGGTCGCACGAGCAAAGAAAAATGCTTCTGCCATTGGGGTAGACAATGCGGTTTTTATCGAGGGAGACATTGAACAATTGCCAATTGAAGATTCCTCAATTGATGTAGTAATCAGCAATTGTACGCTCAACCTGGTACCTAACAAAGCGCAAGCCTATGCAGAAATTTTCCGGGTCCTTCGTCCAGGTGGTCGTTTTATAATATCAGATGTAGTAACGGTGGGTAATCCAGATCCTGAACTGCTGCGCAGGGCGGAAGAAGCGGCCGGCTGCGTTGCCGGCGCCATGGAAAAGGAATCGTACATGCAACTGATCGTTGCCGCGGGGCTCAAAGAACTAGAAGTTGTGCGGTTTCGGTCTCTTAAAGTCATTAGTGAGCAGGATGGACTTGCCAGTATTACCGTTCGTGGCCGGCGACTGTGATGATTAGGGTGGGGATCATATACGCGAGTAACCGCTTTTTGTCATCGTACTTTGCGGTCAGTGTTGCCTGGTGGTTGCGCGAAGAAATCAAGGCCATCTTTGGATGCGATTCATTCTCGGTGGAACCAAAGTAGATAATTCCTTAACCATGGATCATTATTATCATCGCTCACATTTGCCCCGGTTCAAAGAAATCGCCGAAGGTAACCAAGAGTTAGCGGATGCTTTCTTCACTTACTATGACAGCGTATTTGCAGAGGGGGCGTTGACAGTGCGGGAAAAGGCACTTATTGCTCTGGCAGTCGCCAGTACGGTTCAGTGCCCATACTGCATAGACGCGTACACGACTGCATGTCTGGAATCCGGGTCGGATTTAGAACAGATGACTGAGGCCGTCCATGTAGCGACGGCAATAAGAGGGGGAGCATCACTGGTACATGGTGTACAGATGCTTGATCAGGTCAAACGTGTAACGATGTAATTTGGATGGAGCGGAGTATAAGAGAATGATATTACTGGACACGATTGAATCGTCACAACTAGCTCTCCAAGGCCCACGTGCAACATCTTCGTTGAAGTCCAGGGCGATTCCGTTGGTGCATCCAGAGGAGCAGCTAAGAGTCCTTGATTCGGCAGAGGTAACTGGAGGGCCGACCAATAGTGGCCGATTTGGGCTTGATCTTGCTGCCTCTGGATGGCCGCGCTTGAAACCGGACAGTCTAGAGATTGTGCAGATTAACCTCGGCAAACTCTGCAACATGACCTGCATGCACTGTCATGTGGACTCAGGCCCCGATCGAACCGAAGAGAATATGGATCGGGCAACTGTTGATGCTTGTTTACAAGCAATCGATCGTTCAGGGGCCCGGGTTGTGGATCTCACGGGCGGAGCTCCAGAGCTCAATCCGAATTTCGAATACTTGGTTGAGGCATGTGTTAGCAGAGGACTTCGTGTTCTTGATCGGTGCAATCTTACCGTACTGCTTACGCGCCGTTGTGAGCATCTACCGGAATGGTTTGCGAAGCGTGGCGTGGAGGTTATCTGTTCTTTGCCGCATCATCGCAAGATCGGTACTGATGCGCAGCGGGGGGATGGTACTTATGTTAAATCTATCAAAGCACTACGACGTCTGAATGCGGTTGGATACGGGTACGGGGATCCGGATCGACAGCTCACGCTTGTGACGAACCCGGTTGGGGCATTTTTGGCGGGTAATCAGGCTTCGTTGGAAAGGGAGTGGAAAGCTTCCCTTGCACGTAACCATGATGTTATTTTTGACAGGTTGCTGACACTCAACAACTTGCCCATGTCAAGGTATCTGGAATGGTTAATGGATACCAATCAGGTAGATACCTATCTCAGCAGATTACTGCAGGCATTCAACCCAGCCACGATTGCTGGGCTTATGTGTCGCAATGTACTCTCCATAGGCTGGGATGGACATCTGTATGACTGTGATTTTAACCAACAGCTTGAGATGCGTATGGACGTCCCTCGACCACATGTGGACGATTTTGATCTTAGTATTTGGCAGTCCCACACGATACGCACGGCTCGCCATTGCTACGGGTGTACGGCCGGTGCAGGTAGTAGCTGCGGAGGTGCGATCACATAGACGATATTTCCTCGAAATCTGTCACAATACCAAGGGGGCGATTGCTCAATACCACTTGGTGCTCGTTAGTGCAGTTCCGTACAAAACACATCAAAGACTGAGTCGTAAAGTTTCTCATCCTTACCAGTTCGGCATTATTTATCCAATCACGGACGCTGATCTAAATTTTAGGATAGTTATTGACCATGCTACAAATAATATTGTTACTTCAGGTTGTTGCAGGTACGGCGGATGCTCCTAATCAAAAAGGAGCGGACTACGATCCCGCAACAGACTCTCTCCGTTTTGCGGGTGAAGTTCACTTGCGCAATATTCGGCAGTTAACTTTTGGAGGTAATAATGCTGAAGCTTACTGGTCGTTTGACGATCAGCGGGTCATCTTTCAGAGTGACTGGACACAGATCAACAGCCAGGGGTGTGATCAGCAGTATGTGATGGATCCCGATGTACCAGGCAAATACAAGCTTGTATCAACCGGGCGGGGGCGCACGACCTGTGGTTATTTTCTGCCGGATGGGAGGATCCTGTATGCATCCACACATGCTTCTTCACTGGAATGTCCTGTGCCACCCGAAGTCGGGGAACATTATGTATGGGCGATCTATGATTCTTTTGATATTTATATAGCCGAATCTGATTATAGCAACCCGGAGCTCCTGATTGGTGGCTCAGGTTACGACGCAGAGGCTACGGTGTCGCCGGATGGTCGCTTCATCGTATTCACGTCTACACGCTCTGGAGATCTGGATTTGTGGCGTTACGAAATCGCTACGGGGGAAACCATACAGTTGACCAATACACTCGGGTATGATGGTGGGGCGTTCTTTTCCAGGGACTCCAAGAGAATCGTATGGCGGGCAAGTCGTCCAGAAGGCGAAGATGCACGTACCTACCGGGAATTGTTGGATAAAGGCTTGATAGAGCCCGGTGATCTGGATATTTTTGTCGCTGATATCGACGGAGGGAATGTGCAGCAGGTTACGAATGCATCGGGTGCAAACTGGGCTCCGTTTTTTCATCCCGATGGAGAGCATGTGATCTATGCCTCTAATTACGAGAGCGTGGGTAGAGGACGCCCTGTGTTCGCTATTTACATGGTGGAGATTGCTACTGGTGTGACCACAAAAGTGACACATTCGAGCACCTTTGATGCGTTTCCAATGTTCTCTTTTGACGGAAAGAGACTGTTGTTCTCCTCTAACCGCAACGTTACCCGAACGCCCACTCACGACACAAATGTGTTTGTTGCTGACTGGGTTGCTGAACCGGAAGCGGTCGACTATAATTTTAAGTCGCCGGCAGAGGAGAAATAAATTGAATAGTGAGCTAATTGCAAAACCCATTTTGCTGCAACTGGTGAACCGGCCAATTCGGGACATAAATGGGTCTGATTTTCTTGGAATACGTGAATGATTGGCCTGTGTTCACCGCTTTCTTCGAAGCTGTGGGTGATTGGCCTTCAACGAAGTGTTAACTTGGAGAATTTTGTCCACGATCCGTGCGGACTCCACGCATCGATCCCACGGCTTCTGTATTCCAGAACCCCCCAATTCTGTACGCGACCACTCGACGATCCGGTTTAGTGGACCATCCGCAGCAGTTGATCCACCGTGAGCACAACAATTCCAAACATCAGGTGACACATCACTTTGCTGTGCCCACGCACCCGTACATGGCGTCCACCAAACTCATCTTTGAGTCGTCCAAAGACCCGCTCCACGGTCGAACGTTCCTTGTAGCGCGCCCGCTCAGGTGGAATAAACCCGGCACTGCGCTGTGCCTTCTGCTCACGACGGTGCGCCGCCTTTCGATTACGCGGATTCGTGTCAATGATCGGCACATGTCCCGCTGCCGTACTGTGTGCGTGAATCTCCTTCGCGTCATACGCACTATCCATGAGATCATAGCAGTTGTCCACCCGCTCACCCGTCATGGTCGCCAATGGAATGGCCGCTTGGCTATCGTGCAGGGACGCGGAAGATAGCATACAGCTGATCGGAATCCCGCCGTCTGCTGCATCTATATGTAGCTTATATCCCGTCCAGGATTGCGTATGCCCTTTCGCATTTCGCTTGCTCCCCACCGTGCACGCCTTGGGCAAATCCGCCAACATCTCCGCTTTGTTCATGGTACGCTGGCGCTCCAAACGCGTGGGGACCTTTGGACGTTCCTCCCCCTTCCGTGGACGCCCACGCTTGCGTTTCACCGGTTCCGGCGCCTTTTTCTTCGGCACCGGCTTCTCTCTTGCCTCAATCGCCGTCGAATCCCGCGAAATATGGCCCACCAACGAATCCGCGTAGCTCTCCTGAATCAAGACTTCGTGGATCCGTGTCGGTAACTCGGACTCCGCAAACTCCTTGAACGCACGGGAAAATGTGGACGCACTGGGCACATCCCGCTGCCGCGACCAACCACACATCGACCGAAGCAATGGGTCCGAAAGTAGGCGCTCTCGCAATCCGGCAGTCGTCGGAATATTCAAGACCATCTTGGCCAGAAACGACCGTGCAAGCGAAACCCGAGATGCCAGCGGGCGCCCCGGCGTGCGGAACGAGGTGCGGGGCAGAAAATCCTCCACACACACCATCTCGAATACCAACAACAACTTCTGATACCGTTTGGGCAACGAACCAAATTCCTCCTCCACCCAAGGAAACAATTCCCGTTGGCAGGCAATATAAAAACCTCGTATTTTCTTCCTAAGGGACATGGGAGACTCCGGTTTTCGTGGAAAATTGTCGACACTAATTGATACGAAATCCGGGGGACTCCGGTCCCTTTTTTAGCCCTATCGAGGGATGTTTCTATGCTCGGGGCGGATACAAATCCCAATCAAAATCGCCTCCTCTACCCAGAGACACCAACCAGAAACCGTGACCTCAAAATTCCAAAAAATCCCCCGATTTGAGAGTTTTGCAACTGGCTCTAGTGTCTCATCACACAAAAGAACCTCGATACTTGTCCCCTTACGCTTCAGTAGAGCCGCGAGGCTATCCTGGTAGTTCGGAGATACCCGAAAAACTGATAAGGCCGGGGGGATGCAATGTCAGAGGTAGTGCTTGTCCGGCCCTGGATTGATCAAGTGGAAGTAAGATTTTTTCGCATGCGTGAAGGCGATCTGGAGACTATAGACCGAAATTGCGGAAGCGGTAGCTCAGATTAAGCAGGACGTAGCGTCCGAGCACTTGGGTCTGACTGTCTTCGACATAGGACTCTGTGATATTTCGGTTGATTCCAGTTTCTTGATTGAAAATATCGCCGACGAGTAGTTTTACCTCTGCCGCGTCTGCCTGCAGGAATTTGTATCCTAGTCCCGCGTTAACAATAAATGTTGTGGGATAGAGGGTCTCATCTAGGCCGATGTAGTTATTGTAGGTCAAACTGTGTTCGATCACCAGCCCGCCGATTGGGAGCCATACAAAGCGGACACCTGTGTCATGCCTAAAGAAATTCTCGTCGAGTGGAGAGTAATAAGAGTTGTTGGCAATTGTATAGACAGCGTTGTATGTGAGAGTAAAGTCCAGGCGCTCACTGATATTGCTTCCAAGCGTCAGACCGCCATTGAATCCGTACTGTGTCCCCATATTGTCTACGCCATTGATAAGACTGGGGTTTTTCGAGTATGTGACACCACCTCTAAAATTCAAGTTACTGCTAAGGAGAGAGATTGGTGTACCCAATCCGACGAATGAGCGAATTGTGGTGCTGGGGTTGTTAAAATTCAGCGGGGTAGAGTACTGAGCACCTTGGGGCAGAATAATTCGTTCTGCGATAAGTGTATCCCGAGATGCCAAGAAGGAAGCAGTACCAATAGAATTTATTTCCCTGGTCCAACTCACGTACGCGAACATCATTCGGCCAGCCCGCCGATCACCACGGCGCCCACGGATGCTAATCGTATGTGAGTAGCTGGGTTCAAGGTCAGGATTACCACTTGAGAGAAAAAGAGGATTGGTATTATCAATTACGTCCTGCAACTGGCTGACTGAGGGAGTATTCGTTCGTGTACGATAGTCAATGTCCAGATCCAAGGCTTCTCCAAACTCAAATTCGATTTCCGCTTCGGGCAGAAAACTCAAGAACGAACGGTCTAACCGAAAATCGACAGGGTATGTCTGGTCACCAATAAGTCTTTCATTTTGGATTTCGAGGCCCAACTGGATGGAGTAACGGTCATCTATTCGTCGTTGGATGGATAGTCCACCACGCTGTTGAACCACATCGTTATCGAACAGACTTGAGAACGTGGGATCTAGGATCGTGTGCAGTCCAGTCCGCAAGTCGAGAACATACGCTGAGCGGTCAGATACATTACGATTGTAAGAGGGTCGATAGGTGAGCTGCAGCTGTCCAACTTCGCCTAGAGGTTCAGTGTAGGCGAACCGAATCGAGTACGACTGTCCGGCAGAAGAGTTGTCGACTTCCTGGTCGTAGGTTGAATCGCTGCTGGCTGTACGGCTTTGTCGACCAATCTGCATGAACTCGGTAACAGAAAGCTGGTCAGCATCTCCTGTGCGGCTGTTGAATCCGAGTCTGGCATCCGCGGAGATTGTTCTGCCTGGCTTACTGAATCGGTGTCGATACAGAATGCTAGAACTTGATGTAAAGCCTCGGTTATCAGTTACGTAGTTATTGTATGCTGTATTCAGGAGCGCCCCTGTCACCAATGAATTGATGCCCGACTGAAGACTGGTAGATGTATTGTTCTGGAAACTGAGGCTTGGTCGAATGGTCAGTGAATTGTTTTCGTTGATGGTGTAATCAATCCGCGCATTCAGTCTGTGGTTGAAGTTTTCGCTACTTGACTGTGTGTTTTCGTTATAAAACTGAGTTTGGTCGTTGGCCAGAAACAGTTCTCTATCAAGGATTGCGTCGTTTTCATTCGAAACCCGATTGAAGAAGTAGCTTCCACTAAGACGCACATTGCTGCCGATCTCATCACTATAATTGACGCCCGCCGAGGTGGTGTGATTAAGGCCACTTTGGGTTCCCACGAGGAAGTTACGAGGACTAAAGCTACCGCCTCCCCGGCCACCTCGTCCCCCTCTCCCTCCTCCTCCGCCATCACCGCCTCCTCCCCTCCCACGAAATCTACTGCCTCCGCTACCCATCAATCCCAGTAAGTCCTGGAAAGCGAAATTCTGCTGATTAACATTGTTAGAAAGACCAATAATGGAAATACGTCGATCACCATCAAATATATTTGTATTGCCTCCGGTGATATATCTCTGATCGTCGCCGTATCCGCCGTAAACTTGCCCGAACTGGCCGTTACTCATCCCACGTCGTGTAGTGATGTTTATTGTTCTTTCCGAATTACCATCATCGAATCCTGTGAATTGAGATTGATCGCTGTCTGTATCAAACACCTCAACGTTCTGGATCACGTCTGCAGGAAGGTTTCGGAGGGCAGCTGTGGGGTCCTGACCAAAAAACTCCCGTCCGTCAACAGTTACGCGCTGTACCTGTTCGCCTTGGGCTTCAACTTGTCCGTCCTGAACAACAATACCAGGAAGCTTTGCCACTAGGTCCTCTGCGGTGGCATCGGGGTTTACCTTATAGGCGTCTGCATTGAAGATTGTAGTATCTCCGCGGATCACCATACGCTCCTGGACCTCCTCTACGATCATTTCGTCTAACTGCATTACATCAGGCTTCATTGAGATCGTGCCGAGACTTGTGTACGCTCCGTCTATCGTAAGCAATTGTTCGTGGTTGACAAAGCCAACAAAGGTGAGACGTAACCTGAACTCTCCACGCTCACGTATTTCAATGGCAAAGTACCCATCTGCGTTGGAAGTAGAGGCAGCAACAAGGACTGAGTCTGTAATTGTTTCGATCACGGCAGTCACGCCAGGTAGCGGGGTATTATCAGCTTCCCCATCGGTGGCACGACCAGAGACAATGTTGATGGCGTTCTGCTGCGCCATGGCTGGGAGTGCGGTTGCAAACAATGCAACAATGATCACAAGGATTCGCATTTATTATCGGTGGAAATTATTGACTATGAAAAGGCAGCATGCATGTCTCGCTGCCTCGGGAAGATAGACGTAACCAAGCCAGGTTTTATTCCGTCAATCAGCAGTTCTTCGGTAGCATTTGGGATAAAACTTCCTTATGAGAATAACTGTTGGCTGTTCATCCTTTATTAGTGAAAAGATGAAGAGCCAAATTATTAGGTATGCTGCCCGAATCTGCTGTTGTCCTTCCGTCTTTTAGGAGGAGAATAACGGTAAGATTAGTGCCCCAATCAGTCAACCGTTATGCCAAAATGGCGAAGATGGGTTTGGCGTCACGCCGATATTCATGTCGATACCCATAACAAAAACACACCCACACGAAAATAGCACCCCCGAGCCAGCCGTAGTCACTCCCGCTTCTCCCCGGAGGCAATGCAGTACCTCAGAAAGTGCCGTCACGGTTAGTCTGCTCACCTGGTATGGCGAGCACGAGGATCACGTACGATGCTATTCCGAGTATGGCGAATGTGAGGGTCACGAGCGATACTGTTCCGAGCACAAAAAACGGAATAGTTGTGAGGAAAAGCAATCGCAATAGTCCCACAGGAACATCGAAACGCTCTGCCAAACCACGACAGACGCCGAACAACCAGCGTCGCTTGCGGGGTCGAACGAGGGGTCTGGAAGAGAAGACACGTGAACGGCGCGTCCGCTTTGGGCGGAGGGCTTTGACCGTAGCAATGGCCATGAAAAAAATTGCTGCAAAGGGGACGGCTCGGCCTAAGTCACTCATGAATCCACTCCCAAGAATACCTATTTCCGAAAGTAGGTAGAGAAAATTGCCGACCAAGAGTGCACCACTACCAACGAGGTACCAGTTGATCTTGAACGCGGGTCGCACCTCTGACTCGAAGAGCATCTCTTCGAGTGCCTCACTGGAGCGGGTACTGAGATCCAGTTCCGATACGTCGGATTTAGTTGCCACTACTAGTTGGGTATGATAATCATCGCTGCAATATAACCAAGAAAGACCGCACCGAATGTGATACAACTAGCCGCCAC
Source organism: Rhodothermales bacterium (assembly GCA_964291275.2). Lineage (GTDB taxonomy): Bacteria > Bacteroidota > Rhodothermia > Rhodothermales > Bin80 > Bin80. Next base: position 2,275,164 of record OZ219799.1, read on the forward strand.
AACCCCTATGCGTAGCCATTTAAGATCTAGGCCATAGTGTCTTGCAAGGCCGGAGAGGACACCCGCAACCATTTTATCAGATTGCGAGCGGGTTAAGCGTCCACGGTTATAACTCATTGTAGTTCTATACTGTTTGATAGAGTGTGCAACAGCGGTTTTGTTGGCAATGCACTTATCTAAACTACGACGCATTCAATATTCTGGTTGCATTTGTCGGCTGCAGTTTCGGTTTCTGTGCTTACAGACTTAATATTGGTAAGTACACATGTTTCTCCAGGTTGAGGTCGCTGCAATTGGTGGGCTGCTCACACTCACGGAGTCAACTGACATGCTGATTGACACTTGTCGTGTGTGGTCGATGGTTGCCCAGGATCAATAGAATCTGGAACAAGCTGTCCATGCGACATATGCAAACGGATATCGGATTATTTCTGTGATCCAGTGTCTGGTTTTTCAGCATCATCAGGAGGGCGCATAAGTATTGCCAGAACGAGGTAGACTATCGGAGGGATGGTTCCGCCGGTAAACAAGGTGCCCAGGATAAAAAGTAATCGTAGTACAGTCACATCCACATTGATGTGTGGAGCAAGTCCTGCGCATACACCAGCAAAACATTTGTCACGCGATTTAGCCGGGAGCTTCCACTTCGATGCGAGTGATTGTGGTGGGGTAGTAGCCTCTGCATTCTCGTTTGTATTGTGCTCTTTCTTCTCTTTCTGTTTGCGTTCTCGTTTTTTCCGTCGGGATTCACGGGTTTTCTTTGCCGCGCGCACTTTTCGTTTTCTGGGTATCAGGCCGAACAGCAGGACAAACAGTATCCCGACAAGCGGAAATACGATAAAAGCCTCTTGAAGACCACTTCCCGGCAGAAGTCCGACTTGTTGCAGGATGTACAGAAATACCATACCGATCAGTCCCACACCTGCGATGGTTGGCAGGTTAACGGCGCCGCCCGGTTTTGGAGCAGCCTCTTCGAAGAAGAACTCCTCGAGGTCAGAATCGGTCAGGTTTTCATTCCCGGGCTCTTCTTTCAGATCCTGGAGCTCAACATCCTTTTTATTTTTCGTTCGCATTTATTGCTGGCGGAGCTTAAGCACCCTGGAGGCAGTAACGATATAGTTAACTGGTACATCGTGTGGATCAGCCGGAAGATGATCCAATAAACAATCGTCAATTACCATGCCAAGCTTAAACGAATCAACATACTCAAACAGTGCATCGTAGAATCCTCCACCATAACCAATCCGGTGTCCTGAGGTATCAAACCCGAGACCTGGAACAACGACTAGGTCGATGTCTTCTGCGGGAATATTTGAACGGCTTGCCGGCTCAGATATGTCCCATCGGTTTGCTACAAAGCTGCGTTCATGATCGAAGCACCCCCAGTGCATACGAGGGCGCTTCGAGTATGGTTCAATAATGGGTAACAGTACAGTGCATCCCCGTGCACGTAGCCAGCAATTGAGGGGGCGGATATCAATTTCACGCGGTTCAATTTTTGGCCAGTACGACAGTACGGTTCGTGCTTCCAGTAACTGTGGTACAGACGCTGCTCGCGCAACAATTCGTCGACATTCAGAGCGATATTTCTCCTCTGTCAGGCTTTGTCGTGCATCGCGGCAGCGAGTGCGTATCGTGGGTTTACTGAGCATCATCAATTAATTGATGCAGATCAAAAGAAAATACGTGGAAAACAAGCACTATGATACACTTAAATGATCAAGTAGGCCGCAAAGTCGTTAACATGTGCTGTTTTCCGTAAACTTGCTGATTTACCCGGTTTTCAGTGTTAGAAAACGTTCATGTTTGAGAATCTCTCCCAACGGTTAGAAGGGGCTATTAAGGACCTTACCGGTCGAGGCCGTATTACCGAGGCCAACGTCGCAGAGTCGATGCGGGGCATACGCCGTGCTCTCCTGGAAGCGGACGTAAACTACCAGGTTGCCCGTACCTTCGCCAACAGTGTTCAGGAGAAGGCGCTCGGCGAACGGGTTCTACGCTCTGTAGAACCGGGGCAGATGATCGTCAAGATTGTCTACGACGAGCTTGTCCGGCTCTTGGGAGGAGACGCCGCCGTCATTAATCTGGGGAGTAGTCCTCCAGCAGTCATATTAATTGCTGGTCTCCAGGGATCAGGTAAGACGACGTTCAGTGCTAAACTCGCCCTGCATCTCAAGTCTAGAGGACGTGTTCCGATGCTGGCGGCAGCTGATGTATATAGGCCGGCAGCCGTAGACCAACTGAGTCGACTTGGAGAGGAGGCGGATGTACCAGTGTACAGCATAACAGCGGATGATGGTACCGTGGTGCAGGATGCACCACGTGTAGCTCAGGAAGCTGTTACATATGCCAGAAAGCAGGCACGGGATACCGTGATCATTGATACGGCGGGCCGGATGCACGTAGATGAGCGCATGATGGTCGAGGTAGCCGAAATCAAGCGCCTTGTCCAGCCAAGTGAGATTCTGTTTGTCGTGGACAGCATGACAGGGCAGGATGCCGTCAATACAGCGAAGGAGTTCAATAATCGCCTTAATTTTGACGGTGTCGTTCTGACTAAGCTGGATGGCGATACGCGTGGGGGTGCGGCATTATCCGTGCGGTCAGTCGTTAATAAGCCCATAAAATTTGCTTCGACCGGGGAAAAGCTTGATCAGTTACTCCCCTTTTTTCCGGACAGGATGGCACGACGCATCCTTGGGATGGGCGATGTGGTCACACTCGTTGAAAAAGCTCAGGAGCAATACGATGTGGCCCAGGCTGAGACTCTGCGTCGAAAAATCCGGAAAGCCACCTTCGATCTGGAAGACTACTATCAGCAGCTCCAGAAAGTCAGATCCATGGGGTCACTGTCGGAGGTCGCCGGTATGATCCCCGGGCTGGGGAAGCAGTCAGTGGACATGCAAGCAGAGGAAAGGGAACTCGCGAAAATAGAGGTTGCGATTCTGAGTATGACGCCTTGGGAACGTAGGCATCCCGACTCGATAGACAGTAGCCGCAGGCGCCGTATTGCGCGTGGGAGTGGCTTGACGGTCATGGAGATTAATCAACTCCTGCGCCAGTTCAGACAGATGCGAAAGCTCATGAAGCGCATGCAGAGAACGATGGGCAACAAAGGCAGAAAAGCAGACTTATCCGCGTTGCTGCAGGCCGCAGCGCGTTAACAATCAATAAACCAGAACCGAGAGCGTGGCAGTAAAAATCAGATTGCGCCGCATGGGGCGCAAGAAAAAACCAATTTGGGCCGTAGTGGCCGCCGACTCGCGCGCGCCGCGAGACGGCAAGTTCATAGAAGACCTGGGACGATACTATCCTCAGGAGGAGCCTTCACGCGTTGAACTTAGGGAGGATCGTATAAAATACTGGCTTAAGGTAGGTGCTCAACCGACCGATACCGTCCGTAGCCTGCTCAGTCGGCAGGGGGTGCTGCTGGGATTACATCTGGAACGCAAGGGAGCTGAGTCGGAAGCGATCACCGAAGCCGTTGCTGCGCATCGGCAGCACCGGGAGGACAGGTTGGTCGCCACGGCGAAAATAACTCCGGCCGACCGGCGTCATAAGGCACTTGCTGTTGAGACTGAGGCGGCGGCAAAGAAAGAGGCCGAATTGTTCGAAAAGCGGAAAAAAGCTGCAGCCGAGAAGGCGGCAGCGAAAGAAAAGGCTCGCCAGGAAGCTGAAGCTCGACAGGCTGCTCAAGAGGCCGAAAAAGTCGAAGAAACAGAAGAAACCTAGTCAGTTAGTACTGACTGTTCGATGGATTCGTCCTCGTGGGAAAACCTGCTTATGGTCGGACAAATCGTCCGGGCTCACGGGCTCAAAGGCGAGTGTAAGGTTGTACCTGAATCCGATGATCCAAACCGGTTACTGAATCTTAAACGATTGTGGATCGGCATAACACCACAGACGGCACACCCGTACGAGGTAGAGAGCGCCCGGTTACAAACATCCAAGCGTGGCATAATAGCCCTGATGCGATTTTCAGGAATAAATACGGTGAACGATGTGCAGGCCCTCGGAAAGCTTCCGGTGTTCGCACAGCTGGAGGACTTGCCGCCGCTACAGCCGGGAGAGTTTTTTCTGCATGATCTTGTTGGTGCCGCAGTTGTCATGGATGATGGTGCACCAGTCGGGAAGCTAAAAGATATATTGGAGGTGCCAAACTACGACATATATGTAGTTGAGCGTTCCGGAAAAAAGGATGCTCTAATTCCGGCTGTGCCGGAGTTTGTAATGACGACGGATGTGAACATTGGACGTATCGTTATTCGGCCGGTAGACGGTTTACTGGACTGAGGTGAGTAGCTATGCGCATTGATATCCTGACAGCATTGCCAGACCACGTCAAAAGAGCAGTGGGGTTAACCGTCGTTCGTCGGGCGAAGGGTAAGGTTGAATTGCATGTGCATGACCTAGGGGCGTATGCTGAGGGGCATCACAAACAGATTGATGATTATCCCTTTGGAGGGGGAGCGGGTATGGTACTCAAACCGGAGCCCATCTTTACCTGCATTGAGGCACTCGATGATACACCTGACGAAATTGTCTATTTGAGCCCGGACGGTGAGCCCTTTACACAAGCGTTGGCAAATACTCTATCATTGAAGAAGCATATAGTGTTACTTGCCGGGCATTACAAGGGGGTAGATCATCGTGTACGTGAAGCGTTGGTGACACGGGAAGTGTCTGTCGGTGATTATGTACTTAGCGGCGGTGAATTGCCTGCACTCCTGGTGGCTGATGCTGTGGTTCGGTTGATTCCAGGTGTACTTGGAGATACCCAGTCTGCACTGGAAGATTCATTTCAGGATGGATTGCTTGGTGCTCCGACTTATACACGTCCGGCGTCCTTTCGTGGACTCGAAGTTCCCGAGGTTCTTTGCAGCGGGAATCATAATAGCATTGCTGAGTGGCGTGAGGAGGTTCGACAACAGCGTACCCGGGAGCGGCGCCCGGATCTCTGGCAACAATACGTCGCACGAGTACAAACGTAAGGTTATATCCCTAGAACAATGGCCAAAAATTTGCTGAAAATTGTGGAAGCCACCCAGCTACGCGAAAACCCACTACCGAACTTTGAACCCGGGGATACGATAGCTGTGCACCTACGTGTGATTGAAGGTGAGAAAGAGCGCATACAGATTTTTCAGGGTGCGGTGATTTCTATTCGTGGGGGGGGTGCCAGCAGAACGTTTACTGTCAGGAAAATTTCCGGTGGTATAGGTGTCGAGCGCATATTTCCGTTTCATTCTCCGAGAATCGCACGCATAGAAGTCAAGCGCCGTGGAAAAGTGCGCCGTGCGAAGCTGTACTATCTGCGCGCTTTGCGTGGTAAGGCTGCTCGTATTAAGGAGCGCGTGCGTGACTCCTAAGTACTGCCGATGCACTTGGCGTTTTGGGATTTTCCACCGACCGAATGTCTTGAGCTCGCAGCCAGGACACTCTCCATTGAGGCTGAACGACAGCCCGGTCCGGTCTGTGCGGAGTTGTTGCATCAGCGGCAGGTTGATGTTGCTCTATTGCCTGTGACGATAGCACTGGCCGCAGCCGATGAGTTAGATATAGTGCCAGGAGGTGCGGTATCTTCATGGGGGTATCCATTTGCACGGATGCGGATACGTCGGGATCTGCAGCAGGCTGGAACACTCGAATGTACTTCTGAGCAGCCCTTAGAGGCTTTCATGTCGCGCGTGATACTTAAAGAGCATTACGGACGAGAAGTCGCGCTAACACCAAACAGCACAGCAGATATCGAGTTATTAACCGGAGCGGCTTCGCTGAATCAGGCAGATGATCCAACTACGCTGGATTTGGGGCAGGAGTGGTACGAACTTTCTCAATATCCAATGATTTGGGGATTGTACGCCTGCCTGAAAGGAACCGCAACTGACGCAATGGTTGAGATGCTGACCACACTTACCAAGGAAGCCGAAACTATTGCGCAGGAATGGGGAGCTCGCTCATCGTCACACGCAGATCAATTCTTTGGTGGAAGTCTTCGGTTACGCCTGGATGATGTAACAGTAGCTGGATTAACTGCAATCCGAGAGTACATGTATTATTACGGCATCACTGAGGATCTCGTACCACTGACAATGTTCGAGCCGAATGATGTCTCCGGATATCAGGAGATACCATCTTGGGGGCAGGACACGAGGCAGCTCGGCCTATAAGGGAAAGTGCGATGGGAAAATCAAACTCGACTCTGGCAAGCAATCGTCGGGCCCGGCGATCGTATCATATCCTGGATACCATTGAAGCTGGACTGGTGTTGGTCGGTACTGAGGTTAAATCTATTCGGGCTGGACGTGTGAGTTTAGCTGAAGCATGGTGCAGGATTGACAATGGAGAGGCGTTCCTGGTCGATGCGCATATTTCTCATTACAGCCATGGAAACCTGAACAATCATGATCCGGTTCGTCCCCGCAAACTTCTCCTGCACCGTAGAGAAATTGCCCGATTGCAAAAGGCAGTTGAGCAAAAAGGAAATACACTTATTCCTCTCAGGCTCTATCTAAGAAACGGCAGGATTAAGGCCGAGATAGGTATAGCACGAGGTAAGCAGCTCTTTGATAAGCGGGCTGATATGGCCGAGCGGGACACAAAACGTCAATTAGAGCGCAGGTTAAAGCAATATTAGGGGCTTACATACATTGGCAACCAAGCAGCATAGAACAAATCTTGCCACAAAGGGGATCTCTTTGTGAAGAGATCAACGAAGAACAGTATGTCTGATTCTGCCACTACATATTGCCATATCACGAACAGGTTGTTACCTGGCAGTCAGGGAAAAGCGAAAAAACTGACTGGATTAGCGGGTGCATGCAGGTTTGTATGGAACGGCATGCTCGCACAGCAAAATGAAGCATGTGAGAAAGCGAAAGCGGCAGGAGACAATCCATTTATTGTAAGGTTTTTTTCACAGTGTAAGCGGCTCGCGGCGCTGCGACGCAAGATTAAATGGTTGCCTGAACATTTATTCCGTGCAACTCGATACACGCTGAGGTACCAGACAGTGTTATTAAAGGATGGCAAAGGCAGGCCGAAGCTCCATTCACAGCATGGCAGAAACCTCTCTTCACAATCCCGGATGCTGTCACGGCGAGGGGCGTTCGGGTTCTTGATCCCTGTGCTCCGTGAAAGGATATGTGAAGTGCGGCCTGATGTTGTTATTCAAGCTATTTAACTCCCCAATATTAACATGCACTTTTTGCCAGTAGAAGACCAACTTCTGCATCTGAAGCGTGGCGTGGAGGAAATTATTCCGGAAGAAGAGTTGCGCACAAAACTGTTACGTGTAGCGAGTACGGGCAAACCGCTTGTTGTTAAGCTTGGCTGTGACCCCAGCCGCCCGGACCTGCATCTGGGACATTCTGTAGTGCTGCGTAAGCTGCGACAGTTCCAGAACCTAGGACACGAGGTGGTTCTTATTGTTGGCGATTTTACCGGAATGATTGGTGATGCGAGCGGTCGCTCGAAAATGCGACCAGCACTCTCACTCGAAGAGACCCGCCGTAATGGTCAAACCTACTTTGAGCAGGCCTCACGTATACTGGATTCCGAGCGCATTCGCATTGTATACAATTCTGAATGGTTAGGCAAGCTTTCTTTTGAGGATGTTGTTCGACTGGCAGGTAAATCGACCGTAGCCCGGATGTTGGAGCGGGATGATTTTGCTGGACGTTATGCTAAGGGGGATCCTATTGGACTACATGAATTTTTATATCCATTGGCCCAAGCTCAGGATTCCGTCGAAATAAAGGCAGACGTAGAGCTGGGAGGCACGGACCAGAAGTTCAATTTACTGATGGGACGTACTGTGCAAAAAAGCGTCGGCCAGGAACCCCAGGTTTGTATCACACTCCCAATCTTGGAAGGGTTGGATGGTGTTGAGAAAATGTCCAAGTCATTGGACAACTATGTAGGGCTTGCAGAGCCGGCCGAATCCATGTACGGTAAAATTCTCTCAATTCCGGATACATTGACCTATCGTTATTTTGAGCTTGCGAGTGACGAAGAAACGCGTGCATTGCCGGAGTTGCGCAAACTATGTGTTGAGAATCCTCGGGATGCGAAGCATCGGTTAGCATTGTCGATCACACGCTTTTATCACGGGACTGAGGCAGCAGGAAAGGCGCGTGAGCACTTTGAGCGCACGGTTATCCAGAAGGAAGTACCGGAAGATGTGCCTTCATTCAGGCCAGGGGGAGACGGCCAGATTGGGCTTCTAAACCTTTTAACTTCATCTGGTTTAACCCCATCCAATAGTGCGGCCCGCAGGCTGGTACAGCAGGGAGCCGTGAGTATAGACGGACAAAGGGTTACTGACAGTCGACTTGTTCTGGATGTGACAGCGCGTGCGCCTTTTCTGATCAAGGTTGGTAAGCGTGGGTTTGTCAGAATTGTCTGGTAAATACATCGGCATAATCCTTGCAGGGGATATATTTTGGATCCTAAGGATCATCTATTCGTACTGAACTTCACTGTCTAAGATTGCTTTCCATGACCATGAAACGGTTGACACTGCTTATCGCAATTTGCCTGTTGGGTTTGGAAGCACAGCAGGTGTTTGCACAACCTGATCCGCTTGAGCCGGGTCGACAGGCGTTTAGGGAAGGACGATATGAGGACGCTGCAGAGGTATTTGGGCAGGTTGCTCAGGAGTATCCGCAGTTGGCCGAAGCGCATTTTCTGCTTTCCCGCGTATATTTTGAAACCTCATTGTACGACGAAGGTCGTGCAAGGCGTACGCTGGAGAAGGCGCTTGAGCTCGAACCGGAAAATCTTGAGTATCTGGTCGCGCGTCTGGAACAATATAGGGTGAAGTCCTGGGGACTCCTTGGGGACCGCTTACGGGAGTCCCGTCGGTTGGAAACGGCCCGCAAGATACTCAAGGTGGATCCATCCAATGCACACGCACACGAGGAGTTGGGAAGAGTGTACATTCGGGATTTTTGGCGGTATCGTAATGCTATTATGATGCCCTCTCTGAGTTACGGCTATGCAGGCAGCGGGCGGGAGTCAGACGCGCCAGACTACGAGGATCAGGGGGCAGCGTCCTTCGATGAGTACCTCGATGGCACGGTTGCTAGCGATCTGAACAATTACCCGGTCGTCAATCCGAATGAAGTTTTCCTGGGTGATCAGTTCAATATAGACGCTTTAAGATCCCAAGGGGTAAATGTATTGGATCTTAGCAGGCGGGCCGAAAGGGCATACCAGCGTGCAATAGCGCACTTGGAAAAAGCCCTTGAAGTCGATCCCCGGAGGCGCAGCGTGTACGACGAAATGATGCAGATATATGTACTCAAAGGAGAGTACGAGGATGCCATGACCACGCTAGACCTGATGTACAGGTTCTACCCGGAAGACCCTGATCTTTGGCGTTACCTGGGAGTAGCGAACTATCATATGGGAAATATGGACGCCGCGAATCGCTCGTTTGAGACTGCCTTTGGGTTTATGGATAGGGATGAAAGGCGTGCATACGAGGATTTGGGGCTATTCCTGACGCGGGATGAAAAAAAGCTGGAAGCAGTTGATTCGGTGGCTTACCGGGCACGGTATTGGGCGAGTCAGGATCCAAGATTCCTGACCTCCTACAACGAACGTAAACTAGAACATTATTTTCGTTTGACTTATGCAGATTTGCTTTATAGCTCCAAGGGTCTTGGTCTGCGTGGTTGGGAAACAGAGCGCGGCCAGATTCTGATCCGGTACGGTCCGCCAATCTCGGATATTGTTCTGCACCCTCAGGAAGACGGCGTCTTTTCGGCACGTCAGGCGGTTGTTGGGGCCATGATCAACTCTGTGACCTCAGCTACCGATGATACAACCGGCATAACCCCGATCACAGTAGATGGATCCCAATCATTCGGCAATATTTACTCAACAGCCCGCCAGGCATTCGAAGAAATGAATTCCTATAACATCTGGGAATATGGGGATTTCCGTTTTGTATTTGAAGATCCGTTTCGTAATGGTGAGTACCGTATGTACTCACCGTCGGCTGAGGATATGGCGACGCGTGTAAACAGTTTTGAGAACGACTACATTAACAAGACAAAAGAACTCATTCGCAAAACTCCTCAGAAGTACGAGTATGAGGCCCCAGGTCGCCAGATCGAGTTGCCATTTTTAGTTAGTTCATTCAAGGGAGATGGACAGCAAACAGAGCTGTTTGTCAATTATGGTATTCCGCTGGAATCTACCTATGATCGCTCGGCCGATATGATAGAGGTAAATGCGAGGGCGGGGACATTTCTCATAAATGATCGGAGAGAGGTTCTTGTTGAGCGTACCCGAAATATTTATGGTTTACCTACCAATCAGGTGATGTCGTTTACGGAGCAGCATCTATGGATTGATACGCAGCAGATGCGAGTGCCGCCAGGTGCACATGAACTCTCGGTCGAATTTGAGACCGCCAGCGGGCAGACTGTGGCTGTTCAGCGCCGGGAGATTACAGTGCCGAATTATGATCAGACCGGCGTCATATTGAGCGATATTATGCTTGCTTATTCGGTCGAACAGACGGAAAATGGCGCCCCTCTAAGCGCCGCCGAAATCGTTCGCAGAGATCTTTCTATCCTGCCTGCGCCATGGAGTGTGTATTCGACTGAATGGCCGATCTATCTGTACTTCGAGATCTACGGGTTAGCCCTGAATGCTCAGGGAAGCACGGACTATGATATAGAAATCACATTGGAACCTAAGAACACTGATCGTGGGATCCGGCGTATAGTAGGGGGTATCTTTGGGCGGAATAAGGAGGGTGTATCAGTAAGCTACAAGGGGAGTGGTTCACGGTCGGAAGAATCTCTATACCAGATACTGGATGCCAGTGACCAGGAAACAGGACTATATACGCTAACCCTGGTTGTTCTGGATAATGAGACAGGTGAAGAGTCCGAACGGACACAGGACCTGTTTCTGGAGGAGTAGGGGGCCTACCAGGCAGCGAGTGAGCGGGCAGCCGTCAGGATATCTTCATCCTGCGGAAGGACCTCCTGTTCCAGCGGATTGGCGAAGGGTACGAATGCAAATTTTCCACCAACCCGTCGGACTGGCGCGTCCAGGTCTCCGAACGCCATATCACCTATTTGGGCGCAGATCTCTGCGCCATAACCAAGGAATTCATGGTCCTCGTGCACAACCAGTAGGCGGTGTGTCTTGCGGACAGAAGTGAGGATGGCTTCAATGTCCAGAGGTACTAATGTGCGAAGATCGATAACCTCAACGGATATTTGGTTTTCTCGGGAGAGCTGCCTCGCGACCATCAGGGACTTGTACACCATAAGGCCGTAGGTGACGATCGTCAAGTCAGTTCCCTCACGAACTGTACGTGCCTTCCCCAGCGGGATCAGATAGTCTTCATCTGGTTCAGGGCTTCTGGCGCTGGCTGCCCGATACAGAGCTTTATGCTCAAGGAATATGATTGGATCCTCACTTCGGATGGCAGTCTTGAGTAGCCCTTTGGCATCCGTAGCCGATGAAGGCATCACAATGCAAAATCCCGGCATATGACCGAAGATGCTCTCAATATTCTGCGAATGGCATGGTCCGCCATGGATATAGCCCCCACACGGCACGCGGATGACCATCGGACATGACCAAGCATTGTTGGAGCGGTAGCGTAGGGTGGGCACTTGATTGCGCAGGTGCGGCATTGCCGGCCATATATAGTCGGCGAACTGGATTTCTACTACGGGTTTGAATCCGGCGGCACTGAGGCCAACTGCGGTTCCGATGATAGAAGCTTCTGCCAAGGGGGAGTTAAAACACCGTTTTTCCCCAAATTTTTCGGTTAATCCACGTGTAGCAGTGAAGACCCCGCCTTTGCCGCCCGCCACATCTTCCCCATACACCAGGATCGATTCATCCCGTGTCATTTCTTCATGGAGAGCATGGTTGATGGCATCCACCATGACAATAGGTGGACCTGTTGGTTCACTGGCGTAGTAATCAAGATCCAGGGTCCCCTCGAAGAGGACATGTTTTGTTGCGCTTGTCGGATCAGGATCTTTTTTCTGTTCGGCAGCCTGAGCGGCTTCATCAATTTCCTTTTTGATTTCAGCGCGCATGTCCTCTGACTGTGAAGCAGTCAGTATGCCCCTATCGAGCAAAAAGTGTTCAAGTCTGGAAACGGGATCAATCAGGCGATCCTGTATAAGTTCTTCTTCTGTGCGGTATTTGAGGTGATTATCTGAGGAGGAGTGTGGTAGTAGACGAACCACGTCGGTTACCAGACAGACAGGTCCTTTACCTGCCCGCAAGTGGGCAATAGCCGATTTAGCAACTGCATAGACTTCAAAGAAATCTGTTCCGTCTACTCTGTATCGGGCTAAGCCTTCGTAACCGGCGGCGAGTTTGTAGGGCGTACCTCCTGCCGTTTGCTCGGCTACCGGCACGCTGATCGCATATTTATTATCCTGCACAAGGAACAGGAGTGGTGCTTTGTTTCGGGCTGCCCAGTTAAGTGCTTCGTGAAAATCTCCTTGGGATGTAGCGCCATCTCCACCAGAGCAGAGCGCAAACGCGTCGGTCCCTTGTTTCACAGCGGCCATGGCCAACCCTAATGCCGGCAGATACTGGGATCCGACTGACGAACAGACTGTGAAGATGTTCTTGTCCCTTGCCCCATAATGCGCAGGCATTTGACGTCCGCCGGAGTTAATACTGTCTGCTTTTGCCAAGTGGTCCAGGAGAGTTTCCTCGACCGTTTGCCCGAGGGTAAGTGCGAGTGCAAGGTCGCGGTAGTACGGGCAGAACCAGTCATATCCTGGCTTACTCAGCAGGCCAAGCGCGGTTTGAGTAGCTTCATGTCCACTGCAACCAATATGAAAAAATCCTTTCCCCTGCTTAAAGAGCGAGAGCATTTTTCCATCCAGTCTGCGGGCTGTGAGCATGATGCGAAAAACGTGTAACAGCGTATTCGCGTCGAAATCCGCAGGACTAATAGGTTCAACCTCAAGCCCCTCGCCGTAACTGGCTCCGCCTGTGAGCGCAGGGTATTCCGTGGGGGGTAGAGGACTATGACCATTTGTACTTGTCTGTACTACAGGCTTGACTAAGCCGGTAGTTCGTGTAGTAAGATCAAGTGGTAGGTCAGCCATTATTTGGATGGAGCTTATCTCAAAGCACGCTCATGTCATAATTACAATTGCGCTCGTAGCATACAAGTTGCGCTACGGGATGAGCGCCGAGCAGTGCGGACTGTAGATACCATCTAATGGTATCACGGTTCCTGCACCGCGAGTCCCTTGAGTGCCAAAGGCAGTTCAAACCAAGAGCACAAGCCCGATCCAGCGTACTCTTTACATGGATCAGTTCGCCGTGCTCCTGTAGGATTTGCTTGGTAATGGTAAGCTCCAATCCCGATCCACCATCCCGGCGGCATTCCTATTATGTTTCGAATTTACTGTGAAAAAACAGCGAATTCGAGGCTTAATCCATCATTGGGGCACGGTCACCCTGATAACTTCAATAAATGATGGCTTCTCGGTGCGTTTGGCCCAATAAAACGGTGGATTCTCCCAGATCGAACGTCAGGCTATGGAGCGATCGAAAAAAATCAATATTAGCGCGCGGATTGCACAGGCAGGGCTCTGCTTCGTCAATCCAGACCTCCGGGCGTAACGAAGAAAGGAATATGGCCGTGAAAGGGTGGGCCCTGTGCAGTGTGTTATCAGTGATCTGTGGTTTTCGTGCTAACAAGCGACACAGATGTCTAAAAAACGCGAAAAAGTGAACGCCCCCGGCCGTAATACGGTCTACTCTCCAGACAAGTATTTTTCGGGTAAAGGTATGCTCTCTGACTCTGACTGCCAGAAAATTGTCACTATCCACCAACGATCTTCCATATGTAAAAGCTGGATGCTGTTTATTCCCCGGGAGAAGGGCGCGAGCCCCAAAGCCCGATAGGATTCATAGGTGCTGAATCGGTGCACCAAGTTGCCAAACCGCTCTGAGGTCTGACTGACTTCTACCTCGAAGAACGGGTTTTCCAGGAAGTAATGACCGGTTTGTTCTATGTATTCCTCAGAGGTCCAGGTGAAGTAGCTGTTGCTTCCCGTATCGTTGGAGCTTATCGCAATGAGTCGGGCTTCTGGAATGAACAAGGTGCGCCACCGCTCCCAATCCGGGGCCTCACCGGCAGGGGTAGAGATGACATCGTACAGGGTCTGTACGATGGCATCAGGGCTGCTTACATCCTCAGGGTTCGCTTCCTGGGCGAAGCTTACGGGTGCGTATAGCAGGATCAGTAAGAAAGTAGAAATACGATGCATGGTTAACCAGGTTCTATTTGCAGAAGGTGTTCGACTTCACCGAGATTGCCATCATTTTCTGCGGGTTCGACATCAAGGACAGCGCACAGGAGTTCGTAGACATGAATCAATGAGAATCCACTTGATTTCAGGCCCTGTTTGAACTGTGGACCGTGTGCAATGAAGACGGTGTGCATTGATTCATGCCATGGTTCATATCCATGATTTCCGCCTGAGTAATAATCCGGGTTACTTTCAAATCGTGATCTGGTGGCCATTTGCCATCCTTCGTCCGCAATGCCGACAAGATCCGTAATGCGTTTGCTATCACTATAATACAGCTTTGCTGACAGATGATCCCGCTTGAACCAGCGTGCATGTGGCATTGTATTGAGGTTGGTCAACAAGCTGTCTAACCGTGTAGGGTCTTTAACATTGATAAGCCCCAAAGGGCCAAGGTCCGTGATATAGACTTCTTCGAGATCAACATAGTCGTCCAGCAGCATGACCCGTTCGCTTGATGTAGCTGCCATGCCGTGATCTCCTACCACTACGATGTTAATCTCGTCTTCCAATCCTTCTTTACGGAGGCTAAAAATCAAGTTCCCTATTTGCGCATCAATTTCTCGTAGAGCCTCGCGAGTTTCGGGGGCATCTGGCCCAAACTCGTGCGCCCGAGAGTCAACTGCACTAAAATAAGTTGTGACCAGGGCAGGGCGAGGAGACCGGGCGATCGCTGCCATAACCGAGTCTATGCGTGCCCCATGCGGCAGTGAATGATCATATTCCATCCAATAAGTTGGCTGGATTTCCTGAATGCGTGCTTCAGAGCCAGGCCAAAAGTAGGTCGCACTGGTACGGCCCTGTTTCTGTACAGTGACCCAAAGCGGTTCTCCTTTCCACCATCTAGAGTCTGATATCACTTCCCTGTTGCTAATCCGAAAAAAAAGACCAAGATCAGCGTCGTACATCGAATTATTAACGATACCATGGTTGGCCGGGTACAAGCCCGTTACGAGGCTGTAGTGATTGGGAAAGGTCTTGGACGGAAAAACCGGTTCCATATAAGCTGGATATACTCCTTTGGCGGCAAGTTCAAGGAGGTGTGGTGTGTAAAGAGCGTCAATGTAATCTGGGTGTAAGCCATCTATTGAGATGAGAATTACTGCACGAGGATTCTCTTTGTGCGCATTGGGGTTGATCTTGTAACAATTCTGCAGTAAAAACGCAATCAACACGATTGTAAGAGAAGAAAATGTTTTCTGTGGGTATATCCTAATCATGTTGCTTAACGTGGTCCACATAAAGAATATTTGTTATCAAATTATAGTTGTTTACCCTTCGTGTATGTTTCAGTAGGAAAGCATCCGATACCCTTTGAACATAGGTGTCACGAGCCGCCTCGTTGATCTCATGGCAATGCTAACTGATGACTGAACGTCCTAACATCAGCCATAAAATCCAGTCCCCACAATGTTGGTCGTTTTTCTCATTGGGTGAATCGACAGAAGAGATGAGGTGAAACGCACATGATCACTACCTAATTCAGGTGCATACTACTGCATCGCCGGTTTGATATTGCAGGTAAGCGACTGAGTTACCAAATATGGACGCTTTGTACTCCTGTACTGAATCGTTACCGGATCGTAACACTTCATTCATGACTAATCTACAACATGAATATTCTCGGAGATCCCAGCGGATTGTTGGGCAGGGTACCGAGGCGGTGACCTATAACTGGCTTGCCGAGCTAACTGTGAGTGAATATTGGGATTCTGGAAGAGACTAGAACGAATCCTGTACGGTTCGGAGTCTTCAATCTAACGTGTTTCTGACGTTAGCATCAGATCAATCTGAGCTACGGAAGATTATGAGCGATCGGCAAATATGTAGTAACCAATCAAACCCAAGAATGGAACGAGAACAATAAACAGAATCCAGATAAATTTGGCAGTCGGGTTACGTGAACTCCCCGCAACCTCAATGATGGCAATAATATCCAATACCAATATGATTATTCCACAGCATCCGAGGCTTTCCCAGGAACTTGCCATGTCTAAGAGATTCTCCCCACATCCAGCCAAGAATACCGCACACAAGACAAATAGGACAGAGGGTAGGGCTCGGCGATTCATTTCAAATTTGGCGTGAATGTTAATAATCTTTACGTCGAAATCCTGTTTATGATGCACCAATAAAGTTCTTATTCGGTGGCTCCATCTCACAATACGTGAGATGGATAATTGTGACGGAGTCTAGCCTGAATTCCCGGGGAGTTTCAGCCAAGCGTGTTTTCACGGAAAATCCTATGAATAAGGCCTGAAAATGGTCTTTTTACACCTATATTCATATTTTTCATGAACTTGCGAACAGTATTCCAATATTATAACATCGTATCCTGTCCTGGTGTTGCCGCCGAGCTATCCCAGCTCAATCCCTGCTCATAGCCTCTGAATTGGGCATTTCGTCCGCTATTTCGTTGATTTTACTGGGTCTTTTAATGTATTCTAGTTCGTCGTTTGTTTTATAATTTTATTGTTATTATAATGGCTATTATTTCATAGTTCACGATATACAATGATCCGACGCTCCGATTTCTTTGCGCTGCCCGATGGCCTCCCCATGCGTCAGTATGAAGCCCTCCGAGCCTACCTCCACGAAGAATGCACGATTGAAGAAGCCGCCGAGCGCGGCGGCTATGCCCCCGGCTCCTTCCGTAACCTCCTCACACGCTTCAATAAAAATCCCTCCGCAGACTTCTTTTGGCCCCAATTAAAAAAATCCGAACCCCGCGCTAAGCCGACTGATCCCAAACGTGCCCGGATTCTTGCCCTCCGAAAAGAACAGGGCTTAACCCTCTATCAGATTCAGGAGGCACTGAAAAAGGAAAACATGCCGGCCAGTGTAGGCTACATCCATAAGATCTTCAACCAGGAAAACATCAAGCGCCTGCCCCGCCGATCCGCCCAGCGGCCTGCTCCGCGAACCCTCAACGCAAACCGCAAAAAGCTTGATCTCAGTCCGCGGTCCTTTTCGACTGATTTTGCAGGATTGTTTTTATTCGCCTTTGATCTGGCGCGAATAGGTCTTGACGAAATTCTGGATCAGGTCAAGATGCCGGGTACCCGTATGATCCCGGCCGGTTGTGCGGTTCGTTCGCTCCTGGCCCTGAAGCTCGCCGGGATCGGACGGCCCTCCCAGGTCATGGCCGAAACGTTGGATCAGGGCCTCGCATTGTTTACCGGTCTCAATGTCATCCCCAAACGCACGACCCTGACGGAGTACTCCATCCAGGTGGATTCGACCTTTTCGGGACCCTTGATGCACCGGTGGTATCATGCCGCTGCACAGCTGGCCAATGTGGGGGGTACGGGCGCCTCCGTGGACCTGGATTTCCATACCATCCCCTATCATGGGCATCAGGCCCTTTTGCAGAAACACTTTGTCTCCAAGCGAAGTCGACGCCAACGCGGGATCCTGACCATGTTGGCACGCGATGCCGAAGCACATGTCTTCTGTTACGCGGATTCGACGATCCGAAAAGAAACCCAGAATGATGCCATTCTGGAGTTTGTCAGAGATTGGAAAGCCCGAACGGGGAAGCTCCCCGGTGAACTGGTCTTTGACAGTCGGTTTACGGTCTATGCCAACTTGGCAGAACTGGATGCGCTCGGCATTGACTTTATCACGCTGCGCCGCCGCCACGCTTCCTTGATCCGGCGCATTCATTCCCTGGATAAGTCGGCCTGGAAGAAAATCCGACTCTCCAACATTGGGCGCACGTATCGGACCCCAAGCGTCGTGGATGAAACCGTCAAACTGCGTGCTTATCCCAAGCCCATTCGGCACCTGCTTGTCAAAAACTTAGGACATGACAAGCCAACGGTTTTGATTACCAATCAGATGAAACGCACGCCCCGGCAGCTGATTGACCGGTATGCCCGGCGTATGGTCATCGAAAATATCATCAGCGATGCCATTGACTTCTTTCACATGGATGCGTTGAGCTCGGCCGTTCCTATGCGCATCAACGTTGATGTGCAGTTGACCGTTATGGCCAGCGTACTCTATCGACTCATGGGCGTGCGCGTCGGACAAGGCTATGAAAAAGCCGAGGCGCGGACTCTCTACCGTGACCTGATGCGACACACCGGAAAGGTCACCATTACCCAGAATGAAATCCTCGTCCAGTTGCGTGCACGCGCCAAAGATAACTACCTGGTCGCTGCCGGATACCCCGAATTACACCAGAAAATCCCCTGGCTTGACAACAAAACCCTACGAGTACAGTTCTCTAAACGACCATAATCCTCACATGAGAAAATGAACGCGGGAATTCAGGCTAGGGAGCATCAATTTTATCCTATCTCTCATAAAAGGGAGATATTGACTCTTCGTGTTGAGCGAAAAACGTCACTGGATGAACCTGTCTACGGGATGATGATATATAAATTGGGAGAAATTCCCGATGATCACCATCCAGAAACCTTGTCAGATTCGACCATAATGCCCTATATCCCCCAATGGTATGGGTTCGAAAGTTATGGGATGCAGATATATGGATGCACGAATTCCCTGCTTATTCGTTGCATTCGCGAATGCTGTTCGTAAGCGTAACCTCTGATGCACATCGGTCCGATCGAACTCGGTGAACGCCCGTTGTTACTGGCACCCATGGAGGATGTCTCTGATCCTCCATTCCGAGCGTTGTGCAAGCGCTACGGTGCTGATGTAGTCTACACGGAATTTATCTCGTCAGGGGGGTTGGTTTATGAGGCCGAAGATTCAGTCATGAAATTGGATATTCGAGAGGCTGAGCGCCCGGTAGGTATCCAGATATTTGGTGGTGATGTAGCTCAAGTCAGGTCGGCCACAGCCATTGTAGATCGTGTAGAACCGGACATTATTGATATCAATTTTGGATGCCCGGTCCGAAAAGTAGTCTGTAAGGAGGCAGGCGCAGGTATTCTGCGCAATCTGCCCAAAATGGAAAAGATCACACGCGCAGTGGTGGAGGCAACTAAGCGACCCGTAACAGTCAAGACGCGGCTCGGCTGGGATGACGGTAGTATCGACATTGTTAATGTCGCACGAATGCTGGAAAACTGCGGTATTCAGGCGCTGGCCGTGCATGCAAGGACCCGCAAACAGATGTATACGGGACCCGCACGTTGGCAATATCTGCGGGCTATTCGTGAAAACGGATTGCAAAACATTCCACTCATCGGTAATGGTGATGCTTTAGGGCCCGAATCGATTCTTCAAATGTTTGAGGAAACGGGGGTAGACGCCGTCATGATTGGACGCGGTGCGATTGGTAATCCCTGGATATTCAGGCGCGCAAAGGCACTCATTGAAGAGGGGATAGTATTGCCAGGTCCCTCCTGGACTGAACGCATAAGTGTTGTAGAGGAGCATCTGACACTCAAGTGTGCCTGGCTTGGAGAGCACAAGGGAGTGAGGGAAATGCGGCGTATGTACGGTGGTTATTTCAAGGGATTCAGGAACGCAAGCAAGCTCCGTGCACGCCTGATGAAAGCAAACACTGTGGAGGAAGTACTTTCCGTACTGGGTGGCACCAGGGAAGTGGAACCCAACGTGATTTACCAGAACCCGTCAGACCACACTGCGACGCATTATTACCCGACTGACGAAATAGTCCACTGCCACAAGGAGGCCGACGATAATTGTCAGAGCCGGCAACGCAAGCCATTGGTCAAAAATTACCAGACCACCCACAGCCCCGAGCGCACCGCCAAGGTACTTGAGGTAAATTAGCTGGTCGTTGGAGGTACTTTTGATTAGATCCTCCAGTTGTCGTTCATCGTAGCGAAGCAGGTTATTGGAAACCATCTCGTAGAAATCAAGCGTATTAACGAACGCCATGATGGCTTTGGTTAGCCACTGTTCGATATCGTCTGATCTCTGCGAAATTTTTTCCGGTAGTGTCTCGAACAGGTGGTCCAGTTCATCCACAACAAGGTCTGCAGATTCCGGCAGATCATCAAGGGCTTTTTCTATTTGCCGTTGGAATCCATCCCGATTCAGCATTTGGTACATCTTGACGGCCATGCCGGCTATACCTCGGTTGACGCTTGAATCAATTTTTTCCATAACCAGGGCCACGAGTTTCCGCTTTAGTTCGGGGTCCCGTAGTTTTTCCTTGATATACCGATTGGCCAAGGCCTTGATATCCTGTTGAAAATCTTCGTCTGACAGTAGGTTCTGAGTTACCTGTAAGGCCATATCGCGGTATTTCGGGACGACTCCACTCAGTCTGATGCGTTCCTGGATAACCTCTTCATTGATCAGGTCTCGGCTGATTGCAATGGCAATCAGGTCGGTTATGCGCTCGCGTTGGGCCGGAATGATTCCTTGGCCCAAAAGTGGTCTGTTTCCACGTGGGTGAAAGAGCATTGTAATGGCCAACCAGTTTGTAAGAAAACCAATCAAACCGGCAGCCGAAATTGTCACAAAAAGTCCTTCCAAATCAAGCATTCGGCTGAACGTCGGAAAACCAAGCCCGGAATAGCCGCTCAAGACAGAGACTTGTTCGCCCGATGAGTACAGATAAATCCCTGAATCATCCAGCAGGAGACTCAAGCCTTCGAAGTCCCAGAAAAATGAAGTAATAAAAAGGGCCAGTAATAGCCAGGGAATTACCCGGAGGAGTCGCAGTGTTAGCCCGGACTTGATTGCTTTATTTTTGGGAGTAACAGTTTTCGGCCCTGGTTTTTCCCCCGGCCAGTAGTGTTCGAGATGGCGCTCGAGGATCTCCTTGAGATCACTATCAGCTACGCGGTCTGGTTTCGTCATGTGGAGGTTAACGAGCTGCTACCAGTCCCAGCCTGTCTGCATGTGCGTGCATTCCGCTGATTACATTAGTGATATGCTGAGACAATTCAATTCCCAGTTCCTCGGCGCCTAGTTGAATCTCTTCTCGGCTCACTGCTGCTGCGAAGGCTTTATCCTTCAATTTTTTGCGTACACTCTTGACCTTCATCCCATCAAGGCGGGTAGGTCGAACGTAGGCGACCGCTGTTATGAATCCAGCCAATTCATCTACGGCAAAAAGTGTCTTGGCCAGAAGAGTTTCTCGTGGTGTTCCTGTGTGCGGTGCATGACCGAGGATTGCTTTGACGATTGATTCAGGATATTTCAGTTCACGGAGCAATTTGGCGCCCACATAAGGATGTTCTTCGAGTGTAGGGTGTCGTTCGTAGTCCAAATCATGCAGGAGGCCAGTGATTCGCCAAAGGGTTACATTTTCGTCGAAGAGGTTGGCGTAGCCTTCCATTGCTGCTTCGACGGCATAGGCATGTCTTCGAAGACTGTCTGATTTCGTCCACTCGTGGAATAGTTTGAGTGCGTCGTCGTAAGTAGGCATTGGGCTAGAAGAAGTCAATGAGCTTCAAGTGGCGCAGATATTGGCTGGGATTCTCCTCGAAATTTTCGAGGATACGCCTCAACGCTGCAGATGCAGCATGAGCTTCTATGTAGAGGGAATCGTCAGTAACGAGTTTGCCTAGTGTTCCTTGACCATTGTTTATAGAAGCGAGCAGCGTATTGAGCTCATTTGTCGTGGTTTCCAGCAGGTTAAGGTTCATTGATAGGCGATCAAGGACCTCTTTTATTCCAGTTGCTGCACCGCCAAGAGAATCTCCGGCGAAAGATTCGAGGGTATCTGACAGTTTCTCGATGTCTTTCAGTACGGCCTGCAGACTTCCCTGCTCAGCAAGGAGGACGGTTTCGAAAGCATCAGCCGAATTGCGGATAGACGTTAAAGTCTGTTGCATTTGGCTTTCCGGTCCGGTCAGGAGCTCCCTGGCAGCATTAATTGCCAGATTGGACCCTGTAAGAACTGTGTCAATGCGCCCCAGGACCGCAGGTGCACGATCAGAAAGGTCAGCCAGAATATCAGATTGGGTTGAAGCAGGAATGAAGGAGCCTGGTTCGTACGCAGGAGCGTCAGGTGGACCAAGTGTGAGGTTGAGCTGCACACTGCTTACAAATCCAAAACCACCCGCGTACGCAACTGTCCCCTCGGTTAAAACAACCTCCTTTCCGACCGAAAATGTGATATAAGCTCCTGTTAGTGTGAGACGTACCTCAGTTATGGTACCAACGCCCACTCCGTTGACTACCACAACATTACCAGTTACGAGGCCGTTGGAATTGCTCAGTTCCGTGTGATATACGGTAGCCTGCCCAAAAAGGGGTAGGTCTCTCAAAAATCGGGCGCCTAGATAGAATACGACCCCCGCGAGGACGACTGCCAAGCCAATCTTCAGTTCATTTTTTATTTTCACTTGCTCATGGGCTGTTGGGTGAGTGGTGAGCTCCGATCACATATTCGTTGGCCTTAACGAAGGAACGCAGAACCGTATCGGTACTTTGGTGCAACTCTTCTGTTGTGCCTGTCCAATGCATACGTGTATCGTGAATAAAAGCTACATGATCGGCTATTTGCAGCACTGAATGCATATCATGAGTAACGACAATACTTGTAATTTCGAGGCGTTGAGCCAAATTTTTTATCAGTTCATTGATAGTATTGGACGTTTCTGGATCGAGTCCGCTGGTTGGCTCGTCGTAGATAATGTAGCGGGGGCGCAAAGCAATAGCACGTGCGAGTGCTATACGTTTGCGCATGCCTCCAGATAAAGCAGATGTGCTCTTTGATCCGACATTGGAGAGTTGGACCAGATCGAGGCATGTTTGTACCTCCTGCCGTATTTCCTGATCGGTTTTCGCAGTAAAGGTTCGAAGTGGAAAAGCAACATTCTCGAATGAATCCATCGAATCGAAGAGTGCACCTCCCTGGAAGAGAACCCCGAACTGTCTCCGGATTTTCCGGAGTTCGTTATAGCTGATTTCACTGATATCCGTGTGGTTTACCAATACGCGTCCCCGGTCGGGGAGCAATAGCCCAATGATATGCTTCATGAGGACACTCTTACCTGAGCCACTTCGCCCAATGATTGCCTGTGTACTACCCTCGCGGATTTTCAGTGAAACATCCTGAAGTACAGGACGGCCAGCGAATGATTTATAAACGTTCTCTACCCGGATCATATGATTGAAATGAGATCGTTCAGTAGAAATAACGTGTGTGTGGAGGTAGTGTGGCTATAACAGAAGAACAGCGAGGATCAGATCAGCTATTAGAATAAGCACACAACTCATAACAGCGGCCCGAGTCGTACTGCGCCCGACTCCATCGGCGCCACCTTCGGTGAAGTAACCGATATGACAAGATACTGCTGTTATGAGGAACCCAAAAACGAATGACTTGATCAGTCCAAAATAGGGGCCGAAAGTGTCAAAGTGCTCTCGTGCACCCAGAATGAACTCGGCGCTTGATACAACTCCGGTCAATTCGGCTGCTGCCAGCCCCCCAAAGACTCCAATAACGCATGCTGCAACATACAGAACCGGTACCATTAGAATGCCTGCCAAAACACGAGGAACGATCAGGAATCCAATTGAATTCAGTCCCATAGCCTCCAGGGCATCAATTTGCTCTGTGACACGCATGGTACCAAGCTCGGCTGCAATGCGCGCACCAACACGACCAGAGAGAATGAACCCTGTTACGACGGCTGCAAGCTCCATAGTCAATGACGGTACCACGACAGCGCCGATAATTTTAGGGGGGATCAGGGGGGACACCAACTGATAAGCAGTCTGAACCGTTGTCACCGCTCCGGAAAATGCAGCCGCCAAGGCAACGATGGGAATTGATTCAATACCAATTCGTACCATCTGTATCTGCGTGTTTTGCCGATAGGTTTTCAGCTCACGCAAAGACATGAAGGCCGACGACATAAGGATCGTGAAGCGGCCAATATTCAGAAACGGCTGTGCAACACGTAAAACTCCTGGAGACATCACTAGCGTCGGATGATTGGGCGGTTAATCAATTATCGCAGCTGTTGTTTCTAGCCAACCCAGCCCAGAGAAACTATATTGCATAATAATCGGGGAATTTTCATGGCAAAAACGAAAACACGGTACTGCTGTCAGGAGTGTGGATATTCATCTCCCAAGTGGTTGGGCAGATGTCCAGGGTGCGACTTTTGGGACACGATGATAGAAGAAAAAGGAACTGGTCGAAGTCATGTGTCCATTCCCGTGGCGGTCCCAAAGCCTATTGGTGAGGTCGAGATCGGCGAAATGCCACGCATCGCGACCGGTGCAGAGGAGCTGGATCGTCTTATGGGAGGGGGGATTATGCGTGGATCTATCGTGCTGGTGGCAGGGGATCCAGGTATCGGAAAATCCACGCTCATGACAGAACTGGGGCGTTATCTGGACCCACTAACAGTTTTGTATGTGTCGGGCGAAGAATCGGCCCGACAGGTAAAACTCCGGGCCGAGCGCTTAGGTGCAGCCACGGACAACGTACTCCTTTTGGCCGAAACCAATGCGCCCGCAATACTGGGAGCGATTGAGGATTCATTGCCGGATGTGGTTGTGATCGATTCTATTCAGACACTTTACGATCCTGATGTGTCCAGTGCACCTGGGAGTGTGTCCCAGATTCGAGAGAATGCAGCAGCATTAATGCAGCTTACAAAGAAAATGAATGCTGCCACCTTTCTGGTTGGACATGTAACCCGGTCTGGATCAATAGCAGGTCCGCGTGTTCTAGAGCATCTGGTGGATACTGTATTGTATTTCGAGGGTGATCGCAATCACGGCTACCGCATATTGCGGGCGGTGAAGAACCGGTTTGGATCCACTAATGAGATTGGTGTTTTCGAAATGACCAATACTGGGCTTCAGCAAGTCCTGAATCCAAGTGAGATATTTCTGTCTGAGCGGCAGAGTGGCATTGCTGGGTCCTGCGTGGTCTGTGCAGTTGAGGGGAGTCGCCCATTGTTGGTAGAGGTCCAGGCACTGGTGTCGAAGACGGCCTATGGTACGCCCCAGCGGACATCTGCAGGTTTTGACCCAAAGCGGCTGCAATTGCTCTTGGCAGTGCTGGAAAAGCGGGAAGGCTTGGCTATGAGTGGCCATGATGTTTTCCTGAACATCGCAGGTGGAGTGCGGATAGAGGAACCTGCCGCAGATTTGGGTATAGCAGCTGCCATTGCCTCATCTCTCTATGACGTACCTGCGGACAAATGTGGGGTTCTCATTGGGGAGGTTGGACTGGGAGGCGAGGTTCGAGGTGTCAGTCGACTTGAAATACGCCTGAAGGAATGCGCCAAGCTCGGATTTGAGCGTGTGGTCGTGCCCTCGAAGAGTCTACAGGGATTTGTGCCACCAAGTAATATTCAGATTGTAGGAGTACAAACTATTAGTGAAGTACTTGAGCTGTTTTTAGTCTAAGGGTTTGCAATAATCACGAATCGATGTACGTTCTTTGAATCGAGTGGCTTACTCCGATATGAATACATCACTGTCTGATGAAGAACTGTTGACCGCTTACGCGGAGCGGGGCGATCAATTGGCGTTTCGACAGCTGGTTGATCGCCACAAGGACCGTGTATATGGTTTCATTCTGGGCATGGTCCATGATGCGGAACTGGCGAGCGATTTGTTTCAAGACACGTTTTTACGGGTGATTGACGTGATGCAACGACGCCGAGGGAGTTACAAGCCCCAAGGTAGATTTCTTGGGTGGGTATTGATGATTGCACGCAATGTTGTGTATGATCACAAGCGGAGTCGGAAAAAGTGGAAGGATGTGTCTGACGGAGACGAGGGGTTCTGGGATCGTTTTCCCGATGATGCGGAGTCTGCCGATGATGCACTGTACCTCAAGGAAAGAAATCAATGGCTGTCGGCTTGTATTGACAGTTTGCCACCAGCGCAGCGGGAAGTTGTGTTATTGAGACAGGATGCCGAAATGACATTCAGGGAAATCGCTGAGATCACCGGTGTATCTATTAATACTGCACTGGGGCGGATGCGGTATGCACTAATCAACCTCCGGAAAATGATTGAACAGCAATCAAGTGCTTATGCACCTGAGTCTACTCGTTCGCAAAGGGTGCAGTTCACTGCGGTAACACATGTCTAACGGAAGTGACAAGATGGACGAAAAGCTACTTCTTATACAGCATCTTTACGGTGAAAAAGAGGATGCAGAGGAGCTAAGTGAGCTCCTCAAAGATCCCGCGAACCGTGCAGAGTATGAGGCACTGCGGGAGGTCAAGCGAAAATTAAAAAATCGAGCCTTGCGCAGATCGATTACTGCTCCGGAAGATGCGGTAGATCGGATTATTGCGTCTGCCCGCCCCAAACTGACACCCATTTGGAAACTCCCTACTGGTCGCTCGAGACGAATTGTGGTGTTTGGTGGTGTGGGGGCTGCAGCGGCCTGCCTGCTTTTCGTTTTTCTACTTTCTGGACGGCAGGCGCAGGAGCCGTCTGTTACCTCAGATGAGATCCCGAATCCAGTGGAGTTGATAAAATGGGATGACACTCAGGAACGTATCGAAATGCAGCAAACGCTTAATGTAGTTCGCCAGCGGACCAGACCAAACTTATGGGATGAGTCTGCAGTCATAAGGCTGGATTCACTCGCTGGAAATTTAGACACTAGTCCTTCTGGAGTGGAATCTGCCAGCACACTTCCTCAGTAACCAAACTAGCGCGCACTCACAATGAAACGGATAACACTTATACACTTGTCAACTGTTTTACTGGTCGCATTTTTTGTGACTGCTGGTGTTTCAGCTCAAATTGACCTTCAAGGTGATGAAAATGGTCTGAGAGTGAATGGGAAAACAATTGATTCCAGTGATCTGCCCGAAAGCTTGAGCAATATAATAGAGGGAGCGCACTTTGCTCTGCACACGAGTGGTTCTTTTCCAATGCGAGTCACGATCAATGACGTGCAGTACGAAGTTTGGGAGGGCAGAATTGTAGAGTCTGACAAAACTGGCAACGTAAGCTTCAGGCTCCAGATCCGGAGAGGACCAGATTCGAGCTTTCTCGGGATGAAGATTTCCTCTGATCCAGACCAGAGTAGCATTGAGCGTGTGGCGGTACGCCCGTTTTTACAACCTGCGGATGATACAGCCGAAATACTCCTGGATTCGTCGGGGGAAGCACTCCGAGTAGCTGAAAGGTTACTCATGCAGCAAGCCTCACTAACCAATAGTCAAATCGAAGCTATTACTCATGCTACGTCTATTGCGGGACAGGATGCGCTCAGGCCGCTTGAGCTGTCTAACTACATGGCGGATGTACTGGGTGCCAGCGATGAGCTGTCTGAATTATTGCGATATGAATGGCGGAAAGAGTTTGAAGCTCGGCAAATGGCGGCACGGATAAGAGACATTGCCCCAGGGAGGGAGCGCGACATAGCCATTGCAGAGTTAAGGGAGAAGCTGGAGACCATCTTTTCTCTGAAGCAGGATAATCGTGTGAGGGAAATAAATCGTATAAGATTGGATCTGGAAAAAATGCAGCTACAGGTAAGGGAAAGGAATCAAGCTATGGAACGTCTAATCGATGCGCGTCTGGATGAGCTGTTGGGAACAGGGCGGTAATAGCAAGCAAGTGGGCGCGATTGCTTAAATCCATTACGGTGCAGAGGTAGCACAAACCGAACGATAGACATGAAACAGTTTTTTTCACTCACGGCCAGCCTTTTCATGATGCTTATGGCATTGTCTGTGCAGGCACAAGCTCAGCGGGATCCCGTTCATGTGAGGGGGGAAGAGGTTGTTAACGCTGAGGGAGACACAGTAGTCGTGGTCAAGATGAGAGAACGCTCATCCGTAATCCGGCGTGCCGACTCCTTAGCTCAGTGGGGTCCCGTTCAAGTGAGAGGGGAAGTAGTTGTTAACGCTGAGGGAGACACAGTAGTTGTAGTCAGGATGGGAGGGCGCTCTTCCATGATCCGGCGTGCCAACTCCCCAAGGGGACGGAGATTGGTCATCACTTCTGAAAAAGATTCGACATTTGTAGTCTATCCTTCCCGTAGGGCAAGATATTCTATATCCCAGCGCGCGCCAGATTTTGTAGAGCGGGAAGTAACTGTTAACGCTGAGGGAGACACAGTAATTGTGGTCAAGATGGGAGGGCGCTCTTCCATGATCCGGCGTGACGACTCCTTAAGGGCACGAAGATTGACCGTCACTTCGGAAGAAGATTCGATAATTGTAGCCTATCCTTCTCGTAGGGCAAGATATTCTATTTCCCGTCGTGCGCCAGAATTTGTAGAGCGGGAAATAGTTGTTAACGCTGAGGGGGATACCATAGTATCTATTGTGCGCGGGGAGCGTGTCAATCGAGCTCGAATTCCTGCGAGAATGGAGCGAGGACGCCAACGTGTTCGTGGTAGAGTTGATGGGCGTCAGTGGCGTGGCCGCTCGAGGAATTCTGGTAGAATGGAGCGTGGTCGTCAGCGCATTCGTGATAGAGCTCATCGAGGGCAATGGCATGGTAAGACGCGGAATTCCGGCAGAAGGGGGCGACATCATTCGGTCTCTGATATTTCTCGTGAACATGCCGAAGCACTAAGGGAGATGATGGTCGAAGTACATCGAGTGGCTCGTGAAGTGCGCCAGGCGGATGAAGAAACACGTGCAGAAAAAGTAGAGGCGCTGAAAGCGAAGCTTGAGGAGATGTTTGACTATCAACAATCTTTGCGTACCAAAGAGATGGAGAAGCGTCAGGAGAACAGGGAGACAATCATTAAGGAGCTTATGGATCAATTACTCGAGAGAAGAGCGTCAAATCGCCGCTAATTCTTATATTCCGTGGGTTGTAGGTATATAGAATAAATACCCATGGAATCTGTTGATGCGATCAAGAAGGTGATTCGGACAATCCCGGATTTTCCCAAGCCTGGGATCAATTTCAAGGACATCACTCCAATTTTGTCCGATATGGCACTCCTCAAAGCAAGCGTACAGTACTTGAAGAAACCGTTTGAGGGTCAAAATATTACTAAGGTTGTCGCAATTGAGTCTAGAGGGTTTGTGTTGGGGCCAATGATTGCACTTGAATTGGGAGCCGGCTTTGTGCCGGTGCGTAAAGAGGGCAAACTGCCGCGTGAGACGTATTCTGTAGCCTACAATCTCGAGTACGGTTCAGGTAGGATTGAAATGCACCTGGATTCAATATTACCGAGCGATCGCGTCTTAATTCACGATGATGTACTTGCCACGGGAGGTACAGCTGCCGCGGCGGAAGAGCTCGTAGAAATAAGTGGAGCGGAGATCGTTGGATTCACGTTTCTGGTGGAGTTGCCTGCGCTGAATGGTCGGTCGAAATTGCAGCACGATCATACAATACATGCGGTGGTCCAAGGCTGATCGTTTCCTGCGCAGTGAGCGAAAAGTGCTGGATTTTGTTTCATAGGAACTGCAGCCGCGATGTCAGGAGCAGTGGACCTCGTGCAAGAATTCCACTACAGAACACCTGAAGACAGACTTATCCACGGGCTGATAAGTGACCTGGGGCAGATATTTCAACACTTTACTGTTTGCCTTCAGATTCTTCTTTCAACTTGCGATACATTTCTATCAGTGAACGCACAGAGTTGTCCCAGTTGTACCGTTCCAATACAGCCTGGTGACCATTTGAAGCCATCTGTTTGCGGCGGATAGGATCCTTGTAAAGTTCAATCAGACACGAGGCAAAAGCTTCGTGATCCCCATAGGGCACCACTGCTCCACAATTTGCTGCTTCTACAATTTGCTCCATGGGGATGCAATTTGTAACGACCACTGGACGCTTCAGATACATATAATGAAATAGCTTGTGCGGCAGTGTTGTATCTGAGTGTTCAGATTTGACCAGTGGCACAAGACAAAGATCACTAGCAAGGATATAGCTCTTGATCTCAGCCTGAGGCCGCCAACCTTCGAAAATTACATGATCAGCTATCCCTAATGATTTTGCCTGCGCTTCCAGTTCAATGCGAATACGACCTTCACCAACGATTACGAGCCGTGCGTCGCAATGCTCCAGCAGTAATGGCATGGTGCCTAGCAAAAAATCTAGTCCACGATGCAAATTGATGGTGCCCGTGTAAACCAGAGTGAATGCGGACTTATGAGTCTGAATTAGTGCTTCGTCCACGGGGTAAGCGTCGAATGCATTGATGTTGATCGTATTTGGTAATACGATCACTTTTTTGTCAGAGCAACCCAGTGAGACATAGCGAGCCTTCCCCTCATCGGTAATTGCGATGAGATTTGTGGCCCTGTTAATCCATCTTTTCTCCAGAGCCTTCCACATACGAATACTGATGAAAAGCTTCCCCGGCAGCCGGGTACTCCATGCATATTGTCCTAGGACCGCAATCCAAACTTCATGCAAATCAGCAATGACCGGCACTCCTGCTCGTCTCCCTGCTTTCAATGCTCCACCGCACATGTAAAGATCATGCGCGTGAATGGCGTCGAAAGTAATCTTCTTGCGAAGTTGTCGGACCTGCCACGCTATGTACCATGTTAAAACTGGAACCGTACCGGCAAGTCCGCGCATCCAGTTACTAAACTTCTTGGGGACATATCGGCGCATAATTGTGAACCCTTGGTACTCCTGAGTTGATGATCTGGAATCAGGAGCAAGAATAAGAAGGGTTACCTCGAACCCCGCCTTTACCAAGGCACTTGCTTCATTCTCAACGCGCACATCTGGAGGAAACTGCTGATCGAGCACCATCAGAATTCGATAGGGTCGATTAGGGTGTTCAGGATTAAGTCTGGAAATTGATGGCATTTATTTGTCATTGAGAAGCAGGCGTGCGATCATGCTCGCCGCGCGCCCCTCTGGACCTTCACCAAAACGGCATCTTGGACCAGTCGGTTCCTTCATCACTGCCCCCAAGATGGACTCAACATCCGCCCCTGTGCACGTATGCCAGTCATTTACGAGGGTTTCGGGGTACTCCGTCTCCTCACGCAGAATCACACAAGGTATACCAAACCAATAGGCCTCTTTCAGGAGTCCACCGCTATCGGTAAGCACCCGATGGGCATTGGACGTAAGCGTGAGCATATCTATGTAGCCTACCGGAGGTCTGATTTCCACGTTATCAGGAACAGTCATATCACCCATTGCTGCCCTAGTTCGTGGGTGGAGCGGTAATATTACAGGCCAAGGCAACTGACCGAAAGCTGCAAAGATGCTCCGAAGGTTCTCCCTAATATCCGTATTCGAAGGGCGATGCACTGTTGCCAGGACATACCCCCCTGGTTTATACTGAATCAGGGATTCAAGTGGCCGTTGTTTTTTGGCACGCTCAGCAAACATATGCGTGGCGTCCAACATAACATCCCCAACAAGTATCGTGTTGTCTCCAAGGCCCTCACGTATAAGATGGTTAGCCGCTGTCTGGGTTGAGGCAAACAGCCATTGGGACACACGATCTGTTAGAATTCGATTTATCTCCTCCGGCATACGCCAGTTAAAACTGCGCATACCCGCTTCAACGTGAGCAAGTGGGATATGCCCTTTTGCCGCAACCAAGGCACCAGCAAGTGTGGTATTGGTGTCACCATAAACTATGATCGCATCGTACGGGCCAGTTTCTTCAATAAAATGCTCCAACTGCACCATGATTGCCCCGGTCTGTTTGGCATGGGATCCAGATCCAACCTCCAGATTCACAGCCGGCGGATCTACCCCGAGTTCATCAAAGAATATTTGGCTCAATAATTCGTCATAGTGCTGCCCGGAATGAACCAAAGTTTCTCTGAGTCCTGCTTCCTTCAATGCCGGGCTGACAGCCGCCGCCTTCACGAATTGGGGGCGCGCCCCGACCAACGTACAGACATGCATGTGTTGTTTTATGAATCTGATTCAGAAAGACGGTCTAGCAGCTGCGCCAGTCGTGACGTAAGACGGGGACGTTCATATTCGGCTAGTGCTGCATCATTGATTTCCCAAGGCTTTTCCCTAGACTCCAGGTAGTCATTCAAAAACCCAAGGATGCTTTCCCGATCTTCATGATCAAAGATGCTTCCAGCCTGTGTCTGCTTCAGAAGATCAGCAAGATCCCCCTCTGTAGGTCCCAAAGCCAGAATTGGTCGACGAGCAGATATGTATTCGAAGACCTTGCCGGAGACATTTCCTGCCGCACTATCATCATACACACGTGGCAGCGTCAGCATAAGAACATCCACAGACTGCATATAGGCTATTGCCTCACCATGCGAAAGATAGGGGACCCCTTTAACTTGGATCCCTTTTGCGCTATATGCCTCTAATGCTTCGGAATCAACCTTCCCTACAAGGTGAACCTCAACAGGAATTTTGGGCTGCAATTGCTGTAGCGCAGCAACCACTCCCTTCGAATGTCTACGTAAATTGTAGGTTCCAACATATGCAATCACCAAAGAATCTCGTCCTCTGATTGGGGCAGTATTCTGCGGTATATCAGCGGGGTCGTAGCCATTGGGAATCGTTTCGTAATGCTCCATATGGACACGGCGCTTGAACCCGACTCCTATATGTTTGCTCACAGAAACGACCGCGCTGGCCGTACTCAAGACTTTTCGCTCCAGATGTACCTGGATTCTTTTTGCTATCGCACCCTCGTACATTTGGTCGCGGTAGTAGAGCTCGACCCAGGGATCCCGCATATCCACGACCCAAGGAAGACCAGAAGCTTTATGTGCTGCCATACCGATTAGATGACTCGAATGGGGTGGACCTGTGCTCATGACTGCATCGAATTTCTGCTTTTGCACCAATTTTCGAGCAACTCGGGATCCAAAAGGCACCCATCCCACTCGAGCATCCGGAAGAAAAATATTTCCTCTCAGCCATCGGGCAACACTTTTAAGCCCCGGTTTCTTCCCAACGTATCCGACCTTAATTACTTCGTCTCTTTTTTTTCCTTGAATGCGCCCATACACACTAAATGGATCCCACGCCCGGGTATGGATCACTTCCACTTCGGGGGGAATCTCTTGGAGCAGCGATTCATCAATCGACGGAAAGGCTGCATGGTTTGGATCAACCGTCAGGACTGTTGGCAGCCATCCGCAGCGGGGCAGGTAGCGTGCAAATTTCAGGATTCGTTGTACCCCAGGCCCTCCAGACGGAGGAAAGTAGTAGCTGATCAAAAGAACACGTTTCACGGCTTTTGTAAGAGGGCAGGAGTCAATTCCCCGCGGCTTCTATCTTCGAATTTTCTGAAAGTTACCGCGGCACTAGATCCGATCAAGATAGGTGTCAGGCCGTAAACGAAGATCGTAGAGATTAGATTGCTCTTTGAACCCCAGATATAGCCGGTCAGATTAAAGATTATTTCGAGTGTGTGTTTTCCAGCCGATACGCCGCAGCACGGATCAAGTGTTTAGCTTTGTGAATCAGCACAGTCTCGCGACTCAGTGTGTCATTCGATGTAAACATTAAAGGAGAAGGTTATCCAGAAAATTCTGATATAAGCACAACTCTGGAGCACTATAGCGTCCGAGTGAGTCCTGTCTGATCCAGATGTTCTAGTGAAAGAGCACGGAATTGAATTTTCCTCTGGAAGGCTCTTCCTATTCAACCCACGATGCTTAAGGAAGAGCCGGAATATAAACCAATCAGCGTAGAAAGCACACGATAGAGCATGACTAGTGTCTGCAATGGGCTATTCGCTCTTGTAGGGCGTTACAGATACCTGTCGCTACATACACCTGTTTAAGATAAGACACCATGAATCTCGGACTTAAAGGAAAGTCAGCATTTATAGCTGGAGCAAGTAGTGGATTGGGACTTGCTGTGGCCACCGCTTTGGTACGTGAGGGTTGTAATGTAACCTTTTGTTCTCGCAATGAGGTTCGGATCAAAAGGGCTGCAGACACAATTTTACAGCATGACTGGGCTGATCCTGCCAGGGTTTTCCCCACTGTGTGTGATGTAACTCGCGAATCGGAGATTCACCTTGCTATCGACAGGTCTGTTGAACGGTTTGGTGGATTGCATATCCTATTGACGAATGCCGGTGGACCTAAGACAGGATTTATAGATGACTTTAGCGCAGAGGATTGGAAGGTTGGTTTGGAGTTAAACTTGACGAGCACAATCAATCTATGTCGGCATGCACTACCACATTTGCGTCGGGCTGCACGGGAGGATCGGCATGCACGAATTCTGATGCTGACCTCTATTGCGGCAAAACAGCCCATAGGATCTCTTTACCTCTCCAATACTTCCAGGGCAGGGGTTCAGGGTTTTGCCAAAACTTTATCTGAAGAGGTTGGGAAGGACGGGATCACAGTGAACACACTTTTGCCTGGCTTCACACGAACGGAGCGCTTGCAGCACTTAGTTGATGACCTAATGGCCCGAGAGGGTAAAACCAAGGAAGAGGTTGAAGCAGGCTGGGTCTCTCAGGCATCCCTGAATCGCATGGGTGAGCCTTGGGAGTTTGCTGCAGCAGCAATATTTCTGGCCAGTGAACAGGCAGGATTCATCACAGGTATAGCACTGCCTATTGATGGAGGTTATTCCAAGCATGTGATATGACATGAAACCACGTGTGCTCGTTGCCATGAGCGGCGGTGTCGATTCGTCGGTCGCCGCAGTGCTCCTTCATAAGCAGGGTTATGAGGTTATCGGTCTCACAATGAAAACATGGGACTACAGTGAGATTGCGCCCCGGCGAAGCGGTAAAGAGGTGGGCTGTTGCACACTGGAATCAATGAATGATGCGCGCCAGGTTGCCCTGAAGTACGGGTTTACCCATTTTATTGTTGATATTAGGGAGGAATTTGGGGATTGGGTGATTGAGCAATTCACAGAGGAATACATGGCAGGTCGAACGCCTAACCCATGTGTCCTCTGCAACACACATATCAAGTGGGATGCACTGCTGCGCAGGGCAGATGATCTAGGGTGCACCCAAATAGCTACGGGCCATTATGCCCGTGTACGTGAGGAGAAGGGGCAGTTTCTTTTGTCACGGGGGTTAGATCTTAATAAAGATCAGAGCTATGCACTCTGGGGGCTCCCTCAGGAGCAATTAGCCAGAACTCTCTTTCCGCTCGGACACTACGAAAAACCGGCGATTCGGGGCCTTGCAACTGATTATGGGCTCACAACAGTTGCTGACAAGCCGGATTCCTATGAAATCTGTTTTATCCCTGATAATGACTACCGGCGGTTCTTGCGTGACCGTGTCCCTGACCTAGATCAGCAGGTCGGCGATGGGCCCATTGTTCTATCGGATGGCACGGAGGTCGGTCGCCATGCGGGCTACCCATTTTACACAATTGGTCAGCGACGTGGACTGAAGCTGGCGCTCGGCTATCCTGCTTATGTGTCTGCAATTGATCCGCAATCCAATACGATTACGGTAGGCCCGCGCGAAGAGCTGTTAAAACAAACCCTGGTGGCAACCAAGATTAATCTCATTAAGTATCGGACTCTTCCTGAAGAACGATTTGTACTTGGCAAGATCCGCTACAAAGATCCTGGCGCCCCTTGCCTAGTACAGCAGACAGCAGACGACGAGCTTCAGATATCCTTTATGCAGCCGCGACGCGCGATAACGCCCGGTCAATCTGTGGTGATCTACGAAGGTGATGATGTCTTGGGTGGTGGCTGGATTCAGCAAGTCCTGGAGGGATGTAGTGAATCACTGACATCTGCGAAACAGGAGTAGCTACGATAGATAGTAGATGCGTTATATCGTACTTGTTTTTCTTATAACAGTGGGGGTATCCTGCCAGACAGTGACCGTTCCGGCCAACTCAGAAGTAATTGATGAGCAAACGACAATGAAAGACACGATTCAGGGTGAGGGCACAATCGTATGGAACGATTTTGAGGGTGGATTTTTCGGTATTCAGTCGAAAAATGGTGATAAGTATTATCCTCTCGGTTCGCTAGATGAGGAGTTCCAGGTAGATGGCCTGGCTGTTAAATTCGTGCTTATACCAGAGCGGGAGGCAGTGACATTTGTAATGTGGGGTACACCGGCATCGGTAGTCAGCATTGCTAAGTTAGGGGAATTGTAACGGAAGTTATCTCTTAACGCTACCATGCCCAATGTTGCCAAGGGGGGCTTCGCTGCTTGTAACAATCTCGTATGAGTCCCAGTATGCTATAGACGGAAACCCTGTACGACGAACTGATGCAAAAATCGCTTTCTTGCTTTGCCGCAGTTGTCCTGGTGGTATCACCGGCATTATCGTTTGCCCAGATTGACCTGAGCGGAACTCTCCTGCAGGCAGACGGCACTCCCATGGCCGCAGCCCACTTGGTGATTCAGAACAGCCCGCGGGACACAAGTCTGGTTGTTCCGGTGGATACTGCCGGGCGCTTTGCCGTCACCGTAGATGAACCGGGCGGATACGGCCTGTACGCGACTGGAGTGCATCACGAGACCCTGCAAATGCCATTGATTCTCGCGGATCAGAGGAAAGTGGAACTGCATATTCGTCTCCAGGCCAATGCGTTTGCCTTGTCTCCGGACATGCTTTACGCGGTGTCGGCAGCGTCTGACGAAGCCGCGCAAATGCAGCGCCAGCAGGACGGGACGTATGCTGTTCGCCTAGATGCCTATGCCGATACGCTCGCGTACCGGATCCGCTATGGCTACGAGGCATCTGAATGGCGAAGCGATAAGATGATAGCGGGCACGGTGCAAGACCGCCTTGTCTTTAACGACTCAGGTCGTTTGTGGGACAGTGAGGGTGATTACTTCAGCGTTGTGGATGTTCATGGCGAACCATTTGTGGACATTACCTATGATCTTTCGGCCCTTCCGCGGCACGAACTTGGTCCCTCCGTTGCTTCTAACCCGCCTGTGGTCGCGAGGATTGCCCAGGTATATTTCGAGGTAGAGGAGAGGGGACGGCGTATCGACTCAAGTGACAATTTTCTCCGTATCATGCGTACTGCGAGCCAAGAAAGGGCCGCGGTTAAGGAGCAGATTGCCTTGGAGCAAGATCCCCATGTTCGACAGTGGTATCTGCTGCGCTATTTCGACGAATTGCGGCCCTCTTTGTGGCCAAGACATGGCAGGCGTTTGGCCCGAGAGGCCCTTGAGTCCATCCCAGCGGATTCGCCGTTCTGGTCCTACGAAGCTTGGTATCGTTACGGTGCATCAAACCTAATGTTCAGGATTGCTCGAAAACTAAAAGGCCAGGAATTGCTCAGTGCCTACGTGCGGCGGGTAATCGAAAAACATCCCGATCCGGATGTTCGTGCGCAGTTTCTCTACCACGGGCTGTATTACGCAGCCAGCGAAGGAGATGAGAAGACAAAATGGCTGTACTATTCCATGCTCCAGGATTCGCATGCCGGTACAAGTCATGCAGAAGACGCGCGTCGCGACTTCGACCGGGACAGACAGCTGCAGGCAGGAAATCCTGTGCCTCAATTTTCTTTTGTCTCGTTTGATGATCCTACCGTAACCATCACGAATGCCGATCTACAAGGCCAAGTGTATCTGCTCGATTTTTGGGGAACGTGGTGTGCACCTTGTATCAAGGAAATACCTTACTTGGAAGAGGCGTACGATGGATATAGCGATTCCGGGTTCGAAATCCTGAGCGTTGCATTTCTTGATGGTCCCGAGGATATCGAACAGTTTAGAGAAGACCGCTACCCCATGCCCTGGTTTCATAGCCGTGTAGCGCGGGAAGACGACAGTTCAGTGAGGGACCTGTTTGAGATCACGAGCTTCCCTAGGCCTGTTCTTGTAGACGAGGACGGTATCATCCTGGCGATCGACGACGAACTACGGGATGGTAAGCTTCTGGATGTGGTTGGTGCCGCGTACGAGGATGCCAGGTAGCGGAGCGGTCCAGCATATATCTCCAAGGACTTGGAAAGGGCGGCAGAATATCCAGATCCGCACCAAAATGAGTCATGACGGAGTTCCGTTCCAAAGGAAGATTGTTTGATCATGACTTGCTCATGAATCGTAAAATGATGTTCGGTCAACCCGACATAAACAGATCTCTGCTACGTAAGTCCCTCTGCAGTACCGAGATCAGGATACGATTCTAGGACAAATATGGTAATCTGCTAGGCACTATCTTATTTCGCGCAGAGATTAGGATAGTGTATTATGGATAAGCGAACTTTTTTGCAGACCACAGCCGTACTGATCGGAGGGGGAGTAGTGGTCCCATTTTGGGGATGCACGCCGCGTGTGCCGACAAGAACCAATTGGGCCGGTAACCTTACCTACTCAACTAATCAGCTGTATCGTCCGGGAACGGTGGAAGAAGTACAGGAAGTAGTCCGACGAGCTGCTCGCGTACGTCCCCTCGGTTCCAGGCATTGCTTCAACACCATTGCAGATAGTCAGCATGCTCAGTTGTCTCTTGAGCTGCTCCCCCGTGAAATCACCTTTGATGCGGGGACTGTATCGGTTCCGGGAAGCATGCGGTACGGTGAACTCATCCCATTCCTGGATGAACGGGGCGTTGCACTACATAACCTAGCCTCGCTTCCGCATATCTCAGTTGCAGGGGCATGTGCAACGGCCACACATGGTTCCGGCATTACTCAGGGTAACTTGGCAAGCGCCGTTCAGGGCATGGAGATGGTGACTGCGTCCGGGGAGCTTGTGTCCCTGTCACGCGAAACCGATGGTCAGCGGTTTGCGGGGGCGGTTGTTGGGTTAGGAAGTCTTGGTGTGGTGACTCGTGTGGCGCTCAGAACCGAGCCAAGCTATAATATTAGGCAGCACGTTTACTTGGACGTCCCATTGGATTCCATTGGGCAGTACTTCGAAGAAATCTCTGCCCTGGCATACAGTGTTAGCATCTTCACCGACTGGCAGACCACAGAATCCACACAAATCTGGCTTAAAGAGCGGGCAGTCGAAGGAATGGAGCCCGTGGAACAGGAACTCTTTGGTGGACGACTTGCCGACCGCAAAGTTCATCCGGTACTGGCATTGTCTGCGGAAGCATGTACTGAACAGATGGGGGCTGTTGCTCCGTGGCACGCTTTGCTGCCTCATTTTAAGATGGAATTCACACCGAGCAGTGGGGAAGAGTTACAGACTGAATTCTTTGTGGCCAAGGAGAATGCGCCGGCGGTTGTAGAGGTTCTTCGCAGCATGTCGGACCGGCTGAATCCGCTACTCATGATCAGTGAAGTGCGTTCGATCAAATCAGATGACCTATGGATGAGTACTGCATATGGCCGGGATAGCGTTGCTTTTCATTTTACATGGTATCAGGATTGGGAAGCACTGCAGGCGCTGTTGCCCGCACTTGAAGAAGCACTGCATCCGTTCGATATACGGCCCCACTGGGGCAAGAACTTTGGCATGGAGCCAGCTGTGCTCAGGTCACGCTACGAGAGATTGAACGATTTTCGCGCACTGGTGGGTGAATTCGATCCATCCGGGGAGTTCAGGAACGAGTTCACACAACGATATCTGTTTGGGTGATTCGCTCACTGACAACCTTCGAATCCCCGGATGACGTGGTTGTGAGATATTCGGGATATGCCGAGTACGAATCCCGCAAGCTACATGTCACAATACAACCTCGGTGCCTAGGTCCTCTTGCCGGGCACGCTCTTCCAGGAAGCTGGCAACTACTAGGTCCTGAATGGCATTCCCCACCGACTTGAAGAAGGTAATCTCTGAATCACTAGTGCGGCTTGCCACATTTCCTATCAGAATATCCCCCAACTCAGCGTAAATGTGGGACTCGTCGAAATCCCCCCGACGAATTGGCACAACCAGGTCCCCTGCTTCCTGAAGGCACGCCTCACGCTGATCCACAACAACCTTGGCGTTTGCAACCGTTTGGGCGGGGATTTCAGTCATGTCAGGTCTGTAGGAGCCAATTCCGTTAATGTGTGTACCTGGTGCAATATGTTCGGCTGCAAAAACGGGGGTCAGGGATGTGGTAGCCGTGCAGACAACATCAGCCTCGGCAAGCTCTTCTGGTGCCTTGGCCCTTGCTGTCTCTACACCATATTGTTGTTCTATTTTTTTCACGAATGCCTCCGTATTCTCAAGCGAACGGCCGAAGACGATTACTTTTTTGATCGGTCGCACTGTACACACCGCTTCCAGTTGTGTATTTGCCTGGATCCCGGTGCCAAACATTGCCAGAACGGATGATGATGGGCGAGACAAGACCTCCGTTGCCAGTCCTGTGCCCGCACCTGTTCGTAGAGACGTGATAAACTCACCGTCCATGAAGGCGAGGGGAATGCCCGTTTGAGCGTCACTTACCATGACTACTGCATGGATGAATGGTAATCTGCGTTCGGGATTATCTGGGCTCAGGTTAACGACTTTCAGGCCGACCTGTCCATGATCCGGAGAATACACAGGCATGAACAATGAACGTCCACCATGCTCTTCAAGTGGCATATTCATGCGTATAGGAACGCTTGCACGTCCAGAAGAAAGTGCGATGAAACCATCGTGCATCAGATCGATGGCCTTGCGCATGGTGATCGCTGACGCGATATCCTCTCTCGAGAGTATTCGAATGGTGGGCATGATCACGCTATCGTAGAATGAAACCGTTTTTCAGGGGATCCTTTGGATCCAGAATAAATGCGTGTTGACCGGTAATGAAGGCGCGTCCTTCGATTTCCGGTACGACAGTGCGGTGCTTGCTATTTCTAGATGTACTTGTTTGCACGATTGCTCCCTCAAAGGAACTGCCGATAATACTCTCAATTCTTATGCATTCACCAACCCCGAGCAGTCCTTTTTCATGTAGCACTGCAAGTCGTCCACTCACGCCGGTGCCTGTCGGGCTACGGTCAACCTCGCCGTCCGCAAAGACACAGACGTGGCGGCTGTGCGCATTTGTTGACTCGGCAGGGCCAGTGAAGATCGTTCCGTATAGGAAACCCAGATCGGGTTCGGATGGATGGTCGATAGGCATACTTGCCACAACAGCCTGCTTAATCATTTTCCCTGCGCGGATCAACTTGCTGTAATAGGTCGGTGTTGTTTTCAGTCCCACCTCACTGACCGATACATACGCATAGTATGCGCCGCCAAAGCCTATGTCGTACAGGACAGGTCCGAATTCAGGTACGACGACAGTTTTATTGATTGTATAGGCGTAGGAAGAGACATTTCTGAATCGGACTGATTCGACGCTACCGTTTTTAATACGTGCCCATGCGGTTACTGGACCGGCAGGGGTATCAATTTCTATCTGCGTCTCAGGTTCGGACTTTGGGAGCATCCCTGTTTCGATAACCACTTTTGTTACGGCGATAATGCCGTGACCGCACATCGTGCTGTACCCCTCGTTATGCATGAAGAGTACTCCAAAGTCGGCATTATTCCGAATCGGTTCGGTGATTAAGCATCCGTACATGTCTGCATGTCCCCGAGGCTCCCATATCAGGGCGGTACGGAGTGCATCATAATTTTCTTCCAGGTCTCGTCGACGTGCCAGTATGGTATTGCCTGCTGGTTGCGGGTAGCCCGCGAGAATTACGCGCAGAGGCTCGCCTTCGGTATGCGCGTCAATGCAGTTGATCACAAGCCCATTTGGGCGCCAGCTGTTTACTGCATCAAAATCGAGTTTCATTGCATCGCGAGATTATTACACGCTATTCTTCACGTCAAACAAAAAACTGCTATAACCGGTTCAGATAGCATTACAATCGGGCTACTGATTGTTATCGGGCAATAATTTGCAGGGTTTGGAAAAGGGGATGGTTTTATATCGACTGGCTATCGCCTTACCTGCGGGCAGACCTGCGAAGAATCATTCGGCGGGTTATTATTGTCGTGCGGGTGCATATAGCACGCAGTGTAACACGGATATTTGCGTATTCCGAAACGAGTACTTTATCAACGGCCTGCTAGGCGTTTCTCTAGTTTCTTTTTCCGCTCAACTTCTTCTCGTTCAAGCTGGGCTCTGCTATCCAGTCGCCTGCGATTCCATTCGCTTAAACTTGGTGTACCTGACACGATCTGCTCCACTTTGTCGTCGGACAGTGGCTTCTCCCACCCTTTCTGTACCCAGATGGACTACTATTGTCTCGGACTGAGCTTAATGGGACCAGTAGAAGAGACCAGAGTACTCAATGAAATGTTGAAGCAAAGGACTACACGGACACACTCTCGCAAAATGCGAGTATATGGTCTAGAAGTTGTAGCCCATTGAACTGATGTCTAATGCCAATGACTCTAGTTCCCGATCCTGAACCCGCCCCCAATGAGAAAGCCACGCAAGCCTATCAGACCGCCCCTTATGCAAGCGGAGCAGTTTGTGAACGACAGTAGGAGAAAAGATCGTAAAAGCGCTGAGAAACGCAGGAGGAGAGAGGAAACCGAACACCATGCAGATTTTATGGAAAAAATACGCCAGGCCGGGGTCAACCTCGTCGTGGTTAATCCCCATTCCGTTGCGTTGCGAAAAGCAGGGCATTTCGTGCCATTCCCCGCGGACATGCCGTGGCTCGTGGAGCAGGTCAAAGTGTACGCTGCCGTACTTGCCCTGCGGAGTCGGTCGGGTATTTTCGCAGATCACGAGATATTATTAGCAGATGCGAAGACGAAAATAGAACGCGTTACACGGGCCCACGAACTTCTGTGTCAAGCGACAGAAACCTTAGAGGAAGCCCAAAGAACCGCATTTCGGGCCTTGCCAGGAAAAGCAGGATTCGCGAATTTCCTCGCCGAAGTTGGAGCAACAGGGAAGGAATTCTGGCATCCTGATGATGCAAGCGAAAAGTTGAACAATACCATGATGGCCATGAAAGCCAAGGGCGAGCAAGTCCCAGAGAAGTTTCAGCAAGCATATGAAGATGCGGCAAACCATATCGGAACATTCTTGCTCGCCATGATCACCTACTATACTACCATTGCGGAGGCTTACAGACACCTCGACGGAGGAGAATCTCTCGCACAAATCAAAGTGCTGTTAGCCACTATTCCTCCCACAAATTAAATTGGACGAAGGCCCCGAAAATTTTATAGTCTAACGAGTATGTTCGTGGTGCACATGGTGGAGTGGGTGGGAACAAATTTATACGATTCGTCGCCTACATCGCAATAGTCGGTGCATCACTCGGTGTTGCCACTCTGCTTCTAGCTCTTGGGTCGTACGTAGCTTCAGTGAAAAGATCGAAACCAAGATTACGAGGTGCGGTGCCCACGTACAGGTTGAGAACATCCGGCATGCTCCGCTGGATTAGCTCTCTGATCTCATGACTGAGATCAGAGAGCACGACGCCTTCGTTTCTGTCAGCCAGTGGTCACTGAGTTGGTATGCTTCGCAGATCCAGCCAAGAAATTGATGGAGTCGGCTTATGGGGAACGGATCAGCTTCCTGTTTATCTGGAAGAGAATATCACCAGCCGTTCAAGTAGCTTTGAATCAATGACAATCCCGGGTCCTGTGATTGGCAACCGTCTTGCTGAACCCTTGTCATTCAATTGGCGACTGCCTAACCTTGCTCTCCACGAGGAACTTAGGCAATACCGAAGCACTCCTTACTGCACGTGATTCGCTGTGGGGTTGTGAAGAGTGGGTAATTCTAAAAACTTGAAAGTGACCCAAGGTCTGATTTAAGCAAGTTATTTTCGTCCGCTGCATATTTACCGACTAGGCTTACATCAATTACAACGATATGGATTCTCTTGTCGAGCATCGGGTCAAGTTGTCTTTTGAGCATTGACTTCAATTCTTCCGGCTTATTCGGAACCCCACCGCTGGGTGACAGCCATTTCATATACTTTCGATCTGCACCAAACCATAAAACCAGATAAATCCCATAACCGTCAGAATTGGGATCGCGCGTGTATTTCGGTATGAGTTGCTCGCTAATTCCGCGCCATATCTCCCGATGTGAGTTCTTTTTTATTTCAATGGGAACTGAGAGGTTGGCCCCGTACGATACACGGATATCTGCTCTCTTTTCATCTGCATACCTTCCCTCTGGTTGAGCGTCAATATCGTGTTGGCTGAGAGTTTCTTTCAGATCTGAAAGCAGTACATCGCGGCAATAGTTTTCGTCCCGGGGGTATGTGGGTTTTTTAGTTTCACGATCCCAATACCAATATTGACTCCAATCGTTGGTCTGCCCATTACG
This sequence comes from Rhodothermales bacterium, assembly GCA_964291275.2. Classification (GTDB taxonomy): domain Bacteria; phylum Bacteroidota; class Rhodothermia; order Rhodothermales; family Bin80; genus Bin80. Next base: position 2,319,394 of record OZ219799.1, read on the forward strand.
AATACGATCTGCCAGCTCTTCAAGGACATTAGTTGTTAGAGCAGCAAGGTCGGCGGCACTTGCAGGTGGGCCACCTTGGAGAGTTCTCTGAACTTGTTCAATACTGAAATCCTGTCGTTTAGCTGCGCGGCTATTCCATGCCTGTGCTTCCCGAGCTCGACTAATCTCTTGTCTCCAGGTAGTCAGGCCGGGATCGTCAGTCAGCAAAGTAAGTGTCTCTGCCGCATCGTCATCGCTGCGCCTGCCAAGTTCTTCAATCCATGGGGTAAGGGGGGACAAGTTATCTTTCATTCCGTTACCAAGAACGTAAGGCCCTTCCCGAAAAACGAAACTTTGTCCCCGTTTACCTAACGCTTGGATAAGCGAAGATAGTTCTTCTGGTTGCCAATCACTCATATCCCTGAAGATGAATTCTCTGCTGCCACTCGTTATTAGAAAATCAAAGACATGGCGTATACGGGGCTCCCCCCCAGTAGAAAGAAAATCTATCAGCAACGGACGACAATGATCTTTGGCAACAGACAGTCCTGCACAAAGCCAATATGCTTTTTGGCCTATATCCATATCTTTACGATTCAATCGTTTTAAGACAATTTTTCGTAAATCTTCGGTGGACATGCTGCCAGCTAGAATAACACTCCAGAGGACGACGCGAAGCGAGTTCAGTTGGTCCCTGCTGCACCTGGTAGGGAAGACCGTGAACATCCGGCTCACAGCAAGTTGTGCAATTCGGGAATATGCCTGATCGTAAGCCATCTTATACAAATACTCATTCGGCAACAATCTGGCGCGAACACAAGCGTTATGAATAGCAACGAGTGAATCGGCTACAGCCTCTGGGTATCGTGTTAGAGCTTGGTCAAACCACGTTTCAGGGTAATTAGACTTGACGTTGTTCTTGCCTATCTGATTGTACAGACCAGGTATATCTGTAACGAGGTAAAACCCCAGTAACCGCCGAATTCCTTTATCATTTAGACGATTTAGAACCGTGCCTGTCTCGTACTCCTCCTCCTGTATTCCGGCTAAGAAGGGGCGTGCAAAATACGACCGCCGGTTGTTCTCGTGAAGTTCAGCGATTTGTTCAAGATCCGGTAGGTCATCACGGTTCAATAGACTTCGAAATCCTTCAAGTGTCGCTTGGACAAGGCTTTGGTCGCCGTTCATGTAGGATTCTAGGGAAGTCCTTGGATTATTGTCTTGGTTAATTGATCCAGAGAAATAGATATGAGCAAGCTGGTCTAGCAGTACAGGTGAGCAGCGCCCCTTTGCTAATTCGGTTTTTTGTTGCCGTATAGGTTCAAGTTCTTTTCGTCTCCGTTCGAGAAAGGCAGCTCGGCGTTTCTCTCGTTTCTTTTTCCGCTCAACTTCCTCGCGTTCAAGCTGAACTCTGCTACTTAGCCGCTTTCGGTTCCATTCGCTTAAGCCCGGTGTACCTGACACGATCTGCTCTACTTTGTCGTCGGACAGTGGCTTTCCCCATCCTTCCCATATCCAGACGGACCACCATGCAAGCCTCTCCGCTGCTATGGGGTATGTGTCCCAGAGCTCTGCCGCACGGGCAAGACACCATGTACGAAATCCGGGTGGTGTATTCTTGCCCACGAACTTAAGTCCTATCGTATTGTCGCTATTGATCTCGGATTCCTGTGTGAGCAGGTCGTGTTCAATGAGGGCATACTGTTCTTCTTTTCGTTGACCCAGCCAATTACGGATTTTTTCATTCGCTTCAGGATCATCCTGACCAATTAAATCATCTGAGCTATGTATCGGAATTAGATTAGATGTATCATCATCAAATTCAACAAGTTCGAACCAGCGATATAGTTCAGGGAAATCCAGCTTATCTCCAGATAACTCCAGTCCTCGTGCAAGAAGTTTGAGTACAGTATCCGCAAGGTTGTATCGTTCTAATTTCGGGATGACTTTGGAAGCGTGATTACAAAGAGAGTTGATCAATTCTCTAATTTGTTCTTCATTTGATCTGGCTGCTATATCCACCATCCAGAAGTATGGGTAAGCCGGGGGATATTCCTCAACAGGCCCGGTTGGTAGATAATCCCATACCTCCGAAGGCTGTAATTCACCGGGATATAAGAATTCCAGCACCATCCCACGTAGACTAGTTTCTTCATCCAGCAACCTATTTTTTGCCAAGTCTTCAAGGATTTCCCGCAGAGTTATACCGCGCTTTGGAGTATCCATAAGCATCCGGTTCAGCACGCGAAGAGCCTGGCGGCGAACACTTCCATTCCAACTATGATCGTAAACGATCTGCAACAGTTTTCTGTGTTCGTTTCTCAACTGTTCTTCTAGGATGGCTTGCTCGTTCATGCCCGCACTATGGTGCACCTGATAAACGCCTCTAAGGAGTTCGTAAACGAGTGTTTGCCTTCTGTTTGTGCGTATAGGCGAGTCGGTCAGTTCCCAAATCACTGATCTGCCTTGATTGTCAGCCAAGGCCCCGAGGGCGGCTGCAGAAGGCCAAATGTATGCGAAATCAATTTTGCGTTCGAGATACTCAAACAATATTCGTCGTTCCTCGAGACTGAAGCTACTTGCGTCACCGTTGAAAGCCACGGCAATTGGATCCGCTTGAATCAGAACTTGTCTTGCTTTGGGATTTAGGGCAGCAAGCCAGGCGACAAGTCCCCGAAGGTCAGGAAGGGGAACCCCGTCATCTCCCATGAGAAGCGCAAAAACACGCCGAACGTTTAGACCATCCTGAATTTTCTCATGCAGATATCGGGCAGCCAAAAACTCGGCCAGAAGACGATGGATTGGAATTCGACAGTCGCGACTACCCTTAAAGAGCCCCGAATCAAAAGTCGCATAAAGTAAGGTGCGATCCTGACATTGCACTTCATCTAAGGAGAGTACATCGGGGTCATTTGTATCAGTAGCCCAACCACTCTTATTGGCAATCAACATGAGTGCAAAAAGCTGTCCGGCTGCGCTCAGGACAGCTTTCCTGCAGGGTTGCGGGTCAAGTGAGCGAGCGTCATGGTACTCACGGTTCTGTTCTTTGACAAGCTCCTGGCAGGCATTCTCGAATGTTTCACTTGGGCTGTCGGGCCAGCCACTGGCTTCTACGGATTTCAGTAGCAAGTCAAGCAACTGCGGATTGAAAAGAAAGGCGTCCATGTTGTGATCATGGGCCTGCAGAATGAACGTAGTTGCATCGTTTCCTCCTTGTGAGACAATCTGCCGAACGTCCTCAATATTCAGCGGGTTCAGTTCTAGGACTGGAATTACCTCGGAGTCTGCGAGCGGGGAAAGCTCATCAAGATCTCCTCTGCCGAGCCAACTACCAGATCGACAAGAAAGACGAAATGGGGGAGTGTCCAGTTTCTCAAGCTGTGATACGACCTGATTGATCACTTCTATTGGGTCTCCGCCACCTGCACGCGCTTCGTCCAGTCCGTCAAGGAATAGCGGTTTATTTCGCCATTCGGGATGATTTCCTGGATCGCGGCTGATAAAGCGTCGCACTGGTACAAGTACCCCCCTAACTCGGTCTGCTTCCTTGGAAAACTCTGTGGTTTTTCCCATCCCTGGTTCCCCTAGAAGCACATAGCCGCGCTCTGAGTCTAAGTCACTGAGTAGCTGCGGCTCTTGTTTGTAGTACCCATCCTCATTTGGTTTAATCTGCCTAACCGTACGATCTACAATGAAAGTCATGTTTTTTCCTCCAGCCATTCGTCAGTGCTCAGCGAAAAAAAAACATTGATTGGAATCCCGCTTGGGCCCACAGTCATGGTTTTAGCGTTTGGGAAGCGGGCTTTGAATGCATCAAGTCCATGCTTTTTTGATGATTGCCCACTCTTTACCTCAATTCCCAGCAGGTGGGGGCCGCGTGAAATAACAAAATCAACTTCATGAGGAGGGTCACGCCAAAAACGAACTTGGGTTACAATGCCCCGGGTATTAAGCAGATGTGCACCTACGGCACTCTCTACAATACGACCCCAAAAAGGGCGATTGTTCTGTGCCTCATGGAACGAATAACCGGACGCAACAGTCATGAGTGCCGTATTCAAAACGTTAAGTTTCGGAGAGGAAGCTCTGCCCACATGTGGAGTTGGTGTATATCGGGATAGAGAGGCTATTAGGCCTGCATCGGAAAGCAAGTCTAGGTAATGAGCAATTGTTGTTGAGTTGCCTTTGTCATGGAGTTGTCCAAGTAGCTTGTTATAAGAAATCAATTGACCAGAATAGTGTGGTGCAAGATCAATTAATTGGCGCATCAGGGCCGGTTTTCTGATACGTGTGAGCCCCATGATATCCCGACCTATGACAGGTCTCACGATAGAATTTGCGATGTAGTCATGCCAGTGATCCAATCGTGTATGACCAGATCTACCAGAAATTGCACCGGGATAGCCCCCAAAGAATAGATATTCCTCAACAGTCAATCTGAACACCTGTGTGATTTCCCGAAACGACCAATGCGTGATTTTAAGGGTGTTGAAACGACCGGCAAGACTTTCATTCATCCCTGTTAACATTCGCCATGCAGCTGATCCTAAAATCACAACACGGAGGGGAATATCTTCTCGACGATCTCTGTCCCAGAGTCCTTTCGCGAGGTTAGACCAGCGGGGGATAACTTGAATCTCGTCCAGAACGAGAACAAGCCCCCGGTCTGATTTTAGCGAAGCTTCTCGAGCATTTTCCCATATACTGATCAGCATTTTTTCGTCGGGTCGACTACCGACATGTATGGTATTGATGGCATCCGTATGTCTGGAGATACCATGCTCTGGATTGTCTAACGGAACGTACCAGCACAAAAACCCTAATTTGGCTAATCGATGACATGCCTGGAGAGCCACCGTTGTTTTGCCAGTTTGTCGCGGGCCAGTTGCGGCGATGATACGCATACCCGTGTTGCTCAAAATGAGCTCTATCATTTGCTTTACATGTACCCGTTCATAGATACTCATAGATAGTATTTAATTAAAATTTTTACTCAAAAAGGTACTTTTTGATGATTTGTTGGTTCCAATCAAACAGAAAAACGGAACTGTAAGCGTTCCGGTCCAGCTTAATCTCAAGCGGGAAGATGCAATAAATGTTACGGTTGAGACAAAATACTGGCTGATCCGATACCGGCAGAATTGGGCAGCATGACCATGCTGTGGCACTTGTCAATTCACGGGAATCAATTGGTAGGCACTGTTTTATTGACACTAATGGGATTAATGGAACTGAAAATGTTCTGGTTTTTCGGCGGGTCAGGTCCAGATCATATGTGCACCACAAGATGTATCCTTCCAGTAATGGTTGAATGGCATTACGGATGCCACACTGCCACAGCTATACCACTGTAGCACTGGATTAGCACTATGATTTAAAGTTTAATCCACAACACTCGCTACAAACCTCATCACATGGAATCGGGAGCTAATACTAATCAGATTCCGCTTAGCGCTACCATGGAGTACGCCAACTGAGGTAGCCCAAATGATGCCAAGGCAAGCCGACGATACGGGGTAGGGCAATCATAAATATCTTTGCCGCGGGTTACGTTGAACTGGAGACAGTGCCTATTTAGGAACCATTTCAACATTATGACGCAACTAAATCCCGGCACAATGTGCGTATTCCGACCATGTGGACCACTGATTCCGAGCCATGCGGGCCACCTATGTGTTGTCAAACTGATCTTTATGATTCGGTGGATTTGATCATCAATTCTTGTTCACCTTGGACCTTGTGCATGGAGTCACCGGTCAACTGAATTTTGTGGGCATTGTTGACCAGTCGCCCAGGATTGCGTTGGCCAATGTGGGATCTTCCATGGTCTGATGCCATTTGTCTACGGCGTACTGACTGGTGACAATGGTGGATCGCAGGGTATAGCGGTCATCCACGAGTTCCATCAGATCACGCAATTGTGTGCGGCTAATGCCATGTAGGACCCAATCGTCGAGGAGAAGTACATCGGTACGGCCAGCTGTTTCAACACACGGAGATAAGTATGGTCTTCACGCGCGAGCTGGAGGGTTTCCAACAGGCGATGCAGGCGGTGATAACGCGCCGGAAGTTTTCCAGACAGGTTTTGTGGCCAATGCACAGGCCACATAGCTTTTGAGGATAACCAAACCGCTTCCAGATTTTATGAACACGCATCAATGCTTCAAAATACCGGTTGGTAAGGTGGCCCACTTCGTTCGGAATAGTAACCCAGTTCAATCGGAATATGCAGGATATCGGATGATTCGAAGTAAATTTGAGTAGGTTAATTCAAATTACGTCTGTAAAAACACATACGGACATTACAGCACATATTCGTGAGCGATTCATCGAAAGTTCACCTGAAACTCCATAATCCTAACCTCAAAAGTCGAATGATGAGGATACGAACTATTGCAATTGCACTTCTACTATTGTTGAACGGCGCTGCAATTGCTCAGACCGTTGACCTTTATTCAAGACCTTTCCAGGCAGAGCGTACTCGGACCTATGATGTGCTCCATTATCGCGTTCATTTGGTCTTCGATGAAGATGCCAAGTCATTCTCGGGTTCGAATACCATCACAATGACGCCCTTGAGTGATAGCTTCACAGAGCTCTACCTGGATGCGGAAACTTTCGTGGTAGATAGTGTGCACAATGCAGCAGGAGAGGTGCTGTCCTTCTTACAGGAGCCCCACAACCTCCAAGTTATACTATCCAGAACCTATGCATATATGGACACGCTGCAGTTCACAGTGTACTACCATGCATCTAATGTGGATATTGATTCGGAGGCTTACGGCATGCCAGAGAGCTACGATCTTGGGATTGATTTCAAGGATGAAACGGATGAGAATCCGCAGTTAATCAACACACTCTCTTTCCCGGAAGGAGCTCGGCACTGGATGCCCAGCTACGATCACCCGAACGACCGGGCGTCTCATGAAACGCTGCTTACAGTCAGACCTGAGTACAACGCTCTTTCGAATGGGCGGCTGGTTTCTGTGACAGAAGAAGAGAATGGTTTGATGACGTGGCATTGGAATCAGCAGTTGCCGCATCCAACTTATCTGTACGTAGCAGTTGCCGGGCCATATGTCATCTTGGAAGATTCATTGCGCTCAATCCCAGTCAACTATTGGGTTTACCCGAAGGATGTCGAAAATGCAATGCGTTCCTTTGAACGCACTCCGGAAATCCTGGAATTTATGGAGGAGCTCTATGGCGTACAGTACCCGTGGATCAAGTACGATCAGATCACGATTCCTGGTATAGGGGGTGGGGCGGAAAGCACAACAGCAACGGTCCTAGGGCACGTTACCATCCATGATGAGCATGCTGAACAGGATTACCCCAGTGACTGGTTGGTCGCGCATGAAGCGGCTCATCACTGGTTTGGCAATCTTGTTTCTTATCGTGATTGGTCACAAACATGGATAAGTGAAAGCTTTGCGACCTGGAGTGAGTATTCATGGGCGTGTCATGCTCATGGAAGTGATGAGTGTGCGGTGAACCTCCAGAGCAAAAAGGATGCGTACTTCCGTGAGGCAAATGACCGCTATCGCCGTCCGGTTGTGTTTGAACATTGGGAGTACCCGAATCAAAACTTCGACCGACATACATACCAGAAGGGGGCGGTTATTCTCGAAATGCTTCGGGGCATACTCGGTCCCGTAAACTTTCAAAGATCCATTCAGCGTTTTCTGACCGATCATGCTTTTCAGCCTGTGCACACGTATGATTTTATTACTGCGATCAAGGACGCGACAGGCCAGAATATGGAATGGTTTTTTGACCAATGGATTTATAGTGCAGGTCACCCTGAAATCACTGTAACACAGACTTGGGATGAGTCAGGCATGCTCACGCTTACGGTAGAACAATCACAGGATATGGCGTCTCCATTCGTGTACAAAATTCCTGTAGATATTCGGATACACACAGAATCCGGCATACAGGAAGAACATATCTGGCTATCTGAGAGGAGCAATATTTTTGAATTCCATGTAGACAGTCGACCACGCTTGGTTCGCTTTGATGCGCGTGGTACACTGTTGGCCAATTGGTCATTTGAGAAGGACGCGTCTGAGCTGCGGTATCAACTCGTTCATGATGATGCTGCTGGGCGCCGGCGAGCGGCACTCGACCTTGAAGCCCATGCAGCAGAAACTGAGGTGCGCCGTGGACTCTCAGACTGCGCAGTGTCTGATCCTTTCTGGAACGTCCGCATGACCTGTTTAGATGTGTTGTCTAGAAGTATAGCTGATAGTGATGCGGGGTTGTTTTCTGCGTCTACTCAGGATCCGCACTCACGTGTTCGAGCGGCAGCAGTGCGTGGTTTGGGGGAGTTAGGGAGCGAAGAATACAGCGATTTGCTGGTTGAATTTTACGGAAACGATCCCAGCTACTTTGCTCGTGCCGAAGCACTCAGGAGTCTTGGAAAAATAGGGGATTCTACGATCGTTCAGTTTCTGGAAGAGGCGGTACAAGACAGCTCTCCACGTAACGTGATAAGATCAGCAGCGGAGCGGGCGCTGGAACAGTTTGACTGATCCTGAAACTCCCCCATCTTTGTCAGGGGAAATGACAAAAGTGGGCACTGCGCCGCCCCTCTGACTTTACCGCTCTGTCTCCCGCCACGTCCATTTCAAGTGATTTGTGCTTGCGTTTGATGAGCGCTATTCCCGTATCACCAGATCTTCGGCGGATTTACATGACGTGGATAAGAGCATGATCATCTCCCAGACTCTTTGGAGGTTTCCGAACACGAATGTCGGCATCTAGGGTCATATGGAGCATGAAGATCGGGATACCGTCCTCAAACTCGAACTTCCACACGGTGGAGCCTAAGGTCTGATGAGAACAACAAACGGTACAATACACGTGTCCGTTTTTCACTAAACCTCGGAAACACAGATTGTCTATGGTCAAAAAAAGAGTGAGCCAACGGCCGGACTCGAACCGGCGACCTGCTCATTACGAGTGAGCTGCTCTACCAACTGAGCTACGTTGGCCGGGAAGCGGGTTTCACGCGCATTCGGCGTACTGGTTTCTATAAAAACCCAGGAAGGTGACGGTTACGTTTTGTGAAAGCAGAGTATATTCACATGAAATTAAGTTTTAATATTCGGGTAATTCAGCGTAGTTTTAATCAGCGCGGAAAATGTAATGCAATATATTGAGGCGAAGTTCTGGTGTAGTTTACAGCGTTCAGTATGAGTTCAACAACAGGATCTGATTTCCAGGAATTACTAAAAATCATTCGGACAGCATGTGATCTTCAAGCTGCCGCTGCACTTTTGGAATGGGATCAGGAAACGTATATGCCAGAGGCGGGGACAGAGGCTCGTGCCCGACAGGTAGCCACTCTTCAGTCGACGTCGCATGAGTTCTTTGTTCGAGATCGTACGGGCGAACTACTTGAGCGCTTAAGGGACGAGTATGAGGATTCCATGAGTTTTCGGGCCAGTATCGTCCGGGTGGCTGAGAGAGATTTTGCCCGTGCCCGCAAATTATCCCCGGAATTGGTTGGTGAGATTGCCCGAACCACGGCCAGAGCTAAGGAATCATGGAGGCATGCATACAGCGAAAATAATTTTGACAGGTTCGCGGGCGACTTGGAAAAGATTATCGGGCTCTGTATTCAAAAAGCCGAAGCGATCGGATACGCAGAGCATCCGTATGATGCGCTACTGGACGAATATGAACCGGGAATCACTGCAGCTCAGGTCAAAGATATTTTTGACGATCTGCGCACATCCTTAGTACCTATTGTGCACGCAATCGAATGCGCTTCTCAGCCGAGGAATGCATTCCTTTACTACTCCTACGACTCTGATATTCAATGGGATTTCGGGATGGAGGTCCTACGGGATATTGGTTTTGATTTTCAGCGAGGGAGGCAGGATATATCATCACATCCTTTTAGCACGTCCTTTTCGACGAATGATGTTCGTCTGACTACACGAATTCATGAGCGTAATCTAATCTCAGGGCTCTTCAGTTCCTTACATGAAGCAGGGCATGGCATGTATGAGCAAGGTATTGATCCAGAGCTTGAAGGCACTTCCCTGGCTCAGGGGACATCGCTGGGGATGCACGAATCACAGTCCAGACTTTGGGAAAACCAGGTAGGGCGGAGCCGTTCTTTCTGGACCAGTTATTACCATGATCTACAACGGCGTTTTAAGCAGCATCTGGGTTCTGTATCTCTAGACGAGTTCTACAGAGCTATCAACCGGGTACATGCTTCCCCTGTCCGGGTAGAGGCGGATGAAGTAACCTACAACTTGCATATTATGCTTCGATTTGAGCTTGAAATGCTGCTCATAGAGGAGAAAGTTGCCGTTCGAGAATTACCAGAGCTCTGGTGCGACAGGTTGGAGAGTTATCTTGGGATTAGACCAGAGAGCGACACTGATGGCGTGCTTCAGGACATACACTGGGCATTGGGGGCAATTGGGTATTTTCCAACCTATACGCTTGGCAACCTGATGTCGGCTCAGGTATTTGCGTGTGCTAAATCAGAATTGGGTAATCTGGAGAGCCAGTTGCAAAACTCTCAAATCGGGGGATTTTTTGGAATTTTGAGGTCACGGTTTCTGGTTGGTGTCTCTGGGTAGAGGAGGCGATTTTGATTGGGATTTGTATCCGCCCCGAGCATAGAAACATCCCTCGATAGGGCTAAAAAAGGGACCGGAGTCCCCCGGATTTCGTATCAATTAGTGTCGACAATTTTCCACGAAAACCGGAGTCTCCCATGTCCCTTAGGAAGAAAATACGAGGTTTTTATATTGCCTGCCAACGGGAATTGTTTCCTTGGGTGGAGGAGGAATTTGGTTCGTTGCCCAAACGGTACCAGAAGTTGTTGTTGGTATTCGAGATGGTGTGTGTGGAGGATTTTCTGCCCCGCACCTCGTTCCGCACGCCGGGGCGCCCGCTGGCATCTCGGGTTTCGCTTGCACGGTCGTTTCTGGCCAAGATGGTCTTGAATATTCCGACGACTGCCGGATTGCGAGAGCGCCTACTTTCGGACCCATTGCTTCGGTCGATGTGTGGTTGGTCGCGGCAGCGGGATGTGCCCAGTGCGTCCACATTTTCCCGTGCGTTCAAGGAGTTTGCGGAGTCCGAGTTACCGACACGGATCCACGAAGTCTTGATTCAGGAGAGCTACGCGGATTCGTTGGTGGGCCATATTTCGCGGGATTCGACGGCGATTGAGGCAAGAGAGAAGCCGGTGCCGAAGAAAAAGGCGCCGGAACCGGTGAAACGCAAGCGTGGGCGTCCACGGAAGGGGGAGGAACGTCCAAAGGTCCCCACGCGTTTGGAGCGCCAGCGTACCATGAACAAAGCGGAGATGTTGGCGGATTTGCCCAAGGCGTGCACGGTGGGGAGCAAGCGAAATGCGAAAGGGCATACGCAATCCTGGACGGGATATAAGCTACATATAGATGCAGCAGACGGCGGGATTCCGATCAGCTGTATGCTATCTTCCGCGTCCCTGCACGATAGCCAAGCGGCCATTCCATTGGCGACCATGACGGGTGAGCGGGTGGACAACTGCTATGATCTCATGGATAGTGCGTATGACGCGAAGGAGATTCACGCACACAGTACGGCAGCGGGACATGTGCCGATCATTGACACGAATCCGCGTAATCGAAAGGCGGCGCACCGTCGTGAGCAGAAGGCACAGCGCAGTGCCGGGTTTATTCCACCTGAGCGGGCGCGCTACAAGGAACGTTCGACCGTGGAGCGGGTCTTTGGACGACTCAAAGATGAGTTTGGTGGACGCCATGTACGGGTGCGTGGGCACAGCAAAGTGATGTGTCACCTGATGTTTGGAATTGTTGTGCTCACGGTGGATCAACTGCTGCGGATGGTCCACTAAACCGGATCGTCGAGTGGTCGCGTACAGAATTGGGGGGTTCTGGAATACAGAAGCCGTGGGATCGATGCGTAGAGTCCGCACGGATCGTGGACAAAATTCTCCAAGTTAACACCTCGTTGAAGGCCAATCACCCACAGCTTCGAAGAAAGCGGTGAACACAGGCCAATCATTCACGTATTCCAAGAAAATCAGACCCATTTATGTCCCGAATTGGCCGGTTCACCAGTTGCAGCAAAATGGGTTTTGCAATTAGCTCTGGATGAACAAATTGCGGCAAGGGAGTTTGCTCCACTCCGTGAATGGTTGCAAGCGAATGTACACCATTGGGGACGCAAGTTGTCCGCCAGTGAAATCATTGAATGGATGACAAAAGGGGAGATCAGTGCGACTCCTTGGCTCGACTATATACGCCAAAAATATAGTGACATTTACGGGTCCCTTATCCTAGATTCATAAGTATTCATTAGAACATATCCTGATGGCTCCGAAAGAAAATACCAAGCGAAAAAAATTGCCCGAATTCGCAATCGAATACTACGTAGAGGGTGCCCACTTTAGCCAGCGGCAAAAAGATGCCATTGAGGCGCGCCTCAAAAAGTTGGCCTATGGTCACCGTGATATTGCGGGGGCTTCTGTTGCCGTGGAATGTGTGAGTGGTGCTAACAAGCGTGCGGAGTACAAGGTACGCTTGGTTGTGTACTGTAAGCCGTCAAATATCGCGGCAACACGCACACAGGATTCTGTCCGAGGAGCGATTGGTGAGGCCCTTGAAGCTGTAGCAAGGCAGATTCGTGAACAGCGTGAACGTATGCGTGATCGTCATCGGGCGGCCAGGGCAGTATAGATCACAGTGTGATTCTTGTTGGTAGCCCAGCTGTCTGAGAGTCGGTCGGTCTGGAGTATACCTGAGGTTATTCAACCGCAACTCGGCTGACAGTTCAGGAGTGTTGGTATTTTGAGGGGACCGCGTGCTTAGCTACACGCTTTAAGACGACCATGCGTGCATTCCCGTGCGCATTCTACTTGCTGTATTGGTTTCGAACACTTGGTGGCACCCGCCGAATTAACGCAAGAGAGGGGTCAATCCTATTCTCGGTAGGCTTGGCATCCATAAGTTTTGCTTGAAGACAGGCGATTACTGCCGGATTATGACAATCCTCCCGGTAGGCCATGTGTCAACCAGATTGGTCATATCGTAGGTCGTACCAACCGACTCAGGCGTTTCGGTCACAGTGGCCTCGAAAAGGATCAGTTGTGATCGCTCCGGATCTGGGTCGGGATCAGGCTCCAGTGAAACTGTTACCCGTGCACCCGCGAGGTTGAGAGGAAATGTGAAGGAGGGAGGGGCATTTGTCAAAAAGTCTTCGCCAGGGTAATTATATCCAGGTTGAGGACCGCTGTAAATATTTGAATCGTCGGGCTGGCTGTGGTGTGAGATTACTCCCATGTTGAGTGGAACACCATCTATGTCTACCCATCCCTGGTGCTTCCAGCCGGGGATTGGGGTTGTTATACGTAGTCCGCGTCCAGGAGGACCACCTGTTAAATTCACAAACCATATGCCGCTTTGCTCAAACGAATTAGGTCCATTTGTTGGTGTCTCTAGGATGTAATTGCCGCGTGCTAAAATCAGAGCATCCTCAATGCCTTCTACATCGGTTGTGCGCAGCTCGGCACTTCCTTCAATGAATAATCCGCCCATAAGTCGAGTTGTGGAGGGGGAATCGTCTGCATCACCGGGTGGTTCAATCGTGATGTAGGCTATGCGGGCACTGTCAATCGGGAATGGGGTTTCCAATCTGCGAGTGACTATTTCTTCACCGGAGAGGTTGAAAAGCCTACCACTTGGACCTATAGTGAATTTCCCAAGTGATAGCGTGGCCAGGTCCGACGTTACAACCCAGCCCTCCAAGTGGTAGTCTCCTGGGAGTGGACGTAAGTTATGGAATGTCAGAATAGCTGCACCTGATTCGGTGGAGGTGGTATCCGAAGTTCCGGAATCACAACCGAACATGATGAAGACGAGAAGAAAACCAAAGATCAGCAGTGTATTTTGTCCCATTGAATTTACCGTTTCCATTGTCTACGTAATTCTTGCTATATCGTTGCCACAGAAACGATGCAGCGCGTGCTTCGTAGTACGACGTTTCCAAGTTTAACTAGGATGGAGAACACACGACTAGGTTGGAGTCCAGGCTCTTGGCGTACGAAAGAGGCTGCTCAACAAGTAGACTATGCGGATGAAGAGCACCTCCAAACAGTCCTTAATGCGATAAGGCGACAGCCTCCGCTGGTTACATCCTGGGAGATTGAGGCTTTGCGCAAACAGCTGAGGGAAGCTGCTACAGGTCGAAGGTTTCTCCTTCAAGGTGGAGATTGCGCAGAGAGCTTCGAGGATTGTCAAGAGGAACTTATCAAGAACCGTCTCAAGATCCTGCTCCAGATGAGCGTGGTGCTCATTTACAGCCTACAGATGCCAGTTGTGCGGGTTGGGCGCTTTGCTGGGCAGTATGCTAAACCCCGGAGTAAATCACTTGAGACCCGGAATGGCGTATCACTCCCGTCGTATCGAGGTGATAATATTAATGATCGGGAATTCACACCAGAGGCAAGAATTCCAGATCCTGAGCGTCTGATGGAAGCTTACCGTTACTCGGCTATTCAGCTGAATTTTGTACGAGCACTGGCCGATGGTAAATTTGCTGATATACATAATGCGGACTACTGGGATCTTGGCTTTGCTCAACAATCGCCGCATATTAAAAGTTACCAAACTATCATCGGTAAGATTCGTGAGGCGTTACGCTTTGCCGAAACAGTGGCAGACTATCTCATTGGTGGGTTAAACCGAGTGGATTTTTATACTAGCCACGAGGCGCTTCATTTGCCATATGAGGAAGCGTTCACGCGGAATGTTCCCCATTCCGATGGCGTTTATAATCTGTCTACACATTTGCCGTGGATCGGTAAGCGAACTTTATTCGAAGGAAGCGCACACATTGAGTATATGCGCGGGATACGCAATCCAATTGGCATAAAAGTCAGTGCGGAAATGGCGCCCAGCGATCTGGTGTCGTTCCTTCGCTACCTGAATCCCCTTAATGATCCTGGACGCATAACCATGATCACGCGGATGGGGGTCGGAAAAATAGAAAATGCATTGCCAGGGCTTATTGATGCAGTACAGCGTGCGGGCCTGAATGCTTTGTGGTGCTGCGACCCGATGCACGGTAATACAGAGACGGCCTCCAGTGGCATAAAAACGCGTCGGTTCGACAATATCCTGGCGGAATTGGAAACTGCAATGGATATCCATACAAGCATGAAATCCATTCTGGGAGGCGTACATTTTGAACTCACCGGGGAAGATGTCACTGAGTGTGTTGGAGGCGCCAGTGATATAGGCGAGGCAGACCTTAATCTTCGGTACCGTTCGACGGTAGATCCCCGGCTGAATGTAGGTCAATCCCTGGAAATGGCACTTCGTATTGCCCAGAAGTACCAAGCTCTGGAACAGGTCTAGCGGGGATGCGGGCGCTAGTATTGCACGCACCGGAGAAATGGACTTGGGAGGACGTGCCGGAGCCAGACGGCGAGGGAGTCTTGGTTCGCGTGCAGCATGTGGGTATCTGTGGTACAGACTATCAGGCGATCAGGGGATGTCAGCCGTTCTTTACCTACCCGAGAAGGCTTGGCCACGAAATATCTGTCAAGGTACTGGAGTCCGCGGGTGACCTCGCTCCGGGTACGTATTGTGCGGTTAATCCGTACATGTTCTGTGCAGATTGCCAGGCCTGTAGACGCGGAGACACAAATTGCTGCTGCAAACTCCGTGTGCTCGGGATTCATCAGGAAGGTGCGTTCACGAGGCTTATGAGGTTGCCTGCATCAAGCCTCCATCCAAGCGACTCACTTCCACCCGCTATACTTGCACTTGTTGAACCCCTTGTGGTTGGCTATCATGCGGTAAAACGTGCCCGTATTGGTGCACGGGATCAAGTTCTGGTTGTAGGGCAGGGCCCAATTGGGCTTTCTTGTGCACTAATGGCGAAAGCTCTGGGGGCGAATCTTGCAGTGATGGATATTCGGGAAGATCGCAGGCAATCGGGACGTCGATTGACTAAGCGTGTATTGACTCCCGGCGAAAATTCAGAGATTGTGGTACGGGAGGCTTTCGACGGTGATTTACCTGTTACCGTGATCGAAGCAACCGGCAATCGTGCTGCCGTGCATCAAAGTTATCAGTTGGTTGCACCTGGCGGGACCCTGGTGTTTGTGGGATTGTATATCGGGAGCTTCGAATTTGATGATCCAGATTTTCATCGAAGGGAATTAACTTTGCGGGCCAGTCGTAATGGCACTCACGATGATTTTTGTGCGGTTATGTCACTGCTGGAAACCGGCACCATAGATCCAAGTTGGTTCATCACCAATCAGATTCCATTCACTGAGGTACCAGACCGAATTAAGGCACTTGATGGTGCCCTAGGCTGTATAAAAGCCATTGTTGATATGAACGCTGCATGCTAGGCCATGCGCCCTTTAACAAAGGGAATTATATACGTGTGTACCCAAATTTCTGAAAAGTTTGCAGTAAATTACAAAAATCTGCAACACTTTACTTAGAATGTCGTATATTTGGGTACACACATACAAATAAATACGATGGCAAAGCGTAGAACAGGACCAGGGAAATCGTACCGGCAAGGGCTTTCATGGGTAAAGCTCATGAAGATGTTTCCTGACGACGCAACTGCTGAAGCATGGTTTGCAAAGCAACGCTGGGGCAATGAACCCATGTGTCCACACTGCCAATCAACGAATGTGCAAACCGGGGCAAAACATCATATGCCTTACCGCTGCCGTAATAAGGAATGCCGTAAGCGGTTCAGTGTGCGTATTGGAACGGTTATGCAAGACTCGAAGTTGGGCTATCAAGTTTGGGCAATGGCCATTTACATACTGGATACAGGGATCAAGGGCGTATCCAGCATGAAGTTGCACCGTGATCTGGATATTACGCAGAAGACTGCCTGGCACTTAGCTCACCGTATTCGTAAATCATGGGATACGGAACTTGAAGAGTTTGAAGGGCCGGTCGAAGTGGATGAAACGTATGTAGGGGGCAAAGAAAAGAATAAGCACGAGAACAAGAAACTCAACGCAGGTAGGGGCCCCGTAGGTAAGACGGCCGTAGTAGGTATCAAAGACAGGGAGACACTGCAAGTCCAAGCAAGGGTCGTACAGGATACCACCGCAGATACGCTCACAGGCTTCGTGTACAGCACTTCGAGGCAGGAGGCACAAACCTACACCGATGACGCAAAAGCGTACCAGGCGTTGAAGAGAGCTGCACACGCGACCGTTAAGCACTCCGTCAAGCAATACGTGGACGGAATGGCGCACATCAACGGCATGGAATCGTTCTGGTCGTTACTGAAGCGTGGCTACTATGGCACCTATCACAAGATGTCGCCCGAGCATCTCCAGCGCTACGTAGATGAGTTTGTTGGACGGCACAATGTACGTCGACTGGATACCGTCGAGCAAATGGAATTGACCGCACAGGGGCTTGTAGGGAAGCAGCTCACGTACAATATGCTCACCCGGAAAGTTGGCAAAACAGCAAGGACATGAGTTATCACCAGATTGCACGCAAAGAACTCATAGCTTAAGCAGTATGTCCTATAATCGCAATTTACACAAAGCAAAGGCATCTGCAAATGATGAGTTTTACACGCAACTGGAGGACATTGAAAACGAACTGCGACACTACAAATCACACTTCAAGGACAAGGTGGTCTATTGCAACTGCGATGATCCACGGGTGAGCAACTTCTTCAAGTATTTCTCTTCTAATTTTGAGTTCTTGGGTCTCAGCAAGCTGATTACCACCTGCTACAAGAATCAGCAGTCAGATTTATTTTCGCAGCATGATTCCGAGCGGGCAATCAGCTTGGAGTACACTGGTGATAAAGATGGGGACATGGTGGTCAGTCGTGAGGAAATTGCGGTGACGCACCTGCGGGGCAATGGATGCTTCAAAAGCCCAGAATGTATTGAGCTTCTGAAGCAGGCAGATATTGTCTGCACGAATCCTCCATTTTCGCGATTCAAAGAGTATGTCGCGAAACTAATGGAGTATGAGAAGAAAATCTTAATTATTGGAAACATGAACGCGGTCACCTATAAGGAGATATTCCCGCTCATCAAAAATGACAAGCTATGGTATGGACCAAGCATATCAAGTGGTGACAGAGAATTTGGAGTCCCTGACCATTATCCCCTAACGGCGGCATCCTCTCGGGTTGACGACCAAGGCAGGAAGTACGTTCGTGTAAAGGGAGTGCGTTGGTTCACGAACCTGGATCACAGAAAACGCCATGAGGAGTTATTTCTGTACAAAGAGTACTCCCCTGAGGAATATCCGAAATATGATAATTACGACGCGATTGAGGTGGGCAGGACGAAGAATATTCCAGGAGACTGGCTTGGTGTAATGGGCGTTCCAATCACATTCCTAGATAAGTACAATCCAGATCAGTTTGAGATACTGGGAGCAACGGAAAGTGAGGGTAAAGGCTTTTCATGTGGCCTTTGGAATCCTCAAAGTAGAGTTGCACAAGCAGTTGTCAATGGACGGAGGGTTTACAAACGGCTCTTTATCCGTAACAAACAGCTCTGATCGATGAAGATTAAACCCGTGGAAATCACCGTTCGCCAGCTTGTGAAAGGCTACGCTGATGATGGAGAGGGCGGTGTGACTGGATATAGCGGCCGGCTTGATATCCGCCCCCCATACCAGAGGGAATTCATCTACAATGCTAAGCAGAGGGATGCGGTAGTTGATACGATCTCAAAAGGTTACCCCCTGAATGTCATGTATTGGTCCGTGCGGGCTGATGGAAGATTCGAGATTATTGATGGACAGCAGCGCACCATTTCGATTGCCCGATATGTGAAGGGAGATTTCTCGGTAGGGGATCTCTTTGACTGGAGGGACAAACGCCAATTCCATCGTCTCCAAATAGATGAGCGGGAGAAGATTTTAGACTACAAGCTACATATATATCAATGTACTGGAACTAATAGTGATCGTTTGAAGTGGTTCGAGAGGATCAATATAGCTGGCGTGAAGCTGACACAGCAGGAGATTCGGAACGCGGTCTATTATGCTCCATGGTTGGAAGAAGCGAAGCGAATATTCAGCAGGAAAGGCTGTCCTGCTTCTGATGTTGGTAAAGGCTATATCAAAGGTAGAGCAGACCGGCAGGAATACTTGGAACGCGCTATTCAGTGGATTAACCAAGGAGATGTAGTTGGCTATATGAATCGAAAGGAGGGGACGGAAAATGCCCCCAACGGAAAGAGACTTTGGGATCACTTCGTGTCCGTGATCAACTGGGTAAACGCAACATTCACGGAATATCGCGAAGAGATGGAAGGCGTGGATTGGGGTGATCTTTATCTCAAATTCAAGGATGCGTCCTTGGAACTTGTTGAGATAGAGGGAAAGATAGCAGAGTTAATGAAATGTGACGAAGTCACGAAAAAGGGAGGTATCTATCCATTCGTACTAACAGGTGACAAGAAACATCTGAGTGTCCGTAATTTCAAAAAAAACGACCAGCGTGAGGCTTACGAAGAGCAAAAAGGGATTTGTCCAGATTGTGGAGACAAATTCAAAGAAAGAGACATGGATGCGGACCATAAAATCCCTTGGGTCAACGGCGGCCCCACCATTCTAAGCAACTGCCAAATGATGTGTAGAACCTGTCATAAAGAAAAAACCGCAAGACAGTTACGAGGGTTCTGGATATCATCAGGAAAATCAGAATAGAATCGGTTTCAAAAATCTTGGGTACTATCGTATACAAATTCCTACTTCCCTGTCATTGAATGACAATTTCGATAACAACACAAGCATCTGAGATACCAGAGAATCTGCCTCCGTCAGACTTTGGATTTTATATAGATTATGACCAAAGGGATAGAGCAGCCAAACATATTTTTGAGGCAACCTATAGATTCATTGAGGCTTGTGAAGCATCCAGTCAAGCTCTTCTGGGATCCGCCGGGGTATCTATTGAGCCAGTTATTGTGTTGGAAAACATCACAACGGGGTCAATTAAAACATGGTTCAAGATATTTTGGCAAGAGGAAGGAGAGGAAGCAGCCAAAAGTGGAAGCCTAAAGAGATTCCTTGTCACACTTTCCGTTGAGGGAATCAAGAAAATTTTGAGTAATACCAATAATGTTGATGATCCGCCAGAACTAAGGAATCTTCAAAATGATCTGTTCGAGTTGGTCAATGAAGTAGACATGGACACTCTTTCGCTACGTTTTCCGATTCCTGATAAAAACCTTATAGATGTAATTACACGATTTGAGTCTGTAAAAGAACTTCTTGGGCCTGAAGACAGGGCGGCATTGGTACTATCAGATGATACTACTATACGTCTTAATCAGTCTGTTTCCGTGAACATTGAGAAACTCAAAAAAGAGGCTACAAAGGAAACTCTGGTGAATCCTACGATCACTATGATTCTCATTGTAAGAAAACCTGATTATCTTGCGAATAGTCAATGGTCATTTCGACATGAAAGAAGAACCATTGCTGCGACTATTGAAGACCGGAAGTGGTTGAGCGAATTTCAAGGCCGAAAGATAGACGTTAGACCGGGAGACGCCCTCAAGTGTCAAGTCAGAATTGAGACATCATACGGGTTCGACAACGAGGTTATTTCCCAAAAGCATTGTATTGAGAAAGTAGAAGAGGTAATCGAGAATGAACAAGGAGGAACGCAGATGCCTCAGTTATTTGGAAGAGAATAATTTCCCAAAACCAAAATCTCACCATGAAACCAACCAAATCCACTCCCTCTACCAAGAAGTCTAATGCTCCGCGTGGACGTCCAGCCAAGGATTTGGCACACATTCAGCGGTCAATCCAGTTGGGTTCTCCCGAGGAGCTGGCGAAGAAGATTTTGAACACTCCACCTGGGAAAATCAAGTTGCGGTAGACAAAAACGGTAATGAATTCAACGAGGACTTTTCAGAAATTTGGGTACACACGTATATAGTGTGCCACGAAAATACATATGAGGTGAAGCGATGACTTAGCTGAGATGTATTGAACTGTGCAAGGGATGGGGGTCGGCCCCCCGCAACCGCTGTACAGGCGGAGGTTGCAAACCACCCACAGCTGCGGTATTTAAGAGGTATCGTGGTGAGCGTGTAGGGAAAAGGCAGGTGTAGGAATCTGTTAGGTGAGGATCGTAGAGTCGAATGAAAATGAACCATGGATGACGTGTCGAAAAGAATTAGATGATGGTCGAAACCGGGGTCGTATATTAATCCTGGGACGAGGTTGGCGGGGACCTGTTTACTGGCCAACTGGCCTCCGGCATATACATGGCGAGAATGCGATTTGGGCCCTTGTATGGAACGTGGGAACATGTCGGAGTGATGCGAAGGGAGCGTGTCAAGCGGGCGCCCCCCGTGAGACATTGAGTACCAAAGCACTCCACATGGGCGGATCACCTCGTAGTAGTGAGGAAGCTTCTGTAATGGAAGTAGAGCGAAGGGGGTGAACCATGCAGCAGGACGCGAGGGAGCAACCGAGAGGGAGGACTTCAACGCAAAATGCAAAGCCGTTTCCGGTGACCAAGCGACAAGTTTGGGAGGCATGGAAGCGGGTGAAGGCGAATCAGGGCGGGGCAGGGATTGATCAACAGTCTATTGCGGATATCGAGGAGAATCTTGCGGACAATCTCTACAAGATTTGGAATCGGATGGCATCGGGCAGTTATCATCCGAAGCCGGTGCGCCGCGTGAATATTCCGAAGTCAGACGGAGGGGTTCGTCCCTTGGGAATACCCACGGTGGCAGATCGGGTGGCACAGATGGTGGTGAAACAAGTTTTGGAGCCGGAACTGGAACGCGTGTTCCATCCGGATTCCTATGGGTACCGACCGAACAAATCGGCTCATGCTGCGCTCCGGCAGACGCGAAGGCGGTGCTGGGAACGGGCCTGGGTACTGGACATGGATATCAAGTCCTATTTTGACACGATAGACCATGCGCTGTTGATGAAAGCGGTCCGACGACATACGGATCAGAAGTGGGTGCTCTTGTACATAGAGCGCTGGCTGACGGCACCGGTGATTCACCCAGACGGGACGGAAGCGGCTCGGGACATTGGGACACCCCAAGGCGGGGTCATCAGTCCACTGTTGGCCAATCTGTTTTTGCACTACTCGTTTGATAAGTGGATGGAGCGGTATTACCCGCAGATTCCATTTGAGCGATATGCAGATGATATTGTGTGCCACTGCACGAGTGAGGAATAGGCGCACGAACTTTGGCAGGTGCTCAAGGGACGTTTTACGGCCTGTAACTTAAAGTTACACCCGGATAAGACCCGGATCGTATACTGCAAGAGTGCGCGCCGAGAAGGCACGTATCCGGAGATTTCCTTTGATTTCTTGGGCTACACGTTTAGACCTCGAATGACAATGAGTCGCGGGGGCAAGATCTTTCTTGGGTTCAATCCAGCGATAAGCCGAAAGGCGGCGAAAGCCATACGGGAGACCATTTACAGTTGGGGATTGGCTCGCATGAGTCCATTCTCAATGGCACACATTGCAAGCAGGATAAATGCCGTGGTGCGGGGATGGATTGCCTATTATGGCGTATTCTTCAAATCGGAACTGAAAAAGGTTTTGAGAAGCATTGACCAACACCTCATCCGATGGATGATGCGGAAGTATAAGCACTTCCGGGGACATTGGAGACGGTCGTGGCGATGGTTAACGAGAATTGCTCGTCAAAATTCCGGTATATTCGTGCATTGGGCGTTTCTTTACGGTTCACCTTTGTTCAATTCCAAACGGTTGCATGGTAAGAGCCGCGTGAGTTGAGAGGCTCACGCGCGGTTCTGTGAGAGCCCGGGGGTGAAATTCCCCCGGGCTACTTGACATCCCCTTAACAAACCTATAACACATTGATGCAAGCAGAATACACACTTCGTCGGCCGGTTATCGAGCTTGATGTCAGCGCGCGGGCGGCATTCATCATGCACACGTACGGACACCTGGCGGGGGCGATCGGCTGCTTTGTTTTGCTGGAGATGTTCTTTTTCCAGAGCGGGTTGGCTGCGAGCATTTATCAGGCACTTGCGGGCGTCAATTGGCTTTTTGTGTTGGGTGGCTTTCTTGTTGTTGGATGGCTTGCGAGTCGTGCAGCACACCAGGCTGTATCAAGGGGAGTCCAATATCTGGCATTAGGAGGGTTTGTGTTGGCGGAGGCGATCATATTTGTCCCTTTGCTCTATACGGCACAGGCTGTGGCTCCTGGTGCGATTGAGAGTGCCGCCTCGGTGACCATCATGGGTTTTGTGGGCCTAACGCTTGTGGCGTACTTCTCTCGCAAAGATTTTTCTTTTTTGGGGAGCCTGTTGCGCTGGGGGTTTGTTGTAGCGCTCGTGCTGATTGCTGCCTCTGTACTGTTCGGGTTGCATCTGGGGACGTTCTTCAGTGTTGGGATGATTGCACTTGCAGGTGGTGCTATCTTGTACGACACGTCTAATGTGCTGCACAGGTATCCCGTCGACCGTCATGTAGGGGCGGCGCTCCAGCTGTTTGCTTCTGTCGCACTCCTGTTTTGGTATGTTTTGTCGATTTTCATCGGCGGACGTGACTAAGCTTTCTCATGCAGTATGACCTGATTGCGATGGGCCGTTCGTCCATCGACCTGTACTCGGATGATATCGGGGCGCCGTTCCCGCAGATCACCAGTTTTTCTGCGTATGTGGGAGGGTCACCCACCAATGTATGTGTGGGTGCGAGCCGGCTTGGAATGAAAACCGCACTGCTCACCGCGGTTGGGGAGGATCCAGTTGGAGATTTTGTATTGAATTTTCTCCAGAATGAGAGGGTGGAGACGAAGTATATCTCACGCAAGCCCGACAGGCGGACAAGTGCAGTCATCTTGGGCATCGAACCACCAGAGCGTTTCCCTCTGGTATACTACAGAGATAACTGCGCTGACAATGCGCTGAGTATTGAAGATGTATTAGCTACTCCAATAAATCAGGCGAAAGTTTTCGAGTTTGCCGGCACGAATCTTGCCCAGGAATCCAGCCGAAGTGCGACGCTATTCGCTGTAGAGCGTGCTGTCCGTTCCGATGTAACTGTTGTTTTTGATCTTGATTTTCGTCCAGATCAATGGCATGATCCCCGCGCATTCGGGGTTACAGTAAGGAACGTGCTTGCCAGCGTTGATATCTTGCTCGGCACTCAGGACGAGATTAACGCCGCAGTCCTTGAGGATCCCGCCCAGATAGAATTGACGCATCAGCAGGTATCGGATGCTCGTGTGGGAGGGAATGTTGATTCAGCCATTCAGACATTATTTGATTGGGGCGTTGAATCTATAGTGGAGAAATGCGGAGCCGAGGGGGTCCGTATTCATGAGCGGGGGAAGTCTCCGATTAAAGTGCCGGGGTTCCCGGTCGAGGTACGCAATATTCTTGGGGCCGGAGACGCTTTCGCCGCGGGATTCATTTATGGAGTCGTTCATGGTTGGACCTACTATGATGCGGCTCGACTTGGTAATGCCTGCGGTGCTATTGTGGTGACCCGGCACGGATGTGCTAACTTCATGCCCACGTTCGAGGAAGCGACTGCATTGATGGACGCTCAAGATGCGTCGTAGTTGTATCAAGGGCGCAGACTACGGTGCCGTGGGTAAAGTGGTTGAATCAATCAATAGCCGTTATTAATTGGAACCCGTTAGTCGGGGGTAGTAATTTTTTTTCTATGAGCATCAACAAAAGAAGACAGCAATCTTTTGCAAGGAGTTCGTACTGTTATGCATGGCCTGAAGCTGAGCGACCAATAGTAATCCCACGAACCTGACTGAGTGTACATACTCGTGTATTGAATTATGTACACCTGTCAACGGAGGTTACCCTCATAACTGGACTACGTCAATCCATAACACCACCACGGCTTCGCTGACAAAGAGCGGATCTCAAATATCCGCAGTGCTTCCATCCGCACCGCATGCAGCGTGACTTCATCCCCGTATTCTGACAACGCAATCATCCCCAATACCTGTACGGGCATCTCTTTCTAGTCCAGAATTTCTTCTGGTGTACATTCCGCATCCAGACCGACCGAGCCCTATCCTCGCAACGACACGACCATATCCAAATTGCAGCCTAAATTCGAATCAACTTGCCAAAATGACGCAGTAGAGACAGTCGCAGCGATTGACCAACCCCGCCAGCCTCGCGGAACGTCTGATCCAGTTGGAAAACTCATCTGATCGGAACATGATACTATCGTAAAGCGCGGTAAATGAAAGGTTGAAACTCCAAAGCAACTACAATCCAGGTCAAATAGGTTCCAACTAACTCTGACACTACGCCAGACAGGGGGGAGAAGCAGCGCTGGCAATGCGCGTGTTGGTTATCTTAATGATCGTAGTCCTGCCTGCGTCGGCCGCTTGCCTTTTTTCGTCATTACACGCGCCGGATGATGGTCCTTCTTTCTGCATGCAAACCCAGGGACACGCGGTTTTTCGCCCATTCGATCCTTCCATTGGTCCTGGTCTTACTTGGGCCGGCGGCTCTTGCGCAGGAGGAGCCAACGTACAAGGCCGGAGTCATCGTGGTCCAGTTTGCTCCAGAGGTCTCCATTGCCAACAAGGCTGCCCGCGCCAGACTGCAGGACTTTGATCGGCGGGCAGCGGGTTATGGCGTCCACCTGATTGAGCGGGTGTATCCGTTTCTGGACCACGTGGAGCCGACGCCGAAGACCCGTCGCAACCTTCTGGCTCTCCGCCGAACGTATTACGTGCACTATACTGCCGACGCCCTACCGAAAGAGGTCGCTGCCGATCTGGCTTCGGTGCCGGGCGTGGTGTATGCCGAGCCGGTGCTCATTAACCGGACGCAGGCGGACTACGGGCAGCGCGTGGACCCAAATGATCCACGCTTTGGCGATCAACCGGCGCTTCGCCTGTTGCGGTTGCCAGAGGCGTGGGATGTGGTCAAGGGAGAAGGCATGAGCCCGCCGGTGGTGATCGCTATAGTGGAGCTTGGGGGCAGCGATTGGCGCCACGAAGACCTTCTGGCCAACGTGTGGACCAACGCGAATGAGATACCAGGCAACGGCATAGACGACGATAACAACGGGTTCATCGATGATGTGCACGGGGCGAATCTTAGGAACGGAGATGACACCAATAACGATCCATTCGAGCCGGGGCAAAGCAGCAGGCATGGCACGGCGGTTGCGGGCGCGGCCGGTGCCGTGACCAACAACGGCATCGGGGTGGCTGGGGCGGCCTGGAATGCCCAGCTCATGCATATTCGCGGCAGCTATGATGGCATCCTCTATGCGGCCGCCAACGGGGCGGACATCATCAACACGAGCTGGGGTAGTTTGCGGGACACCGAGGATCAGATCAAGCTCCCTAACCAGACGCTGGATTTGGCCACGGACATGGGCGCGCTCGTGGTGGCATCGGCCGGTAACGACAATCGCAACAACGACCTTTTTTGGCACTACCCGGCCAGTAATCCTCGAGTGCTGTCGGTGGGCGCCACGGAGAGGGACACGCGCCGGCGGGCGGGCTCTTCGAACTACGGGAAGCTGGTGGACGTCTTTGCACCGGGCGGCATTCTGACGACCGCCCCCTACAACGGCTATAGGCATGCCAGCGGCACGTCGTTTTCGTCGCCGCTGGCGGCCGGCGTGGCGGCATTGGTGAAGACAAGGTTTCCCGAGATGACGCCGGACGCCCTGCGGGAGCATATTCGGCTGACGAGCGACAACATAGACGCGGAGAACCCGGCTGATGCCGGGCAGCTGGGACGCGGGTTTGTCAATGCGCTGTCCGCTGTTCGGGCGCCGTCCGTACCAGAGTCCTTTGCCGTGCACGGCAACTACCCCAATCCGTTCCGGCAGTCCACGCGCCTCGTGTTTGACCTTCCCTGGCCTGCTAGCGTGACGGTCGAGGTCATGGACATAACGGGCCGGCGCGTGTTTACCGTGCCGGCAACCGGGAAATCTGCAGGATGGAAGCACACGATACCGCTGAGCGGCCGTGCGATGTCCTCCGGCTTGTACCTATACCGCCTGACTGCTACTTCGCCGGAAGGAAGCTCCGTTCACACAGGCAGCTTCGTACGCATACGGTGACGACATACACAGAAGTCCATAAGTCCGGGCTGCTGCTTCACTGGTTAGCAACGGTGCAGGGCGCAAACAGCCTCGGAAATCTCCTTCAATGGCACTTCCCCGCAGATCCGTTAAGATGTTGTAATGATCCCGGATTGAGACTCAATTTTGAGTATTGAGCTATGGAGTTAGATGGGTTCGACCTCAAGCTTCTCTGGCAGCGGTTTCTGTTTGAAGAGCGACAGCATGGCCACTGAGGCAAATGGGGCAAGCAGCGTAGATGCTATAAGTCCACCTGTAACCGTGACTGCCAAGCCTGTCCAGAAATCGTCACTATCAGGAAAGACCAGCAATGGCAGCATTGCTGCACAACTGGTCAATGTTGTTGTCCACATTGGGCGTAGTCGTTCACGAACGGCCAGACGCGCCAGTATAGAAGGTTCTCCATATGGACGATCCAGTCGTAATTGCCGAAAACGATCTGTCAGTAGAATACTGTCGTTAACGGCGATGCCAATCAAAAGGACGGTTCCGATGAAGGCTCCCTCAACAAAATTGGCTTTTGTGAGCATGAAGCCGACACAAACCCCCACTGCAGCCAATGGGACACTGAGCATGACCACGAGGGGTAGACGCCATGATTCAAATACTGATGCCGTAACCAGGAATACAAGGATAATGGTTGCCACAAAAACCCAACTGAAGGCACGTTTTGTTTCATCAGTGAAAAAGTAGTTGTACCCGTACTCCATTCGATACCCGGGCGGTACAGGGAAAGCCTCGATTGATTCCTCCATAAATCTTCGTGTCATGTCAAACGAGCCACGATAATCAACGCTCAGATGGCGTACATATTGCTGGTCCTCACGCTCAATCTCGGCAGACATACGGACGATGTTGTAGTCTGCCACACCCGCTAACCTTAGGAATGAGCTGTCAGCGACCATGAGCGGACGCTGGATAACGCGGTCAATATCCATCTCGGTCGCATTATCGATAATAATCCGAATGGGTATGCCAGTATCTCCGGCTAGATCGGCCCTCCAGAATACGCGCTCAGTTTCGATGTAGGGACTCAGTTGATCATTAATCCAAACAGCATCAGCGCCGGTTCTTGCCGTAGCATTACCGGTCCATTCAAGCTGAAGGACCTGGCGAGCCTGATTAGCGATCCATGAATTTCGTGAACGATTCAGGTCTACGCTTTGGACACGGCGACTTCTTCGCTTAACAAAGGTTGCATATTGATTTGCCAAGGCGTCCAGGTCCTCGTAGTTTGGACCATACATGCGAAGCTGTGCGCCACTGTAGCCCCCTCCAAGCCCACTGTAATAACCGGTCTGCGGGATTATTTCTCCCACACGTACTCCTATGCCGCCGAGGAGGATGGCTTGTCCTACGAGTCGTCTTTGTAGGATATAGGGGCCAGGTTCCATGAGTGCGCCTTTCTTGAATTCGATAAGCAAATGAGCCCTTCCCTCCCTAATCGTTACATCGGTTCGGTAGACGCTTGCCTCTGCAAGGGCCATCTGCTCAAACCCTGCAATTAGTGAATCGCTCCGCTCGATCGTATTTCCTTTTGGAAATGACAGCGAAACATAGATAGTTTCTCGTTCACGGTAGCTCCAAGGTTTGTAGAATGACGTGTTCCTGAAAAAAGGTCGCAGGACTCCACCTGTAAGTGGGTTCAGCCATTCGCGCGCCCTCTGGACTTTTTGTGTTCCTAATGTGACGTTATACACGTTAGCAAAACGTCCCTTAACCTCGCTCGACCATCCTCGCCGAGGCTCATTGATTTCCGTGGGCAGTGTCCATATGGGGACGCCGAGCACAAGAAACAGTGCGACTAGGGTAAGTTTTGGGAATCGGGCAACTACGCGGTAAGGTCCGGCAACTGCCCGTCTAAGCCAGCGGCGTTCCAGCTTTTCGGCTTTGGGAGGTAGAAAGCGCACAACCACTGGCACGAAAATGACCGCGCTTGCCAAAGAAATAAGAAGGGTAAGGCTCACCAAAATCCCAAACGGTAAAAACAAATCACGCAAATCCCCACTCAGGTAAACTAGGGGAAGCATGACCGCCATGGTACTTAAAGTTCCTCCCATAAGCGGCAGCCAGACTGCTTTCAGGGCGGCTCTTGTGCGCACTATTTGCAATTCAAGTCCCGTCATTCCGCGTGCCATCAGTTTTTGTTGCTGCAAGAGCAGCTGTTCAACAATGACAACACTGTTGTCGACTAGAAGGCCGAAGACAAGAACCAGCCCGGCGAGGGTAATAACATTCAGGGAAAGGTCGAAAAATCTGAACAGGGCCAGTGCAGGCGCCAGCGCCAGGGCAACACTGAACAACACAATAACAGTAGCCCTTACGCTCTTGAGCATAAAGAGCAGTACGAACGTAACAAGAATTAATCCAATACCACCGCGCAAGGCCAGATCATCAAGCAGCTCGCGGACATCTTCAGTACGATCCAGTACGATCAGGAGCCGCGTACCTTCTGGTAGGGAATCCCGAATATCCTCAATACGATTATTGACGGTCTTGGCGACATTGATCATATGCGAACCCCGTGTACGCTCCAGATCCAATGCCACGGCATTAAGCCCGTCGATACGCCGAATACTTTGTCGTGGGGCTGGGCCTAGGTTCAAGTCAGCTACCTGATCAAGGCGAATCGGAAGTCCCTCTGGGTTGCTTCGGCTAACTATGATGGCTGACAGACGGCTTATATCAAGCTCAGGGCGGCTAATCATCAGATGGCCCCGTCCCTTGGCATCCATGCGTCCGTAGACGTGATCCCGTAATGCCGAACTTATTTGCCCCATCACTTCGGAATTGTCAATTCCATAGGCATCCAGTCGGCTTGGATTCAGTGTAATCAGAAGCTCCCGTTTACTGCCGCCGGTAACCTCAACCAAGTCAATACCGGCCAGACTTTCGAATTGGGGCTTGAGGTGTTCGTCAGCCAGCTTCCTAAGCTCATCCGGGTTGTATGGGCCGATTAACCTTAGCGTCATAAAGCCCTGAACGTCACGAAATGCTTCCGGGATCTGCTTTGTCAATCGAGGCGAGACATCATCGGGCAATTGATCTCTAAGCAGGGTCAATCTCTCCCCGATCTGAGTGGCAAAAGTGCTCAGATCAATTTCCTCATCCACCTGGATCTGTACATGTGAGTGCCCTTCAGAGGAAATACTGTTTATTTCGGCAATACCGGGAACGGTCTGGATTTCACGTTCAATCGGGGCGGTCACATACCGCTCGACCTGTCGAGGGGATGCACCGGGCCAAGTTGCCTCAACACTCACGCGTGGCAACTCGGTGTTCGGTGAATATTCTATTGGAATATCAATGGCAGCCCAGATGCCGGCGAGAACCACAGCAACACACCAAGACATCACAGAGATGGGCCTTTTAAGGAGTCCGGCCCCCTTACTGAACATAGTAGTTACGTGAAGAGTATTCGGTGGACAAATTTGTAGCGTGCACAACTGAACTGAACTCAAAGTCAACAGCATAGTTCGGTGAGCTTTCGCGAAGGAGGGGATATCGCTTAACGTGCGTTAGCCCAGTTTGGCGCGTTTCTTGCTGTGGGGATGTTAAAATCGACACTCTGTAGGAGGACTACTTAAGAAGCATATAATATATATGGCCGGTAAATCGCGTTCGTCAAGGAGGATTCGTTCTTGGCAGGTATTTGGTTTAATTTTAGCTCTGGCTACGGCAGGTCTGGTCCTGTACGGAGTCTGGCCTGCTATAACCGGAGAGGATGCGGAGGAAGATCGGGAAGTGCCTGAAGAGCCGGAGGCGGCACGTGCTCCTGTCGAAGTTATGGTTATAGAGCGGGGAGAATTTCCACTTCGCGCTGAAGCGACAGGGCACTTGGCGCCGTGGCGAAAAACCGAGATAAGCGCAGAGATCGGTGGTCTCATTCTGGAACGACCGATAGAAGAAGGGCAGCGTGTGCAGGCAGGTCAGGTGCTGATGCGACTGGATGATCGCGAACTGCTCATACGGCTGAGGGAAGCAGAAGGAGCCCTACTCAGGGCAATGGCGGATTACTCGGCACGACTCAGCAGTGCCGGAGAGCTGACAGAAACCGACACCACTAAACTTGCCGAAGCCAGAGTCCAGCTGAAGACAGCCGAAGAAGCCTTTGCGGCAGGTAATCTTCTACAGACAGAACTTGATGATGCCCGCCGTCGTTTTGAAGCTATGAATCTACTCGTTGGTAATCAGCGCGAGGCTGTAGCAGCAGTATACACCGATCTTACACAGCGCGAACAGCAGGTAGAGCTGGCACGCCTGCAATTAGAGCGCACACGAGTGGTGGCTCCATTCAATGGGCGAATAGCAGACCTTGAGGTGGAAGCGGGTCAGAATATTGGGGCTGGTACGACGCTGCTAACACTGATCAGCGATAGCCGAATGAAGGTGGAAGTAGATGTCCTAGAGGGCGACCTGGTGCATATTCGTAAAGGGGCATCGGCCAATGTAAACGTACCGAGTTACAGCGATGAGGTGTTTCAAGGTTACGTGCATTCAGTCAACCCCTCTGTTGACACAAAGACTGGCGCAGGGCGTGTTACTGTAGCCTTACAGAATCCTGGCGGACGGCTCGTATCCGGGCTTTATGCAGACGTAGCCTTGGAAAAGAATCGTCTACAGGATCGAATGGTTGTCCCGTCTGACGCCGTAGTCGTCCGGCAGGGTAGAGATGTCGTTTTCCTGGTCATAGAGGGTAGATCCTACTGGATGTACGTGATTACAGGTGAGCGCTCCGGTGATTTCACGGAAATCATTAGTGGTGATCCGCCGGCCGTTGTTGAGCCGGGTGATTCCCTTGTCGTTCTGGGTAATTATGCGCTGGCTCATGACGTTCCTGTGGAGGTGACCGCTGTTGTAGAATTGGGATTAAAGTAGGTATTGTGTTGCCTGAGTCGACCTCCAGTAAGGCATGAGATCCTTTATTGCTGCCTGCCTTAATCGTCCGGTTGCAGTCACGGCATTCTATTTGCTGTTGATGGTCTTGGCAGTCGTAGCCTACGTACGATTGCCAGTTGCTTTGCTCCCTGACTTGCGATATCCAGGGCTCGTGGTATGGACCAGTTATCCTGATGTGCCTCCAGAAAGAGTCGAGCGGGCGGTAACCGAACGGGTGGAACAAGCTGTTGCCGGCACGGCGGGGCTCACACGCGTGACTTCGCGTACGCTTCTTGGCGGGAGTCTTGTGCATATGCAGTTCGGATGGAATGCAGATCTGGATCTGGCACTACTGGATGTAAGAGATAAACTGGATCGCTTAGGTGACAGCTTTCCGCGGGAAGCATCAAGGCCAGCTGTGCTTCACCTTAATCCGGGTGATCGCCCCATAATGGTCATTGCACTGCGCTATGAAGGAGAACTCGAAGAGGGGCGCTCGGACGATCTAGTAGAGCTCAAGCGTGTCGGCCGGGATATTATTGCACGGCGACTGGAGCAACTTGGCGATGTGGCGCGTGTGCAGGTGACGGGTGGATTTGAGCGTCAAATTGAAATTGAGGTCGATCCAAACCAGGCCTTGGCGTACGGGATCAGCTTAAATCAGATCGCCGGCGAATTGCGAGGGGCAAACGTAGCATTGCAGGGAGGGGTAATTCGGCGGGGGCCGTTTAGATATCCCGTTGAGGTCAGTGGAGAGTTTAAGGACACCGAGGATATTGCAGAAACGGTTATTTCCATTCGAAACAATACGCCAATTCGATTAAGGGATGTCGCTCAGGTGCGTGATGGAGTTGCGGACCGTCGTGGGTTAGTGCGCTTGGACGGAGTAGAGACACTCCTGCTGCTCGTTGAGCGTAAGGCAGACGCAAATGTTGTTCGGGCAGTGGAAGAAATTCGCACAGTTCTGACTGAGCTGGAAGAAGAACACGAGCGGATCACGCTGGATGTAGTTGTGGATGAGAGCGAGTTCATTAGGGCTGCGATCGGCGGGGTTACACAGGCCGTGATGCTGGGAGGCATACTGGCCATCCTGGTTTTGCTTGCTTTTCTGAAGCGTGTGCGTGTTCTTTTGGCGGCTGCGGTGGCTGTACCGCTTTCAGTGGCTGTGACGTTGGTGTTATTTGAACCACTGAACGTTACGTTCAACTTGATTTCGTTGAGTGGTCTCGCACTGGGTGCAGGGATGCTCGTTGATAATGCGATTGTTGTTATTGAGAACATTTCCCGGTTGCGGGAGCAGGGGCAGGGGGCGTTGGAAGCTGCACGCAACGGTGTATCCGAGGTGGCAGGGGCTATAACGGCAAGCACACTGACCACGATTGCCGTTTTCTTGCCGATCACCTTGGTTGAGGGGCTGGCAGGTCGTCTCTTCCGGGACCAGTCGTTGGCAGTCGTATGTTCGCTGCTGGCTTCGTTGCTCGTGGCACTGACAGTAGTGCCACTCATCGTATCCCGTGAAAAGAAAACCGCTGGTCGTACGGAGCGCGAATCTCGTATGGGATCGAGATTATTGACTGGTTATGAACGTGCTCTTTCCTGGAGTTTGGATCACCGTTGGACGGTGGTGATGCTTTGTACGCTGGTGCTCATGGGTGCTGGGCTGGTAATCACGAACCTGCCTCGCGAAGTGATCCCCAAGACGGAGCAGGGGCGTATTGATGTGCGTATTACGCTACCTACTGATGCTGACTTAACAATGGTTGCAGCACGTGCATCAGAGATTGAGTCTCAAGCTAAATCTCGAGGATGGGCTGAAAGAGTACTTGCAGACTTGGGGGAACGGGATCAGGCCCGCTTGGATCTGGATCCACGCCCACCCTATGAAGGTGATATTACCTTATTGTTACCGCCTGGGCAGCGTGCTGATGAAATATTGCTAGACGTACAGTCGCTTGATCTGCCTGACGATGTCTCGATCAAGGTTCAGCGCGTAGAAACCCAACTTGAGCAATTGCTGACTACAAGTGATGCCGACATATTAATTGATCTTGTGAGCGAAGAGCGGCGTGAGGCAGAAAATGTCGTAGAACGCGTACAACAACTGTTGGAGCTAAGACCGGAATTAGCCAATGTGCGTCGTACGGATGCGGCGTCGGTTCCTACGTATCAACTTGGCTTCAATCGGGATGTAATGAACCGCTTTGGCGTTACTGCCGGAGCATTGACGGCATACCTGGAGGCCGGTGCACGCGGGAGTGAAGCTACCACGCTTAAGACCGTTAACGAGGAAGTGCCTATCGTGATACGGTCGCGTCATATTGATTCTATTGAGCGGCTTTTAGCTGAACAGATCCCTGCACGTGATGGATTGATGCCCATCGGGGCATTCGTAACCGCGACATCAGTACCATTACCTGCTGCACTCATTCGAGTAGAGCAGGCTTCTGTAGTTCGATTGACAGCGGATGTTGCACAGGGATATGATCTTGGAAGGGCGATAAGCGCAGTAAACGATGTAACCAGACGCACCTTGCCGATTGCCGTACGCAGTCGTGTGGGTGGTGCAGCCGAGGTATTTCAGCAGAGTTTATTGGGGGTGGGTCTCAGTTTGGCGTTAAGCTTATTGCTCGTGTATCTAATTTTGGCTGCTCAGTTTGAAAATCTGGTTCAACCACTTATCATCCTGGTTTCGGTGCCCTTGGCAGCAGCAGGCGTTTCTTTTGTGCTTGGTCTTACAGGTCAGTCCATTAACCTGATGAGCCTTATGGGGGCTGTGGTACTTGTTGGGATTGTGGTTAATGATGCTATCATAAAGACTGATTTCATTAATCAGAGGCGTGCTGCGGGTATGCCGATACGCGAGGCTATTCTGGCGGCGGGACGTGATCGTGTGCGGCCGATTCTTATGACCACTATCACGACTGTTCTTGGGCTTTTGCCTCTGGCGATGGGCTTTGGTCAGGGAGCGGAGTTACGTGCGCCGCTGGCCATTGCCATAGTTGGTGGCTTAACCAGTGCGACTATACTTACACTTTTCATAGTCCCGGTGTTGTACAGCATAGTCGTTCGAATGCAGCCCCGGCCTGACTCCATCTGAGGGTTAGACTCGCCGAACCTTTCAGCGTGAGAGTCTACCAAACCGATTGGGGTGTGCAGCAAGAGCACTGATCGTTTCTGCCACATTCGGTTGCTGGATCCTGATACAATTGAGGCTGCTTCTCCGCTGCGTTGATACAGATCCAACCTGCTCCTCCACGCCACCTGGGCATTTCATCACTCACTTGGGTCCCTCACGGTCAACTGATTTTGGAGTACTCCCACAGGGATCGTCATCTGAGAGAACTTGATACCGCGCAAGGTAAAGTGTGCTGATGCCATTGGTCGGTCTCCTATATGAGACAGTTCGTCTTGCAGCATGGGGAGTCAGATTTGAAGGGAGGATGATTGAGACACGCTGGTAGACGATCCCGAACACTGGCCGTCCTATTGTCTATCTGTACGAAAATGCAAGATCACCAGAGGGATCTCTACAAGCCACGGGTCACCTTGTAACAGCGCGCTATTCAGTTGTAGATATTCAATCAACTTGCGGTTCGGAACGGTAATACAGCGAGCATTCCCGGAGCACATTGGTTGTATTCTGTGCCAACTAAGGTCTTCCATCAACTTTACATGAACGGGCCATCCGTTACTCGTCCGACGGCGGGACGAATCGGTAGCGGATGATCGTAGGATTGATGACTTCTTCGGTGGGCTCATCTCCCGGATCACTCACAATATACAACCTTCCATTCTCGGCAACCTCTGGAGTCTCCTCAAACCGAGTGCTGACAGCTGGAAAACGATCACTGTGGCTGGCAATGATTGCTCCTTTAGTCAGCTCCTCATTGCTGGAATCAATAGAATCGTACACGATCATGCGTGTCTCGTTATCAAGCGTAAACACCCCAATCACGCTTGTTGCCTCGGCTTCAGCTTCATCAATCATTCTAGTAATTTCTCGAAAATTGGACTGATCCACTAATGGATACTCTGGAAAATCCTGAATCCGCTCCACGAAAAAGTCTGGTATATACTGGGTCAGCCCCGCACGGGGTAGCCGGGGAGTGGCATCAAAATTTTCTGAATACACCCACCAAACATCGTCATTAAAACATGCAATGTTGAGTCCCGAGTGTGTCAGCATAACGGACGCCCGTCTTTGGAACTTGGGCGTAGGGAGTGGGAATTTGTCAATGAGCGTAAAGTCCGAACTGTAGGCTCGAATGAAAGTGTTTTCCCTGATATCACGCGGCATGGCAAATATGGTATCTCGGTACGAGCATAGCCCCCACGTATTGGTCGCCAAATCCCCGTCAGTGCTGGTCTGAACGCATTCCCCATTCTGACCTAAAACGATCGCCCCCTTGTTAATCAAAACGGCAACGTGAGAGTCGTCCAGGAATGAAGCTTGTGCGTTGAAACCGAAGTTTGCTTCGGGATTGCAGTTGGTGATTACCATTGTCCAAACTAATATTCCGTCTGGCGAAAACAGGTGTACGCCCTGACTTTGGATATCAAGTACCAAGAGCTCACCTTTGGAATTCGCATCCAGACGCCATCTCGAACCGAGCAAGACCGTACTATCAAGTTGGACTACACTCTCCTGTACAAAGAGATCTTCAAAGTCCATGTGAGTCGGAGTCAGAATCTGATCAACTGCAGATCTAGAGTTGCAGCCACCGACCAGGCAAGCCAACAGCCCGGCAGCAATAATGGGTGTACAGTGGGGGAATTTCATAGGGGCAGAGCGGGGATGCCTTGGTTTATTGCCTGAGGAGCAGCTGTGACTGCCACAGTATATGCACGCATAACAACACTTGCAAGTGGTAACGTTTTAGGGTGTAATCCTATTTTTTATGGTCCTCAAGAACGAAAGACGGGGAGTAGTTCCCGAAATTCTGCATGCAGTATTTATTCACCCAAGACCTCAAACTTATTATTCTGCACCCGGGCAATGACTGGACTAGTAACAGCGTCACCATTCTCATCAAAGGAAAATGACCCAAAAATGGAGTTGAATTCTCTTATTTCGGCTAATCCATCCCTGATTGAGGCGGCATCATACATTGAAACTCGGTTCAACGCCTCTCCCAGGATGGTTACGGCAGCGTAGCCACGAGCGGCAAAGTCTCCCGGCTCCTCGCCGAATTTACTGTGGTAGTTATCTACAAATACTCGACTGGCCTCAACCGTAGAATTTGGTAACCATACCTGAAATGTGATGACACCCTCTGCGGCGCCAGGCTCTGCATCATTTACGGCATGAATGACATCAATCGAAATAAAGTTAACAATAAACGGTGTGCGAAGTCCGAACCGGTGTGCAGCCACGAGCGTGCCGGTTCGTCCCTCTGGCAATGCAGAAAGAAAGATGACATCAGGTGTGGGGACTGCATTTTGAATTGCGGTCAGTTGAGCCGTAATATTCCCAAAGTCTGTTCCCTGAGGAAGTCGGTACGAAGCCGAATGAACAATGGTCACATCACTGTACGTTCCCAGCTCCTGCGTTATGAAATCGTTGCTGCTGACCGAAAATGCATCCACCTTATTAACCAGTGTCGCAACGTTTTTGTAGCCCAGATGCTTTTTCGAAATGCGCACACCTTCCGGTACCGTACGGCCTACGGTGAGCGACGAGAGAAACAAGAACTCACTTTGTGCACTCAAGCCGCTGCGTGCTGCGGTGGGACTGATTGTAGCTACTTTTTTGTTGTTGATTAGCGGGATCGCGCGTTCCGTTTCGGATGAAGTTGCAGGTCCAATAATGACCGGCACTCTGTGTTCATCCGCCAGTCGAGAATATGCGATCAGGGCGCTATCAATGTTGCTCTCACTGTCCTCTATAATGAAACGAAGACGAAACGGCTCTCTAGCATTGATCTCTTCCAGAGCCAGATCCATGCCATTCAGAATTCTCTGTCCCGCTACACCCAGAGTACCTGAGAGCGGCAGGATAACCCCTACTGGTATTTCCACGGGCTCAACTACTTGGTCGCAGGCTGAAGTATTGAATATCAAGCCTGCGATCATCAGTGCTGTAACTGTATTTCGTCCAATTGAGTGATGAATTCTGGTCATCATGATGATGTTTAGGATTCAAAGATGTTCTTGAACCAGAAATTGTATCTATGGTTACTTATGCGTATTCGTCATTTTGATACGTAGCAGGCTTGGTTTGGGCCTCAAGTGTTGTTCAGCCTTATCACCTTCCTTCTTCTTGTGCATTGGGGTACTTCTTGACTTCCTCCAACGAGCACCCCATTGACCTGTTGCCCCTGATTGAATTGCAACTGCCTGTAGCAGTTGTAGGTTACTATCATCGTCCTGCTTGCCGTTTCAACTCAGCGCTATATGGTTTACATAGAATGTCTCGGAACGCCCTCCGCTTTACTCGCCGGGAAGGATACCTCTTATGTTCTTCGAATGGTGAGCGTTCTTCGGCTGGACCAACGTATCGGATCTGTGGATTGTTTTGGGGATGAACAAGCCCAGTTCTTTGTGAAACTGCCGCAATATCAGGTCATGTGCGTTCGCTGAGATATCTATGTTGATTCACCGACGATTCAGTTTTTCAGCTGTGATACAAGCGGTCGTACACCCACAGAACGGGCCGAGGATCAAGCCGCCCCTACTTGTTGCTGTTCGACTTGGCAATGCGTTCTAAAAGGCAATTGACTTTTGTATACCGTAGTTACAATTCTCTTTGATCTTGCGAAATTTTCTTATTTTGCGCCAATGGAGTAATTTCGAATTCTAACTCCCAACAGTTCTGCTGACGGCCCTAGACCTAACGATGCCGGAGATTCCAGAAGTACGCCTTGATACTGCGAGTGAGCTATGGGATCAACTTAGCTCCACCAAGAGGCAATCCGATTCGGACAATCGAATAATTTATCGGGGCCACGCAAACGCTAAGTGGGAGATAAAGCCAACGTTTTTGCGGCAGAAGTCTCTCCAACTACAGCAAGAGCTGTGGTCTGCTCCTCTTACTTGTGAGCTCTTGGCATGGATAGAATTCAGGAAATTGCGACTCTTCATCCACTGTTGTGATGAAAACGGAGTGGAGGTTCCCAACGACTCGCTTGAGTTGCGCAATACAGTATTCTCTGACATTAACTTCAGGAAGCATCACGAATTTCCGTCTACTTGGCCCTCTGACGAGTTCTTAGAAATAATGGCATTTGGGAGGCTGCACGGGTTGCCTACAAGACTCTTGGACTGGTCCACTAATCCATATGTCGCCGCCTATTTTGCTGCGAGCGAGGCATTGTTCTCACAAGACGATTGGGTGCCAGGTCAGAGAATTGCAATATTTGAGCTAGACTTCGGGCCTGTAGAAACCACGTATTTGGGAAAGGTTAGACTTCTCCAAATCAGGGGCTCCATTTCGCCCAACATTGTAGTGCAACAAGGCATGTTTACCTTGCACCCTTTAGTTGGGAATAAGAACGAAATGGCAGAAGTAAAAAGCCTTGAAAAGTACCTGTCACCCCGCTCTGAACCACCAATAAAAGCGTTTACAATTCCAGTATGTCAAGTTCCAGAACTTTGCAAGCTGTGCGACACTTTCGGCTATAATGCCGCTCGCCTATACCCCAGCCCTGAGGGGGCCGTTAGGGCCATGCGAGAATCCGATATGTACAGACTTGCACGGAAGAATGGTCAAGGATAAGAGACCAGATCACATTAAGGGTAGGCTAGCTTCGCGGCCCAAGTTGGAAAAATACCCTGCGAGACAAGATCCACCTAAGAGTAATCCAATGTATGATCAATCAAGGGACGGCTACTCTACGGTCCTAGTGTATTTGACGACCACGCTTAGCTGTACCGTACCTATGTCGGCAGAGGCGTTCGGAATATGCTTTGAACCTGGACTAGATGAGGGTTATGAAAATTACATCCATCGAAATACATAACTTTCGGAGCATTCTGGAGTGCCGTCTGTCGTGTCGCGACATGCTCGTTCTGCTCGGCCAGAACAACCATGGAAAATCAAATATTATCGGTGCCTTGGATTTTGCACTGAACTCGTCAAAGCCGAATATAGACGACCTCTTTGCCCTCGCTGAGCCTGGCGATAAAACGATATGGGTAGAAGTCTCATTTGGTCGGTTGACCGACCAAGAAAAGACGACATGGAGAAAATATGTTCAAGCTGATGGCATTTTCTGCTTTCGGAAAACAGCTAGTTTTGACGATGAAGACAGGGTCGACGTCAAATACAACGGCTATGTGTCTGAACCTAACGAAGAATGGTTGAAAGCAGATAACGTGCGTAACTACATGAAGCGCGACGTAGTTTCTGGAACACCGCTGAGTCCCTATATTCCGGAGTCAGGACGAGTCACCAAAGCTATGATTGTAGCGGCCCAAGAGCAGTATATCAGAGAGCACAGTGAGGATTTAAATTTCAGAGTAGCCCTCGAGGAAGGCCCATTGCTTGGCCAGAAAAACGTAGCGAAAGGCGTTCTGCCAGAATTTTTCCTAGTTCCCGCTATCCGTGATTTGAGCGACGAGTCGAAAGTCAGGAATACTGCACTCTTCGGGAAACTTCTTACCTATACAGTCAAGGAAATGGCGTCCAGGAATCCTCTCTTTCATAGCATTGAAGAACAACTCAGCGAGTTGGTCAATGTGCTCAATGCAGGGCCGAAAACCGAGGATCGCCCTCAGCAGCTCACTGATCTTGAGTCTTCTATTCAGCAAGAACTAACTGGATGGGATGTGCGTGTTTCTGTGGAAGTGACACCGCCGGACATCTCTAAAATCATTGAATTGGGGACGGAAATCCATCTCAACGATGGCCTTAAAACCTTGGCCAAACGCAAAGGACATGGTCTACAACGTGCCGTGATCTTTGGTCTCATGAAAGCATGGGCAAGGGTAATGCGCGGGTCTGATGCAGCGGACGGAAGCATTACTGCACGCAGAGCGTCTGAATCAGTTATTTTCGCAATAGAAGAACCCGAGCTTTTCTTGCATCCACATGCACAACGTACTTTTAACAAGGCCCTTCGAGTACTTTCAGAAGGTACTAATAGTCAGGTTATCGTTAGCAGCCATTCCACACATTTCGTGGACTTGGACGACTACCGAGGTATTGCCCTGATTCGAAAAGAATCTGTCGAGAAGGGCACTATCTCGGTACAATGCACTGAGGACTTATTTGAAGGAGAAGCTGACCGAAAGCGCCGATTTCATATGGCCACATGGGTGAATCCAGATCGCGGCGAGATGCTCTTCGCTCGCCGAGTAGCATTCGTTGAAGGTGAAACTGGAAAATTACTCTTCCCGTTCCCTGCCGAGAAAATGGGTTGCCATTCGGAGGATGTTTCCATAATTGATTGTGGTTCGAAAAACAACATCCCGCTCTATGTAGCCATTGCTGAGGCCTTCCATCTCAATTACGTCGTTGTGCATGATCAGGACTCGTTGTCCAATCTGAGTTCCCAAAAATTGAACACTAAAATCAAGGAATTGGTAGGCGAGACAGGTTCGGTCGCAGTCTTACGACCAGATTTTGAGGACTGTGGTCAGGTGCCCAAGAGTGAGGGTCAACGATAAGGAAAGCCACTCGCCGCTTTAGACCACTTTGATTCAGTTACAGCCGATCAGATTCCACAGCAACTCGTTGACATGATTCGGCTAGTTTACGGAGATACATAATAAATATGCATCCTCTCCGGTCCTGTCCACACGGATATGATCTCGCTCCGTTTCTAGCAAGCATAGTCATTATAGAATCCCCTGCGCTTTCGCGGACTTTCACCTGCTACACTTATCAGTTAGATTGTCGGGTTGCTGAACTTTTCCCACCCACGAACCATCCCAGAGCTGCTCAAGACCTAGCTTCAAAATAGGTCCTAAGTCCTATTTGTTACAAAGGCAAAGGAAAAACTGTCCGCACTGATCTCGGTCTCGCAACAACTTCGGGGTTCCCCGTTTAGGGGGAATTTACTCCGGTCCTCCCTTAAGCTGGCGCCACTTGTGACATCGGGATTCCATGGTTGTGATCAGTACAGTTTATTTTTCTCGTGCTTAGCCATACATGTGGGCTGCACATGCAGCTTCAAGTTCCTTCTTAACCTGTCTGGAAAAGTCTGGGTTGCTAATCTTGGAGGCAACATTTCCCGCTTGTGCCACTGACATCGCTGAATCGGTGCCCGATCTCCAAATACTTCTCGAACTCCTTTCTGCAATCCCTTGCATCCATCTAATAGAACCAGCAACGAGCCCGCAGGCTGGAAGCCTCGTTCCTGTGATTCTGGAGTAGTGCGACCACGCAGGTATGCGCTTCGGTTTTGGTTTCCATGAAAGTGAACTGACAGAAACCAACATACGGCATCCGAGTTCGAGGGTGCGCGTTGTGTATGACTACGTAGGGTATTTCAGATGAGAGTGTCCAAGCGCGTTATCTTCGCCTTCTCAATGACCATGCTATCTGCTGTCTCCGCGGTGACCTTTGCTCAGCCAATCTGCACCGTAGAAGATCTCCCGCGCGAGGCGACTGGCCAAGGGCGGCTAGCAGTCAGGCTTGATGGCGCATGGCAGCTATTTACCCAAGACGAGGCCGGATCCGCATACATCATCGAAATCGGCGGGCTCCAGAGCCTGTGCATTGCTTGGGAAGCACCTCCCTACGACAATGCTCGCCGGCAGATCGTCTATGTTAGCACCAAATACAGAGACAAACAGCCGCTGTGGCTCTTTCGAAACAATGCGGCAGCTGGTCTTCCATTCGTTGGCAACCTACTGGGCAACTGGAGCCGGACACCCGATGCCTCGGGTTTAGATCCCGATGAGGCTTTCAGAGAGTTTCATCGTAGCCTCCCTGAGGATCCTTCTGAGCCCCCGTGGAACAACCTTACCACTTGGCACGACACGTCGGTATGGTTGTCCAATGTTAGCAGCTACGAGTTGGTGGTTGGTGCCACAAACAGCCTGCCCGTGCTTCCCTACGGTTCGGAGCGACTATTGAGGCTTGCAGGACATCGTCCACTCACCTCATGGGTACCGTTTACAACCCGTGCTCCGTCTGGGCAAAACGAACTCCGCATAGCGGTTTCCTATACAGGTGATCTTGATAACCTCGGCCCGGATATCTACCAGTACGTATTCCGAGTCAGGTAGCTCTGCCCATGCGTATTAAACACGAAGCCCGCCAAGTACTGAACGCGTTTGTAGGTCTCTTCACTCAACCGTTTAAACAGGATATTAATGCCTCTTTGAAGGGAGCTGTCACTGCGATCCTGCTCGCCATGTTCCCCGGCTTACCACTCTTGCTCAACGGTGTAATCCAGATAGAGGCAACAAAATTTGCCGCCATTAGTCTCGTGCTCGTCCTCTTTTGGGCACTCTTGACGGCTATCTTCACCAAGCAGGACAGGCGTGAGTTGGCGATTGCTCGTAACCTCACCATCCTGTCCTTTTGGATCGCTGCCACATTGGTGATCGTCTATTTGGTGAACATCATAGTCCCCAATCCTCTTGATGGAGCCTTACGTCGGGGAGTTGCAACGGCCATGCTTATCCCCTTGATCTTCATCCACATGATTTGCAACCTGCCTTGTTTTCCAGCACTGAGAGTGGCATTCTCCCTGTCGATCAGCACCGTTTTATTGGTTTGGATGGTACTGTAATGGCG
Organism: Rhodothermales bacterium; assembly: GCA_964291275.2. Lineage (GTDB taxonomy): Bacteria > Bacteroidota > Rhodothermia > Rhodothermales > Bin80 > Bin80. Next base: position 2,363,042 of record OZ219799.1, read on the forward strand.
ATGTGTCATGGATCACTCGCGTCCATGTGTGTGTTGACTGGCGGCCTGTGGATAACATGGATGTTCCAAGGTCGCAGGGAATCTCCATTGTTTTGCACCAGAATTCCTTCTGACATGTGTGGTTTTGCAGGGGTCTCAGCTGCTTCTAATTAATAGTCCGGCAATGATCTGCTAAGCCTGCGAAATGAATAAGTGTAATATCTTTACACTTTGAAGACTTGAGCCCCAGCATGGATAAGTTGAAGATGCACACACCTGATCTGAGTCAGGAAAATATCCTGAAGATTCGTAGTGCCTTCCCCAGCTGCGTAACCGAGGTGTTCAACGAAGCGAGAGGAGAATTACGCCTAGCGGTGGACTTTGATCTGCTTCGCCAAAAATTGAGTAATCATATGAGCTAGTTGCAAAACCCATTTTGTTGCAACTGGTGAATCGGCCAATTCGGGACATAAATGGGTCTGATTTTCTTGGAATACGTGAATGATTGGCCTGTGTTCACCGCTTTCTTCGAAGCTGTGGGTGATTGACCTTCAACGAGGTGTTAACTTGGAGAATTTTGTCCACGATCCGTGCGGACTCTACGCATCGATCCCACGGCTTCTGTATTCCAGAACCCCCCAATTCTGTACGCGACCACTCGACGATCCGGTTTAGTGGACCATCCGCAGCAGTTGATCCACCGTGAGCACAACAATTCCAAACATCAGGTGACACATCACTTTGCTGTGCCCACGCACCCGTACATGGCGTCCACCAAACTCATCTTTGAGTCGTCCAAAGACCCGCTCCACGGTCGAACGTTCCTTGTAGCGCGCCCGCTCAGGTGGAATAAACCCGGCACTGCGCTGTGCCTTCTGCTCACGACGGTGCGCCGCCTTTCGATTACGCGGATTCGTGTCAATGATCGGCACATGTCCCGCTGCCGTACTGTGTGCGTGAATCTCCTTCGCGTCATACGCACTATCCATGAGATCATAGCAGTTGTCCACCCGCTCACCCGTCATGGTCGCCAATGGAATGGCCGCTTGGCTATCGTGCAGGGACGCGGAAGATAGCATACAGCTGATCGGAATCCCGCCGTCTGCTGCATCTATATGTAGCTTATATCCCGTCCAGGATTGCGTATGCCCTTTCGCATTTCGCTTGCTCCCCACCGTGCACGCCTTGGGCAAATCCGCCAACATCTCCGCTTTGTTCATGGTACGCTGGCGCTCCAAACGCGTGGGGACCTTTGGACGTTCCTCCCCCTTCCGTGGACGCCCACGCTTGCGTTTCACCGGTTCCGGCGCCTTTTTCTTCGGCACCGGCTTCTCTCTTGCCTCAATCGCCGTCGAATCCCGCGAAATATGGCCCACCAACGAATCCGCGTAGCTCTCCTGAATCAAGACTTCGTGGATCCGTGTCGGTAACTCGGACTCCGCAAACTCCTTGAACGCACGGGAAAATGTGGACGCACTGGGCACATCCCGCTGCCGCGACCAACCACACATCGACCGAAGCAATGGGTCCGAAAGTAGGCGCTCTCGCAATCCGGCAGTCGTCGGAATATTCAAGACCATCTTGGCCAAAAACGACCGTGCAAGCGAAACCCGAGACGCCAGCGGGCGCCCCGGCGTACGGAACGAGGTGCGGGACAGAAAATCCTCTACACACGCCATCTCGAATACCAACAACAACTTCTGGTACCGTTTGGGCAACGAACCAAATTCCTCCTCCACCCAAGGAAACAATTCTCGTTGGCAGGCAATATAAAAACCTCGTGTTTTCTTCCTAAGGGACATGGGAGAGTGTGCCACGAAGTACACGGAGGTGAGTCAATGACATAGCCGAAATGTACGAACTGTATAAGGGATGGGGGACGGCCCCCCGCAATCGCCGTGCAGGCGGAGGTTGCAAACCGCCCACAGCTGCTGCACTAAAGAGGTGTGGTGGTGAGCGTGCTGGGAAAAGGCAGGTGTAGGAACCTGTCAGGTGAGAGTCGTAGAGTCGAACGCAAGTGAATCACGGATGACGAGTCGAAAGTCCTTAGAAGATGGTCAAAACCGGGGTATTCTCCTGATCCCGGGACGAGGTTGGCGGGGACCTGCTTACTGGCCAACCGGCCTCCGGCATAAACGTGGCGAGAATGCGACTTGGGCCCTTATACGGAACGTGGGAACGTGTCGGAGTGATGAGAAGGGAGCGTGGCAAGCAGGCAGTACCTGTAAGCCATTGAGTACCAAGGCACTCCACACGGGCGGATCACCTCGTAGTAGTGATGAGACTCCTGTAACGGGAGAGGAGCGAAGGGGGTGAACCATGCAGCAGGACGCGAGGAAGCAACCGAAAGGGAGGACTTCAACGCAAAACGCAAAGCCGTTTCCAGTGACCAAGCGACAAGTTTGGGAGGCGTGGAAGCGTGTAAAGGCGAACCAAGGCGGGGCGGGGATCGATGCGCAGTCCATCGCAGATTTCGAGGCCAAGCTTGCGGATAATCTCTACAAGCTCTGGAATCGAATGGCATCGGGCAGTTATCATCCACAGCCGGTGCGACGGGTAAATATTCCGAAGTCGGACGGAGGCGTCCGGCCCTTGGGAATCCCAACCGTTGCGGATCGGGTGGCACAGATGGTGGTGAAGCAGGTTTTGGAGCCGGAACTGGAACGAGAGTTCCATCCCGATTCCTATGGATACCGACCGAACAAATCGGCCCATGACGCACTCCGGCAGACGCGAACGCGATGCTGGAAGCGGGCCTGGGTACTGGACATGGATATCAAATCTTATTTTGATACGATAGACCATGCTCTGTTGATGAAAGCGGTCCGGCTACACACGGATCAGAAGTGGGTGCTCTTATATATAGAGCGTTGGCTGACGGCACCGGTGATTCATCCAGACGGGACGGAAGAGGCTCGGGATGTTGGGACCCCGCAGGGCGGGGTAATCAGTCCGCTGCTGGCCAATCTGTTTCTGCATTACGCGTTTGATAAATGGATGGAACGGAGGTATTCGCACATTCCATTTGAGCGGTATGCAGACGACATCGTATGCCATTGCACGACAAAGAAGCAAGCGCGCTACCTCTGGAAGGTGCTGAGGGAACGCTTTAAGGCTTGCAACTTAACCTTGCACCCAGTGAAAACCAAGATTGTATACTGCAAGCAGGCATACTTTCGGGGTTCATTTCCAAACACTTCGTTCGATTTTCTGGGGTATACGTTTCGACCGCGGAAGACACGGAGTCGGAGGGGGAGGAATTTTCTTGGGTTCAATCCGGCGATAAGTCGGAAGGCGATGAAGGCCGTACAAGAGACGATCCATGGTTGGAGGTTGGCTCGAATGAGTCCACACCCGATTACGTACATAGCGGGCAAGATCAATGCCACGGTACGTGGATGGATTGATTATTACGGTGCGTTCTTTAAATCAGCATTAAGGCGGCCATTGGAAGGCATTGACCGTCACCTAACACGGTGGCTAATGCGGAAATATAAACGTTTCCGTGGTCGGTGGCTTCGGGCGTTTACGTGGTTAATAGAGCGTGCTCGTCGGGATTCGGGATTGTTCGTGCACTGGGAGTTTCTTCATGGTTCACCTTTATTCAATTCCGAACGGCTGCATGGTAGGAGCCGTGTGAGTTGAGAGGCTCACGCACGGTTCTGTGAGGGCCGGGGGGTGAGATTCCCCCCGGCTACTTGACCTCCGGTTTTCGTGGAAAATTTCGACACTGATTGATACGAAATCCGGGGGACTCCGGTCCCTTTTTTAGGCCTATCGAGGGATGTTCCTATGCTCGGGGCGGATACAAATCCCAATCACAATCGCCTCCTCTACCCGGAGGCACCAACCAGAAACCATGACCTCAAAATTCCAAAAAATCCCCCGATTTGGGAGTTTTGCAACTGGCTCATATTATTGAGGGGCCGCAGGAACGCTACAGACTTGACTGGCCAGGCAAGCGTCAAGCACTCTTGATTGCAAATTCGCCGGTCAACAAGGCACTGCGACCCGTAAGGAGTGACAGCCCTCACTTTGATACAACCAGAAACCTATTTATCGAAGGTGATAACCTTGAGGCGCTAAAACTCATTCAAGAGATCTATCTCAGACAGATCAAGCTAATCTATATTGACCCACCGTACAATACGGGCAAGGATTTTATCTACCGAGATAAATTTGAATCAGAACAGATTCCCCACGAAATAGCATCTGGTGAGCGAACAGAGGAAGGGAGACGTCTTGTTACTAATCCCGAAAGAAATGGGCGATTTCATTCAAATTGGCTTACGATGATTGCTCCGCGACTGCGGTTGGCCAAGAACTTGCTGACTAGAGATGGTGCGATCTTTGTATCCTGTGATGAGGGAGAACAGCCCCGCCTGCGCATGGTCATGGATGAAATCTTTGGTCAATCCAATTTCGTTGCCGATATGGTGTGGGCGGCCGGTCGCAAGAATGATTCGCGATTCGTATCCGTCTCGCATGAGTATATCGTTTGTTACGCCCGTGACTCTGCATATCTCAGCGAAAACAAAGTAATCTGGCGCCAGCGAAAGAAAGGGTTGGAAGACATTTATTCCCAGTATTATCGCTTGAAGCGCCAACACGGAAATGATTTTGAGGCAATCACGCAGGGTCTTAAGAAGTGGTATTCAGGCCTCGCTGATAGTAATCCCGCGAAAAAGCATAAGCATTATTCCCACGTTGACGCTCGGGGAATCTACTTTCCTGATAATATCTCATGGCCTGGTGGTGGCGGACCAAAATATGAGGTGCTTCATCCAGAGACCCAAAAGCCAGTAAAAATCCCATCTAGCGGTTGGCGCTTCAGTAATCCGAAGCTAATGCAGGAACGGATTAACGATGATCGCGTCCACTTTGGCGAGGATGAGAACTCAGTTCCTTGCATTAAACGTTACTTGAAAGACAATGAGCGCCAAGTACCGTACAGCGTTTTTTACCAAGATGGACGTGCTGCATCTAAACGTCTGCGGGCCCTCATGGATGGAAAATTTTTTGATTACCCCAAGGACGAATTGATTCTCCAGGAAATCATTGAAATGGTAACCAAGGATTCGGATATTATACTCGACTTCTTTGCAGGATCATCCACCACCGCACATTCCGTGATGCTTCAGAATGCCGCTGATGGAGGAAATCGCAAGTTCATCATGGTGCAATTGGATGAAGCGGTAAACGAGAATTCTGAGGCTTTCAATGCCGGTTTCAAGACTATACCTGAAGTTAGCCGAGAGCGAATCCGCCGAGCAGGACAGAAAATATTAGAGGAGGATTATCACACTGACTGGAATCAAGATGTGGGCTTTCGATCGCTTAAGGTGGATTCATCAAACATGAAGGATGTTTATTACCGCCCCGACGATGTAAAACAATCTCAACTTTGGGAGATGGTGGACAGCGTTAAAGATGACCGGACGCCTGAGGATCTGCTGTTCCAAGTGCTGGTTGACTGGGGCATAGACTTAACACTGCCGATTCGACAAGAGATTGTCCATACAAAAACCGTTTTCTTTGTTAACGAAAAGGAACTGGTGGCATGTTTCGACCAAGGCGTGACCGAGGAAATAGTGAGGGAATTAGCAAAACTTACTCCCTTTCGTGTCGTCTTCCGCGATAACAGCTTCGTCTCGGATGCAGTAAAGATCAACACACAGCAAATATTTCGCCAACTTTCTCCTTCGACAGACTTGAAATCAATCTAAATGAAGGGGCGTATATGAAGCTTAAATACAAAATTCAACAGTACCAAACCGAGGCTGTTGATGCAATCATTGATTGTTTCAAAGGACAGCCAAAGGCTGATGCTCTCCATTATAGAATCAATCCTAGTACGGGAGGGGAACGACAGTATAACCTTCAATATGATCTTCAGACCGGCTTCAGGAATAATGAGATTCTTTTGAGAGATGAGGATCTCCTAGAAAACATACAAGCGGTGCAGAATCGCCAAGGCCTACCGTCTTCCAGAACACTTGCGGATTTCACGACGCTAAACAGAAGGGGCATCCGTAAACCCGTCAATCACCGTTACAAGCCGGGGGCAAAGATCAACCTTGATGTTGAAATGGAGACTGGCACCGGCAAGACGTACTGCTACATCAAGACTATGTTCGAGATGAATAGACAGTATGGCTGGTGTAAGTTTATCGTTATGGTGCCAAGTATTGCAATCCGTGAAGGTGTCCAAAACTCTTTCCAGGCCACAGCAGAGCATTTCTCAGAAACCTTCCAGAAAAAGGCTCGCTTCTTTGTGTATAATTCAAGGCACCTCCAAGAACTGGAAAGTTTTTCGTCCGATGCGGGCATCAATGTAATGATCATTAATATTCAAGCCTTCAACGCAAGAGGAGCTGATAATCGTCGGATTTACGAAGAACTGGACGAGTTTCAATCAAGACGCCCGATTGATGTGCTCAGTGCAAACAGGCCTATCCTTATACTGGACGAGCCTCAGAAAATGGAAGGCAACGCCACACTTGGAGCTCTGCCAAAGTTCAAACCATTAATGATCCTGCGGTATTCTGCAACACACCGTACCCATCACTGCCAAGTACACCGGCTTGATGCGATTGATGCTTATGAGGGGAAGCTGGTTAAAAAAATTTCGGTGCACGGTATCCAAACACATAGAATTTCCGGCACAGATGCCTATCTATTTCTTGATGGTATTGAAGTCTCCTCCAAAGCCCCAGTCGCACGGATTGAGATTGAAGTAAAGCTCAGGTCCGGTAAAATCATACGCAAACTCAAACGTCTCTCCGAAAATGATGACCTCTATCATGCTTCAAATAGGCTTGAGCAGTATCGTGGTTATATAATATCCGACATTAAGCCTATCCTGAATATCGTTGAATTCATCAATGGAAAGAAGCTGTCTGCCGGTGAGGCAATCGGAGATGTAAATGAAAACGATATCCGCCGCTTTCAAATCCGCGAAACAATCAAAGCCCATCTTCGGAAGGAACATCAACTCTTTTTGCAGGGTGTCAAGGTACTCTCACTTTTTTTTATTGACGAGGTGAAAAAGTATCGGGACTACGAGCAAGTAGATGAAAAGGGCGAATATGCGCACATCTTTGAGCGCGAATATAAAGCGGAACGCGATTATTATCTCGCAAAATCAGTGGATCATGATGAGCCCTATCGAAACTATCTCACAGAGATTGACCCGGCCAAAACCCACAACGGTTACTTTTCTATAGATAGGAGCGGGCGTATGGCAAATCCTAGTAGGATCAAGAAGCGAGGTGAAGGAAAAGGGACCTGTGATGATATTTCTGCCTATGACCTCATCCTAAGAGAGAAAGAGCTTCTCTTATCCCTTGAAGAGCCAACCCGCTTCATCTTCTCGCACTCTGCTCTACGTGAAGGCTGGGACAATCCAAATGTCTTCGTCATGTGTATGCTGAAACGTAGCGAAAGCAATATCTCACGCCGCCAAGAAGTTGGACGTGGCTTACGACTCTCAGTTGATCAGAACGGAGACCGAAAAGATCATCCTGCTACGGTCCATGAGATTAATGTACTCAGTGTCGTGGCGAGTGAAAGCTATGAAAATTTTGTCCGAGAACTCCAAACTGAAATTGCAGACACACTCTCAGCACGACCTAGAAAAGCAGATCAAGCCTATTTCAAAGGGAAGTTTATCCAAACTCAGGAAGGTCCAATTGAGATATTGGAATTAATGGCACGACGAATTTATCAATATCTGGTCAGGAACAACTTCGTTAATGACATGGATGAAATCACGGGTACCTATCGTCAAGCCAAGGCGGCAGATCAACTGCCAGACATGGGAGAATTACAACCCTATCGTTGCCAGATTATTGAGCTAATTGATAATCTGATTGACGAATACAAATTTCCCAAGATTGATGACGGGCGGAAGACAAAGATCAATCGGCTGAACGCTAACTTCAGAAAAAAGGAATTCAAGGAACTCTGGGCAAGGATAAACCGAAGGGCTATCTATCAGGTCGATTTCGACACAAGGGAATTAACAGAAAAATGTGTCAGTGCATTGAATGAAAATTTAAATGTCCCTTCTTTGCAATACACCCTGAAGGTAGGAACTCAGAGGGAGGAATTGACTAATAGCCAGATACATGGTCTAGATGGCTTCACTGTCACAGGCAGAAAGACAGAGAGTGGTCCGGTCATTCGGTCATCGGTGAAATATGACATCGTAGGTAAGATTGCTGAGAAGTCACAGATTACCCGAGCTACTGCTGTAGATATTCTCTCGAAGATCAAGCCCCAGTCCTTCGAACAGTTCATGGACAACCCCGAGTACTTTATCTCAGAATCCTCTCGTATCATCAGAGAAAAAATGGCCGCTATGGTTGTTGAGTGTCTTGTATATGATGAAATCGACGAGTGCTACGATATCAACATTTTTACTGCCAACCAGACTGGTCAGAACTTTTCTCGGGCTACGAAAAAACTTCAACGCCATATCTATGACTTTGTAATCACGGACTCAGAAATAGAGAGAAGTTTTGTGAAAGACTTAGATACAAGTAGCGAAGTAACTGTCTATGCTAAGTTGCCTCGTGGTTTTCTGATTCCAACCCCCATCGGCGACTACAACCCCGACTGGGCAATTTCTTTCAAATTTGCCACCCACAAACATATCTACTTCGTGGCCGAAACGAAGGGGTCAATGTCTTCCCTTGAGTTTCGAGGTAGTGAAGGGATTAAAATTGAATGTGCCCGAAAATTTTTCAATGAAATTAGCAGACAGATTGACGCGGATTGTGCCCAATATGATGTGGTTACTGACTATGAGAGCTTAATGAAACTTGTTGCTCCCAGCAAAAAATAATTATGCGAGACTTGCTACTTCACGGCTTTCTTTGAGTCATCTAAATCTGAACTTCCTCCCTTCTCAACTCCTCCAAGGCGCGATATTTTCCAGTGGCTGTACCGCAATTATTGTGGAATGCTTAAAGTTGTGGATCCTCTTGTACATACGCAGCCGATATACATATATACCTACTACTAACGGGATGAATATCCCTAAAACTATTCCTCGAATCTCCCAAAATCCTGCTTTACAATCCTAAAATCGAGCGATTCCATGAAACGTGTCACATTCCTTTTGGGAGCAGGAGCTTCCATTCCCGCCGGATATAGTTCCACCCATTGCCTGACAGAGCGAATACGAGCTCCGAGCGGTTATTATCGACACACAGATGAAAGATATTACCGTGGGCCTCCCTGTCCCGACACAGATTTTAGAACGCCTCTCGTGCGCCGCATCATTTGCTGGCTATACGAGCTAGCACATGAATACCTCTTTTATCGTGAGGAATCCAAGGAAATCAATTATGAGGACTTATACTATCTGGCCTCACAATTGGGGGACGATTGGTCAGAATTGCAGAATCCGGCAATGCTACCGCTAATACGTAACCTGAAATGTGTAATGATCTCATGGCCGGAATACAGGGAATTCTGTGAGCGATCTGGTCGCACATTGAGTATCCCTGATCTGCGGGAATTTCACCAACTTTGCGAGGAAACGTGCCACTACATTGAAGACATTGTTGTCAATGTTTTGAGCCATGATGGTCAGCATCACCCCAAGCATCTTGCGCTAATTACAGCCATCGGTGAAGCAAATGATCTAGATTTGAAAGGTATTGCAACGCTTGCACATGACACACATGTGGAGAATTTTTTATCTGAACAGGGTGTCTCACTCGCAGATGGCTTCAGTCCCGAGCAGACTGACTGTGGTTGGAGAGTCTGGCAGGATCATTTTCCTGACGGTAGTACCCCATTTCTTAAGCTTCACGGTTCTACCAATTGGAAAAAGCTTCGTAAGGATGGAAACAATAATAGATCTCCTGAGACAATTGGTATCAACATGGCAAACTCGGAGTGCTCTTCTCCCTGGCCTGATGAACCCTCAGACCCAGAGTGCTGGAGGAGAGGTTTTGATAGACGGCCTCTTTTGCTAATAGGTACGTTTAACAAGCCAGCCATGTACACGGGGCCAATGTTGCTGGATGTTCATTATCGATTTCGTAAGATCTTGAGGAATACAGATACGCTAGTTGTGTGCGGTTATAGTTTCGGCGATAAGGCAATAAATACTCAACTTATTTTTTGGTTGACCTCCTTATCAGGCAGATCTCTTGTAGTGATAGATCCTCGTTGTCCTTCTCAGATACAGAAAAATGCCCGATACGCTACTCAAAAAATCTTGAATGACCGGGGAACCAGATTAATCAACGAGAAGATGGAAGACGTTCGTAAGGATCAGTTGCTTGGTCTACTGAGAGGCGTAGATGGGACTTAACGTCAAGAATCTCAGAGAATTTTCACCTCCAGACTCTCACTGAACCGTACGTGAGCCCTCTGGCGGGCTACTTGACATCGCCATAATTTCCTACTACAAGGTGTAAATTCGCATTGATCAAGCCGAATCCCAGAGCTACGAGGCGGGGAGACTAACAGGCCTTGGCAGGCCGGGTGCTGGAACAGAAAAACAGTCGTAACTTTACCTCCCATGCGCAAGCAGTCAATCATCAATTATCTGCGGTTTAGATGAGAACAGTCCGTTGTACGACGGCGCAAGCGGTCGTAGCATTTTTGAAGAACCAGTTTGTGATGCGTGATGGCTTCGAGCAGCGTTTTTTTGCCGGTTGTTCGGGGATCTTCGGCCATGGAAACGTCAGTGGGATCGGTCAGGCACTGCAGGAGCATCAAGACTTCAGGTACTACCAGTCCAGAAATGAACAAGCGATGGTTCATACGGCGGTGGCATTCGCCAAAATGAAAAACCGCCTGCAAACACTTGCCTGCACCACATCAATTGGTCCGGGGGCAACGAATATGATCACGGGAGCGGCGGTGGCTACCGTGAACCGTTTGCCAGTACTGCTTTTGCCGGGTGATATCTTCGCCCGTCGCAACGTAGCCCCCGTCCTGCAGCAACTCGAGAGCGAACACTCACAAGATATGAGTGTGAATGACTGCTTTAAGCCTGTCAGTCGTTACTGGGATCGTATAAATCGTCCAGATCAACTCATTACTGCGTTGGCGGAGGCAATGCGTGTACTCACCAGCCCCTCCGAAACCGGAGCAGTGACCCTTGCATTACCGCAGGATGTCCAAACCGAAGCCCATGACTACCCCGGGGAGCTATTTAGGAAACGCGTCTGGAAGGTGCACCGCAATCGCCCCGATAGGGAGGCCCTGGTTCAGGCAACAGAATGGATCAAGAATAGTCATCGGCCGCTCATCATAGCAGGGGGAGGGGTTCTTTACAGTGAAGCAGAAGAGTTGCTTCGGAGCTTTTCTGAGCGTAGAGGCATCCCTGTATGCGAAACCCACGCGGGCAAGGGCAGCGTCCTGCATGGTGATCCATACAATCTTGGAGCAGTCGGGGTTACAGGCACGCTTGCCGCTAATCGTATCGCTAAGGGCGCCGATTTGGTTATAGGTATTGGTACGCGTTACAGTGATTTCACAACCGCAAGCAAAACGTTGTTTGAGCACGCGGACGTACGTTTCATAAACATAAACGTGGCAGAGTTCGACTCCTTTAAGCACGGCGCATTGCCCCTGACGGGAGATGCAAAGGTGACGATGGAGGAACTGAACGATGCACTTTCCGGCTGGACGACCTCACACGAGTATCAATCTGAGTGCAAAGCACTTGTAGAGGCCTGGTCAGCGGAAGTTGACCGGATATATGCTATCCGCAATAAGCCATTACCCAGTCAGGGTGAGATTATTGGGGCTGTTAATGAGTCAGGTGATCCAGATGCTGTTATGGTGTGTGCTGCCGGGAGTCTCCCGGGAGATCTGCATAAGCTTTGGCGTACCAGACATCCAAAGCAGTACCATATGGAGTATGGTTTCAGTACAATGGGCTACGAAATAGCCGGCGGTCTGGGCGTAAAAATGGCTGCACCGGAGCGTCCGGTGTACGTACTCGTCGGAGATGGCAGTTACCTCATGCTGTCCAGTGATCTTGTTACAGCAATTCAAGAAGGCTGCGATTTGACTATTGTGTTATTCGACAATGACGGGTTTAAGAGCATTGGTGTTCTTAGCCGTTCTTTGGGGCAGGAAGGGTTCGGGACCAGATACGTATTCCCCGAAAACGGCGTCTTGCCGGGAGATACTGATGAAGATGTCAGAACCTTACCAGTCGATCTTGCTGCAAATGCAGCTTCCCTTGGCGCCCGCGTCATCGAGTGTAAGAATGTTGGTGATGTGGAAAATGCTCTCAAAAAAGCGAAGAAAGAGAAGGGGACTACTGTCATTTATGTTCGTAATGACCGCTACGTAGATGTACCGGGATACGAGGCATGGTGGGATGTACCGCCCGCGGAGGTCAGCGAAATGCCAGCTGTCCAGGAGGCTAGAAAGAACTGGGAGCTTATGCGTGTCAAAGAGCAAAATCATTTTTCTCGGAATTAATCTTATGCGCTGTTTGTGGATTCCTTTGTTATTCGTGTTGGGGGTTGTCTGCGGTGGCTGTGCGTCTGATGATGACGCTGGCACCGATGCTCCGATCCTGCGATTCGTGTTTGTGACGCACGGGCAGGCCTCAGATCCTTTCTGGAGTGTTGTTCAGAGGGGAGCATTGGATGCCGCTCAACATACCGGAACAAGGGTGCTGTACCAGGCCCCTGAATCTTTTGACTTGGTGACTATGTCCCAGCTTATTGATGCCGCTCTGGCATCCCAGCCAGATGGGCTTGTGGTTAGTATCCCTGATGCAGACGCATTGGAAGCAGCACTGATGTCGGCCCGCGAAGCGGGTGTTCCGATCGTGAGCATTAATTCCGGTGGTGAGCATGCTCAGCGGCTGGGGAGCCTGCTCCACGTAGGCCAATCTGAATATGAAGCCGGTTATCAGGGAGGTCTGCGATTATCTGCAGTGGGTGCAACGAATGCGTTGTGTATTAATCAGGAGGTTGGCAATCTCGCACTCGACGAACGTTGCCGAGGTTTTACTGACGCGCTAGAAAGCCAGGGGAGCAGCGTAGAAATGCTTGCCGTGGAACTGGGAGATCCTACTGAGTCCACACAGCGGATAATTGCAGCGCTTCGCAGTGACCCTTCCATTGATGCTCTAATGACCTTGGGACCAACCGGTGCGCTGCCATGCATGCGCGCGCTGGAAGAAATTGATAACCCAGGAATCAATTTCGCAACCTTTGATACCTCCCCCGAAATACTCAACGCAATCGAGTCCGGCGCGATCCTGTTTGCAATTGATCAGCAGCAGTATATGCAGGGTTATCTGCCCGTTGTACTTTTGGCGCTGTACCACCGTAACGAAAATCTGTTGGCTCACGAGAGCCTGCAGACAGGACCAGGGTTCATCACAAAGAGCAACGTAGGGCGATTAAAAGAATTGACCGCACGGGGTACACGTTGAGTATGGTTTCCCGGGATGAGCGACTGCGCAAGATACATCCGATCCGCCGACTCCTCTCACGCCCGGAGGTAGGCGCTCTGGGAGGTGCGTTGGTTATCTGGCTATCATTTGCTCTGGTGGCTGGTGATCAGGGCTTTCTCTCACTAAGAGGCACTGCAACCTATCTGGAAGTGGCAGCAGAACTGGGCATCTTGGCGTCAGTTGTCGCTCTGCTGATGATTGCCGGCGAGTTTGATCTTTCTGTTGGTTCCATGATTGGTGCCAGTGGGATGCTACTTGTTGTGCTCAGTGTGCATTTGGGCTGGAATATATGGCTTGCTGCAGTTGCAGTAGTCATCTTTGCTGGACTGGCAGGTCTCTTTAACGGTATGCTTGTGGTACGAACTGGGTTGCCATCCTTTATTGTGACGTTAGCCACACTTTTCGCCTTCCGGGGCGCGACAATTGCACTGACGCGGCTTATTACAGGTCGAACCCAATTGGGTGGGCTCCAGGAAGCGAGCGGGTTTGATTCAGCACAGGCATTGTTCGCGAGTGAGTTGACGCTTGGAGGGGCCAACTGGCCGGTATCCATTCTCTGGTGGATTCTGATCACGGCGGTCGCCACTTGGGTGCTTCTGAAAACGCGGTTTGGCAATTGGATATTTGGGACTGGGGGAGATGCTAAATCTGCGAGTAGCGTGGGCGTGCCAGTGCGGCGTGTAAAGGTTACTTTGTTCATAATGACAGCATTAGCTGCCGCCTTGGTGGGCATGATTCAGGCTGTCACTTTCAGTGGGGCAGATGTTCTTCGCGGTGAGTTGCGGGAGTTTTATGCAATTATCGTTGTTGTGATTGGGGGCACATTACTTACCGGAGGGTACGGATCAGCCATTGGAGCTGCGATAGGGGCATTGATATTTGGGATGGTGCGGCAGGGGATTGTTTTTGCAGGCGTGGATGCCGACTGGTTCCAGGTGTTTCTTGGCGTGATGCTGCTCATTGCTGTACTGGTTAATCATTGGATTCGTCGCAAGGCTCTGCAGGAATGAGTACTTCGCTCTTACACACACATCAACTTGGCAAAGTTTTTGGTCGCGTCATCGCGCTACAGGATATCACCATGGAGTTGCGTGCAGGTGAAGTATTGGGACTCCTAGGGGATAATGGTGCAGGGAAGTCAACGCTGATCAAATGTCTGTCTGGCGTACATCGCCCTAGTCAGGGAGGGATATTCATTGAAGGCAACGAGGTCGTGTTCACCTCACCAAGGGAGGCCTTGAAAATGGGTATTGCCACCGTTTACCAAGACCTTGCTATGGTACCACATCTGGGCATAAGCCGCAATTTTGTCTTGGGTAACGAGCCTACAAGGGGTTGGGGATTACTGCAAAGGCTGGATATGGCCAAAGCGGATCGGATTACACGTGCCGGCTGCGGCAGACTCGGTATAGATCTACGAACAACCAGGCAACCGGTCGGAACACTGAGTGGTGGGGAGCGCCAAAGTGTTGCAATAGCACGGGCGATACACTTCGGTGCCCGGATCCTGATTCTTGATGAGCCGACCTCTGCGCTCGGAGTCAAAGAATCAGCAAATGTACTGCGGGACGTGGCGGAGGCACGCGACCGCGGTGTAGGCGTCATAATCATCACGCATAATGTGTATCATGCTTTCGAAGTTGCTGATCGATACACGATATTGCACCGCGGGCGCAGTTATGGTAACTTTATGCGGGATGAAATCAGCCGGAACGATGTAATCAACATGATGTCCGGTCGGGTCACAAACACTACTGAACAAGGATGAGTAACGTACTTGAGTTAGATCATTTTATAGGGGGGAAGTGGAGACCTTCCCAGGCCGGTGATGCCCAGAAGGTCATCAATCCAGCTACCGGAGATACCATAGCAAACGTTCCTATGGCTTCGTACACGGATGTTGATGTGGCCGTCCGTGAGGGGCAAGCCGCATTCAAACAATGGCGACGGACCCCGGTAACCGAGCGGATCCGTTATCTGTTCGCCTTCAGGGAAAAGCTTGAGTATCATTTCGAGGATATTGCCCGTTCGATTACTAAGGAATGTGGCAAGACCATCGCCGAGAGCAGGGGCGAATTGCGACGTGGTATAGAAAATGTTGAGGTCGCATGCGGGACTCCTATCCTAATGCAGGGCTACAACAATGAGGATATTGCAAGCGGGGTTGATGAGCATATGATCCGGCAGCCGTTGGGCGTCGTAGTTGCGATCACGCCCTTCAATTTTCCGAGTATGATTCCTCTGTGGTTTCTGCCTTACGCCATAGCGACCGGTAACTGCTTTATCCTTAAGCCAAGCGAAAAGGTACCTCAGACGAGTGCTTGGTTAGTGCGTCTGCTGGATGAAGTGAATTTGCCTGCGGGTGTAGTGCAGTTGGTGCACGGAGGTAAGGAGGCGGTAGATGCATTAATTGAGCATCCAGGTACGCAGGCTGTCAGTTTCGTGGGCTCTACAACGGTGGCCCGTTATGTTTACGCTCAGTCCGCTGCGAATGGTAAGCGGGTTCAGTGTCAGGGTGGGGCCAAGAACATAGCAGTTGTGCTAGAAGATGCCGTCATGGATATGACCTCGACGATTGTAGCGGATTCTGCTTTTGGCTGTGCAGGTCAGCGTTGCCTCGCGAACAGCCTGGCCGTGACGGTTGGTGGAGCACAGGGAGTATTTACCGAGGCCATGGTTGAAGCGGCACGTACGCGCAGGGTTGGATACGGGTTGGATGGACACTCAGAAATGGGCCCGGTGATCACACCGGAAAGTCGGTCTGCAATCGAAGGTCTAGTAGGTGTAAGTGAGCGAGAGGGCGCGCATGTGCTGGTGGATGGTCGAGGTAAAGTGGTTGATGGCTTCCAGAATGGTAACTGGATTTTTCCGACCCTCATTGATAATGTGGATCCGGCCAGCACATTTGCCCAGACAGAGGCATTCGGACCAGTATTTGGATTAATGCATACGGATGATCTGGACGGCGCAATTGAGTTGATCAACTCCCAGGCCTATGGTAATATGGCTTGCCTGTTTACCAGTGATGGCGCTGCGGTCCGAAAATTTCGCTATGAAGCTGATGCCGGTAACATTGGGATCAATTTGGGAGTTGCTGCTCCGATGGCCTTTTATCCATTCAGTGGCTGGAAGGATAGCTTCTTTGGATCGCTTCATGCCCAGGGCAGGCACGGGATTGAGTTCTACACACAGACCAAGGTTGTCGTAGAGCGATGGCCGAGCGGTTGGAGTCGAAAATTCTAGCCCTATCTTATTAATCAACAGGTAGAACTACGTTTTTCTGCTTTGTCGCAGGGCGTTGTTGGAACAATGCTTCCGACTCAAATACGTCTCCAACACCATTGGGGCATCTATGAGGCTTAATGAAAAACGGAGCGTGTTTCATACCGTTCAATATTCTCATCAACCTAATTCGTAGCTGTCAGAAAATACCTATTCTGTCGGGTTGAGGGCGTCATAGCCGTGGTTTGTGTACGTCTGAAGTATCAATTCGAGGGGAATGGCTTGGTCGCGGCGTATTTGGGGTTGGTATTTCTCCTAATAGTTGGATTTGAGCCAATTTCGGCAAAGTTTGTCGGGGTCTGATCTGCCCAGAGGACACACTTCGGTCAGTTTTGTTGTTCTGATTTCTTGTTCTACCGTATCCGTATGGCCGGGAGTGGCTTCATGTCGCCTTTCGGCAGTCCTATACCACTGGTCGTGTTACCTCTTCTTAACAATCTGACGCAGGCGGTACATATTCGCCGCCACGCCCCCAGCGTGACTGTCCGAACGAGCTCCTCCTCACCGTGCGTCCGGATCTAATCCAGTCCACGGTGATTGACTCGTCCTTGTCGTGCGCCTTTCGACGGCGCACGACAAACTTGGGCTACGCATAACAAATAGGAGATAAATGCCTCGAACGAAGCTTTAATTTATAGAAAATCCCGGGGATTATCCTAAATTACCATCGAATCATTCGGATGCAGCTCAACATTTGCAGGAACAAGCCCCGAAATTAAAAGGGCCACCAAGCGCCAAAGCCTGACAAATAGGTCAAATATGTCCAAAACCCTACTGTAAGGACCCCATAGAAACATTCAAATCAATGAACACTTACTTTTCATGCAACACAACGGGGAAGCATCTTTGTTTGCTAGGTCTGCTGAAGGGGCTTACTGACTTAGTCATAGTAGGAGGATATCCTGCGGCGGATCAAACTGTTGATGACGTCCTCCTTGTTACGGAACAGGGAGACCCCGAGTCACAATACAATCTGGGTTTATGTACTTGAATGGTCTGAATGCGCCAGAGAGCGATCAAGAAGCCGTCGAATTGTACCGCCTTGCTGCGGAACAGGGACTTGCCAAGGCACAATACAATCTTGGGGTCATGTATGCCAATGGTCGGGGCGTGCCGCAAGACGACCAAGAAGCCGTCAAATGGTATCGCCTTGCTGCGGAACAGGGACACGCACGGGCACAATCCAGTCTGGGGCACTTGTACGCCGATGGTCGGGGTGTGCCAGAGAGCGATCAAGAAGCCCTCAGATGGTTCCGCATGGCAGCGGAACAGGGATACTCCGAGGGACAATTCAATCTGGGGATCATGTACTTGAATGGTCGGGGCGTGCCAGAGAGCGATCAAGAAGCCCTCAAATGGTTCCGCCTTGCTGGGGAACAGGGATACTCCGAGGGACAATTCAATCTGGGGATCATGTACTTGAGTGGTCGGGGCGTGCCAGAAAACTATCAAGAAGCCGTAAAATGGTTCTGCCTTGCTGCGGAACAGGGAGATGCAGAGGCACAAAACGCTCTGGGGCGCATGTACGCCAATGGTTGGGGTGTGCCAGAGAGCGATCAAGAAGCCGTCAAATGGTATCGACTTGCAGCGGAACAGGGATACGCTCTGGCACAATCCAATCTGGGGGTCATGTACTTGACTGGTCAGGGCGTGCCAGAGAGCGGCCAAGAAGCCCTCAAATGGTTCCGCCTTGCTGCGGGACAGGGAAACGCACAGGCACAATACAACCTGGGGCGCATGTACGCCAATGGTCGGGGCGTGCCAGAGAGCGGTCAAGAAGCGGTTAAATGGTATCGCCTTGCTGCTGAACAGGGAGACGCTCTGTCACAATCCAATCTGGGGATCATGTACTTGACTGGTCAGGGCGTGCCAGAGAGCGGTCAAGAAGCCGTCAAATGGTTCCGCCTTGCAGCGGAACAGGGATATGCTCTGGCACAATACAGCCTTGGGGTCATCTACGAAGGTGGTGGTGGCGTAGCTCAAGATGACCAAGAAGCCGTCAAATGGTATCGCCTTGCAGCGGAACAGGGATACGCTCCTGCACAATGCAACCTGGGGCACATGTACGCCAATGGTCGGGGCGTACCAGAGAGCGATCAAGCAGCCGTTAAATGGTATCGCCTTGCAGCGGAACAGGGGGACGCACAGGCACAATCCAATCTCGGGTATATGTACTTGAGCGGTCGGGGCGTGCCAGAGAGCGATCAAGAAGCCGTCAAATGGTTCCGCCTTGCTGCGGGACAGGGATATGCTTTGGCACAATTCAGCCTGGGGATCGTGTACGAAAGCGGTTGGGGCGTAGTTCAAGATGACCAAGCAGCCGTCAAATGGTATCGCCTTGCAGCGGAACAGGGATACGCTCTGGCACAATACAATCTGGGGCACATGTACGCCAAGGGCGAAGGCGTACCGAAGGATTATGTAGAAGCCTATGCATGGAGTAGTCTCTCTGCCTCGCAAGGAAATGTTGATGCAACTGAGCTAAAAGATTTACTCCTATCAGACATGACGTCCACTCAAGTAGCCGAGGCGAACAAGCGGTCATATGAGATATTCGGTCGAATCGAATCTGGAAATCTTCAACAATGAACCTCAACGCAAGCTTATTATGTGCAATAATAGGCGCCTTTCCGTGGCGGGTGTGTGCCACGAGATACACGGAGATGAAGCAATGAGTAACCAAAATACACTGAATTGTGCAGGGGAGGAGGGATTCTCTACCATTTATTCGAGGGCGTTGTAGAGTCGGACGCCGTGCCCCCCTGACCCACCTGACACCTACGCCGCAAAATCATCAGGTTAGCACAAAACTCAGTATTATTTATCGAAAAGTAGGACAATTCCTGCATGAAGGATTATATTCTGGATTCGTAGAAACAGCACCTGCCGGATTGATTGCCTGACTCTCCCAGCGGTTGGTATTGCAATCAGTATTAGGTTACAGTGCGATTCGCCGTTATGACGGATATTCCGAAGCTGTGGCATAATTGCCGGGTATATAGGCTCTCCGCTTTGCCGCTCAATAATTTATGAGAAATGACGATTAACAGACACACCGTGACTTGGCTTTTAGCGTTCGCCTGCATGCTCTTCTATACCGCAGCAGAGGCGCAGACTGGCGAGTTGTTCAAGGACTTGAAGTTTCGCTACATAGGCCCATCACGCGGGGGGCGCGTAACAGCAGTCACCGGGCATAAGGCTGATCCAGGCACGTTTTATATGGGGGCAACCGGTGGTGGAGTCTGGAAGACGACAGATTATGGAGTAAGCTGGGAGAATATTTCTGACGGATACTTTGAGACAGGTTCCATAGGATCCATTGATGTAGCGGACACCGATCCCGAGATCGTGTATGTAGGGACGGGATCAGACGGTATTCGCAGCAATGTGATTATCGGCCGGGGCATGTATAAGTCAACGGATGGAGGCGAGTCTTGGGAGCATATAGGACTTCGGGAGGCCGGCCAGATTGGTTCCGTGGTCGTGCATCCAACCAATCCACAAGTGGTGTATGTGGCGGCGTTGGGCAACCCATTTGGTTCTAATCCACAGCGCGGTGTGTTCAAGTCGGTTGACGGCGGTAAGAGCTGGGAGCACGTACTGTTTGTATCGGAGAGGACGGGGGCAGTAGATATTGAGCTTGCACCGGGTAATCCAGAGATTGTGTATGCCGCTTTATGGCGCGCAGAGCGCAAACCGTGGACGATTATTAGTGGGGATGATGGTAGCGAGAACGGTGTCTATGTTTCACGCGATGCAGGCGAAACCTGGTCCAAAAGTACAGAGGGCTTACCACAAGGTCTTATTGGTAAAATTGATTTTGCAGTAAGTCCGGCAGATCCAAGCCGGGTGTACGCACTGGTGGAAGCAGTCCCGGAAGAGGAAGGCCTCTACAGATCCAATGACAATGGGGCTACCTGGCACGTGATAAGCACAGAGGGATACCTTATGACACGTCCTTTCTACTACACCAATGTGGATGCGGACCCGACAGATGCCGATATCGTGTGGGTAAATAACCTCGCGCTTTGGCGCTCCGTAAATGGTGGAGAAGAATGGTCACGTGTGGGTACACCGCACGGTGATAACCACGATATGTGGATCAATCCGGATGATCCACGAATTATTGTACAGTCGAACGATGGCGGGGCGAACGTAACTAGGGACGGTGGACGAACATGGTCAACCCAGCACAATCAGCCCACAGCGGAGCTCTATCAGGTCGACGTAGATGAGCGGTTTCCTTATTGGGCTTATGCTGGTCAGCAGGATAATACCACGGTTGCTGTTCCAAGTCTACCCCCGGACTCACGTCCGGGTGGCCCGACTGCATACTGGGAAGCCATCGGGGGCTGCGAGACCGGACCATCTGTCCCTAGTCCAGTAGATGCCACAATCGTTTACAGCAATTGCAAGGGCAGATTCAGTCGATATAATCGTGCATCAGGCCAGGAGCAGTCATACTATGTCGGAGGGGTCAACATGTATGGTGTCAATCCACGTAAGTTACCGTATCGATTCCAGCGTGTTGTTCCCATTGAAATTTCACCGCATGATGCTAATGTGATATACCATGGATCGCAATATGTCCACCGCACTATGGATGAAGGGCGCACATGGGAGACGATCAGTGGTGATTTGACTGCTTTCAGACCCGAGCGTCAGGTAATCAGTGGAGGTCCAATCACGCGGGACATTACCGGAGAGGAGCACTACAGTACACTATATGTAATTGAAGTGTCTCCGGTGGAAGCAAACGTGATCTGGACAGGAGCAAACGATGGTCCAGTACATGTGACGCAGGATGGTGGAGAGACATGGACGGAGGTTACTCCACCCGGAATGCCCCCCGAGGGCCGTATACAAACCATTGATCCTTCACCGCACGCGGCTGGCAAGGCCTACGTAGCGGGATATCGATATTTACTGGGGGATTTTCGACCGTACATTTATCGGACGACGGATTTTGGAGCAACGTGGACGCTATTGACAGATGGTATGAATGGAATCCCCGAGGATTTTCCGACCCGCGTGATTCGCGAAGATCCTGGTAAGGAAGGGTTGCTTTATGCAGGAACAGAGTTCGGATTATTCGTGTCTCTGGACGACGGCATAACCTGGGAGAGATTCCAGCAAGGTTTGCCCGTAACCCCGATTACCGACCTGAAAGTTCACCGCGAGGATCTAGTCGTTTCGACCATGGGGCGCGGGTTTTGGATTTTGGACAACATCACTGCACTACACCACGCAACCCCCGAAGTCATCAATTCAGAGGTCCATCTCTTTCCGATTCGTGATTCATACCGGGTGAGATACGGTTCAGGCGGCGGTAACGCTGCCCCCATGTATCCCAGACCGGGTATGGTCATTGATTATTATTTCAAGGAAGAACAGATTGGCGAGGTTTCTTTGGAGATCGTAAATGAAGAGGGGGAAGTTGTTCGAGAAATTGAAGCTGAGGAACTTCAACCCGAATCGGCTGCTACTCAGGGAATGCGTGGTCCGGTTCCACGGCGTTCTGCTGCGACAGTCCTACAGCGTCGACCAGGAATGCACAGATATACGTGGAACCTGCGTCATGATGGTTTTGACATGCCGGATGGGGGAGGCAGTTTGTCTGGTCCAGTGCTTCCCCCGGGTATGTATACTCTGCGCCTGCATGTGGATGGAACCACATTCTCGCAGGAAGGCGAACTGCTTATGGATCCGCGTGTAGCCGCCGACAATGTTAGCGTAAGTGATCTCCAGGCACAATTGGACTTTAGCTTGGAGCTGATGCAGGTTCGTGTCGACGCGGCGGAAGCCGTTCAGCGTATTGAATCACTGATGGAAACCTCGGCAGATGAAGTGCACACAGATACACTCAAAGGATTACACGCACTACTCGTAACGGCGGTGGGTGACAGCTATCCTCAGCCTATGCTCATAGATCAGCTAAGATATCTGTCCGGTTTTGTTTCTCGGGGAGATTATCGCCCTGGGCAAGATGCATATGATCGCCTAGCACAGCTGCAGAAGGAGCTTTCTGCAATCGTCAAGCAACTTGATGTGTTTTAAGGCCGCCACGAATTATACAGTAAAGCGAAACATCGCTGTCGTATCGGCGAGCAGTAACCAATCCAATTGCTTGGGATACACGCTTGAGAGCGCCCGTAAAGTGTCCAATGTCATGCTGTTCGGGCGTATTGTAAGTAATCAAATTTGGTTGTGACGTAACAGGTTGGATATCAAAATGAAGGAACCCCTACGAATAGCTGTTATTGGGGCAGGGCGTATAGGGAAGATGCACGCGGAGCACATTGCCTATCACGTGCCACGTGCAAAGCTTGTATCGGTAGTCGATCTACGAGAAGAACTGGCACAAGCCTGTGCAGCTGCCTGTGGACTTGGCGATTATGGAACGTCTGTCTCAAATATCCTGGATCGGAGCGATGTGGATGCGGTCGCAATCTGTACTTCAAGTACAACTCACACCGAAATCATTGAGGCTGCCGCCAGTGCAGGCAAACACATTTTTTGCGAAAAGCCCATAGACTTAACACTGGAGCGCATAGACAGCGCTCTGGAGGCTGTACAGTCAGCAGGTATTCTATTCCAGGTGGGATTTCAGAAACGCTTTGATCCCAGTTACCAACGTATTCGCCAGGCAATAGATAACGATGAGATCGGTATACCATATTCAGTCCATATTGCCAGTCGGGATCCCGAACCACCACCGATAGAGTTTCTGCGCACTTCGGGTGGGTTGTTCCTTGATATGACCATACATGACTTCGACATGTCCTGCTTCCTGATGGGGCACGACGTTTTGACGGTCTACGCCGCCGCCGCTGTCCGGGTTGATCCAGCCATCGGCACTATCGGAGATGTAGATACAGCTACCATTGTGTTGCAGTACCGGGATGGCACACTGTTAACCATCGAAAACGGTCGGTCATCAGCGTTTGGCTACGATCAACGTGTAGAGGTTTTTGGAAGCAAGGGGAGTGTCCGAGTTGATAACTCTTACCCAAACACTGCAATTTTGTCGACCGGGGACAGCGTCCGCAGGGATGTACCTTACCACTTTTTTCTAGACAGGTATAAGGAGGCATACATTGAGGAATTGCGGGCTTTTACCGAAGCTATTCTGGATGGTAAGCCGTCTCCACTCTCGGGAAGAGAGGCCAGGATGCCAGTTGTCATTGGTTTGGCTGCTAAGCTGTCACTGAAAACCGGGCGGCCCGTGGGGATTGCGGAGATCGCTCCTACCATTTGACATGACGAACATTGCGGCAGTTCTTGGAGCTGAGGCCGATAGTTTGCTCCAGCATCGGTGCACACATGTACCTGAATCGGCTATCAAAGCTTCTGGTTTGCAACGTTTGAAGTCCATTGCAAGTAACTCAGATCGATCTCCCCAAGTACTGGCTGCCCTGCAAATGCTATACGGTGCAGGCCGCTTGGGAGGAACCGGATACCTGAGTCTACTTCCTGTGGATCATGGGATTGCTCACACGGCTGGCATGGTCTTCGCCCCCAATCCAGTATATCTGGATCCAGCTGCCATCCTTCAACTGGCGGAGAGAGGAGGGAGTAGCGGTCTTGTGAGCACATATGGGGTTTTGGGAGCAATCGCCAGAATGTCTCGGCGAAAGGTGCCACTGGTGCTTAAGCTCAATCACGATAATCAGTTTACTTGGCCCGCACATTACGAAAATATTCTCTTTGCCCGTGTGCGCGAAGCTGTGCAAATGGGCTGTGTAGCTGTCGCAGCTACGGTGTATTTCGGGGGGCCGGGGGCACGCCGTGAGCTGCAATTAGTGTCATCTCTATTCGCTGAGGCTCACAGCGTGGGTATGGCGACCATTTTGTTCAGTTACTTACATCCAAAGGCCCTTCAAGCGGGGGGAAAGGATGTGATATTTTCGGCGGATCTGACTGCCGAGGCGAACCATCAGGCGGCTACCGTACAGGCTGATTTGATTAAGCAGAAGCAACCGTTATGGACAGGCGGGGCGAAGGCTTTAGGGGCAGATTATGGGCGCAGTGATGAGCGGATCTACAGTGAATTGTCGTCTTCGCATCCCATTGACCTTACCAGGTACCAAGTTCTGGCCAGTTATGCTGGGAGCGTGGGCTTAATCCATTCGGGAGGCGCCAAGGGGGAGAATGATATAGCTCAAGCTGTCCGTGCGGCTGTGATCAATAAGCGGGGTGGCGGCACGGGGCTTATTGCGGGCCGCAAGGCTTTTCAGGTGCCCTTGCTAGAGGGGGTTCAGCTCCTGAACGCAATCCAGGATGTTTACCTGAATCCCGAGATCACGGTCGCGTGAGTGTGGGGTTCAGGCCGATCGTGGCGGGAGTTGCATATTCCACAGAAAAACTTCCTCCGTATCTATATCCAGATTCGACGTCAAATGACGTACCAAATCGCTGAAATGGCGCAAAAGATACAGACGCAACTGATGACCAGACGCTCCAGATTCTTGAAGCAGGTGATCAAGCTGTGAAAAATCATCGGAAAGGATCATAGATCAATCGGAAATGGTTAATGTGAATCAGTTGAATCGCTCAAGCCCATCATAAACCAGTTCGCAAAAGATCAACTAAATCCGGGACATCCCCATGCACTAATTCGGTCCTGCCACCGTTCTCTTCTTTTGTGGAAGTTTGACTTTTATCACAACTACCGCAGTAGAGCACAAAACAAAAAGGGTATCCCCTCCATACGTCAAGGGATACCCTTTTTGCTCTAACACAAGCTACTATTTCACAAGCGTCATTTTACCGCTAAGATGATACCCGGCAACAGCTAACCGGTAGATGTATGTACCAGAAGACAAGTCGGTCGCATTAAAAGTAGCGGTGTACTTGCCAGTAACTAGGTGCTCGTCAACGAGTGTAGCAACCTCCCTACCCAGTACATCATAGACCTTTAGAGTAGCCAAACCCGCATCTTTTATTTCAAACTCAATATTGGTCTGAGGATTGAACGGGTTGGGGTAGTTCTGCGACAGGGTAAACCCATCTGGAATCTCAGTCGGATCTCGGTCAATACTCGTGACCATGCCCCGCATGAATTTCTTATACACGAAACCCCGGTTAAGCGGTTCAGGATTATCATTAGGGATCCAGACACAAGTATCATCGCCCTCAACACGACTCACCGCTTGAAGTGCTGCCCATATGCCTACGTAAGCATAAACTCCGTCTTGCGAAAACCCGACGGAACGAGCATCTCTGTTCTCGCCTGCACCACAGTAATTAAATGGCGAATCAAACTTGAGGCTATCAACAATTACATCCTCGGCTTCAGGATCAAGCGCATACCAAGTTAACTCGCTGCCAGGACGAAAAACAACATCATTGTCACCAGGTGGCTCAATTAATCCTGAGTGACCTAGCCAGATGTGCCCAGTAGTGGGATGTCGAACACTTGAAGTAGCGACAAGCCCCTCATGAACTAGCCCCAACGAATCATATGAAGAAAATTCGTCGGCACGATGGTACTTATACGTACCTCGATGGGTAAATGCCGTCCAGTATACAGAATTCCCATCAGCGCTGACCTCCAAGGTACGTCCAATACCTGGGGAATTCAGGGATACAATACCAAGAAATCGAAAATCGGGGTCGAGTATAGAAATTGGGGCAGATGAAGCTACCGGAGCTACATATATATTCCCGGCTGCATCAATTCCTGGAGCGGCCGGAGAACCAAACGGAAATTCGATCCTATTCATGACCTCCCCGGTTTTATGATTGAGCCGAACCATTAAGCTAGCAGTACTTCCTAACACTACAATAATGTCTCCATTATGGTCGGCCTTAATTCCTCGAATATCGACCCTAGGAGCATCCCAAGAAATGCTATCCATTATGGCGTTACCCTGGGCATCTACATAATTGAGGGCAGTGATAGGATCCATCGCTCTGGTGCCATCGGGATTAAAGACATGGATGGCCGAATTCGAAACGTTTTCCCCATCAGCGTTTTTCAACGTGTCACCGCTGGCAAGAGTTAGAAATTCAGGATAGTATTGCGAAAGCCAAACCTTGCCTTCTGCATCAACGGCCAGCCCATGAGCTCCACGCCAGAATGTACTCGAATCGGGGAATACGTCCCCGTTAATCCAATTCTGCGCGCTAGCAGAACTGCTAGCAAGAAGAAGGGCTGCGAATAGTACAGTTTTACGAATCATGGTAACAAGAAAGTTGGTTAAGAGTGTGCGTGCCGAAAGTGATGCTCCCCGCGCCAAAAAGAAAAATCCTCATGCTCATTCGCGTGTTGTAATACGAATGATGCCAGCAGCAACCGTTTCGGTTGAATTGGTCGCAGCATAAAGTTGCCTTTGCATGCCCCATGCAAACCTCCGAGCAGGCTGGGTTAAAACGCCAGGATACAGCGACTGACCAACTCCATCAGGATCCACTACGACTACAGGGTCAGTAGCATCAGTTCCAATGAATAAATGTCCCGCGGCAGAAAATGCTAGGGCGAACGCCGTCGCTCCATTAAATGAAGTCATATCAAAGACTTCCTCTGGTGCTCCTAAGGTACCACTAGAATCTATCTTAAAGCGCCAAATCTTACTGTTTCCATTCTCAATCGCCGCTAGGTACAGAAAATCACCGAACAAAACGATATCCTGAACATCAGCATTGAACTCATAACTTTGGATGGTTTTATCAGGCGAGATCCTGTAAAGTTCCGCATTATCGCCTGCAGCCCATATTTGGCCACTATTATCAATTGCAATTGTGCTTAACCTGACAGCATTGTTCGGAATTACAGCAAATACTTCAGGGTTCGTTCCACTTCCCTGAAACCTAAAAATGGCTCGAACAAATCGAACGGCATACAAATAGTCGTCTGCTCCAAACGCCAAGTCGGCCCAAAAGAATGTGGAACTAATAAATTCACTACGCTCCCCGTCTGGAGATATCCGAATGATGCCAACCGGTATACTGAACGCCACCAGGGAAGCATATAAATTTCCCGACGGATCCGTGGTGATTCCATATATATCTTCAAAATCCCGGATGTCACCAAATTCAATAAATGGAGGGTCCAGTCCGTAAGAGACACTATTACTGAAGTTTTCAGCACCAATAACCACGAGGCGAAGTTGCAATTCAGGCTGTGGACTATTTGGAGCGACCATACGAAGCTGTGTGGACGAGGCCTCAACTACATCCGCACGAGCATCGCCAAAGTATACCAGATTGTCGGTGGTCTGTGTTGAAAAATTTTGACCCGTGATCGTTACTATATCTACTCCGGCCAAAGCCCTGTCCTCAGGGATCACATCCTCAATGACCGGATCAGGTAAACTGGTGCGGTTTGGATCGTAAATGCTTGGCGCCGTTCCCGAGTCACAACCCAGTAACAGTGCTGTACACAGGATACCGCAAATAAGCAGGGCACAACATCCCTGCCTATAGCGAAAATCGTACGGCAAGACGTTGTACATTTGATAAAACTCCAAAATCGGTGAATGAATAGTCTGCTCCGAATCCGAATCTTCGGAGTGACTGTTTCAGCCCAAAACCAACACTGAAACCCTGTTCATCGGTTGGAAAAGCATAGCCTGCTCGAAGGATGAACGTGTTCAAAAAGACATATTCAGTGCCAACCTTTATTTGTTCAGAAAAATCGCGTGGATTTGAAGCATCAATGGAAAGTAGTAATTGGTGCATATTGGCCCCCTGAGTAAAAAGATCCACCATGTTCATGGAGACGCCAATATTGAGTGTCAGCGGCAGCGCAACGCTCTCTTCACTGAATGTAATCTCCGGTGCAAAATTTCGAGCGCTGACCGCAAAATTGAGGCTTCGAAAACCAGTCTTGTATAGAACTCCAAAATCATAAGCCAAAACCCCCTCCTCAACGTTCTCCCGTACATAGTCGCCTCCATCAGCAATCCCCATCACCGAGTTGGCCAGGAATTGATTGGCCCACTTGAACTGGGCTCCCACTGAAAAGCGCTCTGAGAGTTTACGTGCATACCCAATGCCAAAACTCCACGCAGACGGCGAAAAGGTGCCTACATCTAAAAACCCCTGATCGTTATCAAAGCGTATAGTTTCTTCCAGTTCACCATAATCAACCATGACAAATGAAAACCCGATAACCCCCAAACGCCCGCTCCCTGGACGGAAAGAGATACTTCCCACGGAGTAATTGATTTCAGCAATCCATTGCGTTTGTCCAACTGTAACATCCAAATTGCTCTCCTGCCAAGCCATCCCGCTGGGATTGTAGAACAACGAAGCAGACCCATGCTCAATTGCAGTAAGCGCATCTCCTAAACCAGCAGCACGAGGACTCACGGACACGGACAAAAACTTCATCGCGGTCTGAGCGAGTTTTTTCTGCTGCGCTGAGACAGAAACTGCGGTAAACAGTGGCAAAAATAGCAGTATGTACATCCATCGCCTCATACTACCATTAACGGATAATGACAAACTTCTTGTAAATTCTCTCACCTGTATCTAAATCGGTGATCACCGCGATATATACACCACTAGATACAATTTGCCTCGACAATGTCGTATGATCCCAAAATTCATCCCCGCTTCCATCGGTGTGCTCAATCTCATCTACCAGTTCTCCCAGATCCGTGTAAATCGCAATCGTACAGCGACCAGGGATATTAAAAAACGCCAGCTTATCCGTTTGGTCTGGAAAACGTACGAATGGGCTTGACGCAATGTTAAATGGATTTGGAACGATTCGAACGTCTGATAAAGCAGTCCCGGCCGGTCTTTTTAAGCGAGTCGGCGTGTAGGTCTGTGTCGCATACCGGGAACTCCGTAATGCCCGTCCGGATGGAGTGAGGCCAGTGCCATCATTTTGGCTGGCACTCTGTACACCGACAATGTAGTAGTAATAGTCAATCCCGCGAATCGGCGTGGTGTCATCAAAACTCGTGTCCCCACTGGATGCAGTATGGACAAGTGTGTATGTACTATCATAACGACCTTGGGCACGATAAATCTCCCAGTTTTCTGGCAAGGATTCCGTCTCATTGGGAGACCAGGTTAAACGAATGCGATCACCTCCTCCATCTACCTCAAAGATACTTGGTGGAGCCGGTGCACGAGGAATTGTGTATTCCGATGCATAATTGGCAATCGCCCTTCGAAACGTTTGGAAAAGTGAATCCCGACTCGTGAACACCCATTCATTCTTTGTCATCGTATGGGCCTGGCCATGCACTTCATATATAATCGGTGCGCTATCATTTGCACCAGAGTTCTTGTAGGCTCGACCAATCGCCGAATTCGCCTCACGGCTCAGTCCTGAAGCTGCCTCTGCAATGACGATTCGTACGCTTTCTCCAGGAGCTATTGTATAAGGACCATAACCATTAGCATTGGAGAACCCGCCTGGCGTCCCCAAGCTCGGATCACCAATTGGGTCCAGGAATCCTGGGAGACCTGTGGGTTCGACCACATCCGCGTGGCGTGGAGACTTATGGCCTCCAGACATCACGTTGTATTCCACCTCCATTTTTGCTGGATTAAATGCGTCATTTTGTGACTGATACGGCTCGTCAGAGCCAATCCAGGAGGTTGTGCTAGGCTGGCTCGGGTCATCCGTCCGATCGGAAGGTGATGTATCAGCATGGATAGTAACAATCCCGGCAAACTGGGAAGCCCCCAAGCGACCTGTCGTGTCGGTAGGTGCAATGTTAACCGCCGGGAGTGCCTGCGGCAGGATCGGTCCACCAATATTGTCATAAGCATTAAAGGGCGGAAACTTGCCATGCCATACAAACTGAGCACGAAAATCTTCACCTATAGGATCCGCTCTGACTCCATCTCCGCGAGTATCCAACATTGCATTTAATCCCCAACCTGTACCGTTTCCGATGACATACCGGGTTTCCTTAGCTACCGAGAGACGCCATTGAAAAAAGAAGTAGACGCCTTCCAGCGTCTGACCGGGGAGCTCAATATCTGGATCATCATCAACATTCCCCGTATTCGTGAACGTATATTCGAAGATGTGGTAGTTGTCGTGATATTCCTGCGTGAACTGGAGGATCTTGCGCTCCATCGTGATACCAAGGAGTGTATTCGCCTCATTTACGATCATCACATCAGCATCAATGGATGGATCGGAATCATCTGCCACCATAGCTGTCTCTGGCTCTGTAATTGCACCATCTACAAATACAATTGTAGGAGGCAGGCGGCTGATCAATTCAAAGCGAGTTGGAAAAAATTCTCCTCCCCCAGATACTCGTGGCCCAGCATGCACTACCCGACGCGCATAATTTGTCCCAAGATCATCCGTTACATCCACGGCGCCGATCCACAATGCTTTTGCTGCCTGCATGTCCGTGAACCGGTAAATACCGGGCCAGCGAAGTCCGTCCTGCTGTGTACCCACAAAACCACACGACTCACACTCAGCGCCAATCTCAGAGTACCAGTTATGCAAAGATCCTGCTGATAACCACTTGTTGATGAACTGGGCCTGAACAACAGAAACGGGAACCAAGATCATAATCAGCACCGATAGCGAGGTGGATCGAATCATCCAAGTTGTAACAGATTGCAGCATGACTTAAAGGGACAACCGGATTCCCCAGAAAATATCACGTGGATCTAGGAATGTGAGAAATCCCTGATTCGGCATATCAATGTATGCCTTATCCTTGACCACCTTCCCCACAACTTCTGCATCTGCAGGACCCCAGGCACCGTCACGATAGATCAGATATTGCCGGGATTCATGCTCCCAATAGATGACGCGTTCACTCGGAGAGGTGATACTCTCACGCGCCGGAATCCTCTGCATTGGCTGGTAAGGCACATCATATTCCCGGTATGCACCGATCTTATCGTTCCCCGGAATATTTGTCTGATAATCATCAGACTCAGGAAGATGCAAAGATCTTAAATAGGATAGTTGATCATTCCCGTCAATGAAGCCATTAAAAGAAAGTCTGCGGGTATTCAGCACGTTGAAGATATCCACGAAAAATTGTGCACGCTTACCTGCAATAATAATGTTTTTAGTGAAACGTAAATTTGCATTCCAGTAATCGCGAAAAGAAACATTATTGACCACACCTGGGACAGCTCCTCCACCGGTCCAGGTATATTTTGATCCTTGCTGCCAAGTACCAATTAGACTAATTCGCCAGTCGCCAAGAATCGCATAGGAACCAATGCGTGGGCCAAATTCAGTTGGCGTAAAAAAGTCCAAGTTGAGCCGGGCATAGGGTCGTGGAAGTGGTCTGGATGACGCACGGCGACGCTCAACATCACTTTCCGCAAATTCCCGTTGAGCTGTCGGATTTTCAAAATTACGTCGGAGACTGAAATATCCAGACGTAAACACCATATAGGTATAGTTCACAAATCCCCGAACCCAGCGCCCACGATTACGGGACAAGGTAAATTCAAACCCTCGAATATCTTCAAATGAATTTGGCTCACTGATAGTGTAGTTCACCTGCCCATCGCGGCTGATATATTCTGTGAGATAAGGCTGAAGTGAGACATCCTTGTAATAGCCGGCCATTCGAATCAGCAGTTGATCAAAAAGTGACTGCTCATAGCCAAGTTCGTATGCGACCGTCTTGGGTAAGGGGTTGCTGGGATCCGCTACCCGGCTAATCTGTCCGGTTTCGGTGAATTCCCGCAACAGAAATAAATTATTGGGATCGGGAAGCGACCGAAAATGCCCGTAATTGAAATAGAGCTTGCTATACTCCGTAATGGGAAAAGAAACTCCCATGCGAGGACTCAGCGTAAAGATGTGGCGCGTGGGCTCTTGGGTTAAGAGCGTATCAATGCCAGATGCAAACCTTGCACTGAACGCAGCACTGAAAGGTTCAAAATCATACCAATCCCCTCCTGCGTGGAAGTAATCCAGTCGGAGCCCCAGATTCGCGATCATACCGGAAAACTCGAGCTTCCCTTGCGCGTATGCGGCCCCTCGAACCGGCGTGCGATCCCATTGAGAATGCGAATTGCCACTCGGTAGAAAAGCATCAAAGCGCCCGTAGTTCACTTTGGAATCCGAAAGATTATACTCAACTCCTGTCTTGATTTGCAAAAACCGGTTGAGCTGACTAGTGAGATCACCTTTTATATTGTAGGCCGTGACCATACTGGTATCCCGGGCATTACTCATGCCCACACCAGTACGCATGCCATCTACCCCAAAGGCGGGGCTTGGCTGAAACCCAAATGGGGCTTCATCGAATCCCACTCCACCAAAGGTTACAACTGGGGTCTCGTCGCGTAACCGTCCTGGATTTGTATCATATTTTGAACGGAAAGCATTGACGCGTATCTCGTAGAATGTAGAGGAACTGAGTGTGTGTGTAAGCTTCAGTCCACCCATAAGGTTATTGACTTCCGTCGGTGTCCAGTAATCGGTGGAATAAATCCTGGAATCAATAAAACTGACACGGCTCAACTGACCCGCAATACTGAAAGAAGAGCGGAAGATCCCGGGCTGTCCGGCCCGACTGATAGAAGTGCCTGTGATACGACCTCGTAGCCCCTCAAACGTGAGTTTCATTCCAGGTCTAAGATCCGCGGTTAGTTTTACATGACCTGACCATTCCTGATACCGGTCCGTGTTCAGCGGAATCAGATACATACTCTGATCAGCACGAACCGAAGCATAGAAACGGAGTCCACCCAAATACCGGTTTAAATAGGGAACCGGTCCACCAAGGCCAACATCAATGTTATAGTCTGGATTGACGACCTCCATAGCCTTTCGGTGCTGCCACAAAAAAGCCTGCTGCAGGGCCTCGGGGGTCATATCATTCGAAGGATCATCATCCTTCAATCTCTCCTCTGCAATCGCAATCCATCCTTCGAACCGTGGATACTGCGCCTGTGTAAACTCGTCCCACCCCCCTGCTTCCGTGCCAGCCCACGCGACATCCGAGTCTGTAAATGGACGAATCCAATAAGAATTCGGATCATCAGCACGAGGCCCAAAATGTTTCTGTGCCGGGGCGCTGTAGCGAATAATGGCACTCCCCGAATAACGATCTCGAGCCCCCTCCTTGGTCACAACATTAACAACACCCGAACGAACATTTCCATACTCTGCATTGAATCCGCCTGTTTGAACCTGTACTTCCTCCACAGAGGAAAGGCTGATGCTGGTGTACGGCGCATTGTTGCGCTCATCTCTTAGGGTCAGACCATTGACCATAAATGAGAGCTCATCCGAGCCGCTACCACGTACGGAAAGGCCTTGAATTCCAGCCTGTAAACCAACCACACTATTGATGCTGGAAACGGGCAAAGCCTCAATCTGATCAGAGCTCACGTTTAGCTGACTATTCGATACATCTGCCTGCACCACCGGCAATTCCGCCGTCACGATCATCTCTTCCAGCCCCACAGCGTCCTCCATAAGTTGGAAATTCACCGTCGTGGTTTGCTCAATATTCACCCGAACTCCCTCAACAATTTGAGTGGCAAAGCCAATAAATGAAGAACGAATGGCATACGTACCGGGAGATACGTTTAGGATAGTATAATACCCGTCCAGATCAGAAGTAGCCCCCTGTAAAGTAGTGGGGATGAAGAGGTTAACACCGGGAAGCCCTGCCCCAGACTCATCGGTTACCCGGCCAGCGATTTTGCCAGACTGGGCAAACACATTGCCAACTGATAAAACGAGTACTAAGGCTAATATATGTGGGAGCCGTACCAGCATTACAACAAAAACCAGTGGAAATCTGAATGGAGAAGCATGCCTCCTTTTGCTTTAGAGTAACATCTCACCGTGTCTCTGATCTTCTCGCCGTCACAGGCAACTAATACTAGCCCACCGAAAGCTCCCGCATAATTAATATGAATAATTCGATATTGTATTATTGCCGGTTTTTGAATTCGCAAAAAGACCACAAAATGAGATAGAAAATATCCTTGATAAGACCAGACTTTTGACCCAGGGACAGAAACCATCTCGCAATGCTTTGACAACGATGCCATGTTAAAACCCCACTCGTCGACCCAACAACCTGGAAGAGTCTCTGTTCCAACCCCTGGATATCGGCCCCTCTAGACTCTATGCCCCTATAACTGAACTCCCCCCTGTATCTTAAACGCGATGCTTAACTGAGTTCAATTTTGGAGGGATCGATGAGGTTGAAGGTCAGAGGCACAGCCGAAGATTATTGACTAGGTGCAGGAGTGTTTTTTGAAAAATTGATTACGGCGATCGGGGGATACGGCAGGATTTTGTTTCAGTCCTGTGAGCCGAATGACTACAAAAGTTTGATGTTCAAGAGTTTGAACGCACGCTTTTGTGTGGCACTGATCTTTTCTACCATAACCACTTCGGGTGTAGCGTCTGTGCCAATTTTCGGAACGACAACCAGGCGGCACAGTCCAGAGAGTTCTTCCATCAGACTCGCAAAACTCATCGCCTTCTCGGCCGTTACCGTTCGTTTGGTTCGGGCTTTGATCATGAGTCCAGCCTGCCGCGCCATTTCCGAATACACCAATTCCATGGCTCCCGCATCAGGGCCATCTTGTGAGTTAGCAAATTTGACAAGCCATGGTTCATAGCCTTTCGGTAAATTCTGCCTCCCATGAGTGACGTGCCCGGTCTTGCGATTAAATCCAATAAACGCTTTGGGCCTCGCACCTGCTGATGATCCATTCAGTGCCAGAAGTTCGTCTAAAACATCCTCGGCTCCGCCTTCCAGAACATCCTGAGACTGCTGGGCAAGCCAGTCCAAATCTATTCCGGTTCCTTCTACAGCTTCGGAGTGATCCGGCTCATAGATCAACGCCCCCATGCCAGATTTACCGACATACGCCAATCGGTCAAGCGGACTCAACGTCTGCGGTAAAATGCCTCGCTTACGCATGGCCCTGTCAAACAAAAGTCTCCCCCAACCATCCGGTAAACTATCATTGAATACGCCCGGTAGGCTTTCAAAAAGTCGTGTATGGGAGGTTTGTAACCCAGATTTTAATGGGAGTTGGAAAGGTGACAGGGCAAGGCCGCGACGTATAAAATCTGCATCATATTCAAAATATATTTGTTGATCCCGAAGGGCTAGATCCCCCACAGGCCTAGAGCCACTCCCAAAATTCAGTCCAGCTTTTATGTGTTGTACCGGCTTGTATCTCATGAACGTGAACCACGTTTGCGCTTGGGACGAATCTTGCCGGACAGGACATCATCAATTGAGGAGAATTTTATTGGGTCCGGTGCACTCGCCTCTACGATTTTTCTCAGACCACCAACGACCAGCATGAGTTTGAATAAATTATCAATAGATATGGTACCGCTTTGCTCAAATTTTCTAAGAGTAGCTAGGGCGACACCTGAACGTTCGCTAAGACCAGCTTGTGTCAGATTAAGCGCTAGGCGACGTTCTCTCATGTTCTCGGCAAGCGCTACTTTCGCTTTTGCAGGTGTATTTAATACTACCATAATATGATTTATCCTGATATATACCTAAAAATACTATTATTTTATTACTTATATATATGATCAAAATCGCTGGGAGTTCGAATATCATTCCATAAAACAGACGACTAACAATATTCCCTGCATATTCTGAGCGAAGTGGGCCACTTTAATCGGAATATGCAGGAATACGCAAATATTAGATAAATTATAAGATTTATTTTATTTTTTAGAAATTATAATCTTTTTATTGTAAATAGATAAAATTATAATTATTTATTTTATAAAATATATTTTTTAATTATATTATGGGGAAGATAATGATTTTATTAGATTAGTTCATGGAAACGAACGTTTCGGAGATACGACCCGCAGGCTATGCTTGGCTCCTGGACAGATTCGGATTGACTGCAATGCCTAACCCGCACAGTTCCTTTGTTGCGGCAACAGGTAGTCGGCAGCAGAAAGTACAAGGTGGTAGGGTCAAAGGTATTTATTCCCTTCAATACTGGCCTGGTGAAGAAATAGGAGACCATCTGGAATTTGCCTTGAAATATGACGGCGTAAGCCTGAGCTCTTTAAAGGTTATTTTCGATGCTGTCGCGGAAGATGAGCTTATCGATTATATCAAATCCAAGCCAACGGGAAAATATGCTCGTCGCATCTGGTTTTTTTTCGAGTTTTTAACTGGCCGAAGGCTCCCCATTGATGATTTGTCCAGGGGGAATTACCTGGAAGCACTTGAACCGGACTCTTATTACACTCTCCCTCGGGGTGGAAAATCTCAAAGACACCGTGTCATCAATAATTTGCTTGGACCAAGGGAGTTTTGTCCTATTATCAGGAAAACGGAGAAGCTTGGAGAAATGGATCAGACCGATTTTCGAGAGAGGTACGAGAGGATAGTCGAACCATACCCTCCGCAACTACTTAGAAGAGCGTTAAGTTATCTCTACAGCAAAGAAACCAAGTCCTCCTTTGAAATAGAAAACATTAAACCCGACGCGTCACGGACTGAAAAATTCATAGCGTCTTTGGAGACGGCACATCAACAGGATTTTTGCGACAAGAAGTCGTTAATTGCCCTGCAGAATCGAATTGTCGATCCACGTTTCATGAACGAAGATTATCGAACAGTTCAGAGCTATGTAGGCCAGACGATTTCCTATCAGAGAGAGTTAATTCATTATGTATGTCCCAAGCCGGAGGATATTTCTGACCTGATGCGGGGACTTCTGACTTCTCATCGGCTCATGATGACCGGCGGTGTCTCAGCTATCGTTCACGCTGCTGTAGTAGCCTACGGCTTTGTTTTTATTCATCCGTTTGAAGATGGCAACGGCCGAATCCACCGGTTTCTTATCCACAATATTTTCTCCCTTCAAGGAATAGTTCCGCAAGGTCTGATGTTTCCCGTATCTGCAGCAATGCTTAACAATCCAGAAGGCTACAACGATTCTTTAGAGGCATTTTCACGTCCCTTAAACCGACTTGCGGAATACAGTCTAGATAAATTTGCCCAGATGACCGTCCACGATGATACTGCGCACTGGTATCGTTACATCGATATGACGGCACAAGCGGAAGCCTTATATGATTTTGTCATTCAAACCATTGAGCGTGAGCTTGTAAAAGAGTTAAGGTTCCTTGAAGATTACGACAGCACTAAAAAGGCGATTCAGGGTGTTATTGATATGCCCGATCGCCTGATAGATTTGTTTATCCGAATTTGCCTTGAAAACAACAGCAGGCTGTCTGCGAACAAAAGAAAATCACATTTTGATTTCTTGTGCGATGACGAACTTTTTTCAATGGAAAACATCATTAGGGAAAACTATGAGCGATTATCCTGATCACATCTTGGTTGAGTGGAAAGTCGGATGGATGCGGTAGATGGCGTAGTAGAGTTGCCTAAGGTGTGCGATTTCGGGGTTCGCCGGGTCGAGGAAGTGACGGTCAGACTGGACGGCAACGTATATGGTGCAGGCTGGGCGATACGCCGGCGGCGGAGGACAAGGCCTCGGAGCAGAAGGAAGAGGAGCGTGACCTGTTTGGATTTGAATTGCCTGAGGTGAGGCCGCGTGGAGTGCGTACGTACAGTTACTGGTAAAAGGTTGCAGGGATCCCGGCCCGGGACCTCAAGACTTCGTATTATCTGGTTTCCGGTGGTACGCACCGGAAACTAGGTGCATTGGGATCATCGCTACGGGGTGTGAGACCGCTTTCCACGTGTTGCCCAATGCCCTAATCTGGCTGGTTTGTTGTAAGGCAACTGGGATTGGTTCATAAGCCATTATCAATACTCTGAAGGTAAGCGAGGAGTTCGTTGACTGGAGGATTCTTTATGTTAGCTGGGATTATTGGCACATCATCAGGCATAATAGCACCTGCATCAGGATCGTGTCGCCCTATTTCCCATGCGTTACGAAATTGAATATTCTGTTTAACGAGGTGAACATGAAGATCGACTGGGCTGGGTTTACTAGCGTCACAGAATCCAGGAGTCAAGATATATTTCTGATGCTGCCTAAAATCGTTGACGAAGCGGTTGAGGTTGAAGCTGTCACTAGGATTCATGCTGTGAATCCGGCAAACAGTGGTTGTGTATAGAAAATCTCCGTCGGAGTGGGTGTTATCAAGGTTTGTACCGAAAAGAACCCTGTAGGCATGGGGGCGATTCCGATCAATCCCGCGTACGACAACCACTCGAAGTTTATTTGTCTCGTCGAAACGTCCTAGTTCATTCAGCAACTCCTCAAAGATTTTGCGACCAGCCTTCACATCTTTGAAAACTGGAGCAAGAATTGGCGGTATACTACCGTCTTGCGTGTGGAAGAATAGCATCCCAGACCATTCCGCCTTGTCCCACAGTCCTCCTCGAATTAATGAATCGGTATATATCTCTGAGTGTTTCACTTTCTGAGGGTTGAACACATCGGCCGAAGACTTGCCTGTGCCGAAGATGGTCTGCGTCGTAGGCTGATCTTGCTCGGCAAGCTTACTGTTCCACGGTACAGTGCGCTGGAGGGGATATACATGACCTTCTTCCCAAGCGTCCAGGTTGTGTGGTGGGTTGTAGCCTAAGACGTTGCCCACGGCGACAAAAGAGCTCGTGAAGTTAATTGCACGGCTGAGGGCTTCTTCTTCGCCCAGTTGTGCCAACGTTTCTTCATGGTCTTTGAAACGTAGTGAGTGGGCCATGAGCTGGATGACGATATTTTCGATCGCTGAACGAAGGGCCAGTTGTTCGTCCGGTGTGAGCTGATGAGGGTTGAACGGTCGCGTCCATACCTCGACCTGGGGTCTACCTTTTACTTCCATGATCTTGAAGGAGAACGGCCGCTCTGCGAAGTCCGATTTTCTCACTGTGATCGGGAATTCTGGAAGACATGCAAACGCTCGAGTAATTGGGACGGATGCTAGTAAGGCTTCCAATGCCGCAAGCAAAGATTCAGCGATCTCGACACACGGGAATACGTTCTCGGCTTTTACTATGTACTTACACCCAAAGACGCGAGAGCGAAGAGTAACGTGTTGCTGATTCCATAGGCTTGGCGATCTTGGCAGGTTATCCGTGACGGGTTGGCGGCTGAGAGCAACGAAATATTTCTCGCACTCGTCTTTGCCACAATCAAGTCTATTCGCGACAACCTCATCGTGGCCAAGGGCGTAGAGTAGTGCTCCTGAAGCATGTACGAGGTTAAGTCGTTCGAGTCCGTCAGGTAGCCGTTTGAGCCATCGTAGATCAAATAAATCTGTCCGTAGAAGGAGAATCCCAAGTAAGGCATCGAAGTTCTTTTCAAGTTCTGTCAGTTTTGCGGGAGTGTCCCCGTGTGCAGCAAGGGCAGATGTGGCGTAGACATCGGGGGCATGCCACGCAAGGACCTGTGGGAGCCGGCCGATCCGGAGTTCAATCCATTTCAGTCTTTCATAACATGCTGATTGGTAGTGAGTAGTCTTACCGTACCGCCAGAATTCATCAGTTGCCAGAGAGGCTGCTGCTACGAGCGCACCACGTGCTGCCCACAAAAGCCCTACCTGTTCGTAGGCGATGCCACAGAGATAAAGTGATCGCACAGCCTCATAGCGACCGGCGTGATTGAAAAGAAGGCAGAGTGAGCGTCCGAGAACTCGAATGGCATCGTACGGCCGCTCTGCCTCCAAGAACTGCTGTCCGCGTTGAACCAAGAGGCGGGCAGCCGTCAATTCTTGCTTCTGCTCCGACGACACACGAACCGCTGTCTCAAAGAGATCTTCGTATTCCGGTTCAACTTCCAGATATTTTCCAAGCTCAGCAATTGCTTGTATGAGCAGGTCCAATGGGAATCCCGTCAGGCTAGATGCTCTTTCAATGATTTTCTCAATATTCTTAAGGATAGGACCCAGCGGCTTCTTGGCCGCCCACCTTTCTCTGAGTTGGATATTGAGGAGAAACATTTCAGCTTGCAACGCTGTGCTTGGCCGGGTTTTCTCGGCAGCCAACCGTTCAAGCTCGACCTTCAGAGTCTTTGTCCGTTCTTCGAGCCAGGATGGTCGTTGTGAATAATGTTCCTGATCAATGCAGCCCTCTAGGATGTGCCAAAGAGTAACCAGCCTTTCGATATCGTAAGCGTTCCGACTCCCCTTGGCTCGTTCCTCAACTTTCATGTAAAGGTCGGGCATAGCGGCTTCGTCCTCGTACCACCAGAATGCCGTCCGCGCTTCCTGGTACGCAACCTCAACACGCTGCCGTAGCGTTCCACATTTAAGAGCTAGGCGGTCCGCACGTGCGAAGAGGTCCTCAACCTCACCCCGAGGTCGCTCAAGGCTGCGGGCAAGTTCAGCGGCACTTAGCGCATCATCAACCAGGGCACTAGTGAATTCCCCTTTCTCGACAGCTGTATCAATTCGACTATTTGCTTTTTCAAGGTCGCGTTCACGCTCGGTGTCTCGTGGGCCTTTTCGAATCACTTGTCTTGCTTGCACACGGAGTCTAAGCTCATTCTCCACGAGATCCACGTGATTTCCAGAAAACACGCTCTCCAGAATCCAATTGCGGTCAAGGATGCGTACGTCAAGCTCGTACGTTTCCCTTAATTGATCCTCAAACCCGGCCCGCCTTCGGTCAGACACGAATTGATTGGTCACAAAAAAAGCTTTAACGTAGCCCCTCCCTGTGGAAGCAAGCTTCTCTATGTCAGCCTTAGCCTTAGGTTTCCATTCTTTTGCCGTGCTGAAGGCGAAGGCCCATCGCTCGTGTGCTGCTCGAGTATTCTTACCGACGAACCATGCGAGAGCTAGATTTTCGGCGACGGGATATGTCTCTGAATCCACTTTGCTGTCGCCGCCTCCCCTTGGTCCTGTCTGAGGGAGGAGGTTCGGGCATATTTTGCGCTCAGCGAGGCGACGGGCAAATCGCTCAAAGTCAAGCTCCTGACCCCGGTTGGTAAGTGTATCAAGGTGGTATTCAAGTTGAGACCGGTCAAGCTCCCGCTCCTCTGCAAATGTTGAGTCTGAAAACCGTTCTGGTCGGCGACTTTGGAGAAAAGCTCTGGGGTTAATGCGTCTGGGCGATGACGTGCGATCTTCGGGGGCCGTTATTTTGCTTGCTTGTTTACTTTTAGTCTGATGGTTCGAAACACTCCGATCCTGGTTCTTTTTCATGAAGATAGTACTGCTGAATTAGTGTCTGTCCGGTGGAATAGACCACAGGAGAACATTTTCCCCCGCAAGATACAGGATATCTTACTATGACTGCTGCCGCTGGCAGTAATGCGCCTTCTAAAAGGAAGACGGCTTGCCTTTTTGATGAATCACATCGTCTACCAGCTCACTTCGCTCGCCAAAGCTGGAAATAAATAACGACTTTCGTGCGCGTGTGCAAGCGACGTAAAGTAGGGAGCGAGCCTTACGGTATATCTCATTTTTCTCCACCACATCTTCTGCATTTCTCAGAGCAGATGGAGCCGGCAAATAATTTTTGTTAATACCGGCTACAATCATGTGATCGTATTCCAGCCCCTTAACGCGGTGCATTGTAGCAAGACGTATACCGGGGAGTGCCAGTATATCATTACTCTTTCCGAGTCTACGGACGTCAAGTCCACTTGCTGTGAAGGCCCCCTCATAACGGTCCAGAATATGGTTATACGGAGCGACGAGGCAGATATTACCAAGTTGTTCACTATTGGCCAGCTTTCTCACATATTCAATAACCTCCGCTTGTTCGTCATGTTGGGTTTTGTAGTGTTGCACAGTAGGTGGCTTTTCACCCTGAATAAGTGAAGTATATCCTTTAACGGTATCCTGGCCTCCGTTTAGATCATCGTAAGGCATTCCCTCAAGGAACCCAACGGCCCAGTGGCGTACTTTTTCCGGTGTACGATAGTTTATGCGTAATCTGCGGCCTCGTCCTCGAATGTTTATACCGCAGCGAGACAAAATCACATGCCGGCCATAGATGCGTTGGTGGGCATCTCCTGCAAGCAGTAAATCGTTTGGTCCTTCAGGTACGATTGCTCGGATCATCCGAAGAGTAGCCATGCTCATGTCTTGTGCTTCGTCTACGACCACACTGCGATAGCGCGGGGGAGATTCACGGAGTTTATTAGTAAGTTGATAGCGTATGTCCGAGGGTTCGCGAATATTCAGTTTTTCGAGTTCATTTCGGTAGGTCTCGAAGATGGCCCAGAGCTGTCGACGCGCCGCTCGTGTCAACCGGCTTCCGCGGCCCCGGCGCGAAATGCGCAGGTACTCCGTAATGGATTGCAATCCCTCTGCAGCAACGACTGCTTCAAACTCATCACGGATAAAGTGCTCTGAAAACAATAGATCGTCTTCATAGTCCAGGGCCATTCTCCATGCTTCCTTAGCCAAGGTTGGTCTTTGGAAAGTTATCGTACCGGAGAGCCCAAATTTATTCGCCTGCTGTGCCACCCACGAATCGACATTGTTGATATCAATCCGTTCGAAAATGTCCGACGCACACATGCGCCTCAGGTTATCAGAGATATCAGCCGCCAGATTTTTATTAAAAACCAGGAATAATATCCGGTCATCTTCCTCCGGGAAGACCTCAGTTGCAAGATGGTGTGCACGATGCATAGCCACGACAGTCTTGCCAGTACCCGCACCTCCAAGTACCCGTATCGGGCCATTTGCTCGCATCTTCACAATGCGCTCCTGCGATGGATGCAAATAGATGCGCCACTCGGATAGTGGCGCATCAATCATTTTCTGGAGGCCCTCATCGGTGATAGTGACAAACTGGCGTTTGTTTTCGGGGTGTTCCAATTCATCATCTGAAGCATATTTCTTAGCAAGTGCTGCGATTTCCCGTTCAAGATCGTCGTAATTGGCTCCGGCTGCCAGATCGTTGAGAATGATCCAAGCGTCTTCCGGGAGAGCATCAATGTGCTCATCAAGATCATTTTTGGTACGGAAGCTCCGTACCAGTTTCAGTTTCTCCTTGGGCACTCCCAGCCGTAGAAGTTGACGATTGCGATAAGCGTGGAAAAGATCTTGCTCTGATGGACTAGGTGGACGTATAGGTCGAGTTTCGGAGGCAGGAATAATTTGGTATATGCCCGTATGCTCATTCTTCTCAAAGCGATGCGTGCGTGCCCAGGTGTAAGCAGCATCATGTACATCTACATGCAGGCAAATGATTGTGTTGTTGGTCTTTTCCTGTTGAGCAATTATTCGGTATTTCTGATCCAATCTGATTGAGCGCAGCTTGTCACTTGCCGCCGCATGTATTTTTTCAAAATTAAATCCACTGGAGCGCGGATTATCGGGATATTCGTGAACGAATTTGAGAACTTTGGTTTGCTGACGGGATGGAAGTTTTCTTGCCGCGGCCCAGAATGTGGTCAATAGGTTCAAACGAATTTTCATATTCCCAGAAGCTCAATAATCGTTGTTACGTCGTCAAGGGATAGTTCATTCAGATTGAGGCATTTCCAACCTTGATTCGTGCAGTGTAAATGATCATCCCAACATTCACCATAAAGTAAGGCCACTTTTTTCGAGGGCCAGGCTATCTCGGCGGTGGTCATGATCTGGTTACGGGAGTCCGTGATTTCAAAGCCAATTTCGGGCGCAGGGGCCTCCTTGTCTGCCAAACGGCCAAGAATCGGCAGGTACGATTCTTCTGCACATTCAGACAGAACCTCCCTCCATTCGACAGGCATTATGGGTCCATTGACTTCGGTGTCAAGTGGCGCGTAATGTTCATTATCATTAAGCCCGGATTTACAGAAGAAACCGGTCTGAGGGTGAAGGAACTGGAATAGGTTCATGGCGCGCAGAAACTCATTCCAGAAAGGCTTGAATGATGGTTTAGAACAGGCACGATCGTCTAGGTAGACCAGAATGCTGGGCGTTAATGGTCCGTTTGTCTTGTTAGATGGATAGCTCGTTGCAACACAACCTTCATGTAGGTTGTCTGCGCTACGTACCCAGAAAGCTCCCGCTTGAGGACCCGGCTCTGCGAACCATTTTTCTATGAACCAATCGGGTGCATACTGATCCATGTTTGTTAGTCCACCCGGTTCTTTTGTATTGATGGCGCCATGGCAGTGAGCTAGTGCTTGCCATTTTTCTAGATCAGGGTCAGTGAGGTATGCTTTTAGGATTTCAAAGCTTCCCGCAGTGCTCACACCTATTTGCGTCCCCAGTTTCCCCAGCTTAGGTTCAAAACTATTGATAAGTTTTTTGAAGTGGTTCGCGAATCGGCGCCGGCTATCGAGTGGGAAAAAGTCCTCCTTCTCACTTCCTCGTTTGTTGCTGTCGCTCAAG
Organism: Rhodothermales bacterium; assembly: GCA_964291275.2. Taxonomy (GTDB): domain Bacteria; phylum Bacteroidota; class Rhodothermia; order Rhodothermales; family Bin80; genus Bin80. The sequence continues at coordinate 2,407,933 of OZ219799.1, forward strand.
TCATCCCATGTCAGAGACCAGACGTGATAACGTCCAGAGGCAAGTATAGCCATACGTTTCAAAGTATCGTCGGCTAGTTGGTCCCTATGATAGGTGAATCCGTCAGTAAAGACTGCGATGGGTAAGCAACCTGCTTCCTTATCTGGCGTGAGTAAAAAATCTGGCTTGGAAGGTACAGTTACTCCCTTGGTTTCATCCAGGAGAGCTTGGCAGTCAATGGTCCATGTTCGCTTGCCGAGCGTGAACTGGTAAAACTTTTCTACGCCACTGTATTGCTCGACAAAACCCCGTTTCATCCGTCCCCTGAGGGATTGGATAAATCTTTCCTCAAGTTTGCTTTCAATGAGTGGGTTGGTCGTGATGTCGTCAATGCTGTCAACTTCTTCCAATCCTCCACCTCTGTCTACAATTTCTTCCAAAATATTGATAGCTGCCTGCCTGGAAATTTTCTCTCGGGTAAAAGAGTTTCTGTACGCAAGCAAACATCGGTAGCATCCATCCTTGGAGTCGTCGTTTTTGCAGTCGCATTCCTGTAAGTGTTTTAATGCAGGGCTCAGAACCTCATCAATGATTGTTTCATCGGTGAGAAGGTCCTTTAGGTAGCCAGTGCCGCCTGGGACGGTATCATAGAGATAGATAAATGTGCATCGAATCTCTTCATTAGGTATGGGGGCATCTTGAACCACTGTTTCCAAGTGATCAACTTGGCCATGAAAATATTTTTTGAGGCCCATTGAGAGCGCTGCACAGAATGATTCGGAATGAGGCCGATCCCCTTCCTGTTCGATAACGGGCAGAAGGATTCGGATAGATTCAGACTCAAAATCGTGATAGAGGGACAGGGGGACGTGTTTCTCAGTATCTCCTCCACGATGCCTACAGTAAAATTCGTGGTCCGAGGCCTGCTTGGGGAGTCGGGTTTTTCCGCACGTTACACATATTGTGAAGCCACCAATAGATTCCTCCTTTCCAGCAATTTCCATAGGTGGAGCATCTGGAGATCTGTGGCCATGATTGATGATTGCGAAGCTGGCCCGTTCAATGAATTCAAAACCGAAGGGAACGCTTGCTTCTTTGGACTGATAGGCAACGGTGACATCATCCTGGTTGAACTTAACGTGGGTATGTACGACAAAAGGGGTACGCTGGCGCTCCTCCCTCCGGTCATCTATCCGGCTTTTGCGTTCGTGAGAGTTTGATCTGACCTTACGGAGTTTGACGAGTTGTCGGGTCTGTCCCAGATCTCCCCAAGCATCGCAATTGCATTTCGGACACCTCTTCGCTACTTTTTTCTCAACGCTTGACTCCAAGGCGTACCAAGAGCAATCCGGGCAGAACCGCCATGTTTGCACGGCGCTTTTGTCAAACTGGACTCCGCTGATTTCGACCTTACGTTCGTTTGCATAGAAAAAATTCCCAGGTGCCAATTCCCGTATAGCTTGGTAGCCGGGGCGTTCAAAAGTTTCAACCGCGGGCACTGTACCTTCTTTGTCCTGACTCAGAAATATCGTTGAGCTTAATTCGGTACCGCTTTGCGGGAAAGCATAGTTCGGTAAAATGCCTGCATCTGAGAGGAAGTTGAAAACATCGACTTGGCCGATGGCCCAGCGCATTCGTGTTAGAGCTGCTCGCTCATATTGGAATTTTTTACGCTGCTCGTCATAATTATCGTCACGCGGAGTGTCTTCAAATTCTTTGATCCTTCGAGCAAGCTGGTCAAGACGATTCTTGAGGTCACGTTTGCTATCGTACCTCTCCTGAAGTGCCCGGAGTACAACTTGGCGGAGATTTGGGCCAGAAGTTGTTTCAGAATACAGGAACTGGAGTACAGATTCGGTTAATCCGATGCCAGTAGGCTTCTGAAACAGCTTCTGAAAGCCTTCAGTCAGCTCGTCCACATTGTCGTCTACGTAGGCAAGCCAGTTGAATGGAAAGGCTTTGGGGTCTTGTCTTTTCAAACTGCTAAGTACAGAACTGAGGCGACGCGGTACTTTCGCGCCCTTAACCTGGGCCACCCACATATCCATACTGTAGGCGGCCATTTGACGCTGAAGCATTTCCGGGGCCTTTAGAAAAGTCCCTGGCACCTGCACTTTGCCGCTGATTATTTCATCAGGGTCGGCAAAGAAATAGAGGTCATGAGCTCTGCTGTTGGCTACGGTAAACGCAACGGAATTACCGTTCTGCCGCCCGGCCCGTCCGACCCGTTGGACATAATTGGCTTGGGCTGGCGGGACACTGCCGAGAAAGACGGTGGACAAATCGCCGATATCGATACCGAGTTCCAGTGTTGGCGTGCAGGAAACAATATTCGGATCCCAAGGGCGCCGATCCTCCCGCATAAAATCTTTTTCAATGCGCTCGCGCTGCTTTGCGGTAAGGAGTGCAGTGTGCTCTTTAGGCACGAAGCGGCAGACATCGCCGGATCCATATAACGCTTTATAGTAATCAACCTGATAATTATCCTGCAACTCGAACTGGCCAGTACATCGGTGATTGATACAGGGCATCATGTGCCAAATTTCCTTGCTTCGTACAGGGACGCTGACATCGTAATGACACGTATGGCAGGCAAAACGACAAACATCTGTAGTAACTGTAAGTGCCTCAGGATCAAGCCCCCAGACCAAGTGCCGGTTGGAGGTGAACCGCCTCAGTAGGTCAGAAGGCGCAGAGCGCAGCATCTCTCTTAGAGCGTCATCAAGTCCGGCGACAATCATACCATCCGGGAGTAAACACTTATGTGTCCATCCTTGCACCCATGAGCTACTTTTAGATCCCGTTAGAGGTAGAAAATTTTTTGTTGAAGCAGTCGTCAGAAACCTGGGATATGGTCCCCTATACTTGAATCGTGGCATCCAAGGGACTGCTTGATCGCTAATGCTGCGCAGATCTTTTCCCAGGGACTCGATATACTTCGTTGACATGGGATGAAAAACGCCACCGTCGGTGCGAAGGCGATAGATCAGCCCGGTTAGGCATTGTCTAAATATTCGCTCGTCTACCTCTCTCAGGCCCTCATATTTTGCCCTGAGGTCGGGCAGAATGTCCTGGATCCAACCAGTGAGTAGATCTTGATCCACAAAAATTGCAGCAGAGAGCGTATTCTCCAGTGTACGTCCACGTCGAGCACGAACTCCGAAATGTAGATGGGCTTCCCATTCAAGGCGCTTCGCAACCTTGTCGGGTAGATTAGAACCCTTGGGCAGGTTCCCCCGCTTTCGTAATGCTTCATAGTCATCCAACCAGAACATGTTGGGGGCAATAAATGTCCCCACAAAGGAGGCGTCTCCCAGTTGCTTGCGTTGTGATCGAACAAGCCCTTTGGCAACGGTTTTTATTCCCTGATCGTTGTCAAGGGATTTCAGGTGTTTCAGGAGTGCAGTCCGAACACTAAACGAGTAGGTACGTGCAGCAAAAAAGCCTGCGCGGTGTGCAGCATCTTGTACCGAGTCGGAAAAGGTCAGGACCTTTTTGTCTTCATTGTACCGGGAGGCAAATGTCTGACCGAGGGCTATCGACAAAAGACTGGCAGCTCGGGAGCCAAAGATCCCAGGTTGGTTGGACTCATTGCAGTACGGGCATTCGAGTTGAATCCCAGACCTCCTGTTGTTATCCTTAAAAGAATGGAGATATACTTTGATGAGTGTATCCTCCTCTGTACATTCACCACATTCCGGTGTCTGTTTGGGATAGATTGAAAGGCATTTTACACACAGCTTGGTGCCCACTTCCAGTGGTGATGGGGTAGCATCTGGGTAAATGACTTTTAGATCTGAGCGCTTTCCAAAATAGGCGTCATAAATGGGTTGGAGTTTTAGGTTTGGCGTCTCACTGATTATTTTCTGTGTCGCTAGCCATCCTGCATTTCCGCATTTAATGCAGGATGCTAAGGGTGCATACTTCGTTTGTTGTTCGTCTGCTAAGTCTGTACTCCAAGTCAGCTGGGGTTGTTTTTCGATGGACGCAACCATTCGGGCCAGCTCCCGCATCCAGAATTGGATACGTACATCAAGCAGCGGGCGTATCGCGTTCTTTGGATCACGTGCGTAGCTGACGAGGGCCAGTAAGCTCTCGAACGCACGCATATTCTCAGACTTGGTCAACGTCTTTCGTCCACCAGCAGCAGATAATTGCTCGGCTACAACATCGCTCGGAAGGGTTTTATCACCGACAATCTTGATTAGGTTTTGGAAGGCTGCATGTTGCCGGAGCTGTTCACCGAGCTGCGCACGCCATTCATCCGATATGATTGCGTTGCTGGGGGCATCTGAATCGAACCAGGCTTTATACTGGGCTCCGATGTAGGCTTCAATAGATTCGAACTGATCCGAGGGTGCCAATTCTTCATGCTCTGGCAAATTGAATCGCCTGATCAATGAATCCAGCAGGAACTCGCCTGGCTCGAGCCGTGCCTCTGTAATTATGGCCTCGTCATCGAACTCTGTATCAAAGATGGTTTGAGCATAGGTACGCAGCTCATCGCTTGAGTCGCTACCGAGGGTAGCTGATGTCCCGACTGGGCACAAATCTGTGGCCCGAAGCCGTGCTTTTAGGCGCCGTAACAAACAAGCTAGATCTGTCCCCTGGGCTCCATCAAAGGTATGGAGTTCGTCCACCACAACATAGCGTAATGTACCAGGGTGGTTTCCTCGCCAAAGATCTGTATCGGTTGGCCGGATCATGAGGTAATCCAGCATCTTGTAGTTTGTCAGGAGCAGGTCCGGCGGTGATTCACGTAGGGTGTATCTACTGGATATGATACCGGACTTGGTCATCTGGCGCCGTGCAGTCGCGCCTTTTCCGCCGATATAGAGACCGGCTGTAATTTTATCTCTAAGGCTTGGATTCTCGTGGATGATATGCGCGATCCGCTTTGCCTGGTCCGTAGCAAGCGCATTCATCGGATAGATGAGGATTGCCTTAATTCCAGATTGTCCGGCAACCTGGCGGCAATAATCCAGAATGGGGTACAGGAATGCTTCAGTTTTGCCTGAGCCCGTACCGGTAGCTACAATAGTTGGTTTTGGTGGATTGGCTGACAAGCGCTCAAATGCACGTTCCTGATGCAGATAGGGTGGAAAGCCCAGTGGTATTTCGGGGAAGCGTTCGCCATTGCTTGTGCCTTTCTTAAAGGGAAGCTGGAACGACAGGTAGGTTCCTTTGAAGGCTTCTCCACGCTCAATAAAGTCATCGACGGCCCGTGCAAGGGAGGGGGTGGAAATTCTGTAGCGCGTCCGCAGGAAATCCTCAATAGTTGCACGGACCTCTCGTCCCACAATAGCAGGGATCATGGTTGCTTATTTGTTGTAATCGCTCAAAGATCGCTTATGCTGGGCAATCGTATTGTTCATAGTTGCATTTTATCAAAAATAGAGTACGGTGCCTCGATTATATGCCTATACGGTATGTCGGAAAGATGTCGTCTGCGACAGGCCAGTAACGATAGTCTGCTGCAGTTGTTGTTTAATATTGTTCCATTCGAGCGCAATATTGCCTTTGATGTGCCTGAATGTTATGGAGTTTTGATTATCAATCCGAGCCTGAAGAGCTTACGGGCAGTCGTCTTTGCAGAAGATTATGCTTACTAGGTGCGGTCCAATATGAGGATAGTGAACCGAATGCGGTAGGGATTGGTGACGAGCCCGAAGTATGAAACCGCTTCCGCATTGTCAAGGGAGTGCGCCCTGTCTGGGTCGGCAAATAGCTGGAATCAGTACCAGCATATGCTGGCACTTTCGTGCGGTTAATCCGCAAACAAGGAGTGGTCAACAGCAGAATGAAGAATGAATAGAATCAATGGTTCTACCGCGAATGATAAAGAATCATTGTATATTGGGTGCGCATCTCCGTTCGCGAAATTCGACACGTCGGGTTGCTCGCTAAATAGAACAATCGCTAAGAAGCAAGGGTTCGCTGTCTGTGCTGGTGAATCGGCGGGACATCTCGTGGCCGCGCCCATCCAGGTACAGGATCGTCTCGGACGTTGAATGTACAGCCCGGCATTTGTTGCATCAACCGGAGAAATAGGGCTACAAAACATCGTTTGTTTCATTTAACAAACTGCCTTGAGGGGCCAAAACCAATGGAATTAAGTGACAAAATCAAAAAAGAAACGGGCTTTTTCAAATTTGTTGAATTTGTGCTTCTATCCGTTGTGTCACTAGGGCTTTACCTCGGTTGGTGGGAGTGGTCACGTCGGCAACGACAAACACTGATACTCAATGAAATCCTGAACCAGCTTGAGGAGATGAATCAAAATGAAAGGTCACAAGAAGATCACCTTTCTAGAGATTAGCTCTTTACCAAGTCTTTGTACATGAGTTGTTTCCCGACCATCGCGGCCACCACATGGCTCATCTGTTGAATTGTATTTTGATTGACATCTTGTCTTTTTTTACCAACCTGACCAAAAGTTTTACTTGCTGATTAGTGATCATTGCAGAGGGACAAATATGGAGAACAATTCTCGCGTTCACGCACGAAAACTCTATCTGTCCCGACTAATATTTTAATAGTCGCTGAGGTAAATATTAGAGTCTAATGAAAAAGCGGGCGCTATCTTGCCCCTTCGCCGTTCTCATTCATTAGACCTTCGTTCTCATGTACAAATCGCTTTATCTGGGGCTGGATGCCCACACGCGCATCTGTGTTCTGGCGGCCATGTCCTACTCAGGGCATATGGTATCTACCAAGACCTTTTCGACTTCGGAGGCGGCGCTGATCCGTCACGTAATCGAACTGTCTGCGCGATCCAAGTATTTGGCCTTGGAGGAATCTTCGTTGGCCGGCTGGATCGCTTCGGCGCTGCGTCCGTATGTAACGCGACTGATCGTTTGTGATCCTCGGCACAATACCCTCATCAGTCGTGGAAACAAGGATGACCGCAGAGATGCCGCTGACCTGTGCCGACTGCTTCGACTGGGGGAATTGGTCGAAGTGTTTCATCCGGATCAGGAGCACCGCGCAGACTTTAAGATTACGGTGCAACAGTATTTGCGTTTTACGCGTGATCGCGCCAGCTTAAAGTCACAAATCAAGTCCAAGTACCACCAGGCCGGCGTGACACATGTGGCCGGGACCCAAGTGTTCACGAAAAAACATCGTCCCTCGTATCTGGATCAATTGCCAACGAACGCACGACGGGCGATCATGGAGAATTTGTACGGGCAGCTGGACGCAACGGATGCGCTGTGGAACAAAGCCCGAACCTCGATGGTGGCGTTGGGCAAGCGTTATCCAGAAATCGCCCAGTTCCAGCGCATGCCGGGCATCGGTGTGGTGGGGGCGCATGTGTTCAGTGCCTTCATTCAGACCCCGCACCGGTTTGCAACCAAGCGTAAATTGTGGCGCTATTGTGGGCTCGGGATTCGTCAACGCAGCAGTGCAGGCAAGTCCTTGGCGTACAAACGTCTGGATCGTTCAGGCGCTGGCGTCCTAAAAGCCATGAGCTATCAGTGCTGGCTTTCTTCTTTGCAAACCGCACAACCGAATGAGGTCTCCTTGTTTTATGATGCCTCATTACGTCGCACCCGGAACACGGTGCGCGCTCGGCTGAATACGCAGCGAAAAATACTCAACGTGCTCTGGAGCATCTGGAAAAAAGAGGTAACCTACAATCCGAAATCTTTTTATTCACCACCTGCATCCGCGGTGACCGCGTAGACCTTGGACATGTCATCGTGCCTTGTAACGGTTGCTTGCGGATCTGGGTAGCCGGGATATACTCCAACGACAATTTAGCTCCACTGTGGAAGCTCGAATTTTAGGTTAGTAGCCCGGCCTTTATGCCCCATAAGACACTAGCGCCCATTTTGGGGGACGCTCATAAACGAGTATGGCAGCTGAACAGACGCCCTTTTCATCCGTCCTGTTAATCCGCACCCAAGCAAGCCGAAGCACCGCACAAATATGGATCCCCAATAAAAATCTACATAATCAGCGGTTTATTGCAGTGTGCGCCCTGCAAAATTTCACATATTTTGTAGCATGGGAGAGGTGTGAGTGAAACTTTCTTTTTCAAACGAGTAGCCCGGCCTTTATGCCCCATAAGACACTAGCGCCCATTTTGGGGGACGCTCATAAACGAGTATGGCAGCTGAACAGACGCCCTTTTCATCCGTCCTGTTAATCCGCACCCAAGCAAGCCGAAGCACCGCACAAATATGGATCCCCAATAAAAATCTACATAATCAGCGGTTTATTGCAGTGTGCGCCCTGCAAAATTTCACATATTTTGTAGCATGGGAGAGGTGTGAGTGAAACTTTCTTTTTCAAACGAGCAGCCGGTGATACGGTGCTTTTTTCATCGATCAGTGGACTTATGGTCAACAGTCGGGGAGAGATCATTGTAGAGGAACGACGGCGGACTTCGATACGGGTACTTAGTAGCGATGGGGCATACATGAATGATATTGGAGGTGTGGGCGGGGGACCGGGTGAGTACAGATACATTGGGAATACAGTTGTAGGATCGGCAGATTCCGTGTATGTGTGGGAGGTTCTCGCTCGTCGTGTAATGGTATATGATCCCAACGACTTTTTCTTCGTTCGTCATGTTGTGTTAGACGATGAGAGTGTTAAGTCCTTCATGAGGCTAAGAGGGGTTGTTGAGGCCGGATGGATCATGACGATGGGAGCAAGCTCTTTCCAGCAGATGGACGATGGCACAATGACCATTAATGAGGAGGAGGATATTGATTACGAAATCCGTAAAGTTGAGCTGGATGGAAGTTACGGGCAGGAGGCGATCGCTACTTTACAGGATAGTGAGATGATTTATTATATCGGGGAGGGTAATCGTAGTTTTGGTATTGTTGATGTGCCATTTGGTCGGGATGCGATTTGGGCAATGGGTCCCAATGACATGTTTTATCACGGATGGAACGACTCTATCCACATCACAGTGACTTCCGTTGATGGTTCAATCCAAGGGCTTATTCGCTATGAACATGATCCCGTTTTCGTCACGGCTGCCGAAATGGAAGAGGCCCACGATTTGGAGGATGAGTTGTTTAGAAGATTACTTGCCGAGAGAGAGCCCCATAAGACAAAGCCGGCATTCGAAACCTTTGTAGTGGACGAGACCGGTAGTGTATGGGTCAAATTGAGTTCTATTGAAAACGCCACTACTGCGGACTGGCTGATTTTGGATATGGAGAGTGAGGTAGTTGGCAGGGTAGTGCTTCCAATTACCGTAACACTCAAAGTGATTCGAAACGGCCGCGCCTACGGCACTGAGCAACAGGAGGGTGAAGATATCATGGTCGTGGTCTACGAGATACAATAAGGGAATTATAACCTCGCCCAGTTCCCCCAAGAAGCTACTCCTGGCTTCTGAATAGCCCCAATTCTAGCGGCATATCCGAAAGGCATCATTCCTGAATGCCCTACGGTCGTCCGTTTGTCGTGATTTTTCCAGTAGTGTTACAAATTTATTCGATTTCTGGGGTGTTATGTTGAACACATATATTATATTTATGGTTATACTCTCCGTATAATATGTGGTAAATATAATTTTTGTATGCTTCAACCTATGATGCGGATAGAAGGATTTATTGAGATGTGCTGTATCGGGCAGAAGCCCACCATCTTCCGGCGCGCAGGAGTTCAGGTTTATTACATAAACCGAATCCTGGAGATATGGATCGTCCAGACCAACTGGTGGGCCTCAGAAGCGCACTGTACCTACTACCGAATATCGGCCAAAGGTAATATCTACACGCTCTGTTGCAAGAGCCGCACGCAGAGACACTGGTTTTTACCCGGAATGCAAAACTAATCCACGAAAGACTCATGACCAATTATCCCCTCGCTAGTCTGTCCCACGATATGAAAACACCACTCAGTGCTATTGCACTCTACAACGATCGATTGCGTGATATGCGACCAGATGATCCTGAGCGTGACGCCTGTCATACAGTCATTACTGAGCAGGTTGACCGGCTTGTGCAAATGATGCGCAGTGTGTTGGAGAATATCAGGCCATCTGTACAGTATCAGGAAGTAGACATCGGGGCAATGCTTCAGGATACTGTTGACATATACAGGCATTTGCATCCAGACTACACTTTTGTTCTCCATACAAGAAAAGAGTTGCCCCCAGTCTGGGGCGACGGGCCTGCACTTGGGCGCGTACTTACGAACCTGCTCGACAATGCAATTGCATATAGTCAGCCCGCCGAGATTGTACTTGCCGCCGACTTGCAATCTGACGGAATACAGCTCCGGGTGCGCGATCGGGGATCTGGTATTGCGCCAGAGCACCTGTCACGCATTTTTAAGCCTCGCTTTCGAGTTAGCGATACAGTATCCGGCAATGGTATGGGCCTCGCGATTGCACAGGAAATTGTCTATGCTCACGGTGGGCGTATCGAAGTAGCCAGTACGGTCGGCGTAGGGACTGTAATGCGTGTAATTCTACCACAAAGAACATTCATTTAATACGATGTCCTATACAGCAACCCCGGGAGCGATTACCAATGTGCTTGTTGCCGAAGATGACAATCTGATCGCGGAGGGAATCAAGCGTGTCTTTGAGCAGCGAGGTGCACACGTGACAATAACATCTAACGGCTACGATGCAACCAACTTCATTCAATCTGAAGATTTTCTGGATCTTGCCATTGTAGATATCATGATGCCAGGCATAAACGGTTTGGAAGTCGTACGGCGAATACGGGAGTTTGGCTGTGAGACCCCTGTCATTATAGTTTCCGGGAAGGACTCCGTAGGAGATCGTGTACGAGGTCTGGAAGCTGGTGCAGATGACTATATGGGTAAACCCTTCAATACTCACGAACTGATGGTGCGCGCCAAGGCCGTCTGTCGGCGTGTGCAGCGCGGGGGCAACTTTCCCCGCGTCATACAGGTGGGCGAGACTCAATGTGATTTTGAGTCACGTGTGGCCCTCAAAAATGGTCAGCCGGTGCATTTCACACCAATGGAGTGGAAGGTACTGCATTACATGGCCGCTCGAAAAGGACATGCAGTTTCGAGGTCAGAGTTCAACGTCAATGTATTAAAGATCCCACACGACGTAAAAACAAGAACCACCGATCGTCACGCATACGCACTGCGATGCAAGCTGGATAAAGATTCACTCAATCCAAGGCATATCCTTAAGGTCCAGGGAGTTGGCTATCGTCTGGCTGATTTTGAGGTTATTGAGTAGCAGCGATTAAATGCGTTGTCGCACATCATCTCGACTCCAGTTTGCCGTCATCCTGATCGTCTGTGGTTTCGTCGTTACTGCGGTGATCATTCAATCAGCCCCCGCGGGCCGTGTGAGTTTGCCTCTTTTTGTTAATACGTCAACCTCACTACCACTCGGGTTTTATCGTGTAACAAAAGTGTTTGATCTCAAACGTGGGTATGTGCTCCGCACATGCCTTCCTGCCAAGGTTGGGCAAGCCGCTGTCCGACGCGGCTATGTTCGGCGGGGAACCTGTCCTAATGGTTCAGCACGAATCGGTAAACCCATCGTCGCCTTGCAGGGAGATACCATAGTGGTCTCTGACGGAAGGATCCAGGTTCAGGGATGGGGCTATCACGAAGCTCCCATATACGCACATGACCGAAGGGGTAGAAGTCTGGCCAATGCCGTAGGCACACACATCCTGCAACCGGGTGAGTGCTTTTTGTTGAGCACACATAGCCCATTCAGCTATGACAGCAGATACTACGGTCCTATTTCCTGTGGGAAACCACCATATTTTATCCTAACGGGGAATGGATTCCAAGCGCCTTAGTGCTTTAATTCAGCAATATCTCGGTGACCAGATTCTTGCGCTGCTTCAGAGCCCCGAAACCGAAGAAGTTTATGTGAACCCTGACCTGTGCGTACGTGCAATTACTACGACTGGAAGTAGGATATCTGTGCCTGCCAATTTATCCCTGCAAGGTGCCGAAGCCTTTCTTCGTGCCATTGCGTCGATTACCTCGAATCGTTTTGATCGTGATCATCCTTCGCTGGCAGCTGCCGTTTCGCAACGGGATCTCGGGAAATGCCGGATACAGGGATTTATACCGCCATTGACCTCGGGGCCTGCCTTTAACATTCGCAAACCATGCCGACAAATTCCTACGCTGGAAGACTATGTGAAGGATTCAATGCTAACGTGTGATGGATATTCTATACTGAGATCAGCCATTGAATCACGCCAGAACATCCTGGTTGCTGGTCCCACCGGTAGTGGAAAAACAACCCTTTGTAATGCCATATTGAAGTCCATTATCGATATTTTTCCCGAAGAGCGTCTGGTGATCTTGGAGGATACCACTGAGATCAATATTCGGGCAGCCGACACGCTCCAGCTTCAGACGACCGCCCGGATAAGTATGCGTGAGCTCGTGAAATTCAGCCTACGTGCAACCCCCAGCCGGATTATTGTAGGTGAAGTACGTGATGCTTCGGCCAAATCTTTACTGGATGCATGGATTACGGGTCATCCTGGCGGATGTGCTACGATCCACGGTGAGGATACCGATAAAGCACTCGAGCGCTTGAGCGATCTCGCTCGCGAAGGTGCGCGTGGTATTGACCAGCGACATCTCGTACTCCGTGCGGTGCATATCGTAGTATTGATTGCTGGATTTGGGAAGGCACGCCGCGTGCGCCAGATTGTACGGGTTACTGGATGTACACCAACAGACTTTACAGTTGAAATCCTGTGCACACAGGAATGAAATGATCTCCCCAAGAGGGTAATTGAACGGGAATTATATTCCAAACTGTAACAGAATGAATTTTTTTCGTAGAGTTTTGCAAGAGTCTTGTTTGAAAAACAAAGTTCCGCGCGCACCTCTCCCACACTGCAAAACGTACGGAATTTTGCAGGGCGCATCCACCGGGATGGTTTATAACGTAGACGGTTATGGGTTCTCCATGTCTGTGCTGTGCTTCGGTCTGCTTCGATGCGGATATACAAGGCGAAGGAAAAAAGCGTCTTTTCAGCTACCAGGCTTGTTTATGAGCGTCCCATCGGTCGGGCGCTAGTGTCTTATGGGGCATGAAGGCCGGGCTGCTATCCTCACTACTGAGCTTCCACACGGTGGAGCTTAGACTCTTGCTGGAGCATATCCCGGCTACCCGGATCCGCAAGCTTTCGTCGCGCAGCACGATGGATTCACCACAGATTACGCGCCCACCGCGGGTGCAGGTGCTTGATAAAAAAGTTGTGGGTTGTAGTCTACATTGTTCTTCCAGATCGTCCACAGTACCATCAACACTTTGCGCTGCGTATTCAGTCGAGCGCGCACCGTGTCCTGGGTGCGACGTAATGAGGCATCATAAAACAAGGAGATCTCATTCGGTTGTGCCGTTTGCAAAGAAGAAAGCCAGCACTGATGACTCAGGCCTTTCAGTGCCCCCTGTCCCGAAGGATCAAGGCGTTTGTAGGCCAACGGCTTGCCTGCACTACTGCGTTCAACGACCCCGAGTCGGCAGTACCGCCAGAGCTTCTGCTTCGTGGCAAACCGGTGTGGGGTCTGGATGAATGCACTGAACACATGCGCCCCCACGACGCCGATGCCGGGCATACGCTGGAACTGGATGATTTCCGGATAGCGTCGCCCCAACTCAATCATGGCGGTGCGGGCCTCTTGCCGTACCTTGCCAAGCGCGTCCAGACGCTTGTACAGGCGCGCAACAACCTGCTGCCGGGCCTTCGTCGGCAACTGATTGAGATAACTCCCACGATGCGTCTTGCTGAAGACTGCCGTCCCGGTCACGCGTACCAGTCCCGCCTGGTGATACTTGGCCTTGATTTGCCTTTTCAAAGTAGCATGATCGCACCGAAAGGCTAAATACTGTTGCACCGCAATCTTGAAGTCCGTCCGGTGCTCATGATCGGCGTGATAGACCGGGGTTAATTCACCCAATCGAAGCAACCGGCAGAGTTTGACGGCGTCCGTGTAGTCATCCTTGTTGCCGCTGCGACTGATAAGTGCATTATGACGGGGATCACAAATGATCACTTCGGTTACGTAGGGGCGAAGAACGCCGGCGATCCAGCCGGCCAGAGAAGATTCCTCGACCGCCAAATATCTATCTTGTGAAGGCAGTCTGGTCACGTGTCCGATCAACACGGCCTCCGAAGTCGAAAACGCCGTCGTAGACACCACGTGCCCCGACGGATCCATGGCCGCCAGAACACAGTTGCGGGTATGGGCATCCAACCCCAGATAAAGATGTTTGTGCATGTGAACTAAGGTCTGATGAGAATAGCGGACGATACGAAATATGCGCCCGCTTTTTCATTAGACCTCAGTACACCAGACACGAGTGAGAGCGTAAATCAAGATCTGATTCCTTCAAATACACCAAGGCAATCCCATAAATCCCCTGCACAAAAAGTGTCCTACTTCGAGCGAATTGGGTGGCCACTTGCACAGAATAGATATCCCTATATATCACTCCGGTCAGTTCTGACCTCTTGTTTCAGCATGTCTACGATCAGCCAACCGCTTTAATCTTTCTCTCTTATCACCGATAAAGGCCTTGTAGTCCCCTTGTTTATAGTTATGGCGGGCTTCCGCCAGTAACTGTCCCCTGTCTCTATCCATACTATCCCTGAATTCTTTACGAGACATTTTCCGATGCGATAGATACACAGGTGCAAAACGCCAATCAAATCTATCGTATGAATCTTTTGGTATTTCGCTATCATCCTCCACGGTTGCTACCAATAAAACCTTGCGCTTTCCCCGCATGAAAGATTCCGCACGCAGAATGTCTCCTCCACTACAATCCGCAAGTCCTGTTACCTCACAGATCACTTTACCCTTTATTTCTTCTATGAATTTACGGGTCCCTATATCCTTATACTGAACGAGACCATACCACTCATCACGATGCTCTTCGGGAAAGATAAACCGCAAAAACTCGCTTTTTCCCACTCCTTTTGGTCCTATCAGGACGGGCATTGTGTCATAACCTTCATATCCCCCTTCAAAAGCAAGAACTATGGGTGCCGTGAATATATACTGTGATACATCACTGGTTATCCTCGCATCATCGGGATGAACTTGTCTTATCTGTTGTCTAGTCTTTCTATGCATTTTACACATCGCTTAGTTGGTGTCTACACGGAAATAGGGTTTTGGCTCAGAAAGCACAACAGGTGATTTATCCAAGATCACTTAGGCTTCTGATTCGGGAGATGGTACGTCTATGTTAGCACGATAGAACCCCTCCGCTCTCAATAGCTGAAACTTCGCTTTAACTAGAGCTACAATTTTGACCTCGTCCCGATTACGGTCATATTCGTTATTGTCCTTAATCAGAGTGATTCCTTCCCATATCGGGAATACGGCATCTCTATGACTTCCTACGCGAACTATTTGGGTTTGGGGGTTCTTATCCACTGCTGGCAGGTATGCACTTACTCTTACACCTCCGCCTTGGCTATTCAGCACGGAAATCGCCGATCCGTCCGACTTTGTGCCATCGTATGATTTTGCCAGTATTGCATATGCCTCCGGTGAAACCACTTGTTTTACGCTCTCGGGACTTTGCGCCCAAATGCCATCTACTCTGCTGTAAAGTAGTAAGTCCAGTAAATCTGCCCGGCTTTGTCTACCAGAAGGAGAAGAACCAGAATTAATCAAATAATCCTTTTTCGCTAGTGAATTGATTATCCCCCGGTCTAATTCAGCACTAAGTGCACAACTCAGGTTATACTGCAATGCTGCATCCATCCCTTTGAGCAGATCTGCATCTTTCTCTTTGTAACAAAATGACGCATCATACCTCGATGAGTATTGCGGTGGTTTGATCAGTCCGGGATTCAAGATTACCATCGTTTTATTCGTTGGCTGGAAACTCCGGCGTGACTGCAACAATACAGCGGAGATGGCAATATCAGGATGCAAATCCGCATCTGCCTTTAACCGAGGCATGGGTATATCCAAATAATCTGCTACTCTGCTTCCAAACGGCTTACTCTTGGTGGGTTGCGGATTTATCCTTGCTATTGCTGGGTCGAGTGCTAAATTTCCACATTCCAGCATATCCAGCGGGATCATATTGCTTTCCAGTCCGAGTTCATCTTGCAGTTCTTTTTCCGCACCCTGAAGCTCACGATCCTCTCCGACTGCTAGGAAAAACTCACTGATTCTCGCATACTCTATGAGATCATGGTATTCAGAGGTGGTTTCTGAATCCATTTTTCCGTGAGTCTTAGTCTCTGCCGATGCCATGGTACAATTTTATGGTTTCAACTTGATGTAAGTGGTCTCTGTCTTCTTGAACTTCTGAGGCTCTTGATTCGCATCCATA
Organism: Rhodothermales bacterium; assembly: GCA_964291275.2. Taxonomy (GTDB): domain Bacteria; phylum Bacteroidota; class Rhodothermia; order Rhodothermales; family Bin80; genus Bin80. The sequence continues at coordinate 2,424,212 of OZ219799.1, forward strand.
GTTGTAGTAGACTTCGCGGGTACGATTTCACACTCTGTGTGTTCAGCGACACTGGGTATGATCAATGCTGATATGACCAATGTAGCTAAACTTTTTTCATATCCCATCCAGCCAAATACAGATTTAGTTATAAGTCCCAATTGAACCGCACTCAGGGCCAGGGCCGTCGCAATACTGGCAAGTCAAAAGTGCACGAAATCCCCCGAAAGGGTCTTGGAGTAGCCGTGGCGGTTAGTCCGCCCACTTTTCGATCGAGCCAAGCAGCAGATTGATGGTTACAGTCAAAGCTTCCCATTTGCTTTGGCCCGTTCAAAGAACGCCCACGCTTCACGATAGTCGTTTTCGCGATCACACTTATCAAAGGGAGCATGGAATTTAATCGTACGTTCCCGCGGTCCACCGGGCAGCGTGTCGTCAATGTAGGTGTAGGTAACGACACCTTCCTGTAGATCTTTGATATCGTTCCATCCGAGCGCAAGATTGGTTTGCGCGCGTTCTGGGGTATACAGGCCGAACGTGTTTTTCTTGTTGGTCCGGGTTCGCGGTACGGGGCTCTGGCCGCTCTTCTTTGAGAACACGATGCGTCCTTTGGTATCGTAATACGTATCGTTTTCGTAGGACCGGAGGACCGGAAACTGTATGCGGTAGAGGGCCAAGAGCTCATTGAGGGTGACCCCGAGCGCCTGCGCGTGGAGGACATCTATTTCCAGGAGGGCCTGTCTGCGGGTGTAGTCGGTTCGGAGCGGACTGTGCCAGGACCAGGGTTTATGGCATCTGTCGAACCAGTCGGGGTTGAGTCGGGGATCGGTTTTGGACCAACGTGCCGGAGTGGAGGTGCCGGCGTTCCATATTGCGCTGTAGTCGATGCTCAGGCATGAGAGCCCCAGTATGCGGGCAACGGCCGCCGGTGAGGCTGGCGTGAGCGGGAGGGGGGCAAGATATATTGAATTCAGGTTTGCTATTGCACCGATCTTGATCGCTGTATCCGTAACGATGGACAGGAGTGTGTACAACAGGCTTAATAAATGCTCCCGCCGTTGTGTTGCGACCGTGGTCACGGAATAAATATGCCCCACTCTCGGCGGAACGAGCGCCGGGAGCAGTGTACGCTCGCCCCCAGTGTTCAACATTCGTCGCATCCCCACTCTGAACTCCTCGGTCACCAGTGTTCCCCAGGGCGTCTGCGGGGTTCGCTGGATGTACACGGCTGCTTCGCAGGCCGGGACGTAGTTCGTGCGCGGACGGTAGTCTTCGGAGAGTGTGGTCAAATCCAGTCGGGTGTAATCTCCGTTCGACTTGCATCCGTCATTTGGGGTCTGAAAGAAGGGCGTACCCACAAAAATGTGCGGACCCGACAGGATCCATTCGCGCACATCCGTGGTGAAGCGGGTTTCGCGGCAGATCGTGCCGTCCTTTTGTGCACCGGTTTCATGCCACATTGTGGCCACTTTGTATCCTTTCCCCAGGTCTCGTATCCGTCGGGGCGTTTGTGAGAGTTTACGCAGGAGGCGGGCCAGCTCCCGGGCGTGGATCAGGGGCAGGCGTGCCTGTCGGGGTGGGGTGCCGGGCGAGTCATAGAGTAGCGCGTAGGTTTGGAGGTCGGCCTCTGAAGTATAGATCACCCGATCCCGATGCGCGGCCAACTCCCATTGGTTGTCCGGGGTTTTGATGCCGGGCACCGGCCCGTATCCGTCATGCAGCATCGACTTCGTTGCGGTGATCGGATGATACAGGTTGGCCATGGAGATGAACGCAATCGCTTCCCGGGATTGCCCGTAGATGTTGATGCTGAATTTGACACGTGAATCGACCTCTTCAAACAAGAGCAGTACATTTTCAAACTGCAGTCGATAGCGGAGTTTGGGGTAGAGGGCCTCTCTGAGCGCCTGGCCCCGGGCTTCATCATACACGGATTGCGGATGCAGGAGTCCCACGGTGTTTGTGCTGATAGCCCACGAAGCGCAGATAAATGCCTTGTAGAGGTTGGTTTGGAGCCCTTTCAGCAGGGGATAGTTCTGTTTTGAATTCAGAAAGGCCAACTGTGCCCCAACCGCTTCATACGCTTCGATGTAATGTGTACGGCGCCCTGATTGGTTCAGCCAGGTCGTGCGTAATTCTGCCGTTTGCGAGGCACTGAACTTTTTTGTAACGAAGCGGGGTTCGGTATCGCCAATCACATGCTGCTCTACAAAAGTAAGCTTTCTCCACGGGGGGTTCCCCAGTATGACATCAAAGCCGCCTTTTTCTGCGAACTGGTCGGCGTATTCCAGCTGCCAGTGATGAAAACGGTACCGTTGGGCCAACTTCTGTACCATCTGTAATCTGGGTCGTGCATGGATCAGCGCATTTAGGTCCACAAACCCCAAGGCATCGCGTTCTGGATCACGGTCGCCGAACAGGTTGTAGTTTTGCACGTCTCCTTTGCCCGCAAGCAACTGGGCTAGATCTTCTAGGTACGCGGTTCGAGTGGGAAGCAGATGGGCTTGGTCTGCCCATTACCCAACTTTTTGACTTGACATTCTGAACAGTGCCCCATATATTGGTGGCATGTTCACGCAGAGTCAGGTTTTGCGCACCTTGAGTGCTCCGGAATCGCAGTCGCGTCTCACCGCGGTGTTGGGCGATGCCGCGTTGTCCACGCGCGCGGCGATAGCAAGGCGCGTGTGTGAACTTTTCACATTCGTTGATGCCTGCGGTCGGTTGCAGGTGTCCACTTGCGCCCGTGCGTTGTCAAAGCTGGCCGACCGTGGGCGGATAGCATTGCCTGCGCCGACGAACAATTACGCGGCGGGGGCGGGTCCCCGCCTGCTGGCCGAACCGGTGCCTGCCCCGGAACGTTTGCCTGAGGTTGTTAACGAGGTGGAGGGTCTTACGCTGGTTAAGGTGACCGACACCGATCAGCGTGAGATTTGGAACACGCTGTTGCATCATGAGCATCCGCGTGGAGTGACGACATTTTGCGGTGCCCAGGTACGGTATCTGATTGACAGTGCACACGGTTATGTGGGTGCGGTCGGTTTTTCGGCGGCCGCCCTGCGACTGGCGGCCCGGGAGCAGTGGATGGCCTGGTCGGACGCACAGCGACAGGCCCATCTGCACCGTGTGGTGTGTCTGAGCCGATTCCTGATGCGGGAGCGATGCCAGCATCTGGCCAGCTACGTGCTCAGTCGCCTGCTCAGGCGACTGGCTGAGGACTATCAGCAGCATTACGGCTACCGGGTGTGGATCGTTGAAACCTATGTGGATCCCGAATGGTCGGGTTCCTGCTTCAAGGCCACCAATTTTCAGTACATTGGACAAACCGCTGGCGGCCTCCGCCATGACACTCTGGAGCCGCCGAAGGCGTTGTATGTATACGAACTTCATCGCAGGTGGCGTCAGCAACTGGGGGTGCCTGCGGTGGAATTACGTCCGGTCAGACAACCTGGTGAGATGTTGGATAGCGAACAGTGGGCCGATGCCGAGTTTGGGGATGCGCCGCTGGGCAACGCGCTGCGCTCGGCGCGGCTGGTCAAGAGTGCGTCTCTGCTCGCCGATACCATCGGCGCGGCGATTACCGGGAACACGGGCTATGATCGGGCGGCGGTCAAGGGGCATTATCGCCTGCTGGCGAGCGATCCGGCGTCTGAGGTGACGCCGGAGAACGTGTTGGCCCCGCATCGGGCGCGTACCATAGAGCGTATGCGCAGCCAAAAGGTGGTCTTATGCATCCAGGATGGCAGTCGGCTCAATTACGGGTCGCGTCTGGCCTGCGAGGACTTGGAAGTCATTGGTCAGAATCAGACCACGACCAAATCGCGGGGACTGCATATTCATACCACGCTGGCGACCACCACCGATGGTCTGCCACTGGGCGTGTTGCGGTGCAGTTACAAAGATCCGACCGATGGACCGTTGAAGCCAAAGGCGCAGCGGTGGCTGGATGGTTATGCGGATATTTGTGAAGCCGCGCAGGAGCTATCGCGCAAGATCAAGGTCCTCTGCGTGATGGATCGGGAGGGCGACAGTTTTGCGCTCTTTGATGCGCAGCGGCAGCACAAGCGGGTTGATCTGCTGGTGCGGGCATCTAAGAATCGGCGTCTGGCAAAAGGCAAAAAGCTGTTTGAGACGATGTCCGGTGGCAAAGCTGCCAAGACGATCAGGATTGAGATTCATCGCCGGTCCGTGCGGTCGAAGACGGCCGGACGCGCCTATCGCGTCGCCGATGCCGAAGTACGCTATGGCCCGGTTACGCTGCCCGCGACTCCACTGGTTGCGGATGCGGATCCGGTGACGCTCACCGGGGTGCATATCAAAGAAGTCTCGCCGCCTGCGGGTGAAAAGGCGATTGAATGGTATCTGCTGACCAGTCTTGCGGTGCCCTCGGCCCGGGCTGCGGAGCGGGTGCTGGGGTATTATCTGAAACGTTGGCGGATTGAGGACTTTTTCCGGGTGCTCAAGAGTGGCTGCAAAGTGGAACATATGCAGCTGCGGAGCGCCTTAAGACTGGAACGGGCATTGGCGATCTACTGTGTGATTGCCTGGCGTCTCATGGTGCTGACGCTGTTGGGGCGAACCATGCCGGAGCTGGATCCGTCGGTATTCTTCACAGAACTGGAACTTGGATTCTTGACCGGCTACGCCAAGCGGGTACGACTGCCGGAACCCAAGATGCTGCGGGACGCCATGTTGCTGGTGGGGGTGTTGGGCGGCTATCAAAACCGGAATCGTGCCCCACCGCCGGGCCATCAGGTCATGTGGAGGGGAATCGAACGACTCGCTATGGCCTTGGTGGGCTATCAGATGCACATTGAGGAGACCCAGGCCCGCTGCTGCTGCTGTGCAGATTCGTGATACCCTCACGAAACGGGAGACTCTTACCCCAATGCTATGGCCCGGACGTACCGGTACCGTGAACCCAAGCGTGAAAACGCTCCGTCACCCTATGCTGCGGACCATCAAGGCGTGCGCTGTAAAGAGGCGCTCCGACCAGACAATCACGGCGGTAGAAAAAACGCTCACGGATCTCCCACAATAGTTAGACTACACCATTACTTGGGTAATGGGCAGGGCTTGGTCTACGGGCCAGTACCAGAGTGCACACCAGTAGTCCATGACCAGCTTCAGACGCTGATATGCACTGGCATTGCCATGTTCAGGTTCGAGGATCTGTTGGTACTTCTGCTCCTTATCCCGGGTAGATGAGCGAAGCATATCCTTCGCCGGGGACGCTGGGTAAATCGCAAAGGCATCGGTGGTCTCACGCTCGAGTCGGACCAGGTCCCGAATGTGTTCTTTCCAGATCTGATCGATCAGTGACGAGAAGTAAATCAGTTGGTTTATCTCGCCTTCTGTAAGCTTTGCGGTGAAGCGTTTGCGCCATGCTGTAATCTGCTTCAATCCTTCGCTGGCCAGCTGTTTAACCACCTTGTCCTTGTACTGGGCCATCCCGGTATCCCCTACGAGAAAGTGATACACGCTCGCGGTCGGGCGCGGATCAGTAAGCGCAACGTCTTCGGGAACGGTATTCCACCACTTTCCCTTTGCGAGCTGTGCACGAGTGTAGATTTTTCGCCAAGCGCCGATGAGCGAATTGCCGCATCTGAGTTGATTCCCGAACCAGGGAACGAAGCCCCCGGGGACCAGCGTGTTCAGCCAGATGGAGATACCCCCGAGCTCCACGGCGACCGGATTCAGGTCGACGCCGTACACATTGTTGTCGGCCAGGTACATCTTGACACGCTGCAGTTCCTGGGCCCAGCGATCTGGATCCAGCACTTCGTCCAGTTCTCGGGTTTTCCGGGTAAGATAGACTTCAGCCAGTTGGGAGACGGCTTCGTTCAGGAAGGCGGCCGAGCCCATGGCAGGCTCGCACAGCGTGATCTCCAGAATCTCACCGGCGGATTTGTCTTTAAGCACGTCTTTGAGGGCAAATTCTGTCACACACTGGGTCAGGCTTTCGGGGGTGTAGTAGGAGGCGGACTCTTCGCGTGCCCGTCCGGTTAAGCGGTAGATGAAGTTTCCCTTGGGGTGCATGCGCAGCGTGCCGTTCTTGTGCATAACCCGTTCCTTCAGATCATAATGGGTATCCAGCGCTTCGCGGTTCACTAGGTAGGCAGGATCAAGCATATCTGGGGAGTCACCGGCACGTTTGACCTCATAGAGATCTTCTTTCGCAATGAAGCCGCGGTAGCTGAGCAGAGCTTCATAGACGGATCCCAAGTGGTTGACACTCAGGTGCCGATAAGAGATTCGTCCGCGCCCTCTGCGCCGGGATCGCTGCTTGCTTTTCTTTTGGAAGTCTTCGTGCCCCAGAGACATCATTCGGATGATGCGTTGCCAGCAGCGGTCGCGTATCGTGATGGCGTTCAGGAGGGGGGTCTTCTCTGGATCAAAGAGATCGCACTGCAGGGGAACAATCTTGAAGGTGTGGGTGTCTGCATCATATTCAAACTCCTGTTGTACTCCGGTCTCGTCGTCGTATCCATTGAAGACCAGATCAAAGAGCATCATCATTGATTGATGAAAGAAACTTCCGTCAGCACTGCCGTTTTCGCTCAGGGGGACCATCTCCAGGTCACGCAGTTTTTCCAGGCTGTAACCGTCCCGGTAGGCGGTGGCCTTCATGGGCAGGTATCCCAGTTCCTGATGTCGGGCTTCCACGTTAAAGAGGAAGAGCAGGCGGTACATGTAGTGTAGGCACTCGAGCGTCAGGCGTTCGGCTAGATCGGAAGGGTGGGTGGATTGGCGTTTGACGGTTCGGGTGTAATGGAGATATTCGTTGCCGAGGAGTTCAATGGATTCACGCAGGGCGTACTTGAGGCTTCCAGAGACACCGGTGGCGTGCTGGCGGGCTTGTTCCTGCAGTTCGTCCTGATAGGCGTCTCCCCAGTCGGGGCATAGACTGGGTTTGCTGAGCAGCATGGTGATCAGCTTCCAGGTATCAATCGCGGGCAGCTGTTCGAAGAGCTCATTCCAATTGAAGCGCAGCATGCGCTCTGAGCCCCACTTATCCCGCTCGAAGAGCACCCAGCACCGTAGTCCGGTGAGCAGGATCCAGCGCGGCGGCTGGTCGATAGAGAACGCCTTGTAGATCAGGCGGCGGAAGTTCTCGGTGCCATGGGGTGCCAGGGAGAGTAGGTCGTTCTCGGTATTCGCGGTATCGACCGCTTCAATCACCCACAGATGGGGGCGTCCTGAACTGTCGACCCGGGCATAAAGTGGCAGCGAGCCCTCGCGGTCAATCGGTTCCTCTTCGGGCCGTGTGCCGTAGCCCAGTGCCCACAGGAGCTTGCGCACAAGTGCACGGTGGATCTCCTGACGCTCCTCTGGACTGGCCGAGGGGAAATCCGTGCAGGCCGCCCGGTAGGCGGTCGCGTGGCCTTTGAGCTGAATCCAGGGACGCGGCTGATCCACATCAGACTTCTGCTTCCAGTCTTTCTCAAACTCCTTGATCTTCACCGGCAGGTGCGCGTGCCAGTAATGGTCTGGATAAAACTCATTCTGGTTGACTAGACCTGTATAATCAAACTCCATGATCGTCCTCTGATAGCATCACTGCAGCGACGTGAACATAGGGATCTTCTTCCATGGTCATTGAAGCCTGCATCCAAGCCCGAAACTCCTTAAAACGGGAACGAACCTGTTTTAGCTCTCTATCCCGTTGGCCGAGTAGAAGATGTTCGGGTCTTTTATCCTCGATCTTAAACCTGTGCTCAACATGGGCTTTCTGACGGTCCTCAAGTTCTTTCAGCTCATCCAGATACTTGTTCAGCGTACGCTCCAGTTCGGATTTGAAGCTCTTTCGATCATTCATGGCAAACTCCCGGGCGTGCTCTACTCCCTTCGAGACAAGCCCCTGCGCCGTCTTCAGTAGTCGAGGTTCTCGGCCAGTGTTCGGAAGTCTATCGTATTGAAGCGATTCGTAGACAGAGGAGGATTCAAAATTCCTGATGATAAAACCAGCTTCACTCCGATTTTCAACCAAGTACCATCGCTGAAATATCGTGGTCCCTTTGCGGTTGGGCCAAAGAACGGTGATCAAATATGCAAACGTCTCTGGTGCCATTGCTGATAGCACGATCGCAGGGGCTTGCAAGCGGCCGAATGCCAACCGAACCTTGTTGGTCATCCACTCCATGAGGGGATGCACGGACCATAAATACTGTAGTTCAGGCCAAGTATTTTCCTGAGCACGGCATTTACGGATGGCGGTCATCATTTCTTGGGGGTCCGACGAAAGCACGAATCTTCCGTTCTTTGGACGTACAGATACAGGCAATTGGTTGATCACGCTTTTCAGAACAGTTCGCGCCTCCTGATTTTGTGGGCCAATCGTAATACGCTGTTTTTCATCGTCGGACTCCACGCTCAGTGGAGCACCTACCCGCTTAGCCCAGACGGACTGCACATGGCTCATGGTAGCTTTTGCATAAGCGTAATCCGAGCCAAATAGCGAAGGCATGTCTCCCGTGATTTCCCTTTCTGATTCACGCACCGGCAGGCTTTCCAAGAGCTCCGCCAATGGATCAATCCCGGTATCTCCTGCCTTGAGGATATGTTTTTCAGCTTCTTCTTTCGACAGGCCCTTTTCGAAGGCTTCTGCGACTATGTTTTCCTCTTCCTGGATCTGATAGACGCCCATTAGGCTGGCCGGATCACCAAGGTTCTTTTCAGCCTGTTTTTCTTTTTCAATCAAAATCTCCAGCACCCTCACGTCCCCCCTGAACGTTTTGTTGTCACTCTTGGTGATGAGGTAGCAAATCTGGGGTTTACGTTTTTGGCCATAGCGGTCGATTCGGCCGTTGCGCTGCTGAAAACGCATGAGCGACCATGGGATGTCAAAGTGGATCAGGCGTTGGCAATGATAGTGCAGGTTGATTCCCTCTGAACCCACATCTGTAGAGATTAGAAGGCGAACAGGTGACTGATCCTGTCCAAACTCATCTACGATTCTTTGTTGGTCCACATCAGAAAGTGTTCCATGCAGTACGCGGATTTCATTCTCTGAAAGTCTGAGATCATGGGCCAAATGATTTTCCAGGAATTCGAGCGTAGCGATGCGCTCTGTAAAGATCACTAGACGGTCGTGTGCATCCTTGCCCGTCCAGTTCCATTCTCCGAGGATATCCAGGAGCAACTGGTATTTTGAGAAATCGCTCGCCCCTATGTGCTGCAACGCCTCTTCCATCGCACGCCACGGTTCAAGGTCGCTCTCATCCTTACCTGCTTTTTCCAGTTTTTTGATGCGGTTCTGTACGGATTCCAGGCATGCAGAAGGAGAGGACAGCACTGCTTTCTCCATGGTTGTGCGGAGAAGCCAACCATCCCCTGTGCGCTGTGATAGCTGTTCGTGCTGTGTATTGGCGATAATACTGAACACTCGTTCTTCTTCCGGTAAGGCATTGGCGGAACGAAGTTCGGTTTCTCGCTCCAAAAGAATAGTTTGATCGCGAATGTCTTTCTTGAACCTGCGGACCAAGAGATTTTTGCCCTCAAGATCTGCTTTGGTATAGTTCCTTGGGTCCGCAATCACGGTCGGATCCAGCATATGGATCAGACTAGCAAAGCTTTCTGCCTGCCCATCGTGTGGTGTTGCACTCAGCATGATGAGTGAATCGCAGCGTGCAGTAAGGATATCCGCAAGGTTATGTCTGAGAGAAACCTTTTGGTTTTTCTTCTTGGCTACATTCTGTACCTCGTCAATCACAACAATATCCCAAGAGGCTCTCTCCAGAAAAGGTCTCCAGGTTGTTGCACTCTTAAGTGTATCAATCGAAATTATAGCACGATCAAAATGATGGAACGGATTATGCCCCGCAGGCAATTGCTCTCTTACACGATTGATACCGATTGAATCCAAACGCACCAATGGAATCGAGAATCTACTCCACAACTCCTTCTGAAACTGCGTCAGCATACTTGCCAACGAAACGACCAGAATGCGCTTCCCTCGGCCTCTCCGGATGAGTTCTGCGATCAGAATCCCGGCTTCGATTGTTTTTCCAAGACCTGTGCCATCAGCGATCAGGATGCGGGGTCTGGGGCGCTTCAGGGCCATCAATGCGGGTTCGCGTTGATAGGCAAGGTCATCCATGGCTGCCCGATGCCCTAAATAGAGCTTGGAGTTTTCAGGGGGCGGTGTAGCACGCAGTAAGCTTTCAATATGCAGGCGTGCGGAGAGATAATTTGGGGAGGCGTCAGGGACTAACTTGGTGTCATTGGGGTTGACCTCAATGATATCCTCTCTTTTTCTGATGAACTTCCATGGCTTATCACGAACCAGTGGGGTTAATCCGGTCACATCAATCAGGTAGTCGTCGCTAAGGAGACGTTTGGTATTGCGTACAACCCACTCCTGATCCCGGATGAACAGTCGTGCCCCCGGTGCAGGTACATGGGTCATGACATGTTTTTTTCTTTCCCTTCCAGGCATAGGGTTCGCGAAAGTAATCAGAAAGTTATAGATTCACCGGGGCTGGAGTTCATCTATGTGGGCACTGACTGCAAATAATGCCAGTACTCGCAGCGTTGAAGCATATTTTTCTACACTGGGAGATCATATATAACGCGGGGAGCTATCTGGTTTGCCTAATCTACAACAAGTGCAGATTGTAGCGTGATCTCCCCCATTCTGGATGGCTTGAAAAGATCTTTTGCGTATACCGCGGAGCAGGGGTGTGAGAAGCGTGGGAAATATTTCGTAATACTAAACGGATCTCATATTTTGCCTTTCACCAAGGCCCAACGGTTGATAAGCAGTTTCGCTCAAACGTATTTACGCCAGCAGGTCGTGTACAACATTCTCGAATACACCTGTCAGTCGATACCGCCGACCCTGATGTTGGAATATCAGACGTTCATGATCCACACCCAGAAGGTGGAGAATGGTCGCTGAAAGTCGTGTACATGCACAGGGTTACGGGTAATATCGTAGCCAAGGTCGTCGGTCTCTCCACACGAGAACCCTTTCTTGATACCTCCGCCGGTCATCCACAATGTGAAGCAGCGTCGATAATGGTCTCGTCCAAACCCTTCCTGCGTCAGTCGTCCTTCTCGCGGGTATGCAGACAGCGCTCTCGCATTAATTCAATCCGTTTCAATCCGAAGCCACCTTTACGTTCGTGCTTTCTCGGACAGTGTCCGATATCCCGGGCGTTTCGGTGGGTCAGCAAGGTTACTCCATCTCGCTGAGGTCATACCAGTCGATCGCCAACTCACTGATACCGTCTTCACCGGGGGGACGCTCCACAAGGGTCGTGAGGGTCGAGCCGAAGATGTCGAAACCCATAAGCCGGTCCCGGACGCGCACAGAGCCGGCGAACGCGGTATCCGCCCAGATGTCAAAGTAGGAGAAGGCGTCGCGGTCGTGGGTGGTCGCCGTCCAAAGACGGTTCTGGTCATCGAAATCGAATGAGCTTGGCTTGAGGAGCCACTCCTTGGGCTTTTCGCGAAACTCTGCAGCCATGGCCTCTATCTCCGAGACGGACATCCCTCCTGGGCGACGGCTTAGACTGCCGAGGAGATCCACATGGGCGCTCACGTCACGCTCGTTGGGCAGAGCTTCGACGTAGCTGGGCGAAGCGACCACAGTGGCAGTTGGAGCATCCCTGTGAGAAAAGAATGCTAGCTCATGTCCGCAGACTTGGTACACGAGGCCCCCGTTTGGCGTTGAGGTCCCCACCGCTTCGTTGAAACACTCACTTTCTACGGCGTCGGCTAGGTTCGCGCGCTCCCAAAGAATCTCCCCGGAGTAGGCATCGACTGCCATGGAAACGTAGTCGGACAGGAGACCGCCGTCGACGAAACGTATCCCCACTTTGATCCCGACCAATTGATCACCACGAAGCAGCCACGGCTGGAAGGAGTCCGACAAACGCGTCTCCGACACCAGAGTGCCGTCCGGCGTGAAGAAGGTCAGTCGTTCTTGTGCCAAATCCATGGCCGCCACGTGGCCGTCGCGGCTTCGCCAAATACCGGAGAGCCTCACGAACTCTCCCGGTCCCTCACCTTCGCGTCCGAATACAGTGACGCTGCCATCGCTCCGGTCCACGCAGTGAATATGGGATTCATAGGAGTTGATGACGCATGCGATCACTTCGGACACGATCACAATGTCGACGGAGGCGGTGATGGGAGCGTCACTCGAGGCAAAGGGTAGGAGCGCGGTCGTCCCGGGCACGCCTGCTTCGTCTGATGCGCATCCACCAATGGCTGCCAGCAAAAGCACGGCGATCAGGCCCGTGCGCAGCGGCGATATGATTCTCAACATGGGTGTCTCCCTGTGGCTGTGAATTGGTGTAGTACCAAAGATATAACGCGGAGAGCTATCTGGTTGGTCTAGTCTACAACGAGTGTAGATTGTGGCGTGATCTCCCTCATTGCGGATGGTCTGAAAAGATCTTTTGTGGAACCCGACGAGCAGGGGGTATGAGAAGCGCGGGAAATATTTCGTAACACTAAACGGACCTCGTATTTCGCCTTCTGCCAAGGCTCAACGGTTTGAAAAGCCAGTTTCGCTCAAACGTATTTACGCCAACAGGTCGTGTACCACGTTCCCGAACACATCTGTCAGTCGATACCGCCGGCCCTGATGCCGAAATGTCAGACGTTCATGATCCACCCCCAGGAGGTGGAGAATGGTCGCCTGAAAGTCGTGTACGTGTACAGGGTCGTGGGCAATATTGTAGCCAAGGTCGTCGGTCTCTCCGTACGAGAACCCTTTCTTTATGCCTCCGCCGGTCATCCACAATGTGAAGCAGCGCGGATGATGGTCCCGTCCGAACCCTTCCTGCGTCAGGCGTCCCTGTGAATAATTGGTTCTTCCAAATTCACCACCCCAGATCACCAGCGTATCATCCAGTAAGCCTCGCTGTTTAAGGTCAAGGACCAGCGCTGCGGAGGCTTGGTCGGTTTCCCTTGCCTGATTCTGGATGGCACCATAGAGTCCTCCATGGTGATCCCAGCCTTGGTGGTAGAGCTGAATGAATCGTACACCACGCTCGGCGAGGCGGCGTGCCAGGAGGCAATTGGCCGCGAATGTCCCCGCCACTCTGGCATCCTCTCCGTACAGATCAAAGGTTGATTCGGGTTCATCTTCCAAGGAGGTGACTTCCGGTACAGAGGTCTGCATACGGAAGGCCATTTCGTACTGGGCGATCTTTGCTTCGATCTCCGGATCCTGCAGATTCTGCAATTGTATCTCTTGGAGCTCCCGCAGTGCACGAACATGCCGTTCGCGGTCTGCCTGTGTAATTCCTGAGGGATTGCTCAAATAAAGTACAGGATCTTTACCTGCTCTGAACTGCACACCTTGGTGTCGTGAGGGTAGGAACCCGTTTCCCCAAAGCCGGGAATACAGGGGTTGCCCCATTTTGTCCTTGGTCACCAGAACGACGAAGGAGGGGAGGTTAGCGTTCTCGCTGCCTAAACCGTAACTCAGCCATGATCCCATGGAGGGTCGGCCAGGTTGCTGCGAGCCACTTTGCAAAAATGTGATTGCAGGATCGTGGTTGATCGCTTCTGTATACATGGAACGAACAAAACAGAGTTCGTCTACGATCTGGGATGTATAGGGCATCAGATCGCTGATCCATGCTCCGCTTGCTCCATGTTGAGCAAAGGAGAAGGGGGACTGCACCATCGGGAAGCTCTTTTGCCCCGCAGTCATGCCAGTGAGGCGTTGCATGCCGCGCACTGATGGTGGAAGTTCCTCACCGTGGTGGGCTTTTAAGGCAGGCTTATAGTCAAAAAGGTCCAACTGAGATGGGGCTCCGCTCTGAAGCAGATAAATTATACGTTTGACTTTTGCAGGAAAGTGTGTGGTTCCAAGAATCCCCGGCACAGGATCTCCACTGATTTGCTTTCCAGTAGCAGAAACCGGATTCAGAAGCGAAGCTAGCGTGGCAGCGCCCAGCCCAAGTGTTGTTCGCGTCAGAAAATCCCGCCGCGTGTACTGTTGATCATAATTGTGGCATTCGTGCATGATCTATCCTCAACGCTTGGTATAGGCTTCGTCGTGATTAAATATGAGTTGTGCGACCATAGTGAGTGCAGCTGTATTGGTGCGGTCCAGCGATACATCCGCAACCAGCTCCCCCACAGCGAAGAGCGAGTCAATATCAGCAGGTCGTTCTGCAAAGCGCTCTTTTTCCTGGGTGTACAGGTTTTCCATGAGTGATACCTCTTGGTCACTGGGACTGCGACCGGTGGCAAGCCGAAAACCTCGTCGAATCTGCGCAGCTACATTGCCGGGTGCTTCGCGCTGGATGCGCTCAGCCAGCGCCCGCGATGCTTCGACAAATTGCGGATCATTCAAGAGTACCAGGGCCTGGAGTGGGGTATTGGTATTCTGGCGCTGAACGAAACATGTAGATCGGTCGGGAGCATCAAAGACCAACATGGTTGGTGGTGGTGACGTTCGCCGAATGAAGGTGTACAGACTCCGACGATAAAGTGCTTCCCCCTCATCCTGCTTGTAGTGCAGCAGAAATTGCGAAAAATTACCCTTTTCAATCCATAGTCCCGGAGGCTGGTACGGTTTGACGCTCGGACCGCCTACCTGGTTCACTAGGAGGCCGCCGGCTGCGAGAGCGTTATCACGAATCATTTCTGCAGTCAGGCGGTGTTTTGGTCCCCGGGCCAGAAGTACATTGGCGGGATCCAGCTCCTGTAATGCCGGAGGCGCAGTGCTGGACTGTCGGTACGATGCACTCATCACGATAGACTTGATAAACGCTTTAACGTCGTAGCCGGACTCTACAAAAGTGACTGCCAAGTAATCCAGTAGTGCCGGATGCGAGGGCAGGGCGCCTTGGCTCCCAAAATCTTCTGGTGTGACTACCAGACCCTGCCCGAAAAACATCAGCCAATACCGGTTCACCGCCACGCGTGCTGTCAGTGGTTGTTCAGGGCTGAAGAGCCATTGTGCCAATCCTAGGCGGGTAGGGGGTAAGCTGTCTGGTAAAAGGCCCAGAACCTCAGGGGTCGAGGGGTATACCTGATCGCGTGGTTGATCATAGAGGCCGCGTTCAAGGATATGCGTTGGACGTGGTTCGGCCATTTCTTCCATGACCATTACCTCCATCACTTCATTGATTGTTGCTTCCTCCTCAGCTCTAGCTTCTTTGAGTTCCTGAAGCAACTGTACGTAGCGTGCATCTTGATAGTGTAGGTAAGCCGCGAGCGCATCACCTTCCTGTGCCGGTACGTCAGCCAGCGTGGCGACATCAGACGCTGTCAGCATTCTCTTATAGATCCTGAGCTCGTCCATATCGCCCAGGAAGATACCGTCATCTCCCCCAAACGCACGGTAGCTTCGCCCAATGCGCAGTGGTCGGCTTGTGATGCGGTATAGACCATCCACGGGGAGAATGCTCTTGTAGAGTTTATCGTATTCAATCACGACAGGGACACGCCGCCCTTGTATATAGAGTTGAATCCCATCTGCGCGGCTGGAGCCGTCGTAGGTGACCGCTGTGTGCGTCCAATCTTCCTTGACTATAGGCTCCGCGGATCGCACATGGAGGTAGTTGTGTGGAAGGGCATGGATCAGGCGAGCCGACAGATGATTGAGACTGTCCAGATATACCTCCCATCCACGCCAGTACGTGTTTTTGTGGAATGCATTGCCAACAATCCGTGTATAGGCCCCGGACGTATCCGGTCGGAGCCATACGGCGATGGAAAAGGGATCGATGCGTTCAAAATTACCAGCTTCGGCGACCTGTAGAAAGTCGTAGTCACTGTCAAAATTCACCGCTTGCCCCGCTCGTCCTTCCACCAGTGTCAGTGTACCGCCCCCCGTCTGGCCCTCTTTGCCATCCGGGATTGTGTTTGGTGTCGCATCACCTGTGGTCTGATCAAACGGGAAGTAGCTAGTGAGGCCCCGATCGAGTGCATCCCCTGGGATTTGTGCTTCCGTGTGTGCCCCCGTACGTTTAACTTCCTCTTCACGGGCGACCAGTGCAGCTTCTAACTCCTCAACTCGATCACGTTTTTTATCGAGTTCAACTTCTTCTTCCGGGGTAGGCAGCATGAGTAGTGGACCGGCGTTGCCATCATCGCCAGTCATGCCTAACTCATTTACGTTATTGAAGAAAGCGGAGAGCTGGAAATATTCTGCCTGGGAAACAGGATCAAACTTGTGATCATGGCACCGAGCACATTCCATAGTCAGTCCCAGAAAGGCCCGCGAAGTTGTATTTGTACGGTCTGCCACGTATTCGAGCCGGTACTCTTCGTCGATCACGCCTCCCTCCGCCGTCATGGGGTGGTTGCGATGAAGTCCCGTAGCTAATATCTGCTCCCGGGTAGCGTTGGGTAGCAGGTCACCGGCCAGCTGCCAGGTCACGAACTGATCGTAAGGCATGTTTTCGTTGAAGGCCTTGATCACCCAGTCCCTCCAGGGCCACATCGTTCGGATGCCGTCCGCGTGGTACCCATGACTGTCTGCGTACCTAGATAGGTCCATCCACTCGGTTGCCATACGTTCGCCATAGCCTTCGGAGGCCAATAGGCGGTCTATCACGCGTTCGTAAGCACCGGGCGCGATATCTGCCAGAAAATCGTCGATTTCATCAAGTGTTGGAGGTAACCCAGTAAGATCTAGTGTAACGCGGCGCAGCAGACGTTCTCGATCTGCTTCCTCAGCGGGTCCCAAGCCTTCTCGTTCAAGCCGTGCAAGGATAAAGCGATCGATGTTATTTTGCGGCCAGTCTCCGTTTTCCACAGCAGGGAGTGGGGGTAGGGCCGGGGATATGAAGGCCCAATGGGGTTTCCATTCGGCTCCCTGTTTAATCCAGCGCTGAATCAGGGCGATTTCGTAGTCGGAGAGAGCTAGGTTAGATTCGGGGGGCGGCATGACCGTTTCCGGATCCGTCGAGGTGATGCGATGCATCACTTTACTGCGTCCGGGCCGCTTGGGGACGATGGCATGCCCACCGGACTGCAGCTTTGTTAAGAGCGCCCCCTCCTCTGTATACAGCCGCAGATCCCCTTGGCGGGCATTGTCGTCTGGCCCATGGCATGCATAGCAACGATCGGATAAAAGTGGTTTAATGTGGAAGTTGTAATCGACGTGCTCCGGCAGGCGGGCGAGCGTGTCCGAATCCACCTCAATACCGGATGAGCAAGCTCCGATCAGCAGTATGAGCAAAAGCGGAAAGAAACGCATTAAGAAAAAAAATCGATACAGCAACCCTCAATTTACTTATTTCTTGGTAAGTATGCCGTTTTAAGGACTTGTATAGCTGAACACCCATGTTGTACAGAGCTTCGTAGCTCTTTTTGACGTTTCATGATCTATTACCCTTGTTTTGGGCTTGTCTCCCGCAATAGGTCCTAATATAGGCTCCACGCTATAATGAGGAATTCGACTCTCCGTCAACACCTTGCCAGACACCGATATGGTTGCTGCCGTACTTACATCAATGCTGTTTCGTATCTGCAGGCCGGGCACGAAAACCTTGACCTAACTTCGCCATTTTATAGCACTGTGAGTGGCAAAGTTGGGTTTGGACCGACGAGTTACCAGGATTTTGTGAGGGGCGGCAGGTTTTGCCTCTGGTTGGCATAACTAGGCGTAGGACGGGTTGCGGATCAGGCCTCTTATTAGTCCCCGCACCGCATAGGGGTCTCTGCAAGAACAAAAGGCAAGGGGGCTGGAGTTTCCGAATTGGTTCTCTTGTTGCAACCAACGCAAAGAAAGCGGAGGATCCATGTCGCTTAGTATGAGCGTACGCAGTTACTGGATCAGTTATCAACAGGGGCTTTTTCTCTGGGGTCGGAGATGTTCGCCCTCTGGCTAAGCACTATTGGAAGTTTTAGTTGGTCCCGAACACATGCATGTGGAGTACCTTCTGCTTTGCGCACGACATTACATGTCGGGTCGTTTGTGGAAGTATTGCGCTACGCTTGTACGGGAATTTCTGGCCGAGATGGTGTTCAATATTCCGGCGACATAGACATATTCTCTCCCAATGGACTGATGTTACCGATGGTTCCGCGGAATTGAATGGAGAGAATGGGCGCCCTTCACAATGCCTAACTGATGCACCAGTCAGACTACTCAGGTTTCAACACGCGAAACTTCGGATTCCGTGCGGTCCATTCGTGGAGGTCTTGGGCGAGTTTCGATTTGTTCAGGTCGCTCCAATCGAACGACATTCTCAGGTAGCTCCTTATCATTTCGGGCTTTACATCTTGTGCGTTATTCGTTCCCAGCACGCCTCTCAAACCAAATGCTAAAACTTCGACCATGTCCTTTCCGTAGCATATCAGCCAATCATTGGTTAATGATTGGTGAATAGATCTGAGCTTTCTCACAATGTCTGTATGCGACAGCTTAGCGTGCTGAGAGCGATCTATTACCACCCGAACAAAGATGTCAATATCAACTGTGAGCGATTTTTTGACGACAAACTTTGTATACCTGAGCCCTTGCAGTTTCAAATTCAACCTAGTACGGTGCGAATATAGACGCAGGCATCCAATCCAAACCGCCGCCGCGACTAGCACTTTTCGAACATCCTTTCCAAATTCGGCAATCTTCTCTTTGCTTCCCCATTCTATCAGGACACGATCAAGTGCGGAGGAACGAATCATCAATGCCTCCAAGTCTACCGTCTCATGAACAATGAGGTTATCCCCCGACACTTGATGGCCCTCAATATGATCCAAGTCTGCATCCACGACACCAACTACTCCTGAAAAGCATGCGGTTTCCAGTTTGGCAATCACTGCGACGACCGGTCCTTTTCCGCCAGCTACCTCAATCCAACAGTCGTTAAGATCCACAAACTTCTCAAAGAACAGGCGGTCTTCTCGGCCCTCAACAACAAGGAAACATCCTTTGTGGGCTTGACGCTTAAGTCGAATCGCATTAACTGTTGCGATCGGTGAGCGACGCATCAGTTTTCGTTTCTACCAGCTAGCTCAACGGTAAGATGCCATCTATCTCCGACAATCTCGGGCGAATGCGTAGCGACAATCGCTCGAAAGTCGGAGAGCCGTGCAGTTTCTTCAAGATCCTTTATCCATTGTTCTTGCCAAGCGACATGTAGCGAGATTTCCGGCTCATCAATGAGAATGAGAGAGTTGCTTGATGCGCAAAACAACAACTCGTAGAGCATCACAAGTTCGTGCTGTTCTCCTGATGAGAGCTTCTCCAAGTCTAAATTGGTGCCATCATCCTTGTTGACGTGTAATCCCTTTTCGCTCACCGTCACCTGCTTATGACTAAATCGAGAGTTAACAATTCTCTTGAAGGCACTCGTTTTTTCGTATAGATCATCAAAGACCGCAAGCTTTTCTTTGGCATCCCTCGCATAAACTGCAAGCACATCTCGCTGTGATTTGTCTACGAGACTCAGGTCGGGAATCTCGAGTCTGGAGTCTTCCCTTGCCAAGAGACCCACATCCTTTAGCTCTGAGCGTTTCTGTTCGATTGTCTCAAGGTCTTCACGTAAAGTTTCAGACGAACCATTCGAATGTTCGCGGTTGGCGACCAAGCGGGCGGGAAAGGTGCGGTCAAGTGACTGGGATAGCGTTCCGTATTGAGCGATTGAAATCTTTATACGATTGGCAAGCTCTTTGGAATAGTGGTTCACTGTACGTTCTGGGTTGGCTGCGTGGTGGCGCCGCCGTCGCCGGGGTACACGAGATGCGTGAGTTAAGCGCTCAGTATCGATGAAACGTACCACTATGGAGTCTTTTATATCCTGCAGCCAATCGGGAATTGGTGTTATGTAACGTTGAAAGTGAGGTGGGAGCTCATCCGAGAAAGCTGTTAGTACATCGTTAAGGTCGAGCGTATGTCCTGTCTCTGTATCGCGCCATTGTCGAGGACCAATTCGATCAAGCATCGGGATGAAGTCCTCAATAGCACGCATTGGAATCTGATTTTCTTGGTCAATTGAGACTCTGGGCAGATCAAAGGTCTCGCTCACACCATTTCGGTCATAGGTCAATGCTAAATGCTCTCTATCATGGTCGAGGCCCGCCGGAACTCTTTTCGCAATCAAGTTTGTCTTGTCATCGAACAAAACGCTGATTTCTCGAAACGGCATGTTGGCAAGGTAACCGATGGATCGGTTAAATAGTATGTCAATGAGCCTCAAAACTGTAGTCTTACCAGAGCCGTTCGGGCCGGTCACGAGCATAATACGCTCCCCGGCCATAAATGCAAGATCGTGATCAAAGTCGTCGAACAGGCCTTTAACGTAGATACGACTGATATTCATGGTAGCTTTTCAAGGTGTAACATCCATATGCCAAGACAGATGGAAGATAACTTGACCATGATTCTCCCAATCCGACAGTCCATGGATAAATGAATTTTCCAGAAAACGGTGCATCCGGTACCCCGCAGGCATGTGAGTTGTTCCTTTTCCAATGTTTCGAGGACTGACCATGGTGAGGGGTACCGTAAGGTCGCTGAGGGCGCGAAAATGGGAGATATGGGCAGCAAATCACTGGATAAGGGCGGATTTATTGTCCTGATAGTTCTAATTGGGTGGACCGATTCTTCTGAAGAACATGCAGTTTGCCTGCGTCGCGGTGTGTTCGCATTAAAAGACTCAGATTAAATGTTGCCTGCAACAACATTGGCTTCAAAATATCTATATGATCTCGAACATGGGTACGGCATGATTCCACTGAGGACGGATGACCTACATTTTAGTGGCAGCGGCGAACATATGCCGATTACATACGCTATCCGGGACCATCGTATCAATTCGTGCCCCCGCGGATCACATGTCCCATTTTCTACGGGTAATTTTGCCCCCTTGGGAGAGAAATCTGAATTCATGGGTGTTCTGGAGAGTAATGTTCCTGTTTCAACTCATCTAGGGTGATGCGTGCAAAAGCAATCCCGTAGTAGCTGTTTTCGTGATCGGGACCTGCTTCATACAACAGCCCAATAGTGTCATCGGGCAGTCGCACGATATCTGAATAGGCACTCATGCTTTCGTGCACTACCAGTGAGGCGGGCCATGTGATACCATCATCGAAACTGGCCCGGAGTGTCATACGTTCACGCCGCATTTGACTGGCTGGGTTGGAGAACAGCAGCACATTCTGACCTTCTTCGGCGAAGGAGAAGCGCTGCAGACTGGCCTGACATATAGGTTCGATCAGTGTGGAATCTGCTACCAGATCGCTCCAGGTCATGCCACCGTCGCTGCTGTGAGCAATTTTGCGGTAGCGTTCACTTGGCGCATAGTTGCGCATGTTGAGTAGCAGGCGGCCATCGCTCAACTCAGCTACTTCAGATTCATTGACCTGGTGCTGTGGTGTAGTTCCACCGAGTTGCCACGTTTCGCCGTGATCGTCAGAGTAGATAACGTGTGAGTAATAGTGTTTAGTTGAGCCTTCTATGTGATCACAGGCGACCATCAACCGTCCCTTATGTGGTCCACGTGTGAGTTGTATTCCTGAGCCCGGGCCGGTGGCATACCAGGTCCAGTCTGGTTGCTTAACATTCTGAGTGATCTCTCTGGGTTTTGTCCACGTGTGTCCATTGTCCATAGATGAAAGCACAAAGACACGCCGTGTATCTGTCGAGGTTTGTGCAATGATCTCCCGCTCATGGTCAGTGCCCAGGTTGTGGGTGACCAAGAGGAACAGAGCGCCTGTTTCGGTATCGACGACGGGGGCCGGATTGCCGACAGTGTGCTCGTCTTTATCCCGGAGGAGTTCTAGTGTGCTCCATGTGCGCCCTTGGTCAGTTGAGCGCTTGTACACAAGATCTATGTCGCCAGTATCAGAACAGTTGTTCTTGCGTCCCTCAGCAAAGGCCAACACATCACCGTTGGGGACTACGATTACCGCGGGGATCCTGTAGCAGTTGTATCCTTCCTGGCCACCCACAAATATGTAATCAGGTGAAGGAAAGAAGAGTGTACTCAAAAGTATCGGGATGAGAGTCATTGAATTACTGATTTTGGAGTAAATACGAAAGTCATCACAAGCCACAGCCGGTTCTTGGCTTGACCATAGAGGTGTGATACGCAGACGCCCAACGATCTACTCAACCTTCTTGCAGCACAAATCACGCGCTTCCGTAGTCCAAACCTCTACGCACCGTGGAGGTTATCCTCATCTACGACTGAGTAGTCATTCTTAGGTGATTATGTATTTAACTGAAACTTTCTGCCCAATTTCCCGCACGAATGGAATGCCAACGTGTCAAGGCGCGCGCACGCATAAGACCAACGGGCCGTTAACGATGCGAATCACTACGCTATGTAAACCACGCACGATCCTGCCGATTCGCTTAAGCTGCTGGCCAGAGTCATCCGCGTGAGCAGGAAACCCAACGAATCGTGAGCCAATTGCCCAACCCTGCCTAGATCTAAATTTTCCTGTCCAGTCTACTCTGCCGCGTAGTTCCCTACGCTACAATTCATGGCGATAGTAACGCTCTATCAACGTCTTCCGAGAACCGACTCTAGACGCTCTTCCTCGACCAGACTTTCTCGAGTTTCAATAGCCCACTGGCGTCCCAGTTCTCCAACTTGCCGTATGACATGCTTCTCATGCAAAAATAATTCTTTGAAGTCATCTGCCCATATTGCATAAAGGGCTGATAGAGGTCCACTCCAAGAGAATAGACGTGGACAGGTGGCGGCGAATATTTGTTCCGCCGTGTATCCTGCTTCAAATGCAAGCAGTGCGAACCGCTCCCAAGAGCTATCAAAAACTAGATGCTTTCCTTCACGAGTGTGTCGTCTCAAAGGAGCAAGGTGATACTCCTTAAGTCTAACGTCCTCAAGTAGCTGGCGTTGTAGGGCCGGAATGTCACCAACAATTAGAGCAGTCAAGTCTCGATACCAGAGGATAGATTGTTGCTGTCGAGTGGTATGCTCTGCCAGCTTTGAAAGCAGCGAGGTCTGCGAGTTGGCATTCTGCACTTGCACCGCAACACTTAAGGTACCGTCCGTATTGCGTGGGTTCAGGGAGTAGTAAGAGCCTGGATCATCCTGCATTTTGGCCAGAAGCCAAGACTCGGCCAAGCCAGAATCAAGTTTGAACGCTTGCGCAATGAACCACTCATTAGTGCCGTGCCGGATCACGGCAACGCGCCAAGCTTCTGCAATGGATTCTCGTACGCGGCCGTTTGGCTCCGAACGCCACTCACCTCTTGCTGCTCCTATTGCAACGCCACGATCCTCGTGCTCCAGCATTAGGCGCAAAACGCTCATAGGCACCAATCCGCGCATGCACAAATCTTCTACGTGAGCGGTAAAGTGAGTAACTAGGGCAAAGGCACTAGAAAAAAGCTCAGAATCCAAATCGGGTTCTTCTAAGGCAAGTCTGACGGCAAGGCCTTGAAAGCCTACCCTTTCAAGGCAGGTAAAAGCCACCTCAGGCCATCCCGTTACATTGTTCGCAACCGCAAGTTGGAGGAATGGAGCGACGTAATCAGCGTTCGCATTTTGGCATATCAAGGCCCAGCACCAAGGCACAGAATTCTCGACCAACCGGGAGAGCTTCTCGTAGAATTTTTTCATGTAGACGTGCGTTTGAAAACCTGCCTGCGATGCCTCTTGCGCTATATCAGTGAGTTCAGTGACTACTTGTTCTGGCGGTCGCGTATGCCATTTATTGGCCAGCTCAGATAGTTTGCGTTCACGGCTCCTCGGGGCAGCTCTCCAGTCTTGCCCGTTCGTATCAGGGCAAAACAGAGTCATTACCTCGTTGATCTGGAGGTCGACTTCGGCACCCGTCACGTCAATGTAGCCCTTGAGTCTTTGTAACACGGCGGACTTGCCTTGGGCCATTTTCGACAGTGCCCCAACTACCGCAACTGCAACCTCTGCAATTGCATGTCGTGTCTCAGCGTGTATTTCTTCTTCCGACGACGGCAACAAACTGCTTGGATAGGCCCAACTATGCAAGACTCTGAATATCGAATCCCAGCTGAAGTCATCGCGTCCTGTTATAACGGTTAGGAACTCGGTCCACAGCGACCTTAAGTGTCTAATCTCGTACGGTGCCAAGAGGCCGCTGCTAGTAATTAGCGTGTTGCCGGCTCCGGGATCAGTCGTGAAGGCTTCGTATGCAGGCGAAACGGCAATGCATGCTGCACAAACGGCTACATCAACATCGCCGCCCTTAATTAGCCAGCGAATCGCAGCCTCCAATACGATGCGACGCCTGTTCAAGGCTTCGCCAGTCCCAGGCTTCCCGGACAAAGCCCATCTCTTAATAAAGTGCATCGGCTCCGAATCCCCCTGATGCAGTAGTTGGCGCTTAGTAATAGCGGCCTCGAGTAAGAGTGGGATGACTTCCACTGGAGCACTGCTTAGCGCATGCTCTCCCACGACCAAAAGACTCTCTGGATGCTGCTGCAATGCCCACAGAGCTTGTCGTGGTCCAATTGAGACATATCGTCTGTATGTTTCCCCGTCGCCCGCTTTTTCCACAACTCCCTGCAATAGTGCTTCGGGAACATCTCCGCCGCATACTGAGGCACCCATTAAGGTTTCTGCGACATCAGCGCTGGAATGCGCTTGATCAATTAGTTGATCTAGGATCCTTTTAGGCAGAGGCACTGATTTTCCAAAAAACACATCCCGAACAAGGGCATGGCGCAACGTCGCCGGCTGCACAGCGACGGCCCGCGCGTTGGAAAACGAATAGGAGGATTGCACGTGAGGACTATCGACAATGACGCCACCCGTTGCCAGCCGTATTAATGTCTTCCTGACTTCAGGCAACGAAAAACCTAGAGCCCGTGCTACCGTGTCCATTTCGATTCCCGACTCACCACCAACGGAAAACCCGGCGAGAATGGCTTCGGCATCCTCTTTTAGCTTCGGCTTCATGAATTGAAGGAAATGTCGCTTGAGGATATCTCCAGGCAGTACTTCACCCACAACCTCTTGCAGGTAAAAACGGGCCAGCATAATCGCAAGCCCTGGCAGTCCAACAGCTTGATCCACAATGTATCGTACAAGGTCATTTGGCCCCGCTAGGCCCGCCTGCTTCACGACCGCAACGATCTCATCCCTAGTCAGAAGAGGCAAATCACGAGGTCTGACTTGTCCCAGGTCCAATTTCTGAGAAACATGATCGCTGTCGCCAGGCCAACATGCAGCAACAATTGAGAATTCTGCGCAAGTTGTGCGCCGCAAATGCACCAAATCAGCGATTAGCTCCAGTTTGCCTCCAGCGTCGTCCACAAAAACGGCCGGAGGTCGTTCTTCGCGAATCGCATTTGCAACGGCGGTCTTTTCTTCACTAACCACAAACAAGCCGCGATCCTGAGCGGCCAACTGATACAGGATGCAGGTCTTGCCAGAACCCGGCTGGCCGACAATCAACTTGTCACCCTCAGTTCTTAGAAGCCACTTGAATTCGTTGTCTCTCCCGATAAGCCGCTGGCCTGGTATCGGCAAGCGTGCGGTCTTTGGAATGTGCGACAGAGCCGACGGGCTTCCGGAAAGTCCCAATAGCTCTTTGCACCAGCGTGGTGAGTCATAAAGCAAGTTGGCAATAGCTTCTTGGTCATAGACTTGCTCCAGTACGAATCCGAGTTCGTTCGCGCGAACAAACAGATTCCCTCGTTTTCGTGGCGTTAACCTACGTGAAGTCACGAAGACAGTCCACCTTCGCTTGCCATCTTGCTCATTGTACCGCTTCAGATTGCGGGTAAGGTTGCGAATTGCGTCCTCTGCTGTAGTAACAATCAGCGGAGCAGGTTCACCCTGGCTGTCAGCAATCGCTCCGTCAAATCCCGAATCTCCTCCGCCGCAAACTGGGACAAGCTTAGGGTAGTCAGAGCGCAGCAAATCAGCTGCGCATTGTTCGAACAATTCCGAGTCTAGTGATTGACTGAGTCCACTTATTATCTGGGTATATAGGGGGTCGCGTTGCATGTTGCGTTAGTCGGACTCTATATGTATTCGGATGCATCCTACATTCTACTTGGCTTCCTATTGCGGCTGGAATTGGTCTACGAGTCAAGGGAGCGGCCAATTGATTATTCAATAGGCCCTCCGGTTTTTTGCATAAATGTGGCCCATTCCCTTATCACAACAACTTCCGTTTAAGCTTATTTAGCGCCTTCGACTGCTTAAGATAAGGCGATTATGTATTTAACTGAACGTCACTCCCGCTTCTATGGCGGGCTTCGGCTTTTTTGAGTCACCTAAAAACCGGTGTGTCGCCTCCAGTATCGTTAGTCCTGCGTAGCGCGGATTCGTTGCCACCGTATACTCCCGCTTCCTGGTTAAACGCCTGCGGCGGCGGCGGTCCTGCTTTTCGTCGTCTTTTGTCATTATTACGTCCTGTTTGCGTACCGATCTACCCACCTTGCCCATACGTCCGAATCCCGCTTGAATGTCATGCGCAACTCCACGTGCTTGCCCTGACTATGACAAGTGCCGTTCCGTGATCCGACGTGGCTGGAATGATCTTAGTTTCGACTGTTGTTATAGGAGTGAGACGCTTGAGTTGGCGCATTATTACCCCGCCAGTGTCTTGTACACGAGCCGCTTGTGCTCATGCTTGTTGACTTCCTCGCCGCCGAGATACGTTTCGTCGGCTTCCACCGGCCCGCCGAACGCTGCCGCCAGCATTGGCGCAAAGGAAGCCCTAATCCGCTGCAACATGAACCAGACCGTGAGGCTGCGTCACGTCAAGGTCACGGTGCAATTTCACGGAGGACACGCTTTTCAGGGAAGTCTTGTCAATGTAGATAGCCCACACCCAGGTTTTGAACGGCAAGCGGCTACTGGCAAAAGCGGTGCCCGTGCGTACGCTGAAGTGACGTCTGCACGGACGGCAACGCCCGGCATTTGCTTGTGCGTTCCCCTGTCCACGTTCTGGTCGTTGCAGCGCGGGCACGTTGCCCCGTCAGGCTAAATGACGGCCTCGAATCACTCAGTAACCGCTCCCTCGTTCGGAAACATTTCAGCCAACTTGACAACGCTGATACTCGTTCGATCGTTGCGCCTCGGCCCTGATTTACCCGATTCTGAAGCTCTGATTTCTCCCGATTTTGTTTATCCACTCATGCGGGAAATTGGGCAGAAAGTTTCAGGTAAATATATAATCGACATTCTTAAACCATCAGCTTGACGGGTATGTACTCGCCCCGATTTAACTGAGTCGGGTTTCAGCAAGCTTCGCACCCTCGATAAGGGCCTGGATTTTAGCAAATGCAGTCTCTCTCGCTGTGGAAATATCGGCCCCGAACGGGAAAAAGCCACAATCATCTGCACTCCCGAGACCTTTTGTGCCCAAATGAGATGCAGCTTCCAGGATGCGCTCACACACTTCTTCGGTGGTTTCAATATGCGGGCTAATGGGATTGATGACGCCGAGATAGGCGATCTGTTCAGGCTTACGTTCACGTACGATAATATCCAGTACACGAGGTCGATCAGGGTCACTTGCTAATTGTACTAAAGAAGTGGCCAGCATTGAATGCTGGCCAGTCTCAGCATAGCGCAGCTGTGTTGCCTTCCACTTTTACTGTTATCTTCCCTGAACTCACCATTCGAGGCTAATCATGACGCGCGGTGCATTTTTGATGCTATTTCTTGTCCTGACCGTAACACAAGCTTCTGTACAGGCACAACACCGCATCATTTTCTTGGGCGATTCCATTACGGAGGCGGGAGCGAACCCGGGCGGTTATGTGGCGCTTGCTGCAGATTCGCTGCAAAAGATCAGTACGGACATAGTAGTGCAAGGTGCGGGAATCAGTGGTAACAAGGTCCCCGATCTCCTTGAGCGACTGGATGCAGATGTGCTGGCATACGAGCCGACCCATGTGGTGATCTACATTGGCATAAATGATGTCTGGCACCACTTTGAATTTGATCACGTTACGGGTACCGATCCAGAGACTTTTGAGCATGGCCTAGGGGAGCTGATTGACAGCATTGAACAAGCCGATGCCGTACCACTGCTGTGCACACCCAGTGTGATTGGAGAAGATACAGAAAGCGATTCTGCTGTCAATGTTCGTCTGCAGGAATATGCACAAATCAGCCGCAGAGTAGCACGGGATAAGGACGTTCACCTCTGTGACCTACGTGCAGCCTTTGAAACACATCTCACTGCAAATAACCCCGATAAGGCTTACAAGGGTGTGCTTACCTCTGACGGAGTCCATCTGAATGCAGAGGGGAATCACTTTGTCGCCGATTTTATGGTGCATGAATTACGATCGGTGCTGGGGCTCTAAGGCACGTACGGAATCGTCAGTGGACCTTCCGGCACTATGGCCACCGGGGCATCAGGATTCCCTAAACGCACAAGCTCGGCATCAATCGTGCTGCGTACATCCTTAACGGGAGTCAGGTGAGCACGCTGCACGAGTGCAGGATCCAACTCGCTGAACAAACCGACCCGGCATGTTCGGACAATCTGGAGCAGCTTCTGTGTTTGCCATTGGTCAGGTTCACTGAAATCAGGACTGCGAATTGCCTGCCATGCTTCGTCCGGGCTCCTCCAGCGAAGGAGCTGGCTCTTAAAGGCACCATGTTCAGGGAAGCCGTCATTGCAACGGGCTGCGGTAATGATGAGGCCGCCCGGTGCAGTTATCGAATGCGCAGCGGACATTCCCTTGACACTCTGGTACAGATTGAGATCCAGCGGATATCCACTGTTGGTCGTAACCACAATCGGGAATGGTTCTTCGACGCGGATCATTGCTGTTTTTCTGGAAAAAGAGCATCCTGCCTCGTGAGCAGCATCAACGTCGCCACAGAAGTATCCCGTGATCTGCCGATCAGCGTTGAGGGTCACATTCATCAGAAAGTCTACCGGAAGCAGCTTTCCCGCTGCGCGGACATGATTTTGTGTGGGATTTCCCTTGATCAGGCCCCATGTGCTCTTTGGATGAGCGATGTTGGTGAATCCGTGGTAGGTCTGGATGGCATCTAGATTGGCTACCCCTGGGAATACCGCTTTAAATCCACCACTGAATCCTGCCATAAAATGTGGCTCAATGAATCCCATCAGAATGCGACGATCTGCCCGTACATAGTCTGCACAATAGGCAACATCATAGCCGTAGGGGCTTCGTCCCGCCGGCAGCAGCATATTGGAATCCCGTGCATCGTGATTAACTATGCGGTATTTGGCTACGATTTCCGGCCCGACCATCCGAAGCAGTTCATCATGTGTGTTGCCTCGGTGCGTGCCTGTACCGACGATTATGGTGACGTCGTCTGGATCGAGGTCGCTCAGCTCTGCGAAGAGCCATGGCAGGAGGCGATCGCTTGGGAGTGCACGTGTGATGTCCGGGATGGCTACTGCAAGTGTTTCTCCGGGAGCTACGAGCTCGCGGAGGGGAGCCGTCTTGTAGGGGTGGCGGACGGACTCAAGGAATGCTGCATGCTCGTCCTGCAGGCCCTCGAGATATCGCGGGCGGAGTACTGTGGCGTTGAGCCCAGTCAGGTCCAGTAGTAACCCCTCCGAGCCGTAGTCTAAACGCACTACGTTCGTATCCTCACTCATGGTAGTGGAATTCTCATATGCCGAATTAATCTTTTTACACAAATTGAGGTACGCAGGCGCATGTAGAAATCGATCAAGTAATTGTTACTCCGAGAGGTCTCATCTGTCGAAGGTACCGAATTCTGTGTTTGATGTGCCAGGCAGTCGATGCTCTTGTAGGGGTATAGTACGTGAGATTCGGTACATTATGTGTCTCAGTCTGTAATTTTCACGCTGAAGCCCCATTCGCTGTTTGCAGAAAAATGGATGGACTGAGTGTTCAATGTATTTGATCCTAACGGGCGAGATTTGGCTCCCCTGTCTTGCAGGTCATACTTATCTTGCTCGCCCCTTTGGTGCACGGACTTTGTGTACGTGTGTATAACTGTGGGAGGGGTTTTGTGTGGCGTCTTGAAAATTCAATCCTACAAGGGTGGCCAAAATAATGAATGAGTCAGTCAGTCCGTTGAATCCGGTCAAGACCAACGGAGGAGGGGGCACTTCCCCAGAGGAAAAACAGCATGCACGCGGTAGTGCACAGGAATCCAGTGTGTTTGTGCATCTTCCCACCGCCGACCAACTTGAGAAATACGAAGAAATATCCCCCGGTATGGCCAATCGAATCTTGGCCATGATGGAAGAGGAGAATGAGAGCAAGATGGATCAGGTCGACCTGCAGCGTCGACGCATTGATATGACAACAACTGTTTCACTGTCCCTGATAGGCGTGGCAGGTGTTGGGATCTGGCTTGGAGTGTTTTGGCCTGTAGTATTACTGCTTGGCCTTGGTGGAATGGCGACGTTCCTCCTGCGCGAGGTTATCAGACGATAGCAAAGCCAGAGGTTGCTCGACGAGACTCTTGGAAGACTGCATGGGGTTGGGGCCATTCTTCAGAGTGCACATGAATCAGA
Organism: Rhodothermales bacterium; assembly: GCA_964291275.2. GTDB lineage: Bacteria > Bacteroidota > Rhodothermia > Rhodothermales > Bin80 > Bin80. The sequence continues at coordinate 2,454,560 of OZ219799.1, forward strand.
CTGTGCACTTCGTTAGGGGCTAACCGAATTCTGGCCAATCTTGACAAAAACTTAGGCAGGTGGGGGAGCAGCAATTCTCTGCGCCCCGCCAAGGCCGTGCCCTTATTCGTAGTTCTGAGTGCCTATTGATGGCGAGGCTTCAATCAGATCCGCAAGGTTATCCAGGGCTGCCATCTCATCACGCTGCATCAGGGGGCGGATAACAGGCAGTAGTGCGCGGCTAACGAACGATGATCCGTGCATGACTATGGTCTGTTGTATGCGTGAACCTTCCCCTAAAGTCTCAAACGTTACAGAACGGTAACCGAAATAGGTCGAAGTTTCGATATCTGCGCGGTATTCTTGTAAGGGGATAACTGAAGTAACTGTTTCTATACGGCTGTTTCCATTCGCAAACTCCAGGCGAAAGGATGCGCCCAAGGACATTGGTTGACCATCGATGGCTTCAACATTTTCGAGGTTCCTCTGCCAAAGATTCTGTCGATCTGTATCAATAAAAGTCACCCAGGATTCAGCAACCGGAGCCTTAACGCGTGCGGTAGCAGTATAGCGGACTTCCTTTACGAATAAGCCCATGATCACAAGCGCAAGTAAGGCTGCTGAAAGCAGTACAAAAACCGTACGTAACAATTGCTTCATGGTACATGGGAAGAAGTTGACCAGAGTATCGAGTTCAGCACAAGATTGTACGCCATTGATTCTACCTTGATGTCATGATAAAAAAGCAAGCGTCTATGCCGGCCCCGCGAGGGCGTGCCACAGCCACTAACCCTGCTACACGTTTTGACCCTATTAGTGTGGAGCTGGATCCAGGTGCGTTGGAGCCTGATGAGCTGCGACAGACCAGTACCCGGTTCTTTGAGGATGCATCTAAGTCAATTCTTGTTAGCAATGACTCTCCAGACGTTGGGTTTAACTGGGGCATTAATCCATACCGCGGCTGCGAACACGGTTGTATATATTGTTATGCACGACCAAGTCACGAATACCTGGGATGGAGTGCGGGTCTGGATTTTGAAACAAAGATCCTCGTCAAACGCAGGGCTTCCGAGCTTTTGAGCCGAGAGCTGAGAAAAAAATCATGGAAACCAGCCGTCATTTCATTGTCCGGTAATACAGATCCCTATCAACCCGCAGAACGTCGATTCAAGCTGACGCGTGCCTGTTTGCAAACGCTCCTGGATCACCGCAATCCCGTGGGCATTATCACGAAGAATCATCTCGTTACACGGGATTTGGACATTCTGGCTCCGATGGCGAAACTTGGTCTGGCGCACGTGTTTATTTCAGTAACGACACTCCGCAACAAGATAGCCAGTGCGATGGAGCCGCGCACCAGCATCCCGTCACGTCGACTGGACGCTATAGAAAAGCTTACCAAGGCGGGTGTACCTGTGGGTGTGATGGTAGCTCCTGTTGTTCCGGGTTTGACTGACGAGGAGCTCCCCGCGATAGTGCGGGCCGCAGCTGAACGTGGTGCTGTTCGGGCCGGATACATACTGCTTCGACTTCCTGGACCGGTGGCGCCGCTCTTTCAGGATTGGCTGGAGCGTGCGATGCCAGAGCGCAAGGACAAAATATTGGGGCGGATCAGAGAGCTGCGCTCGGGCAGGCTGAATGATCCCCGCTTTCGTCATCGCATGAAGGGGGAAGGTATATGGGCGCAAACCTTGGCTAACCTCTTTGAGGTAACGTGTAAGCGATACAACCTGAATCAGCCAATGCCACCGCTTCGGACAGATTTGTTTATCCGGGAGCCAAGTAACCAACTCAGTCTCTTTGATCAGGACCCCCTGGATTCAGTATAACAGGATCATGGAGGCGTTTCATCCAATTGTAGCTTCTTGGTTCGAAGATGCATTCGAAGCCCCAACCGAAGTGCAGGAGCAAGCGTGGCCCTGCATTCAGCGTGGAGAGAATACGTTGATCGCTGCGCCTACGGGTGCGGGAAAAACGCTGGCGGCATTTCTGGTTGCAATTGATCGACTCCTGCGGAAGACACTTGATGGTACACTGGCTAATGAGACGGCAGTCGTGTACGTATCGCCACTGAAAGCGCTCAGCACTGACGTAAACGTAAACCTCTCTGTTCCACTTAAGGGTATCCAGGAACGGGTTCGTACGCAGGGGTACTCGGTGGTCCCCATCCGTACCGCCGTACGTACGGGAGATACCAGTGCATCTAAGCGGGCAGCGATGCTTCGGAAGCCTCCGCATGTATTGGTTACGACCCCTGAGTCTCTCTATCTCCTTGTTACGGCAAAGCGTAGTCGGGAAATGCTCCAGACCGTGCAGACGGTCATTGTTGACGAAATCCATGCTGTTCTTCCATCGCGCAGGGGTGCACATCTGGCACTGACACTGGAACGGCTGGCGCATATATCCAGACATCCTATCCAGCGTATTGGCCTATCGGCTACTCAAAGGCCAGTGAACACTGTGGCTTCCTATCTGACTGGATGTGAGGGGAATTGTACGATTGTGGATCTCGGGCATAACCGCAAGATGGAGCTTGCACTGGAACTTCCCCGGTCGCCTTTAGAGACCATCATGGCCCATGAAGTCTGGGCAGAAATCTATAATCGTCTCGCGGAGCTTGTAGCGGACTATCGTACTACGCTGGTCTTCACCAGCACGCGGCATCTGGCGGAGCGCATTGCGCGCCATTTAGGTGAGCGCCTGGGACGGGATAACGTGTCAGCACATCACGGCAGTCTGGCACATGCTCGCAGGCGTGATGCCGAAGATAAGCTTAAGCGGGGAGAGCTTCGTGTACTTGTAGCCACAGCCTCTCTGGAATTGGGGATTGATATTGGATCCGTTGACCTGGTTTGTCAGATCGGATCTCCAAGATCCATATCGACCTTCTTACAGCGTGTCGGGAGAGCGGGCCATTACATCGGGGGGATTGCCAAGGGGCGACTGTTCCCGATCACACGTGAGGATTTGTTTGAATGTGCAGCCTTGCTTGATTCCGTTCGTGACGGGGCGCTGGAGCGCGTGAAACCCCAGGAAAACCCGATAGATGTATTGGCACAGCAGATTGTGGCAGAGGCTTCTGCGGAGGATTGGCAAACAGATGCGCTGTATGAGCTTCTCAAGCGTGCCTGGCCTTATCGTAATCTTAGCCGTAAAGTTTTTGATGCGACGGTTGCAATGGCTGCGCAGGGGTTTGATACTGCCCGCGGTCGACGCAAGGGGCTTCTGTACCACGATGCCATCAACGGACGCATTAGTGGTAGACCGGCTGCACGTCTGGTCGCACTCACATCTGGAGGTGCAATCCCCGATTCCGCGGAGTACAGGGTAATTATGGAACCAACAGGAACACCTGTCGGGAAGGTTCATGAAGATTTTGCGGTTGAGAGTTTTGCAGGTGATGTGTTCCAGTTGGGCAGTAGCTCATGGCGCATTCTAAAAGTAGGTTCGGGCGTTGTGCGAGTAGAAGATGCCCAGGGCGCGCCCCCTATGTTCCCGTTTTGGTTGGGGGAATCCAATGCACGCAGCGACGAGCTTTCCAGAGCACTCTCGAGGTTCCGAGCGGCGATCAATACATACCTGGATAGTCGCACAAACACGTCCAACTGGCTCGAGGAGAATAAAGGACTCCCTGGTCCAGCTGCCGTGCAGATAGCCGAATACCTGGTTGCTTCCAAGGAGTTACTTGGTGTCCTGCCGTTGCAGGAGGAGTTGGTTGCCGAGCGGTTTTTTGATGATTCCGGGGGAACCCAACTAGTGATTCATGCTCCGTATGGAGCCCGTGTCAATCGTGCCTGGGGCCTAGCGCTGCGCAAACGTCTTTGCCAGATATATAATTGTGAATTGCAGGCGGCAGCCACTGAAAACAGCATCCTTCTTTCACTCGGATCGCAGCACTCGTTCCCGATAGAAGATGTATTTAAGCTTCTCGAATCAACGACAGTAAGAGATATCCTGGTGCAGGCGGTTCTGGAGGCCCCCATGTTCCAGATGCGTTGGCGTTGGGTAATGAATATTGCCCTGGCCGTGCCACGGGCGCGTGGAGGAAAGAAGGTGGCTCCACAGTTGCAGCGAATGCAGGCCGAGGATATCCTGTTCTCGATATTTCCGGATGCCGGTGCACAGTTGGAAAATCTCTCAGGTGAGCGTACACCGCCTATGCATCCCTTGGTTGATCAGGTACTCGAAGACTGCCTGCAGGAGGCAATGGATTGTAAGCATCTCCAAAAATTGTTAGATCAGATCCAGTCAGGAGCTATTCGAGTCCACGCAGTGAATACACCGGAGCCCTCATCCTTGGCACTGGATGTATTGGCCGCAAGTCCTTATGCCTTTCTGGATGATGCACCACTGCAGGAACGACGTGCTCAGGCGGTATATCGTCGTCGAGCTTTTGAGCCTTCCCAGAACACGGACATAGGCTATCTGGATGAGGAGATTCTGGAGGGAGTACTGGAAGAGGCGCAGCCCCGGGTTCGGAATGATGATGAGTTGCATGACCTTCTGCTGATCGCGGGCTGCCTTACAGCCAAGCAGGGCAGTTCGTACAGGGATTGGTTCAATGAACTTGTTCGGGATGGCCGGACAACCCTCCTGCGCCTTACAGAAGGACAGGAGGTATGGGTTGCAACTGAAAGATTACATGAAGCTTTGGTGCTCTGGGAACAGGCGGTTGTAGAGCCACCGGTAAAAGTCTCGAATACGGACACGGATGCATCCGAGGCTGCGCAGGATTTTGTGCTCGGGCTAATGGAAATACATGCGCCGATGACGGCTGAAGAGGTCGCAGCACATCTGTATATCACACCTGCTGATGCTGAATCTGCCCTCATAGCCCTGGAAGGTCGGGGAGCATTGCTTCGAGGCAACTTTACGCAAAGCACCAGCGGAACCAAACAATGGTGCCATCGGGGGATCCTCGCAAAGGTCTATAGAAAAACCGTTAACCGCCTTCGCGCCGAAATCAGTCCGGTCACACAGGCAGACTATGTACGGTTTTTATTTGCCTGGCAAAAAGCAGCACCTGCTTATCAGGTTGCCGGGCAGGATGGATTGCTGGCTGTTCTGAAACAGCTGAGCGGCTTTGCGTTGCAAGCCGCAGCGTGGGAGTCGGATGTCCTCCCTGTGCGTGTTAAGGATTACAGTCCAGCAATGCTGGATCTGCTATGCATGACCGGACAGGTACAGTGGTTTCGGGCAGTGGGCAGCAAATCTGCACCGATACGCTCGACCTCTATTACCCTTTGTGTTCGGGAGGATTCCAACCTGTTCAATAGTGGAGTCTGGCAGGAGGGGTTATCTACGGCTGCCGAAGAAATTCTTGAAGTGCTTACAACAAGAGGGGCCTCGTTCCTGCATGAATTGGAAAACACCTGCAATCTACTGCCGACTCAGATTGAATCAGTCCTGCAGGAGCTGGTCTCGTGTGGGATCGTTACCAGTGACGGATTTGCAGGCTTGCGATTTCTGTTGACTCCCGTGGATAAGCGACGAAAGAGCCGCAGGATGGAGGCACATTTGAATGCGATCGGTCGGTGGAGCATCCTGGTAGGAAACCAGGTGAAAGACGATGAGGCAAGCATAAGATTGGCTAAACTCATACTGGCACGGTATGGTGTCGTCTGTCGTCGGGTACTGTTACGGGAGCCTAATCTGCCGCAATGGCGTGACCTCGTGCGCATTTTTTGGGATATGGAGCTTCGTGGAGAGGTTCGAGGAGGGCGCTTTATTGCAGGTGTCCCCGGCGAGCAGTTCGGATTACCCGAAGCGGTGGGGTTGCTACGGCGTATCAGGCGGGATAAAACGCTCTGCGCAGAACCGGTGGGGCTTAGCGCTGCTGATCCTTTGAATCTAGCGGGTATTATTGGTCCAGGGGCTAGACTGCCTGTGCTCGCGTCAAACCGGATGGTTTATCAATCAGGCGAAGTTGTGGCTAAACTGTCCGGAAAGGGTGATCAGGATGAATCAGTCGCCCCTTCACTTCAGAAGATGTTGCGTACGCAGCAAGTTTATTTCAGGTCGCAGCCTCGGTAGCACATAGGCCCGTTGCAATAGAGCATGCTTCCTGAATCATCTCTTCTAGAACTTCCAGGTTTACATCACTCAGTCGTTTGATGTAGAGGCAACTCTTGCCGCGTGTATGTTTGCCCAAGTTTTTCAAAGCTACTTTGTGGTGATCTAATCCACCGGCCAAATACAGGCTGAGGGCTTTTTTTCGGGGTGAGAACCCTACTTTGAACCATTCACCGGTGCGCCCCGAAGCATAGCGGTAATGGAATTGACCAAACCCAATGATTGTAGGGCCCCACATCGTCGGTGAATCGCCTGTGGCTTCCCCCATCATGCGAAGGAGAATAGCGCTGTCGTCCTGTTGTTCTCGGCGCCCCAATGCGCCCAGAAATTCCTGTACGTTCACTTCTGTTGGCCGGGTTTTTTGGCTGGACATTGTTGGTGAGCTTTTGTTTGAAATGAAGTTAAGTATGCAGGTATTCAATAAAGATTGAACCCAAGTTAGCAAGGCTAGTACGTCGATGCGGGGATCAAGTGCGAGACCTCTAATTGTGGGTAAACAAACTGGATATGACGTTACATGCGTTCCTAGATACAGAATACGGGCACTTTGCAGATGCGCGATTGCGAAGGATCCTGCGGAAGGGTGTAGATATTGAGATACGCAGGGGCCCTGCATCAGAGACGCCGCTACATGTTGCGGTTCGTCGTTGCCGATTACGGGCCGTGCAGCAACTCGTTCGTGCCGGTGCAAAGATCAATGCACTGAATGCGTATCAGAAGACTGCTTATGCGCATGCTGTCCGTCGCGGGTTCACCGCAATCGCTACTTATCTGACTGACCAGGGTGCTAGCACCTCTCTCACTAAGGCCGACCAGTTGGCTGTGGCAATGTCGAGAGGCAGAGAGGTGGAAGCCCGACGAATTCTTTTAGCGAGCCCACACCTTGCCCACACGGGTAACCCTGGTGAGGATCGATTATTGGCGGATATGGCAGGCAGGAATGCAGAGTGGCCGGTACAATTGCTGATAGATGCGCAGGCATCCCTCATTGCTCCGGGCCTTGATGGTGGGACACCGCTGCATCAGGCAGCCTGGTTTGGTCAACCCGATCATGTGCACACGCTTCTCGCAGCGGGGGCGCCGCTGGAAGTATGGTGCACAGACCATACTTCGTCGCCCCTGGGTTGGGCAGTTCATGGATCACGAGAATCTGGCGGTGCCAGCTCCCGTCAGGAGATATATACAACTATTGTGACCATGCTTCTGGATGCGGGAGCACGGCTGTACTATGCAGATGATGACACGGATGCCTACTATAGGAGACTGCTGCGACAGGCAAGTCGACCTGTGCGGGTGCTTCTGCGGGAGGCTTGGAGAAACATATGAGGCGGCATGGGTCAATTAAAGCCTGATCATTCAGGATTAAGATCATACATCCTCCATAGCCTAGCTTCGCCATTCGTAGTGCCATAAAATGGCGAAGTAAGGCTAAGACAAAACTCACAGCAGATCAAACGCCTCAACCAAAGAACAACACGGTACAGTTAGATCTTTTCGAGGGCTTGGAATACCGCAACCTTGTAGCTCTTCTGACCTCTCATCTATGCACCCCGCCTGTTTCAGGGTGAAACCTGAAGGAGTTCCAACCTCTGGAATTGCCGTCAGCATAAAGGATCAAGTTTTTGCCGAAACGACTATTCAGACTGTTCGGGAAACAGGGTCACCTGTACATAGCGGTCGGTCAACCATCTTGTAGCGGCCTGTTGCAGATCATCTGCCGTCAGGCCATCTATAAGTTCATCGTAACGGAGAATATCAAGTGGCTCCGAAACACGGTCTGCATAATAGGCCGAGCGAAGTGTGCCAACCCAGAATCCATTCTCCTCAAGACTCACAGTGCGGGCTTGACGCTGCTGTTCCTGTACACGTGCTACGTAATCCTCTGACACACCGTCGCGCTTAATTTCTTCAATGGTTTCGAAAACAGCATTCGTCAATTCTTCCGCACGTTCTGGATCGCAGCCAAAGCTGATTGAGAACCTGTACCACTCCCGTGGGCGTCGAAGTGGCGTGGCATTAACCCCCGCACCGTAGATACCACCACGCTCTTCCCGTAATTCCTCGAATAAAAGGATGTCAAGCAGCATCTCTAGAGACTCAATGTGATGTCGTGCCTGTCGCGAATCCGCATAAGAACCATTGAAGGTAATGCTGACACGACTCTGTGGCTCCTGCCCTTTATAAACGGTTTTAACCACTGTACCCTCAGGGTTTTGAGATTTTATGTCTCGCCAAGTTTCCTCCCGGTCTGTAGCAGGAAGGGTGCCAAGATAGGTCTGGGCAAGTGCTGCCAACGTGTCAACTTCGAAGGCGCCTACGAAGATGAAGACAAAATCATCCATGTCTGCGAATCTCTCCTGATATATTTCCAAGGTTCGCTCTATATTGATGGCATCAAGCTCCTCCATCGTGGCAGACCGGAACCGCGGGTGGTTCATATAGAGCGTAGTACGGAGTGTGTCACTGAATGCAGTATTCGGGGAATTCTTTCGGTTCTCCAGAAATGTGCGTTGGAAGTTGATTTGAGACAGAAATGCTGACGAGTCAAGCCGTGCTTGCGTAGCACGTAGATGAATCAATTGGAACAAAAGCTCCAAGTCTTCCGGCGACGCTTCGCCTCTGAATCCTTCAAACAACCCGCCAATTGATGCCGATACAGAGGCGCGCTTGCCCGACATCTTTTTCCGCAATGCTGTCTGGTCAAATGCACCGACACCGCTACTGTTGACGATAAAACCTGCATATGTCGCCGTTAGAAACTCATCGTCGTTATACAAAGATGATCCACCTTCGCTGAAGGAAGTAAACTGAACTTCGTCGGCCCGGAAATCTGTGGGTTTCATCACGACGCGAATCCCGTTTGCCAGTGTGATCTCCGTAACTCCAAGTTCGGAGATCGAGCGTTCACTTACAATCGCTGCTGGAGTCAGCACTTCTTCAAACAGAGGAGCATCCACTGCGGTATCAACATATGGCTCTACTTTGGTTCCGCTATATTTTTCGAAGGTACTAGCTAACAGGTCCTCGGTGATCCATTCCAGGGATTCTTTCTCCGGGATATCCACAGTAATTGCCCGATCCTGACTGCCCAATGCTTTCGGTAGATATGCACTTACCTCTTCCAGTGTAATTGTGGGCACAAGCTGCTGTGCAAGTTGATATTCATTTACTACACCGGGGATGGGATCGTTTTCGAGAAAATGGGAAACATAGGAGGATACAAGCCTCGCCGAAGGGGTGTTTTCGCGCTCATTGTACGCCTCTTCGCGCGAGCGCATGAATGACTCTTTGAAGCGTGAGAATTCGCCAGATGTGAAGCTGTGCTGCTTGACGCGTTCCGCCTCAAGTACCAGTGTACGAAGTGCAGCGGTTAGGCTGTCTTCGTTCGCATATGCTTGTAAATTGAAAAAAGATGCACCGCGCACCATATCCCCAAGGCCTGCATTGGCTATGAGAAAAGGAGCACTTGTACCGTCCTGAGCAATCTCGGAAAGACGTCGCGAGAGCATGCCCCTCGCCAATGATCCCACCAAGGACTGGCGATGGTCGGCGACGGTTTTGATGGTCACCTTTGGCTGTCTGTAGAGTAGCGAAAGTCCTGGAAAGAAACTGTACTCTGGATCGCTTACAACCTTGTGCCGCACCTCTTGTAATGGCACATCGAATGTCGGACGTGGTATTGGGTCTGCGGCTGCCGGAATCGTGGCAAAATGCTCCTCTACAAGTGACTTCATAGTAGACACATCCAGAGCCCCGACTACGACAACAGCCATCAGATCGGGCCGATACCAAGTTTCGTAAAAACGTCGCACGGTCTCGTAGGTGCTCTGTTTGATTACAAGCGTGTCTCCGATGGGGAGTCGTTCTGCGTAGCGTGAGTCGCCAAGAAGAGTCGGAATCAATTCGTCTAACATGCGTCCAGATGCGCCGCGGCCGCTACGCCATTCCTCTACCACCACACCGCGCTCATTGTCAATCTCTTCATCACTCAACGTGGCGTAGGCTGCCCAATCTTCCAATACCTGGAATGCCTTGTGTACCACTTCCATGCTGTCCGTAGGCACCTGGAGTTGGTAGACTGTTTCGTTGAAACCTGTATATGCATTGACGTCTGGGCCGATTTGCATACCGATGCGCTGCAGGAATTCCATGAGCGTTTGCTTGGGAAAGCGCCTTGTTCCATTAAAGAGCATGTGCTCTACAAAATGGGCCAACCCAAGTTGGTCGTCATCTTCCAGTACACTACCTGCGTTTACGACCAGCCGAAGCTCAAGGCGAGATTCTGGTTCGTGGTTCTCTCGCAAATAGTAAGTGATGCCATTTTCCAGCTGTCCAATGGTAACAGCACTATCCACAGGGATGGGAAGGTCCAAGGCTGACTGGGCCTGTGTGTTTGTAGCCAGCGCAGATACTCCAAAAGGGAGCAAGCATAAAAAGAGGAAGAGCTTGAATGAAAATTGTTGTGCGTACATTGGAAGTGGGTATTCGGAGAAGAATCAATGAACTAGAAGCACATGAATGTACAGTTCAGGATCGGGTTCCGCTCTATGTGAGTTGTATTTCGAAAGCACCTGCAATCTGCTGAGTGGGCAACTGGCAGGAAATGGTCGACGTCAGCAGCCCCTGTACGAATCTGGCACCAGTCACAAACAGCCACTTTCCCTATCCCGAGAGCGATATATCCGCCATTAGTCGGGTCCGAAACTGGATCTTAGTGGATGCATGATTGGCCTGCATGAGGAGGGTGTAACCCCTTCTAAGAAGTGTGAAAAGCACAAAAAAGCGAAAAGCACCAAGCACGGCTTGAGAAATTCCGTACACGCTTCAACCAACTTTCAGCGGCAGCGCGAAAGTTGGTCCGCGAGATCATCACGACCTACTTTGAGGGGTGTGTTGATAACTCCCACTCTGCTAATCCCCACCCGATCGAGTACGACCGCCCGCACGAACATTGACATTGGTACCTGGAGGAGGCGGAGGAGTGGGATGTGAGCCTCCAGCAGCTGCAGTCGGCTGTGCGGGCGGAAGCTGATGCGCGGGAGAAGGAGGGTCATATAACTTTGGTGAGTCCGGTCTCCAGAGATGACACATCAACGGGAACCACTTAATTCTGAATTTCGTCCAACTTGCATCGTGGCACAAGACAACGACCACCAAGGTCTGCCCATTACCCAAGTAATGGTGTAGTCTAACTATTGTGGGAGATCCGTGAGCGTTTTTTCTACCGCCGTGATTGTCTGGTCGGAGCGCCTCTTTACAGCGCACGCCTTGATGGTCCGCAGCATAGGGTGACGGAGCGTTTTCACGCTTGGGTTCACGGTACCGGTACGTCCGGGCCATAGCATTGGGGTAAGAGTCTCCCGTTTCGTGAGGGTATCACGAATCTGCACAGCAGCAGCAGCGGGCCTGGGTCTCCTCAATGTGCATCTGATAGCCCACCAAGGCCATAGCGAGTCGTTCGATTCCCCTCCACATGACCTGATGGCCCGGCGGTGGGGCACGATTCCGGTTTTGATAGCCGCCCAACACCCCCACCAGCAACATGGCGTCCCGCAGCATCTTGGGTTCCGGCAGTCGTACCCGCTTGGCGTAGCCGGTCAAGAATCCAAGTTCCAGTTCTGTGAAGAATACCGACGGATCCAGCTCCGGCATGGTTCGCCCCAACAGCGTCAGCACCATGAGACGCCAGGCAATCACACAGTAGATCGCCAATGCCCGTTCCAGTCTTAAGGCGCTCCGCAGCTGCATATGTTCCACTTTGCAGCCACTCTTGAGCACCCGGAAAAAGTCCTCAATCCGCCAACGTTTCAGATAATACCCCAGCACCCGCTCCGCAGCCCGGGCCGAGGGCACCGCAAGACTGGTCAGCAGATACCATTCAATCGCCTTTTCACCCGCAGGCGGCGAGACTTCTTTGATATGCACCCCGGTGAGCGTCACCGGATCCGCATCCGCAACCAGTGGAGTCGCGGGCAGCGTAACCGGGCCATAGCGTACTTCGGCATCGGCGACGCGATAGGCGCGTCCGGCCGTCTTCGACCGCACGGACCGGCGATGAATCTCAATCCTGATCGTCTTGGCAGCTTTGCCACCGGACATCGTCTCAAACAGCTTTTTGCCTTTTGCCAGACGCCGATTCTTAGATGCCCGCACCAGCAGATCAACCCGCTTGTGCTGCCGCTGCGCATCAAAGAGCGCAAAACTGTCGCCCTCCCGATCCATCACGCAGAGGACCTTGATCTTGCGCGATAGCTCCTGCGCGGCTTCACAAATATCCGCATAACCATCCAGCCACCGCTGCGCCTTTGGCTTCAACGGTCCATCGGTCGGATCTTTGTAACTGCACCGCAACACGCCCAGTGGCAGACCATCGGTGGTGGTCGCCAGCGTGGTATGAATATGCAGTCCCCGCGATTTGGTCGTGGTCTGATTCTGACCAATGACTTCCAAGTCCTCGCAGGCCAGACGCGACCCGTAATTGAGCCGACTGCCATCCTGGATGCATAAGACCACCTTTTGGCTGCGCATACGCTCTATGGTACGCGCCCGATGCGGGGCCAACACGTTCTCCGGCGTCACCTCAGACGCCGGATCGCTCGCCAGCAGGCGATAATGCCCCTTGACCGCCGCCCGATCATAGCCCGTGTTCCCGGTAATCGCCGCGCCGATGGTATCGGCGAGCAGAGACGCACTCTTGACCAGCCGCGCCGAGCGCAGCGCGTTGCCCAGCGGCGCATCCCCAAACTCGGCATCGGCCCACTGTTCGCTATCCAACATCTCACCAGGTTGTCTGACCGGACGTAATTCCACCGCAGGCACCCCCAGTTGCTGACGCCACCTGCGATTAAGTTCGTATACATACAACGCCTTCGGCGGCTCCGGAGTGTCATGGCGGAGGCCGCCAGCGGTTTGTCCAATGTACTGAAAATTGGTGGCCTTGAAGCAGGAACCCGACCATTCGGGATCCACATAGGTTTCAACGATCCACACCCGGTAGCCGTAATGCTGCTGATAGTCCTCAGCCAGTCGCCTGAGCAGGCGACTGAGCACGTAGCTGGCCAGATGCTGGCATCGCTCCCGCATCAGGAATCGGCTCAGACACACCACACGGTGCAGATGGGCCTGTCGCTGTGCGTCCGACCAGGCCATCCACTGCTCCCGGGCCGCCAGTCGCAGGGCGGCCGCCGAAAAACCGACCGCACCCACATAACCGTGTGCACTGTCAATCAGATACCGTACCTGGGCACCGCAAAATGTCGTCACTCCACGCGGATGCTCATGATGCAACAGCGTGTTCCAAATCTCACGCTGATCGGTGTCGGTCACCTTAACCAGCGTAAGACCCTCCACCTCGTTAACAACCTCAGGCAAACGTTCCGGGGCAGGCACCGGTTCGGCCAGCAGGCGGGGACCCGCCCCCGCCGCGTAATTGTTCGTCGGCGCAGGCAATGCTATCCGCCCACGGTCGGCCAGCTTTGACAACGCACGGGCGCAAGTGGACACCTGCAACCGACCGCAGGCATCAACGAATGTGAAAAGTTCACACACGCGCCTTGCTATCGCCGCGCGCGTGGACAACGCGGCATCGCCCAACACCGCGGTGAGACGCGACTGCGATTCCGGAGCACTCAAGGTGCGCAAAACCTGACTCTGCGTGAACATGCCACCAATATATGGGGCACTGTTCAGAATGTCAAGTCAAAAAGTTGGGTAATGGGCAGACCAAGGTTCACTAACACGAGCTTCGAGGCTGCTCCGCAAGAGAGAGCTTACAGCGGATGAAGCAAACGATCTCACAGAGATTATCAGCGAAATGGCCTCATCAACTGTTCTCGACCGGATTGATACCAGCAATGCTCGACTGGAAGCCTAGTTCCAGAGTCTGCGGGAGGCCCAAAACACGAAACTGGACGCCCAAAACACGAAGTACAACGTACTGATCTGGGTGATCGGATTTGCAACGGTGATCCTGTCGGCGGTGATTACCCTGAACAGCCTCCTCAGTTAGCCCCCGCCCTTGGAATTGCCGGCAGGAATGGTGCCGGATATATGATTCTGGTGTGTCCGGCTGCCGGGGATGAGGCATAAGGGTCATTATGATTCACCCCTCACTACGATTCAACTCGAAAACGCTTAGGAGATGGGAAGTTGATATATGGGTGTACAATCTGACACACAAACGGGAACCACTTAACTCTGAATTTAGTCCAAGTCAAATCATGGCAGAACAAGACAATTCGGAGGGGGCCAATGATCGCACCGAGGCCTACGAACTTCTAAGAAAAACAGGACTCAAGGGTGGGGAGGCCTTCCAACTTTTTCAATACATTGAGAATATGGCATCCGCAAACGTAATCAGCCAGCTTGGCGCAATAATTGACACCAACATGGCGGCCTTCCGGGCAGAGTTGCAATCCCATAATACGAAACTGGACGCCCAAAACACGAAAATTGACGCCCAAAACACGAAGTACAACGTGCTAATCTGGGTGATCGGATTTGCAACGGTAATCCTGTCGGCGGTGATTACCCTGAACAGCCTCCTCGGTTAGTCCCTCCGTACGCCCTCGCGATCCTGTGAGGTCTACGATCCCGCAAGCAACGCCAATCTGTGCTGCAGGCTCAGGATCGTAGCGTTTCGTGCTATTCTTTCCTTATCAGTTGCCTCCCTCTGGAATTTGTTCGTGTTGTGGCAGGACTCGCTTAACATCGGCAGGCTCGGTTCGTACAGCTGGATTTAGCGCAGAGAAAGCAATGTATTCACTTCGTGAAAACGCTTGCCCCGGAGCGGGGGCCGACCTCGACTCTCGGCCGGAGAACGACGCACGTGTGCGGTGTCGTTGAGTTTGCGGGGGACGAACACCGGTTGCTTCGGGAGCGTGCTCGGAAGGCCGGTCGTCCGCTGGCGGTGTACATCCGAGAGGCCGCGCTGGGCATGCAGTTGGCGCGCGTGGCTAATCGTTCAGCATACCGTGAGCTGACGCGTGTAGGCACGAACCAGAATCAATTGGCGCGGTGGGCGAACATCTTTCGTTGCATGCCGGAACTAGGAAAGTTGCATGCGGTGCTGGACGAACTGCTGGAGGTTCGACGGAAGCTATGATTGCGAGAGTAACCAGCGGTTCGGACTTCGGTGGGCCGGCGCGATACTTGATCTATCGGGAGGATCGTGTAGGGTTCGTAGAGTTGCACAATATGGCTTCGCGCGATGTGCGGGAAGCAGCCCAGGAGATGCAGATCACGGCTGAACTTTCTTCTCGGTGCAAGAAGCACGTATACCATCTGAGTCTCTCGTTTGACCCGGGAGATCAGCCGAGTGAGGAACAACTTCGGTCAGCGGCTTCGCGGGTATTGAAAGAACTCAATCTGGATACGTATCAGGCGGTGGTGGTATTGCACCGGGATACTGCCCATCTTCATGTGCATGTGATGGTGAACCGTCTGCACGCAGAAACGGGAAAAGTCTGGCGGACGAGTCATGACTGGCGTCGTATTGAGCGTGCACTCCGGAAGCTGGAGAAGGAATGGTCGCTGCGGGAAGTCCCCGGTCGCCACAGTCCGTCGAAAAAATGCCTGAACGCCGGATTTCTGCATTCACGCAGGAACTCCGGGACAAGGTTGGTGTGGCGCTACATAAGACGGGAAGATAGACCGAGTACCAAGCGGTTTTGGATCACCGCAACCTGGAGATGAAATTGCGTCCGCGGGGGCTGGTTTTGAGTGACGGCCGTTCGTACCTATCAGCAGAGCGGGTATCGGAGAATCTGCCGGCATTGAATCAGCGATTCGGGGAAACGCTGCAGGAAAACCGTAGTCGTCTCGTAGATGCTCGTATGATTCCTCTGGCGGTCTCTCAGTGCAATTCGGATATTATTCTGCATAGAGTCACCGATGGACGTACAGAGGCTCGAAATGCGCTTCTACGGCATGCTGACGCGGCGTCCGTGCGCAAGGCCCTGAAGAAGTTTGAAGCCCGTGGACTGCTAGGAGTTACGCATCGAAAGGGGAGGTGTGCGGACGACAGTTGGTACCAACTCCCCAATCAATACACGCTATTTCCCGGGAGGGCCCTGGAGTGGAGTAAAAAGCCGTCCACCGGAAAAAGTACACCCCGGGCCACCGGAAAAAGTGCACTCCAGTACCAAAGTGCTTCATTACCAAAGAACATGAGGCTTTCCGTGAGCAGGAGGCAGCGAAAACCAATTACAGGTCCGCCTTAAGCTCGTCAATCAGATCATCAAAGACTTCAATTGCCGGATAGTCCCGCGGTCAACCTCTATGGTGCGATCAAGCCAGCCCCGTCGCCCGTGCAGTTTCCCGCTGCAGACAAGCGTTTACAAGTCCCCTTCGTGCACGCGCGGGTCATCAGTCGCCAATTCTTTGCGGAAGCTGGTCGTTCGGGTTCCCTTCGTGCACGCGCGGTCATCAGGTGCCAGACCCAGAGTCAATTCGAATGCGGTAACCGCATCCTTGTACTGGTTGAGTTCCCCGAGAACGCGGGCGCAGCGTTACGCTGCTTCGGCATTTTCAGGGTCCCTCTCCAAGGCCTGCTTGAATTCGTCGCGCGCGGCTAGAAAATCGAAGGTTACATAGTCTTGGCGCGCAATCTGCAAATGCTCTTGCGCACTCTGTCCAGAATCCGAACACGACGCAAGGGTAATCGCTGTGAGTATCGACGTGAGTTCAATGGCGGATGGCACGGGTGATTCTGAAGGTCGCATACTCGGCCCATAGGCTGTTGCATCAGCCTGTAGAAACAGATCCAAGATCACGATCCGAATACTACGGAAGGATATCCCAAGCGGCAACGATCGGCGCCCCGGTTGCTTCGTCAGTCATGGTTCCGTACGCGCGGCTGCCTCGCACAACCCTCAGCCGCACATATTCAGGTACACTGGCTCTTGCGATCTCTATGCCGGCATCGTCCACAATTAGCCACGTTCTTGATTCTTCCCCCTCTCTCTGAGTCAGTTCAATCCAGAGACGTCCGGCATCGTCCGGTACCAGTCTACTGAACACTGGCTTTACGGCTGGGAGGCGTTCTCTAAGCAATCCATGAAACTCATCGGAAGCTTCCGCAATTGTCTGTTCTCGCTCCGCATCGGTGATGGGGATCGGCGAGATTGGCACCGTGAATTCTCTACGGTTGGTGCCTTGTAGTGACAAGCTTGCGATCCGAATAGCGTCGTCCGGGCCGTAGTACAATACCTGAGTGGAACCGATGGCAAAGTGAGGACCGACGGCGAAAGGCAGTCCGGTGGCAGTTACACTGGTTCCTGTTGCAATGGCCAGGCCTTCTCTGGCTGGCAATTCCGCAACGGATTCGTCCACAATGGTACCGTTTGAGTCCACGAGCTTGACTCGGACATGTTTGCTGCTAAGATCGTCGGATCCTGGCGAAAAAAAGGGCGAGTAGTGAAAGAGGAAGCCCCGGCTTGTCGCCGCAAGGAACTCCATGGGGGAGAGCCGGTCACTTTCAGATAGCCTCACAGCCGATCTCGAGACAAACGAATGATCGTGTGGTGCAAATATGGACAATTGACCCGCGTAGAAATCCCATGCATACAAGGAATCGCCCATTCCTATCCGCATTGTAGGCGATCGCACAAATTCTCCGGGTCCTCTGCCTTCCCGGCCAATTTGGTCAACCTGTACCCCATCAAACGAAAACACGCGAATGGCCTCAAATCCACTGTCAGTAATGTACAACTGTCCCCGGGAATCCACCGCCAAGCCACGAACTGCACCCAATAGTACCGAATCTCCAGCGGCCTCATCGCCAATCCGATAGGCTTCTTTCAGTGCAAGAACACTTGTCTGAAGACTACCGGGCTGGTCCTCGGCAGGCTGGCACGCTCCGATGAACTGCACAGACGCCAACAGAACAACTGCGGCCGTGGCCCTGCCTGATCTGGTTACACGTGACATATGAGTTGTCCCCGGTCTGATTCTCGGATTGCGTTCCGTTTGCTGCAAGTGCACGAAAAGTCTTCCAGGGCAACCTACAGCGTAGACACCAGTAACGTTGAGACACACTGGTTTGTTGCGCTTGTGTCAATTCCTCATGCATGCGGCGGAATGGCCCTGTGAGAAAGTGTACGCGCGCCTCCTTGATAATCACGCCCTGCCGTTTAAGTGGCTGCATCCTAGAGGCAGCTCGGCGTTTCATGCCCCAAATAAGACCCTTACAATCCGGAAGCCTGCACCTGTTGACTCCTCGAAGCAGGGATGTAGTATCGTGGCGCACACCGCTCCCCGGCTCGGGGAATACCTTATATTCAGGATGCCCCTACTTTTGCATGCATCGGATCACCAAACCCGAATAGACCATGTCTCCATTTCGCACAATGGCAAGTTGGACGATTGTAGTAACTGTTGCTCTCTGTATCACCTGCTGTCGGTCGGGCAATATTGAAGCGAACGAGGCCTGGTCCGGCACAATTGATACGCTTGCTTCCGGCGAACTCGTTGTTCGAAACACCGATGAGCCGCTGTGGGACGAGGCAGACATGTGGCAGTTCGTGGAGGAAATCAGGCTCGGAACAGATGCCGACGACGAGGGACCGATCTTCGGAGAAATCATTTCCTTTGATGTGGATGCGCAGGGATGGGTCTTTATTCTCGATTTTCAAACACAAGAGGTTAGCGTATTTGACTCGGATGGCGAGTATGTCCGCACGGTTGGAGGTACCGGAGCCGGGCCGGGGGAATTCGAGCAGGCCCTAGCGGTCGACATCAGCCCGAATGGAGAAATCTGGGTCATGGGAATGCTCTACGCACAACTTTCCATATTTGACCCGCACGGCAGTTACTTGAGATCGGATCCGGTCGGCAACCCAGGCATAGGCCTGACACCATACTCGGGCGGATTCGACTCAATGGGTCGCTACAACGCCGTAGTCATGGTTTTTGATGAAAACGGCGAGTCTCAGGTAATGGCCCGATTTGATCAATCGCTCACTCCGCTGGATACTATTGCGATTCCCGAGACTTCCGTCGAAAGGGAAGCCTTTACGCATGTCACTGCCCGCTTTTCAATTGCCGAGCGGATTCCCTTTCAGGGATCCTTTGACTGGCGCTTCTCTCCAACCGGCAATCTTTGGACGCTGACCACCAAAGAATATGAGCTTGTCGAACTGACTCCGCTTGGAGAGACGCTTCGACGGGTCTCCAGAGACCATGACCCGGTCCCCGTGACCGAGGAAGAGATGGATGGTGTGCGGGAGGAATTCCAGTGGTTCATCAATCGGGGCGGGACAGTCGATTGGTCAAGGATTCCGGATACAAAGCCTGCAGTTGTTTCATTCTTCTGTGACGATGAAGGCAATCTGTGGGTGAAGCGGCAAGCAGCAATGCCCGGGTACGAAGATCTCCTCTTCGATCTGTTCGATCCTGAAGGACGTTATCTGGGAGAGCTGCGCCTTCCGTTCCCGTTGCATTCTGATCCTGAACCGATCGTGCGCGACGGAATGCTACATGGCGTCACCACGGATGACCTTGGTGCCCCGAACGTTGTGAGAGCGCGGATTGAAAAGCCTTAGCCCTTTCCCGGATTCGTTCACCGATCAGGGAGGCGTGGCGTGGAAACTTGGATTTGACTAATATAGATCGGCTCCGCATTGTACTTATGCGCTTCATTCTTATGTTCGCAGTGCTTCTCGGGACAGTCGAAGGCGCTTTTGCGCAAACGCGTCCGCCTCTGACCATTCCACGTGTAGCAGGCCCCGTCACGCTGGACGGCATCAGCACCGAAGCTGCTTGGGATTCGGTTGCGCCTTGGATCCCGGTACAGTACGAGCCCAACAATGGCGTGCCGGCGACCGAACGAACCGAGTTCCTGGTGGCCTACGACGACGAGTATGTGTACCTCGCGTTGCGAGCATTCGACAGCGACCCCGACGGGCTTCGTGCTAATACCCTGTACCGCGACCGCCTGAGCGGAGATGATCATTTCGAAATCCTGCTTGATACGTTTAACGATAGCGAGACTGCCTTGCTCTTTACAACGACTCCAGCCGGTATACGTAAGGACGCGGCCATTTCCAATGATGCAAGCGGAGGTGGGATATTTTCCGGCGGCTGGATAAACGGAGATTTTAACACGTACTGGGACGTAGCCACGACTATTAATCCAGAAGGGTGGTTTGCTGAAATTCGTGTTCCGATCAGCAGTTTGCGGTTCCAAAATAAAGAGGGTGCCGTGGTAATGGGAATCACACTCCAGCGCAAGGTTGCGCGCAAAACCGAGCGTGTCGTGTTTCCCCCTGTACCGCCAATCGCCGATTGGGCCTTTCTCAAACCCTCCCTAGCCCAAAAAATCGTGTTTGAGGGCATCAAGTCTGAGCGGCCGCTTTACGTGACCGCCTATGGTCTGGGCGGTACTGAATCGCGGCCTAGCGCCGCTCAGGACATGCGCACCAACTCGTGGAGGGGCGGGCTGGATCTCAAATACGGAATGACCAATAACGTGACAGCTGACTTGACATTCAATACCGATTTCGCCCAAGTGGAAGCAGATGATCAGCAGGTTAATCTGACGCGATTTTCCCTCTTCTATCCTGAGAAAAGACAGTTCTTTCAGGAGCGTTCTGGACTGTTTGACTTTCGCGTAGGAAGCCAAAGCCGACTCTTTCACAGTCGACGCATCGGTCTGGATGAGGCTGGTCAGCCCGTGCGTATCTGGGGCGGTGGACGCATGGTGGGCCGCATCGGCGGATGGGATTTCGGGTTGCTGGGTCTGCAAACCGGTATCAGTGACACACGATCCTCAGAAAATTTCGGGGTCCTACGGCTGCGCCGTCAAATGCGTGACGGACTAAGCCGCCTCGGTGGCATGCTCACGAGCCGACTGGGAAGGAACGGCAAATACAACTTGGCCTTTGGCCTCGATGGTATCGTCCATTTGAGAGGTGAAGATTTTCTGATCTATCAATGGTCGCAATCCATAGATCACGAAGCGCGAGATGTCAACATATTTGATGCTACGCGCATTGCGATATCTGCAGAGCGGCGTAGGCGGCGGGGATGGGGTTATAACTCGATCGCAGAGTGGGCCGGCCCCGTATACGACCCGGGCATAGGATTCACGCAACGAATCAATTACTTCCTTGTGGATCATACGATGTCGTACACTTGGGTCAAGGGCTCCGATTCTCCCCTTATCTGGCACCGGCCCAGCTTG
This sequence comes from Rhodothermales bacterium, assembly GCA_964291275.2. Taxonomy (GTDB): domain Bacteria; phylum Bacteroidota; class Rhodothermia; order Rhodothermales; family Bin80; genus Bin80. The sequence continues at coordinate 2,475,792 of OZ219799.1, forward strand.
CGCGGATTTGCTTTTACGAGCCCGTCCTTTGAGATCGAAACTGCCGAAATCGGTCTGGAGTGGGATTTCGCAGCCAAGAGCGGCGCGGGAGGCGGCGTAGAATTCAAGATCCAGTCGGAACTCTTGGAGGCGCCCTTTGCGCTGTCAGACCAGGTGCAGATCCCGGCCGGTCGGTACAAATTTTTTCGTGTAGGGGCAAAATACAATGTGTCACACACAAGACTCCTCCAAATACGTCCCCACGTCCAAACCGGTGCATTTTACGATGGCTGGCAAGTGGCCGTGGGTGCTGCCCCTATCTGGTATTTGTCGAAGCATCTTGAACTGTCGGGTTCCTATCAGTTGACGCGCATCCGCTTTCCGTCGCGCGATGACACGTTTCTTGCACACTTGGGTCGCCTTCGAATTGGCAGCGCATTGAATGCCAAGTTCAGCGCAAACGTCTTTATCCAACTTAATAGTATTCAGCACATAGTCAGTGGCAACATACGAGTGCGATACAATTTCAGGGAAGGCAACGACCTGTGGGTAGTCTATAACCAGAACCTGAATACGGATCGGGACCGAGTGTTGCCTCGTCTGCCGACGACAGAAGCGCGCACCGTGCTCGTCAAGTACACGCACACCTTCCGCTATTGAATGCGGTACGACTACGACAGGGTCGTCGTCGGAGGGGATCTGGCGGGCTGACTGCAGCAGGGGTGGCCGCGAGCCTTACACGCGGTGCGAACAGATATGCCGTACTACATTGGAAGCCGGGTGGTGAAAAATACCCGCGCCCGGCTGGCCGGATGACTCCTTATGGCGTGATTTCGTAGGCCACTACCAAATGCGCACTCTGCTCCTTATCACCTGAAGTGCCGAAGGCGCGGTTGCCTTCAATCACCTTCAGCCAGATTGTCGAGGGCAATTTGGTCGTGGCCTGTATCCTTCCCTCAAGATCTACGACGATCCAGCGCGCCTCGAGTGCACCTTCCGGTGCACTTAGCCTCAGCCAAATGCGCTCCAAATCATCTAGTATAAGCGCTTCATAGGCCGGCCTCGTTTTAGGCAAGACGGACCGCATTTCATGTTGCGCGTTGTCGGGGTATGCGCGTAGCAATCTGTTTCTTTCGTCTTCTGTCACTGGCACCGGATCGTGGGGGACACGGACACTGCGACGCGTGTTGCCGTCTATGGATCGGACCTGGATTTCGATCGCGTCATTACGGCCGTAATACAAAAGGTTACCCGGGCTCAGCGCGATGAAAGCGTCACGCCCAAAGGGAAGCCTTGCTGCCATGGACGACTGGCCACCAGTTCGCGCATATAGCATGTCACGGTCGGGCATCTGGACGATGGTGTCTGCGGAGACATTCCCATTCCGGTTCAGCAGCTTGAGCACTGCATGTTCAGGCGCATCCATATCTGACATTAGCGGGATTTTTGAATCCTCATATCGGACCAGAAATCCACCCTTTACGACACCTACCAGGTTTTGCGCAAACTGAAAGATCTGAAATTCGGCGTCGAAGGTCTCCGTGCTCGAAATGTCGATGGTCTCCACTGACGAAAAATTATTCGGCGCAAACACGGTCAGCCGCATAGCTCCAGTATCCAGTGCATAGACGGTATCTTGTGATCCCACGTGAACCAGTGGCTTGCGCTGGAATTCGCCCGGTCCGTCACCAGCTCGGCCTATCATTTGCATCAAGGCTCCAGTATTGGAAAATACGCGAATGTTCGCCACCCCCTGATCCGTCACGAATAACTGCCCCCTTGAGTTAACGGCCATTTCAACGCCACTGCTGAAAAGCACGGTATCTCCGGCCGTCTCGTCCCCAATACGGAACACTTCGGTCAAAGTGAGATCGGCCGTCCGAGCTAAGGATACCTCGCTGGGCACTTCTTGTCGCTGGCAGGCCCCCAGAACCAGAAGTGACAGAAACAGTGTACAGCGTAGCAGTTTTTCAGAGTACACGGCGAAGGATGACATATCAGATCTCGTGGTAATACATGTCCAGCGACAACTAAAATTTAAGTCGGCGACAATTAAAATTTAAGTCGGGACAGATGGAGTTTTCGCGCGTGAACGCGTGAATTATTTTCCATTCAGTCTCTGGCGATGATCACGGATCAGCAAGCAAAACTTTTAGACAAGTTGGTAAACAAGGACAAGATGTCAATCAAAACAGCCGCTGTGAAGGCGGGCATGAGCGAGCCGACGGCTCACACCTATCTTCGTTCGGGGAAGCTTCCGAGCGAGCGAGATTATCGTCGCACGCATCGAACGCGTGTAGACGCATTTGCCCAGGTTTGGGACGAAGTCGTGGGGTACTTGCAGGCGAATTCGGGGCTTGAAGTGAAAGCTTTGTTTACGCATTTGCAACGCAAGTACCCGGATCAGTTTACGTCTGGACAGTTACGCACCCTGCAACGTCGTGTGAAGGTATGGAGGGCGCAGGAAGGTCCCCCGAAAGAGGTTTATTTCGAGCAGGTGTATAAACCTGGGGATCGGGCCCAGTCCGATTTCACCTGCATGAACCGTCTGGGTGTGACCATCCAGGGCGTGTTCTTTCCCCATATACTGTATCACTTTGTGCTGACTTACTCCAATTGGGAATCGGGCATGATCTGCCATTCCGAGTGTTTTGAGGCACTCAGTACAGGACTGCAAAAGGCGCTATCGCAGCTGGGTGGTGTGCCCCGACTGCACCAGACGGACTCCATGAGCTGTGCGGTACGCAATCACCGAGGCAATGAACGCGGCAGTTTCACGGCGTACTATAAAGCGCTGGCGCGTCATTACGACATGGAGGTGCGACATACGCAGCCGCGGAGTCCGCATGAGAATGGCAAGATTGAACAGCGGCACCATCGATTCAAGCGCGCGCTGGAGAATCAGCTCATTCTGCGTGGGAGTCGCGATTTTGCCAGTCGGGCGGCGTACACCGCATTTTTGGATACACTGTTTCAGCAGTTGAATGCGTCCCGGCAAGCACGTCTCAAGGAAGAACAGGCGCACTTGCGTGCATTGCCTCCGCGACCTTTGACGTTCCATCGGCGCTATACGGTGCGGGTCTCCAACGGCAGCACGATTCGTGTACAGAAGAACCGGTATTCGGTCCCAAGCCGACTGATTGGGGTTCAGGTAAACGTCCGCGTGTACTGTGAGTGGATTGAGGTGTGGTACGCCCAGAAGCAGATGGCGTGGATGCCGCGTCTGCATGGAGCGGACCAGGTTCGGATTGACTATCGCCATATCGTGCATACCCTGGTCCGTAAGCCCGGGGCCTTTGCAGACTACCGCTATCGTGCCGAGTTATTCCCCAATTCAACGTTTCGCAGGGCGTATGATGCACTCAGACGCACGCATACGGCCCCGATTCGGGCCGACCGAGGCTATCTGGCCATTTTATATCTGGCTGCAACGCAGAGCGAATCCGGGGTGACCCACGCCCTGGAACGGTTGCTGAACGACAAGAAGCCCCTGACCACGACGCAGGTGCAGGCGTGGTTATGTGCCCCGACTCCGGCCTCATCCGTTGTGAATGTGGCCTTATATGACCAGTTGTTGGATCAACCTGCGGCGGTGGGAGGTGTGCAATGAAGACGCAAACAACCAAAGAACTGGAGCATGCCTTGTGGACTGGACTGAAAGAGCTCCGGATGCCTGGCATTCGGAATTCTTTCCAGGATGCGGCCCAGCTCGCCCGACAGGAGTCGTTGAGCTTTGAGCACTTTTTATTGTCCCTCGTGGAGCGGGAGCAGCAAGCACGTACCCACAATCGCATCCAACGCGGACTTCGAAGTTCCGGCTTACCGCTGGAAAAGACCTTGGACCTGTTTGATCGCACCCGACTGCCCCTGAAGATCAATCATCAGTTCAGTACGCTGTTGGAAGGCGGGTTCCTGGATCGAAGGGAAAACGTGTTGGCCGTGGGTCCGCCGGGCAGTGGAAAGACCCATCTGTTATGTGCGCTGGGACATGCGCTGGTGCTTCAAGGTCGGCGCGTACGCTTTTATGGATGCAGTACGCTGGTGGAGGAATTGGTCCAGTCCAAGCGTGAGCAGCGTCTGTCGCAGTTCATGAAACAGCTCCTGCGCTACGAAGCCCTCATCGTGGACGGTTTGGGCTATATGCAGCACAGTCGCCAGGAGATGGACCTGTTTTTTCACGTACTGGCGGAGCGCTACGAACGCGGAAGCCTGTTGATCACCAGTCACCTGGCCTTCTCCCAGTGGGAGAAGATCTTCCAGGATCCCACGGTCACGACGGCAGCCGTGGACCGGTTTGTGCATCACAGCGTGATCCTCGAACTCAACCTGCCGAGCTACCGACTTGAATCGGCGCAACAGCGGCAGAAGGCAAAGCAGGAACCGCTTGAAATCGGGTCCTCCTGAATCTACGATTGATGAATCTCTCGAACATAAATTCACCTCCATCGCACCTGGTTCATGTCCATCTCGAACTGACAATCTGTCAGTTCGGGCGCAGACGAAACTCGTGGGATTTATCGCGCGCAACTTCGCTCCGCAGCTCGCTGCTCCGCTTCGTTGCGCGCCCTCCTCCAATGGAACTTTTGACTTAAATTTTAATTGTCGCCAACTTAAATTATAAATGTCGTCAGACAAATACAGTCCAGTTGTAGTGTCAAGACTTGTAAATGATTCCGAAGGTCAGTGAGGTTGGAATGTCGTGACCAAAAGTTGGGGTAATTTTTCTATCTGTTTTTGGTCGTCATACCGAGGATTTTAACCGAACCAGATGCAGCGCAACATTCGTTGGAGAAGCCCCGAGGTTAAGAGGATTCCCAGACGCCAAAACCAGGCCAAATGGGTCGAAATACGGCCAAAACCCATTGAAGAACCCCACAGACACATTCTAAACCGACCAATACTTAACTTCCGGGCAACCACTAAATGAGAGAAATCATGGGTGAATTAGAATTAGGAGCATTTTCTGTGAGCTTGTCTGTCCGCGATATTGATGCGTCATGTGCGTTCTATGAAAAACTCGGGTTTGAGGTGACGGGACGGGGGCAGGGCTACCTGATCATGGTGAATGGTACCACGATCATAGGGCTTTTTCAGGGCATGTTCGAAGGCAATATCCTGACCTTCAATCCCGGCTTGTTGGCTAAGGCCGATGCTAGTGCAGAGGATTCATTACTGGAAGCCTGGCGCGTTCACGAGTTCACGGACATCCGGGTGATTCAGGAGCGCCTCAAGGCTTCTGGCCTAACATTTATGTCTGAGGTGGATGAGCAGACTAATCCTGACGGGCCCGCGAGCCTTATGCTCACGGATCCAGACAATAATGTTATCCTGATAGACCAGTTCTTCAACCGACCGGATGGATCGGAAGAGTAGAATTCTGACAAGATTCTGACAAGAAATCGAAGAATTCGAAGATAGTTGGACAATAGATGAACATATAACTAGAGGTATAGTATCTTGGTCATCGTATATAACAAAAAGATAGGGTGGTAGTTATGTCACAACGGTTGACCGAGAAGCAGCGGGCTGTACTTGATTACATTACGGAGTGTGTAGAGGAGGGTAGAGGGTGGCCCAGCTACGACGACTTTAAGCAGGAATTTGACTATAAATCTTCTAACAGTGTCACCCAGAATCTTAAGGCACTTGCAAAGAAGGGATATCTCATCAAAACGGAAATAGGCTACCAGTTACCACCTGAGAATAGCCTGGAACCGGAATCTGCCATTCCTATTCTTGGCGAGATTACTGCTGGAGTACTCCAGGAAGCCATAGGAGCCAATCTGGGGAATATTACACTCGGAACGATTTTCCCTCGCCTAGATCGGATCTTTGCATTGCGTGTAAGGGGGCAGTCTATGATTGGGGCTGATATTCACGATGGAGACTATGTGCTCCTGGTGGATGATGATATCCCTAACGGAGGTATTGGAGCTGTGCTCTATAATGGTGAAACTTCTCTCAAAAGGGTCTACATGGACTATGGAGGCCTTCGTCTCGAGCCGGCTAATCCCGAGTTCGAGGATATTCGTATTGATCCGGATATCTTTGAAGAAGTGAAGATACTGGGACGATATATCGGGCATGTAAACAAGCAGGGACTCTACCGGACTCCTGCGACACGCGAGGTTTCGACGCGGAATTACTCGCCGTTCAAGCGCAATCTTTGGCCTTCAGCATAGGCCTGACAGGGTGATTCACGCAGAGATCAAGTATTTCTGCAACTTCCTGAGGTACTGCGCCCAGCAGTAGCTGGTGTGCCTGAAGTGATCGTTCAACGTACGCCAGCCGGTGTGCTCCATGCGCAATAGGGATCCTCTATCGGTGCTGACTATGTTAAAGCTGAGTTTTGTGCCGGTCCAGTCACTATCTGCCTGAGTGAAGTACCAAACAACGTGTTGAGATGTAGACCACTCGACAACTTCGGCGTACCAATCATAGTCCGGTTCAAAGTGGAAGTAATATTTCCCGCCGGCTCTTCGTTCGACTCTGCAGGCATCCGTCCACCAGGTATTTAACCCAGTCTCGGATGTCACAGCGTCGAAGATATGTTCAGGAGAAGCGTCGATATAGACATCGTGATAAATTCCATGCATGGTGATCTTGGTATATTTACCATGTAATACGAATGTATGTGAGGAATGCTGCATGTTACTAACGGAGATTCGGCAGCGGATTTGATTCGCGAGGCGGGAATTGGAGGCAAGGTGCTGCCTTGGAGGGACGTGCTTCATATGGGACCCGTACCCGATAAGCTATCTATGCGGGAGCTGAGTGAAAAGCGGGCGGCATTTTTGGCATCGTTAGGGTGGGGGATCGAAGAGGAATTGGTACAGAGTTTTCTGCTTCGAAACTCAACGCTGCGCAAGCATGCGGCAAATGATGAGATTGTTCTCTGGTTCGAGCATGATCTGTATGATCAATTGCAATTGATTCAAATTCTGGCATGGTTGGTAGAAAGCAAGTACTGGTCGTCCGAGAGACAATTCTTGATTTGTATTGACAAGTATCCCGGGGTTAGGTCCTTTCGTGGTCTGGGAGATCTGTCCCCTGTGCAGATTAACCATCTTTTCGATACTCGCAAACCGATTAATCTGCCACAGTTTCATGCTGCGGTTGATGCATGGGCGTGCTTCACCAGCTCTAAACCTGGACGACATCAGGCAGTAGCTGACACATTCAAAATTGAGTTACCATTTTTACAGGCTGCGTATCGACGCTTTTTGCAAGAATGGCCATCTATACATAATGGATTATCTCGAACCGAAGCGCACGCACTGGGGCTTATTGCGAATGGGATGAGAGATCCGGCAGAGGTTCTTCATGCACATTGGGCAAATGAGGGCGCCCCATTCATGGGTGACTGGACGTTCTGGGAAGTGATTTTGGATATGACCCGTGGAGCATATCCTCTAGTAACTGTTGAGGGAGATCAAGCCTCGGAGGATTTTCGAAACGTAAAACTCTCCGCAACTCCAGAAGGATTTGCAGTACTTCGTGGTGATGAAGACGCCATTATTCTTCGCGGAATTGATCGCTGGTATGGTGGATATCACGCCGTCAGACCGGAAGAAACTCCGAGATGGAATTCAGAAAAGGGGCGACTCCAAATTCTAAGTGTGCGTTCGTAGTTCAAGCCTGAGTGTTAGCTGCTTACTACGGAAGTAATCCCCTTCGGCCATAGGCGTGGTGTGAAAGTTAATGGATTGCTTCCGGGATCGTTTTTCACCTGTGGCGCCAAGATGACCGCCGGGTTTTCCGAAGCAACTCAGTAACTTTCACATCTCAACTGACATACGAACTGTCATTCGTAATTTTTGGATGAACCAATGGTAGTAGTGGTCGGACACCGCCAGCGGGGTCCTGCTTGCTCGCAGCCTCAATTCGACTACCAACTGCTTGACTTCCAGTAGTGATGCCTGGAAAGGTCCTAGGCGTTATTCTAGATCGTCTGCCGGTTGTAGCGCACCTCCCAGTGATAAGGATATGTGTTGATCATGACTCGTTGAGTGGACATCTGCAGAGATCACATGAGGGACGAGTCCGTAAGCTACGGCTACACTCGCCCAGCGAAAGCTTGCTCTGGGAAGACGTAGAATAGGGTGCAATCGAGAACGGCCCAACCGAAAAGGTCGAACGACACGACTACCGGAATGGAGTCTACTCGTGTTCCGGGAGCCAGGTCGCAAAGGCAAGTGCTGCCCCTGCGGGATCACAGATATGCAATAAGCGGCCAACCTCCGGTAAGTCGAAGGCCGGCGCAGTGATTGTTGCCCCCAATTCAGCGGCTTTGGCCTGTACGGCATCCACATCATCGACGGTAACGTAACAGTTCCAATGGGACGGAATATGGGGATCTACGAGCTTCATAATTCCGCCAATCTTTATCCCATCTATGGAAATCACATAATAGCTTCCCCCCGGCATCTGCGCCTCTGTGATGGTCCAGCCAAACAGTTTACTGTACCAGTCGGCCGCAGCTTTCGGGTCAGCGGCCTGGAGCTCAAACCACGAGAATGCACCATGTGTGAGGAAAGCTTCCTGGGTATCGGCGATCGCTTCATCACCCTGTTCGTTCCCATCATGGTATTGGATGACGGATATGTATGCTCCCTCTGGATCCAGGAATCCTGCGAAGGGGCCGACCATCGTATCGTTCAGAGGTACTACTAGGTTTAATTCGTTTTCCTCAAGCAATTTCTGGATATCACTCACTGTCACATAATAGGTCCAGCAGGCCGGAACACCGGGAGGGCAGGCCATCAAGCCTCCTACATGTTTTGATTTGCTGTGCAGCAATGTATATATCTCGTCACCGGGCATAGGCATATCGCTGGTTCCCCAGCCAAGAAGCTCGGTGTAGAACTTGAGTGCCGAAGGTACATCAGCAGCGAGGTATTCATGCCAGCTAATGGCGCCGTGTGTCTGAAATGGGTTCATTCTAAGGAAGTGAGTTAAGTGTGTGGTGTACTTTACCAAGGGTGGCCGAGTGTACGCGTTGGACACTCTATGTATCCCAGCCGGAGTTGTAAACCCGGGCTAGTATAGGAAAAAACGAGAATTTCATACGTGAGGAACAGATGGTTCTCCGCAGTGCCATTATTTTTGGTTCGGGAGCCAGGTGGCGAAGGCAAGTGCTGCCCCTGCGGGATCGCAGATATGCAATAAGCGCCCAACCTCCGGGAGGTCGAAGGCTGGAGCAGTGATGGTTGCCCCTAATTCAGCAGCTTTGGCCTGTACAGCATCCACATCATCGACGGTAACATAGCAGTTCCAATGGGACGGAATATTGGGATCTACGCGCTTCATAATTCCGCCAATCTTTATCCCCTCCACGGAAATCACATAATAACTTCCCGTCGGCATATGCTCCTCTGTAATGGCCCAGTCAAACAGCTTGCCGTACCAGTCGGCCGCGGCCTTTGGGTCAGCAGCCTGGAGCTCCATCCATGAAAACGCCCCATGCGTGAGAAAAGCATCCTGAGTATCAGTAATGGACGCATCATCCTGCTCATTTCCATCATGGTATTGGATGATGGACAAGTAAGCTCCTTCTGGATCCAGAAACCCCGCGGCAGAGGGCCATCCCTTGGACTCCTCCAAAGGTGCTATCAGATTTAGTTCGTTTTCCTCAAGCAATATCCGGATACCATGCACAGTCACATAGTAGATCCAGCAGGCCGGGGTATCAGGGGGGCAGGCTCTCAAGCCTCCCACGCGTTTCAATTTGCTGTACAGTAGTGTATACACCTCGTTTTCAGCCACAGGCAGATCGGTGGTTGTCCAACCAAGAAGCTCGGTGTAGAATTTGAGTGCCGAAGGTACATCCGCAGCAAGGTATTCGTGCCAGCTAACGGCGCCGTGTGTTTGCAAGGGATTCATTTGGCAGAAGTGTACTTACGGCCAGTTTGTTTTGTGCACTCTACCAAGGATGGCCAAGTGTACGTGTCAGATATTCCATGTATCCCGCACCAGAGCTGTATATTCCGGCCAGCGTAGGAATAAAATCGTCTGAGCAGGCCAGTTCTTCAGTCAATGGGCACGAAGCAACAAAATGCTTGCATCTCAGGTCCTCAATCAGTGGATGATTAGGATCGAAGCCCTTAGGAGCACGCTTTAATTTATCATGGTCGTACTTTGTTGAGTAAACTTTCAGAAAGCTCGGATTCTGAGTAACCTGGGTCCATAACTCAGGATCGTCGACAATGTGTTGTCGGATAGCGCGTAACTCTTTACTGCCAGGTCCCCAAATTCCGATAGCAGCAAAAACTCCATCAGGCTCCAGGTGCAGATAGAAACCCGGAGCATGTGCGTTCTTCCCTGCTTCATGTCGAAAATGCACGCCCGCCGCTTCTTTGTACGGTCTTTTGTCTTTCGAAAAACGAACATCACGATAAATACGAAACAGGGATCCCCCAATCCTAGGAAGGGCCAGGAAGTGAGGACTGATCGATCGAAGCGGCATCGCAAAATCCCTAATAAAGGTCAGCAACGGCTCCTTTATGTGGTCCTCGTAACGGGAGCGATTCGCATTAAACCAATCGCGGTTATTATTAGCTTTGAGGTCTCGAAGAAAGGCAAACAGTTCAGGGGTAATCATAGCAGGCGATAGCAGGCGATTTCGGACAGCTGTTACTGAATTGGGCATTATCTGTTTGATTCAGTTTACCTTATATCACACGTTCATTCTCATAATTTGATCATGTCGAAGTATTCTCCACGAACACAAGCCATACATGCAGGTGAAGAGCCTGAGGGTAAGGTCCTACCAGTTGCACCGCCACTGCACATGGCCAACTCTTATATGGTCGATGCAGGGGAGCCCTTTTCTGCAGAGGGACTTGATGCTGATGCACCGTATATCTACGGCCGGTGGTCTAATCCTACGATTAAGCGATTGGAGCGGCGGATTGCAGCGCTTGAAGAAGCGGAAGGTGCTGCTTGTTTTGCCAGTGGAATGGCTGCCATTACCGCGCTATTTACACATGTTCTCGGGGCCGGTGATCACCTTGTAATGAGTGACGTTGCTTATGCGGGCGCCGTTGAATATACACGCGAGTTGCTCCCGCACCTGGGGGTTTCCGTAACAGCGGTGGATGCATCGGATAACGAAGCGGTAGCACGGGCGATACAGCACAATACGCGCCTGATCCATATCGAAACACCGTGCAATCCAATCCTAAGGCTTGCAGATCTCAGTGCATTAAGCAGCATCGCGCGTGAGCACGATGTACTGCTGAGTGTGGACTCCACATTTGCCTCGCCTGAAATTACTCAACCGCTCAAGCATGGAGTCAACTTTGTAATACACTCGTTAACAAAATATTTCGGTGGGCATGGAGACGCCCTCGGTGGTGTGATTGTTGGCAGTGCTTCAGCTGTAGAATCATTGAGTGCAAAGGTAAGAGTACATGCGGGTGGTGTGCTTAGTCCCTTTAATGCCTGGTTGATTCTGCGGGGCATTGCGACATTGCCACTTCGGATGCGGGCGCACAGCGAAAGTGCCTTGGCAGTAGCACATTTTCTTGAGGGACATCCACGCGTTGAACGTGTCATATACCCTGGTCTTCCATCACATCCGCAGTATGAACTGGCATGCAGGCAAATGCGTCAGTTCTCTGGAATAGTCAGCTTCCAAGCCAATGGAGGTACTGCGCTGGCCAAACAATTACAGGAGCGGATGCGTCTGATCAGCTATGCGGTATCGCTTGGAGATGTCCGCAGTTTGCTGTTTTATATTGATACAGAGGAGATTGTAGGCTCAAGTTTTGGATTGAAAGGGGCTGCACTCTCTGCATATCGGGAGTGGGCGGGAGATGGAGTATTCAGAGTATCAGTAGGACTGGAAGATCCCGACGATCTTTGCCAGGATCTGGACCAGGCGCTCAGCAACATGTAGTCTATCAGAAGGCTCTTTTCAGCGAGAAAATGAGTTTATTCGATTCCAATAAATGTACAGGCGGGCAGTCGCTAACCCGGGGAACTTAGGGCTTCGCCGCGCACCACTTGGGCAAGTGATCTAATCGGGATAACTTCTCCTCGGGAGTCGGTTCGGTATTGTCTTTAATGTCGTCGGTGATTCTTGCATATCGATACAGCATCACAACAGGCATAGGCATATATCGTGGCAATAGATAGACTCTACTGGAAAATTCTCATCCTTGGCTTGCTTGCCGGAACTAGGATGGATACCGGTGATCATGGACTAGGCACTGTTGTTTCCAGGTAGGATCGAAGACTATCCAAGCTCATCTTCCATCCCTGTATGCACGCTTCAAAGTACGCGTCCGCTTCGCTATTCTCGGGAAAACCAGCATGCGTGAGTTTCAGGTGTGCTCCTTCGGGGTGTGGTGTAATATCATAGGTAATCGATATCGGAGCGTCGGGCATAGTAGGTCCCGCTGTAGCATGGTATTTGAGATCTACAAGTACAATCTTATGCGGGGGGGCGAAGACTTTGTAAACTCCTGAGGAAACATGCATGGGATCATCTTCGTGTTCGCCCCACGCAGCCGTAAACACGCCGCCCTCGCGGGGAATCACAATGATCCGGTCTGCATGCCACCAGGAACGCACTGAACTCGGTGTATGAAGTGCATCAAATAATGTCTGAGGTGTGCAGGAAAAAGTTTCTTCGCAATTGATAGTGCGCATAGGATTATCCATCATTTCTTTCGCTTCGTTGCGCTTGCGGATATTATATATCGGGGCTTCCGCTTTTTAAGTGGGTTTGATGTCAGAATTAGGCTGAACAAGTAAGTGCTGGAATAGATTCGGGATTGATTTCGTTGTTATCTTAGCTGCGTTTTTGTGACGAAAATCAATCACAATCATTTACCAACGATGGAACAACATATACAAGACATAAATCATCTTTTAGGGATTGAATCTCCTTGGGAGATTTCGGAGATCAAGCAAGACAAGACGGCTTTTACGGCTAAGATTCATGTAATCTGTTCAAAGGGTTCGGTATTGCACTGTCCAGAGTGTGGGGAAGTTTGTCCTGGATACGACCATCGTCTTCGGAAATGGCGCCACACGGATATCTGCGAGTATCGGACGAGCGTGGTTGCGAAAGTTCCCCGTGTGGCCTGTTTCGGAGCATGGGATCAAGACCGTTTCGGTCCCTTGGGCGGATGCGCGGATGCGTTTTACAATGGCTTTTGAAAGAAAGGTAATTGACTGGTTGCAGGATACAACCAGTATTTCAACGGTGGCCACCAGGCTGGGCGTCAGTTGGACGATGATCGCCAACATCATGGCGCGTGCGGTAAAGCGCGGACTCGCCCGTAGAGAGCCGCAACCGGTTCCCCATATATGTGTGGACGAGACCTCGTACAAAAAGGGCCATAAGTATATCACGGTGGTTTCGGATTCCCAAACGGGCACGGTGCTGTTTGTCAAGGAAAAGCGCACCCATACGAGTCTGGATGCCTATTATGAGGACTGTTCGGCTGCGCAACTGGAAGCGATTGAGAGTGTGAGCATGGATATGTGGCCCGCCTACATCAAGTCCACGAAAAAACATGTTCCAGATGCAGAATCCAAGATTTCATTTGATCGTTTTCATGTGATGAAAAAGATTGTAGAGGCGGTGGATAAAGTTCGTCGGCAGGAGAACCGGGAATTGCGGAAAGCGGGCATTGAGGATCTCACCGGAACCAAGTACGACTGGCTCACCAATCGGGAGAATATGTCTGCCCGACAAAAGAAACGATTCCAGCAATTAAAGCACAGTTCGCTGAAAACGGCGCGTGCATGGGCCATCAAGGAACTGTCCCAGAAATTGTGGCACTATGTCAGTCGTACTTCGGCCCTCAAGGGCTGGAAGCGCTGGTTATCCTGGGCCATGCGTTGTCGACTTGAACCCATGAAAAAAGCTGCTAAGACGGTTAAGAATCATCTATGGGGAATCATAAATGCGATCGTTCTAAAAGTTAGTAATGGCCCAGCTGAAAGCATAAATAGCCGCATCAAAACCGTCAAAGTTCGTGCGCGTGGATTCCGAAACACACAGCGGTTTGCCCATGCAATTTACTTCTATCTCGGAGGACTGGATCTGTACCCCGAAGGCCTCCAAAAACAGGCGCCCCACTCATAAAAGTGAAGAGCCTATATATCAAAATACCCGCCCCAATAACCGCCCCAATACCTACCAGAAAGATTATCGCTAGCAAAAAATAAAGATCTATTCCCATTATTTCAGTTGTTCCGGTCCGTTAGTGATTCATTTCTGCATTCTTCGCAAAGCATTTCCCCGTCAGGCATTCGGTATTCCGCATGAAAAGGAATTATAATACGTGAGTATCATATACTCACCTCTGCGTATAACATAAACATTGCCGCCAGGTTGCTCCAAAATTATGACAGTAACCACTGAAGACCAATTGACAATTCCCGTAACCGGGATGCATTGTGCCTCCTGTGCGGCAGGCCTGGAACGTCAGCTAAGCCAGCTACCAGAGGCTGATCAGGTAGCGGTCAATATTGCCACACATGAGGCACATATTCGGGGATTACCGCCTAGGGTCATTGTAGAAACAATTGAAAATGCGGGCTATGGAGTTGCCCGCTCCGAGGTTAAGTTGCAGCTCCAGAAAGGACACATTGCTCCGAGTCAGACAATCATTGACACGCGTTGTGCTGCGATTGGTCCACTGGTCAGGGGAAAATTGTCCGGCGAAGTGCTTGAGTTATCATGGGTCCCTGGTGTGATTGAGACCGAAGCTGTGTTGAAGGCTTTTCCGGAATACACACAGGAGGCCGTTACGATGGACAATAGATCTGTCTTCAAGCATCTCCGCCTGATTGTTGCGGTCCTAGGGGCCGCAGTGTTGATGGTGCTCACAATGTTGCTGAACGCGCCTCGCCTAGTACTTTTGGCCGTTGCGACACCCGTTGTGTTTTACAGTGGAAGATCATTCTTCAGGACCGCATGGGCCGCACTTCAACGGGGGACAGCAAACATGTACACACTCATTGTAATGGGGGTGGGTACAGCATGGACATATAGTACAGTTGTTACATTTTGGCCGGGATTATTTGGCTCATTTCCGGCAGTTTACTTTGAGGCAGCAGCGGTCATTGTGGCGCTTGTGCTGCTTGGTCAGTTCCTCGAGTCGCGTGTAATGGCACAAACGGGATCTGCAATTGAGGCACTCCTGCGCTTACAGGTTCCTGTTGCCCGTGTACAGCGGGGACCACATGTGGTGGATGTGCCCGTGGAAGCTGTTCAACCTGGTGAGGTTGTGATCATCAGGCCGGGCGATCAGGTGCCTGTGGATGGCCAAATTATACAAGGCACCAGTGCGGTGGACGAGAGCATGCTGACTGGCGAACCCTTGCCGATCCCCAAGTCAGAGGGAGAGTCCGTAGTAGCCGGTACACTGAATACAGAAGGTGCCCTGACTGTACGCGTAACCCATACAGGACACGATACAGTACTACAACAGATCGTGAGACTCACCAGAGAAGCTCAGGGCCGTAAAGCCCCCATCCAAAAGTTGGCAGACAAGGTGTCCAGCATTTTTGTGCCGGTAGTTTTGGCTGTCGCAGTTATTACGTTTGTGGTGTGGATGATGGCAGGCGGGGGATTGGATCATGCACTTACTGCATTTGTCTCTGTACTGATCATTGCCTGTCCCTGTGCTCTAGGACTGGCTACCCCTGCAGCGGTGGTAGCAGCTACCGGTGCAGGAGCCCGTAGAGGTATTCTGTTCAAAGGAGCGGATGCATTGGAGCGCACAAGTCATATCACGCACGTTGTACTAGATAAAACTGGTACGCTTACGACCGGAACACCCGTAGTTGAATCAATTGAGCCTGCAGAAGGCATTTCGGTCACGGATTTTCTGCAAATCACGGCCTCACTTGAAGCGCATTCTCAGCATCCACTGGCGGAGGCGATCGTTGAGAGAGCCAGGAAAGAGAGACTGACTTTCAGTTTGGTAGAAGTCACAGAAACTGTTCCAGGTCGAGGTCTCTGCGGGATGGTCGAAGGTCGCAAAGTGTGTGTAGGTAGCTATATATTTTTGACTGAACGTGGGCTTGATCTTTCCTCTGTTGCTACGGCAGATAAAAGGATACATGTGGCTATTGATGGGCAATGGGCCGGTCAATTTACTATCACAGATGCACTGCGGACAACCTCCAAAGATGCGGTAAAACAACTGAAAGCACAGAAACTCGGAGTTACGATGCTGACAGGCGATGATGAGAAAAACGCATCGATCGTTGCCCAGGAAGTGGGTATAGATGACGTATGTGCAGGCGTAAAGCCGGAAGGGAAGCTTGCATTCATTGCATCCCTGCGTGAGCGCGGTGCAGTGGTAGCAATGGTTGGTGATGGTATTAACGATGCTCCGGCACTTGCAGAAGCAGACGTCGGTATTGCCATTGGATCCGGTACTCAGGTCGCCGTAAAAACAGCGGATGTGACACTGCTTCGCGAAGATCTGCAATCGGTGGCGGATACAGTATTTATGGGCCGCAAGGCAATGGGTGCAATCCGCCAGAATCTGTTTTTCGCATTCGTCTATAACACGCTCAGTATTCCGATAGCAGCCGGTGTGCTATATGGGGTACTGGGGGTTTTACTTAACCCCATGCTAGCGTCTTTAGCAATGACTTTGTCCAGCTTGTCAGTTGTCCTGAACAGTCTGCGTCTGGGTAGAGCCTTGAAAGTTCAACAGTAACGAACCTTTATTCCAGAGTAAATGCCGAACCTACATCCCATGGTGGTGCACTTTCCAATAGCATTGCTCATTATTGCTCTTGCGGTGGATTTGGTTGCCTTATTTTTCCGTCGAATCCGGTTCCTCCCGAGGATGTCGACAATTCTTTATGTACTTGGCGCACTGGGGGCCCTAGGTGCTGTTCTTTCGGGTGAAGCTGCGGCGGACTCCATGGTAGTAACAGGTGAGGCTAGTACAGTACTAACTACACACTCCGACTTAGGCAAGATCACTATGTGGTGGTTCCTGTCCTATGGTGTACTGCGAATTGCGCTTTGGTGGTGGCTATCATTCAAACTGGTTGTATGGATACCGGTCACGATTATCGGTGCTGTTGGGCTAATGCCGTTGTTTCAGGCGTCGAAATTCGGCGGAGATATGGTTTATGAGCATGGGGTGGGAGTGGCCGTGGTTGATTCTATGTCTACAAAACTAGAGGAGCAGGAGGAAGCTTTAATGCGGTTGAGAGGGGTCGCTGGATCCCCCAAGCTTGAAGACAATGGTGCGTGGCAATGGATTCCCGGGCCTGACGCTGACGATGCATTCAATTCGGCATTTAATGTAGTCATGGGGGAGGTTACAGCAGAGGCAACAGAGAATGCAGAAGGCAATACGGAACTGTCACTCACCGTCGCAACATCACCAGTAATGATTACTTATGGTGAGCCTGTTGAGAGTGTTGAATTCCGTGCCGTTATGGACTTGACTGAGTTTGACGGTTCAGTGCGTATGGTTCACCATGTGCAGGACAGCCTTTCATATCATTTTATGGAGCTGGAGAACGGAACCATGCGTCTGGGGGTTGCGAGCAGTGGTGTAGAGGAAATACAGGACGAAGCTATTTTGCCGAACCCGGAGGCTCATGCATTTGGAGTTGTGGGGGATCAGACACATTTCCGGGCGTATGCTGGCGATGCTCAGGTTACGCATGGTCACGGTCGAGCCCCCGAGGCTGGTTTGGCGGGGTTCATGCTCAGGGGATCCGGTACGGTCAAACTGGGGCGGATGAGCCTCACACCACTGCGCTGACGGGTCGGGAGGGCGGAAATTCTGTTGAAGGTCTGCGACCGGTTTAGTTTTTTGTCAATCAGAACACAGCTGTGGATTTGAGGCGGCGTACGGGTTTGAGGAACGCAGTTGGTTAGTTGGTTACTGAATAACTTGAATGGAAATCTGTGGCTTTATGTATGGGACTCGTGTAGTAAAATCCGCATGGGTTGGAAACTTTCTGGCTTTGGTAACACACACAACTGCTCATCGAAAATGCCATCGAGGACGTGATTAATATCTTCCATACGGACGCGCTCTCAAGTACCGTGCCCTTGCGGATTGATCTGGATTTGCAGTTGACCCTCATCGCCAGTACACTCTATCAGGTCTTCGCCCATCGCTTGGGCCCCCGCTATCAAACCTGCAAATGCCAGACCCTCTTCAACAAATTCGTCCATGCCCCCGCCACCGTCATCTCCCAGAACGATCAAATCGTTGTACGACTCACCCGTCGGGCACATAGTACAGATCTTCGGGCAGCCGGATAAGTCGGATCCCAAGGACCAATCTCCTGGTTGCATGACCGAAACCTCATCCTTGAAATACGTCTAACTCCACGCGCAAACGAAGACCAGATTGTCATCAAAAACGTGGTTGGAAATTCAGGCTAGGTTCGGTTGGCATCATTCGGAATAGGGAATTCACCTGTGTACGGCAGCTTTGAAGGTGTCGCGGCCTCCACCCATCTGAAGATGGCCGGCATAGCCACCTAGAATGTCCGGGAGCGGCCAGGCATCATCCACTATGAGGGCGCGCCATCGGCCCTGAGACTGCATTTCTCCAGTCACAACAAGCGCAGACGACCGCAGGGCCTCACGCAGACGCGGAATCCGACCCGGATACACAATAGCCTGCACCACACCGGTCTCGTCCTCCAGCGTAATGAATACCACCCCCTTCGCCGTAGGCGGACGCTGACGCATCGTTACGCGACCCGCCACGCGGACCATCCCCTCAAGCTCCTCCTGCAATCCGGCAATACTGGAGACATACAATGCACTCAATGTGCCGCGGGCCGCCGCTACCGGATGAATGTCGCTGCTACCAGTGCTCCGCAAATCCCAGCTTAGCTCCTCCGCAGGTTCCAGCCACGGAAGCTCAGGCGAAAATTCATCCATGCGCTCCTGGAACAGCCGCGCCGATGAAAGTTTTCCCGGCCTGCCGTGACGATGCTCCAGCACCCCAATGGCCCACAACGCATCACGCCGATCTTGGGTCAACTCATCCAGCGCACCCGCTCCAGCCATAGCGCGGAACTGATCATGATCCAGCTTGACGCGGCAATACAAATCTTCAACCGACAGGAAACGACCCGCACTCAGACGCGCCCAGATCACATCGGTTGCCTGTTCGGCCGACAACTGGCTGATTACACGCAGCGGACGACGGATACACAGCCGCCCGGCGGTATCCTGTTCAAGCTCGTATCGCGCCCCGCTCCGCTGCACACATGACCGCAGAATTCGCACACCCCGGCGGCGGGCCTCCTCCTCCAGCGTCAGTACATCGAACATGCCTGGATGATGCTCAAGAAGCCCCGCAAAGTAGGCCACCGGATGATGTGTCTTGAGATAGGCGGAATGATATACCGTGCGCGCAAAGGCTGCTGCGTGACTGCGGCAGAAACCGTAACCGACATAGCCGGATACCTGACTGAAAACCTTCTTCGCTACCGGCCGGGGCACACCTTTACCAATGGCGCCCTTCACAAAACATCCCTCCATTTTGGCCATCTCCTGCGGATCGCGGTACTTGGACATAAGACGCCGGAATACATCCGCCTCCTCTAGAGACATCCCGGCAAAATGGTGTGCGATTTCAAGAATCTGCTCCTGGAATAACACCACACCATGAGTGTCCTTCAAAATGGGTTCCAGTATCGGATGGTCGTAGGTGACCGGCTCCTCCCCGCGGCGGCGCCGGATAAACGGATGTACCATGCCGGACTGTAGCGGGCCTGGCCGGAAGATCGCAATTTGGGTAACCAGATCCTGAAAACACTCAGGCTGATGACTGGCCACCAGATGCATCTGACCCATGGACTCAATCTGAAACAGCCCCAGGTTGTCTCCCGTGCGTATGGAGGCATACGTATCCGGGTCATCCATGGGCAGTTCGTCAAGCCAGTGACTGTCCCCTGTTGCCTCTTTGCGTTCATGCATGGCGACCAAGCGTGCGGCCATATCGATGGTGGCCAGCATCCGCAGACCAAGCACATCAAACTTGACCAGCCCCAGGGCCTCCACATCATCCTTGTCAAACTGGACCATACGTACGCCGTTGGCGGATGTCTGCACTGGCGAAAACTGCCACAACGGTGTACGGGACAGAATCATACCCCCGTTGTGCAGCCCCAAATGACGCGGCGCCTTGTTAAGGGCGGCAACACCCTGCAGCAACGCTTCCAGCATGGGCGAGCTTCCGGCGGCAGCCACTAGATCATCCCGGAATTCCTCAATTCCGATGGTGCTCCGTCGGCGCGGTACGGACTTGGACAGGCGGCTAAGCTCGGAAACCGGCCAGCCCAGGGCTTTGGCCGCATCCCGGACAGCCATCCTGAGTCCGTAGTGAATAACAGTCGCCGTCATGGCCGTGTGCTCACTGCCAAAACGCTGCTCAATCCAGGCAATGATTTCCTCCCGGCGCTCCGCGTCAAAATCCACATCAATATCAGGCGTCCCCGTACGGCCTCTGTGCAAAAAGCGCTCAAATAGAAGATTCTGCTCCAGCGGGCAGACCGCAGTAATGCCCAGCAAATAGGCCACAATGGAATTGGCGGCCGATCCGCGGCCAGCGCACCGGATGCCCCGATGCCTTGATTCGGCAATGATTTCATGGATAACCAGGAAGTAGTCATCCAGCTTCAGGTCGCAGATAACCGCCAATTCATACTCCATTTGGGCACGCGCCCGCTCTGCTCCTCGATAGCGGCGCATGAGACCCTCCTCACAGAGACTTCGTAGGAGTACATGCGCTGTTTCGTCGCTCTGCAGACGCGGAGCGGGCGGAATCAGATGTCCCGGGAGCAGATCCACCGTACAGGCCGCGGCAATTTCAGCGGCCCGGTCAAAGGCTCTGGGGTATGGCAGAAGTCGGCGCAAGGTCGCCGGAGACCGCAGGTAGGCCTCCGCGTTGGCCGGACGTGCCGGGTTGTACTCAAAGACCGTACTCCCGAGGCGGATGCAGGTAAGCAGATCATAACGCGCGTAATCTTCAGGGCGGGCATACCGGACATCTCCCCCGACAACCGTCTCAACCGTACAGTCTTGGGCCAGCGCAACCAAAGCACGAAGGCAGGCGCTATCGTCTTCATGCAGATGATGCCACAGTTCCACGGAAAGCCGCGGTCCAAACAGGGCTTTCAAACGCTCCAGAAGCGGTCGTGCGGTGTTGTTTCTCAGGCGTGTTGGCAGCAGGCCGCGCCGGCCGCCGGTAAGGCAGAACAGGTTGTTCACCTCTTCTAGGTCATCCAACACAAGAGGCTTTTGACTGCCTTTGGTCAGCAGTCGGCACAGTTCACCGTATCCCTCCCGATTCTCGCAGAGCAGAACCAGCCGGCCGTCTTCAACTATGACCTCTGAGCCGTAGATAGGCTTGAGGCCCGCGATATCACAGGCCTGCGCAAAACGGACCGTCCCCATAACTCCCTGTACATCGGTAAGCGCCAGCGCCTTCAGCCCCAACTTCGTAGCCTGCTTTACCAGCATAGCCGGTGATGAGCCACCGGCGAGTAGTGAGTACCAGGATCGTGTATGGAGGTATGTAAAGTCCACTATCTCAGGATGTCTGCTGCTGCACAGGCACCACCGCCAGACGGTCCTCAGCAAAGATTGAATCCTTGCGCTGGACATGCAGGATGGTCTGCGGCCCGTAACGCTGTTGCAGCAGCCCCACCGCTCGCGTGAGCTCGGTCACCTCGTTTCGGCTGGTAAAAAGGCTCTGTTGGACGCAGGCCCGCGTAATGAGTATGCTGGCCTCAAGCCGGAGTGAAAGCACATCTGCCACCATAAGCTGGGCAGATAGCTGATCGTACAGATTCATGGCGCAACGGCGCAGATCCGACACGGAATACAGCCCGCGGCGGGACAGGTAGCAATCTTTGGCCATCCCCCTACCCGGGACGAAGGCCTGCAGCGTCAGTGCCAGAGCGGACTGATGTTCAAGCGCATCGGCCAGATGTTCGGCCAGACGCAGGACCACGCCCCGGATCCAGGGGTGCGCCAAAGGTAAGGGCGTATCAAATTCATGCGATGTGTGCAGGGTTTGCGGGAAAACATAGTCGGGCACATTCGGCTGCCGGCCCGGCCGTATTAGCTGATCAATCCTGCCGCCAAGGATGACGCCAAACTGATTGCGCAGATGCTTGCGGCTGAGCCGCTGCTTTACCATACCCAGATCATGCAGCCCGAAAAGATGTAGCCGTTCAGCCAACTCCAAACCGGCCCGCCCCAGCGGACCTGCCGGATCGGCCAATACATCAACCGGTGTTTGGCTCAGAAATACCCCACCGTTACAGACGCGGTGAAGCGTCCCTTCTGCCGCACCGCACAGGGATAGATGAGCCCATTCGCCGGCTTCCGCCGCCCCGCCCCGCAGATACGGCCTGCTGCCGATAAACCGCGCAAGAGGATCAATATCCGGCTTCTGAATCAGAAAGCACCCTGTTCGTAGAGGCTGCAGGTATGGACTGAAGCAGACAAGCCGGCGAGCGAGCCAGGTGTGTGCGGACTGTTCGCGAACTCGGTCACGCGGCAAAAAAGTAATGCCTTCATACAACCTGCGAGCCCGCTTCAGCGGCATGTCAGACTGCCAATCGGGAAGTTCCGTGGTGGCCTCTACAGCGCGTCCGTTCTCATGAGCGATGACCGGACCACTGACTTGTGCCTTCTGCTGCACGATATGTGCCGCCATTCGGGGCCAGTCAACCATAGCGTAGGACAATTGATTGGGCATAACTCGCCGGTAATCACAGCCCCAAATTAACCTATATGCGGACGGCCCCTGCTGGGTGAACTGACAAAGTTTGAACAAGATTGTCGCCGGTGCTGGCCAAAGGCGTTCCGCACCGCGATTAGACCGCGGGACCACCTGGATGAAGGCAGTGGTGCTTCGGCCTGGACAGGAGCAGTCTCAGTCGTGCACTCCTAGTAGTTGCCATACATTGTCGGCCCGGTTCTGGCAGCAGAGCAGGTAGATGCCGCCTTTGGCTACCACCTCGTAATAAGTGTGCTGCACCTCATCGGCCCACCATGCAGTTTGCACCATCCAAACGCGCAGAATGCGCTCGATCATGTAGATTTTATGCCGTGCACGCCGGAAGGCCACAGGACGCTTCCCAGAGCAATGCACCTCAACCCCTTCCCGAATATTTCTCATGGGATTCATAAGATCGTGACTGCGTGTTACGGACTAATGATCATAAAGTGTCTCCAAGTCTTGCATATACCGCGTTTCACGCCGCCTTGAAGGGTACGGAGTTGCCTACGGGCTCCGGCAGCGGCACCTAAACGGAACCGAGTTCCGAGTGATTAGCGCAATCGGGCCGCGCCAACGTAGTTCAGTGTATCTTTGAGGAGAAGCCTTGGCCTGTAGCCCCAGCACCCCCAGACCATTGGGGAGACTCCTTTAACCACGAGTTGGTCAAGGGTACGAGCATCGCGTGAAGCGCATTCATAATCAACACCGATCACCCACTACCCCAGTTTTCAGAACGAGCTTACAGAGTTGCGTTATCCAAACCTGCGGACTTCAGGGGACCCTGGCTTATGTGGAGGCTACGGGAGCCCAAAGGGTAGTTACTGACCACACAAGGAGACGCGGAGTGGACTTGGCGCTAGCTAATTTCCAACATCATCCTTGAATATATCTGGTTCCACACAAACCCAGATTACAGTATCATCAAAAAACGTGGTTGGAAATTCAGGCTAGTTCTAAGCCGCTGAGCTTGGTATCATCTGCCAGATACAATTCGATGAGATTCTCAAAGATGCCGTCGGAGAGTGTACTCAGGTCATTATCGCTTAATAATAAATCCCAAATAGGGGGCTGTTACTTTAGGTATGTACGGTGCGTTATGTGTATTAGGAATGAGCATGGGTTTTGAGCCCATGATTAACCACATGCATCTCGTACAATGAAAAAGCGTAGTTATTGGCGTCTACTGGGAATCGCAGGTCTCATGACCACAGCCATCGGCATAGCTGTTTGGGTAGGCAAGGATCGGGAGCAACGGGCAAACGCGGCGCAACGTTCCGCGGGAGCATAGCCTTTTTATTGCCTAACGTAAGGATTGGCGATTCTGTGTGTCTTCTGTTAAATCGGAGTCAATCTGACACGTCTTGGTCAGGGACATTGGTTCTATGTCAGACGTCCTGTGATAGGATACCCGAGGGCAGGCACTTGGTGAGCCAGCCTGGGAGAGTAGGGGGCTTGTCTGAGGTCAGGGACAATGCAGCATCAATTATGCTGCGTCGTCGTCGCTTTGGTGACTGTTTGTTCTTGGCTACCCGCTCCAGCTCTCGGACAAACATCGATTCAGCGCTATCAATCCAGGTCCGGAGCTTGGTCATGTCAAAATTATAACGGGGCACAAATTCGACTAGGTGATCCAGGTTCAAATCACTGGTTTGCACGGCTGCTTCCATACTGGTGCCGTCCAATCCGTTGCAGTGTTGCTCAAAATGTTGATGCAATGGATTGAGCATGAGCGGCTTGCCCAGGTACATGGCTTCTGCCATACTCTCAAAGCCCGAGGTCGTAACAATCCCTTGGCAGCGTGCCATCATGTCCAGAAATCGCTGGCCATGCAGGCGGTGGAAAGTTAAAGTATCACTGTAATGTGTGATTTCCTCGGCGTCGTCGTTATTCCAGAAACAGTGCAGTCTGAATTTGGGATTACGTTTATGCCAGGCAATCACATCCTTGCTCAAGCTGTGATGGAACAGATAGATGAGAAAGAAGGGCTCACTCAGGCCTTGGGGCAGTTCAAAAAACTCATCCCTGAGGAGGGGAGGCATAACCAAGATCTTCTTGTCTGGCAGCGGTTTGGCATTGTAGAGTGAGAGCGCCAGTCGACGCTCGGCTCCTAATCCTGTTAAGCGCGTGAAGGAGACCGTTGACAGTTTTTGCACATCCTGACCGGGAGGGAAGCGATACTCCGGGTGTAGGAACATGAATTGGTGCGCCACAGCAACCATAGGAGTTACTGGGCGCTCTCGCAGCATGAAGAGCCCAACAAGCGGTTCGTAAAAGTTCACGATTACATCCGGGCGTTCGCTTTGGAGCAATTCGCTCAATATTGCAAAACTCCGATTAAATTGTGCCCATTTGAAACTGTTACTGAGTATCGTGCGCCCCCAGTCGACACTCCGGGTCTCTTTGTTGATAAAGATGCGACCGCTGGGCACCTGTATTACTGGAGCCTGTACCCCTTTTTCAAAGTAGTCTGGAATTTCGCTGTCTCCGCCCGTACTGACCACTGCTTTACAAACGGAATGGCCTGCCCTGCGCAACATTGATGCAAGGGCAAGCGCTTGTGTCATATGGCCACGTCCTTCCCCCTGCACAATAAACAGAGCGCGTAGCTTAGCCATAGCTAGATGTTTCCTTTGAGCACGATTTTAGGTACTTCAGTGGATTGTCCATCGCCCGTATTCCGTACAAGTTGGGGTTGGTGACCCATGGCGACCCAGTGCAAAAGCTCAAGTTTGCCATCAAAATGCTCAACTAGACCGGTGCAACTCTCCATCCAGTCACCTGAATTAGCATAAAGGATTGATTCGATTTCTCGGATTTCGGCAAAATGGGTGTGGCCGCAGACGACGCCGTCCGCTTTCTTGGCCTTAGCAACTCCAACCATAGCGTTCTCAAAGTTGGCGATGAACTGCACTGCACGCTTGGTGCGGTGCTTGAGGTATGCCGAAAGCGACCAGTAGGGCATTCCAAAGAGACGCCGGCATCGGTTGACCCAACGATTCAAGAATAATAGTCCATGATAGGCCTTGGCGCCGATTACCGAGAGCCAGCGCGCGTGTCGAATCATTCCATCGAATACATCTCCATGCAGTACCAGCAGCTTGCGTCCGTCTGCGGTTTCGTGTATCACTTCTTCTTCAATCTGTACACGACCAAACCGGAGCCCGAGGTAGTCTCTGGCAAATTCGTCGTGATTTCCCGGCAGGTAGATCACACGTGTTCCTTTGCGGGCTTTGCGTAGCAGTTTTTGGATCACATCATTGTGAAACTGATCCCAGTTCCAGGACCGGGATAGGGCCCAGCCGTCGAAAATATCACCTACCAAATAGAGTGTTTCACTTTCGTTGTGACTAAGAAAGTCTAGTAGGTATGGGACTTTACTGTCCTTTGTACCAAGATGAAAATCAGACAACCAAATTGTGCGATAATACTTTACATTATCCATGCAAAGGGGAGCAATAAGCTGTTAGAATAAAAGATACGGCTTAAAGGCCGAGTCGAAGGGTGTAACACAAGCCTAAATAATTTCCAAGAGAAAAATTATTCGCCTGGAGTGCACTCTTCAAAAAATTTTCTGTAGTCTTCGCGGGCGGACTTAGACTTAAAGAGAAGTAGTACACGTGCATCGTCTCCCAGGAGTTGCAAGTAGTGTCGTCCTTTTGTCTTCCCCGAAGTAACACATTCGACCTCGTTGTAACGAACAACAATGAGCTGGAGCCCCATTGGAGTGCGCGAATAGAGCAACAGACGGGAATTCGTATGAAGCAGAGTATTCTTGCGAGGCTTGGAACCCATGGCAATATCACATCGCACACGATCCTTATAGAGAATGGCCTCACCGTCCAGGATCCGGTCAATCTCTATTTTATTCTTCTTGCGCATAGATTGGCGCAGCAAGCATAGCAATGTTTCAGAGGCAGGGCAAGGAAACGCATATCATCTGAACATGTTGCCATGTACAAGTTTGAAGTGGTAATCTGGAGCGTACATATTTTATGCATCTTGGGCCGAGCATCGACGGCAGAGGTGTGCTCGGTAGCATAGGTTCTGATGGAAAGATTGAAGTTAAAGTTGAATACCCAGAAGACCAGATGTTTACGATGCCCCGAGGAAGCGTTCGAATTTCTTGGCTACCGCATCCGGGTCTTACCCGTCGATGTTGTGCGGTACGTATTCACGCGGTTCGCGTCCCTTCTTCACGTCCTGTTCCACGTGCCAGTTCTCCATCCTGAACAGGATATTCCAGCGCTCCCTAATGGGTATATCCAACGTGTCCCACGTGGTGATTTCATTGTACCGCGCGCGTCCCATGATACCCCACCAGCGCCCGGCCAGGCGTCCGGTTTTCTGCCTGTACTTGGTAAGCTCTTCCCTGATCACCGCCTTGGAACCTACCTTCGTTTTGTACCGAAGCTATATCCTTCGTTGACCGTGCCTATATCGTAGGAAATGCCCATCCGGAACTGCGCCTCCTCGTGTCCCTGCTCGGCGGCCTTCCTTAACCAGTAGACGGCCTGCTCTTTGTCCCCGCCTATATTGGAGTACATGCCCAGGTACCACTGCGCATGTACGTGTCCCTGCTCGGCAGCTTTCTTCAACCAGTAGACCGCCTGCTCATCGTCCTGCTCCACGCCAAAGCCTGAGTTGTAGGCACGTCCCAGTCTGTATTGCGCCTGCGCGTCTCCCGCCTCCGCCTCCGCGATCTGAACTTCCATTGATTGCGCCCTTGCGGCCCCTGTTGCGATCAGAAGGGCTAGTACGATCAGTGTGATTGCTTTGGTCATCGTGGGGGGCGGAATAGTAACGGCTACAGGTGAATAACTTCGAGCGTACCCTGCGCCTCTTCGTGTCCCTGCTCGGCGGCTTTCTTCAACCAGTAGACGGCCTGCTCTCTGTACTACTCTCTGTCCTGCCCCATGAAAATGACAAAGAGGTAGGCCATGCCCAGTTCGTACTGCGCGTCTGCGTGTCCCTCCTCGGCGGCCTTCCGGTACCAGTGGAGGGCTTGCTCTCTGTTCTGCTCCACGCCCTCGCCTTCCTCGTAGGCCCAGCCCAGCATGAACTGCGCGTCTGCGTCTCCCTGCTCTGCGGCCTCCCTGAACCAGTAGACGGCTTGCTCATCGTCCTGCTCCACGCCCTTGCCTTTCTCGTAGGCCCAGCCCAGCATGTACTGCGCGTATTCGTGTCCCTGCTCGGCGGCTTTCCTGAACCAGTAGTAGGCCTGCTCATTGTCTTCCTCCACGCCCCAAAAGCCAAACCAGTAGCTAACGCCCATCTGTAATTGTGCTTTCACGTGTCCCTGCTCTGCGGCCTCTCTGAACCAGTAGACGGTCTGCTCATCGTCCTGCTCCACGCCCTCGCCTTTGCGGTAGGCCACGCCCAGTTCGTACTGCGCCTGCGCGTCTCCCGCCTCCGCCTTCGTGATCAGAAGTTCTATGTCTTCCATTGGTACTTCCATTGATTGCGCCCTTGCGGCCCCTGTTGCGATCAGAAGGGCTAGTGCTATCAGTGTGGTTGCTTTGGCCATCGTGCAGTATGAAGAGTTTGTTTCATCAGGTGAGACATAATCTAACGCAAAGCAGCGTTTCTTGCGGCTTATGGCCAATCCTGTTACCTGGCAAATATGCGAAACAACTTGCCGAAAGTTGCGCCGCGCTGGTTCTTGTTTAGTGCTTATTATTGCCCTGTTATGAGGCTGTTATGTGTTGTTTTTGTGCAGTTTTGTGCAGTTTTGAGTTGTTGACCGGTAGTTTTGTACAGATTCGTGCTGCACCGTGAATTCTTCGTGCTGCACCGTGGTTTGTGTGTGTCCTACACGCGGTCAAAGCTCTTCCATCATCCAAAAGACGGCTTCACCGTCATCATCCATCACTGATATGTACCAGTCGGCATCCTCATCTTGATCCCGCAACTCTTCTGTGTACGACAATGCCAAATTCTCAGCTGAAGCCGCGTCATGCCAAGTATCATCTCCAAGCTGTTGATCTTCCGGCCCGATTCCATAGCGTCGGTATTTACGCATCTTCATATCAGGAGCTCGTATCGCCTGTCCGGCCTGAACTGGTATGCGCATTTAGCGATTAGTCCGGTAGCTTCCAAGCGGGCAAGCGATTGCCGTACTGTCCGGCCTGGTATATCCAAGTCAAGCGACATAGACTTGACGTCTACACGGATTTCCCTGGTCGTAGTCTTCGACTTCATAGCCAAGTATACCAGGCATAAGCGCTGATTCCACTGTGCATCCGACCAGCCCTCGATCCGCTTTGATGGAGCGCCGTCAAAACCTTTATATCCTGTACTCGCATTGTTTATGGCCAGTCCTGTTGTTGGCCAATATGCGTGCTAAGTTGCCAAAGGTTGCGCAGCTGCGTCGTGCATCACATAGGCTACTGCATCGGCTGGAATTACCGCCACAACGGTCGAGGCCGATATATCGGCCCCGTCCGAGCGTGTTAAGTGTACAAAGTATCTGCCGTAAGATTAGCGGGCAAACAGGCGGGAGATATGGACTCTTGGATGCAGAAAAAGTAGTACAGTGCCTCAACGGGATAATATCTGGCTGGGCGAGCTATTTTATTCTGGGGCAGGTATCGTCCGCTTATTGCGCCATAGATATGCATGTGGCGAAGCGGCTGAGACAGTGGTTTTGTCCAAAACACAAGATGGGAACCGGAAAATATGTACGTTTTTTGGACGAAAAGCTATGGGAGACCTATGGATTGCGCCGCCTTGTTCCTCGAATTAAAGACTTTCCGTGGGCGAAGTCATGAATTCAACTGAAAGCCGGATGCGGGGAAACTGCACGTTCAGTTTGACGAGCGGGGGCCGGAAACGACTCGCGAGTCTGACTAAGGATAAGCGAAATATCCACAGGACATCTAATGAATACGAGTACCGTGCCGGTCCCCTGACTCTACATTCCCAGAGAATCCTCTAGGCTCCGGGGGAACAGATGGAAGTTCCGGATATAAAACAACGGCGTACCTATAATAGATCTACGTGGTAAGCTAACCTAGTGATCATGTTAAAGACTGCATCTCACGAGCCTTCTGGCGATCATACTCCAAGAACAGAAGAGGACATTGAGAAAGCGTATCAGCAATTGGAAGCCCTTATCGCCCAATTTGAAGCCCAAAACCAATATTGGAGCCAGTATTGGGAAAGGCTTCGTAATGAAGATATGAATATGGTTTACGATCCTCCGAGCCTTCTTGACGAGATGGTTGGGATACATTGCACACCATGGGGCGTTAACACGCTCTCAGACCAAGATTGGGACTTCAGCGTGGCGCGTGCGTGGGCTGCCGTGGGGAACTACCTCAGAAAAGCGATGGGGCAAGTTCCCGTGAAACTCAATGCGTGAGTCCAACGAAGCTCAAGACCAAGAACAGCCGGAGAGTCATAAAAACGAAGTGGCAGAACAGACAGGAGATCCATTTGATGCTGTTAAGCCATGGTTGAAGGAGGATACTCCAGAGCAGGTAGTTACGAGTGTACACAAAATAGTAACCCAAAAGGCCAGCATTGCTGCATACTCGGGTCCATTGCCAACCGCCGAGCAGTATGCATTGTATGAGAAAGTACTTCCAGGCACGGCTGATCGGATCGTAGGTATGGCTGAGCGGGAGCAAGGATTCCGCATGCAAAATGTCAAGCTAAGGATTGGATTGGAACGCCGGCGTGTAAACTCGGCAACGGTCGTCTCTTTGGCCATGATAGCCATAGCGGGTATTGGCATCTGGCAAGGGCTTCCTTGGAGTATCGTCGTGCCATTCGGCCTCAGTGGGATGATTACCTTTTTCCTACGCGAACTCACTAAGGTATGGAGACGTCGTCCATAGCCCTCTATCAGTCCGTGGATAAATTACTCGTTTCGGGGTGGTGTGTACAATATCACTCATGCATGCATATGATTCTCGTACGGATACCAAAAGTGTGCCGGGGCCCCAGTCCGCTCATACCGGCTTCCGCGTGCGAAGAGTGTGGCATTGTGGTTGCCCCTCCAGGCTGTTAGTGTGTGTTAAAAGTCTCCTATCATGTAGCACCGGACCGGTGGCCGTTGTTTAGAGCATTTATGGATCAGTTCAGCTGCTTCCAAGCGTGCAAGCGTTTTCCTTGCTGTTCGGTCCGGCATATCAAGGTCTTGCGCAATGGTCGTAACCTTGATATGGACTTTCTTAGTCCTATAACTACTAAGAATGCAAAGGTAAACAAGGCATAATCTCTGATTCCTACGGGTATCCTTACCTCCTTCGATACGATCAGTTTTGAGCGCCCTTATCACTAATAAATCCTGCACGCTCAATAAATCCTGTACAAGCAATTTATCCTGTACTGTCATCGTTCGTTCGTTTCTATTGTTGAATAACTCATGTTTGTTCGCCCCTCCGGGCATTTAAAGGTTTTGGATGGTGTAGCATCTATCCGGCCCGCGCTGAAACGGGCATTTGCTTATCAAACCGCTTGCCTCCAATCGTCCAAGTGCGGTCCTTATTGTCCGGCCCGGTATTGACAAATCCAGCGTCATACTTGTTACACTGATTTTGACTTCCGGTGTCGTTGTAAGGCTTTTCATGCAAAGGTAAATCAAGCATAGCCGCTGGTTCCATTGTGTATCAGCACGGCCCTGTATTAGCTTGGTTTTGTAGGCACTCAAAACCTTGTAATCCTGTATTCGCGTCGTTGTATTCGGCCCTGTTCGTTGGCTAAGATACCGGATAAGTAGCCAACGATTCACTATCAACCAAGGTTTACGCGCGTGTGTGTGTGCGCACGCTAGGAGAATCGTAATGATCAAACCGCCCCCCAAGGCTGCAGCGTGTCGCTTTGTAGGTCTTCATTGTGTTAGGCGTGAGTACTTGGCACTATATGCCACATTACTTGCCAACAGCTCACGCTCGAGCAAGTCGTAATTGTATTTCCTTGCGAATCTGTGCAGGACTCATATCGCGCACGGAATCGTTTTTATCAGGCCGGTATCGCTTTTCAAACTCTTTATAACGGGCCTTACGTTCGGTCTTTAATTGGACGAATACCCGAATAATGGCGCCCCTGTAAGGCCTGCGCTTACCCCGTACCTCTTCGGGTATTGCGGCCATACTTGCTTCCAATCGATTGTAGGCCTTTTCGGGATCAAACAACAGCTCAGAAAATACCCATCCTTCGTTGCGGGCCCCCCGTCTACCGGCCCAGTTTATCCGGCGGGGGGCGTGTCTGGAATCGGCCGCCCGCTCAAGAAACCCGTAGACGATCATGTTAGCAAAGGTTCGTTGTTGTTGAGTGAGTTTTCCGTAGGTGTAAAGGTTTTTCTCGAGCCACGTTTTTCGTTTTTTGCCCCTCCTTTGCCCTCGATATGTGTATTCAGATCAATTTGAATCTCACTGGGTGATCGCGGTAGGGACCCGAGTTTCCTCGGGCCCCCCGCACAGATCCGGACGGGCGCGCTAACGCATCCGGCTCCTCCCTTGGGTTACTCTCGCGTGCGTGACGGAAAATCGTCTCGCCGGCCAGTCATGGCGTATTTTCAGCTTCGGCCAGTAGCGCTCTGTTAGGCGCTCCAATTGCTCCCAGGTCGTCCGATCCTTTTGGGATCGTCTCCGCAGCACTCGCAACCAGATCCATTTCAAAGACTTAAAACACCTCCGTAAGTACCAATAACTCCATGGGACGGCATAGTAATTTAGCCAACCATTGAGTACTTGGCCGAGCCATTTGCCCGTCTCATGCACACTTTGGTGCATCCTACGCCATAGTTCGGTACGGATTCGTTTTATGAAGCGCACCATGCGCTTTGCTATTGGCTTGCGGCCCAGTCCAAATGTCCCCCCGCGGGTTTTACGGCAATAATGCGTAAATCCCAGGAAGTCAAAGGTCTTGGGCTTGCCCTCTCCGCGACTTCTACGAGCCTCTTCTGCCTCACGACCAAATTCAATCAGTCGCGTTTTCTCCGGGTGCAAACTCAATCCAAATTTCTTCAATCGGGTCCGCAATGCTTGTAGAAATCTCTCCGCCGCCGCCTTGTTCTCAAAACACACCACAAAATCATCCGCATATCGGATGATGTACGACTCGCCGCCGATCTTTTGTAATCTGCGCTGGTGTTGAAACCATATGTCCAGCACATAATGGAGATAGATGTTTGCAAGTATTGGAGAGATCACAGCGCCTTGTGGCGTACCTTGCTCACTTGCTTGCCACTCTCCATCCTCCATTATTCCCGCCTTTAAGAACTTTATGATGATGCGTAATAACCGCTCGTCTGCAATACGGTGGCGCAGAAAGCGCATCAGCCATTGCTGATCTACCATATCAAAGAACTTGCGAATATCCGCATCCACCACATAGTTCACATTCCGGCGTTCGATTACATACGCTAAGGCATCCAGTGCATTATGGGCACTGCGGCCCGGCCTGAATCCATAGCTGAACCCGCAGAACTCATGCTCATAAATGGGCTCCAGGATACACTTTACAATTGCAGTCTGGACGATCTTGTCTTCCAGGGCTGCAATCCCGAGCGGTCGTGTCCCCCCGTCTGGCTTGGGTATATTTACCCGCCGACTTGGGGTTGCTCGAAACGATCCACGGTGTACGCGCGTGCATAGATCCGCGATGCGCTGATCTACTTCCGCTTCGTACGCCTCCCATGTCACCTGATCCACCCCCGGTGATGCATCCCGCTTTAATGCGAAAAACGCCGCCCTCAGTGAATCCTCGCTGATATGGTGCAGTAACGTGGTAAGCTTCTCCTTTGGGTTCCGTTGAACGAATTCCCGTAGACGCGCAATCCCCTGGTGCACACGTGCCCATTTCTGCGCATGGTGTGTGGTAGAATCTTGCGCCTTCCCCTCGGGTGAGGGCCTTGGCTCCTCCTGCTCCGTAGGTTGCCCCTTGTTCGCAGGTCTCACGGCTACTATGCCCTCATCTGACTTCTCCATTTTGTGCATCTTAGTCTTCGGCCTCTTCCGCCTTCTCTAAACGGCCCCGTACGACAACAGGGCAAAATGGAGATATCCCAGGTCCCGACAAAGTGTGTACATGCGTCCATGAGTTCTTCGACACCGTGGGCCTGTATGCCATCTCACCATAGCGATGACATACATGTTGCCTTCGACCATTACCACGGCCTCGGCGACCCAGATCATGACCATTTCGATGCTCATTAGCTCTGGCCACACGCACCGCTACCGACGCTTCGCAGGGATCCTCGCGGATCACTACGCACGGCTCGCGGAAATATGTGTTTCGGTTAAACTTCATATTGCAGGACTTGCACCCGCTACACTTTTGCCAGTTAGCCTGGCGCACGGCAATTTCATCTGAATACACAAACTGGCACCGATGCTGTTTGCCGAGGATGATCCAGCGGAATAAAAAGCGCAGTGCAAGAATATAGTGGAACCGGCTAAACCCTCCGAGCAGGCGAAAAAGAAAGCCCGAACCAAACGAACGGTAGTGGGCGAGAAGGCGATGAGTTTTGCGAGTCTGATGGAAGAACTCTCTAGACTGTGCCGTTTGGTTGTCGTTCCGAAAATTGGTACAGACGCTACACCCGAAGTGGTTATAATAGAAAAGATCAGTGCCACACAAAAGCGTGCGTTCAAACTCTTGAATATCAAACTATTGTAGTCATTCGGCTCACAGAACCGAAACAAAATCCCGCCGAATCCCCCGATCGCGGTAATCAATTTTTCAAAAAAAACCTCGATCTCCTAGGAAATATTGTACCCTTGAGAAAACAAAAAGGGGGGGAAGTTCAGCTCTATTCTGCCGAACGGACAGTTCAGTTCGAAAATATTTCTTAATGGCGACATCAATATTCAGGTTTTGATGTCTTCCCTTGTATTACGGTCCCAAATCCGCCCGTCCAATTACCGAGCGTATTTCATACGCCTTGAGGACATTCCCCTGACTAACGGGGGTTTCGGTGGGGAGGGAGTAGTGTAATATTTAGTTGAAAATCGATGTTCGTAACCGAGTGCGACGGGTTTTTATCTGCTGTTGTACATGTGAAGGGCAATAGCTGTCTGCGGATCTCTGCCCTGCAAGCCCGAGTTTGCAATAGCAACAGAACTTCCGCTAATCAAAAACCCGGGCGGAGTCTGGACGCCAACACCCCCCACCCCGGACCCTTTTTGAGCTTCTTACTTCCCAGAGGCCCCCCGTAGCCGGAGCATGCATTACTATCAGAGGGCCCGGGTTTCCCTCATAAGCGCTAACTTGTTTGTTTGAAAAAATATTTTTCAATCTGGACTTTTCTTTTACGGGTAGATTCTTTGAGTCCCTTCGAGATCGTTTCCCAGTCTTGGATCATGGTCTCCAGACCACAGGGGGGCTCAATCGCCCGAGTTACTTGGTTCAAGGCGAACTTGAAGTCTTTCCAAGGACTCTTCTGGAATGTGGTAGCCCCAGGGGGAAAATGTCCGTGCATGACGAACGATTTTTTCCGTGAGCAGCGCTACGAGGAGCTTTCCATAGAGCCAAGCCTTCGCACTCTCTGGGTCATATTTCGGTAGGTGGCCAAATTGAGACAGGGATTTGAATCGTTTGAATACGAGTTCAACCTGCCACCGCAGTCGATACCAATCCAGCACTTGCGATGCAGAAAATTGGTTTTCTGGAAACGTGGTAAATACAATGACGTAGCGTGCAAAGCGTAGCGTTTGTTCCAGGGGCTTTGTTCCATGGTTTTGGGCGTCCTTGCGAATTTTCTTACAGGCTTTCTGGGCCGCCTCCTCTGTTTTTCGAAGAACGCAAATACGTCCAGGGACCGGAGGATCCGACCCGACCAATACCTTCCATTCCCCAATCGCACCGATGCGCGTTATCGACTCCACCGCATGCAACAGATCAAATGGCGTGTCGAGATTCGTATTGAAACGAAGCGTACCCGTATTCACACGAACGGTGACATACCCACCAGAGCTCGTCACATATTGCACGCCACTGGCCGTTGCATAGACGCGGTCTGCCAAAATATAATCCCCAGAATGAACCGGAAATTGCTTCAATGATTCGCCGGTCCCCTTTCCCTTGGTCGGCGTGAGTTTGAAAAAATCGCACCCAAAGGAAGGCAGCGCTACGCTATAATGGATTCGCCACTGCGATCCAGTCCGCCCAGGCTCGCAGATCACCGTGGCATCAAACGCACGTACCTGATGCTTCGGATCACCGGAGGTGATGATCCCATGTTCCTCAAATAGCACCTTGCAGAGTGCATAAAGCCAGTCCCGAGATTTGCGTAGACGCTTGAGGAGCGCTACATCAGATAGATCGGCCAGATTTGCCTGACGAGCCCGTACGACAGTTTCACGTAGAGAGTGCCCACATCCCAAGTGGATGAGGAGGGTTCGCAGAAGCGTCTCCGGAGACTTATCCTTACGAAGTCCGCGCAATGCGCCCGTATCCGCTGCTAAATCCTTCCAGTTCTCGGGCAGAAACGAAAGCAATACACTCCAATCCTCACTAATCGGAGCCGTCGTAACCGTTCGCTTCATAAAAAATCCCGATCAAGTTCCTTTGATTCAGGGAAAACTACAACAATTATTTATAACAAGTTAGCGCTTATGCGGGTTTCCCTGGCCCTCCCTCAATAGATCCTTAGAAGATTCAGAACCAGACTTGGCTTCCCCTCACTCAACAATTAGGATTCCTTGCATTGTAGCAAAGTGTCCGGGATAAGTACAAATAAACCGATGAGTTCCAGGCTCCGAAGGAGCTGTGAATGTCACACTGACGGTTTCGCCTGGGTTTGCCAGCGGGGTAGAGGCGAATATGGCCTCGTCTTCTGGTATATAAGCCAGAGCTTCTCCTGCTGTGATTGCAGCCATACCAACCCGATTGACATCTTCATCAGAATTCGAGGTGAGCACGACAATGTTATGCACCATTACAGGGGCGGAAGCTGTGTTTTCCAGAACCAAAGTGACCTCGGTTCCTGCTGCAACAGTAAGAGTATCCGTGGCAAATACCATTTCGTCGCCGACGGGCTGAATAGTTATCGTAACGCTAGCAACCTCAGTCTCTTCGGCCTCGGCTACTACTTCAGGATCGGGCGCTTCCTCACCTCCTCCACACGCCGCAAATGCAAACGCGAAGATTAAAATCAGTGCTGAATACGGGAAAAATTTCATTAAGCTATATGAGTTAACATGAATGGGGTGTGTAACCTGCACAACGCGCGACCGGAGGACGAGCGCCCCTGCAATAACACAAAATCCAACCTTTAGGACGATATCGTAATTGTCAGACCTATACCAAATTGATCTGAAATACCACAAAATACCTTAACGTCAGAATCTGCCTCATAGCAGAAGTGCAGCGGGCGTGTTACGCATCAAGTGTGGGTTGGTGCCCAAAAAGCCAGCGACCTCACCTTGGAGGCGTTTTGAGGAGCTATTGTACTTGATCGGTATCCAAAGGAAACCCTATTTGTGGTTTTATTGGGTTTAGGCTGAGGGCGATCATACGCCTTGAATTGACCGCACGGCGACCAAGACCCGCGAGCCTTCCACTGCGCATTTACGCGACGCTAGACTGCCTGAACCAATCATGCGCTTGATCTACGCGAAGAGAGCTTCACTCTGCAGTCATTTGGTATTGTTGACACTTTGGCTTTTCCGTGATATTATGGAGCCTTGTGATCATTGGTAGGTGAGTGTTTCGGGTTTGTATCTGTTACGGACTGGTTTTTCATTGGAATACAGGATTGCATCTTCTTCGATTTCACGATTTGCAATCATGTTCACGCCGTGGTCAGCATTGGGTGGGATTCATGTATCATAGGATGACGAAAGCTGAGGGGGGCTGCGCAGTCCTTCTATCAGTTTGCCACGCTGAAGTTTGTGAATCATGGTCTCTAACATCGTGTGCAACCATTCGGGATCGGGATCAAGCTCCGCAAGGAGATAACGCGCGTGTTGGAGGACGCCTTGCCAGCTGTCATTGTCTGGAAAAAATGCCCGCCCGTGAACTTGGTTGATCAGAAAGTTTAACCGAAGCTCGAAGAAACCATGAAACCGTTCCAGCATGGTAAGCTCTTCGGCGGCGAAGCAGGCATTAAAGCGGGCACAGTCCTCCGGGTCTGGTACGGGCTTGATGCCATCAACTGTGGTTTCGCCGGGGATGTAAATCTCTTCAAACCAGAGTTGTGTTAATGCTGCAGCCAGCGCTTCCGGCTGAGCGTGCTCACAACAGGCCTTGCGGCATTCTTCGCTAGTAAGAAACCCTAGAAATACCACCACGCGTTCGCGGTCACTGGGGTGTAGGGGGCTGATAGCTTCCACTTAGAAAGAGATTTCTGGAGCGTCCTTCCACAGAGGCGGTCCCTCCGGTTTGAAGTTTTTCGTAGCAACAAAATTCCACCCCTCATGAAAATTAAGCTTAAACTTACCGCCGCCGTAACGCTCCTGAAGCCAAGTCATGGGATCCCTTATGAGGTCGGTCATTTCAGAAAGACGTCCCCGGGCCAGACCTTTGAAGCGTACGGAGTTCATCCATGGTTCCTGGACAAGAACCGTAACAGAGGATGCAGCGAGTGCTTTCATGAAGGCGGCTTCGAGTTCGGCCTCAGTTGGATCAGAAAGTCCTTTGGCCGCTAACCCCTTCATGATGTATTTTTTATAAAGGGTCCATATCCAGTCCATGACATAAAAGGTACAGATTTTAGCGTGAATGGGGGCGTGCAGCAATAGATTGTCCAAGAAAGCGTATATTCGCGCGTCGGCTTGTAGAAATGAGCCGGCTTAACGAAGGAAAACAACTCTAATCAGACCAAATTTTTGATGCGACTCACAGCAATTTCCATGCTATTGGTTCTCTTGCTCGTTGCCTGTGGTGGCGGCGGAGATGATACCGCTATGGACAGCGAATCCGACAGCGGGGATGCCATGCCAACGGAAGAAATGACCGCAATGGGATCAGGTAGTGTCTCCGGGACGGTAATGTTCACAGGCACGCCTGCCGAGCGTACACCCGTGCGAATGAACGATGATTGTACGGATGAGCGTGTTGAGGTGGCACTCAGCGAGGACATGATCGTCAACGATGGCGCGCTCCAGAACGTTTTTGTGTACGTAAGTGCAGGGCTGTCCGAAGGCTATAGCTTTGCTACTCCGGCGGAGCCGGTAGTTATGGATCAGGAGGGATGTATGTATACTCCCCGCGTGATGGGTATGCAAACAGGACAAACTATTCGTATTGAGAATAGTGATCCTTTTCAGCATAACGTACATCCGGTCCCTGAGGAGAACCGTGGATTTAACGAGTCCACCCCCGGAGTCGGAGACTATTTGGAGAAAAGCTTTTTAGTGCCTGAGGTTATGGTCTCTGTCAAGTGTGATGTACACGCTTGGATGCAGGCTTACATTGGGGTATTGGATCATCCCTATTTTGCAACCACGGATGCAAGCGGTGCCTTCAGCATCTCGGGGCTCCCGGACGGCAATTATACAGTCACGGCGTGGCACGAGCAGTTGGGAGAGCAGATGATGGACGTGACGGTTGCTGATGGCAGTATGGCAGAAGCCAGCATTACCTACCAGTAGCCGCATTACCCTTTCCAGCCATACAATCAAAGTATTCGCGTGATGGAAGAAGGTCATTCCCATTCGGACGCGCACTCGGCCCATAAAGAGGGGTTTTGGCGCAAATATTGGTTTTCGACCGATCATAAAGTGATCGGTCTCCAGTACGGATTCACTGCT
The DNA here is from genome assembly GCA_964291275.2 of Rhodothermales bacterium. Classification (GTDB taxonomy): domain Bacteria; phylum Bacteroidota; class Rhodothermia; order Rhodothermales; family Bin80; genus Bin80. The sequence goes on from OZ219799.1 coordinate 2,515,231, forward strand.
CTGCTGTTTTTGTTGTTCGGGTTTGGGCTGATGTTGCTCATGCGGTGGCAATTGGCTTCGCCTGGGGTGGAAATTCCACTTCTGGGGGCATTGACGCCAGAAATGTATAACCAGTTCGGTGCCATGCATGGTACGATCATGGTTTTTTTGGGCATTGTACCCTTGGCTGTCGGAGCATTTGGTAATTACGTGGTTCCACTGCAGATCGGTGCGCCGGACATGGCGTTTCCGAGGCTGAACATGGCCAGCTACCACTTCTATTTCTGGGGTGGTATAGTTATGCTGTCGAGCTTTTTTGTGCCTGAGGGAGCCGCTAAAGCTGGCTGGACTTCATATCCTCCGCTCGCTGACATTGAGACCATGGGGCAAACCATGTGGCTCTGGGGGATGGTTTTACTGATCACGTCTTCATTGTTGGGGGCGGTTAACTTCATCGTGACTATCATCCAGCTCCGTGCGGAAGGCCTGACTTTTTTCAGACTGCCTTTCTTTGTCTGGGCACAGTTTATTACTGCTTTCTTACTGCTGTTGGCTTTCCCTCCCCTGGAGGCGGCAGGTTTTCTGCAATTAGCAGATAGACTCCTGGATACAAGCTTCTTTTTGCCGAGCGGGCTTGTTACTGCCGATGGACCGCTGGATGTTGCGGGTGGTGGGAGCCCATTGCTCTGGCAGCACTTGTTTTGGTTTCTGGCACATCCGGAGGTTTACGTTCTGATTCTTCCAGCGATGGGGATTGTGGCTGAGATCTTAGCCAACAATACCCGCAAGCCGCTGTGGGGCTACAGACTCATGGTGTACTCGGTCATATTCCTGGGCTTCTTGTCTTTTATCGTCTGGGCGCACCACATGTTTATCACGGGAATGGGGACCACGATCAGTGCATTCTTCCAGGTCACGACTATGATCATCTCAATACCGTCGGTCGTTATCCTGTCAGCACTCATGATAACGCTCTTCGGGGGATCAATCCGATTTAATACCGCTATGTGGTTTGCTTTGGGTTTCCTCCCTATGTTCGGCATTGGTGGTCTCACTGGGCTTCCGCTTGGCTTGGCAGCGACCGATATTCCGCTACACGACACGTACTACGTGATTGGGCATTTTCACTATGTGGTAGCACCGGGGACAATCTTTGCACTCTTTGCCGGTATTTATTACTGGTTCCCGAAGGTTACTGGGCGCACCATGAACGAAACGCTAGGTCGGATTCATTTCTGGGGGTCCTTGGCTGCGATGAACGGTATCTTTTTCCCGATGCTTATTCAGGGGCTGCCAGGAGTATCACGTCGTTTGTTTGATGGTGGGCTTACCTACAGCTTTTCTGAGGGAGTGCTACACTACAACGTCATCATGTCCGTGTCAGCCTTTGTTCTGTTGCTGTTCCAGTTGCCCTTCATTATTAACTTCTTTATGAGCATCAAGCGTGGTAAGAAGGTGGAGAAAAGCAACCATTGGGAGGCTACGACACTCGAATGGTCGGCTGCTCCGACACCTCCAATTGGACATGGGAATTTTGTTACTATTCCTACGGTGTATCATGGCCCATACGAGTACAGCGTACCCGGTCATGAGCAAGATTATTGTCCACAAGATGTGCCTATTGCTCTTCCTACATCCGATACCGCCAAATCTGTTGAATCCTAAGTAAACCAAAATGCAGATACCCTACGAGGTAACGGCACGCCCAGATACTGGCGTCAACAATGCGAAGCTGGGCATTTGGCTCTTTCTGGCTTCGGAGGTCATGCTTTTTGGCGGCCTGTTCGCCGCTTATGTATTTCTGCGCATAGGTGCGGACGCATGGCCGGGCATGATGATATATGGTACGGAGACCATGGCTGAACGTGCAGACCAGATTCTGAACGTACCGCTTGCGACGCTGAACACGATGATTCTTATTGCGTCCAGTGTTACGATGGTCATGGCCTGGGCTTCGCTCAAAATGGATCGTTTCGATCGCTACAAACTCTATATGGGACTTACCATCCTTCTCGCCTTAGGCTTTCTTGTCGTAAAAGGTTTTGAGTATGGTGACAAGTTCGATCATCACTGGTATGCGTCGACAAACAATTTCTTGGGCGTCTACTTCGTGCTTACCGGACTGCACGCGATTCACGTTACCGGTGGGATATTGGTGAATGCTTATTTCTGGGGACCAGGAACAAAGCTTTGGAAACAGGGAACAGCACGTGACAAAGCACACTTCACCAATCGCATCGAAGTTGCCGGTTTATATTGGCATTTCGTGGACTTGGTGTGGATATTTCTATTTCCAACGATCTACTTGATTTGATTAGACAAACGGTTTGAAATGGCCGAAGAAATGACTCTGGAAGACGTGAAGAAGCACGTGAAGGTGTACATCACTGTCTTCATTGCGCTCGCAGTACTAACCGTTGTGACCGTTGCGGTCTCTTATCTGCACATGCCCTTTACGCCTGCACTGCTGGTAGCCTTGGCAATTGCCACGGTCAAAGCGGCTTTGGTTGCACTGTATTTTATGCACCTGATCAGCGAAAAACAGGTGATTCTGTGGGTACTTTTGTCGGCAGCGATTTTCTTGATTGGCTTGTTTGCACTCTTTCTTGGTGCCCAAGCTGATCAGGAGGATATAGCAGTTCTTACCAAATTGATTCTGTCCAGTCATGTCGCTTAAGACTATTCACATTGTGTTCATTATTTCCGCAACAGTGCTGAGCTTCCTGCTCGGTTTATGGGCATTGAGGCGAGGAATTGAAGATGCTAGCAGTACTATGGTGGGCATAGGAATGATCGCATTGATTTCAGGGATCATCCTTGTTTTGTACGGAGTGACATTTTGGCGAAAGATCAAGCGCTTAGCATGAAACGTAGCATCACTATAATGGCATTGTTGGCCATAGCGACACCAGTGCTGGCCTGTGAATATTGCCTTGGTACAGGAGGCGCAAATGAGCAGACGATTAGAGCATTAGTGTTTTCCATGGCGGCGCTTCTTTCAGCGATAGGATTTGTCGGTGTTGGCGTTGGCATGTTCTTTTATAAGACTCATCGCCGCGCTAATGCATTAAAATCAGGCGAAACACCAGTCGGTGTATACAGTGATTCTGTTAATGGATCGAATGAATCAGACGTAGTCTAGGACATGAATGATTTAAGTAAATGGATGGGCATGCCGCTTGATGCCTCGGGGCACGGAGCGGAAATCGACATCATGATGAGCTGGGTGCACTGGCTCATGTTGCTACTTTTCCTGATCTGGGCACCGTTTTTTATTTATTGCCTTTGGCGATTCAATGCGAAGCGCAACCCGCGGGCGAGTTATGCGGGGGTTAAAAGTAAGCTTTCGTCGTACTTGGAGGGTGGAGTGGTCGTAGCTGAGGCCGTCCTGCTGGTGGGTTTTGCATTCCCGATCTGGGCGACAATCAAGAATGATTTCCCTGCGGAGGCGGAATCTTTGATCGTCAATGTGATTGCTGAGCAATTTGCCTGGAATGTCATTTACTCGGGAGACGATGGGCAATTCGGTCAAACCACGCTCACAAAACCTATTGAGATAGACACAAGTGATCCGCGTGGCGACGACGACGTAATCATAACAAATACACTGCATCTGGTTAAGGACAAGCCGGTTATCGTCAATCTTACTTCCAGAGACGTGATTCACAGTTTTGCTTTGCCGAATATGCGTGTAAAGCAGGATATAATTCCAGGGCTAGAAATTCCGGTCTGGTTTGTGCCGAAAATGTCGACGAGTGAATTTCGGCGGGAAATGGCAAAGACTATGCCGATCTCGGGAGATCAGCGCCGCCGCGCGCAGTATCCGCCTTATCGCTGGATTGCCATGCAGGACTACCCAACGGCCGACGGGCCGGACATGATCGCAGAGGAAGGGCAGCGGTTGTCCACCAGGGTGCTGACTCAGCTGTACGAAGCTGGTATTACAGAGGTCTATGCTGCCCCGGATATGGAGATCAGTTGTGCACAACTTTGTGGTGGTGCGCACTACAGCATGCGCGGTACCATCATAGTCCACGACACGCAAGAAGCTTTTGACGCGGTCCTTGAGGAGAACAGCTTCTAGTTGTGCTGTGCGTTAAGTGACGGGTGGCAGGCACAGGTCCCGTATTGCTTGTGTTGATGCCGGTGGATCGGGCAGTTGCGGTCGAACGGTTGTCTGAGTGGTCTGTAAATCAACCAGAATCTTGCTGCAATGAGGGTAATGGTTTTTGTCCGTTCTACAAAAGACGCAGAGGCGGGAGAAATGCCTTCTGCTGAACTCCTTGAGTCCATGGGGGCTTATAACGAAGATTTAGCGAAAGCTGGTATAATGCGGGATGGGGGTGGGCTGCGGCCAACAAGCTATGGTGTCCGGGTACGGTTTGATGGTGATTCACGAACCGTCCTGAATGGGCCTTTCGAGCTTACTTCGGACTTGGTGGCTGGATACTGGATATGGGAAGTTAAGAATATGGATGAAGCCATTGTTTGGCTAAAGCGGTGTCCCAATCCCCATCCCGATGCTTGCGAGGTCGAAATCCGTCCGATGATTGAGCCAGAAGGTTTTATTGAGAGCGACTGGACCTGACAGCAGTGCCCGAATATTGTTTACATGACCTTAAATCAATGGACACTGCACTTTTGAGTCGTAATCATCGTCCAGAGATATCGAAGCAAAATCAAAAACCTAGGGAGTACATGGTGCGACTTGGCTGTTATTGGCTTAGCGTTGTATGGTTGAGCTGTCTTCCCCTACTTGTATCGGCCCAGGTCACTGAGCCGCTTCATTTGGTACAGGGTACGATAACGGGTATATCTGGTATTGATACGGATATTCGAGTGTATAAGGGCATCCCTTATGCCACGCCCCCGGTTGCCGACCTTCGTTGGCGTCCGCCGCAACCCCCACCCCCTTGGGAAGGCACGCTCAAGGCAGATGCGTTTGGCCCCGGCTGTATTCAGAATCTTACTAGTTCACGTCCACCGTGGACAGAAGAATTCATGCACCAGGGAAGTATTAGCGAGGATTGCCTATATCTCAATATTTGGACTGGAGCTTCGAGTACTGAAGAAAGGAGGCCGGTTCTGGTCTATGTCCACGGGGGTGGTTTCAGTGAGGGATCCGGTTCGGTACTGGTTTATGATGGCGAACCCCTGGCAAAAAAGGGACTGGTAGTTGTGACGATCAACTATCGGCTGGGATTATTCGGCTTTTTTGCTCATCCTGAGTTGAGCGCTGAATCTGATCGCAGCGCATCCGGAAACTATGGCTTACTAGATCAGGTCGCTGCACTCAAATGGGTCCAGGAAAATATTTCATACTTTGGCGGAGACCCTGACAATGTCACCGTTGCTGGACAATCAGCCGGTGCAGTATCAGTGTATCTGCTTACGGCTTCTCCACTTGCGAAGGGGCTTTTTCATCGTGTCATTGTCCAGAGTGGTCCAGGGGGACTGGCTTCATTTGGTCTGACGAATACACGATCTTTGGCGAGTCCGCTTTCTGAGGTGGAGGGGAACGGTATCGAACTTGCCAAGGTCGGGAGTGCACGTTCAATCCAAGCCATGCGCGCCATGCCTGCCAATGAGTTGACCGCGGTCTCTGTACCACCAACTGTACGTTTTGGGCCCGTAATTGACGGGTACTTTTTGCTCGATGATGTGCCCACTGTCTACGCAGAGGGTTCGCAGAATGACGTCCCTATGATGACAGGTTTTAATGCGGACGAAGGGAGTGCATTTTCTGGTTATGGACAGTCTACGCTTGAGCAGTACCCGAATACGGTCAGTACACGTTACGGTGAGCGTGCAGATGCTTATCTCGCACTCTATCCGGCAGACAAAGATGAAACAGCCGGATTAGCCCTTAAAACAGGTCTACGCGATTTAGCCGCCGTAGCTCTGGGACGATTGGCTGTGGAGCGTGTACAGTCCGCAAGGACTGAGGCTTATCTCTACTATTTTGAGCGAGGTATCCCTTGGCCTGAGCGCCCGGAGTTTGGAGCATTCCATACCGCAGAGGTTCCCTATTTCTTCAACACCTTGGATCACATTGATCGTCCGTGGACCGAGGTGGATAGATATCTTGCAGACCTTATGTCAACGTACTGGGTCAATTTTTCGACTCACGGATCCCCGAACAGCCCAAGTGTACCATTATGGACGGCCTTTGACGAATCTGATATTCAGTTCATGAGACTCGGAACCAAGATTGAGTTTGCGAAGATTACGGATCAAACCAAGACTGAATTCTTTTTGGACTATTTGTCGGAACAGGCACGGTAAAACGTTCTATTTACTGGGTAATCCGAGGCATGGTGATCATGTAGGAAGGCATTTTTTTGTAGTTCATAATCTGTTTTTATGCCGCGTGAAACGATTGATTCGACCGCGGATGTTGTCATATTGACTCGGCCCCGTCTTATACTTGACGCGGTTTACATCCTGAGACGACGGGCGGGTGTATTTGACGCTACGGCAAGCGTACGAGCCCTGAGGGCTAGTGTGTCTTGGAGATGCTGGCCTTAGATTTCCAAGAAGACCTATTTGAAGACTTCTCTTTTGAAGACCATGGTTTGCGATCGGTGAACTTCAATTATCATATTTCCGTGAATTTTCTGTGAATGGACGGCAGCGTAAAAACTGTATTACTCTTGGGAGCTCTCAGTGGATTGGTGCTCGCGCTTGGTACCTCTCTCGGTGGAGAGGCAGGTTTGTTGCTTGCGTTTGTAATTGCAATTGCAATAAACTTTGGTTCCTATTGGTTTTCGGACAAAATTGTTCTGAGTATGTATCGTGCTCAGGAAGTCGGTGAGGATCATCATCTACATCGTCTCACAGAGCGTTTGGCACAAAACGCAGGACTGCCAATGCCTCGCGTGTACATCATTCCGAATGATTCTCCAAACGCTTTTGCTACGGGTCGCAATCCCGAAAATGCAGCAGTGGCTGCTACTGAAGGGTTGATTCGGAGTCTGAGTACGAAGGAGTTGGCTGGTGTTATGGCTCATGAATTAGCACATGTTAGGAATCGTGATATTCTGATCAGTTCTATTGCAGCTACGCTCGCGGCAACCATCATGGTGGTTGCGCGAATGGCACAGTTTGCGATGATTTTTTCTGGTGGTGAAAACAGGCGTGGAAACATCGTGAGTTTTGTGGCGATGTTAATTCTTGCACCCATCGCCGCTATGCTCATACAGACTGCAATTTCTCGTTCACGCGAGTTTGAGGCAGACAGGGTTGGGGCTGAGATAGCGGGTACGCCAAGAGGATTGGCGAGTGCGCTACAAAGAATCGAAAATGTTCAAAAGGGTTTGCCTATGGATGCGAATCCTGCGACAGCACACATGTTCATCATGATGCCTTTTTCCAGGCGAGGATTAATGGCCCTGTTCAGCACACATCCGCCGACCGAAGAGCGAATTCGAAGACTTCTTGATTAGTGTGGACGAGGTGCGCGCGGAGCTTTGTATTTCAAACAAGCCTCTTGCAAAACCTCTGAATTTGGAGACTTTTCGATTTTATGGAATTGGCTTACCGGTAAAAGTCTCGTAGAAACCCAGTCTCAATGGATGTCCGCGCCGTCAGAGCTTACCTCGGACTTGATGGCTGGATACTGGATATGAGAAGTCAAGGATATGAATGCGGCTATTGTTTGGCTAAAACGGTGCCCCAATCCTCACTCCGATACTTGCGAGGTCGAAATCCGTCCGAAGCTTGAGCCCAAAGATTTTATTGATAGCGACCAGATCTAGCAGCAGTGCCTGCGTATTGCTTATGGAATTATGTAGTTGAGTTTATACTGCTTGCGCTGACCATATGCGTGGTCCTTGTAAGTCTGTTTGTCTACGCGGCGGCGCGCTGGAGCGCCACAAGCCGCAAGAACCGCTGCCTTGGTGTTAGATTATAGATCTAGGTCAAAAATATCACTGATATTGAGGTCGAGGTCGTTGTCACAGGCCTGTCCCCGAAGATATACTTCCGCCGAGTCGAGGTTTGACGTTACAATCAGTTCAAGGTCAAGTGCCCACCGGCACGTTCCCGACCTGTCGTCATAATCCCAGTCTACGGTCCCATTAAAGCCCCCTTCCATATCAAAGTCAAAGCCTTCTGTAGTAAGGGTCGCACTTAGCTCAACAGAGAATACAATCGAAGGATCGCCTGTTAGAACGAATCCGCCGAATCCACAGGATTGAGGAATGAAGGTACCGCTGGTCGCTGCAGTGGACCTCGAATCTGAACCTGACTCTGACGTTGTGGCAACAATGCGAACTCCGCCGCCCTCGGGGCACAAGTACGTTATGTCGGATCTGGAGTCGGATTCGCTGTGGACTACTTTCTCCTCAATGTCCGAGTCCAGAACAGTTTCCATAAAGCCGTACACGAGACCGTCTGTTTCGGTCTTGGTCAGCGGCATGTCGTCTTCTATTGAGTCGCATTGAAGAAAAAGGCAGACGACAACAAGCAGGAATACGTGTATGCGCATTGTGGCAGGGCGTAAGGGAGGTCACATATAGGGTCGTGGGACCATGAAGCACAATTCAATATACTGTAAGATTGAGCTAGTTGCAAAACCCATTTTGTTGCAACTGGTGAATCGGCCAATTCGGGACATAAATGGGTCTGATTTTCTTGGATTACGTGAATGATTGGCCTGTGTTCACCGCTTTCTTCGAAGCTGTGGGTGATTGGCCTTCAACGAGGTGTTAACTTGGAGAATTTTGTCCACGATCCGTGCGGACTCTACGCATCGATCCCACGGCTTCTGTATTCCAGAACCCCCCAATTCTGTACGCGACCACTCGACGATCCGGTTTAGTGGACCATCCGCAGCAGTTGATCCACCGTGAGCACAACAATTCCAAACATCAGGTGACACATCACTTTGCTGTGCCCACGCACCCGTACATGGCGTCCACCAAACTCATCTTTGAGTCGTCCAAAGACCCGCTCCACGGTCGAACGTTCCTTGTAGCGCGCCCGCTCAGGTGGAATAAACCCGGCACTGCGCTGTGCCTTCTGCTCACGACGGTGCGCCGCCTTTCGATTACGCGGATTCGTGTCAATGATCGGCACATGTCCCGCTGCCGTACTGTGTGCGTGAATCTCCTTCGCGTCATACGCACTATCCATGAGATCATAGCAGTTGTCCACCCGCTCACCCGTCATGGTCGCCAATGGAATGGCCGCTTGGCTATCGTGCAGGGACGCGGAAGATAGCATACAGCTGATCGGAATCCCGCCGTCTGCTGCATCTATATGTAGCTTATATCCCGTCCAGGATTGCGTATGCCCTTTCGCATTTCGCTTGCTCCCCACCGTGCACGCCTTGGGCAAATCCGCCAACATCTCCGCTTTGTTCATGGTACGCTGGCGCTCCAAACGCGTGGGGACCTTTGGACGTTCCTCCCCCTTCCGTGGACGCCCACGCTTGCGTTTCACCGGTTCCGGCGCCTTTTTCTTCGGCACCGGCTTCTCTCTTGCCTCAATCGCCGTCGAATCCCGCGAAATATGGCCCACCAACGAATCCGCGTAGCTCTCCTGAATCAAGACTTCGTGGATCCGTGTCGGTAACTCGGACTCCGCAAACTCCTTGAACGCACGGGAAAATGTGGACGCACTGGGCACATCCCGCTGCCGCGACCAACCACACATCGACCGAAGCAATGGGTCCGAAAGTAGGCGCTCTCGCAATCCGGCAGTCGTCGGAATATTCAAGACCATCTTGGCCAAAAACGACCGTGCAAGCGAAACCCGAGACGCCAGCGGGCGCCCCGGCGTACGGAACGAGGTGCGGGACAGAAAATCCTCTACACACGCCATCTCGAATACCAACAACAACTTCTGGTACCGTTTGGGCAACGAACCAAATTCCTCCTCCACCCAAGGAAACAATTCTCGTTGGCAGGCAATATAAAAACCTCGTATTTTCTTCCTAAGGGACATGGGAGACTCCGGTTTTCGTGGAAAATTTCGACACTGATTGATACGAAATCCGGGGGACTCCGGTCCCTTTTTTAGACCTATCGAGGGATGTTCCTATGCTCGGGGCGGATACAAATCCCAATCACAATCGCCTCCTCTACCCGGAGGCACCAACCAGAAACCATGACCTCAAAATTCCAAAAAATCCCCCGATTTGGGAGTTTTGCAACTGGCTCGATTAATATCGTATATCTGGGACTTCACTATATGATGCCGTACCGAATGTTGGTTGAACAACAATACAAACGTCGGGCGGATATGCTAGGCGAAGCGATGCCAAGGATAAAATGGACGCCCAAGGTAAGTGCAAGCGGTTCTATTGGAGTGTTCCTACAACCCAGCACGATACTAATAATCTTGTTGATCTAGCTTCGTATCCTGCCAGTCTCATATAGGCATTCGATCGTGGTCACAGATACATATAGGAGCACGGGTACAGCGGTCACAAACTTTGTGCGCCGCTCATGGTCGTATTATTTCCAGCCTGGCAATCCAAAGGCCGCTGTTCAGGTCTGAGGAGTAGATGTGTCCCTTGAAAACTTGAGCGCTCCAAGTCATGGGCCAGCCAGGCACCATGGATTGGTCATCCGTGGTTAGGAGGTGTGCAATTTCGCGGCCTTGCCGATAGAGATCGCCCAGCAGTTCTCCGCTGATGTCTACAACCCGCAATCCCCCCTGGTAATAACCAATGTATAGCTGATCATCCTCAATCCACATATTGTGCGCACCTGCATCAGGTACCTCATATCGGGCAACCTCGACGGGTGCTTCGATGTCCGACATATCCAAAACATGTACATAGCCGCTGGCATCCAATGGCTTGTCCACGTCGTAGTTCTCCGGCCAGAATTCATCTCCAACAAACAAATAACGACCGTGCCTCCAGGCCACATGGGTATTTCCCCCTGGGTACGAAAGCCTGCTAATCATAACGGGTTCGGTCTCCGAACCACCATGCGAGCCAGCTCCCACATCCAGCATGACGATTCCGTCATCCCAGTACGATAGATAAGCATACCCTTCCTGGACGATCACGTCATGCAGTGTTTTCTCGCTCTTATCGAGTTCCCAGCGTCCAACTTCCTTCGGATTGACCGGATCGGAAATATCAATGATATGGAGAGCATTCGTGCCGTTGTGACACGCATAGATAATGTCTCCCTCAATCCAGACATTATGTACTCCACCCGTGACAGTATCAGTGTACTCAGATAAAATTTCGGGATGAGCTGGATTGGAAAGATCTAGGAGTACAATTCCATTACGTCGATTCGAAGCCCCTTCGCGCGTAATTACTGCAAGTTGATTACTCCCGTGGATTTTCACATCGTTGATTCGACGAGCATCCACCTGAACGGAATCCGTGAGTATCGGGCTCTCTGGATTCGAAACGTTGAAAACTTTCATCCAGTCGTGCATGAAAGTGCCGACGTAGGCATAATCGTGACCATCAACACCTTCAAAAGCCCACATATCTCCCGAGTGGTGATGTGCAATAGCGCCACGTCCTACCAAGGATAGTGTTTGTTTATGCACACGTGGATCAACAGCCAGTGTGATTGATCTCTCAATGTTTTCGCCTATATGTGCAGCGATTGAGTAATCAATTGGTTTTTCTCCCACAAATACTCCATCTGCGCCTTCATTGACCATGAGTGCACCATCTCCAGATGCTTCCCATGACGGGTACACTCCCTCTACTGCATTTCCATTCTCATCAAGTGCCCTGATGCGAAAGCGAACCACATCTCCCTGTCGAACGATATATCGGTTTTGGGTAATCTGATAGGACACTGTCGGGTTGTCAATCACGTTTACCTCTACCGGGGTGCTTGTATCGTCAGTCCTGACGGTCACGGTCGCTGAACCAGGATTCTTTGCGTGGAGGTTTCCATCCCTGTCCACGGTTGCTATCGTATTATTGCTGCTGGTAAACCGTATGCCGCCCTGAGGGGGCATGCCATTTATTGTTACCTCAATCGGAACGCTTGTACCCGAAAGCACGGTAGAAACGGGTAGGGCAGCTGTCAAATGTGGACTGCTACTCTCGGTAACTGTGATTTGTACATATCCAGGTTTCCCTCCCATCACAGCAACTAGAACGACACGGCCAGGCGAGAGCGCCTGCACTGTCCCTAATTCATCTACTGTGGCCATAGATGATTCTGCGATATGCCATCTCGGTACAAGTCCAGTGATGATGGCACCATCTAAACTGTATGCCTGGGCCGAAAAGGCCAGAGTCTCGCCGACTGCAAGAGAAACAGATTCGGGTGAAATTTCGACACGATCAGGAGGACTTACTTGTAGCAGGAGTCCAATGAGTAACAGAAGCATTAATTAATCGTACTGTTGCCGAGATTGCGGAAACTTAAAAAGGCTCTTCACTTTTATGAGTGGGGCGCCTGTTTTTGGAGGCCTTCGGGGTACAGATCCAGTCCTCCGAGATAGAAGTAAATTGCATGGGCAAACCGCTGTGTGTTTCGGAATCCACGCGCACGAACTTTGACGGTTTTGATGCGGCTATTTATGCTTTCAGCTGGGCCATTACTAACTTTTAGAACGATCGCATTTATGATTCCCCATAGATGATTCTTAACCGTCTTAGCAGCTTTTTTCATGGGTTCAAGTCGACAACGCATGGCCCAGGATAACCAGCGCTTCCAGCCCTTGAGGGCCCAAGTACGACTGACATAGTGCCACAATTTCTGGGACAGTTCCTTGATGGCCCATGCACGCGCCGTTTTCAGCGAACTGTGCTTTAATTGCTGGAATCGTTTCTTTTGTCGGGCAGACATATTCTCCCGATTGGTGAGCCAGTCGTACTTGGTTCCGGTGAGATCCTCAATGCCCGCTTTCCGCAATTCCCGGTTCTCCTGCCGACGAACTTTATCCACCGCCTCTACAATCTTTTTCATCACATGAAAACGATCAAATGAAATCTTGGATTCTGCATCTGGAACATGTTTTTTCGTGGACTTGATGTAGGCGGGCCACATATCCATGCTCACACTCTCAATCGCTTCCAGTTGCGCAGCCGAACAGTCCTCATAATAGGCATCCAGACTCGTATGGGTGCGCTTTTCCTTGACAAACAGCACCGTGCCCGTTTGGGAATCCGAAACCACCGTGATATACTTATGGCCCTTTTTGTACGAGGTCTCGTCCACACATATATGGGGAACCGGTTGCGGCTCTCTACGGGCGAGTCCGCGCTTTACCGCACGCGCCATGATGTTGGCGATCATCGTCCAACTGACGCCCAGCCTGGTGGCCACCGTTGAAATACTGGTTGTATCCTGCAACCAGTCAATTACCTTTCTTTCAAAAGCCATTGTAAAACGCATCCGCGCATCCGCCCAAGGGACCGAAACGGTCTTGATCCCATGCTCCGAACAGGCCACACGGGGAACTTTCGCAACCACGCTCGTCCGATACTCGCAGATATCCGTGTGGCGCCATTTCCGAAGACGATGGTCGTATCCAGGACAAACTTCCCCACACTCTGGACAGTGCAATACCGAACCCTTTGAACAGATTACATGAATCTCAGCCGTAAAAGCCGTCTTGTCTTGCTTGATCTCCGAAATCTCCCAAGGAGATTCAATCCCTAAAAGATGATTTATGTCTTGTATACGTTGTTCCATCGTTGGTAAATGATTGTGATTGATTTTCGTCACAAAAACGCAGCTAAGATAACAACGAAATCAATCCCGAATCTATTCCAGCACTTACTTGTTCAGCCTAATTCTGACATCAAACCCACTTAAAAAGCGGAAGCCCCCTTAAAAATAATGGTTCTCAGTACCCAAAACCAGAATTCTTCCCTCCATCTATTCCACCGCCCCGCTTAGGATTCACTTCTCCAGATTACGCAAAGCCATTTCCTGGCGGTAGTTTTGCAAGAATCCCTACAACCAAGATTAAGAGCACAGGGCAAATCTACTGGAGCATATGCATGATCCAGACCCCGTAACGTGTATCTTTGGAGGCCGTGAAACACGAACAGCAACATAGAGTCTGGAAGGAAGCCCGTCAACTCACATTTCTTTCAATCCCAATCGTGGCTACGCAGCTTGGCCAGATATGTAATGGGTTTATTGATGTGGTTATGGTTGGCAGGCTGGGTTCTGCTGAACTAGCCGGGGTTGCCTTGGGCAACGCGACCTATTTCCTGTTTGCCTTGATCGGTATTGGCATACTCTTGGGGGTCGGCCCAATGGTTTCCCAGGCTTATGGTGCGGGAAAACGAGACCCTATTGGTCGCACAGTACGGCAAGCGCTCTGGTTAGCGTTAACAATATCCATACCCGTGTTGTTGATCCTGTGGAATGCAAGTTTGCCTTGGGGCCTGATGAAGCAAGATGCAGCCACCATGGTGTTGGCGGAGGGCTACTTGCAGGCTGTGATGTGGGGCTTCATCCCCTTCATGTGGTTCAATGCCTTACGCAACTTTGTTGAAGCCATCGCTCGACCACTGCCTATTACAATCATTATCGTAATGGGCATACTGCTCAATGTTCTGGCTAATTACGGCCTGATGTATGGCAACTTCGGACTTCCACGCCTCGGGCTCGTCGGAACAGGTTGGGCAACATGTATCGTGCACTGGTTCATGTTTATCTGCATTACCCTGTATGTTCTCACGCAGCAACCGTACCGGTCTTACGGAATTTTCCGGCGGCTCAGACACCCGGACCTCAGTTATTTTCGGGAGCTCCTAAGAGTTGGTCTGCCTATTGGAGGCTCAATAGGTCTCGAGGTTACACTATTTAGTGCGACTGCTTTTTTGGTTGGCACATTTGGAGCAGTGCCGATTGCAGCTCATCAAATAGCGATTCAGTGTGCCGCTATTGCTTACATGATGCCTTTGGGTATTGGCCTCGCAACTTCGGTCCGGGTAGGTCAAAGCATTGGTCGAGGGGATCCGGCTGCCGCCGCGCTCTCCGGATATATGGGCATTGCGTTGTCCCTACTTGTTATGTCTTGCACTGCGCTGCTATTTTTGTTGGCTCCAAATACTGTGGCAAGCGTCTACCTTGATACAGGTAATCCGGCAAATATCGAAACTGCATTACAGGTTGTTAGTTTTCTGGGTGTCGCTGCGATTTTCCAGTTATTTGACGGATTGCAAGCCACTGCACTAGGAGCTTTACGGGGATTAAAGGATACAGCTATACCGATGATATTATGCTTCGTAGCATACTGGTTGATTGGCATTCCTACCGGTGTAGGATTTGGGTTTGGGCTTGAATGGGGGCCAGAGGGACTTTGGTGGGGACTGGTGGTTGGTCTACTGGCCGCCGCGGTCATGCTAACGTATCGCTTTTTTCATATGATGCGCGTACAACAGCTCACATGATTTTGAATATTTATTAAATTTGCGCCTGATCGGGAAATATGCGTGGAAAAATTGCAGTGCATATAAAACTTATGCCGTAACTTAGGGCGCGTGCACAAAAAAGGTACTGCACTCAACAATGCCTCAAATCTTTCCCAGAGAGTCAAACGCACTTCCCCACTTATCTGTGGGGGCGCTGCTCGCAGGGAGTGTTGTATTAATCTTTTTGGTTTGGTATTATTTCTCGCCGGAATACACCGATGTCGGATATGCACCCGAGCAGCCGGTGGCCTACAGCCATCGCGTACATGTAGACCAGTTGGGGTTAGATTGTCGATATTGCCATAGCTTTGTGGAGGTTGCGGATGTATCAAATATTCCGGCAACCGAGACCTGCATGAATTGTCATGAAGTCGTAAAACCTCAAAGCCTCGCCCTTATGCCGGTGCGTGCAAGCTGGTCAGATGGGTCTTCAATTCCGTGGGTTAAAGTTCATCAATTGCCAGATTATGCTCAGTTTAGCCATGCCGTACATGTTAATAATGGTGTCGGTTGCGAAACCTGCCACGGCAGAGTAGACCAAATGGACGTCGTGCGGCTGACTGAACCATTATCCATGGGGTGGTGCCTCGAATGTCACAGAGAGCCGGAAAAATACTTGCGGCCAAATGAAGAGATAACAACCATGGGCTATATGCATAGCGGGGGCTTTTTGGAGGAAAACTTAAGCCGGATTAGGCAGGAAGGTATCCGCCCGCCAACGAACTGCAGCGCTTGCCACTATTAGTCCGAGAAGCCAATGATATCCCTTCCGATTGTTGACGGAAACCCCTCAGATTCGGGCGTGAAGGTGTGGCGCAGTCTGCCACACCTTCAGCAAGATCCACAATTGGTAGAAACTGCCTCTGAAGAATTTTTTCCTGGCGCAAGTGATGCCCCCTCTGGTAGCAACCGCCGCCAATTCATTCAATTACTGGGAGCTTCCATGGCTATGGCTGGTCTAGCAGCCTGTCGCCGTCCGGTAGAGCACATCATGCCATTTGCGGATCGCCCGGAAGAAACGATACCAGGTATACCACTACAGTATGCCACGGCAATGAATTTTCGGGGGACCGCGCGGCCACTGGTGGTAAAAAGCTATGACGGTCGTCCGGTGAAGGTTGAAGGGAATGCTCAGCATCCAAACGCGTCGGGTGCGTCAGGAGTATTTGAGCAGGCTTCTCTGCTTCAGCTCTATGATCCAGACCGCTCAAAGAGCACACTGCGTACCGGCACTCCGGCAAACTGGGAGGACTTCTTGTCTTTGTGCCAACGACTCCAGACGGGGATCCGTCGAGTGGCTATTCTTGCAGCGCCCGATAACTCTCCGACGCGTGCACGACTGCGTACACAACTTGAGAACCAGTTTCCTGGCACACTGTGGGTTGATTATCGCTCCGAAGGTGATGATTCGGAGTCCATGGGGCTTCAAATGGCTTATGGTCAGGCACTGCAAGCAGCGTATGATTTTGAGAAAGCAGATGTGATTGTCAGTCTGGATGCCGATTTCCTGGGGCCTCATGCAAAGAATGGCAGCCTGGATACGTACTCCTTTGCCCGGGGACGTAAGCTCAACGGTGCACAGGACCGGATGAGTCGATTGTACGTTGCAGAAAGCACATACACAGTCACAGGCATTATGGCGGATCACCGAAGGCGTATGCGTTCGGATGCCGTTTTTCAATTAGCAAGCCAGCTTGCCACGGCATTGGGAGTATATCCTGGAGCAACTCCGGATTCTTTTGCATCAGCTATTGCCAGTGATCTTCAAGGGACAAACGGAAGTTGCATCGTAGTCGCGGGCGAATCGCAGCCTGCCGAAGTGCACGCACTCTGTGCACTCATGAACTATGCGCTGGGCGCTGTCGGAACTACGGTCAGATTATTAGACACTGGAACACCAGTGCAGGTGGCGCAATCGCAATCTCTTCCAGCACTAGTGGAAGAAATGCGTGCCGGACGCGTTGATGTTCTGCTCATGCTTGGGGTTAATCCCGTTTACGATGCACCACATGAACTTGACTTTCAGGGAGCACTGGAACGCGTCAGTGATACCATACATGTAGGTCTGCACGTTGATGAGACCGCCAGAGAAAGCACGTGGCATATCCCATCGGCCCATTATCTGGAGTCCTGGGGTGATGGTCGCTCCCAAGACGGAACGCTGACTGCAGTTCAACCGCTCATTGCACCGCTGTACGAGGAGGCACGGAGCGAAATAGAGATTCTTGCTTTACTTGGCACTGGCCAGTTCCAGCGAGGATACGATCTGGTTCGTGAGACGTGGATGCCAGTACTGCCTGGTGAAGATTTTGAAACCGACTGGCGCCGTGTACTGCATGACGGCTATCTAGAGGGCACAAGTTATCCCTCGGTAGCCCCCGTGCCTACCTTTGGCGGGCAACTTCAGGGGCCGGGCACAGGTCTTGAGCTCGTGCTCAGGCTGGATCCTACGGTTTTAGATGGCAGCTTCGCCAATAATGCTTGGTGCCAGGAGCTTCCTGACCCGGTCACAAAGATTGTCTGGGATAATGTGGTGGTCGTAAGCCCGAAGACAGCAGAAGATTTAGAGCTTAGCTGTGAGTACTCCAAAGGACGTTATTACTCGGATGTGGTGACTCTTGCTGCCAACGATCAGGTGATCGAACTGCCCGTTTGGATCCTGCCCGGACATGCCGACGATACAGTCAGCGTGACATTGGGCTACGGACGTAACATCTCTACGACACGTTCCGAACGGGATACGCCATTCTGGGACAAGGACGACGAAACTGATGTGTACGCGCGAGGCACTTTAGCAACCGGCGTTGGGACCAATGTTTCTTTGCTCAGGGACCTACTTGCACGGCCAGTGATCTCTGGGGTTGAGTTGACCAAAACCGGCCGTAAATGGACCATTGTTACGACACAGGATCACGGTATTCTGGACACTGAGGCTCGTCCTATCGTACGTATGGCCACGCTGGATGAATACAGAGAGGATCCCGCATTTGCTCTTCAAGGCGAGGTGCCCACCCCGGGATCAGATGTTAAAACTGATTTTCAGGACTATCCTGAGCTTTGGAAGGATCAACATCCGTCCAAAGCTTCGGCTTTCCGAGACAGTGATTACTGGCAGAACCAGTGGGGTATGGTCATTGACCTGAACTCCTGTACCGGTTGTAATGCCTGCATCATAGCCTGTCAGGCAGAAAATAATATCCAGGTCGTCGGCAAAAAAGAGATCGGTAATGGTCGTGAATTGCACTGGTTGCGTGTGGATCGATACTTCGTGACCGAGGACGGGGAAGAACTGGACGCGGATCCGAAGATAGCAGTGCAGCCAATGCCCTGCCAGCATTGCGAAAATGCACCTTGTGAGTCCGTGTGCCCGGTTGCAGCCACCGTGCACTCTCCTGATGGTACGAATCAGATGATCTATAACCGGTGTATCGGTACGCGCTACTGTGCCAATAACTGCCCCTACAAGGTTCGCCGGTATAATTTTTACAACTGGTCGAAAACGATCCCCGGGACGGTACAGATGGCACAGAATCCGAATGTATCCATTCGGTTCAGGGGAGTAATGGAAAAGTGCTCATTCTGTATCCAGCGGATTCGCGGTGCACAGAAACGGGCCGGTCTGGAAAAACGCGCATTGCAACGCGACGAAGTCTCATCAGCCTGTCAGCAGGCTTGTCCGGCTGAGGCCATTACGTTTGGTGACCTTAATGATGACCAAAGCCAGGTTAGCCAGGCAATGAGCAATGCACGTAGCTATAAGTTGCTGGCTGAATTGAATATTAAGCCAAGAGTATCGTATTTGGCGCGTGTAAATAACCCGAACAATGCCTTGGGGTCGGCAGGATAGGCCCAAGCGAAGAGAAACCATCCTATTGTGAAGTGGCTTCACCTACTAATAAGACTGTAACACTGCCCGCAGGGGCAGATCCCCCACTGGTAACGGGGAATCTGGGTTTTCATGATATAACCCAGTTAGTGTCCTACCACACAGAAAAACGTCCGCCTTCCGCGTGGTACATGGCAATCGCCGTGTCCTCGACGCTACTTTGTGTTCTGCTCATCATGATCGCCTACCTGGTATGGAATGGGATAGGTGTCTGGGGCAACAACAACCCGGTGGGCTGGGGCTGGCCAATCGTAAACTTCGTGTTCTGGGTTGGTATCGGGCATGCGGGGACGCTGATTTCTGCGATCCTGTTTCTCTTCCGACAGCGGTGGCGCACGGCGATTAACCGAAGCGCAGAAGCCATGACGCTCTTTGCCGTCATATGTGCGTTGCTCTTTCCTACGATTCACGTAGGTCGGATTTGGGTGATCTACTGGACGCTGCCCATCCCAAATCAAATGGAAATGTGGCCGCAGTTCAAGAGCCCTCTGCTTTGGGACGTGTTTGCGGTCAGTGTTTACTTCATTGTGTCACTCATATTCTGGTACGTCGGTCTGGTCCCTGATCTGGCTACTCTACGCGACAGAGCGCGCAACGCGCTGCGCCGTCGTGTTACAGGTTTCTTTGCCTTGGGTTGGACTGGTGCCAACCGCCATTGGCGCAACTACGAAAAAACCTATCTGCTCCTGGCTGCGCTTGCGACTCCATTGGTACTGAGTGTGCACTCGGTGGTGTCCTTCGACTTCGCTGTCAGCATCATACCCGGCTGGCATACGACCATATTCCCGCCCTACTTCGTTGCTGGTGCAATTTTCTCGGGGTTTGCTATGGTGATGACCCTGATGATTCTTGCCAGAAAGATCTATGGGATCCAGAACATCATCACGATGGATCACCTGGAAAAGATGGCCATCATCATTTTGCTTACAGGATCGATGGTGGGCTTTGCGTACATCACCGAGTTCTTTATTGCCTGGTATTCGCAGGTTGAGTATGAGCAGTATGCATTCCTGAACCGCGCGACGGGCCCGTACGCTTGGGCCTACTGGACGATGATGTCCTGTAATCTGCTTTTCCCGCAGTTCTTCTGGATCAAGCGACTCCGGCGGAGCATTCCGTTCCTTTTTATAACCTCGATCATTGTTAACATTGGCATGTGGTTCGAGCGGTTTGTTATCACAGTCATCAGTCTGCACCGGGACTTTCTGCCGAGTAGCTGGGATTATTTCAATCCGACGATTGTAGATGTGCTGACCTTTGCCGGATCTTTTGGTTTATTTATGACATTGTTCCTCATTTTCCTTCGCTATTTGCCTATGGTAGCTATAGCAGAAGTGAAAATGGTGCTTCCGGAAAGTGATCCGCATTATTATGACAAACATGACTCCGAAGGAGAGGAGCATTAAGCTGAGATCACGATGTTAAAGAAGATTATCCAGCAAATTAAGGCGACTATGGGAGTCTACGAGAGTAGGCCGGATGGCGTTTATGGTTTACTGGCCGAGTACCCCAATCCTGGCGTGCTCATTGATGCAGCGCGCAAGGTGCATTCGGCAGGTTATCGCCACTTTGATACACACACGCCTTTCCCCATCCACGGGATGGATCGTGCAATGGGTCTTGGGCAGTCCAAGGTGGGGTACATTACACTGATCGGGGGGATATGCGGGTTGGGACTTGCAACATGGCTTCAATGGTGGACCTCAGCAGTGGACTACCCAATCAATATCAGTGGTAAGCCTTTCTTTGCGATTGAGCCGTCCATCCCCATTATGTTCGAGCTTACTGTACTGTTTTCTGCACTCTTTGCTGTGGGCGGCATGTTTCTTTTGAACGGTTTGCCCCGGCCATATAACCCGCTTTTCTACTCCCGTGCGTTCACCCGGGCATCGGATGATGCGTTCTTCCTGCATATTGCAGCGAGCGATAAAAACTTTGATCTGGAGGAAACAGAATCAATGCTGCGGGAGGCAGGTGCAAAAGGTGTTGAAGTAGTTCATGATCATGGATACTCAGAACTGCACACGGCCTAGTATGAGGAAAATATTTTTCTTACTTGGTATTACGGTGGTGCTCGGCGGTTGTCGAGGCGCTCTAAAAGAGGATCCGCCCATCCACATCAATCCGAATATGGATGCGATGGAGCGGTTTGAAGCGCAGGAGGCAAACCCTTTCTTCGCCGATGGCCGCGCGATGCGTCCTCCTGTACTGGGTACGGTGGCTCGTGGAATGCTTCGTGAGGATGCACAGTTTCACACGGGCCGCAATGCGGACGGCAGCTATGTACAGGTAATGCCGGTCGAATACACCGTCGAGTTCGCCAATCGTGGCCGCGAGCGGTACGACATTTACTGTGCCGTTTGTCACGGCATTGCCGGGGATGGACAAGGCATCGTGATGTCAGGTGGATATGGATTCGCGCCCATCGGTTACCATGATGACCGTTTACGCACAATTGAGGATGGTTATCTCTACGAAGTTATTGCGAGGGGTGTTCGAACCATGCCGAGTTATGCACAGCAAATACCCGTTGCTGATCGCTGGGCTATTGTAGCCTATGTACGCGCACTGCAGCGCAGTCAGAATGCTACCGCCGAGGATGTCCCGGCTGACGAGCAAACAACCCTTCAGAATACGCCTTGACCTATTGGATCTATGCGTGACTCGCTGCGAGGCAGCTCGCTCTTGATGAAGCTTGTTGATCCCTTGGCCCCCACCAAGAGTGACAGGTATCCATTTACTGGTGGAAGTCGTAGCTATATCATTCCGGGATTGATCGGCGTGGCAGCTGTTGTGGTGAGTATTGTTGTCGGAATGAGTGAGATGTTCCTGGAGCAATTTTATTTCTCCTACCTGATCGGCTGGACCTTTTGCCTGTCACTCGCGCTGGGGTGCATGTTTATTGTGTTGATCAAGCACCTTGTCCGTGCGGAATGGATTGTTGCCCTAAGGCGAATTCCAGAAGCTGTGGCTGTTTCCTTCCCTCTTCTGATCATATTGTTCATTCCGATCCTCGTGAGCCTGTTTGATGCTCACGGACCGTATCATCACTGGACGGCCGAAGGTTTGGACGATCCGACCAGCAACTACTACGACGAGCTTCTTGCCGGTAAGGTTGCCTACCTCAACATCCCGTTTTTTCTGATTCGGATTGGGTTCTACTTCTTGGCGTGGACATTCATTTCTTCACGCCTGTGGAGATTATCCCTTCTCCAGGATGTAACTGGCGATGCCGATATTTCGGCCAGACTACGCCATTTGAGTGCCTGGGGTTTGCCAGTATGCGCACTAACGACTGCTTTTGCAGGATTTGACCTACTTATGACGCTGGACCCACACTGGTTCTCAACCATATTTGGGGTCTACTTTTTTGCAGGTGCGTTTTTGTCCGCGTTTTGCTTCACTGCACTTTGTGTTGCCGGACTGCAACGGGCAGGTATGCTGCGTGGAGTGGTAACGGCTGAGCATTATCACGACTTGGGCAAACTCATGTTTGGGTTCGTGGTCTTTTGGGCTTATATCGCATTCAGTCAGTACATGCTTTATTGGTATGGTGGAATTCCAGAGGAGACCGCCTGGTTTAAGCATCGTTTGGAACACGGTTGGGAGACGCACAGTGGCATACTGCTGTTCGGGCACTTTATCCTCCCATTCCTGATTCTCCTACCCCGGGCGATCAAGCGTTACTCGATTCCCCTTGCCGTTATGGCTGTATGGCTTCTTGCCATGCAATGGTTTGATATTCACTGGCAGGCCATGCCGGTATTGCACGTTGACCACGCACAGTTTCACTGGCTGGATATTAGTTGCTGGATTGGTCTCACCTGCGTGTTCGTTGCGAGCTTCCTATGGAGGCTCAGCCGACATGCAATCGTTTGTGAAGGCGATCCCCAACTCGAAAAGTCACTGCGCTTCGAGAACGTATAATTTATAGAGCTATGACTATTGGATCTGAGACTGGGGCTCCGGATCTACCCTCGGTTGAGCTTGAATCGGTAGACGCAATCCCAATTTTGTCCTTCGTGCTGGTTCTGATAATTCTATTGGGTGGACTGGTTTGGGGGGGATCCTACTGGTGGAAGAGTGAGGCTGATCTAACCGGCAGAAGGGCGGCCGCCGAAGCATCATATCCCGACTTGGAACGATTGCAGATCGCAGGTCAACAACAACTTAACCGGTATGAGATACTGGCAAGCGGAGCTGTCCGGATTCCAGTGGAACAAGCCATTCTAAAACTCTCGGAAGAATTTCCGGCAGATGTACGTATTTCCGAGGAAATGCAAGGGAATCATATACGTGAGTAACCAATCGGTGTAGGACAAGTCATGCCATCATGGGGCCTCTCTTATTATGAAGAGATCAGCGAAGAAAAGAATGCCTGATTGTGTTAGATAATCCCAGATGCAGACTTGAATGCTCAAAGGATACGTTGCCATATTCGCTCTTTGCGCTTGCGCGATACCAACCTATGCACAACTGACCGAGCAGGCCAGTATCGCTTATGAAGGCGTTGGACTTGCTCCTCGGCTGGGAGACCATATCCCGCTTGATCTCGTGTTCATAAACTCTACGGGTGAAGCGGTCCATCTGAGCGATTATTTTAACCGAGGGCGTCCAGTAGTGCTGACTTTCGTCTATCATACCTGTCCCATGTTATGCAGTGCACTCCTGGATGGTGTTACCCGGAGCCTGGAGGATGTACCATGGGCGCCGGGTGATGCATATGAGATGGTTACCGTTTCTTTTAGTCCACAGGACACCCCGGAGCGTGCAGCCGAACAGCGCGCCCGATACCTGCGGCGAATTGATCACGAAGATGCCGAATGGAAATTTCTGACCGGTAGTGAATCATCTATTGCTGCGTTGACCGAAGCAACGGGCTTCATGTTCAAATGGGTTGAAGATCAGGGCGAATACGCGCACCCCGCCGCTGTTATCGTGCTTAGCGAGGAGGGTGTCATTACCCGTTACCTACCCGATCTTGCCCCCAGAGGGCGTGATCTGCGTGCAGCCATTGTCGAGGCTTCGAACGGAACAGTTGGTAATCTATTGGACCGGGCCTTTCTTTATTGTTTCCAGTTTGATCCCACATCCAATTCATACGTACTAGCGGCTCGGAGAGCCATGCAGGTTGGGGGAGGGATTACAGCTCTTGCGCTGATTGCAGCGCTCAGCCTTTTGTGGTTGCGAGATACCAAAAAGTCTACGCACGCATGAACGAACAGGCCTCAATATGGCTTCCAGAACCCGCATCCACAGTTGCGGGAGATGTGGACGCGTTGTTCTACTTCATACTGATCGTGAGCACCATTTTTTTTGTGGGAGTTATGGGGGCTATGGTTACGTTTGCCTGGCGTTATCGTCGACGTAGCGAAAATGATCGCCCCGAACCGGTTCGGGAGAGCAAGGTGATTGAAGCCTCTTGGATCGCAATCCCTTCCATACTCGTGGCGATAGTCTTTATATGGGGATTCCGAGTGTTTCTTGAGCTTGGTATTGCTCCCCCTAATGCCTACGAGATCAATGTAACTGCACGTAAATGGAGCTGGTCATTTGCCTACCCAAACGGGGCAGTATCAACCGACCTGCATGTTCCTGTGAACCGACCGGTGAAGCTCCGCATGAGCAGTGAGGATGTGGTCCACAGCTTTTTTGTGCCGGCTTTTCGTGTTAAGGCAGATGTGCTGCAGGGACGCTATTCCTACGTCTGGTTTGAGGCTACAAAGAGAGATACCTTCAACGTTGTCTGTGCGGAGTACTGTGGTACTGCGCATTCAGACATGTACGCAAGTGTCGTTGTGCAATCCCAGGACGACTTTGAGAATTGGCTTACAGAGAATATGGGCGACGAATCTTTGACTCCTGCACAGCGTGGAGAGCGTATCTATACCCAACAGGGTTGCTTTGCCTGTCACTCATTAGATGGAACTGAAGTGGTAGGACCGACCTTTCTCGGTCTGGCCGGCAGTACACGGAATTTTACCGATGGAACAAATACGGTGGCCGATGACAACTATATCCGCACGGCCATCGTAAATCCTGCGCAGGAGATTGTCCAAGGATTTTCAAATGTCCCCATGCCCGGACAGTATGCCACGACATTGTCCACGGAGGATATTGATGCGCTAGTGGCATTCATTCAAGAGCAACAATAGGCGATGAGTGAAGCATCACATAATTACCTAAGTGCAAAGAAGGGCCTCTGGTCATGGCTTGCCACAACGGATCACAAGCGTATCGGGATTCTGTATGCGATAGCCTGCGGGACATTCTTCCTGTTGGGGGGCATCCTGGCAACGTTTGTTCGAACAGAGCTCGGTACACCTGGCGAGACGATATTGGATCAGGATGGATATAATCAGATTTTCACGCTTCACGGTGTGGTAATGGTTTTCCTGGTCATCATCCCTGCTATTCCCGGGATTCTTGGAAATTTCGTCCTTCCGATACAAATTGGGGCCAAAGATGTAGCTTTCCCTCGCCTCAACCTGGCCAGCTGGTATCTCTTCATGGCCGGTGCACTGATGGCAGTGTTTGGCTGGTTGTTTGTAGGTAATGTAGATACAGGTTGGACTTTTTATACTCCGTACTCAAGCGGTGCATCGAACGCAGTTCTCTGGCTTACCTCAGCAGTTTTTGTGGCCGGCTTTGCATCCATCTTCACAGGGCTAAACTTCATTGTTACTGTGCACAAGATGCGTGCACCAGGTATGACTTGGAACCGATTGCCCCTGTTTGTCTGGGCAATCTATGCGACGGGGATTGTTCAGGTGTTGGCTACGCCTGTTATTGGCATCACGATGGTGCTTTTGTTCTTGGAGAAGTTGATGCAGATTGGCATCTTTGATCCAGCACTAGGAGGAGATCCTGTTCTCTTTCAGCATTTCTTCTGGTTCTACAGCCATCCGGCAGTCTACATTATGATTCTGCCCGCAATGGGGATCATCAGCGATCTTATGGGGACGTTTTCCAGGCAGCAGGTATCCGGTTACACCTTCATCGCCCTTTCCTCAGTTGCAATTGCATTTTTGGGATTCCTTGTTTGGGGACATCACATGTTCGTGTCCGGACAGAGTGCTCTGTCTTCAATCATCTTCTCAATGCTCACCTTCCTGATTGGCATACCGACAGGCATCAAGGTATTCAACTGGGTCGCCACGATGTACAAAGGATCCGTGTGGCTACGAACTCCCATGATCTATGCTCTAATGTTTCTGTTTCTGTTCACGATTGGTGGGCTAACGGGGATCATGGTAGGTGTTTTGGCCGTGGATGTCCATTTACACGACACCTACTTTGTTGTAGCCCATTTCCATTATGTGATGATGGGAGGTGCACTCATCGGACTGATCGGGGGGCTCCATTACTGGTGGCCGAAGATGACAGGGCGGATGTACAATGAGACAGCGGGAATCATAGCTGCGGTACTGGTATTTATCGGTTTTAATTTGACTTTCTTCACGCAGTTCTTCCTCGGTAGCCGAGGGATGCCACGCCGCTATCACGACTACACTGAATTACTGGAAAACTTTCCAGAATTCGCTGCACTGAACATGGCATCCACTATCGGCTCCTATATCCTTGGGGTCGGGCTGATCATGATTCTTGTGTATGCACTGTATTCGCTGTTCAAGGGACCGAAGGCCCCAGCTAATCCCTGGGGAGCCTGTACATTGGAATGGACGCACACTGGCCCACTCCCTGATGAACACAATTTTCACGAGACGCCTCTAGTCACGCGCGGACCTTACGACTTCCATCTTGCAGATGATGTCTTTGGTCCAAAGGAGGAGAATTAGGAGATGAGCAGCACAGGTACAACTCTGAAACATTACTTCGTCAACCACGAGCAACAGTTCGACGCGGCAAAGCTGGGCATGTGGTTGTTTCTCGTCACGGAGATTCTGCTCTTTTCCGGCATGTTTGTGGCCTATGCAGTATACCGATCCTGGCATCCGGAAGTGTTCGCGCAGGCCAGTGAACTGCTGGATTGGCGCTTGGGTGCGTTGAACACCGTCGTACTTCTGGCTTCCAGTTTTACCGTCGCCCTCTCGATTCATTTTGTACAAAAAGGGGAGAACGATAAAGTAGTCGTGTTGCTGCTCATGACACTACTGTGTGCAGCTATCTTTATGGTTGTGAAATACTTTGAGTATTCCGGCAAATTTTCACACGGAGTTATTCCTGGGGCCGGTTTTGAGCCACATGGGATTGTTGATGGCAAAGATTACTCGAAATACGATATCCCGTTCGCTCCGCAGTTTTTCAGTATTTACTTCGTTATGACGGGCATACACGGGGTCCATGTGTTGGTGGGTATGGGGCTGTTTGGGTGGCTCATAACGCGTGTTGCACGTGGACATTTTTCACCTCAGTGGTATACTCCAGTCGAGCTGACCGGATTGTACTGGCACCTGGTAGACATAATCTGGATTTTCCTTTTTCCTCTATTATATCTGATATAGAGATCATTCTCCATGGCACAGGGGCAACATCATATTATTCCAATTCGTACGCTAGCGCTTGTTTTTGGCGTACTGTTGTTTCTTACGCTGGTTACGGCGGTCACCGCTCGCATTGATCTGGGGGCTCTGAATGTTCCATTGGCACTGATTATTGCGGGATCCAAGGCTATATTAGTCGCTTTGGTTTTCATGGCCCTGAAGTATGACAATAAAGTCAACTTACTGGTATTAGTGCTTGGGGTTGTTTTTGCGGTAGTATTCCTAGCACTTACACTGGCGGATACGGAGTTTAGGGGCGATATAGGTATAACTGAACCTGGAACTACCGAGTTGAGTGTAGAACCCGTGGAATCGGAGTGATACATCCCGCATTCCACTTATTGTGGTTTACTCAACATTTTGCAGCTCAATACGATCACCAGATTTCGATAGTCGGATGTATAGGCGATATTTATTTCCGGGAATAGCACTTCTGTTTTTGAGCGTAGCGCTATCCGCGTGTGATCCTATTTCAGATCAACCCGAGCTACATGAGGATGCAATACTCATTGGTGTTGCCCTTCCTGTAACAGGTACGTTGGGCGGTGCGGGTCAATCTGTTACCCGTGGTATCCATCTGGCGATGAATGAGAGAGCGGCCCAAGAGAGGATGATATCCTCGTTAAGGCGGCTAACGATTGCACTGGCATTCATGGATACAGAGAGTACTGCTGCTGGTGCTACGCAGGCTTATCATGGTCTCATCGGGTTTGAGAATCTGCCAGTAGTTATAGGTCCAATAAGTTCCACTGCGACAGAGGCTTTGATTCCCGTATTAAATAAAAACAATATTGTTTCGGTCGGTCCGACCTCAGCCAAGACAGGCCTGTCGGCTCAAAGCAGTTACCTTTTTCGCTCCTCCCTCACTGGGAATCGTATCATTCCACTTGGGGTCCGCACTGCCAAAGAGAATCTTGGGTTTAGGAGCGTTGCGACCTTGCACAATGCAGGGGATGCTTTTTCGGTGTCCAGCAATGAGGTCATAACCGAAGAATTGAGATCCCGCAGCGATGTATCCATTGTTATAGAAGCGTCATACTCTCGTCCACCTGGCACTGCGATCAGCGAAGCTGATATCGCTGGGCCACTGGATGCCATATTGTCAACTACTCCTGCGGTTGATGCTATCTTTCTGTCTGGATTGCCGGAGGATCAAATAACGATCTTGCCTGCTGCGTACCGGAGGGGCAACACTGCGCCGTTTATCGCCAACTTGCTTTCGATATTAGAGGTTAAAACCATTAACGAAATAGAGCCCGGAGCTGCAGAGGGGGCGGTGACCTTTCACATCTGGCTGGCTAGTTCGTCAAACGGTGGAAGTCAAGCGTTCGTGCGTAACTATACGCGGGCTCATGGTGTTACTCCAGATGACTGGGCCGCCAGAGGATATGTTTCTGCCACGATTCTTCTAGCGGCGCTCCAGCGCACGTCCAAGTACGATTCCAATTCGATCAGAGAGGCACTGGCTGGGATTGACAACTTTCCAACTATTTTTGGGTCTTTCTCATTCAACGACGACGGGGATGCGGTTTACGATCCTACGATTGCCGTTGTTAGAGACAATGAATTTGTGCCTTGGCCTGTCGTAGGAAAAAAATAGAGATCGCTTGATTTCCAAAGAATTTTACATGCTCTCTTGCTAAAATTCCAACGGAACTATTATTACGATAAGGTATCCGTTTATAATCTTGTGCACGGCTTTGTTGTTAACGCTTGGTGCATGTGATTCGTCAACAAGTAATACTGAACCTGCCGAGATTGTCGTTGGTATTGCAGCACTGTTAACGGGTTCACTAAGTCGAACCGGTCAGGATGTGCACATCGCTCCTGATCCATGCCGGATACCCCGAGTTACGCCAGAAAATTCCTTGGCTTAACCATAAAATCCTGCGGGTTGAGTTCTCCAAACGATATTGTTATAAGCATAAATCCTCCCCAGTAATTCAGGCTAGACATAGGTCAGCAAATCATTAGAAGCACATTTAAGTAGTATATTAGACCTGTATTATTTTCCATTTTTTGCGAAGTTATGTAGTTACTGTATACTACTGGTGATATGATTGGACAACTGAGTTTACCCAAAGGCCGAATGAGGCTGGCCACTGTATTGAGGACCACAGGCGATATTGTTCGCACTGACGATGTGGAGCGATTCCTCAAGGTCAATCGATCCACTGCTTCCAAGCTCCTTTCTAGGTGGGCCAGTCAGGGTTATTTGCGGCGTGTTGGTCCAGGAATCTATGCCGCAGCAAAACTAGGTTGTATGGACCTGGAACAGGTGCTGGATCATCCTGGGATGATCGTACCAGCATTATTCGATCCAGCATATATCGGTGGTCGGACAGCTACTGAATACTGGGGACTTACAGAACAGATCTTCCTCGACACGGTCGTATTCACGGGGCGACCCGTGAGATTAAGAAACCAAAGCCGCTTAGGCCTCAGATATACTGTAAAGCATATTCATCCAGATAAAATTTTTGGTCTCGATCCAATGTGGTTCCAAAATATCAAAACCGCAGTTTCGGATGTGCCTCGAACTATTTTGGACCTCCTAGATGAGCCCGCATTCGGAGGTGGAATACAGCATGTGGCAGACTGCTTTGCAGAATACGTGCGTCATGAATACAGGCAGGATGAAAAGCTGATTTCCTACGCAGAGCGTCTGGGAAATGGGGCCATATTCAAACGACTGGGCTTCCTAGCAGAACGTGAATCAGACTGTACCGATCTCATTGACGCTTGCAGGCAGAGGATGACAAAAGGCAACGCAAAACTTGACCCGGCAATATCATGCCCTCGCCTGGTGACGAGATGGCGTCTTTGGGTTCCTGAGATGGATTTAATACCGGCAGATGGTTACTAAAGAAGAGATCGGACAAGTTGCGCTTGTGCGCGGATTGGGTCCTCATGTAGTTGAGAAAGATTATCTGCTCGGTTGGGTTCTGGCCGGCATCTATCAGCATGTTTCTCTCAAAAACAATTGGATCTTCAAGGGCGATACCAGCTTCATGAAGAGTTACTGGGGATGGGATTTCCTGTGGAGTATACATAGGAGGATGGATCAGGCGCGGACCCACCGGAGTGATTGGCACGAACAAGCCGGATGCTCAGGAAACCGTTCGGTGCTGTTGGAAGATATGGAAGCCGGTCGCTGTTTCAATCCCGGGTACACAGATCCTGAATCCGTTGATCGCCGTTGGAGAATCGATGTGAAAGTGTGTTTCGGTGGGATGATTGGGTAGAGCTGGATCGCCTGGAAACTCCTGCTGGTGATGCCCTGGGGCGTCTCCAGGTGAAATTTACCTCGACTAAAGTATGTTGAAGGCACTTCGGCGTTGATGGGAGAGGCTTCCCGGTGATTGACTCAGACTTTCTGGTCGGTCCGACACACTCAGGAGAACAGATGAGGACAAAAGCATATCCGAAACGCCCTCTCCGCTCAGTGACAATCTCGCCTGAGCAATTCACACAGATGCAATTCCTGGGAAGTTCACGCCGCAACCGTAGCGTGGTATTCCCGGATCACTCCTGGATTTCATAGACTACGACCATTGGATCTATGCCGTCCCCCTGGTGTACGCCATAGGCGTAGCCGCCACGAATCACTTCAAGATCCACGGCAACTGGGAGTGTCGTACGACCGACTGCGCGAGATTTTCGGCTCAGAATCAACCACTCTGCCTCAACCGCATCTTCGGGACTGCTCAGCTTGACCCATACCCGGCTCTTTTCATCCACCACAAAGGTTTGGAATCCCGGCTTCGTCTCGTGAGGCTCACGGGTCTCCACTAATTCCCGGTAGTAGGAATTCTCCGGCATCGCTTCGGTCATTTCTGCACTTGTGATTGGTACGGGGTCGTGCTCATAGCGGATGGTATCACGCGTTGATCTATCAGTAGATACAGTTATGATTTCAATTGCGCCACTCCAGCCGTAGTAGAGCATATCATCGGGGCCAACTGCCCATGACGGTGATCGACCAAATGGGACATCAGCATAGCCGAAACCGCCTTCTTGAATGTTGTAGATCGCTTCACTATCATCCACCGTCCCCAAAAGATCCGTCCCGTAGCTTCCGTCTCGATCAATCTGGATCAGTTCAAGATGACGATCGTCATTGATCGTCATTGAACCATCATCGGATTCCAGGAAAGAAGATAGACTCTTCGCCATGATCCACCCATTTTCAATGGCACCGATCAAAATATTGAATTGTTTCTCACCATCATCCTTTATTTCAATGCTGTGCGCATAGGAGAAGTCATCAGGATCATAGACCAGGATCCGATTCGTTACAGATTCCCATAGATACACGGAATCTGCTGCCCCAATGACTCCACCATTTAAGAACCGATACTCGCCTGGTCCCTGTCCCTGCCCTCCGACTTGGCTCAGGTAGGAGCCGTCTGCCTCAAGTGCGTGAACCGATGGGGATCGCTGCCCTTCTGACACAAGTATGTCACCACGCCCATTGACCATGATTTGCAAAATCGGCCTGAACAGGATCGTGTCACCGGCAGATTCATCACCGAGCCGAAGGATTTCTTCCAGTGTAACTATGGCGGTTTCGCCTTCTTTCTGTGCGAGGTCCATATCACGCCTGCACCCGGTCAGCAGGATAACGCAGAAAAGGATTAAAAAAGTGACGGGAAGATTATTATTGGGCAGATCTTTTATGGTATGCATCTCTGTGTTTAATATCAAAGTAAAGGGGATTATAGTGAATAGTTGAAAAGGAGTTGCACATATAGCCTCTATGACTGTATCCGCCCATTCGTGTATTCTGGGGTGATTTCCAGGGATTGGTCGGATTCGTGTGTTGAGCAATCTCTTGCCGGGAGCAATTGAGGATGCAGCTAACTACCGACATGAGGCAGTTTGGGCCAATTTGATGAGTACACGCAATATGGATACCATCTACGGTTCATTCTCATTTGATGAGAACGGCGACGCCGAATATACTCCGGTAGTAGGTGTAGTGCGCGGCGACAATATTGATCAGTTGCAGTAGCCAATGTATCCTTGGCTGTTTAATCAGCAGGGGGTAATCTACTGGTACTCGACAAGGTTTTTGCGTAGAGAGTTTTTGGATTGGTTTTCAGCAATAAAATTGATTGGAACATGATCGGATACAATCACCGGGCCTGTCCTGTTGTTAAATCAGATTTTCATACGGTAGTTTTCTGTACAGGCCTCGGCAAAACCCAACATTTTCATCTTTCCGACTTCTGTAAGGCCGATACACGCGATCATGAGTTTGTCGTGTACGATTTTGCCGCCGAGCAGATCGTCGCAGAGTAAGAGGCCAGCGTATGGGAGTCAGACAATGCAAGTTCTGTAGACAGCTCCGAGCGTCTACCGAAAAAAGCGAAGCCCGCATGTAATCCCCGCACTAATTATTTTGACGGGTGTTGAACGCTTGACACGTTATCTTCGTGTTTGGTGTTCTCGCGGTTTTGTGTATAAGTGTGATCGTTCAATAAACCAGCAATACATCGTGACCCATGCAATCTTTTCTCAAGTTTGACTCAGTTTCCTCTCGTCGCCAGTTTCTTCGTACCTCCGGTGCATTTGCGCTGGGGTTTGCCGGACTACACTCATTGATAGGATGTAATCTTTCATCAACGCAGTTAAAGGAGAGGTTTGGACCTCTGGTATCGGATCCTGATGGAATCATAGATTTACCTTCGGGATTCAGCTATAAGATTATTTCTCGGTTGGGTGACCAGATGAATGATGGTTTTTATGTACCCGGCGCACCAGATGGTATGGCTACTTTCGAAGGGCCTTCTGGACTGACGATTGTCGTACGGAATCATGAGGTGAACTCAGGAGCAGACCCTGCTATGGGAGCATTTGGTCCAGACAACGCATTGTTCAGCAAGTTGGCTCCCAACCTCCTGTATGATGCGGGTACTGACGGAAATCCCGCGCTGGGAGGAACCACGACACTCGTGTATGACACCGCAAAACAACAACTGGTTTCACAGTATCTGAGTCTCGCGGGTACACTGCGCAATTGTGCAGGTGGACCTACACCGTGGAATACCTGGATTACGTGCGAGGAAATCACAACGCGGGCAGGGGAAGACGGAGCGACCAAGGATCATGGCTACGCCTTTCAGGTTCCGGCAAGTGCTACTCCGACGGTTACGGTCCCCGTACCGCTGCGTGCAATGGGGCGGTTCAATCGCGAGGCAGTGGCAGTAGATCCAGCGACAAACATCATTTATCAAACGGAAGACACGCATGACAGTCTCATCTATCGGTTTATCCCGGACGATCCGTCAAATATCGCAGCAGGCGGTCGGCTTCAGGCGCTCCGTGTCAAGGATCAACCCAGTCTGGATACACGCAACTGGGATGCGCAA
This sequence comes from Rhodothermales bacterium, assembly GCA_964291275.2. GTDB lineage: Bacteria > Bacteroidota > Rhodothermia > Rhodothermales > Bin80 > Bin80. Next base: position 2,549,344 of record OZ219799.1, read on the forward strand.
ACAGTTTCTGTTGGGGCAGAACTGGAAATAGATTGGCTGGATCTCGAAGATGTTGAGGCACCATTGGATGATCTACGTCTTCGGGGGTTCGATCAGGGGGCAGCCAGATTTGCACGCGGTGAAGGGATGTGGTATGGCAATGGGGCGGTGTACTTCGCCTGCACCAATGGAGGGAAAGCCGAGTGTGGTCAAATTTGGCGACTAATGCCCGATAGAACCCTTGAGCTGTTCATAGAACCGAACGATCCGGGCCTTATAGAAAACGCGGATAACCTGACCGTGACGCCATGGGGCGATCTGATCGTATGCGAAGATGGCCCGAACGAGCAGTTTCTTGTCGGAGTCACGCCCGAAGGCGAGATTTACAAGTTTGCCCGCAACGCAGTCAGCGAATCCGAGTTGGCTGGTGCGACATTCTCGCCTGACGGAACGACATTATTCGTGAACATTCAGCACGATGGGCTAACCCTAGCCATCACGGGCAATTGGATCTGATGGGTTTTTTCGTGTGATTGTGGTCACATGAAAAGTCGCTCTTCAATTTCCCCGAAGAGTTCTTGGTAGTATCTTCGGGCTCTTCGCGGGGACATGCTGCGCGCGTTGTACAGATTACCAGACTCTACCGATGGGTTGGCGTCCTGCAGATCAAAATTCAGCAGGACGTGGATTCCGTTGTCGGCTTGTGATACCAGTGCTGAAACTTTCAGCCGGGTAGGGCCGCCGGAAAGGAAAGAGAAGAAAGCACCCTCAGCACGGTAATCCGTGTTAATGATCCCCTCGTCTTTCTCCGCGTCAATGACTGCAAACCCTTCTTCGGCGAGTGCTTGCACAGTGGCATCGAACACAAGATCGTATTCCAGATTGTATATACGCGAGCGATTCTCCGACGGTAGGCTTTGTGTGGTTGCGCAGCCTGCGACTAGTAGAGAGAGCAACAGAAAACGTTTCATGGATACTAGTTGTTATGTGCTTGAAGTTGTCTAGGTTACCCGTAAAACGCCTCCAAGGCGGCAAAAGTAACATGAGTCTCAGTCGTTTGTCGTGATGGTGAGCGTTATTTCCGGATGCGTATTTGGCGCGGTAATCGCGTTTAGTACCTCAAACGATATAAGGTAAGGAGAGCTTTTATCGAGGGCTTTGAGTGCAAATGTTGTTGTGGTGTGTGGCTTAACCTCCAGGATATCGATGTCCTCATGAAAGCTCCACTCCGATGTATTTCGCAGGATAAAGCGGGCATCTGAATGATTTTCAAGTTGGACTTCCAGTATAGATGTTCCTGCCCTGAACACTGCATCTGCGACAGTAATTGAAGCATTAATGAGCAGTAGAATTTCGGATTCCCGACCAATGAGTGTATTTCGATGCCAGGCGATAGTGCGGCGGGCACGCAGACCTTCGTGGATCCCTTCCGCTGTTCGTTCTTCTGCAAATACCAATGTTACGGGACGGTGCCCTCCTTGGGCCACCTCAAAGTCCCAGTCAACGAGTCCATGAACATCACTGGTGCCAATAATGGCCAAGTCATTAGCCAGTGCGATATCGAGTGCCTCATCGGAGTAAGTGAACTGGTTAACCACCTCTACTCCATGTAATAAATCCGCGTCAATAAGCTCTCTATGCATATCTTCGAGCACTGCTACACCATCTGAGCGCTGCGCGGTCCACGCAGGATGGTTCCAGAATGCAAAACCACCCTGACGGCCAACCTCTTCAAATACACCTCGAATGTCTTTTGCCTCTTCACCGAAAGGGGCGACCAACGCATTGGCATCAGTAATGAAAATGGCGTTCACGTGTCCAGGTGGCATAGAACGCGTAATCTCTGAGCCAGGGATTATGATCAGCGGGTGGTCTCCATTGGCGTTCTCAGCTACAGCAAAGGCACGGTTACGGTCAGGATTCGGGATATCGTGCCTATACGGCTGGTATTCCAGATGTTCGGTTATTGCTATTGCATCAAGTCCATCGCGATGCGCCTCCTGGACCCGAATATTTGGCCAAACACTTCCATCTGAGAAAACAGTGTGCATGTGCAGGTCGCAGGCCAACGTATGGTATCCAGGCACATCAGGAAATTCAATGGTACGGTTTTCTTGTGCCTGAGCACTGCCGGAGATGGCTAGGATGGCTAGAATAATCAGGATGCGATACATGGGTATTGGGGATATGAGAGGTGGAAATAGGTACGTTATGGTTCAAATGTGTACCTGTGTCGTTCAATAACTAAAATTAAACGCTTGAGATCAATGTTTTCCCCATCAATGCCCCGGCATACCAAGATTATTTCAACGCTGGGGCCAGCTTCAAGCGATCGTGACACGATCAGTGAGCTGATTGAGGCGGGGACTGACGTAATTCGCTTAAATTTTTCACATGGCACGCACGAGGATCATCGAGCTGTTGTTGCGCGTGTTCGTGAGGAGGCTGCAAAACAGGAGCGGCAGGTAGCAATACTGCAGGATCTTCAGGGGCCGCGTATTCGTGTGGGCCCTGTTCGAGGGGGGGCGGTTGAGCTGCATGAAGGAGCGGAAGTACAAATATCTCCCTCAGCAGACGCAGAGTCATCCGCAGACCATATATACGTGAGCTATAAAGCTCTAGCACTGGACCTGGCGCCAGGTGGGAATATTTTGATTGATGATGGCCGCTTGGAACTCACGGTCACATCAATTTCGGGGGGAGAGGTACGCGCGTGTGTAGATGTTGGGGGGGAATTGAAGTCACGTAAGGGTGTCAATTTCCCACGTGTACGTACGAGCGGGCCTGCACTCACAGAAAAAGATCTTGCAGATCTCGAAGTGGGGATTGATCTGAATGTTGACTGGATCGCACTGTCTTTCGTCCGTAATGAGTCCGATGTTGTGCACCTGCGCAAGCATCTTAAGTCCGCAGGCCATCGAGCGGGTATTATTGCAAAAATTGAAAAACCCGAAGCCTTTGAGGCTATTGATAATATCCTGGCTGTTAGTGATGGTATCATGGTTGCGCGGGGCGATCTGGGAATTGAAATGCCAATGGCATTGATCCCGCACGCACAGAAGACGATCATTCACAAATGTCTCCTGGCAGGTAAACCGGTAATTACGGCTACGCAAATGCTGGAGAGCATGATTGAAAACCACGTGCCTACACGGGCGGAAGCCAGTGACGTAGCGAATGCGGTTCTTGATGGAACAGATGCCGTGATGCTGAGCGGAGAGACAGCTGTGGGGCACCATCCCGCACGTGTGGTCAAGGCTATGGCCAGGATCATAAGATCCGCAGAGGAACATTGGTATGCACTTCCAAAAAACAGCCGTGGACTTCCAGAAGGATTGAACTTAGTTGAAGGTTTTGGGGATATTACAGATGCGGTAAGTCTGACTGCGTGCGAATTGGCAGCACATGTCGGGGCACGGGCCTTGGTCTGTCTTACCGCGTCAGGTGCAACAGCACGATCTCTCGCCAAACATCGTCCACGTATGCCGGTATATGCATTTACGGATGCTCCAAACGTCATTGGGCAGGTGGGAGTACTCTGGGGAACAAAAGCGTTCCAGATCCCCTTTCAGAGTGATACCGATGCTGGGGTTAGGCTGGTTCAGCAGACTCTGGTCAGTAAGGGGTATGTGAGGAGTGGGGATTCTATTGTTATATGTGCAGGTATGCCCTTACCTCGTAAAGGGCGCACCAATCTGGTTCATGTAAGCCATATTGACTGATCCATGAAGAGTACGCCGCTCTGGATTCTTTGCATTCTGGTTTTTCTTTCTGGGTGCTCCAGTAACTCATTTCTCGGTTCACGATTCGATAACTTTTCTGCGTACTACAACAAGTACTACAACGCTGAGCGTGCACTTGCCGAGGGTATCCGTAATTTCGAGGAAAGTCTGGAGGGTAGCCCGGTTGATCAGGATGTATTTCTCTCCCTGTTTACGCGCAGTCAGCAGGCGTCTACGCAACGTAAGCCGTTCGAAGATGCAATCACGAAGAGTATAGAGATTCTTCGAAATCATCCCAATTCCAAATGGGTTGATGATGCAATCATGGTTATTGGGAAGGCATGGTTCTTCACACTCAATTTTGTTGGAGCAGAAGAAAAATTTAACGATATACTGGAGCTCGATTCTCCACTCAGGGATGAAGCCAATTTTTGGCTGGCGCGCACTCTGATAGCCAGCGGAGACTACGAAGAAGCATTCACGCACTTACAGGCTATTCTTAATGCAGAAGAGATTTCCCGTCGTTGGGAACCACGCTATCGACTGGCGCTTGCTGAATTACACATACAGAACGAAAACTGGGAGGAAGCTGCAATTGAGATGGAAATCGGCTTAGCCGCCGATCTTCGTGACAACGACCTGGCAGCCAGAGCTCAATTTCTGGAGGGACAGGTGTTGGAGCAGCTTGGTCGATACGAGGATGCAATTGCTGCATACGAGCGTGTACACCGCTACAAGCCCTTCTATGAGCTTTCCTATGCTGCCCAGTTCAGTGTCGTTCGGGTTGCTGCTGATCATGTTGATGTAGATGTGGCTATCAGGAACCTGCGGCGCATGGAGCGGGATGACAAGAATTTTGATCATCGGGCAGAATTGGCCTATTTGCGCGGGCGTGTGCTGATCGCACACGGGCTTTATGATGAGGCACTGGCGCAATATGATGAATTACTCTACGATCCCACCTTAGGCGGGGCGCGGATGCGCGGGCCGGTGCATTATGTGCTGGGTACGTTTTATCGGGATGTAGAGCTTAACTATCCGTATGCGGCTGCACATTTTGATACGGCATCCCAGGCAATTACATCCCCTAGCACCATAGGGCAATCGCGGCAGGGGGCTTCAGCCCCCCCCAAGCCGTCTCCTGGTGCCATTATTGACATTGAGGAGCAGGCTGAAACCTTTGGGAGTTTTTCCGATGTACTGGATGAGATCATACTAATGGACTCATTGCTGTATCTCGGTACACTGGATGACAGCAGCTTTGCAGAAGTTGTCCTTGAGTTACGGCAGCGTAGGGCGGACGAAATAGCTGAAATGCAGCGTGAGCTGCGCCAGCGTGAGTCCGAGTCTGCTTTTGTAGGAAGCGGAGGGGCGGCAGATTACAATAATGGAGGCGGAGGCACCCTAGTAGCAGGATCAGAGGGGGAAGCTGGTTTTCTGTACCATAAGGATCAGGTGCGGATGGAGCAGGCACGTCAGGATTTTATATTGATCTGGGGCGGTCGCCCATTAGCCCCCAACTGGCGTCGGATTGCAGCCATCGAAGCTGCACAGGCCGAGGTAATGGATGAGGAGGGGGGTAGACAAGGACAGCCCACATTTAACGTGAGTCTGCCGACTGTGAATATTTCTGCTGTGCCCCGGAGCCAAGAGGCATTCGATAAAATGTTGAGCGATCGGGCGAATGCGAGGTATGAGCTTGCTAATGTGCTGTTTTTATCCATGAACCTTCCCGATTCCGCGGCAGCGTGGTATCGGATGGTGATTGAAGAGGATTTTGAAGAGAGTGTAGCACAGCGGGCCTACTATGCTCTGGCAGAAGTACAACAAACCTTGGGAGACACACTGGCGGCCAATCGATTGTACGAGGTGATTGTGTCTGATTATCCGGATTCTGACTTTACAACGCAGGCCTATACCCGACTTGGACGCCCTGTTGTAGAGCATGTATCCACTGATTCAGTAGTACTGGCGGAGGAGGACTACAAAAAGTATCAGGCTGAATTGGAGGAGGATCTGCCGGAGGTAGTGGTTACCAACATGCTGGATCTGGCCCTTAAATGGCCCAATACACCTACCGCGCCGCAGGCACTCCATTTCGCAGGTACTGCTTATCTGAAATGGGCAGCCAGAGACAGTCTTGATGTATTGGCTGAGCTACCCGTCCAAGTAGACGCAACCCGCCTGGAAGCAGCGGGATTTTACTCCGACCTGGATTCCACTGCGACTGCGGAAGACAGTCTGCTGACACTTCCTTTGGTACTCGAACATCTCCAAAATAATTTTCCCAATTCTTTGCAGGCAGATCGTGCGAGACGTCTATTAATTGCACTTGAAGAGGAAAGGCAATTGCGCAAGGCAATTGCTGATTCTATCCTAATTGCTGATTCACTTGCTACCCAACGGGCGTTGGCGATTGCTGATTCAATCGCACAGTTGAATGCTGCTCCTGACTCACTTGATCAGATGTTGCTGGCGGACTCATTAGGAATAGCTGCAGATTCACTTGCTCAACTTGTGCAGATGGATTCGTTAGCGGTGGCCTCGGAGTTACCCGAGAAATCTCTACCTGAGGAGTCGAGGGCAGTAGCCGATAAGGTGATTGCTGATTCACTGGAGGGGGTACCTCTGGAAAAAGAAGAAGAGGAAACAGAACCAAAGGATACATTCGAGCCACAGGACCGCAGTGGTGCTTTGCCCACCGATCAGTCCGACGAAGAAAGATCTGAGGAGGATGATAATAATATTGATCCGAGCCTGGGGAATATAGATTGGTCTCAGGGCGGTTATACTATCCATCTTATGTCCTATTCCGACCATGAGATGGCCAAGGCATTTGTCATGAACTATGGTCGTACGCTGCAAGATGTTGAGCATCTACTAGACATTTATGGTGCAGCGGCGAAGGATGGTGTCGAGTTCAGGGTGGGACTTGGGCTTTTTGATACGGTTCGGGACGCTGAGGCAGTAATGCAACAGCTTGCTGGCCGAATACCCAACGAGTCACGTGTATCCCGTATTCAGGGGAGTCAGTAGTTGATATCCTCCTGAATGGGAGTTTAGAAACAGTTTTACATCCTTACAAGTTAACCTTTGCTGTCAACTACGCATTCGTAAACGTAACTCTCTAGGGGTCCGAATGGGGTCAGAGCACTCAAATCAAAACATGGAAGGGCCTGGGCCCGAGCGGATGCGTCCACCTAGGCGCCGGGTACGCTACATGTGGATTTATGTGGTGTTGCTTGGTTTTATTCTGATCAATCTCGTGTTTTCGCTGGGACGTCAGGATACGAATAGTATTGCGTACAGTACTTTTCTGGATTATGCTACCCAGGGTTACGTCGAAAGTGTTACGATCCGTAACGATCGGCAGGTAACAGGAAAACTGACAGATGCCGGGATTCAGGCACTCGGAGTCAGTACCGAGACCAATCGTGGGTTGCTCGGCGGTGAAAGCGATCCAGCATTATTTGCCACTACGAAGACGGCAACACACGACCTGATCGCCTTCCTTGAAGAGCAGAACGAGAGTCAACAGGGAGAATCTATTTTATATGAGGTCAGCTACCAGGATAACTGGTTGGGTGGGGCACTTGTGTGGTTGCTACCCTTGGCGATTATCCTAGTTCTGTGGATCGTTATTCTTCGGCGCGCAGGTCCAGGTTCTCAGGTACTGAATATTGGCAAAAACCGTGCGGTACTTTTTGAATCACTCGGAAAACCCACCGTCACGTTTGAAGATGTGGCGGGTTTAGTGGAAGCAAAAGAGGAAGTGGAAGAGGTTGTGGAATTCCTGAAAAACCCCAAAAAATTTACAAAGCTCGGTGGTGTATTGCCTAAGGGGGTGCTTCTCGTTGGCCCGCCAGGCACCGGCAAAACGCTGATGGGTAAGGCAGTGGCAGGAGAAGCCGGTGCACCATTTTTCTCGATCAGCGGCAGTGATTTTGTGGAGATGTTTGTTGGGGTAGGGGCCGCACGTGTGCGCGACCTTTTCAAGAAAGCTAAAGAGAAAGCTCCCTGCATAATCTTCATTGATGAGATTGATGCAATCGGTCGCAGCCGGGGACGCAACATGATGATGGGCGGTAACGATGAGCGTGAGAATACACTCAATCAGTTACTCGTGGAGATGGATGGGTTCAATACGGATAAAGGTGTCATTATCATGGCCGCCACCAATCGGCCCGATGTACTGGACGCAGCATTGCTGCGGCCAGGACGTTTTGATCGCCAGATCCTGATTGATCGTCCAGATCGCTTGGAGCGTGCAATGATCTTTAAGGTGCATACCCGTAATCTGATTTTAGCGGATGATGTGGAGCACGATGTACTGGCCTCCCAGACCCCTGGCTTTGCCGGCGCAGAAATTGCGAATGTTTGTAATGAAGCTGCGCTTTTGGCTGCACGTCTGGATAAGGATGCCATACATATGGAGGACTTTGAGCAAGCGATTGACCGTGTGATCGGAGGGCTTGAGAAGAAAAACAAGCTGATCAAACCGAAGAAAAAAAGATTGTCGCCTACCACGAAGCGGGCCATGCAATTGCCGGCTGGTATTTACCCAATACGGATCCGGTCATTAAGGTATCCATAGTTCCGAGAGGCTTGGCCGCGCTGGGATATGCTCAATCGTTACCGGATGAGCGCTATATCACTACACGTGAAGCCTTCCTGGAACAAATGACGATGATGATGGGTGGGCGGGTAGCCGAAGAAATCAAGTTTGGTCAGCTGTCGACGGGTGCCCAGAACGATCTGGAGCGCATTACCAAGACGGCCTATGCCATGGTGGTGGATTTTGGGATGAGTGCAAAGGTTGGGCATGTAAGCTTTAACCTGTCCGGTAATCGTGACAAAACTCCCATGTTCGAGAAGCCATATTCAGAGGCCATGGCGCGAACGATTGACGAAGAAGTGCGTGAAATCATCGAGGGCGTACGTCAGCGGGCCTGGAATATTCTTAACGAGAAGAGAGACCGGCTGGAAGCTCTTGCACAGTTGCTCCTGGATCAGGAGGTTTTGGGCCCCCGGGACCTCGTAAATGTTTTGGGCGAGCGACCATTTGGTGAGTATGTATCGTTAAATGGTCTTCCAGAAAGGAAAAAGGGCGATGAATCTGTGCCCGAGTCCACCGACGAACAGGAGGCAGCGGCAACGTCCCTCTGATCAACAGAATCTTCGCGAAAAATTCGAGAAAATTTCCAGAAATGTGCAACTTTAATAAAAAAAGTCGTATATTGAGAGGCTGTAAGGAAAACCTGACTGGGCACCTGCGAGAAAGATTCGCAGCAATACCCGGCAATTAAAACTGAGTAATTAAGTGCCAACAATACAGCAACTTGTTCGAAAGGGCCGTCACCCGAAGGTGAAAAAGACAAAGGCGGCCGCGTTGCAGGGTAACCCGCAGCGCCGGGGAGTGTGCACCCGTGTGTATACCACGACGCCGAAAAAGCCGAACTCAGCTTTGCGGAAAGTGGCGAAGGTGCGCCTCACGAACCAGATCGAAGTGATCGCCTATATCCCGGGTGAAGGACATAACCTCCAAGAGCATTCAATCGTGCTGGTAAGAGGGGGACGTGTTAAAGACTTGCCGGGTGTAAAGTATCACATTGTGCGTGGTGCACTGGATACTTCCGGTGTGGAAGACAGAACCCAGTCGCGCTCGAAGTATGGCGCAAAGCGGCCTAAGAGATAATTAAAGCAATTACCGGAGGCAGGATACTGAGAGTATGCTGTCACCGCATTAACGGATGCGTAGAAAATCAGCTGAACGGCGTTTAGTTACGCCGGATCCAAAATATCAGGATACACTCGTGGCGCAGTTTGTCAACTACGTCATGCTCCATGGCAAGAAAAGTATTGCCCGGAAAATCGTATACGATGCGTTCACGCAAGTTGAGCAGCGTTCAGGAGAGCCGGGAGTGGAAATTTTTCGAAAGGCGGTCGAAAACGTTGCTCCTCTGGTGGAGGTACGTAGTCGGCGTGTAGGTGGAGCAACATACCAGGTCCCTATCGAAGTTCGTGCAGAACGTCGGACGGCCCTGGCTTTTAGATGGATCATTCAGCAAGCATCCAAAAGGTCTGATCGTTCAATGGCGCAGCGACTGGCAGGCGAGCTTTATTCTGCCTCGCACGGAGAAGGTGCTGCGGTCAAGAAAAAGGACGATACTCACAGAATGGCAGAATCGAACAAAGCATTTGCACATTTCAGACTGTAGATGGCTGTGATTTCAATGAACTCACTCAAGAATTCAAAACTTCGCCGAACGCGCAATATTGGCATTATGGCCCATATTGACGCAGGCAAAACCACAACAACCGAGCGGATACTGTTCTATACAGGACGGTTGCATCGGATGGGAGAGGTCCATGAAGGTGGTGCCACCATGGACTGGATGGAGCAGGAAAAGGAACGTGGAATTACGATCACCAGTGCGGCCACGACCTGCTTCTGGAAAAAAGCAAATACCGAATACAGGATCAATATCATCGATACGCCAGGCCATGTTGATTTCACTGTCGAGGTCGAACGGTCACTGCGTGTACTGGACGGAGCAGTGGCACTGTTCTGTGCTGTTGGAGGCGTTGAGCCCCAATCAGAGACCGTGTGGAGACAGGCTGACAAGTATCGGGTGCCCCGAATTGCATTCGTGAACAAGATGGACCGGACAGGTGCAGATTTTGTTACTGCACTTAATTCGATGAAGGATCGCCTCAAGGCAAATCCTGTGCCTGTGCAGATTCCGATCGGAGCTGGTGCCATGTTCACTGGTGTCATTGATCTGATCATGAACAAAGCCATCATCTGGCACGATAAGACGCAGGGCACAACGTGGGATCTGATCGATATCCCCAAGGATCTTGTCAAGGAAGCAAGACACTGGCGAATCCTTCTCCTGGAATCCGTAGCTGAGCATAACGACAATCTGCTCATGAAATATCTCGAAGGCGAGGAGATTACTGCCGAAGAGATCCGGGCTACTGTACGTTCAGCCACATTAAATCTGGATATTACGCCTGTATTCTGTGGATCGGCGTTCAAGAACAAGGGGATTCAGCGTCTGTTGGACGGTGTAGTGGACTATTTGCCAAGTCCATCAGATATCCCACCAGTAGTAGGTATAGCACCGGATTCCGGCAAAGATGCTGTGCGTGCTCCACAGACTGACGCACCGTTTTCAGCCATTGCTTTCAAGATTGCTACCGATCCTTATGTCGGGAAGCTTACATTCTTCAGGGTTTACAGTGGAGCTCTGGATAAAGGCTCTCAGGTGTACAATTCTACGACCGGACGCAAAGAACGGGTTGGGAGACTCCTTTTCATGCACGCCAAGGATCGCGAAGATGTGACTCGTGTCGAAGCGGGTGATATCGCGGCAGCTGTGGGATTGAAAAACATTAAGACCGGAGATACACTCTCCGATCCCAACCACCCGGCGATCCTGGAGCAGATGGATTTCCCTGATCCCGTGATCCGCATTGCTATAGAACCCAAAACAAAAGCGGACAGCGATAAGCTGTCTGTTGGTCTCCAGAAGCTTGCAGAAGAAGACCCAACTTTCAAAGTGTCAATTGATCCGGAGACCGGCCAGACACTCATTGCAGGTATGGGGGAGTTGTACTTGGAGATCATCGTGGATCGTTTGTGTCGAGAATTCAAGGTCGAAGCGAATGTGGGTAAACCCCAGGTTGCATACAGAGAGGCCTTCAGGAAGTCGGTGCTCGAGCGGTACACACACAAGAAACAAACGGGCGGACGCGGCCAGTTTGCTGTTGTTGAGATGGAGATCGGTCCGAACGAAAGTGGTGTCGGGTTTGAGTTTGTCAGCGAGGTGGTTGGTGGTTCCATACCTAGGGAGTTTATTCCAAGCGTTCAGAAAGGTCTCAAGAATGCAGTGACCCACGGCCCACTCGCAGGATACCCGGTGGAAGGTATCAAGGTGCGCCTTCTTGACGGTAAGCATCACGAAGTGGACTCTGACCAGAATGCCTTCGAAATAGCAGGGCAGATGGCGTTCAGAAGCGCGGCAAGGCGTGCAAGTCCCGTGCTCATGGAGCCAGTCATGAAAGTAGAGGTGATTACACCAGAAGAGTACATGGGAGATGTGATCGGTGATCTGAATGGTCGTCGAGGCCGGATCATGTCAATGGACCAGCGGCAGGATGCCCGTGTCGTTAAAGCACTGGTTCCCCTCTCGGAAATGTTTGGCTACTCAACAGATATGCGATCATTGACACAGGGGCGGGCAATCTATACGATGCAGTTCGAATCCTATGAGCCCGCTCCCAAATCCGTGGCAGAGAAAGTTATTCTTTCCAGTTACGGCAAAACAGGCTAGCAAAGTTAACCAACCAGTTTTTAGTTAAGCAATTCAATGGCAAAGGAAGTTTTTCAGCGTACGAAGCCGCACGTGAACGTGGGGACAATCGGCCATGTGGACCATGGTAAGACAACGTTGACGGCAGCGATCACGCGGGTATTGAACGATCGTTATGGCGGGACGGAGATCCGGTCATTTGATTCGATCGACAACGCACCGGAGGAGCGCGAGCGTGGGATCACGATTGCGACGGCACATGTGGAGTATGAGACGGGCGCGCGTCACTATGCGCATGTGGACTGTCCGGGTCACGCGGATTATGTAAAGAACATGGTAACGGGCGCGGCTCAGATGGATGGGGCGATTTTGGTGGTGGATGCATCGGATGGACCGATGCCCCAGACCCGAGAGCACATCTTGTTGGCGCGTCAGGTAGGTGTTCCTTACATCGTGGTTTTCATGAACAAGGTAGATTTGGTGGATGACGAGGAGTTATTGGAGTTGGTGGAGATGGAGATTCGTGAGTTACTGGATGCGTATGAATTTCCGGGGGATGACATACCGGTGGTACAGGGATCGGCATTGGGTGCATTGAATGGAGAGTCGGAGTGGGAGGCGGGGGTATTGTCGTTGATGCAGGCGGTGGATGATTATGTACCGACGCCGGAGCGTGATAAGGACAAGCCGTTTTTGATGCCGGTGGAGGATGTATTTTCGATTACGGGTCGCGGGACGGTAGCGACGGGTCGTGTGGAGCGAGGGATCGTTCGTACGGGAGAGAAGGTAGAGATCGTGGGTATCCGTCCGGAGAAGACGACGACGACGGTGACGGGCGTGGAGATGTTCAGGAAGATATTAGATGAGGGGCAGGCGGGGGATAACGTGGGGTTATTGCTTCGTGGGGTTGCGAAGGACGGCGTGGAGCGCGGTCAGGTGGTTGTTCATCCAAATTCGATCAAGCCACACCAGGAGTTTACGTGTGAGGTGTATGTATTGAGCAAGGACGAGGGGGGACGTCATACGCCGTTTTTCCCGGGATACCGCCCGCAGTTTTATTTTCGTACGACGGATGTGACGGGAGACATTGAGTTGCCTTCGGGCACGGAGATGGTGATGCCGGGGGACAATACCCAGTTCAAGGTAAAGTTGATTCAGCCGGTGGCAATGGAGCAGGGGCTCCGGTTTGCTATCCGGGAAGGTGGACGAACCGTCGGCGCCGGCGTAGTTACCAAAATTCTCGATTAACTACGTCTAACGGAGACTGATGACAGGGCAAAAAATTCGCATTAAGCTCAAATCGTACGATCACTCGCTGATCGACAGGAGCGCGGAAAAGATTATCAAGACGGTTAAGTCCACCGGTGCGGTGGTAAGCGGACCAATTCCGCTGCCAACCAAGAAGGTGATTTATACTGTGCTGCGGAGTCCACATGTTAATAAGAAGAGTCGTGAGCAATTTGAGAGTCGTAGTCACAAGCGTCTTATCGATATACTCTCGACCAGTACCAAGACAGTGGATGCACTGCTTAAGCTTGAGTTGCCCAGTGGTGTTGACGTAGAAATCAAGGTGTAATCAAAGCAACACTTTTTTCAGTGCGGCAATGAGTGGAATGATTGGCAGAAAGGTCGGTATGACCAATATTTTTGATGCCTCAGGCAATAATGTGCCCTGCACCGTTATTGAGGCGGGCCCAAATCGCGTTGTGCAAATAAAGGAGAAGGAGGGCCAAGATGGGTATGATGCAGTACAACTTGGGTTCGGTGCACGCAAGGAACGGCGTACAAGCAAGGCGCTCCAAGGCCATTTTCGTGCAGCAGGTGTGCCTTCCCAACGCGTTCTCAAGGAATTTGCATGGGAGGGGGATATTCCGGACGTTGGCGATGAGGTACGTGTCGAAAATGTGTTCTCCGAGGGTGAGATGATAGATGTTGCTGGAATAAGTAAGGGGAAAGGTTTCCAGGGTGTAGTTCGGCGCCACGGGTTTCACGGTGTGAATGACCGGACGCACGGCCAACATAATCGGGAACGTGCCCCTGGCTCCATTGGAGCTTCCAGTGATCCTTCCAGAGTTTTCAAGGGCATGCGAATGGCAGGTCGGATGGGGAACTCTCGTGTGACTATTAAAAATCTTGATGTAGCCCGCATCATTCCTGAGCACAATCTGCTTCTCGTACGGGGAGCAGTCCCTGGGCCGACTAATGGAGTGGTTGAACTCTTCAAAAAACGCTGATTCGGAGAATGGAGTTGGATATTTATCAGCATAACGGATCGCCGGCCGGTCGTACGGTCGCCCTTGACACAGCACTCTTTGCTGTGGAGCCCAATGATCATGTCCTTTGGTTGGACGTGCGTCGGACGCAGGCAGCAGCTCGCCAAGGAACACACAAGACGAAAGAGCGCGGGGATGTGAAGGGATCAACCCGTAAACTCTACCGCCAAAAAGGTACGGGGATGGCGCGTGCAGGAAATATTGCCTCTCCACTCCGCAGAGGCGGTGGCAGAACTTTTGGACCGCGCCCACACCAGTACAGTGTACGGCTTAGCAAAAAAGTGCGCCGTAACGCCAGATGCTCAGCACTCAGCTATAAGGCACAGGAAGAAGCAATTCGTGTGATAGATCCTCTGAATTACGAGGCGCCCAATACACGTGAATTGTCTGATCTCCTGAGCAATCTGGGATTGGAGGGGCAGCCGGTACTGATTGTGACTGCGCTATATAGTCCGGAAGTTTTTCGCTCGAGTAAAAACCTGAAGCGTGTTGTTGTGCGCGAAGCACGCAATGTGAGCACTGAGGATATTCTTCGCGCCCGTGTGCTCGTGTGTGAGGAAGAAACACTGGGTGTATGGAGTAACCTCTGGGCATCCACCTCAACCCAAAGCAGTTGATTACCATGAGTCGCCAAGTACTTATTCGACCGTTGGTTACCGAGAAACTCTCGGGGCAGATGGAGGACGGACACTACGCTTTTGTTGTAGATCCAGATGCCAACAAGACACAGATCAAGCGGGCAGTGCAGGAGCGGTTCCCTCTGGCTGAGATTAAAGAGGTGCGCACGATGAGAGTGCGTGGCAAACGCCGTCGTCAGATGACACGTCAGGGAGTAAGAGCTGGTCGAACAGCTAGTTACAAGAAAGCCATCGTTACCCTGGTTAAAGGGAGTGAGCAGATAGATTTTTTCGAGAATATCTAAATGGCTATACGCAAACTCAAACCTGTCACTCCAGGGCAGCGCCAGCGCTCGGTATCTGCCTTTGATCAGATTACCCCCGGCAAGCCCGAAAAGAAATTACTTCGTCCTGTCAATCGACGTGGTGGTCGTAACTCGACTGGGCGCATTATGGTGCGCCATCAGGGAGGACGCCATAAACGACGCTACAGGGTGATCGACTTCCGACGCAACAAGGATGGCGTACCTGCTCGTGTTGCAAGTATTCAGTATGATCCCAACCGGTCTGCCAGGATTGCACTTCTGGTTTATGCTGACGGCGATAAACGATATGTGATAGCACCGGATAAGCTTACCGTCGATCAGACGGTGCAGAACGGACCGGATGTGCCGCCGGAGGTAGGTAATTGCCTGCCCATGGGCCGTATCCCGCTGGGTACATATGTTCACGCAATCGAAATGAAGCCGGGCAAGGGGGCACAAATTGCCCGTTCGGCAGGCACGTTCGCCCAGTTGACAGCGCGTGAAGGCAAGTATGTTACACTGAAGCTCCCCAGTGGGGAGGTTCGTCGCATTCTCTCAGAATGCAGGGCAACGATTGGTACCACCAGCAATCCCGAGCATATGAACATCGATCTCGGTAAGGCGGGTCGGCGACGCTGGATGGGGGTTCGACCCAAAGTGAGGGGAGTAGCAATGAACCCTGTGGATCATCCAATGGGCGGAGGTGAAGGCAAAGCGAGTGGTGGACACCCTCGTTCTCCTTCGGGTGTGCCGGCTAAGGGTTTCAAGACTCGTAAGCGTAATGCAGCTTCTGACAAGTACATCGTGCGCCGGCGTGGCGCGAAACGTAGGTAATCATGGCACGATCTCTTAAAAAAGGACCGTTCGTACCCCACAAGCTTCAACGCAAGGTGGACCGGCTAAATCAGGCAGATAAGAAAAAGGTGATTCGAACCTGGAGCCGTGCATCCATGATCACACCGGATTTTGTGGGCCATACATTTGCGGTGCACAATGGGCGTCAGTTCATTCCGGTTTATGTAACCGAAAACATGGTAGGACATCGTCTTGGTGAATTTTCGCCAACACGAACCTTTCGTGGGCATGCTGGATCAAAAAAAGACAGACGGGTGAGATAATTAACGATGGAGGCACGCGCCGTACGTAAGTATATTTCAAGCTCGCCGCGAAAGATGCGGAGAGTGGTCAATGCGATTCGAGGCCGCTCGGTGCCCGAAGCATTGAATGTCTTGCATTTTTTACCGCAAGCCGCTACCCGGCCTGTTTCTCTTGCGATCCGGTCAGCAGTACATAACCTAATGGACAAGAATCCCGACGAACGGTTTGATGAGAACAATCTGTTCGTCAAAGAAATCAAGGTTGATGAAGGGCCGATGCTGAAGCGAATTCGGCCGGCTCCGCGTGGTCGAGCACATCCTATCCGTAAACGAATGAGTCATCTGACAGTGACCATTATAGCCGAAAATGAAGACTAGCAGCTTGAGACGTTAAGAAGAATACATGGGTCAGAAAACACATCCGGTTGGTTTTCGTCTCGGTACGATCCGAGGTTGGGATTCGAACTGGTACGCCACCAAGAAAGAGATTGCTGCCAAGATCTTCGAAGACGAAGAGATTCGCCGTTACCTTAAGGCGCGATTAAGACGGGCTGGGCTCAGCCGTGTCGTGATTGAACGTACGCCGAGGCGAATCATCTTAACTCTGCATACCAGCAGGCCCGGTGTTGTTATCGGGCGCGGGGGCCAGGAAGTGGAGAAACTGAGAGAGGAGCTCAAGCGGGTCACCACCAAGGATATCCAGATTAATATCAACGAGATTAAGCGCCCCGAGTTGGACGCCAGTCTCGTTGCCCAGAATGTTGCGCAGCAACTGGAAGGACGGGTATCTTTTCGGCGTGCAATGAAACAAGCACTCCAGGGTGCTATGCGTATGGGTGCTCAGGGAATCCGCATAAAGGTGGGTGGTAGACTTGGAGGCGCAGAAATGGGGCGGGTCGAACAGTACCTGGAGGGACGTGTGCCACTGCACACGATCCGGGCCGATATCGATTACGCAGAAGCGACTGCATTCACTATCTATGGAACGACGGGAGTCAAAGTATGGGTCTATCGTGGCGAAATACTTGGGCGCCCAGATCTCAGTCCGAACGTCCAGGCCCAACGTCAGCAGTTACGGCAGATGCAGGCCGGTGGACGCGGCAGTGAAAGTAAGGCCCGAGATCGGCGACGAGGTAAGCGGGATGGCCACAAGCGACGGAGCGGTGGCGGCGGTCGTGGTGGTGCCCGAAGAGGCGGGGGTGGACGCAGGTAGTTATTAGGGGTAAAAGGGACAGGAATCATGTTGATGCCTAAGCGGACTAAGTACCGCAAGCAACAAAAAGGAAGAATCAAGGGAAACGCCGCTCGCGGTGCGCGAGTGGACTTTGGCGATTTTGGGATCAAAGCGCTAGAGCCGGGACGGATAACCAGCCGACAAATTGAGGCTGCCCGTATTGCAATGACACGACGAATGAAGCGTATAGGCAAAGTGTATATCCGAATATTCCCGGATAAGCCTATCACCAGTAAGCCTGCTGAAGTTCGAATGGGTAAGGGTAAGGGCGCCATTGATCATTGGGCGGCGCCGGTTCACCCAGGTCGCATATTGTTTGAGATCGGTGGAGGTGTACCCGTTGAACTTGCAAAGGAAGCCATGCGCTTGGCACAACAAAAACTGCCGATCAAGACAAAGTTTGTCGTACGGCCAGACTATGTGGAGAATTAACCAATGATGAAAGCCCCGGAAGTGAGAGCGCTCAGCAGAAAGGAAGTAAAAGAGCGTATTCGCGAAGAAGAAGAGCAACTGTCTGAGTTAACATTCAGACATGCAATTGCCCAATTGGAAAACCCAATGATACTCAGAGAAAAGCGTCGCTTTCTAGCGCGCCTGAGAACAATTCTCAAGGAGCAACTTGCATAACATAGATAATAATGAGTGAGGTTAAGAGATCTTCGCGTAAGGAACGTACAGGTATTGTTGTTAGCAACAAGATGGACAAAACCATCGTGGTTGGCATTCAGAGACAGGTACGGCATCCCATTTATGGCAAGTTTATCAAGAAAACCAGCCGGCTCTTTGCTCATGATGAGCAAGAGGAGGCTCGGGAAGGAGATATGGTTCGAGTGGCCGAAATACGGCCGCTGAGCAAGCATAAACGCTGGCGTCTTTTGGAAATTATGGAACGTGCGAAATAGGTCAAATCGATGATACAGCAGGAATCCAGACTGGCCGTCGCCGATAACAGTGGTGCTAAGGAGATCCTTTGCATTCGTGTGCTCGGTGGAAGTGGTCGGCGTTATGCGCGGGTTGGAGACCGGATTGTGGTGTCCGTAAAATCTGCTATTCCTGGCGGAAACGTTAAGAAGGGAGATGTCTCCCGAGCAGTCGTTGTTCGCACCCGTAAGGAGCTGCGCCGGTCGGACGGATCCTACATTCGATTTGATGAGAATGCTGCTGTTCTGCTTAACGCTCAGGGAGAACCCAGAGGTACGAGAATCTTTGGGCCGGTCGCACGGGAGCTGCGCGAGAAACAGTACATGCGTATAGTCTCCCTAGCACCAGAAGTCATTTAGAGGAACAGAGAGTGATGGCTACATCGCAGCGAAAAACAAAAAAACTCCATGTTAAGAAAGGTGACATGGTGATGCTTACGAAGGCTATTACGGCTTCTAAAGGAAGCCCTGATCGGGCACGGGGATACATGGGGAAAGTGCTTCGTGTATTTCCTGACAGGGAGCGTGTGATTGTGGAAGGGGTTAATCTTCGGATCCGCCATACACGTCCCAATCAGACTCACCCGCAGGGGGGGCGCGTGCAACGTGAAGCATCTATTCACATCTCTAACGTCCAGCCTGTGGACAGTAACGGTGATTCGACACGAGTTGGGCGTAAGCGGATTGAGGATATCGACACCGGTCAGGGAGAATGGGTGCGTTATGCAAAAACGACAGGAGAGGAGTTGAACTAGAGCAATGGCACAGTACGAGCCGCGTCTAAAGACGCGTTACAAATCTGAAATCATTGATCGGCTGAGTAAGAAGTTCTCTTACAGGAACCGTATGCAGGTTCCTCGTCTGGTCAAAATCACCGTCAACAAGGGTGTGGGTGAGGCAACACAGAACAAAAAACTTTTGGACGGTGCAGTGGATGAACTGCGGCGCATTACCGGTCAGCAGCCGGCCGTGCGACGTGCACGCAAGAGTGTTTCGAACTTTAAACTGCGTGAGGGTATGCCTATTGGGGCGAGCGTAACGCTTCGCGGAGATATTATGTGGGAGTTCCTTGATCGGTTGATTACACTAGCGCTTCCGCGTGTAAGAGATTTTCGTGGTGTGCCTGACGGCAGTTTTGATGGACGGGGAAACTATTCACTGGGTATCAAGGAGCAAATCATTTTCCCTGAGATCAATGTGGATCAGATCGAACGTATATCCGGTTTGGGGCTAACATTTGTGACCACTGCTCCTTCGGACGAAGAGGCTTTTGCGTTGCTCAGGGAGTTGGGGATGCCGTTTGTGCGTCGCGGAGAAGACAACAGATAACGAAAAAGAACAAGGTTTATGGCCAAAAAGAGTGTTATAGCTCGCCAGAAGAAGCGTGAACGTGTGGTTGCACAATATGCCGAACGCCGGGCGGAGTTACGGGCCAACAGGGACTACGAAGCCCTTCAGCGCCTGCCGCGAGATGCAAGCCCTTCGCGGCTGCGTAACCGGTGCCAGTTCACAGGGCGTGCACGCGGCTATATCCGGGTATATGGTGTTTCGAGGATTGCTTTTCGTGACATGGCCCGGGCTGGCAAGATTCCTGGAATTCGTAAATCAAGTTGGTAATTAGAATGGGAGTGATCACGGATCCGGTTGGCGACTATCTGGCACGGCTGCGTAACGCGCAAATGGCCGGGCACAGGTACACTGATATACCAGCGTCCAGAATAAAACGGGCGATCACACAAATCCTTAAGGACAAAGGATATGTCGCTCGGTTTTTGAATGTGGATGACGGCAATCAGGGATTGTTGCGCATTTTTCTCAAGTATGATCGCCACGGAAAGGGGGCAATCCGTTCTATGAATCGGATTTCCAAACCAGGACTGCGTGTGTATGCGAATGCGGACAACTTACCTCGTGTACAGAATGGGCTTGGTGTTGCAATATTGTCCACCTCACGAGGGGTGATGACCGATAAGGAAGCGGAGCGTGTCCATGTCGGTGGTGAAGTACTAGCACACGTGTTTTAGAATAAATCATAATGTCAAGGATTGGCAGACAAAGCATAGTGATTAAGGAGGGGGTCAAGGTCGATGTCTCCAAGGGTAACGCGGTGACGGTAACCGGGCCCAAGGGGGTGCTGCATCTTCAGGTGCCACCCAATCTGATACTCTCTCAGGAATCTGGCGAACTCAGTGTTTCGAGACCTACGGATCAGAAACGACACCGTGCAATGCATGGTCTGTACCGTTCGCTTTTAGCGAATATGGTAACGGGGGTCAGCAAGGGCTTCACGAAGCGATTAGAGATAATCGGAGTTGGCACCCGTGCAGAAGTTAAGGGTGGGGTATTGGAGTTGGCAGTTGGACATTCCCATCCCATTTACTTTGTGCCTCCTGATAACGTAATCATTGAAGCAGAGGGTGGTGGTCGTGGACGCACGCCAAAGGTTACTGTATCAGGTATTGATAAGCAGGCAGTTGGGCAGGTTGCTGCAAAAATTCGTTCTCTACGTCCACCGGAGCCATACAAGGGCAAAGGGATTCGGTACATCAATGAGTACGTGCGTAGAAAAGCCGGCAAGACTGCCTCCAAACAGTGATATACAGGAGATATGGCGACTCGTAAAATCAAATCAGCCAAGGGTGTACGTCGGCTTCGTACTAAGCGGAGCATTCGTCGTAGAATAAGCGGCACGGCAGACTGCCCCAGATTGACCGTATTTCGGAGCAATTGCAACCTATATGCACAGTTAGTGGATGATGTTAGCGGTCGGACGCTTGTGTCAGCATCAACACTGGACAAAGGCCATGAAGCCGATTCGCCGGTGCATGCGGGCCTGGTTGTTGGTGAACGCCTGGCTGAACGTGCGGTGGAGCGTGGTATCAACCAAGCCGTCTTTGATCGCAATGGTTATCGCTACCATGGTCGTGTCCGCTCACTGGCTGAGGGAGCACGCAAGGGTGGATTGAAATTTTGACGGATAAAAGAGTATCTGATACTGAATGAAAAAGACGCAACAACAGCGTAACCGTAGCGGTGAGACAGCTGACCAGCAGACCGAATGGATTGATCGCCTAGTCAAGGTCAAACGTGTGGCTAAGGTAGTCAAGGGGGGGCGGCGATTTTCTTTTAATGCGGTTGTAGTAGTTGGAGATGGAGAGGGCCACGTAGGTGCAGGTCTAGGCAAGGCCAATGAGGTCGCAGATGCCATTAAGAAAGGGACAGAAAACGCCAAAAAGCATTTGATCTCTGTTCCGGTTACAAAGAATGGTACTATCCCGCACCGTGTGATTGGTAAGAAAGACGCCGGGCGTGTGCTGCTGAAGCCTGCATCACCGGGTACAGGTGTGATTGCAGGTGGAGGTGTCCGTGCGGTACTCGAGTGCGTGGGAATCACGAACGTGCTTTCGAAATCGCTCGGAAGCAGTAATCCGCATAACCAGGTTGCGGCGACCATGAATGCACTGCGCAGTCTTGAGCATCCTCTCGAGGTAGCGCGTCGACGTGGTATTCCATTGCGCCGTGTCTTTGAAGGATAGAGACTGTCATGTCATTCAAAATTACTCAGACGCGGAGTCTGATTGGCTCATCCGACCTTCAACGTCGGACTATCCAGGCTCTAGGATTGCGTCGCATACGCCATACAGTGACACACAGGGATACCCCTGTAATTCGGGGGATGCTGCGTAAGGTGTCACATTTGATACACGTAGAAGAAACCGCTGCTGAAGGGCAGGAAACCGAGTCGAACGCATGAATCTAGGTACACTAAAGCCGGCAAAGGGCTCGACAAGACGCAATAAGCGATTGGGACGGGGCGTAGGATCCGGCAAGGGTGGGCACAGCTCCACGCGAGGAAACAAAGGACAGAAGAGCCGCACGGGCAATCATCGTATGCCTTCCTGGTTTGAAGGGGGCCAAATGCCGCTCCAGCGACGGATACCCAAGTTCGGGTTCAGGAATCCGAACAGAGTTTCGTACAAGGTATTGAATCTGGCTCAGCTGAAAGCACATATTGAGCAGAAAACCCTTGATGCAGACGCTCCGATCACACTGGAAGCATTGATCAAGGCGGGTTTGGTGAGGAAAAATGATCGCATCAAGATTCTTGGAGATGGTGAGTTGACGATTGCTCTGAACATAGAGGTTCACGCTTTCAGTAAGTCAGCAGAAGAAAAAATTCAGGCAGCGGGCGGAACGATCACGCGCCTGTCAGCCAACTAAACTCAGCCGAGCGACCTCCGAATGGCGGGAATTGCCGACAGTTTGCGTAGCATCTGGAAGATTGATGAGTTACGCAAACGCATTATCTATACTCTTAGCATCCTGATCATTTATCGGGTTGGGGCTTACGTATCTTTGCCCGGCATTAATGCTACGGCACTCACGGATGCATTTGCACAGGGAGATCCCAATAATCTGTTTGGCTTCTTCAATCTCTTCGTTGGCGGAGCTTTCCTCCAGGCAGGGGTGTTTGCGTTAGGAATTATGCCGTACATCACGGCATCTATCATAATCCAGCTTTTAGGTGCAGCTGTACCTTATTTCCAGAAGCTTCAGCGTGAAGGGGAGGAGGGCCGTCGCAAGATTACTCAACTTACCCGCTATGGTACCGCTGGTATCACGGCGCTGCAATCTGTTGGTTACAGTCTGTTTTTGTGGGGAACAGTTCCTCAGGCAATCGAGATCCCACAGACCTTTTTTATGATCAGCACGGTGATCGTGCTCACCGCTGGTACCATGTTTGTGATGTGGCTTGGAGAACGCATCACCGAAAGTGGCATCGGCAACGGGATCTCACTCATCATTACGATCGGAATTATTGCATTTCTGCCGCAGGCATTTATGAATGAAATACGGCAATCTGCGAATATTTTCCTGGTAATCTTTGAAGTGGGTGTTTTGGTTGTTGTGACTGCATTTGTTGTTTTGATGACGCAGGGTACACGGCGAATTCCCGTTCAGTATGCTAAGCGTGTAGTTGGACGCAAAGTATATGGGGGAACGACACAATATCTGCCGGTACGTGTGAATGCAGCGGGTGTGATGCCCATCATTTTTGCACAGTCGATCATGTTTGTGCCTGGCACGATTGCACAGTTCGCGCCGAACAACGAGTTTATGCAGGGTTTTGGTGCACTCTTCCTGGACTTCACCAGTTGGGGCTATTCAATCATCTTCTTTTTCGTATGTGTGTTCTTCACGTATTTTTACACTGCAATTGCAGTTAATCCGAAAGAGATGGCCGATACGATGAAGCGTCAGGGGGGCTTTATACCAGGGATTCGACCTGGCAGGCAAACGAGTGAATTCATTGATGCGATCCTAACTCGTGTGACATTACCGGGGTCGTTGTTTATCGGCTTCGCGGCGATCCTTCCTGCATTTGCCGTACAGCTTGGCCTGACGGAAACGCAGCAGTTCGCCCAATTTTTCGGAGGCACGAGCCTTTTGATTATGGTTGGCGTAACATTGGATACACTCAAACAGGTCGAAAGCCATCTACTGATGCGTCACTACGACGGATTTATGAAAAGCGGCCGTATTCGAGGTCGGTCACGTTGATGGGTGTGATAAAGACTTCTCACGAAATAGCACTGCTTCGCGAAAGTGCTGATCTGGTTGCCCGCACATTGGCGGAGGTGGCCAGGCACATCGCCCCTGGTGTAAGAACGTCTGTACTTGATCGTGTGGCTGAGGACTTTATTCACAGCCATGGTGCAAAACCGGCATTCAAGGGTTATCGCATGGCGTCGCTGCCACCGTTCCCGTCCTCGCTTTGTATATCTATCAACGATGCTGTGGTCCATGGAATCCCAGGTGACTACATGCTTCGTCAGGGCGACTTGGTATCAGTGGATTGTGGTGTGTTATTGAATGGTTATTTCGGAGACAGTGCATATACATTCGGTGTTGGCG
Organism: Rhodothermales bacterium; assembly: GCA_964291275.2. Taxonomy (GTDB): domain Bacteria; phylum Bacteroidota; class Rhodothermia; order Rhodothermales; family Bin80; genus Bin80. Next base: position 2,573,725 of record OZ219799.1, read on the forward strand.
ATCTTAGTCCCGAGGATATACACCTTTGTACGGTAACACATGAGGCACTGGAGCTGGGTATTGCATCAGCTACGTCTCATCGCAGTATTGGTGATATCGGTGCAGCCGTTTATAACCACTGTAAAGCCCACGGATTGGGAGTTGTGCGGGAACTCGTCGGGCATGGAATTGGCAGTAAATTGCATGAACCTCCTCACGTCCCCAATTTCGGCGCACCCCGCAAGGGGCGTCGGCTCAGGACGGGTATGGTATTATGCATCGAGCCAATGATCAACCTAGGTACTTTCGAAGTGGTTACGAATTCGGACGGATGGACGATTTGCTCAGCCGATGGAACATCCTCGGCTCATTATGAGCATATGGTCTGTATAACTCCAAGTGGGCCGGATGTACTTACCACATTCGAGTACATTGAAGAAATCACTACTCCTCCATATAGGATGAAAGCATTATCGTATGGCTAAACAGAAACCAATTGAACTTGACGGCGAAGTCACTGACGCGCTGCCGAACACGCAATTCAGGGTCCGTCTTGAAAACGGGCATTCCATTCTCGGTCTTCTAGCCGGGAAAATGCGAATGTATCACATCAAGATCCTCCCTGGCGATCGCGTAAAGGTCGAGATATCTCCTTTTGATCTTACTAAAGGACGTATCGTGTATCGCTATAGATAGGAACCTGTTTGGGCAATGTGCGTACTAATGTGCTTTGCTTGAACAACTGGAGCTGACCCATTCATGAAAGTAAGGGCTAGTATAAAGAAGCGGAGTGCCGACGACAAGATCGTTCGGCGCAAAGGCCGCCTCTATGTCATTAACAAGAAGAACCCTAAGCACAAGCAGCGACAGGGATAGTATTGTATGCCTCGAATAGCAGGAGTTGACGTGCCGCCGAAAAAGCGCGGCGAGATTGCGTTAACGACCATTTATGGAATTGGACGTTCCCGCGCAGTAGAGATACTGGAACGGATTGGACTGGACCCCGACAAACACCCCGATACGTGGACAGAGGGAGAGACTAAGAAGGTTCGTCGTTTGATTGAAGATCATTATGTAGTTGAAGGTCAGCTTCGGTCCGAGGTCCAGATGAACGTGAAGCGGCTAATGGATATTGGTTGCTATCGCGGGTTGCGACATCGGCGCGGGTTGCCGGTACGTGGTCAGCGAACGCAGACCAATGCTAGGACACGCAAAGGCCGTAAGAAGACGGTAGCAGGCAAAAAGAAAGCACCGCGCAAGTAGTTACAGGAACCACACGCAATTATGGCGAAAAAGCAGGTACGCAAAGGCCGGAGCGGTCGTTTTGGGAAGAAAAAGGTGGTGATCGAGTCGAACGGTATGGTCTTTATCCGTGCTACATTCAACAACGTTATTGTTACGGTTACAGACCAGTATGGCAACTGCATATCGTGGTCTTCTTCCGGTAAAGAGGGCTTCAAGGGATCTCGAAAGAGTACGCCGTATGCTGCGCAGGTTGCATCGACCACCGCGGCGACAGAAGCAGTCAATTTAGGATTGAAGCGTGTAGATGTGTTCGTAAAAGGACCAGGTTCCGGAAGGGAGTCTGCGATCCGCGCATTAAATACTTCGGGCCTGGATATTACGTCGATTCGTGACATAACCCCAATCCCACATAACGGATGTCGGCCGCCCAAGCGTCGTCGAGTCTGATCTGTTCATTTATTGACCCGAGATAAACAGCCATGGCCCGTTACAGAGGCCCTAAGCAAAAGATTGCACGGAGATTCAACGAGCCGCTCTTTGGTCCAAGTAAATCTCTCGAGCGCAAACCGAACCCGCCTGGCCAGCATGGTCAGAAACGGCGGCGACGTGAGAGCGAATATGCTACTCAGTTGAAAGAAAAGCAGAAGGCAAAGCATATTTACGGTGTTCTAGAGCGGCAGTTTAAGAACCTGTTCGAGAAGGCTGCCCGCAAAAAAGGTGTTACGGGCGAAAACTTGCTACGCTTTCTCGAGGCGCGCTTGGACAATACTGTTTTCAGGTTTGGATTTGCTGCTACCAGGCGGCAGGCTCGCCAGATGGTTACACACCGCCACATTATGGTCAATGGGCAGGTGGTGAACATTCCTTCGTGTCAGCTACGTCCGGGGGATATTGTTTCTGTTCGCCCTCGAAGTCGGCACAATCGCATGTTTGTTGAAAATGTGAAGAAAAACCGGCGAGCCTTTTCATGGCTGGAAGCAGATCGAAGGACATTGAGCGGAAAATTTCTGGACTTCCCAGAGCGCTCTGATATCCCAGAGAATATTCGAGAGCAGTTGATCGTGGAGCTTTACTCCAAGTAGTTCGACTGTAGACAATTTTGAAGTCAAATTGACGAGTATGAGCAACAACGGAATTCAAATGCCGGACGAGGTGCTGACGGAAGAATCTTCGTCTACGTTTGCACGGTTTGTAATTCAGCCCCTTGAGCGCGGATTCGGGCAGACCATCGGCAACTCTCTCAGACGCGTGCTGCTTTCCTCACTCGAAGGTACGGTCATTACCGCTGTGAAGATTGATGGTATACAGCACGAATTTTCGACCATCGAGGGCGTTACTGAGGACGTATCTGACATCATACTGAACCTTAAAGGTGTCCGATTCAAACCTGCTGATTTTGCGAGTGGCATAATTACTATGCGGGTGAAAGGGCCAGGTGCCTGGACTGCCAGGGATATAGGGCTGTCTACGAATGACTACCGGGTACTTAACCCCTCTCATCATATTGCCACACTCTCTGAGGGTGTCGATGTTGGAGTGGAATTACGTGTGGAAACCGGACGCAGGTATGTTCAGGCAGACGAAAACAAGAAAGAGACCGATCCAATTGGTGTTATCGCCATGGATGCCGTCTACACGCCTATCAAGAAGGTAAAGGTTACCGTGAAACCCACACGGGTCGGACAACGTGTAGACTATGAACGACTGGAGTTGGAAATCTCAACGGATGGATCAATTGTGCCTCAAAGTGCCTTGAAGGAGGCGGCCAGTATCCTTAAGGAGCACATTGATCCGTTTGCGGCAATGGAACATATAGACATCACTCCACTCGAAGAATATCGTTCAGATTTAGTTGCGCGGAAGGTTGTGGATCAGCTGGATGATTCTGTGGATGACCTTAGGTTGTCCGTTCGGGCAAAAAATTGCTTGAAGGCTGCAAACATTCGAACGATCAGGGATCTTGTCACACGTGATGAACAGGACATGATGAAATTCCGCAACTTTGGGACTAAATCGTTGCAGGAACTCGCAGCTGTCCTGGAAGAACGCGGATTAGGTTTTAATATGGACATCCCGGGAGTTAGCAGCGAGACTACGACGGAGGCCAGTTAGCTACCAGCAATGAGACACGCTAAAAAAGGATATAAGCTGGGTCGTACAGCATCGCATCGCAGGGCAACCTTGTCGGCGCTGTCAGGAGCATTGGTTCGCCACAAACGAATTACGACCACACTTGCCAAGGCTAAGGCCCTGCGGCTTTACGTTGAGCCGCTAATCACGCGTTCGCGTGAGGATACCACACACAACCGGCGAGAAGTTTTCCGTCATTTGATGGATAAGCAGGTCGTTAGAGAGCTTTTTGAGGAGATCGCAGAGAAGGTAGGCGACCGACCAGGCGGCTATACTCGTGTTCTTCGATTAGGGCAGCGCTCAGGTGATGCTGCTGAGATGGCGATTGTCGAACTTGTGGACTATAACGAGTCTGAACCGACGACGCGTCGTCGTCGCCGTCGTACGCGTCGTAGCCGTCGTCGTAGGAGCGGCGCCAGCAGAGGAGCAGATGCAGCAAGCACAGCAGCAGTTGCTGAGGAAGCTGCGCTGGTGACGAGTCAAGAGGAGTATCCAGAACCGCCTGATCTCGATATTGCTGAGGAAGTCCCTCAAGAAGAATCCGAACCCCCTGCCAAAGAAACCTCCGATAGCGGAGACTGAGCGGTCTGAGCTTGGGCATGTTGGAGGTTGCCCAGTGATTCGGAGTTTTAGCGGTAAAAGTCAGGATCAGGGTTCCGCCCGTATTGAGCCGGAAGGAAATTGATCCCAACGGGTTGTTTTGCGTTTGTACATTCAGATATCAAACGTACGTGTCTCCGACTGCCAGACGCTAGATGCTCGAAGCTTCGACTATACTCAAAGAACGCGACTTCACGGTTGACGAGCCCTACGGGCAACAGCTAGAAGAGTTGATTGCGGACTGCAAGCGGTATTTGCCGGCGTTTGACGAGGCTATGATTCGGCGTGCCTTCAAGCTCAGCTATTGGGCACATAGGAATGATCGACGAGCGTCTGGAGAATCGTACATAGCACATCCAATCGCAGTTGCCCATATTGTTGTCCGTGAAATCCGACTGGATGATGTGAGTGTTGGTGCAGCGCTCCTGCATGACGTGGTTGAGGATACCGATCTGTCTCTGGAAATTATCAGGGCGGAATTCGGTAAAGAGATGGCCTTGCTTATTGATGGGTTAACCAAGATTCGTGGTATCTACGCCAATCGGGCACTAGGACAGGCTGAAAATGTGCGCAAGCTTATCCTGTCGATGGCCCAGGATGTGCGCGTGATCTTTGTGAAGTTTGGGGATCGCCTGCATAATATGCAGACGCTTGGACCACTTCCTCCGGCCAAGCAGCTAAAGATTGCTACTGAGACATTGACGCTCTTTGCACCCTTGGCACACCGTTTTGGTCTGCAACGCATAAAAGCCGAGTTGGAAAACCTCTCACTAAAAGTGTTGGAGCCAGAGGCATATTCTTCGATTGTACTTGGTTTGAAAGAGAGTAAACAGGAGCGCGATTCGTACATCAGCCAATTCATCGTACCTCTTCGAGAGCGACTCGAGAAGTATGGATTCGATTTTGATATTAAAGGGCGATCGAAGAATATCTATTCGATCTTTCGCAAAATGCAGGCGCAGAATAAGCCGCTGGAAGCCATTTACGATGTATTTGCGATTCGTATCATCCTAAAGACCAGCGGGCACAAGGGTAAAGAGGATTGCTGGCGCGTGTACTCTATCATTACAGATCTCTATAAACCGCTCCCTGAGCGCTTCAGGGATTTTATTTCTGTGCCTAAATCGAATGGTTATCAGAGTTTACATACGACGGTGCTGGATGCTGTAGGTCGCCGCATAGAAGTGCAGATTCGCACGGAAGAGATGCATGAGATTGCCGAGCGTGGTATGGCAGCACACTGGAAGTACAAGGAAGGCGTTCATAAGCCGGATACGAAAATGGATCAGTTATTAAACTGGGTCCATGACCTGATGGAGAACCCTGATAGTGAGCAGGCGACTGAATTTGTTCAGGAATTCAGTCTGGATCTCTATACAGACGAAATTTATGTCTTCACTCCGAGGGGAGACCTGAAGACATTACCCAAAAATGCGACACCAGTAGATTTTGCGTTTCAGATTCACACGGATGTTGGCTTGCATTGTATTGGAGCCAAGGTCAACGGCAAAATGGTACCACTCTCTTACAAGTTAAGGAGTGGTGATCAGGTCGAGATCATTACATCCAAAAAAGTGACAGCCAATCCAGACTGGATTAAGTATGTGGTCACGCACAAGGCCCGCAGCCGCATTCGGCATCGAATTAATGAAGAGCGGCGAGCGGCGGTGAGGTATGGGCGCCAGCTCTGGGAAAAGAAAGCGAAGCGAGCCAGGATATCAGTCTCAGAAGAAGAGCTGGTACGATTGGCGGCCCAGTTCAAATATTCGACGCTGGCGCAGATGTTTTATGAGATCGCTTCTGGCTTATTAGATGTACAGGATTTGATTCAGTACATGCGCACAGGGCATACGCCGGAGTCTGCTGATATGGATACTCCATCGGAGTCCACGATCACATTTAAGGAAACCGCTCAGCATAAAGGGGCTGAAACATTACTTATCAACGGGGAGCGCATAAAGGGCTTGGCTACTGTGTATGCTTCCTGCTGTAATCCAATTCCTGGTGATGCAGTATTTGGTTATACAAGCAGGGCAGGTTCTATCAATATTCATCGCACAGGGTGTCGTAATGCAGCTCACTTACTTGTAAACCATCCAGACAGGATCCAGTCGTGTGCCTGGAGTCGGCAGAAGGATGTCCGATTTGTTGTAGGGCTGCGCGTGGTTGGAGAAGATCGTGTTGGCATTGTTCATGATCTGACTACGGTTATTTCCCGCAACCTCAAGACGAACATAAGGTCCATGACTGTCAGAACAGAGGACGGATTTTTTGAAGGTACAATCATACTGCACGTCAGTGATCTGCAGCATCTCAAGCGTCTGATTGGGCGTATCAGACGTGTTGAAAGTGTCCGTGGGGTATACCGTTTTGAAGAGTAAGTTGTACCGCGGGCATCCGCGTATTATATCTGTCGATTATGGCACGCGGCGAGTCGGTCTATCAATAGCTGATCCATTGCGTATGTTTGCGCAACCCCTTGATACCTGCAGTCCGGCGTCTGCAGTAGACAAACTGGTTGCGATCCATCAAAGGGAGAAAATAGATGTGATCGTTATTGGCTGGCCGTTGAAGGAAGATGGATCCGAGGGTAGTGCAACCAAGCGGGTAAATGAGTATATTCGACGATTGCTAAACAGGATGCCTGATGTGGATATAGTACGCTGGGACGAGCGTTATACATCTGAAGAAGCTAAGGCGATGTTGCGTGGACGATCCTACCGAGGCGGGCGCGGTAGTGTGGATCAAGTTGCAGCAGGGATAATACTACAGGAGTATTTGGACTCTATTTCCGAAACCCCTAGCCTTGGCTGACGTACGCACCATAGGTTTCGATTTAAATAGAATTTAGGATATAGCATGCGTCGTACAAGTACACTGGTTTTGTTAATTATCGTCTTGCTTGTGGGGTTTGCGGGCTGTGCAGGCTGCGGAACGTATAATAGTCTGGTTGGGCAGGAGGAGATGGTTGAAGAGGCTTGGGCGAATGTTCAGACTGCCTATCAGCGAAGAGCTGACCTTATTCCAAACCTTGTGAATACAGTGAGGGCAGCTGGAGATTTTGAGCAGGAAACGCTACAGGCTGTAACGGAGACACGCGCCCGGGCAACATCCATAAATGTATCTGCCGAGGATGTACGTGACCCTGAAGGTCTAGCACAATTCCAGCAGGCACAGTCACAACTTTCGGGTGCACTCGGTAGACTGTTAGTTGTCAGCGAAAATTACCCACAATTGCGGGCTACAGAAGGTTTTCGTGATTTACAGGTTCAGTTGGAGGGTACAGAAAATCGTATAAACACGGCGCGTACGCGCTATAATGGTGCGGTGCGCGACTATAACACCGCTATTCGTCAATTCCCCGCAGCCATGTTTGCTGGTATGTTCGGACACAGCCGCCGGTCCCCGTTTGAGGCGGACAGTGATGCTCAGAGTGCGCCAGAGGTTGATTTTGATTCGTAAGTACAGACGACTTCGCTGGTTTGTCCCAGTTGCTCTGATAGCACTGGTGATTGTCCATGGGAGAGTATTGGCCCAGGAGGAGAACCGAATCGTTGTTGACGAAGCCGGGATGTTGTCCTCACAGGAGGAACAGCGCTTAGCCCTCTCGTTGCGACTATATGCGGATAGTACGTCAACACAGATTGCTATTCGCACAATACAATCATTGGAGGGGCGTGATATTGCCGAATATGCGACCGAATTAGGACAGTCGCTCGGAGTAGGCCAGGCTGAAAATGACAATGGAGTACTTATTCTGGTTAGCGAGCAAGATCGTTCTGTGTTTATTGCAGTAGGGTACGGTCTGGAGGGAGCAATTCCAGATGTGCTTGCAGGCCGTATTGTACGGGAGATCATAACTCCCAATTTTAGAGAAGGGCGGTATTATGCCGGTTTAGCTGGGGCAGTTGATGCGCTCATGCTTGCAGCAGCAGGGGAGTACACAGCAGAATTATTGCCAGTAGCACAGGATTCAGGCAGAAGGGGGGATTTTGGAGGACTTGTATTGTTCTTGATGGTTATAGTATTCTCTGTTTTCATGATGCTTGCGCGGGGTGGCGGAGGAGGAGGACCAGGTCGCCCCTATCGTGGCAATAGCATTATCCCACTTATGTTCTTATTGGGACATGCCAGCGGACGTGGATCCGGTGGCTTCGGAGGAGGGGGTAGTTTTGGTGCAGGCGGTGGATTTGGGGGAGGTTTCGGCGGTGGATTTGGTGGTGGAGGATTTGGTGGTGGTGGAGCTGGTGGAGGCTGGTAGAAAAAGTGTATTCACTCAGTTCCCTACTTTCTCCAAAAGGTATTGCGTGGACTGGATTTGAGAGCACCAGACAGAGCGAACGAAATGGATCGCATACAACAGCTTCTGCAGCTCCATGAGGCTGATAAGTCGGATCCCTTTACACTTTTTGCACTTGGATTTGAGTATCATAAGCAGGGCCGGTTAGAGGATGCGCTGAAGTGGTACCAGTCAATCCTGGTGATAGCCCCAAGCTATACAGGAGTCTATTATCATCTGGGGAAACTGTACTTGGAACTTGGCAGTAGGGATGATGCTGTACGAACGTACAAAGAAGGCATCCAGATATGTAATGATCTGCGCGAGGTAAAAGACCGGTCCGAGCTACAACAGGCTTTGATGGAAGTAGATGACGATGACTGAAGAGTACTCCCCATCTACCGAAACCCCAGTTCCTGGTGTATTTGAAAGCTATTTTCGGGCCACGAGAACCGCAACGTGGGGGTTCCTTATGGCACTTCCGCTTCTGTTACTCTATGAAGCAGGGATTGTATGGGTGAATCATGGCACAGTAGGAGAGATCCGTATTACTGCTGATATCTGGTTAAAAGACCTCATCCCAAGCTTCGGGCAGGCACATGAGCTAATTCTGCTGGGTGTAGTAGTGGTTGTAGGTGTGCTCATCGTTGCCATCGAACGGAAAAAGAAAGTCGCATTCCATAGCAAATATCCTGGCTTTATTATTCTTGAAAGTGCGTTTTATGCGATTCTCCTTGCGGTCATTGTTTCGGGGTTTACGCAATGGTTGATGTCACCGATGATGTCCGTACAGGAGGCAGTGCATGAGCCTGATATAGTCATGCAGTTGGTTCTTTCCCTCGGCGCTGGCTTATATGAGGAGTTGTTCTTTCGTGTCATACTTGTTGGGGGACTAGCCTTTTTGTTGCGACTTGCTTTCCCCAAAGCCAAAGTACTCATGTATATTTTGGCCGCAGTGATTGGTGCGGTTACTTTTAGCGCAATACATCATTTTGGGAACATGGGTGATCCTTGGGAGCTCAGCGTGTTTGTTTACCGGGCCATCTTCGGTCTGGTTTTCAATGTGGTTTTTCTGGTGCGTGGTTTTGCTGTTGTTGCCTGGGCACATGCGATCTACGACGTCATGGTTGTTACGGGCTTCCTCTCCATGCTGCAGGGGGCGTAGGGTTGTTTTTCTGTATCTTTTGAAAGAGGTGCCTGGGATTAGTAATTCTGCTTATACGGGTGTGGTAGGCGGGAATGCAAGTGCAGTGGATTCGTGAATATCATTCACGACAGGAGAGAGAATTCATGAACAGAACACGTTATTTGGTAGGCCTCCTTGGGCTGCTGTTTTTTGCAGTCAGCAGTACAGCTCAACAGGCTCCACGGATCGATATTGATTACGCTTCATTCGCTTATGACGAAGGGGAGTCACTGGTTGAACTTTACATGGCTATCGAAGCGAGTTCACTTACTTATGAAGCCAGTGATTCTCTTTACACCTCTACTATTCCACTCGAGCTGAGCTTGCATAGCTCCTCCGATGCGGATTTGGATGTATCTGCGGAGCGCGTTGTTTGGGAGCAGGAGACGGATCTGCAGTTTGCCGTGACTGATCCGTCTTTGATTACAGAGGGGCAGGTGTTTTTACGCCAAATCCGGCTAACCGTTGTACCGGGTGAACATGAACTGCAAATAGCGATGCCTCTATCAGGTCAAGACCCCGTACAGGCAAGCCGCGATGTAATTATACCGGACTATGATCAGCAGGAAAGTTGTGCGCTATCAGACATAACACTGGCTTCCAGGATTACCCCTTCTGAGGATAGAGAGGATCCATTCTACAAGAATGGGCTCTATATACGCCCAAATGCCAGCCAGCTGTACGGCGAGGGAGCCGCTAGGCTCTTCTACTACGCGGAGGCCTACAACACTGCATGTGCAGCTCCGGATACGGACGAATATACCCTGCTTATATACGTTTCCAAGGCGAGTGGACCGGCGCCCATCACCGGCCTACAGAAGCGCTCTAAACGGGCAGTGCGTCCAGCGGATGTCCTTGTCGGCACGTTTAATTTGTCTGCTCTTGTTTCTGGCATATACTCTCTGCACTTGGTAATCCTTGACAAGGCCAATGAGTCCAAGGTTGAACAAACCCGCAAGTTCTCTGTCTTAAATCCTGTTGCAGATTCGACATGGGCACAGTTTGCCCATGCCATGGAAATATCCGAGGCAAGTGGTTATGCAACTATGCCGGTGGACGAGATAGATCAGGGGCTAATACGGATCAGACACGTAGAAGATCTTGCAGCCTTCATGATCCCTGATGAGCCACCGGAGCTCATTGGAGGTATTCGCGCACTGGTAGGTAAGGTGAGATATCCGGAAAGTGCACGCCGAGCCAAGATTGAGGGACGGGTGATTGTAAACTTCACGGTAGACGAGGAGGGTAATGTTCGTGATGCCATAATCCGTAAAGGGATCGGAGGTGGATGTGATGAGGAAGTCATCCGTGTTGTTACTGAATATGCAAAATTCAAGCCGGGCATCCATCAGGGAAGCGTGATTCCAGTAAGAATGCGGATGCCCATTATTTTCAAATTGCATGAAGATGCCTAGTTGACAGAGGAAGCTTCCGCTTTTTTCGTGGGTTTCTGCTCCATACCGCAAGGTGTTAGGATGATTTTTGAGTACTTTCAAAGAGGCACCTGGGATTTGTAATTCTGCTTATACGGGTGTGGTAGGCGGAAATGCAGTGCAGTTGATTCGTGAATATCATTCACGACAGGAGAGAGAATTCATGAATAGAACACGTTATTTGATAAGTCTCCTTGGGTTGCTGCTTTTTGCAGCCAGCAGTACAGCTCAACAGGCTCCACGGATCGATATCGATTACGCTTCATTCGCTTATAACGATCAGGAGTCACTGGTTGAACTTTTTATGGCTATCGAAGCGAGTTCGCTTACTTATGAAGCCATTGATTCTCTTTACACCTCTACTATTCCACTCGAGCTGAGCTTGCATAGCTCCTCCGATGCGGATTCGGAGGTATCTGCGGAGCGCGTTGTTTGGGAGCAGGAGACGGATCTGCAGTTTGCTGTGATTGATTCGTCTTTGATTACCGAGGGACAGGTGTTTTTGCGCCAAATCCGACTGACCGTTGTACCGGGTGAATATGAACTGCAAGTAGTCATGCCCCTGTCCGGCCAAGATCCCGTACAGACAAGCCGTGATGTAATCATACCGGACTATGATCAGCAGGAAAGCTGAGCACTTTCAGACATAACACTGGCTTCCAGGATTACTCCTTCGGAGGATAGAGAGGATCCATTCTATAAGAATGGGTTCCATATAAGCCCAAATGCCAGCCAGTTGTACGGCGAGGGAGCCGCCAGGCTCTTCTATTACGCTGAGGCTTACAATACTGCATGCGCAGCTTCGGATACGGACGAATATACCATGCTCATATATGTTTCCAATGAGAACAGGCCGGGGCCCATCACAGGCCTGCAGAAGCGCTCTAAACGGGCGGTGCGTCTAACTGATGTTCTCGTCGGCACGTTTAATTTGTCTGATCTTGTTTCTGGGATATACTCTCTGCACATGGTAATCCTTGACAAAGCCAATGAGTCCAAGGTTGAACAAACCCGCAAGTTCTCTGTCTTAAATCTTGTTGCGGATCCGACATGGGTACAGTCTGCTATTGCCCTGGGAATATTCGAGGCAAGTGGCAATCCAACTATGCCGGAGGACGGGATAGAGCAGGGGCGGGTACGGATCAGGCACGTAGAAGATCTTCCAGTTTTCGTACTCGTTGAGGAGCGGCCGGAACTCATTGGAGGTATCCGTGCACTGAGAGGAAAGGCGAGATATCCGGAAAGTGCACGCCAAGCCGGGATTACAGGGTGGGTGACTGTGCAATTCACGGTAGACGAGGAGGGTAATGCTCGCGATGCCGTAATCCTTGAAGGCATCGGAGGTGGATGCGACGAGGAAGCCATCCGGGTTATTACTGAACATGCAAAATTCAAGCCGGGGATCAGTCAGGGGAGCGCGGTTCCGTTCAGAATGTCAATGCGGATTGGATTCGGTACGCGTCGGTGACGTCTGCTTCTTTAGTGATCTTCTTCTCCTCGTTTCAAGGCGTCTGGGATTTGTAATCCTGCTTGACACGCGTACAGCAGGCGGGAACACAAGTGTGGTTGGTTCGTGAGTATTCTTTGGAACGAGAGAGTTCATGAATGGGGATGCGTCAAATTTAGTGGGGGTTCGGGGGAGTAACGATAATGACTTAACCCGATCCTTCCTTGATGAACCCAGAATCTTCTTTTCCTTTCTCTCCACCAATTCAGGAGCCTGTTCAGGATCTGCAGGTTGAATTGGTTCGGCATTATGTGGATGTACTTCGCATGCTGACCGATCGGATTTCCTCCGTACCTGCGGCACCTGATCCTGCGGCGCCTGATCCTGTGGTATCAGCTCCTGAGGAGTCGGCGGCGGTCCCGGGGGCTCCTGCGCCGACTTTATGCTGGGAATCTGCGGTATCTGTGCTGGCGTGCCGTGACTGGCATACGGAGTCTCTGGTCCATTTGTGGCTTCGGCCCTCGTATGTGATGGGGCTGCATGTATTGTTTGGAATCGGGGTGAGTCTGCGGGGGCATCGTCGGATCGTGACTGTGACCGAATGCGGCCCCCAGGATCAGTCCGGTATGGAGGCGGTGCTGGACGATTTGAGCGTTCGTGGATTGGGTTCGGGGATGCTGTTGACGCTTCCTGGCAATGTCGCACTCCACGCGGCGGTGTCCCGCGTATGGGGAGGCCGCGTGTGGGTGCAGCGATGTCTGAATACGGTCATGGCCGAAGCGCTGAGCGGACTGGATCCCGATGAGGCGCTGCGGTTTCGTCACCGCCTACGACAGGCATGGCAACAGTGCGATGCGTCCCAGGCTCGGACAGATCTTCAGCAGATCACAGCAGCGTTGACCCAGGTGAATCGCTCCTCTGGAAGCGTGCTTGCGCATGCGCTGGAATCAACGCTCACCTTGCAACGTACCGGACGATTGCTCCATAGTGACCGGGGACTGCGCGTGCTGAATTCACTCAGGACACTCTTGGCTCGTGCAGGACGCAGACTGACGGCTACGCCGGTCCACCAGCGCGAGATGCACCTGTGCGCGGCACTGTTGGAACTTGAACCCCGACTGCGTCGGGTGCGACATGCGACGTATCTTCCGCAGTTGCATGCTGCACTGAAAACGTCTCTTCCTTCTAAACCATCGAACGCATGATTGCATTATCTTCTCTCTTTCCTTCCGCCGTTTTCCAACCGTTTTTGGCCAGGAATGCGGCCAAACTGGCTCGGTTGTTTCGTAGCCCGGATTGGTTCCGCTCTTGTTTCAGGCCGAAGTGAGCGAGCTTTGCGGAATTCGCTGGAAACATACCCCGACGAAGTGCCAGCGTTGGGGAACCAATTCCGGTTCAATTCGCTGGAACGGGGCGAAGGTGCCCGTTGAGGTCCCCCGGGTTCGTAACACCGAAACGAATCAGGAAGTGCCGCTGGAGACGTACAAACTGCTGCACCAGGCCGAACCCGGCTATGAACAGGAACTGGCACGCAGTGTGCTACTTGGACTCTCTCAACGCAAGTATGGGCAAGTGGCGCAACACCTGTCAGAGAGTTTTGGTCTCAGCGGCTCCACCACCGGACGCGTGTTTATCAACGAGACGGCCAAAGCACTGGAGACGTTCATGAGCCGGCGGTTTGATGAGACGGAGTTTGTCGCCATTCTCATTGACGGGAAGACCTTGCGGAGTGAACAGATTCTTTTAGTCGTGGGATTGACGGGACAAGGACAGAAGATCATCCTCGGGTTCATGGAGGTCAAAACCGAAGCCCATCCGTGTGTGGTTGCCTTACTGCAGAATTTGCAGGCACGCGGCTTCCAGGTTACGGGCCCATTGCTGGTGCTGCTGGATGGCTCCAAAGGATTGCGCAAAGGCGTACGAGAGGTCTTTGGAGATCGGGCGCTGATTCAGCGATGTCAGTGGCACAAACGCGAAAATGTCGTCTCCAAGATCCAGGATACCGACTTTGCTGAGCAGGTCAAGAAACAACTGGAAGCCGCCTATGCAACGCGTACGTATGCAGAAGCAAAAAAACGACTGACGACCTTGATTCAATCCTTGGAATCCCGCTGCCCAAAAGCAGCGGCCAGCTTAAAAGAGGGACTTGAGGAAACCCTCACCCTTCACAAACTGGGGCTCCCCAAGTCGCTACGCGATCGGCTTCGAACCACGAACATCATTGAGAGCATCAATAGCAGACTGGCACATACAACGCGCAGAATCACGCGATGGAGTAACTCGGACCAACGCCAACGATGGATTGCTGCCGCGTGCCTTGACATTGAACAACGATCCCTGAACCCCATCCCGCAAGATTGGCAGTGGGAAACTTTGCTACGGGGACTGGAACGACACGACCGAACCAAACATCAGTACACCGGTAGACTCTCACAACTTCCCCTAAACCCCCACTAAATTTGGGGCATCCCCTCATGAATAGAACATGTTATTTGATAAGCCTCCTTGGGTTGCTGCTTTTTGCAGCCAGCAGTACAGCTCAACAGGCTCCACGGATCGATATCGATTACGCTTCATTCGCTTATGACGAACAGGAGTCACTGGTTGAACTTTATATGGCTATCGAAGCGAGTTCGCTTACTTATGAAGCCAGTGATTCTCTTTTCACCTCTACTATTCCACTCGAGCTAATCTTGCATAGCTCCTCCGACGCGGATTTGGATGTATCTGCGGAACGCGTTGTTTGGGAGCAGCAGATGGATCTGCAGTTTGCTGTGATCGATTCGTCTGTGATTACAGAAGGGCAGGTGTTTTTGCGTCAAGTCCGGCTAACTGTCGTGCCCGGTGAGTACGAATTACAAGTAGTCATGCCCCCTTTGGGCCAAGATCCAGTACAAGCAAACCGTGATGTAATCATACCAGACTATGGTCGGAAGGAAAGCTGCGCGCTTTCAGACATAACACTGGCTTCCAGGATTACTCCTTCGGAGGATAGAGAGGATCCATTCTACAAGAATGGGCTCCACATACGCCCAAATGCCAGCCAACTGTACGGTGAAGGAGCTGCTAACCTCTTCTATTATGCTGAGGCCTACAATACTGCATGTGCAGCTTCGGATACAGACGAGTATACTACGCTTATATACATTTCCAAATTGAACAAATCGGAGCCCATCCTGGGGTTACAGAAGCACTCGAAACGAGCAGTGCGTCCAACGGATGTTCTTGTCGGTACGTTTGATTTGTCTGATCTTGTTTCTGGCCTGTACATTCTGCACATGGAAATCCGTGATAAGACCAATGAATCCAAGGTTGAACAGACTCGCAAGTTCTCTGTCCTAAATCCTGTTGCAGATTCGACATGGATGCGGGCTGTTTTTACCATGGATATATTCGACCCAAGCGGTTATGCAATTATGGAGGACGAGAGAGAGCAGGGGGAGATACAGATCAGACCTGTAGAAGATCTTGCAGCCCTCCGGATGTTTGATGAGCCGCCGGAGCTCATTGGAGGTCTTGGTGTGTTGCAAGGTAAAGTAAGGTATCCGGAAGCCGCAAGACGAGCAGGGATTCAAGGGCGGGTGATTGTACACTTCACGGTAGACGAGAAGGGTGATGTTCGTGATGCCATAGTTCATCAAAACATGGGAGGTGGATTGGACGAAGAAGTCATCCGGGTTATTACAGAGCATGCAAAATTCAAGCCAGGCATCTATCAAGGAAACAAAGTTTCTGTGAGAATGGCGATGCCAGTTATATTCGGGTTGAGGAGGGGTTTGGGATACCCGGATTTTCCTGCACTCTTCAGAGCAAATTAAGAGATCCCAGATGGCAATAAACACAGTTTTAGAACTTCTCAGTTGAAGCACAATCAGGAATTTCCATCTCAGTGCTTTCACGAGAACGAAGGACGTTTCTCAATGCCTCGGCTTCCTTCGCATCTACACTGAGTCCGTACTTACGTTTGACCTCAATGATCCGATTGACAAACCAACACTGGTTGTGTTCGGGTAACCATTCAGCCGCATCTTTCGCGATCTTTTCCCAACGATTTAACGCAGGAGCCGCGTGCGTAAGATTTAGAAAATCACACGCGAATTCTATTCTATCGGTTCTACCGCAATTATTGTGGAATAATTAATTTTGGGTTCCACTAAAATATAGCGTACTTCAATGGAATCTTATCTGGATTTGACACGACTCACCTAGGACTGGGGGACGACTGGAAGATTGACAGGGTGCTACTGGATGAGCAGAAACAGCGGGTAGACATTTACATTTCGCACTTGGGGGGTGCGTTGGTTTGCCCTGAGACGGGGGAGACCGGGACGCTCTATGATCATCGAAAAGAGCGGACATGGCGACACTTGGACTGCTACGAATTCAAGTGTTTTGTCCATTGTCGGGTTCCCCGGATAGATGTGAGTGTGCGGACGATTAAGGCGCCCTGGGCGAGTGCTTCGAATCGGTATACGGATGCGTTTGAGCTGTGGACGATTAATTTATTGCAGGCGACGAAGAACCAGACGAAGACGGCGAAGCTACTTTGCAGTAAGTTTGACACGGTCAATCGGATCCTTCACCGCAGTGTAGCGCGTGGGATGAAGCGGAGGTTGCTGGACGCTGGACGCGATTGCGCGTGTGAGCATAGATGAGAAGGCCTTTCAGCGTGGGCATTCCTACGCAACTATTGTTAGTGATTCGGCGCGTGGCGTGGTCATTGATATCGGGGAGAGCCGGGACAAAGTTAGCACAAAAATGCTGTTAAATCGTCTTCTGGCCGCGAAAAAGGGGGCGGTCACGACGATTACGACGGATATGTGGAAGGTCTACATTCCACGGTGCAGGAGTTATTCCCCAAGGCCAGTCTGATCCACGATCGCTTTCATTTGATCCGGTACCTCAACAAAAGGATTGATCAGGTTCGCCGCAGAGTGGTGAAGCAGCATAAGGAACTCAAATACAGTCGCTATGCACTCTTGAAAAACGAACAGAACCGAACGCAAAAGCAAGATGAAATTTTCAAAGTCATCCAGGAGGCCAATTTGCAGGTCAGCATTGCCTGTCGGTTGCGAGAGGAGTTCAAGGCGATCTTTGGATGTAAAACATTGTCCGATACAAAGCAGTACTTCCAACGATGGTTTAAAAGTGTAAAAGAATCGGCCGTGAAGGAGATCATGAAAGTAGCCGAGATGTTTGAACGACATCTCACAGGCGTGTGTAATGCACTTTGTCATGAACAATCCAATGGTGTGCCACGAAAATGCATGGAGGTAAGTCAATGACGTAGCTAAAATGTATTGAACTGTGCAAGGGATGGAGGAAGGCCCTCCACAACCGCTGTACAGGCGGGGGTTGTAAACCACCCACATCTGCGGCATTTAAGAGGTGTCGTGGTGAGCGAGTTGGGAAAAGGTAGGCGTAGGAACCTATCAGGTATGAATCGCAGAGTCGAATGCAAATGAACCATTGATGATGTGTCGAAAAGTTTTAGATGATGGTCAAAACCGGGGTAGCGTTGGAATCCCGGGACGAGGTTAGCGGGAGCCTGTTTACTGGCCAACTGGCCTCCGGCATAGAGATGGCGAGACTGCGATTTGGGCCCATGTACGGAACGTGGGAACGTGTCGGGGTGATGCAAAGGGAGCGTGGCAAGCAGGCAGTACCTGTAAGCCATTGAGTACCGAGGCACTCCACACGGGCGGATCACTCCGTAGTAGTGATGAAATTCTTGTAATGGGGATGGAGCGAAGGGGGTGAACCATGCAGCAAGGAGCGAGGAAGCAACCGAGAGGGAGGACTTCGGCGCAACAAGCAAAGCCGTTTCCAGTAACCAAGCGCCAAGTTTGGGACGCGTGGAAGCGAGTGAAGGCAAACCAGGGAGGGGCAGGGATTGATGAGCAGTCTATTGCGGACTTCGAGGAGAATCTTGCGGATAATCTCTACAAGATTTGGAATCGGATGGCATCGGGCAGTTATTATCCGAAGCCGGTCCGCCGCGTGAACATTCCGAAGCCGGGCGGAGGTATTCGTCCCTTAGGAATACCCACGGTGGCAGATCGGGTGGCCCAGATGGTGGTTAAACAGGCCTTGGAGCTGGTACTGGAACGCGAGTTCCACCCGGATTCCTATGGATACCGGCCGAACAAGTCGGCTCATGATGCGCTGCGTCAGACGCGAATGCGATGCTGGAAGTGGGCATGGGTACTGGACATGGATATCAAGTTGTATTTTGACACGATAGATCATGCCCTATTGATGAAAGCGGTCCGGCGTCATACGGATCAGAAGTGGGTGCTTTTGTACATAGAGCGCTGGCTGACGGCACCGGTGATTCATCCAGACGGGACGGAAGCGGCACGGGATGTAGGAACCCCGCAGGGCGGGGTCATCAGTCCACTGTTGGCCAATCTGTTTCTGCACTATTCGTTTGATAAATGGATGGAGCGGAATTATCCGCAGATTCCATTTGAGCGGTATGCAGATGATATTGTGTGCCACTGCACGAGTGAGGCACAGGCCCGCGAACTTTGGCAAGTGCTCAAGGGACGTTTTACGGCCTGTAACTTAATGTTACACCCGGAGAAGACCCGGATTGTATATTGCAAAGCAACGGGTTGTGAAGGCACGTATGCGGACGTATCCTTTGATTTCTTGGGCTACACGTTTCGACCTCGAAAGACAAAGGGTCGAGGAGGCAAGATCTTTCTTGGGTTCAATCCGGCGATCAGCCGGAAGGCGGCGAAAGCCATACGGGAGACCATACACAGTTGGGGGTTGGCTCGCATGAGTCCACTCTCAATGGAACAAATCGCGGGTAGGATCAATGCGGTGGTACGTGGATGGATTACCTACTATGGTGCATTCTTCAAATCAGAACTGAGCAAGGTTCTGCTTAGCATTGACGAACATCTTATCCGGTGGATGATGCGGAAGTATAAGCGCTTCCGTGGACATTGGAGGAGGTCATGGCGATGGGTAAGGAAGATTGCACGTCAAAATTCGGGTCTATTCGTGCATTGGACGTTTCTTTATGGTTCACCTTTGTTCAATTCCAAACGACTGCATGGTAAGAGATTTTATAGCAGGACTCCTTACTGGTTGAGCTCCATGAGCTTGTATTAACTTTGTCCATTAACCAGAAACAGTCCAATGCTACCTCACATCAACTCTTCCACTTCTGCATCCACGATCTCTGTCGGTATGGATGTGCATAAAAGGACCATTGCGTTGTGTGCTTACAATGCGCGTACAGGCGTGATTTTGGATGAGCGGGGATTGCCGCATGATCTGCCGAAGGTCACTAAATATCTCCGGAAGGTCCAAGATCGTCATGGTCAGGTACGCTCTTGCTATGAAGCGTCTTCCTGTGGATTTGGCTTGCAACGCGCGTTACAGGCCCGCGGGATCTCGTGTGAAGTAATTGCGCCCTCGTCCATTCCGCGTCGTCCAGGCGAGCGCGTCAAAACGGATCGTCGAGATGCCAAAAAGTTGGCAACGCTGTACGCTGCTGGATTGCTGACGATTGTTTGTATTCCAGATGAGGAACAGGAGGCCATCCGGTCCTTGTTGCGTTGTCGGGGAGATCTGGCAGAAACGATCACCCGGACCAAGCAGCGGATTCTGACTTTCCTTCAGACACGCGGGTTGCAGTATCCAGGCAAGACCAATTGGACCAAGACCTTTCACACATGGATTGGCGCCTTACCGATGGCCGAGATTGACCAGATCACGCTTCAAACGTATCTGCACCAATTAGATCAACTAACGCAAGAAGTACGCAGAATTGAGGGGGACTTAGCCGCGCAGGCCGAACGCGCCCCCTATCAAGCGCCCGTCAAGGTCTTGATGGCATTCCGAGGGATTGGTTTGGTGACGGCGTTGACCCTGGTCTTCGAGTTGGGAGATCTCCGTCGTTTTGCACATCCACGTCAGTTGATGGCATATCTGGGCCTGGTGCCAAGCGAGCACAGTTCAGGCAATCACACGCAACGGGGAGGCCTCACCAAAACTGGAAATGTCCATGTGCGAAATGCGGTCATCTCCGCCGCATGGAAGTATGCAACCCCACCCCGCCGCAGTCGTGTGCTACGACAACGGCAAGAAGCGATCTCTGCTGAGGTGATCTCCGTGGCATGGAAGGCGCAGCGTCGACTGTACAAACGTTTTCACAAACTGAGTCAGACCAAAGCACGATGTGTTGCCAATGCAGCGGTCGCGCGCGAACTGGTCGGCTTTCTCTGGGAAGCACTGCGCTTGGAAAACCCTTTGATCACCACCCGTGCGAGGGTTTGAATCATGGTTTATGGAGAAGCGATTGGCACGGTAGGAGGGCCCACGAACACACCTTGCGATAGCCGGCATCTTGCCGGTGAGTGCGCGTTTAGAGATTGTGGCAGCTCCGCACGAACCCGAAATCATGCGTTACAGCCCTTTGGGGTCAAAGCACGCGAATACCAGACTGATTAACCGTCGAAGTTGCCAAGTCGCTTCTCCATAAGCCAAAATATATTTTTTTGATGTAGATTTACAAAGAACATAGCACCGTGTAAGCTCTACCTGATCTGGAGAGTCCTACTATACCAGCCGTGTGAGTTGAGAGGCTCACGCACGGTTCTGTGAGAGCCGGGGGGTGAAATCCCATAAGCGTTAACTTGTTTCCTATTTGATTATCTTTAGGTATCTCTACACGGGAATTGTCGTGATTTCAGCATTCTGAATTCTAACCGATTTGGTAGAATGTTGGATATACCTGTGATTGATCATTCAACCATCGTAATCAGATGAAGGGAACCGTAACACGCGCGCCCGAGGAAGAGGATTGGGCGGTTGTGCTCTCGTTTTTACCGAAAAATTGGCAGGAGTTGGCCGAGGAATCTGGTGCATTGCGCGGGCTACGTAAGGATAAGTCGCCGGAATGCCTACTTCGAACCTTGTTGATCCATTTAGGATGTGGTCATTCGTTACGAGAGACGGTCATACGAGTTCGTCAGGCTCAGATTGCGGATCTATCTGCGGTCGCATTGTTCAAGCGCCTGAAGAAGTCTCGTAGGTGGCTTCATGCGATGTGTGTTGCGCTGTTTCAGGAGCATGGAGTTGGCGTATCGGCGGGAGTGGGACGTCAAATGCGTGCGTTTGACGCGACCCACATCAGTGAGCCGGGACGTACGGGATCTCTATGGAGACTCCACTACAGCATAACCCTACCTGCATTGGGTTGCGATTTTTTCAATTTAACAGCGACGAAAGGAAAAGGGACGGGGGAGTCCTTGAAGCAATTTCCCATCCGGTCAGACGACTATATTTTGGTGGATCGGGGATATGCAACCGCTCTGGGAATCCAGCATGTGGAGGCATCTGGCGGCTATGTGACCGTGCGGGTCAATACTGGAGCCTTGCAGTTCGAGACGAAGCCCGGCCAGTCCTTTGATTTATTAGCCTCCGTGGAATCGATCAAACAGGCAGGGAAGGCGGGGGTCTGGACGGTATTCATCAAAACCTCACCCCCAATCCAAGGACGTATTTGTGCATTGCGCAAAGCAGACGAAGCCATCCAAGAGGCAGAGAATCGGATCTTAAAGACGGCAAAGCGCAAGGGGCATCGACCACGAGATGAAACCTTACGTTATGCGCGCTATGTTATCCTGTTTACGACCTTCCCGGTCGATGAATTTTCGGAGAACGATATCCTGGAATGGTATCGATTACGCTGGCAGGTGGAACTGGTCTTCAAACGATTCAAATCATTGGCCCAACTGGGACATCTGCCGAAATTAGATGAGGAAAGTTCACAGGCGTGGCTCTACGGGAAGCTAATGGTTGCACTGTTGACCGAAAAAATCATCCGACATGCACGGACATTTTCCCCCTGGGGCTATCCAGTGCAGACGAAGTGCATGGAGAGACTTTAAGTTTGCACTGAATCAAGTTGTGCGGGCAATTGAGCCACACTACGCCTTGAAGGAAATGATTCAGCATTGGCCTATCATTTCCAAGTCGCTGGCAGAGCCACCCAGACTCAGAAACTATCAAATTGAACGATATTTTTCTGTCACTAAAACAAGTTAACGCTTATGGGTGAAATCCCCCCCGGCCACTTGACCCAGAGCGGAGCGCATCTATGGGAAGATCTAGGAGGTCAAGACGATCGGCAGAGGATACAGAAAATTTGAAAATTTCAGATCTGCAATTCTTTTCTTCTGTGGAAATCTAGACCTCTATCCACAACATTCCCGGTAGAACCATCCATAAAGGTATTGGAGGTGGATTGGAAGAGGAAGTTATCAGGGTTATCACAGAGCACGCAAAATTCAAGCCAGATATCCATCAGGGAGCACGGTTCCAGTCAAAATGGTGGATGCCGGTTGGTTCAGGTTGCCGCGAGGACCTCCTGTAGGAACCGGACGTCTGTACAGGTTCCAGTGATTCTTCCATACGCGTTGGGGATGCCTAGATTTACAGAGGGGGCTTCCGCTTATTTAATGGGTTTCTTATCCATGCTGCAAGGTTTTTTAACTTATATCAATGCGTGAAATTTTGCAGATACACGCTGTATATAAATTTCTTTAATCGGTCAAGAAAATGTAATGACGCAGCGCGTATTCAGATTGGCTTTGCCAACACTTGGGGTTTGAATTCTCAGGTTGTGTACATAGCTTCGACTTGAGTGCGTATTTCGGTTGATGTTGACCATCTGTTCCGTTGGGGGTTGACCACTTTTGGTGGACTACCGGAATGGTGGTTTCGGTTCGATTGGCCTGGCTGTCAGTGCGACTTGAGATTCTGTTTCAATCTAGGGTCTGGAATGGTCGTTAGCCAGTTTGGCGCGTCGCGCCGCAAGACGCAGCCGTATCCTTCGACGGCTTGCGGCGGTCGTGTGAATTGATCACCAACGTCATTTTTCACTCTCGTGTGGTCGTCAGTGGAACGCTGGGCCTCGGGGAACATGCTCTGGCCCGCCTGCCTGCCGTCCGGGGGCTCCGAGTTCGGGACAGGGCCGCCTTCCATCTCTACGCCCACAGCTCGGTATCGTCGCGGCCGTCATTTTTCACTCTCGTGTGGTCGTCAGTGGAACGCTGGGCCTCGGGGAACATGCTCTGGCCCTTCGCTCCGAGCGCGTCCCTCCCTTGCCAGCCGACATACCGCCCTGACCTGCGAATCCAGCGGACGACGAGTATCGACCGCAGGTACTCATTCTATGCGGCTACGGCCACGATCTGGCAGTCGGTCACTGTTTGGATCTCGCGAAGGCAACGAGCGCTGCGTCCGTGCCCCCACCTGTAGCGATGACGACGAACTGCTGCCCCGAGCGCGTCCGGTAGGTCATCGGGTTCCCGTTAGTGGGAAACGGCGTCGCGCCACGCCAGAGTTCAGCACCGGTTTGCTTGTCGTACGCATACAGATATGAGGTCCCGCCGCCGAGCAATACCAAGCCCCCCTTAGTCACCAAGGATCCGGCGTTGCCGAACGTACCCAGTCGCTCCGGCAGGTCGACGCCGCGAAGCAATGGGTGCGAACGGATCTCCTCGCTCCCTTCCCCGAAAGGCACCTTCCACGCAATCTCCCCCGCGTTGAGGTTGATCGCCACCAGATGTGCCCAGGGCGGCTTGGTGAGCGGGACCGGGCCAAGCTTGTTCTCGGGGGCCTCTACCGCGCCTGGTCCGCCGGCCTCCTGGAACATGGCGAGTGTCGCGCCATAGGGGCAGTTGTTGCTGTACTCGACATCGACGCGCGGGTCATTGTCCGAATTCTCGCAGAGCTGGTTCGTATCGGCCTGGTCCGACGTACGCACATACAGGAGCCCGGTTTCGGAGTCGAAGGCCGCGCCGCCCCAGTTTGCGCCGCCGCTCGCGCCCGGGCGCTGAAGCGTCCCCTGAAGACTCGGCGGAGTGAAGAGTGGACCCAAGCGGAACCGTTGCATCCCGGCTACTGCCAGCTCATGGATCTCCGGGGTTAGATCGTTCGCATCTTCGAGGGACACGCCCTGCCTGCCAAAGGGCGGCGGTTTCGTCGGAAACAGCTGTGTCGGATACAATACCTCGCCTGGTACGTCGGTTAAGGTATCTACTGCCCGTTCCTCGATTGGCCACACCGGCTCGCCCGTCACACGATCGAACACATAGGTGAAGCCATGTTTCGAGACCTGAGCCACGGCATCAATCTCGCGTCCGTCCACGTTGATCGCCACTAGGTTCGGCGCTGCGGATAGGTCGTAATCCCACACGCCGTGGTGCACGGTCTGGAAGTGCCACTGGCGCTCGCCTGTGCGCGCGTCAAGACACACCAGCGACTCAGCGAACAGATTCGCTCCTACCCGGCGTCCGCCCCAGTAGTCACTGCTCGGCGTGCTCGTCGGCACATAGAGGAGTCCCCGCTCGACATCAAGCGACATCAGTCCCCACACGTTGGCATGACCGGTGTAACGCCAGGACTCGTTCTCCCAAGTGTCCGCGCCGAATTCGTTACTCGATTGCGGGATGGTGAAGAACACCCAGTGCCGTTCACCTGTTCGGGCATCGAACGCCTGCACTGTTCCGGGTGGGTCGAACACGCGCTGCACCCCGTCAGGTACGCGGCTGCCGACGATCACCAGATCCTCGAACACCACCGGAGGCGAGGTCTGGTCGAACTCGTGGCGGCTGACTTCGCGGTCATTCCCCTCGGTCAGCAAGACGCTCCCGCTCTCGCCGAAGGCCGTGTCCAGCTCACCGGTCGTAGCGTCGATCGCATATAGCCGGTCGCGGCTGTTGAGAAAAACTCTCGTGTCCTTCCCGTCGCTCCACCAGGCGATGCCTCGGTGCTTGAATCCAGTTGGCCCCGCACCGACCGGTCCGCCCTCCCAGGCTCTCGGATCGAACGTCCAGAGTTCCGTGCCCGTTTCCGCGTCGAGTGCCACCACCCGCGTGTACATGGTGGGGAGGTAGAGGACGTCGTCGATCATGATAGGGGTCGCCTGGAAGGGACCTGGCCGCGTGCCGTACTCCTGGAGTGGCGTTTCATTCGGTTCCCATTTCCAGACGATCTCCAGTTCGCTGACGTTGGCGGCCGTGATTGCCTGGGCCGACGAGTACTTAGTATGCGCCTGATCGGAGCCTACAAACGGCCACTCGGTAGTGGCGTCCGGCCCCTGGGCGCACGCCGCGGCGGTGGATACCATGACAATCGTGGCGATGATTTGAAGCCCCTGCTGCCTAATCTTCCATTTCTTCATTGATCCACACAAACCAGATCGCCCCGTTTAATTAATTACGGAAGATACAAACTCCCCACCATTTACATAAATAGGAAACGAGGGAAATGACTATGAATTCGGTTCATCTTTCGTAAGCTGGCGTGATCGTATTGAAGGGCAAGTACTGCTGCACCGCGATCTCTAAATCCACCCGGTGCTCCTGATCGGAGTAATAGATCGGCGTCAATTCTCCCAGTCGAAGCAACCGGCTGAGTTTGAAGGCATCCGTGTAGTCATCGTTGTTGCCGCTGCAACTGATGCATGCATTGTGTCGGGGATTACAAACGACCAGAGCGGTCACATATGGGCAAAGGCTCCCGGCGATCCAGCCGGCCAGTGAAGATTCCTCCGCCGCCAAGAATTTGACTTGCACAGGCAGCCCGCTCACGTAACCGATCAGCGCGGCCCCGAAGTTGAAAACTCCACGGTAGACACTCGGTGGCCCGACGGATCCATTGCTGCCAGAACACAGTTGCGGGCGTGGGCGTCCAGCCCCAGATAAAGACGTTTGTGCATGTTAATTAAGGTCTGATGAGAATAACGAAGGGTACGAAACACAGGCCTGTTTTCATAAAGCTTCCTTCCTCGGTCTGCGGCCAAACCACTCTCTGATCATTTATGCGGAATGCATTCCTATATCCGGTTACCGCGAAATTTTTCTCACGGCAGTGAGGAGACGATCAATCTCCTCACCGGTCGTATAGCAGGCAACCCCCACTCTGATGAGCCCTTCAACACCCAGACGCGAGACCACTGTGCTTGCATAGAAATCACCGTGAGAAAGAAATAATCCGTAATTACTCAATTGCTTGCATGCCTCCTCAGATGTTAGCCCTTGAATTGTGAAACCAACAGTAGGAGTACGTGCATCTAACGGTGGTGGTCCGTAACAGATAATGCCAGGAATACTCTGCAATCCCTCCCATAAGCGTGTCACAAGATGCTGTCCACGCTCATGCAGTTCTTGGTAGGTGGCTTTTAATGCTGCACGTCGGGGTTCGATGGGAGTGAGAGATGCAAGGAAATTTACCGCCTCTGCAGAGCCGGTGATGGCCTCATGACTAAGTGTGCCTGTTTCTAGACGCTCTGGTGCAGTTGAACCTGCCGGCTCGAGGCGAGGAACATTCAGGTTCTGAAGCAATGTTTGTCTTCCGTATAGTACTCCAGCGTGTGGACCGTAGAACTTGTATGGGGAGCAGGTCAAAAAATCACACTCAAATGCTTTCATATCACAGAGTACATGTGGAGCGTAGTGGACCGCATCCACGAATGTAAGTGCATTGGCTTGGTGAGCGAGTCTAATAACCGTCTGCAAATCGTTGATAGTCCCCAGTGCGTTCGAGGCACCACCAATTGCGATCAATCGGGTGTGCGTATTGATCAAACTATCAAGATGATCCAGGTCCAGTTGTCCGGTTTTGATATCGAACCTTACTGAGCGTATCACAAAATTGCGCTCTCTGGCGAGGTCTCGCCAAGGATCAATGTTCGCGTGATGATCAAGGTCGGTGACAATTATTTCGTCCCCCTGGTGCCATTGACGCCCGAGAGAACGGGCTAGATGAAACGTTAACGTGGTCATGTTCTGACCAAAGACAACCTCTGTGGGTCGGCAATTAAGAAAATCAGCGAAGACTGCACGAGCGTCATCAAGTATGGCGTCGGTTTCAGCACTGGAAGGATAGGCCCAGTGTGTGTTTGCATTGTGGTGCAGAAGGTAATCGACCATCGCATCGGTCACCATAGAAGGTACCTGTGTACCACCAGGTCCGTCGAAGTAGGCTACAGGATAACCATTGTGTACACGCTCCAGTGCAGGAAAAGCCTGGCGGATAACTTCAGTTTTGGCGGTAGTGGGGTACATTGAATAATAATGTTATCGCATAGCGGCGCAAGATAAGGATATGCCCCGCAATAGTGACGAACATCAGTTCAGGTTGAGTACTTTTTGTATTCTGGGGTATGAATCCAGTAGTCATGAATGTGCTTTTTCTACAAGCCAGAGGATTTGATTTTTTTGGACCACAGCACCTGTCAACGCTTATTATTCTGATTGTTCTGTCTGTTTGGTTACCTGTATTTGCCCGTGACCGATTACCCCCGCAGAATCAAATCTGGATAGCACGAGGGCTTGCAATCATTGTCAGTCTTGGAATTCTCAGCGCCGCCATATTCAGGTTGCTGACAAACCAGTTCGATTGGCGTGTAGATCTACCGCTTGATTTGTGTAATCTGCTGGCACTACTGCTGCCAGTTCTATTCTGGAAACCACGTCCACGACTCGTCGAGCTGCTTTATTTCATGATCCTGGGAGGAACGGGGCAGGGAATAATCACCCCGAATTCCCCCGAAGGATTTCCGCACATTCTTTTTTTCAGCTATTGGATCGTTCATTGCGGCCTGGTCCTCCATATAATTTACGTGGTCGTCGTATGGCGCATATATCCCCGGTTCGTTGGCGTTCTACGTAGTATACTGGCGATGAATGTTTATGCAGTGGTGATGCTGGTACTCAATTATTTCATGGAATCCAACTATTTCTATGTGATGGCAAAGCCGGATACGCCATCACTCCTAGATGTTATGGGTCCATGGCCGTGGTATATTTTAACGGCTCAGCCGGTCGCGTTGTTGATTTTCTTCCTTTTATGGTTGCCGTTTTTTCGTCGTAACTCGACCACAGATATTCACTTAGCCGGAGACACGTTACCGAGTATTAATATCGACAACGCAAAAGTATGACGGGATTGGAGATTATACGGTTGGTAGGTAGTAGTCTTTTTTCGGCAACGACGGTTGTCATTGTACTGAACTAATTGATGTATTCGATGCTAGGTAAAATAGATTGGGAAAATTGGCAGATAAAATTGTGTGTCGTATCTGCCTTAACACAGGTTTTGCTGTTCAGTCCAAATCTTGCAGCGCAGGAATGGGAGATTGCGCCTACATTTGTCGAAGAAGCCCCTCGCATTGATGGCAATTTGGATGATGCAATCTGGGCGGAAATTGATCCGCTCACCGAGTTCACGCAGGTATGGCCTGACGAAGGAGCGCCGCCAACAGAGCTGTCTGAGGTGCGGATAGCCTACAATCGGGACTATCTATTTTTTGCATTTCGATTTCTTGATGAGGAGGCACATTTAATTCGTGCGAAGAACCTGGAGAGAGGAGGGCGTAATGATCGCGATGATCACGCATATATCTCTCTAGACACTTACCTCGATAAACGCAATGCCTATTTGTTCGAGATGAATGCTCTCGGTACACAGGACGATGCAACTATCACTGATGAGGGGCTCACGCTTGACAGTTTTTCGTGGAACGCAGTGTTTCGGAGTGAGACGCAGATTGATGAAGATGGTTGGACTATGGAAGTGTCAATCCCCTTTCGACAATTACGTTTCCCGAAGGGCGAATCGGTTGATTTTGGCCTGATGATTTCACGCATGATTAACCGAAAGAATGAGCGATTGATATGGCCACCTATTGGTCTTGAATTCGGTGGTCCGTGGAGAGTTATCAGTGCTGTATCTCAGTACGGAATACTGAGAGGCTTGCATAATATTCGTCGAGGCAAGAACATAGAGATCAAACCCTATGTTATTACGGGCATTCAGCAGATACGCGAGGATTTTGGCGTCAGAGATCTCACCCGGACTTTTGAACGTGATATTGGTGTAGATTTTAAGTACGGGATAACGAGCAATGTTACGCTTGATCTTACCGTCAACACAGATTTTGCACAGGTAGAGGCGGATAACGTTCAACTCAACCTGACTCGATTCAGTCTTTTCTTCCCCGAGAAACGAGAATTTTTTCTTGAACGGAGCGGTCTGTTCGAGCATGGTAATCCTAGATCTACGCAGACCTTCTTTTCCAGGCGCATAGGGCTCAGCGATCAAATTCTTACAGGAGCCCGTGCTACCGGGCAGTTTGGACGCTTCTCAGTCGGATTACTAGACATCGAAACAGGTGAGGGTATGGGGGATACGTTTGGATCAAAATCGACCAATAATCTGGTTGCTCGGGTGCGCACATCTCTTAGCTCACGTGCAACGGTGGGTGCAATCCTGACCAATTATGCTGCACCGGATCGAATAAATCGTGCATTTGGGATGGATGCGCAGTATCGTTTTTGGAGTGCAAGTGAGTTTGAGGCATGGTATACCAGCGTAACAGATGACGGGCCAGTAGAAAACGGTGAGGCCGGTCATGCCAGCCTCACACTCTTGAATGATAAATACGGAGTAGAGGCCAGCTTTACTTCCGTGGGAGAAAATTTTCATCCGGCTTTGGGTTTTGTAAGACGGCGTGATATGCGTCGCTTCGCGGGTGGAGCCCAGTACACACCGATCGTTTCCTTTGATTCATTTCCTTTCATACGTCAGCTCGCCTTTGAAAGTGAGTATGAGTACATAGAAAGTCAGATGGGCGAACTACAATCACAGGAGTTTGAGGTATCCATTGGGGCGGCTTTCAATCGACGGGACGATATTGCCTTGGAGTATAGCCGGGAGTTTGAACGTTTACTCGTTCCATTCAACATCCGCCCAGACGCACGAATTCCTTCGGGGGATTACTCTTTTGGTCGGTTTGTCTTAGCGGGACAAACCGACTCCAGTCGACGACTGTTTGGAAGTGCCGGTACTTCGGTCGGCGCATTCTTCAACGGTAACCGAACAGATTTGGAATTACAGCTTGGATTCCGACAGTCTCGCCACCTGCAGGTGGAAGCCGGGGTTGGCTATTCGCGTATTGACCTTCCTGTGGCAAATGGGCGATTTGACGCAACGACAGTTTCGGTGGAGCTGTTAGGTGCAGTTAATCGAAAACTTTTCGCAACCGCACTGGTGCAGTACGACAATTTCACGCGTGACTTGCAGGCAAATATTCGTATAGATTGGATCCACACGCCGGGTAGCGATTTGTTTTTTGTTTTCAATACGGCATATCATTTTGCAAATCCAAATGAGGTATTTTTCGATCCACACCGGGATTATATCTTGACTAATCGGGCCGCAGTGGCTAAGCTGACCTACCTCATTCTGCTATAATTGATGAACCCAGAACCCAGTATTGAACAGCCCAGAGGAATTGTAGACCGATGTCTTCGGGGCATTGAAGTGGTTGGCAACAAGTTGCCGGACCCATCCATGCTATTCCTTCTCTTGTTGATTGTGGTGTGGGTCCTGAGTGCGTTGTTATCAAACGTCTCATTCACCTCGGTGATTGATCCACGCACACAGGAACCGCTTGTAATTAATAATCTGCTGAATGGGAGCGCGATTACGGACTTCATGAGCCGCATGGTTTCCATCTTTACCGGATTTGCGCCGCTTGGTGTTGTTCTGGTAGCAATGCTTGGGGTGGGAGTGGCTGATGAAGCAGGGTACTTCAACACAGGCATAAAGCTGCTCTTATCCAAAACTTCGGTGGGGCTTCTCACGCCTGTGGTAATTCTGGTAGGTCTCCTAAGTCATAGTGCTGTTGACGCAGGATACGTATTGGTTATTCCCTT
Organism: Rhodothermales bacterium; assembly: GCA_964291275.2. Taxonomy (GTDB): domain Bacteria; phylum Bacteroidota; class Rhodothermia; order Rhodothermales; family Bin80; genus Bin80. Next base: position 2,604,773 of record OZ219799.1, read on the forward strand.
GGGGGGTGTCATTTTTCAAGCGGCTGGTCGCCATCCATTGGCCGGTGTTGCTGCGGCCTTCGCGGGTGTTTCGGGTGGTTTTAGCGCTAATCCTCTTCCATCCGCTCTTGATCCACTGCTGCAGGGATTTACTCAGCCGGCAGCGCAGATTCTAGATGCGGCGATGCTCGTTAACCCGCTTTGTAACTACTTCTTTACCGTGGCTTCCAGTGTAGTGATCATTGCTCTGGGCTGGTATATCACTGACTATGTGGTTGAACCACGTCTTCGTAACAATACGCCCGTGGACGAGGATGCCGAGCGATCCTCGGGGATGGATTCTATCAGAGAGAGAGAGTCCAAGGCATTCTGGTGGGCGACCGGGGTAATGCTGTTAGGTATTGTAGTATTAATCCTGACATTCTTGCCCGCTGATTCGGCTTTCAGGGATGCTAATGGGTCATTGAATTCTTTTCAGGCGCCCATAATGCAATCTATTGTTCCACTCATATTCTTGCTTTTCCTCATTCCCGGTGTCGTGTATGGTTACATAGCAGGTGTGTTCAAGTCCTCCAAGGATATGGTTGACGCCATGACAAAAGCCATGAACGGCATGGCTTACTACATTGTGATGGCGTTCTTTTGTGCATTGTTTGTGCACGCTTTCGGCTCTTCCAACATCGGAGCATTATTGGCGCTTAAGGGAGCTGCAACACTCCAGGCGTTGGCATTGCCTGGTTCTATTACGATAATAGGAATCATCCTGCTAACTGCGTTTGTAAATCTGTTTGTGGGGTCTGCATCGGCAAAATGGGCACTCTTAGCTCCTATTTTTGTCCCAATGCTGATGCAAGTCGGGATCTCTCCCGATCTGACACAAGCCGCTTATCGGGTTGGGGATTCCTCATCAAATATCATAACGCCCCTCATGCCGTACTTCCCGTTGGTAGTGGTCTACTGCCAGAGATACTTTAAGAAGACAGGGATCGGTACGCTTACCTCAATCATGATACCATATTCAATTACCTTCATTGTAGTCTGGACAGCATTCCTGCTTCTGTACTGGGTATTGGGGCTTCCGCTGGGGCTTGGTGCATCGTATACCTACCCACCAGTTTAATGTCACTGGGATCAAGCTTAGGGCGAATTATTACTGGGATGCTGCGGGGGTTTATACGTTCGTTGCTTCGGAGTCTTTTCAGGTGGTAACTCATCCCGAATAGGTTGAATCGCTAGGCTCAATAAGTAGGAAGCGTACTGGCAGACGCATCCGAACGCGGGCGGTTTCTCCTTGATGTCGGCCGGGAATGAAGCGGGTCCTGCGTAATGCCTGAACGGCTGCGGAATCAAGGAGGGCATGCAACGAACGTTCGATCAGAATATCGCTGGTTGTCCCGTCTTGGTTGACTGTAAAGATTAGCGACAAGCTTCCTTCAAGCCCTTGGTTTATGGCCTCCTCCGGATATTCAATCAAAATGTAATATGCTCCCAGTCCGCCGGGGATTTCGGGCATTATTTCTGCGTACTCCAGTACGGGAACGGTTTGGATTTCTATCTTCCATGTATCTGTGCTTTCAGGGTTGGTATCCTTTCGAACGATGGGTACCTCCACGGATAATGCTTCGAGAGGAGGATCAATAGTAAGGGATCCGGCATGAGTTGTACCTGTATCCGTTATAGGAGGGAGCAAGTATGCGAGACCCTGAACCCCGGTGATCGTGCCACGTTGTCCGAGTTGTGGTTCCCACGGTTTGGGATTCTGGTTGGACGTGATCGGGAGATTGAAGCAAATTGTGACCAGCAACAGGCTCGCTGCGAGGGCAATCATGAACCGGAGACGATAGAGTATATTCTTGTCAGGTCTTGAATGCATTGCGGTCGCACGCTTCTTCCCACTTAGATACTACTCAGGATTGTTAATAAGTTGCAATTGAATGGAACAGACTCATAAATCACTGATTTTGACCGGGCCTGGGCAATGTTCAATCGTGCACAGATCCAGTCCAGTCGGTAGTGGGCAGGTGCTTATTGCGGTGGAATACTCAAGTATTAATTATAAGGATGCTCTGGCTGTCACCGGAAAGGCTAAGATTGTGAGGGCACCATTCCCGTTCATACCAGGTATTGATTTGGCAGGCACAGTTCTAGAATCCGATTTGAAGGATTATAAACCAGGAGAACGGGTAGTATTGACCGGTGGAGGATTAGGTGAGCGTTTCAGTGGCGGATACACGCAACTGCAAGCAGTTCAGTCAAAGTACCTGCTGAAAATACCAGAGGGTATGAGTACGCGTACGTGCATGATATTAGGCACTGCCGGTCTCACAGCTATGCTGAGTGCAATGGCATTGGAGGACCGTGGAGTTATTGATGGTGAGATATTGGTTACGGGTGCGTCTGGTGGGGTTGGGATGATTGCAGTCAAACTGCTTGCGAACCTGGGATATACAGTTATTGCGTCGTGTGGTAGTACGCACCTGTGGCATAAGCTCCAAGGGCTTGGGGCAGCGCGTACAATTAATCGGATCGACACAGATGCCAGTCGACCGTTAATGCACGCCCAGTACGATGGAGTTGTGGATGCTGCTGGTGGAACGGCATTGTCGGCAGCTCTGCCTCAGGTTCGAGTTCATGGATGTGTTGCTGTTTCAGGTAACGCGGCAGGTAGTAAGTTGAACACTACAGTGTATCCGTTCATTCTTCGTGGGATCACACTTGCGGGCATTGATTCAAATACGGCATTGGTCCGGGATAGAATGGTTGCCTGGGAACGGTTGCAAATTCTTATACCAGAGCAGGAAGCTGACCAGCTACTTATGGCAACGGTCCCGTTAGAAGATGTAGCGAGTGTGTGTAGGGCAAAAGTTACTGGCAAAGCACCAGGAAGATTTTTAGTCAGCACAGCCCGTGAGACGTAGCTGATGGCTTCTTACCCATCAGGTTAGGCTCCTACCTTGGGGCAAGTCGGAGCGCTATCGGGATAAGATTCCAGTATGTTTTGATCTCAATGTCGTTAAGGATCAGTACCAGCTACAGATGTGAGGATTCGTTCCTGCACCGCATCGACGATCCGAATCCCAATCTCGTAAAAAAACTCTGACCAACAAAGTTTTAAGTTGTGCACGTCTTAGAAATCATGAGTAAAATTGTTTGCAGTAACGCCTGTACCTCCCAATTTCGCCGTCTGACTTGCACAGCCTTGGCTGCGAAACATACCGCTTATTCTTCCAGATATGGACATCATCCATTACGTCCTTCCTCTGCATAAGCAAAATGAATCTGTTCATGAGGGAGGTTCGAAGATTCAGAGGCAAAAAGCGCAAACCAACAATCATCCGTTTCGGTTTACGGATCTGCTTTATCTGACTGGCTAGTACCATGTCAATCTCTTTCCCATCAACGGGTGTCGCAAGGACATAAAAATTTATATGCATGTCAATTGACTTTTCATGGATCATCACGTTTGAGAACCCAAATCCATAGATATTTGCCTTTGCACTAACATCAAACTTGATCTTTATCCCGGCTACATCCTGAATACGTACAAAATTGAAACTGCTCCTGAGGTACGTACCATCTATTACAAGCGGTTCAATCCGATATACATTATCATAACCATGCACATATCGCAAATGAGCCAGATCTACCGAATTTTCGGTAGTTTCCTGAGGGTGCCCCGGAAAACGAATCGTTTGAAAAGCTAGCTCACTCCACTTGCCCTCAACCTCTGGATCCTCTGGAAGGCTCCATTTGGGAGGGCGTCCATCAATCCCCCACCAAGCAAAGATGATCCCATTTATATCTCTTGTTTCAAACAGCTTAAGCCGTGCAGTCTTGGGCGGAGGAGCAAAAGGCGTGGACACACATTTACCGCTGACATCAAACTGAAACCCATGAAAAGGGCATACAAGACAACCGTCGCGAACTACGCCTCCAAGCTCAGGACCGAGATCAGCTCCCAGATGCGGACAAAATGCATCCGCTACGCAGATACGTTCTTTGTCATCACACCAGGCGACGATTTTTTCGCCCATCCAAGTCTTTTCAATTAGCTTTTTTTTCAGTATTTCCTTGCGACTGGCCACGAAATACCAACCTTCTGGAAATGATGAAATTTGATCAGGCATTGTCCTGTAGCTACTTATGTAAGGTTGTTTTAATAAATCTGCACACCGATACGCTAACAGTAGCAAACGGAATTATAAAGCTGTGTACAAGAATAATGATTTCATAGTGATTTTGCACGAGGGGTGCGGTGAAGTTCAAAGTGCTATATCACCCTCCCTTGACCAACTATGAGTTATCCGTCCCCATAGTCTTCAGCGCTATTGTGCTGGTTGAGACGTTAGGGCTCCTTTTATAGATCAATCGTCAGGCGATTGCTATTGACGCTGGTCAAGAGGGTCAGGCAGACAAACATGTTCGCACACAACTCGGTCACACACGTACATCGCTGATTTCCTCTCCTGCAGAACATTTAGGTAAATAGGTCCCAATACTAAACATTGCGATTTATTCCCCGCACAAATATAGCCGAACCCAATGTATTACGGTTTCATTCTTAGCGATAGAGTCAGTCCTATTTGTGCGTCCAATCAGGAGGGCGGTACTCCTTTGGCACCTTATCGGCAACGCGCTCGAAGGCATAATAACCGTAGACTATCACACCGTAGGGGTCAATCACTTCACCTGATTCGTCGATAGCTGTGGGACCGGAGTTCAGCTCCATAAAAGAGCGTTGGGGTCCGGGACGTGTCCAGTCGGGTTGGCGCTGCCATTGCTTAAAGTTGTCATCCTCTGATTCCTCGGTGTACACGATCTCCAGAACACCGGTGAAAGTGAGTATTTTTTCGAGTGGACTGGGGCCAGATTCGAGTAGTTGGTTGGAATCCATGACAAATCTTGAGCGGTCAGGTTCGAGTGAGAATCTCCGATAGATTTCGAACCCTTCTTCTTCCACTCGACCGGCCAAGACTGAGAGTAAAAAATGTCGCTGTGATCCAGCAAAAGCTGCCTGCCTGTTGACTCTCCAACGTTCAGCCTCGAGACTATCGGCTGGAGTAAGCTCCGTAAAGGAGGGTTCGCCGTCGTACTTGATCGTATTGCCGTAGTGAAAAAATTCTTTCAAGTAGTACTGGATTTGGTAACCCAGGGCACGATTCTCGATGACCAGAGGCTCGCTGGCCGTGGCAGATAGTTTGCCGAGTCGACTTGTAAAGCTGAGAACCTCAGGGTTCAAGATGGCGGTTAAATCACTGTTTTCGGTTTCCCCCAGAAATAGGCGTGTGAACTTAATCAGACGTCTCTGCCATCTGCGAGCAAGTCGTGCATTAACAACAATCTCCTCTAGTTCGATAGCAATAGACTCGAGGTGAAGATCAAATTCATATTGTTTTCCAGCCCGGAGGAGTGTGTCGATGTGGGCTGGCTCATATCCGAGCATTGTAACAACTAGGCGGTGTGCCCCCGGGGGTACACCCTCAAGAACAAATTTTCCATCTCGATCAGTGGTCGTCCCGATCATTGAGGACGCAATGAATACGTGTGCCCTGGGCAGCCCCCATTTGGATTCTGCGTCGGCAACAGTACCCGTGAGTACAGCGTCCTGGGCGGATACCACGTAGACGAACGCAGAATTGCTCAGAAGTAGCAATGCTAAGTAAGTAAAGCCCCTAGAAATTCTCGCCCTGAATCCATGGACGATACTCCTTTGGAAGTTCATCTCCTGTACGCTCATAGGCAAAATATCCACCGTAGAAGGTGACGCCATAAGGGTCTTCGGTGTCTCCCTTCAGGTCCACTACGGTTGGTCCGCGATCAAGCCGGATGGTCGAAGTCTGATAGCGTGCCCGCCCTGCACGTCGTTGCAGCTTTAGATAGGCTTTATCTTCTAATTCATGTGTGTAAACCACATCGATATAGCCTTCAAAATCCAATATTCGCTCGTCATCACGCTCCCCGGCTCGAATAATATCTGAGGCCTTGATTGGAAAACGATTCTCCTGGTTACCGGACACTCCACCACGCAGATCCAATACACGCTGATTAGAGCCTGGGCGGGAATAAATCCTAAATCCCTGTTCCTCTACCTGGTCATTAATAACCGAGAGCAGGAAATGCCTGAAGGATCCATAGAATGCTGAATCGCGTTTGGCACTCCAGCGGGCTGCTTCTTCCGGGCTGGAAGGTTCCAGTGGTTCAAAAAGTGGTTCACCGTCCCATCGCCAACTATTTGGCTCTGCAATGAACTCATTCAGAAAATAGGTTAGCTTATACCCAAGGGTTTTGTTCTCTATGATTAAAGGTTCACTTGCCTGGGCCCTGAATTCTCCACCACGCCCCGAAAAATCCAGTACATTGGGATTCGTGATTGTGGTTTCCAGAGCATTTGGACTCTCACCGATAAATATGTTTGTGAATCGTTCTAGTTGTCGTTGCCACCTCCGATTATTACTTGAGACGGTTAATTCCCCCAGCTCGTAAATTTTTTCCCGGAGCTGAAAATCCTGCGTGTATGTGCGTGCTTCGCGGACAAAGAGATCAACATGGTCGGGTTCGTATCCTATGCGGGATACTACGAGGCGCAGCGTTCCCAGGGGGATACCGGGTAACCTATAGAGACCATTATCGTCAGTAGTTGTCCCTGCCATTGATGACGCAATGAACACGTTTGCTTGTGCAATCGGCGCCCCCGTAGTATCGGTTATGGTACCGGTAATTGTTGCTGCAATTTGAGCTTCTGCCAGTTGAGCAGCGGCAATCAACAACACAAAGATCAACAAACGTTTCATGCCAACCAATCTAGTTAGAATATAGACGGCATTATGCCTTGTAGAATTCCACTCCACGCCCAGCCATGTCTGCTATGCGTCCGACGAGATCATTCCTGTCAGATTCTGACATACCAGTGAATGCACGAGCCAAAGCAATTTTCTCACGGAGTTGTTCAACATTATCTGGACCGGTAACGATAACGCTGACCGGAAGGGACCATACGAAGTGTAGGGCTTCCTGAATGGACAAATGGTTTGGCACAACACGTGGTCTATTACCATGTTGTCCATGAGAAGAACCACCGAAAAACCCCCCATTTGCAAGTGTTTTCATGGCAATCATGCCCATATTCCGCTCTACGACTTTCGGGACTACCGTTCGTACGAAGCTCTTGTAGCTTACGTCTGCTACATTGACGGGGCACTGAACAGCATGGAATATATCAGTTTGTTCTAGGAGGTGGCGATGAGCCGCAGGGTCAGTGTGACCTGTAAAACCAATGTGACGGGTTTTGCCCTCAGTAAGAGCTTGTTCCATTACATCAAGTACGCCGGCTTCAATTCGCCGATCAACATCTTGTGGACTGGTAATGGCATGCATCTGCCATAGATCCATTTGCTCGGTATTGAACCTTCGCAGTGTACCCTCAAGGTGCTCCCGGGCACCTTGAGCCGTAGTTGCAGTTGTTTTAGACATCAGATAAATTTGATCCCGCCATTGTGGGACCAGGAATCTACCCAAGTAACGTTCGCTTCTACCACTCTGGTATGACTCAGCTGAGTCATAGAAGCGAACACCGCCTTCCATTGCGGCTTCTATGGTAGCTTGTGCATCCCGTTCGTTCATCCGCCCAATATGCCAACCTCCGAGGCCAAGCATAGAGACTTCTTCATTTGTACGACCGAAGGGGCGGCGCGGCAGTTCATTGCTGCCGCTTGGTATTTGTCGCTGGACCAGTGCAGCTGATCCGACAGTCAATACCCATTGTACAAAGTCTCGTCGATTCATAGTATTAGAGGGGCTTCCGCTTTTTAAGTGGGTTTGATGTCAGAATTAGGCTGAACAAGTAAGTGCTGGAATAGATTCGGGATTGATTTCGTTGTTATCTTAGCTGCGTTTTTGTGACGAAAATCAATCACAATCATTTACCAACGATGGAACAACGTATACAAGACATAAATCATCTTTTAGGGATTGAATCTCCTTGGGAGATTTCGGAGATCAAGCAAGACAAGACGGCTTTTACGGCTGAGATTCATGTAATCTGTTCAAAGGGTTCGGTATTGCACTGTCCAGAGTGTGGGGAAGTTTGTCCTGGATACGACCATCGTCTTCGGAAATGGCGCCACACGGATATCTGCGAGTATCGGACGAGCGTGGTTGCGAAAGTTCCCCGTGTGGCCTGTTCGGAGCATGGGATCAAGACCGTTTCGGTCCCTTGGGCGGATGCGCGGATGCGTTTTACAATGGCTTTTGAAAGAAAGGTAATTGACTGGTTGCAGGATACAACCAGTATTTCAACGGTGGCCACCAGGCTGGGCGTCAGTTGGACGATGATCGCCAACATCATGGCGCGTGCGGTAAAGCGCGGACTCGCCCGTAGAGAGCCGCAACCGGTTCCCCATATATGTGTGGACGAGACCTCGTACAAAAAGGGCCATAAGTATATCACGGTGGTTTCGGATTCCCAAACGGGCACGGTGCTGTTTGTCAAGGAAAAGCGCACCCATACGAGTCTGGATGCCTATTATGAGGACTGTTCGGCTGCGCAACTGGAAGCGATTGAGAGTGTGAGCATGGATATGTGGCCCGCCTACATCAAGTCCACGAAAAAACATGTTCCAGATGCAGAATCCAAGATTTCATTTGATCGTTTTCATGTGATGAAAAAGATTGTAGAGGCGGTGGATAAAGTTCGTCGGCAGGAGAACCGGGAATTGCGGAAAGCGGGCATTGAGGATCTCACCGGAACCAAGTACGACTGGCTCACCAATCGGGAGAATATGTCTGCCCGACAAAAGAAACGATTCCAGAAATTAAAGCACAGTTCGCTGAAAACGGCGCGTGCATGGGCCATCAAGGAACTGTCCCAGAAATTGTGGCACTATGTCAGTCGTACTTCGGCCCTCAAGGGCTGGAAGCGCTGGTTATCCTGGGCCATGCGTTGTCGACTTGAACCCATGAAAAAAGCTGCTAAGACGGTTAAGAATCATCTATGGGGAATCATAAATGCGATCGTTCTAAAAGTTAGTAATGGCCCAGCTGAAAGCATAAATAGCCGCATCAAAACCGTCAAAGTTCGTGCGCGTGGATTCCGAAACACACAGCGGTTTGCCCATGCAATTTACTTCTATCTCGGAGGACTGGATCTGTACCCCGAAGGCCTCCAAAAACAGGCGCCCCACTCATAAAAGTGAAGAGCCGTATTAGATATTACGCTGGGGTGGATTCCAAGGCCACTGTACACAGGATGTAATTTCAGGAAAGAGTACGATATCTGCACATCCTTTCAGAGTGAGTGTAGTTATCTCGGCACTCGGGGGGAGTAATTTCATTGCAGCATTTAGTGTTTTTCCGGAAACAACCACGTCATCTACGAGCAGGATCTGATTTGTCTCATGTGGTACACTGAACGGTTGGTACAGTTGAGGCAATGAATGTCGGGGTTTATTGTTCTTATCCCGGTAGTTCAACCATAGGGTCACCATTGGCACTTGCAATTCATATGCAGCCATTGCTGCGGGTACAATTCCTCCAGAGCCAATTCCAACGACTAAATCAGCGGCAGGAAGTCCAGTGTTACGCAATACTTCACTGATAGCCTCAAACGAAACAGCGGGGGTATGCGTTACAGTGGACACGACAACAGGATATGATGGGGAGTAAATCTACTCCGAAGTGTCAGCCCTGATCCCGAATGATATCATGCTGTTCTACCTGAATAGGCCAGATACTCACAACACATGGCTAAAATCATAATAACCGGAGCAAGTAGCGGCATTGGCGCTTCGATCGCAGAAGTGTTTCGTGGCGATGGAGATCATCAGATTGCTTTACTCGGACGCTCTGTGAGTCGCTTGGAAGCAGTTGCAAAGAAAACGAAGGGGGAACCCATAGTATGCGACATAACAAAGGAAGCGCATATTCAGGAGGCATCTAGAATAATTCTCTCAGAATTTGGACCGCCGGATGTGCTCGTAAACAACGCTGGTCACTTCGTTGCAAAGCCGCTCCTAGAAACCACTTCAAGTTTGTTCAGGCAGCAGGTTGAGGTAAATCTAACCGGAGCATTCATGGTCACACGAGCTCTACTTCCTAGCATGCTTGAGACAGGCTCTGGACATGTGTTCTTTATAGCATCCGTGGCATCTCAGCAGGCTTACGTTGGGGCAGGTGCGTACTGTGCTGCGAAGCACGGATTGCTGGGGCTTGCGAGAGTTGTGCGGGCAGAGACGTTAAATACGGGGCTTCGGGTTACGACTGTTCTACCAGGTGCTACACTCACGCCCAGTTGGGATGGTACCACACTCCCGGAAGAGCGGCTTATGCCACCAGAGGACGTAGCTCACTGTGTGCTCGATGCTTGGAAACTGAGCACCCGCACTGTGATAGAGGAAGTACTTCTTAGACCCCGAGAAGGGGATATTTAGTTAGACTGACTCCATATAGTATCCAAGAAAATAATATCCGCATGAGGTTACCAGATCCATTACGTTTTCCAATAGGCTCCCCTCAGCTAAAGAAACGCCTGTCTGATTCAGAGCGAAACAAGCTCATTGATCAAATTGAATCTGCACCGGTGCTACTTCGTCAGGCAGTGGCCGGACTGACCGATAGTCAGTTAGATACACCCTATCGGTCCAATGGCTGGACTGTACGTCAGGTTGTGCATCATATTCCAGACAGTCATCTCAATGCCTACATCCGCTTTCGGTGGGCACTGACGGAGGATTTTCCGAAGATCAAGGCCTACAATCAAGATGCCTGGGCACATCTCGCTGATGCATGTTACGGTCCTATTGAGGAATCACTCGCACTGCTGGATGCACTGCACCCTCGCTGGTGCAGACTTATGCGGGCAATGAGTAAACGCGACTGGCAGAGCAAGGTTATGCACCCGGAGGACGGTTTACGGACCTGCGAGGACTTTCTGATTATTTACGCATGGCATGGACGCCATCATATAGCACATATTACCGGCCTGCGTGATCGAGAAAAATGGTGGTAGATAGTGGTGCGTATGGAATATCTCTTGAGTCGTTCGTAGCCATGAGGCATTCACCAAACGGAGTGCGGATGCTGGACGGGATTCGGATCTGTTGAAAAATAGCACCATTGCACGGCTCACAACAAAGATGCGTAAAGTTCGGCTATGGTCCTGCCGAAGACATCCCGTCAATTATCCTCAAGCAGTTCAATATTGCTGCCGCGTACAATACCGACCAAGGGAGTATAGTCGGCATCCCCATTTGCATCAAAGGAAAATGAACCATAGATGGTATTCACATTGCGCGTACCAGCCAGTCTCTCCCGAACTGCTTCGCTGGTGGAATTTCCGACGCCTATAGCATCTTCTATTGCTCTCATGAGAAGCACCATTGCTGCATATGTTCGTGCGTGCTGGTCATTAGGAGTATCATTGTAACGTTTCTGGTAGGCTTCCACAAATTGTTGACTTGCAAGGTGGGTACTGCCAGAAACCCATACGTGAATAGCAAAAATCCCTTCTGTTGCCAATGGATTTGTTTCGCGAGCCAATCGGATCTCAGAGGTGCTGAGCAATGGAATTATAAATGGTACATCATGTAAGCCCAACTCATATGCCTTCAAGATGAAGTGATAACGATCAGGAGCCTGTCCGAAAAAGAACAGAGCGTCTAATTTCGGGGTTGTATTGAGGAGCGATCTGATCTGGGAATCCATATCAGGTACACCTTGATTATCAAATCGGCTAAAAGTTTCTTGCACATCAAGCGTAACCCCACCAATTTTGGCAAGTTCTCCGATAAATTTGTCACGTGCACTAAGTGAAAACCGATCGGCCTGATTGGTCAGCGTGGCAACATGCTCATACTTTAGAAAATCATGAGTTGCACGGACGCCCTCCGGCATTAAAATATCAACAGTGAGTGAGGATCGGAAGAGCCATTCGGATTCGGCGGCCAACCCCGATGCTGCCGAAGCAGGGGCAATCGTGACCACGCGAGATTCATCAATGATGGGAATGGCGTGCCCCGTGTTCGCAGATGTATATGGGCCTACAATGAATCTTACCCCACTCGCAATCAGATTTTGGAAGGCATCTTCGGTTCCAGCGGATGTACTTTTGGTATCCTCAACCAAGAGTCGAAAGGGTGGGATACCTTCTGAAAGAGACTCATTCGCAAGTGCGATCGTCATTTCTGACGCTAAACGCATGTTCTGACCGGCTCGAGCCAAGGAGCCTGTCAGTGGTGCTGCGAGACCAATGACGGTTTCTCGTGGTTGGTCATTGCTATTTGAATCACATGAACTCAATGACATGAAAAGCACGACAGAGAGGACGGGCAATAAGAATCTCATTGAACTAAGTCGAATCAAGTAAAACTGAGCGATGTGTGTCTTTAATTTGCACACTGAAGATGATGAAAAGCACAGGAGAGCGAACTGGCAATCTATCATTACTGCTTGTTCACAATGGGCCAGGCTGAAAAATTGTTGTCCTTTACTACGGCGACCACGGGATTGTACATTGCATCCCCTTCATTGTTGAAAGAGAAGGATCCAAAAATGGTCGGGAAATCCTCTATGCTGGAGAGAGATTCTTTTATTGAATCAAAATCGTAGGCAGGGGCTCGACGTAGTGCTTCAATAAGAACTGATGTAGATGCATATCCTCTTGCGGCTCCGTCATCCGGGATCATGCCGAAACTTTGTGTATAGTTCTCTACAAAGGCCCGACTGAGGGAATTGGGCGAACTGTCCAGCCATATACTGAAGGTCACAGCCCCTTCTGCAGCACCAGGTTCTAGTTCGTTAATTGCTTGAACCGCAGCGATAGAGAGAAAGTTGACAACGAACGGTGCAGAAATGCCCCTGCGATATGCAGCAGGCAGAATCGTTACGTGATCTTCCGGCAATCCAGACATCAAGATTGCATCCACCGGAGGCGTAGCTGAAAGGATATTGTCCAGCTGACCGGTGATATCGCCTTCGTTGAGAGGAGTTCCTAATGGACGGGAATACGACGCCTGGATCGCAACAGTTACGTCACCGTATGTCTGTAATTCGTCTAGGATCAACTCATTACCGGTTACTGAAAAAGCATCGTCAGAATTGGTAAGGGTGGCGACATTCTTGAAGTCAAGATTTGCCTTGGCAGTACGAATTCCAGCCGGAATGACACGATCGTCCGTGAGAGAGAAACGAAAGAGATTCTCACTTTGAGCTGAAAGACCTGCCTTGGCTGAAGCCGGCCCAAGTGAAATTACATCACTCTCATTGATTACAGGAAGAACAGCTTCTGTGGCGGTGGAGGTTACAGGACCAATAATCACCGACAGATCTTTCATGCCGACAAGTGTTTGATAGGCATCTTTCGCACCGCTAATTGTACTTCTTGTATCTACGAGGACAAGGGCAACATCTTTGTCGGGCAGAGTCTCAAGTTCTCGGATCGCTAAATGGATTCCACTGGTAATCGATTGGCCGGCAAGACCTAGCGTGCCTGTTTGAGAAAGGGCGACACCAATCAGTAGATCATTGTCTTCGGGTGGAGCCTCCGTTGCATCACACGCAGAAAGGCCAATAGCTAGAATCAGAAAGACCACAGAAAAAAGGAGGTAAAACTTGCTCATGATCCGATTGATTTATAAAACAGCTTGATTCTTCCCCAAATATAGTGGAAGCAATATTGGGTTCAGTAATAATTTCAACGAGATCAGCTGAATTCGTTGCAGTTTTCCAGTCTGACTTGGGATTGTTTTTCACGAGATTATTCATATCTAAATTCTGGATCAGCATAATGTAAGTAGAGGTAAAAAGGATCAATTCAGTGTACAGTATCTAGGCTCTCTGGATGGTGTGTCGATCACGAAGAACCATCGAAACCCTGCTTATCGCGTCTCCGGTGGCCGGGTTAATACTTTAAGTGTATACTCAGCATCAGAGAATTTCCAGATTCCCCCTGTATAATGTTGTAGTTAGTGTCTGGGAGGACTTGAACTATACCCAGAGGCATTGCAGAATCAACGCACTTTCTCAGCTATTATTCGGGCAAATTTTGTCAGAGAGTAATATTAGAGTCAATAATTCAGGTTACGTGTTAATAGAATTATTATTAGTGGAATGAGAAAGAAAATGCATGCAACATATCCAAATGCCCAAGCACGGTTCTTCACAACGAGTACGCCTAACAATTCAGACATACGCACAGGAATTCTTCGTATCGTTTTAAAGGGGAGGAAGGTGATTACTCCACAACAATTGAATATGAGATGAGCAAGTGCCACCTGTAAGGCAGCGGCTCCCAACACACTGTCCCCACTTGCTAAAACGAGGGAAGCCAGAAGTGCGGTGACCGTTGTGCCTATGTTTGCACCCAATACAAACGGGAAAATTTGCGATACGGTTACAATGCCTGCACCGACCAGAGGCACCGTGATTGATGTCGTTATTGACGAGCTTTGCACCATGATGGTCACGAGAGTGCCGAACGCTAGTGCAATCGGTACAGGGCCAAACAGATACTTATTGATGAGTCGCTCTGAACGGCCGAGAAACAGGCTACGCAGGAGTACCACTAGGTAGCGCAGGGAAAAGAACAGGAGTAAAACACCCAGTATCAGGACGAGCACACCTGAGTCCAGCATCAGTGCAACCAAGCTATTCACTACCGGTCCAGTCACCGTACCGACAAAATCTAACAACTCAGTTCCACCTATACCTGTAATCCCAGCTGCAAGCGCAGCAGACGATTTAGACAGGAATCCGAATATTAACTCCAAGGGGAAAAAGATTGCGACTGCCAACAGATTAAAAAAATCATGTACTGTGGCAGCTCCCATAGCTCTGCCGAATTCGTCCTTCCTCCCGATATGGCCCAATGAAACAATGGTATTCGTTACGCTGGTACCTACATTAGCTCCAAGGACTATTGGAATAGCACCCGCAACAGCAAGTCCTCCTCCGGCTACGGCAGATACGGCCAGTGAAGTTACTGTGGAGGAACTTTGTACCAGAGACGTTGCAAGAATACCGATGAAGAGGGCGATGAAGGGATTCCTTGTGGTCTGAATAAGCTGTTCAGCAACTCCTTTGCCTAGTAGCTTCATGGATGTGCCCATGAGCTCCAAACTGACGAAAAAGCAAAACAACACGCCCAGTAGCCCAAGCAGTGGGAGGAATGGCGAGAGGCGTTGTACTCCTGACAGCTTGTCTTGACCTGATTCTGACATTACTACAAGATAATAAGGGTCGGTTCTGTCACGAATATTGTGGATAGAGTTCAAGCCCTCCACAGAAGAAGAGAATTGCAAGCCTGAAGTTTTCAAATCTTCTGTATCCTCTGCCGATGGTTTTGACTTCTTGGATTTTGCCGATGATTCGTTCTGCTTTGGCGTTGGACTGTTCATGACAAAGTGCATTGCAGACGCCGTCAAAATGTCGTTCAAACATCTCTGCAATTTTGATAACTACCTTTACAGCTTCCCCTTGAACACCGGTATGCCAGAGTTTACAATACGTCTTCGCTTCGGCGAAGGAACTACATTCAAAGATCCCCTTGAATTCTTCAAGTAACCGCCAAGAGAAACTGACCTGGAGATTGGATTCCTGGAAGATATTGAAGATCTCATCTTGCTTTTTGGTACCGTTCTTTTCATTCTTCAAAAGCACACAACGCGTCCCTTTCAATTCGGAATGCGTCTTCACTTCTCGCGTGCCTACGAGGTTGTTCGCTTTATTGAGATACTGGATTAAGTGAAAGCGATCATGAATCAGGGGCGCTTTGGAAAATGCATGCTTTACGGCCCCGGTATAGGCCTTCAACATATCAATCGTAACCGTTTCTACATCCTCCTTAATTATTGCAAAAATGCTGTCGAACAGCGCTATAGCGCGCTTTTTGGTCCGTCTCTCGCCCACATCAATGACCACACCCCGCGTAGTATCACTGACGATGGTCGCATACACATGGTTCAGCTTCTTGGACTTCACATCTATGCTTACGTGCCGAATTCCTCTCAGGGATCGTCGCCACAGTCCACGCGCAACACTGCGATGCATCATTCGACTGAGCTGGTTAAATCCACACCGAAGCAGCTTCGCCGTTTTCGTCTGGTTCTTGTTTGCCTCCAGTAAATCAATCGCCCAGCGCTCATAGGCATAGGTGACCCGACTGGATGCATCCGCCCAAGGAACCGTAATCGTCTTGATTCCCGCAGATGACTGGACCCTAGGAATCCGGCAATTAATAAAAGGCTCTTCACTTTTATGAGTGGGGCGCCTGTTTTTGGAGGCCTTCGGGGTACAGATCCAGTCCTCCGAGATAGAAGTAAATTGCATGGGCAAACCGCTGTGTGTTTCGGAATCCACGCGCACGAACTTTGACGGTTTTGATGCGGCTATTTATGCTTTCAGCTGGGCCATTACTAACTTTTAGAACGATCGCATTTATGATTCCCCATAGATGATTCTTAACCGTCTCAGCAGCTTTTTTCATGGGTTCAAGTCGACAACGCATGGCCCAGGATAACCAGCGCTTCCAGCCCTTGAGGGCCCAAGTACGACTGACATAGTGCCACAATTTCTGGGACAGTTCCTTGATGGCCCATGCACGCGCCGTTTTCAGCGAACTGTGCTTTAATTGCTGGAATCGTTTCTTTTGTCGGGCAGACATATTCTCCCGATTGGTGAGCCAGTCGTACTTGGTTCCGGTGAGATCCTCAATGCCCGCTTTCCGCAATTCCCGGTTCTCCTGCCGACGAACTTTATCCACCGCCTCTACAATCTTTTTCATCACATGAAAACGATCAAATGAAATCTTGGATTCTGCATCTGGAACATGTTTTTTCGTGGACTTGATGTAGGCGGGCCACATATCCATGCTCACACTCTCAATCGCTTCCAGTTGCGCAGCCGAACAGTCCTCATAATAGGCATCCAGACTCGTATGGGTGCGCTTTTCCTTGACAAACAGCACCGTGCCCGTTTGGGAATCCGAAACCACCGTGATATACTTATGGCCCTTTTTGTACGAGGTCTCGTCCACACATATATGGGGAACCGGTTGCGGCTCTCTACGGGCGAGTCCGCGCTTTACCGCACGCGCCATGATGTTGGCGATCATCGTCCAACTGACGCCCAGCCTGGTGGCCACCGTTGAAATACTGGTTGTATCCTGCAACCAGTCAATTACCTTTCTTTCAAAAGCCATTGTAAAACGCATCCGCGCATCCGCCCAAGGGACCGAAACGGTCTTGATCCCATGCTCCGAACAGGCCACACGGGGAACTTTCGCAACCACGCTCGTCCGATACTCGCAGATATCCGTGTGGCGCCATTTCCGAAGACGATGGTCGTATCCAGGACAAACTTCCCCACACTCTGGACAGTGCAATACCGAACCCTTTGAACAGATTACATGAATCTCAGCCGTAAAAGCCGTCTTGTCTTGCTTGATCTCCGAAATCTCCCAAGGAGATTCAATCCCTAAAAGATGATTTATGTCTTGTATACGTTGTTCCATCGTTGGTAAATGATTGTGATTGATTTTCGTCACAAAAACGCAGCTAAGATAACAACGAAATCAATCCCGAATCTATTCCAGCACTTACTTGTTCAGCCTAATTCGTGCTTGTCAGAGAATAGGTCATTTTTGCGATTCTTGCTATATTCATAACAATCTGGGGCCGTAATTGTGGCGTCGTTGGTGGAGTTTCGGGGGAATCAGGTGCCTTTCGGCTTGCTGAATGGTCACTGGAAGACATTTTTTGCTCTCCGATGCAGCTGGGACGCGACCATGCGTGCCAACCCGACGTATGTCTGCCTTTCCGCTTATGGCGGAGCCTGTCCAAATTCCTTCGGTAGGATTACAGCGGCGCTACGCCGCTCGTTTTCGGGCCTGATGCCAGCGCTTGAGCCGCTCCTCTTTCCGCTTCAACTGCAAGCCAAGACGATGTACGTTGGCCGCGACCACAGAGAGCGCTACCGTGCGACCAAACCCCTCCTTACCATGCGTACGCACCAAGTCCAGTCCGCGCTGGTTCAAATTGTTGATCGCGGATTCTACCGCCGGATGCTGACGACGACCCTCCACAAAGTCCGGAGCGGATGCGCGCTCCCTGTCCGCATGACTTAAACGCCCCCGCTTCGGCATAATCACCAGTTTCAGAATTTGCTCCAATGCGCGCCGGTTGTGTTCCGATGAATACCCCGTATCCATGCTGCACGAAGTCAGGGACGGGTACAGCGTCGTGGCCTCCCGTAAAAAATCCACGATCATTGACGAATCTACCCCCTCGTAGAGCACCCGGTAGTGAAGAATGTACTGATGCTGGTCCTCCAAGACGCAGACCGGGAGGCCCAACTCCGCCTGTACCCCCGCCTTACCTTTGACGATCCAACGCGTATGCGGCTCGTGAACCGAGAAAATCTTCTCCGAATGCGGAATCTTTTCGCCCCTGAGCAACCGCCGATCCACCTGATCGATCAGTGTCAAGCTGCATCCCAGGTAGTGCAGCCACCGATCACTGCAATCTGCCCCCAACCTCCGCTGCGAAGCCAACGCCTTCTTCACCAGCTTTCTGCAGTGGCACAGGTATTTGCGCACCCGATCACGACGATGCCAACCCCGTGACCTGCGTACCCCTTGAAACAAACGATCAAGCCGCTTTTCCCAATCCGACGCCTTGCGCCAGCCCGGCAGGCCGTGCGCACCGCTCATACGTGCAGACTCCCGAAGCAACAAACCCACCGCATCCCTTAGCAGACTCACATCCGTAGGCCAATGAACATGCGTCTTCGTCACCGCTGAATCTACCCTGCAACGTAACCCCTCCTGACGGGCCTTCTTCGTAAGCTCCCCGTGACCATGCTCCACCACAACCTTGTTGATCTTGCCCAGTAACTCCTCCGATAACAAACTCACATTGTCCAGAATCGTCTGTACATGGTATTCCGATCCCTCGCGCCAACTACCATGCCCAAGCATCTGGCGCAGGAGCTTGTCGTTGTTCGCCATATGCGTCAGTCGATCATAATCGCAATTCAGGGCCTGCTTCAGCATCCCCAGAACAAAAATCCTCCACAGATCCATCCCCCGGCGCCCCAATTTGTGACTGACCCCCGAAGCCACGCCCCCTTCCAAAAGCTCGAAAATCTTCGCTCGCGTCTTTGCATTCTTGTAAATCGAAAGCAAACCACGCAATACCACCGGAATGTCATCCCGGCTGCGGGGGGCAAGCTCGATCTCTTCAATCGGGACCTGCCCAAACGCGCGTTGGGCTTCCATTACTACACGCATGGCAACAAAGGGGCGAATGTACACGCTTAAACGCCCAAATCAGACCTTCTACCCCAAAATTGCCGCCAGATTCGCAAATTCATTCATCCTCCCGCTCGGACGACGCCTATGCGATCAGAGCCCCAAATACACGCTAAATCCTGACCAAATCCACCCAAAATGATCAAATCTGCCCCCAAATACCCGAACTCATCGTATAATCCCACAACCAAAATCATTTTCTGGCAAGCACTAATTCTGACATCAAACCCACTTAAAAAGCGGAAGCCCCTAATAAAACACCTGCATTGAAACCAGTCCGGATGACGCGAGGATCGCTCATTGCGGTAATAATTCAATGTGCCTGGTTTGCCAGTCTCTGGACAAACCAAAGTCTTCCCCGAACGCGATAGATGAACATCTACACGTTGATCCTCCATGTCCAGGATCACCTGCCCACCTTGCGACTCAGGACTGAGTCGCAAGGTGGATCGCATCGTTAAATCTATTGTGGTGTCTTGGATGGAAATGTTGAATTTGGTTTACCCAAATTAATCATTCCACACGAATCGTGATAGAACCAAAGTGTCTATAGTTCTATTTAAGGAGAGTCATTTTGCGAGTCAGGCTTCCAGTCTGCGTATGCAGCCTGTAAAGGTAGAGACCGCTGGACAAATTGCTTGCATCAAACGTCACACGGTAGGTGCCAGCAGCTTGCTGGCCATCAACAAGAACCGCTACCTGTCGACCCATGACATCGTGTACTGTAAGGGAGACATTCTGCGCACGGTCAAGGTCAAATTCGACTGTGGTAACAGGGTTGAAGGGGTTTGGATAGTTCTGATCAAGTGAGATTTCAGAAGGAATTTCTGCCGTAGTAGCCTGCTCAATAGAGGTAGAAATAGCTCCTACGTATCCCAATTCATCAAGGGCGGTCCATTCGAGTAGCCAGTTCTCACGACCGAAAGCACCGATATAGTTGGTTTCAGAGAAGAAGGGGTTGTCGTCAGGATAGTCAGCTCTGTCAAGGGTAAAAGCGGGACTACCATCATGAGGCCTTGGGTCAAGCATTTTTGTTCCCGTGGTTCCGCGTTCAATGCCTCTCAGTTGTGGATCAACAGCAACGTTATTATTGTCTGTCATGTAAGTAAGGAGGGCGATTGTAAAATCTGAATTACCGCCTCCATTAAACCACGCTCTGCTGTCAGTTCCAATTCCGAAGTCCCACCAGATATTGTGAGTCAGGCCAAGGTCTCCAGCTTCAAACCGTTGTCGGCTGTCCTCCGTTTTAGATCCTGTGTTATCAATGTCTTCAATCTGAATTGCGTGCCCTCCCTTGTCCGTATTGAACTGAGTGAAGATTGAGTTATGATAGAATCCGCCTGTATTGTCGCGGAACATGAGCATTTCACCGCGATCAGATTCGGGGGAAGCATCAGATCCTGCACCGACGAAGGTAACATTGTAGATCTCCGGGATAGCATAGGGCTGGAAATGCTCATCTCCCCCAGCTCCATCCTGCTCAGCAGCGGCTCCCGCTTTATCAGTACCTTGGAGCACAAACCAAAACTGCCCTTTACCACGCCAGCCTTGATCCCAGTCAACGGCGTCATCGGAATTGAAGACGCTCACGAAGTACTTCAGGTTAACCGTGCCTCCGAAAAATTCTACACCATCGTCGCCACTGGCATAGACTTCGATGTGCTCAAGTATTGTACCTGAGCCAACACCGCCCAAGGTTAAGCCCTGGATCTCGTTGCCGTCTGACTCACCAATGTTGATACCGGTGTGACGGATAGACACGTAGCGCATAATACCAGAGTTGTCATCCTCCATGGTGCCGCCATATTGGGCACGTGTATCGCCGTCGGCCAGAATCTCATTAACACCTTCGATTTCCTTAAAATCACCGGCGGCATCGCCTGGGTTGTTGGTCCCCGCATGTCCTAGGATGACTACACCACCCCAGAGACCGCGATCTTCGTAAGTAAGCAGATCAGTGTCGGAGATATTATCCTGGATCGAGGTAAATATAATAGGACGAGCAGAGGTACCCTCTGCGAATATTTTACCTCCCCTAGCAATTACGAGTGCAGAAGCATCCGTGCCTGTGCCATCTTCGGCTTTGATCACCGTTCCGGCTTCAATGTGCAGCTCTGCACTTTCTTCAACAATAACAAGACCATCCAGGATGTAAACATTGTCAACTGTCCAACGGACTATGTCGCCGGCCGCAATGTCATCATCGGTTACTGTGACCGTCGGACGGGACTCGACATCGTCGACTTGGGCTGCAACATCCCGTGAGGGCATAAAAAGCAGAAACACAGCAAGAAAAGCAGTAAAAATCGTTCGCATGAGTTGTGAGAGTATGGTTGTGAGAGTGTGGTTGTGAGCAAACCCACGGAAGGAAGAAACCGTGGTGTTATTTTCCGAACATGGTAGTTTGAGGCATGTGCAATTTGCCAAATACCAAGTCTGATAGGGAAAGCTTGTGTGCGATTTAATGCTTAAAGAATTAATGCTTAAAGAATTAGTCAATCACGTAGCTAACTCCAAGACCGATCGTCCTAGATCGGGAATATGAGATATAGTCATAAGTACGACCTTTGAATGTCTGGATTTGACGTACATCTGAGCCCAACAAATTTTTTGCAGTGAGCTTGAGACGCAAGTTCGCGGGTAAATCTTGCGAAATAGTCACATCTAGGTCGTTTCTGGCTTTTTCAAATACATCAGGGGTTGCGCCCTCCGTAACGGATAGGAGTCGGTCGCCGAAGATGGTATAGTAGATACCAATCACCGTCCCCAGTCTGTAATTCTCGTAGCTAGTGCTGAGGTTGAGGAGGAATGGAGATTGTCCCTCCAGCGAGCGGGTGCTGTTGCCATTTGGATCCGAGGCGCGAATGATGACCATTTCTTCCTCAGGGATGTCCACTTGCGAACGTACCAATGAGAAGTTGCCACCAAGAGAGAGATTCTTGATAACCGGTATAGTAGTCCAAGTATCTAATCGTTTTCGGGCTTCAAGTTCGAGGCCAAAGACGCGGGCATGATCTACGTTCTGGAAAGACACAAAGCGACCTTCTCCTACGTTGCGCAGGACGCGTTCAATTGGATCATCAAACAGTTTATAAAAACCACTTACTGCAAGAATTTCACCGGCACGAGCAAACATTTCCCAGCGTACATCAAAGTTTGATATCAGCGTGCGGTTAAGAAGGGGATTCCCCTCCTGAATATCACCACCAACAAAATTGAAGCTTTGAAAAGGTGCAAGCTCACGGTAGGTCGGTCGGGCCAAGGTACGCGTAGCCGCGATTCGAAGGTTCATGTCTTCGGTGATCGCATAAATAACGTTAAGGGACGGGAGCCAGTCTGATATGTCCAATAGGCCCGTTCGCAACGAATCCGGAAGATTTTGATCGAAGCTTTTCGTGAGCATTTCGGTTGTTTCCACTCTGGCACCCCCAACTATTTTCAACTTACGTGTGAGTGGTAACTCAATCATCAAGTACGCGGCCAGAAGATCACGGGAGGCGTCGTAATTGGCACGACTAGGTGAATTTTCCTGTAGGTAGAGTCCGGCATTGTATGCTACGATATCACCAACATGAAGCGTATCCAATACACCAAAATTGTCATCTGAAAAGTAATGTTCTGGATCACCCTCGAAGTCCCTATAATCGATTTCCCGACCTTCGTGATACTCGAAGCGTCGCTGTCTGAACTCCCGCTCAGAGCCGTCGTAACGTCCGCCAAATTTAATACGAGCTCCCAATCCTCCCCACTGACGGAAGGGGACAGTAAAATCCAGTATTGCGCCTTCGCTGTCCTCGTTCAGGTTACGGAAGTAACGTTGTGGAGGTGGCGCATTGCCGCCTCCCAAGGAGTAGGTTGTGTCAATACCGCCAGCAGCTTCCCTAATGTTTTGGGTAGAAGAGAAGAAGCGAAGATCGGGTTCTTTCTGTGAGTTCTGTGCAAATGAGACCTTCCATTCTATTTGGATGGGTGCAAAACCATGTTCTCCCCTCAACTGAAAGCTTTGCAGAGCCCGCTCCTCATAATCCAGCGCACGTGTAATGAATGTTGTGCCTCCTGTCTGGTCACGAAAACCACTCAACAGGGTAGACTGACTCATACCGCTCTGTGTGCGTAGCGCAGTAAAAACTACTTCGTGATTATCGCTAGGTTGAAAAGCTATGGTACCGGAACCGCCCCAGGTGGCTTCGTCACTTCCTTGGATATTCTTAAATGATTCGGCTTCTTTTGGATCTGCCTTCGTAATTATATCCAAATCTGGATCTGGACCAAAATATGTCGTACTGAACAGGTTTTCAGTGGAGGCGACATCTCCACCAATGAGGCGCCATTGACTAAACACACCATCGTCATAATAACTATAGCTTCTGTCGTAGGTGAGGCTACCTGTCAGGCCAAGAGGTCGACCAAAGAGCATGAGTCGCCCGCCCGCAGCTGCGGAGACGCTGTAATTGACAGGGGTAGACGTCAAAGAGGGGGCCATAACACTGTTAAATGCCTGTGAAAAAGCATTCAATGAGTCGGCACGGGCCGTACGGATTGCGTTGGTTATGCCACGTCGCAAATCACGCAGATCCGATTCCCGCGGCAATTGTTCGACGGGATCCTTGTTTTCAAGAACATCCGGTAAGGCGCGCAGACCATTGTCGTACCCCAGCCAGTCAGTATCACTGCCTGCATAGGTGAGGAAGTCATCAATACGACTTGCCTGATCATCGTAAGTCATTGACGCTGACACCTGCAGTGTGAATGACTCTGGGAAGGCCTTTGTCGAAAGATCAACCAATCCCCCACTGAAATCCCCTGGCTTGTCGGGTGTAAAGGTCTTCAGTGTCACAATATTATCAAGCAGTGCAGACGGGAAAAGGTCCAACTGAAATGCTTTACGATCCGGGTCCGCGCTGGGCAAAGTTGATCCGTTCAGCGTTGTGCTAGCGTAACGATCGCCTAGGCCACGTATGTAAACATAGCGACCGCCAACGACGGAGGCCCCGGTCACTTTGGTCATAGCAGCTGCGGCATTGCCAGATCCAGACCGACTGATAGATTGAGCGCTGATGGCGTCGCTGACCGCTACTGCCTTAGCACGCTCGCGCAGCAGACCTGCCTCGGAGCCTGCGATTGCGGAAGCGGTCACATAAATCTCGCCATAGGAGAGGGCCTCAGGGAAGAGTTTGATTTCCAGCCGGGTTGTTTCTCCTTCGGAAACAACGACATTCTCTACCGTAACGGTGGTGAAACCCAAGTAGGAATAGACCATTGTATATGTCCCAGGCTCGGTTGCAAATTCGTACTTTCCGTTTAGGTCGGTTGCGTCTCCAGTACTGGTACCGGAAATCACAGCAGTCGCCCCGATCAACATTTCACCATTTTCGCCGTCAACAACAACACCTGTAAGTGTACCGGTTTGGGCTTTAACCTGACTAGCGAGTAGAATCAGCAAAGTTGGGAGGATTATTATTGAACCAATGCTGCGGCCAAAAGACATGAGAAACTTGGGCTGTGAGAATCATTCTTCGGAGCAGTTCAATGCAAGGGAATGTAATAGGATGTTACCGAAATGCAAACTCCATGTTAAGTTTTTGTAAACAAGTGATCGAATCATCGAATCCAATTATTCGTTACGGAACCAATTCAGTTAGAGTTGAGGCTGATGATGAGTGAAACAGCTGAGATGGATAACATTTTGGTTACCCCGAATAGTGATGAATCCCAGGTATTGGACCTGGAAGATTTCTCCCTTTACAACAATCGGGAGCTAAGCCTGCTGGATTTTCAATATCGTGTGTTTGAAGAAGCACAGGACGTAGGCAATCCATTACTGGAGCGCTTGAAATTCTTGTCTATTGTCGGTTCAAACCTGGATGAATTTTATATGGTGCGCGTAGGCGGCCTCAAGAAGCAGGTCTCCAGTGGTGTAACAGACCCTTCAGTTGACGGACGAACGCCAGCCGAACAGCTTTTGGCCGTAAGGAAGGAAGCCCGGTCATTGATGCAGACCGCGCATGAATATCTTGTCACAACGCTCATTCCAGAATTGGCAGCATCAGGCATATGGATTCTGAACTACTCGGAATTAACGGCCAGGCAGAAGGAGGAGGCTAGATGGAAGTATGAGCAAACGATATTTCCGGTGCTTACTCCACTGGCGGTTGATCCATCGCATCCTTTTCCCCACATTTCGAATCTGAGCCTCAACTTGGCTGTGATTGTGAGGGATGAGTTGGGAGGTGAGCGTTTCGCACGGGTCAAAGTGCCAAGACCGATGCATCGTCTTATGCCGGTCATTTCCGAGCCTTTGACGATCAAAGTAGATTCAGCTGCACGAAGAGCTTATTCTTTTGTATGGGTAGAGCAAGTGATTGCGGCAAACCTGCAGTCGCTGTTTCCAGGGATGAAAATAGACGCGGTGCATCCATTCAGGATCACGCGTAATGCGGATCTGACTATTCAGGAACAAGAAGCGGATGATTTACTGGAGACCATGGAGCAGGGGGTACGTCAGCGGCGTCTGGGCTCTGTGCTGAGGCTCACAGTTAATCCAGACATGCCCCAACAGGTGCGGACAATTCTGATGGAGAATATGGCTACCGATGAGGATGATGTTGTGCTGGTTGATGGTCCACTGGGTCTTGAGAGTTTGATGGAACCAATATCAGGGATTGACCGGTTTGACCTCAAGTATCAACCGTTCGTGCCATTTACTTCATTAAGGCTGAAATCAGAGACACGCGATGGTGATTTTTTCACGGTCATTAGGGCACAGAATCATTTGGTCCATCATCCTTATGATTCGTTCTCGCCCGTAATAGAATTTTTGGAAGCCGCTTCGACAGATCCCAGCGTACTTGCGATCAAGATGACGCTCTATCGTGTAGGGCGTCGATCCCCAATTGTAAAGGCACTCCTGAAGGCTAGGGAAAACGGCAAACAGGTTGCTGTGCTTGTTGAGGTGAAAGCCCGCTTTGATGAAGCAAGCAATATCGGATGGGCTCGTGTACTTGAGCAGGAAGGTGTCCATGTGATCTATGGCGTCATCGGGCTCAAAACACATACGAAGGTTGCGTTGGTAATTCGGAATGAGGGAGGGCATATTCGGCGGTATGTGCACCTCTCTACCGGTAATTACAATAGCGTCACAGCACATATATATGAGGACCTGGGATTCTTCACTATTGACCCCAAGATTGGTGCAGATGCCTCGGATCTGTTCAACTTCCTGACTGGCTATTCTGAAAAACGTGACTATCGCAAGTTGATAGTAGCTCCTATCAATTTGAGAAAACGGTTCACTGAATTGATTCGTCGCGAAATTGATCATTGCAAGGCCGGGTGCGAAACACATTTGATTCTTAAAACCAATGCACTCGTAGATGGAAGAATGATTCGATTGCTCTACGAAGCGTCACAGGCCGGTGTTAGGGTTGACTTGTTAGTTCGTGGTATATGCTGCCTCAAACCTGGGATACTTGGTATTAGCGAGAATATCAACGTGATCAGTGTTGTAGGGCGTTTTCTGGAACACAGCCGCATTTATTACTTCAGAAATGGAGGCGACGAAGAAATTTATCTGGGGAGCGCTGATCTTATGCCCCGAAATCTCAATCGACGGGTGGAAGTATTATTTCCAATTCAGGATGGGGAGTATATTCGTTATCTCCGGGATATTGTACTGGAATCGTATCTCCGGGATACAGTCAAAGCCAGATATCTGGACATGGAGGGGGGTTATAGCCGGCGGGGGGGATCAGAAGAGAGACTTTCGGTCCAGGAAGAGCTGCTTCGTGTTCGTGCCGGCTGGGTGAAGGAAGAGCAGCAGCATCCATGGGAGCTCTTTTGATAATCTAATCAGAGTTGTCCGTCTCCTGATGATTATGATCAGCTTCGGCAGGGTTACCAGCGTGTCTTCGCAACGTACCGTAGTCCAGATTAGGGATAGAGTAGTTTGGTCTGCCAATCTTTGGAAGGCAGTCGATTAAATATCAGGCGCTCGTGAAGTCGGTCCTTGCGCCCCTGCCAGAACTCAATTTTCTCGGGGATCACCCGAAACCCTCCCCAGTGAGGGGGACAAGGGATGTCTTTCCCAGGGTATTTCTTATTAAACTGCTCCAATCGCGTGTCCAATTCTGATCGTTCGCTGAGCGGCATGCTTTGGCGGGAGGCCCAAGCCCCGATACGGCTACCTCTGGGGCGTGATTGAAAGTAAGTTTCATTTTCATCTTTGCTGATCTGCTCAACATTTCCTTCGATTCTTATCTGGCGCTGAAGTGTCGACCAGTGGAGGACCAGGGCTGCCCGTGGATTGGAATTCAGTTCGTCTCCTTTGCGGCTGTGATAATTTGTGAAGAACACGAAACCGCGATGATCTACGTGCTTGAGTAGAACAATTCTTGCGCTCGGAGATCCATCTGATGAGGCAGTGGCGAGCGTCATGGCTTCGGGGAGATAAACATTAGTGTCTTGCGCGAGGTCAAACCATTCCTGGAATTGTATGATTGGATCTTTATCTGGGCTCGCGGCTGGTAAGCCATAGATGATTCCCTGGCCGGCCCTCACAGACACATGTGTATGTGGATCAAGACTCATAAGATATCCGAGTTAGTATAGCCTTAGGTGAATGAAACCTGATTAATTGCGGTCTGTTGCCGACGAGAGGGTCCTATTCAGACAGGAGCTGCTAAGATAGACGCAGCCATTGCAGTCACTGTAAGGTAACTGATGGATTTGATACATAGGATCGCCACAAAATGGTGGGATTTTGCGGTGTTGGACATCAAAAACTGGGATACTGCAACGACGTGCCTGCGGCTTTTTTGAGGCAAACTCAGTATTTTTACACCTCAACTGACACACGAAGCTATCATGCGTAACTTTTGGATGAACCTACTGGCCGTAGTGGCCGGATATCTCGTAATGGCTGTTGGCATCGGGGGGATTTTCAGTCTGCTCTATATGATTATGGGGGCCGAATGGGCGTATCAACCGGAGTCTTGGGATGTTTCTGTGGGCTGGGTAATAATGAGCATCATAGTCGGGGTTTGTGTTGCCCTAGGAGCCGGTAAGGTCTGTAGTCTGGTTGCTCGTAATCATACTGCTCCCAAGTATTTGATTGCCCTGGTTCTGGTTCTTGGGATACTTTCTGCGATAATGATGATGATAGGTGGTGGTGGAGGGGACGAGGTTCGTGACTTCGCACCGTCAGTTTTCGAGGCAACTGAGAAAAGTGTTCAACCTGTTTGGTTAAGCTGGCTGAATCCGTTAATTGGTGCCGTTGGAGTTGCTATCGGGAGCGGATTGATAAAGGTATTTGGGGATCGGTAGACCGTCAATGGCCCGCCAACCAAAGCGCATGTTGGGCGATCAAGCAGTCTAGGTTTCTCGTTGTGCGGACTTGGTTTCGATACTGTCCAGAGTTGCAGTGTGGATCTGGTGGAGTTTGTCAGTTTTCCTCTCTCAGTACGATGCCCGTTGATGTTGAGGAATTAGAGGTATAACGGGTTACCTAATCTACCGGTCAAGGCTATTCTGTGACCACTTTTGCCGCTAAAACTTAGGGAATGTCAAGTAGCGGGAGGGTGAAATTCCCTTGGGCTACTTGACATTCCTTTACTGATCTTCTGGCTTGGAAAATTGATTTTCCAAGATTCGTTGTGTGTCCATAGCAGGGCGAACGTAACCCTGGTCTGACTGTAATGGGGGTAGCGTGATCTCCGGTGCCTCAATTCTCTTATAAGGGATTTGATCAAGAAGATGGCCGATACAGTTCAGTCTTGCACGGCGTTTATCATCCGCCTCAACAACCCACCAAGGAGACTCTGGGGTGTCCGTATGCAGAAGCATCTGATCTTTTGCTCTTGAATAATCAGTCCACCGGGCTCTTGATTCTATATCCATTGGGCTGATTTTCCATCTTCGCGTTGGATCCTCAATGCGACGTTGGAATCTGCGTTCCTGCTCGTCAGCATTTACTGAGAACCAGTACTTGATGAGTATGATGCCGCTCCGGATTAACATACGTTCGAACGTGGGACATTCCCGTAGAAATTCCCAGTACTCTTCTTCGGAACAGTAACCCATCACACGCTCCACACCAGCACGATTGTACCAGCTGCGATCAAATATCACCATTTCTCCAGCAGCCGGCAAATGGGGTACATATCTTTGGAAGTACCATTGTGTTTTTTCACGCTCTGTAGGTTTGGAGAGAGCTACTACGCGACAGATTCTTGGGTTAAGCGGTTCTGTAATGCGCTTGATAGTTCCACCCTTACCGGCTGCATCTCGACCCTCAAACAGCACAACGATGCGTTCCTTCTTGATTCGTATATGGCGCTGAAGCCTAGCGAGTTCAACATGTAGCTTTGCCAGTTCTGTCCGATAGAACTTTTTGGGTAGTCGTTCGTCGTTTTGCAGCATTTCCCGCAGGTTGTGTGTGTATTTGGTGTAAATTACACCTATCATTATTCTTCTTTTCTAAAAAACCTGCTATGACTACCCCGTTCTTGGCAAATGAGTGAATCTGATCAGAAACGTGTTTTTGGTTTCGAAACGAGAATGCTACATGCCGGACATGTTCCGGACGCAGTGACTGGTTCACGTGCTGTGCCTATTTACCAGACCACGTCGTATGTCTTCGACAGCCCAGATTACGCGGCACAGCTTTTTGATTTGAAACAGTATGGCAATATCTATACGCGGATCAATAACCCGACCACCGCGGCCTTCGAGGAACGGGTAGCTTCCCTGGAAGAAGGTGCAGGTGCACTTGCGACGTCGAGCGGGATGGCTGCACAGCTTGCCACAATGATGACGCTCTTGGAGCCGGGGGATGAGGTCGTGGCTTCGCAACATCTTTATGGTGGAACGCGCACACAGTTTGTACACACCTTTCGCAAGTTGGGAGTAACCGCCCATTTTGTGGAGCCCGATGATTTTGATGCATGGGAGGCTGCGATTAACTCTCAGACGCGTGTGCTTTACGCAGAAACGATTGGCAATCCTCAGGGCAGTGTGGTGGATATCGCTCGCTTGGCTGCTCTGGCCGAGTCAAACAATTGTCCGTTAGTAATTGACAATACGTTTGCAACACCGTACCTGTGTCAGCCGCTCAATCACGGGGCACACATTGCTCTGCATTCAGCCACGAAGTTCATGGGCGGTCACGGTAATTCAATTGGCGGCGTAATCGTGGAATCCGGGCGGTTCGATTATAGTAACTATCCATCAATTGCGGATCCTTCGCCATCTTACCACAATCTGCGTTTTTACGACACGTTTGGACTCCACGCCTTTTTAATGAAGGCACGGGTCGAGACGATCAGAGATACGGGTGCATGTCTTTCACCATTCAATGCGTTTCTCTTGATCCAGGGGCTGGAAACACTTTCAGTCCGTATGGACCGTCATGTGAAGAATGCCACGGCGATTGCAAAATATCTTGAGGATGATCCGCGCGTTGAATATGTGGCTTACCCGGGGTTAGAGAGTAGTCCATATCATGAACTTGCCCTCAAATATTGCTCGCCCGGCCCGGGAGCTGTATTTTCATTTGGTATAAAAGGGAGCGAGCCTCGGGCAGCAGGCAAACGTTTCATCGAGGCGCTTAATTTATTTTCTCACTTGGCGAACGTAGGTGATGCCCGAAGCTTGGTGATTCACCCAGCATCGACAACACATCAGCAGCTCTCCGATGAAGAGCTTGCAGCCAGCGGTATTGATCCTGGCATGATTCGCCTTTCAATTGGACTCGAAACTGAAGAGGACTTACTATGGGATCTGGATCAGGCATTGCGTGCGATTTGAGCACTCATTCGTTGCTTACAGTTGAGCAGAGAGCAAAATACCAAGCCCCGGATTTGGTTCGCCGAACCCTTGGATATGCCCGCTCGGTTGCTATCGTGGGGTTGTCCACGAAGCGTCAGAAGGCCAGCTTTTTCGTTGCAACTTTCCTGAAGAGTAGGGGGATAAAAATTATTCCTGTACACCCGAAAGCTGACAGGATCCTGGGTGAGAAAGTTTACCCGACACTGACAGATATTCCTGAGCCAGTTGATGTCGTGAATGTATTTCGACCGCCACATGAGTGTCCTGTGTATGCAGCGCAAGCTGTAGATATTGATGCCAAAGTGTTGTGGTTGCAACTCGGGCTTTTCAGCGAGGAAGCAGCAGTGATCGCAAGTGCAGGGGGGCTTGAGGTTATTATGGACCTATGCATTAAGATGGAATACGGCCGTTACGATGGAACGATGCGCTTCCTGGGCATGAATACAGGAATACTAACTGCAAAAAAGGCGCAGATAGGGCGAATCAGTTCATCTCAGGATGTGCATGCATCCGAGTGCTCCATCTTGACCTGACTACAGTGGCGGTAGGAATTGTGTGTGCAATGACGCGATGCCGGGTTCATCCAGAGGCGAGGATCGGGTTGAGGGAGGTTTCTGTTGGTTATGAATGGGTGGGAAGCACAAGATCCCGGTGTCATTTTATGGATTCCATGGTTGTTGAACAGGAAGTATTGATCCTCTGACAGACGATATTCGGGCCTGCCTGCAGTTGTGTTGCCGGGATAGGAGCTTTCACATTTGCAACTTTTCAAGAAATTGATTTCAGGCGGCGAATGGATCTATGTTCTCAGTGGTTTTGTATTGATGCTTTTTGGACGGCTAATCTTGCTACATTTATTTAGGTCCTCTTAGTGCTTGCTGAGACTGAAGAAGGATTAGCGTCTGGATTCTACATTGTTGGAGTAGTCTTGGATTAGGACATAAAATGCTTGGATTGTTCCTCAGAACCTAGATGGTTTGCTACCTCAGGATGAGTAGACGAGAAACTGGTGGAGGTTGTGGAGAAAGCTACTGCTGCAAACCTTGACGACTCAAACGACTTGATCTGCGTCTCATCAACGGAAGGGGATGCTTCGTAGTTTGTTGCCTCTCATAGCCCGTATTCGACGCTTTTGTACACCGCATTGGAAATCCATACCGGACACTCCTCTCGACTGACGAAACCCAAGTCAGCACATGCTGACTAAACTCGCAAATGTATTGTAAGTCCGTTGCGGTGATGGAGGATCCTAGAGCCGCAAATTACCCGTTGCTTTGGGGAATCTTGAACCGCGGTGAAACCAGCGAATTGTCATCCAGGAACGTTGTGATCTGTACAATCCGTGCAAGCCCAGGACTATAAACCGTGGTCGTCTTTTCTGGTTGGCGATTTTCGTCGTGGGCCATGGTTGGATGGTCCACGACATCCATTACATCAACATTAATAGCCTGCAAAGATTCAGGGTAGCGTAGCTGTCGGGGAGGCGTAGAGCTCGATAAAACGACTTGGCCGCCGGTTGTCGCGATCTCAATCTCTGCGATCGGAGTAGTTTCGACGATTCGATGTAGGTGGGAGTTCGTCCTTGCGACAGACCATCCTGCAGATTCAGTGGTACTGATGAACGCATCAATCAGGCCGGCCTGAACGACCATTTGTTTTGAGAGCACAGCATCGAAAACTGAGCGGATTTCAGCTACTCGAGACGTGTATCGGCTCGAAAGCAAATCTGCTTCGCCGAAAGCAGCCAAAGCTGCGGTCATGACGGGGGAAGCATAACTATTGTTTAAGAGTCCTTGTTCTTCAAATGCTAAGGCGTTACCAACTTGAACAATACGGGGTTTATCGATACCACTGACCCCGACATATTTGAAGATATTCCAGTCAATTTCCCGAGTCTGGGCTGCCTGAGTGATGACGGCGTCATCGTCGACATCATTTGACAGTAGAGGAAAAAAGGCGGATGCTTGTGGTTGCTCGACGGGATCATCTGCAAACTTAAATTGGATCGGTTTCCCATCGTTACCACGAACGTTAGTGAGATATACCAAACCTTCGGAATCAGTGATCCATAGTTCGTCCAGCACTGTTTTTTCTACGATCTTGTCAAAGATGGAGATGATCTCTTCGGGCGAGAGACCTTGACTCTCAGCAGCAGCAACAAGATGTGCGGCAATACGGGCTTGGCCAGTCATTTGTTCGTCCAAAAGGGAATCCAGTCCTCTCGCGACTACAGCTAAAGAAAGTTGACTCATTATATTTAGTGTTGCGGGTCCAAGTTAAGGAGTGTGATGTACCACGTCTGACAGATCGACAAGTAAAAAACTGCGGCGTAAGCTAGTTTACGGTTTTACGGTTAAATAAGGGAAAAGCCCCCAGATCAATGCGAAAATTAATATTGCAATTGCGACTTCCACTGGTACTGATACTAATAGTGTCGGGCTTTGGTGGACATAATGATCCGATGCTTGGTTTTTCATCGAAACAGGCTGTCCAGCAACGTGCTTTGGAGGCCAACTTTGATGCACTGCTAAATAAAGGAAATTTGCGGACATGGATGGAGCAAATGACCGCAGCCCCACAGCATGTTGGATCCCCACAGGCTCGAGCCAATGCAGAGTTCATGGTACAGCTTTTTCAGTCATGGGGTTATGAGGCGCAGACGGAAGTGTACCAGGTTTTATTTCCGACTCCAATCACACGCGAATTGGAGCTTCTGTCACCAACACCCTATAAAGCCAAGCTGCAGGAACCTGATATTCCTGAAGATGCGAGCAGTTCAATTCGTGATAATCGTCTACCACCGTACAATGCGTACAGTGCCGATGGGGAGGTGACTGGGGAACTTGTCTATGTAAATCAAGGCATTCCGGGGGATTACGAAGATCTTGCCCGTATGGGAATCAGTGTGGAGGGCAAGATTGTAATCGCGAGATACGGAGGATCCTGGCGTGGTATCAAGCCAAAGTTGGCGGCAGAGCACGGTGCGATCGGCTGCATTCTCTATTCAGATCCCCGGGATGATGGGTTTTTTCAGGGTCAGACCTATCCTGAGGGCTCTTTTCGTATGGATCAGGGTGTTCAGAGAGGCTCGGTCGCAGATATGCCCCTTTTTCCAGGAGATCCGCTTACACCGTTTATTGGGGCAACAGATGATGCAGAGCGATTGGAATTGGAAGACGCCCCCACACTAATGCGGATTCCAGTACTGCCGATATCCTGGAGTGATGCACAACCATTTTTGGCGGCTCTGGAAGGGCCTGTGGCACCCGCCCGCTGGCGGGGTGGGTTGCCACTCACATACCGGGTCGGTCCGGGACCTGCTCGTGTGAGACTTAAGCTTGCGTTTGATTGGTCTCTCGCACCAGCCTACAATGTAATTGCCAAACTTGAAGGATTGGAGTATCCCGACGAATGGGTCATCCGGGGTAACCATCGTGATGCATGGGTTTTTGGAGCGCAGGATCCTATCAGTGGCATGGTGGCTTTGATGGAGGAGGCCCGTGCTATCGGTGAACTTGCTCAGGCAGGCCACCGCCCAAAGCGCACAATCGTATACGCTGGGTGGGATGCAGAAGAGCCAGGGTTATTAGGATCTACTGAATGGGCAGAAGATCATGCAGATGAACTCCGTGAAAAAGCTGTCATCTACATTAATTCGGATAGTAATGGACGAGGATTTTTGGGGGCGGGTGGCTCACATACGCTCGAACGTTTAGTGAATGAGGTTGCTGCCAGTGTTGAGGACCCGCAAACTGGAGTTACCATCGCGGAGCGGATGCGTGCTCGACGGCGCGTCCAAGGCAATTCTGAAGTGGATAAGCGGATGGACTTACGAATCTCTCCATTAGGCAGTGGATCAGACTATACTCCATTCCTCCAACACCTCGGAATCGCTTCTCTAAATATTGGATTCGGTGGTGAGAACAGAGGAGGCAGCTACCATTCCGCATTTGACTCATTCGATTACTATGTGCGTTTCGGGGATCCAGGATTTGAATATGGTGTAGCTCTGGCACAAGTAGCTGGTCGATTAACCTTGCGAATGGCTAACGCAGAAGTTATGCCAATAAGATTGCAGAACTTTGCGGAAAATGTACAGGGGTATGTGGAAGAAGTCATTGGATTAGCCGCAGACATGCGCCAGGAAACAGTCCGTCACAATCGTATGGTTGAAACGAATTCGTTTGCTTTGGCAGCGGACCCGACCAAACCGTATGTCGCTCCAGAGATGAAGGATCCTGTCCCATACCTCAACTTTGCATCGATCAGGAATTCGATTGCACGTGTAGCCGAATCTGCTCGAGTCTTTGACGAAACCATAGCAACCCAACTGGAAGCGCTGTCTGATGCTCAACGCAGAAATCTTAATCAGCAATTAATCCAACTGGAACGAACGATGACACGTGAAGAGGGGCTACCGGGGCGGCCGTGGTTTAGACATCACATATATGCGCCTGGTTATTACACTGGATATGGGGTAAAGACATTGCCTGGTGTTCGCGAGGCGATTGAACAGCGGGAATGGGAAGAGGTGGAAATTCAGGTGAAGCTACTAGCCGAGATATTGAACGAAGTGGCAATGGCTATCGACCAAGCAGCTGATTTCATGAAGCCTGAATGACATTGTTTGCAAAGGCAAAGCATGTTCAAGACACGCTCTTGGCGCTTGGGCTGGATGTACGTGTGGTCGAACTTGCTGAATCAACTCGAACAGCGTCAGAAGCCGCATCTGCTGTTGGTTGTGCTGTTGGACAAATCGTGAAGTCTCTAGTTTTCCGTGCAGATGAGGAGCCCGTACTGGTGTTGACGAGTGGAGCTAATTTTGTAGACGAAAAACGGCTTGCGGATCTCGTGGGTACACCGATTAAGCGGCCGCGTGCAGATTTTGTACGACAGCACACGGGATATGCTATAGGCGGTGTGGCTCCGATCGGGCACCCTCAGCCGATCCCTACTTTTGTGGATGAAGATCTCATGCAGTATGAGAAAGTATGGGCAGCAGCAGGAGGTCCCTTTACTGTGTTCGCTTGTACCCCCGATTTTCTGGCTTCATTGGGCAAGGTAACGCGTGTCAAGCGGCTTCGGGGTTGAGGTGCAGGAGTAATTTTATGCCGTGAAGGACGAGATATGGATCTATCTGGGCTTCTGGTATTTTGTCAGCTAACAGCCTGTGCCAGCCACCAGTAATTGTGATCGTGGGAGTACTCGTAAGGGTCTCTCTAATGCGTACAAGAGCGCCAATGACCGCATCGGTCATACCATGGACTAGGCCATGTTGAAGTGCCTCAACTGTGGAACGTCCGAGAGATCCGTCTGGCAAAGTGAGAGGTACTCGGGGTAGCTTGGCGGTGTAGTTAGCTAGAGCGCGGTTTGTGAGTATGGGGCCAGGCATTATAATGCCGCCGAGGAAGATTCTGTTTTCACTTACAGCATCAATGGTAATGGCTGTACCTGCGTCAATGATGATATGAGAACCGGATTTTTCGCGCGAGGTATAAGATGCCGCAGCCAGCCTATCAGGGCCTAGGGTTTCGGCGGGAGTATAGTCGATTCGAAGGGGGAGATTAACATTACTGTCAACGCAGAATACTGGTGCATCTGAAAGTTGGTTTATGCCTGCGAGAAGGAGGTCTGATTGCTGAGGTACCACGCTGCACAAACCAATACGGGTAATGGGGGTCTCTGCCTGCCAATCAGCAACAGTTTCTAAGGCTTCTTTTACAGAATCCTCATTGGTTATTTTCAGGAGATCATCTCCAGAAAACAACCCGATCTTTATGTTACTGTTGCCGACGTCAATCGTCAGCCATGTAGAGCGAAACATCACCTGCGTAGATTGTGCGAAGCCCTTTGCTGGTCTCCAAAACCAAAGCACCAGATTCCTCAATACCTATTAATGTGCCGACCAATTCCTCATTTACTCCGGTGATCTGGCAACTTTTTCCTACTCCGATCAAGTTCTCAGTATAGCGTTTTCGGACAAGTGCAGGGTTCGTTGATAACAGTTCAAAACTTTTCTCTAGATGCACTAGAACCTCCGCCATCATAGATGCTCTATCAACAGGACGTCCCGTTGATAGAAATAGTGAGGTTGCATAATAACTCAGCTCTGGCGGAAATGTGGTCTGATTCACGTTTAGGCCTATCCCCAGCACCACGGGAGCCATTGGTGCGCCAAAGCCTTGCAAGAGCATGCCACAGATTTTCCGACCCTCCAGTAAAATGTCGTTTGGCCACTTTAGCTGTGGCTTACTCGGTGAAACTACTTTTGCAATGGCTTCTGAAACACCGAGACAGGCAGCGAGGGGCACCATGCCGATGATTGCGCCGGAGATCGGTAGGCGCAGGATCACACTGAATGTTAGATTTTGACCTCTGGCAGCTCGCCAGATACGTCCACGTCGACCACGTCCATCTGTCTGGTAATCTGCGAGAAATACAGTTCCGTGCGGTGCATCCAGTTGGGCCGCCTCCATGGCTAAGGTATTCGTTGATGTTACGGTGTGCGCGTAGTGCAGGGGGCGGCCAATACTTCTTGCAGTTAGCAGCGCACTAACCCTCTGGCCGAGTGATGTATCCATAGAATGTGATATTACGAGCGAATAAGCGCTGTTGCCTCGACGGTAGTTGTAAGGTAACGCGGGAGGCTAACCGATAAGGCACCCATGCACCATCAGGTCCAGGACGCAACTGGAGTTGGTAGTGGGATGTTTCTTCAAACAGAATTGTTTGGGTATGATTACGAAAGCTCAGTGAGACCAGCTTTCCGGAAGAATCATCAAACACGTAGGAGGCAGACTGGATGTCCTGATTGGCACCTGGTCGGGCTGTAACCGTGATCGCACGTGCAGGGTGGGACCAGTAATTGATGTCCTCTTGTATCTGATACGAAAATTCATCCTTGAACCGATCCAGTAGATACGCGGCTTCTTCTGGTATCATAACCGCCACCAAGGCAGGTAAACCTCCCGAAACGGTAGAGTCCGAGCCCACGGCCATCACAGTCGTGCCTGACGAATCTATCTGTATCAGGCGTGTTGAAGAGTTGTACTCACGTCCTCCGCGGCCTTCTGTACGATCGTGTCGAATGTGAGGTCGCTCCAATACCTCAGAAAACGCGTTTGAAATATCGCTTGTCTGTGTGGAGGAGAGGATTTCGAGGATAGTATCAGCAGCTTCACGTTCTTCTGCACTCGGCGGTAGTAGGGGCGAGGAGCAGGTCGCGCTAGTGAGCAGGAAGATGAATAAACCAAACAGCAACCCCGTCCGTAGTTGAGCCATCGAACAACACATTAAATAAGAACTATATACTTGAGACACGCTTTCTGTTGTTATACGCAGCACTGAAAATATACTCTATATAGGCTCTTGAGTGTTTGTTTTTCGAACTTCGGTGACGGACCTAGGTAATCTGGATCCCTCCAAATCAAGGCTCCGTCGAAGGTCTGATGACAGTCCTGTTGGTGGAGTGGCACGAGAAATAATTCACGGACCGACATGATCTGGCAAGAAAGCATATTAGGGAGTTTTGCAAGAAGCAGGCAGATTGTAATTCCCAAAATCAGTCCTACCAAGCGACTCACGGTGAGTCGGATATTTGCTATGAGAGATACGAGCAAATAATGTTTCCGGATACAGGATTGCCTGCCTCTGAATGGTAGCCGCTGCTTTGAACCCAATAATGCCACCTAGCCTGTTTAGAGCAGTCCAGATATTCTTTGCTGAAATCTCACACATTTTTTGAGGAAGAAAGGAAATTTGATAGTATCCTTAAGCAAAGCGTTGTATCAGTGCCGTGGAAATGGATAGCGTATCTCCTGCACCTCTTCATGAAGTTACCGAAACAAGGTACCTGAGCTATGCCCTGTCGGTAATCACCAGTAGGGCATTGCCGGACATTCGTGATGGGTTGAAACCGGTTCAGCGACGAATCCTGTTTGCCATGTTCACCGGGCTTCGTCTGTATCCCAATGCCCGTTACAGGAAAAGTGCCACGATTGTCGGGGATACCATGGGCAAGTATCATCCGCACGGTGATAGCGCTATCTACGACGCAATGGCGCGAATGGCGCAATCGTTTGCATTGCGCGATCCGCTGGTTGATGGACATGGCAACTTTGGGTCAATCGATGGTGATAAGCCAGCTGCCATGCGGTACACAGAGGCGAAGCTGCTTCCATTGGCGATGACATTATTGGAAGAGTTACGTCAAAACACCGTTCCTTTCAGACCAAACTTTGACGGTACACTCTCAGAACCTGTAGTACTGCCTGCACGCGTCCCCAATTTACTTATCAACGGTGCAACGGGTATAGCGGTCGGAATGGCTACCAATATCCCGCCTCACAATCTTGGTGAGGTGGTGAGTGGGGCAATATATATGGTTGAAAGCCTGCTCAGACGCTCGGATCATTCCTGGCCAGATAATGCGTTGGATCGGCTACTTAAGCGATATATCCTGGGACCGGATTTTCCGACCGGGGGCAGGATGATGAATTCTAAGGAGGAGCTCCGCAAGATATACAAGAAAGGGGAGGGGACGATTGTGCTTCGAGGGACTTATCACGTCGAAGACAAGTCAAAAGTGGTTATCACCTCCATTCCCTATGCGATCAATAAGAGCGATCTGGTCGAGAAGATCGCAAGTCATATTGCAGACGAACGTCTGCCACAACTAACAGATATTCGCGACGAGTCCACTGAGGATATCCGGATTGTAATGGATCTGAAGCGTGGAGCTAGTGCCAAAGTAGCCATGGGATACTTGTTTAAGTATACGCCCATGCAATCCCGCTTCCATGTCAATATGACATGCCTCCTCCCCACTAAGAACCCACAGGTTTGTGAACCAAAGCGGGTTAATCTTCAGACAGCCTTAGAGCATTTTTTGCTCTTCAGAATGGAGGTGGTTACACGCCGACTACGACATGAGCTGAAGCAGTTAGAGGATCGAATTCACATTCTAGAAGGATTTGAGATCATTTTTGATGAGCTGGACGAAGCGATCAAGATCATTCGGGCGTCGAGAAACAAAGCTGATGGGGCGCAACGGTTGCGACACCGATTCATACTCAGTGAGGTCCAGGCAAATGCGATCCTTGAAACACGTCTGTACAAACTGTCAC
This sequence comes from Rhodothermales bacterium, assembly GCA_964291275.2. Lineage (GTDB taxonomy): Bacteria > Bacteroidota > Rhodothermia > Rhodothermales > Bin80 > Bin80. The sequence continues at coordinate 2,644,997 of OZ219799.1, forward strand.
AGCTGGAAATAAATGCCGTACGGGAGGAACTTGAAACCAAGCGGGCACGAGCACAGGAAATCCGTGATTTACTAGCAAATGAATTGGCCCGATGGAAAATAGTCCGCAGCGAGTTAAAACAGGTGCAACGGGATTTTTCCACCGAGCGACGCACGATTCTTGAACCTGATGATGAGGCAGACTATGAATATTCCGAAGCAGATTTTATCGTTGACGAGGACGCTGTAGTTATTGTCACGCGTGCAGGCTGGATTAAAAGACAACGCTCGTACACTGACGTTCATTCTATCCGTGTGCGGGAGGGGGATGAAGTTGGGTGGGCGCTGGGAACAGGAACCCGCGCCAGTATAGTGCTCTGGACTAATTTTGGAAAGGTCTATACGATAAGAGCTAACGATATTGTGAGTACAACAGGCCATGGCATCCCGCTGCAGAAGCTATTTGATTTTAGCGATAAGGAGTGCATTGTCGGGGCAACTTCATGTGATTCGCGGATACTGAGATCATCAAGGCTGGCAAAGGAGGAGGATGATGATGCGCCACTGGGGTACATGGTGGCTATTACATTGAAGGGCATGGCTGTTCGACGACCACTGGAGGCGCTAGCCGAGGTCTCCACACGCAAGGGACGATTGTGTGTACGGTTGGCCAAAGGGGACGAAGTAATTGGTGCATGGCCTGCTGTAGGAGATGAATTTGTTTGCGTAGCCTCCCGGAGTGGGCATGCATTAATATTTCCGGTTGAAGAAATTTCTCTCATCTCAGGTCCGGGAAAGGGGGTTATCGCTATGCGTATGGAATCTGGGGATACTCTAATTGGAGCGGCCTTGAGTGTAAATAAGCGGGAAGGACTTGCTGTAAAAACATCAAGGGGCCGTGAAGACATCGTTCGCCGAACCAAGTACAAACCCGCTCGCAGGGCCGGCAAAGGCTATCTGGTTATCCTGCATGGAGAGCTGGTCGATGTTCCTCCTGAACCTGTCGAGGTCCCCCTACCATGAGTTCTTATTCAGGGAGTGATATTGTTGTCCTAGAAGGCCTTGAAGCGGTACGCAAGCGTCCGGGCATGTATATCGGAGGTACGGGTAAGCCTGGTCTCCACCACCTGCTCTGGGAAATCGTTGATAACAGCGTAGACGAAACTGTAAACGGATATGCGGACTGTATTGAAGTAACGCTCCACAAGGACGGTGCGAGCGCAACCGTTACCGATAATGGACGCGGCATTCCCGTAGATATACATCCAAAGAAGAAAATTCCTGCTCTGGAAGTCATCCTAACGACATTGCACTCCGGTGGCAAGTTCGAAGGTGATCAATATGTGACATCTGGTGGACTACATGGAGTAGGGGCCTCAGTCGTCAATGCATTGTCCAAAGAGTTGATAGCCAGAGTCAGGCGTGACGGGAAACTCTTTGAACAGCGGTTTGCGCGTGGGCGCAGAACAAGTAAGCTACTGGATCTAGGGAAACGTACACGCGAGACGGGTACGAGTATCTATTTCACTCCTGACCCAACAATTTTTGACTCGGTTAAGTTTGATGCTGTGCTCATATGTGAACAGCTCGAGATTAAAACCTATCTGAACCGGGGCCTGCGGATAATTTTTCGTGATGAGAGCACGGATAAAGAGGTTGAATTTGTGCATGAAGGAGGGATCACCGAGTATCTGACCAATCTGGTAAAAGCAGGAGATACACCTGCGGTGCACTCGGATGTCTTTTCCATATTTCAGGACACACTGGAAAATGGTATACGCCTGGAACTTGCCCTTCAGTGGACAGAATCAACCAGTGAATGTTTGCGCTCATATGTAAACGGTATTCCTACACGTGATGGTGGCACACATGAGCAGGGATACAAGGATGCCGTTCGAACGGCAGTTCGCGCCTGGATGGATACGCACAATGCAATTCCCCGGGGATTGGACGTTACTCCCGATGACATACGTGAGGGGCTTTTTGGTGTTATCAACATGTTTATGTCTGATCCTCAGTTCCAGGGGCAGACCAAGGATAAACTTAATAACCCTTCTGCACGCTCACTCGTAGCGGGTACTGTCCGTATAGCGCTTGAACAGTTTCTGAATACGCATCCAACAGCAAGCGACGCCATTGGTGGTCGCGTACTTCAGTCAGCACGGGCACGTCGGGCAAGCCGCGCAGCCGCACGGTCGGTACGCTCAAAGACCCGTCAGCACAGACGACTAACTCTGCCGGGAAAATTGGCGGATTGCTCTTCTATGGATCCCACTGAGGGGGAGCTCTTTATTGTTGAAGGGGATTCAGCGGGTGGTTCAGCCAAGCAAGGCAGGGATCGAAAAACCCAGGCAGTGCTTCCGCTACGTGGTAAAGTGCTGAATGCAGAGCAAGCAACAACGAAAAAATTACTCGCTAATGCAGAGTTATCCAATGTGGTTCAGGCACTTGGCTGCGGCTTGGGAAAAACGCTTGAGCTGGATAAACTACGCTATCATAAGGTGATCCTACTTATGGATGCGGATTCAGATGGACATCACATAGCTACGTTGTTACTGACTTTCCTCTATCGATATATGCGTCCACTTATTGATCAAGGTCATGTATTTGTTGCAGAACCTCCTCTGTATCGATTGGATGCCGGTAAAGAAACTCACTGGGCCTTGGATGAAACTGAGAGACATCAGATCGAGCAACACTTGCAACGAAAAAATCCCCGTATTAAAATTGATGTGCAACGGTTCAAGGGACTGGGCGAAATGATGCCAAAAACCCTCAAGGAAACGACCTTGGACCCAGCCCGTCGTCGCCTCTTGAAGATCACAATACCCGAGAAGACACGAGCGGAAACCACCATTTCCGGACTAATGGGGCGTGATGCATCTGTACGCTACAGTTTCATCATGGAAAATGCGTATTTAGCGGAAGATCTAGACGTGTAGGAGACTAACGGCGGCTGGCTGCTGTAATACTGCCTCCGGCTACCAGAATCATACCAATCACGGACAGTACATTCGGGTAGTCGCCGAAGATCAATATTCCCCAACCCGCAGCAAACAGAATCTGAACATAGCTAATCCCCATTGCTTTTGATGTCTGCTCCCGGTGCAGACTGCGGGTGAGAAAGACCTGGGCAATATGTGTAGCCACTCCCACACCGATTAACACCAGCCATTCGATAGAAGAAGGAGCGGTTGCATCAACGACCACAAACGGAATACACGCAAATATGGATATGAAGGAAAAATAGAAGACGATAACCGAGGCATGGTCCGTTTGACGCAGCTTACGAACGCTCACAAAAGCAAGCGCAGCTAAAAGCGCACCCAAGAGTCCCACTGCAACGGATGGGAGATGCTGCTCGTGAGCAACACCGCTGAAGATAAATTCGGGTTGTACAACACATATGACGCCTATTATGCAAGCGAGCAATCCGGTGATTGTATATATCGACAAAGATTCCCGAAGAAGGATGGCTGCAATCACAGCTGCAAGACAGGGGGATGTGTAAAATAGTACCGTTGCTTCTGCCAGAGGCAGGGTAATGAGCGTCCAGAAGAAGCACATCAGTGCCCCAAAACCTGTAAGCCCCCGAATTATTAATAATTTTTTGTTGATACCCCACAGAGGAATACCAACCATGCGTACCCACCAGTAGCCCAGTACTGCCCCGACTCCACTCCTGAACAGAACAATCTGCCCCGTTGGGATCGTAGGGGCAACGAGCTTTGCCATCAACGACATGAGGCTGAAGAAAAATACAGCCACGATCATGTATCGCAGCCCGACAGGAATCCAGATGAACCGCCGGATGGACAGCCCCTTGATTGATCGCATATTATAGCGATAAAGATGTAGACCACACAGATTGCCTGAAATAGGTCAATTCTCGTGTGCGGGCAGTCACATTTACCCGGTTAGTCATCGTTATCGCTGCTGACCTTCACCGTGATTGGTTATGCTTCCGGTATTCTCGGTGCGTATGTATGAGAAGCCACAGAGCTTTCTACGCTCTCACACAGTGATCGTATCAAGTAGGCGATCAACTAGATCGGTAACCGTGATACCGTCGGCCTCAGCGTTAAAATTGGCAATAACTCGATGACGGAGCACTGCGACAGCCAATGCCTGGACGTCGCTAACCAAGGGGGTCAACCTGCCATCCATCGCAGCCAATGCTTTTGCCCCCAGGATCAGATACTGCGAAGCCCTGGGACCCGCTCCGTAGGCAATGTAATTATCAACAAAGTCTGGTGCACCTTCACGATTGGGACGAGTACTGGCGGCCAGACGCACAGCATATTCGATCACATTATTAGCAGCCGGAAGCTGGCGAACAAGACCTTGGTAGCTGAGCAACTCAGATTGGGATATGGCTGGCCCAACAACAGCCGTTTGTGCTGTTGTTGTTGAGCGAACCACTTCCACTTCCTGGTCAAAGGAGGGGTAGTCGAGCCAAAGGTTCAGCATAAACCGATCCAGTTGTGCCTCAGGCAGTGGATACGTGCCTTCTTGTTCGATGGGATTCTGTGTGGCCAGAACAAAGAATGGTTCATCCAGCGAGAAGGTGGTTCCACCAGCGGTTACGCGGTGCTCTTGCATGGCTTCTAAGAGAGCAGCCTGTGTTTTTGGGGGCGTTCGGTTCACCTCGTCTGCCAAAACAACATTGGCAAAAATAGGGCCCTTAACAAATCGAAACGCACGCTTGCCTGTTCGACGATCTTCCTCGATGATCTCTGTGCCAGTGATATCGCTGGGCATCAGGTCAGGTGTAAACTGAATCCTTGTAAAATCCAGTTCTAGTGCCTTTGCCAGTGTGCGGATAAGGAGTGTCTTCGCAAGCCCGGGTACACCTATGAGTAGAACATGTCCTTGTGCCAAAAGGCATACCAAGACATTGCGTATGATCTCTTTCTGGCCGACAATAACCTTCGAAATCTCTTTCTCCAAACGCTTGCAAGCCACCGGTAAGTCTTCTGCAAGAGCAGGGTAGATTTCTTCCGGTTGTGGGGCCCTGCTGCTGACTATTCTTGACATAACTGTTAGTTACCGGCTGTAGCACTATCAAATGTTGAACTCATGTTAGAGGCAATACCACGCAGCTCAACAAAGACATCCTCCCTCAAGAAATCTAACCAACGACGCATTTCTTCTGTGCGCTTGGTATCCAATGCTAGGCTCTCAATACGGGAATAATCGGTCTCAATGTCAACGCGATGTGCGGGGACCTTGCGCTGGAGGAGTACGATATGCCAAGCCTGATTTCCATCCAGAAGCGTAACCTCTGTCGGTTGACTAATCTCTCCTATATCCAAGGTGTCTGTGGTAGCTTTCCAGTCAGGGCCAAGCGCGTCAACGAAAAGGTCGCGTTCACCTGTGGAAGGATCCACTACGCGCCCACCAATCTCGGCAGAAATCTCCTCCTCCGAATGCCGCCTTGCAACAAGTTCAAACGGAATATCGAATGTTAGAATCGAATCACGAAGCATTGTAAGCTCTGAGATAGCGTTAGATGGATCTGATCTAGACCGGTCAATATTTATAAGAATATGACTAAAATCAACCACATCACCTACTCGCTCATTGACTCGAAGTATATGATAGCCGAAGGGACTTTTGAATGGTTGGGAGAGTTCTCCCGGATCAATTCGCGCGGCAATGGCAGCAAATTCCGGTACTAGATCACCCAAAGCCATGCTCTCGTATCGTCCATCGGTCTGAGCAGATCCAATATCCTCTGAGTACTGTCGAGCTAAGTCTTCCAGTGTACTTACGCCGGCAACGATCGAATCTCGTATTGCACCGATTATTTCAAGTGCTTCCAGCTCTGCCTCAGGCAGAATTTCGGGGTACTTAACTACATGCGATACACGCACGATAGGGGGTAGGACCGGTAAAGAATCGGTCGGGAATTGCGCGAACCACTCTCTAACCTCTGTTGGGGTAATTCGAAGGCTCCGAATTTTTGTGCCTTGGAACTGTTCGGCAAGAATCTGATCTCGAATCTGATCCCGTAGATCGGCCCGGATCTGAACAAGACTTTTGCCATAAAGCTCCTCCAGCCTGACTTGGCTACCCAGTTGTTGTACCATGGCGTCGATGCGCTGATTCAGCGCTTGATCTACCTGATCTTCGGTGATGACAATATTTGTATCCCGTCGTGCATGTTCGGTGAGTACGGACTGATCTATCACTTGCTGGAGGGTTTGATACCAAACTTCATCGCTGAATTCTAATCCCTGCTGCTGTACAACGCTGGTCACAATGCCGTCAATCTCTGATTTCAGGATAATCTTGTTCTCTCCGACAATGGCAACAATCTCGTCTACAATACTCCCTTGTGCCAGACCTTGATAATGGGGCACGAGAAATACGATAATCAGGGCAACTAGTGGTCCGTACCTAATGTTTTGAGGCATGCGAAGGGCTACAATGGAGATTATAGAGGGGATTCTGCTAGAACGGATGGCATGCAACAATTAGTGGGCACCGACGGACACTGAATGAAGAATTGTGTCCTCACCTAACTACCTGATTTCTATATCCTCGCGGGACTCGGCTCCCGCGCGCAGAGCCTGAACTCTGCGGGCATAGTTCTGTTTCCTAACACTGATGATTAACTGCCGCTGAACGAGATCTTGGATCCAGGATAATTCTGGAATCGTGCCCGCAGGTACTCGATCCACCACCTGCAGAAAATGATACTCTTCATCGATTCTCAGTATTCTGGGCTGCGTTCCTTCTGAGGTTTGCTGCAATAGTTCTCGAACCTCAGGTTGATTGGAAAAGAGTCTGGCTTCAGGAAAATAATTCTGATTCAGAGTATACTGGTCGGACTCGTCAGTTGGTGAAGTGTTGAATCGATCAATCAGAACGGTGAAAACAGAATCTACATTTGCATTCGAAGTCTGCAACAGGATACGTCTGGCTAGCCTGAGAGAGTCTATGCTCGGATTGACAAGGTAACGGACATGCACGAATGGTTCAAGCAGGCGCAAATATTCCTTGTTACGCTCATAGTAATTCGTAATGTCGATTTGGGAGACTCCACCGGCAACCTGATCGTGGTACTCAGAGATGAGTCCTTCAATGAGGACGGCACGTGCACTCTCATTCAAACGGTGTTCTATATCCGTTCGGGCAGACAATTGCAATCGTAGGGCTTCCTGATACAGGAGTTCATTAGTGATCCATTGATCAATGATCAATTGACGTGCCTTACTGGTGTCCGAACCAATGGCGAGGCTGGCAAGGTGGGCGTTGATATCCGCTTGTAAGAGATAAGCGTCACCTACTCTGGCAACAAAGTCATCGGGCGGATCCAATTGTTGGCATGCAGCAGCGGTAAACAACAGCAGGATGCAAGCCCTAAGCCGGTTTCCCATCAATGCTGGTATGCCGTAGCTAAACGATCAGGGAAAGTTTTAACGCGATATTTCGTGCGCAACCTCCTGTGAAGGTTTTGCTCAAGTTCAACCTGGACATCTGCGATGACTTCTGTACGGGCTTCCTCAAATGTCTTGGGGCGTGCAGCCTCGCCCCCGTCCATGTACAGCACAAGCCTGCGACTGCGTGCGGAGAGTACTTCTGTGTGCTCCCCCGCGGACAGATTCAAGGCCCGATCATAAACACTGTTGGTATACCCAGGAACAAGTACCGTATCCAATTGGAGACTCCAGGTTGAATCAGAGGCGATTTTCTCGGCCAAATCCGCCCATGTCCTGCCTTGGTCCAACCAGTCAACAGCTTCGATTAGCACCGAATCAACTGCCCCGGACATTTCCAAGAGCCGATATCGATCCGGCCACTGATAACGCTCAGGGTTGGCGTTATAGTAATTTAGCTGACGTAGGGTATCCTCTGAGGATGCATTCCAGACCGAATCTTCCATGATCTTGAAGATGGTGAGCCCTTTTCTAAAGTTCTGCATGATTTCTCTGAACTCCTGGTCAGAGTTCTCGAGTTCAAACGCGCGGTATACAAGGGCTTTATCGTCAAGAAATGTGTCCACATAAATCAAGGACTGCATAACCGCTGTTGGGCCATATCCAGCAGTGTTAGGTTGGCGAGATACAAAATTCGCAAACTGTTTGAGCGTATATGACGAATCTGCAAGCATAATTAGAGGCATGGCTCCTACAGAGTCAATAGCTGCTATTTCCTCCAGATATTGCTGTACAGAGTCTCTCTGAATTCCACCCAGCAGCCTGGATAGCAAAAGTGTATCAACGGAGGTTGTGTAGAGTTCTCTCGATGACTTCGCTAACGCTTTCTCGGCTTCCTGCATACGAGGAAGATTGCGGGCCAGACTCGCCAACTCATTGTACATTTCGTCCAGTGTTCCCAACGAATCCACGCCATCCAATCTAATGATGTGCAGTCCAATCTGACTTTCAACAACATCGGATATCTGTCCAAAATCTTTCAGAGTAAATGCGGCATCATGGAAGGCTTTGTCAATGTTCGATGTTTGATATCGGATTGCTCCCTGGAGGGATCCTCCGTGTGGAGCACTGTTGGGATCCTCCGAATGCTCCCGTGCCAGTTCATCGAATGATGCTCCTTCATCAATCAGTGCCTTCAGGCTATCTATTTTGGCATGAACTTTGGCTGAGTCAGCGGGGGTATCACCGAGAAACCGGATCATTATGTGCGATACATGATAATCCGGTTTGGTATCCTCACGGTCATGGACTTTTATGAGGTGATAACCATAAGCGCTTCTGACCACGTCCGATATCTCTCCGATTGGAGTGCTGTAAGCGGCATCTTCGAATGGTTTGATCATCTCGCCAGCACCAAATAACCCCAAGTCTCCCCGGAATCCTCGTTTTGATCCCTCACTGGAAGCTGTCCGATCCTCCGATTGTCGGAGTGCGAGGTCACCAAAAGACGCGCCTTGAAGAAGTGAGTCTCGCAACGCTATAATCTTATTCCACGCCCTCAAGGTATCTGCAGGCGAAGCCCCTTGGTGTATAACTGTCATTATATGGCTTGCATGAACGATTTCTTTACGCTTTTCGTAGAGATCCTCTACAAGGGGAGTAATAATCTCATTGTCTATCAGGTAGGGTTTAGCAAAGGACGTACGATATTCGTTGATTTCGGACTGAATACCTGGATCATCAAAATAACCAGCGGCACTTGCCTCTTTGATTTTAATGAGGAAGTTGACGTAACGTCTTAAGAAATCAGTGTATTCCGGCAATGAATCTTGACTTGCAACTTCTGTGTTTCCGACAGCTTTGGCGTATTCGCGCTCAAAATCTGCTAAGGTAAAGGCCTCGCCATCAATTTCTGCTACCACAACGTCCTGTGCAAAGGAAATTGGAGCTGAGAGCATTGCTGCAATCAAGGCAATGCAGCGTGCTATTTTCATAGGTATATTCGGAGGTTTGAAAGAAAAATCGGTTGCACCACAGTTAATCTCAACGGTTCCCTATGAATCCATTGTGGGTTCTCGTGGGTTGTAGCGGATTGTTTCATTGTATATACCGAGAATGTCTACTGTTCGCGTAAGATTTGCCCCAAGCCCTACAGGCTATTTGCATATTGGCGGACTTAGGACCGCCCTTTACTGCTATTTATTTGCACGCAGTCAGGGTGGAAATATAGTCTTGCGTATTGAGGATACTGATCGCACTCGATTCGTCGAAGACGCGGAGGAGGATATTGTTCAAGCCCTAGAATGGTGCGGATTAGACGTCGATGAAAGTCCGATATTGGGAGGGCCTTACGCTCCTTACCGCCAATCAGAGCGTCAAGACCTATATCGTCAATATGCTGAGTCATTGGTGGACTCGGGGCATGCGTACTACGCTTTTGATACGTCAAGCTCCATTGCAGAGCTGCGAAAAAACAATGAAGCTTACAGTGCAAGCACTCGATTACAGATGGATAATAGCCTGACCCATTCGAAAGAAGTGGTCAGGATGCGGCTGGAGTCGGGGGTGAAGCATGTTATAAGGCTGCGTGTACCCGAGGACGTAACCGTTCAGTTTAATGACTTGATCAAGGGAGCAGTTTACGTGGACTCTGCAAATATTGACGATCAGGTTCTGGTCAAGTCAGACGGCATGCCGACTTATCATCTGGCAAACGTGGTCGATGACCACCACATGGCCATTACTCACGTCATCCGGGGCGATGAATGGATTCCTTCTACGCCCAAGCATATTCTGCTTTATCAGGCATTTGGCTGGCAGCCTCCTGCAATGGCACATCTGCCATTAATCCTAAGTCCGACGGGGGGGAAACTTTCCAAAAGAAGTGCACAGCGGCAAGGCATCCCGATCAATGTACGTGATTATCGAGCAAACGGATTTGAACCGCAAGCTGTAATAAATTTTCTTGCCTTTCTGGGATGGAATCCCGGGACAGAGGATGAAGTGTTTGAACTGGAAGAGTTGGAGTCGGTGTTTTCTCTTGAGCGAGTTGGTTCTGCACCGGCAAAATTTGATCTGGATAAACTGAATTGGTTCAATGCCCAACATCTTCGACGTCTAGATATAGGGGTATTATTGGAACGCGTCAGGCCGCTTCTGGAGAAACATGGAATGGTTGTACAGGATGACTACTTACGTGATGTCTGTTTCCTTGTCCATGATCGATTGCAGCACGCTCAGGATTTGGTTACCCATTTCTCTTATTGCTTCGTGGATCCCATCACTTTTGATCCAGTAGGCATCAGGAAACGTTGGAAGTCGGATGCCGCCAGTCTGGTAGGTGACTATGCTGCTCGCTTGGATGCTCTCAAATCGTTTAACGAAGAAACCCTAGAATTCGAACTTCGGGATTTAGCTGCGAGCAGTAAGGTAGGGGCAGGGCGCATTATTCATCCGGTTCGACTTGCTGTGAGCGGCACAACCGCAGGTCCCGGATTATTTGCGCTACTTCGTGTACTGGGGCAGCGCACATCTGTGCGCCGACTCCGGAACGCGGTAACGAGGCTTAGGTAATGGTGCTTATAGAATATCCCGAACCCTATGCTGTAGTTCGTCTTTCGCCCGAGGACGAGGTGCCTGCCTGGGCTATACACGGTCGCTTTACCTCAATCACGCGAACTCCTGAAGAACTCTCGGTGATATGTCCTGAACATTCCGTTCCTTCGATTCAACGTGCCGAGCGCGGATGGTATCTATTCGGCTGCAAAGGCCCATTCAGCTTTGATATTGTGGGGGTTCTGTCTGAACTGACAACTATTTTGTCTGACGCAAATATTCCTATGCTTGCTGTGGCCACGTACGATACCGACTATATTCTGATGCGTAACCAAGCTGCGGCGCGTAGAGCGTTCCAAAAGGTCGGGCACGAGATAATTGTCGTGAATTCCTCCTAAGCAGACTGTACCGAAGAATAGTCGCTAAGGACTATATGGGCAGCCCCGTGTACGATCACAAAGCCACCGCCGAGTTGCTATATGTCGGCGGAACTAGCATTTCTGCATCCCGTTGAACGGCAACGGCTAAGACGATAGAGATTTTGACCGAAACAGGTGGAAAGATTCACCGCGATACGTTCAGCGACGCCGTGGGTAAGAACAATAACAATGCCCATGTTAAGTTCAGAGGCGTCAGCAAGAGCTATGACGGTCACAATATGGTCGTCAAGGATCTTGACCTTAGCATACGGACCGGCGAGTTTGTGACACTGTTGGGTCCATCGGGATCTGGCAAAACCACCATTCTGATGATGCTCGCCGGTTTCCAGGCACCTACAGCGGGCGAGATTTTGCTTGATGGGCGACCTATCCATGACCTACCGGCACGCAAGCGTGGGATTGGGATGGTCTTCCAGAACTACGCACTTTTTCCCCATATGACAGTTGGCGCCAACCTCGCGTTTCCATTGGAGGTGCGTCGCATGGGCGTGGAGGAACGTAGGGAGAGGATTGAGCGGGTTTTGCGCTTGGTCCGTCTTGAAGGTTTTGCCGATCGCCGCCCAAGCCAGCTTTCTGGCGGTCAGCAACAGCGGGTTGCTATTGCGCGGGCCCTAGTCTTTGAGCCCACCTTAGTGCTGATGGATGAGCCTTTGGGTGCACTTGACCGTAGTCTGCGCGACGAAATGCAATATGAGATACGACGCATCCACCGTACCTTGGCAGTGACCGTGGTATATGTTACACACGATCAGCAGGAAGCTATGGTCATGTCGGACCGGATCGCAGTACTACGCCAAGGTGTCATTGAGCAGATTGCGGTGCCCGAAGGGCTATACGAAGAACCCACATGCAGCTTTGTCGCCAGCTTCATTGGTGAGAGTAACCAACTCCACGGACGTGTTTTGGGAATGTCAGAAGAGGATAATGTCTACGAGGTAGATACAGGTGGTGAGATAGTTCATGCACTAAAAGTGGCATCATGCAAGGTGGGAGACAACGTGACTCTTTCTATTCGACCTGAGCGCGTCAAGATTAACCCAGAGGCAGGTCGCTACAGGAACGAAGTGAATGCTACGGTAGAGGATTTGACGTTCCTAGGCGATCAATTGCGCGTACGCTTGGCCACATGCGGTCGAGAGGATTTTGTTGCCACAATTCCAAATATCGTGGGACATGGAGGATGGGTCACAGGCGATTCCGTTCGCCTTGGATGGACGACCGTTGACTGCCGCGCTCTCAACCACGAGTAATTCTAATAGACTAAAGTCATGAATTATCGCATTAAATCATTTGGCTTGTTGTTCCTGCTCCTCTCGTTTGTTGCCGCGTGTGGAACGGATGGGCCGCGCTCAATCACGACAGTGTCCTGGGGTGGTTCATACGGGCGAGCCGTCAATGAGGGCGTGAATATTCCCTTCGCTGAGGAGAGTGGTATTCGCGTTGCAGTCGAAGACTACAACGGAGGCCTTGCCCAGATCCGCGCGCAGGTGGAAATCGGAGATATTCATTGGGATGTGGTGGATCTGGAGATAGCCGATGCAGTACGAGGGTGTGACGAAGGGCTTCTGGAACCATTGGACATCAATCTACTACCGCCTGGTCCCGACGGAACCCCAGCTGCTGAAGATTTCCCGGCCGAAACTTGGACCGACTGTGGAATAGGCAGTAACTACTGGTCGACGGTGTACGCCTATAACGAGGAGAACATCCTTTCTACTACCAAGCCCAGCACGATGGCTGACTTTTTTGATCTGGAGACCTTCCCCGGTCGTAGGGGAATGAGGCGCGTTCCACAGATAAATATAGAGTTTGCATTAATCGCCGACGGTGTACCCCTGGATCAGGTGTACGCTACGATGAGCACACCCGAAGGGCTTGATCGTGCCTTTGCTAAACTTGATATGATCAAAGACGAGGTGATTTGGTGGGAAGCAGGTGCCCAGCCACCGCAAATGCTAGCAGACGGGGAAGTGATTATGTCTACTGCGTATAACGGCCGCATTTTCAATGCGCAGATACTTGAGAATCAGTCGTTCGTAATTGTGTGGGATGGACAGCTACTTTCCATTGGACAGATCTCGATTGTTGCAGGCACTCCCCGGCTTGAAGATGCTTTAAAATACATCATGTTTGCAACCAGTGCTGAATCATTGTCACGAGTCTCTAATCGAATCTCGTATTCCCCTGCACGTAAGTCGGGGGCACCACTCGTGACGACCCATGTGACGGCCGGCGTAGACATGGAGCCACACATGCCGGCCAGCCCCGCCAATGCAGCGCACGCTTTACACTATGACTGGACTTGGTGGGCCGACCATCAGGACGAAATGAACGAGCGGTTTAGCGCATGGCTAGCCCTCTAAAATTGTCTAGTGGTCCAGAATACCGTGCGCAGTTGCGGGCACTGGGTCTTGTTGCTCCGCTTTTGATTTTCATTGTGGTGACCTTCGTTGCCCCTTTGGGGACGATGTTACTGCGTAGTGTCTACGACCCTGTGGTCGCCGATATACTACCTGAAACGTTGGAATTACTCGAAGATTGGGATGGAAGTGAACTCCCGCCAGAAGCCGTATATGCTGCAGCGGCTAAGGAAATTGAGCGCGCGGGAACAGAACGCACGCTCGGTCAGGCAGCAAGCAGGATCAACCGGGTGCAAGGGGGACTTCGAAGTGTGATAACACGCACCGGACGAGAGTTGCGAGACATCGAGCAGGGTCCTTGGCTCGAGTCAATGACGGCCATCGATTCCATCTGGGCCGATCCTGCAACTTGGTATGCAATCCAAACCACAGGAGAACGTCTCACAGCACGTCATTACTGGAATGCCCTGGACCTGCAACGTCTGTCCGACGGTTCCGTGGCCAGACAGCCCGAGGAACGGCGTATCTATCTACGGCTGTTCGGGCGGACTTTGATGATTAGCGGCCTTATTACACTTCTATGTCTGATATTGGGCTACCCGATCGCGCATCTCATTGCCTGTTCAACACCCAGTCGTTCGAATTTGCTGTTGATCTTGGTACTGGTCCCATTCTGGACCTCACTTCTGGTGCGCACAACCGCATGGATCGTGTTGCTGCAGACACAGGGAGTTGTGAACGAGTTTTTGGTTACGGTTGGTTTGATAAGCAATGACGGGCGTTTGGCCATGATCTACAACATGACCGGAACTATCGTGGCCATGACCCATGTGCTCCTGCCCTTCATGGTTTTGCCACTCTACTCGGTGATGCGCTCAATCCCCAAAACCCAGATGAACGCAGCAGCTTCGCTTGGTGCAACTCCTCGGCAGGCATTTCTGCGCGTCTACTGGCCGCAGTCGCTCCCCGGAGTGGGGGCCGGTGCTCTTCTCGTCTTTATCTTGGCGATCGGATACTATATTACGCCCGCACTGGTAGGGGGTAGCGACGGGCAACTAATTTCCAATATGATTGCCTATCACATGCAAACCTCACTCAACTGGGGTCTGGCTGCTGCACTGGGAGGTGTGCTGTTGTTGGTCGTACTAGTCCTCTACGCTGTGTACGAACGGCTTTTGGGGGTTGAAAGAATAGGATTGGGATGATTACGGGCATCATGCGACTAAATCTGGGTCGAATCGCTTATTTGGGATTTTGCATACTTGTGTTTGTGTTCCTGGTAGCGCCCATCATCGTAATCATTCCTCTTAGCTTCAATGCCGAGCCTTACTTCACATTCACCGAGGAGATGCTACGTCTTGATCCAGACGCCTGGTCGCTGAGGTGGTACCGCGAGATCATTCATAGCGAGGCTTGGGTGAGGAGTTTAGTAAACAGTATAGTCATTGGCATTAGCGCGACGATACTGGCCACGTTCCTTGGTACTATGGCGGCACTGGGGCTCGCAAGCTCAGCCATGCCTGCACGACGGGCAATCATGGGGGTTATTATTTCGCCGATGGTCACCCCCGTGATTATCGCTGCAGCCGGAATGTTTTTCTTCTATTCCGAGCTTGGATTAGGCCAGACGTATCTAAGTATTATCTTGGCTCATGCGGCGTTGGGAGTCCCCTTTGTCGTCGTCACGGTCACTGCGACATTGGCCGGCTACGATCCTAACTTCAATAATGCGGCGGCGAGCTTAGGGGCGACTCCGTGGACTATTTTCCGGCGCGTACAATTTCCGTTGATTGCTCCTGGAGTAATCTCAGGCGCTCTTTTTGCTTTCGCTGTATCGTTTGATGAGGTTGTTGTAATGCTGTTCATGGCCGGTGTTGAGCAACGCACGATCCCACGCCAGATGTGGTCGGGGATTAGGGAGCAGATCAGCCCAGCGATTTTGGCTATTGCAACGTTTTTGATTGTGTTTGCGGTGCTTTTGCTGCTGACGGTAGGCTGGTTGAGGCGCAGAGAAGGAGGTCGGGCTTAATTCAAGGGTTTAACCAAAGCATCCCCCCCCTCGTGCCCCTTACGCCCCATCTGACCCTACATGATCCCAAAAGTAGTCAAAATGAGGCCACCTCCAAAAACGATGAAATTCGAACAAGGCTATTTCAAAAGAGATGCTTTATCAACGGGCTGCTAAACCCCCACCAAATTTGACGCATCCCTTGGCTGAAAAGAGGAATCCAAGAAACGAGCACTGGATCTTGCAATCAAGGAGATCGAAAAGCGGCATGGTTAGGGATCAATCATGCGGATGGGAGACGCGCCGCCTGTGCAGGTGGAAGTTATTCCAACGGGATCCATTGCACTGGATGCTACCCTTGGTGTAGGAGGAATCCCGCGCGGTCGGGTAATAGAAATATTTGGGCCCGAATCCTCGGGCAAGACCACATTGTCGATCCATTGCCTAGCCGAAGCACAGAAACTAGGTAGACAGTGTGCATTCATTGACGCAGAACATGCGTTCGATCCCTCTTACGCAGAGCAATTAGGGGTAGATATTGACCAATTGCTGATGTCCCGGCCGGATACGGGAGAGCAGGCATTGAACATCTGTGAGACACTGGTCAGAAGTGGTGCACTTGATCTGATTGTCGTTGATTCTGTAGCGGCGCTGGTACCTGCAGCCGAAATCCAAGGCGATATGGGTGACGCTCATGTGGGGCTGCAGGCCCATAAGCGTTAACTTGTTTCCTATTTGATTATCTTTAGGTATCTCTACACGGGAATTGTCGTGATTTCAGCATTCTGAATTCTAACCGATTTGGTAGAATGTTGGATATACCTGTGATTGATCATTCAACCATCGTAATCAGATGAAGGGAACCGTAACACGCGCGCCCGAGGAAGAGGATTGGGCGGTTGTGCTCTCGTTTTTACCGAAAAATTGGCAGGAGTTGGCCGAGGAATCTGGTGCATTGCGCGGGCTACGTAAGGATAAGTCGCCGGAATGCCTACTTCGAACCTTGTTGATCCATTTAGGATGTGGTCATTCGTTACGAGAGACGGTCATACGAGTTCGTCAGGCTCAGATTGCGGATCTATCTGCGGTCGCATTGTTCAAGCGCCTGAAGAAGTCTCGTAGGTGGCTTCATGCGATGTGTGTTGCGCTGTTTCAGGAGCATGGAGTTGGCGTATCGGCGGGAGTGGGACGTCAAATGCGTGCGTTTGACGCGACCCACATCAGTGAGCTGGGACGTACGGGATCTCTATGGAGACTCCACTACAGCATAACCCTACCTGCATTGGGTTGCGATTTTTTCAATTTAACAGCGACGAAAGGAAAAGGGACGGGGGAGTCCTTGAAGCAATTTCCCATCCGGTCAGACGACTATATTTTGGTGGATCGGGGATATGCAACCGCTCTGGGAATCCAGCATGTGGAGGCATCTGGCGGCTATGTGACCGTGCGGGTCAATACTGGAGCCTTGCAGTTCGAGACGAAGCCCGGCCAGTCCTTTGATTTGGGAATTATATACGATAGTACCCATGAAATTTCCCAGATTATCCCCAAAATACCAACTTTTTCCTTACTTTTATGGAACTTTCCATACGCTTATGGGTACTATACTGTACGATAATCACACAGTAGCATGAGTAAGCACAGAACGGGGCCAGGCAAATCTTATCGCAAGGGTATCTCGTGGATGGAGATACTGAAAATGTTTCCTGACGATGCAACCGCTGAAGCGTGGTTTGCACAGAAACGCTGGGGCAATGAGCCTGCGTGTCCGCATTGTGGGTCGGTAAATGTGCAGTCCGGCGCGAAGCATCCAACAATGCCTTACAGGTGCCGAGATTGCCGTAAGCGGTTTAGTGTACGTGTTGGAACGGTTATGCAGGGATCGAATCTGAGTTATCAGATATGGGCCGTGGCAATCTATGTGATGAGTACAGGCATCAAGGGCGTGTCCAGTATGAAGTTGCACCGTGACTTGAACATTACGCAGAAAGCCGCTTGGCACTTAGCCCACCGTATCCGCAAGACGTGGGATGTGGAGCTTGAACAATTCCCGGGACCGGTCGAAGTGGATGAATCGTTCTTTGGAGGCAAGGAACATAACAAGCACGCCGATAAGAAGCTCAACGCCGGCAGGGGCCCCGTAGGCAAGACGGCCGTAGTAGGTATCAAAGATCGCTCTACCCTGCAGGTACAGGCAAAGGTCGTATCAGATACTACCGCAGATACGCTCACAGGCTTCGTATACAGCACTTCGCGGCAGGAGGCGCAAAACCTATACCGATGACGCAAAAGCGTACCAGGCGTTGAAGAGAGCCGCACACGCAACCGTTAAGCACTCCGTCAAGCAATACGTGGATGGTCAGGCGCACATCAACGGCATGGAGTCGTTCTGGGCGCTCTTGAAACGTGGCTATTATGGCACCTATCACAAAATGTCACCCGAGCATCTACAGCGCTACGTAGATGAGTTCGTGGGGCGCCACAATGTACGCAGACTCGATACCGTTACGCAGATGGAAAAAGCAGCTGAGGGGTTTGTGGGGAAACGGCTCACGTACAATATGCTCACTCGGAAAATTGGTAACGTCGCAAGAACATGATGGAAACCAACGCACTATATTATGGGGACTGCTTGGACTGGATGAATAAATGGGATGACCAGTCCGTAGACTTGATCTACTTGGATCCCCCATTTAACTCAAAGGCAAACTATAATCAGTTGTTTCACAAGGATGGTGGAGGTGATGCACAATACCGAGCCTTTACGGATATGTGGTCCTGGGATGAAGCAGCTGCGGATAGATTGTACATGTATCAAAATGCGGTGGGGAGAAAGGCACACAACGCGATTATGGGCTTAAATCGAATACTTCGTCCGAGCGGAATGCTCTCCTATCTGACTTATATGGCAGAGCGACTAGAGGTGATGGATCGATTGTTGAAAGATACTGGAAGCATCTATTTGCACTGTGATCCAACGGCGAGCCATTACCTTAAAGTACTAATGGATGCCATATTCGCAAAAAAAAGGGGGGGGGATTTAGAAATGAGATTGTCTGGAAGCGAAAGCAGGAGAAACACAATCTAGCAAAAAAAACAATGGGATCTGCCCACGACATTATTTTGTGGTATGGTGATCCAGAAAAGGCGGTGTACCGCAAGCAATACACCGCCTATGACAAAGATTATATTAACAAGGAGTACAAGCACAAGGATCACCGTGGTCGTTATGCAACCTTCCCATGTACCAACAAGGCCGGCGGAAATTTGCCATACACATTCAGGGGGGTTACAGAAGCGTGGCGTTTTAATGAGGAAGAAATGCAACGCAGGTGGGATAATGGTTTATTGACCCAAGCACGAGAAGGTGGCCCATTCCGTTATAAGAAATATCTCTCTGATGCTATGGGGGTCCCATTAGAAGATATTTGGACAGATTTGCGCGCAGTTCGGGGGAAGGAAAGCCTTGATTACGACACTCAAAAGCCAGATCTTTTGTTGGAACGCATCATCAAGGCTTCAAGTGACGAAGGAGATATTGTTCTTGACCCATTCTGCGGTTGCGGAACGACTGTTGCTGCTGCGAGAAGACTTAATCGTCAATTCGTAGGAATTGATATATCCTCTTTCGCGATTGATGTGGTAGTGGACAGAAAGTTGAAAGACAAAACGGTTCCTGCCTATGGTATCCCACAGTCTTTACGTGCTGCCGAGAAAATGGCAAAAGAGTCCCCATTTTATTTTGAATCATGGGCTATAACACGTCTACCTGGATTTGCACCCAACACCAGACAGGTGGCTGACGGAGGAGTAGATGGGCGTGCAACTATCACACGTAAGCCAGATAACTGGGATACGAAACTGGCGCTTGCTCAGGTAAAAGGAGGCAAGTTCAATCTAAGCGGATTACGCGACTTTATGGGTGTCATGGGGCGAGATGACGCAGCATTAGGTTGCTACGTGACACTCAAACCGGTTAATTCAACCGAAGCAAAAAAAGAATCTGTAAATATCGGCAAGATTTCCATAGCGGGATATTCATTTCCTCGGATGCAGATGTGGTCTATTGCGGATTATTTCGATCAACGCCCTGCCAGATTGCCCACTATGAACGACCCGTATACGGGCAAACCAATGAACTAGTTAGGATTTTCCTAGAATGAACTTCCCCACCATGAAGCCACCCAAGCGCTCGAAACCCATCGTCAGGACCAAGAAGTATACCAAGAAGCCACGCGGTCGTCCAGTGAAGAACGACATCATGAACTTGCAGGGTAGTATCCCGGCGACGCCGGATGAGCTTGCGCGTGTGATCCTGTCCACGCCTCCCCACAAGATCAAGCCCTGAAAAAATCAGTATGAATCGTTCCCGGGAAATCTGGGAAATTTCATGGGTACTATCGTATATAATTCCCTTTGATTTATTAGCCTCCGTGGAATCGATCAAACAGGCAGGGAAGGCGGGGGTCTGGACGGTATTCATCAAAACCTTTCCCCCAATCCAAGGACGTATTTGTGCATTGCGCAAAGCAGACGAAGCCATCCAAGAGGCAGAGAATCGGATCTTAAAGACGGCAAAGCGCAAGGGGCATCGACCACGAGATGAAACCTTACGTTATGCGCGCTATGTTATCCTGTTTACGACCTTCCCGGTCGATGAATTTTCGGAGAACGATATCCTGGAATGGTATCGATTACGCTGGCAGGTGGAACTGGTCTTCAAACGATTCAAATCATTGGCCCAACTGGGACATCTGCCGAAATTAGATGAGGAAAGTTCACAGGCGTGGCTCTACGGGAAGCTAATGGTTGCACTGTTGACCGAAAAAATCATCCGACATGCACGGACATTTTCCCCCTGGGGCTATCCAGTGCAGACGAAGTGCATGGAGAGACTTTAAGTTTGCACTGAATCAAGTTGTGCGGGCAATTGAGCCACACTACGCCTTGAAGGAAATGATTCAGCATTGGCCTATCATTTCCAAGTCGCTGGCAGAGCCACCCAGACTCAGAAACTATCAAATTGAACGATATTTTTCTGTCACTAAAACAAGTTAACGCTTATGGGCTGCAGGCCCGCCTAATGAGCCAGGCATTACGGAAACTGACTGGGATAATCAGCCGCTCGAAGGCCGTGTTGATCTTTATAAACCAGCTCCGAGAAAAAATCGGGGTTATGTTTGGAAACCCAGAAACCACACCGGGCGGGAAAGCTCTCAAATTCTACAGCTCGGTCAGACTGGATATTCGTCGTATTGGTGCTATCAAGAGCGGAACAGAGGTTGTTGGTAATCGGACGCGTGTAAAAGTTGTGGCCCTTCACCCAATATTATGACGAGATCTGTAAATTCAGGAAAATTCGGTATAAGGTGGTCATGACAGTAGTGTTTATGTGCTCTATTTTTGGTTGTTATTCTGGGGAAAATTTCACTTGAAACAGATGCGAATACAATGAAAAAGGATGAGGCGAGTATCCATAGGAGTTTAGGGCTTGAATCGCCTTGGGAGATTTCAGAGGATCGTTATGATGATAAGGATCGGGTACGGCGGGTAACGGTGATCTGCACGGATACATCATTGCTGTCATGTCCGAAGTGTAAGGCGGCTTGTTCCTTTTATGATTTGCGCGAGGCACGTTCCTGGCGGCACTTAGATACCTGTACCTCTCGTACGGAGTTGATTGCCCGGGTTCCGCGTGTAAAGTGTCGAGCGTGTGGAGTTCGGACGGTGCAGGTTCCCTGGGCATCGTCGAGTTCCCGGCACACCTTTGACTTTGAAGAGAGGGTAATTGGATGGCTTGGGGATGCGAGTGTATCCGCAGTATCGCGGCAGCTCGGCGTGGGATGGAAAGTGATCTCAAGGATCATGGAGCACGCGGTAGAGCGAGGACTTCGGCGCAGACAAACGGAGATTATTCCGCACATTTGCGTGGATGAGACCTCCTTCCGTAAGCGACATAAATACGTTACGGTCGTTTCCGATGCAAAGGCAGGCAGGGTCCTGTATGTGGGGATCGGACGCACGAAAGCGGTGCTAAAGCGCTGGTATTTAAGTCTCACACCAGAACAATTGGCGGGGATTGAGAGCGTGAGCATGGACATGTGGCCCGCCTACATCTCTGCCACCTTGGCGTGTGTAGCTGATGCAGCGAAGAAGATTGCGTTTGACCGGTTTCATGTGGCGAAGTATCTGGGGGAGGCCGTGGACAAAGTGCGTCGGCAAGAGCACAAGGCTTTACGCGCCGAAGGAGATACGACCCTCACCGGAAGTAAGTACGACTGGCTAACGAACCGGGAAAATATGTCCAAGAAGCAGAAAGCGCGGTTTCAATCGTTGAAGAACAGTTCGTTGAAAACCGCCCGGGCGTGGGCCATCAAGGAGATGGCACGAAATTTATGGCATTATGTACATCCCACCTGGGCCCGCAAGGGCTGGAAAAGATGGCTTTCCTGGGCCATGCGCTGCCGCTTGGAACCGGTCAAGGAAGCCGCCAAAACCATTAAAAACCACCTGTGGGGAATCATCAATGCAATTATTCTCAAGGTCAGCAATGGCCCGGCCGAAAGCATCAACAGCCGAATAAAAACAGTCAAAGCACGCGCCCGCGGATTCCGAAATAATGAACGATTTGCAACCGCCATTTACTTCCATCTCGGAGGCTTGGACCTCTCCCCCAGAATGAAATGAAAATTGCGTTTTCACAAGATTGGCCCAAGACCCAAAGTTGTTAAGAACAAAGTAGCACCACCTTTCCGCAAGGCTGAATTCGATATCGTGTATGGAGAGGGGATCTCGTCAGCGGGAGAGCTCGTAGATCTGGCGGTGAGCTTTGATCTTATTGCTAAGAGCGGTTCGTGGTACGGCTATGGAGACGTGAGAATAGGACAGGGGCGAGAGCAGGTAAAAAGGTGGCTCAGGGATAATCCTGAGGAGTTTGAGCTCATAAAATCAGCCGTGCGCACAAAGCTCGGCTTGAAAGATCCGGTTGCTAATCTGCAAGTGTAACGGTTGGGGCTTATATACGTGAGTGCCCATGAGGAATGGTAGGAAATTCTCATGGTCTGGCAGGTACACGGATACAGACGCAGGGAGGTTGAAGTCCCTGCGCCTATTTATCGTAACTGAAATTGATTCTTGATATTTTGCATGAATACATCATCACCCAATGCTTTGCGGGCATCCAATAACTGATGGGCATCGGCCCCTGCTCGGTAACGCAGTTGATCCGAACCGTCTGTTGCGGCGTCGTAGATCACTTCTGCAACCAGTTGCGGCGGCGACGGCTGTGCCCCGGTTCCTGTAGCAAATACCTGCATAATCTTCTCCACAATCTCCTGATACTCCAGCAATTCAGGATCATTCTGAAAATCAAAAGAACGTCCGGAAAAATCTGTAGCAATCATTCCAGGTTCCACGATCTTAACCGTCACACCAATCGCCTCCGTCTCATAGGATAACGCCTCTGAAATACCTTCAACCGCAAATTTTGTCCCGTGGTAAAGACTACCTAGCGGAAATGTCATCTTACCACCAATTGAGGAAATATTGATGATAATCCCAGACTGGTTACTCCTGAAGTGAGGCAGAACCGCTCTTGTCACATCCAGAAGACCAATAACATTCGTGTTGAATTGTCTCACGATATTTTCTCTGGGAAAAGCTTCTAGCAGACCATATGCTCCATAGCCGGCATTGTTCAGCAGTACATCAATCTTCCCAAATAACTCAATGCCTGCCTCGACAGCTTGCTTGGTTGATTCAAGGTCAACGACATCAAGCTTGGTGACCAGTACATTTTCCAGTTCTGTCAATTCCTCTTCTTTTTCAGGAGTTCGCATTGTAGCTACGACATTCCATCCATTGCTTTGGAAATGCTTTGTCGTTGCTTTCCCGATGCCGCTACTTGCGCCTGTAATTAAAATGGTTTTACTCATTGTTGTAAGTCAATGTATTAGGTATACGGTTAAAGGTGTCCAACTCGGGACGTTCTTGTACCTATTACCCCAGAATATGTTAACCCAGGTCCGTCATGCATATTCCGACCCTGTGGCGAGCATCGGGGATGCGTAGAAATTAGTTGGTTAAAGGGAGCGTGATATAACACTTTCGGTTCTTGGGCCAATCTTGTGAAAACGCAATTTTCACTGCATTCTGGGGGACAACAGGCTCTGGGGTATGATTGACGGGAATACTTCAACTACTAAGAAAGCTCATTTCAACCCGCATCCCGTAGAACTGCATCCGGTCCCAACCGATATCCGTGCACCAGGTTCTGAGGCGGCTTCAAGGAACTCCGATGCTGGAGGTATACCATAAATAGCCGGACCTGTCGCACACTTAATTCGCTTTTGTTCAATCACTGCTCTTCGTCGGCGGTCAGAGAATGCTGTTTGCTCTTGGAATTGCTCTTCGCAGGAGAGGCATTCTTGGGGTTGATGTTCCAATCAGGCATCGTGAGGGGAAACAACTTCATCGGGTTTCCAGCTTTTAACGTAACCTGAGCAGGTTTAGGTTGATCATGAATAGCTTGGCGAAGGCTAAAACCTAATTCTGAAACGAAGAGCGCCTTGGAGCTACGTATGCAAGAAGAAATCCTGCAAAGACCGGTGCCTGAAATCTCTCCCGTCTTTCGTTGCTTAACTAGAAAACGGAGATTTGTGAGATTCAATTAATCGCCAAACTTAGGGGTTTTGCAGGAGGCTTTATCCTGTAGCGCAACAAAACTCGGGAAGTTTGATAGACGCTATTATATCGGAAAAATATCTTGTACTTCGGATTAATCAAGTTCAGTGTGATGAAATTTCGATCACTATCATAGAGCTGCCTATGGACGATTCTTCAACTGGGGTAGAACCTTTATTATGAAAGCGATCGTCAAGGAAAAGCCTGACGTTGGTCTATGGCTGATGGATGTGCCCGAGCCTGAACTCGGCATCAATGACGTCCTTATCAAAGTGAAACGTGCTGCGATCTGCGGCACCGACATGCATATCTACAACTGGGACGACTGGGCCCAGAAAACAATTTCCGTTCCCATGGTGGTTGGCCACGAGTTCGTCGGTAAGATTGTCGAAGTTAGTTCCAACGTCATTGATTTTCACCCCGGCCAGATCGTCTCAGGTGAAGGTCATGTGGTTTGCGGCCGCTGCCGCAACTGTATGGCGGGCCACAGACATCTGTGTGCGCACACCAGTGGAATCGGTGTGAACTGGCCAGGCGCCTTCGCGGAATATGTAGCACTTCCGATGTCCAACGTGTGGGAACACCGCCCCGGTATTGACCTTGATGTGGCCTCGCTTTTTGACCCGCTAGGCAATGCCGTCCACACTGCCCTTCAATGGGATCTACTTGGTGAAGATGTGCTGATCACCGGTGCCGGGCCAATTGGCGCGATGGCTGCCGCTGTTTGTCGCCATGCTGGCGCGCGCCATGTAGTGATCACCGACGTGATCCCGGAACGGCTAGAGATCGCAAAAAAACTTGGGGCCACTCATACAGTTGATGCCCGTAGCCAAAACCTCAAGGATGTGCAGGCTGAACTCGGAATGATCGAGGGCTTTGATGTAGGACTTGAGATGTCCGGCAACAGCACGGCCTTCAGCGACCTGATCGAAAATATGTGCCACGGCGGCAAGGTGTCTATCCTTGGTATTCCGGTCAAAGGCGCTGAGATCAATTGGGAAACCGTCATCTTCAACATGTTGACGATTAAGGGCATTTATGGCCGTGAGATGTATGAAACCTGGTATAAAATGTCGGCTATGATTGAAAACGGGCTGGATATTACACCGGTGATCACTCACCGGTTACCGTATCAGGAATTCCAGAAGGGGTTTGACCTAATGAATGCGGGTGAAGCCAGCAAAGTTGTTTTAAACTGGGAAACGTGAGGATACGCCATGCATGGAGATATTAAAGATCATTTGAACGGCAAGCTGGACGGTATCAGGGACGCGGGCCTTTACAAAAACGAACGCCAGATCACCACACCACAGGGCGCGAGGGTTGGCATCTCTGACGGCAGCGAAGTTATCAACCTGTGTGCCAACAATTATCTGGGCCTCGCCCAGCACCTGGAAGTGAACGCTGCTGCGATGCAGGGTTTGAAGGACTGGGGTTACGGCATGGCATCCGTGCGCTTCATCTGTGGCACACAAACCCTGCACAAGCAGCTTGAAGATGTATTGAGTGACTTCCTAGGCACTGAGGACACCATTCTTTACCCAAGCTGCTTTGACGCCAATGGAGGCTTGTTTGAAACCATTCTTGGCCCGGAAGACGCGGTGATCTCGGATGAGCTCAATCACGCCAGCATCATTGATGGGATTCGACTCTCGAAAGCAAAACGCTACCGCTACAAAAACAACAATATGGAAGACCTTGAAGCCAAGCTGAAGGAAGCCGACGCTGCTGGTGCCCGCTATAAGCTGATTACTACCGACGGCGTCTTCTCCATGGACGGTTATATCGCCCAGCTTGACAAGGTCTGTGATCTTGCTGAAAAATACAATGCGCTTGTGCATTTTGATGACTGCCATGCAACCGGCTTTATCGGTGCGGGCGGCAAGGGTACACATGAGCATTGCGGCGTAATCGATCGGATTGATATTATTACCAGCACGCTTGGCAAAGCACTGGGCGGCGCAAGCGGTGGCTTCACCAGTGGCCGCAAGGAAATCATTGAGCTGCTGCGTCAGCGTTCACGGCCTTACCTCTTCTCAAATACAGTCGCTCCACCAGTTGTGGCAGGTGCGCTCAAGGCTATTGAGCTTGTGACCCGGTCCAATGATCTGCGCGAACAGCTCGCAGACAATACAGCCTACTTTCGGCAAGGCATGGAAGCACTTGGCTTCGATCTGCTGCCCGGCGTGCACCCGATTGTGCCCGTGATGCTGTATGATGCAGCGTTGGCTGCCAAGTTTGCTGACGAGATGCTGAAACACGACATCTATGTGATTGCTTTTTCTTATCCCGTAGTACCAAACGGTAAGGCCCGCATTCGCACGCAGATGTCAGCCGCTCTCACCCGTGAGGAACTGGACAAAGCTATCACCGCTTTTGGTGATGTGAAACACCAGTTGGGCATCTAAGTGGCAGGATGTGTCTGTCTATCAGGATAAAAAATCGTTCCACTTCGGGGAAGCGGCCATAGTTTGTGCCGGCGAAACTGCGACCGTCTCAATCAACAGGAACACCATAATGGATGCAGCGGCTTCGTTGGTGCAACACCTCGGCAGGCATTTCTGCGTGTCTACTGGCCGCAGTCGCTCCCCGGAGTGGGGGCCGGTGCTCTTCTCGTCTTTATCTTGGCGATCGGATACTATATTACGCCCGCACTGGTAGGGGGAAGTGATGGGCAATTAATTTCCAATATGATTGCCTATCACACGCAAACCTCACTCAACTGGGGTCTGGCTGCTGCACTGGGAGGTGTGCTGTTGTTGGTCGTACTAGCCTGAATTCCCGCGTTCATTTTCTCATGTGAGGATTATGGTCGTTTAGAGAACTGTACTCGTAGGGTTTTGTTGTCAAGCCAGGGGATTTTCTGGTGTAATTCGGGGTATCCGGCAGCGACCAGGTAGTTATCTTTGGCGCGTGCACGCAACTGGACGAGGATTTCATTCTGGGTAATGGTGACCTTTCCGGTGTGTCGCATCAGGTCACGGTAGAGAGTCCGCGCCTCGGCTTTTTCATAGCCTTGTCCGACGCGCACGCCCATGAGTCGAGAATACGCTGGCCATAACGGTCAACTGCACATCAACGTTGATGCGCATAGGAACGGCCGAGCTCAACGCATCCATGTGAAAGAAGTCAATGGCATCGCTGATGACATTTTCGATGACCATACGCCGGGCATACCGGTCAATCAGTTGCCGGGGCGTGCGTTTCATCTGATTGGTAATCAAAACCGTTGGCTTGTCATGTCCTAAGTTTTTGACAAGCAGTTGCCGAATGGGCTTGGGATAAGCACGCAGTTTGACGGTTTCATCCACGACGCTTGGGGTCCGATACGCACGCCCAATGTTGGAGAGTCGGATTTTCTTCCAGGCCGACTTATCCAGGGAATGAATGCGCCGGATCAAGGAAGCGTGGCGGCGGCGCAGCGTGATAAAGTCAATGCCGAGCGCATCCAGTTCTGCCAAGTTGGCATAGACCGTAAACCGACTGTCAAAGACCAGTTCACCGGGGAGCTTCCCCGTTCGGGCTTTCCAATCTCTGACAAACTCCAGAATGGCATCATTCTGGGTTTCTTTTCGGATCGTCGAATCCGCGTAACAGAAGACATGTGCTTCGGCATCGCGGGCTAACAGGGTCAGGATCCCGCGTTGGCGTCGGCTTCGCTTGGAGACAAAGTGTTTCTGCAAAAGGGCCTGATGCTCATGATAGGGGATGGTATGGAAATCCAGGTCCACGGAGGCGCCCGTTCCCCCCACCTTGGCCAGCTGTGCAGCGGCATGATACCACCGGTGCATCAAGGGTCCCGAAAAGGTCGAATCCACCTGGATGGAGTACTCCGTCAGGGTCGTGCGTTTGGGGATGACATTGAGACCGGTAAACAATGCGAGGCCCTGATCCAACGTTTCGGCCATGACCTGGGAGGGCCGTCCGATCCCGGCGAGCTTCAGGGCCAAGAGCGAACGAACCGCACAACCGGCCGGGATCATACGGGTACCCGGCATCTTGACGTGATCCAGAATTTCGTCAAGACCTATTCGCGCTAGATCAAAGGCGAATAAAAACAATCCTGCAAAATCAGTCGAAAAGGACCGCGGACTGAGATCAAGCTTTTTGCGGTTTGCGTTGAGGGTTCGCGGAGCAGGCCGCTGGGCGGATCGGCGGGGCAGGCGCTTGATGTTTTCCTGGTTGAAGATCTTATGGATGTAGCCTACACTGGCCGGCATGTTTTCCTTTTTCAGTGCCTCCTGAATTTGATAGAGGGTTAAGCCCTGTTGTTTTCGGAGGGCAAGAATCCGGGCACGTTTGGGATCAGTCGGCTTAGCGCGGGGTTCGGATTTTTTTAATTGGGGCCAAAAGAAGTCTGCGGAGGGATTTTTATTGAAGCGTGTGAGGAGGTTACGGAAGGAGCCGGGGGCATAGCCGCCGCGCTCGGCGGCTTCTTCAATCGTGCATTCTTCGTGGAGGTAGGCTCGGAGGGCTTCATACTGACGCATGGGGAGGCCATCGGGCAGCGCAAAGAAATCGGAGCGTCGGTTCATTGTATATCGTGAACTATGAAATAATAGCCAATATAATAACAATAAAATTATAAAACAAACGACCGAACTCGAATATATTAAAAGACCCAGTAAAATCAACGAAATAGCGGACGAAATGCCCAATTCAGAGGCTATGAGCAGGGATTGAGCTGGGATAGCTCGGCGGCAACACCAGGACAGGATACGATGTTATAATATTGGAATACTGTTCGCAAGTTCATGAAAAATATGAATATAGGTGTAAAAAAGCCATTTTCAGGCCTTATTCATAGGATTTTCCGTGAAAACACGCTTGGCTAAAACTCCCCGGGAATTCAGGCTAGCCTGAATTCCCGCGTTCATTTTCTCATGTGAGGATTATGGTCGTTTAGAGAACTGTACTCGTAGGGTTTTGTTGTCAAGCCAGGGGATTTTCTGGTGTAATTCGGGGTATCCGGCAGCGACCAGGTAGTTATCTTTGGCGCGTGCACGCAACTGGACGAGGATTTCATTCTGGGTAATGGTGACCTTTCCGGTGTGTCGCATCAGGTCACGGTAGAGAGTCCGCGCCTCGGCTTTTTCATAGCCTTGTCCGACGCGCACGCCCATGAGTCGATAGAGTACGCTGGCCATAACGGTCAACTGCACATCAACGTTGATGCGCATAGGAACGGCCGAGCTCAACGCATCCATGTGAAAGAAGTCAATGGCATCGCTGATGACATTTTCGATGACCATACGCCGGGCATACCGGTCAATCAGTTGCCGGGGCGTGCGTTTCATCTGATTGGTAATCAAAACTGTTGGCTTGTCATGTCCTAAGTTTTTGACAAGCAGTTGCCGAATGGGCTTGGGATAAGCACACAGTTTGACGGTTTCATCCACGACGCTTGGGGTCCGATACGCACGCCCAATGTTGGAGAGTCGGATTTTCTTCCAGGCCGACTTATCCAGGGAATGAATGCGCCGGATCAAGGAAGCGTGGCGGCGGCGCAGCGTGATAAAGTCAATGCCGAGCGCATCCAGTTCTGCCAAGTTGGCATAGACCGTAAACCGACTGTCAAAGACCAGTTCACCGGGGAGCTTCCCCGTTCGGGCTTTCCAATCTCTGACAAACTCCAGAATGGCATCATTCTGGGTTTCTTTTCGGATCGTCGAATCCGCGTAACAGAAGACATGTGCTTCGGCATCGCGGGCTAACAGGGTCAGGATCCCGCGTTGGCGTCGACTTCGCTTGGAGACAAAGTGTTTCTGCAAAAGGGCCTGATGCCCATGATAGGGGATGGTATGGAAATCCAGGTCCACGGAGGCGCCCGTACCCCCCACATTGGCCAGCTGTGCAGCGGCATGATACCACCGGTGCATCAAGGGTCCCGAAAAGGTCGAATCCACCTGGATGGAGTACTCCGTCAGGGTCGTGCGTTTGGGGATGACATTGAGACCGGTAAACAATGCGAGGCCCTGATCCAACGTTTCGGCCATGACCTGGGAGGGCCGTCCGATCCCGGCGAGCTTCAGGGCCAGGAGCGAACGAACCGCACAACCGGCCGGGATCATACGGGTACCCGGCATCTTGACCTGATCCAGAATTTCGTCAAGACCTATTCGCGCCAGATCAAAGGCGAATAAAAACAATCCTGCAAAATCAGTCGAAAAGGACCGCGGACTGAGATCAAGCTTTTTGCGGTTTGCGTTGAGGGTTCGCGGAGCAGGCCGCTGGGCGGATCGGCGGGGCAGG
Organism: Rhodothermales bacterium; assembly: GCA_964291275.2. Taxonomy (GTDB): domain Bacteria; phylum Bacteroidota; class Rhodothermia; order Rhodothermales; family Bin80; genus Bin80. The sequence continues at coordinate 2,675,657 of OZ219799.1, forward strand.
CGCTTGATGTTTTCCTGGTTGAAGATCTTATGGATGTAGCCTACACTGGCCGGCATGTTTTCCTTTTTCAGTGCCTCCTGAATTTGATAGAGGGTTAAGCCCTGTTGTTTTCGGAGGGCAAGAATCCGGGCACGTTTGGGATCAGTCGGCTTAGCGCGGGGTTCGGATTTTTTTAATTGGGGCCAAAAGAAGTCTGCGGAGGGATTTTTATTGAAGCGTGTGAGGAGGTTACGGAAGGAGCCGGGGGCATAGCCGCCGCGCTCGGCGGCTTCTTCAATCGTGCATTCTTCGTGGAGGTAGGCTCGGAGTGCTTCATACTGACGCATGGGGAGGCCATCGGGCAGCGCAAAGAAATCGGAGCGTCGGATCATTGTATATCGTGAACTATGAAATAATAGCCAATATAATAACAATAAAATTATAAAACAAACGACCGAACTCGAATATATTAAAGGCTCTTCACTTTTATGAGTGGGGAGCCTGTTTTTGGAGGCCTTCGGGGTACAGATCCAGTCCTCCGAGATAGAAGTAAATTGCATTGGCAAACCGCTTTGTGTTTCGGAATCCACGCGCACGAACTTTAATGGTTTTGATGCGGCTATTTATGCTTTCAGCTGGGCCATTACTAACTTTTAGAACGATCGCATTTATGATTCCCCATAGATGATTCTTAACCGTCTTGGCGGCTTTTTTCATGGGTTCAAGTCGACAACGCATGGCCCAGGATAACCAGCGCTTCCAGCCCTTGAGTGCCCAGGTACGACTGACATAGTGCCATAATTTCTGGGACAATTCCTTGATGGCCCATGCACGCGCCGTTTTCAGCGAACTTTTCTTTAATTGCTGGAATCGTTTCTTTTGTCGGGCAGACATATTCTTCTGATTGGTGAGCCAGTCGTACTTGGTTCCGACGAGATCATCAATGCCCGCTTTCCGCAATTCTCGGTTCTCCTGCCGACGGACTTTATCCACCCCCTCTGAAATCTTTTTCGCCACATGAAAACGATCAAATGCAATCTTGGATTCCGCATCTGGAACATGTTTTTTCGTGGACTTAATATAGGCGGGCCACATATCCATGCTCACACTCTCGATCGCTTCCAGTTGCTCAGCCGAACAGTCCTCATAATAGGCATCCAGACTCGTATGCGTGCGTTTTTCCTTAACAAACAGCACCGTGCCCGTCTGGGAATCCGAAACCACCGTGATATACTTATGACCCTTTTTGTACGAGGTCTCGTCCACACATATATGGGGAACCGGTTGCGTCTCTTTACGGGCGAGTCCTCGCTTTACCGAGCGATCCATGATGTTGGCGATCATCGTCCAACTGACGCCCAGACGGGAGGCCACCGTCGAAATACTGGTTGCATCCTGCAACCAGTCAATAACCTTCGCTTCAAAAGCCATTGTAAAACGCACGCGCTCATCCGCCCAGGGTACCGAAACCGTCTTGATCCCATGCTCCGAACATTCCACCCGAGGAACTTCCGCAACCACCGTCGTCCGATACTCGCAAATATCCGTATGGCGCCATTGCCTGCGACGATGATCGTAACCCGGGCAAACTTTGTTACACGCAGGACACCGAAGAACCGAACCCTCCGAACAGGTTACATGGATCTCGGCCAACTGCGCCGCGTCATCTTGTTTGATCTCCGATACCTCCCACGGAGATTGGATCCCTATCAATCGATTGATATCTTGAATACGTACATTCATTGCTGATGAAAAATTTGATTTGTGCCAAAAACAGATCCAAAATAAACAAAGACATCCACTCTGAATCTATAGCTATCTAATAGTTGCTTACCCTGATTCTGACTCCGAACCCACTTGAAAAACGGAAGCCCCATATTAAAAGACCCAGTAAAATCAACGAAATAGCGGACGAAATGCCCAATTCAGAGGCTATGAGCAGGGATTGAGCTGGGATAGCTCGGCGGCAACACCAGGACAGGATACGATGTTATAATATTGGAATACTGTTCGCAAGTTCATGAAAAATATGAATATAGGTGTAAAAAAGCCATTTTCAGGCCTTATTCATAGGATTTTCCGTGAAAACACGCTTGGCTAAAACTCCCCGGGAATTCAGGCTAGGTGAGTCATACTTTGACATCAACAATGTTCGGGCTCGTATTTTCAACAACGGCAACCTTTTCTGGCGTGGAAGTCCACACGTCTACAATGTACCGAAGGGTGGGGGAGCACAGGCTATCTTCACCAGCGGTATATGGGTTGGCGGTAAAGTAGATGGACAGTTGCGTGTAGCGGCAGCACGTTACAGGAGCTACCAGTTCTGGGCCGGTCCGTTGGATGACTACGGGGCTCCTCCTGCTGACTGTGGACCTTTTGATCGACTCTACAAGGTGAGCATTGATGATATTCAGGATTACGAAGCTACTGGAGTAACCACTCCAGACTTACGTGATTGGCCCACGGGATTAGGCGCTCCCACCTATGCTCCTCCCGGCAACGGGGTTGATGATGACGGAGATGGAGAGGTTGATGAGGCTGGAGAAACGATCCTCGTCTTGAATCAGCCTTTTGTGCAACGGGTAAGATCTTATAGCAGGACTCCTTACTGGTTGAGCTCCATGGGCTTGCATTAACTTTGTCCATCAACCAGAAACAGTCCAATGCTATCTCACATTAACTCTTCCCCTTCTGCATTCACGATCTCTGTCGGTATGGATGTGCACAAAAGGACCATCGCGTTGTGTGTCTACAATGCGCGTACAGGCGTGATTATGGATGAGCGGGAATTGTTGCATGATCTGCCGAAGGTTACCAAATATCTCTGGAAGGTCCAGGATCGTCATGGTCAGGTACGATCTTGCTATGAAGCGTCTTCCTGTGGATTTGGTTTGCAACGCGCGTTACAGGCCCGCGGGATCTCGTGTGAAGTGATTGCGCCCTCGTCCATTCCGCGTCGTCCAGGAGAGCGTATCAAAACGGATCGTCGAGATGCTCGAAAGTTGGCAACGCTGTATGCTGCCGGGTTACTGACGATTGTTTGTGTTCCAGATGAGGAACAGGAGGCCATCCGGTCTTTGTTGCGTTGCCGGGGAGATCTGGCGGAAACGATCACCCGAACCAAACAACGGATTCTGGCTTTCCTTCAGACACGCGGGTTGCAGTATCCAGGCAAGACCAACTGGACCAAGACCTTTCATACATGGATTGGCGCCTTATCGATGACCGAGATTGACCAGATCACCCTTCAGACGTATCTGCACCAGTTAGATCAACTGGGGCAAGAAGTACGCAGAATTGAGGGGGACTTAGCCGCGCAGGCCGAACGAGATCCCTATCAAGCGCCCGTCAAGGTCTTGATGGCATTCCGAGGGATTGGTCTGGTAACGGCGTTAACCCTGGTTTTTGAGTTGGGAGATCTCCGTCGTTTTGCACATCCACGTCAGTTGATGGCGTATCTGGGCCTGGTGCCAAGCGAGCACAGCTCAGGCAGTTACACGCAACGGGGAGGCATCACCAAAACCGGGAATGTCCATGTGCGGAATGCGGTCATCTCCGCCGCATGGAAGTATTCAAATCGCCCCTGCCGCAGCCGTGTGCTACGACAACGGCAAGAAGCGGTCTCTGCTGAGGTGATCTCCGTTGCATGGAAAGCGCAGCGTCGACTGTACAAACGTTTTCACAAACTGAGTCAGACCAAAGCACGGTGTGTTGCCAATACGGCGGTCGCTCGCGAATTGGTCGGCTTTCTCTGGGAAGCACTGCGCTTGGAAAACCCTTTGATCACCACCAGTGCGAGGGTTTGAATCATGGCTTATGGAGAAGCGATTGGCACGGTTGGAGGGCCCACGAACACGGCTTGCGATAGCCGGCATCTTGCCGGTGAGTGCGCGTTAAGAGATCGTGGCAGCTCCGCACGAACCCGAAATCATGCGTTACAGCCCTTTGGGGTCAAAGCACGCGAATACCAGACTGATTAACCGTCGAAGCTGCCAAGTCGCTTCTCCATAAGCCAAAATATATTTTTTGATGTAGATTTACAAGAAACATAGCGCCGTGTAAGCTCTACCTGATCTGGAGAGTCCTACTATACCAGCCGTGTGATTGACCTAGCCAGCGGAGAGCGGCCGGCAATCCTAGGGGATCAGTCGATCTGGTGGGTCATGAATGATCGCGGGAATGAACATTACGCCGTACCAACGCCGCCGATTGGTTTGGAGGTGCACGTTACGGCATTTGCGTTCAGGGTCGCAGGAGACATTGGTAATGCCACGTTCTATAAGTACGATCTTTATTATAAAGGGAGTTGGCCATTTACCGATGTGTATATGGCCATTTCCGCCGACCCTGATCTGGGAAACTTCCAGGATGACTGGCTAGGTTCCGATACGACCTTGGGGGTAGGCTATGTGTGGAATTCGGACAATGAAGATGAGGGAAGTGATGGTTATGGTTCTCCTGCTCCGGCGGCCGGGTATGACTTTTTCCAGGGACCAATCGTGCCATCGCCTGGTGATTCAGCCAAGGTGAGCACTGAATGGGTTCAGGATTTCAGGAACCTTGAAATGACCTCGTTCTTATTCTCTAATAGCGGTTCCAGTCTCCCCGATACTGCCTTGGACTACTATAACTATATGCGTGGACGGTGGAGGGATGGCAAGTGTATTACGGAGGGGGGGAACGGCCGAGATTTCTCGGAAGTCTGCACCTACTTTATGTTCCCGGGAGATCCTGGTGCTAGCGATGATAACTGCCAGTACTGGTCTGAGTGCAATTCAGACGGTGCAGGGAGGAACAATGAGGCACAGGATAAACATTTTGTGGGGCTTCCGTTTTTCAAGTGGGTTCGGAGTCAGAATCAGGGTAAGCAACTATTAGATAGCTATAGATTCAGAGTGGATGTCTTTGTTTATTTTGGATCTGTTTTTGGCACAAGTCAAATTTTTCATCAGCAATGAATGTACGTATTCAAGATATCAATCGATTGATAGGGATCCAATCTCCGTGGGAGGTATCGGAGATCAAACAAGATGACGCGGCGCAGTTGGCCGAGATCCATGTAACCTGTTCGGAGGGTTCGGTTCTTCGGTGTCCTGCGTGTAACAAAGTTTGCCCGGGTTACGATCATCGTCGCAGGCAATGGCGCCATACGGATATTTGCGAGTATCGGACGACGGTGGTTGCGGAAGTTCCTCGGGTGGAATGTTCGGAGCATGGGATCAAGACGGTTTCGGTACCCTGGGCGGATGAGCGCGTGCGTTTTACAATGGCTTTTGAAGCGAAGGTTATTGACTGGTTGCAGGATGCAACCAGTATTTCGACGGTGGCCTCCCGTCTGGGCGTCAGTTGGACGATGATCGCCAACATCATGGATCGCTCGGTAAAGCGAGGACTCGCCCGTAAAGAGACGCAACCGGTTCCCCATATATGTGTGGACGAGACCTCGTACAAAAAGGGTCATAAGTATATCACGGTGGTTTCGGATTCCCAGACGGGCACGGTGCTGTTTGTTAAGGAAAAACGCACGCATACGAGTCTGGATGCCTATTATGAGGACTGTTCGGCTGAGCAACTGGAAGCGATCGAGAGTGTGAGCATGGATATGTGGCCCGCCTATATTAAGTCCACGAAAAAACATGTTCCAGATGCGGAATCCAAGATTGCATTTGATCGTGCGCCGTGGAAAGGCGCTTTCCTGTGGCGGGTGCGAATCCCGCCCAACACCTGTCGCTCCGGTTGGTAGCGGCCTTAGCGTATTATGGAGGTAACGAAATGATATGAAGCACTGAGGTTTAACGGGCTACGCGAGTAGCTTAGCGACCATGCGGGCCGGAACGTGCAGTAAACGTCGAGCAGGCCTCGAAACGATCAATGTGAGTGTCGACCTTCCGGTCATATGGGGAAGACTGGCACGTTTTGGGAAGCGAGCGACAAGCGCACCAGAACGGCTCACCGGGGTACTGGCGCTGGCACGCATGGAAGATCAGGGAAGTAGCAACACGGGAAGCCCTGTCGGTGCTGAGGCACACGGCAACCGGAACTCCGTAAGGAGCAGGCCGGGCCGTCAGGGTGGCGGAGTGGTCCGTAGTACCGTAGACGCGGGGTAACGCCTGTTGAGGAAAGGGACCGCAGGGTTGGAGGGCAGATAATAAGGACAAAGGGCATCGGAAAATGGCAACGCCTAATATCTGGGAAAATGTCAGTGCGTCCGGCATCTGCACATGCATAAGTGAAGGGATCGTCAAGGCGACGGTGCTGGCGGGGCGTAGCGAGGCCCGTCCGCATGTCATGCGAAGTTGGTCTGTCCGCAGGCAATGTGCCATTGTCTGCATAACAGGCAGGACTGTACTGAGGCATGGTAATCCGAGTACGAGCCGCATGATCCACCTGGAGAGCCGGGTGCGGGAAACCCGCACGCCCGGTTCGGAGAGCAGGGGGCCGGAGACGACTTACGGGAGCCTGACTGAGGGCCAAAGCGAAAGCGATGGAATTGCCACAGGACCCTAAGAGCACCGCGCCGGCCCCTTGACTCTACGTTTTCATGTGGCGAAAAAGATTTCAGAGGGGGTGGATAAAGTCCGTCGGCAGGAGAACCGAGAATTGCGGAAAGCGGGCATTGATGATCTCGTCGGAACCAAGTACGACTGGCTCACCAATCAGAAGAATATGTCTGCCCGACAAAAGAAACGATTCCAGCAATTAAAGAAAAGTTCGCTGAAAACGGCGCGTGCATGGGCCATCAAGGAATTGTCCCAGAAATTATGGCACTATGTCAGTCGTACCTGGGCACTCAAGGGCTGGAAGCGCTGGTTATCCTGGGCCATGCGTTGTCGACTTGAACCCATGAGCTAATTGCAAAACCCATTTTGCTGCAACTGGTGAACCGGCCAATTCGGGACATAAATGGGTCTGATTTTCTTGGAATACGTGAATGATTGGCCTGTGTTCACCGCTTTCTTCGAAGCTGTGGGTGATTGGCCTTCAACGAGGTGTTAACTTGGAGAATTTTGTCCACGATCCGTGCGGACTCTACGCATCGATCCCACGGCTTCTGTATTCCAGAACCCCCCAATTCTGTACGCGACCACTCGACGATCCGGTTTAGTGGACCATCCGCAGCAGTTGATCCACCGTGAGCACAACAATTCCAAACATCAGGTGACACATCACTTTGCTGTGCCCACGCACCCGTACATGGCGTCCACCAAACTCATCTTTGAGTCGTCCAAAGACCCGCTCCACGGTCGAACGTTCCTTGTAGCGCGCCCGCTCAGGTGGAATAAACCCGGCACTGCGCTGTGCCTTCTGCTCACGACGGTGCGCCGCCTTTCGATTACGCGGATTCGTGTCAATGATCGGCACATGTCCCGCTGCCGTACTGTGTGCGTGAATCTCCTTCGCGTCATACGCACTATCCATGAGATCATAGCAGTTGTCCACCCGCTCACCCGTCATGGTCGCCAATGGAATGGCCGCTTGGCTATCGTGCAGGGACGCGGAAGATAGCATACAGCTGATCGGAATCCCGCCGTCTGCTGCATCTATATGTAGCTTATATCCCGTCCAGGATTGCGTATGCCCTTTCGCATTTCGCTTGCTCCCCACCGTGCACGCCTTGGGCAAATCCGCCAACATCTCCGCTTTGTTCATGGTACGCTGGCGCTCCAAACGCGTGGGGACCTTTGGACGTTCCTCCCCCTTCCGTGGACGCCCACGCTTGCGTTTCACCGGTTCCGGCGCCTTTTTCTTCGGCACCGGCTTCTCTCTTGCCTCAATCGCCGTCGAATCCCGCGAAATATGGCCCACCAACGAATCCGCGTAGCTCTCCTGAATCAAGACTTCGTGGATCCGTGTCGGTAACTCGGACTCCGCAAACTCCTTGAACGCACGGGAAAATGTGGACGCACTGGGCACATCCCGCTGCCGCGACCAACCACACATCGACCGAAGCAATGGGTCCGAAAGTAGGCGCTCTCGCAATCCGGCAGTCGTCGGAATATTCAAGACCATCTTGGCCAGAAACGACCGTGCAAGCGAAACCCGAGATGCCAGCGGGCGCCCCGGCGTGCGGAACGAGGTGCGGGGCAGAAAATCCTCCACACACACCATCTCGAATACCAACAACAACTTCTGGTACCGTTTGGGCAACGAACCAAATTCCTCCTCCACCCAAGGAAACAATTCCCGTTGGCAGGCAATATAAAAACCTCGTATTTTCTTCCTAAGGGACATGGGAGAGTGTGCCACGAAGTACACGGAGGTGAGTCAATGACATAGCCGAAATGTACGAACTGTATAAGGGATGGGGGACGGCCCCCCGCAATCGCCGTGCAGGCGGAGGTTGCAAACCGCCCACAGCTGCTGCACTAAAGAGGTGTGGTGGTGAGCGTGCTGGGAAAAGGCAGGTGTAGGAACCTGTCAGGTGAGAGTCGTAGAGTCGAACGCAAGTGAATCACGGATGACGAGTCGAAAGTCCTTAGAAGATGGTCAAAACCGGGGTATTCTCCTGATCCCGGGACGAGGTTGGCGGGGACCTGCTTACTGGCCAACCGGCCTCCGGCATAAACGTGGCGAGAATGCGACTTGGGCCCTTATACGGAACGTGGGAACGTGTCGGAGTGATGAGAAGGGAGCGTGGCAAGCAGGCAGTACCTGTAAGCCATTGAGTACCAAGGCACTCCACACGGGCGGATCACCTCGTAGTAGTGATGAGACTCCTGTAACGGGAGAGGAGCGAAGGGGGTGAACCATGCAGCAGGACGCGAGGAAGCAACCGAAAGGGAGGACTTCAACGCAAAACGCAAAGCCGTTTCCAGTGACCAAGCGACAAGTTTGGGAGGCGTGGAAGCGTGTAAAGGCGAACCAAGGCGGGGCGGGGATCGATGCGCAGTCCATCGCAGATTTCGAGGCCAAGCTTGCGGATAATCTCTACAAGCTCTGGAATCGAATGGCATCGGGCAGTTATCATCCACAGCCGGTGCGACGGGTAAATATTCCGAAGTCGGACGGAGGCGTCCGGCCCTTGGGAATCCCAACCGTTGCGGATCGGGTGGCACAGATGGTGGTGAAGCAGGTTTTGGAGCCGGAACTGGAACGAGAGTTCCATCCCGATTCCTATGGATACCGACCGAACAAATCGGCCCATGACGCACTCCGGCAGACGCGAACGCGATGCTGGAAGCGGGCCTGGGTACTGGACATGGATATCAAATCTTATTTTGATACGATAGACCATGCTCTGTTGATGAAAGCGGTCCGGCTACACACGGATCAGAAGTGGGTGCTCTTATATATAGAGCGTTGGCTGACGGCACCGGTGATTCATCCAGACGGGACGGAAGAGGCTCGGGATGTTGGGACCCCGCAGGGCGGGGTAATCAGTCCGCTGCTGGCCAATCTGTTTCTGCATTACGCGTTTGATAAATGGATGGAACGGAGGTATTCGCACATTCCATTTGAGCGGTATGCAGACGACATCGTGTGCCATTGCACGACAAAGAAGCAAGCGCGCTACCTCTGGAAGGTGCTGAGGGAACGCTTTAAGGCTTGCAACTTAACCTTGCACCCAGTGAAAACCAAGATTGTATACTGCAAGCAGGCATACTTTCGGGGTTCATTTCCAAACACTTCGTTCGATTTTCTGGGGTATACGTTTCGACCGCGGAAGACACGGAGTCGGAGGGGGAGGAATTTTCTTGGGTTCAATCCGGCGATAAGTCGGAAGGCGATGAAGGCCGTACAAGAGACGATCCATGGTTGGAGGTTGGCTCGAATGAGTCCACACCCGATTACGTACATAGCGGGCAAGATCAATGCCACGGTACGTGGATGGATTGATTATTACGGTGCGTTCTTTAAATCAGCATTAAGGCGGCCATTGGAAGGCATTGACCGTCACCTAACACGGTGGCTAATGCGGAAATATAAACGTTTCCGTGGTCGGTGGCTTCGGGCGTTTACGTGGTTAATAGAGCGTGCTCGTCGGGATTCGGGATTGTTCGTGCACTGGGAGTTTCTTCATGGTTCACCTTTATTCAATTCCGAACGGCTGCATGGTAGGAGCCGTGTGAGTTGAGAGGCTCACGCACGGTTCTGTGAGGGCCGGGGGGTGAGATTCCCCCCGGCTACTTGACCTCCGGTTTTCGTGGAAAATTGTCGACACTAATTGATACGAAATCCGGGGGACTCCGGTCCCTTTTTTAGCCCTATCGAGGGATGTTTCTATGCTCGGGGCGGATACAAATCCCAATCAAAATCGCCTCCTCTACCCAGAGACACCAACCAGAAACCGTGACCTCAAAATTCCAAAAAATCCCCCGATTTGAGAGTTTTGCAACTGGCTCCCATGAAAAAAGCCGCCAAGACGGTTAAGAATCATCTATGGGGAATCATAAATGCGATCGTTCTAAAAGTTAGTAATGGCCCAGCTGAAAGCATAAATAGCCGCATCAAAACCATTAAAGTTCGTGCGCGTGGATTCCGAAACACAAAGCGGTTTGCCAATGCAATTTACTTCTATCTCGGAGGACTGGATCTGTACCCCGAAGGCCTCCAAAAACAGGCTCCCCACTCATAAAAGTGAAGAGCCCATTTTGTTATGGGAACGGGGCCGTTCACGATCAGTCCTGATAGTATGCAGCAGATTGTTTATGGAATAGTTTGGGCTCAGGGAACAGACAATTTTGATTCAGTTCAGAAGATGAAAGCGGTAAGTGCACTTGCCCAGGTGGCATACGACATTGATTTCCAGATTCCAGCGCCGCCGGCTCCACCCCGGGTAACAGTCACTGCTGTGGATGGGGGTGCAGTTCTAGAGTGGAGCAATACACCTCAGTCGAATAACTTCCTTGAGTCTTATCGGGTTGAAGACCCATTTGCACCAGAGGATAACAATGTGGTAGAGTTCGAGGGGTATGAGGTAATCCAATATTCGAGTGCTTTGGATCAGGTGGGGACAACGGTAGCGGTATACGACGTAGTTAATGGAATAACGCGCGTAATCGATGGAGGCCAGTCGGTTCTTGATGGAATGATCCAGGAGGAGCGGACTGTTGTGGCGAACGGAACGGATCGAGGGGTCCAGAACTTCCATGTGGCAACGGGTTTAACGAATTACACCACCTACTTTTTTGGTGTGCAGGCATACGCACAGAATTACGACAATCCTGGTAGTAAGATTACTCGAGGGCCAATTACTCGTGTAGAGGTTACCCCAACCAGACCGACGCTGGAAATCGCAGATGCTGCGATCGCCGCAGCTGAAGACTTTAGCGAGGCTGATTTTGTGGCAATGCAAGAAGGCATCGGGGATGGTTTTGTAACCGCGGACATTGTCAACCCGGCTGGGGTCAAGGAAGGTACTTACTCGGTTGAGTTCTTTGAGCATGATGTTCCGGGCAAGGCTTTGAATTCTGCTTCTGCTCATGTGGAGTCAGACGGGAATGAGGTTGATCCGCTCAGTGCGGTAGAGGCCTACCAGAAAGTTGGCGATATCGATGCGAGTGTGATTACGTACAGTATTAAGCGTGACGATACGGTGCTGTTTGATGGTGCATCCATTGATTATGCTGCTCCACAGCGGGATAAGGTTATAATACTTGACGGATTGCTGTTCACGATTCGGGGGCCGGATCCGGGTTTCAAGGATTTTCAGGTTACAGCTAATGCTGGTGGGCCTGTAGATCCACCTACTTATGCCGCAATAACATGGAATAACTTCCCCAATCAAGGTGTAGGGCTCCAGAGTGCGAGGCAGCAAACCAATGGATCAGTTTGGATGATACACGCGGGTGGTGCTTCGCAGCCGTACGCATCTTTCTACGCTCGAAGCACGCGTAACGGTAGTAATGCATCCTACATCGGGATTAAAGATTACGAGATGCGCTTCACTGAGCGTTGTGCAAACACGGTCAATGGCACAGTTGAGGCGACAGACTGTTTGGGCTTCCGTGCATTTGGGGGTGGCACGTTGATGGAGATTCCATTTGAGCTATGGGATACCGGGATCGCCACGCCGAATGATGCCAGTGATGATGTGCGTCTGGTTCCGATTATTTGTGACACAAATACCTGTGGAGGGGGAACTGAGCACGATGTATTTGATATCGGCAGCGATCATCCTGCTTCGAGTGCTGCCAATGATCCCTTTACGGATTGGGTCTACTGGTATCCACCTGAGGACCTGACCCCCGGCGAGAACGGTCATAATAATTTTTTTGCTGGAAACGGTGGGACAGGACATGAAATCATTGCCAGGATGGTACTTGTGGGGTGGAATGTTGGTACTGCACCTCCGTACGATCCCGATATGGCGGAGTTGGGTACAGTATTCAGGATCGTCACCTCCAAGCCTAACCAACCCGGAGATGTGCATAGCTTCTCAACCGAAGGTTATGCTGCGATGGAGTTTGACCTCGCAACCAAACAACTTCGCTTGGAGGATATTGGAATTGTGCCGAACCCGTACAAGGGAGCATCTTCCTACGAGGTGGGTCAGTTTACCGATGAAGTACGTTTCACGAATCTGCCCAATGTAGCGACTATTCGTGTGTTTACGCTCAACGGTACGCTTATTAAGACGATCAATAAGCAATCGCCCGGTGTAGCCACCATTCCATGGAATTTGACGACGGATCAGAATCTGCCCATAGCGAGTGGGATGTATCTGATTCATGTTGAGGTCCCCGGTGTAGGTTCGCATACCATCAAATTCGGCGTGGTCAAAAAACGCATTCAGCTGAACGTGTACTAAGCTCGCATTTGGCCGGCGGCTGAAATGTCCGCCGGCTGACGTGACAACATCAATAACACAGAAAACATTAGCGAAACGTGAAAATTTATCTGCAAATCGCCACAGACATTGGTTGGCCTTGATTGCGGGGTTTTCGTTCCTTTTTAACTTGGTCTTTGGTTATTATTTCGATAATAACAGTGACCGATCCATGGTCAATAAAAGTCTTATCAGCAGCCGGTATAATTGCTGGACTGGCCATGGGGGGTGCCTCTGATTGTGCTACTGTGTCCAGTGAGTTGTGGCACTGATTTCGGTTATCATGGCGCATCGCAAATCTGCAACCACATAAAAACGTTCTTTGTAGTGGTCAGGTGCCGTAGCCTGGCTGCTTCGGTCAGAAGGATTCTACTGCGGTCCATTATGTGGAGCGCGGTAGAGTTGTGGTCCGACTTCTTACATTTTAGGGGTCATGAGAGCCTCTTGGAAAACCATTTTCAGAGGTTGGAGTCAAGTGGTTTGCTCGAATGATTTTGGTTAACAATTTTGGATTTCGTGGGACCGGCGACTCTAAGTTGCCACTGTTTCCTTCAAATATATTTGACTGTCCAGCCTGTTACGATCAGTGGCTCTTGAGAGGATGCTATGAACTCGGAATGAATTCTAGGGGCGAGTGTGTCCATTCTGGCACTACAGTATGGCACTACAACAAATCAGTTTGGATTCTTTAGCCTAACAATCGAGGGGATGCCCCAAATTTAGTGGGGGTTTAGGGGGAGTTGTGAGAGTCTACCGGTGTACTGATGTTTGGTTCGGTCGTGTCGTTCCAGTCCCCGTAGCAAAGTTTCCCACTGCCAATCTTGCGGGATGGGGTTCAGGGATCGTTGTTCAATGTCAAGGCACGCGGCAGCAATCCATCGTTGGCGTTGGTCCGAGTTACTCCATCGCGTGATTCTGCGCGTTGTATGTGCCAGTCTGCTATTGATGCTCTCAATGATGTTCGTGGTTCGAAGCCGATCGCGTAGCGACTTGGGGAGCCCCAGTTTGTGAAGGGTGAGGGTTTCCTCAAGTCCCTCTTTTAAGCTGGCCGCTGCTTTTGGGCAGCGGGATTCCAAGGATTGAATCAAGGTCGTCAGTCGTTTTTTTGCTTCTGCATACGTACGCGTTGCATAGGCGGCTTCCAGTTGTTTCTTGACCTGCTCAGCAAAGTCGGTATCCTGGATCTTGGAGACGACATTTTCGCGTTTGTGCCACTGACATCGCTGAATCAGCGCCCGATCTCCAAAGACCTCTCGTACGCCTTTGCGCAATCCTTTGGAGCCATCCAGCAGCACCAGCAATGGGCCCGTAACCTGGAAGCCGCGTGCCTGCAAATTCTGCAGTAAGGCAACCACACACGGATGGGCTTCGGTTTTGACCTCCATGAACCCGAGGATGATCTTCTGTCCTTGTCCCGTCAATCCCACGACTAAAAGAATCTGTTCACTCCGCAAGGTCTTCCCGTCAATGAGAATGGCGACAAACTCCGTCTCATCAAACCGCCGGCTCATGAACGTCTCCAGTGCTTTGGCCGTCTCGTTGATAAACACGCGTCCGGTGGTGGAGCCGCTGAGACCAAAACTCTCTGACAGGTGTTGCGCCACTTGCCCATACTTGCGTTGAGAGAGTCCAAGTAGCACACTGCGTGCCAGTTCCTGTTCATAGCCGGGTTCGGACTGGTGCAGCAGTTTGTACGTCTCCAGCGGCACTTCCTGATTCGTTTCGGTGTTACGAACCCGGGGGACCTCAACGGGCACCTTCGCCCCGTTCCAGCGAATTGAACCGGGATTGGTTCCCCAACGCTGGCACTTCGTCGGGGTATGTTTCCAGCGAATTCCGCAAAGCTCGCTCACTTCGGCCTGAAACAAGAGCGGAACCAATCCGGGCTACGAAACAACCGAGCCAGTTTGGCCGCATTCCTGGCCAAAAACGGTTGGAAAACGGCGGAAGGAAAGAGAGAAGATAATGCAATCATGCGTTCGATGGTTTAGAAGGAAGAGACGTTTTCAGTGCAGCATGCAACTGCGGAAGATACGTCGCATGTCGCACCCGACGCAGTCGGGGTTCAAGTTCCAACAGTGCCGCGCACAGGTGCATCTCGCGCTGGTGGACCGGCGTAGCCGTCAGTCTGCGTCCTGCACGAGCCAAGAGTGTCCTGAGTGAATTCAGCACGCGCAGTCCCCGGTCACTATGGAGCAATCGTCCGGTACGTTGCAAGGTGAGCGTTGATTCCAGCGCATGCGCAAGCACGCTTCCAGAGGAGCGATTCACCTGGGTCAACGCTGCTGTGATCTGCTGAAGATCTGTCCGAGCCTGGGACGCATCGCACTGTTGCCATGCCTGTCGTAGGCGGTGACGAAACCGCAGCGCCTCATCGGGATCCAGTCCGCTCAGCGCTTCGGCCATGACCGTATTCAGACATCGCTGCACCCACACGCGGCCTCCCCATACGCGGGACACCGCCGCGTGGAGTGTGACATTGCCAGGAAGCGTCAACAGCATCCCCGAACCCAATCCACGAACGCTCAAATCGTCCAGCACCGCCTCCATACCGGACTGATCCTGGGGGCCGCATTCGGTCACAGTCACGATCCGACGATGCCCCCGCAGACTCACCCCGATTCCAAACAATACATGCAGCCCCATCACATACGAGGGCCGAAGCCACAAATGGACCAGAGACTCCGTATGCCAGTCACGGCACGCCAGCACAGATACCGCAGATTCCCAGCATAAAGTCGGCGCAGGAGCCCCCGGGACCGCCGCCGACTCCTCAGGAGCTGATACCACAGGATCAGGCGCCGCAGGATCAGGTGCCGCAGGTACGGAGGAAATCCGATCGGTCAGCATGCGAAGTACATCCACATAATGCCGAACCAATTCAACCTGCAGATCCTGAACAGGCTCCTGAATTGGTGGAGAGAAAGGAAAAGAAGATTCTGGGTTCATCAAGGAAGGATCGGGTTAAGTCATTATCGTTACTCCCCCGAACCCCCACTAAATTTGACGCATCCCCACAATCGAACCCGAAGCAATCCACCTTTGGTTGATTTTTCTTACTAACTTGATTCTTGACTCCTACTTTATCTGACCACCTGGTCAAGAGATCAAGATGTTAAATATACTCCGACCGTTGAATTGATTCATGGGATATATCCATTCAGTTTTTCTGATCGTGTCAGCGTTGGCCTATTCGCTACTATTGTTTGATTTAGGCGCTTCTTCTGGAACAATACTCCAGGCAATCAGGGTCATTCTGATATTGGTGGCCCCCATACTGCTGGGGAGTCTTGTGCTCTATGGCAGGCCTCAGGTCCAGTCGAAAGTACTCATGGCCGCTCAGATCATAGCAGTTATTATGTCCGCTGTATACTACTATCGGGACTTCAATAAATATAGTGAATTAGTCCTGATCTTATCCAATTCTGGGCTAAGGTTTCAGACGATTTATCGCGTCATGCGTCATTCTACTCAAAGGTTTTATCTTTCATTTTTTCGACAATTACGAATCGTAATGGGGGTGAAGATTAAAGGAATAAACAAGGTTTATGGCATTTCGTCACCTTGGTCAATTTCGGAGGTAACAGCGGATCATGATGCCGAGGAGGCCCATATCCATGTGATCTGTACGGATGAATCCAAGCTTCGGTGTCCAAAATGTGATCAAGCGAGTCCGGTGTATGATCGTCGGACTCGGAGTTGGCGTCATCTGGATACCGGAAAATATCGTACAATCGTAACGACGCAGTTACCTCGTGTAAAGTGTGCAGAACACGGAGTGGTGACGATTTCGCCCCCTTGGGCGGATCGGAGTGTACGCATGACCTATGAATTTGAGGCGCTGGTCATTGATCTGCTTCGGGAGTCAACGATCTCGTCAGTGTGTCGGCTCCTGCAGATGAGTTGGCCTGCGGTTGCAGGGATTATGGACCGCGCAGTGGAACGGGGGCTTGATCGCAGAAAGGCGCAACCGGTTGCCCATGTGTGTGTGGATGAGACCTCGTATAAAAAAGGCCATAAGTATATCACCGTGGTCTCAGATTCTCAAACGGGTACGGTGCTGTTTGTCAAGGAAAAGCGCACCCATGCGAGTCTGGATGCTTATTATGAAGGCTGTTCTACTGAGCAACTGGAAGCGATTGAAAGTGTGAGCATGGATATGTGGCCTGCCTATATCAAGTCCACGAAAAAACATGTTCCAGATGCGGCATCCAAGATTGCATTTGATCGTTTTCATGTGGCGAAAAAGATTGGAGGGGCGGTGGATAAAGTCCGTCGGCAGGAGAACCGAGAATTGCGGAAAGCGGGCATTGATGATCTCACCGGGACCAAGTATGACTGGCTGACCAACAAACAGAATATGTCGGTCCGCCAAAAGAAGCGATTCAAGGCGTTAAAGGATAGTTCGTTGAAAACGGCCCGTGCCTGGGCCATCAAAGAATTGTCCCAGAAATTGTGGCACTATAAGAGCCGAACCTGGGCACGCAAAGCTTGGGAAAAATGGTTGTCCTGGGCCTCACGTTGCCGGCTTGAAGACATGGTTAAAGTTGCCAAGACGGTCAGAAAACACCTTTGGGGAATTCTCAATGCGATCATTCTCAAAGCCAGCAATGGGCCAGCAGAAAGCATCAACAGTCGAATCAAAACGATCAAAGTCCGTTGCCGCGGATTTCGAAATACCAAGCGGTTAGCAAATGCAATCTACTTCTATCTCGGTGGACTGGATCTATATCCAAATGCTGTCTCAAAAACAAGGGTTTCACTAAATTAGTTGAAGCCCCCTACTATCTGCTATGGGGCGCTGGATTGCTTGCCGGATTGGATAGTGAGATTGGCTTTTTTAGGTGGTCTGTGCGCTCATTTGCTCCAATATTAGGGTATGGTTTTCTCTCCCTTGCCGTTCGAACTTTAGCTCGTAAACTCAAGATATTGAGTCAGGTGGGGCGGTTGCGTGATTGAGACTGAGACGTTTTTCAGACAGATCAGAAAAGCGACGACGCCCCATGAGCAGATATTCCAGAAGGATTTGACCCCGGTAGGAGGGGAGGGCTGTCGCATCCGTTGGTTGGGAGTAATTCGGTTGCATCCTGTGTGCGTCCAGATACCCGCGGATAACCGCCCGGGTTCGCCTCCATTTTCCGCCTAATAGCCACGCCAGAGCTGCCAAATGATCCAGTATGATCCGCTGAAGAAGTACTGCTCTAAAGTGGGCGGGAGGCAGATTTTTATATAGCATTAGAAGGCTGTTTCGGATGTTGTAATAGAGCTTGCGCTCGCTCTCACGAGCCAGTGTTGCACCACCGATGTGATAAACCTTACTTTCTGGAACCACACCAATCTCATGGCCTGCCCGGCGGAGTCGCCAGCAGAGGTCAATTTCCTCCATGTGGAGGCCAAAGGTTTCGTCGAGAAGCCCGACGTCATCGAGTACATTTCGACGAAGTAACATAGCTGCACCGCTTGCCCAATCAACATTCACGGGCGTGTCATACTGGCCTACATCCTGTTCAGTGTGGTCGAAAATACGACCACGTGCCAGGGGATATCCGAGTCGATCAAGGTACCCTCCACAAGCCCCCGCATACTCAAAGCGATCCCGGCAGTTGAACTGTAAGATCTTTGGTTGGAGTGCAGCAATAGAAGGGTTACTTTCGGCAAACGATACGAGTGGCTGCAACCAGTCTTCAGGAACGGCTACATCATTATTTAGAAGTACGACATAGTCCGCCGTAACCTTCCGAATCGCCTCATTATTCCCACGGCTGAAGAGCCAATTATCTGGGTGGCGAATGATGCGGACCTCAGGGAATCGGTTGGCGACCCATTCGGTAGACCCGTCGGTGGAATTATTGTCGGCAAAAACAATCTCTAGGTTTGGCCAGGTCGTTTGCACTACTGATGTCAAGCATTTCTGAATGACAGGCAGTGCGTTGTACGAAACTATGATGACTGCCACGCGAGGGGTCCGCATAGGGAAACTTTCGGGACGAAATTGAGAGCGAAAAGAGGTTGCTAGAAACTCGCGACTAAACGGATTTCCCGTCCTAGACGATCCATGACCTGATTATGTACAGCTAGGTAGGTTTGGGGATGTTTGGCATAGAAGGCCATCCGGTGGTCAAATTCTTTTCTGGATAGTCCTCTACGCACGATTATTGTATCAAGTGGTGTACCATCCGATCCGTATCCCAGTACAGCACGCGCGTTAGCCAGATGCGTATCGATAAAGATCTCAACCATCAGGCTGTCAACAGACTCCTTTCCAAGCTCGCCAGGGCCGGTAGCACAGGCCGCGAAGACAGTGAGGAGTAACGCACAGTACCAGCTATATACGCTCACGTTGTTCTTCCTCAAGGGTACGAAATGTATATGCAATGACTTCCATTTGTCTCACAAACTCGCGCTTGGAAAAATTAGGGGCAAAGACCATTCCATCAATCAGATAAAGCCGACGGGTAGGCTCGTCGTAGAATGCATATGAAACAAATGGTCCCCCCATCCCAAAGGGGAATATACGACCGTTCTCTTCGCCGACCATGTGCCAGAGGCCACGAAATTCAATTGCGTAACGATCATTAAAATTGATCTCTGTGGCAGTCACGGGGCGGCGGCGATCAACCTCAATCCATCCTCCTGCTGTGCCGCCAATATAGCGCCGAGTGAGTGCGTCCCGGGCAAGAGCAATCCATTCAGGAGTAAGGTTCTCGGGATTCCCGTTTTCCTCATAATACACAAACACACTTCTCCACGTATCCGAAAGCACGCGGCGAAGCCAAACGAACTGTGTCGTATCGATTGCAATAAAAAAGTCGTGTTGTCCGTGTACGGCAAACCCGTGTCGATCCATCAAAACCTGTTCCAGGTCACGCTGGCGCCCAATATCGAACATGTCCCTATGAAGACGCGATCGTGTGATCTCATTAAAATGATACTTGAGCTGCTCTGCGTGCTGTTCAATGGAACTGGTTAGGTCATCAGGGGAGCCTGCTGCCAAGTAGTAGACCAGTTGATTTCTCCGCCAGTTATTTGGCCGGGCTACAAGTGCAGGTGAGCCGCCGAGAATCATTTGGCGTAGTGAGTCGCCACCGAAGATCGTACTCAGGTATTGGCTTTCGGGGGTAGCATCATCGTCAATTAGGCCTACAAAAAGCACATTCTTGCGGTCTTGCACCATTTCAAAAGCATTGCGGGAGGTAAGCCCGATTGCTTCCAGGTCGAACTCAGGTTCAATAGCCGGAAGTGTTTCAATGGCTCCCCCAACATGGTCCCGGACAGCATCTCCAACGTCTCCCCTCCACAGTGCAGAGTCGATAACGACCGTTATTTGACCTTCTATGCCGGTGGCATTGGGTCGAAAGTCATTATTGAACACGCTGTCGCCGCAACCCGTACATATTAAGGCTGCTGCCAGCAAAAGGACAGTAAATCGCATTATTGTTCACGCAAATTTTATTTCTCTGGACCATACTTGAGGGAGCGCACAAATCGTGCCACGAGCTGGCCGCGTTCGATCATCGATAGTTCCGTGCATGCCCACAGGCGTTCCACTTCCTTAATGACTGCCGATCCAACGATAAAACCATCTGTATGCTTCGAGAGATCACAGGCGTTGTCGTGGGTCTGAATCCCGAAGCCTACCAGTAAGGGGTTGTGTGTGATCATTTCACGTGCACGTTTCAGGTAAGAATTAATAGTGTCCAAACGTCCCGCAAGGCCGGTCCCTGTTAATCCTGTGATTGTCACACAATAGACGAAGCCGTCGGACAGGCGGTCAATTTCCTTCATGCGTTCAGTAGGGGTGTTGGGGGCTACAAGGAACACTAGGTTCAGCCCGTATTTTTGCATGTGCTCGCGCATAAGAGAAGCTTCCTGCGGAGGCAAATCGGGGATGATCAATCCATCCACTCCTGCGGCAGCTGCACGTTCACAGAATTGTACTACTCCGAAGCTCAAAATGGGGTTAATGTACCCCATGAGTAGGAGCGGTGTTTCACTGCGTTGTCTGAACTGTGCTGCGGCCTCCAATGTATCCTGCATTGTAATCCCGGCTTTCAGAGCACATGTACTGGAGTATTGTATGGGAAGGCCTTCGGCAAGAGGGTCACTGTGTGGCATCCCCAGCTCAATGAAATCGGCGCCGCCCTCGTCAATCGCATCCAGAAGGAGGTTTGTAGCCTCGGGGGAGGGGAATCCACTCGTAAGGAAGATTCCCATAGCCTTCTCCCCATTCGATTTTAGCGTCAGCAATCTAGTGGATAAACGTGAGTTCATAGGTTATCCATGATTGTTTGCATATCCTTGTCCCCGCGTCCAGAGCAATTCACCACAATTATTGAGTCAGGGGCAACCCGAGGCACGATTTTTTTTAGGGCCGCGATGGCGTGAGCCGTTTCAAGGGCTGGGATGATTCCCTCCGTTCTAGACAATAGTTCAACACCGGCCAGAGCATTCTTGTCTGTTTCAGTGAGATAGGTTACTCGTCCGAGATCCTTTAGCCATGAGTGTTCGGGCCCTACGCCAGGGTAATCCAGTCCCGCCGATATGGAATGTGCCAGTTCAATCTGCCCATCATCATCCTGGAGCAAATAGCTCATTGCACCATGCAGAACCCCCATAGCTCCCCGCGTGAGCGTAGCGGCATGACGTCCATCGAGTCCTTCACCTGCCGCTTCCACACCAAACATTTGTACTTCTGGATGATTAATGAATGGGTAGAACAATCCAATCGCATTGGACCCGCCTCCCACGCAGGCTACAAGCACATCGGGGGATTTTCTGTCTGTTAATTCTTTTAACTGTCGTTTGACTTCCTCGCCGATAACGTTGTGGAAGCTGCGTACCATCATTGGGTAGGGGTGTGGCCCTACGACTGAACCGATGATATAAAACGTATCAGTCGGATTAGAGACCCAGTCCCGGATTGCCTCATTCGTAGCGTCCTTCAGCGTTTGACTACCACTGGTCACCGGACGTACTTCTGCTCCTAGGAGTTGCATGCGCGCAACATTAAGTGCTTGGCGCTCCGTATCCTCGACTCCCATGTAGACTACGCACTGCAATCCAAAACGGGCAGCGACGGTGGCAGTAGCAACACCATGTTGTCCTGCCCCTGTTTCGGCTATGATTCGCGTCTTACCCATTTTGCGGGCAAGAAGAATCTGGCCGATTGTGTTATTGATCTTATGCGCACCAGTGTGACACAGATCCTCACGTTTAAGGAGAATGTGTCCTCCTCCAAGAGCTTCGCTTAATCGGTTGGCCGGTGTCAATGCAGTGGGGCGTCCGACGTAGGTTTTAAGCAGGTCGTGGTACTGGACATGAAATACTGCGTCCTGCCAGGACTCTTCGAAAGCCACACGAAGGGCATCGAGTTCTGAGACCAGAATCTCGGGTACATAGGCGCCGCCGTATGGCCCAAAACGCCCTTTACAGTCCGGTGCGTTATAGATCAACAGAAACCTTTGCTATTGAATCAAAAAAGTCGGTCACTAAATCAAAGTCTTTTTCCCCTGGTGCATGCTCGAGCCCGCTTGATATATCAATGCCCCAAGGGGAGGCAGCCTGAATAGCTTGTATTATGTTGCCTGGATTTAAACCTCCTGCGAGAATGATCGGGAAATCCACTGCCAGCGTCTTGGCAATATTCCAATCGAAGGACTTGCCCGTACCTCCTGCCAGGTCAGAATGCCATGTATCAAGGAGAAAAATCTCTACACAGTCCTGGTAAGCCGTAAGTATCCTTGCGAGTGATCGGGCATTCGTACTTGGTTTGACAGAAAATGCTTTTATCACGGGGAGTGTCATGCGTCTGCAGTATGCCGGCGATTCATCGCCATGCAACTGCACTTGGTCAAAGCCTGCAATTGCACAACTGTGATTAACCGTTGCCGCGTCTGTATTCACGAACACACCGACCGTCTTGGGACCAGAAATCCATTCCGTAATCTGTCGTACTTGATCTGGAGCGATGTAGCGAGGACTGGGGAGATGTTGAATGAATCCCAGATAGTCCGCTCCTGCACCCGCACAAAATCGTGCATCCGCCAGGGAAGTCAGTCCACAAATTTTTATTCTGCACTGCATCAGTTCGTGTGCGATGTAAGGATGGTCGCGGTCTTCTCTCGCAGTGACAGCAATGCGGCACCGGGGTCCTCGGCTCGCATAAATGTCTCTCCAATCAATACTGCATCCACTCCTCGACGATGCAGGTATGCCAGATCAGCAGGCGCTTGGAGCCCACTTTCGGAAACTTTGATTACTCCGGTTCCGACCAGTTCGAATACTTTCAGCGAATGCTCAATATCTACCTTGAACGTATGTAAATTCCGGTTATTAACTCCCAGGATAGAAACCTGATCAAAATCAATCTTGTCCAACTCAACTGGATCATAGACTTCGACTAGACAGGCCAGGCCCAATTCTGTTGCTAGACTGAGCAGGTCTCTAAGCAGGGATGGTTCCAGTACTGCTGCAATCAGTAGTACTGCGTCAGCACCATATGCTCGAGCTTGGTACAGTTGATAAGGGTCGATCACGAAGTCTTTTCGCAGAAGGGGGCAGTTGGAGTGTGCAGCTGCCAGCTCCAAGTGTGAAAGAGAGCCTCCAAAATGATCTTCTTCGGTCAGCACACTGATAGCATTCGCACCAGCAGCAGTATAATCCCTGGCAAGCGCCTGCACGTCAAACGGTTGTCTGAGTAAGCCCTTGGAGGGAGAGCGTTGTTTTATTTCCGCAATGATAGCGAGCTTTGGTCCGCCGAGTGCAGACTCAAAATCTCTTACAGGTCGAACGGTACGGATTGCGGCTTCTAGCTCATGTTTTGGAGTGAGACGCTTGTATCCCTCCAGTGCAATCTTAACGTCTGTTACAATGCGGTCGAGGACCGTCATGTTTGGTTGCTGACTTCACACAGCATTTGGAGGCGCGCATATGCGGCACCTGAATCAATACTCGTCACTGAGGCTGCAATACAATCATCAATGCTTTTGTAACGGCCGGATACCCATAGTCCAAGTGCACTGTTCAAGACCACTACATCCCGGCAAGGGCCTGTTTTTCCGTCCAGTACTGAGCGAAGGATAGATGCATTTTGTATTGCATCTCCTCCCATAAGGCTTGAAAGATTTTTTCTTTCCAGGCCGTATGTTTCCGGCTCAATGCGAAAAATGTTTGGTGCTTCATCATTTGCCCGATAATCTATGGCAGTTGTAGGCGCCGCAATAGAGGCTTCGTCAAGTCCATCTTCAGAGTGCAGAGCAATCACATGCTCCGCTCCCAGACCATGCATAATGTTCGCAATGACTTTTGCAGTCTCAAGGTTAAAAGCCCCAATCACCTGTCGTTTGACTCCCGCAGGGTTACAAAGCGGTCCCAATATGTTGAAAACTGTACGGGCCCCCAATGCCGTGCGGACCGGCATTACGTTCCGCATAGCCGGATGGTAATGCCGTGCAAAGATGAATCCGATCCCCGTCTCTTCTAGGCATACAGCAACGCCTTCTGCACCAAGGTTTACATTCACGCCCAGTGCTTCGAGCACATCTGCGCTACCGGACTTGGAGGATACACTTCGATTACCGTGCTTTGCAACGGTGACCCCCGCACCCGCACAGACCAGTGCTGCAGCCGTAGAGATATTAAAGGTACCAGTGCCGTCACCTCCTGTCCCACACACATCAATTGCATCTGGGTCCTCGCAGGTCACAGGGACAAAGTAGGTCCGCATAACACGCGCAAAGGCGATCAACTCTTCGATAGTTTCGCCACGGGCCCGCAAACCCATCAGCAAACCCGCAATTTGAACAAGATCAGCTTTACCCTGCATTATTTGATGCATTGCATCAGCTGCCTGATCCGCCGAGAGCGATTCGCCTCGAGACAAAATCCGCAAGTATTCGGTCATGATTCAACCCCAATACGATTCAGCCAGTTATTAATCAAAGTGCTACCGTCACGTGTCATGACGCTTTCTGGATGAAATTGCACTCCTTCTACTGGGTGGGTTCTGTGCCGGACTCCCATGATCACTCCATCCGGCGTTGAAGCAGTGACATCAAGGCAGAGGGGTATGAATTGGGGATTCAGTACCAAGGAATGGTAGCGTGTAGCTTCGAACGAACGTGGAATACCTTCAAAGAGGCTGCTGCCGTTGTGGTGGACTGCACCGGTTTTACCATGCATTAGGGTAGGGGCGTAAGTCACTTCTGCCCCATATACTTCACCAATAATCTGATGTCCTAGGCAAATACCCAGTATAGGAATTCTACTGCCGATTTCGGACACGACAGAGTTACATATTCCCGCGTCCTTAGGGCGCCCAGGGCCCGGTGAAAGAACAATGCCCTTCAAGGGCGTTGCATCGATATCCGAGGTGGTTAGTGCATCATTACGTACTACACGAATGGCATGCGTGGTACAGCCGATGAGCTGCACCAGATTGTACGTAAAGGAATCGTAATTATCTATAACGAGAATCAAACCCTGTAAGTAGTCATTAGGCCTGTAAGTTCTCGAACCTTCTCCATGCAAGCATCTGCCCGGATACGTGCGTTGATGGCTCCCTGACGCAATACATCCCGGACGTAGTCCATATCCTTGAGCAATTCCCTCCTACGTTCGCGTGCTTCTCCAAAATATTCAGTAATCAACTCGATCAACACCTTCTTGGCGTGACCATATCCATAACCGCCACGCAAATAGGCTTCCCTGATTGCGGACTGCTGTTCTGCAGATGCGAACAGGCGGATCAGCGCAAACACATTATCTGCATCAGGGTTCTTTGGGGCCTCGAGTGGTGTAGAGTCTGTTACAATGCGTTTTACGCGACCGGCAAGCTGTTTGCCTTCATCGAAAATTCCGATGGTATTACCATAGCTCTTGGACATTTTACGGCCATCAATGCCAGGCACCACTGCGACACTTTCCATAATGTGAGCATCTGGTACTGGAAACAATGGTTGCTCGGGTGACCATATACGGTTAAAGCGCTGGGCCGTATCCCTCGCGATTTCAATGTGCTGCTTTTGGTCGGCACCTACCGGTACCACAGTTCCCCCGTAGATAAGAATATCGGAGGCCTGCAGAATAGGATAATTGAATAGACCGCAGTTCGCCGTGAGTCCCTGCGCAATCTTGTCTTTATATGAAGTTGCTTTTTCTAGAAGGGAGACCGGTGTGAGACAGAAAAAAATCCAAGTCAGTTCGTTGAGCAGCGGCACGTCACTCTGCACAAACAGGTTCCCTTTTGAAGGATCAAATCCAAGAGCCAGGTAGGTCACTGCTGCATCCAGCGTGTGATTCAGCAGCGCATCTCGGTCGTGCACAGATGTCATTGCGTGATAGTTCACGATGAAGTAGTACGACGGATGCTCCCTATGGAGTGTTATATGCTGTCTTAACGCACCGAAGTAATTGCCCAGGTGCAGTGCACCGGAGGATTGAATTCCGGATACAACCACAGTCTCGTTAGGGGTGAAGGGGTACGGCGTCATAGGTATATTTAGGGAGCTACAGACGCATGCCGGGTGCACGTTCGGATAAACGAAAGCCGGATGTCGCTATTTGTCAGCAGGCGTGTAAGTACGGCTTCTGTACGAATCTGGTGTTCGACGGGGCGCTCAGCCATAAGAAATTCACGAAAAGTATCTTCCTGTTTACGCAATTCTGTTAGTGCATTATTACTGCTCAAAGCGAATGATCCCGGTTCTATTGCGGTGCCATTATAGGCCGTTCCACCGCAGCTGAAGACAACCTCCATAAGCTTACCAACATCAAGTCGGGCGGTCTTCAGTACAGATGCGAGATCCTGTTTAGCATCATCAGACTTTAGCAATGGCAGCAGACTGGTATAGGCATGATTCAACGCCACATGTGCCTCGATCAGCGGGTTGAGCTTTTGTACAGTTTCGTCACGGCTGATGGTTTTTCCAGCCCATCCTTTTCTCAGGATGGCTGATTTGATTTCCTTTATCGTCATGAAATTAACGTTGATTGCGGAATATACGTATTCAACCGACTTACAGGAGCCCTTGCGATGCAATTAGCAGTGCTTGTCTTAGTGCTTGGGCTTTGTTCTTGGTCTCTTCGTACTCACGTTCGGGGGTGCTGTCAGCCACTATGCCGGCACCTGCCTGGATAGCGATGTTTTCTCCCTGAACCACCATAGTCCGAATGGCAATACATGTATCCATATTGCCTGAAAAATCAATGTATCCCACAGCACCGGCATAAACCCCTCGCCGGGTCGGTTCGAGTTCGTCAATAATTTCCAAGGCTCTAACCTTTGGAGCCCCACTGACAGTACCGGCTGGAAAGCATGCCTTGAGCACATCCATGGTGTCCACATCATCACGCAATGTTCCAGAGACAGCGCTCACGATGTGCATCACATGTGAGTATCGTTCGATATAGGCGTAGCGATCAACGGAGACGCTGCCGAGCTTGCTGATTCTTCCGAGATCATTGCGTCCCAGATCGACCAGCATAAGATGCTCTGCTCGTTCTTTAGGGTCTGCAAGCAGCTCCTCTGCGAGTTTTTTATCCTCTTTATCCGTTTTGCCACGGGGCCGGGTGCCTGCGATGGGGAGAAGCATTGCTCGTCCATCCTCAACACGCACTAAAACCTCGGGTGAACTGCCAATGAGGGTAACTTCTTCTAAATCTAGGTAGAAAAGGTATGGAGATGGGTTGATCTGGCGCAGGGCCCGGTACAGGTTGAAGGGGTCACCCTGAAACGAGAGAGAGAATCGCTGTGAGAGCACGATCTGGAAAATATCACCTTCGTAAATCAACTGTTTTGCTTTGGTGACCACATTCTCGAAATCCTCCTGCGCAAAATTGGAGGTGATTTGCTCTGAGCCGAGTCGTACGGGTTCTGGTCTGTCAAACGTGGATCGAAGATCACTCTCCAAGGTTTTCAGACGCGCCAAAGCCTCGGTAAACGCATCCTCCAGGTTCAAATCGGGCTCAACAAATACATTGGCCATCAGCACCATTTGATGCTTGAGTCGATCAACGGCGGCAAGGGTATCGTAAAAACACCAAATCGAATTGGCGAGGTTAGAATCGTCGGTTGGAGGATTAGGTAGGTATTCAATTAGACGCACGCTATCATAACCCAGATACCCAACCGCTCCACAGCGAAACCGGGGCAGACCGGGCAATGTGATCTCTATGTACTCATCCATAAAACGACGCAGGACCTCGAAAATGTCGGCTTCAGGCATCGTAGAGATGTTACCGGTGCGAACATCCTCTACGGTAACCTCGCTGTTGGTAGACCGTACGATGCGATAGGGGTTGCGGCCAAGGAACGAATAGCGTGCCATGTTCTCGCCGCCTTCCACACTTTCGAGTAGGAATGTACGACTGCCGCGTTGTCGAAGGGCCAGCAGCGCACTCACTGGAGTAAGTAAATCAGCACTTAGACGGCGACTAACAGGGATTATAAAGCGTTGAACCCCCTTTGCACGCTCCTGGGCAACCAATACGTGAAACTCACTGCGTGTCATAATCTAATCAAGTTCGATACTACTTATACGCACTGCGAAGCGATTCAATCGCAAAGAATGTGGGAAACTACTAGGTTACATTGCTGCTTTTAACCGGAATAGCACGCCAACGCGTTGGATTCATTAGGGAATTAAATACAATAGTACCATAGTACCCATGGCTGAAACGGTTAGTGCATACCGCAACATAACATACAGGTTATTGCCTGGTAGACGGGGCAAGGCGAAGAAGCTTGCAGGTTTGGCAGGGGCATGCAGGTTTGTATGGAATGTAATGCTGGCACAACAAAACGAGGCCTATGAGAAAGCAAAGGAGGCTGGCGAGAAGCCGCCCTCGGTAAGCTTCTTTTCCCTGGGGAAGCGGTTCACGGAATTACGACGCAACATTGAATGGTTACCTGACTATTCTTATAGGGTCGTTCGCTACACGTTGAAATATCAGGCAGACGCATGGAAGGCATTCTTCAAGGAGAGTAAGGGTAGGCCGAGGTTTCGTTCCAGACATGGCAGTACACCTTCCTTCACGATTCCGGAGGATGTAAGGATTCGAGATAACAAGTTGTGTATCCCGAAAGTGGGTTACATGAAGATTCGCCGCAAGGGGGGCAATCCGTATCCTGATGGTGAACCCGTCAAAGCGGTCATCCAGAAACGAGCGGGTAAGTGGTATGCTGTGATCTCCTACAAGGTTGATGTACCTGAGATAGCGGATAATGGCGTTGCCGCAGGCATTGACCGTAACTGCAGACAGGTGGCTACGGTGTCAACTGCTGGGGAGAGAGAGATCTTTTCTCATCCAAACATGAACCGTTTGGATGCCAAGCTAAGACGTCATCAACGCAGACTGGCTCGACACAAGAAAGGCTCTGGCCGGCGTAATAAGCGGAAGTACAGAATCGCACGTATACAGCGCAAGCGCGCCAACATCCTGAGGAACACAAACCATCAGATAAGCCGGAGGATTGCCAGGCATAGTTCTGCGGTTGTGCTGGAAGACTTGAAAGTCCAGTCAATGACACGTTCGGCTACGGGGACGGTTGAATCCCCCGGTACGAATGTGAAGCAGAAGTCCGGTCTCAATCGCGAGATACGAAGAACGGGTTGGGGGCAACTGGATCAGATGCTGGGCTATAAATGCCGTGAGGTGATCAAGGTGAATCCAGCCCATACCAGTCAGCGGTGTTACGCCTGTGGGCATACCGAAGCGAGTAATCGTAAGACGCAAAGCAAATTCACGTGTATGGCTTGTGGCCATGCGGATCATGCGGACCTGAATGCGGCCGCAAATATACTGGCCTCCGGGATTGGGGCAACTGCACGGCGAGGGGCGTTCGGGTTACCGACCCCTATGACCCGTGAAATCGATACGTAAGTATGGGTACTTTCGTATATAATTCCCATTCATTAACTTGGGGGATAATCTTGAACAATTGCCATGGCCTTATTTATTGGGGCTTCCGCTTTTTAAGTGGGTTTGATGTCAGAATTAGGCTGAACAAGTAAGTGCTGGAATAGATTCGGGATTGATTTCGTTGTTATCTTAGCTGCGTTTTTGTGACGAAAATCAATCACAATCATTTACCAACGATGGAACAACGTATACAAGACATAAATCATCTTTTAGGGATTGAATCTCCTTGGGAGATTTCGGAGATCAAGCAAGACAAGACGGCTTTTACGGCTGAGATTCATGTAATCTGTTCAAAGGGTTCGGTATTGCACTGTCCAGAGTGTGGGGAAGTTTGTCCTGGATACGACCATCGTCTTCGGAAATGGCGCCACACGGATATCTGCGAGTATCGGACGAGCGTGGTTGCGAAAGTTCCCCGTGTGGCCTGTTCGGAGCATGGGATCAAGACCGTTTCGGTCCCTTGGGCGGATGCGCGGATGCGTTTTACAATGGCTTTTGAAAGAAAGGTAATTGACTGGTTGCAGGATACAACCAGTATTTCAACGGTGGCCACCAGGCTGGGCGTCAGTTGGACGATGATCGCCAACATCATGGCGCGTGCGGTAAAGCGCGGACTCGCCCGTAGAGAGCCGCAACCGGTTCCCCATATATGTGTGGACGAGACCTCGTACAAAAAGGGCCATAAGTATATCACGGTGGTTTCGGATTCCCAAACGGGCACGGTGCTGTTTGTCAAGGAAAAGCGCACCCATACGAGTCTGGATGCCTATTATGAGGACTGTTCGGCTGCGCAACTGGAAGCGATTGAGAGTGTGAGCATGGATATGTGGCCCGCCTACATCAAGTCCACGAAAAAACATGTTCCAGATGCAGAATCCAAGATTTCATTTGATCGTTTTCATGTGATGAAAAAGATTGTAGAGGCGGTGGATAAAGTTCGTCGGCAGGAGAACCGGGAATTGCGGAAAGCGGGCATTGAGGATCTCACCGGAACCAAGTACGACTGGCTCACCAATCGGGAGAATATGTCTGCCCGACAAAAGAAACGATTCCAGCAATTAAAGCACAGTTCGCTGAAAACGGCGCGTGCATGGGCCATCAAGGAACTGTCCCAGAAATTGTGGCACTATGTCAGTCGTACTTGGGCCCTCAAGGGCTGGAAGCGCTGGTTATCCTGGGCCATGCGTTGTCGACTTGAACCCATGAAAAAAGCTGCTAAGACGGTTAAGAATCATCTATGGGGAATCATAAATGCGATCGTTCTAAAAGTTAGTAATGGCCCAGCTGAAAGCATAAATAGCCGCATCAAAACCGTCAAAGTTCGTGCGCGTGGATTCCGAAACACACAGCGGTTTGCCCATGCAATTTACTTCTATCTCGGAGGACTGGATCTGTACCCCGAAGGCCTCCAAAAACAGGCGCCCCACTCATAAAAGTGAAGAGCCTATTTATTTATCGTACGACTTTTGAGCGCTTGCTCTACATTCTGGCGCTGGCTGGTGTTGGTCTGACACTGCATATCGCACTGTGGTATAGTGGGGGGGCTTCCGGTTCTGGGGATCCATTTTGTGGAGTTGGATCTAACTGTGTAGGTGTCATTGCCGATGATCCAGCTCCGCTGGGCCTTCCAAGTGCTTGGTGGGGATTTTTGTTTTATATGACCATTTTTGTTACGGGTCTGCTGATTGCATACAATGTCAGTGGTATGGGGGTCTATCTAAAAAGGGCACGTGCATTCGTCGTAGGGGCAGGCTGGTGTTATTCGCTGTTTCTAACGTTGCTGCAGGCAACCGCTATTGACGGGTGGTGTCAGTTATGCCTTGTTTCGTTCGTGATTGTTACACTTATTACGTTGGTTACGTTTATGGGTGTATTCAAGCGCCCAACGACTAATGCGCTACGGGCGGCTCCGGCATCGGAGAGAATTTTCCATGGAGCGATTGCTGTACTATTGTTAGGCTTTCTTATGTGGGATTATAACAATGCGTCGGGGCAGGAAGAGATCACTGAGCCAATAGGTACCACCGAAACAGAGGTTGACCCAGCGTCTTGCATGTACGAAGC
Organism: Rhodothermales bacterium; assembly: GCA_964291275.2. Lineage (GTDB taxonomy): Bacteria > Bacteroidota > Rhodothermia > Rhodothermales > Bin80 > Bin80. The sequence goes on from OZ219799.1 coordinate 2,707,389, forward strand.
GGATGCACCGGTTTTTGACAATTTGGATCAAATCGTTATGGGCTACGATCCGGTTGTTGGTCCGGCAGATGCCCCCATTATGGTAATGGAGTTCCTTGATCCAAACTGTAATCACTGCAAGGCGGTTCACCCGCACATCAAAGCACTCGCTGCCGACTATCCTGATTCTGTACGTGTGGTATTCAAGCCGATTCCGATCGTAGGAGGACCAACTCACTCTCTTGATGAGATCACAGCCCTTTACCTGGCCAATGAGGAGGGGGTATTTGAAGAAATGTTGGATCTCGTTTTTCAGCACCAATCACCGGCAACAGGTTTGTCAGTAGATCGGTTGTCTGAGTTCGCTGAAGATCTCGATATGGATGAGGCGAATTTCAGGTCGGTGTTAAGAAATCGAGAATATGCCTCCAGGACTGTTCAGACCCGCAGATTCTTCGAAGGTATGGGCTTCACTGGAGTTCCGGCAGTGATCATTAATGGCCGTGAGATAAGCAGTTCAAGCCGCAATCTGAGCTGTCTCAAATACTTTGTTGAAGAGGCAATAGCTGCCTTATAGGTGCTGGAATAAAATTATTATGATGACAGCAATACAGCTTGAGGAAGCCTGCATTAACACAATACGGATGCTGGCTGTTGACGCGGTAGAGCGTGCCAGAAGTGGGCACCCCGGTATGCCCATGGGGGCTGCTCCGATGGCCTATGTACTGTGGACCGAGGTTATGCGTCATAATCCGGCAGACCCTACCTGGTTTAATCGGGATCGTTTTGTTCTCTCGGCCGGACATGGATCAATGCTGCTTTATGCATTACTACATCTAACCGGATACGACCTCTCGATGGAGGAGATCAAAAACTTCCGGCAATGGGGCAGCAAGACGCCTGGGCATCCGGAGTACGGAGTAACCCCGGGTGTCGAAACCACTACGGGGCCGCTTGGGCAGGGATTTGCGAATGGTGTAGGGATGGCTATAGCGGAAGCGCATCTGGCTGCGAGATTTAATCGTGAGGATGCCACCATTATAGATCACAGCACGTACGGCATTGTATCGGACGGGGATCTGATGGAGGGGATTTCGCATGAGGCGGCTTCGCTGGCAGGTCATTTGGGGTTGGGGAAGCTGATTTATCTGTGGGATGATAACCGTGTCACCATTGATGGCAGTACTGACCTGGCGTTCTCCGAGGATATACCGGGACGGTTTACAGCCTATGGGTGGCAGGTAATACCGGGTATTGACGGGACGGATACACAGGCTGTCCGGCAGGCATTCGACGAGCCCGGGCGTGTATTGATCAACCGTCACTGCTCTGTGTGCGCACGACGATTGGGCATGGTAGCCCGAATAAAGCGAACACAGCAGCAGCACATGGGGCTCCTCTGGGTGCAGAAGAAGTGACCCTGACAAAGCAGGCACAGGGCTGGCGAACGGATTTATCCTTTCATGTACCGACAGAGGTTCAGTCAGCTATGGACTGTACATCGTTCGGGGCGCAACAGCAGTCTGAATGGGTTTCCCGGCGAGCTGCCTATGAGAGGGCATATCCCGAGGCCGCAGCGGACCTGGATGCTCTCTGCAAGAGAACACTCCCCGCTGATTGGGCCGCGGAATTGGATCGCCTTCCCGTGGATAAGGCGATCGCAACCAGGGCTGCGAGTGGACAGGCGTTGGGTGCTCTTCTCAAGAAGGTCACCGGCCTTATCGGTGGATCCGCTGATCTAACTGGGTCAAACAAGACACGTGGTGGAACGCAGATTGATCTGCAGTTGCAAAATCCGTCTGGAACGTATGTGCGCTACGGTGTCAGGGAGCATGCAATGGCGGCCATAAGTAACGGTCTGGCGCTGCACGGTGGTCTGCGACCGTATTGTGGCACATTTCTGGTGTTCAGTGATTATTTGCGTCCGGCCCTGAGACTCAGCGCTCTTATGGAGATTCCGGTAATCTACGTGTTCACACATGACTCTATCGGCACTGGCGAAGATGGGCCAACACATCAGGGCGTAGAGCATGTGATGTCCTTGCGAGCGATCCCCAATCTCGTAGTGATCAGGCCAGCGGATGCGAATGAAACGCAGTATGCCTGGCAGGAAGCTATAACCAGAGAGGATGGACCTACTGCCCTCATATTGACCCGGCAGGGACTGCCATCGCTCACGGGCAAGTTCAAAGAAGTGGCTCGGGGTGCCTATGTTATTGTTGAGGAGAGCACACAGCAACCTCAGGTGATTCTTATTGGGACTGGCAGCGAGCTGCAGTATGCAGTTGCGGCTGCACCTGTGCTTGAATCGGCGGGCATCCCGACTCGTGTAGTTAGCATGCCATCGTGGGAGTTTTTTGCTGCACAAACTGAAGCGTATAGAGAGAAGGTTTTACCGCGGGCGGTCTCTGCTCGGGTTGCTGTTGAGGCAGGTACATCACTTGGCTGGGATCGATATGCGAGTCATATGATCTGCATGGATCAATTTGGTGCTTCCGCACCTGGCAAAGTATTGTTTGAACAGTTTGGCTTTAGTACCGAGCGAGTGGTCGAAGTCGCACGCAGAGCTGCAACAGGCATGTGATCATGTACCGCAGGCTAATCATTTGTGGAATGATGTTGGCCGCGTGTGAAAGTTTTGGGCAGCAGTTCAGTGGTGAAGAGGCTTGGAAAACGCTTTTCGAGCACGAGGGGCTTCGTTTCCAATACATCTTCTACTCCAAGGCTAATACGAATGATGATGGTGTGGTAGTGATGCTCCAAAATCTCAATGAATATTGCATCAGCTATAGGTTCACGATTGTTTTTGAGTCCCCGGAGGGTTCGACATCTGTTGATGCTGAGGGAACGTTGGCATCACTGGAAATGAAGACGGGGGATGCTGAGGGGCTTTATTGGATTCCGTTTGATGATGGCCGCCCAATCGGGGCTATTGGTCTGAGAAACTATGCAGTAGACCGCATCAACGTAAGCGATCAGTCTTCAGCAACAGAAAACGGATGCCCATAAGTCGACGCCATTTTATTGCCGCTTGTTCTGCCGTAGGGGTAGGGGCAACGATGTTGCCGGATGCTCTTTATCGTCTTGATGCCCCCATCACTGCAGAAACAATTGCATGTGCGGAAGAAATTGCAGGCATCACACTCACTGAAGAGCAGCGAGACGAGCTCGTAGAGGACTTGGAACAACACTTGGAGAATTACACCTCGGTTCGCGAATTAGCGCTCCCGAATAATGTGCCGCCTGCGTTGATGTTTGATCCGCGCATGTCAGGTACACGTCCTCCATCCAGTGTACAGGGAGTTAGATGGGAGCCCGCCCCTGTGGATCGCCCGTCAAATGACGAGGATATGGCATTCATGCAGGTTGCAGAACTCGCTTACTTACTCAAGTCAAGAGCCGTAACGTCCACAGAGTTGACTGAGCTGTACATAGGGCGTCTGAAGCAGTATGATGACCTCCTGCACGCCGTGATCACGTTGACGGAAGACCTGGCTTACCGGCAGTCTGCCCGCGCAGATGTTGAACTTGACGCTGGTGTCTGGCGTGGTCCTCTGCATGGAATACCTTGGGGCGCCAAGGATTTGTTGAGTGTCCGTGGCTATCCTACGACTTGGGGAGCAGCACCATACAAGGATCAGGTACTTGACGAGAACGCAGCTGTCGTAGACCGTTTGGAATCTGCCGGTGCAGTGCTGATTGCGAAGCTGTCACTCGGAGCACTTGCATGGGGGGATGTCTGGTTTGGAGGTAAAACAAAAAACCCTTGGAATATAGAAGAGGGTTCTAGTGGATCCAGTGCGGGGCCCGGTGCAGCAGTAGCCGCCGGACTGGTAGGGTTTGCAATTGGGTCGGAGACATTGGGATCGATTGTTTCGCCGTCTACGAGAAATGGTGTAACCGGGCATCGTCCGACTTATGGTCTGGTGAGTCGGCACGGGGCTATGACATTGTCCTGGAGTATGGACAAACTTGGACCCATGGCACGCTCAGCACTTGACTGTGCGCTAGTGTTTGAAGCTGTCCGTGGGGCAGATACACCAGATTTGGTTACTATTAATGCCCCCTTCCCATTCTCATTGGAGAAGGACGTGAGCGCTCTTAGCGTAGGGTACGTGCAGAAAGCTTTTGAGTCCGACTATTCTGGAAAAACGAGGGATTTAGCAACTCTGGACGTCTTGCGTAATATGGGTGTCGAGCTCATTCCAATTGAGCTTCCCGATGATCTGCCCATTGATGCCATGTTAACAACCTTGGGCGTTGAAGCAGCGGCTGCATTTGACACGCTAACATTAAGTAAAGAGGTTGATCAGATGGTGCGGCAAGGTGAAGGGACATGGCCGCACGAATTTCGTGTGAACCGTTTTGTGCCGGCAGTTGAGTTCTTACAGGCTTCGAGATGCCGCTGGCTCCTTATGCAGCGCATGAATACTGTGATGCAGGAGGTGGATGTGTTTGTATCACCGTCCTTTGGAGGTCGCACATTGCCAATAACAAATCTGACCGGTCACCCATGTGTGACGGTACCCAATGGGTTTGATGCATTGGAGTCAGACACGGACTCTCCACGGCGCAGGCCTCGCAGCATTACCTTTGCTGGTCCGCTGTACGCTGATGCCGACGTGCTGCGGCTTGCGAGTGCTTTTCAATCTGCCACAGACTTTCATCTGCGGCGACCACCAATCAACTGATAGTCAAGGCTCCTGTTAGTGGCACTGCTGGGGTATGCCGAGCTTTTGGCTCTCGGAAACACTTGAGAGGGCACTATTTCACTTGCGTTAGTGCTATGTGTGTTTCCTAGAATTTGGTCGAATGTAGGATTGTGACCTGATTGGTGTTCGGATTTTTTCCATTCATGCGAGGTATAGTGAGTGCAGATCGTGTTCAACTTAGGTAGCACGGAGATAGTACTTCGATGCACGGCTTGGACGGACATGGCTGACGCCACACACATGGTGGTGAGCTTCCTCCTCGGGGAGGATCTAGCGGTGAGGAACAACTCCATGAACTTCTCCTTCGCACCGGGCGCGGATCGGGGACTCTCAGCGACTCATCTTTCCTTGGAAAGAACAGCTTCTGCCAATCTCAAACGTAATCTCGAATCCAGTCTCACGCCCCAGCTAGATACATTTGAAAGCCTCTATTGACTGTTCTCGCCATCGCACAGAATCAACCAAATAGCTACCATACAGGTTTGGAGGGGAGAGAGTGGGACTGCAAATGAACGTTTTCTATAATCACATGTACTCTCTGGGCAATCCCACATATGCTTGCATTTTGTTCGGTTTTTCGCTGAATTTTTTTGTATTTATATCGTAGGAGCTAGTTGCAAAACCCATTTTGTTGCAACTGGTGAATCGGCCAATTCGGGACATAAATGGGTCTGATTTTCTTGGAATACGTGAATGATTGGCCTGTGTTCACCGCTTTCTTCGAAGCTGTGGGTGATTGGCCTTCAACGAGGTGTTAACTTGGAGAATTTTGTCCACGATCCGTGCGGACTCTACGCATCGATCCCACGGCTTCTGTATTCCAGAACCCCCCAATTCTGTACGTGACCACTCGACGATCCGGTTTAGTGGACCATCCGCAGCAGTTGATCCACCGTGAGCACAACAATTCCAAACATCAGGTGACACATCACTTTGCTGTGCCCACGCACCCGTACATGGCGTCCACCAAACTCATCTTTGAGTCGTCCAAAGACCCGCTCCACGGTCGAACGTTCCTTGTAGCGCGCCCGCTCAGGTGGAATAAACCCGGCACTGCGCTGTGCCTTCTGCTCACGACGGTGCGCCGCCTTTCGATTACGCGGATTCGTGTCAATGATCGGCACATGTCCCGCTGCCGTACTGTGTGCGTGAATCTCCTTCGCGTCATACGCACTATCCATGAGATCATAGCAGTTGTCCACCCGCTCACCCGTCATGGTCGCCAATGGAATGGCCGCTTGGCTATCGTGCAGGGACGCGGAAGATAGCATACAGCTGATCGGAATCCCGCCGTCTGCTGCATCTATATGTAGTGCTTGCCAGAAAATGATTTTGGTCGTGGGATGATACGATGAATTCGGGTATTTGGGAGCAGATTTGGTCATTTTTGGTGGATTTGGTCAGGATTTAGCGTGTATTTGGGGCTCTCATCGCATAGTCGTCGTCCGCGTAGGAGGTTGAATGAATTTGCGAATCTGGCGGCAATTTTGGGGGAGGAGGTCTGATTTGGGCGTTTAAGCGTGTACATTCGCCCCTTTGTTGCCATGCGAGTAGTAATGGAAGCCCAACGCGCGTTTGGGCAGGTTCCGATTGAAGAGATCGAGCTTGACCCCCGAAGCCGGGATGACATTCCGGTGGTATTGCGAGGTTTGCTTTCGATTTACAAGAATGCAAAGACGCGAGCGAAGATTTTCGAGCTTTTGGAAGGGGGCGTGGCTTCGGGAGTCAGTCACAAATTGGGCCGCCGTGGGATGGAACTGTGGAGGATTTTTGTTCTGGGGATGATGAAGCAGGCCCTTAATTGCGATTTCGATCGACTGACGCATATGGCGAACTACGACAAGCTCCTGCGCCAGATGCTTGGGCATGGTGGTTGGCGCGAGGGAACGGAACCAGAATACCATGTACAGACGATTCTGGACAATGTGAGTTTGTTATCGGAGGAGTTACTGGGCAAGCTCAACAAGGTCGTGGTGGCGCATGGGCACGCAGAGCTTACGAAGAAGGCCCGTCAGGAGGGGTTACGTTGCAGAGTAGATTCAGCGGTGACGAAGACGCATGTACATTGGCCTACGGATGTCAGTCTGCTAAGGGATGCGGTGGGTTGTTTGCTTCGGGCGTCCGCACGTATGAGCCGCGCGCACGGCATGCCGGGCTGGCGCAAGGCGTCGGATTGGGAAAAGCGGCTTGATCGTTTGTTTCAAGGGGTACGCAGGTCACGGGGCTGGCGTCGTCGTGATCGGGTGCGCAAATACCTGTGCCACTGCAGAAAGCTGGTGAAGAAGGCGTTGGCTTCGCAGCGGAGGTTGGGGGCAGATTGCAGTGATCGGTGGCTGCACTACCTGGGATGCAGCTTAACACTGATCGATCAGGTGGATCGGCGGTTGCTCAGGGGCGAAAAGATTCCGCATTCGGAGAAGATTTTCTCAGTTCACGAGCCGCATACGCGTTGGATCAGCAAAGGTAAGGCGGGGGTACAGGCGGAGTTGGGACTCCCGGTCTGCGTCTTGGAGGACCAGCATCAGTACATTCTTCACTACCGGGTGCTCTACGAGGGGGTAGATTCGTCGATGATCGTGGATTTTTTACGGGAGGCCAAGACGCTGTACCCGTCCCTGACTTCGTGCAGTATGGATACGGGGTATTCATCGGAACACAACCGGCGCGCATTGGAGCAAATTCTGGAACTGGTGATTATGCCGAAGCGGGGTCGTTTAAGTCATGCGGACAAGGCGCGCGCATCCGTCCCGGACTTTGTGGAGGGTCGTCGTCAGCATCCGGCGGTAGAATCCGCGATCAACAATTTGAACCAGCGCGGACTGGACTTGGTGCGTACGCATGGTAAGGCGGGGTTTGGTCGCACGGTGGCGCTCTCTGTGGTCGCGGCCAACATGCATCGTCTTGGCTTGCAGTTGAAGCGGAAAGAGGAGCGGCTCAAACGCTGGCATCAGGCCCGAAAACGAGCGGCGTAGCGCCGCTGTAATCCTACCGAAGGAATTTGGACAGGCTCCGCCATAAGCGGAAAGGCAGACATACGTCGGGTTGGCACGCATGGTCGCGTCCCAGCTGCATCGGAGAGCAAAAAATGTCTTCCAGTGACCATTCAGCAAGCCGAAAGGCACCTGATTCCCCCGAAACTCCACCAACGACGCCACAATTATGGGCCCAGATTGTTATGAGTATAGCAAGAATCGCAAAAATGACCTATTCTCTGACAAGCACTATGTAGCTTATATCCCGTCCAGGATTGCGTATGCCCTTTCGCATTTCGCTTGCTCCCCACCGTGCACGCCTTGGGCAAATCCGCCAACATCTCCGCTTTGTTCATGGTACGCTGGCGCTCCAAACGCGTGGGGACCTTTGGACGTTCCTCCCCCTTCCGTGGACGCCCACGCTTGCGTTTCACCGGTTCCGGCGCCTTTTTCTTCGGCACCGGCTTCTCTCTTGCCTCAATCGCCGTCGAATCCCGCGAAATATGGCCCACCAACGAATCCGCGTAGCTCTCCTGAATCAAGACTTCGTGGATCCGTGTCGGTAACTCGGACTCCGCAAACTCCTTGAACGCACGGGAAAATGTGGACGCACTGGGCACATCCCGCTGCCGCGACCAACCACACATCGACCGAAGCAATGGGTCCGAAAGTAGGCGCTCTCGCAATCCGGCAGTCGTCGGAATATTCAAGACCATCTTGGCCAAAAACGACCGTGCAAGCGAAACCCGAGACGCCAGCGGGCGCCCCGGCGTACGGAACGAGGTGCGGGACAGAAAATCCTCTACACACGCCATCTCGAATACCAACAACAACTTCTGGTACCGTTTGGGCAACGAACCAAATTCCTCCTCCACCCAAGGAAACAATTCTCGTTGGCAGGCAATATAAAAAACCTCGTATTTTCTTCCTAAGGGACCTGGGAGAGTGTGCCACGAAGTACACGGAGGTGAGTCAATGACATAGCCGAAATGTACGAACTGTATAAGGGATGGGGGACGGCCCCCCGCAATCGCCGTGCAGGCGGAGGTTGCAAACCGCCCACAGCTGCTGCACTAAAGAGGTGTGGTGGTGAGCGTGCTGGGAAAAGGCAGGTGTAGGAACCTGTCAGGTGAGAGTCGTAGAGTCGAACGCAAGTGAATCACGGATGACGTGTCGAAAGTCCTTAGAAGATGGTCAAAACCGGGGTATTCTCCTGATCCCGGGACGAGGTTGGCGGGGACCTGCTTACTGGCCAACCGGCCTCCGGCATAAACGTGGCGAGAATGCGACTTGGGCCCTTATACGGAACGTGGGAACGTGTCGGAGTGATGAGAAGGGAGCGTGGCAAGCAGGCAGTACCTGTAAGCCATTGAGTACCAAGGCACTCCACACGGGCGGATCACCTCGTAGTAGTGATGAGACTCCTGTAACGGGAGAGGAGCGAAGGGGGTGAACCATGCAGCAGGACGCGAGGAAGCAACCGAAAGGGAGGACTTCAACGCAAAACGCAAAGCCGTTTCCAGTGACCAAGCGACAAGTTTGGGAGGCGTGGAAGCGTGTAAAGGCGAACCAAGGCGGGGCGGGGATCGATGCGCAGTCCATCGCAGATTTCGAGGCCAAGCTTGCGGATAATCTCTACAAGCTCTGGAATCGAATGGCATCGGGCAGTTATCATCCACAGCCGGTGCGACGGGTAAATATTCCGAAGTCGGACGGAGGCGTCCGGCCCTTGGGAATCCCAACCGTTGCGGATCGGGTGGCACAGATGGTGGTGAAGCAGGTTTTGGAGCCGGAACTGGAACGAGAGTTCCATCCCGATTCCTATGGATACCGACCGAACAAATCGGCCCATGACGCACTCCGGCAGACGCGAACGCGATGCTGGAAGCGGGCCTGGGTACTGGACATGGATATCAAATCTTATTTTGATACGATAGACCATGCTCTGTTGATGAAAGCGGTCCGGCTACACACGGATCAGAAGTGGGTGCTCTTATATATAGAGCGTTGGCTGACGGCACCGGTGATTCATCCAGACGGGACGGAAGAGGCTCGGGATGTTGGGACCCCGCAGGGCGGGGTAATCAGTCCGCTGCTGGCCAATCTGTTTCTGCATTACGCGTTTGATAAATGGATGGAACGGAGGTATTCGCACATTCCATTTGAGCGGTATGCAGACGACATCGTATGCCATTGCACGACAAAGAAGCAAGCGCGCTACCTCTGGAAGGTGCTGAGGGAACGCTTTAAGGCTTGCAACTTAACCTTGCACCCAGTGAAAACCAAGATTGTATACTGCAAGCAGGCATACTTTCGGGGTTCATTTCCAAACACTTCGTTCGATTTTCTGGGGTATACGTTTCGACCGCGGAAGACACGGAGTCGGAGGGGGAGGAATTTTCTTGGGTTCAATCCGGCGATAAGTCGGAAGGCGATGAAGGCCGTACAAGAGACGATCCATGGTTGGAGGTTGGCTCGAATGAGTCCACACCCGATTACGTACATAGCGGGCAAGATCAATGCCACGGTACGTGGATGGATTGATTATTACGGTGCGTTCTTTAAATCAGCATTAAGGCGGCCATTGGAAGGCATTGACCGTCACCTAACACGGTGGCTAATGCGGAAATATAAACGTTTCCGTGGTCGGTGGCTTCGGGCGTTTACGTGGTTAATAGAGCGTGCTCGTCGGGATTCGGGATTGTTCGTGCACTGGGAGTTTCTTCATGGTTCACCTTTATTCAATTCCGAACGGCTGCATGGTAGGAGCCGTGTGAGTTGAGAGGCTCACGCACGGTTCTGTGAGGGCCGGGGGGTGAGATTCCCCCCGGCTACTTGACCTCCGGTTTTCGTGGAAAATTTCGACACTGATTGATACGAAATCCGGGGGACTCCGGTCCCTTTTTTAGACCTATCGAGGGATGTTCCTATGCTCGGGGCGGATACAAATCCCAATCAAAATCGCCTCCTCTACCCGGAGGCACCAACCAGAAACCATGACCTCAAAATTCCAAAAAATCCCCCGATTTGGGAGTTTTGCAACTGGCTCGTAGTAGACTTAATTTTTCCGGTATAGGATTGCTGATATTTTGGGAATTATACCTTCGACGTGGCTGTATTAGTTTTATGTGCGCCAATTATTGTTATTATTAGGGGGCAAAACGAAATAATAAATGTTGGGAAAGCCGCTTGAACGCCTCAAGCTGACTAATTTCAGATATGATGTCCCGCGGCATCTGATTGCCCATTACCCGGTTGAGCCTAGGGATTCTGCGCGTATGATGGTGGTCGATCGAGCAACAGGGACCATCGAACATCGCCATTTCTACGATATAGTAGATTATTTCTCACCGGACGATGTTTTGGTCGTCAATAACACAAAAGTATTTCCTGCAAGGCTACGGGGTGCGAAGGAAAAGACTGGTGCAAGGATTGAAGTTTTCTTGCTTAGAGAGCTTAATCCCCAGAGCAGGCTGTGGGATGTAATTGTTGATCCTGCGCGGAAGATTAGAATCGGAAACAAGCTTTTTTTCGGCAGTGGGCTTTCGGCTGAAGTGATTGATAATACAACCTCACGTGGTCGTACAATTCGCTTCGACTACGATGGCGACAATGCTGCCCTGTATCGCGCGATCCAGAAAGAGGGACGTACCCCGCTACCGCCGTACATAAAAAGGGAAGTGGAGAAAGCAGATATCGACCGTTATCAGACTATTTTCGCCAAACATCGTGGAGCAGTGGCAGCCCCAACGGCAGGGCTTCATTTTACCCCTGAGCTGATAGACAAAATTACCGGCAAAGGGGTGCAGGTAGTTCAGATCACCTTGCATGTCGGACTCGGGACGTTCCAAAGTGTTGGCGTTGAGGATCTAACGAAGCACCGTATGGGCTTTGAGTATTATCAGATACCCACGGATACAGCTGAAATAGTTAATCTGGCGTTAGATTCGGATGTAAATAAAGTGACGATATGTGGAACAACAGTAGTACGGGCCGTAGAAGCGAGTCTCACCGTATCGCGTCATTTGAAATCTCAAGAGGGCCGAACGGATAAGTTTATTTATCCACCGTACGAGTTCGCCGTTACCGAGCGGTTGATTACAAATTTTCATATGCCCAAGAGCACCTTGATGATGCTCACAGCTGCCTTTGCAGGATTTGAACTGCTCAAGAAAGCTTACGAGATCGCTATTGAGGAGGAGTATCGTCTCTACTCTTTTGGGGATGCCATGTTGATCCTATAGACAGATGGTTGCCGCAGTCATTCCGGCAGCAGGCGTGGGCTCACGTCTTGGTGGGCTTCCTAAGCAGATGCGTCTCCTGGGCGGAGCCCCGGTGCTCTTTCGGACGGTGTCCGTTTTTGACCAGCATCCAGCTATTTCCAGTATTGTAGTGGTGGCGCATCCGAACTCACTTGATGTCACAAGGGAAATGCTTATGCCCCTGAGTAGCCCGTGTAGTGTGGTTTCAGGAGGATCAACGAGGCATGAATCTGTGATAGCGGGGTTGAGCGCGATTATGGAAGATGTAGGCATTGTGCTAATTCACGATGCAGCACGCCCCTTTGTATCAGATCAGATCATAAATGATGTGATTGAGGCTGTGAAGAATACGGGGGCAGCGGCAGTAGCATCGCCGATTCAGGATACAGTACGTTACGGGAACGAGGGCCTGTTTACTAAGACAGCATCCCGTGATGGGCTTTATGCTATGCAAACCCCGCAGGGTTTCAGGCGCAATCTCCTGGTAAAGGCAACTCATCAAACTGGAGGATATTTGTCAGCAACAGATGATGTTGCTCTGATGCAGCGCATAGGACAACCAGTTCGTATCGTTGAAGGTGATCCTCGCAATATTAAGATCACGACCCCGTCTGACTGGGAATGGGCACAGAAAATGTGGGCCCAGAGGAATAGCTGATGGCTTCGAGAGTGGGGATTGGTTATGATATGCATCAACTGGTGGCGGACCGACCACTTATTCTTGGTGGAGTACAAATCTCTCATCCTCTTGGTTTGGCAGGACATTCCGATGCCGATGTATTGCTACATGCCATCTGTGATGCTTTGTTGGGGGCGGCTGCACTCGGGGATATCGGAGTACATTTTCCAGATTCGGACCTATGCTGGAAGGGAGCAGACAGCAGGATACTGCTCCATAAAGTAAATGAATTAGTATCGGAAGCAGGCTACAGTGTCGCAAATGTAGATGCAACCATTATCATTGAGCGCCCAAAACTGCGTCCACACATTGAGTCCATGCGTCGTACAATAGCTGGTGATTTGATGATCACACTCGAGCAGGTCTCAATAAAAGCCACCACGTCTGAGAGACTGGGGATCATTGGGCGCGAAGAAGCTGCGGCAGCTTGTGCAGTGTGTCTACTCACTGGATCCGTCGTACCGTAGGTCTGTTATGGAACAGTTTTTTACTGATCTCCTGTTGAGGGCAGCAGATATTCCGGTGGCATGGGGATATGGTTTGATTTTTTTTATCGCTTGGTTGGAAAATGTTTTTCCACCCATTCCAGGAGATGTGTTGATAGTTTTTGGCGGTTACCTGGCGGCTGTTGGCCCCATGCTGCTCCTGCCGGTTATAATTTTCAGCACGCTCGGTGGCGCCATCGGGTTCATGTGTATGTATTATGTCGGACGGTACGGCGGCCCGGTAGTACTCAAATCTCGGGCTATGCGCTGGTTGCCGGATGAAACGGTTTCCAGAGTGCAGGACTGGATTGGTTCCTGGGGATATGGTGTGGTTGCTGCCAACCGATTCCTGAGCGGAGCACGTACAGTCATATCCTTTACGGTCGGGATGAGTCGAATGCCGGCTTTACCCGTAGCAGTGCTTGCTTCTCTCAGTGCAGCTGTATGGGTTACCCTCATTGCAACATTGGGGTACATAGTAGGTGATGAATGGGAGCGTGTGACGGAATACCTGTCGCGCTACGGTCGATTCATGTCTGCTTTGATTGCACTGTTTTTGGTCTGGCAGCTTTACAAAGCTATCCGTCGGATACGTGCCCATAAAAAAGGCTAATCATTTTCAAATTTATTGCGTATACTGAGAGGCTGTAGTGTATCCGGGCATGAATAGCGATATGTATGGCAACGGGGTGACTCGTATTGCTGGCGTAGCTCAGCTGGTAGAGCAGCTGATTTGTAATCAGCAGGTCGGGGGTTCGAGTCCCTTCGCCAGCTCTTTTTGGCATTTCAGAGATTTTTGACGGGCACAGTAGCTGGGCATTTGAGTAAAACGCGGGTTGAATTTTTGTTTTGGGGCAGGTACCCAAGTGGCCAACGGGGGCAGACTGTAAATCTGCTGGCTAAGCCTTCGGAGGTTCGAATCCTTCCCTGCCCACCAGCGGGAGTAGCTCAGTTGGTAGAGCATCAGCCTTCCAAGCTGAATGTCGCGAGTTCGAGCCTCGTCTCCCGCTCCGGTTATTTACTTGACTGCCGCCTTAGCTCAGGGGTAGAGCACTTCCATGGTAAGGAAGGGGGCCTCGGTTCAAATCCGAGAGGCGGCTCTCCGATGAATAAATAAGACAATTCAATGGCAAAGGAAGTTTTTCAGCGTACGAAGCCGCACGTGAACGTGGGAACAATCGGCCATGTAGACCATGGTAAGACGACGTTGACGGCAGCGATTACGCGGGTACTGAATGATCGATATGGCGGGACGGAGATCCGGTCATTTGATTCGATTGACAACGCCCCGGAGGAGCGTGAGCGAGGGATCACGATCGCGACGGCCCATGTGGAGTATGAGACGGACGCGCGTCATTATGCGCATGTGGACTGTCCGGGTCACGCGGATTATGTCAAGAACATGGTGACGGGCGCGGCTCAGATGGATGGGGCGATATTGGTGGTGGATGCATCGGATGGACCGATGCCACAGACCCGTGAGCACATCTTGTTGGCGCGTCAGGTGGGTGTCCCTTACATCGTGGTATTCATGAACAAGGTAGATTTGGTGGATGACGAGGAGTTATTGGAGTTGGTGGAGATGGAGATCCGAGAGTTACTGGATACGTATGAATTTCCGGGGGATGACATTCCGGTGGTACAGGGATCAGCATTGGGTGCATTGAATGGAGAGACGGAGTGGGAGGCGGGGGTATTGTCGTTGATGCAGGCGGTGGATGATTATGTACCGACGCCGGAGCGTGATAAGGACAAGCCGTTTTTGATGCCGGTGGAGGATGTATTTTCGATTACGGGTCGAGGTACGGTTGCGACGGGACGTGTGGAGCGCGGAATCGTTCGTACGGGTGAGAAGGTAGAGATCGTGGGTATCCGTCCGGAGAAGACGACGACGACGGTGACGGGCGTGGAGATGTTCAGGAAGATCTTGGATGAGGGGCAGGCGGGGGATAACGTGGGGTTATTGCTTCGAGGGGTAGCGAAGGACGGCGTGGAGCGCGGTCAGGTGATCGTTCATCCGGATTCGATCAAGCCCCATCAGGAGTTTACGTGTGAGGTGTATGTATTGAGCAAGGATGAGGGGGGGCGTCATACGCCTTTTTTCCCGGGATATCGACCGCAGTTTTATTTTCGGACGACGGATGTGACGGGAGACATTGAGTTGCCATCGGGCACGGAGATGGTGATGCCCGGGGACAATACCCAGTTCAGGGTAAAGTTGATTCAGCCGGTGGCAATGGAGCAGGGGCTCCGGTTCGCCATCCGGGAAGGTGGACGAACCGTCGGTGCCGGCGTAGTTACCAAAATTCTAGACTGATCAAAGCATCAACGGGTGTAGCTCAATTGGCAGAGCAGCGGTCTCCAAAACCGCAGGTTGTGGGTTCAAGTCCTACCACCCGTGCTAACAGCCTGATAAATGAAGAAATTAGTTAACAATACCCGAACCTACCTTGAAGAGGTGGCTATCGAAATGCGCAAGGCTAGTTGGCCTCAGCGCAGAGAGTTGATGAATAATACGGTGATCACACTGGTCGCGAGTTTTGTACTAGCATTGTTTATTTTTGGTGCAGACAATGTGATCCGCACTATTCTCGAAATTATTTATCCGGGCTAGTCAGCAGGTAAAGAAAACATGGCTCTACGAAGAAAGCCTACGTTCAGATGGTACGCTTTGCAGACTTTTTCCGGACATGAAAAGCGTGTTAGGGAATACATAGTAGATGTAGTCGAGCGCGAAGGGCTCAGCCATCAACTGGGGGAAATATTGATTCCTACCCAGAACGTCTTTGTGATGCGTGGCGGCAAGAAACGGACGCGTGAAAAAACAGATTTCCCGGGTTATATGCTGGTGAACGCTGTGATGGACAGACGTCTAGTTCATGTATTCAAGGAGCAGATCTTCAAGCAGAAAAGAGAAGCGATCAAATGGTTGCCCTCTCGTGATTTTCCCGAGCCGCTTATGGATGAAGAAATCAAGCGGATTCTCGGTCGGATAGATGAAGCTCTGGAAGCAGGCGATAAGCCGGAAATCCCATTTGCACCTGGAGATGCTATTCAGGTGGTCGATGGTCCGTTCAATAATTTCTCTGGGGTTGTAGACGATATCTATCCGGATAAGATGAAAGTCCGCGTAATGGTATCCATATTCGGCCGGAAGACACCAGTCGAGTTGGATTATTTACAGATTATGCCCCAAGAATAAATTTTCTGTAAATATGTGGGAACCCCGAAGTTTTCCTTACGTACTAACGGGCTACCTAGAATTTCAGTGCATCCTGATTAAGACTCAGTAATGGCTGTAGGCAAACCGGCAGAGAGCCTTATAAAGCTCCAAATCAAGGCTGGACAGGCAAACCCGGCTCCCCCCATTGGCCCAGCGCTTGGACAGCATGGGCTGAATATCATGGATTTTTGCAATCAGTTTAATGCGGCAACCAAAGACCGCATGGGATTGGTGTTACCCGTGGTGATCAGTGTCTATGCCGATAAATCTTTTTCATTCATAGTCAAGAGCCCGCCTGCTGCAGTCCTTTTGCGGCAAGCAGCTAATATCAGTAAAGGGGCTGACGATTCGATTCGTAACAAAGTAGGCACCGTAACATGGGATATGTGTCGTGATATTGCAAGGCAAAAGATGGAGGATCTTAATGCGTTTGATGTAGATAAGGGTGCGGCTATGATTGCCGGGACTGCCCGCTCGATGGGCGTTATTGTAACTGGACGCCCTGTCTAGGTTTTTGATTGCACCAATCGATTTGGTGCTTGGATCGCTTATATCACAACAACAACTGTATGGCAAGGAAAGGAAGGCGCTATAAAAATTCTTCTAAGGCGATTGAAGAAGCTGGCGGTGGACCGTTTACACTGCAGGAAGCTGCAAAGGTCCTTAAGAGTGCAGACCCGGCGAAGTTTGACGAATCGGTGGATATTGATCTCCGCCTGGGGGTTGATCCACGTCATGCGGACCAGATGGTTCGTGGCAGTGTAGCTCTGCCGCATGGTACTGGCAAGGAAATGCGTGTACTAGTTTTGACTAGCCCGGATAAGCAAGAGGAAGCCGAAGCAGCCGGAGCCGACCATGTAGGACTCGACGAATATGTTGAGCGTATTCAGGCTGGCTGGACAGACATAGACGTAGTCATTGCTACGCCTAATGTTATGTCCAAGGTTGGTCGACTCGGTCGCGTACTCGGTCCACGAGGTCTTATGCCGAACCCTAAGAGCGGTACGGTCACCTTTGACATAGCCGGAGCGGTGAAAGCAGTGAAAGCCGGAAAAATTGATTTCCGTGTCGATAAGCAAGGGAATTTGCATACCGGGATCGGTCGCGCTTCCTTTAATGCAAAACAACTTGAAGAGAATGCACGTGCATTTCTCTTAGAAGTTTTACGCCTGCGACCTGCGTCGGCAAAAGGCACATATGTACGCTCAATTACGCTTTCCACCAGCATGGGGCCTCCGGTCTCAATCTTACGTACGGAAGCGATCAATATTGCTCGATAGTTGGATGCCAGTGACGAAAGCTCAGAAAAGCGAAGAAGTCGCCCTTCTTACAGAAAAACTTGGAGATAAGCCCTCTGTTTATGTAACAGACTATAAAGGGCTTGATGTCGCCGAGATAAGCGGGTTGCGACAGGTTTTACGAGATGCCGGTGTGGAGTATCGTGTGGTCAAGAATACGCTGCTCAAGCGCGCCATGGAGAACACGGGCGGTTATGATGAGGCATTTGACCATCTGTGCGGCCCCACAGCAATAGCTATCAGTGTCGAGCCCAGTGCAGCTGCGCGGGCGATCAAGGCATTCAGGAAAAGCTCCGGTCAGCCCCTTCCCGCGCTCAAAGCAGCGGTCGTGGACGGTGTTCTCTTTGAAGGAGAACAGATCGATGTGCTGGCTTCACTGAAATCAAAAGACGAGTTACTGGGTGAGGTGGTTACGCTTCTGCTTTCACCTATCCAGAATGTTATTTCTGCAGTAGAATCGCCGGGATCTAACCTATCGGCTATCCTGGAAACTCTGCAGGAACGTGAAGAGGCTTAACTAAGTCATTATCCCTTAATCTGCGGCGCAGCTTTGTCGGCTGAGACCGCCGCCGGAAAACCCATAAAAACCATGGCAGATTTAAAAACACTGGCTGAAGAGCTGGTATCACTGACGATCAAAGAGGCCAGTGACCTGGCTTCAATTTTGGAAAACGATTATGGCATCAGGCCGGCGGCGGCAGCCGTAGCTGTAGCTGCACCTGGTGCGGCAGGCGGTGAGGAGGAAGCTGTTGCAGAACAGACGGAGTTTGATGTCATTCTCAATAATTTCGGCAGCAGCAAGATTGGTGTCATCAAAACGGTCCGCGCAATTACAGGGCTGGGCCTGAAAGATGCCAAAGCACTTGTCGATAGTGTGCCAGCTCCTGTCAAAGAGGGTGTGTCTAAAGAAGAGTCTGAGGATATTAAATCACAGCTTGAAGCTGCAGGCGCAGAAATTGAAGTTAAGTAGTATCGGTTCGCTCAGCCAAAATAAGAGCTTTATCACTGGGGCCCCGCCGCCAGTAACTGTACCCATCAACATCCCCTAGGTGTGCATGTCCAAAAAGAATGGCCAACATGTGGCTCGTACGAATTTTGCTCGTTCGCGCTCGGTTCTGGATTACCCGGATTTCCTGGATGTACAGCTTGGATCCTACGAAGATTTTGTCCAGGCCAAACTGCCTCCCGATCAACGCTCTGATGAGAAGGGGCTGCAACGGATATTCAAGAATCATTTTCCTATCGAGGACACCAAGGGACGTTACATCCTGGAGTTTTTTGAATACTCTTTGGGTGCGCCCAAGCACACCATCGAGGAATGTCTTGCACAGGGTCTACATTATGCGATCCCGGTCAAAGCTAGACTGAGGCTTTCGGCTAATGATGACGACGATGAGGATGAAGCAGATGAAACCGTAGAGCAGGAAGTCTATCTTGGGGACCTGCCGGCAATGACAGAGCGAGGATCGTTCGTGATCAATGGTGCCGAGCGCGTGGTTGTTTCGCAGTTGCATCGGAGTCCGGGCGTCTTCTTTGGTCAGGCGGTCCATGCGAATGGTACACGACTGTATTCAGCACGGATTATTCCAATCCGTGGATCCTGGATTGAATTTTCCACGGATGTGCAGAATGTCATCTGGGCGTATATCGACCGTAAGCGCAAGATGCCGGTCACGACGTTGTTACGGGCCCTTGGTTTTAGTGAAACGGACGAAATTATCCGTCTCTTCAATTTAGCGAAGGGGGTCAGTGCACGTATACAACACCATTTTCAAAGGGCAATCGGTGGTAGACTGGCGTTTGATGTCGTCAAGCCTGTCACCCCTGTACGTGATCTAGATAGTGAAACAGGCGAATTTCTTGGTGCATACATAGAGCAGGAGACCGGCGTTGCCATTGATATCAAAACTCAGGAGGCGGACGATTATGTCGAGATTCTGGACAAGCAGACCGGTGAATTGATCGAGGGCCTCGATAAGGAAACCGGTGATCCCGTCGAGTACATTAACGAGTCGACCGGTGAAGTAGTGGAGGAGCGAGTCATAAATCGGATTCTTCTACCCGCAGATCACGTCATCACAGAAGATGACTGGGAAATTCTTCACCAATACGAGGTGGGGCGGGTTTATGTACTGCATGAGGAGAGTGCGGATTTGTTGGATACGAGTGCACTTGTCAAAACGCTTCGACGTGATCCATCCAGTAATCAGGAAGAAGCACTGAAAGAGCTCTATCGAGTGCTTCGGGATGCTGAGCCGCCGGATTCTGATGCAGCCAAAAATATTCTTGATCGCCTCATTTTTAGCGAAAAGCGCTATGACTTGGGGGCGGTTGGTCGCTATCGCATAAACAAGCGCTTAGGGTTGAGGGTACCGGAAGAGACGGTCACTCTCACTCAGGAAGATATCGTAGCAATAATCAGCAAGCTACTGGAGCTGCGTTCCGGGCGGAGCGGGCTGGACGACATTGACCATTTAAGTAATCGGCGCGTGCGTACTGTAGGTGAGCAGTTGGGGCTTCAGTTTTCGCTTGGTCTGGCCCGTATGGCCCGCACAATACGAGAGCGCATGAATGCGCGGGACGCGGACTCGTTAACTCCCCAGGACCTGGTTAACGCCAAAACTATTTCCAGCGTTATCAACACGTTCTTCGGAACGAATCAGCTTAGCCAGTTTATGGATCAAACCAATCCACTGGCTGAATTGACGCACAAACGCCGTATGTCGGCTTTGGGACCGGGTGGATTGACACGGGAGCGAGCAGGATTTGAAGTTCGCGACGTGCACTACACACACTACGGGCGACTTTGTCCCATCGAAACACCAGAAGGACCGAATATTGGATTGATTTCTTCGCTGTGTGTGCACGGGCGGATAAATCATTTCGGTTTCATTGAAACGCCCTATCGAGTGGTAAAGGATGGGAAAGTCACGGATTCCATTGTTTATCTGTCAGCTGAAGAGGAAGACGATGCAGTCATTGCCCAGGCGAATGCCCTCATTGATGATGAGGGGAATTTTCTGGATAATTTGGTACGGTGTCGCTATCGGGGAGAGGTTCCCTCTGAGCGTCCAGAACGGATCCAGTTTATGGATATTTCTCCGAACCAGATTGTTTCGCCGAGTGCCTCAATAATCCCATTCCTTGAGCATGACGATGCAAACCGCGCGCTCATGGGATCAAACATGCAGAGACAGGCAGTGCCACTGCTCCGTGCTGAAGCCCCAATCGTAGGGACGGGCATGGAGGGGCGTGTTGCACGGGATTCCCGCGCAGCTTTGGTCGCCGAAGGAAAAGGTGTAGTTGAGTACGTGGATGCAAAGCGAATTATCATTCGATACAATCAATCTCACGTTGCGCGCAAGTTGGCATTTGAGGAGCCGGTAAAAGAATATCTCCTCACCAAATTCCGGCGCACCAACCAGGATACCTGTATCAACCAAAAGCCCATCGTCGAGGTAGGGCAAAAAGTCAGCGAAGGTACCGTATTAACCGATGGATTCAGTACCGAAAAAGGCGAGCTTGCATTGGGCAAGAATGTCCTTGTAGCATTCATGCCATGGAGGGGATACAACTTTGAGGATGCCATCGTTCTCTCGGAGCGTTTAGTTGCGGAAGATGTATTTACTTCTGTTCACATTGAATCTTTTGATTTACAGGTCAGGGAAACGAAGCGTGGACAGGAGGAACTTACACGTGAGATTCCAAATGTATCTGTTGAGTCTACCAAGGACTTGGATGAGCGTGGGATAATACGGATGGGTGCTGAGGTAAAAGCGGGGGATATTATCGTTGGTAAAATTACCCCCAAGGGTGAGACCGATCCGACACCAGAGGAAAAATTGCTTCGAGCTATTTTCGGTGACAAAGCTGGGGACGTCAAGGATGCCTCGCTGAAAGCACCTCCGGGGATGAAAGGCGTAGTTATTGATACTCAGCTCTTCAGTCGGCGCAATTCGGACCCTGAGTCAAAGAAGCGAGAGCATCAGCAGCTCGCCATTATTGAGAATAATTTTGAGCGAGACCTGGCGAGGTTACGTTCTGACCTTTCTGAGAAATTTTTTGACCTCCTAGATGGATATACGGCGGCATCCAATATTGAATCATCGGATGGAGAGATTATTGTGTTGAAAGGGGCGAAAATTCTTGAGTCAAGCTTTAAGGATGTGCAAGTACACGAGATCAATCCAAAATTCTCGGTAGAGGGGGCGGCTGCGGTAAATCGAAACTTGGGCAAGCTGTTCATGAACTTTGACGCAGCTGTTGCCAGGATTGACGCAAAGTTCAAACGTGGGCGCCATCGTGCACAAATGGGTGATGAGCTCTCACCGGGGATTGTGCAGTTAGCGAAAGTTGCTGTTGCTAAAAAACGCAAGATTCAGGTAGGGGATAAAATGGCGGGGCGGCACGGTAACAAAGGTGTCGTTGCACGCATTGTACCTGTTGAAGACATGCCATTTCTTGCGGACGGTACGCCGGTTGACATTGTACTCAACCCCCTGGGTGTACCCTCCCGAATGAATCTCGGCCAGATCTACGAAACGCTTCTTGGCTGGGCCGGTGCCAGGTTGGGCAAACGGTTTGCTACGCCAAGCTTCGACGGTCCGACAATGGATGATCTCACCGAAGCCATGGAGGAGGCGGGGTTGCCGGTAGATGGCAGGGCACAACTCCATGACGGATTAACGGGAGAACCGTTTGATCAAAAGACTACGGTTGGACAAATTTATATGTTGAAGCTGAGTCACTTGGTTGACGATAAGATTCACGCCCGGTCAATTGGACCGTACAGTCTGATCACCCAACAGCCCTTGGGGGGTAAAGCACAGTTCGGTGGGCAGAGACTCGGTGAAATGGAGGTATGGGCAATGTATGCTTATGGAGCTTCGAATGTGCTGAGAGAGATGCTCACTGTCAAAAGTGACGATGTGCAGGGGCGCTCCAAGACATATGAATGTATCGTTAAAGGGGAGAATATGCCAGCGGCCGGTACTCCGGAGAGTTTCAATGTGCTTGTTCGAGAGCTCCAAGGACTCGGTTTAGAGGTAACGCTTGAGTAGCCTCAGGTATCTCATTCAATTATAATATCCAAAGGCTGACCCATCATGCCGTACGGGAACACCCCATCGCAGAGCAAAACGTTTTCATCCATCACGGTCAATCTCGCTTCATCCGAGGTGATTCTGGATAGAAGTCATGGCGAGGTACTAAAACCGGAGACAATTAATTATCGCAGCTTCAAGCCCGAAAAAGATGGGCTATTCTGCGAGAAAATCTTTGGTCCGGTTAAGGATTGGGAGTGCTACTGCAGTAAGTACAAGCGCATTCGCTATAAAGGGATTATCTGTGACCGGTGTGGTGTTGAGGTGACTAAGAAGAGTGTACGCCGCGAACGTATGGGGCACATTGCTTTATCAGTGCCGGTAGTGCATATCTGGTATTTCCGTACGTTGCCGAACAAGATTGGTCATCTGCTCGATCTCCGTACCAAAAAGCTCGAAAAGGTCATCTACTATGAAGAATATGTTGTAGTCCAGGCCGGATGCGCTGCCGAACACGGGATTGAGGATAACCAGCTCCTGAAAGAGGAAGACTACTACGATACCCTCTACAAGATCAGAGATGACAATAATCGTCTTTCTGATGATGATCCTGAAAAATTCATCGCGATGATTGGTGGTGAGGCGATTGAGTTTATGCTCAAGCGCCTTCGGTTGGAAGAACTCTCGCATGAGCTTCGGTTCCAAATCAAAACGGAGAGCAGCCAGCAGCGTAAGGCGGACGCGATCAAGCGATTAACAGTGGTCGAGGCTTTTCGGGATGCGAACCGGCGTCTGGAAAACCATCCGGAGTGGATGGTATTGCGCGTGATTCCTGTAATACCGCCTGAACTGCGCCCATTGGTCCCCCTCGAGGGGGGCAGGTTTGCCACTAGTGATCTAAACGATTTATATCGTCGAGTTATCATCCGTAATAACCGACTCCAGCGCCTGATTGATATCAAGGCTCCCGAGGTCATACTGCGTAACGAGAAGCGTATGCTCCAAGAGGCGGTGGATAGCCTCTTTGATAATTCCCGAAAGGCTAACGCGGTGCGTAGTGATAATAATCGTGCGCTGAAGAGCCTCTCGGACATGCTCAAAGGCAAGCAGGGGCGCTTCCGTCAGAATCTACTGGGTAAACGTGTGGATTACTCGGGGCGCTCGGTCATTGTCGTGGGCCCTGAATTGGATCTGCATCAATGCGGGTTACCCAAGGAAATGGCAGTGGAGCTCTTCAAGCCATTCGTGATACGGAAGCTGATCGAACGGGGAATTGTTAAGACGGTCAAGAGTGCCAAGAAAGTTGTTGATAAGCGGACAGCAGAGGTTTGGGATATCCTGGAGAAAGTGATCCAGGGACGCCCGGTAATGCTAAACCGGGCTCCCACGCTTCACAGATTAGGATTCCAAGCATTTCAGCCGATTCTGACAGAAGGGAAGGCCATACAGTTGCATCCACTCGTTTGTACAGCATTTAATGCTGACTTTGACGGGGATCAAATGGCAGTTCATGTTCCTCTCGGACATGCCGCCTGTATGGAGGCTATGATCCTGATGCTGTCAAGCCATAACATCCTGTCGCCTGCTCACGGTGGTCCAGTTACCGTACCGACGCAGGATATGGTACTTGGTCTCTATTACCTCACCAAATCACGCTCCGGGTGCAGAGGAGAAGGTATGCGTTTTGCCTCTTTGACTGAGGTCAGGCAAGCGTTCGATCAGAAACAGGTGGATCTTCATGCCAAGATTAAAATTCGTCTCAATACTGGGGAGATCATCGACACGACGGTCGGGCGTGTGCTATTCAATGAAGTAGTGCCTGAGGGTCTACCGTATATCAATGATGTGCTTACCAAGAAAAACTTACGGCGTATTATCGGCCATGTGCTGAATGCTACGGATTTCCCGCAGACGGCACGTTTCCTGGATGAAATCAAGCGGGCCGGTTTTGAGTGTGCCACAACTGCTGGATTGACATTCTCGCTGGCGGATATTGTGGTTCCGGATGAAAAACTATCTTTTATCGATGCTGCCAAGAGCAGGGTGGCTACGGCCCATGCTAACTATGAGGAGGGCTACATCACGGATAACGAGCGCCATAATCAGGTCATAGATATCTGGACGCGAACAAACAATCGTGTATCAGAGGTTCTTTTTGAGACACTGAAGGAGCACGAAGGGGGCTTCAATGCCATCTACATGATGGCTGATTCAGGTGCTCGTGGTTCGAAGGAGCAGATTCGACAGCTGGGAGGGATGCGTGGTCTTATGGCAAAGCCCCAAAAAAGTCTTGTGGGATCTGCAGGAGAGATCATCGAGGATCCAATTGTGTCCAATTTTAAGGAAGGACTGTCCGTTCTGGAATACTTTATTTCGACGCACGGTGCACGCAAAGGTCTTGCAGATACAGCTCTCAAGACCGCTGATGCCGGATACCTCACACGGCGGCTCGTAGATGTGGCTCAGGATGTGACAATCACGCAGTTCGACTGTGGTACGCTACGTGGAATCGGCATTACCTCCCTCAAGGATAATGAGGTTGTGGTTGAACCACTTGCAGACAGAATTCTCGGTCGCGTTTCGCTGCATGATGTGCGAGATCCGCTTACTGACGAAATGATCGTAGCAGCGAATGAGCTCATCGACGAAAGCAAATCCAAGCATATAGCGGAAACCAGTATTGAGCGGGTAGAAATCCGTTCAGTGTTGGCTTGTGAAGCTAAACGGGGTGCCTGTTCATTATGTTATGGGCGTAACTTGGGTACGGGACGTTTGGTTGAATCTGGTGAAGCAGTGGGAGTCATTGCAGCACAATCAATCGGTGAGCCGGGTACACAGCTGACGCTTCGGACCTTCCACGTTGGTGGCACGGCTAGTCGTATCGAGGCGGAGAGTACAATCAAAAGCAAGTTTGGGGGGCGGGTTGTTTACGAAAACCTGCGTACCGTTTCGTTCGAAGGGACAAAAGGCCCCATGGAGATTGTTCTTACTCGACAAGGAGGGATTCGAATAGTTGATGACGAGAATCGACAGCTATTCTCATCTATCATTCCATTTGGTGCTGAGGTGCTTGTTGCAGAGGGGGATATGATAGATAAGGAAGCGATTCTTGCCAGTTGGGATCCATACAACAGTGTGATTCTGTCTGAGGTGTCCGGGCCAGTCAGATTCCATGACATTATTGAAGGCACGACATTGCGGGAGGAGTCTGATAAGCTTATTGGCCATAAGGAGAAGGTCGTAATTGAAACGCGTGAGCGCTCATTGACCCCGGCAATTCGCATATCTATGGAGGACGAAAGGTATCGGGAATACCCACTACCCGTACGTGCCCGATTGCAGGTCAATGAAGGAGATATCGTGCAGGCCGGTCAGGTGTTGGCAAAGATTCCTAGGCAGTCCGCGAGGACTCGCGACATTACGGGTGGTCTGCCCCGCGTGACGGAGCTCTTTGAGGCCCGGACGCCAACGGATGCAGCAATCGTGAGCGAGATTGATGGTTTGGTAAGCTTTGGTGGTAGAAAGCGCGGTGCGCAGGAAGTTATTGTTACGAGTCGTGACGGGGTTGATGTGCATACGTACCTTGTTTCTTTACAGAAGCATATTCTGGTACATGAAAACGACTTTGTACGTGCGGGGGATGCGCTTTCGGATGGACAGATATCACCACGTGATATTCTTCGAATTAAAGGTGCACGAGCGGTTCAGGAGTATCTGGTGAATGAGATTCAGGAGGTATATAGACTGCAGGGTGTGGCTATCAACGATAAGCATATTGAGGTCATGGTGCGTCAAATGATGCAGAAAGTGCGCATTACCGATCCTGGGGATACTTCACTCTTGGAAGCAGAGGCTATAGCCCGGTTCCAGATTGAAGAGCTCAATGATGCCTTATATGATAAGTTCGTTGTGACAGATGCCGGTGAATCTGATCTGCGGATTGGCTCTCTGATTGACAGACGTCAACTGCGCGAAGTGAACTCAGAAATGAGACGGCGTGATTTGCAGAGTGTTACAGTGCGTGAGGCACAACTTGCAGTAGGTGAACCCATGCTTTTGGGAATCACTCGCGCAGCACTTGCCACTGATTCCTTTGTATCGGCTGCGTCATTCCAGGATACCACCAAGGTGTTGACTGAAGCAGTAATTGCGGCTAAGGTCGATCCACTCTACGGGCTCAAGGAAAATGTTATTGTCGGTCATCTGATTCCTGCAGGCACTGGACAACCGCGCTTCAGGGATATTGTGGTTGGCTCCAAGTCAGAACTGGAAGAGCTGCAGGCTGCGATCAATGCTGAACTCGGGCAGGCAATTGCCGGGATTGGGGCATCGCCGAGTCAGCCCCCGATCAAGAGGGCAAAACCGATGCTGGAGCTCGAGTAGCTACGAACGTGAGCTTACAGTGCGTTTAGTGCCATCTGGTATCAGATGGAAGTATGGCGATTTGAAGTAGGCTTTTTCACCTTCAGGATGATTATATCCGTGCCGTGGTAGCGTTCATGTCGGACAGAGGTAGTCAGATGCTTAAGCATCCGGAGTGAGACCTCTCTTTCCAAGTTCGGCACTGAAAAATCCGATCCCATAAGCGCAATCCGGTCTTGGAGGTTCTCCTTGGAATCGGCAGCTATAAGCTCCAAGACAGCTTGATCTGACTCTGACTTGATTCCCAGTTGGAGAAGACCTTTTTCTTTGGACGTCTCTGTTTGGGTGCAAAGTACCAGCAGTGCCTCTTCTGCAGCACCTTCAACCTGGACGGTAAAAGCATCGGACCACGAGTGGGACTTGGAATAATTTTGTATAAAGGAATTTATCTCTGGAAGAGAACTGATATCCAAGTCCACTACCGTGCGTTTCCGGGGCTTAAAGGTGAACTCGGATAAAATGGTCAGCAGAATGGCAACTAGACCGCCCCCAACCATTCCATTTTCTAATGTTCCTGCTGCTATGCTGCTCACGAAGTCTGGAAAAATCGAGCCGCTCTGAAGTCCTGTGCCAATCCAGAAAGATATTCCGCAGATTAGCCCATTTCGATAATCAATACCAGACTGAACGACAATTTTCATGCCCAGCACAAAAAGCATCGCAATCAGAACGAGTAAAAAGGTCCCGACAACGGGTAGAGGTATTGCAAGAACGAGAGCAAGGAATTTTGGGATCAGGGCTAGGAAAATAAATATGATCCCGAGCGCGACACCGACAGCCTTGGATGCCACGCCGGTGAGCTCAACCATAGAAATTGAACTGGAGTAGGTCGTATTAGGGATGGTTCCGACGAGTCCAGAGAGAAGGTTACCTACTCCATCTGCTGAGAGTGCTCCCTGGACTGTGCGGTGATCGGAGGCACGAGGAGTCCGCCAAGAGATTTGCTGGATAGCAATCGAATCCCCAACGGTCTCAATGGCTCCGATTATTGTAACGAAGACGAAAGCGGGCAAAAGAGCCCAGAACGTGGGCCCAAATGATAGATCTATGCCTGGCCAACCCACAGTGGGAAATCCAATCCATGCGGCGTCGGCAACAGACTGCATATCGTACATACCAAAAAACAAAGCAACGATAGTACCAGCAGCTACGCCGATCATTGGTGCCCATAAACGGATTATTCCCCGAGCCTTCATTGCTAATAGGAGCGTAATCATAAGTACGGTTCCCGCACTTAGCGCAACCCCTGTAAGGCCTGTTCCTGAGCCAGTTGCCGGTTTCAGCATATCAAACAGGATGGGCATTACCGTTACTGCTATGAGCATAATCACCGTGCCGGTGACCGTAGGGGTAAGTATGCGTCTAAATCGGGCAAGCTTAGCAGCGAAGAGAAGCTGCATGAGTGCCGATACTATGACTAAGGTTGCCATAGTAGCAGGACCACTCTTAGTGAGTGCCCCAATGCAAACCCCGATAAAGGCACCAGAGGTACCCATTAGCAGAATGTATCCGGCGCCAATCCTGAACTTTCCTAAGGCTTGAAGGATGGTAGAGATACCACAGACAATCACTGCAGCAAAGACGGCCCAAGCCAAGTACTCATCGCTTCCTTCCCCCAAGCCACCACGGATAATTATGGCTGGCGTGAAAACAATGCCCCCAATACTGAGAAGTGCTAATTGCAAACCCATGCCGATGGTCAGGGGCAGGGGAGGTTTTTCGCTAGGATCAAACCGAATATCGGTATTGGGAGAAACGTCGGCCATCAATAATAATGTGTTTTTGGAGTGACTAGTTCAGATTCTCAAATTCCCTGTTAACAATTGGGTAGTGGTACCACTCTTTAAAATCAAAATGCTACCATTCTGCTTCATAAACGGTGAATCCTGCCTCCTCCATTACATCACGGAGAAGCTCTCGATGATAACGGGCTTCACTGGTACCACCGAGATAATCAGGGTAAGCGCGAGGAGTAAATTCATCATATCCGCTGACGTTGGTTGCGATCTTTCCCGAAGATAAGTAATAGAGTCCAATGTCTACAGCGCAGCCGCGGTTGTGGCGTGATCCATTTGCAGGGTTGGCTACAAAATGTCGCAAATTGTCGGGTGTGGCATCGTAAAACATTTTGGTAACATACCACGGACGATATCCATCGTAGACGACAAGACCGTAGCCGAGCTGGTTCAGGGATTTATGGGCCGACAGCAATGCCTGTGCTGCTGGACGCTGCAGGAATGCTCGTGTCTGTGTATAGAAGACCTCGTCCATAAAATTATTACGGGTCGCGTAGCGTATGTCCAGTTTTATTGTTTCGTCGAGTGAGGCCAGATCGACCAAATCTACATCTTTAAACACACCTTCTTCATCTGGAGGAGTTGCTGCCATTGCTCTGCGGCGCAGCGAATCGATAGGTGCCCGGGGTATAATCTTGAAAACTGCTCCTTCCTCTGGCTCAATATTACGGCGTTCGAATACGACTCCCTCAAGGTTTGCCTCAGTAGCACGACCATTGTCGTCACGAACAAATCTGAGTGTTTCTTCCGCGTACAGGCTATTGTAGGGAAAGCGGAAGAGGTCATCGGCTATTCTTTCCAATGGATATTCAAAGAACCACTCGATAAGGGCGTGTAATCGACCGTCGGACTCATAGACGTACAATACATTATGATCCCATCCGTATTCTCCAATCAATCCTTGTTGTTCGGCTGGTGGAGGCATCGGGCGATGAGGTGAACGGCGGCCGAAACGGCCGTCAGAAGATTTCAGCGTATCATTCGATACACTGAAGTAATACCCATGCCCCAGTCGACCGTCGGTCACATATGCGTTTTCATCCTCTCTTACAGCCACTCTTACTGGTTCCTTTTCCGGCCAGAGTTTCCCGTTTCGCTCAATCAGTTCGATATCCTCACCATACGCACCATCGACAGCCCTTGCCGTCACGGAGTCCACGGCGGCATAAACAGGTCTAGTCGGTAGGGGAGAGGCATTTTTTGATGCCAGAACAAGGTCTAGTGCGTATGCTGCAATGCGATCAACCACTGAGTTGACTGCATCGAGGTTCGCGACAACGGCTACTCCTATTTCCCGATCGGGCAAGGCATAAACCCGTGTGCTGTATCCATAGACCATGCCTGCGTGTCCTATACGTAGCAGACCATTGTGGTCAGATACATGAAACCCTATGCCAAATCCGCTTGGATTGTCTGAGAATTGCACGGTCCACATTTCCTGTAGTGACTTTGCACTAAGAAGATCAGGCCGCTCATCACGTTCAATGGCAAACAGTGTATGAATGAATTTCCCCAAGTCCTCTGTGGTCGTGTACAGGTTTCCTGCTGGGCCGATGCCGAGCTCAAATACAGGTGCTTCGGTGAGTTCGGTGGTGTCGTAGCGCCACATGTAGCCCACCCCCAGATTATTTCGTAAAGCTTCGCGTGACACGAAGCTAGTACGTTCGAGTCCCATTGGATCAATCAATCGGGTCTGAACAAATTCATTAAAGGGCATGTCAGCTGCCTGACTCAGTATGTAGCCTGCCAGGCTTACGGCAGCATTTGAATATTTAGTACGCTTCTCAGGCTCGCTTATCAGTCGTGAGTTGTTTAGGCTTCTTACGGTCTCGAAGAGTGTTGGAGATGTATCGTCGAAGTAATGCCCTACAGGAGGTTCACGAACCAGACCAGACCTATGGCTAAGAAGCTGTCTGAGGGTAATAGGGATATCGTATGGGTTATTCGGGGCGAAATCCGGTAACCAGGAAGTGATAGGTTCGTCAAGGCTTACGAGGCTATCTTCGACCAACTGCATCACTGCGAGCGCGGTGAAAAGTTTGGAAACGGATGCTACACGATATACAGTTTGAGAGGTGGCAGGCATTTCGGATGCAGCATTACCATAACCTTTTGTCCAAGCGACTTGGTCCCCGTCAACTATCGTGATTGAGAGGGCGGGAATCTCCTTTGCAGTGAGTTCAGAGGAGATGAACGCATCTAGGCGAGCTTCCCATGAAGGCTGTGGTTGGTCGGAGCAGGTAACCAGCAGGCACAGTCCGAGCGCAATTAAGTATCGCATTTATGTTTACGGTATGCGGAAATTTAGAAAAAAACTAATATCGTTTTGGTAGATATTTCAACGAAGTCGGGTATAGTTTAACGAGATGAGAGGGATTTGCAGCTATAATTCAATCGGGGTCGAGGTCATAGTTCTGTGGCGATTCTTATTCCAAAATCAATGCAATGCAAGCACGGTCGGAAAACAGGAGTGAACTTTTAGGTATTGAAGCACCTTGGGAGGTTTCAAAGGTGACGCATATCAAGGAGTCTCGCACTGCGCAGATGCATGTGGTCTGCACGGATGATGCTTTGATGTGTCCGGTGTGTGGCAACCTTTGTCCAGGATATGATCGTCGTCATCGGGAATGGCGTCACCTGAATATATGTGCGTACCGTACCACGGTAGTGGCGGATCTTCCCCGGGTGCAATGTCCAGAGCATGGAGTAAAGACGATATCGGTTCCGTGGGCGGCCCTGAAAGCACGTTTTACCAAAGAATTTGAGGGGCAGGTGATTGACGATCTGAAGGATATGAATATTTCCGCGGTGTCTGATCGCATGGGGATGAGCTGGCATGCGGTTGGCAGAATCATAGAGCGTGCGGTAGAGCGGGGCTTACACGAAGGACAGGACAAAATGAATTCGTAAATTTCATCTTTGTGAGGAATATGGCAGGCCACAGCTTATTGAGAATGACTTGGCTGCGGTTATGTCGTGGACACATGGACCTGTATATCCTTTGTATTCGTAAAGTGGGCGTAACTTGACTTTTTCAGCGGATTCGACTTTATCGCAATGGTTCTACAAAGTTTGCACATATACCCGATTAAGTCGACGCATCGCATTGCCCAGCTCCGTGCTATGGTAAATCCCTGGGGACTTGTCGGAGATCGGCGCTGGATGATTGTCGATGAGAATGCACGTTTCCTCACACAGCGCGAAATACCACGTATGGCATTGATTCAGGCAGTGCCACATGATGATGGTAGTTTACTTCTCACGGCGACTGGCCATCAATATCAAACTGTTTCTCTTCCTGGAGAAGGAGCAGATATTCTAGAGGTATTGGTGTGGAAAGATTTAGTGCCGGCTCGGAAGGCATCCGATGAAGCAAATGCGTGGCTCACTTCTTTTTTGGGCCGCAGTGTTGATCTGGTTTACATGTATGATCCCAACCTGAGGCAGACGGATACTACGTATGCCAAACCAGGGACTGTGGTCTCATTTGCCGATGGGTATCCGCTACTTTGTACGACAGAAGCTTCGCTTACCATGCTGAACGAGAAGCTGCCGGCCCCCATTCCTATGGAACGGTTTCGTCCCAACGTAGTGGTATCCGGCGGTGCTCCATTTGCGGAGGATACCTGGCGGCGCCTCCGAATAGGGGAGGTTGTATTTGCTGTAGTTAAACCGTGTACCAGATGTACCATTACAACGGTAGATCAGGAAACAGCTTCTCGAGGAAAAGAGCCCTTACGTACGCTGAACAGCTTTCGGAAAAGGGGCGGAAATGTTTACTTTGGCGAGAACCTCGTGCCGGAAAATAACGGTGTCATACATAGAGGCGATATCGTAGAAGTGATCGAATTCGATCCTTAGCCTCGTATGATAGATACTACACGGAAGTAATGGGTTCTTTTGTTTTGAGTGTGATTCTGATTCTGGGGCTATTATTTTTGCTATCAAGTTTAGACAATTCCACGATGCGTGCCTGCCAAGGTCCATCATGCAAGTAATATGAAGCTGCATGTCCTCGTCCTGAATCATGATTACAGTGCACTCACGGTCTGTACAGCACGCCGCGCGGTTGTGCTTGTGCATTTAGATAAGGCAGATCTCGTAGAATGTGTTCCCGGTTGTTTTTTTCGATCACCCTCGACAAAATTCCCCTATCCGAGCATTGTACGACTACGTGGTTATGTGCGAGTTCCGTATAGAAACATCATGCTGTCGAGAAAAAATATACTTCGTCGGGATGGGTACAGGTGCCAGTATTGTAATCGCAGAGAGTCACTGACTGTTGACCATGTAGTGCCAAAGTCACGGAGAGGTAAGGACCATTGGACTAATTTGGTAGCCGCATGCATTGCCTGCAACAACCGAAAGGGCAACCGTACGCCTGAAGAGGCCAGGATGCCACTCCGCCGAAAACCGTTCAGACCGAGCCACGTCATGTTTATTCGCGATTATGTTGGTGCCGTTGAAGAGACATGGAAGCCATATCTGTTTTTGACCTAGGCACAGCGTTTTTTCAATGGTGAGGCTCATTGCAAAACTGTTCTGGGGAATACCGATAGTACTGACTGGCCTTGCCGCCAATCAGGGGTTTGTTGCCTGGCAACTGAAAACAACATGGGACCAAGGCATTCCCGCGGTAGCTGAGGTAGGAGGATTTGACACGACGAACCGCGCAGACGTAACATACGGATACATTGACCTTAGTGTAACCTTACCGGATGGTCTAACTATTCGCCGTGAAAAGATGTCTCTCCCACAGTCACTGTGGTCTCGTGTTAAGGACCAAGATTCGCTCCAGGTTCATGTACGCCCCGGTGAATCACAGGAAATCGTGATTGACCGCCTGATGCCAGCTCACTGGTTAATAGCAGCCTCACAGATGGGAATCAGCTTTCTGGGGGCTATTCTATCTACCGTGTTGGCTTATTTCTGGAACAGGTCATTTTCGCGACAGAGCTCCTAAAAACTAGCGGATAATCGGGCCAGCGGGGGTTCGGGGCTCGTCAGGATACAAGTGGCCAACCCATTCATCATATCCATTGAATATTTGGGTTCGGATCCGTTGCTCAACGCCCTCACTTGGCAGAAATCGTTCCGATGCCTGCGTCCAGCGTGGGTGGGGGATGTTAGGGTTCACATTGGACAGGAACCCGTATTCTCTGGGTTGCAGTTCATTCCAGAAAGTACCAGGTTGCTTCCGTGTGAACTCAATGCGTGTGACCGCCTTAGGTCCTTTGTAGCCGTACTTCCAAGGCAGAACCAGCCGTAAAGGTGAACCATTCTGTTTCGGCAGAGGCTCTCCATACATACCAACGGCAACAAAGGCTAGCTCATTCATGGCTTCATCCATCCGTAATGCCTCGAAATAAGGCCAGGGATACCATGTTGCTTTTTTCTGTCCAGGCAGTTGTTCAGGTCGTGAGACACACGTAAACTTAACATGTGTGGCTGATGATTTTGGCTCACATTTTTCAATCAGCTTTGCGAGCGGAAATCCTGTCCAAGGGATTGTCATGGACCATGCCTCCACACATCTAAAACGACAAACGCGTTCCTCTAGGGGCATTGATTTGATGAGATCCTCGAGATCCCAGGTCTGCCTCTTTGCAACTTGTCCACGCACTTCCAACGTCCATGGGAAAGGTTGATAGTCATCGACCAGTGGCCAGACATTCTTCAGATCGCCCTGGTTGATGAACTCGTAGAAGTTATTGTACGAGGAAGCAATAAGCCGTTCAGTAATTACCCGTTCGGGTACCTGGTAGGCCTCGTTACGTGGGGCAGGAAAGCCGTCACGCGGTGCATTTTTGGGGATCTTGTCCAGAGGACCATCCACTATACCTCTGCTTTCAACGGAGCATCCTCCCATAGCAGCAAAGCCTATAGATCCTAGGCCAAGAGCCTGAATAAACTTGCGCCTGTTTGTGTAAGCAGCTTTGGTCGTACACGCGCTTTCTTGGAGCGTCCAGTCTGGTCGGCGGATTACGTTTGCCATTTTCTAAAAACCCTTAACTTTGATCTTGAATCAAGTTCACTACGAACATAAGTGAAAGATCCGAAGGCATTTAATTTTGACGGTGATTACGGCGAGGAGTATAAAGAATTAGCCAGCCGTGTGATCCCGGGTTACAAAGAATTTTTTATTGCTACGCTTGCTCTACTGCAGGAGCGATTGGACGAAGAGGCCCGACTTCTGATTGTAGGTTGTGGTACAGGCCGCGAATTGGAAGTCTTTGCTCCGTCAGCCAGAGACTGGAAGTTTGATTGTGTGGATCCAGCTCGATCCATGATAGAGTATTCTCGACAGGTGGCCCAACATCTGGGGGTGTACTCAAGGGTACGATTTCATAATTGCTACACGCATGAGCTTGATCTTGATTACCAGTTCGATGCAGCCACAGTCATCAATGTGATGCATTTTCTCCTGGATGATGGATCCAAGGATGCACTCATACGGAGTGTTGTGCAGCAGGTTAAACCAGGGGGAACCGTTGTGCTCTTTGATTTGCACGGTGATCCCTCCGAATCTTATTTCAAGCTGTTTTACAGCGCATGGATTCGCTACATGGACCTTCGAGGTTACACAGGTAAGAAAAAAGATCGCTTGCTCAAAAGGCTTGAAGCCGGAATTGCCTATGTCGGTGATGATCGAATTATGGAGATCTGTCAAACTGCTGGTCTAAAATTGGGGCTTCCGCTTTTTAAGTGGGTTTGATGTCAGAATTAGGCTGAACAAGTAAGTGCTGGAATAGATTCGGGATTGATTTCGTTGTTATCTTAGCTGCGTTTTTGTGACGAAAATCAATCACAATCATTTACCAACGATGGAACAACGTATACAAGACATAAATCATCTTTTAGGGATTGAATCTCCTTGGGAGATTTCGGAGATCAAGCAAGACAAGACGGCTTTTACGGCTGAGATTCATGTAATCTGTTCAAAGGGTTCGGTATTGCACTGTCCAGAGTGTGGGGAAGTTTGTCCTGGATACGACCATCGTCTTCGGAAATGGCGCCACACGGATATCTGCGAGTATCGGACGAGCGTGGTTGCGAAAGTTCCCCGTGTGGCCTGTTCGGAGCATGGGATCAAGACCGTTTCGGTCCCTTGGGCGGATGCGCGGATGCGTTTTACAATGGCTTTTGAAAGAAAGGTAATTGACTGGTTGCAGGATACAACCAGTATTTCAACGGTGGCCACCAGGCTGGGCGTCAGTTGGACGATGATCGCCAACATCATGGCGCGTGCGGTAAAGCGCGGACTCGCCCGTAGAGAGCCGCAACCGGTTCCCCATATATGTGTGGACGAGACCTCGTACAAAAAGGGCCATAAGTATATCACGGTGGTTTCGGATTCCCAAACGGGCACGGTGCTGTTTGTCAAGGAAAAGCGCACCCATACGAGTCTGGATGCCTATTATGAGGACTGTTCGGCTGCGCAACTGGAAGCGATTGAGAGTGTGAGCATGGATATGTGGCCCGCCTACATCAAGTCCACGAAAAAACATGTTCCAGATGCAGAATCCAAGATTTCATTTGATCGTTTTCATGTGATGAAAAAGATTGTAGAGGCGGTGGATAAAGTTCGTCGGCAGGAGAACCGGGAATTGCGGAAAGCGGGCATTGAGGATCTCACCGGAACCAAGTACGACTGGCTCACCAATCGGGAGAATATGTCTGCCCGACAAAAGAAACGATTCCAGCAATTAAAGCACAGTTCGCTGAAAACGGCGCGTGCATGGGCCATCAAGGAACTGTCCCAGAAATTGTGGCACTATGTCAGTCGTACTTGGGCCCTCAAGGGCTGGAAGCGCTGGTTATCCTGGGCCATGCGTTGTCGACTTGAACCCATGAAAAAAGCTGCTAAGACGGTTAAGAATCATCTATGGGGAATCATAAATGCGATCGTTCTAAAAGTTAGTAATGGCCCAGCTGAAAGCATAAATAGCCGCATCAAAACCGTCAAAGTTCGTGCGCGTGGATTCCGAAACACACAGCGGTTTGCCCATGCAATTTACTTCTATCTCGGAGGACTGGATCTGTACCCCGAAGGCCTCCAAAAACAGGCGCCCCACTCATAAAAGTGAAGAGCCCTAAAATTGATACGTCCGTATTGGGGTGGACTACTCTACACAGGATGGATGTTTGAGCGTCCGTAATTATGCTGCAAGTATTGGCTCTGTCAGCAAAAACTTCCGTCGGCAATTCGGAGTCCTCACTCCTCACCGTTTATGTTTGGGGGAGCATTTCAATGCCTTGCAGGGGCCGTGCGAGGCATAGTCTGCAACCCGTCCTACGGCTGGTTGTATCAACCAGCGGCAAAGACCCGTAGCTCCTCAAAAAACCCAGTAATCATCAACCTGGGGATTGCAGAGGCTCCGAGGCCATGTTGTTGTTGGTGTCACGGTAAAAAGTAGAATCCTAATGAATAAAATTACATTGGAAAACTACCGCTGTTTTCACACAAAACAGGTTGCTCGCCTCGCTCCACTAACATTGCTGGTGGGTAATAACAGTACAGGTAAGACCTCTCTCTTAGCCATGATACGGGTGTTGTGGGATTGCATATATAACCAGTATGACCATAGGATTCCAAATTTTAAAGAAGAACCGTTTGATATGGGAAGTTTCGATGAGATAGCACATCACCGAAGCGAAAGAAGTGGGCCTGCGTCTACATTTGAGGCGGGGATTGATATTGATCAGGGTTTAGGGGCTAAGTTTGTATTTGGAAAAGAAGGAACTATCCCTGAACCAGCGAAAATACACTTTGCTGACGGTGATAACTGGATTGAAAGGCGCTATGATAACGAGGAGAAACAAAAGATGCGGGTTGGCACCCGCAAAGGAACTTGGGAAATACCGGTACCTAGGGATGTCCAAGGTAGAGCCATGCCTTTGCTTACCTCAAGACGGTTATTGCCGCTTATAAGCCCGGGCATATTTTATCCTGATGATTATACAGCCAAACCCCATGAATTCATTCAGCTAGATGGGGCTCCTCCCTTCTCAAGAATGGATGCCGATTCAATTGCAGGATCTAGGTTTTGGGATTTTCGTCCTGCTGAGGAACGCCCATACGCAAGTGCACCGGTTCGGTCCAAGCCGCGACGTACCTATGACCCGGCTATCCTAACCCCAGATTCAGAAGGCGATCACATTCCGATGCTTTTGGCTAATCTAGCTGTTAGGGATGACGATGTATGGACAAACCTTAAGCAGAAATTAGAACGTTTTGGTTCAGACGCTGGAATTTTCGATGAAATTAATGTTAAGCGCTTTGGAAAATCAGGGAGTGATCCGTTCCAGATTCATGTCAGAAAATCCGGCAATAAACGAAAGGGGCCCAAACAGAATTTGATAGATGTGGGATACGGTATCAGTCAGGTTTTGCCTATTCTAACGGAACTCTTGTCGCCAGATATTTCCAGAATGGCATTGCTACAGCAGCCGGAAGTACATCTTCATCCCAGTGCTCAGGCTGCTCTGGGGAGTCTGTTCTGTCAGGTTGCAGGTCAGGGGCGGCAATTAGTGATTGAGACACACAGCGATCACCTGATCGATAGAATTCGCACGGATGTACGTGATGGTAATACGAAGCTACAGCCCGAGGATGTCTCCATTTTATTCTTTGAGCGAAATGATCTAAGTGTCCAAATTCACTCGATCCGGATAGACAATCTAGGAAATATCCTTGATGCTCCCGATAATTATGGCAGGTTCTTCATGGAGGAAACAAAGAGGTCTTTAGGGATCTAGGCAATGTGTGCGATTCTTGATGCAAATGTTGTGCACGAAGTCTTTGGAAGCAACGGTTCCGAGGCAGGAAAGCAATTCTTTAAGTGGCTGAATACTGGGAGGGGACGCTTGGTAGTTGGCGGCAAACTGTTCGGAGAACTATTAGGGGCTTCAGAAAATTTCAGCAAATGGGCAAAAAGGGCGCAAGTCACTGGGAGGATGAGACGAGAGAGAGATGATCAAATTAATGCAACAGCAGAAGGTCTTATGGGAGATTGTCTATCTGATGACCATCACATTATTGCCTTAGCCCGAGTCAGTGGTGCACGTCTATTGTATTCTAACGACAAAGCATTACATAAGGATTTCCGGACAAAGGAGTTGATTGACAAACCGCGAGGAAAGATCTATTCAACACTCAGAGACAGTGATTTTTCAAAGGGCCATAAAAACCTGCTGGAGAGGAGAGATCTTTGTCAAGTAAACCCATGATTTCTGGACATGTATACTGTTCGTCCAGAAACAGGATGGGTAAGGGTTTTGAGTATGGAGGCAGCTGGATATCGGGTGTGCGCCGTGGAAAGGCATTTCCTGTGGCGGGTGTGGAACTTGTGATGAGGTAAATCACCACCTGATTCTCCTATGTTCGGGGAGTTGCGTATTTCCCAGCTAGCACTATATAGTGCTTGTCAGAGAATAGGTCATTTTTGCGATTCTTGCTATACTCATAACAATCTGGGCCCATAATTGTGGCGTTGTTGGTGGAGTTTCGGGGGAATCAGGTGCCTTTCGGCTTGCTGAATGGTCACTGGAAGACATTTTTTGCTCTCCGATGCAGCTGGGACGCGACCATGCGTGCCAACCCGACGTATGTCTGCCTTTCCGCTTATGGCGGAGCCTGTCCAAATTCTTTCGGTAGGATTACAGCGGCGCTACGCCGCTCGTTTTCGGGCCTGATGCCAGCGCTTGAGCCGCTCTTCTTTCCGCTTCAACTGCAAGCCAAGACGATGCACGTTGGCCGCGACCACAGAGAGCGCCACCGTGCGACCAAACCCCTCCTTACCATGCGTACGCACCAAGTCCAGTCCGCGCTGGTTCAAATTGTTGATCGCGGATTCTACCGCCGGATGCTGACGACGACCCTCCACAAAGTCCGGAGCGGATGCGCGCTCCTTGTCCGCATGACTTAAACGACCCCGCTTCGGCATAATCACCAGTTCCAGAATTTGCTCCAATGCGCGCCGGTTGTGTTCCGATGAATACCCCGTATCCATGCTGCACGAAGTCAGGGACGGGTACAGTGTCTTGGCCTCCCGTAAAAAATCCACGATCATTGACGAATCTACCCCCTCGTAGAGCACCCGGTAGTGAAGAATGTACCGATGCTGGTCCTCCAAGACGCAGACCGGGAGGCCCAACTCCGCCTGTACCCCCGCCTTACCTTTGACGATCCAACGCGTATGCGGCGCGTGAACCGAGAAAATCTTCTCCGAATGCGGAATCTTTTCGCCCCTGAGCAACCGCCGATCCACCTGATCGATCAGTGTTAAGCTGCATCCCAGGTAGTGCAGCCACCGATCACTGCAATCTGCCCCCAACCTCCGCTGCGAAGCCAACGCCTTCTTCACCAGCTTTCTGCAGTGGCACAGGTATTTGCGCACCCGATCACGACGATGCCAACCCCGTGACCTGCGTACCCCTTGAAACAAACGATCAAGCCGCTTTTCCCAATCCGACGCCTTGCGCCAGCCCGGCAGGCCGTGCGAACGGCTCATACGTGCCGACTCCCGAAGCAAACAACCCACCGCATCCCTTAGCAGATTCACATCCGTAGGCCAATGAACATGCGTCTTCGTCACCGCTGAATCTACCCTGCAACGTAACCCTTCCTCCTGGGCCTTCTTCGTAAGTTCTGCGTGCCCATGTTCCACCACAACCTTGTTGATCTTGCCCAGTAACTCCTCCGATAACAAACTCACATTGTCCAGAATCGTCTGTACATGGTATTCCGGTTCCGATCCCTCGCGCCAACCACCATGCCCAAGCATCTGGCGCAGGAGCTTGTCGTTGTTCGCCATATGCGTCAGTCGATCATAATCGCAATTCAGGGCCTGCTTCAGCATCCCCAGAACGAAAATCCTCCACAGATCCATCCCCCGGCGCCCCAATTTGTAACTGACTCCCGAAGCCACACCCCCTTCCAAAAGCTCGAAAATCTTCGCTCGCGTCTTTGCATTCTTGTATATCGAACGCAAACCACGCAATACCGCCGGAATGTCATCCCGGCTTCGGGGGGCAAGCTCAATCTCTTCAATCGGAACCTGCCCAAACGCGCGTTGGGCTTCCATTACTACTCGCATGGCAACAAAGGGGCGAATGTACACGCTTAAACGCCCAAATCAGACCTCTTACCCCAAAATTGCCGCCAGATTCGCAAATTCATTCATCCTCCTGCGATGACCACGCCTATGCGATGAGAACCCCAAATACAGGCTAAATCCTGACCAAATCCACCAAAAATGACCAAATCTGCTCCCAAATACCCGAATTCATCGTATAATCCCACGACCAAAATCATTTTCTGGCAAGCACTATATAGGGGCTGTGTGCCAGAATGTAAAAGTCAGGTTTCGGGGTAGATCCAGGGTTCACGATATGGACGGCGCATCAAGGCTTGAGCGACGGGGTCATCAATTATGGTATCCTGATCGCTGTCCCATCGAATAGATCGCCCAATCTTAAGTGAAAGCATGGCAGCGAGGCACATATTAGTTGCTCTGTACCCATACTCAATGTCGCAGGCGGGCAGATCGGAGTTTTCAATTGAACGGATGAAATCATCCCAAAGAGCGCGGATATTCTGACTATCCGGTTGGTCCAGCTGTGGGTCTTCATGAATGACAGGCTCACGATTGTCGCTCGGATAAAAAGTCCAGCCATCAAGCCAGCCCAAGTGTAGCGTGCCTTTGGTACCGTAGAAGTAGCAGCCGATATTGGATTTTTCAGCATTGTTTCCACCGTAGCGACGATGCTCCCAAGTCGCTGTATACTTTTCGAATGCGAACATAGCTACTTGCGTATCCGGGGCATCACTGGAATCTTTACGGATATGCCGCCCGCCGGCGGATGTGATCGTGTGAGGAAACGGCTCTTCATCCATGAACCAAAGGATTTGATCAAGCCAATGGATTCCCCAGTCTCCAAGTTGACCATTGGCAAAATCCAAGTACTGCCTGAAGCCACGCGGATGAATCGATGGATTAAAGGGACGGTATGGTGCTGGACCGATCCAACGATTCCAGTCGAGTCCTTCGGGTATGTTGCTGTCAGGTGTAATCTGTCCAGAACCACCGCCGTAGTGCACGAAGGCTCGTACACTACCTATATCTCCAACCTTGCCTGATTTGAAGAACTCACGGGCAGATAGATTGTGTGGGGAAACACGTCGATGCGTTCCAATCTGCACAAT
Source organism: Rhodothermales bacterium (assembly GCA_964291275.2). Lineage (GTDB taxonomy): Bacteria > Bacteroidota > Rhodothermia > Rhodothermales > Bin80 > Bin80. The sequence goes on from OZ219799.1 coordinate 2,749,466, forward strand.
ACGATTTGCCTGTCGTGCCGCCCGGAGCATTGCTTTCCCTTCATCAATGGTATGGCTGATGGGTTTCTCGAGATATATGTGAGCACCCGTCTCAAGGGCGGCAATAGTCGGGAGTGCGTGCCAGTGATCTGGAGTAGCAATGATTGCAATGTCGCAAGTCTCACGAGAAAGGAGCTCCTCGTACTCCCTGTATATACGGGGACGGGATCCAGTAAGTGTCTCAATTTCGTCTGCTGCGCCTTCCAGATGTGTTGTATCTACGTCGCAGAGGGCAACGGGATCAATGGTGCCCGATGAAAGAGCAGTGCGCAAGATGTTCATTCCCCACCAACCAGCACCGATCAGTATGGTCCGATACTGCTGAATGCGTGGAACTGTACGTATGAAGGGACCAACAGTAGCAAACAGTGCCGCTTTACGCACAAAATCCCTACGATCCATCATTGTGCTTCTTTGTCCCAGTCCTGGACGCTAGAAATATTCGGCATACCATAGTGCTCACCGTTCCAACCCTCAAAACCATCCATTCTAAAAGTCCAGAGTCCCGTGGTCATATCGCTAACTACGATGAGACCATCTTCGTTACGGACGTCCACTCCGAATGCTCCATTTATCACGGAAATCCATTCGTGGGTGGGTGGTCCGACGTAAGTATCAAAGTAGCCCACCGTTTCCGGGTTGAGTGGGTCTTCCAGACTAAAAATCTGGAGGCCGTCCAAGTACCCGGAAACAAAGACATATGGCCAGCGCACCTCATGATTATGAACGAGGTTGCGCCAATCTGCCGTCCATGCTGATATGGGATTGCGAATATTTGTTCGCTCTCCATCCAAAGCGGGTTTCATGTCAAAAATGCGAAGAGGAGCGTATTGATACTCGGCTTCAGCAACCGCATAGCGGCCATCAGGGCTCGGTGTGAAGGTGTGTCCCCAATCAACTCCCGAAACGTTTGTTAGCGTAACTCTTAATTCCGGGTTATCAAGATCGGATATGTCCCACACATAGTATCCTCCCGTGCCACCACCGTAGAAGCGATCCTCGCCGGTATCTGGATGAAAAGCAGCGTAAAGGTCATGGTAAGACGTATACCGACTGTCTCTTCCAGGAACGTCCGGCAGTGGTATATGAGCGATGAGTGCATCCTCGATATTCCCATTCACGATTTCTACTAGATCATAAACATGTGCTCTTCCGGTTCGGACGGTAGTAAGTAGCAGAGGATGGCCATTGGAATGGCGATAGATAAAGATATTGTGGAAGCCTCCCGGATGTTCTGGTATGTGGATACGAGCGATTTCCTTCACGGTATTAGGGTCAGGCAGTCCAGTAACATCAAATACTACCGCGCCAAGGTCAGACTGAGGGCCCTGAGAAAATTCAAACGACTGGACAACGTAATATTTATTCTCCCACTTGAAGTACTTCACATCCATGCCTCCCCGATTCATAAGCAGGTCCTGATCCTCAAGGCGCCAACGAAGCAGTACTTGCGGGGATGAGGGGTTGCTGAGGTCAATGATGTCCATTCCCTTAGGACCGTCCTCGAGGATGGACGCCCGACCTACATAAGCATACGGGCGGTTCAATTCCTGTTCGAGTTCCATATCCGTAACGGTCATTCGGCCGCCGAGAGGTTGATGTCCTAGTACGGTGATGTTTTCTGAACCAGGGTTTTCGGGTGTCCACTGCGCTTGGGCGTCCGGAATGGAAGCAACGCAGGCTAAGGTTAATAGGATATAGGTTATGCGCATTGTAAAACTATGGTAGGACGATGATGAATAGGCAAGATACAGTATAGACGACTACATGATTTTCTACTCATAGGGATAGAGCGGAGCCAACTTTTCTGGTGGAGTGCCCATGTTGTATTGTAACCACAGGTTAAGATTGTGGCACTGCTGCCTTAAATGGCCATACTGTTCGAACCTTCGATAGGCAGTTGTTACCGCCATTTCGAGATAATGAAAACTTTTTCGGCGGTGGAGTTGCTTAACAAGCTGGAGGTCTTCGAAGATCGGGACTTCTGGAAAACCGCCCAATGCTTCAAAAACGCTGCGTCGAACGAAGAGTCCACGGTCTCCAAAACAAATTCGGTGCCATGGCAACCGTGCACATGCGGCGTAAACACTGGGCCAGAATCCTGTCGGGTCAAATTTTAGGCCAAAGATGCCGGATTCTAGCGATCCCTGAGAGAACAGCTGTCTCAAGTGATCCAGTGCTCCCGGAGGCAGGCGTGAATCAGCATGCAGAAAAACTAGCAGTTCGCCCCCTGCCACACTTGCCCCTGCATTCATTTGCCTCGCGCGGCCGCGAGCAACTTGAATAACTTTTGCGCAGGATGAAGCAATCTTACGAGTTTCGTCCTGCGAATTTCCGTCTGCCACAATGATCTCCCAAGGTGGAGACTGTGCTCTCACGGAGTCGAGAGCGGCCCGGATATAGGCCCCCTCGTTACAGGTCGGAATTACGACCGAACAGGTCAATGTAGTTCAGAGTGATTACTGTTTGTCAGTCAATGCCATTAACCCGGGGAGTGCCTTGCCCTCTAGAAAGTCCAACATTGCGCCACCTCCCGTTGATACATGTGTCACTTGGCTGTCCAATCCGGCTTGTTTAAGGGCAGCTACAGAATCACCACCCCCCACTATGGTTACTGCACCATTATCGGTGGACTCAGCCACAGCATGAGCCATCGCATTTGTCCCTGATGCGAAGGCTGGAACTTCAAATACGCCCATGGGGCCATTCCATATACAGGTTCTGGCCTGTAGTACCTTTGCAGTGTATTGGGCAATAGTCTCGGGGCCAATATCCAGTCCCATGAAATCGTCTTCGATGGCATCTGATAGGAGCCTGCGTGCATCTGGTTCGTCTATGGCTGTACTGACTACATGATCACGGGGCAGAAGGAGTTTCCCTGCGGTTTTGTCGAGTATTTCCCGTGCATCATCGAGACGATCTTCTTCCACGAGTGAGTTCCCTACGGGGACGCCCTGTGCTTTCAAAAAAGTATAGGCCATCGCTCCACCGATCAGCATATGATCCGCGATGTCAGCCAAGTTCGTGATTACTCCCATCTTATCGGAGACTTTTGCCCCTCCCAACAAGGCAACCGTGGGCGGATGGGGAGACTCAAGTACGCTCCCCAACTGTATCAGCTCTCTTTCCAATAATAATCCAGCAGCGGCGCGTGAGAAGTGCTTTGCGACCCCTACGTTCGAAGCATGTGCCCGGTGAGCGGTGCCAAAGGCATCATTAACAAACACATCCCCAAGCTTTGCAAGCTCTGCTGCAAAATCTCGATCATTTGTTGTTTCACCAGGAAAATATCGTGTGTTTTCGAGAAGAATCACACTACCATATGGCATTGCCCGAACAGTTTTCTCCACGATGCTTCCGACCGTCTCACTGGAGAATCTAGGCTCCGTATCCAAGAGTTCACCCAGGCGAATTGCAACAGGGGCCAGACTGTACCTTGGGTCGGGTGTTCCCTTCGGACGCCCTAAATGGCTCATAAGAACGGCTTTTCCATTGGCCGCTCTTATAGTCTCAATAGTGGGCAGAGCAGCACGAATACGAGTGTCGTCCGCTACCTCGTAGCGATCGGACTCATTGATTCTCCGTAGAGGAACGTTAAAGTCTACCCGTACAAGCACACACTTCCCCCGCAAATCCAGATCCTTCAGGGTCAGTTTTCCCATAGCTGGCATGTTATTCAACCAGCTTTCTGAATCAGTAGGGCGGCAACGTCTGCCGCCCTGTTTGCATATCCCCACTCATTATCATACCAGCCTAGAACCTTTACGGTATTGCCTTGGACCATGGTAGCCAAACTATCGAAGATTACCGAATGGGAATTATGGACGATATCGATAGAGACGATTGGATCGGTGCAGAATTCCACAATACCCTTTAACGCTCCATTGGCGGCAGCTTCAAAAGCTGTGTTAACGCCTGCTTTACTGGGTGTTGCACTCACCTGAACAGTGAGATCTGTCAGCGAGCCATCAGGAATCGGCACCCGCAATGCCATCCCATCAAGCTTGCCCTGCATTTGAGGCAGGACCAACCCAACAGCTTTGGCTGCTCCGGTAGTCGTCGGTACGATAGAATATGCAGCAGCACGTGCGCGTCTCAGATCCTTGTGTGGAGCATCCTGTATACACTGATCGCTTGTGTACGCATGCACGGTTGTCATCAAACCACTCTGGATTCCAAAAGCGTCGTCAATGATTTTAATCATCGGCGCGATGCAGTTTGTTGTACAACTGGCATTCGATATGATTTCTTCGTTACCCGTGAGGATATCATCGTTTACACCCAGTACCACTGTGGCATCAACCTGGTCCCTAGCCGGTGCAGAAATCACCACTTTGCGTGCACCTGCTGCAATATGCTTGCCTGCACCCGCGCGGCTGCGAAAGAAACCGGTAGATTCTATTACTATATCACACCCGAGAGCTTTCCATGGTAAATTGGCTGGATCCCGTTCGCTTAAGACGGGGATCGTGTGAGAGTCAATACATAGATTGTCACCATCTATTGACACGTTGCCAGGCCATGTGCCGTGTACCGAATCATATTTGAACAGGTGAGCAAGTGTAGTGGCATCTGTGAGGTCATTGACTGCAACTACATCAAATGTGTTATCATTGCGTTCCAGAATCGAACGTAGTACCAAACGGCCTATGCGGCCAAATCCATTAATTGCTAGCTTGTGAGCCATTCTTATGTTTAATCATACGATTGCTGAATGTGGTTAAACCGGCCGATATGATGGGACTCGACCTTACTGTTCCCGAAGATTCATCCAATGTTAGGAGTGTCAAGGTCCATAATTGAGCATTCTTCAAAGAAAGCGGTAGAACGAACGAACGCAGAAAATGATTACATGGCGAGCAGGTTATGTTCGCCATTATAGGACTGAATCGAATCAGGTAGAATAAATGGCAAAGTTTAGGGCCCCAAAGGGGGTTTTGGGGCAGGGCAGTCAGCTGGCTGAGTCACGCAAGCGTTGGTACACGCCCTTATTGGTTCTCTACTACGGAAACAGGCGTATCCTTACCGGAGCGGCGATTGGTGTTATCGTCATAATTGTGGTGGTTATAGGGTTCAACTACATCCAGGGGGTACGTGATAATCAGGCACAGGAGTTATTGGGAGCAGTTGTCCTTGAGTATGAACGGGGTGCTAATCGTGTTGCGCTAGATGGTAGTGGAGAGACATTGGGTTTGTTGGACATTATTGATCAATATGGTGGTACGCCTGCTGGTAATACTGCCCGCTTCTATGCCGGCAACGCTCATTTTGAGCTAGAGGAGTATGATCAGGCTCTGGAACAGTTCGAGAAATTCGACGCAAGCAACGATTTCATAGGCGCAAGTGCGACCGCTGGCCGCGCTGCGGTTCACGAGCTTCAGGAAGACTTTTCCCGGGCGGCAGCCCTATTTGAGCGTGCAGCAGATATGGACGACAACTCTGTACGTTCGCCCCATTACTTGTACTCAGCAGCGCGAGCTTACATGACAGCCGGTGAGTTTGCTACCGCCGAAGAGATCATTCTCGAAGCGAAGGAGCGGTATCCGGAAACCACATTGACCGACGAGCTCGATTTTATGCTGGGTCTTGCACGCGTTCGCAAGAAATAATCGGGTATGCCTATTCCCCGTGTACTGATTGTTGATGACGAGGTAAGCATTCGGCGAACGCTTCGGGAAATCCTCGAGTACGAGGGTGTCGAGGTTGATGAGGCGTCTGATGGAGATGTTGCACTCGCAAAGCTCAGAGAGCGCACTTTTGATGCGATGCTCTTGGACATTAAGATGCCTAAACGGGATGGTATCGAAGTCTTGGATACCTGCGTAGAGGTATGGCCGGAGCTACCCGTCATTATGATCAGTGGACACGCAGACATTAGAACTGCCGTAGAAGCGACTCAAAAGGGGGCGTTTCACTTTATCGAGAAACCTCCGGATCTGCAGCATCTTTTGGTTACTCTTCGCTCTTCACTCGAGAATGGGAAGTTGGTAACCGAAAATCGGCGACTGCGTCAGACATTGCAGCAGCAGCAGGGAAGGACGCTTGCGCCGATGCTAGGCAAGAGTGATGCCATTCGCTCAGTTAAGGATCTCATCGCGCGCGTTGCTCCTACGGAAGCACGTGTATTGATTACTGGAGAGCCAGGCACGGGCAAGGAGCTGGCTGCTCGCTGGTTACATTACCAGAGCCTGCGTCGGGAGGGACCAATGGTTGCGGTAAACTGCGCTGCGATTCCGGCAGAACTGATCGAGAGTGAATTATTCGGCCACGAAAAGGGCTCCTTTACCGGAGCAAATCGGCAGCGAATTGGAAAATTCGAACAGGCGCACGGAGGAACACTATTCCTTGATGAGATTGGTGACATGAGCATGTCGGCGCAAGCCAAAGTGCTACGTGTCTTACAGGAGAATAAAATTACCAGGGTCGGTGGTGGACGTACCATCGAAGTGGATGTTCGTGTTGTCGCAGCGACAAACAAGGATCTGCGCGCTGGAACCTTAGATGGGACTTTTCGAGAGGATTTGTATCACAGGCTTAGTGTAATTCTTTTGCATATGCCACCAGTAAGAGAACGGACCGGGGACGTACCAATCTTGCTAGAGCATTTTTCATCTCAACTCTCTAGTCGTAACGGACTGAAGCCGAAGACATTTACCGATCAGGCGCTTGAGATACTCGCTTCTCTACCTTGGCGTGGAAATGTTCGGGAAATAAGCAATGTTGTGGAACGCCTGATGATTCTGAGTGAGTCTGATGCCGTAACGGCATCAGACGTTCGGCGTCTTGTGCTGCCCGGTTCTGGCCAGGGGCAGGAGTTCCATGCGATGGCAATAAGCTGTGAACGTTTGTCTGATTTTCGGGATAAGGCAGAACGGAGTTTTCTTCAGCATAAGTTGGACATCAACAACTGGAACATAAGCCGGACCGCGAAACAGATTGGAGTGCAGCGATCTTCCCTGCACACAAAAATCAAACGTTACAACCTCGAACGTGATGCCTAAATCGTCGACTCTTGTATGGACCTGGTTGGGTATAGGATTTTTATTGGGGGGACTATTATTTGTCCCCGGGAAAGTGATTAGCCAGGATGTTGGTGAGACAGTTAAGGTATTCCTTGACTGTAATAGGTGCGACGAATCCCATATCCGTACAGAGTTGACTTTTGTTGATTATGTACGAGACCCGCAGCAGGCCGATGTTCATGTGTTTGTCACCAGCAGTTTCACTGTGCTGAGTGGACGACAGTACGAGCTATCATTCATTGGACTTGGTTCTCGAGTGGGATCAGAGTTAAATCTCACCAGGGTATTGAGCCAAGATGCTTCTGGCGAGGAAACACGGACGGTTATAAATGAGGCATTGCGATTAGGTCTGGCCCCTTTTCTGGGTTATACTAATGCGGCAGACGAGTTTTCTCTTGTCTATGGAGAAGGAGGTCGGCCTGAGGCCGATGAGGTATTGAGCAGTGATCCGTGGCGTCACTGGATTTTCAATTTGTATGGTGGTGATTTTGAGCTGGACTTGGAGTCCAATCGGACAGTCTTTGACTCACGCTGGGGTTTCTATGCTGATCACCGAAGTGAGGACTGGAAAATCCGGGTTCGACCATACTTCAACTACGATCTCGTACGGATCCAGCGAGAGGGTAGGCCGAACGTACGAAGTAGTATTACGCGACATGGATTGGACAGCTATGTTATTCGCAGCCTAGGCCCCCATTGGTCGGTGGGATTTTTTGCGGATTACGTGACACGAAACGATCGTAATCTGCGCCATTGGCTTTCGCTGATACCGGGTGTCGAATATAGCGTATTACCCTACGATGTGGCGACACGTCGCGCAATCACCATTGTATATAGGGTGGGGATAAGCTACTCGGACTATTTTGAGACGACCATCTTCAACGAGACTCAGGAATGGTTACCTCTCCACGAATTGGATGCAACTGTGATGATACGTCGCCCATGGGGAGACATATATAGTGGTTTGGAGGGTTCCCAGTATCTGTACGACTTATCGAAACAACGGGCAGAGATATTTACAAATTTTTCCGTTCGTTTATTTGAAGGCTTCTCTTTTGAGCTTGAAGGAAGTTTTGAAATGATTCGGGATCAACTTTCATTGCCGCTTGGTGAATTGTCTTTGGAGGATATTCTTCTCCAGCAACGCGAGCTTGCTACGGACTACTACATGAGTGCCAGTATTGGCTTTTCGTATACTTTTGGCTCAAAGTTTGCCAATGTGGTCAATACGAGGTTTTAATGTCCCCGCGTTTGGTTGCAGAGGACTTGGAAAAAGGATTTAGTACCGGTTCTGGTGTGAGGCTGGAGGTGCTTCGCGGCCTATCCCTGACCGTTGAAGCCGGGGAAGTTGTGGCAATTGTAGGTGATAGCGGCACCGGTAAAAGTACATTGCTCCATTTACTGGGCGCGTTGGATCGCCCGGACGGAGGAAAGGTGTACTACGATGGCCAAGACATTTTTGAACAGAGTGACGACGCACTCAGCCGCTGGCGCAACGCTTCCGTTGGCTTCGTATTTCAGTTTCATCATCTGTTACCTGAATTCAGTGCGTTGGAGAACGTGGCTATGCCGGCATTGATCGCTGGGCAGGGACGCGCCAAGGCTCAGGAAAGAGCAGAAACACTTCTAGAGCAGATGGGGTTGGGACTGCGGCTCGGGCATCGTCCGGCGGAACTATCAGGTGGAGAACAGCAGCGTGTTGCCGTTGCTCGCGCATTAATGAATCGGCCGGCATTGATTCTTGCTGATGAGCCATCGGGCAGTCTGGATGCGAAGACAGCCGAAGCACTACACGAAGAACTCCTCAAGTTGAGCCGTGCTCATGATCAGGTGTTTGTAATTGCTACCCACAATCCCACGCTAAGTGGATTGTGTGATCGTGTTTTATTGTTAGCTGATGGCCAACTCTGGGCACAGCCGAAACTGTAGTAGTGCTGCAAGGCAGGAGAAATGATTTCATCATATCTCCCAGCAGGATATTTTCTTGTTCAAGAACAGAGGGTGCGCAGACAATACACCCGATAAATGTGCTCCGTTTAGATCGACGAGGGATGTTAATACTCGAGAATCAAAACCATAGGTAAGGGGTGCAGGAGGTAACAATTATATTTGAATCTGCTCGAGTCGAGTTGACTGCCCGAGAAACCATGTTGGATGCCACCCCAAGTTACAGTTATTCCGCTTGGAGGGGAACCGAAGAGAGTACCAGCGCCCCCAGAGAGGAATGGTGTCCGTGCGGGACGCAGTGGTGCTCACAGTACATGTAGCCAGCTTGGAAAATAACATGCACTGAAGTATGGCCGAGGGGGGAAACTTCCGTTTTGGGGCGATGTAAAGCGCAGCCGATAAGCTCGGGGGTTACTCTAAGTTTTGTACCCTGCAATCAGCTCTTATGGTGGACAAAATCGCCCCTTCTGCCACAAATCCTTCCTTTAAGCGTTCATAATGTTGCGGATGGAGCAAAGAAGCGGATTTTTTGCGTTGAAATTTGTATATCGTCATGCTGATTTCACAGGATACTCTCAGCAGCCGGTTAGAGCAAATCGGATTTATTGATGATCATGTAGATCCTGGACTGGATCTATATGAGGAAATTGAACTCCTGAAGCGAAAGAAGAATGCTGTGCTGTTGGCACACTACTATCAGGAGCCGGCGATTCAGGATGTTGCTGATTTTATTGGGGATTCATTGGGGCTCTCTCGCCAGGCAGCAGCAACCGAAGCTGAGATCATTGTATTCGCAGGGGTTCATTTCATGGCTGAAACAGCCAAGATCCTGAACCCGCACAAGAAGGTCCTGCTCCCGGATTTGAATGCGGGATGTTCTCTGGCAGACACCTGTCCGGCCGATGAATTTCAAGCCTTTTGTGACGAGCATCCCGACCACTTGGTAATGTCCTACATCAATTGCTCCGCTGCGGTAAAGGCTAGGAGTGACATTATTTGCACCTCCACCAATGCGGAGCACTTATTGCGAATGGTGCCCGAATCTCAGCCAGTCATTTTTGCGCCAGACCGCAATCTGGGACGCTGGCTTGAGCGAAAAATTGGGCGCAAGCTTATAATTTGGGATGGTGTATGTATCGTACATGAGACATTCAGTGAACGAAAATTGCTCGCCTTGAAAGTGCAGTTTCCGGAAGCACAGGTCCTGGCTCATCCAGAGTGTGAGGAAGCGGTTCTTCGACACGCAGACTTTGTTGGTTCAACCAGCGGAATCCGTCGATTTGCCCGTGAGGATGAAGGTAATTCGTTTATAATTGCAACGGAGGAGGGGATTCTGCACCAGATGCGTAAGGATTCGCCGCATAAATATTTTATTCCAGCCCCTCCAGAAAGCGGGTGTAATTGCAGCCAATGCCCGCATATGCGACTCAATACACTCGAAAAACTCTACACATGCATGCGCTATGAGTTACCGGAAATTCGTATGGAGGAATCCATTCGCAGGCGTGCACTCAAGCCAATTGAACGCATGATCGAAATGAGCGAGGGCGTCTCGTAGATTACAGGTTTACGCGGATGCCTAGCATGGGCTCAAATCTCTTCTGAACTAGGTAGTGTGGGCTGGACTCTATGGGTTCGAAGGTATACCGGGCTTCCGTGTGCAGGAAGAACGCTTTTCGAATATGCAGTGTGGTTGCAAATGTAAGTCCACTTTGTTCAGTGAAGGGTGTGAAGACGTATAAGAATGTATGCTCTCCCAAACGGTCAACGCCGACTTCGAGAGTGAAGTAAGGCCCCCGCTTAACAAAGAGTCTGAAGTGGAGTTCGCTGAGAGGTTGTGAGCCAAAGTGCTTGCGCCAGCTGTATTCAATCCAGAAGGATTCCTTGATCTGGAGGGAGAACGCTGTAAGCAGGTCATTAACTCCACGGGCCTCCTCAAGGATTAAACCGGCAAAATCATCCTGTACGATGCTGTCAAGGTCAGCCCCATTACGAATTATGCGGTTGTGTGAGTTACTCACACCAAATAATTGCCCAACATATCCTGGAATAAAGTGACGACTGTTATAGAAGGCTCCAACTCTGAGCCTAAAGCTTAGTAGATCCAGAAAGCCCGCGCTATGCACGTCAGCGCCAAAAGCAAGACCGTCTCCGTGCCGTGTATACCAGGCGTAACTCATATAAGGGGCAAATACAATACGACCTGTCTCAAACACAGCAACTTGTAAATCGATACTCCAGGCCGTTAGATCAGTACGATCATGGTTAGTGTAATTAATACCTAGTCTACCGTTATATGGCAACCCAAGACTAGCTCTTCCCCCAAGCACATTATTCAAGAGTACATCACCGCTAAAACCGCTGAGTTCAACTGGTCCTCCAGTCCACGCCAACTCGGTACCAACTGTTCGCATATCCCAGGCAATAGACGAGCTATAGTGATTCACGATATGCCCGATACCAAGCCGCATATCTCTAATTGGGCCGAGTCTAGCGTAGAAATTATCTGTCTGAATGCGAGCAAATTGAATGAGTCGCAGGAGATCGTATGCTTCGTCCCAGTCCGGGGTATAACGTCCGAGGGGCCCTTGCCGTACGCTACCGCGCAGTCGCCCCTCAAAGGGGTAGTCGGCAAAATCCCAATTCAACAACGCAAGCCCCCTCCATTGGGCACCGATCAACGATACGCCAGCCAGTGCGTTGAACTGGTTTTGTGTTTGCCAGCGTTGGTGTACGAGCTTTTCTGATAACCGGTTAATAGCTCCGAATCCATCCTGTGCCCTGCTTTTCGCAAAAGGGCAAACCATTAACAGGAAAAGAAGACTGTACAGCCAATAATGCCGCATGTTAACTTGAGAGTTAAATCTGCAGGAACCGCAATGCTGTGCTCTCATACGAACCGACCATGAGTTTGAGTATACCAAATAGGCTCGGACTTTTCTTCTTGGAAGCGACGTTGTACCCGGGTGAAAAGAAATTTCTACACGTCTTCGAGAAAAGCTACAGAAAGCTGGTGGACAATTGTCTGGCTAGCCATGGGTTATTTGTAATTATTTGGGAGGAGGACAATAAGGTAAAGGAGATTGGTTGCGTTGCCCACGTCAAACGTGTGCTGGCACGGTACAAGGGAGGTGAACTCGATATTGAAGTTGAAGGACTTCGCCGAGTTAAGGTCTACATGATGGAAGCATCCAAGTCCTATCAGCAAGGTTATTTGGATCCATATAATGACGCAGTTGAAGCAGGAGTATCTCCAGAAAAAGAGCGGCTGATTGCTCAGCATATAAAACTCTTGGAAATTATCGGAAGAACAGTTAATCCCCAGTACTATCAGTCTAGCCATCCCTTATCGTGGCTCATTGGACGTAATTGCGGACTGTCACTTCCTCAGCGTCAGGATCTACTTGAAATGCAAAGTGAGGCTGAGCGTATTACGTTTTTGATTGACTATTTAATCGAGTTTATTCCTAAGGTTGAACAGAATACAAAGATGCAGACGCACATAATGTCGAATGGCCACGCTAAGGACTTTCTGAACGGAGACAGCTAAACGCTATGCCACAGATCGGGCCATACACGTTGCATGTTGTCGAATGTGGTCGTTTCAGGCTTGATGGGGGTGCAATGTTTGGCATCATTCCACGTGTGTTGTGGGCACGCCGAATGCCACCGGATGACCGTAACAGGATCGCCATGTGTATGCGGTCTCTTCTGTTGGAAGGGGACGGACGTGTAATCCTGATTGATAACGGCGCAGGTAACAAATATGATGCGAGGTTCAAGGATATTTTCGCTCTCGAGGGATGTACACTGGATGCTTCACTGAAGAAGTCCGGCTTTACTGCAGAAGACATCACGGATGTGATTCTGACACATCTACACTTTGATCATGCAGGAGGAAGCACGACTTATGACAGGGGGCGGGTTGTACCAAAATTCAAAAACGCGACCTACCATCTACAGCAGGATCACTTGGAGAGTGCAAGGGCCCCTAATATCCGTGAACGAGCATCTTTCCTCCCGGACAATTTTGAACCGCTCGCTGTGACTGGACAGCTGAGAACGCATCAGGGTGAGTGTCAACTTTTCCCAGGTATTGATCTTATGGTGGTTAACGGTCATACTACTGCGCAGCAACTGGTCAGGATCAGTGGAAAAGAAGGAACAGTTGTATTTTGTGCCGATCTATTGCCAACAGTTTATCATCTGCGGGCGCCATGGGTTATGGCTTATGATGTTAGACCACTGACCACTGTGGCAGAAAAGGCGAATTTTCTCGGTAGCGCCCTCACTGATCGGTGGCAGCTCTTTTTTGAACACGATCCTGAAGTAACGGTGGCCAGTTTGCAAGAAACAGAGCAGGGCATTACCACCAGTTTTCCCAGACAGCTTGAGGAGCTGTTTTGAGATCGGAGTCAGTGAAACATTCAGGTATACATTGGAGTAAACGGGCTCGCTCATCTAATCGAAGAATTCCTTTATCGAAAACTCCTTACTGCCCAAAGTTATCAAGTGTATATGCAGGCGCGCCTTAGGTTAGGTTGTGACTGCTCAAAAAGCTTATTAGAGTGCAATCTTGGCATTTATCTGGACTAGTGAACCGGGTAAGGATTTTCGGAATATTGTATCTGTCAGTGTTGTCTGGTATCTACGCACCGGCTGCCGCACAGGACGCTGCTCTTGAACTTGTGGAATCTGCGCCGGGTCGCAGTGTCTATCAATTGAGTGCAGAATGGGGGGATGCCGAAGTAGACGTAGGTGGGCTTCTGGAGTCCTCCGTGGTTTTGGATCTTCCTTCTCTCGTACAGCCCAGTGTTCGTGTACTGGAAGCAGAGTACGACGAGTACCCATTTGAACCGGTCAAGGGGATTGGTGCAGAGGCTGCCGCTGTCGTTGGTCTTGGACTTTCGCGTAAGCGTCCCGCTGCTACACTGGTGGCACGTCTTGTGACCTACGATTCAACATCTGCAAAACTGCGGCGCTATAGGCACATGCGCATTGAGGTGAGCCATCCGGTTAATCAGCAGCCGCTCAGTAGCTACGGAACCTCAGACAACCCGCACCTTAGCGTTAGCCGTAGTGTACTTGCGGATGGGCAATTTTTCAAGCTTGCAATTTCGGAGACAGGGATGTATCGGGTTGATCGTACTTTCCTTGAATCTTTACCAGGGCTGGACACTGCAGTTGGTAGCATAGATCCGGATCAGGTCAGGATATTCGGTAATGGAGGGGCGCCAGTACCTGCCCATAACAGTGCTCCCAGAATTGCGGATTTAGCAGAAAACCAGGTATTTGTGCAGGGGGGCGGTGATGGCAGTTTTGATGCTGCTGATGCAGTCTGGTTCTATGCGCAGGGCCCCAGTGGATGGCAGAGCAGGGAGTTGACAGACTCTCGGGGGAGACCAATTCTCGATCCGAACGGGGAACCAATACGCGAGTGGTCTCACTACGTACATCCGTTCGATTCAACGAATTATTATTTTTTGAGTATTGGAGGTGCAACAAGTCAAACCTATCTTCAGGAGGATTATCCAGATGTGACGGGTACTGATCTGCTCGCTGAAATCCAGGGACGTTATTTCATAGATCTAGACGAGTACATGTGGGGGCGAGAAGGTGGTCATTCCGGCCATACTTGGGTCAGTACACTTATACCTGGGCCCGGGCCTGGACGTGTGGTATTTGAAAATCTTCAGCTACCCGGATTGACCGGTGGTACATTGAATTATCAGATACGGGCTGCTATACAAAGCAATCCGGCCGCGGTCCTGCGTTACAGGGATGAGAACACCACATTGCATAGTGTTAATTACGGAGCCAGTTCTGCACTTTCTACATCCACAATTGCTCGCTCGGGGATAGCGGAGTTCACACAAACGGTTACTGCTGGCCAGCAGATCAGTCTAATAGCTGATCTGGACGACCAGACTGGTGGTCCAACGGCGGCTTTGGATTGGGTCCGGATATATTATCCCAAAACACTTCAAGCAGATCAGCAACCCCTGAGATTCAACACGCCGTTGGCTGAAACAGGGACGTTCACGTTTGTGCTTCGCGGCTTTACTTCTCCGCCTATTGTACTGGATGTAACCCAGTCTGGAGACTACCGCTGGCTGGGGCTTAGTTCGCGGGGAGGAGAGTATTGGGTACAGGTAACGGCCTCGTCACAGGATCAATCCCGGGAGTTGATTGCATTTATGCCGGATCAGGTCCAGACTCTGGAGGCGGCCACAGCATGCGGTTCGGCATGCAGAGTAACGCCGCAGAACCTGCACGGTATTCAGACCTGGCCTGACTTTGTGATTATCACACCCAAGCAGTTTATTGAGCAATCAACTGCTCTGGCTGATCGTCGTCGTGCAGAAGGACTAACGGTTGAAGTGGTTGATGTGCAACAGATTTATAATGAATTTTCGGGTGGACTGCAGGATGTACGTGGTATTAGAGATTACTTGAAGTTTCTTTACGACAGGAGCCCGGATGAGGAACGCCTGCTACGGTACGTGCTTCTGTTTGGTGATGGTCACTTTGACTACCGAAATCTCGATGCTTCTGCTACATTCCCGAACCTTATTCCCCCGTTCGAGACAGAGGAGTCCTGGAACCCTGAGCGTTCCTATACATCAGACGATTACTATGGACTGCTGGATGATAATGAAGGTCTTTGGCCTTTTGTTCGGGGAACCTTCGGTGGTGTAGAGGCTCACCTGAATGAGCGTGTAGATGTGGGGGTTGGGCGCTTTACCGTACACACTGAAGAAGAAGCCCAATTGATGATTGATAAGATTGTGAACTACGAAAGCCCGAATACATATGGTCAATGGCGCAATCGATACCTGTTTTTGGCAGATGACGGTCCAACGGGAACCTCTGGACAGCAAAATGACCGGGATCTGCACACACAGAACACCGATGTGGTTGCAGTTGCCGTAGAAAAGCTTGCCCCGGACGTAAACCAGCATAAGGTGTATGCTCTCTCGTACACCAGAGAATTCCTGAACACTTGGCGTATTCCGAAAGCCCGACAGGATCTGCTATCAACTATTGATGAAGGTGTTCTGGTTGTGAACTTTAGCGGTCACGGAGGAGAACGAGCTCTTGCACAAGAAAATCTGTTCACTGTGGAGGACTCAAGATCCCTCCGGAATTATGACAGACTGCCAATATTCATTACTGCGACGTGCTCCTTTGGTCGATGGGATTTGGGCAATGAACAGACCGGTGCAGAAGAATTGCTTCTCAATCGAAATGGCGGGGCGATTGCACTCTTAACAACGGTACGTACTGTTTATACCTCTGGGGATGCGACTACACTCAATGTAGGACTGAATGTGGCCTTGAATGAAGAGATGTTTACACGTGAGGCCAATCAATTGCTACCCCGGCTTGGGGATGCTCTGCGTAGAACCAAGAACAGACGGGTGGGCTACGAAGGCAATAATCGCAAATTCAATCTTCTGGGAGATCCTACGCTGCGGCCGGGCTTGCCCGCCAGTCGTGCTGTCGTTACGCACATAAACGAGACCCAGATCAGTACTGCCACAGGACAAATGCGTGCACTGGATCGGATTGAGCTAAAAGGGGAAATCCAGAGGCCTGACGGTTCGCTGGATGCTTCATTTGATGGCACGGTATCGCTCACGGTTTTCGATGCACTGAGGCAGGTGCCAATCCCTCGGGAGATGCTTCGGCACATGCCGCAGCCCTACTATGAGGTTCGAGAAGATCTGATCTGGCGGGGTAAAACACGTGTGACTGGTGGGCAGTTTGTGACGCGATTTGTCGTTCCAAAGGATATTTCGTATGCAAATCAGCCCGGAAGGGTTACTCTCTACGCACAAGGTGCGGCTAGCCATGTGAATGGGTACTCCGAGCGTTTTATTGTCGGTGGCACTTCAGACGAGGTCACGAATGATGTAGATGGTCCACAGATCGAACTTTATCTGGGAGATGAAACGTTCACCGGTGGAGGCTTGGCACCCGCGCAACCACAAGTATTTGCCCGCATTTATGACGAGAGCGGCATCAATACTGTAGGTGCCGGTGTTGGGCACGAAATGTTACTCGTACTTGACGAAAATGAGGTAGACGCTATCAATATTGGTAACCTCTATGAAAGTGACGAAGATTCCTTTCAGCGGGGATCAGTGTCTTACGCTTTTGATGAGGCACTGGAGCCCGGTCCACACACACTTCGTCTCCGGGCCTGGGATGTATTGAACAATTCAGGTGAAACAACCTTGGATTTTCTTGTGACCGATACCGAAGAACTGGTGATCAGGAATGTTTTCAATTACCCAAATCCTACGACCGGGCCAACCCGGTTCGTTTTTGAGCATAATCAAATTCCCGGTACGCCAGTTAAGGTGCATGTGCGAGTTTATACTTTAGCGGGACGCCCCGTGCGGACTTTGGAATCAGAAGACTTGTTGTCTGCAGGACCAATGCAAATTTCTTGGGATGGACTGGACGACGATTATGCAAGATTGACCCCTGGTGTGTATTTATACAGGCTACGGGCTGAAACAGAAGGTGCTGAAGTACAGCACGTTGCTGAGATTATTGAAAAACTGGCTGTTGTTCGTTAATAGCCATAAACACAGTGTACAACCTAACCCTTGCCAAAACCAGACAGTATGAAGAGCCAAACATTCAAACACGTCAGTATTTTGTCGCTTTTGATTTTCACTATCATTAGTGGCTTTGTTCGGGAGGCATCTGCCCAGATTGGCGCATCCGCCGTCGTGTTTCTTATGATCGAACCCGATAGCAGGGCGGCAGGTATGGGGAACGCAGGCGTAGCGATCGCCGACAATGCGAATGCTTTGTTTTGGAACCCTGCAGGATTAGCTGATCAGGTTGGTACTGAGGTTGCACTGACACACAGTAATTGGTTGCCGGAATTGAGCAGTGATCTCTTTTTTGAGTACTTAGTCGCGAAGCATCATATCAAGAATTGGGGCACAATCGGGGCCCATGTCACATTTTTGAATCTTGGTGAGCATGAGCATCGGGATGCGCTGAATGTATCGTTAGGCACGTTTCGCTCCTATGACCTTGCTGTGGGCGTGTCCTATGGTTTCAAGGTATCGGAGCATATTTCGCTGGGTACTGGTGTGCGTTGGATCCGCTCCAACCTGGCCAGTGTCAGTGTAGGTGCGCAGGAGTCCCAGCCGGGTGTGTCGGTTGGTGTGGACTTGGCTGCGTTGTTCAAGTTGCCGGCATTCTCTCTCGGGCGTGTAACCGGGCAGTATAACTTTGGAGTTAACCTTGCCAATATGGGACCCAAGATCCAGTACTCTGATAGTGAGCAGGCTGATCCGATTCCTACCTTAATTCGAATAGGTCATGCATTTACGTTTGAATTTGACGAGTACAACAAGATCACTGTGGCCAACGATGCTTCAAAAATCCTCGTGCGGCAGCGGGTTGAGGAAGTGTGCATCGACAGTAACGATCCTGCGACCTGTGGTCCAGATTATTCTACGGATCCCTTCTATCGCGCAATCTTCACCTCCTGGACCCCCATTGAGGTTCTGAGTTCTGCGATCAACGATGATCAACAGGAGTACAGGAACCTGTCGGTCATCGACCAACTCTTGCTTTCTGTTGGTTTCGAGTACTGGTACAATAATCTGTTCGCAGCACGTGGAGGATATTTCTATGAGAATCCCTACAATGGTAACCGGAAATTCCTAACCTTCGGGGCGGGTATCCGTTACAATATCGTAGGGGTTGATTTTTCGTATGTGTATGCCTTGGAGGAAAACCATCCCTTGGCCAATACAATGCGTTTTTCACTCCTTCTGAACTTTGCGCGATAGCCCGGATCGAGGTTGCAGTATAATGAGGCAGCTGACTGTCATGGCAGCAGCATGCCTACTGTTGCTGACAGGAGCACGTGCTCAGATTGTAAAGCCAGCTGCACCATACTACGATTTGGTTGCACTTCGTGTAGAATTTGCACCGGATACCTCCAGCTTTACTACCGGCGATGGAACGTTCTCGGGATTGAGTCTTCCGATTGAACCAAAGGTTGATCCGCTTCCTCATGATGCGGCCTATTTCGAGGCCCATCTTGCTTTTCTGGAACACTATATCAGCATAGCCAGCGCTGGTAAGACCAGGATTGTGACGCATCTCATTCCTGAGGTTATCCAGCTGGATAACCCAATGGCAACCTACAGTCCAATCGGATTAGACGCAGACAGTAAGTCAGAGCAATCAAAACTGGCAAATCTGATCCGTGATGCCTGGACAAAGGCAGATGCAGAAAGTACATTTGATCCAATGCAGCTCTTGCACAGGGGGAGAGTTGCGTTTGTCCTGTTTCATGCGGGAATTGGGCGTGATATTGAGCTTGTCGGCACGACGCTGGACAAAACACCCCAGGACCTCCCCTCAGTCTTTATCGGGACGGGTACGTTAGCAGACCTTGGCGTTAGTGGTCTGGAGTTCAAAGGATTGCCGGTAGATCATTCACTCATCATTCCCCGCACGGAAACCCGGCCAGGCGTAAATGCCTTCACAGAGGAACCCTATCTGCTGGAATTGTCGATAAATGGATTGCTGGCAGCAAGCTTCATTAGCTATTTAGGGGTTCCTGATCTGTTCAATACGAATACCGGGGAATCGGTGATTGGTCCGTTTGGCGTGATGGATCCTTTGGGTATTTTTGCGTATCGCGGGTTGTTTCCACCTCTACCCAGCGCATGGACCCGCACAGCTCTCGGGTGGGCAACCCCGAAAGAAGTTCATGATCCCGGTGTATATGACCTAGCAGCTGGAGATATTGCTAAGGTAGAGATATCAGAGGCGGAGTATTTTCTCTTGGAAAACCGTGTCCGTGATCCCGATAATACAGGACTTACGCTGCACATATTCAATAAGGGGACAACCTCGACGCAACGGTTCTCTGAGGTCAGTGATGATTTTGATCGTTTCAATGTGCAAGCGTTTCAGGGAGGTGTTGTTACACAGGCAAGTTCATACGACTTTGCGTTGCCAGGCCGGGATGCCGATAATCAGCAGTACAATGGGGGCATCCTGATCTGGCATATTGATGAACGCCAGTTTTCCCGCGCGGTCAATAATGACCCGAACGCTCTGGCCGTGGATATCGAGGAAGCTGATGGGGCACAAGATATTGGCTTTGATGGAAACATCGGCTCTCCTTTCGATTTTTATTTCAGTGATAACCCTTCAAGTGTAGCCTTACCCTCCGGGCTCACCATTAGCCTCTACGGAAATCGGTTTGGCCCCGACACCACACCAGACAGCAGGACAAACGAAGGGGGGAGCAGCTTCCTGACACTAGAGAATTTTACGGCTTCCGGGTCGGCCATGTCTTTTTCGTTCCAGAGGGACGCGAGTGAATATGTAACTGATGCAGGAACGGTTTCGCTGGGAATAAAAACTACCGCAGAAAGCAGCGTTGGGGTTGTAGCCGGTCAAAGAGCGGTATTTACCGGGACGGAGGTCCTTGTGCCAGGGTTTGGCCAAGTGAATGCTTTGGTACGACCGGCCTACAGTGCACGGGGCATGGCGGTAGTCGACGATCAGGATGGCATCGTTGCTTTCAGAGAATATGAAATAATCGGAGAGCGCCTGATAGAAGCCCGGTCGGTAACACTTCCAGTGCAACTTCCAATTCAGGGACCGGTAGTGTATCATGATAACGCACACTATGCTCATTTCACCGGGTTAGGCCGGTCTGAAGTGTTTCGGATAGCTTCTGGTGTGGAGATGTATGATGTAGGTGACAGGGGCCTGGGGCTTATTGCGACTGATGAAGAGGTCTACTTTGTTGGGCAGTCACAGGCTGGGCCGCTTGGTGAAGCTGCGACATGGACGTACACGCTGGACAATGACCCAGGCTATCCGGTTATGGGACGAGACCGTACCGGGCTTTGGGGGGTAATTCCGCTTCCCAAGGCGTTAATTGTGTTGGAACCTGATGGTGAAACCAAACGGATTGCAGCCTCAGTCTATCTCGGAGATGCCGACTTTTCACAGTTGCTCGCCATTGCAGATCTGGATCAGGACGGTGTACTTGATATGGTTACAACCGCAGGCAATCAGGTCGTTGCATTCTCTCAGGGAGGCGCTTTACTTCCGTCGTTCCCGGTTGAGATCGGAGCTCCTGCGACCAGTGCACCACTGATCTATCAAACGGACGATACGACAGTAATTGTTGTATCTGCCACTGATGGCAATATTTACGCCTTGGACCTCAGCCGGAATGGTCAAGTCATTCCCGGGTTTCCCTTATCGGCGGGGCATGCAATCAAAGCTACTTCGCTCATTCTGAACGATACGCTGAGTGCAGTTACCGAATCAGGTATTCTGAGAAATTACACGCTGAGTAATATTAATCAGGTGCTCTGGGCGGAACAACATGGCACGGGACAGAATGCGAGCTTTGTGGTACTAACCACAGAAAAAAATGAGATTGAGTCGCTGTTGAGTGCAGCGGAGACCTATAACTGGCCCAATCCAATCCGGGATGGACACACGTTTTTCCGGTGTATGACAAGTGAAGCCTCTCAGGTATCAGTCACGATTGTGGATGCGGCGGGGTCGTTGGTGGGCTCATTAAACTTTGCCACTTCGGCTGGTGTCCCGCATGAAATTCCCTGGAATACTAGCGCTGCGAGCGGCATGTATTTCGCACGCGTAGAAGCAACTTCTATTTCCGGGCGAACGGATTCGCGCCTGATTAAGCTCGCGATTATTCGATGAAGTGGATTATCTGTATTCTTGCTGCAGCAACGCTGGTTGCCGGTTCAAAGGCCCAGGTTTCTCCGTCTCTTCTAGATTTTAGTCGTACGACACTTGATTGGTATCAAATAGAGACGGAGCACTTTGTTGTACTGTTTCATATGGATGAAGAGGGGCAGGGGGCAAGTCGATCTGCACAGGTGGCTGCACGCGTAGCTGAAGAAGTCTACGAACCCATAACAAGCCTGTACGGACATGAGCCGGACGGCAAGGTGCATATAATCCTCAAAGACTATGAGGATTACTCGAACGGCGCAGCGTATTTCTTTGACAACAAGATTGAGATCTGGGCACCCGCGCTCAATTCTCCGCTGCGAGGTGCGCATGACTGGATGCGCAATGTGATCACACACGAGTTCACCCATATCGTTCAGGTTCAGGCAGCAATGAAATCACCCCGAAGGTTGCCTTTGGGTTATGTCCAAATTCTGGATTATGAGGATGTACGTCGTCCTGACGTTTTGTATGGATATCCCAATGTGATTGTTAGCTACCCTGTTATTGGTTTGAATAACCCGGCTTGGTTGGCAGAAGGAACTGCACAGTACCAGCACGATCATTTACACTACGATCGCTGGGATTCGCACAGGGACATGTTGCTGCGAACCCGTGTTCAGAGAGGTAAAGCGCTCAGTCTCACTGAGCTTGGCAGTTTCTATTCCAAGAGCAGTTTGATGCGCGAAGGTGTGTATAATCATGGGTTCGCATTCACGCTGTATCTGGCACGTGAGTATGGAGTTGAGGTATTGGCCCAGATCAGTGATCATCTGCGTAGTTGGCGTACATGGCGTGTTGAGAAAGCCATTGAGCGGGCAACCGGTATACCGGGGCAGGAGGTTTACGATTCGTGGCTTCAGGAACTCAACCGTTCATACGCACAGGCAGTCTCGCCCATTGAAGAAGCCCTAGTTGAAGGAACTCTGGTTGAACCAGAGGGCTTCGCCAATTATTTTCCGCGCTTTTCGCCGGATGGTTCGAAGTTGGCATATGTATCCAACAAAGGTGAGCATTTTAGCCGCATAAGTCTGCACATACAAGATTTGAGTAGTGGTTCGGTTGTCGCCCATGATCTGGGGACGGCTTTCGGTGACTACATCTGTTCACATGGCCATCGCGTAAGATCCGGTGTGACCGGCGGGGCTGCCTGGAGACCGGATGGCCATGCGCTCGCGTACGCACGGCAGCGTGTAACCTCAGAGGGTTTTCTTTATACGGATCTCCATCAGATCGAATTAGATACGAAAAAATCATCTCCGCTGACTCGTGATGCACGCGCCTCACAACCTGCATGGGATTCCACAGGGACACGAATTGTATACGTCAACTCCAATGACGGAAGCAGTAACCTGCAATTGCTGAATTTGAAAACTGGCGAGAACAGACCGATAACGCGATTTGCAAACGGAACCCAAGTAACCGGTCCCGTATGGCACGGTGAGTGGATTTATTTTGCGCAACTGGATCCTGGTGCTCATGGTAATGATCTATGGCGGGTGCGGGCAGACGGATCAGGATCGACCCCCGTTCTGCAAACGCCGACAGATGAGCGATCGCCAGCGATATCCAACGGCGTACTGTATTATGCTTCCGATAAGAATGGTATCTACAATATTTACCGATTTGATCCGGACGGTTCTGAGCAACTAACCCAGGTCGTCGGTGGAGCGTTCATGCCGGACGTCAGTCAAGATGAGAGGATAGCCTATGCCACATATAGATGGGATGGATACAAGATTGCCATTCTGGAGCATCCAGAAGTGATCGAACCGGCTACCCAATACACGCCCCCAGAGTTCATTACAAAAACTACCCCACCCCTGGCTTCGGAAAATGATGGAGATATAAGAGCGATTGATCCAGAGGTGCTTTCAAGTACATTGACCAAGGAAGGGGCTCTCGGGGTAGATTCCCTGCAGATATCTCGCTATGGTGCCGCCTTTACAAGTTTTAGTATCTCGCCGGTTATCCGACTAGATCAATACGTAGAGCGTCGGCTCGAGGGGCGTGTTCGCGGGAGAGCGGAAACCTTTTGGAGAAACTTGAAATTTGGCACTTACGTTTCGTCCCGGGAAGTTCTGGAGGGCATGAGCCTGTTTGGAGGGTTACTCATTGGTCCGGGATCACATCTGGATGGCCACTTTCTTGCACCGGCCAACTTATTGGCACTGGAACGGGATGCATTTCTTCAATTCGATTACTCCAAGGGTTTTGGGTTCTTGTCTGGACGTTGGTCACCGCAGATAGCAATCGAACTGTATAATATTCAGCGCCAAGTAGAGAACGGTCTATCTATTGAGGAGCATCCCTGTACGGCATGTCTACCTGAGTCCACAAATGCTGATCTGACCTATGCACTCTGGGAAGGAAATATTTATCTGCGCAGCAAGATTAACCGTAGCACAGTACTTGAAGCGGGATACCGGTACAGCCCGTACCGTGTAACAACAAATCGTTTTTATTCAAGAGAGCTTTCAGATTGGATACCCAGCACCTCGTCACGCTACTATATTGGGCGCAGCTATATGGCGAGTGCTTACTTCGAGGCACGGCGTTCTCATCGCGAGTCAGATATAATGCGTACAGGCATAAGCGTTGCGGCTACTTATGAACGCGAAACCGGCGAGCTAATGAAGCAATTTGATGTACAGGAAGGACAGTTGGTCCCAATCTATGACACCGATGTACTCCATCGGATGAGTATTGATTTGGAGGGGGGTATTCGGCTACCTGGTCAAATCCGTGGTACTTCACATGGCCTGAATGTTCGGATGCAAGCATCCACGCTGTTTGGCAAGGACACAGATACGTTTTATTTTGACTATGTTGGTGGCCTGTCCGGGGCTCGGGGCTATCCCTTTTATGCATTGGGCGGCACAGAAACCCTGTGGGTACAGGCTGCATGGACCTTTCCATTGATTCCTGATATTCGACGCCAGGTTGGACCGGTTTACCTCGATAAGGTCTTCATGCGCCTCTATGCTGATGGCGCCAGAGTCCGACCAGCAAGCCGTGCGGTCCGAAAGGACATTGGTGCGGAATTTCGGCTGATGATGGGGAGCTATTATTTATTGCCAACGGCATTGTTTGTCAGTGCGACTTATGGAGCGGACTCATTTCTTGTGACGCTGGATGATGCGTTTGTTACCTCACAGCCAAGCGTGCATTACGGCAAGGAGGTTCAATGGCACTTTGGTATGATTTTTGGGTTTGATCTGTAGTGGTATTCTCGGACAGCCATGACACCTGTTGTAGTCTTTTGTTTCCTCTTTATTGCGATCAGCGTCGGATTGCTTTATCTGGTCTTGCGAAGAAATCCATACCCGGTTCCCCGTGGAGGTATTCAGTGGATGGTCACAATCATGTGCACGCTGCTCGTCTGTCTGTCTGGTCTAGTGATTGCGCTCGAGTGGAGTTTTTCCGAGCGTGCCGATACTGCCTCCGCCCCAGAGTACGTAGAGCCATTTGTGTTTCGATTGGTTTCCAATCAGGAGGAGATGAACCTCAGTGATTTTAATGGGAGCGTAGTGCTATTAAATTTCTGGGCCACTTGGTGTCAACCCTGTATTACCGAACTGCCTGAACTTGATGCACTGCAGGAAGCTTATGGGGATATAGGTCTGGTTGTTGTAACGCTGTCGGATGAAGATTTAGAAGAACTCCAGTTGTATGATGACCTGCTGCCCGAAAGAACGGTTTCCGGTTACGTAGCGTCTGAAGAATTGCCGGAATATTTCAGAAATGAACTTGCATCCGGGCGACCGGTCTCCTACGTAATTGATGGGGCGGGAATGATTCGGGAACGCCTTCTTGGGGCAGGGACGTTTGAATATTTCGAGGGTCTCGTTACTCCGTGGCTGGCCCAACTCCAACTATAGCGCATGAGGCGTATTGCACTCATTCTTGGCCTCCTAGTCATCATCAATAATGTCCAGGCGCAGCCTACTACCGATAGCTTGGAGACACTGTTTTCAAGCTCTCGGCGCAGCGTTCCGCTTGCCTTCGGACTGTCTGCTGTAGTTCCTGGCTTAGGCCAAGCCTATAACCGTCATTGGATCAAGGCAGCAGTTGGGATTGCCGGAGAGGCTACCGTGCTCATGCTCTATGCTTCTTGGCGCCAACAGGGAGTAGACGGGCGTGACGCATATCAAATGGACGCTCACATGTACTGGAGTCCAATCAAGTATGCACATTGGCTTAACGATTATGCACAATACTTGAATCAACTACCGGACGGACGTCTCGTTTCGACTCCTCCGGTGAATATTTCACCTGCACTTTTGAACATTGACCTAACGCAACCGAACACTTGGTCTGATTCAGAACGGCTGGTAGTGCGATCATTTTTCCAGGAGATTCAGCTGCTTGAACGTGATAGTTATCACGGAGATACAGGAGCAGCGTTTTCACATGTGTTGCCATTTTTTGGAGAACAGCAGTACTATGAGCTTGTGGGTAAGTACTTTCAGTTCGCTCCGGGCTGGGAGGACTACGTAGCTATTGTCCGAGATGGCCGTGTAACTTGGATCGACGAGAATGGCAATTTCATTCAGTCTATTGAGCCGGAGGCAACAGGTCCAGGTGGGACAAAGCCAAATGTATCCACCAGGTTCTATCAGTACGCTGAGGACCATGCTGACGCAAATACATACTTACGCCGAGCTTCCCGGATTACGACCTTGCTCATCGTAAACCATGTACTTGCTGCTGCAGATGCAGCAATATTTGCGCGGCTACACAACCGTCGTATCCAAGTACGGCTTGGACTGCTAAAAGACATTCAGGGTAGGACTCACGTGGCTCCGTATGTGGGGTTCTCTCTAAATAGGCGAATGCACTGATCACTAAATTGACCTCTCATGAGTTTTGAAACTTCCGCAGCATGCCAATCTGTAGTCGTATATTGAAACTCCAATTCAAAAGTTTATTGCAATGAACTGGTATAAGCAACTGCATGTATGGATTATCCTGGGCCTTGTGTTCGGATTGGGTTATGGAATTCTTTCCGCTGCAATGGGGTGGGGGGAGTTCACGCAGGCTTGGATTAGTCCTTTTGGCGACATCTTCCTGAACGCATTGTTCATGATTGCAGTGCCGCTCGTACTGGGATCAATCATAACCGGCGTAGCCTCGCTTTCAGATACACGCAAACTGGCGCGGATTGGTGGTAAAACGATCCTGATCTATGTCAGCACAACAGTCGCCGCTCTGATAATTGGTTTGCTTCTGGTCAACATCATCCGCCCGGGAGACACGGTTCCAGAAGAAGTACGTCTTGAACTGCAGGCAGGGTATAGTGATATGGCAGAGGAGCGCCAGGAAAGTGCTGCTTCAGCTCAAGAACGTGGTCCATTGCAAGCATTCGTAGATATGGTGCCCCGCAATATCGCAGCAGCAGCCTCCAATAACCGCAATATGCTGCAAGTGGTATTGATCTCAATACTGTTCGGTATCGCACTCCTGCTTATTCCAAAAGAGAAAGCCAAGCCTATGTTAGGTTTCTTTGACAGTCTGACAGCGGTTGTTATCAAGATTGTCGAGATTATCATGTGGATTGCTCCTCTCGGCGTATTCGCGCTCCTTGCGGATACGGTCAGTCTGATTTCGGGGGATAATCTGAATGAACTGTGGAGTTTGCTGGGGGCGCTTGGGTTCTATATGCTTGTGGTGCTTGCCGGGCTTGTAATACATGTCATAGTTACCTACGGGTCAATCTTGAAATTCTTGACACCGATGTCGCTCAAGAAATTCATTATGGGGATAGCTCCTGCCCAGCTTGTTGCATTCAGCACCTCATCCAGTGGAGCAACGCTCCCGGTTACGATGGATCGCGCAGAGAACCACTTGGGAGTCAGTGAGGAGGTTTCTTCGTTCGTGCTTCCGCTTGGAGCTACGATCAACATGGATGGTACTGCGCTTTATCAGGCGGTAGCAGCGGTGTTCATTGCTCAGACACTTGGAATAGCACTTGGCTTTATGGACCAACTGGAGATCATTCTCTTAGCTTTACTTGCTTCCATTGGTACTGCTGCGGTGCCCAGCGCAGGTATCATTATGCTGATTATCATATTGCAATCGGTTGGTGTTCCTGCGGCGGGTATAGCGTTGATCCTAGGAGTTGATCGCATTCTGGATATGTGCCGAACGGTATGCAATATAACGGGGGATGCAACCGTCGCTACCTTAGTTGCCTCTTCGGAAGGGCAGCTTGAGAAATAGGTCAGCAGCCGAAAGGGTACGCCCGAGAGGATTCGAACCTCTGGCCTTCTGCTCCGGAGGCAGACGCTCTATCCAACTGAGCTACGGGCGCGTTATGTCCTGTAATGTATGAACCGCCATAAACGTTTCCATGGCAGACGTTTTATTTAGGAAAAATGATGATGGATTAGAGGCCGCAGGCCCCCGGAATCCCCGCTTTGGACGAGCCGGTTTGGATGTGTTTGATGGCATCACAGGTACCTGGCCGTCCGGTGCAGCTTTGGCGTTGTGGGTATTTGTCGGCTTGTTTGCTTACCTGTTCATAGGTAATATTGCTTCGACCTTTCTTCTCGCGCTGAATGACGTTGGGTTTCAGGATATTTTGAGCGGTCAGCAGGATATTTTCGCCGAGAATGGGAACGCGTTTTTAGGAGGCAACGCAATTGGATTGGCCTTGGGACTCGGCGGTGTCGCGCTACTTGCAAGTGCGCTTGACTCCTCTCGCCCTCTGAGCTTTCTCCGACTTAAAACTTGCAATACTACAGATGGGGCGCTGTCGCTGGTTGCCCTTATTTGCCTGCTTCCGGCTGTGTCCGCTCTAGGAATCCTGAATGAACAAATTCCATTACCTGATGTCCTCCTAAGGCTGGAGGAACAACAAATGGAGCTCATTGAATGGTTTATCGGGGATGGAGGCAATTTCGCGCTGAATATGCTATTCGTTGTTGCGACCCCAGCTCTTTTTGAGGAGGTGTTTTTTCGGGGATATGTGCAGAGGCGGGCAGAGCAGGGGCTGGGCGTAGTTGGGGGCATTATCCTCACGGGCGTCATTTTTGGCGTGTTTCATCTACGCCTTACCCAGGTACTTCCACTAGTCCTGTTAGGGTGTTATTTAGCATATGTTACCTGGCGTACAGGTAGTTTATGGATTGCTATAGTATTACATTTTTTGAATAATGGCCTTGCATTATCTTTATCCAAATGGGGACCGGAATCGATTGCTGATCCAGAGATCGTTCCATGGTCACTCGTAGTAGGCAGTACACTTGCCTTTGCAGTCTGCATCCTGTTAATTCATCGCCGAAATGAAAAAGAACATCGCTAACTGGGAGGAAGTCTTCTTGTGCGGCACCGACTACGAGGCTAACTTGGTTCGTGCTCGTCTGGAGGATGCCGGTATTATTTCCGTGCTGTTAAATCACAGGTGTCATGCTTTTAACCTGACACAAGGGGTATTGGCAAAAGTGCAGGTACTGGTTCCAAAATCAATGAAGGCAGAGGCCTTAGAGCTGTTAGAAGCGGAAGCGCTTACCGATGAGGAGTTGGCCGAGGCGGCTTCTTCTAGCAAATAGACATATTGCTGAGCATCATGCCACAGATACTGACTCGCCTGTTCACAGCCACGATCGGAGCCTCCCTGCTGGTTGGCTCTGCTTGGCTTGGACCGTGGTATTTTGGCTTTGCTGTGTTGATAATTGCTCTCCTAGGGCAACTCGAACTGTATCAGCTCTATGAGCGTTCTGGTGTTCGGGCATGGATAGTTACGGGATTATTGGTAGGCGCGGGCTTATCCCTACGAGCTTTAGTACCGGATATTTTCCTCCTAACTGCCGTGCCTGTGGTGGGGCTTGTGTTGTGGTGTACCTTCACGAAAAGCGATCAGCCGCTGACACGCCTGGGAGCAACACTCTCCGGCGCAGTCTATCCGACCGCCTTATTGGCGTTCCTGACAGATCTGCGTGTAGTTCCGGGATACAGTGAACAGGAGGCATTGATATTGACCGTCACAGTACTGGTGCTGGTATGGGCAAGCGATGTGTTTGCTTTTTTTACAGGATCCTTTTTTGGCAGGCATGCACTGGCGCCGTCTATTTCCCCCGGTAAGACCTGGGAAGGGTTTCTTGGCGGAATTGGCGGAGCACTTCTGGCAGTGGTCATACTCAATCTGACTTTAGAAATGCCGCTAGCAACGATTCACATACTGATTCTTGCGCTCGTGTGTACCCTTTCCGGTGCAGTTGGCGATTTGGCCGAGAGTCGTTTCAAGCGTGTAGCTGGTGTGAAGGATTCGGGTATAATTTTACCGGGGCATGGGGGCATGCTTGATCGTTTTGATGGCATTATTGTAGCGGCTCCATTGTCTTACATGTACATAATCTTTGTTGTCAACTGGTTCTAAGAATGGGACTCTTATTCGGACGTAAAGCACAACCACGAAAATTCGACTATACGCCGCGCTACTACGATCCGCGCAAAGATGATAGTCTCAAGCGGCGAATGCGAATTCAGAGCCGTGTTCGTCGCAGGCGCAGCCCTGTCGCACTGTATTACCTAGCTGCACTATTGCTCACGGCTTTGTATATCTACAACGCTATCGGACGATAGCAGGAGCACATATGGAGCATGCTGTGCAGATTAGGCGAATGCCGATCGAATTGGCCAATAAGATCGCGGCTGGAGAAGTAGTTCAGCGTCCTGCATCGGCTGCAAAAGAATTGCTCGAGAATGCCATTGACGCAGGCGCCTCAGAAATCTCTCTTTCGGTAAAAGCCGCGGGCAGCAGCTTGATTCAAGTAAGCGATAATGGCTCAGGCATGGGGCCCGAAGACGCCGTTCAGTGTTTTGAGCGTCATGCGACCAGTAAGATTACGAGCGCGGAGGATCTGGAGGACATACGGACGCTCGGATTTAGAGGTGAAGCATTGGCCTCAATTGCGGCGATCGCACAGGTATCTATGAGAACAAAGATGGCAGAGGATGATCAAGGGGTTTTCGTGCGTATTGAGGGAGGGCAGGTGCTTGAGAGTTCTCCGTGTGCTGCGGCAGTTGGCACGACTGTAGCCGTTCGCAATCTTTTCTTCAATGTTCCGGCGCGCAGGAGTTTTTTAAAGGCACCTGCGACAGAGTTTCGTCATATCTCAAACATCTTTGTTGCTCAAGCGCTGGCTAATCCGTGGATCACGTTCAGGTTGGTACATAATCGGCATGAGGTATATCGGTTATCAGGTTCACGCGCAGAGGAATTTTCGGATGCGTTAAAGGAGCGTGTTCGTGCTATCCTTGGGACGGATGTTAGTCAGCATCTTGTGCTGGTTAATGAATCCATGAGCTATATCTCTGCAGTAGGATTTTTGGCGCATCCAGAGCATGCCAAGAAATCTCGTAGGGATCAGTATTTGTTTGTAAATAATCGTTCGATAAAGAGTCCTAGTCTAAATCATGCAATCCGATCAGCTTATGACACTTTGCTTCCAGAAGGGCGTCACCCCGCTTATGTTCTGTTTCTGAATCTTTCCCCCAAGCACGTTGACGTGAATGTGCATCCTGCAAAGACGGAGGTCCGGTTCGATGATGACCGAGGAGTGTACAATTTTGTGCAGGCGATATCGAGGCGAGCGCTTGGGACCGCTGATTTGATCCCTCAATATCCAAGTAGTGCTTCGTCGTTGAGTTTTCAGGAGGGGCGGAATGCCACCACGACCAATTGGAGGCCGCCGCCTCGCGCGGACGAGTTATCACCGGTTCAAGGACAGCAATCCACGATCATATACGACATTGAGCGTAGCCAAGCGCCTTCCGGGGCAACTCCGGATCTGGAAGGTTTTCTTTGGCAGTTGCAAGACCATTATATTCTAACCCAACTACACAATGGTGTATTGATTGTCGACCAGCAGGCTGCTCATCAACGCATTCTGTTTGAACGTGCTCTGGCAGATTTACAGGCCGGGGGCGGGCTGTCACAACAGCTCTTGTTTCCCCAACTGATATGTCTTAATCAGGATGATTGCGAACTTCTGCGTGAACTTGACCCGCTTGCCATGGCGCTTGGGTTTGATTATTCAATCTCTGAGAATCGCACAGTAACGATCAGGGGTGTACCCTCAGACCTACGGCCCGGAGCAGAAAAGGAAATCCTGCAGTCCATACTTGATGAATACAAGGCCAATACTGAGTTGACACACCTTCCTATCCAGGAAAACATGGCCCGCAGTATAGCCGTACGTGGTGCAATTTCTCCTGGGGTTAAGCTGAATGAGGATGAGATGCGGACAATGATTGATAGACTCTTCCAGTGCAAGGAACCCTATCGGACCCCCAGTGGAAAACCAACACTGATCCGATTGACGTATGATGAATTGAAGCAGCGGTTCAATCGGCAAGTTGTGGACCATGAAGAACCCGATTGATTCATTCCGTGATCGAGTAGCATCCTATATGGAGCGCACCGCTCATGTAAGTCCGGGTGAGCGCATACTCGTAGGGGTAAGTGGAGGCATTGACTCAGTTGCGTTGCTGGATGTTCTGGGGATGCTGGGGTACGAGTGTGAGGTGGCTCACATTAATTATCATTTACGTGGCCATGAATCTGTCGCAGACGAAGCGCTGGTTCATGAGCTATGCCAACAGTGGGAGTTAAACCTGCATGTAAGACATATTTGCGCACGCACCCATGCCGCTGACACCGGATGCTCTGTTCAGATGGCGGCGCGTGACCTTCGGTACACGTCGTTTACTGAAATAGCTGCACAGCAACGCATATCTGTTGTGGCCGTGGCGCACCACATTGATGACCAGGCGGAGTCTTTGTTGTTGAATCTTAATCGGGGAACGGGCCCAGAAGGGCTTGTTGCAATGCGCCCTGTTCGTCCACTGACAGAACAGATCAATTTGATGCGACCATTTCTTGAGGAGAGTAGAGCATCAATCCGCGTGTATGCAAGTGCTAGGGATTTGGAATGGCGGGAGGATCGGAGTAATAAGGACATGAAATATCTGCGCTCCCAGTTGCGCGCAAGTGTCATGCCAAATCTGAACGCCGAAACACTTGCACGGAGCGCCAGACTTGTTGGCGAATGGGTTGATGAGGTGATTCGCCCAATGATAGATAGAAATTTTTCTGTTGCTGCCCGTGGGCAATCACTGTCAATTGTACATCTGACGCAGCTACCGAATGTACTTGCTCGACGATTGGTAATTGAAGGACTCCGCAGGTGGCTCCCAGAATCTCCCGCAAATGAGGCGCTTGCTGGAAGGATTCTGGCGCTGGTGAATTCGCAGACTGGAAAACAAATTGAGGTGGGTGGGGGAGTGATCTGGCGGGATCGAACCCATCTCGTATTTACTGCTTCGGCCGAGCGAAATAAGACAGAAGAGACGGGATTGCTTTCTGAAAACACGACAGTAGCTGTCCCGGGTGGACAGATTCGACTCTATCTTACACAGCAGAAGCCCTCAAATCTTTCTGATCCGGCGGGGGTTTGGCTTGATGCGGGAAAGTTAGTATTACCACTTAAGGTTCGCAGCTGGCTTGCTGGTGACCGAATGCGTCCACTAGGAATGCATGGCACAAAAAAAATCAGTGACCTACTAACAGATGATGCTGTACCTACGCAGGAGCGCAGGCATGTGTCCGTAGTATGCAGCGGTGCGACGATTGCATGGGTTGTCGGATATCGAATGGCTCACGATTTTCGCGTAACCCCATCGACCAAACAGTATGCTAGACTCTATTACGAGCAAAACTGAGATCATACATGGTCATCGCTTGAGATTGTTCAAGGATGCCGAGACCATCCAGGCTCGCGTCCGGGAGATGGGCGATATTCTGACACAGTCACATCACGGCAAGCACCCGATTGTACTCGCCCTTATGCATGGCGCCTTTGTATTTGCGGCAGATCTTGTACGAGCCATAGACTTACCCTGTACGGTGGATTTTTGGCGTCTTTCTTCTTACGGGACAGGTACCAAGAGCAGTCGATCAGTTCGTGAACTCATGCCTCTAACCATAAGCCTTTGTGATCGACATGTGATTCTTGTCGAGGATATTGTGGATAGTGGCAGAACATTGACCCATGCGCTTCGCAGAATCGCCGAGCACG
Organism: Rhodothermales bacterium; assembly: GCA_964291275.2. Taxonomy (GTDB): domain Bacteria; phylum Bacteroidota; class Rhodothermia; order Rhodothermales; family Bin80; genus Bin80. The sequence goes on from OZ219799.1 coordinate 2,783,331, forward strand.
CACCACAGTCTGTCACTGTAGTTGCCTTGTTGCAAAATGAAGCGAGTTCTATTGCAGTAGATCAAGTGGGTTTTATTTCCGGGGGAGATTTTGTTGTGGGTTATGGTCTGGATATTGCTCACGAACTGCGGGGACTGCCTGCACTCTACTATCTTGAAAATAGTTGAGCGTAAGAGAGACGTGCAAACTATGCGTAGAAAGGGGAATGGCACATACAGGCGTAAATCCCGGTAAAGGGCGACTAGAACGAGGAGAGATGCTTTGCTCTAAGCTGCTATTGGCGGGATTGATGGCGCTCATTCTTACGGGCTGTGGTGCGGAACAGCTCACAACTGCACCAGAAGAACTGGCGGAGGAAAGCGACTATGGTGCCATATTGGACGCCTTCTCCGAGCTACATGGCATTGGTGCGTCGGGTCTTGCCATCATGAATGATGGCAACGTCGTCTATGAGGGTGTGAGTGGTTTCATGGATGCCGGACACAACAGGTCCATAGCCTCAAGCGTGATGATGCGAGTCGCAAGCGTTTCCAAACCCGTCACAGCCGCGGCCGTTCATCATCTGGTTACCGATGGGTTGCTGGCGTTGGATGCGCGAGCCTTCGACCTTGGACAGCCGGAAGGCGGATTGCTTACCTTGCAACCATTTCCTTCGCTTGGTGATTCTAGGCTAATGAATATCACAGTCGAACACCTTCTACTGCATCAAGCCGGTTGGGACAGGGATAGCACGGCGGATTGGATATTTCGAGAAATTGAGATAGCAGGGACAATGTCAGTTTCCAGTCCCCCTGGACGGGAGAATACGGTTCGCTATGTATTGGGCCAGCCGTTACAATTTGATCCTGGTTCTGAAACTGTCTACTCCAATATCGGATACCTTGTGTTGGGGCTAATAATTGAAAAGGTGTCGAAAAAGGACTACCTTACCTATGTGTGCGAGAACGTCTTCGCGCCCCTTGGCGTTTCCGCAGAAGACGTGATTCAGGCCCGTACGTTTCCCCAGGACCGTAGTATGAGGGAACCATGGTACGATGCTCCAGGATTGGTTCGCAATGTGTTTGATCCAAACGGACCGCCTGTTAGGTGGCCGGATGGAGGGTGGGATATGGAGGCCAAGCTCGCTGAGGCTGGACTGGTCACTACAACGAGGGCTCTGCTTGAATTTGCTGACGAGTACGTGGTATGGGGTAGCAGTATCGGTAGACAACGAAACGGTCGGGAGGGAAGTGGTTGGTGGGCCTGGTCGGGGGGAACCCTGTCTGGCACCAATTCGCTGGTATACCAGAGTGGAGACGGGGTCAACTATGTCGTTCTCTTTAATCGTCGCGCCATCACAAACGACGGATTATCCTACGTCAAGCAGTTCATGAATATTCTGAACACACGCTTGATGCTGTCAGGTTCTGCATCCCCTTCCGATACGTATGGAGACGCATCAACTAGTCCGAAATTGGCTAAATAGGAGATATGAAAGCCCAGGATCTTGGAAGTAAAACCAGCAAGTGTTCTGGGATTATTGAAATCAGTTTCCATAGTGAAATAACGGGATTATACACGTGTGTACCCATCAGCACCGACCACAATCCAGGTCAAATAGGTTCCAACTTATTAGGAAAAAGCACCTTCCACGGCGCACGCTTCGAAATAGTTGATAACGGGGCCTTGTAGGTATTTTGTTGTAACTTATGTACATATCACGTGATACATTGATCGAAATGAACCAGAGTTTTAGCCGTAGAAGCTTTCTGAAAACCGCCGGATTGGCTGCTAGTGTTGCGGTGATTCCACGTCGTTTCCTTTTCGCGTCGTCACCTGTAAAAGTCGGTGCGATCTCATACAGCTTTCGTCAGATTCCCGGCAGTGCAGAGGAAATCCTTGGGTATATGCAAACTCTTGGACTTAACACGATAGAGTTGATGGGAGGGCCAGCAGAAGCGTATGTAGGAGCTCCTGACCCAGGCCCTGGACCGCGACATCCCGAATCTATGACACCGGATGAAAGGTCGGATTATGTGGCTGCCAGGACGGCAGCACGAAGTGAAATACTGAAGTGGCGTCGCAGTGTTTCCATGGAGAAATTTGCTGAGTTGGGTGATATGTTTAGAGATGGGGGGGTAGATGTAGATATCCTGAAATTGGGTAACCCGAATTGGTTTGATCAGGACATAGATTATGCCTACAGGGCGGCAAAAGCGATCGGTGCACGTGGAATTTCTTTCGAAATCTCAGCTCAGTCGTCCAAGCGAATGGCCCCATTTGCCACGAAGCACAACCTCCTCAACGGCATGCACAATCACGTGCAAGTAGCCAACGAAGATTTCGATTTCGACGAATACCTCGCCCATTCGCCGAACAATATGCTGAATCTGGACATAGGGCATTACGTAGCTGCCCTTGGGACTTCTCCTATTCCCGTGATTAAGAAATATCACGATCGGATCAGCCATTTGCACCTAAAAGATCGCAAAAGCCCCGACAATGGACAGGACAATGTCCCGTGGGGAACAGGAGATACGCCGATTGGTGAAGTCTTACGCCTGTTGCGAGACGAGAACTACCCAATTACAGCTATGATTGAACTGGAGTACCCAATCCCGGAGGACTCCAGTGTTATGGAAGAAATGGCTAAGTGCGCTGAATACTGCCGTGCGGCATTGGAGTCATAGTGGTAGGTTGGCTGCCTTTAAGCAGCAGAGGTACGGCTTTTCAGTAAAGCGTGTGAGTGCATTGATTGCAGCTATATCTGCATGATCTTCAATCTCACAGAGATTTCCTCCTGAATCCAAGATGCGTACGCCCCTCTCATCTGGTTCATAAGCTGCATGACCCGACTTACCTACTGTTAGGTAGTAAGTATGCGCATCGGGAATACCGATCCCTATGTTCGTCAGTGTTTGACTTACGCGATCCTGCCACTGAGCGAGTAAATCTTGGGTAGGTGCTTCAGTGAGGAATGTACAACGAAAGAGATCCCGATCGATGATACGTCGCGATAAATCTGCAAGAATAGGATCTGAACTCCGATACCACTGCTTCAGGCTGCTAATTACTTCAACGTCATCCAAGTCCAGGAACCGATCCAGAATCTCATCATCTGAGAGTCCTGATGCATCAATTTCCCGCTCAAGGAACCAGTACAGTGCTGGTGAGATGCCGGACACAGCCTCGTGATTGCCGAAATTAATCAAGTGCCGTGCACGGCGGATAGCACCACGGAGTACAAAATCAGCAGCAACAACGGTCTTGTGCAGATAAACCTGCCAGTACATTAACCGCCTGGCTATGAGTACGTTTTCGACTGCATAAATCCCCTTTGACTCGATAGCAAGACAGGATTTTTTTCCTCCACCCGTTGGGTAAACACACAATGTGCGCAGAATACGCTCAATCCCAATCTTACCTTCGACCACTCCTGTAAAATGTGAGTCTCTGCACAAATAATCCAAACGATCCATATCCAGTTGACTCGAAATCAAATCGCAAAAGAAGGGACGTTCATAGGTGCCTTCCAGCATCTGGATTGCCATGTCGATCGGCGGACCAATCTGCGATTCGAGGCGCCGCATGAGGGCCAAACTTATTTTCTCATGTGGTGTATCGCAAATCAGATCGTACTCAAGTGTATGCGAATAGGGCCCATGACCAATGTCGTGCAGCAGGATGGCGGCCATAGCTGCCAGTCTTTCATCTTCCGTAATGGGGGTTCCTTTGGCGGCCAAACTGTCTAGGGCATCGGACATTAATGCCATTGCACCCAATGCGTGTGGAAAACGACTATGTTCAGCGGCAGGAAAAACGATCATGCCCAGACCCAACTGTTTGATTCGTCTAAGTCTCTGAACCTCACGTGATTCGAGCAATGGCTGAATTATCTTTTGGGGCACTCTAATGAACCCGTGAACAGGATCCGAAAGGACTATGGCGTTGCGTGTCATTGCAGGTATGGACGATTCATCGACTCGCTGTCGAATGATGCGCACGTGCTGTAACTTGATCTTCCAGAGTGACAACACTAAGCAGAGAACTACTGATGAAGGTTGCACTACCCGTGTGCATTGAGGTAAGCCAAGACTATAGGCCAAAGGCAAAGTACGCCATCCGCATGTTACTTGAACCGCTTGGTTTGGGTCCGATATTCAAGCCACGAAGTGAGCTGAATGGTCGTGGTTTGTACTATGGCCAAAACCCTTCCAATTTGCCCCCAAAGGTAACCGTGTTACCATTGGCTCTAAATGCGGAAAGGTTCTACGATGATTTTACTGCCATGGATGTGACTTCTGTGTGTTGGAGGGAGTACGCTAATTTCAATGTTCCTGTTCTTTTCTCGTCAGGGGCTGGCGATGACCTTGTTGCATCAGCTTTCTACTGGCTCTCAGGTTGGCAGGAATTCACTGTACGCGCCCGTGATCAGCACGGCCGGTTTCCACATAAGGAGTCACTTCAAGCGATACTTGAAGTGACTCGACTCCCTGTTGTAGAGTGTTATCGAATGCTGTTGAGAGAGAGTTTAGAAGATGCTGGGATTAATACCGATCTGCGGAAATGGGCTGGGAAGGATTGGGCGTTTTGTCCTACGATTGATGTCGACTATCTTCGGCATTGGCGTTTTGGAATGATTTTTCGGGAAAAAGTTGAATACTTTCTGTTGAATCGTCGAAAGGTCAGTGCAGGTGAACGCTGGCGCCGACTATTCAAGTTTATCTACAGTTTCGTTAGTTGGGGCGATGCATTTAAGATTGCCTTACGTAGCATGCATCAAGCAATTCGGGCTTACGGTAGTGCCACAATTTTTTTGAAAGCGGCGGCACACGGCCCCAATGATGTACATTATCGCCTGGATCAACGTTTTCTTCGTAAACTGTTAATCGATCTCTCTTCTGACGGCTTTGAAATTGGTCTTCATCCAAGCTATCACGCACATACTCACGCTGCTTATCTGCGCAATGAGCGCAGAGCACTCACTGAGATTACTGGAGTAGATTCAATAAGTGTTAGGCAGCATTTTTTGCGCTATGAATCCGCGATCACGCCCCGCATCCAGGAGGCAATCGGTTTTAGAATTGATTCATCTCTTGGATTTGCAGAGTGTGCAGGGTTCAGAAACGGCACCTGTATGCCGTTTCTGCGGTTTGATCCTGCCAGAAACAAGGTGATGGATATTTGGGAAATGCCGCTCCTATTTATGGATGGAGCATTGTTTAACCGACAGAAGTATGGAGCGGCTGAAGCCATCCAAGAAAGTATAAAACTCCTCGAGTTATGTCAGAAGTTTGGTGGGGTTGCCGTTGGTCTTTGGCACAACGTTGTTGGCGAAGAATTAGATTATCCCGGATGGGGGGAGCACTTTGAGCAAACATTGAGGTGGAGTAGCACACAAGGAGCACATATCGCTTCCTTGCAAGATGCGCTTAGTTCATGGACGGGTTACCCAGTTGCCGGTTAGAGAAAGATGCATCACGATGTGGCCAGCACTTATTTACTGTGATTCATGGCATCAAGGAGAAGAGGTCAGACGCCACTCATGCGGCAGTATTACCGGATCAAAGCAGAGCATCCGGATACACTTCTATTGTTTCGTATGGGCGACTTCTACGAGACGTTTGAAGAAGATGCCCTTAAGGCAAGTGACGTGTTGGGTATTGTGCTTACCAAACGGGCAAATGGTGCAGCAAAGAGTGTGCCACTTGCGGGGTTCCCGTATCACGCACTCGAAAATCATCTCCCCAAACTGATTGACGCAGGACTCAGAGTTGCAATTTGCGAACAACTTGAGAACCCAAAGTCGACACGGTCCCTAGTCAAGCGGGGCGTGACTGAAGTCGTTACGCCCGGGGTATCCCTCGGGATCAAATGCTGTCTCCAAAACAGGCGAACTACCTGGTGGCAGTACACTTTGGGAAGAAGCAGGTAGTAGGGGTAGCTTACGCGGATGTATCCACTGGTGAGTTCCTACTCACAGAGATTGATCAGTCCAGACTGGATGATCTATTACAGAGTATTGAACCGGCAGAGCTCCTTGTTAACAAAGCTGCACAGGAGTCTGTACGTGCATTCCGTGATCAAGGCTATATTGTTACACCACGTGAGGATTGGGTGTATGATAGTGATTTTGCCGACACTACACTACTTGAACACTTTGGTACACATTCTTTGAAAGGCTTTGGGATTTCGGGGTTGAGTGAGGGTGTTGTTGCAGCAGGTGTGGTGCTTCATTACCTGATCGAAACACAAAAGGGTAAACCGGAGCATATACGCAAGATTCAGCAACAGATGGATGAGGGGTACATGCTCCTTGATCCACAAACGCGCCGTAACCTCGAACTGCTGACCCCGCTCCACGGAGACCGTAATAGTACCACGCTGGTTGAGCTTCTGGATCAAACTTGCACTGCCATGGGTGCGAGAATTCTGCGGCGGTGGCTCTTTCGACCATTGCGTGATGTTGCACGCATCAATCGTAGACTTGATGCTGTTGAGGCGCTGGTACACAGTACAGAAATTCGAGAAAACCTGCAAGACTGCCTCAAACAAATCTGTGATATTGAGCGGGTAGTTGCCAGAATATGTACGCAAAGAGCAATCCCCCGGGAGCTATTAGCACTCGCATTAGCACTGCGTCAGGTGCCTGAGTTGGTCCAGAGCATACAGTCAATCGATTGTAAAGCACTAGATGAATTATCTCGACGGCTGAACCCTTGTGATGATATCGAATCTGCGATCAGTCAGGCCCTTGATGACTCTTCAGAACAGATATTTCGACAGGGCTATAATCAGGAACTGGACAGATTACGTGAGATTTCGAGTTCGGGTAAAGGGTTTATCGAGGTACTTCAGAAGCGTGAAAGTGAACGGACAGGTATCCCCTCCCTCAAAGTAGGCTATAACAAGGTATTTGGGTACTACCTGGAGATAACGAATGTGCATCGGGACAAGGTACCACCTGAATATGTTCGGAAGCAGACCTTAGTTAATGCAGAGCGATATATAACCAATGAGTTAAAAGAGTATGAGGAACGTGTAATTGGGGCACAGGAGCAGATCATAGTACTCGAAAACGAGCTCCTACGATCTCTTAGGGCCGACTTAGCAACAGCATCTAAGGAGCTCCAGCGGTTGGGTGCGGTGATAGCAGTTCTGGACTGTTTTGTCAGCTTTGCCGAAGTGGCTGTTCGTGAAGGGTACGTAAGGCCGCGTATTGATAACACCAGACTACTCAAAATTGTGCATGGCAGACACCCGATCGTAGAACAAGCAGATCCTGCTGCCTTCGTTCCAAACTCAATAGAGGTTGATCCCGACAGGTACCAGATATTCATTATAACGGGTCCCAACATGGCGGGCAAGAGCGTAGTGTTACGCCAGGTTGGTTTAATTGTCTTGATGGCGCAGGCGGGAAGCTTCGTGCCCGCAAAATCGGCCACCATTGGTGTTGTTGATCGCATCTTTACGCGTGTTGGTGCATCAGATAACTTGGCTGCAGGTGAGAGCACTTTTTTGGTTGAGATGAATGAGGCCGCCAATATCCTCAATAATGCCACCCGAAATTCACTGATCCTCCTGGATGAGATAGGGCGGGGGACCAGTACCTTTGATGGTCTCTCTATTGCGTGGGCATTGGTCGAATATTTGCACGAAAATGATTCAATAGCTGCACGAACACTTTTTGCAACTCATTACCATGAACTCAATACGCTTGAGGAGCGTCTTGAAAGGGTTCGAAATTATAAGGTCCATGTTCAAGAGCACAGCGGCAAGATTGTTTTTCTCCACAAGTTGATCCGTGGGGCTGCAGATCACTCTTATGGTATTGAGGTAGCTCGTATGGCTGGACTGCCCTCAAAGCTGCTGAGCAGAGCAGGGGAGATTCTGGATAAACTCGAATCTCAGAAGCTCGTGAAGAAGGACATTATGCCGAAAGTGCAAGCTATTCAGATGGCGCTTTTTGATCAACTAGAATGCGATGTCGTACGCGACAAACTACGGGAGATAGATACAAACAGAATTACGCCGCTGCAGGCGTTATCTCTTTTAGCAGAATTAAAGGACCTTTTCGACTAGATCTAGGGAGTAAGCATGAGAGTACTCATTGTAGGGAGTGGCGGGCGTGAGCATGCCTTGGCATGGGCCGTACGTGAAGCTAACAAGCTATTCATAGCCCCAGGTAATGCGGGGACAAGAGAGTTCGGAAAAAACGTCAGTATCAAAGCGGCAGACACGGAAGGTTTAGTTGCGTTTTCTCGACGCGAGAACATTGACCTCGTTGTTGTCGGTCCAGAGGTACCTCTTGCAGATGGGCTCGCCGATGCCTTGGGCCAAGCAGGGGTATCTTGCTTCGGTCCCTCAGCGGCAGCCGCCGAAATTGAAAGTAGCAAGGCATTTGCCAAAGCATTTATGCAGCGCCATAATGTGCCAACAGCCCAATGGCACGCCTTTCTTCCGGATCAGGTTAAGGAGGCCAAAGCTTATGCCCGAACACTGGAGAGATGCGTTGTTAAGGCTTCGGGGCTTGCTGCGGGGAAGGGGGCCATCATGTGTGAGGACCACACAAGCTCTGATCGTGCATTGCATGAATTGCTGACTGTGGGTCGTCTGGGAGATGCGGGCAGAGAGGTTGTCGTTGAAGAATGGATGGAGGGCGAAGAGGCAAGTGTATTTGCTCTTACAGACGGGGATGATTATCTAGTGTTAGATCCGGCCCAGGATCATAAACGCGCATTTGACGATGATCTCGGTCCAAATACAGGAGGCATGGGTGCATATGCTCCAGCTCCGGTAATGACCTCAAACTTAATCGATGAAGTTTGTCGCTCAATCATTGAGCCAGTACTTGAGGGCATGGCACGTGAGGGCAGGCGTTACACTGGATGTCTGTACGCCGGTCTTATGATTACAGATCAGGGCCCCAAGGTTGTCGAATTCAACTGCCGTTTTGGGGATCCAGAGACGCAGGTTGTGCTACCCTTGATAGGAGCAGACCCCATAGAGGTGCTCCTGCGAGCGGCCAGTGGAGGTATTGGAAACTTGCGACTTACCAAACAATCACTTGCAGCTGCATGTGTAGTACTGGCCAGTGGTGGGTATCCCGGTTCTTACAACAAGGGATACCCGATTAGTGGACTGAACACAGCAAGTGAAATCCCAGGCGTTCTTGTATTTCATGCGGGTACAAAATCTGATGGTAAAAGAACTGTTACGGCGGGAGGACGTGTCTTAGGTGTAACCGCGGTGGCCTCCACGTTAAGGGAGGCTATTGGCCGTGCTTACGAAGCAGCTGATCTCATAGAGTTCGAAGGAAAGCATCTGCGGCGGGATATTGGATACCGTGCACTCGGGCGTGAATAATGCACATTCCACCGACCTTATTGGTTTTTCTCGTGACGTTTGCCGGAATTGCGAGCGCTCAGGACACTCTTAGCACTGGATTTGAAGTTATTGCGCATTTTTCGGAGGCACGGGCACTTGAAGTTGACCCGGAAGGGTTGATATATGTTGCGACGGTGATGGAGGTTGTCCAACTTGGCCAAGATGGTAGGATACGCGGGAGTCTGGATGGAACGAGTGCGGGAGCATTTGGGGAAATTTCCGATGTTGATCCAGGAAATGGATTGATATGGGTCATTGCGGATGCAGAGCATGGTCATCTATTACGGTTTTCAAAAGAATTACTGCATCTGGAGTCTATTCGAGTACCTAGGAGGGCAAACGTTGAATTGGAACGATCTCCACGTCTTGATCTCTACGATGGACTTAAGACTGCATTGGGACGGCCGATCTCCATTTCAGTTGGTTCAACGGGGGCTCTGTTTGTGGTTGACGCATCTTCTCAACGTGTGCTTAAATGGGATGCCAGTCGAAGGCTAGAGCGCGTAATCGGTGATTTTGGTTCTGGGGCAGGTCAACTGGTAGACCCCGTTAGCCTTTCTGCGGATCGGTCACTGCTTTATGTGGCAGACCGTGCATTGGGTCTGGTTAAGGTGTACGACTATTTTGGTGGACACGTGCGAAATTTGAAGGCAACGCAGGACGTAATCAGTGTTACAACAGCCGGGACAGAGGTGTGGGTTGTCCTGCCTCAGGCTATATGGATCTATGATAACCTAGGCTCGCTTTCTCGCCAGATTGTCGTTGAGCATGATAGTCCGTTGTTGGCTGCGCTATCTATTTCAGACCACATACTTCTCTTAACTTCGACGCAGCTATTGCGAGTAAGATTTGATTGAAGTGCGATAAGTGGAACTGGGTGTTGAATAGCATACAGCTTAGGCTGGGACTGTCTGTGTGAGCGTATATGCTTCCAATTGTTAGCGACATACATCAGGATGTCGCCGTGATTTGGCGCAAAATCAATACAAAATAGGTTCTACCGGGAATATTGTGGATAGAGGTCTAGCAGCCTGTGGATAAAGTAGGGAGTCTAGGAATTCTAGACTTGACGGGGTATATTTCGAGGGAGTATCTAGTGCTTGTCAGAGAATAGGTCATTTTTGCGATTCTTGCTATACTCATAACGATCTGGGCCCGTAATTGTGGCGTCGTTGGTGGAGTTTCGGGGGAATTAGGTGCCTTTCGGCTTGATGAACGGTCACTGGAAGACATTTTTCGCTCTCCGATGCCGCTGGGACGCGACCATGCGTTCCAACGTGACCTACGTCTGCCTTTCCGCTTATGGCGGAGCCTGTCCAAATTCTTTCGGTAGGATTACAGCGGCGCTACGCCGCTCGTTTTCGGGCCTGATGCCAGCGCTTGAGCCGCTCCTCTTTCCGTTTCAACTGCAAGCCAAGACGATGTACGTTGGCCGCGACCACAGAGAGCGCCACCGTGCGACCAAACCCCTCCTTACCATGCGTGCGCACCAAGTCCAGTCCGCGCTGGTTCAAATTGTTGATCGCGGATTCTACCGCCGGATGCTGACGACGACCCTCCACAAAGTCCGGGGCGGATGCGCGCGCCTTGTCCGCATGACTTAAACGACCCCGCTTCGGCATAATCACCAGTTCCAAAATTTGCTCCAATGCGCGCCGGTTGTGTTCCGATGAATACCCCGTATCCATGCTGCACGAAGTCAGGGACGGGTACAGTGTCTTGGCCTCCCGTAAAAAATCCACGATCATTGACGAATCTACCCCCTCGTAGAGCACCCGGTAGTGAAGAATGTACTGATGCTGGTCCTCCAAGACGCAGACCGGGAGTCCCAACTCCGCCTGTACCCCCGCCTTACCTTTGACGATCCAACGCGTATGCGGCGCGTGAACCGAGAAAATCTTCTCCGAATGCGGAATCTTTTCGCTCCTGAGCAACTGCCGATCCACCTGATTGCATATTCCGATCGATCAGTTTCAAGCTGCATTCCAGTAATGTAGGGGAATTATAAAGTAAGGTGAACGCTTGTTGGTGTATTTGTATGGAACCTTCCATATACTTGCATTGTACCGCATGGAAATGCAACCAGATGAGAACACCAAGGCCTATAAACTGCTTAGAAAGACCGGGCTGGAGGGGGGGGAGGCTAATGAGTTGGTTAACATAATTGGAAATATGGCGTCCACAAATATCATTGAAAGGTTCGAGGCTAAATTGGAGTCCAATATGGATTCCGTAGACGCGAAATTCGAGGCCATAAACTCGATTCTTAGCAGCCTACGATGGTTTATTGGTATTGGAATTGCATTGATCATTGCCTCCAATTTTATTGGTTGAGGCTAACGAGGGGAATTATCCATTTAACTGGAACCTTTTCTGTAATTCCCCTGGTATAGTAGGACTCTCCGTGACAAGGCAGAGCTTATGAGGCGCTATGTTTTTTTGCAATTTACATCATAATATACAACGTGGCTTATGGAGAAGCGACTTGGCGGCTTCGACGGCTAATCAGTCTGGTATTCGCGTATTTTGTGCCCCGGAGGGTTGTAACGCATGATTTCGGTTCGTGTGGAGCTGCCACGATCTAAAAACGCGCATTCATCGGTAAGATGCCGATTATCGCAAGGGGATTTCGTGGGTTCTCCAACCGTGCCAATCGCTTCTCCATAAGCCATGACTCAGGTGTGCACACGCGTGGTGATCAATGGGTTTTCCAGGTGCAGTGCTGCCCACAAAAAGCCGGCCAGTTCGCGCGCGACCGCGGTGTTGGCGACACATCGCGATTTGGTCTGACACAATTTGTGAAAACGTTTGTACAGTCGGCGTTGCGCTTTCCAGGTAACGGCGACGACCTCCGCAGACACCGCTTGTTGCCGTTCTTTTAGTACCCGACTGCATCGCGGAGGCCTTGTATACTTCCATGCGGCGGAGATGACGGCATTTCGCACATGGACATTCCCGGTTTTGGTGATGCCCCCGCGTTTTGTACGATTCCCCGAGCTATGCTCGCTTGGCACGAGGCCCAAATAGGCCATCAATTGACGTGGATGTGAAAAACGCCGAATATCTCCTAACTCAAAAATCAGCGTTAACGCGCTCACCAGGCCGATCCCTCGGAATGATGCCGGTAGGGACCCGAGTTTCCCCGGGCCCCCCGGACAGATCCGGACGTGCGCGTTAACGCATCCGGCTCCTCCCTTGGGTTGCACTCCCATGCGTGACGGTGAATCGTTTTGTCGGCCAGTCGTGGCGGATTCTCAGTTTCGGCCAATAGCGCTCTACCAGTGTTCCCAGTTGCTCCCACGTCGTTTGATCCCGTTGGGATCGTCGGCGTAGTACGCGCAGCCAGACCCATTTCAAGCACTTGTAGCACCTCCGTAGAGACGGCATACTCCATGGTACGGCATAGTAATTCAGCCATCCAGTCAGCACCTGTCCAAGCCATTTCCCCGTTTGGTGCACCGGTTGGTGCATCCGTTGCCGGAGCTTCGTATACATACGTTTCACAAAACGCGCCATGCGCTTCGCGATTGGCTTGCGTCCTAACCCGAATTGTCCTTTCCGTGTCTTACGACAATAATGTGTGAAACCCAGAAGGGGCTTCCGTTTTTCAAGTGGGTTCGGAGTCAGGATCAGGGTAAACAACTATTAGGTAGCTATAGATTCAGAGTGGATGTCTTTGTTTATTTTGGATCTGTTTTTGGCACAAGTCAAATTTTTCATCAGCAATGAATGTACGTATTCAAGATATCAATCGATTGATCGGGATCCAATCTCCGTGGGAGGTATCGGAGATCAAACAAGATGACGCGGCGCAGTTGGCCGAGATCCATGTGATTTGTTCGGAGGATTCGGAGCTTCGGTGTCCAGGGTGCAACAAAGTTTGTCCTGGATACGACCATCGTCTTCGGAAATGGCGCCACACGGATATCTGCGAGTATCGGACGAGCGTGGTTGCGAAAGTTCCCCGGGTGGCCTGTTCGGAGCATGGGATCCAGACCGTTTCGGTCCCTTGGGCGGATGCGCGCGTGCGTTTTACGATGGCTTTTGAAAGCAAGGTCATTGACTGGTTGCAGGATGCAACCAGTATTTCAACGGTGGCCAGCAGGCTGGGCGTCAGTTGGACGATGATCGCCAACATCATGGCGCGTGCGGTAAAGCGCGGACTCGCCCGTAGAGAGACGCAACCGGTTCCCCATATATGTGTGGACGAGACCTCGTACAAAAAGGGCCATAAGTATATCACGGTGGTTTCGGATTCCCAAACGGGCACGGTGCTGTTTGTCAAGGAAAAACGCACCCATGCGAGTCTGGATGCCTATTATGCGGGCTGTTCGGCTGCGCAACTGGAAGCGATTGAGCGTGTGAGCATGGATATGTGGCCTGCCTATATCGTGCGCCGTGGAAAGGCGCTTTTCTGTGGCGGGTGCGAATCCCGCCCAACACCTGTCGCTCCGGTTGGTAGCGGCCTTAGCGTATTATGGAGGTAACGAAATGATATGAAGCACTGAGGTTAACGGGCTACGCGAGTAGCTTAGCGACCATGCGGGCCGGAACGCGTAGTGAACGTCGAACAGGCCTCGAAACGGGCAATGTGAGTATCGACCTTCCGGTATTATGGGGAAGACTGGCACGTCTTGGGAAGCGAGCGACAAGTGCACCAAGACGGCTCACCGGGGTATTGGCGCTGGCACGCATGGAAGATCAGGAAAGTAGCAACACGGGAAGCCCTGTCGGTGCTGATGCACACGGCAACCGGAACTCCGTAAGGAGCAGGCCGGGCCGTCAGGGTGGCGGATGGGTCCGTAGTACCGTAGAAGCGGGATAACGCCAGTGGAGGGAAGGGGCCTGAGTTGAACACAGTATGGATAAGGATGAAGGGACATGATCACTGACAAAGGTCTAACAGGATCTGAAAAAGTTCGGAGATTCCAAATCGTACTACATGCGAAAGCGAAGGAATCACCAGCCCATCGTTTCCACGCCCTGGTGGATAAGGTATGGCGTATGGATTTTCTGTGGGAAGCGTGGACACTGGTCCGCCGTAATGGTGGCAGTGCAGGCGTGGACGGAGAGCGTATCGCCGACATTGAAGCAAGCGGAGTAGAGGGTTGGCTGGAGGAACTGTCGCAGGACTTACGGAAAGGTACCTACAGGCCGAAGGCGGTTCGTCAGGTACTGATCCCAAAGAAACAACCGGGAAAGTTTCGGCCGTTAGGCATTCCCTGTCTCCGGGACCGAGTCGTCCAGACTTCGGCGATGTTAGTATTATCTCCGATTTTTGAAGCGGACCTCCAACCGGAGCAATATGGATATCGAGCGGGTCGAAGCGCACGGGATGCGGTGAAACGCATCCACCGCCTGTTGAACCAAGGCCACCGGGAAGTGGTGGACGCGGACCTATCCAATTACTTTGGCGAGATTCCCCATGCGGAGTTGATGAAGAGCTTGGCCCGTCGCATAAGCGATGGACGGATGCTCAGACTCATCAAGGCATGGATGGAAATGCCAGTAGTGGAGGAGGATAAAACAGGAGGGAAACGCTGTACGAATCGCGCCCGACGAGAACGGAAGGGGACCCCACAAGGGAGCCCAATTTCGCCACTGTTGAGCAACATTTATATGCGGCGTTTTATTCTTGGTTGGAAACTACTGGGTTACGCCCGGCAGTTTGGAGCGGAGATTGTGTGTTATGCAGACGATTTCTGTGTATTGGGACGAACATCGGCGACAGAGATGTTGGCGGTGATTACTCAACTCATGGATCGTTTGAGGCTTCCGATCAATGCTCAAACGACCCGATGCTTGCGATGCCCCGAGGAAGCATTTGAGTTTCTCGGATACCGCATCGGCTGGAATTACCGACCTCAAACGGGAGCGGGATACATTGGTACCCGCCCGAGCAAGTCGAGTGTCCAAAGCATCTGCCGCCGCATTAGCGAACAAACGGATTGTCGATTCGGGTCGATGGACGCAGAAGAGATGGTACGGCGTCTAAACTGGATAATCTCTGGTTGGGCGTGCGCCGTGGAAAGGCGCTTTCCTGTGGCGGGTGCGAACCCCGCCCAACACCTGTCGCTCCGGTTGGTAGCGGCCTTAGCGTATTATGGAGGTAACGACATGATATGAAGCACTGAGGTTTAACGGGCTACGCGAGTAGCTTAGCGACCATGCGGGCCGGAACGCGTAGTGAACGTCGAGCAGGCCTCGAAACGGATAATGTGAGTGTCGACCTTCCGTCCATATGGGGAAGACTGGTACGTCATGGGAAGTGAGCGACAAGCGCACCAAGACGGCTCACCGGGGTATTGGCGCTGGCACGCATGGAAGATCAGGGAAGTAGCAACACGGGAAGCCCTGTCGGTGCTGAGGCACACGGCAACCGGAACTCCGTAAGGAGCAGGCCGGTCCGGCAGGGTGGCGGAGTGGTCCGTAGTACCGCAGACGCGGGGTAACGCCCGTTGAGGAAAGGGACCGCAGGGTTGGAGGGCAGATAATAAGGACAAAGGGCACCGGAAAAAATGGCAAGGCCTAACATCTGGAAAAAAAAATGTCAGTGCGTCCGGCATCTGCACATGCATAAGTGAAGGGATCGTCAAAGCGACGGTGCTGGCGGGGCGTAGCGAGGCCCGTCCGCATGCCATGCGAAGTTGGGCTGTCCGCAGGCAATGTGCCATTGTCTGCATAACAGGCAGGACTGTACTGAAGCATGGTAATCCGAGTACGAGCCGCATGATCCACCTGGAGAGCCGGGTGCGGGAAACCCGCACGCCCGGTTCGGAGAGCAGGGGGCCGGAGACGACTTATGGGAGCCTGACTGAGGGCCAAAGCGAAAGCGATGGAATTGCCACAGGACCCTAAGAGCACCGCGCCGGCCTCCTGACTCTACAAACTACTTCACTCTGGGGCAGGTAAGTCCTGCCTACCGTGCGATTGACCAGCATGCAACGCGGAGGCTGCAACAGTGGTTCTGTCGGAAGCACAAGATGAAATCTGGGAAGTATGTGCACTTCTCGGAAGTCAGACTGCGGGAAACCTACGGTCTGCACTATCTTGCGCCAAGGACGAAGAACTTTCCGTGGGCGAAGGCATGAGTTCAACTGAAAGCCGGATGCGGGAAAACCGCACGTCCGGTTTGACGAGCAGGGGGCCGGAGACGACTTACGGGAGCCTGACTGAGGGCCAGAGCGAAAGCGATGGAATTACCACAGGACCCTAAGAGCACCGCGCCGGCCTCTTGACTCTACAAGTCCACGAAAAAACATGTTCCAGATGCGGCCTCCAAGATTTCATTTGATCGTTTTCATGTGGTGAAAAAGATTGCAGAGGCGGTGGATAAAGTCCGTCGGCAGGAGAACCGAGAATTGCGGAAAGCGGGCATCGATGATCTCACCGGAACCAAGTACGACTGGCTCACCAATCGGGAGAATATGTCTGCCCGACAAAAGAAACGATTCCAGCAGTTAAAAAACAGTTCGCTGAAAACAGCGCGTGCATGGGCCATCAAGGAACTGTCCCAGAAATTGTGGCACTATGTCAGTCGTACCTGGGCCCTCAAGGGCTGGAAGCGCTGGTTATCCTGGGCCATGCGTTGTCGCCTTGAACCCATGAAAAAAGCCGCCAAGACGGTTAAAAATCATCTATGGGGAATCATAAATGCGATCGTTCTAAAAGTTAGTAATGGCCCAGCTGAAAGCATAAATAGCCGCATCAAAACTGTCAAAGTTCGTGCGCGTGGATTCCGAAACAAACAGCGGTTTGCCCATGCAATTTACTTCTATCTCGGAGGACTGGATCTGTACCCCGAAGGCCTCCAAAAACAGGCTACCCACTCATAAAAGTGAAGAGCCTTAAATAGTGCTTGTCAGAGAATAGGTCATTTTTGCGATTCTTGCTATATTCATAACAATCTGGGGCCGTAATTGTGGCGTCGTTGGTGGAGTTTCGGGGGAATCAGGTGCCTTTCGGCTTGCTGAATGGTCACTGGAAGACATTTTTTGCTCTCCGATGCAGCTGGGACGCGACCATGCGTGCCAACCCGACGTATGTCTGCCTTTCCGCTTATGGCGGAGCCTGTCCAAATTCCTTCGGTAGGATTACAGCGGCGCTACGCCGCTCGTTTTCGGGCCTGATGCCAGCGCTTGAGCCGCTCCTCTTTCCGCTTCAACTGCAAGCCAAGACGATGTACGTTGGCCGCGACCACAGAGAGCGCTACCGTGCGACCAAACCCCTCCTTACCATGCGTACGCACCAAGTCCAGTCCGCGCTGGTTCAAATTGTTGATCGCGGATTCTACCGCCGGATGCTGACGACGACCCTCCACAAAGTCCGGAGCGGATGCGCGCTCCCTGTCCGCATGACTTAAACGCCCCCGCTTCGGCATAATCACCAGTTTCAGAATTTGCTCCAATGCGCGCCGGTTGTGTTCCGATGAATACCCCGTATCCATGCTGCACGAAGTCAGGGACGGGTACAGCGTCGTGGCCTCCCGTAAAAAATCCACGATCATTGACGAATCTACCCCCTCGTAGAGCACCCGGTAGTGAAGAATGTACTGATGCTGGTCCTCCAAGACGCAGACCGGGAGGCCCAACTCCGCCTGTACCCCCGCCTTACCTTTGACGATCCAACGCGTATGCGGCGCGTGAACCGAGAAAATCTTCTCCGAATGCGGAATCTTTTCGCCCCTGAGCAACCGCCGATCCACCTGATCGATCAGTGTCAAGCTGCATCCCAGGTAGTGCAGCCACCGATCACTGCAATCTGCCCCCAACCTCCGCTGCGAAGCCAACGCCTTCTTCACCAGCTTTCTGCAGTGGCACAGGTATTTGCGCACCCGATCACGACGATGCCAACCCCGTGACCTGCGTACCCCTTGAAACAAACGATCAAGCCGCTTTTCCCAATCCGACGCCTTGCGCCAGCCCGGCAGGCCGTGCGCACCGCTCATACGTGCAGACTCCCGAAGCAACAAACCCACCGCATCCCTTAGCAGACTCACATCCGTAGGCCAATGAACATGCGTCTTCGTCACCGCTGAATCTACCCTGCAACGTAACCCCTCCTGACGGGCCTTCTTCGTAAGCTCCCCGTGACCATGCTCCACCACAACCTTGTTGATCTTGCCCAGTAACTCCTCCGATAACAAACTCACATTGTCCAGAATCGTCTGTACATGGTATTCCGATCCCTCGCGCCAACTACCATGCCCAAGCATCTGGCGCAGGAGCTTGTCGTTGTTCGCCATATGCGTCAGTCGATCATAATCGCAATTCAGGGCCTGCTTCAGCATCCCCAGAACAAAAATCCTCCACAGATCCATCCCCCGGCGCCCCAATTTGTGACTGACCCCCGAAGCCACGCCCCCTTCCAAAAGCTCGAAAATCTTCGCTCGCGTCTTTGCATTCTTGTAAATCGAAAGCAAACCACGCAATACCACCGGAATGTCATCCCGGCTGCGGGGGGCAAGCTCGATCTCTTCAATCGGGACCTGCCCAAACGCGCGTTGGGCTTCCATTACTACACGCATGGCAACAAAGGGGCGAATGTACACGCTTAAACGCCCAAATCAGACCTTCTACCCCAAAATTGCCGCCAGATTCGCAAATTCATTCATCCTCCCGCTCGGACGACGCCTATGCGATCAGAGCCCCAAATACACGCTAAATCCTGACCAAATCCACCCAAAATGATCAAATCTGCCCCCAAATACCCGAACTCATCGTATAATCCCACAACCAAAATCATTTTCTGGCAAGCACTAAATAGATGAATTCTGGTAGTCGAGACGATTTCGTATCAATCAGTGTCGAAATTTTCCACGAAAACCGGAGTCTCCCATGTCCCTTAGGAAGAAAATACGAGGTTTTTATATTGCCTGCCAACGAGAATTGTTTCCTTGGGTGGAGGAGGAATTTGGTTCGTTGCCCAAACGGTACCAGAAGTTGTTGTTGGTATTCGAGATGGCGTGTGTAGAGGATTTTCTGTCCCGCACCTCGTTCCGTACGCCGGGGCGCCCGCTGGCGTCTCGGGTTTCGCTTGCACGGTCGTTTTTGGCCAAGATGGTCTTGAATATTCCGACGACTGCCGGATTGCGAGAGCGCCTACTTTCGGACCCATTGCTTCGGTCGATGTGTGGTTGGTCGCGGCAGCGGGATGTGCCCAGTGCGTCCACATTTTCCCGTGCGTTCAAGGAGTTTGCGGAGTCCGAGTTACCGACACGGATCCACGAAGTCTTGATTCAGGAGAGCTACGCGGATTCGTTGGTGGGCCATATTTCGCGGGATTCGACGGCGATTGAGGCAAGAGAGAAGCCGGTGCCGAAGAAAAAGGCGCCGGAACCGGTGAAACGCAAGCGTGGGCGTCCACGGAAGGGGGAGGAACGTCCAAAGGTCCCCACGCGTTTGGAGCGCCAGCGTACCATGAACAAAGCGGAGATGTTGGCGGATTTGCCCAAGGCGTGCACGGTGGGGAGCAAGCGAAATGCGAAAGGGCATACGCAATCCTGGACGGGATATAAGCTACATATAGATGCAGCAGACGGCGGGATTCCGATCAGCTGTATGCTATCTTCCGCGTCCCTGCACGATAGCCAAGCGGCCATTCCATTGGCGACCATGACGGGTGAGCGGGTGGACAACTGCTATGATCTCATGGATAGTGCGTATGACGCGAAGGAGATTCACGCACACAGTACGGCAGCGGGACATGTGCCGATCATTGACACGAATCCGCGTAATCGAAAGGCGGCGCACCGTCGTGAGCAGAAGGCACAGCGCAGTGCCGGGTTTATTCCACCTGAGCGGGCGCGCTACAAGGAACGTTCGACCGTGGAGCGGGTCTTTGGACGACTCAAAGATGAGTTTGGTGGACGCCATGTACGGGTGCGTGGGCACAGCAAAGTGATGTGTCACCTGATGTTTGGAATTGTTGTGCTCACGGTGGATCAACTGCTGCGGATGGTCCACTAAACCGGATCGTCGAGTGGTCGCGTACAGAATTGGGGGGTTCTGGAATACAGAAGCCGTGGGATCGATGCGTGGAGTCCGCACGGATCGTGGACAAAATTCTCCAAGTTAACACCTCGTTGAAGGCCAATCACCCACAGCTTCGAAGAAAGCGGTGAACACAGGCCAATCATTCACGTAATCCAAGAAAATCAGACCCATTTATGTCCCGAATTGGCCGATTCACCAGTTGCAACAAAATGGGTTTTGCAACTAGCTCGCACTACTGGAATTGGAGCTTTGCTCTAGCGCAATGTGCTGATACCAGCGTTTCGTTTCACTTTCACAATGGGGAAAACGCTTGTCAAGCAGTTCCGCCTCCATCGTGGCGGTGACCGTATGTCCTGAATACTGCGTTGCGTCTCTTGCGTAGAAAAGAATTTGCTCCGAAATGGTGTCCACCCCAGATTTGGCGAGGGAGTGGACTGCGTATCGCTTATAAGTGATGTCTGCAAAAAAATTAGCCCGTCCAAAATTGCGTCCATTACTAACTTCAGGTAATGGCTCATAGTAGGATCACAGTGCAGATAAATTGTCCCAGTGGACTTGAGCAGGCGTTTCATCTCCAAAAGCCGCATAGACATGTAGATCAGATAGGACTTATCACTATCTCTCATGGCGGCCATGATCACCCGATGAAGTGCAGGATGTTTGGATTCGATAAGATCAAGCCACTCTATATCTATGTCGTTTAACGTCCAGGTATCTTTGAAAGCCGCACCTGCTGCCACACTGCCAATGGGAGCAGCGTAATTGGCTTTGGAATTGAACGGTGGATCAAGATAGATCAGGTCAAACGTGGTACTATTCATGCCTCGCATGATGGGTAGGTTATCACCTGTTCATATAGTTGGGACTTCAATAAATATAGTGAATTAGTCCTGATCTTATCCAATTCTGGGCTAAGGTTTCAGACGATTTATCGCGTCATGCGTCATTCTACTCAAAGGTTTTATCTTTCATTTTTTCGACAATCACGAATCGTAATGGGGGTGAAGATTAAAGGAATAAACAAGGTTTATGGCATTTCGTCACCTTGGTCAATTTCGGAGGTAACAGCGGATCATGATGCCGAGGAGGCCCATATCCATGTGATCTGTACGGATGAATCCAAGCTTCGGTGTCCAAAATGTGATCAAGCGAGTCCGGTGTATGATCGTCGGACTCGGAGTTGGCGTCATCTGGATACCGGAAAATATCGTACAATCGTAACGACGCAGTTACCTCGTGTAAAGTGTGCAGAACACGGAGTGGTGACGATTTCGCCCCCTTGGGCGGATCGGAGTGTACGCATGACCTATGAATTTGAGGCGCTGGTCATTGATCTGCTTCGGGAGTCAACGATCTCGTCAGTGTGTCGGCTCCTGCAGATGAGTTGGCCTGCGGTTGCAGGGATTATGGACCGCGCAGTGGAACGGGGGCTTGATCGCAGAAAGGCGCAACCGGTTGCCCATGTGTGTGTGGATGAGACCTCGTATAAAAAAGGCCATAAGTATATCACCGTGGTCTCAGATTCTCAAACGGGTACGGTGCTGTTTGTCAAGGAAAAGCGCACCCATGCGAGTCTGGATGCTTATTATGAAGGCTGTTCTACTGAGCAACTGGAAGCGATTGAAAGTGTGAGCATGGATATGTGGCCTGCCTATATCAAGTCCACGAAAAAACATGTTCCAGATGCGGCATCCAAGATTGCATTTGATCGTTTTCATGTGGCGAAAAAGATTGGAGGGGCGGTGGATAAAGTCCGTCGGCAGGAGAACCGAGAATTGCGGAAAGCGGGCATTGATGATCTCACCGGGACCAAGTATGACTGGCTGACCAACAAACAGAATATGTCGGTCCGCCAAAAGAAGCGATTCAAGGCGTTAAAGGATAGTTCGTTGAAAACGGCCCGTGCCTGGGCCATCAAAGAATTGTCCCAGAAATTGTGGCACTATAAGAGCCGAACCTGGGCACGCAAAGCTTGGGAAAAATGGTTGTCCTGGGCCTCACGTTGCCGGCTTGAAGACATGGTTAAAGTTGCCAAGACGGTCAGAAAACACCTTTGGGGAATTCTCAATGCGATCATTCTCAAAGCCAGCAATGGGCCAGCAGAAAGCATCAACAGTCGAATCAAAACGATCAAAGTCCGTTGCCGCGGATTTCGAAATACCAAGCGGTTAGCAAATGCAATTTACTTCTATCTCGGTGGACTGGATCTATATCCAGATGCTGTCTCAAAAACAAGGGTGAGCTAGTTGCAAAACCCATTTTGTTGCAACTGGTGAATCGGCCAATTCGGGACATAAATGGGTCTGATTTTCTTGGAATACGTGAATGATTGGCCTGTGTTCACCGCTTTCTTCGAAGCTGTGGGTGATTGGCCTTCAACGAGGTGTTAACTTGGAGAATTTTGTCCACGATCCGTGCGGACTCTACGCATCGATCCCACGGCTTCTGTATTCCAGAACCCCCCAATTCTGTACGCGACCACTCGACGATCCGGTTTAGTGGACCATCCGCAGCAGTTGATCCACCGTGAGCACAACAATTCCAAACATCAGGTGACACATCACTTTGCTGTGCCCACGCACCCGTACATGGCGTCCACCAAACTCATCTTTGAGTCGTCCAAAGACCCGCTCCACGGTCGAACGTTCCTTGTAGCGCGCCCGCTCAGGTGGAATAAACCCGGCACTGCGCTGTGCCTTCTGCTCACGACGGTGCGCCGCCTTTCGATTACGCGGATTCGTGTCAATGATCGGCACATGTCCCGCTGCCGTACTGTGTGCGTGAATCTCCTTCGCGTCATACGCACTATCCATGAGATCATAGCAGTTGTCCACCCGCTCACCCGTCATGGTCGCCAATGGAATGGCCGCTTGGCTATCGTGCAGGGACGCGGAAGATAGCATACAGCTGATCGGAATCCCGCCGTCTGCTGCATCTATATGTAGCTTATATCCCGTCCAGGATTGCGTATGCCCTTTCGCATTTCGCTTGCTCCCCACCGTGCACGCCTTGGGCAAATCCGCCAACATCTCCGCTTTGTTCATGGTACGCTGGCGCTCCAAACGCGTGGGGACCTTTGGACGTTCCTCCCCCTTCCGTGGACGCCCACGCTTGCGTTTCACCGGTTCCGGCGCCTTTTTCTTCGGCACCGGCTTCTCTCTTGCCTCAATCGCCGTCGAATCCCGCGAAATATGGCCCACCAACGAATCCGCGTAGCTCTCCTCAATCAAGACTTCGTGGATCCGTGTCGGTAACTCGGACTCCGCAAACTCCTTGAACGCACGGGAAAATGTGGACGCACTGGGCACATCCCGCTGCCGCGACCAACCACACATCGACCGAAGCAATGGGTCCGAAAGTAGGCGCTCTCGCAATCCGGCAGTCGTCGGAATATTCAAGACCATCTTGGCCAAAAACGACCGTGCAAGCGAAACCCGAGACGCCAGCGGGCGCCCCGGCGTACGGAACGAGGTGCGGGACAGAAAATCCTCTACACACGCCATCTCGAATACCAACAACAACTTCTGGTACCGTTTGGGCAACGAACCAAATTCCTCCTCCACCCAAGGAAACAATTCTCGTTGGCAGGCAATATAAAAACCTCGTGTTTTCTTCCTAAGGGACATGGGAGAGTGTGCCACGAAGTACACGGAGGTGAGTCAATGACATAGCCGAAATGTACGAACTGTATAAGGGATGGGGGACGGCCCCCCGCAATCGCCGTGCAGGCGGAGGTTGCAAACCGCCCACAGCTGCTGCACTAAAGAGGTGTGGTGGTGAGCGTGCTGGGAAAAGGCAGGTGTAGGAACCTGTCAGGTGAGAGTCGTAGAGTCGAACGCAAGTGAATCACGGATGACGTGTCGAAAGTCCTTAGAAGATGGTCAAAACCGGGATATTCTCCTGATCCCGGGACGAGGTTGGCGGGGACCTGCTTACTGGCCAACCGGCCTCCGGCATAAACGTGGCGAGAATGCGACTTGGGCCCTTATACGGAACGTGGGAACGTGTCGGAGTGATGAGAAGGGAGCGTGGCAAGCAGGCAGTACCTGTAAGCCATTGAGTACCAAGGCACTCCACACGGGCGGATCACCTCGTAGTAGTGATGAGACTCCTGTAACGGGAGAGGAGCGAAGGGGGTGAACCATGCAGCAGGACGCGAGGAAGCAACCGAAAGGGAGGACTTCAACGCAAAACGCAAAGCCGTTTCCAGTGACCAAGCGACAAGTTTGGGAGGCGTGGAAGCGTGTAAAGGCGAACCAAGGCGGGGCGGGGATCGATGCGCAGTCCATCGCAGATTTCGAGGCCAAGCTTGCGGATAATCTCTACAAGCTCTGGAATCGAATGGCATCGGGCAGTTATCATCCACAGCCGGTGCGACGGGTAAATATTCCGAAGTCGGACGGAGGCGTCCGGCCCTTGGGAATCCCAACCGTTGCGGATCGGGTGGCACAGATGGTGGTGAAGCAGGTTTTGGAGCCGGAACTGGAACGAGAGTTCCATCCCGATTCCTATGGATACCGACCGAACAAATCGGCCCATGACGCACTCCGGCAGACGCGAACGCGATGCTGGAAGCGGGCCTGGGTACTGGACATGGATATCAAATCTTATTTTGATACGATAGACCATGCTCTGTTGATGAAAGCGGTCCGGCTACATACGGATCAGAAGTGGGTGCTCTTATATATAGAGCGTTGGCTGACGGCACCGGTGATTCATCCAGACGGGACGGAAGAGGCTCGGGATGTTGGGACCCCGCAGGGCGGGGTAATCAGTCCGCTGCTGGCCAATCTGTTTCTGCATTACGCGTTTGATAAATGGATGGAACGGAGGTATTCGCACATTCCATTTGAGCGGTATGCAGACGACATCGTATGCCATTGCACGACAAAGAAGCAAGCGCGCTACCTCTGGAAGGTGCTGAGGGAACGCTTTAAGGCTTGCAACTTAACCTTGCACCCAGTGAAAACCAAGATTGTATACTGCAAGCAGGCATACTTTCGGGGTTCATTTCCAAACACTTCGTTCGATTTTCTGGGGTATACCTGAACTTCCCCCTATTTTGATTTTTTCGAAGGCACGATTTTCTCCACAAATTTGAGGCTTTTTTTGAAAAATTACTGACCGCCAGGGACGGCGGTCTGGGGAGTCCAGTTTGGTGAACCGAGGACTACAGCAGTTTGATATTCAGCAGTTTGAATGCCTGCTTTTGGGTGGGACTGATCTCCTTGACCATGACGACTTCGGGGGATGCATCCGTCTTGATTTTCGGAATGACAACGAGGCGGCATGCCTTTGAAAGTTCTTCCATCAGCTCCGCAAAGCTCCAAACCTTTTCGCCCGTCTCAGTTTGCTTGGTTTGGGCTTTCTTTTTCGCCGATTCCGAGGGTTTGGCGGGTTCGACAACTTCTCCGCGCTGCACTCGTTTTGCTTCCAGATCATCCTCTGCAAACAACATCGGAGCCAACTTACGACGCAGATGATATTCTACGTAGTAGGCCAGCATGCACAAAAAGACATGTGCAACGACCCGGTCTTTGGTGCGATGGTGAATCGGACGGATCTGCAACGACATGGATTTCATCGTACGGAAGGCCATCTCCACCGTGGAAAGACGTTTATAATTTGTGACCAACTCGGCGGCGTTCGGCCCCGATTTCAGACTGGAACGGATGGCATACAGGCCGTCGAGTCGTTCCTCCTTCTGAATCACCTCTTCATTGCGAGTATATGAAAAGTGTCCTTCCCGGATCACGAGTTGAAAGTATTTTTTCTTGTGCTTCTTTTTCCCGAATACCTTTCCGACCCGCACGCCAATTTTCCCTGCATCTTTGAGTCGCCCGTTTTGGATCGCCTCGATGATCTTGTCAAGTTTCTCCTCCGCCTTCACGAGCAGGTCTTCCCGCGCTTTCTTACTCTTTTCGGCCTGTAAGGAGTTTCTGCACAGGACCAGCCGGTCATTTGGATACAGGTCACAACAGACCTCTACCAAGTTCTGTTCATCAAATAGACTCATCTGATAGCCCTCTTGCTCGACCACCTCACGAATCTCGCACTTTTGCATCGCCGTGATCCAGTCCAGACCTACGGGCAGAATCTCCTCCTGAATCTGCTTCTGCTTCAGAATTCCACGGTCTCCGACCAACACCACATGCTTGAGTTCAAATGTGTTCTGAATTTTTTCCACTTGGGCGCGCAGTGTACGGGTGTCGGCGGTATTGCCGCGAAACACCTCGACCGACACCGGACAGCCCTCCTGATCGGTCATCAGTCCATAGACAATCTGCTTCTTGCCCAGCTTCTTGTCCCGGTTGTAGCCATAGGCCGCCCATTCATTTTTCTCGCCTTCCACATAGCTACTGGTCACATCGTAGAGCACCAGACTCCCCTCCTTGAGGTGTCGTTTTGCCAAACGACACTCAATGTCTGTCTTGCGTTTGAGCAGTTCATCCATCGCATCATAGAGATCATCTTCATCCACGCGTTTGAGTCCAAGCTCTTCATTGAGCGTGGTGGATGCGTGTTTTACATCCAGCATGGCACTGGTCGAGAGCTTGCTTGCCGACTTGATCACGCGTGCGGCAATCATGCCGAGGATCAGTCGGCGGAAGCGGGAATTCTTCGGAGCAATCAGTTCCGGCAGTCTGAGTTGTCTCATGATGCCCAGGACCGCGGCGACATGTCCGTGGTTCTTGCTGCTTTGCACGTCGAAGGCCTCCTTGAACGATCGGACGGCGGTGCCGCCTTTGAGGAGAACCCGGATTCCATCAATGAACACCTGGGGAAGTTTGGTGATATTGGCGATGGTGATTTTTTGGATTTTTCCATTGACGCGTCTGGACTCACGGATGAGCCAAGTGGGATTGGAATTCCGGTTGGGGATTCGCGCTACATACATGGGTACAATATCATGGGTATGTTTCCTATAATATACGAAAAATATGGGAATATATCCGTAAATCGGCCATAAAACCGAAAACATTCAAAATAATGACATGGGTACACCTGTTTAAAACCCAATCACCAAAAAACACGCCGAAAACAGAGAAATACACCACAAAAAGCCCGAAAAAGAGTCGAAATGAGAAGAAAAGTTCAACGATAAGGCCCAAATATTCGGCCCTACGTCCCAAAATCAGAACAAAAAGAGAAAAACCTTAGGATAAGGGGGGAAGTTCAGGTATACGTTTCGACCGCGGAAGACACGGAGTCGGAGGGGGAGGAATTTTCTTGGGTTCAATCCGGCGATAAGTCGGAAGGCGATGAAGGCCGTACAAGAGACGATCCATGGTTGGAGGTTGGCTCGAATGAGTCCACACCCGATTACGTACATAGCGGGCAAGATCAATGCCACGGTACGTGGATGGATTGATTATTACGGTGCGTTCTTTAAATCAGCATTAAGGCGGCCATTGGAAGGCATTGACCGTCACCTAACACGGTGGCTAATGCGGAAATATAAACGTTTCCGTGGTCGGTGGCTTCGGGCGTTTACGTGGTTAATAGAGCGTGCTCGTCGGGATTCGGGATTGTTCGTGCACTGGGAGTTTCTTCATGGTTCACCTTTATTCAATTCCGAACGGCTGCATGGTAGGAGCCGTGTGAGTTGAGAGGCTCACGCACGGTTCTGTGAGGGCCGGGGGGTGAGATTCCCCCCGGCTACTTGACCTCCGGTTTTCGTGGAAAATTTCGACACTGATTGATACGAAATCCGGGGGACTCCGGTCCCTTTTTTAGACCTATCGAGGGATGTTCCTATGCTCGGGGCGGATACAAATCCCAATCACAATCGCCTCCTCTACCCGGAGGCACCAACCAGAAACCATGACCTCAAAATTCCAAAAAATCCCCCGATTTGGGAGTTTTGCAACTGGCTCGGGTTTCACTAAATTAGTTGAAGCCCCATATAGTTTTGGCACGAAAATTGGGGGGGGGGGGAAGAGGCATTTTCTGGTCTAGTGTGAGTGGATTTGCGCGTATGCGATCAGGTCTTTGTACAACAGTTGTTTCCCAACCATTTGCCTCACAACATACGACATTTGATCGATAGTGTCCAATCCTCGAATGTTGTGCTTACCCGCGAACTGGTCTACGTAGCGCTGTAGGTGCTTGGGGCTGATGTGATGATAGACGCCGTGATAAGCCCGCTTCAGAACGGCCCAGAAGCTCTCTACGCCGTTTGTGTGCGCCTGTCCGTTCACATACTCCCCCTCGCTGTGTTTGACGTACTCGTGGTTCTGACGGCTTCTGTAAGCGCAGGAGCCGTCAGTATAGACCATTGCATCCTTACTTGCATGATGATCTACAAACGCGTTCAGGGTTGCTCCGTCCGTACTGGCGATTACACGTGCCGTGACCTGGTTGCTTTTTCGATCTTTCATGCCCACTACAGCCGTCTTATCCACGGGGCCACGCCCCAGGTTGGCTTTCTTGCTGGCGTGCTTGTTCTTTTCCAACCCGCCAAAGTACGCCTCGTCAACTTCTACCGGGCCGTCGAACGGAAAGGGTTGATCCGAACCGAATGCTGCCCTGATACGCTGCAACATGAACCATGCTGTAGGCTGTGATACGCCAATATCTCTATGCAGCTTCATGCTGGATATACCTTTGAGGCTTGTTTTCTCGAGATATATCGCGTATACCCACTTCCGGTAGGGCAGTTTGGAGTTCTCAAGCAGTGTTCCTTTACGCACACTGAAGAATCGTTGGGGATGCGTAGAAGTTAGTTGGTTAGAGGGAGCGTGATATAACATTTTCAACTTATATCACATTCCATGAATTCTCAACATTTTTCTACTCCGGAGCCTACTCCACGAGGTAACACTTCGGCCCAGGACCTCCACTTGGAGCTTGTACGCCATTACGCGGATGTGCTGCGAATGTTGACCGCGCGTGTTCCTGCCCCTGGTCTCCCCGCTACGCCTGCGGTTGCACCGCCACCGGTACAGGAGGCTCCTGAGGTCCAATTGGAGGAGACCCCTGCGTCTTGGGAGGAGGCGTCCGGATACCTGCATGCTCGTGATTTCAGACGAGAAGAGGTGGTGCACCTGTGGTTGCAACTCTGCTACGTGCTGGGCACCCATGTGCTGGTCGGTTTAGCCGTCACGATCCAGGGTTACCGGCGTATCGCGGGGGTAATCGAAAGCACGCCGCAGGACCAGGAACGTATGGAAGGGTTTCTCTATGATCTGGATGCCCGTGGATTGTCTGCCGACCGGGGGTTGTTGTGTACGGTGCCGGGTGGGATTGCCTTGCCCAATGCTGTACGCACGGTTTGGGGATCTCGTGTAGCCCTGCAGCGCTGTCTCAATACAACGATGGCCGAGGTGGTGAATGGATTGGGGGAGGTGGACGCGGGGCGGTTTAGACATCGCCTGCAACATGCATGGCATACGTGTGATGCCGCGGAGGCGCAACAGGCATTGGAGGAGATTGCCCGCGACCTGGATCAGAAGAATCGTTCGCTCGCGCGCGTGTTGCGGCAACATATGGATCAAACCTTAACCCTGCAACAAACTGGTATGCTGCCCCAGACCGACCGGGGACTGCGCGTATTGAGCTATCTGAATACGCTGATGTCGCGGGTTCGTCCCGTGATTCCTGCCGGTCCGGTCCCGCAACGTGTCCCACGCCTGTGTGCTGGATTGCTGGAGCTTGAACCCCAACTGCGCCGTGTAGCCCACGCTGCGTATCTTCCTGCATTACGCAAATCTCTCACGACTCTCCCTGCAAACTAATCGTCCAATCATGCCGATCGACACCATGTCCCAAAATCATGAAAATCCCCTGACCTATGAGGAATGGTCGTGCCAATATCCCGAATATTCAGCTGCATTGCTTCAATCTGCGCGGAATTCCGCGGATATTCTTGGGTTGGCCTGTGCGCTCATTCAGGCAGAAGTCACGGACTATTGTGGGCAACCCCGCAGGCGTGAGGGGAGGAAGTATCAACGTTGGGGCACCAATCGTGGCTCGATCTGTCTGGACGAAGCCCGGGTCAAGATCTCGGTGCCGCGTGTGCGCAACCAGGAGACGAACAAGGAACAACCGCTGAGGACCTATCAACACCTCCACAAAAGGCAGGGGGCGTTTTTGGAAAAGCTGATCAACCGACTGCTGTTGGGGCTTTCTCAACGCAGTTACCACGAGACGGCCGCGGAAGCGGCCGAGAGTTTTGGGTTGAGCGCCAGTTCTGTGGGCCGGAGATTCGTTGCGGAGACGGCCAAATCCCTGGAGGCCTTCATGAATCGCCGGTTTGACGATCAGACGTTTATTGCCATCTCGCTGGATGGGAAGACGTTGCGCGGTCGCCAAATGATCCTGTGTCTGGGGATTACGGTGACCGGCGAGAAGCTCATTCTGGGATTTACGGAATCCAATACAGAAAACCATGAAAGTGTTCGGACTTTGCTGCTTGATCTGATCCAGCGCGGCTTCCGGCATATCGGACACCTGTTGGTGCTTATCGATGGCGCCAAGGGGCTACGCAAGGGCGTCCAGGACGTATTTGGTGCGCACGCCTTAGTCCAACGGTGTCAATGGCACAAGCAGGAAAACCTAGCGCGTCACATCAAAGAGGAGTCGGGCAAAAAGCGGGTAAAAGCAAAGATGGAGGCGGCCTACTCACAACCCACTTACGCGGAGGCCAAACGTGCACTTGCGAAAGTCGAAGCGGAGCTTGAGCAAGAATCCCCCAGCGCAGCGGCCAGTCTGCGAGAGGGGATGGAAGAAACGTTGACGCTGCACGAACTGGGGGTCGCCGAGCCACTTCGCAATAGCTTAAGAACCACCAATACGATTGAAAACGTGAACAGTCTTCTGGCACATGGTACGCGTAATGTCAAACGATGGTCGAACTCACACCAACGTCAGCGATGGATCGCGGCGGTCTGTCTGCACGCCGAAAAAAGACTCAACCGGATCCCCAACAACCCACAACTGAGAGCCCTGGTTCACAGACTCGAGCACTATCATGAACCTGTAAATCGTTATCTTGAAACCTCACGTCACGCTCCTTTAACCAACTAACATTGGAGCATCCCCGAATCGTTTGCACGGACGGCAACGGTACCCTGCATTTCCAAGAGCAGATACAGTGATGACGTCAGACATAGTCCAGGATCAATTCCCGGTTGTGTAACCAGGGGAGACTGCCTTGTGAGCCGATATAGCCGGCCTGTCGGAGTGTGTTGTTGTGGGCCCGACGCGTAAAACGTACGGTGATGTTTTCGGGTGTGGTTTTCACCTCGGCGGGGGCATTGACAAATAGCCGGAAGATCTTTTTAGCCTTGCATTTAGTGTAAGCGGGCCCCAACCTTTTGGCCAGCATGCGGTAGAGTGCGCTGCCGATCAGCGTTAACTGTAAATCCACATCAATGCGTAAAGGCACCGCGGCCGACAGCGCATCCATGTGGAAGAAGTTGACCGATTCTTCAATGGCATTTTCGATCAGCATGCGCCGGGCGTAACGGTCAATGAGTTCACCTTTGCGCGTGATGGTATCATTGGTGATCAGGAAGGTGGGTTTATCCCGTCCCAACCCCAGGATGGACAGCTGTCGGACCGGACACGAGCAATGACGTAATTGTACGGTCTCTTCCATCACACGTGGCCTGCGGTAGGCGCGGCCAATGTTATGAAGTCTGACGGTTTGCCAAGCCTCAGCGGGCTGCGCCTGGGCTTGTCGTACGAGGCCTGGGAAGCGGCGTCTGACGGTCAGAAAGCGAATGCCCCTATCGTTGAGCTTGCCCAGATTGGCATAGGTGGTGAACCGGCTGTCAAAGACGAGTTCCGCCGGATTCTGACCGGTACGCTTGTGCCAGATTTCAACGAACGTCAACACGGCGTCCTTAGACGTTTCCCGGGTGATGGTCGCATCCGCGAAGACCAGGGCGCGTTGATGGGCATCCCGGGCTACCAGCGCCAGAATGCCCCGCTGCCGCCGACTCCGCTTGGACACATAATGGGATTGTAAGGGCTCCAAATGGCCATGGTAGGGGATCGTGTGAAAGTCCAGGTCCATAGAACCGTCCGATGCCATCATGCGCGGCTGCGACCGGGCATACCAGGTATCCATCAACCTATCCAAATGCGTTGCATCTACCCGGGTGCTGTATTCGGTCAGGGTGGACTTTTTGGGCATTTCATTCAGTCCGGCAAAGAATGACAGGCCCGCGTCCAGGATATAGGGCATCACATGACTGGGACGTTCAATGCCCCATAGCTTGAGCGCCAGTAGGGCCCGGATCATGCAAGCGGCCGGCAGCCGCTCCGATCCGGGCATATGGGTCACCGCTGCGGTCAGGTCCGTATCCACCATATCGCTGGCAAACAAAAACAGTCCGCCGAACCGGGTCTGGAAGGTACCGGTGCCGACCTTGAACTGGCGTACATCGGCCGGCGCCGCGGGTATGGGTCTCGGATCACGGCTATAGAAGCGGCGCCTGAGTCTGGACAGTCCTGCGTCACGAATCACCCGGCCAATGGTATTGATCCCGGCGGGGATAGATTCTTCTTTGAGGCGGCGGTGTATTTCCTGGTTGGTCAGCTGTTCTTCGTTGCGCAGCGCCAGGATTCGTGCGTCCCGGTCCGCCTTTCTGGGCCGTTTGGGTTTGGGCGTTGGCACAGCATCTCGAAAGTGATCAATGACGGGCCTTGTGCGCAGCTTTGAGACCAGATTGGCGACATGGCCCCTGGTGTACCCGAAGCGATCGGCGATGGCCTCATACGAAAGGCCCTCCACGAAGTAGGCCCGCAGCACTTCATACCGTATGTGGGCGGTGGAGGTAGGCTTCAGGAACAGCTCTTTGAGGTCTGTCATTTATATGACAAATATACCATAAGATGCAAGCATGGCCTGAAACATTCTCAATAGCCGGCAATAAACCGCAGATGGGGCTAAATAGCCTTATAATTGCAGTTACATGATGGTAGTATAAATCATGTAAGATATTGGCATAGTATTACTATACGACTATATAGTGATGACTATCTAGTACTAAATCAGGTACGGAAAAGGCACTTTGGGGACTATAAAGACCAGATTCCCGGCTAAACTCTCACAGAAAAGACCCGCCTTGGAAATGCAGGGTACGGGAGTTTTTTGTGCGTGGCTTCGTAGGTATCTGATCCTTTACAGCGCGGACATACACGACCATCTGGCCAGATCACCTTCTCGATCCACTCACGCGCAGATTCCTCATCGGGAAACATCTCGGCAAGCTGCATCAGCGAGATTCCCTTGCGATAATTGCGGCCTAGTCCCTTTCCTTTTTCCATGATTTCGTTTATTTGCGTATTATAACCGTATACGCGAGATCATGAAGAAAGCGTTCACCTTACTTTATAATTCCCTAAATTTCGACACTAATTGATACGAAATCCCGGGGACTCCGGGCCCTTTTTTTAGGCCTATCGAGGGATGTTTCTATACTCGGGGCGGATATAAATCCCAATCAAAATCGCCTCCTCTACCCGGAGGCACCAACCAGAAACCATGACCTCAAAATTCCAAAAAATCCCCCGATTTGGGAGTTTTGCAACTGGCTCTTTAGTGAAGAGACTCTTTTTCAAACGAACTGTCGTTAGACATAATGATCCTTCTTTCTGTATGCAAACCGAGGGGCAGAAGCTTTTTCGTCTCCGCAGTCCTTCTATTAATTCTGGCCTTACTTGCGCCGACGACTCTGGCGCAGGAAGAGCCTATCAAGGACGATCACGCCCGCCGCAAGCTACGCCCCCTACTTTCGCCAACAGCCTTTGCGCAGGAAGAACCGTCGTATAAGGCCGGCGTCGTCGTGGTCCAGTTTTCTCCAGGTGTCTCCATTGCCAACAAGGCCGCCCGTGCAGGACTGCAGGACTTTGATCGGCGGGCAACAGGTTACGGCGTCCACCTGATTGAGCGCGTGTATCCGTTTCTGGACCACGTGGAGCCGACGCCGAAGACCCGTCGCAACCTTCTGGCACTCCGCCGCACGTACTACGTGCGCTATACTGCCGATGTCCTACCGAAAGAGATTTCCGCCGATCTGGCTTCGGCGCCGGGTGTGGTGTATGCCGAGCCGGTGCTGATTAATCGGACGCAGGCGGGCCGCGGGCAGCGCGTGGATCCAAACGATCCGCACTTTGGCGATCAACCGGAGCTTCGTCTGTTGCAGTTACCGGAGGCGTGGGATGTGGTCAGAGGCGAGGAGGGCGCGCCGCGGGTCGTGATAGCGGTTGTGGACGGGGGCGGCGAATGGCGCCACGAGGATCTTCGCGCCAACGTGTGGACGAATCCGGGCGAGGTCGCGGGCAACGGCATTGATGACGACAACAACGGGTTCATCGATGACGTGCACGGCGTCAATTTTGCCAATGGCGACGACACGGACAACGATCCGACGGGGTTGCCGGAGACGCCCGACGATGCCCTTCACGGCACGGCGAGTGCGGGATTGGCGAGCGCGGTGACCGACAACGGCGTAGGCATAGCCGGTGCGGCCTGGAACGCCGAGATCATGCACATCAATACCGGTTGCGGGAGGGCCGAAAGAGATGGGGCTATCTGCCACGGCTACGAAGGCATCCTCTATGCGGCCGCCAACGGGGCGGACATCATCAACGCGAGCTGGGGCGGTCTGCCAAGCACCGATGATCGAGTCACGTTCCTTGACCAGACGCTGGATTTGGCCACGGACATGGGCGCGCTCGTGGTGGCATCGGCTAGTAACGATAATATCAACAACGACCTGTTTCGGTACTACCCTGCCCGCAATCCGCGGGTGCTGTCGGTGGGTGCCACGGAGAAGGCCACACGCCAGCGGGCGGGCTTTTCGAACTACGGGAAGCTGGTGAACGTCTTTGCACCGGGCGTGGACATTCTGACGACCGAATCCGACAACGGGTATGTGCTTGTCAGCGGCACGTCGTTTTCGTCGCCACTGACGGCCGGCGTGGCGGCCTTGGTGAAGACGAAGTTTCCCGAGATGACGCCGGACGCGCTGCGGGAGCACATTCGTCTGACGAGCGACAACATGGATGCGGAGAACCCGAGCCTGGCCGGTCATCTGGGACGCGGGTTTGTCAATGCGCTGGCCGCTGTTCAGACGCCGTCCTTGCCCGCGGTACGCCTCAAGCGCTGGAGCTGGGCCGACCGCGACGGCGACCGCCAGATAGCATCCGGCGATGCGGTAACGGTAACGGCAACGGTGGTCAACTATCTTTCCGATGCCCGTCAGCTCACAGTGGAGCTCGTGGAGGCCGAGCCGTATCCGTTCATAGAAATGACGGTGGGGAAAGCGGATGTCGGCTATCTGGCCAGCGGAGACTCGGTTGAGGTCCGATTTGAGTTCAGGGTGGCCACGGATACGCCTGTGAACCAGCGGGTGCGATTCTATACGCACATCCGCGACGGTGCGCACGAGGACCAGGCGGATATGCTTTCGTTTCAGGTCAACCGTTCGCTGGAGGTGGTGCACCGGAGCCTGAGTGCGTTTTACACGGCGACGGGCGGCGACAACTGGACAGACAATGACAACTGGGACATCACACGGGTTCCGACAGAGGAGGAGTTGGGCACGTGGGCTGGCGCTGTCCTGAGCGAGGGTTGGCTGGTCGAGTTAGACTTGCCGGAAAACAATCTCACGGGACAGCTTCCGCCCGAGCTCGGCAACCTCACGCAGCTGCAGGCGCTGGATCTGTATTACAATTCCCTTATCGGGACTATCCCGCCCGAGCTCGGCAACCTCATGCAGTTGCTGGAGCTGGATCTGGATGGCAATATTCTTGCCGGGACTATCCCGCCCGAACTCGGCAACCTCACGCAGCTGCAGGTGCTGGATCTGCGAAACAATACCCTTACCGGGGAGATTCTGCCCGAGTTCGGCAACCTTCCGCAGCTGCAGAAGCTGTATCTGCATCGCAATACTCTTACCGGGACTATCCCGCCCGAGCTCGGCAACCTCACGCAGCAGCTGGCGGTGCTGCGGCTGGATGAAAATACCTTTACCGGGGAGATTCCGCCCGAGCTCGGCAACCTCACGCATCTGGAGGTGCTGCGGCTGAATGATAATTCCCTTACCGGGGAGATCCCGCCCGAGCTCGGCAACCTCACGCAGCTGGAGGTGCTGGGTCTGTATGAAAATACCCTTACCGGGGAGATTCCGCCCGAGCTCGGCAACCTCACGCAGCTGCAGGTGCTGTGGCTAGAGCACAATTCCCTTACCGGGGAGATTCCGCCCGAGCTCGGCAACCTCACGCAGCTGTGGTGGCTGGATCTGTTTGACAATACCCTTACCGGGCAGATTCCGCCCGAGTTCGGCAACCTCGGGCAGCTGGAGCGGCTGGATCTGTCCAATAACCATTTAACGGGCGTGCTGCCGCGCAGCTTGATGCAGTTGGATAGTCTCCAGTCTTTCAACTTTGACGGCCAGACGCTCTGCGCTCCGTCTGACGATGCGTTTCAGGGTTGGCTCAGCGGTATCCCGGACGTAGAAGGCCCGACCTGTGGCCCGTTGAAATTTGCAAGTGACGTGGATAACCGGACCTTTACTGTGAACCGGCCCGTTGCTTCTCTTGTCCTTCCCGAGGCCACCGGCAGTACAACTTCGTACACCTATACGCTGGAGCCTGCACTGCCATCAGGATTGGGCTTTGATGCCTCCTTGCGGACCATTAGCGGCACACCGACCGCGATCACGCCCGCTGCAAGCTATATGTATTCAGTTGCCGACAACTCCGGGAACGCTGCCAGCCTGACGTTCACGGTTGAAGTCGTTCCAGCCGTTTCGTTCGGAGACATGATTGCCGATCTGTCATTTGCTCTCGCACAGCCCATTGATTCACTCGTTCTTCCCGAAGCCGCAGGAGGCGCTGCTCCGGTAGCATATGCCTTGACCCCCGCGCTTCCAGCAGGATTGGCTTTTGACGCTACCAACCGTATCTTGACCGGAACGCCGACCGTGGTCACAGATAGTCCAAAACCTTACAAGTACAGCGCCACCGGGGCAAACGGCTCCCGCGACAGTTTACTGTTTACCGTAGAAGTATTCTCTCCGGTGGCAGCCGAGCACGAATCGTTGCCAGCGTCCTTTGCCGTGCACGGCAACTATCCCAATCCGTTCCGGGAGTCCACGCGCCTTGTATTTGATCTTCCTTGGCCTGCCAGCGTGACGGTCGAGGTCATGGACATAACGGGCCGGCGCGTGTTTACCGTGCCGGCAACCGGGAAAGCTGCGGGATGGAGACACATGATATCGCTGAGTGGTCGTGCGATGTCCTCCGGCTTGTACCTGTATCGTCTGACGGCTACTTCGCTGGAGGGAAACTCCGTTCACACAGGCAAATTCGTACGCATAAGGTGATGACATAACAGAAGCTCGTGAGTCCGGCTGCAGCTTCTGCTGGTCAGCAACGGCGCAGAGCACGGGTCACAAACAGCCTCGAAAATTTTTCAATCGCACCGCTCCGCATGGTCGCTTGCCTGAATTTCCATTCACTTATCAGCCCGTGGATAAAGCACTCTTTCGGGATCGGATCTCCAAGATCACTCATGCCAGCGTAGGATATCCTTTTTGTCAGTTTAAGGATTAAGCATGGGTGCGCCAGGCTAACTGGCAAAATGTAGCGGGTGGAAGTCCCGTAATATGAAGCTGAAGCCAAGCACATATTTCCACGAGCCGTGCGTGTATTCTCGCGAGGGGATACGCGAAGCGTCGGTAGTGGTGCGTATGGCCAGAGCTATTGAGCATCGAAATACTTATAATCTGGGTCGCCGAGACTGTCCATGTGGTCGAAGGCAACATGTATGCCATCGCTATGGTGAGAGGACATACAGGCCCACGGTGTCGAAGAACTCATGGACGTACGTACGCATTTTGCGGGAACCTGGGAGCGTGTGCCACGAAGTACACGGAGGTGAGTCAATGACATAGCCGAAATGTACGAACTGTATAAGGGATGGGGGACGGCCCCCATAAGCGTTAACTTGTTTCCTATTTGATTATCTTTAGGTATCTCTACACGGGAATTGTCGTGATTTCAGCATTCTGAATTCTAACCGATTTGGTAGAATGTTGGATATACCTGTGATTGATCATTCAACCATCGTAATCAGATGAAGGGAACCGTAACACGCGCGCCCGAGGAAGAGGATTGGGCGGTTGTGCTCTCGTTTTTACCGAAAAATTGGCAGGAGTTGGCCGAGGAATCTGGTGCATTGCGCGGGCTACGTAAGGATAAGTCGCCGGAATGCCTACTTCGAACCTTGTTGATCCATTTAGGATGTGGTCATTCGTTACGAGAGACGGTCATACGAGCTCGTCAGGCTCAGATTGCGGATCTATCTGCGGTCGCATTGTTCAAGCGCCTGAAGAAGTCTCGTAGGTGGCTTCATGCGATGTGTGTTGCGCTGTTTCAGGAGCATGGAGTTGGCGTATCGGCGGGAGTGGGACGTCAAATGCGTGCGTTTGACGCGACCCACATCAGTGAGCCGGGACGTACGGGATCTCTATGGAGACTCCACTACAGCATAACCCTACCTGCATTGGGTTGCGATTTTTTCAATTTAACAGCGACGAAAGGAAAAGGGACGGGGGAGTCCTTGAAGCAATTTCGCATCCGGTCAGACGACTATATTTTGGTGGATCGGGGATATGCAACCGCTCTGGGAATCCAGCATGTGGAGGCATCTGGCGGCTATGTGACCGTGCGGGTCAATACTGG
Source organism: Rhodothermales bacterium (assembly GCA_964291275.2). Taxonomy (GTDB): domain Bacteria; phylum Bacteroidota; class Rhodothermia; order Rhodothermales; family Bin80; genus Bin80. The sequence continues at coordinate 2,822,393 of OZ219799.1, forward strand.
AGCCTTGCAGTTCGAGACGAAGCCCGGCCAGTCCTTTGATTTATTAGCCTCCGTGGAATCGATCAAACAGGCAGGGAAGGCGGGGGTCTGGACGGTATTCATCAAAACCTTTCCCCCAATCCAAGGACGTATTTGTGCATTGCGCAAAGCAGACGAAGCCATCCAAGAGGCAGAGAATCGGATCTTAAAGACGGCAAAGCGCAAGGGGCATCGACCACGAGATGAAACCTTACGTTATGCGCGCTATGTTATCCTGTTTACGACCTTCCCGGTCGATGAATTTTCGGAGAACGATATCCTGGAATGGTATCGATTACGCTGGCAGGTGGAACTGGTCTTCAAACGATTCAAATCATTGGCCCAACTGGGACATCTGCCGAAATTAGATGAGGAAAGTTCACAGGCGTGGCTCTACGGGAAGCTAATGGTTGCACTGTTGACCGAAAAAATCATCCGACATGCACGGACATTTTCCCCCTGGGGCTATCCAGTGCAGACGAAGTGCATGGAGAGACTTTAAGTTTGCACTGAATCAAGTTGTGCGGGCAATTGAGCCACACTACGCCTTGAAGGAAATGATTCAGCATTGGCCTATCATTTCCAAGTCGCTGGCAGAGCCACCCAGACTCAGAAACTATCAAATTGAACGATATTTTTCTGTCACTAAAACAAGTTAACGCTTATGGGACTTTCACCCGCTACACTTTGCCAGTTAGCCTGGCGCACATCGCGGTAGGGACCCAAGTTTCCTCGGGCCCCCCGCACAGATCCGGACGTGCGCGTTAACGCATCCGGCTCCTCCCTTGGGTTGCATTCGCATGCATGACGGTAAATCGTATTGCCGGCCAGTCGTGGCGTATGGTCAGTTTCGGCCAATAGCGTTCTGTCAGCGTCTCCAGTTGCTCCCATGTCGTTTGATCCCGCTGGGATCGACGACGTAGTACGCGCAACCAGATCCATTTCAGATACTCATAGCACCTCTGTATAGACGGCATACTCCATGGTACAGCATAGTAATTCAACCATCCATTGAGTACCCGTCCAAGCCATTTCCCCGTCTGGTGCACCGGTTGGTGCATCCGTTGTCGGAGCTTCGTATATATACGTTTCACAAAACGCGTCATGCGCTTCGCGATTGGCTTGCGACCTAACCCAAAACGTCCTTTCCGTGTCTTACGACAATAATGTGTAAATCCCAGAAAATCAAACGTCTTGGGACGGCCTTCTCCACGCTTCTTTCGGTCTCCCTCTGCAAAACGACCAAACTCAATCAGTCGGGTCTTTTCAGGATGCAGACGCAATCCGAATTTATCCAATCGCATCCGTAGGTCCCGTAAAAAGCGTTCTGCTGCCTCCTTGTACTGAAAACATACCACAAAATCGTCCGCATAGCGGACCATATACGACTCGCCTCCAATAGTTCGTGATTTGCGCTGGGCCTTGAACCATAGGTCCAGCACGTAATGAAGGTAAAGGTTGGCCAGGATCGGCGAGATAACCGCGCCTTGCGGCGTGCCCTGCTCGCTTTCCCGCCAACTCCCATCCTCCATCACCCCCGCTTTCAGAAACTTCATGATGATCCGCAGCACCCGCTCATCTCCGATCCGATGGCGCAGGAAACGCATAAGCCAGTCCTGGTCTACCTCATCAAAGAACTTGCGAATATCCGCGTCCACCACAAAATTTACCTTCCGGCGTTCGATCACATACGCTAAGGCATCCAGCCCATCGTGGGCACTACGTCCCGGTCTGAATCCATAGCTAAACCCGCAGAACTCCATCTCATAGATGGGCTCCAGGATACATCTCACCATCGCATACTGGACGATCTTATCTTCCAGGGCTGCGATCCCGAGCGGTCGTGTACCCCCGTCAGGCTTGGGTATATTTACCCGCCTGCTTGGGGTCGCTCGAAACGTTCCGCGGTGTACACGCGTGCATAGGTCCTCTATTCGATGATCCAGGTCCGCGCCGTACGCCTTCCACGTCATGCCGTCCACCCCCGGTGATGCATCCCGCTTTAATGCGAAATACGCCGCTTTCAGTGAATCCGCATTGATGTGGTGCAGAAGCGTTGTGAGTTTCTCCTTCGGGTTCCGTTTTACGAATTCCCGTATCCGCGCAATCCCCTGGTGCACACGCGCCCATTTCTGCGCATGGTGTGTGGTAGAATCTTGCGGATTCCCCTTGGGTAGAGGCCTTCGCTCCGACAGCTCCGCGGATGGTCCCTTGTTCGCTGCCTTCTTCGCTACTATGCCTCTATCTGACTTCTCCATCTCGTGCATCTTAGATTATGGCGTCTTCCGCCTTTTCTAAGCGGTCCTGTTCGACAGCAGGACAAGATGGAGAGTCAAGTAGCCGGGGGGAATCTCACCCCCCGGCCCTCACAGAACCGTGCGTGAGCCTCTCAACTCACACGGCTCCTACCATGCAGCCGTTCGGAATTGAATAAAGGTGAACCATGAAGAAACTCCCAGTGCACGAACAATCCCGAATCCCGACGAGCACGCTCTATTAACCACGTAAACGCCCGAAGCCACCGACCACGGAAACGTTTATATTTCCGCATTAGCCACCGTGTTAGGTGACGGTCAATGCCTTCCAATGGCCGCCTTAATGCTGATTTAAAGAACGCACCGTAATAATCAATCCATCCACGTACCGTGGCATTGATCTTGCCCGCTATGTACGTAATCGGGTGTGGACTCATTCGAGCCAACCTCCAACCATGGATCGTCTCTTGTACGGCCTTCATCGCCTTCCGACTTATCGCCGGATTGAACCCAAGAAAATTCCTCCCCCTCCGACTCCGTGTCTTCCGCGGTCGAAACGTATACCCCAGAAAATCGAACGAAGTGTTTGGAAATGAACCCCGAAAGTATGCCTGCTTGCAGTATACAATCTTGGTTTTCACTGGGTGCAAGGTTAAGTTGCAAGCCTTAAAGCGTTCCCTCAGCACCTTCCAGAGGTAGCGCGCTTGCTTCTTTGTCGTGCAATGGCATACGATGTCGTCTGCATACCGCTCAAATGGAATGTGCGAATACCTCCGTTCCATCCATTTATCAAACGCGTAATGCAGAAACAGATTGGCCAGCAGCGGACTGATTACCCCGCCCTGCGGGGTCCCAACATCCCGAGCCTCTTCCGTCCCGTCTGGATGAATCACCGGTGCCGTCAGCCAACGCTCTATATAGTGCTTGCCAGAAAATGATTTTGGTCGTGGGATGATACGATGAATTCGGGTATTTGGGAGCAGATTTGGTCATTTTTGGTGGATTTGGTCAGGATTTAGCGTGTATTTGGGGCTCTCATCGCATAGTCGTCGTCCGCGTAGGAGGTTGAATGAATTTGCGAATCTGGCGGCAATTTTGGGGGAGGAGGTCTGATTTGGGCGTTTAAGCGTGTACATTCGCCCCTTTGTTGCCATACGAGTAGTAATGGAAGCCCAACGCGCGTTTGGGCAGGTTCCGATTGAAGAGATCGAGCTTGACCCCCGAAGCCGGGATGACATTCCGGTGGTATTGCGAGGTTTGCTTTCGATTTACAAGAATGCAAAGACGCGAGCGAAGATTTTCGAGCTTTTGGAAGGGGGCGTGGCTTCGGGAGTCAGTCACAAATTGGGCCGCCGTGGGATGGAACTGTGGAGGATTTTTGTTCTGGGGATGATGAAGCAGGCCCTTAATTGCGATTTCGATCGACTGACGCATATGGCGAACTACGACAAGCTCCTGCGCCAGATGCTTGGGCATGGTGGTTGGCGCGAGGGAACGGAACCAGAATACCATGTACAGACGATTCTGGACAATGTGAGTTTGTTATCGGAGGAGTTACTGGGCAAGCTCAACAAGGTCGTGGTGGCGCATGGGCACGCAGAGCTTACGAAGAAGGCCCGTCAGGAGGGGTTACGTTGCAGAGTAGATTCAGCGGTGACGAAGACGCATGTACATTGGCCTACGGATGTCAGTCTGCTAAGGGATGCGGTGGGTTGTTTGCTTCGGGCGTCCGCACGTATGAGCCGCGCGCACGGCCTGCCGGGCTGGCGCAAGGCGGCGGATTGGGAAAAGCGGCTTGATCGTTTGTTTCAAGGGGTACGCAGGTCACGGGGTTGGCATCGTCGTGATCGGGTGCGCAAATACCTGTGCCACTGCAGAAAGCTGGTGAAGAAGGCGTTGGCTTCGCAGCGGAGGTTGGGGGCAGATTGCAGTGATCGGTGGCTGCACTACCTGGGATGCAGCTTAACACTGATCGATCAGGTGGATCGGCGGTTGCTCAGGGGCGAAAAGATTCCGCATTCGGAGAAGATTTTCTCGGTTCACGCGCCGCATACGCGTTGGATCGTCAAAGGTAAGGCGGGGGTACAGGCGGAGTTGGGCCTCCCGGTCTGCGTCTTGGAGGACCAGCATCAGTACATTCTTCACTACCGGGTGCTCTACGAGGGGGTAGATTCGTCAATGATCGTGGATTTTTTACGGGAGGCCAAGACACTGTACCCGTCCCTGACTTCGTGCAGCATGGATACGGGGTATTCATCGGAACACAACCGGCGCGCATTGGAGCAAATTCTGGAACTGGTGATTATGCCGAAGCGGGGTCGTTTAAGTCATGCGGACAAGGAGCGCGCATCCGCTCCGGACTTTGTGGAGGGTCGTCGTCAGCATCCGGCGGTAGAATCCGCGATCAACAATTTGAACCAGCGCGGACTGGACTTGGTGCGTACGCATGGTAAGGAGGGGTTTGGTCGCACGGTGGCGCTCTCTGTGGTCGCGGCCAACGTGCATCGTCTTGGCTTGCAGTTGAAGCGGAAAGAAGAGCGGCTCAAGCGCTGGCATCAGGCCCGAAAACGAGCGGCGTAGCGCCGCTGTAATCCTACCGAAGGAATTTGGACAGGCTCCGCCATAAGCGGAAAGGCAGACATACTTCGGGTTGGCACGCATGGTCGCGTCCCAGCTGCATCGGAGAGCAAAAAATGTCTTCCAGTGACCATTCAGCAAGCCGAAAGGCACCTGATTCCCCCGAAACTCCACCAACGACGCCACAATTATGGGCCCAGATTGTTATGAGTATAGCAAGAATCGCAAAAATGACCTATTCTCTGACAAGCACTATTTATAAGAGCACCCACTTCTGATCCGTGTGTAGCCGGACCGCTTTCATCAACAGAGCATGGTCTATCGTATCAAAATAAGATTTGATATCCATGTCCAGTACCCAGGCCCGCTTCCAGCATCGCGTTCGCGTCTGCCGGAGTGCGTCATGGGCCGATTTGTTCGGTCGGTATCCATAGGAATCGGGATGGAACTCTCGTTCCAGTTCCGGCTCCAAAACCTGCTTCACCACCATCTGTGCCACCCGATCCGCAACGGTTGGGATTCCCAAGGGCCGGACGCCTCCGTCCGACTTCGGAATATTTACCCGTCGCACCGGCTGTGGATGATAACTGCCCGATGCCATTCGATTCCAGAGCTTGTAGAGATTATCCGCAAGCTTGGCCTCGAAATCTGCGATGGACTGCGCATCGATCCCCGCCCCGCCTTGGTTCGCCTTTACACGCTTCCACGCCTCCCAAACTTGTCGCTTGGTCACTGGAAACGGCTTTGCGTTTTGCGTTGAAGTCCTCCCTTTCGGTTGCTTCCTCGCGTCCTGCTGCATGGTTCACCCCCTTCGCTCCTCTCCCGTTACAGGAGTCTCATCACTACTACGAGGTGATCCGCCCGTGTGGAGTGCCTTGGTACTCAATGGCTTACAGGTACTGCCTGCTTGCCACGCTCCCTTCTCATCACTCCGACACGTTCCCACGTTCCGTATAAGGGCCCAAGTCGCATTCTCGCCACGTTTATGCCGGAGGCCGGTTGGCCAGTAAGCAGGTCCCCGCCAACCTCGTCCCGGGATCAGGAGAATACCCCGGTTTTGACCATCTTCTAAGGACTTTCGACTCGTCATCCGTGATTCACTTGCGTTCGACTCTACGACTCTCACCTGACAGGTTCCTACACCTGCCTTTTCCCAGCACGCTCACCACCACACCTGGTATAGTAGGACTCTCCAGATCAGGTAGAGCTTACACGGCGCTATGTTTCTTGTAAATCTACATCAAAAAATATATTTTGGCTTATGGAGAAGCGACTTGGCAGCTTCGACGGTTAATCAGTCTGGTATTCGCGTGCTTTGACCCCAAAGGGCTGTAACGCATGATTTCGGGTTCGTGCGGAGCTGCCACAATCTCTAAACGCGCACTCACCGGCAAGATGCCGGCTATCGCAAGGTGTGTTCGTGGGCCCTCCTACCGTGCCAATCGCTTCTCCATAAACCATGATTCAAACCCTCGCACGGGTGGTGATCAAAGGGTTTTCCAAGCGCAGTGCTTCCCAGAGAAAGCCGACCAGTTCGCGCGCGACCGCTGCATTGGCAACACATCGTGCTTTGGTCTGACTCAGTTTGTGAAAACGTTTGTACAGTCGACGCTGCGCCTTCCATGCCACGGAGATCACCTCAGCAGAGATCGCTTCTTGCCGTTGTCGTAGCACACGACTGCGGCGGGGTGGGTTTGCATACTTCCATGCGGCGGAGATGACCGCATTTCGCACATGGACATTTCCAGTTTTGGTGAGGCCTCCCCGTTGCGTGTGATTGCCTGAACTGTGCTCGCTTGGCACCAGGCCCAGATATGCCATCAACTGACGTGGATGTGCAAAACGACGGAGATCTCCCAACTCGAAGACCAGGGTCAACGCCGTCACCAAACCAATCCCTCGGAATGCCATCAAGACCTTGACGGGCGCTTGATAGGGGGCGCGTTCGGCCTGCGCGGCTAAGTCCCCCTCAATTCTGCGTACTTCTTGCGTTAGTTGATCTAATTGGTGCAGATACGTTTGAAGCGTGATCTGGTCAATCTCGGCCATCGGTAAGGCGCCAATCCATGTGTGAAAGGTCTTGGTCCAATTGGTCTTGCCTGGATACTGCAACCCGCGTGTCTGAAGGAAAGTCAGAATCCGCTGCTTGGTCCGGGTGATCGTTTCTGCCAGATCTCCCCGACAACGCAACAAGGACCGGATGGCCTCCTGTTCCTCATCTGGAATACAAACAATCGTCAGCAATCCAGCAGCGTACAGCGTTGCCAACTTTTTGGCATCTCGACGATCCGTTTTGACGCGCTCGCCTGGACGACGCGGAATGGACGAGGGCGCAATTACTTCACACGAGATCCCGCGGGCCTGTAACGCGCGTTGCAAGCCAAATCCACAGGAAGACGCTTCATAGCAAGAGCGTACCTGACCATGACGATCTTGGACCTTCCGGAGATATTTAGTGACCTTCGGCAGATCATGCGGCAATCCCCGCTCATCCAAAATCACGCCTGTACGCGCATTGTAAGCACACAACGCAATGGTCCTTTTATGCACATCCATACCGACAGAGATCGTGGATGCAGAAGTGGAAGAGTTGATGTGAGGTAGCATTGGACTGTTTCTGGTTAATGGACAAAGTTAATACAAGCTCATGGAGCTCAACCAGTAAGGAGTCCTGCTATAAAATCTCTTTAGTGCAGCAGCTGTGGGCGGTTTGCAACCTCCGCCTGCACGGCGATTGCGGGGGGCCGTCCCCCATCCCTTATACAGTTCGTACATTTCGGCTATGTCATTGACTCACCTCCGTGTACTTCGTGGCACACGCTCCCAGGTCCCGGCAAAGTGCGTACATGCGTCCATGAGGTCTTCGACACCGTGGGCCCGCTTATCGTCTCACCATAACAACGATCCGCGTGTTGCCTTCGACCAAGTTTACAGCCTCGGCAGCCCAGATGATAAATATTTCGATGCTCAATAACTCCGGCCACATGCACCGCTGTCAACGCTTCATGTTGGTTCTCACGAAACAACATGCATGACTCGCGGAGATATGTGATAGGTTGTATCTTCATAACGCAGGACTTTCACCCGCTACACTTTGCCAGTTAGCCTGGCGCACAAACTTTCTTTTTCAAACGAATTCCCAAATTTAGTGCAAATATGTATCGATACAAGCGTGTACACATGAGAGGCATGGCACTGGCTGCGGTATTGGCGACATTCTGTTTGCCATCTGTAACAGCCCTCTATGCGCAAAATTTGGTAGTAGATCCGAGTGGGACTCTAACCGTGACAGAAGGAGGGGAAGTGACGTTTAGGGTGTCTTTTGATCAGAGTCCGCTTGCGGGGAGACAGTGGAAGGTGATGATTACGGCGTCGGATAATGATCCACTTGGATTTTTCCCCGACATAACATTTGGGGTATCTCCTCAGAGTCTATCTTTTGATGCGACCGGGGAGGGGAGTCAGCCTTGGAATACACAACAGGAGGTGACGTTGACGGCGTCTGACAACGAAGACATTGGAGATAACCCTGGTGCGACCGTTACGCTTGAATTTTGCCTCAGCGGTACTTGCAACTCTACCACCAGCACAGAAACCATAGATATTGTTGTCGAGGATGATGATGTTCCCGAGTTGGAGATAGATGAGAACCTTCTGGAATTGACCGAGGGGGCGGGGGCGACGGAGAGATTTAGGGTCAAATTGACCAAGGAGCCAGCTTCAGATGTGACGGTGACCCTCACGCAGGAGTCAGATGACATCCTCTCGACCACCGCGAGGGTAGATATAGACGTGTCAACGATAACGTTTACGAAGCGAAATGGTCCTGACAAGTGGAGTAAGTGGTCGCCGGTGGATGTGACGGCACCAGATAACGACAACGTTGAAGGGAACGGTTTCATCAAAATTATCTTATCCGCATCAGGTGGTGGGGCCGATGGAGCGACCGAGGAGGTGTTTATTGACTACACAGATGATGATGTTCCCGAGTTGGAGATAGATAGGAGCGATCTGGAATTGACCGAGGGGGCGGGGGCGACGGAGAGATTTAGGGTCAAATTGACCAAGGAGCCAGCTTCAGATGTGACGGTGACCCTCACGCAGGAGTCAGATGACCACTTCCCGACTACCGCGAGGGTAGATACAGACGTGTCGACGATAACGTTTACGAAGCGAAATGGTCCTGACAAGTGGAGTAAGTGGTCGCCGGTGAATGTGACAGCACCAGATAACGACGACATTGAAGGGAGCGGTTTGATCAACATTGTCTTATCCGCGTCAGGTGGTGGGGCCGATGGAGTGACCGAGGAGGTGACTATTGAATACACGGATGATGACGAGCCAATTTTGGTGTTGAATCCAGACGAAATAGATCCTTTTCCTGAGGGTAGTTCAGTGACATTTACGGGTGCTTTGGATAAGGAGCCTACCGGTGAGGTAACGGTGGCGTTATCGCTGGATGATGGATATGAAGGAGATGTTGTTGATAGTGATATTAGCATTTCCCCGTCGACGCTGACATTCAATACTACAACTTGGAGTGTGCCCCAGACAGTTACGGTGGCCCATGCGGATAACAGCACAATAGAGACGAGTGGGGAGATCGATGTTGTTTTGACTCCGAGTGGGGGAGGGGTAGCAGAAACAGACTATGTGACCCTCATTTTCGAGGACAACGACACGCCAAGGTTGGTGTTGGACCCAGACGAAATAGATTCTTTTCCTGAGGGTGGTACAGCGACATTTGTGGTTGATTTGGATAAGGTGCCCAACGGTGAGGTAACGGTGACGTTATCGCTGGATGATGGATATGACGATGAAGGAGATGTTGTTGATAGTGATATTAGCATTTCTCCGCCGACGCTGACATTCAATACTACAACTTGGAATGTGCCCCAGACAGTTACGGTGACCCATACGGATAACAGCACAATAGAGGCGAGTGGGGAGATCTATGTTGATGTGACTCCGAGTGGGGGAGGGGTAACAGAAGCACCCTATGTGACCCTCGATTTTGAGGACAACGACACGCCACTTTTGGTGTTGGACCCGGAGAGAATAGATCCTTTTCCTGAGGGTAGTACAGCGACATTTGTGGTTGATTTGGATAAGGTGCCCAACGGTGAGGTAACGGTGACGTTATCGCTGGATGATGGATATGAAAATAGAGGAGATGTTGTTGATGGTGATATTAGCATTTCCCCGCCGACGCTGACATTCAACACTACAACTTGGAATGTGCCCCAGACAGTTACGGTGATGCATACGGATAACACCGCAATAGAGCCGAGTGGGGCGATCTATGTTGATGTGACTCCCAGTGGGGGAGGGGTAACAGAAGCAGACTATGTGATCCTCATTTTTGAGGACAACGACGCGCCAAGGTTGGTGTTGGACCCAGACGAAATAGATTCTTTTCCTGAGGGTGGTACAGCGACATTTGTGGTTGATTTGGATAAGGTGCCCAACGGTGAGGTAACGGTGACGTTATCGCTGGATGATGGATATGACGATGAAGGAGATGTTGTTGATAGTGATATTAGCATTTCTCCGCCGACGCTGACATTCAATACTACAACTTGGAATGTGCCCCAGACAGTTACGGTGACCCATACGGATAACAGCACAATAGAGGCGAGTGGGGAGATCTATGTTGATGTGACTCCGAGTGGGGGAGGGGTAACAGAAGCACCCTATGTGACCCTCGATTTTGAGGACAACGACACGCCACTTTTGGTGTTGGACCCGGAGAGAATAGATCCTTTTCCTGAGGGTAGTACAGCGACATTTGTGGTTGATTTGGATAAGGTGCCCAACGGTGAGGTAACGGTGACGTTATCGCTGGATGATGGATATGAAAATAGAGGAGATGTTGTTGATGGTGATATTAGCATTTCCCCGCCGACGCTGACATTCAACACTACAACTTGGAATGTGCCCCAGACAGTTACGGTGATGCATACGGATAACACCGCAATAGAGCCGAGTGGGGCGATCTATGTTGATGTGACTCCCAGTGGGGGAGGGGTAACAGAAGCAGACTATGTGATCCTCATTTTTGAGGACAACGACGCGCCAAGGTTGGTGTTGGACCCAGACGAAATAGATTCCTTTCCTGAGGGTGGTTCAGCGATGTTTGCGGTCGATTTGGACAAGGTGCCTACCGGTGAGGTAACGGTGACGTTATCGCTGGATGATGGATATGACGATGAAGGAGATGTTGTTGATAGTGATATTAGCATTTCTCCGCCGACGCTGACATTCAATACTACAACTTGGAATGTGCCCCAGACAGTTACGGTGACCCATACGGATAACAGCACAATAGAGGCGAGTGGGGAGATCTATGTTGATGTGACTCCGAGTGGGGGAGGGGTAACAGAAGCACCCTATGTGACCCTCATTTTTGAGGACAACGACGCGCCAAGGTTGGTGTTGGACCCAGACGAAATAGATTCTTTTCCTGAGGGTGGTTCAGCGATGTTTGCGGTCGATTTGGACAAGGTGCCTACCGGTGAGGTAACGGTGACGTTATCGCTGGATGATGGATATGACGATGAAGGAGATGTTGTTGATAGTGATATTAGCATTTCTCCGCCGACGCTGACATTCAATACTACAACTTGGAATGTGCCCCAGACAGTTACGGTGACCCATACGGATAACAGCACAATAGAGGCGAGTGGGGAGATCTATGTTGATGTGACTCCGAGTGGGGGAGGGGTAACAGAAGCACCCTATGTGACCCTCATTTTTGAGGACAACGACACGCCGTTTTTGGTGTTGGACCCAAGGGGAATAAATCCTTTTCCTGAGGGTAGTTCAGCGACATTTGATGTTGATTTGGATAAGGTGCCTACCGGTGAGGTAACGGTGACGTTATCGCTGGATGATGGATATTCAGATGAAGGAGATGTTGTTGATAGTGATATTAGCATTTCCCCGGCGACGCTGACATTCAATACTACAACCTGGAATATGCCCCAGACAGTTATGGTAACCCATATGGATAACAGCACAATAGAGGCGAGTGGGGAGATCTATGTTGATGTGATCCCTAGTGGGGGAGGGGTAACACAACAAGACTATGTGACCCTCGAGTTTGAGGACAACGACACGGCAATTTTGGTGTTGGACCCAGACGAAATAGATTCTTTTCCTGAGGGTGGTTCAGCGATGTTTGCGGTCGATTTGGACAAGGTGCCTACCGGTGAGGTAACGGTGACGTTATCGCTGGATGATGGATATGACGATGAAGGAGATGTTGTTGATAGTGATATTAGCATTTCTCCGCCGACGCTGACATTCAATACTACAACTTGGAATGTGCCCCAGACAGTTACGGTGACCCATACGGATAACAGCACAATAGAGGCGAGTGGGGAGATCTATGTTGATGCGATTCCTAGTGGGGGAGGGGTAACAGAAACAGCCTATGTGACCCTCATTTTCGAGGACAACGACACGCCAAGTTTGGTGTTGGCCCCGGAGAGAATAGATCCTTTTCCTGAGGGTGGTTCAGTGACATTTGCGGTTGATTTGGATAAGGTGCCCAACGGTGAGGTAACGGTGACGTTCTCGCTGGATGATGGATATGGTGAAGGAGATGTTGTTGATAGTGATATTAGCATTTCCCCGGCGACGCTGACATTCAATACTGGAACCTGGAATGTGCCCCAGACAGTTACGGTGGCCCATGCGGATAACAGCACAATAGAGCCGAGTGGGGAGATTGATATTGTTTTGACTCCTAGTGGGGGAGGGGTAACAGAAGCAGCCTATGTGACCCTCATTTTCGAGGACAACGACACGCCACTTTTGGTGTTGGATCCGGACGAAATAGATTCTTTTCCTGAGGGTGGTTCAGCGACATTTGCGGTCGATTTGGACAAGGTGCCCAACGGTGAGGTAACGGTGACGTTATTGCTGGATGATGGATATGACGGTGAAGGAGATGTTGTTGATAGTGATATTAGCATTTCCCCGGCGACGCTGACATTCAATACTGGAACCTGGAATGTGCCCCAGGTAGTTACGGTGATGCATACGGATAACACCGTAATAGAGCCGAGTGGGTGGATCTATGTTGATGCGAGTCCTAGTGGGGGAGGGGTAACAGAAGCAGACTATGTGACCCTCATTTTTGAGGACAACGACACGCCAATTTTGGTATTGGACCCTGACATAATAGATCCTTTTCCTGAGGGTAGTTCAGCGACATTTGCGGTTGATTTGGACAAGGTGCCCAACGGTGAGGTAACGGTGACGTTATCGCTGGATGATGGATATGAAAATAGAGGAGATGTTGTTGATAGTGATATTAGCATTTCCCCGGCGACGCTGACATTCAATACTGGAACCTGGAATGTGCCCCAGGAAGTTACGGTGGCCCATGCGGATAACAGCACAATAGAGACGAGTGGGTGGATCTATGTTGATATGGTTCCTAGGGGGGGAGGGGTAAGGGTAACAGAAGAAGATTATGTAGTCCTCAATTTTGAGGACAATGATAGGCAGCCGATCGAGTTGTATGTGTTTAAAAACCCGGTGGATGAGGGGGATGCATTCACGATTCAGGTGCTATTCGCAGACTTAGAGGTGCGGACTACGGATACAATGATCCCACTGGCGTTCGCCAATATCGATGCGGAAGACGGCGATTATCAAATCCTGAGCAGTCTCACGATTCCTGCTAATGCGACAGTCAAGACGCAGGAACTTTCGGCGAATGAAGATTCAGATAAGGACGATGAGGTGTTCACGGTCGCACTTGATACGGATCACCCTGATTGGCCTCCTGAGCTGGATGCGGTGAATCCGTCGCCGATTGAAGTGACGATCGAGGACGATGATAAGCTGCTGACCGTGGACATCACGGGTGTGCCGAGCCCGATCAACAGCACGGATGCCTTCACGGCGACCTTTACCTTCTCCGAGCCTGTAACGGGTTTTGAGACGGGGGATGTGGTTGTCACGGGCGGGAACAAGGGCGCCTTCACGGCGGTGAATGCGACCGAGTATACGCTGGAGGTAACGCCGTCTGGTGGTGCAGATGTGGTGGTCACGGTGGCTGCGGATGCGGCGACGGACGGGCTCAATACGGGTCCGTCTTCGGCGGAATCTGTCACGGCGGTTTGGGATGCAACGGCGCTGACCGTGGACATCACGGGTGTGCCGGACAAGATCAATAATAGCACGAGCGCCTTCACGGCGACCTTTACCTTCTCCGAGCCTGTAACGGGTTTTGAGACGGGGGATGTGAGCATCACCGGCGGTACGGGGAGCGGTTTCTCTGGTAGTGGAGACACCTATACGCTGGTGGTGACGCCGGCCGGTGGTGCAGATGTGGTGGTCACGGTGGCCGCGGATGCGGCGACGGACGGGCTCAATACGGGCCCGTCTTCGGAGGAATCTGTCACGGCGGTTTGGGATGCAACGGCGCCGACCGTGGACATCACGGGTGTGCCGAGCCCGATCAACAGCACGGATGCCTTCACGGCGACCTTCACCTTCTCCGAGCCTGTAACGGGTTTTGCGACGGGGGATGTGAGCATCACCGGCGGTACGGGGAGCGGTTTCTCTGGTAGTGGAGACACCTATACGCTGGAGGTGACGCCGGACGGTGGTGCAGATGTGGTGGTCACGGTGACCGCGGATGCGGCGACGGACGGGCTCAATACGGGCCCGTCTTCGGAGGAATCTGTCACGGCGGTTTGGGACGCAGCGGCGCTGACCGTGGACATCACGGGCGTGCCGAGCCCGATCAGTAGCACGAGCGCCTTCACGGCGACCTTTACGTTTTCGAAGGATGTAACGGGTTTTGAGACGGGGGATGTGGGTGTCACGGGCGGGAACAAGGGCGCCTTCACGGCGGTGAGCGCGTCCGAGTATACGCTGGTGGTGACGCCGTCTGGTGGTGCAGATGTGGTGGTCACGGTGGCCGCGGATGCGGCGACGGACGGGCTCAATACGGGCCCGTCTTCGGAGGAATCTGTCACGGCGGTTTGGGATGCAACGGCGCTGACCGTGGACATCACGGGCGTTCCGAGCCCGATCAACAGCACGGATGCCTTCACGGCGACCTTTACCTTCTCCGAGCCTGTAACGGGTTTTGAGACGGGGGATGTGGTTGTCACGGGCGGGAACAAGGGCGCCTTCAGTGCGGTGAACGCGAGCGAGTATACGCTGGTGATCACGCCGGCCGGTGGTGCAGATGTGGTTGTCACGGTGGCCGCGGGTGCGGCGACGGACGGGCTCAATACGGGTCCGTCTTCGGCGGTCACGGCCACGGCGGTTTGGGATGCAGCGGCGCCGAGCTTGGACATCACGGGCGTTCCGAGCCTGATCAACAGTACGAGTGCCTTTACGGCGACCTTTACGTTTTCGAAGAGTGTAACGGATTTTGAGACGGGGGATGTGGTTGTCACGGGCGGGAGCAAGGGCACCTTCAGTGCGGTGAACGCGAGTGAGTATACGCTGGTGATCACGCCGGACGGTGGTGCAGATGTGGTTGTCACGGTGACCGCGGATGCGGCGACGGACGGGCTCAATACGGGCCCGTCTTCGGAGGAATCTGTCACGGCGGTTTGGGATGCAACGGCGCTGACCGTGGACATCACGGGCGTTCCGAGCCCGATCAACAGCACGGATGCCTTCACGGCGACCTTTACCTTCTCCGAGCCTGTAACGGGTTTTGAGACGGGGGATGTGGTTGTCACGGGCGGGAACAAGGGCGCCTTCACGGCGGTGAATGCGACCGAGTATACGCTGGAGGTAACGCCGTCTGGTGGTGCAGATGTGGTGGTCACGGTGGCTGCGGATGCGGCGACGGACGGGCTCAATACGGGTCCGTCTTCGGCGGAATCTGTCACGGCGGTTTGGGATGCAACGGCGCTGACCGTGGACATCACGGGTGTGCCGGACAAGATCAATAATAGCACGAGCGCCTTCACGGCGACCTTTACCTTCTCCGAGCCTGTAACGGGTTTTGAGACGGGGGATGTGGTTGTCACGGGCGGGAACAAGGGCGCCTTCAGTGCGGTGAACGCGAGCGAGTATACGCTGGTGATCACGCCGGCCGGTGGTGCAGATGTGGTTGTCACGGTGGCCGCGGGTGCGGCGACGGACGGGCTCAATACGGGTCCGTCTTCGGCGGTCACGGCCACGGCGGTTTGGGATGCAGCGGCGCCGAGCTTGGACATCACGGGCGTTCCGAGCCTGATCAACAGTACGAGTGCCTTTACGGCGACCTTTACGTTTTCGAAGAGTGTAACGGATTTTGAGACGGGGGATGTGGTTGTCACGGGCGGGAGCAAGGGCACCTTCAGTGCGGTGAACGCGAGTGAGTATACGCTGGTGATCACGCCGGACGGTGGTGCAGATGTGGTTGTCACGGTGACCGCGGATGCGGCGACGGACGGGCTCAATACGGGTCCGTCTTCGGCGGTCACGGCCACGGCGGTTTGGGATGCAGCGGCGCCGAGCTTGGACATCACGGGCGTTCCGAGCCTGATCAACAGTACGAGTGCCTTTACGGCGACCTTTACGTTTTCGAAGAGTGTAACGGATTTTGAGACGGGGGATGTGGTTGTCACGGGCGGGAGCAAGGGCACCTTCAGTGCGGTGAACGCGAGTGAGTATACGCTGGTGATCACGCCGGACGGTGGTGCAGATGTGGTTGTCACGGTGACCGCGGATGCGGCGACGGACGGGCTCAATACGGGCCCGTCTTCGGAGGAATCTGTCACGGCGGTTTGGGATGCAACGGCGCTGACCGTGGACATCACGGGTGTGCCGAGCCCGATCAACAGCACGGATGCCTTCACGGCGACCTTTACCTTCTCCGAGCCTGTAACGGGTTTTGAGACGGGGGATGTGGTTGTCACGGGCGGGAACAAGGGCGCCTTCAGTGCGGTGAACGCGAGCGAGTATACGCTGGTGATCACGCCGGCCGGTGGTGCAGATGTGGTTGTCACGGTGGCTGCGGGTGCGGCGACGGACGGGCTCAATACGGGTCCGTCTTCGGCGGAATCTGTCACGGCGGTTTGGGATGCAACGGCGCCGACCGTGGACATCACGGGCGTTCCGAGCCCGATCAACAGCACGGATGCCTTTACGGCGACCTTTACGTTTTCGAAGAGTGTAACGGATTTTGAGACGGGGGATGTGGTTGTCACGGGCGGGAACAAGGGCGCCTTCACGGCGGTGAATGCGACCGAGTATACGCTGGAGGTAACGCCGTCTGGTGGTGCAGATGTGGTGGTCACGGTGGCTGCGGGTGCGGCGACGGACGGGCTCAATACGGGTCCGTCTTCGGCGGTCACGGCCACGGCGGTTTGGGATGCAGCGGCGCCGAGCTTGGACATCACGGGCGTTCCGAGCCTGATCAACAGTACGAGTGCCTTTACGGCGACCTTTACGTTTTCGAAGAGTGTAACGGATTTTGAGACGGGGGATGTGGTTGTCACGGGCGGGAGCAAGGGCACCTTCAGTGCGGTGAACGCGAGTGAGTATACGCTGGTGATCACGCCGGACGGTGGTGCAGATGTGGTTGTCACGGTGACCGCGGATGCGGCGACGGACGGGCTCAATACGGGTCCGTCTTCGGCGGTCACGGCCACGGCGGTTTGGGATGCAGCGGCGCCGAGCTTGGACATCACGGGCGTTCCGAGCCTGATCAACAGTACGAGTGCCTTTACGGCGACCTTTACGTTTTCGAAGAGTGTAACGGATTTTGAGACGGGGGATGTGGTTGTCACGGGCGGGAGCAAGGGCACCTTCAGTGCGGTGAACGCGAGTGAGTATACGCTGGTGATCACGCCGGACGGTGGTGCAGATGTGGTTGTCACGGTGACCGCGGATGCGGCGACGGACGGGCTCAATACGGGCCCGTCTTCGGAGGAATCTGTCACGGCGGTTTGGGATGCAACGGCGCTGACCGTGGACATCACGGGTGTGCCGAGCCCGATCAACAGCACGGATGCCTTCACGGCGACCTTTACCTTCTCCGAGCCTGTAACGGGTTTTGAGACGGGGGATGTGGTTGTCACGGGCGGGAACAAGGGCGCCTTCACGGCGGTGAATGCGACCGAGTATACGCTGGAGGTAACGCCGTCTGGTGGTGCAGATGTGGTGGTCACGGTGGCTGCGGATGCGGCGACGGACGGGCTCAATACGGGTCCGTCTTCGGCGGAATCTGTCACGGCGGTTTGGGATGCAACGGCGCCGACCGTGGACATCACGGGCGTTCCGAGCCCGATCAACAGCACGGATGCCTTCACGGCGACCTTTACCTTCTCCGAGCCTGTAACGGGTTTTGAGACGGGGGATGTGGTTGTCACGGGCGGGAACAAGGGCGCCTTCAGTGCGGTGAACGCGAGCGAGTATACGCTGGTGATCACGCCGGCCGGTGGTGCAGATGTGGTGGTCACGGTGGCCGCGGGTGCGGCGACGGACGGGCTCAATACGGGTCCGTCTTCGGCGGTCACGGCCACGGCGGTTTGGGATGCAGCGGCGCCGAGCTTGGACATCACGGGCGTTCCGAGCCTGATCAACAGTACGAGTGCCTTTACGGCGACCTTTACGTTTTCGAAGAGTGTAACGGATTTTGAGACGGGGGATGTGGTTGTCACGGGCGGGAACAAGGGCGCCTTCACGGCGGTGAATGCGACCGAGTATACGCTGGAGGTAACGCCGTCTGGTGGTGCAGATGTGGTGGTCACGGTGGCTGCGGATGCGGCGACGGACGGGCTCAATACGGGTCCGTCTTCGGCGGAATCTGTCACGGCGGTTTGGGATGCAACGGCGCCGACCGTGGACATCACGGGCGTTCCGAGCCCGATCAACAGCACGGATGCCTTCACGGCGACCTTTACCTTCTCCGAGCCTGTAACGGGTTTTGAGACGGGGGATGTGGGTGTCACGGGCGGGAACAAGGGCGCCTTCACGGCGGTGAGCGCGTCCGAGTATACGCTGGTGGTGACGCCGTCTGGTGGTGCAGATGTGATTGTCACGGTGGCTGCGGGTGCGGCGACGGACGGGCTCAATACGGGTCCGTCTTCGGCGGTCACGGCTACGGCGGTTTGGGATGCAACGGCGCCGACCGTGGACATCACGGGTGTGCCGAGCCCGATCAACAGCACGGATGCCTTCACGGCGACCTTCACCTTCTCCGAGCCTGTAACGGGTTTTGAGACGGGGGATGTGGTTGTCACGGGCGGGAACAAGGGCGCCTTCACTGCGGTGAATGCGACCGAGTATACGCTGGTGGTAACGCCGTCTGGTGGTGCAGATGTGGTGGTCACGGTGGCCGCGGATGCGGCGACGGACGGGCTCAATACGGGTCCGTCTTCGGAGGAATCTGTCACGGCGGTTTGGGACGCAGCGGCGCTGACCGTGGACATCACGGGCGTGCCGAGCCCGATCAGTAGCACGAGCGCCTTCACGGCGACCTTTACGTTTTCGAAGGATGTAACGGGTTTTGAGACGGGGGATGTGGGTGTCACGGGCGGGAGCAAGGGCGCCTTCAGTGCGGTGAGCGCGGCCGAGTATACGCTGGTGGTGACGCCGGCCGGTGGTGCAGATGTGGTGGTCACGGTGGCCGCGGATGCGGCGACGGACGGGCTCAATACGGGTCCGTCTTCGGCGGTCACGGCTACGGCGGTTTGGGATGCAACGGCGCCGAGTGTGGCCATCACGGGCGTGCCGGACAAGATCAATAGTACGGATGCCTTCACGGCGACCTTTACCTTCGACGAGGCGGTGACAGGTTTTGAGACGGGGGATGTGGAGGTTACCGGCGGGAGCAAGGGCGCCTTCACCGCAGTGAACACGGTCGAATATACGCTGGAGGTGACGCCGACTGGTGGTTCAGATGTGGTGGTCACGGTGGCTGCGGATGCGGCGACGGACGGGCTCAATACGGGTCCGTCTTCGGCGGTCACGGCTACGGCGGTTTGGGATGCAGCGCCGATGGTCACTTTGAGTGCGTCACCGCTTTCGGTAGTTGAGGGGGGTACGATTACGGTAACAGCAACACTATCGGAGGAGTTGCCGAACCCGGTGACGATTGATTTGACGGATACGCACGTAACGACGGAACCGGCGGATTATGTTCCCCTTGTGAGCATCACGATTGCCGGTGGAGAGCTGACGGGGTCGGGGGATTTGGTGACGGTTGATGATGATATTGCTGAATCGGACGAGACGTTCACGCTTGCACTGGGGGATTTGCCTGCGGGGTTGGCCCCTGGGGATCCGTCTTTGGTGGAGCTCACGATTTTGGATGATGGAGATATTCCTCCTCCGGCAGAGGTATCCCTGTCCGTGGATCCGGAAGAGATTGACGAGGGGGGATCGATTACGGTGGTGCTGCAGTTGAGCGAAGTATTAACGACCGATGTCGTGGTTCCGTTGACGTATCCTCCGGGGACGACTGCGGAACCGGAAGATTACACGGCGCTTGGGAGTGTGACCATACCTGGTGGTCAGAACACGGGAACGGGTCAGATTGCGACTGTTGTGGACACCGATACCGAAGACGAGACCTTTATCGTGGCCTTGGGGAGTCTGCCATTGGAGCTGGTGGCGGGCAGAGAGACATCGCAGTTGGTGACGATCCGGGATATTTTTCCACCGAGGGACGTGCGTTTACATCTGTCGGCGACGCCCAATCCGGTTGATGAGGGTGATGAGGTCACGTTGACGGTGGAGCTGGCGGAGGCGTTGTTGACGGCGGTGACGATCCCGTTGGTGTTGACCGATATCACTGCGGATGGGCAGGATTACCGGGCATCTTCGCCGGCCCAGGTGGAGATCGAGGCCGGGGGTACGCGCGGGACTTATGTGGTTTCCATTCTCCAGGATCATGTTGCGGAGGGAAGCGAGACGTTCACGGTGGCGTTCGGCACGCTGCCGGATGGCGTGGTGGACGGGGATCCGCCGGAAGAAGTGAAGGTAACGATCATGGACGACGATGAGGCGGGAATTGACGCACCGCCCCTCCGTATCGATATTGGAGGGAAGTACAGGAGCCTTCGAGGTTTCGCTGACCTCGGAGCCCCTGGATGCGGTAACGCTGACGCTGACCGGTTATTCGGGGAGCGACCTGACCCCGACCCCTCCGAGTCTGATCTTCACACCCGGAGACTGGAGTCAGTCCCGGCAGGTGATGCTGATCGCTGCGGAGGATCTTGATTTTGCTGATGATGAGGTGGCGTTGATCCTATCTGCGACCGGGGGCGACTACACGGGCAAGGAGGTTCGGGTTCGGGTGACCATCAGGGACAATGACAAGCCGGATATTAATGTCCCTGCACTGGTGACGGTTGAGGAAGGGGGCTTGCAGACCTTTGCGGTTGCGCTCACCACCGAGCCTTCCGGCAACGTGACGGTGACGCTCCCCGCTGTTATGGGGGATCTATCGCTATCTCCAGCGAATCTGACGTTCACGCCGGGTAGCTGGGATACGCCCCATACGGTCACCCTGATGGCGGACGAGGATGAGGATTTTGAGGATGATCAAGAGGCGATCACCTTGATCGCCAGCGGGGGCGGTTATACGGGCGTAACGCGTTCAGTCGAGGTCACGATCAGGGACAATGATGAGCCGGATATCGTGGCCGTGACGGAAGTGACGATGGAAGAGGGGGGGATACACCCGTTTGGTGTCAGTCTATCCGCCCGGCCATCGGGTTCGGTGGAGGTGTCTTTTAGTGGGCATGCGGGAACGCAGCTGACGCTGGACCGGAGCCTGCTCACCTTCACGACCACGAACTGGAACATTCCCCAGACGGTGATGCTGACCGCAGGGGAGGACGACAATGACTTTGGGACGGATCATGTGGAGCTGATGCTCGCGGCATTTGGCGGCGGTTACGACAATATTACCCATACAACCAGTGTCACGATCACCGATAACGATGAGCGTGCGCGTCCGCTGGAGCTTTCCATCTATGATCAGCGGGGATCGGAGGATGCGGGTACCCTCCGCTTGGACATAGAGTTGAGTCAAGCAACCGACAAGACGGTAACGGTGCAGTATGAGACGGTGGATGTGGAGGCTGAGGCGGGTGTGGACTATACGGCATCACGCGGGATTGTGATTTTTGGTCCGGGATCAACCCGGGGAACGATTATGATTGACCTTGTGGATGACAGCATTCTGGAGGAGATGGAGCGGTTTGAGGGTAACGCTGTCGAGTCCTCGGAATGCAATCATTGCGCGTGGTACGGGGAACGGGCACCATACTGGACAATGACGGGGGCGCGCTATCTTCGGATAGATTGATGCGCTGGCGCTGGAAGAGGAGCGGGTGGTCCAGTTCCGGGTATTGCTGTCGCATCCGCAGTCCCGGATGGTATCGGCGACCTACCGGACGCAGGATGGGACGGCGAA